>NZ_CM188258.1:0-3882180 GCF_052748445.2 Agromyces molybdatiresistens | reverse complement strand
CGCTCCCCGCAATCTGTCGCACCGTTCGGCGGCCGCTCGTCGCTCCCCCGAGCGATTCGGCGGAGCGGCCCGAAGGCGTCTGTTCACAACGTTTCCACCACCTGTGAGCAGACTTGCGAGAACCGCGGGATTCCGCCGCACAGGCTGGGGATAACTGGTGTCACACGCTAGCGAATCGGGCCTGCTCGGACAAATGCCGATTCGAGGATCCGACGCGCCGTCGGCGTGTCGCTCCGCCGGTGAACCTGTGGATCGCGCGAGAATGTCCCTTCCGATGTGCGCCCGGTTTGACCGCGGCATCCGCAAGCCGTAGTTTTAATCAGTTGACCGCAGCCCTTTCGGGCACCGAGTTCTCCCCGCCGGCGCACCTGTGACGCGTCCGTGCGCGGAATTTCCCAGCCGGAGAAGAAGATGAGCAAGCGTACGTTCCAGCCCAACAACCGTCGTCGCGCGAAGAAGCACGGCTTCCGCGCTCGCATGCGCACGCGTGCCGGCCGCGCGATCCTCTCGGCTCGCCGCTCCAAGGGCCGCACCGAGCTCTCCGCGTAAGTTCCTCGGTGCTCGCCAAAGCCAACCGCATCACGAGCGCCGATGACTACCGGTTCATCGTGCGCCGTGGTGCGAAGGTCGCCGGTGCCCACACCGTGAGCTACATCCGCTCACGTGAGGCGGGTTCCGACGCGCGCTTCGGCTTCATCGTGTCCAAGAAGGTCGGCACCGCCGTCCGCCGCAACCTGGTTCGCCGGCGGTTGAAGGCGGCCGGCCGCGAATTCGTCGATGGCGGGGTCACCGCCGTCGACGTCGTCGTCCGCGCCCTGCCCACCGCGGCGGGCGCCGACTACGCCGAACTCCGCGGCGAGCTCGCCGCGGCACTCTCGGCGCGTGCCGCCCGACGCGCCGGGTCTGCGCCGTCGAACCGTTCCGCGGTGCCCGGCCCGTCCCCAGTGGAAGACCTCTGACGTGAAGAACCTCGCCTGGTTCGTCTGGCTCCTCCCCCGCAACGCGGGCGTGCTGCTCATCCGTGCCTACCGGGCCGTGGTCTCCCCCCTGTACGGCGACGTCTGCCGCTACTACCCGTCCTGCTCGGCCTACGGCCTCGGCGCCGTCCAGCACCGCGGCCTCGTCATCGGTTCGGCCCTGACCGGATGGCGCATCGTGCGCTGCAATCCCTGGTCCGCCGGCGGCGTCGACGACGTGCCGCTCCCCCGGGTCCGCCGCTTCCACGTGACGCGCTTCGGATTCGTCATCCCGGCCGACTGGGCGGGCAGCGCGGATCATGGGCGTCACGCCGGCCGCAGCGGCCGACGGCGCGTGGGCGTGCCCGTCCCTGCCGCGGGCGATGCGCACGCGGGGCACGTGCACCACGCGCACTCCCACGTCTCGACCGACGGCGACGCGGCCCCCACACAGCTCCGCCCAGCGGGCCCCGAACTCTCCCCCATCACGTCCCGAAAGGACTGACCCGACCCCATGGACATCTTCAGCATTCTCCTATGGCCCATCAAATGGGCCATCGAGCTGATCCTCGTCGCGTTCCATTCGCTGTTCACCTTCTTCGGGATGGACCCGGCAGCCGGCATCACGTGGGTGCTCGCCATCACCGGACTCGTGATCGTGGTGCGCGCGGCCCTGATCCCCATCTTCGTGCGCCAGATCAAGAGCCAGCGGCGGATGCTCGAGGTCGCGCCTCAGCTGAAGAAGATCCAGGACAAGTACAAGGGCAAGAAGGACCAGTTCTCCCGCGAGGCCATGTCGCGCGAGACCATGGAGCTCTACAAGCGCACCGGGACCAACCCGCTCTCGTCCTGCCTGCCGCTGCTGCTGCAGATGCCGATCTTCTTCGGCCTCTTCTCGGTGCTGAACGACGCGTCGATCCACGCGGACCGCGGTGGCGTCGGGGCGATGACGCCCGAGCTCGCCGAGCAGTTCTCGAACGCAGAGTTCCTCGGCGCGCCGCTCAACTCGACCTTCATCGGCGAGTGGAACGCGATGATCGCGGGCGATCCCTTCAGCGCCTCCACGATGTTCGTCGCGGTCACGATGATCATCCTGATGACCGCTTCGCAGTTCATCACCCAGCTGCAGATCGTCTCGAAGAACATGTCGCCGGAGACCAAGGCGAGCCCGATGTTCCGGCAGCAGCGCATCCTGCTGTACCTGCTCCCGCTGGTCTTCGCCTTCTCGGGCGTCGCGTTCCCCCTCGGCGTGATGTTCTACTGGCTCGTCTCGAACTTCTGGACCATGGGCCAGCAGTTCATCGTGATCCGCAACATGCCGACGCCGGGCAGCGACGCGGCCAAGGCCCGCGAGGCCCGGCTCGCCCGAAAGGGCAAGCTCGTCGTCGAGACGAAGGCGGATGGCGAGGACGCCGAGCCGCAGAAGCCCAGCACGACGCAGCGCCAGCAGCCCATGGGCAAGAACCGCGCGAAGAAGCAGAACAGGAAGTGACCACGATGACCGACGTCCAGCACGACGCCGCGACGCGATCCCTCGAGCAACTCGAGGAGGAGGGCGACATCGCGGCCGACTACATCGAGGAACTCCTCGACATCTGCGACCTCGACGGCGACATCGACATCGACGCCCGCAACGGCCGGGCCTACGTGTCAGTCCACGCCGCCGAGGCGTCCTCGCTTGCCGTGCTCGCCCGCCCGGAGACGGTGACGGCGTTGCAGGAGCTCACCCGTCTCGCCGTGCAGACGAGGACCGGGGTCTTCTCCCGCCTGATCCTCGACGTCGGCGGGTCGCGCGACGCTCGCCGGGACGAGCTCGGTCGACTCGTCGCGCGAGCGGCGGAGCGGATCGAGGGCGGCGCCTCCGAGGCGGCGCTTCCGCCCATGTCGTCGTACGAGCGCAAGCTCGTGCACGACCTCGTGGCCGAGCGCGGCCTGCACTCGGAATCACGGGGCGAGGGCGCGGACCGTCACACCGTCATCACCCGAGTCGGCTGAGGCGGCTCCCCTCCTCAGTGCGATCGCCGACGACGTTTCACGTGAAACATGACTGATCCCTCCCCCGACCAGCCGGCCGTGCTCGAGCCCGAGCCGTCGTCAGCGGCCGTCGTCTTCGGCGACCGTCTCGAGCTCGCCCGCACGTTCACCGAGAACCTGGCGCGCCACGGCGAGGAACTCGGCCTGATCGGGCCGCTCGAGCTTCCGCGGCTGTGGTCGCGCCATGTCGTCAACTCCGGCCTGGTCGCTCCGCTCCTCCGACCCGGTCGCGTCGGCGACGTGGGCTCCGGCGCAGGTCTGCCGGGTCTCGTGCTCGCGATCGCCCGCCCCGATGTGCAGCTGACGCTCATCGAGCCCATGGAGCGACGGGTCGCCTGGCTCGAGCGGCAAGTCGACGAGCTCGGGCTCGAGAACGTCGAGGTCGTCCGGGCTCGCGCCGAGGAGGTCAGGCTCAAGGGGCGGCTCGACCAGGTGACCGCCCGTGCCGTGAGCGCACTGCGCACGCTGATTCCGATCACCGCTCCGCTGCTGCGCCCGGGCGGTGAGCTCGTGCTCATGAAGGGCAGCGGCGTGGACGCCGAGATCGGCGCGGCCGAGAAGGCGATCCGCCGGTTCAAGCTGACCGACGTCGAGGTCGTCGTGCTCGGCGAGGGGGCCGTCGACGAGGTGACGCGGGTGTTCCGCGCGCGCGTTCCCTCGGCATAGGCGCGGCGAGTGGTGGCCGGCGCGAGCCGGGCTTCGGCGCTCGCGATGCGGTGCAGGACCCGTGTCCGTGCGCGCGGGCGTGGTGCTCGCCGATGTGCGGTGATCCTGTTCCTCGTTGTGCCGTCGTCGGCGCGTGCATGGACCTGGTTCGGTGCGAGATGATCGGCGGATGCCCCAGCATCAGCTCGTCCATCCGCCGAAGGCCCGATCCGGTGACCGGGTCGCGGTGCTCTCTCCCGCGTGGGCCGCACCCGCCTTCTTCCCGGAGGTCCACGAGCAGGCCATGCGTCGGCTGAGCGACCTCACCGGGCTCGTTCCGGTGGAGTACCCGACCACGCGCCGCGCCGACGCCACGCCACAGGACCGGGCCGCCGACCTGATGTCCGCGTTCACGGATCCGTCGATCCGCGCCGTACTCGCCACCATCGGCGGCGACGACCAGATCCTGGTGATCCCCCATCTCGACGCGGACGCGGTGGGAGCGGACCCGAAGCCCTTCGTCGGCTACAGCGACAACACCAACCTCCACCACTGGCTGTGGAGTCACGGCATCGCGAGTTTCTACGGCGGCAGCACCCAGGTCCATATCGGCGCCGGTGCCGGAGTTGACGACGTGCATGCGCGATCACTGCGGTCAGCGCTGATCGAAGGTGGAGTGCTCGAGATCGAGGATCCGGGCGAGTCGGAGGACTTCGGGTTCCCGTGGAGCGATCCGCGCGCATTGACGGCGTCGCCGGAACGCGAGCCGACCGAGCCGTGGACGTGGGCGGGCGGCGGCGGCATCGCGCGTGGGAGGACGTGGGGCGGATGTCTCGAGGTGATCGACCAGATCCTCGTCGCCGATCGCTTTCCGTTCGACCCGGACGAGCTCGAGGGCGCGGTTCTGTTGATCGAGACCAGTGAACTGCTCCCGCCGGCCGACTGGGTCGGGCGTGTTCTCCGCGCGATGGGAGAACGAGGGTTGCTCGCACCACTCGCCGCAGTCGTGTCGGCCCGGCCCCCAGCGAACTCCCTCGATGAGCGGCGATCGCCGGCAGAGCGGTGGGCTTATCGCGCTGCACAACGGGACGTCGTCATCGCCCAGATCGGGCGTTACAACCCGGCCGCCGTGATCTGCGTCGGCCCGCCGTTCGGCCACACGCGGCCCCAATGGGTCGTCCCGTACGGCGCGATGATGTCGCTGGACCCCCACGCGAGGACGGTCGCGGCCGATTACGGGCCGGATGCCGGACGGACTGCCCGTTTCACGTGAAACGGCGCGGCTGTGACCTGCGCTTCGGCATCCGAGTCGGCGTTTCACGTGAAACGGTCGATCCGCTTTCCGCTGCTCGCTCTGATGTTCCACATGAGCGCGATTCGGAGGGTGCCCGCTGTCCCCACTGATCCACCTGCCCTCATCGATTCCTCGACGGGATCGCGGTCCGGTTCGCCTCCGAGGCCGAGGCGCGCACCGGCACCGCGAAGCCGGCCTCGGCCTCGCGCTCTGGGACTCGGGCTGCGTGGGATCGAGGCCGCAGGATCGAGCAGAGTGGAATCACCGCGCAGACCGGGCTCTGCAGGCGCCGCGCGCGTCGACCGCCCGGGCGTGCGGCCGTCGGGACTCCGACACCGCACCGCTCGATGCAATGGATCGGAGGGCATCGGGCCAGCCACGGTCGCCCGTCGGCCGCGTGATGCGGATGTCCGCGAGTCGCCGGGTCGCGCTCGCTCGCGTCGGCCGAAGTGGACTGCAATGGGTCCGGTCGATCCGAGGCGCGCGGACGGAGATCGCCCCTCACGACCGCACGATCAGCGGGGCTGCGTACCACCGTGCCTGCGCGCGCGACGCGGAGCTCTCGAGATTCCGGTGCCCAGGCGGAAGCGCTCGACGGGTGCGCCTCGACGGATGCGTCGAGGATCCGGTGGCGGCCGACGCGGCCGATGCGCGTGGTGGAGACGATGGATCACCGGAGCGCGTGCCCGCGACGCAGGGCGGCGTGCCGCCACCTCGCGCAACGGACGCGTGATCGCGTCGTTCGGTCGCCCACGCGGGCATTCCATCCCGGTCGGCCTTCGGCCCTCGCACCGGGCGCGGGTCCGTGTCAGCTCGTGCGATCGGTGATCGCGCAGGTCGGCGGCACGCTCCCCATGTCCGCGGCCTCGTCGACGCCGCCGAGGAGGGGACGGATCCCGTCTCTGGTGCACGCACGGCTCGGCCGACTGACTGACCGTGACCGTTTCGGAGGCGACCGTCGCCGGGCCGGCGATGGTGCCGCCGGCTTCAGCGGGGGCGCCGGGGTGCGGCGACCGACTGCGGTGCCGACCGGATGGAAGCGACGCTCGTGTCCCAGGGCCGGACGACAGCTCGCACTCCCCCTACGTCCTGTGCGTGATCATCGCCCGATGCAGCGCGCCGGAGCTCTGCCGCGGCCCGGGCCGAAGAGCAAGGTCCTCGCGACCCGCGGGGACGAGGAATGTTCCACGTGAAACATGATGACGTCGTGGACGCGAACCGGGCCGCATCGGGCACCACCTCCCATCCGCTCTCACGTGGAACTCCGCGTGGATCCGCGCGGCCCTGCGTGCTCTTCGCGCGAATCCGCGGGGCGAGTCGCGGATGCTCGGCGATGACTCGTGGGGGCGTCCGATGCGGCGATTAGGCTTGGGTGTCGGAGACGATCGCGGCAGGACCAGCGCGATCGCGAACGGGGTAGGAGAGCGCAGATGGCGAACGGTGGCCGGGGCTGGTTCCAGCGAAGGAAGCCCCACGCCGACCCGAGGCCATCCACCCCGCAGGACGTCCGGCCCGAGCCCACACGCCTCGAGGCGTACGAGGCGCAGCGGCGATCGGACACCGCCTCGGGTGGCGCAGCAGCCGACGCATCCGCGCGACCGGACTTCGATTCGCTCCTTCGCCCGTCGGAGCCCGTCGCTGTCGTCGATCCCACTGAGCGGGCACCGATGACCCCACGGACGGAGACCCGCGATTCCGAAGCCGACCGCAGGTGGGCGCCGCCGGAGGAACCCCGGGATACGTCGGGGCCTACGGCGGCTCCCGTGCCGCGCCGCGCCGATACCCGGAGCCCGGATGCCGGTGAATCGCCCGAGCCGCCGACCGGGCCGGTCGAGCGAACGAACCCGCCCGTGGCGTCCGTTCCCGCGGACGAACCGCGCTTCGCGCCGCCGGAGAGGGAGGATCCCGCCCGATCGGAGGTGGAGCGGCCACGCGCCTCCACCAGGTACGACTGGGATGCCGCCACCGCTGCAGCGCTCTCCGGGGACGCTGCACCGGATTCCTCTCCCACGGGCAGGGCGCTCCCCCACAGCGATGCCGACAGGCTCCTCGAGGACATCATCCGCGAGATCGTGGGCGACGCCACAGCGGAGACGGTATCGAGCCTCCACCAGCCGCGACCGGTGCATGACGATCCAGTCACCCGTGAGTCCAGGCCGGCGGTGTCCGACCCGGGGCGGAGTGAGCCCGTGCCCGACCATCCGACGGCCGTGGTCGAGTCGGCGGCCGGGGATGACGTGGAGCGGGGCTCGGAGGCGTCGACGAACGAGCCCGAGACCGTCCCCGGCGCCGGATCGGACGCGGCATCCGGGTCGTTCGGGCCGTATGCTGTCGTGGCGGGTGATGAACCGGAGATCGCGCCCGGGGTCCAGGACGTCGAGCACGCGGGCCCGGCATTCCACCCCTACGCCGCAGCGACGAGTCACGCCGTCGTGGCCGACCCCGACGAGTCGGTTTCACGTGAAACATTGGAATCACACGGAGGAACTCCCCTGGCCGATCAGCTTGCCGACGAGACCCGGCGCCGTCTCGCGCTCGACCAGGCCGTGCTGCCGCTGCCGGAGAACACGCGCGTGTTCACGATCTCGAACCAGAAGGGCGGCGTGGGCAAGACCACGTCGGCGGTGAACCTCGCCGCGGCGCTCGCCCGGGCGGGCGCACATGTCCTCGTGGTCGACCTCGACCCCCAGGGCAATGCGTCCACCGCACTCGGCGTGGACCACCGTTCCGAACTGCGGAGCGTCTACGAGGTCCTCGTCTCCGACCTCCCGATCGCCGACGTGGTCCAGAAGTCGACCGAGCACGAGAACCTCGACTGCGTCCCCGCGACCATCCACCTCGCCGGGGCGGAGATCGAGCTGGTCTCCCTGGTCGCCCGCGAGCAGCGGCTTCGTCGCGCCCTCGACGCGCATCTCGCAGCGATGGAGCGCCCGTACGACTACGTGTTCATCGACTGCCCGCCGTCCCTCGGGCTGTTGACCATCAACGCCTTCGTCGCGGCGCGCGAGGTGCTCATCCCCATCCAGTGCGAGTACTACGCACTCGAGGGCCTGTCGCAGCTGCTGAGCAACATCGAGCTCATCGAGCGCCACCTCAACCCCGAGCTGCGGCTCACGACGATCCTCCTGACGATGTACGACTCGCGCACGAACCTCGCGCAGCAGGTCGCCCAGGAGGTCCGCGACCACTTCCCCACCCAGACCCTCGACACGATCATCCCCCGTTCGGTGCGCGTCTCGGAGGCGCCGAGCTACGGGCAGAGCGTGATCAGCTACGACTTCGCATCCACCGGTTCGCTCTCCTATCGCGAGGCGGCCGCTGAGATCGCGTGGCGCGGGGCGCAGGATGCGTCCGACGAGAAGGAGTCCAACTGATGGCGACCAAGCGCACCGGGCTCGGGCGTGGGATCGGCGCTCTGATCCCCACCACCGAGGACGCAGCACCGCGGGCGAACCGGCCGGTTGACGTGTTCTTCCCTGACAGCGAAGCACCGAAGGCGGCGGTCACCGCGGTCGAGAGCGCCGTCGAGGCCAACCTCGTCACGGTCCCCGGTGCACACCTCGCTCGGCTCGACCCCGACGACATCGTGCCGAACGCGCAGCAGCCGCGATCGATCTTCGACCCCGAAGACCTCGAGGAACTCGTGCACTCGGTCCGCGAGTTCGGCGTCCTGCAGCCGATCGTCGTCCGTCCCCACCCCGACGTACCGGGCAAGTACGAGCTCGTCATGGGCGAGCGTCGACTTCGCGCGACGAAGGCGGCCGGGCTCGACTCGATCCCCGCGGTCGTCAAGGACACCGCGAACGAGGCGATGCTCCGCGACGCGCTCCTGGAGAACCTCCACCGCTCGCAGCTCAACCCGCTCGAGGAGGCATCCGCCTACCAGCAGCTCCTCGCCGACTTCGGCATCACGCAGGAGGAGCTCGCGGCGCGGATCGGTCGGTCACGTCCGCAGATCTCGAATACGCTGCGTCTGCTGAAGCTGCCCGAGCCGGTCCAGATTCGGGTCGCCGCCGGGGTCCTGAGCGCCGGCCACGCGAGGGCGATCCTCGCCGCGGGCGACCCGGAGGCGATGCAGCGCCTCGCCGACAAGATCGTGAACGAGGACCTCTCGGTTCGCGCGGCCGAGGCGATCGTGTCGGCCTCGCCGAAGCCGGCCCGCGTGAAGCCCGCTGCGGGGAAGCGCCAGGAATTCCTCGACGACCTGTCCACGCGGCTCGGAGACCGTCTCGACACCCGGGTGAAGATCTCTCTCGGCGCACGGAAAGGCCAGATCAACATAGATTTCGCGACGGTTCAGGACCTCCGTCGCATCCTGGCGGAGCTCGGCGAGAACCTCGACGGGCTCTGAGCCTCCGGGTGTCCGACCGCGCGTCTCAGGCTCCGCGGCGTGCCGCCGTGCGCACCAGGCCGTCGTAGAACTCCGAGGCGTCCGTCCCCGATGCCTCGATCGCGAGGGGGACGAGCGAGGTCTCGGTGAGTCCGGGCAGCACGTTCGCCTCGAGGAACCAGGGCGTGCCCTCGTCGTCGACGATGAGGTCGACCCGCGAGAGGTCGCGCAGTCCGAGCACGCGGTGTGCGCCGAGGGCCGCCGCGGTGGCCCGTTCCACGTCCTCCTCCGAGAGGCGGCACGGAGAGAAGAACGTGGTCTCCCCCGCGTTGTAGCGCGCCTGGAACGAGTACACGCCGGCGGACGGCACGATCTCGACCGCCGGAAGGGCGCGAGCCGCGCCATCCGTCTCGACGATCGCGATCGCCAGTTCGGTCCCGCTCACGCGACGCTCCACGACGGCCACGTCGGCGTACGTGAACGCGTCGACCATCGCGCGGGGGAGGTCGGCCGACGCCTCGACGATCGTCACGCCCTGGGCGGATCCGCCCGATCCGGGCTTCACGACGAGGTCGCCAGGCAGCGCCTCGCGCACGACCCGCAGGACGCTCGCGGCACCCAGCTCGCGGAAGGCCTCGTGCGAGAGCACGATCGACTCGGGCACCGCTCCCCCGGCCCCGGCGACCAGCGAGCTCGCGACCGGCTTCGACCATGCGCGACGTGCCGCCGCGCCGGTCGATCCGACCGTCGGGATGCCGAGCGCGGCGAGCAGCTCGAGCAGCGTGCCGTCCTCACCGCTCGAGCCGTGCAGGGCGGGGAACACCACGTCGGGGCGATGCTCGGCCAGGTACGGGAGCAGGCCGGCGTCGGGATCGCGGAGTTCGACGCGGTGCCCGCCTTCGCCGAGGGCATCGGCCACGCGTCGCCCCGACCGCAGCGAGACATCGCGTTCGTGCGAGATGCCCCCGGCGAGCACGACGACGGAGAGGCCGGTGGAATCGCTCATGATCAGGGGTTCTCCACTACTTCAGGTCGGTGGGCGGGGCCGGCTCGATGCCGGGTCGATCGGGAAGCTGGAGCGTGCCGGTGCCGGCGAACGTGTCGAGCAGGTCGAGTTCGCCGTTGACCACCGTGGCGAGACGGCGGATGCCGAGCCGGATGGCGTCGGGCGTCGGGTAGCAGAACGAGAGCCGCATCGCGTGCCGACCGCGTCCGTCGGCGAAGAACGCCGTGCCGGGCGTGTACGCGACGAGTTCGCGGACCGCACGGGGAAGCATCTGCTTCGAGTCGAGCATGTCCGGCAGCGTCACCCAGACGTAGAACCCGCCGTTCGGGTTCGTCCACGAGAGCTGCGGCAGGTACTCCCCCAGTGCTTCGATCATCGCGTCCTTGCGCTCGCGGTAGACGCCGCGGAAGGCGTCGATCTGTCCGCGCCAGTCGGCCTGCGAGAGGTACTCGGAGACCACGAGTTGGCTGAACGAGGACGGCGACAGGATCGCCGATTCGGCGGCGAGGATCAGCTTCTCGCGGATGGCGTGCGGCGCGAGCGCCCAGCCGACCCGGAACCCGGGCGCGAGGGTCTTCGAGAACGAACCGAGGTAGATGACGCCCTCGGGGTCCATCGATCGGAGCGCGGCGGGGGCGGGCTCGTCGAAGTGCAGCAGGCCGTACGGGTTGTCCTCGAGCACGAGGATCTCGTTGGCGCGGCAGATCTCGAGGATCTCGGGCCGACGGGCGGCGGAGAGCGTCACGCCGGCGGGGTTGTGGAAGTTGGGGATCGTGTAGAGGAACTTGATCCGGCGGCCCTGGCCGCGCAGGTGCGCGATGGTCTCGCGCAGCGCCTCGGGGATGAGCCCCTCGTCGTCCATGGCGACGTGCACGACCGACGCCTGGTAGGAGCGGAAGACGCCCATCGCCCCGACGTACGACGGCGCCTCGGCGAGGACCACGTCACCCGGGTCGAGGAAGAGCTTGGCGACGAAGTCGAGGGCCTGCTGCGATCCGGTCGAGGTCACGACATTGTCGACCGAGGCGCGGATGCCCTCGAGCGACATGATCTCGAGGATGTGCTCGCGCAGCTTCGGGATCCCCTGGCCGGAGCCGTACTGCAGGGCGACCGGCCCCTGCTCGCGCATCGTGCGCTCGAAGGCCGACGTGATGAGCTCCTGAGGCAGCGCTGAGACGAACGGCATGCCGCCGGCGAGCGAGACGACTTCGGGCCGGGACGCCACGGCGAACAGCGCACGCACCTCGGAGGCGGCGAAGCCGGCGGCTCGCTCGGCGTAGTTCGCGTACCACGGATCGAGGTTGTTGCCGGCCCGCTGGGGCACTCCGTCAGAGGTCACTGCTGGATTCCGTTCTGCTCAGGCCTTCCATGCTAGCCAGCCCGGAGATGGCGCCCGAACCGGATGCCGCCGAGTGACGCCGGACGCGGCGGAGGCCCGTAACCACGCAATGTGGTTACGGGCCTCCGGGAACGAGGGACGCTCGGATCAGCCGATGAACTCGGCGAGGTCCTGCTCGAGGATCGGCTTGGGCTTCGCACCGATCACGGTGCGGACGACCTCCCCGCCCTTGAAGACCTTCATCGCCGGGATGGCGGTGATCTGGTACTTCATGGCGAGTCCGGGGTTCTCGTCGACGTTCAGCTTGACGATGTCGAGCTTGTCGGAGTGCTCGGTCGCGATCTGGTCGAGGATGGGGCTCACCGCGCGACACGGGCCGCACCACTCGGCCCAGAAGTCGACGAGGACGGCCTTGTCGTTCTGGAGGACCTCCTGCTCGAAGGTGGCCTCGGACACTGCACGTGCGGTCATGGAATTCTCCTTAGGTGGAAGCGAAGTCAGGGGTGAGGCCGACGTATGTCGATGTCGGCATCCACTCCTGGGGTTGGTCAGCGGGAGACGTCGGCGAGGTCGACGGCGACGAGGTGGTCGACCTCCGCCGCCTCGGCGGACGCCTCGACGGGCTCGTCGTTCGTGTCCTCGAGGGCCGCGAGGTAGTGCTCCGCGTCGAGGGCGGCGACCGTGCCGGAACCGGCCGCGGTCACGGCCTGGCGGTAAGTCGGGTCGATCACGTCGCCCGCGGCGAACACGCCCGGCACCGAGGTGCGCGAGGAGCGCCCGTCGACCGAGATCGTGCCCTCGGCCGTGAGCTCGAGCTTGCCGTGCACGAGGTGCGTGCGGGGGTCGTTGCCGATCGCGACGAACAGTCCGTCGAGGTCGAGCGCGCTGACGTCGCCCGAGACGGTGTCGCGGAGCGTGACACCGGTCACGGCGGTGTCGCCGTGGATGGCCGAGACCTCGGCGTTCCAGACGAACTCGATCTTGGGGTTGTCGAACGCGCGCTGCTGCATGATCTTCGACGCCTTGAGCTGGTCGCGGCGGTGGATCACGTAGACCTTGTCGGCGAAGCGCGTGAGGAACGTGGCCTCCTCCATCGCCGAGTCGCCGCCGCCGACGACCGCGATCGTCTTCTCGCGGAAGAAGAACCCGTCGCACGTCGCGCACCACGAGAGGCCGTGACCCGAGAGGCGCTCCTCCTCGGGGAGACCGAGCTTGCGGTAGGCGGAGCCGGTCGCGAAGATGATCGCCTTCGCCTCGTGCTCACCGCCGTTGCCCAGCTTGACGCGCTTGACGGGGCCGTCGACGTCCAGCTCCACCACGTCGTCGTAGACGACCTCGGTACCGAAGCGCTCGGCCTGCGCCTGCATCTTGCCCATGAGATCGGGGCCCATGATGCCCTCGGGGAAACCGGGGAAGTTCTCGACCTCGGTCGTGTTCATCAGCTCGCCGCCGATCTCGACGGAAGAGGCGACGAGCAGCGGCTTCAGTTCGGCGCGGGCCGCGTAGATGGCGGCGGTGAAGCCCGCTGGCCCCGACCCGATGATGATGATGTCGCGCAAACCCGCTCCTGTCGTTCCGTACGATGCCCGCGGCATCCTACTCAGCGGATGCCACGACATGGTGAACACAGTCTAGGCGGCGCCTATTCCGGCGCGTCGGGCGCTCGCAGGCGGGTCACAGTCTCGCGAGGGGGCGAGCGGATGCCGCAGGCTCCCGCCCCGCGTCATCCGCCGTCACCGTCGGCGCAACCGGGCCAGAACGGGGCCGGCGAAGCCGCGGAGCTCGGGCGAGCGCAGGAGCCACAGGATGCCGAAGTAGAGCACCGCCATGACCGTGCCCGCGATGGCCATGACGACGATCGCGCCCCAGCGGTCGGCGACGGCGAACCCGCCCGGTTCGAACGCGCCGAGCGCCCACACGATCGCGAATCCCGCGGCGACCGGGACGAGGACGGCGGCGATGTCGCGAGCGAGGCTCGCGAGCACGCGCTTCGCGTCGAGACGCGCGAGCTTCGGCCTGAGGAGCACCACGGCGAGCCCGAGCTGCACCGTGCCGGAGATGGTGGTCGCGAGGGCGACGCCGACCGCCGTCCACTCCACCGGGAGGAGCAGCGCGGTCAGGGCGAGCGCGGTGAAGACGACGACCTGCACGAGCGTGAAGATGAACGGCGTGCGCGTGTCGCCGAGCGCGTAGAACGTGCGCTGCACCACGAACAGGATGCTGAAGCCGACGAGCCCGATCGCGAAGGCGATGATGACGTTGCCGAGGGCCGATGCGTTCGCGAGGTTCCCGGGCTGGAACACGGCCGCGAACGGGTAGGCGACGACGACGAGCACCGCGGACGCGAGCACGAGGATCAGGGCCACGGCGCGGACCGCGCCCGACAGGTCGTCTCGGACCCGATCGAGGAAACCGTCGCGCGCGTGCTCGCTCATCCGCGTGAAGTAGGCGGTCGCGATCGAGACGGTGATCACGGAGTGCGGGAGCATGAAGATGAGCCACGCGTTCTCGATCGCGGCGACCGACGCGCCCTGCTCCGAGGCCGTTGCGGCGACCCGTGTCTGCACGATCCCGGCGAAGGTGGTGAGCAGCAGCATCCCGAACGTCCAGGCCGCCATGCGGCCGGCCGATCGCAGCCCGACCCCGCGCCAGCGGAAGTCGGGGCGGTAGCGCAGGCCGATCCGGCGCCAGAACCAGAACAGGACGACGGCCTGGGCGGCGATGCCGAGGGTCGCCGAGCCTGCGAGCAGGGCGATCATGCCCGGCGTCCAGTCCGCCGCCGTCCGCGTGCCGTCGGGGTCGAAGCCGAAGGCGAACCCGAACACCACGAGGCCGATGAGCGCGACGACGTTGTTCAGGACCGGAACCCACGTGAACGGACCGAAGCTGCGGCGCGCGTTGAGCACCTCGCCGAGCAGCGTGTACAGGCCGTAGAAGAAGATCTGCGGAAGGCACCAGAACGCGAACGCGGTCGCGAGCGCCAGCGTGTCGGGCGGGAAGCTGCCGCCGTAGATCCAGGCGAGCACGGGTGCGAGCGCCGTGGCGACCACCGTCGCCGCGCCGATCACGACGAGCGCGAGCGTGACGAGCTTGTTGATGTACGCGCTGCCGCCGTCGGCGTGGGCGCTCGCCCGCACGATCTGCGGGACGAGCACCGCCGAGAGCACCCCGCCCGCGACGATCACGTAGACCGTGTTCGGCAGGCCGTTCGCCACGGCGAACGCGTCGGCGCTCGCCGAGCCGACGACGCCGATCGTCGCCGCGAGGACGATCGCCTTCAGGAACCCGAGGAGGCGGGAGACGATCGTGCCCGACGCGAGGAACAGGCTCGCCCGGGCGATGCGGTCGTCAGCCATTCGAGGGGTCCTCCGGGCGGCGGTCGGCGGGCTCGGCGGGATCGGCGGGCTCGGCGGGCTCGGCGGGCTCGGCGGACGTCGCGCCGGCCGCGGCATCCGTCGTCGCCTCAGCGCCCCGACGACGGCGGCGCAGGATGGTGCGGACGATGCCCACGCCGAAGACGACCACGGCGAGCACGGCGAGGATCGTCGCGCCCACGCCCTCCCAGTCGGCGTGCACGTTCGCGGGGATGGCCACGATCGAGCCGAGCGGCGTGCCGTCGGGCGAGGCGAGCGAGACCTCGAGGTCGACCTCGCCGCTGCCGACCCCGGCCGCGACGGGCACCTGCACCGTGCGCCGGCTCTCGCCCTCGACGGTCGCCTCGACGGTGTCCTCCACGAGCAGACGGCCGTTCGACGGGTCCACCGTGACGACGACGTTCACCGGGTAGGGCAGGTCGTTCTGGATCGTGATGGGGATGCCCGTCTCGCTCGCGACCACGAGCACGCTGCTCGTCGGCACGACCGAGACCGAGTCGGTGATCGCGCGCTGGTCGACGAGCCAACGGCCGACGGCCTCGGTCCACTCCGCGGGCTGGTCGAGCCAGCCGACCGAGAGGAGGCCGAGCAGGTCGCGGCGCGTCGGCGCGGTGAGCAGGGTCGGGTCGTCGAGCACGTCGGAGAACTCGTCGACCGCGACTTCGGCGCTGAGCAGCCGCTGGACGTTCTCGAGGCGCTGGGCGTCCTCCGGCAACGAGACGAGCGTCCGGGACGCCGGCGGTGCGCCGACCGCCTCGGCCAGCGTCGCGGTCCGCGACCAGGATGAGCCTGCGAGGGCGGCGAGCGTGTCGGCGACGCGGTCCGCCTCGGCACCGGCCGATCGGGCGAACGTTCCGAGGAGGGTCGTGCCCGCACCCGCACCCTCGCCCGCGCCGACGGCGAGCTCGGCCAGCAGGCGAGAGGTCGCACTCCGCCACTCGGCGTCGGTCTGCGCGGCGGCAGCGAGCCGCAGGGGCGTCTGCAGCCGGGCGTCGGCGACGACCGCGCCGCGACCGTCGACGGTCGAGGCGGCGTTGGCGCCGTCGCGACCGGGTTCGACGTTGCCCGGTGCGAGGATCGCCGTGGTCAGGCCGCCGATCGCGAACCGATCGAGGTCGCCGGATGCCACGGTGTCATCGGCCGGCCAGGCGACGTCGGTGCGCGTGAAGTCCCAAGCGAGGAGGTCCTCGTCGGTCGGCGTCTCGCCGGGCGAGGTCGTCGCACCGGCGGGGCCCTGCGGCTCGGCGAAGCTCGCCGGGTCGATGAGGTCCGTGAACCCGATCGGCTCGAGCGGCGCGTCGAGGCCCGCCTGCGACTGCGCCGCGAGGTCGGCGTCGGCGTACGCGAGCGGGAACACCTCGTTCGGCATCAGCGCGAGCGACTCGAGCCAGTCGACCGCGGACTCCGGGGCCGACGAGCCGAGCACCCGCACGGACAGCGGGATGCGGGGATCGAGGCCGACCGCGACCCCGGCGCCCGCGACGGCGTCGAGCTGGCGGGTGAGCAGGCCGGCGGGACCGGTCCACGACTCCAGCCGGTCGGCGGAGATGATGCCGCCCTCGTCCACGGGCACCGTCAACGGGTACGCGAGTGCGAGCCCGGGACGGTCGTCGTCGTCGACGAGCGCGTTCGCGACGGCCGTCGTGCCGCCCGCGACATCCGCCCCGGCCGCCTCGAGCGATGCGGCGAGGCCGATCGCCGGGTCGGCGGCGTCGGTCGCGTTCGCGGGGAGCGTGAACTCGAGCGTCGTGACGGCACCGACCGGCAGGGCGGCGGTGGCGCGTTCGAACACGGTCCGGGCGGACGGAGGCAGCCCGCCGTCGCTCGCCCAGGCGTCGAGCCCGGCTGCGTCGTCGAGCCCCGACGGGGCGACGCCGAGCGAGAGGGTGCCGGCCTCCACCGCCGTCTCTCCGCCGTTGACGATCTCGACGACCACGTCGATCGGCGCGCCGGCCGTCACGACCGTGCCGTCGGCGGGAGCGACGCTCAGGCTGACTCCGGCGACGGGCTCGGCCGCACGGGCGGCCGCGGGACCGGCCGGACCGTCGAGGGGCGCGACCGCCCCGGCGAACGCGAGGGCCGCGGTCGCGGCCCCGGCGGAGATGAGGGCGAGGAGTCGGCGCAGGCGTCGATGGGGGGTCGACTCGGCCGGCATGGAGGCGATTCTACGGTGAGCGACCCGGGAGGTCGCGGGGCCGTCCCCGGGGCGCCGTCGCGCCGTCGAAGGGTCGCGGGCCGCGGCTCGGACGCCGCGCTGCCTAACATGGAGCAATGCAGAGTGTCGCGGAGGCCCTCGACCGGCTCGCGGGTCTGGCGGCCTCGCCGACGGTCGCCACGCTCGCCGACGCCTTCCGGGCGGCCGGTCACGAGCTCGCCCTCGTCGGCGGACCCGTCCGCGACGCGTTCCTCGGCCGGACGACGAACGACCTCGACTTCACGACGGATGCGACGCCCGACGAGATCCTCGCCGTCGTGAAGCCCGTCGCCGAGGCGCACTGGGACATCGGCCGCGCCTTCGGCACCATCGGTGCGATCGTGCACGGCCACACCGTCGAGGTCACCACGTACCGGGCCGACGCGTACGACGGCACCTCGCGCAAGCCCGAGGTCGTGTTCGGCACGTCGCTCGAGGACGACCTCGTGCGCCGGGACTTCACGGTCAACGCGCTCGCCCTGCGCCTGCCGCAGCGCACGCTCGTCGACCCCTCGGGCGGCGTCGAGGACCTCATCGGCCGGGTGCTGCGCACGCCCGCCGCCCCCGAGGTCTCGTTCGGCGACGACCCGCTCCGCATGATGCGGGCGGCGCGCTTCGCGGCGCAACTCGGGTTCGAGGTCGAGACGGACACGCTCGCCGCGATGTCCGCCCTCGCGCCCGAGATCGACCGCATCTCCGCCGAGCGGGTCCGCGACGAGCTGTCGAAGCTGCTCTCCACGGGCGCGGCGAGCCGCGGCATCCGCCTGCTCGTCGACAGCGGCATCGCCGCGCGCGTGCTCCCCGAGATCCCGGCCCTGCGCCTCGAGATCGACGAGCACCACCACCACAAGGACGTCTACGAGCACAGCCTGACCGTGCTCGACCAGGCCATCGACTACGAGGTGTCTCGCGGCGTGCTCGACTCCCCCGACCTCGTGGTGCGCCTCGCGGCGCTCCTGCACGACATCGGCAAGCCCGCGACCCGCCGCCTCGAGTCCGGCGGCGCCGTGTCGTTCCACCACCACGACATGGTCGGCGCGAAGCTGGCGAAGAAGCGGCTGCGCGAGCTCCGCTTCGACAACGACACGATCAGGGCGGTCGCGCGACTCATCGAGCTGCACCTGCGCTTCTTCGGGTACACGGATGGCGCGTGGTCCGACTCCGCCGTGCGGCGGTACGTGCGCGACGCGGGCGACCAGCTCGAACGGCTGCACATCCTGACGCGGGCGGATGTCACGACGCGCAACCGCCGGAAGGCCGACCGCCTCGGGTTCGCGTACGACGACCTCGAGGAGCGCATCGCGCGGCTCGCCGAGGAGGAGGAGCTCGCCGCCGTCCGGCCCGAGCTCGACGGGCAGCAGATCATGCAGATCCTCGGCATCCGCCCCGGGCCCCTCGTCGGCGAGGCGTACAGGCACCTGCTCGACGTGCGCCTCGACGAGGGCCCGATCGGGCCGGATGCCGCGCGCGAGCGCCTGCTCGCCTGGTGGGCCGCTCGCGGCCCCTCCGCCTGACCCGCCGCCCGCTTCCGCTTCCCTCCCCCTGCCCGCGCTGCCCGCCCTGCCCGCGCTGCCCGCGCTGGCCCCTCTGCCCACCCTGCCCGCCCTGCCCGCGCTGCCCGCCCTGGCCCCTCTGCCGGTCCTGCCGCTCGCGGGGTCGTTTCGCGTCAGCGCGCGGCCGCCGACGCCGAGGTGCCGGCGCGAAGTGACCCCCGGGACGCGGACCGCCTCCTCCACATCACCAACCGAGGCCGAGCGATCCACACGACGAGCGGCGTCGCGCTGACGGAGTGTTGGCAAGGCGACACCCTCGTCCGCATGCGGGAGCTGCCACTCGGGTACGTCAGGTCGGCGGGCCAGGGAGTCACCGGTGCGAGGACGCTGCAACGCGACGTCGGAGCGGGTCGTCTGACCAGGGTCCGTGCGGGCGTCGTCGCCGGCCGAGCCGCCTGGTCGGACGCCTCGGACGTGAGCCGATACCTGACGAGGATCGCGGCCGTCGTGAACACGAGGAGAGACCGGGTCGTGCTGACCCATGAGGCGGCTGCGGCGATCTGGGGCATCCCGCACCTCGGCCGTCGCCCCGACTCGGTCGACCTTGCCGATCGGCGCGGGACGTTCCCGCGCTCGAGGAACGGCGTGCGGTGGCGTCGGACGCCGTTCGACGTGGAGGAGGTGGTCGAACTCGGCGGCTACCTCGTGACCGGGCTCGCGCAGACCCTGATCGATCTCGCCTGTACGCGGGACTTCGTCGGTGCGGTGACGGCGCTCGATGCGGCGCTCGGCGGGCGGCTCGGCAAGGCGTCCCCGGTCGACCGGGCCGTGCTCCTCCAGGTGCTCGGACGTCACCGGCGCACGGGCTCACGCGATGCGGTCTCCGCGATCGAGTTCGCCGATGCGCGCTCGGAATCGGTGGGCGAATCGCTGAGCCGTGGTCAGATGCATCTCATCGGGTTCCCGGCGCCGGTCCTCCAGGCCGAGTTCCCGCGCCTCGACGGCGGCATCGACCGGACGGACTTCGACTGGCCCGAGTTCGCGTTGTTCGGCGAGTTCGACGGCGACCTCAAGTACTTGGATCCCGACTACCGTTCGGGGCGCACCATCGAGCGCGTGATCCTCGACGAGAAGAAGCGATCCGACCGGATCCGGAGTCGCTACAGGAGGTCCGAGGTCCGGTGGGACTGGTCGGTCGCGCGGTCACCGACGCGGCTCCGCGCGCTTCTCCTCGATGCGGGACTGCCGATCGTCCGACCGAGGCGCTTCCCCTGAACTCCGGGGGTCATTCTGCGACGGATCTCGGGGTCGGTCGACCGAGGGATGTCGCGAAGTGACCCCGCGAGCTCGGCGGGCGGGGGCGGGGGGGCAGGGGGCAGGGGGCGAGCGGAGGGGGCGAAGGCAGCGGGAGCGCGGATGTGCGCGGGAGCGCGGCATCCGTTACGATGTGAAGGTTGTCTGCGTGCCCGAGTCCGGGCCTCCGCAGTACGACGCATGTACACCCTCCTGTCACAGACCGTCTGTGACCGCTGAGTCCGAAGGAGGTGGGTCTGTCATGCACCAGTACGAGCTGATGGTCATCCTCGATCCGTCGATCGACGAGCGCACCGTTGCTCCGAGCCTCGACAAGTTCCTCAACGTCATCCGCAAGGACGGCGGCACCGTCGACAACGTCGACATCTGGGGCAAGCGTCGCCTGGCCTACGAGATCGACAAGAAGTCCGAGGGCATCTACGCCGTCGTCGACTTCACCGCCGAGTCCGCGACCACCAATGAGCTCGACCGCCAGCTGAACCTCAGCGAGGCCGTCATGCGCACCAAGGTGCTCCGCGCCGAGGAGGGCATCGCCCAGGTCGCCGCCGCGAAGAAGGCCGAGGAGGCGAAGGCCGCCAAGAAGGCCGCCGCCGCCGCGAAGGCCTCCGCCAAGAAGGACGCCTAGTCCTCATGGCCGGCGAGACCGTCATCACCGTGGTGGGCAACCTCACCGCCGACCCCGAGCTGCGCTACACGCAGAGCGGGCTGGCTGTCGCGAACTTCACGATCGCGTCGACGCCCCGCACGTTCGACCGTCAGGCGAACGAGTGGAAGGACGGCGAGGCCCTCTTCCTGCGTGCGAGCTGCTGGCGTGAATTCGCCGAGCACGTCGCGGGATCGCTCACCAAGGGAACCCGGGTCATCGCTTCCGGACGTCTCAAGCAGCGCTCCTACGAGACGAAGGAGGGCGAGAAGCGCACCACCATCGAGCTCGAGGTCGACGAGATCGGCCCGAGCCTGCGCTACGCCACCGCGTCCGTGACGCGCGCCCAGTCCAACCGCGGCGTCGGCGGAGGCGGCTCCTTCGGGGGCGGCCAGCAGTCCGACGACGCGTGGGCGCCCAGCGCTCCTGCGCAGCAGTCCTCGGGCGGCGGCGGCGACGTCTGGAACACCCCGGGCACCAACTACGGCGACGAGACGCCCTTCTAAGGCCTGACGGCCGGCGGCGGATGCCACGTGGCATCCGCTCGCAACCAGAACTCACACACGACAGGAAAGATCAATGGCTGGAAAGAGCAGCGGCGACCGCCGCAAGCCTCGCGGCGGCAAGGGCGCGAAGAACGCCGCCCCCGCGAAGTCCGTCAAGGTCGGCGTCATCGACTACAAGGATGTCGCGACCCTTCGGAAGTTCATCTCGGAGCGCGGCAAGATCCGTGCCCGTCGCATCACCGGTGTCTCCGTGCAGGAGCAGCGCCTCATCGCCCGCGCCGTGAAGAACGCGCGCGAGATGGCGCTCCTGCCCTACTCGGGCTCCGGCCGCTAAGGAGCACGACAATGGCAAAGATCATCCTCACGCACGAGGTCTCGGGTCTCGGCGAGGCCGGCGACGTGGTCGAGGTCAAGAACGGGTACGCCCGTAACTACCTCGTCCCCCAGGGCTTCGCGACCCCGTGGACCCGTGGCGGCCAGAAGCAGGTCGACCAGATCAAGGCCGCGCGCGCCGCGCGCGAGCTGCACTCCCTCGAGGACGCGCAGGGCCTCAAGGCCAAGCTCGAGTCGGGCAAGGTCAAGCTGGCCGTCAAGGCCGGCCTCGGCGGCCGCCTCTTCGGCTCGGTCAAGCCGGCTGATGTCGCGGCCGCGGTCGCCGACGCGGGCCTCGGCGAGATCGACAAGCGCAAGGTCGAGTTCACCGCTCCGGTGAAGTCGGTCGGCGACCACGAGGTCACCGTCAAGCTGCGCGACGAGGTCACCGCGACGATCACCCTCCAGGTGGTCGCGGCGAAGTAGTCGCTTCCGACGCAGGGCGCGGCGGGGGGCATGTGCCCCTCGCCGCGTCGTCGTCTGCGGGCCTTGCGGATGGACGCCGACGGGCCGCGCGCACCGGCGTCGATCGGGGGCATTCCGACCTGTGCACTACACCCGTCGAGAGGGGCCTCGCAAGTCCACACTTTGGGGTGCTGTCCTCAGGTTTGTACACAGGACGGACGAGTCGGCGGGGGGGAAACGGAAGAATTTTCCCCCCACAGGTGTGGATTCGAGAAACCGCAGGTCGGAGTTGAATTCACGCCGTGTCATTCACAAGAATTCCACAGTTCTCCACAGGAGCTGTGCACATGTTCCGCGGCGTTTCGCCCACGTACTCCACAGAGTTATCCACAGGCTGGCTTGTGCTGTCGGGACCCCTTCCTTATGGTGAGTCAGTCTCCTTCGGAATGACGCCGTGAAGGGGCCCCGCCAGAGCCGTTCGACGAGGTGTCGGGGGGTCCGAGCAGACTGGTCGCGGGGCGATGGAACATGCCCGGCGGGTGAGCGGAGGTAGCACGTGTCGATCGCGCACATCGGGATCGCCGAACCCGTCGACGACCCCGACGCACGGCGGGGCGAGCGCACCCCTCCGCACGATCTCCTCGCGGAGCAGAGTGCGCTCGGCGGCATGATGCTCTCGAAGGACGCGGTGGCCGACGTCATCGAGACGCTCCGCGGCGTCGACTTCTACGTGCCCAAGCACGAGGTCGTGTTCAATGCGATCCTCGCCCTGTACTCGCACGGCGAGCCGACCGACGTGATCGCGGTCACCGACGAGCTGACCAAGTCCGGCGAACTGCAGCGAGCGGGCGGCGTCGAATACCTGCACACGCTCACCAGCCTCGTGCCGACGGCGGCGAACGCCGGCTACTACGCCTCGATCGTCGCCGAACGAGCGCTGCTCCGTCGCCTCGTCGAGGCCGGCACGCGCATCGTGCAGATGGGCTACGCGGGCGAGGGCGAGGTCGTCGAACTCGTCAACAACGCCCAGGCCGAGATCTACTCGGTGACCGGCTCGGTCGAGAGCGAGGACTACGTCCCGCTGACGGATGCCATCGGCACGGCGATCGACGAGATCGAGGCTGCGAAGCACACCGACGGCAAGATGACCGGCGTCCCGACCGGGTTCGCCGACCTCGACGACCTCACCAACGGGTTCCACCCGGGCCAGATGATCATCGTCGCCGCGCGTCCCGCGATGGGGAAGTCGACGCTCGCGCTCGACTTCGCGCGTTCCGCGGCGATCACGCACGACCTGCCCACGATCTTCTTCTCGCTCGAGATGGGGCGCAGCGAGATCGCCATGCGACTGCTGTCGGCCGAGGCATCCGTGCCCCTGCAGAACATGCGCAAGGGCACCGTCGACAGCCGCGACTGGACCACGATCGCCTCGACGCGAGGCCGCATCAACGACGCGCCGCTCTACATCGACGACTCCCCCAACATGACGCTCGTCGAGATCCGGGCCAAGTGCCGACGGCTCAAGCAGCGCGTGGGCCTCAAGATGGTCGTCATCGACTACCTGCAGCTCATGACGAGCGGCAAGCGCGTCGAGAGCCGCCAGCAGGAGGTCTCGGAGTTCTCGCGTGCCCTGAAGCTCCTCGCGAAGGAGCTCCAGGTGCCGGTGCTCGCCCTCTCGCAGCTGAACCGTGGTCCCGAGCAGCGCGCCGACAAGATGCCGGCGCTCTCAGACCTCCGCGAGTCGGGTTCGATCGAGCAGGACGCCGACATGGTGATCCTGCTCCACCGCGAGTCGGCCTACGAGCGCGACAGCCCGCGCGCGGGCGAGGCCGACCTCATCGTCGCCAAGCACCGCAACGGCCCGACCCGCACCGTGACGGTGGCGTTCCACGGCCACTTCTCGCGGTTCGCCGACATGGTGCAGGTCTAGCCGAGCTGCCCCCACCGCGCGCGGCCCGTCCCCGACGGGCCGCGCGCTCGCTCGCGCCGACCCTCGAAGGGGCTGGAGCGTGCCGCGGTGGTCAGCGCGCGCGGCCGTAGCGCGCCGCGCCGACGATCAGCGCCAGCGCCCCGCCGATGGCGGAGACGAGCGGCACCGCGGCGACCGCCAGCGCGATCGTGTTCGGCCGGAAGCGGAGGCCGTCGGGTCCGGTGATGTAGGCGCCGATCGGTACGGCGAACCCGCCTCCGCCTCCGCCGCTGCCCTCGCCGTGACCCGCGAAGTTCTTGCCGGCCTCGGGCATGTCGCCCGAACCCTCGCCCGCTCCGAAGCCGAAGACGACGAACGCGACGGGCACCGCCTCCTGTCCGTCGACCGTGGTCTTCTCGCCGTAGGCCACGCGTGCGCCCCACGAGGGGACCGATTCCGCCAGGTTCTCGATGAGCTTCCCCATGGGCTGAACCGTACGCGCCTTCGCCCGCGGCGGCCAGAGCCGCCCGGTGAACCGGCGATTGACGCCCGGGTGCCGCGGTTGGGATGCTGGCACCGACCCGTGACGAAGTGAAGCCGAGAGGCGGTCGACATGGTCCTGTCCACACGAGCCACCGAAGCGAGGGACTCCGTCGCGACGGTGACGTCGTTCTTCGCGAGCATCCAGGGAGCGGACGACCCCGACGCGCTCGACTTCACGTTCGGCAACCCGCACGAGATGGCGCTGTCGGGGCTGACCCACGCGATGCGGGCGCACCTCGAGCCGAGGTCGGTGGACTGGTTCGCCTACAAGACGAGCGAGCGCAGCGCCCAGGAGGCCGTCGCCGAGGGCCTGCGGCGCGAGCTCGGCCTCGACTTCGAGCCCGACGACGTCGCGATGACGCAGGGCGCGTTCGGCGCCATCCAGCTCGCGCTGGCCATGCTGACGGATGCCGGCGACGAGGTCGTCATCCCCGTCCCCGGGTGGTTCTGCTACGCGCCCATGCTGCACGCGGCGAACCTCGTGCCCGTCGGCGCGCCGCTCGCGCCGGTCGACTTCAGCCTCGACGTCGACGAGATCGCGCGGGCCATCACGCCGAGCACGCGCGTGGTGATCGTGAACTCGCCGGCGAACCCCACCGGGCGCGTGTACCCGAAGGAGACCTGGGACGCGCTCGCGGAGGTCCTCGACGAGGCATCCCGTCGACACGGTCGCCGGATCTGGCTGCTGTCAGACGAGCCATATCGCCGGATCCGCTTCGACGGGATCGGGTTCGCGAGCCCCGCCGGCTCGTATCCGTGGACGCTGATCGACTACAGCTTCGGCAAGGTGCTGCTGGCCCCCGGCCAGCGGCTCGGTTACCTCGCGATCTCGCCGCTCCTGGAACCGGCGGACCGCAGCGCGCTCCGCGCGGCCTGCATGCCGCTGCAACTCGCGATCGGCTGGGGGTTCCCCGACGCGCTCATGCAGTACTCCGTCCCCGACCTCGAGCACGTGTCGATCGACCTCGCCGAGCTCACCCGCAAGCGGGATCGCATGTACGGCGCGCTCCACGACGCGGGGTACACGCTCACCAGGCCCGAGGGCACGTTCTACCTGTGGGGGCGGGCGCCGGGGGGAGATTCCGCGGCGTTCTGCGGTGCGCTCGCCGAGCGCGGCGTCTTCCTCATGCCGGGGACGCTGTTCGACCAGCGCGCGCACTTCCGCATCTCGCTGACCGCGACCATGGGAATGATCGAGCGGGCGCTGCCGACGCTCGTCGAGTCAGCCGACCGGACGGCGAGCTGAGCCCACCGCTCCATAAGTGAGAAATCCTTGCGTTTGTCGGAGCGCAGGAGGATGCTGGGCGCGTGCCGCTTCGGCGCAGCCCCGCCATCGGCGCCGGGCGGAGAGGGGAATCGCCCCGATCCGGCGATGTCCCCATGTTTCGACCTGGATGGGGGGATCACGAAATGGAACGCAACCGAGCGGCGACCATCGCCGCGACACTCGCACTCGCATTCGCGTCGGCGCTGGTGCCGGCGACGGCGAACGCGAGTCCGCCGGGCGGCGCCGAGCCCGAAGTCGAACTGCTCGCCGATGGCCTCACCGGCCCGATCGGCAGCACGATCGGCCCCGACGGGGCGCTGTACGTCGCAGATCGTGCCGGTGGAGAGGTCGTGCGGATCGACACGGCGACCGGAGCGGTGAGCCCGTTCACGACAGGGTTGCCGGTGACCGGCCCGGGCGGCGTGTTCGACGTCGCCTTCGTCGGCGAGACGGCGTACGCACTGATCAGCGTCGTCGGCCCCGAGGTCGGCGGGACCGGTGTCGGCGGCGTCTACCGCATCGACGGCATCGACGACGTCACCCTGATCGCCGACACCGCGCAGTGGTCGATCGACAATCCGCCCGACGCCGACTACTTCGTCCCGAGCGGGGTGCAGTACGCATTCGTGCCGTACGGCGATGGATTCCTCGTGGCGGACGGACACCACAACCGAGTCCTGCACGTCGGAACGGACGGGGGCATCAGCGAGGTCGTCCAGTACGGCAACGTCGTGCCGACGGGCATGCAGGTGGTCGGCTCGAGCGTGCTCATCGCGGAAACCGGTCCGATCCCGCACGATCCCGCCACCGGCAGGGTGGTCTCGCTCGACCCGGAGACCACGGTCACCCGGGAGATCGCCTCCGGCGCGAGCCTCGTCGTGGACGTCGAGGCGGCCGCGTGCGGCTTCTATGCGCTGTCGCAGGGAGACTCGCCCGGCGACGTGGAACCCGGGAGCCCCGGACTGCCGGACAGCGGGGAGTTGCTCCGCATCGGCGGCGGCGGGACGTTCGAGGTCGTCGTCGACGGGCTCGACCGACCCACCTCGCTCTCCTTCGACGGGGACACGGCCTTTATCGTGACGCTCGACGGCGAGGTGCTCGTCATCGATGACGTCGCTCCCGACCGCCACGGGATGTGGGGCGGCTGCGGTCCGAAGGGCCAGGGCTGACGGGACTCCGACGACGAAGGGGCCGGGCACGGTGAATGCCGGCCCCTTCGTGCTGCCCGTCGTTCCCGCCGAACGCCCTGTTTGCGCACGGACGGATCCCGGCCTACCATGACCTCGCACGATATCGGAATGAGCAATTCGCATATCGAACACCACGGGATCCATCCCCCCACGACGACGTGAGGAGCACCACGTGCAGTTCCACCACCACGGATACGTCTCCGGCGACCCGCGCGTGCAGCCCGCTGCCGGCGTCGGCATCGACCGGCCCGACGAACTTCCCGACGAGGTCGACGTGCTCGTCGTCGGCTCGGGCCCGGCCGGCATGCTGCTCGGCGCGCAGCTCTCGCAGTACCCCGACGTCGTCACCCGCGTCATCGAACGCCGTGACGGGCGACTCGTGCTCGGCCAGGCCGACGGCATCCAGCCGCGCAGCGTCGAGACGTTCCAGGCGTTCGGGTTCGCCGAACGCATCATCGCCGAGGCCTACAACATCGGGTACATGAACTTCTGGGGCCCCGACCCGGCTGACCCGACGAAGATCATCCGGACCTCCCGCACGGAGGACTACGGATACAAGATCAGCGAGTTCCCGCACCTCATCGTCAACCAGGCGCGCGTGCTCGACTACTTCGCCGAAGCCGCCGCCATCGGGCCGGGGCGCATCGTGCCCGACTACGGCGTCGAGTTCACCGGACTCACCGTGCACGACGAGGGCTCCGAGTCCGCGGGCGAATACCCCGTCGAAGTCCGAGTACGCCACACCGCGGGCGAGCGTGCCGGCGAGGAGCGCACTGTGCGCGCCAAGTACGTCGTGGGCTCCGACGGCGCCCGCAGCGGGGTGCGCGAGGCGATCGGCCGCAGGCACGTCGGAGGCATCTCGGCGCACGCGTGGGGCGTCATGGACGTGGTCGTGAACACCGACTTCCCCGACTGGCGCACGAAGTGCGCGATCAACTCGGTCGCGGGCAACATCCTGCACATCCCCCGCGAAGGCGGGTACCTCTGCCGCATGTATATCGACCTCGGCGAGGTGGCCGAGGATGACCACCACGAGGTGCGCAAGACGCCGATCGAGACGATCATCGCCAAGGCGAACGACATCCTGAACCCGTACACGCTCGACGTGCGCAACGTCGCCTGGTTCAGCGTCTACGAGGTCGGTCATCGGGTCACCGACCACTTCGACGACCGCGAAGAGGGCGCGGATGCCGCTCCGCGGGTGTTCCTCACCGGTGACGCGTGCCACACGCACAGCGCGAAGGCCGGGCAGGGCATGAACGTCTCGATGCAGGACGGGTTCAACCTGGGGTGGAAGCTCGGCTCGGTCGTCACCGGCCGGGCACCCGCCGAACTGCTCGCGACCTATTCGGCCGAACGGCAGCCGGTCGCGCAGCAATTGATCGACTTCGACCGCGAATGGTCCTCGCTCATGGCGCGCAAGCCGGAGGAGATCTCGGACCCGCAGGAACTGGCGAAGCACTACCTCGGTACCGCCGAGTTCCCATCGGGGTTCATGACGCACTACGGCCCGTCGATGATCACCGGCGACGGGGCGCACCAGGCGCTCGCCACCGGGTTCCCGATCGGCATGCGCTTCAAGTCCTCCCCGGTGTCGCTCGTGTGCGACGGCAACGTCGTGCACCTGGGCCACCACGCGAAGGCCGACGGACGGTGGCGGATCTACGCGTTCGCCGACGCGCCCGCCGCCGGCGAGGCATCCGCTCTCGCGGACTGGGCCGAGTGGATGTCGTCGCCCGATGCCCCGCTCGCGCGGTACACGCCGGACGGGTCGGACGTCGACGCCGTGTTCGACGTCAAGGTGGTCTACCAGCAGCCGCACGAGGACGTCGACATCATGGCCGCGCCGGAGGTGTTCCGGCCGAGGACCGGGCCGCTCGCGCTCATGGACTGGGAGAAGGTGTTCGCGGCCGGGCCGAGCGCGTGGTGCCCCACCGACATCTTCGAGGAGCGGGGCATCTCACGCGACGGCGCCGTCGTCGTGGTGCGTCCCGACCAGTACGTCGCCCACATCCTGCCGCTCACGGCGACCGACGAGCTCGCGGATTTCTTCCGGCAGCACCTGCTGCCGCAGCGGGCGGCGGCGGGTGCTCCGGCCGACGCGACCGTCGAGGGCGATCTCGTCAGCCGCTGAGCGCAGGCCCCGCCCCGAGCAGTCGACCCGTCGCCGCGCCGGCGCGATCAGGCCCCGTAGCTGCGGGACACCGCGCGCGCCGCGGCGGCGAGCCGCTCGGCGATCTCCGCCTCCGGCCGCGGCATCGACACGTGGATCACCGCGATGGCCGCCGGCGGCTGGCCCGGGAGGGTGAGCGGAACCGCGACCGATCGGAGCGACGGCACCACCTCGTCGTGGCTGAGCGCATACCCGCGCGCCCGGCTCTCGGCGATCTCGGCGCGGAGCGCCTCGGGCACGTCGTCCGGCCACGAGCTCTCGGGCATCGCGAGCAGGATCGCCTTGCCCGGCCCGCCCCGCGTGATCGGGTGCCGGTGGCCCGGTCGGTACGACACGACCGTCATGGTCTGGCGGGGCGCCGCGCTGAGCAGCGTGACGGCCTCCTCGGTGTCGGCGAGCACCGCGATGAGGCAGGTCATTCCGAGTTCGTTCGCGACCTCGGTGAGCTCGGGCAGCGCGACCTGCTGCAGGTCGCGCGCGACGCCGGCGGCGAGGGCGGCGAGCCCGGTGCCGAGCGCGAGCCGCCCCGCGGCGTCGCGCGTGACGAGCGCGTGCTCCTCGAGCGTGCGGACGAGTCGGTACGCCACCGAGCGGTGGACGCCGAGGGCGGCGGCGACCTCGTCGATCGACAGGTTGCGGTCGGCGTCGGCGAGCACCTCGAGCACGCGGATGCCTCGGCTCAGCGTCTGCGATCCGGCCGGTGCGGTCGGTTTCGCTGCGTCCACGGCGTCCACTGCCGGCCTCCCGTCGCCTCGAGGCCCGGGCGATTGCCGCGAGCACTCGGTCGATAGTAGAACGCCTTGCACGGAATCCGAACAGTCGACGACCGAGCGGACTAGGCTGAACCGCGTGAGCTGGTTCTCACGCGACGAGGCGGCGGAACGCGCCGGCGTCGACGGACCGTACGTCGATCGCCTGGTCGAACTCGGCATCGTTGCACCCGACCAGCCGGGTCGATTCTCGGCGGGCGACGTGCGTCGGGTCCTCCTCGCCCGATCGCTCGAGGATGCCGCGGTCCCCATCGAACGCGTCGCCGCGGCGGTCGAGCGCGGTGCGCTCTCGGTCGGATTCCTCGACGCCGAGGCGTACGAGCGATTCGCCCCGCTCGCGGGCGAGACCTTCCAGCAGGTCAGCGAGCGCACCGGCGTGCCGCTCGAGCTCCTGACCACCATCCGGGAGGCGATCGGGTCGCCGCCGCCCGCGCCCGACGACCCGATGCGCGAGGACGAGCTGGCGGTCGTGCCGTTCCTCGAGCTGCAGTTCGCCGAGGGGTTCCGGCCGACGGCGATCGAGCGTCTGCTCCGGGTGCACGGCGAGAGCACGCGGCGCATGGCCGAGGCCGAGGGAGCATGGTGGAACTCCGAGGTCGTCGATCCCGCGATCGCCGCCGGCAAGGGGCCCGACGAGATCGCGAACCCCGAGTTCGCCGACCGGAGCGCTCCGCTCGCCGAGCAGGCGGTGCTGGGGCTCTACCACGCGCAGCAGGCGCGCGCGTGGACCGCCAACATCATCGAGGGGTTCGAGGTGCTCATGGCGAAGGCGGGCATCCACAGCCACCTCGACCGTCCGCCGGCCATCTGCTTCTTCGACATCACCGGGTACACGCGGCTCACCCAGGAACGCGGCGACGAGGCGGCCGCCGACCTCGCGGCGACGCTGGCGCGTCTCGTGCAGCGCGGATCGGTGCGACACGGCGGCAAGCCCATCAAGTGGCTGGGCGACGGGGTGATGTTCCACTTCCGGGAGCCGGGGCCCGCCGTGCGGGCGGGGCTCGAGATGGTGGACGAGCTCACGAGCGCCGGACTTCCGCCCGCCCACGTCGGCCTCCATTCCGGACCTGTGCTGTACCAGCAGGGCGACTACTTCGGTCAGACGGTGAACCTCGCCTCCCGCATCGCCGACTACGCACGTCCCGGCGAGGTGCTCGTCACCCAGGTCGTCGCCGAGGCGGGCGACGAACGCGGGATCGTCTTCCGCGACGTCGGCCCGGCGGAACTGAAGGGGGTCTCCCTCCCGATGCATCTCTTCCGAGCCGAGTTCGCGTAGCGTGCCCCGCACGCGATCGTCCACTTTCCGATTCTCGAAAGAACGGCCGCTCTTTCGACGTCATGCGGGGCGAAACATGGAGTCACCGACATCCGTGCACCTAAAGTGATCGCGTGCAGCACCGTCGCCGCTCCGGCCCCCACCGGACGACGGGCTCGCACGGATCCGTCCACGAGGTGCCGCATCGCATCGACTGACGGTCGAGCGATGAGAGGGAGTACGCATGACGCGCATCGGCGTCGTCACCGAGCAGGGCTCGGAGACCCGGGTCGCCGCCACGCCGGCGACCGCGAAGCAGTTGATCGGCCTGGGCTACGAGGTCGTCGTCGAGGCGGGAGCGGGCGAGCGATCGTCGTTCCCGGATGACGCCTACGTCGCCGTCGGCGCCGGTCTCGTCACCCGCGAGGCCGCGTTCGCCAGCGACGTCGTGCTCAAGGTGAACCAGCCCACGCCCGACGAGATCGCGGCGCTCTCCCCCGGCACGACGCTCATCGGCCTGCTGAGCCCGGCCCTCCGGCCGGACCTGCTCGCGGCGCTCTCGGCGCAGGGCGTCACCGCGCTCGCACTCGATGCGGTGCCGCGCATCTCGCGCGCGCAGTCGATGGACGTGCTGAGCTCCATGGCGAACATCGCCGGCTACCGGGCGGTCGTCGAGGCCGCGCACGAGTTCGGCCGGTTCTTCACCGGTCAGGTGACCGCGGCCGGCAAGGTGCCGCCCGCGAAGGTGCTCGTGGCCGGAGCGGGCGTGGCGGGGCTCGCGGCGATCGGCGCGGCATCCAGCCTCGGCGCGATCGTGCGCGCCACCGACCCGAGACCCGAGGTCGCCGACCAGGTCAAGTCGATCGGCGGCGAGTACCTGAAGGTCGAGGTCGAGGTCGAGCAGTCGACCGACGGGTACGCGAAGGCGACGAGCGAGGCGTACGACCGGCGTGCGGCGGAGATCTACTCCGAGCAGGCGCACGACGTCGACATCATCATCACGACCGCATTGATCCCGGGCCGCCCGGCACCTCGGCTGATCACGGCGGCGGATGTCGCGTCGATGAAGCCGGGAAGCGTGATCGTGGACATGGCCGCCGCGATGGGCGGCAACGTCGAGGGCTCGGTCGCGGGCGAACGGACCGTCACGCCGAACGGCGTGATCATCCTCGGCTACACCGACCTCGCGTCGCGGTTGCCCGCGCAGGCCTCCCAGCTGTACGGCACGAACCTCGTGAACCTCGTCAAGCTGCTGACGCCCGGCAAGGACGGCCGGCTCGTCATCGACTTCGACGACGTCGTGCAGCGCGGGGTCACGGTCGTCCGCGACGGCGAGACGACGTGGCCGCCGCCGCCCGTGCAGGTCTCCGCCGCCCCACCGGCTGCGGGCGCTCCGAGCGCGGCGGATGCCGCGGCATCCGCCGCAGGCCCGAAGCCCAAGCGCACGCTCTCGAAGGGCGGCCGCGCCGCGCTGATCGGCGTCGGCATCGCCGTGCTGTTCCTGGTGAACGCGATCGCGCCGGCCCCGCTGCCCCAGCACTTCACGGTGCTCGCGCTGTCGATCGTGGTCGGCTTCTACGTGATCGGGAAGGTCGCGCACGCGCTGCACACCCCGCTGATGAGCGTGACGAACGCGATCTCGGGCATCATCATCGTCGGCGCCATCCTGCAGGTCACCAGCGAGGTGCCGGTCGTGCAGGTGCTCTCCGCGATCGCGATCCTGATCGCGAGCATCAACATCTTCGGTGGCTTCGCGGTCACCAGGCGCATGCTCGGCATGTTCGCCAAGGGCGACCGGACAACGACGTGAGCGCGCCATCCCCTGCCGGCGCGTTCGCCCCTGCGACCTCCGCCCCCGCGACCGCCGCCTGCGCGGCGAACCCGATGACGTTCCCGAGGAGCCCCGAGCGTGCCTGAGACCCTGATCACCCCCGAATCCATCGCGGGCGCCGCGTACCTGGTCGCGGCCCTGCTGTTCATCCTGTCCCTGGCCGGCCTGTCGAAGCACGAGACCGCCAAAGCCGGTGTCGGCTACGGCATCGCCGGGATGGCCATCGCCCTGGTCGCGACGATCTGGCTCACCTTCCAGGGCGCCTGGGGCGAACCGGCCGCGATGACCGGCCTCGGCCTGCTGGTCGTGACCGTGCTGGTCGGCGGCGCGATCGGGCTCTGGCGGGCCCGGGTCGTGCAGATGACCGGCATGCCCCAGCTCATCGCGCTGCTGCACAGCTTCGTCGGCCTCGCCGCCGTGCTCGTCGGCTGGAACGGCGCCCTCGCCGAACCGCACCTCGAGGGCGCCCTCCTCGACATCCACCACGCCGAGGTCTTCATCGGCGTCTTCATCGGCGCGGTCACCTTCACCGGATCGATCGTCGCGTTCCTGAAGCTCTCGGGGCGGATGAAGTCCGCGCCGCTCGTCCTGCCGGGCAAGAACGCCCTGAACCTCGGCGCCATCGTCGCGTTCGTCGTGCTCACCGTCTGGTACGTGATCACGCCCGAGCTGTGGCTGCTCGTCGTGGTGACGGCCCTCGCCCTCGCGCTCGGCTGGCACCTGGTCGCCTCGATCGGCGGCGGCGACATGCCCGTCGTGGTGTCGATGCTGAACAGCTACTCCGGCTGGGCGGCCGCGGCCGCGGGCTTCCTGCTGAACAACGACCTGCTCATCGTGACCGGCGCGCTCGTGGGTTCCTCGGGTGCGTACCTGTCGTACATCATGTGCCGCGCCATGAACCGGTCGTTCATCTCGGTCATCGCCGGCGGGTTCGGCATCGAGGCGCCCAGGAAGGGCGACGACGACCTCGGCGAGCATCGGGAGATCGTGGCCGAGGATGCCGCTGAGATGCTGAAGAACGCCTCGAGCGTGGTCATCACCCCCGGGTACGGGATGGCGGTCGCGCAGGCCCAGTACCCGGTCGCGGAACTGACGGCGAAGCTCCGCGAACGCGGCATCGACGTGCGCTTCGGCATCCACCCCGTCGCCGGCCGCCTCCCCGGGCACATGAACGTCCTCCTCGCCGAGGCGAAGGTGCCCTACGACATCGTCGAGGAGATGGACGAGATCAACGACGACCTCGGCTCGACGTCCGTCGTGCTCGTGATCGGCGCGAACGACACGGTCAATCCCGCCGCGGCCGAGGACCCGGGCAGCCCGATCGCCGGCATGCCCGTGCTCCGCGTCTGGGAGGCCGACAACGTCATCGTGTTCAAGCGCTCGATGGCGTCGGGCTATGCGGGCGTGCAGAACCCGCTGTTCTTCCGCGACAACGCGCAGATGCTCTTCGGCGACGCCAAGGAGCGCGTGGAGGACATCCTCAAGGCGCTCTGATCCCGGTCGGGGTGGCGCCGGTCGGTGACCGGCTGAGACGGTGACGGATGCCGCGGCTCGCGTCGCGGCATCCGTCCCGCCGTGGCGGTGCCCAGCATCCTCTCGAACGCGGCGCGCGTAGGATTGAACGGTTCCCCATCCGAAAGAGGTCGCCGTGGCCGAAGCCCGCGATACCGCGCCCGAGCGCGCAGGCGCCTGGCTGCTCCCGGTGATCCGTGGAGCGCTCGCCATCGTCCCGTCCGTGGTGATCACGTTCTCGCAGGACCACTCGGCCGCCCTCGGCCTCGCCGTGTTCGGCTGGTGGGCGCTCGTGGCCGGCGTCGTGGTGGGCGCGCTGTCGGCGCGGCTGGTGGCCGACCGCCTGGCGCGCTGGACGTTCGTCGCGAACGGCGTGATCACCGCCACCGCCGGGCTCGTCGCCATCTGGCTGGCCGGAACCCCCTCGGCCGGTGTCGCCACCTTCACGTTCACCGTGGCCGTGTGGGCGGCCGTCACCGGCATCCTGGAGCTCTTCGCCGGCATCCGGGCGCGCGGCCGGGTCGCCGCCGCGCGCGACTGGCTGGCCGTCGGCGGGCTCACCGCCGCCCTGGCTCTCGTGTTCGTCATCTTCCCGCTCGATCCGGTCACCGCGGTGGGCCTCCTCGGCGCCTACCTCGTCGTGACCGGCGTGCTGCTCGTGATCGGCGGGTTGTCGTTGAAATGGGCCGCGACCGGGCCGGCGGGCGCCGGCGACGCGGCATCCGGATCGGAGCGATCGTGACCAACTCCCCCGACGGCGGCTACCGTCCGAGCCGGCGCGACGTGCTGCGCCCCATCGAGTACGTGGGCGGCGCCGCGATCGCGGCCGTGTTCACCGCATTCATCGTGCTGTTCGGCACGCGTGACTGGACCATCACGCTGATCACCCTCGGCGGCGTCTTCATCATCGTGCTGATGGTGCTCGCCCTCCTGTCGATGACCGTGAAGCCCAACGCGGGTGAGCACGGCGACGGCTCTGGCGGCGACCCCGAGCGCCGCCAGGGCGGCGACCGCTCGGGCCACTAGCCCCCGCGCGGACCACGCGGGCCTCCGCGCACCCGCGCGCCCGCGCCCGCGTCCGCAGGCCCGCATGCCCGAACGCGCGAACGCGCCCGCGAGCCCGCATGCCCGAACGCGCCCGCGAGCCCGCCCGCCCGATCGAGTGCGATTTCTGCGGTGGAGGCCGATCCGTCCGGTACTCCAACGCAGAAACCGCACTCCAACGTTGGCGCAGGGCGTGAGCGCAGCGCATGAGCGCCGGGCGTGAGCGCAGCGCGCGCAGGAGGCTGGCGCAGCTGCGCCGGGCGTCAGTCGCGCAGGCGGTCGACCAGCGGGTCGGCGATGCCCGTGTAGGTCGCGGGCGTCAGCGCGAGCAGGCGCTGCTTCGCGTCGTCGGAGATGTCGAGCCCGCCGACGAACTCGGCCAGCTCGGTCGCGCCGACGCGCTTGCCGCGCGTGAGCTCCTTCAGCAGCGCGTAGGGATCCTCGATCGACGAGCGGCCGGCCGCGACCTCGGCGCGGATCACGGTCTGGATCGCCTCGCCGAGCACCTCCCAGTTGCCGTCGAGGTCGGCGAGCAGCAGCGCGCGGTCGAGGTCGATCTCGCCGAGGCCGCGCAGGATGTTGTCGAGCGCGAGCACCGAGTGGCCGAAGCCGACGCCGATGTTGCGCTGCGAGCTCGAGTCGGTGAGGTCGCGCTGGAGGCGCGAGGTGACGAGCGTCGCGGCGAGCGAGTCGAGGATCGCCGACGACAGCTCGAGGTTCGCCTCGGCGTTCTCGAAGCGGATCGGGTTGACCTTGTGCGGCATGGTCGACGACCCCGTCGCACCGGCGGCCGGGATCTGCCGGAAGTAGCCGAGCGAGATGTACGTCCAGATGTCGGTGGCGAGGTTGTGCAGCACGCGGTTCGCGTGCGAGATGCGGCCGTAGAGCTCGGCCTGCCAGTCGTGGGACTCGATCTGGGTGGTGAGCGGATTCCAGGTGAGGCCGAGGCCCTCGACGAACTCGCGCGAGACCGTGGGCCAGTCGACGGATGGCGCGGCCACGACGTGGGCCGAGAACGTGCCGGTCGCGCCCGAGAACTTGCCGAGGTACTCGGTCGCCTCGACCTGGCGGAGGATCCGCTCGAGGCGGTACGCGACGACCGCGAGCTCCTTGCCCATGGTCGTCGGGGTCGCCGGCTGGCCGTGCGTGCGCGAGAGCATCGCGGCGTCGCGGTGCTCGTGGGCGAGCCCGACGAGCTTCGCGATCACGGCCCGGTACTTCGGCAGCCACACCTGGGCGACGGCGTCGCGCACGGTGAGGGCGTAGGAGAGGTTGTTGATGTCCTCGCTCGTGCACGCGAAGTGCGTGAGCTCGGCGAGGTTCGAGAGGCCGAGCTCGTCGAGCCTGCCGCGCACGAAGTACTCGACGGCCTTCACGTCGTGGCGCGTCGTCGCCTCGACGCGCGCGAGCTCGTCGATGTCGGCCTGGCCGAAGTCGGTGACGACCGCGCGGAGCGCCTGCTTCGCGTCATCCGCCAGCGGGCTCGTCCCGAAGAAACCGCGATCGGTCTGAGCGATGAGCCATTCGATCTCGACGTGCACGCGCGCGCGGTTCAGGCCCGCCTCGGACAGGTGCTCGCCGAGTTCGCCGACGGCGGCGCGGTAGCGCCCGTCGAGCGGGCTGAGCGGCTGGGGAGGCAGCGAAGTCATCGGGTTCCTTGTCTGAGAGCCGGCGCGAGTTGCCGGAAGAGCGCCTGAGTCGACCGCTCTATCATCCCAAGAACCCGGTCGAAGGTCGCATCGTCGCTGTAGTACGGGTCCGGGACGTCCTGCAGGGCGGCGAGCTCGGGGTCGAACTCGAGCAGGAGCCGCACCTTGTGCGCGTCGACCGTCGTGCGCGCCCAGTTGCGCAGCACGCGCGACTGCCCGCGGTCGAACGCGACCACGAGGTCCAGCATCGGGAAGTCCTCGGGGTCGAACTGGCGTGCGCGATGGCGGCTGCCGTCGTACCCGGCGCGCTCGAGCGCCTCGAGCGTTCGATGGTCGGCCTGCTCCCCCACGTGCCAGTCGCCGGTCGCCGCCGACTCGATCTCGAGTCGGTCGCCGAGCCCCGCGCGTTCGGCGAGAGCGCGCAGTACGACCTCCGCCATCGGAGACCGGCAGATGTTGCCGGTGCACACGAACGAGACACGGAAGCGCTGCGCGGAGTCCCCGGCCGGGTCCGCAGGCGTCATGGAACCCTATTCTGGACCGAATCCGGTGGTTCCGGACAGAGCGGGATCGGGTGCGGGTATTCCGCGGCGCCCCGCGAGAGGGGGTCTGTCGTGGCGGATGCACCCGACGCCGACGTCGAGGTCGAGGTCGACGCCGAGCTCGTCGCGAGGCTCGTCGCGGCGCAGCATCCGTCCTTCCTGGGGCCGGTCCGTCCGGTCGCCGTGGGGTGGGACAACGCGATCTTCCGGCTGGGCGATCGATGGGCGGTGCGGATGCCGCGGCGCGCGCTCGGAGACCGGAACGTGCGGCACGAGCAGCGGTGGCTCGCACGGGTGGCGGCCGCGCTTCCGCCCGGGGTGGCTTCCCCGGTCCCGGTCGCGGCGGGCGTGCCGGGCGACGGCTACCCGTACGCGTGGAGCATCACGCCGTGGTTCCACGGCGAGGCCGCGGCATCCGTCGACCCGGCCGGGCGCACCGACGTCGCCGAGGCGCTGGCGGAGACGATCGTCGCGCTCGGCCGTCCGGCGCCGGCCGACGCGCCGCCGAACCCGTACCGCGGCGTGCCCCTCGTCGCGCGTGACGACGTGGTCGCGGAGCGCCTGGCGTCGGGCCGGCTCGAACGGGTCGTGGCGACGGATGCCGCCGCGCTCGCCGGGGTGTGGGCGGATGCGCTCGCGGCGCCCGCGTGGCCGGGGCCGCCGCGGTGGGTGCACGGCGACCCGCACCCCGGGAACCTGCTCGTCCGGGCGGGCTCGGGTGGAGCGCTTCGCCTGACGGCGCTGCTGGACTTCGGCGACCTGACGTCGGGCGACCCGGCGACGGACCTCGCGGCGGCGTGGCTCGTGTTCGACACCGCTGGGCGGGAGCGGTTCCGCAGCCGGGTCGAGGCGATGCGGGCGACGGATGCCGCGGACTGGACCCGTGCGCGCGGGTGGGCGCTCGCGATGGGCTCGGCGATCGTCGACACCGTGGGCGTGGACGGGCCGATCGGACGGGTCGGCGCGCATGCGCTGGAGCAGGTGCTGCTGGACTGAGGTGCCCGGAAAGGGGCCACATGCCGCTCGTCGCGTCGTTGCCGAGCCGTCCTCCCCATCACACGGTCCGCCGCGTACACCACGTGAACCGGTGACCACGCCCGCAGCGGTCGTCGCCGGGAGCACGATCTCGGAGTGGTCCCCTTCGCCTCCTCCCCCGTCGTCCGGCTCGATGAGCTCGAGCGGGCGCTCCTCGCCGTCCGGCGTCTCCGCGTCGAGGTCGAGCACGTCCGTCCCGGGCTCGTGCTCGAGCGGATCGAGGGCTGGCACGCCGACGCGGCCGACCTCTACGCCGAGCGGGCGAGCGAACTGCGCTACGCCCTCGCCGGCGCCGAGCGGGCGCTGCTCGACGCGGAGGGACGACTCGCGGTCGAGCGGGAGCGGGCGCGCGACGCCGTCACGGCCGCGGCGCTGGCCGCGGCGACACCGGATCGACCGGTGTCCTGGATGGGAGGGGGTCGATGAGCGACCTGACGGTCCGGAGCGGCGCGCGCTACTCCGTCGAGACAGATGCGCTCATCGCCGAGGCCGTTCGGCTCTCCGCCGTGTCGCATCTCGTCGAGGGCTGGACGACCCGCGCGGCGCTGCTGCGCGCCGAGGCCGAGGGACTCGGCGACGCCGGCGGCGATCGGGGCGCGGCGATCGACCTCGACACCGCACACGCCGGTTTCGCCGCCGCGGTCGATGCCGCCTCGAGCCTGTCCTCCAACCTGGGGCTCAGCGCCGCTCGCTACGCGCTCACCGAGGAGGCGGTCGCGGGGCTCGCCGCAGCGGGCCGCCGGGTCGCCGCCGGCCTCGCCGACCTCGCGGTGTCCGGGCTGGCGCTGCCCGTCCTCTCGACCGGGGCGATCTCTCTCGGGCTCATCGCGCAAGCCGGCGTCATCCCGCTGCTCTTCGATCGCGAGCGCTCCCTCGCCGCGGTCGAAGCGGTGCTCGGCGAGCACGGCCTGCCGCTCCTGTCCGAGCCCGCCTTCGTGGGCCTCGTGCGCGCCGCGGCCGACCAGGCCGACGAGTTCCTCGCGGGTCTCTTCCGGATACCGGGCCTGTTCGCCGTCGGGGACGGACTCGACGCCCCGGAGAACGCAAGCCTGCTGCTCGCAGCCGCCGGCGTCGTCGGGCTCGTCACCGGCTCGCGCGCGCTTCGCGAGACGTCGCTCGCCGACCCGGTGCAGGTGGGTCCGCCGCAGGCCCACGGCCGCCGACGCGCGGAGCCCGGTGCGGGACCGCCCGGCCCGGACGCCGACGACGCGCCGCTCCCGCCCGCCGGCATCGAGGACCTCGCCGAACGCATCCCGCCGTCCGACGAGGGCGGACCGCAGGTGCGCATCGAGCGCTACGACACCGCCGACGGCAGTCGCTGGATCGTGTACTCGGCCGGCACGGCCGACTTCGGCCTGACGCCCGACGAGGAGCCGTACGACATGACCGCCAACCTGCACGGCGTCGCCGGGGCGTCCGCCCTGCACGACCTCATCGGACTGCCGAACGAGGCGGCCGCATCGGAACGGGCGGTGCGGGCGGCGATGGCGGCGGCGGGAGTGGCGGCCGGTGACCCGGTGATGGTGGTCGGCCATTCGGCGGGCGGGATGGTGGCCGCGAACCTGGCGGCGGATCCCGACCTCGACGTCGTCGCGGCCGTCAACTTCGGCGGTCCCGTGGCCCAGGTGGCGACCGGCACGACGCCGGTGCTCTCGGTCGGGCATGACGAGGACTTCGTCCACGCGACGGCCGGGTCGGGCGTCCCCGCCCGCGGACGCATCGAGGTCGGGTTGAGCGCCGGGCCGCTCGACCCCGGTCCGGGCGAGGCCGTGCCCGCGCACGCGATGGAGCGCTACGTCGGTGCAGCGGGACAGGTCGACGGTTCCGCGGACGAGCGGCTCGTCGGGTTCCGCGGCCTCGTGACCGGGTTCACCGCCGGCGCGACCACGTCGGAGGTCTCGTACTGGCGGGCCGAGCGGGAGGGCCGGTAGCCGGTGGCGCCGGCGGACGGAAGGCCCTCAGTCCGAGGGGCGGACCACGAGCCCGATGAGCCAGCTGATGAGGCCGAGCACCAGCGCGCCCAGCACGCCCCACCAGAATCCGTCGACCTCGAGGCCGAAGCCCATGAGGCCGCTGATCCAGTCGACCAGCAGGAGCAGCAGCCCGTTGACGATGAACGAGATGAGCCCCAGCGTCAGCACGTAGAGCGGGAATCCGACGATGCGGATGAACGTGCCGATCGTCGCATTGACGATGCCGAAGATCGCGGCGATGAGGAGGTACGTGATCACCGTCGCGATCTCGGTGTCCTCGTACGGCACGACACTGACACCGGACACGATGAGCGTCGTGAGCCACAGCGCGAACGCGACGACGACGACCTTCAGGAGGAAGCGCATGCCTCCACTATGGCAGCGGGCCGACATCGGGCGAAGGGGTACGGTGGATGCCGTGACCGCATCGGAGCCCACGACCGCGCAGGTGCGCCTGCGCCCCGAGATCGCCGCCCTCCCGCCGTACCGCCAGGGCCGACCGGCTCCCGCCGACGGCTTCAAGCTGTCCAGCAACGAGAATCCCTGGCCGCCGATCGCCGCGGTCCAGGCGGCCATCGCCACCGCCGCGACCGAGGTCAACCGCTATCCGGATGCCACGGCCCTCACGCTCCGCGAGCGACTCGCCGATCGCTACGGCGTCACGTCCGACGAGGTGCTGGTCGGCGCGGGCTCGGTGTCGCTCCTCGCTCAGTTCGTGCTCGCCGCGGCCGCTCCCGGCGACGAGGTCGTCTACTCGTGGCGCTCGTTCGAGGCCTACCCCGGGCTCGTGACCGTCGCGGGAGCGTCGAGCGTCCAGGTCCCGAACCGTCCCGACCACGGTCACGACCTCGACGCGATGGCTGCGGCCGTGACCGACCGCACGCGCGCCGTGATCGTCTGCTCCCCCAACAACCCGACCGGCGTCCCGGTCTCCGCCGAGGAGTTCGAGCGGTTCATGGAGCGGGTGCCCGTCGACCGGCTCGTGCTGCTCGACGAGGCCTACGCGGAGTTCGTGCGGGACGAGGCATCCGTCGACGGCAGCTCGCTCATCGGGCGCTATCCGAACCTCGTCGTCCTCCGGACCTTCTCGAAGGCGTACGGGCTCGCCGGCGTCCGCGTGGGCTACGCGATCGGGCCGGTGCCGATCCTCGACGCCGCCCGTTCGACGGCCATCCCCCTCGGCGTGACCGCCGTGGCGACGGCTGGCGCGCTCGCCGCGCTCGAGCCCGCGAACGAGGTCGAGCTGCTCGGTCGCGTCGACGCGCTCGCCGAGCGGCGCGACGCGCTGCGCGAGGCGCTCATCGCGCAGGGCTGGCCGATCCCGGCTGCGCAGGGCAACTTCGTCTGGCTGCCGACCGGTGAGCGCACCGCCGAGGTCGCCGAGGCGCTCTTCGAGGGCGGCATCGTCGCGCGCGCGTTCCCGGGCGACGGCATCCGGGTCTCGGTCGGCGAGCCGGAGTCTGTGGACGTACTCCTAAGGCTTCTGAAGGAGCTTGTCTGACCTCCACAAGAAGGGCCCCCCACCGAGCGGGTACCGTGGAACGGTGGCAGCCCTCTCACGCGACTTCACCGCTCCGACGGTCCAGCTCCTGACGCCCGAGGGCGACCTGCGTCCGACGCCCGAGGCGGAGGCCTACCTCCCCCTCGTCGAGGCGCTGCCGGACGCCGCGCTCGAGCAGTTCTACCGCGACATGGTCGTATCGCGCCGGCTCGACGTGACCGGCGCGAACCTCCAGCGCCAGGGCCAGCTCGCGCTCTGGGTGCCGAGCCACGGCCAGGAGGCGGCCCAGGTCGGCTCAGCACGCGCCGCTCGCCCGCAGGACCACATCTTCCCCTCCTACCGCGAGCACGTCGTCGGCATGATCCGCGGGCTCGACCCGGTCGCCGTCCTGAAGCTCCTGCGCGGCGTGACGCTGGGCGGCTGGAAGCCGGAGGAGAACGGCAACTTCCACCTCTACACGCTCGTGCTCGCGTCGCAGACGCTGCACGCGACGGGCTACGCGATGGGCCTTCAGTTCGACGGGGCGACCGCGACCGGCGACCCCGAGGCGGATGCCGCGGTGCTCGTCTACTACGGAGACGGTGCCACGTCGCAGGGGGACGCCAGCGAGGCGCTCGTCTTCGCATCGAGCTACAGGACGCCGCAGGTCTTCTTCGTGCAGAACAACCAGTGGGCGATCTCCGTGCCGGTCTCGCGCCAGTCGCGCAGCCCGCTCTCGCTCCGCGGCGGCGGCTTCGGCATGCCCGGCATCCGGATCGACGGCAACGACGTGCTCGCGAGCTACGCCGTGACCCGGCAGGCGCTGGAGGGGGCGCGCGCGGGCGAGGGCCCGTCCTTCATCGAGGCCGTGACCTATCGCATGGGCGCACACACGACGGCCGACGACCCCACCAAGTACCGCACCGACGACGAGGTCGCGTACTGGACCGCCCGTGATCCGATCGCCCGGTTCCGTACGTGGCTCGAGGGTCGCGGCGCGTCCGCGGAGTTCTTCGACGGCGTCGACGAGGAGGCGGCGGATGTCGCAGCCGGCGTCCGCACTCGGGCACTCGAGATCACCGCACCCCCGCGCGCCGACATCTTCGCCCACGTCTACAGCGAGCCGCACCCCGTGATCGACGCGCAGTCGGCATGGCTCGAGGAGTACGAGAACTCGTTCGAGGGAGGCCACGCATGACGGTCGAGACGATCGCCGGTGCACCGGCGGAGACGCCCGAGTTGCGCGGTGTGCACACGATGTCGATGGCGAAGGCCATCAACGCGGGTCTCGCCGAGGCACTGCGCAACGACCCGAAGGTCCTGCTCATGGGCGAGGACATCGGCGCGCTCGGCGGCGTGTTCCGCGTGACCGAGGGCCTGCTCGCCGAGTTCGGCGACCGCCGCGTGCTCGACAGCCCGCTCGCCGAGTCGGGCATCGTCGGTACCGCGATCGGCATGGCGATGCGCGGGTACCGCCCCGTCCTCGAGATCCAGTTCGACGGCTTCATCTTCCCCGCCTTCGACCAGATCACGACCCAGCTCGCGCGCATGAACGTGCGGCACGACGGCGGGATGCCGATGCCCGTCGTGATCCGCGTGCCGTACGGCGGCCACATCGGCTCGATCGAGCACCACCAGGAGAGCCCCGAAGCCTACTTCGCGCACACGCCGGGGCTGCGTGTCGTCAGCCCCTCCTCGCCGCACGACGCGTACTGGATGATCCAGGAGGCGATCGCGTCGAACGACCCGGTGCTCTTCTTCGAGCCGAAGAGCCGCTACTGGCCGAAGGGGCCGGTCGACCTCGACCACGCGGGCCTGCCGCTCCACGCGAGCCGCGTCGTGCGCCGCGGCGACGACGTGACGGTGGTCGGGCACGGCGCCATGGTCGCCACGCTCCTTCAGGCCGCCGACATCGCCGCCGAGGAGGGCCGGAGCCTCGAGGTCGTCGACCTGCGCTCGCTCTCTCCCATCGATTTCGGGCCGATCGTCGACTCGGTGCAGCGCACCGGACGCCTCGTGGTCGCGCAGGAGGCGTACGGCTTCGTGAGCGTGGGGTCCGAGATCGCGGCGACCGTCGCCGAGCGGGCCTTCTACTCGCTCGAGGCGCCGGTGCTGCGGGTGTCGAGCTTCGACACGCCCTTCCCGCCGGCGGCGCTCGAGACGGAGTACCTGCCGAGCGCGGATCGCGTGCTCGAGGCCGTCGACCGTTCACTGTCCTACTGATCGCGCGTCGCTTCCGACCGCACCGACGAACCTGAGGAGCACGATGAGCGAGATCCGATTCCCGCTTCCCGACGTGGGCGAGGGCCTGACCGAGGCCGAGATCGTGCAGTGGCGCGTCGCGCCCGGCGACCGCATCTCGCTCGACCAGGTGTTCGTCGAGATCGAGACCGCGAAGTCGCTCGTCGAGCTGCCGAGCGCGTTCGAGGGCACCGTGTCGGAGCTCCTGGTCGAGGAGGGACGGACGGTCGACGTCGGCACGCCGATCCTGGTGATACAGACGGATGCCGCTTCCGGCATGTCTTCACCCGATGCGGCGCCGGCTCCGGCGGCCGACGCACCGGTCGCAGCACCGGCGGCCCCCGCCGAGGCCACACCGGTGCCGGCGCCGACGGGCGACGAGGGCGGCGCCGTGCTCGTCGGACACGGCAGCAGCGGCCCGACGCAGAGCCGCCGTCGCCGGCACCCCGCCCCGGGCGGCGCGCACGAGCACCTCGCTCCCCCGCCCGCTCCCCCGACGCCGGCACCCGCCGCTCCCGCTCCGGCCCGGCCGGCCGCCTCGGCTGCGGCGACGGAGACCCCCGCTCGCCCCGCCGAGCGGCACGACGACGGTGTTCCCGTGATCGCGAAGCCTCCGATCCGCAAGCTCGCGAAGGACCTCGGCGTCGACCTCTCCCGCGTCGCGCCGACCGGCCCGATCGGCGACATCACGCGCGACGACGTGATCCGCGAGGCGAGCCAGGCGAGTGTCTTCCGCAACATCCAGACCCCCGAACTGCCCGCCGACCGTGAGACGCGCATCCCGGTCAAGGGCGTGCGCAAGGCGATCGCGCAGACCATGGTGCAGAGCGCGTACTCTGCGCCGCATGTGTCCGTGTTCGTCGATGTCGATGCCACACGCACGATGGAGTACGTCAAGCGCCTCAAGGCCTCCCCCGACTTCGCGGGAGTCCGGGTCTCGCCGCTGCTCATCATGGCGAAGGCCATGATCTGGGCGGCCCGCCGGAACCCGACGGTCAACGCGCAGTGGACCGACGAGGAGATCATCGTCAAGCACTACGTGAACCTCGGCGTCGCAGCGGCGACTCCGCGCGGGCTCATCGTGCCGAACGTCAAGGAGGCGCAGGCGATGACGATGGTCGAGCTCGCGACCGCGCTCGAGCAGCTGACGCTCACCGCGCGCGAGGGCAAGACGCAGCCCGCCGAGATGCAGGGCGGCACGATCACGATCACGAACATCGGCGTCTTCGGCATGGACACCGGTACGCCGATCCTCAACACCGGCGAGGTCGCGATCGTCGCCCTCGGCACGATCAGGCAGAAGCCGTGGGTGGTCGACGGCGAGGTGCGGCCGCGCTACGTGACGACCATCGGCGGCTCGTTCGACCACCGCGTGGTCGACGGCGACGTGGCCAGCCGCTTCCTCGCGGACGTGGCCTCGATCATCGAGGAGCCGGCACTGCTGCTCGAGTAGGCGCGGACGGACCGACGTCGCCTGACGCCCGCTGGGAACCCCGGCGGGAGCCGTTCAGAGGCGGATCTCGTACGCCACGTCGTCGTCGGTTCGGCCGACCTCGAACAGGCCGGCCTGCTCGAGCACGCGCCGGGCGGGCAGGTTGGCGATCTCGCACTCGGCGCGCGCGACGAGCGCGCCGGCGTCGCGGAGCCGTGCGACGGCGGCTTCCACGACGTGGAGGGACAGGCCCTCGCCGCGGGCGGCCGGGACGAGGCCGAAGGCGAACTCGACGGCGCCGCGATCGTCGGGCGGTCCGAACAGGTTGACGCCGCCGACGGCGACGCCCTCCTCCCCGTCGGGGCCGAGGCGGCGCACGAGGTACGGGCCGAAGGGCGCCGGGTCGCCGTCGCGCTGCGCTGCGCGGACGTACTCGGCCAGCAGATCGGGCTCGTCGGTGAACGAGTAGCCGCCCTCCCACCCGTCGGCGGGGTCGACGTGGCCGTCGAGGAGACGCTCGGCGTCGGCGGGGGTGAACGGGTGCAGGGTGATGGGGCTCGTGGTCGTTTCCACGGCTGACACTCTCGCATGGACGACCGACGAACGACAGTCCCAGTCCACAGAACGTCATGCGAACGGCAGGCTCCAGCTGGTTTTGACAATCATTATCAATAAGCCGTACGCTCGAGTCATGCCCATCGCATCGTCCCGCACCGCCCGCCTGTCCGCACTCGCCGTCGGTGCGGCATCCGTCACCCTGCTCGCGGGGTGCGCGACGCCCGGCGCCTCGGAGGGCGACGGCGTGCAGGTGGTCGCCACGACGACGCAGGTCGAGGACTTCGCGCGCGAGGTGGCGGGGGAGTCGGCCGACGTGACCGGCCTCCTCGAACCGGGGCAGAGCGCGCACTCGTTCGACCCGTCCGCCGCGCAGCTGCTCGCGCTCGGATCGGCCGACGCCCTGGTGGTCAACGGCGCCGGGCTCGAGTCGTGGATCGACGACGCCGTGGCGGCCTCCGGGTTCGACGGCGTGCTGATCGACGCGAGCACCGGCATCGAGCTCGAGGCGACCGACGACGACCACGCGCACGACCACGGTGAGGCGGCCGAGGACGACCACGCCGACGATGAGCATGCGGAGGAGGAGCACGCCGAGGACGCGCACGACCACGCCGACGGCAATCCGCACATCTGGACCGACCCGGTGCTCGCCGAGCGTATGGTCGAGAACATCGCCGACGGGCTCGCCGGGGTTCCGGGCATCGATGCCGGCGCCGTCCTCGGGAACGCCGACGAGTACACCGCGGAGCTCGAGGCGCTCGACGCCTGGATCGGCGAGAACGTCGCGCCGGTCCCCGTCGAGGGCCGCCTGCTCGTGACCAACCACGACGCGTTCACCTACTTCCTCCACGCGTACGACATCACCTTCGTCGGCAGCGTGATCCCGAGCTTCGACGACAACGCCGAGCCGAGTGCGGCGGAGATCGATGCGCTCGTCGCGAGCATCGAGGAGACCGGGGTGCAGGCGGTGTTCTCGGAGGCGTCCATCTCGCCGAAGGCCGCCGAGACGATCGCGGAGGAGGCCGGCGTCGCCGTCTACTCCGGTGAGGACGCGCTCTACGGCGACTCGCTCGGCCAGCCCGGCTCCGAGGGTGAGACCTACATCGGGAGCCAGGTGCACAACCTGCGGCTCATCCTCGAGTCGTGGGGCGTCGAACCTTCCCCGCTGCCCGCCGTGCTGGGAGGATGACGGCATGACCGATTCGCGCTCCGTCCTCGTCCTGGAGGATGCCGCGTTCCGGCACCCGGGCGGGGCGGGCGTCAGCGGGCTCCGACTCTCGGTCGCGCCCGGCGAGGCGGTCGCCGTCATCGGGCCGAACGGCGCCGGGAAGTCGACGCTGCTCCGTGGCATCCTCGGTCTCGTCCCGCTCGCTGCGGGCGCGATGCGCGTCGGCGGAACCGAACATGCCGCGGACGGCAGGATCGGTTTCCTGCCGCAGTCCTCGGAGCTCGATCCGGACTTCCCGATCAACCTCGAGCAGGTGGTCATGCAGGGTCGATACCGCCGGCTCGGCCTGCTCGGCTGGCCCGGCCGACGGGACCGCGAGGTCGTGCGCGGCGCGCTCGAGACCGTGGGGCTCGCGGACCGCGCGCGCCGGCGGTTCGGGGAGCTCTCGGGCGGGCAGCGGCAACGCGGGATGCTCGCGCGCGCGCTCGCCTCCGAGCCCGCCCTGCTGCTGCTCGACGAGCCGTTCAACGGACTCGACCAGGCCAACCGCGAGGCGCTCGTCGACACCATCCGCACGCTCAAGGCGAGGGGCGTCGCCATCATCGTGTCGACCCACGACCTCGAGCTCGCCCGGGAGGTCTGCGACACCGTCCTGCTGGTGAACGGCACCCAGGTCGGCTGCGGGCCGGTCGAGGACGCACTGACCCTCGAGAACGTGCAGGAGTGCTTCGAGGGCGTCGGCGTCGAGATCGACGAGCACACCCTGGTCGTCCCCGGCCACGAGGGTCATTGATGCCGGAGCGGGCATGCGACCGGGGGAGTGGTCCGCGGTGAGCCTCGGCGACATCCTCTTCGGCGCATTCGCACTGCCCTTCATGGGGCGTGCCCTGCTCGTGCTCGTCGTGCTGTCCGTCGTCGCAGGCATCGTCGGGGTGCTCGTGAACCTGCGCGGCCTCGAGTTCATCAGCGACGGCCTCACGCACGCGGTGTTCCCCGGGCTCGCCATCGGGTTGGCGGTGGGCGGCACGGCGGGCCTCGTGCCGGGCGCGGCGATCGCCGCCCTCATCGGGGCGGTGCTGCTGACCCTCTTCGTGCGAGCGGGGGTGACCTCCGACGCCGCGGTCGCGGTCGTGCTCACCGCGACGTTCAGCGTCGGAGTGATCGTCGTGTCGCGCAGCGACGACTACGCGGGAGAGCTCGAGGCGCTGCTGTTCGGTCGGGTGCTCACGATCGCGCCGGATGACGTCGTTCCGCTCCTGGTCGTCTCGCTCGTCGCGGCGCTCGCGGTGGGCGCGACCCTCAAGCAGCAGCTCTTCCGAGCCTTCGATCCCCAGGGCAGCCGTGCCGCCGGCGATCGCGGGCTCGCGCTCGACCTCGTGCTCAACGCGTCGATCGCGCTCGTCGTGGTCGCGGGCGCCAGCACGGTCGGGACGCTCCTCGTCCTCGCCCTCCTCATCGTCCCCGGGGCGTCCGCCCGCCTCGCGACCGTCCGCCTCTGGTGGCTCTTCCCGATCGCCGCGGCGGTCGGGGCGATCAGCGCCTGGCTGGGGCTCGCGGTCGGGTACGGCGCATCCGTCGGCGCGGGGGTCGACCTGCCCGCCGGCAGCACCGTGGTGGCCGTCTTCGTGGTGGTCTACGCGCTCATGCTCGGCACGCGCGTGGTGCGGGACAGGATCGTCGGCCGGCCCGCGACGCCGGCATGGTCGAGCGGGCCGGTCGCGTCGTCCCGTCGGACCGACGGCGCACGGGCGGGGGAGCGCTGATGGGCTACTTCGAACGCGCACTGCTCGCCGCCGTCGTGATCGGCGCCGGCGCGGGCTTCGTCGGCGCGCTGGTCGTGATGCGCCGGCGGACGTTCTTCGCCCAGGCGCTGACGCACGCCACCTACCCGGGGGCGGTCGCCGCCGCCGCGCTCGGCCTCAGCGTGCCGCTCGGGGCGGCCGTGGCATCCGTCGCCATCGTCGCCGTGGTCGCCGCCATCGCCCGCGTCCGGCACCAGGGAGCCCAGGTCGCCGCGGGCATCGTCCTCACGGGCGGCTTCGCTGCCGGCGCCCTGCTGCAGGCCGTGATCCCCGGCATCCCGGTCCGCCCCGAGTCGCTGCTCGTCGGGTCGATCCTCACGGTCACCGACGCGGACATCGCGCTCGCCGCCGCGGTGCTCGTCGGCGCGGTCGTGCTCGTCGCGGCGTTCGGCCCGCGGATCGCGTTCTCGACGTTCGACCCCGACGGCTTCCTGGCGGCGGGGTTCCGCGAGTGGCCGGTCGAGCTGCTCGTGCTCGGGCTGACCGCGGCATCCGTCGTCAGTTCCCTCCCGGCGGTCGGCGCCATCCTCGCCATCGCGCTCATCGCGGCCCCGGCGGCCGCGGCCCGCCTGGTCGTCTCGACGTACCGAGGCGTCCTCCTCGCGGCGCCCGTCATCGGCGCGGCCGCCGGCGTGGTCGGCGTGCTCGCCTCGCGCGCGCTCGCCGTCGCCGCCGGCCCCGCCATCGCGCTCGCGGCGACGGCGTTCTTCCTCATCGCGCTCGGCGGCTCACAGCTGCGCCGACTACCCTCGAGGCGGGCTCCGATACCGGTGGAGACCGCGGAGGACGCACGGATCGCATGAAACGGAACACCTGGCAGCGCGAGGCGGTGCGCGACGCGCTCGACGGAACCGAGGGGTTCATCAGCGCGCAGGCGCTGCACTCGGCGCTGCACGCGAGCGGCTCGCCGATCGGCCTGGCGACCGTGTACCGCGCGCTCGGCGACCTCGCCGCGAGCGGCGACGCCGACTGCCTGCAGTCGCCCGAGGGCGAGGCGATCTACCGCGCGTGCAGCACCGGCCACCACCATCACCTGATCTGCCGCAACTGCGGCCTCACGGTCGAGATCGCGGCCGACGAGGTCGAGACGTGGGCCCAGCGCGTGGCCGCCGAGCAGGGATTCACCGCTCCGGCGCACGTCGTCGACGTGTTCGGCCTCTGCGCCGAGTGCACGCGGCAGACCGCGGAGGGCGCGCGGGGCTGAGGCGCTCGCCGAGGGCGGCCGGAAGCCGGAGCTCTGCGCCGAACGGAAACTCCCGGTCAGCGGAGAATCGTCGCGCCCGGTTTGAGAACCGTGCGGAGACGGGGCTACGGTTGACGACGGTCCATGTGGACCAGACCGCCCAGTCCGCGCCCCCGGTCGCCCGGCACTCGCCCGAGTGCCCACCGGGGTCGTACGGTTCCCCGCGTGGTGTTCGGCCCGGATGGCCGGACGCGCTGGATTCGGCGCTCGCCCGGCGTGCAGCAACGCCGCGGCTCGAGCCCGTCTCCCGGATCGCCGGGATCCCGGCCGTGACCCTGAGCACGCTCCTGCCCTCCGGCCGAGCACCATGGCCGGCGACCGACGAGCGCGCCTCGGAGTGCCCGCACACATGCCCGAATCGTCCGTTTCCGAGACGGACGGCGCCGCGACCCCTGATGTCGCCTCGCCGCCCGGCACGACCCCCGAACCCCACGCAACCCGATCCGACGCCGCGGTGCCCGACGCCGCGGCCGACCCCGCCACGGCGGCCGCTGCCGCGGCCGCCCGCCTCGCACCGCCCGCCCTCGAGGTCCGCGGCCTGACCCGCTTCTTCGGCCGCAAGCCCGCCGAAGCCCTGCAGCGACTCGCCGACGGCGCCACGCGCGACGACATCGCCCACCTCGGCACCGCCGCGGTCGTCGACGCCGGCTTCGACGTGCGGCGCGGTGAGATCTTCGTCGTCATGGGCCTCTCCGGTTCCGGCAAGTCGACGCTCATCCGCATGCTCAACGGCCTGCTCGAGCCCACCGCGGGCACCGTCACGGTCATGGGGGAGCGGATCACCGGCGTCTCGCCCAAGCGCCTGCGCGCCATCCGGCGCGACCACGTCTCGATGGTGTTCCAGCACTTCGCCCTCCTGCCGCACCGCACGGTGCTCGACAACGCCGCCTACGGCCTGGAGATCCAGGGCGTTCCCGCCGGGGAGCGCCGCGAGCGCGCCTCACGCGTGCTCGAGCGGGTCGGGCTCGGCGGCTGGGGCGACCGGATGCCCGCCGAGCTCTCGGGCGGCATGCAGCAGCGCGTCGGGCTCGCCCGCGCGCTCGCCGCGGACACCGACATCCTGCTCATGGACGAAGCGTTCTCGGCCCTCGACCCGTTGATCCGTCGCGAGATGCAGGAGCAGCTCGTCGAGCTGCAGCAGGAGCTCGGCAAGACCATCGTCTTCATCACGCACGACCTCAACGAGGCCATGTTCCTCGGGGACCGCATCGCCGTGATGCGCGACGGGCGCATCGTGCAGCTCGGCACCGCGGAGGAGATCCTCACCGACCCCGCCGACGACTACGTGGCGCAGTTCGTGCAGGACGTGGACCGCGCCCGCGTGCTCACCGCAGGCAACGTCATGGAGGCGCCGCGAGCGATCGTCTCGTCGAGTGCCGGACCGCGCGCCGCCCTCCGCGCGATGCGCGACCTGCAGACCTCGACCGTGTTCGTCGTCGCGCCCGGCCGGCGCCTGCTCGGCGTCGCGCACGATCGCGAGGTGCTCCGCCTCGTGCAGCGCGGCGAGCGCAGCCTCGACTCGGCGATCCGCGACGACATCGCGACCGTCGGCCCCGACGAGCACCTCGCCGAGCTGCTCGGCAGCTCGGTCGAGCAGGAGCTCCCGCTCGCCGTCGTCGACGAGCGCCACCGGCTGCTCGGCGCGGTGCCGCGGGTGACCCTGCTCGCGGCGCTCGGCAACATCGCACCGTCGACCGGCGAGATCGCGGTCGTCGACCCGCCGGCGACCGTGCCCGTCGAGGTGATCACGGCGACGCTGCACGGCACCGAACCGGGCGAGCCGGAGCGCGCCGAACCGGAGAGCGACCCGTCGGCCGAGCCCGGCACGTCGGAGCGCATCGAGCCGGCCGAGCCCGGGAGCGTCGCCGACCACCGCGCCGTCGCGACCGAGGGGAGCCGCGCATGAACGAGGTCCGACTCCCCCTCGGAGACGTCGCCGAGGCCGTCATCGACGTGCTCACCGAGGCGCTCGGCGCCCTGTTCGACGTCATCCGCGCGATCTTCGCCGGGTTCTACGACCTCGTCGACGTCATCCTGTCGACCCCGCCGTTCTGGGCGGTGATCCTCGTGATCGCCGCGATCGCCTGGTTCGCGAAGGGCTGGAGGCTCGCCCTGGGCACGCTCCTCGGCCTCCTCGTGATCGTGGGCGTCGGCCAGTGGGAGAACGCGATGGACACCCTCGCGCTCGTGCTCGTCTCGAGCGCGATCGCCGTGGTGATCGCGATCCCGCTGGGGATCCTCGCCGCCCGGAACGACGTGGCGAGCCGCGTCATCCGGCCGATCCTCGACTTCATGCAGACGATGCCGGCCTTCGTCTACCTGATCCCGGCCCTCATCCTGTTCCGGGTCGGCGTGGTGCCCGGCATCGTCGCGACCATCGTGTTCGCGATGGCGCCGGGCGTGCGGCTCACCGAGCTCGGCATCCGCGGCGTCGATCGCGAGGTCGTCGAGGCCGGGTACGCCTTCGGCTCGTCGCCGTCGCGCATCCTGCGGCAGATCCAGCTGCCGCTCGCGATGCCGTCGATCATGGCGGGCGTCAACCAGGTGATCATGCTCTCGCTCTCCATGGTCGTCATCGCCGGGATGGTCGGCGCGGGCGGGCTCGGCGGTGACGTCGTGCAGTCGCTCACGCGGATCGACGTCGGCCTCGGCTTCGAGGCGGGCCTGTCGGTCGTGATCCTCGCGATCGTGCTCGACCGCATCACCGGCGCGTTCGGGAGCGGTCGCACCAAGCGCGCCTTCCGATCGAAGCGGGCGGATGCCTCGAACGCGACCGACCTCGCGGAGACCGACGACTCCGGCATGGCACTGAAGCACTCCGCCGTGAAGTCGCCCGTCGGCTCCAAGTAACCAGAACATCCGGTCACCCCGTATCCGCCTCGAGCGGGACGGCGGTGCCCGGCATGCCCGGCCCCCGTTCGCCCATCCGGCAAGCGAGCGGCCGGGACCCCCGCGCGGACCCGCGCGCGGAGACATCCCCGACACCCGTGCCACAGCACACGGGAGGAAAGGAACACCCTGCAATGACCAAGCATCACCTGATCCCCGCGCTCGCCCTCGGCGGCGCCGCGGCCCTCGTGCTCTCCGGCTGCGCCTCCGGCGCCGAGGCCGAGACCCTCGACAACGGCGACCGCGCGGACCTCACGATCGCCGTGTTCAACGGCTGGGACGAGGGCATCGCCGCGAGCGAGCTCTGGAAGGCCGTGCTCGAGGAGCAGGGCTACGACGTCGAGCTCGAGTACGCCGACGTCGCGCCCGTCTACCAGGGCCTGAGCGACGACGACTACGACGTCGTGCTCGACACCTGGCTCCCCATCACCCACCAGGACTACATCGACGAGTACGGCGACGAGCTCGTCGACCTCGGCGCCTGGAACGAGGACGCCAAGCTCACGATCGCGGTGAACGAGGACGCCCCGGTCGACTCGCTCGCCGACCTCGCCGCGAACGCCGACGCCTTCGGCAACCGCCTCGTCGGCATCGAGCCGGGCTCGGGCCTCAACCGCGTCACGACCGAGAGCGTCATCCCGACCTACGGCCTCGACGGCATGGAGTACCTCACCTCGTCGACCCCGGCGATGCTCGCCGAGCTCACCGCCGCGACCGACGCGGGCGAGAACATCGCCGTCACGCTCTGGCGTCCGCACTGGGCGTACGACGCGTTCCCGATCAAGGACCTCGAGGACCCCGAGGGCACGCTCGGCGACGCCGAGGGCATCCACTCGTTCGGCGGCAGGAGCTTCGAGGAGAACTTCCCGACGCTCTCCGGCTGGCTGAAGGACTTCCGGATGGACACCGAGCTCCTCTCCTCGCTCGAGAACGCCATGTTCAACGAGAACGACACCGACGACTACGGCCCCATCGTGGAGCAGTGGATCGCCGACAACCAGGAGTACGTCGACTCCCTGACCTCCTGAGGTCGACCGACCCCCTGAGGTCGACTCGCGCCGTGACGGCGCGATGAGCCGAGGAGCGGATGCCGCGGGCGCACGTCGTGCCCGCGGCATCCGCTCTTCTCGTTCCGGACCGTCGCCCCGCCCCGCCCGGGCTCGGCGAGGCGACCGCGCTCAGGGGTGGTCGGCTGCGCCCGCGCCCCGGGTGCGCTCGGCGCGCCGGGCAGCGCGAGCCGCCTTGAGCTCCGCGTCGGTCGCCGCCATGGAGTCCTTGGCATCGTCGAGGTCGCCGAGCAGTGGCCGCATCCAGGCCATGGAGGGATTCGTGTCGACCAGGAGCACGCGCACCAGGAGCGTGAGCGGGATGGCGAGGATGGCGCCCACCGGCCCGATGACGAGCGCCCAGAACAGCACCGAGAAGAAGGTGATGCCCTGGCTCAGGGCGACCGCGTTGCCGACCACGCGAGGCTGGACCACGGACTGCACGCCGGCGTTCACGATGCCGTAGACCACGATGACCGCGATCACGGTCGGCCACCCGCCGACCAGGCCGCCGAAGATGAGCGGGGGCACGATGGCGATGAAGTACCCGATGTTGGGGATGAAGCTGCAGAGGAACGACAGGAGCCCCCAGATGAAGGCCCCGGGGACGCCGAGCAGCACGAGCGCGAGCCAGTTGAGGAAGCCCTGGACCAGTCCGAGCAGGGTCGTGACGACCATGTACCGGCGCACGTTCGACGCGTAGGCGGACAGGGCCGTCACCACGAGCGGACGGTGCGGCCGAAGCTGCCTGAGCAGCGTGGGAAGGAAGGCGCCGTCCATCGCGAGCAGCAGCAGCATCGTGAAGATGATGACGAGCAGGCTGACCCAGCCCGTCAGGCCGCCGATCAGGCCGCCGACGAACCCGACGAGCACCGAGGGGTCGAAATCGGACCCGATCGCGGCGATCTGGTCGGCCGTGACGCCGATCGATGTCAGCCACGACGCGACGTCGCCGAGCCACTCCTCGATCTGCGGCTCGAACTGCGGGAGGAGCGCCGCGAACTGGCCGAACGCGACCAGCACCGCGTATCCGAACGTGAGCAGGAGCAGGATCACGGCCAGGATCACCGAGCCCGTGGCGAGACCGCGCGGAACGCCTCGGCGCTCGAGTGCGTCGCGCAGCGGGTGCACGCAGATCGTGAGCACGAGTGCGAAGAACACCGGCGCGAAGATCGGCGCGATCGAGGCGAGCCCGAAGGCCCCGAGCACCGCACCGCCGATGCCCATCAGGATGAACGCGTTGCGATGCTGCGGAACGGCCGCCGCCATCGCCTCGGCGACCTCGGGGCCTCCGTCGTCCGCGGGGGTCGTGGTGTCGGTCGTACGGCCGCGTCGCCACTTCATGACGGTGCCACCTCTTCGCCGCCTGCGTCATCGGTCATCGTGTCGTCCCCTTCCGCCATGACGGACCGTGCGGTCCGGCGGCGACGCCTTCCGTCGACGGCGGTGGGGAGACCCACCCGCGGTCCGCTGCCGTGGGGCACGATACGGTCGTCCGGCTCGCGCCCGCATCATTCGAATCGGGTGAATCGACGGTGCGGAACCAGATCACGCGTTTCGGGTGATGCGGACTGCCGATTCGAGGAATGGACTGGCGTCGAGCACTGGGAGTGCGCGGGACCCGGAGAGGGGTGCGTGTCGTGGACTATGCCGAACGATTGCGCCGATTCACGTTCAACGACGAACGGATCGACGCCGAACTCGCCGGCGCCGCGTCGCTCGACGAGAAGACCCTCGCCCTCGCCCGGATCGCCGCGCTCATCGCGATCGGCGGGGCGGAGCCCTCGTTCGGTGCCGAGGCGGATGCGGCGGTCGGGGCGGGAGCGACCCCGACGGAGATCGTCGACGTCCTGGCCGGAGTCGTGCCCGTCGTCGGGCTCGCCCGCGTCGTCGCCGCAGCGCCGAAGCTGGCGCTCGCGCTCGGCTGCGACATCGGCCTGGCCGCCGGCGACGACTACTGAGCGACCGCACTCGTCGGGTCAGGCTCCGAGCATGCCGAGCGCCACGGCCCTCGCGACGGCCTCGCTCCGCGTGGTGACCCGCAGCTTCCGGTAGATCGAGCCCACCTCCGAACTGACGGTGTTCCGGGAGATGAACAGCCGTCGTCCGATCTCGTTCAGCGTCAGATGCGTCTGCAGGTACGGCAGGAGCCTGAGCTCGGCCGGCGTGAGCGGCGTGCCACCGCCCGCGCCCGGGACCGAATCCGCGCGTCGCCGGAAGTCGGCGACCTCCTCCACGAGCCGCCCCATGCCGGGACGCACCGCCAGCACCTCGTCGATCTCGCGAAGGAGGTGCATCGCCGCTGTGCGCCTGCCGGCCTCGGTGTACGCCATCGCGAGCTGGAGCCGCACCTTGACCGCAAGGTAGGGCAGGACGTAGGTACAGCCGACCCGCGCCCGCATCGCGCGGGCGAGCAGGCGTTCCCCGCTCGACTCATCGCCGGCGTGGAGTGCGATGCGGGCGCCGACGGCCTGAGCGAGCGCCGCCGTCGGATAGCCGTCCATGTGGTGCGCCTCGATCGCGGCGAGCGCGACGGAGGAATGGCGCTCGGCCTCGTCCCACCGGCCGGCGTCGAGCTCGATCAGGGCCAGTTCGGGCGAGCTGAGGACGATCGAGTCCGCATTGCCCATCGCCGACGCCTGCTCGACGGCGTCGGCGAAGGCGCGCCGCGCGTCCTCCGGTCGCCCGGTGAGCAGCCGCGTCATCCCGGCGAGGTGCAGCGCCTGGTCGCGCCACGGGCTCCACGCCGGTTCGCTCGCGACGGCGAGCTCCGCGTCATCCGAGGCGCGCTCCGGCCCGTCGGCGAGCATGGCAGCGCGCAGCATGGCCCGCGCCGCCTCGAAATCCGGCTGGTTGTCCGCGGGAGCCGCACCGTGCGACGCCCGCTCGACGACGTTCGCCCACCGCTCGGCGTCGGCGGGCCGGCCCGTCAGGACCGCCTCCCACGCAGCGAGCACCGCCAACGGCGGATAGGTCGAGACGGCGTCATCGCCGAGCTCGGTGAGCCAGCGGTTCACGACCGTGACCTGTCCCGCCTGGTAGGTCGGCAGCGAGAGTTCGGCCACGAGGTGCACCGAACGCGATCGATCCCCGGCGGCCAGGAGATGCTCGATCGCCCGGGCGGGCACGCCGTGCTCCTCGTACCAGTCGGCGGCTCGACGATGCAGCGACTCCGCCGCTCCGCCCTCCGTGCGATCGAGCTCCGCGAGCAGGAACTCCCGGAAGAGCCCGTGGTAGCGGAACCAGCCGCGGCGGTGGTCGAGCGGCACGAGGAAGATGCCCGTCGCCGCGAGTTCCCGCAGCGTCGCGTTCGAGTCGGACCGGTCGAGCACGGCGTCGCACAGGGCGCCGGACATCTGCTCGAGGATCGCCGTCCGGCGCAGGAACCGCTGGGATGTCGGAGGAAGGCGCCGCAGGCATTCCCGGTAGAGGTAGTCGGCGACGAACCGGTCGTCGCCCGCGATCGAGGTGGCTTCGCCGCCGTCGCGCGCGATCATCGCCGCGAGGACGAGTCCGACCGGCCATCCCTCGCTGCGCTGCACGAGCGCGTCGAGCTCGTCGTCCGAGCGCTCGACGCCGACCGTACGGAAGATCACCCGCGCGGCCGCGACATCCGCCCGCAGGTCGGAGGCGCCGATCTCCCAGGTCAGGCCCTCCGCCCGGCGGCGCGCCAGGTGCGCCTGCTCGTGCCGGCCCGCGAGCACGACCTGCGAGCCGGCCGGCACCCCGGCGAGCGCCACCTCGAGCACGTCCTGGCAGGCCGCGGAGTCGACCTCGTGGAGATCGTCGATGAGGATCACGAACGGGCGGGGCGCGTTCGACAGGGTCGAGGCGAGGAGCGGAGCCGAGCGCCCGAGCGGGCCGACGTTCATCCCGCCCATCTCCGAGGCGAGCGGGCCCGACTCGGGGAAGGTCCGGGCGAAGGCCGTCGCCACGAGTGCGAGCACGGCGGCGGGGTCGTCGTCGAACCGGTCGAGGGCCACGCAGGCGACGGGCCGTTCCTCGGTCGCGGCCCATTCCGCGAGCAGGGTGGTCTTGCCGTATCCGGCCGGGGCGGTGACGCCGACGATCCTCGCCTGGCTCGTGCGCGCTCGATCGATCAGCGCGCGCCGGCTCGCGAACTCCGCCGGCAGCCGCGGCGTGTTGAGCTTCGTGTCGAGTAGGACGCGGTCCAGCTCGAGCGCGGGGGTCGTGCCCCCCCGTGTGTCCCCGACCACGGTCGCATCCTATGGGCGGCCCGGGTGAGGCTCAAGGACGGTCGACCTGCCGGGTCCCGCCCCGACGGGCGGGACCCGGCTCCAGCGCGATCGTGCGACTATCCGCGGGCCATCTTCAGTTCCCGCCCGTGCACCGTGAGGGCGTAGATCACGAGGATGTCGAGCACGATGATCGTGAGCGACCACCACGGCTGCACGGGCAGCAGGAACAGCTGGCTCACGGCGTTCAGGATGACGAGGATGATGGCGACCACGCGCGCCCAGGTGGCGCCGGCGAACAGGGCCAGCGCGACGAGGATGAGCGCGGCGCCCGTGATCAGGTGCCACCATCCCCATCCCGCGACGTCGAAGAGGAAGAGGCTCCCCTCACCGGTGACGAAGTACGCGCTGTCCGGTCCGATCACCGCCATCAACCCGTAGATGACGTCGAAGATGCCGGCGGTGAGCAGCACGATGCCCGCGAACCAGCCCCATCCGACCCATCCGGTCGTCTCGGTCTCACTCATCTCGAACCTCTCTTCAGGTGGTGTCGGGTGCCGCCCACCTCGCGGTGGGCTCCGACGGAACGCTGCCGAAGCTACCGCCCGGACGGAGGGCCGGGCATCACCCAGGTCGCGTGAAACGCCGCGCGAGCAGACCTCACCCAGAACAGGTGACGCGCCGGATGCGGGTCCGGCGTACCCTCGGCTCCGGAGGGGGTGTCCGGCGCGTGTCGCATCACCCTTCGGGGGCCGCGGCAGCGAAGCCGGAATCCGACGAATCGCAGGGGGAGCAATGCGCCACGACGACGAACTGATGCCGACGTTCACGCGAGCGGGAGAGGCGACGACCGCGAGGTACACGCGGATCCCCGAGGGCGAGATGCTGCCCGAGACCGCCTACCGCATCATCCACGACGAGTCGATGCTCGACGGCAACGCCCGCCTGAACCTGGCGACGTTCGTGACGACGTGGATGGACGAGCACGGCGATCGGCTGTACCACGACGCGTTCGACAAGAACATGATCGACAAGGACGAGTACCCCGCGACCGCCGCGATCGAGGAGTACTGCTGGCGGATCCTCGCCGACCTGTGGAACGCCCCCGACCCGGACGACGCGATCGGCACGTCCACGATCGGCTCGTCGGAAGCCTGCATGCTCGGCGGCCTGGCGCTCAAGCGCCGATGGCAGCACGCGAGGCGCGCGGCCGGCAAGTCGACCGAGACGCCGAACCTCATCATGTCGAGCGCCGTGCAGGTGTGCTGGGAGAAGTTCTGCAACTTCTTCGACATCGAGATGCGCTTCATCCCGACGAGCGACGAGCACCCGCTGATGGACGGCACCGGCCTCGAGGACGTGGTCGACGAGAACACCATCGGCGTCGTCGTGATCATGGGCGTCACCTACACGGGCTCGTACGAGCCGGTGACGAAGGTCGCCGCGAAGCTCGACGAGATCCAGGCGGCGACCGGCCTCGACATCCCCATCCACGTCGACGGGGCGTCCGGGGCGATGGTCGCGCCGTTCCTGCAGCCCGACCTCGAGTGGGACTTCCGGGTCGAGCGGGTGCAGTCGATCAACACCTCCGGGCACAAGTACGGACTGGTCTACCCGGGTGTGGGCTGGGTCGTGTGGCGCAACACGGCCGCGCTGCCGGAGGACCTCGTGTTCCGGGTGAGCTACCTCGGCGGCTCGATGCCGACCTTCGCGATCAACTTCTCGCGGCCCGGCGCGCAGGTGCTGCTGCAGTACTACCGGTTCCTGCGGCTCGGCCGCGCCGGCTACGCCGCGATCCAGCAGGCCTCGCAGGACGTCGCCCTGTTCCTCTCGGGGGAGATCGCCTCGCTCGACGCCTACGAGCTGCTCACCGACGGCAGCGACATCCCGGTGTTCGCCTGGCGCCAGGTGCCGGGACGGACCGACAAGTGGACCCTGTACCACCTGGCCGAGCGGCTCCGGATCAAGGGATGGCTCGTGCCGGCCTATCCGCTCTCCGGCGACCAGTCCGGCCAGACCGTGATGCGGATCGTGTGCCGCAACGGGCTCAGCAAGGACCTCGCCGAGGACCTGCTCCGCGACATCCGCGAGGAGACCGAGTTCCTCGACGGGCTCGAGGGGCCGATGCCGCACGAGGGCCTCGTCCAGACGTTCCACCACTGAACCGGTGACGGAGGACACCGGAACGAGCCGACGGCTCCGACGCGAGGCGTGGGGCTTCGCGGTCGGCTCGCTGTGCTTCTTCGTGGCCGCCTTCCCCTTCTACGCCGAATGGCTCGGCCCGGTGGGGGTCAACGTCACGTTCGTCGTCGGATCGGTGTTCTTCACGCTCGCCGCCTTCATCCAGTTGAGCCTCAGCGGCCGGCACGTCCCGCGGAAGGGCACGAACGTCGCGGACCGATGGGACTGGTGGGCGGCCGCCGTGCAGTTCGCCGGCACGCTCCTCTTCAATCTCAGCACGGGCCTCGCGCTCGCCGCCGCGATCGCGGACCCCGACTACGTGGGCGCGGGCTGGAGGCCGGACGCGTGGGGCTCGCTCGCCTTCCTGGCCGCGAGCTCGTTCGCGATCGTCGCCACCGGGCGCCGCGGTGAGCTCTGGGACACCGACGCCCGGACGTGGCACGGCACATGGCTGAACATGCTCGGCTCGGTGTTCTTCGCGCTCTCCGCGATCGGCGCGTACGTCCTCCCCGAGACCGGGACCCTCGTCAGCCTGCTCTGGGCGAACCTCGGGACGATGCTCGGCGCCCTCTGCTTCCTCGTCGCGGCGCTGCTGTCGCGGCGGTCGATCCCGAAGGGCTGAGCGGGCGGATGGCGCGTGCCGCGCGCCGCCCGCGGCATCCGCCCGAATTCGGCCGCCATCAGCCGGTCTGCTAGACTCGACGTTTGGCTGGGCGCTTCCACCGCCCGGACCGTGGACGAATCCCCTGTATCTCCCGCTCGCGCGGAGGGGATCCGCCTGCAGACAAGTGACCTTGGGAGGGGCCGTCCGGCCCCTCGGTATTGGAGGAAAGACCAATGGCAGCAGTGTGCCAGGTGACCGGAGCCGTCCCCGGCTTCGGCCACAACATCTCGCACTCGCACCGCCGGACGAAGCGCCGCTTCGACCCGAACGTGCAGAAGAAGACCTACTACGTGCCGTCGCTCCGTCGTAACGTCACCCTGAACGTGTCCGCAAAGGGCATCAAGGTGATCGACGCCCGCGGCATCGAGGCCGTCATCAAGGACATCCAGGCTCGTGGGGTGAAGCTCTGATGGCGAAGCAGCAGGACATCCGTCCCATCATCAAGCTCCGTTCGACGGCCGGCACCGGGTACACCTACGTGACCCGCAAGAACCGTCGCAACAACCCCGACCGTCTCGTGCTCAAGAAGTACGACCCCGTGGTGCGCAAGCACGTCGACTTCCGAGAGGAGCGCTAGGACATGGCCAAGAAGAGCAAGATCGCGCGCAACGAGCAGCGCAAGGTGGTCGTCGACCGCTACGCCGCGAAGCGCGCCGAGCTGAAGAAGACCCTCGTCGACCCGAACGCGACCGACGACGCCCGTGAGGCCGCCCGCGTCGGCCTGCAGAAGCTGCCGCGCAACGCCTCGCCGGTGCGCGTCCGCTCGCGTGACGCCATCGACGGCCGCCCCCGCGGCGTGCTCACGAAGTTCGGCGTCTCGCGCGTCCGCTTCCGTGACATGGCGCACCGCGGCGAGCTGCCCGGCATCACCAAGTCGAGCTGGTAAGCACCGCTTCCCGAGAGGGGCGTCCCGGATCATCCGGGACGCCCCTCTCGTCGTCTGCGATGGGTTCCGCCGACGGTCCGCGCCGACGGGCCGCATCATCGACGGTTGCCGCGGCATCCGTCAAGCCCCCTGCGAACCGGCTCCGAACCGCCGCCGGAGGCCCGGAAATCCGCGTGTTTCCGCGGGACTCTGCTACATTCGAGGCGGCCTGAACGGCTACGGGGGCGATCGACACGATCCGTTCCCGTGTTTCCACACGACAGCTGTATCAACAGCGAAGGTCCGAGGAGGACATTCAATGGCTGACAAGTCGCTCAACAAGTCGGAGCTCGTTGCCAAGATCGCCGCGTCGACGGGACAGAGCCAGACGGCCGTCGACGCCGTGCTCAACGGCTTCTTCGACACCCTCGCCGAGTCGGTCGGCTCGGGCACCAAGGTGTCGATCCCGGGCTGGCTCGCCGTCGAGCGCACCCACCGCGCCGCCCGCACGGGCCGCAACCCGCAGACCGGCGAGACCATCCAGATCGCCGCCGGCAACTCGGTCAAGGTCACCGCGGGCTCGAAGCTCAAGGCCGCCGCGAAGTAACCCGCGCGCGTCCGCAGACGCACTCCGCGACTCCCGAAGGGGCGCCCGGTCGGTCCGGTGCGCCCCTTCGTCGGCGCACGAGGTCAGTCGCGGAGGGTTTCGCCGGAATCGGCGGACCCGGGGTCCGCGACCGCGCTCCCAGCCGGCTCGCCTAGGCTCGTACGGTGATCCGTTCCGCCCGCGTGCTGGGCCCCGCCGCACTCGTCGCCGTCGCGCTCGCCGTGACCGTCGTCGCGCTGTCCTACGGCGGCGGTGCGGAGCCGTACCCCATCCAGGATCCGGGGCCCGTGGCCCGGTGGGGCGTGCCGGTCGCGAAGCTCTTCGTGAACCTCGGCGCCGCCGGCATGATCGGCGCGCTCGTGCTCGCCGTGTGGGCGCTGAGTCCCAAGCGCCGCGAATTCGATCTCGCGCTCGACGTGGCCGCGGCATCCGCGGCCGTGCTGACCGTCGCGAGCGCCGCCACCGGCGTGCTCACCTTCATGCTCGTCACCGGTGCCGAGTTCTCGCTCGGCGACCGCTTCGGCCAGCAGCTCGGCCAGTTCGCGACCTCGATCGAACTGGGCCAGGCGTGGCTCACCACGACGCTCATCGCGGCGGCCGTCACCGTGCTGTGCTTCGCGGTCCGCAACCACACCGCGCTCGTGTTCGTCGCCGTGCTCGCGGTCGTCGCCCTCGTGCCGATGGCGCAGCAGGGGCACGCGGCCGGCGCATCCGGGCACGACGAGGCGATCACGGCGCTCGGCCTGCACCTCGTGTTCGCGGCCGCGTGGCTCGGCGGCCTCCTCACCATCGTGCTGCTGAAGCCCGCCCTCGACGGCGAGCGACTGGGGGTCGTGCTCTCGCGCTACTCCACGGTCGCGCTCATCGCGTTCATCGTCGTGGCGGTCTCCGGCTACGCGAGCGCCGCGCTCCGCATCGGCACCTGGGACCAGCTCGCGACGCAGTACGGCGTGCTCGTCGTCGCGAAGGTCGCCGCGCTCATCGCGCTCGGCCTGTTCGGCGCCGCGCAGCGGCGCGTCATGATCGGGCGGATGCTGCGTGCGGACGCGACGGCCTCCACCCGCGGCTCCGCCGGCTCGTCGGCGAACCGGACGTTCTGGATGCTCGTCGTGATCGAGCTCGCGTTCATGGGGATCGCCTCGGGCGTGGCCGCCGCGCTCGCGCGCACCGCGACGCCGGTGGGCGAGGACGTCTCGGGCGGTCTCGCCCGCACTCCCGCCGAGATCCTCACGGGCGACCCGCTGCCGCCCGTGCCCGACGGGCTGCGGTACTTCACCGAGTGGAGCCCCGACCTGCTCTGGCTGATCGCCTGCGGCTTCGGCATCTTCTTCTACGTCGCGGGCGTCGTGCGCCTGCGCCGTCGCGGCGACCGCTGGCCGATCTACCGGACGGTGCTGTGGATCGCCGGACTGGCGCTCCTCGCCTGGGTCACGAGCGGCGGCGTGGCCGCCTACGAGCAGTACCTCTTCTCGGCGCACATGCTCGGGCACATGATGCTCACGATGGCGGTGCCGGTGCTGCTCGTGCCGGGCGCGCCCGTGACGCTCGCGGCACGGGCCATCCGACTCAGGAAGGACGGCAGCCGCGGCGGGCGGGAGTGGATCCTGCTCGGCGTGCACTCGAAGTTCGCGTCGATCATCGCGAACCCGATCGTCGCGGCCGTGCTGTTCGCCGGGTCGCTCTGGGTCTTCTACTACTCGCCGCTGTTCCGGTGGTCGATGGAGGACCACATCGGGCACGAGTGGATGATCGTGCACTTCCTCATCACGGGCTACCTGTTCGTGCAGTCGCTCATCGGCATCGACCCGGTGCCGTACCGCCTGCCGTACCCGTTCCGGCTGCTGCTGCTCCTCGGCACGATGGCGTTCCACGCCTTCTTCGGCCTCGCCATCATGATGGGCACGGGGCTGCTGCTCGCCGACTGGTACGGCGCGATGGGCTGGGGCACCGACGCGCTCGCCGACCAGCAGCTGGGCGGCGGAATCGCGTGGTCGATCGGCGAGATCCCGACCGTGGCGCTCGCGATCACGGTCGCGGTGCAGTGGTCGCGCACCGATGCCAAGGAGTCCAAGCGCCGCGACCGGCACGCCGACCGCACGGGCGACGCCGAGCTCGAGGAGTACAACGCGCGGCTCGCGGCGCTCGGCGAGCGCGACGGGGTGCGCTGACCCGCAGCGACCGGCCGCTCGGCGCGACCGGCCGCTCGGCGCGACCGGCCGCTCGGCGCGACCGGCCGTTCAGCGCAGCTGGATCGAGATCGACCCGTCGGGCCGCACGGTCGCATCGAGCGCGAGCGTGAACGACTCGTCCTGTTCGAGCGTCGAGAACGTCCCGTCGAAGAGCGACTGCACCTCGACCGAGATGTGGGCGAGGCCGGGCGTCGGCGGCATCTCGAACGTCGTCTCGCCGGGGACGAGCGTGACCACGGGCGACTCCAGGATGCTCCACGCCGGCTCGCCGACGACACGGTCGTCGATGACGACGCCGAACGGGCAGCCGGCCGGCTGGAGCACGGGCTGGCTCGCGCACTGGTCGATGAGGTACTCGTCGACCTTCGCCTGCACGCGCTCGACGAACGCCTCGGTCGGCAGCGCATCCACCGTGACGGCGGTCGTCGCGCCGGCCTCGGCGATGACCTGCACCGGCAGCGCCTCGAGGAGCGTGGACTGGTAGGTGAACTCGTACACGGCCGGAGCGATCGCGAGGTACGGGGCGGTCTGCCTGAATGCCGTCAGCTCGTCGCCGGTCTTGGTGGCGCGCGCGTCGAGCGTCAGCGTGCCGACCGTGAACAGCGGGCTCTGCGCCGCGGTGACGTCGATCACGGCGAGCGGGCTCGTCGCGAACTCCCACCGGTGCAGCACGCCGTAGAGCGGCTCGATGGGGCGGACATCGAACGCGGTCTGCACGATGGCCGTGTCGAGCCGGTAGCTCACCGTCACGGTGTGGTCGCCGTCGGCGTGGGCCTCGTCGGAGATGACGCGCACGTCCTCCGGGCCGGAATCGACGACGCTCGAGCGGAGCATCGCGGTCGAGATGTCGGCGGGAAGGCCTGCGCCGGCGAGGTCGCCCTCGTCGAGCCGGACGCCCGGCGTCGCCGCGGCGCCCACGATGTCGTCGCGCGCGATGGCGTCGAGGTAGCGCTCGACGAACGCGGGCGCCCCGTACAGGCTCTGGTTCAGGCCGCCGAGTGCGGCGAGGAAGGCCCCGAAGAGCACGACGGCGAGGCCTGTCCACCCGATGATCGCGACCGGCGACAGGCGTCCCTCACGTCGGCCCGAGCTCCCCACCCGGCAAGTCTAGACAGCGCCGTGTGACGGCCCGGTTTCTCCACAGCATCGATCGACGAATCGACGGATGCCTCGGCCGCGGGCCGGGCCGGAGGATCGCGGTCTACAGTGAAGACGCCCGTCCGCGGCATCCGCCCTCGAAGCGGGCCGCGCGAGACCCGCCGAACCCGTCGACACCGCGATACGAAGGCCCACCCGTGCAGCACGTGACCCTCACCGCCGAGCAGGAGGCGGTGTTCCGGGCGATCGAGCACACGCGCGAGCACGTGTTCGTGACCGGCCGCGCCGGCACGGGCAAGTCGACGCTGCTGAACCACCTGAACTGGAACACGTCGAAGCAGATCGTGATCTGCGCGCCGACGGGCGTCGCCGCGCTCAACGTCGGCGGGCAGACGATCCACTCGCTGTTCCGCCTGCCGATCGGCGTGATCGCCGACCACGAGATCGACCAGAACGACGCGGTCCGCAAGATCCTGAACGCGATGGACACGCTCGTCGTCGACGAGGTCTCGATGGTGAACGCCGACCTGATGGACGCGATGGACCGCTCGCTGCGGCAGGCGAGGCAGCGCCCGCACGAGCCGTTCGGCGGCGTGCAGGTCGTGCTGTTCGGCGACCCGTACCAGCTGGCGCCCGTGCCGGGGTCGGGCGACGAGCGCCGGTACTTCGCCGACACCTATCGCTCGATGTGGTTCTTCGACGCGAAGGTGTGGCAGGAGGCCGACCTGCGGATCTACGAGCTCGGCGAGATCCATCGGCAGCACGACGACGCCTTCAAGCACATGCTGAACGCCGTGCGCCACGGAATGGTCACCGCCGAGATCGCCGGAGTGCTGAACGACACGGGCGCGCGCCGCCCCCTGCCCGAACAGGGCGCGATCACGCTCGCCACGACGAACGAGACGGTCAACCGCATCAACCGCGCCGCCCTGCACCGGCTGCCCGGGCACTCGATCGCGAACGAGGCCGACGTGAACGGCGAGTTCGGCGGGCGAGGCTATCCGGCCGACGAACGGCTCGAGCTGAAGGTGGGCGCGCAGGTCATGTTCCTCCGCAACGACACCGCGGGGTGGGGCGAGGCGCCGCGCTGGGTGAACGGCACGATCGGCACGGTGACCTCGCTCGAGCGCGAGGTGCGCGTCGAGGTCGACGGCGAGGAGCACGAGGTCGAGCCCGCGACGTGGGAGAAGTACCGGTACTCATGGGATCCGGTCGCGAAGAAGCTCGCGCGCGACATCGTCGCCGAGTTCACGCAGTTCCCGTTGCGGCTGGCGTGGGCGGTCACGATCCACAAGTCGCAGGGCGCGAGCTACGACACCGCGATCGTCGACCTCGGCTCGCGCGTGTTCAGCCCCGGCCAGACCTACGTGGCGCTCTCGCGGCTGACGAGCCTCGAGGGGCTCTACCTGGCGCGCCCGCTCGTGCCGCGCGACATCATCGTCGACCGCGATGTCGAGCGGTTCATGTCGGGGGCGAGTCGCGACCTCGGCACGGCCGACGAACTGCCGGGCTGAGCCGACGAGCTGCCGGCCCGAGCAGGCGAGGGAAGCGACCGGGGGCGTCATCGCCACGCGCCCCCGGCCGCGGTCGGTGTGGTCAGTGGTGGTGGCCCGGCCCGCCCGGCGCGTCGACCGGATGCGTCCCGTGCTCGCCGTGGGGCACGGCCGACCGGCCGGCCTCGGTGGCGGCGAGGGCCGGCGTGGCGAGCGCCGAGACGAGCACGGCGCCGATCGCGAGGCCCGCGAGCGAACGGCGGGCCTCGGCGGCGGGGGAGGGGCGGGCATGCGCCGGGCGGCCGGCCGGCGTGCGGTCGACGACGGATGCCTCCGGCTGCGCCGGCACGGCGCGACCGTGCCGCGCAGCGGGGGCGACGGACAGTGCGACCGCCGCGAGGAACGCGCAGGCCGTCGCGAGCGGCAGGCCCGGGACATCCGCCACCGAACCGGACGCCACGGCGGCGCCCGCCAGCAGCAGCGCCGCGACCGAAGCGGCGAGCACCGTGCGCGGGGCGAGCGGGCGGCCCGAGCGGAGGGACAGGACGCCCCAGCCGAGCGCGGCGACGCCGAGCCCGGCCAGGACGACCTGCGGTGCACCCCCGGCACCGGCGGCGAGAGCCGTGCCGACCAGGCCGCCGCCGAGGGCGGCGAGCATCGGCCAGCTGCGGGTCGTCGTCGCCGGTGCGTGCATGGCCGGCTCCCTACGCCGTCGCCACGCGTGCGGAGCGCTCGGCGCCGACCCCCACGCCGAGCAGCACGATCGCGCTGGCCAGGTGCAGGAAGTGGTCGGGCGTGTTGAGCGCGAGGATGTTCGCCGGCGTGCCGGCGATGAAGAAGCCGACGACGCCGAGCAGCAGGTACGCGGCTCCGACGACGGCGTTGACGGTCTTCGCGGCGGCGACGTTCGACAGCCCGGCGATGAGCAGGGCGGCGCCGATCGCCAGGTGGGCGATGTTGTGCAGCGGATTGACCGCGAACACGCCGAGCAGCAGGCCGCCCTCGGTGGCGATGAAGCCCACGCCGCCGGTCACGGCGAAGCCGAGCAGGCCGACGAGGACGTAGACCGCGCCGAACACGGTCGCGGCGATGCGGTTGGGTGAGTTCTTCATGGCGATGCCTCCTTGACGTCGCGCGGCGGGCGCCGTGCTGGGAGGGGTTCGGCGCGCCGCGGCATCCGGTTTGGATCGCTTCCCGAGCTCGTCGGCCGTGCTCGTTCGGGGGACATGCCGGGGGTGCGCCGGGACGGGGTGCCGCAGGGGTCGCGGAGCGCCATGCGGCCGTGCAGGACGCGCGGGTTACAATCGCAGCGGACACACGGCGGGGGGCGTAGTGGCTGCAGGGACAGGTCGGATGCGTCGGCTGATCGCCGCGACGCTGGCGTCGGCGTTCGCGTTGGCGAGCCTCGCGGCGTGCACCGGCGCGGACGATCCCGCGGCGGACTTCGCCCAGGTCGACGCACCCTTCGACGCGGAGACCGTCGAGCAGCTCGAGGGGACCCTCGCCGAGGCGGTCCGGCTCAGCGGATCGAGCGGCGCGGTCGCGGGCGTCTGGGCGCCCTGGGCGGGCAGCTGGACCGTCGGGACGGGCACGGTCGATTTCACCGACGGCGCCGCCGAGGTCTCCGCGCAGACCGCGTTCCAGCTCGCCGACGGGACGGGGCAGCTCACCTGCGCGGTCATGCTGCGGCTCGTCGACGCGGGGGTCGTGGAGCTCGACGAGCACGTCGCCGACATGGTCCGCGGCATCCCCGGCCTGGACGGCATCACGCTCGAGCAGCTGTGCCGCAACCGCTCGGGCCTCGCGGACTACTACGCGCCGCTGCGCGCCCACTTCGTGAAGAACCCGGCGCGGATCTGGCCCGCGAACGAGCTGATCGCGAGCGGGCTCGCGTCCGGCCGGAAGGGCGCGCCCGGCGAGGTCTGGGCGGAGTCGGCGACCGGGATCCTGCTCCTGACCGCCGCGCTCGAGGAGCGGACCGGCAGGTCGTGGTCGGACCTCGCCGAGGAGTACGTGCTCGACCCCCTGGAACTCGAGACGACGACGCTGCCCTCGGCGTCCAGGACCTCGTACGGCGGCGCCCTCGGCGGCTACGCCGCCGCCTACTCGGGCGGCAAGCCGGCGTGCGACGCGATCGTCGACGTGTCCGAGCGCTCGAGCTCGATCGGCGGCACCGCCTCCGGCGCCCGCACGACCCTCGGCGACGCGAAGGCGATCAGCGAGTCGTACGCGACCGGGGCCATGTTCGACGAGGCGACCGCGCGCGACGTCTGGACGCTCACGCCGTTCGGCGGCGACACGCCCGGCTGGCAGGCGCAGGGCATCGGCGCCCAGCAGTACGGGCCGCTGCGCGGCGTCGCCGGCGAGTCGACGGGTGCCCTCTCGGCGATGTTCACCGACCCCGGGACGGGCCTCACCGTCGTGCTCGCCCTGAACAACTCCACGGGCGGTGAGAAGCTCGTGCGCGAGGCGGCGTTCGCCCTCGCGTCCATCGCCTCGAAGGCCGCGCCCGCCGAGGGCGGCGAGCGCCCGCTCGTCGAGCTCCCGTGGTCGCTCGAGCAGGCGACGCAGCGCATGACGGATGCCGCGCCCTGCCCGCTCCCGGCCGAGACCGGGGAATGAGACTTTGGACCCATCGCGCCCTGCCGCCCGGGTCCAGAATGGCGCCGACGGGGCGCGAACTCCGCGTCGGGGGGAGGCGTTCGCATGTGCCGATGGTTGGCGTATTCAGGGGAGCCGTTGAGGACCTCATCGGTTCTGCTCGACGCGACCCACTCGCTGGTCGCCCAGTCGCTCGACTCGCCGCTCGGCGCCGAGACCGTGAACGGCGACGGGTTCGGGATCGGATGGTATCCACCGGGCGCGGTGGCCGGCAGCATCCCCGCGGTCTTCCACAGCACCGAACCGGCGTGGAACGACGAGAACGTGCGCGAGCTCTCCCGGGCGATCGAGAGCCCGCTGTTCTTCAGCCACGTGCGCGCCGCCGCGGGCCCGCCGATCCAGCGCACGAACTGCCACCCGTTCCGCTGGGAGAACTGGCTGTTCATGCACAACGGGTTCCTCGCGGACTTCGCGAAGGTCAAGCGCGACCTCACGTTCGCGATCGACCCGTCGATCTATCCGCACGTGAAGGGCACCACCGACTCGGAGGTGCTGTTCCACCTGGCGATCACGAACGGCCTCGCCGACGACCCGGTCGCGGCGCTCCGCGCGACCGTCGACCTCGTCGAGCGCGTCGGCCGCGACCGCGGGATCATGTTCCCGATGCAGGGCACGATCGCGGTCGCCGACGGCGCGACGATCTGGGCGCTGCGGTACTCGAGCCAGGGCCGGTCGCGCACGCTCTTCCATTCGGTCGACATCCCCACGATCCGCGAGATGTACCCGGATGCGGAGCGCCTGCGCACCTTCGGCGAGCACGCGCACGTCGTGGTGTCCGAACCGCTGAACGACCTGCCGGGGGTCTTCGTCGAGGTGCCGGAGTCGACGATCGCCGTCCTCGATCGAGAGGGGTACCACCATGAGCCGTTCCGAAGCGCAGCCTGACCCCGGAGGAGCGGCCGGCGACGAGCCGGCCGGCTCACCCGACGCCGGCTCGGCCGACGCTCCGGCGCCCGAGCCGGCGCCCGCGTCGGCGACCGAGGCGGCACCCCCGGGCGGAGGTTCCGGGAAGACCTCGTGGGTCGTCGTCGCCTCGCTCTCCGCCGCCCAGTTCGTGATGGTGCTCGACAGCACGGTGATGAACGTGTCGATCTCGCAGGTCGTCGAGGACCTCGACACGACGGTCTCGGCCATGCAGGCCGCCATCACCTTCTACACGCTCACGATGGCGGCGCTCATGCTCGTCGGCGCGAAGCTCGGCGACGTGTGGGGTCGGCTCCGCGCCTTCGTGATCGGTGCGATCATCTACGCGATCGGCTCGCTGACGACGGCGCTCAGCCCGAACATCGTGGTGCTGTTCACCGGATGGAGCGTCATCGAGGGCGTCGGCGCCGTTCTCGTCATCCCCGCCATCGCCGCCCTCATCGCCGACAACTACGAGGGCCGTGCCCGGGTCACCGCCTATGCGATGATCGGCGCCGCCTCGGGCGCCGCGGTCGCCGCCGGCCCGCTCATCGGCGGATTCCTGACGACCTACGCATCGTGGCGGTACGTCTTCATCGGCGAGGTCGTCGTCATGGCCGTCGTCGTGCTCTTCTCCAGGCGCATCGTCGACCGCCACCAGCCGGAGAAACTGCGGATCGACCCGCTCAGCGTCGTGCTCTCCTCCGCGGGCCTGATCGCCATCGTGCTGGGCATGCTGCAGAGCAAGACGTGGGGCTGGGTCGTGCCGCTCGACTCGCCCGAGATCGGCGGCGTGCCCGTCGAGCCGCTCGGCATCTCGCTGACGACCTGGCTCATCCTCGTCGGCGGCGTGCTGCTGGCGTGGTTCGCCGGCAGGCAGCGCCGACTCCTCGAGCGCGGGCGCGAGGCCTTCCTCGACGTCTCGCTGCTGCGCATCGACCGGCTGCGGAGCGGGCTCTCGGCGCTCGGCGCCCAGTACGCGGTCACGGCCGGACTGTTCTTCATGGTGCCCGTCTACCTGCAGATGACGCTCGGGCTCGACGCCCTGCAGACCGGCATCCGGATCTTCCCGCTGTCGGTCTCGCTCATCTTCTTCTCGTTCGCCGGCACCCGGCTCTCGCGGGTGTGGTCGCCGCGCCGGATCGTGCGCGTCGGGCAGGTCGTGCTCGTCGGCGCCGCCGTGCTGCTCCTCGCCTCGGTCGACGAGGAGCTCCGCCACGTGGCGTTCGGCATCGGCATGTTCATCGCCGGTGCGGCGCTCGGGCTCCTCGCCTCGCAACTCGGCAACGTGAACATGTCGAGCGTCGGGCCCGAGAAGTCGAGCGAGGTCGGCGGCATGCAGGGCGTCTTCCAGAACCTCGGCTCCTCGCTCGGCACCGCGCTCATCGGGTCGGTGCTCATCGGCGCGCTGGCCACCTCCTTCGCCACCGGTGTCGCGACGAGCGACCTGCCGGCCGACGTCCGCGAGGCGGTCGCCGAGGGAACGTCGGAGGGCGTCGAGCTGCTCCCGGCGTCGGAGGTCCAGGGGATCGCCGAGGACGCGGGACTCTCGAGCGCCGACGCCGAGACGCTGAGCGAGACGTACCGCCAGTCGCAGCTGCAGTCGCTGCGGGTCGCGTTCGTCGGACTCATCGGGATCGCGTTGCTCGCGCTCCTCTTCTCGCGCGGCATCCCCGACGTCGTCGAGGGGGCGAGCGCTCGCCGCGGGAAGCGCGGCGAGGGAGGGTCCTCGGGTCCCGGCGGATCGCCCGATGCCGACGGCGACGCCGCCGACCCCGGCGGTCCCGAAGATCCGGACCACCCGGATCGGGTCGAGCACGTCGTGACGGACCGGCCATGAGCGCGGTCGTGGGATTCGACGGCCGACCGACCGGATCGGGCGACGACGCCGAGGTCGATCCGCACCGCACGGGCATCGAGGAGCTCGCGCCCCGCGACGACTTCGGGGCACGTGCCTCGGCCGGTCGCGCGGCGCGCGCCCGCGCCCCGCGCACCTCCCACGCGGGCTGGACGCCGCCGGCCGACCGAGGCGATCCGGTCGCGCTCCTCGAGGAGCAGGCGACCACGCGCGTGCCCGAACTCGTGCCGATCCGGTACGCACGCATGGGACGCACGCCGTTCGACTTCTTCCGCGGCGCCGCGCTCATCATGGCCGCCGACCTCGCGACCACGCCGGTGTCGGGCATCACGGCGCAGATCTGCGGCGATGCGCACCTGTCCAACTTCGGCGTGTTCGCCTCGCCCGAGCGCGACCTCGTGTTCGACATCAACGACTTCGACGAGACGCTGCCGGGGCCGTGGGAGTGGGACGTCAAGCGACTCGCCGCGAGCCTGGAGGTCGCCGGGCGCCACCGCGGCTTCACGGTCGAGGAGCGCCGCGACATGGTGCTCGCCGCGGTCGGCGCCTACCGCGGGCAGATGCGCAACTCCGCCCGCGCGCGCGTGCTGGACGCCTGGTACGACCGGCTCGACGCCGACGAGATCCGCGCCAGGGTGCAGCGCGAGCGCGAGGCGAACCGGGTCGACAAGGCGCAGGTCAAGCGCACGGAGGCGGCCCTCGCGAAGTCGCGCACGCGCGACAGCGTGCGCGCCTTCTCGAAGCTCGTGTCGGTCGAGGGCGGCCGGATGCGGATCGCGGCCGACCCGCCGCTCATCGTCCCGGTCGAGGACCTCGTCGAGCGCGGGCTCGAGGGCGAGGACGTCCCGCGTGTCATGCGCGGCATCCTGCGGCAGTACCGGACGACGCTCCGCCTGCCGCGGCATCCGCTCGAGGAGTTCGAGTACGTGCACATGGCGCGGAAGGTCGTCGGCGTCGGCAGTGTCGGCACCCGGGCATGGGTCGTGCTGCTCCGGGGACGCGGCGACGACGATCCCCTCATCCTGCAGGCGAAGGAGGCGGAGGCCTCGGTGCTCGAGCGCTTCCTCCCGCCGAGCCACTACGAGCAGCACGGCGAGCGCGTCGTGCAGGGGCAGCGACTCATGCAGTCGGCCAGCGACCTCTTCCTCGGATGGCAGCGGGTCGTCGGCGTCGACGGAGTGCAGCGCGACTTCTACATCCGGCAACTGCACGACTGGAAGGGATCCGCCGACATCGAGCTCATGCAACCGCGGGGCGCCACGCTCTACGCGGAGGCCTGCGGCGAGACGCTCGCTCGCGCGCACGCCCGGGCGGGCGATCGCGTCGCGATCGCCGAGTACCTCGGCGCGTCCGACCGCTTCGACCGGGCCATCGCGGAGTTCGCGTCGGACTACGCCGACCAGAACGACCGCGACTTCGCGGCGTTCACGGCGGCCGTGGCATCCGGCCGGCTGCCGGTCGCGGAACGGTTCTGAGACCGGGCCGGCGGAGCGGGTCCGCCCGACCGGGGCGGCCGGGGGCGGATGCCGCGGCGACGCGCGCCGAACGGAGGCTGCGGCATCCACCCCGCCCTTGGTAGCGTTCAGGGGTTCGGGTCGCAGCGAAGGCGCCGCGGCCGCAGGCGACGGGCCACTGGGAGGCGCGAATGTCGGCAACCGCAGGCGAGCACACGGCGGCGCAGCCGCGCGAGCAGTGGACGGGCCAGGTCGGATTCATCCTCTCGGCGATCGGCTCGGCCGTCGGACTCGGCAACATCTGGCGCTTCCCGGGGGTCGCCTACGAGAACGGCGGCGGCGCGTTCCTCATCCCGTACCTCGTGGCGCTCGTCACGGCGGGCATCCCGATCCTGTTCCTCGACTACGCGCTGGGTCACCGGTTCCGCGGTTCGGCGCCGACGGCCTTCCGGCGCCTCGGCGGGGGCCGGCTGCGGTGGCTCGAGAGCCTCGGATGGTTCCAGGTCGCGATCTGCTTCGTGATCGCGCTGTACTACACGGTCGTGATCGCCTGGGCGGCGAGCTACTTCGTGTTCTCGTTCGACCTGCGTTGGGGCGAGGACACGGCCGGATTCCTCACCGGCGACTACCTGCAGGTCGGCGAGCCGGGGCTGTCGTTCGTGTTCGTGCCGTCGGTGCTGATCCCGCTGGTGCTGATCTGGGTCGCCGCGATCGTGGTGCTCGCGTTCGGCGTCGCGCGCGGCGTGCAGCGCATCAACGTCATCTTCCTGCCGCTGCTGGTCGTCGCGTTCGCGGCGCTCGTCATCCGGGCGCTGTTCCTCGACGGTGCGGCCGACGGCCTCAACGCGCTGTTCACGCCCGACTTCTCGGCGCTCGGCGACCCGAACGTGTGGATCGCGGCGTACAGCCAGATCTTCTTCTCGCTCTCGATCGCGTTCGGCATCATGATCACCTACGCCTCGTACCGCCGGCGGCGGTCGAACCTCACCACCCCGGGCCTCGTGGTCGCGTTCGCGAACTCGTCCTTCGAGATCCTCGCCGGCATCGGCGTCTTCGCGACGCTCGGGTTCTTCGCGTTCGAGCAGGGCGTGGATGTCGCCGAGCTCGAGGGCCTCACCGGAGTCGGGTTGTCCTTCATCACGTTCCCGGCGATCGTGTCGCAGATGCCGGGCGGCCCGATCTTCGGCGTGCTCTTCTTCGGCTCGCTCGCCATGGCCGGCTTCACCTCGCTGCTCTCGGTGCTGCAGGTGGTCTCCGCGGGGTTCCAGGAGAAGTTCGGGCTCTCGCCGCGCCAGGCGGCGACCCGCGTCGGGATCGTGGCGATGGTGCTCTCGGTGCTGCTGTTCTCGACGACGTCGGGCCTCATCGCCCTCGACACCGTCGACAACTGGGCGAACAACATCGGCATCGTGGCATCCGCCGTGCTCACCGGGATCTTCGCGTTCTGGGTCCTCCGCAAGGGGCCCGAGCTCAGGTACCACCTGAACGCCGTCTCGACGTTCCGCGTCGGCGGCGTCTGGACGATCCTCGCGGGCGTGCTCGCCCCGGTGATCCTCGGCTACATGCTCATCTCGCGCATCGTCTCGCTCATCCTCGAGGGCTACGGCGGCTACCCCGAGTGGTACCTGCTCGCCGTCGGCTGGGGCACCGTGCTCGTCCTCGTCGTGATGGCGCTCGTGTTCACGGGCATCCCGTGGCGCCAGAGCCCCGACGCGTTCCGACCGTGGCCGCCGTTGCCCGAGCAGGTGCCGCGCGCTGATGCCACCACGTCGACGGAGGGGGGCCGGTCATGACCGGAACCGCGATCTTCTTCCTCGTCCTCGCGATCGTGCTCGTGTGGGGCGGGTTCACCGTGAGCGTCATCGCGCTCAGCCGGCGGCCCGACCGGCACGACTACCCGCCGGGCGGGGTCGACGACCACCGCGAGGACATCGGGCCCGTCGAGCGGGACACGTAGACGCGGGGCGTGTCGGCGCGGGGGCGCAACCCCCCGAACCGACCCGGCCGCGCGCGGCATACTGTGGGAACCCCCGCCCGGTGCGGGGCCCGAGAGGAGGTGCGCCGTGACCGAACCCGAGGCCGGCACGCAGGGGAGTGGTGCGCGCGGCGCCGACGCAGCCGACACGACGTCGCAGGGCTCGAACGCCCCGGACGCCTCCGGCGAGGACGGCGCGAAGCCCGGGCGCTGGCATCGGTTCCACGAGCGGTTCATCGTCGAGGAGCGGGTGCTGTCGTCGCGCGCCCGACGCAACCTCTACCTCACCGCGGCGGCGCTCGTCGTGGTCGGGCTCACGGGGTTCTTCGTCGTGCTCGACTCCATCCTCGAGTCCGACGACCTCTCCTTCATCGACGCACCGGTCGAGGCCTGGCTCGACTCCGGGCGCGACGAGTGGCTGACGACCTTCATGATCGTGCTCGCGATCGTGTTCGGGCCGATCGCGATGCCGATCATCATCCTCGTCACGACCGTCGCGTGGGGCCTCTTCGCCAAGCACGCGTGGCGCCCGCTGCTGCTCGCCGGCGGCATGATCCTGGGCGTGATCATCGTGCAGCTGCTCGCGCCGATCATCGCGCGGGACCGTCCACCGGCCGACGAGATGCTGTTCGGCTACGACCCGAGCTCGTCCTTCCCGTCGGGGCACGTGATGGGCGTCGCCGACTTCCTCTTCATCGGCACCTACCTCGTGTTCTCGCGCCACCGACGCCCCGTCGTGACGACGCTGGCGTTCGCGGCGGCCACGGCCGTCGTCCTGCTCACCGCGGCCTGCCGCATCTACCTCGGCTACCACTACGCGACCGATGCGCTCGGTTCGATCTTCCTGTCCCTCGTCGTGCTCGGCCTCGTGATCGCCGTCGACACGTGGCGCACGGTCCGGGTCGGCACGGACGAGCAGATCGCCGAGTCCGACCGGCGGCCCGAGATGTGGGGGCGCGATGAGCGCGGATGACCGCGAGCCCCGGTCCGCGTCCGACGAGGCCATGTACGCGGCCGACGACGTGCGGCCCGCCGACCCGGCGGCGACGCCAGGGGACGAGCCGCCCGAGCCGCACGAGTCGCACGCCGGACACTCGCACGCCCCCGCGCCGCTGCGGGTCAGCCGCCGCCCGTGGCTCTTCGCCGGCGTCGTCGCGCTCGTCGCCGTCGCGCTCGTCGGCGTCGTGATCGTCTACGCCGAGCGCCGGGCGTTCGACTTCGAGGTCGAGCTGATGACCGCGCTCGCCGCGGCCCGCACACCGGCCGTGACCGCCGTCGCGCTCGTGTTCGACGTGCTCGGCGGCGGGCTGCTCTCGAACGTCGTCTTCCCGATCCTCATCGCGGCGGCGCTGCTCGTCTGGCGGCGGCCGTGGGCCGCGCTCTACTTCGGCGTGGCGGCGCTCGCGAGCGCCGGCGTGACGCGGCTCGTCAAGGTCTCGGTGGGTCGCGTCCGTCCCGAGGACATCCTCGTCCACCCCGACTTCGGTTCCTTCCCGTCGGGTCACAGCTCGGCGGCGGCACTCATCGCGACCGCGCTCGGACTCGTCTTCATGCGCACCTGGGTGTGGGTCGCAGGCATCGCCTGGACCGTGCTCATGATGCTGAGCCGCATGTACCTCGGCGCGCACTGGCTGAGCGACACCGTCGGCGGAGCGCTCGTCGGTGCGGGCGTCGCGCTCATCGTCTGGGCGCCGTTCGCGTACCGCCTGTACCGCGAGAACCGACTGCAGCATCCGCCGATCTGGCGGCCGATCGAACCGGCCGCGACGACCTGACCCGAGCGCGTCGGCGCGCTGCGCCGCGACGCGCGGCCGTCGGCCCGGCGCGAGGCCGCGGCATCCGCCAAGATCGGAACCGGAGGCCGGAATGGGCGCGAAGGGCGAACGGATGCCGCGGCGGATGCCCCGCTGGGTCCCGCCGGGCATCGAGCTCGCGCGCACCTATCGCCGGGACTGGCTCGTGCCCGACCTGCGCGCCGGCATCGTCGTCACGGCGCTGCTCATCCCCGCCGGCATGGGCTACGCGCGCGTCGCCGGTCTTCCGCCCGAGACCGGCCTGTACGCGACCATCCTCCCGCTGCTCGCCTACGCGATCTTCGGTCCGAGCCGCATCCTCGTCCTCGGGCCGGATTCCGCGCTCGCCCCGATCATCGCTGCGGCGATCCTGCCGCTCGCGGTCGGCGACGACGAGCGGGCGGTCGCGCTCGCCGGACTGCTCGCGATCATGGTGGGCGCGATCCTGCTGCTCGGCGGCATCCTTCGCCTCGGCTTCGTCACCGACCTGCTGTCGAAGCCGATCCGCGTCGGGTACCTGAACGCGATCGCGCTGCTCGTGCTCATCTCGCAGGTGCCGGCGCTGCTCGGGTTCTCGGTCGAGGCGGACTCGCCGGTCGCGGAGGTCGGGGCGATCTGGGTCGCGCTCGTCGGCGCCGGGATCGACCCGCTCGCGGCAGCCTTCGGGCTCGGCTCGCTCGCGGTCATCGTCGGGCTCACACTGCTCCGTTCGCCCGTGCCCGGCGTGCTCGTGGCGGTCGTGATCGCAACCCTCCTGACCTGGATCCTCGGCCTCGGCGAGCAGCTCCCGGTGGTCGGCGCACTGCCGCAGGGCCTGCCCGCTCCGGCGCTCGGCAGGCTGGAATGGGCGGACGTCGCGGGGCTCGCGCTGCCCGCGGCGGGCATCGCGCTCGTCGCCTTCACCGACACGGCGGTGTTCTCGCGCGCGCTCGCCGCGCGTCGTGGCGAGACCGTGAGCGGCAGCGGCGAGATGGCGGCGATCGGCTCGGCGAACGTCGCGGCGGGCCTGTTCGGCGGGTTCCCGATCTCGGCGTCGTCGTCGCGCACCCCGGTCGCCGAGCAGGCCGGCTCCAAGTCGCAGCTGACCGGCGTGATCGGCGCGGTGCTCCTCGTCCTGTTCATCCTGCTGGCGCCCGGCGTGACGGCGTTCCTGCCGTCCGCGACGCTCGCCGCGGTCGTCGTGACGGCCGCGGCGAGGCTCATCGACGTGCGCGGGTTCGTGCGTCTGATCCGCATGGACCGGGTGGATGCCGCGCTCTCGGCGGCCGCGTTCGTCGGCGTGTTCGCATTCGGCGTCCTGCCGGGCATCGCCGTGACGATCGGCCTGTCGCTGCTCGCGTTCGTCTATCACTCGTGGCAGCCGTACCGTGCCGAGCTCGGGCGGGTCACCGGACTGCGCGGGTACCACGACCTCTCGCGCAATCCCGAGGGCGAGCGCATCCCGGGCGTCGTGATCGTGCGATTCGACGCGCCGCTGTTCTTCGCCAACGGCAGCCTGTTCGACGACTTCGTGCGCTCGCGCGTGGAGGCGGCCGGTCCGGGTGTCCGCACGGTGATCCTCGCCGCGGAGCCGATCACCGACATCGACACCACCGCCGTCGACGAGTTCGTCGAGCTCGACGACTGGCTCGCGAGCCGCGGCATCCGGCTCGTCATCGCGGAGATGAAGGACCCGGTGATCGACGTGCTCCGCCGCTACGGCCTGGGCGATCGGTTCACGCCCGACCGCTTCGCGCCGACGGTCGGCGCCGCGGTCGACGAGATCACGGGGACGCTGCGCGGCGACCTCGACGGCACGAAGTGGGAGGAGGAGCGGGACGACGGGCGAGACGACGAGTCGGGCCGCTGAGGTTCACCACGTCGCGTCGCCGCGGATGATCGCGTCGGAGCCGCCGTCGATGAAGACGACCTGGCCGCAGAGGTGCGCGTTCTCCTCGCTCGTCAGCCACGCGAGCAGGTAGGCGACGTCGCGCGGCTGGAAGATCCCGTTGAGGGGCATCGGCACCATCTCGAGGATCGCCGTGCGCGCCTCGTCGGTACCCGTGTACTGCGCCGTCATCGGCGTCTCGACGACGCCCGGCGCGATCGCGTTCAGCGGGATGCCGGCGCCGGCCCACTCGGGTCGCGGCGCCAACCGGCGGATCCAGCGCACGAGTGCGCGCTTGCTCGTGCCGTAGATCAGGTTCGCCTGCTCCGCCGAGCCGGCCTCGAGCTCGGCGGCGCGGGCCGTCGCGGCGGTCTCGTCACCGGCGAGGAACGCCTCGAGGAGCGCCTCGTCCGGTGGGAACACCGAGGCCATCGACGCGGTCGCGACCGCGCGCGGCGACGCGGAGCCGGCGAGGAGCGGCCGGAGCCCGTCGAGCGTCGCGAGGGCGCCGAAGTAGTTCACCGCCGCGGCCTTCGCGATCGGGACGGCGAGCCCGGCGTTGGCGATGATCGCGTCGATGCGCCCGCCGCTCGCGTCGGCGACCCCGGAGACCAGGTCGGCCCGCCCCTGCTCGGTCGACAGGTCGACGTCCACGTCGCTGTCGTGCAGGTCGACCCCGATCACGCGATGTCCGCGTTCGGCCAGGAGGTCGGCGGTCGCGCGGCCGATCCCGCTCGCGGATCCGGTGACGACGTAGGTGCGTGGCATGGCTGCTCCAGCTTCGGTGCGGCGGTCGCGCCGGGGTGCCGGCGTGGGACCCGATTCGCGGTCCCTTCCGAGCCTCCCCGTCATCGCGCCGCGCGCACGGGTCGTTGGGCCCGCGGCGGCGGACGCCCGGCGCCTAGCCTCGGGAGCGGAGGTGCGACATGAGCAACGGGTCGAATGCGGGTCTCGCCGGTGGCGGCGCGATCTACGGTCTCGGGATCTTCGGGGCCTGGGTGTACTTCTGGCTGCAGGCCGATGCCTTCTGGGAGTACGTGTGGGCGATCTTCCAGGGCCTGTTCTGGCCGGCGTTCATGGTCTACGAGCTCTTCGAGGCGCTCGGCGACTGACGTTCGCCCGGCCGCCTCGCTGCATTCGAGGACGGTTTCTGCGGTGGAGGTCCGTCTGAGGGGTACTCCATCGCAGGAATCGCACTCCAGTGTGCGCGGCGCCGGCCGCGGGCGGGCGGATCCGGCCGGGGCGGGGCGAAGGTCCCGGCGCCCGCATCGAGCGCCGGGATACCGTCGGGGTATGTCTGGCACCAGCGGGGACGAGCCCGGGCACCCGGCGCCGCGAGCGGGTGGCGACGATCGGGACGGCCCGGGCGGACTCAGTCGCCGCAGCGTGCTCGTCATCGGCGCCTCGGCCGTCGGCGCCATCGCCGTCGGGTCGGGCGGGCTGGTGTGGTGGAGCTCGTCGCAGGTCGACGGGTCCGACACCGGGGCACCCATCCCGACCGACGGCGGGCAGGATGCCGACGCCGAGGGCGCGACCGGCGAGACGTTCCGGGAGCCCGAGGTGCGTGCGAGCTCGGGCGGCCGGCTCGACGTCGGGTTCACCGCGGCCCTCACGACGGTCACGATCGACGGCCGGGAGGTCCGCGTGCTGGGCTTCGATGGCGGCATGCCCGGCCCGACGCTGCGGGTCCGCCCGGGCGACCGGATCACGCTCGCCTACCGCAACGACCTCGATGCGACGACGAACCTGCACACGCACGGCCTCGAGGTCTCGCCCGAGGGGAACTCCGACAACGTGTTCGCGATGATCCCCGCGGGCGGCACGTTCGACTACGCCTACGAACTCGGCGACGGGCACCCGCCCGGCGTCTTCTGGTACCACCCGCACCATCACGGCACGACGGCCGACCAGCTCTTCGCCGGCCTGTACGGCGCGCTGATCGTCGAGGACGCCGAACCGATCCCGGTCGCGCGGGAGCGCGTGCTCGTGGTCGCCGACATCTCGTTCGACGCGAACGGCGACGTCGCCGTGCCCTCGCGCCCCGATCGGATGCTGGGCCGCGAGGGCGACCTCGTGCTCGTGAACGGCCAGGTGCGTCCGACGATGGTCGCTGCGTCCGGCGACCGCGAGCGCTGGCGCATCGTGAACGCCTGCACGTCGCGGTACCTGCGCCTGCGCCTCGACGGGCAGCGGATGCGGCTGCTCGGCATCGACGCCGGGCGCTTCCCCGAGCCGCGCGAAGTCGACGAGATCATGCTGCTGCCGGGCAACCGCGCCGACGTCCTCGTCGACGCGACCGAGGGCGAGGCGGTGCTGCAGTCGGTCCCGTTCGATCGCGGCAGCATGGGCGCGATGGGATCGCCCCGCAGTGCGACGACGGGCGCCGACCTCGCGCGGTTCGTCGTGTCGGGGGTCGCCGCTGCCTCCGCGGGGCCGCTGCCCGCGGCATCCGTCGCCCCACGCGACCTGCGCGAGGCCGAGCCGACCGGGCGTCGCACGGTCATCCTCGCGATGGGCGGCATGGGCGGAGGCGGCGGAATGGGCCAGGGCATGGCGTTCACCATCGACGGCCGCACCTTCGCCGAGGGCCGCACCGACCTCGAGGTGGCGGCCGGCGCGATGGAGGAGTGGACGATCGAGAACACGAGCACGATGGACCATCCGTTCCACCTGCACGTATGGCCGATGCAGCTCGTCGAGGTCGACGGTCGGTCGGTCGACGGCGTGGACCGGCGCGACGTGGTGCCGGTGCCCGCGGGCGGGCGGGTCGTCGTGCGGATCGCGTTCGAGGGCATCACCGGCCGGACCGTGTACCACTGCCATATCCTCGACCACGAGGACCTCGGCATGATGGGCGCGATCCGCGTCGCGTGAGGACGCACGGGCCGCGCGTCCGCCTGCGACCGCCCGGTCCCGAACGAGGACGATCTCTGCGGTGGAGGGCCGCCCGCGGGCGTACTCCACCCCGGAAACCGCACTCGAACGTTCGGTGGGCGCGCGAGCGAGTCGGCTCGCGATCAGGACGCGACGGCGTACGAGCGCAGGAAGAGCGCCTCGGCGACCGCGAGGTGCTCGATCTCCGACGGGTGCACGCTCTCGTTCGGTGCGTGGATCAGCGCGAGCGGCTCCTCGACTCCCATGAGGATGATCTCGGCGCCCGGGTAGGTCTCGGCGAACACGTTGCACAGCGGGATCGATCCGCCCTGGCCGAGCGTCGTCATCGGGACCCCGAAGGCCTCGCGCATCGCCTCGGACATCGCCCGGAACGCCGGGCCGTCGGTCTCGGCGCGGAACGCCGATCCGATCGCCTCGGTCTCGACCGCGACGCGCACGTTCCACGGCGCGTGCGCGCGCAGGTGCGCGGCGAGGGCGTCGTGGGCGGCCTGCGAGTCCATGCCCGGCGGCACGCGGAGGTTCAGGCGTGCCGCGGCTCGCGGCACGATCGCCGCGGTCGAGCCGACCACACGGGGCGCGTCGATGCCGAGCACCGTGAGGGCCGGTCGCGCCCAGAGCCCGTCGGCCACGGTGCCGTCGCCCAGCAGGTCGACCCCGTCGAGCACGCCCGCGTCGGTGCGGAACTGGTCGGCGTCGTACGGCGCGCCCGTCCACGTCGCCGACCCGTCGAGCCCGTCGATCGTCGTGTTCCCGGTCGCGTCGCGGAGCGACGCGAGCATCGCGATGAGCGCCGCGAGCGCATCCGGCGCCGGACCGCCGAACATGCCGGAGTGCACCTCAGAGGCGAGCGCCTCGACGCGCACGACCACGTTCGCCATGCCGCGCAGCGTCACGGTCGCGGCGGGCCTGCCGACCGCCGCGTTGCCCGTGTCGCACACCAGGATCGCGTCGGCGCGCAGCACATCCGGGTTCGCCTCGACGTAGCGTTCGAGCCCGCCGGTGCCCTGCTCCTCGGAGCCCTCGACGACGAGCTTCAGGTTCACGGGGACGTCGTCGCCGAGCGCGCGCAGTGCGAGCAGGTGCATCAGGATGTTGCCCTTGCAGTCCGCCGCCCCGCGGCCGTGCCAGCGCCCGTCGACCTCGGTGAGCTCGAACGGCGGGGTGCGCCACGCGGACTCGTCGAGGGGCGGCTGCACGTCGTAGTGGGCGTACAGCAGCACCGTCGGGGCATCCGTCGCCATCGACCGCCGAGAGCCCACGACCGCGTCGGACCCGTCGGGCGTGCGCTCGAGGCGCGCGTCGGCGAAGCCGAGCTCGGCGAACCGGTCGCGCACCCACGCCGCTGCCCGCGCGCACTCCTCGGCCGGGAACTGCCGCGGGTCGGCGACCGATCGCATCGCGACCAGCTCGGCGAGCTCGTCGTGCGCCGCCGGCATCATCGACCGGATGCGAGCGCGGAGGTCGTCGCTCACGAGTCGCCGCCGTCGATCGTCCCCAGGTCGTCGACGAACTGCTGGAACTCGTCCAGCTCGTCGGGGCAGTACGTCTCGATGATGAGCAGCTGCCCCTGCAGCAGGCGCTCCTCGACGATGACCGGACGGGCGCCGGGCCCGGCGGCGCCGTTGGCCAGCTGGCTCAGCAGGATCGAACGCGAGAGCGCGTCGTTCGGGTTCGCGCAGACGGCGCCGCCGTCGTCGCCGAGGACCGACGCGATCTGCTGCGACGTGAGCGAGACCTCGACTCCGGCGTCCTCGAGCGCCTGGATCAGCTCCTGCGCCTTCTCGTCGGCCTCCGCGCTCTGGCGGGCCGCGCGCAGGCTCAGCAGTCCGATGACGACGAGGACGACGAGGAGGACGACGGCGACGATGTAGATGATCGACCGTTCGCGCCCGGTCTGCTGCTCGGTCTGGGTGCTCATGACGCGCTCCCCTCAGCGGTCGAGTCGGGCGTGGATGCGGAGCCGCCGCCCCCAGTGCCGGTCGCGGCGTCCGCCCCACCGGCGCCCGACTGGGGCGGGAGCTTCCACGACGGCTTGCGGAACCGGTAGAAGAGGTACGGCACGAGCAGGCCGAGGCCGAGCGCGCCGCCCGCGACGATCAGCAGGTAGATCCAGGGATCTCCGCCGCCGAACTGCGACGGCGGGATGAACCCGACGAGCAGTGCGGCGAGCGAGGCCGCGAAGCCCATGCCCGCGAGGCCGATGAGCATCGGGGCCCGGTAGCCGCGCGGGTGGTCGGGGTGCGTCCTCCGCAGCCGGATCGCGGCGACGAACATCAGCAGGTACATGATGAGGTACACCTGCGTGGTGATCACGGAGAAGATCCAGTAGGCGCTCGAGACGTTCGGGATCAGCGCGTAGCCGAGGGCGATGATCGAGGTGACGATGCCCTGGGTCACGAGCAGGTTCTGCTGGACGCCGTTCTTGTTGAGCTTCTGCAGGAACGGCGGGAGGTAGCCTTCCTCGCGCGAGATCAGCAGGAGGCCCTTCGATGGTCCGGCCAGCCAGGTGAGCATGCCGCCGAGGGATGCCGCGACGAGCATGATGCCCACGATCGGGGTCAGCCACGACACCGAGAACGCGGCGAACACGGCCTCGAACGCCTGCATGACGCCTGCCGTGAGCGAGAGCTGCTCGGCCGGGACGATCCAGCTGATCGCGAGCGCCGGGAGGATGAAGATGAGCAGCACGAGGCCCATGGCGAGGAAGATCGCCTTCGGGTACTCGCGTGCGGGGTTCTTCAGCGACGACACGTGCACCGCGTTCATCTCCATGCCGCTGTACGACAGGAAGTTGTTGACGATGAGCACGAGGCTCGCGAGGCCCGCCCACTGCGGCAGCAGGTTGGCGGCGGTCATCGGTGCGGCCGACTCGTTGCCCTGGCCGAGGAAGATCGCGCCGAGCAGCACGAGCACCGCACCCGGGATCAGGGTGCCGATGATGAGGCCGCCGCTGGCGAGTCCGGCGACGCCCTTGGTGCCGCGCGCCGAGATGAAGACGCCCGACCAGTAGCAGACCATGATGACGAGCGCGGTCCAGACCCCGCTCGACGCCAGAGCCGGATTGATGACGTACGCGAGCGTCGACGCGACGAACCCGAGCAGGCTCGGGTAGTAGAAGATCGTCATCGCGAACTGGCACCAGATGGCGAGGAAGCCCATGGGCTTCGAGATGCCGGTGGACACCCACTTGTAGACCCCGCCCTCCCAGCCGGAGGCGAGTTCCGCGGCGACGAGCGACGTCGGCAGCAGGAACACGATCGCCGGCACGAGGTACAGGAAGATCGCGGCGAGTCCGTAGACCGCCATGGTCGGCGCCGGCCGCAGGCTCGCCACCGAACTCGTCGTCATGAGCGCGAGTGCGATCCACGAGATCCAGACCGTGCCCGGCACGGCCTTCGCCTTCGACATCGCCGCGCCGCGCGGGCGTTCGGCCGCGGCATCCGCCGTGCTCACGACCTCACCGCCCGGGTCGTCATCGATCGGTCCACGCCCATCGCCCCCCTCGGTTCCGGATACAAGCGAAATCTAGCGACGCGCCGGAGCGCGGATTCGGGACCAAAGGCCGTCGATGAGCGGGCCCGGGAGTACCGTGTGACTCGTCATCGCAGCCGTCGAAAGGAACTCCCCGTGGATCTCTGGGCCTGGATCTGGTTCTTCTTCTGGATGTTCGCGTACATCGCGTACCTGTTCGTGCTCATCTACATCGTGATCGACATCTTCCGCGACCACTCGCTGAACGGGTGGCTGAAGGCGGTGTGGGTGATCTTCCTCGTGTTCCTGCCCTGGATCACGGGTCTGGTCTACCTGATCGCCCGCGGGAAGGGCATGGCCGAACGCTCGGCCCGCAAGCAGGTCGAGTACGAGACGCACACGGCCGAGGAGTACCGCCAGATCTCGTTCGCGAGCCCGGCCGACGAGATCGCGAAGGCGCAGGCGCTCCGCGACCAGGGCGTCATCACCCCCGGTGAGTTCGAGGCGATCAAGGCGAAGGCGCTGGGGTCGAAGTTCTGAGCGCCGGCTCGACGGAGTCGCGGCACCGCGCCCGGTACCGCGAGATCGCGGCGGTCCTGCGCCGGCACAGCTTCGGCCTCCTGGCCGGGCTGGTCGGCGGGGGCCGCCGCGCTCCGTTCCGGCGCGGGGCCGCGCCCGACGGCGACGCCGCGGCCGAGGCCGCCGCGATCGCCGGTCCGCCCGAGCACCTGCGCCGGGCGCTCGAGGAGCTCGGCCCGACGTTCATCAAGTTCGGCCAGTTGCTCTCCACGCGCTCCGACCTGGTGCCGCCCGCCTACGCCGACGAGCTCGCGAAGCTGCAGGACGCCGCGCCGCCGGTGCCCGTCGACCAGATCCGCGCGGTGATCCGGAGCGAGCTCGGCGCCGACGCCGACGAGCTGTTCGCCTCGTTCGAGGACGTGCCCCTCGCCTCCGCCTCGATCGGGCAGGCGCACGTCGCCGTGCTGCACGACGGCACGGAGGTCGTGGTCAAGGTGCGCCGGCCCGGTGCCGTCGCGCAGGTGCAGCAGGACCTCGAGATCCTCCGCAACCTCGCCGACCGGGCGAGCCGCAGCTGGAGCCTCGCCCGCGAGCACGACGCGCGCGGCCTCGCCGACGAGTTCGCGCAGACGCTGCTCGCGGAGCTCGACTACCTGCAGGAGGGGCGCAACGCCGAGCGCTTCGCCGCCGACTTCGATCTCGAGGCGGATGTCGCGATCCCGCGCGTCTACTGGGATTTCACGACGTCTCGCGTGCTCACGCTCGAGCGGATGACCGGCCTCAACGTCGGCGATGCCGCCGCGCTCGACGCGGCGGGGGTCGATCGCAAGCGCGTGGCGCGTCGAGGTGCCGAGATCGTCCTCAAGATGACGTTCGAGGACCGCTTCTTCCACGCCGATCCGCATCCGGGCAACCTGTTCGTCCAGCCCGACGGCACGATCGCGCTCATCGACTTCGGCATGGTCGGCGAACTCGACGAGACGCTGCGCGACCAGCTCGGCGCGCTCTTCGTCGCACTCGTGCGCGGCGACTCCGAGCGGCTCGCATCGGCGCTGATCGACCTGTCGCCGACCTCCGCGCATGCCGATCGCGAGCTGCTGGAGGACGACCTCGCCGAGTTCCTCTCCCGCTACCGGCTCGACTCGCTGCGCGCCACCCCGTTCGCCCGCATGATCGCCGAGCTGTTCGGCATCCTGCGCCGTCATCGGCTGCGCCTGCCGCGCCAGATGGCCCTGCTGTTCAAGGCCCTGCTCGTGATCGAGGGGCTCGCGCTCCGGCTCGATCCGGAGTTCCGGCTCGGCGAGACGCTCCGCCCGTATGCGCAGCGCCTCGCGCGCGAACGGCTCAGCGCGATCGCGCTCGCCAAGCGCGTCGCCCGGGCGTCGGCCGACCTCGGCGAGCTCGCGCTCGAGATGCCCGGGGCGGTCCGTCGGCTCCTCGAGCACGCGGACGAGGGCGGCATCCAGGTGCACCTCCGCGCCGCGGAGCTCGAGCCGCTCGTGGGCCGCGCCGAGCGCATCGGCAATCGGCTCGTGGCCGGCATGATCAGCGCCGCGCTCATCACCGGGGTCGGCGGGATCGTCTCGAGCGAGCGCAAGTGGCGCTCGTGGGAGGGCGTCATGCTCGGCACGGGTCTCGGCGTGCTCGGTTCGCTCGGCGGCTACCTGGCCTGGACGTCCCGACGATCGGGGCGTCGCCGGCGAGGGTGACGGACGCCGCGGGGCGCGTTCCGCACCTCGCACCGCCCGGCGGGTGCCGTTGCTGCGCGCTGCGGAAACGGGGACTGTCGTCCCCCTGTTCGGGTGGCATACACTACCGCGCGTGGCCGACCCCGACGGCGCACTCGCCGGAGCCCCCCTGCGCGTGGAGCGCACGCTGCGCACGCCTGCATCGGCCGGCGCCGAGCAGTTCGCGTCGGTGCTCCTCGCGGCGCAGGCGGGAGCCCGCTGGGCCAACACGCGGTTGTGGAACGACCACGCCCCCGCCGTCGCCGCATTCCTCCGGGCGCGCGGTTCGCGCGAGCCGGAGGACCTCACGAGCGAGGTGTTCCTCGCCGTGTTCGACCGCCTGGGCGACTTCGACGGGGGAGCGGCGGACTTCCGGGCCTACGTGTTCACGATCGCGTATCGGCGCCTGGCCGACGAGCTGCGCCGCCGGTCGCGGCGCGGCGACACGGCGGAGTGGTCGCAGGAACTCGACGACCGGCGTGCGCCGAGCGCCGAGGAGGAGGCGGTCGGGCGGCTCGGGGATCGCTCCGCCCGGGACCTCATCGACTCGCTCGCGCCCGATCAGCGCGACGTGATGGTGCTGCGCATCATCGGCGACCTGACGGTCGAGCAGGTCGCGCAGGTGCTCGGCAAGCGCCCGGGCGCGGTGAAGGCGCTGCAGCGACGTGCGCTGGAATCGCTTCGCAGGAAGATCGCGTCGGGCCGTACCCCTGGGCGCCGCTCCGTCGATGGCAGGGAGTGAGATGACGACCGACCCGATCACCGACGACGACGCGGAGGCACTGCTCCGCGGGCGTTCCCCCCGCGCCCGCGCCGAGCTCTCCCCCCTCGCCGACGCGATCGCCGGATACCGGATGTCGTCATCCGGGGGGTCGCCGCGGCCGAGCGCCGCGGTGGCCTCCCGCCTCGATCCCGACCTCGTGTCGGCGATCGGGGTCGCCCCTGGAGAGAACCCGGACATGGCGGCGAGCGCCCCTGCGTATGCGCCGCCGGCAAGGAGAAGACGAGTGGTGATGGAGTGGTTCGCGGGCCTCGGCCTGGCGACGAAGATCTCGGTCGGTGCGGCCGCGGCGATCGCGGTCGGTGCGACGGGAGCCGGCGCCGCGGGCGCCGCGGGCATGCTGCCCGAGCCGGCACAGGTCGTGTTCGACCAGGTCGCCGGCACGGAGCCGGGCGTGGATCGGGCCGGCGGTTCGGACCTGCGCGGCGCCGACGGCGCGGGTGACGACGAGAGGGCGACAGGGCTCGAGCACGCGGAGGAGCGCGCCGGTTCGGGGCTCGAGACGGCCGTGGAGCACGCCGACGAGAACGCCGAGTTCGGCCTCGACACGGCCGAGGAGAACGCCGGCTCCGGCATCGGCACCGGCGCCGAGCGGTCGGCGGACGCCGGGCAGCCGGCCGGCGCCGGCGACCAGGCGGAGGGGGCGGCCGACCAGTCCGACGGTGCAGGCGACCAGGTGGACGGCGCCGGTTCCCGGTCGGGCGACCACGGAGCTGCGGACTCGGACGACTGACCCGCGCAGTTTCGATCGGGCCCTCGCCGGGATTCGGCGGGGGCCCGTCGGCGTCCGGAGGGGAGTCGGAGGCACCGGTCGGCTGACCCGAGCGATACCCGGTACCTATTTTGACAATACCCCTGGGGTATTGATACGGTGGCGTCATGACCTCGAAGCGCTACCTCATCATCGGCGGTGTCGCCGGCGGCATGTCCGCTGCGACCCGACTGCGTCGCCTCGACGAGCACGCCGACATCGTCGTGCTCGAGCGCGGCGGGCACGTCTCGTTCGCGAACTGCGGTCTCCCCTACTACCTCGGCGGCGTCATCGAGGAGCGCTCCAGCCTCCTCCTGCAGACCCCCGCCTCGCTCGGCAGCCGGTTCAACCTCGACGTGCGCGTGCGCACCGAGGCCGTCTCGATCGACCGCGAAGCGAAGACCGTGCTGGTGCGCGACCTCGTCACCGGCGGGGAGACGAGGGAGCCGTACGACGCGCTCGTGCTCTCGCCCGGCGCCACCCCCGTCCGTCCGCCCGTGCCCGGCGGCGACCGCATGCTCACCCTCCGCGACATCGACGACGTCGACCGCGCGATGGCCGAGCTCGAGGTCGCGCCGCGTACCGCCCTCGTCATCGGCGCCGGCTTCATCGGCCTCGAGATGGTCGAGAACCTCGTGCACCGCGGCCTCGACGTCACGCTCGTGGAGCTCGGCGACCAGGTCCTCCCGCCGCTCGACGCCGAGATGGCCGCGCCCGTCGCCGAGCGACTCCGCGATGCCGGCGTCGACGTGCGCCTCGGCACCCAGGTGACCGAACTCCACGCCGACACCGCTCTGCTCAGCGACGGCACGAGCGTGCCGGCCGAGTTCGTGCTCGGCTCGATCGGCGTACGCCCCGACACCTCGCTCGCGGCCGCCGCGGGCCTCGAGATCGGCGAGCGCGGCGGCATCCGCGTCGGCGACGACCTGCGCACCAGCGACCCGCACATCTGGGCCATCGGCGACGCCGTCGAGAAGGTCGACGCGATCAACGGCGAACACCGCCCCGTCGCGCTCGCGGGACTCGCGAACCGCCACGGCCGGCTCGCCGCCGACGCGATCGCGGGCCGCGACATCCGGGTCCGCAACGCCCTCGGCACCGCCGTCGTCGGACTCATGGGCCTCACGATCGCCACGACCGGCTGGCCCGAGAAGCTCCTGCGCCGCGTCGGGCGCGAGATCCGCGTCATCCACACGCACCCCGCCTCGCACACCGGCTACTACCCGGGCGCCGAGCAGATGGCGCTGAAGCTCGTCGTCGACGCGAAGACCGACGAGATCCTCGGCGCCCAGGGCATCGGCGGCCACGGCGTCGACAAGCGCATCGACGTCATCGCGACCGCGATGGCCGGCGGCCTCACCGCCTCCGACCTCGCCGACCTCGAACTGGCGTACGCGCCGCAGTTCTCGTCGGCGAAGGACCCGGTCAACATGCTCGGCTACGTCGCGCTCAACGCCGCCGAGGGGCTCACCCCGTCGATCCAGTGGCACGAGCTCGACGCCGCGATGGCGGCGGGCGACACGCTGATCGACGTCCGCACGGCCGACGAGGTCGCCGCGGGCGCGATCCCGGGCTCGCTGAACCTCCCGCTCGACTCGCTTCGCGACCGCATCGACGAGCTGCCCGCCGGGCGCCTCGTCGTGCACTGCAAGGTCGGGCAGCGCGGCCACACCGCGGTCCGCCTGCTCGCCCAGCTCGGCCGCGAGGCCGTCAACCTCGACGGCGGCTACCTCACGTGGGAGGCCGGCGAGTCCGCCCGCCGCCACGCCGAGGCCCGCGAGACCGCGGCCGCCGCCTGACGCGGCGCGCCACCAGGCTCGAACGACACCCACGCACGCACGACCCCTGAGGAGAACCATCATGTGCAGCCCCGTCACCTGTTCCTGCGGCAGGACCACCTGGTCCGGCTGCGGCCAGCACATCGACTCGGTGAAGGACGTCGTCCCCGCCGACCGGTGGTGCGACGGCGACCACGACGCTCGCTGAGCCGCGGCATCCGCCCCATTCGACCTTCACCGGGCCGGCTCGACCGGGCCGCCCGCAGAACCCCGAGGAGAACCACATGTGCCGAGCCGTCACGTGCCGCAAGTGCGGCAAGACCACCTGGGCCGGGTGCGGCCAGCACGTCGACCAGGTCATGCGCGGCGTGCCGCGCGCCCAGCGCTGCGCGGGCCACGAGGAGGAGCCGTCGACCGGCTTCTTCGCCAGGCTCTTCGGGCGCTGATCCGCAGCCGATGCCGCTGATCCGGTCGATCCGGGGCGTCTCCGTCCGCCCGGACACGCTCGCGCCCGGCTCAACCGCTCCCGCCGCGCCCCTCGGCCGCGAGGACGTTCGCGGCCTGCGCGCCGCCGCCGCGCAGGCCTGGGCCGACACCATGGGGGACGCGACGAGCTGCGCGCTCGCGAAGGACGGCCGCTCGTACCCCGCGGGCAAGTACCACGAGGGGCGCACGGCGGCACTCGGGGAGCTGCTTCGGGCGCTGCCGTCGGATGCGTCGGGGCGGCGCGTCGCCGCTGAGCTGTCGGATGCCTCAGGGCAGACGGTCGCCGCGCTCGCCGCGTCGCTCGCCGACGAGTGGGCGGCGCATCCCGTGCCGAAGGGCGCGGGCCGCGACTGGGAGAGCTACCGCGCGGGTGGGGCGCACGCGCTCGCCGAACTGGCCTCCCGGCGGTGATCGGTCGCGATCAGCGGCGGCGCTCGCGGAGCGTGCGCTCGATCGCATCGACCGCCGCGTCCATGGATCGGTAGGAGCGCCGGATGCCGATCCGTGGCCGCATCCAGAGGATCTCGACGTCGTCATCTCCACGGGTGAGATAGCCCATGATCTGACGCGGGTCGCCGTCGTCGCGACTGGTGTCGACGATGCGCCAGATGTCGTCGCCGAGTTCGACCAGGCAGGTCGCGGGAACCGGAGTCGTCGGAGTGAGTCCCATCATCGCGCACCTCGCAATCGATCTTCAGTCAAGACTGCAACGATCGCGCGGGCACCGGGAGGGCCTTGACGGACGCCGAAACGGTTCCCTCGCGTGGCGACGTGCTCGCGGAGCGACCGCGAGCCGTCGCGATGGGCGACGGTTCGCGCCATCCGTGGCCCGGGTCGAGCAGAGACGGGTCGAGCAGAGGGATGTCGCCCAGGGCTATGACGTGACGCGTGCGGCGATCGGATCCCGCTCGGCGTGCAGCGGGGCCTCCTCCGGAGCGCCGACGAACCGCTCGGTGTCGGCGATGGCCGCCGAGAGCAGGGCGACGAGTCGGCTGTCGCGGTCCGGGACGGCTGCCGTCGCGATCCCGTCGACGGCGCCGGTGATGACATCGCGGCACTGCTTCACCGACGTGCGCGGGCGACCCCGCCCGACCTCGTCGATGAACCGGATGGCCCAGGCGTCGGCCGCCGGAACGGCGCGCAACGCCGACTCGGCGAGCTCGCTCGCCTCCGCGGCGAACTCGTCGTCGCGGTCCGCGAGCGCGACGAGTGCCACCCGAAGGCCGACGGCCTGCGACCGCTGGCGTTCCTCGGCGGCGACCGGCAGGGCCGCGTGCGCGGCTCGCACGGCCAGCAGGACGTCGAGCTCCGGATCATCGCTCGTGAGGCCGACGACGGACGGGATGAGCGCGGTGAGCCGAGCGCGGCCGGAATCGCTCGTCCGGTCGTTGACCAGTCGCGCGAGGTGCGCGAGGGTGCCGTGGGTGCAGGCCGGATGATCGCTCCACCGCTCGCCCGCGAGGTACGAGGCGAACTCCATGAAGCAGGCCCCGCGGCGCGGGGAGCGGTGCTTCCCGGCTGACAGGATCGGGACGACGTCCGGCTCGAGTTGCGCGTTTCGCATGAGACCCCCCTCGCTCCTTCCACTGTGCGCCTGCTGCGCCGGCGATTCAAGGGCCCGGCGGATGTCTCGGTGCCGCTGCGGCCGGGACCGACGGCGGGAGGGCGCTCGTCGATCGCGGTGCGGTGTGGCATAGTACTGATCGCCGGGCACTCGAACGGAACGCGTCGGCCCGATGCGGCAGCCGATGGGTTCCGCCACCGTCGAGGGAGGCCGAACATGGCTCGGGAAACGAGCGTCACGCCCATCCGGCCCTCGTCGAGCCTCCGCGAGCGCGTGGAGGCGGCGCTGGCCGCCGCCATCCGTTCCGGCGAGATGAAGCCGGGCGAGTTGTTCTCCGCGCCGACCCTCGCCGCACGGTTCGCCGTCTCGGCCACCCCGGTGCGCGAGGCGATGCTGAACCTCGAGAAGCGCGGGTTCGTCGAGATCGTGCGGAACAAGGGGTTCCGCGTCACCGGGGTCAGCGACCAGGACCTGCAGGACATCGTCGACATCCGCCAGCTGCTCGAGCCGCCCACGGTCGGTGCCCTTGCCGGCCGCATCCCCGCGGAGTCGTACGGGCACCTGCGCGACCTCGCCGGCCGCATCGTCGACGGTGCCGTTCGCGGCAGCCTCGCCGACTACCTCGAGGCCGACGCGGACTTCCACGCCGCGGTGACGTCGCACGCCGGGAACCCGCGGCTCAGTGCGTTGATCACGGAACTCCGCGCGCAGACGCGCCTGCCCGGCCTGGCCGACCTCCTGGCGACCGAAGAACTCGCGGCCTCGGCCGACGAGCACCTCGAGCTCCTCGACCTGCTCGAGGCGGGCGACGGCGAGGGCGCGGAGCGGCTGATGCACCGCCACATCGCGCACATCATCGGCTGGTGGGCGGGACGTCCCGAAGCCGAGTGAGCGGACACTCGAATCATCGTGTCACCGGGCCGGGGTGGCGCGATCGACCCTTCTCCTCACTTGAGATGTGTGACATAGTACTGAGACGTCAGGCCGAGGTCGGGAGGTGCGCGTGAGCCGGGTCGTCATCGTCGGCGCGGGGATCGTGGGCGCCGCGACCGCCCGGGAGCTCGCGCGCTCCGGGCACGACGTGGACGTCATCGAGCGCAGCGCGCCCGCCAGCGGAACGTCGGGTCGAGGCGAGGGCAACGTGCTCGTCAGCGACAAGGCACCGGGTGCGGAGCTCGAGCTCGCGCAGCTCTCGCGGGCGCTCTGGCGCGAGCTCGCGCGAGACCTCGAAGAGGAACTCGGCGACGGCTTCCCGGGCATCGAGTTCGAGCCCAAGGGCGGGCTCGTGGTCTCGACCACCGAGGCGGGCGCCCAGCCCCTGCTCGACTTCGCAGCGGCGCAGCGCGACGCCGGCGTCCGCGCCGAGGTCGTCGGCGCAGCCGACGCTCTCGCCCTCGAGCCGCACCTCTCGCGGGCGCTGACCGCGGGAATCCTCTACCCCGACGACGCCCAGGTCCAGCCCGTCACCGCGACCGAGGCGCTGCTGGCCTCCGCCAGGCGCGCGGGCGCGCGCGTCGCAACGGGTGCGGAGGTGCTCGGCGCCGTCCGCGAACCCCGGGGGCCGATCGAGGGGGTCACCGTCCGCTCGGCGGACGGCCGCGAGTCCGTGCTGCGCGCCGACGTCGTCGTCAACGCCGCCGGGCCCTGGGGCGCCGAGCTCGGTCGGCGGCTCGGTGCCCCGATCCCGGTGCGGCCCCGGCGCGGCATGGTCCTCGTCACCACGCGGATGCCGCATCGCGTGCGCCGCAAGGTCTACGACGCCGACTACGTGGGCGCCGTCGGGTCCTCGACCGCCGACCTGCAGACGAGCAGCGTCGTCGAGTCGACCGCGTCGGGGACCGTCCTGATCGGGTCGTCGCGCGAGCAGGTCGGGTTCCGCGACGACTTCAGCAGCCGCATCGTCGCCGAACTGGCCCGCAAGGCGATCCTGCTCTTCCCCTTCCTCGCCGACGCATCCGTCATGCGCAGCTACAGCGGATTCCGGCCGTACATGCCCGACCATCTCCCCGTCATCGGCGAGGATCCCCGATGCGAGGGGCTGTGGCACGCCACCGGCCACGAGGGTGCCGGCATCGGACTGGCGCCGGGCACGGCTGCCATCCTCTCCGCCCTGGTCGGCGGCAACCGGCCCCCCATCGACGCCGACCCGTTCGCGGTGAGCCGGCCGGGACTCGCGCCGCACCTCGAGGAGGCGCCGGCGTGAGCCCGGCGCGCATCCCCGCCGACCGCGACGCGGTCGGGCCCCGGCGCAGTGCGGCGATCGAGATCAGCCTCGACGGCCGGCCGGTCGCCGGCCTCCGCGGCCAGACGCTCGCGGGCGTGCTGCTCGGCTCGGGGCGGCTCGCCTGGCGGACGACGTCCACGCGGGACGAGCCGCGCGGCGTGTTCTGCGGGATCGGTGTGTGCTTCGACTGCATCGCCGAGGTCAACGGCGAGCGCGACGTGCGGCTCTGCCAGCGTCGGGCGTCCGACGGCGATCGCGTGGTGTCGCAGCACGATGCCCTGCCCAGCCCGGTGACCGACGCCGAGGCGTCGCCGAGCGGCGCCGCACCGGATCGCGGGGTGACCTCGTGACCGCGGGCGTCCTCGTCATCGGGGCCGGCCCGGCGGGCCTGGCCGCGGCCGTCGCCGCGCTCGACGGCGGCCGACGCGTGACCGTCGTCGACGGCGCCGACCTGACCGGCGGGCAGTACTGGCGGCACCTGCCCGACGAGCGGCGCGGCCGGCACGAGTCGCGCCTGCACCACGGCTGGTCCCGGTACACGCAGCTGCACGACCGCGTGAGCCGCGACTCGGCCTGCGAGCTGCGGCTCGGCGCGAGCGTCTGGGCGATCGAGCCCGACGACGATTCGCCCTCCGGTCTCGCGGTCGAGCTCGCCGAGGGTGCGATCGACGCCGCGGGGGCACGGATGGCGCGGCTCGCGCCCGAGGCGATCGTCCTGGCGACCGGGGCGCACGACCGCACGCTGCCGTTCCCCGGATGGCAGCTGCCCGGCGTGTTCACGGGCGGCGCCGCGCAGGCGCTCGCCAAGGGCGAGCGCGTCCGGGTCGGCGAGCGCGTCGTCGTGGCCGGTGCCGGTCCGTTCCTGCTCCCGGTGGCGACCTCCGTCGCCGAGGCGGGCGGCCGGGTCGTCGCGGTCGCCGAGGCGAATCCGCTCGGGCGGATCGTGCGGGGCTGGTCGCCGAGGCCCTGGCGCCTGCTCCGCGCATCGTCGAAGCTCGTCGAGCTGACGGGGTACCTCGCCGTGTTCGCCCGCCGCCGGATCCCGTATCGCACGCGTACGGCGGTGGTCGCCGCGCACGGCAGGGATCGCGTCGAGGCGGTGACGCTCGCCCGCCTCGACGCGGAGTGGCGAGTCGTTCCGGGGACGGAGCGCCGCGTCCCCGCCGACGCCGTCTGCGTCAGCCACGACTTCACCCCGCGGCTCGAGCTCGCGATCGCGGCGGGCTGCACGATCGACGCACGCCGGTTCGTCGTCGTCGACGAGCGCCAGTCGACGACGGTCCCGAATGTCTACGCCGCGGGCGAGATCACCGGGATCGGGGGCGTCGACCTCGCGCTCGCCGAAGGGGCGATCGCCGGCGCCGCCGCGGCGGGTGCGGAGCCCGATCCGGCCGCGCTGCGACGCCGGGCCGTCTTCGCCGACGTCGCAGCGCGCATCCGGGCCGCGCACGGTATCCGCCCCGGATGGCGCCACTGGCTGCACGAGGACACCCTCGTGTGCCGGTGCGAGGAGGTCGGCTACGGTCGCCTCTGCGCGACCGCCGCGGCGACCGAGGGCGGCGGACTCCGCTCCCTGAAGCTCACCACGCGAGCCGGCCTCGGCATCTGCCAGGGCCGGATCTGCGGACGGACCGTCGAGGAGCTGCTCCTCGACGAATCCGGCGCGGACCGATTCCCCGACTCGGTCGGCACCGACCGGCGCCCGATCGCCGCGCCCCAACGGCTCGGCGACCTGGCGTCGATCGGCGCCGACGACCAGGACCCCTCATGACCACCAGGAAGGACACCCACGACATGGAACCCAGGAGCCCCCTCGGCGGCGTGATCGTCGCCACCGCGCTGCCGTACAAGGAGGACCCGTCCGCTCCGGCCGGCCTCGCGGTCGACTACGACCGCTTCGCCGAGCACTGCGACTGGCTCATGGCGAACGGCTGCGACGGCGTCGGGCCGAACGGCTCGCTCGGCGAGTACTCGTCGCTCACCGACGAGGAGCGTCGGCGCGTCATCCGGGTCGCGGTCGAGGCGGTGGGCGAGCGTGGCATCGTCGTCGCCGGAGTGCACGGGCCGGGCTGGCACCAGGCCAAGCACTGGGCCGAGCTCGCCGCAGAGGACGGCGCCACGGGCGTGCTCGCGCTGCCGCCGACCATGTACCGGGCCAGCCGCTCGCAGGTCGTCGAGCACTACGAGCGCATCGCCGAGGTCGGGCTCCCGATCATGGCGTACAACAACCCGATCGACACCAAGGTCGACCTCGTGCCCGACCTGGTCGCCGAACTCGCGCAGATCGAGCACGTGGACGCGATCAAGGAGTTCTCCGGCGACGTGCGCCGCGCATTCGAGATCTCGGAACTCTGCGACATCGACATCATCGCCGGCGCCGACGACGTGGTGTTCGAGCTCCTGCTCGACGGCGCGGTCGGGTGGTTCGCGGGGTTCCCGAACGCGTTCCCCGCCGAGTCGGTCGAGATCCACGACCTCGTTCGTTCGGGCCGGATCGACGAGGCCCGTGAGCTCTACCGCAACCTCGTCGCGATCTTCCGGTGGGACTCGCGGACCGAGTTCGTGCAGGCGATCAAGCTGAGCATGGAGATGGTCGGTCGCTACGGCGGACCGTGCCGGCCGCCGCGCGGCCCGCTCACGCCGGAGCACGAGACCGGCGTCCGTGCCGACATGCAGCGGGCGATCGACTTCCTCGCCTCGCGGCAGCCGGCGCTGGCCTGACATGCGCTCCTCGCGGCTGTTCACGGCGGTCGACTCGCACACCGAGGGGATGCCGACGCGCGTCGTCACCGGCGGGGTCGGCGTCATCCCCGGCGCGACGATGAACGAGCGGCGGCTGTACTTCATCGAGCACCTGGACCACATCCGGAAGCTGCTGGTGAACGAGCCGCGCGGGCACGCGGCGATGAGCGGTGCCATCCTGCAGCCGTCGACCCGCCCGGATGCCGACTTCGGCGTTCTCTACATCGAGGTCTCGGGGTGCCTGCCGATGTGCGGTCACGGCACGATCGGCGTGGCGACCGTGCTCGTCGAGACCGGCATGGTCGAGGTGGTCGAGCCCGTCACCGAGATCCGGCTCGACACGCCCGCGGGCCTGGTGATCGCGCGGGTCGAGGTGAGCGACGGCCACGCCGACTCGGTGACGATCGAGAACGTGCCCTCGTACCCGGTGCGACTCGACGAGACGATCGAGGTGCCAGGCCTCGGCACCGTGCCCTACAGCCTCGCCTTCGGCGGCAACTTCTACGCGATGGTCGACCTCGACGACGTCGGGCTCCCCTTCGACCGGGACCGGCAGCAGGAGATCCTCGAGGCCGGCCTCGCGATCATGCGCGCGATCAACGAGCAGGCGCCCCCCTCGCACCCCGAGATCGACGGCGTCGACCACTGCCACCACGTGGAGTTCATCGCGCCGGGCTCGGATGCCGCGCACTCGCGCCACGCGATGGCGATCCATCCCGGATGGTTCGACCGCTCGCCCTGCGGCACCGGCACCTCGGCGCGGATGGCCGAGCTGTGGGCTCGCGGGGAACTGCCGCTCGACCGCGACTTCCGGAACGACTCCTTCATCGGCTCGAGCTTCACCGGCCGGCTGATCCGCGAGACCGAGGTCGCCGGCATCCCCGCGGTCGTCCCCACCATCACCGGCCGGGCCTGGGTGACCGGCATCGGCCAGTACCTGCTCGACCCCACCGACCCCTTCCCGGAGGGGTTCGAGTTCTGACCGCCGGAAGCGAGCACGGCGACCGCCGTCGCGGCCGGCTTCGAAGCGCCAAGCTGTGAGCGCGCACATGTCGGAGGACTACCGTCCGGTCATGAGCACGAATCACGCGTCCGATGCGACGCCCGAGCACTTCGCGGCCTTCGCGGTCGACCACATCCTCGTCGACCAGCTCCCGGCCTCGCTCGGTACGGTCGATGCGCCGGAACGCTACACGGTGAAGGCCGTCTTCACTCGTCGCCCGCTCCCGCAGGAGATCGAGCTCCTGGCGATGCCCGCGATCGAGGAGCGCCTCGCCGTCGCGGGGTACACCCACACGACGCTGAGCACGTCGGACCGGCGCCTCATCATCACGAACACCAACCTGCACGAGCTGAAGAACGGACTCGCGCACCTCGTCGGGCAGATCCTCGACGACATCGGCAGCCAGGTCGCGACGACGCGATCGGCCCAGGCGAAGGATGCCGCGGAGCTGGCGTCGCGCGCGGCGGAACGGGCCAGCCACATCGTCGACGAGGCCGCGCAGATCGATTTCTCCGCTCGCACGTCGCACTACAGCTGAGCGGCTCCGACCTCCCAGACCTGTGAGTGCGCACATGTTGCGCGGCTAGTCTCCGGAGATGGACACGACGCGCCCCGATCCGCAGAGCCGACGGCGATGGGACGACGCGCGCCACCGGCACTGGCACGGTGCCGCGGCGACATCCGAAACGTCCGAGCGCGAGGCCGCGGCCGAGACGGCCGAGGCCGGTGAGGCCGCGGAGGCGGCCGAAGGCGCCGACGCCGAGGAGACTCGTGACTCGCTCGCTCACGAGGGTCGTGTGACCCGGTGGGAGCAGGCCACGGGCCGGACCTGGGACCGCGGGCACGGAACCGGCGGGCAGTCGTAGACGGACCGGTCGCCGGCCCTCCGGCCGCCCGGTGAGACGCGAAGAGCGGATGCCGTGAGCATCGCCTCCGAAGAGGCGCGCCCGCGACATCCGCTCGATGCGCGTCGGGATCGCCGTCGATCAGACGGCGCGCACGCTATGAGATGGTGCGGATGTTCTCAGCCTGCAGGCCCTTGGGGCCGCGGGCGGTCTCGAACTCGACCTTCTGGTTCTCCTCGAGCGAGCGGAAGCCGCCCGTTGCGATCGCGCTGAAGTGCGCGAAGACGTCGGCGCTGCCGTCGTCGGGAGCGATGAAGCCGAAGCCCTTGTCGGCGTTGAACCACTTGACGGTTCCGGTTGCCATATTCATTTCCTTCTGTAAAGCCGAGCCGCCGGAGCGGCTGCGACGTGCACGACTAGGCCGTGCGATGTTCCGACGACGACGTCCGTCGACGGAAGTTGGTGGGTGCGTCCGGCGTGGGGACGACGACGGGACGGGCGGCCTGCGGTCGCGCGGGATTCGAGATCGCGCCGAGGGCTTCGATGAAGGGGATGTCGCCACGTCCTGGCTGGTCGTCGACTTCCCAGCCGGAATTCGCGGGCGAACGCCCGCTGCAGATCTGTCGAGTGTACGCGACGGACATGGGAGGGCACTGTGAGGGCGGCCGGCAGCGGTCAGCCGGAGAGGGCGTGCACCGTCAGCGGGTGCTGCTTCCCCTTGATGCGGACCTCCGTCAGGGTCGTCGCGTCCAGCGCCGGCGCGTCGTCGAGGGCCCGGTAGGTCTCGTCGCTCAGCAGGATGGGGAAGCCCGTGTCCTTGGTCCGGTCCTCCAGCCTCGAGGCGAGATTCACGGCATCCCCCATCACCGTGTACTCGATGCGCTCCCTGCCGCCGATGTTGCCCGCGATGACCGGGCCCGTCGCGATGCCGATCCCGGCCTCGAGGCGCGGCAGGGCGGCGACGGTCTCCTCCCGATTGAACGCCGCCAGTGCCCGCCGCATCCCGAAGGCCGTCTTCACGGCGCGGTCCGCGTGATCCGGCATCGGGTTGAGGGGCGTGCCGAAGACCGCCAGGACGGAGTCCCCGCCGAAGCGCGTGACCATGCCGCCGTGCTCGACGACGACGGCCACCATGGCGGTCATGTAGCGGTTGATCAAGCCGACCAGTCGTGCCGGCGGCATCCGTTCACTGAGGGTGGTGAAGTCCCGGATATCGGAGAAGAGCACGGAGCACTCGACCTGGGTTCCGCCCAGGCCCGCCCCGGTCTCCACGGCCGCCCGCGCGACTTCGGGACTCACGTAGAGGCCGAACAGCTCGCGAAGGCGCTCGCCCTGCCGCAGCCCCTCCGTCATGGAGTTGAACCGCTCGCCCAGGTATCCGAGCTCGTCGTTCGTCGACACCACGATCCGGGTGTCGAGCTCGTTCGCCTCCACGCGACCCATCGCCTCCTGCAGGGCACGCAGCGGCCCGACGATCGCGCGCGCGACGAGGATGGCCGTGATCAGCCCCGCAGCGAGCCCGACCGCGAGGATGAACAGCTGCACGAGGATGAGGTTGTCGAGGATCGCCTCCGGGTTCTCGGAATCGAGGAGGGCGCGGGTCCGAACCTGGGACAGGATGACGAGCAGGACCGGCGTGATGCCGCCGATCAGCACGAAGGCGAGCAGCAACCGCCTCCGCACCCACGGCCGGAAGGCGCGGACGGCGCTGAGGTTCCCGTCCGGGAGGAATGCGGGGACCTGTTCGCGCCAGACGAGGTCGGTGCCGAAGTAGACGATGGTCGTCGTGACGGCGCCGCCGACCGCGATGCCCACGAAGTTGCCCGGATCGCCGTACAGGACCGAGAAGAGGACGGCCATCACCAGGCCGGCAGCGCCCACGAGTGTCGCGCCGATGAGGGGCCAGTTCAGCACCAGGCGGGCGACGCGCGCCGGCAGCTCGGAGGCGGGGGTGCCCGCCTCGATCGCGCGCCGCCACGTTCGGATCGGTCGCCCGAGCCCGCTGATCACCGCGAGGGCCCCGACGAACATGACCACCGCGGTGGCACCGAACACCACGATGTCCGCGGTCTCGAGCGAGCGCACCGCCGCTCCGCCGACCGGCGGCGGATCGATGACCGCGAAGTACAGGAAGATGATCAGCGCACCGAGGAAGTTCGCGCCGACGATGAGCAGGACGAGCTTGCGGGTCGTGTCCCGTGGAGTCGGCCGGGAGGTCGTCATCGCGTCTGCCCTCTTCCTCGGTGGGCCGTGCCGGAGCCGCGGGGCTCGCGCCGCGCCGCCCGCGCCCACGCGCCCATGGTCTCATCGCTTCGCGAAGAATCCTCGGCTCGGCCGGGGAATGTCGATCCGGCGGTAGCCTGAGGCATCCGTCACGCCGGCGCTTGCGAGGAGCCATGGCCGTCACGCAACCTGCGATGTCACCGTCCGACCTTCCGGTCGAGGTGGTGCTCGACCGCGCCACGGGCCCGCGCCGGGCCGAGGCCGACGAGCTGGTCGCTCTCTTCGCCGACGTGAGCGGCGAACCGCCGATGGTGTGGGCCGGTCGCATCGTCGGCTTCGGGGAGTACGAGTACCGCTATGAGAGCGGGCACGGCGGCCGGTCGCCGCTCCTCGCGTTCGCGCCGACGGCCAGGCAGCACACCATCTACCTTCCGGACGGCTTCGCCGAGCGGTGGCCCGACCTGATGGCCGCACTCGGCCCCCATCGCGCGAGCAAGGTCTGCCTGTACCTCACACGGCTGACGGGCGTGGACCGCGGCGTGCTGCGGACGCTGCTCGAGCGCGCGCTCGCCGCGGCGCGGGCGCAGGCGCGCTGAGCCCCGGCGCGATCGACGGAAGCACGAGCGGCGACGGCCTCCCGAACGGGGGCTCCGCATGGTGAGTCCCGCCATGACCTTCGTCCCGCGGCCGCGCCCGGAGCCCGCGTAGACAGATGCCATGAGCGACGACATCACCGAGCTGACGCAACTCGCCCACGAGGGCAGCACCCGGCCGCTCACGACCACGCCGGTCGTCGGTTCCCCCGCCCGGGAGTACTCGGGCGTCCTCGCGGTGGGCGACGAGCCCGTCGAACCCGGCGAGCTGCGCGTGACCGTGCTCGGCAGCGGCGATCCGTTCGTCAAGCGGTCGCAGGCGTCGGCGTCGATGCTCGTCGAGGTGGGCAACGAGCAGCAGGACCGGTTCCTGTTCGACGTCGGCTCGGGTTCGCTCGCGAACCTCAACGGCCTGGGCCTGCCGGTCACGGGCACGACGAAGGTGTTCCTCACGCACCTGCACGCCGACCACGTGGGCGACATGCCGACGCTGATCTGGAGCCTGGCGAAGTCCGGCCGTCGCGACCCGGTCGAGGTGTGGGGTCCGGCCGGCGAGTTCCGGCCGCTGGGAACCCGCCGCTACACCGAACTGCTCGAGGCCGCGCACGCGTGGGACATGGAGTCGTTGAACGGTCACCCCGGGCAATCCGGCGCGATGACGATCACGACCGAGGTGCCGTACGACCGTCCCGCGGTGGTCTACGAGCGCGACGGCGTGAGCATCAGCTCGTTCCCGGTGATCCACCTGGTGAACGGCTCGGTCGGATACCGGCTCGACTACGCGGGCCGCAGCGTGGTGTACACGGGCGACACACGTCCGACGCAGACGGTGATCGAGGCGTCCGACGGCGTGGACCTCCTGATCCACGAGACGTTCCCGACCGCCGAGGTGATGTCGCGCAAGTCGGGCATGCCGCTCGAGGTCGCGAAGCTCGTCATCGAGAGCTCGCACACGGCTCCCGCGATGGCGGGAGAGGTGTTCGAGCGGGCGGGCGCGAGGATGTCGGCGATCTTCCACCTCGCGGTCGACCACGACACGGTGCCCGGCGTGTGGAGCGAGATGCGCACACGTCACGACGGGCCGGTCGTGATCACCCAGGACCTGACGACGTTCGACATCACCCAGGACCTGACGACGTTCGACATCACGGCCGACGCGATCGTGGTGCGCCAGCGGCTGATCCGGCCCGACCTGTGGCCGGTGGTCGGCCCCACGACGGTGACCGGACCGCCCATGACCGCGCCGCACAACCCGCCCGCCTGGTGGGCGGAGAAGCTCCTGGCGGACACGCACGCGCACTGACGACCGGGCTCCGGCCCTGGCACGAGGGGGTCCCACATGCTGACGGCGACCGTGGTCCTCGTGGTCATCATCGTCTGGGCGGTGTGCTCGGCGCCGCTGGACCGCCGCGGGATCACCTCGGCGCTGTTCTTCTCCGTCGCGGGGCTCGTGCTCGGCGCCTCCGTGCTCGGCTGGATCGACGTCGAACCGGAGTCGGCGACGTTCGAGCGGCTGACCGAGGTCGCGCTCGTGCTGCTGCTGTTCAGCGATGCCAGCCGGCTGGACCTGCGGTCACTGCGCAGGGGCGTCGGATGGCCGAGCCGCCTGCTGTTCATCGGCCTCCCGCTGACGCTGCTCGCCGGCATCGGGGCGGGCATGCTCGCCTTCCCCGGCATGGCGCTCGCCTCGGTCGTGCTGCTCTCGACGATGCTCGCCTCGACCGACGCCGCCCTCGGCCAGAAGGTCGTCACCGACACGGCGGTCCCCGCCCGTGTGCGCCAGGCGCTCGACGTGGAGAGCGGCCTGAACGACGGACTCGCCGTGCCGTTCTTCCTCGTGGCGCTCGAGATCGCGAACGCCGACCTCGAGACGCTTCCGACCGCCGCCCTGGTCGGGAACATGGCCGCCCAGATCGGCTGGGGCATCGCGGGCGGGCTCACGGCGGGCGTCGTGGGCGGCCTGCTCTTCCGCGCGGCCGCCCGTCGCGGGTGGATCGGCGAGGACTGGCGGCAGATCGTGCCGCTTGCGGCCGCGCTCGCCGCCTACGCGATGGCACTGACGCTCGGTGGAAGCGGATTCATCGCGGCCTTCGTCGGCGGCATCGCGTTCGGAAGCCTCTCGGGCGCGCGGGGGTCGACGGTCACGCTGCTCACGGAGGAGTCGGGCGGATTCCTCGCCGCGGTCACGTGGATCGGCTTCGGCTCGGTGCTGCTCACCCTCGCCATCCCGTACCTGACGTGGCAGGTCCTGCTCTATGCGCTGCTCAGCCTCACGATCGTGCGCATGATCCCCGTCGCGATCGCGTTCGCGGGGCAGCGCATCGGGCGACCCACGGTGGCATTCATCGGATGGTTCGGCCCTCGCGGACTCGCCTCGCTGGTGTTCGCACTGCTCGCGGTGGAGCGCGGCATCCCGGACAGCGAGGTCGTCCTGACGACGGTCTTCGTCACGGTCGCGCTGAGCGTCCTGCTGCACGGACTCACGTCGGTCCCGCTCGTCTCGCTCTACCACCGCTGGTACGAGGGACATGCGGCCGAGCACCCCACGGCGGCGGAGACGGTACCGGCGACGGTCTCCCGCGGTCGTCGGGTCGGACGTGCGTCGCGGGCCGGCGAGAGCGCCGAGCCGGAGGGAACACGCTGATCGCGGGCTCTTCGTCGTGGTCGGGACGGCCGGGCGCTCGAGAACGCAGAGGTCCGCTCGTCCGGCTCGAGGAGGCGCTCGCGGACGCCAGGTGGGCCTTCAGCTCGCGTCGGCTCCGGGCGGCGCGGTGCTCTTGCGGACGACGAGCGTGGTCGGGACGAACGACCGGCCCGGTTCCGGCGTCTTGGTCTCGATCTCGTGCATCAGCTTCTCGATGCAGAGTCGCCCCACTTCGGCGAAGTCCTGGCGGATCGTCGTCAGCGGCGGCCAGAAGGCCTTCGACTCCTCCATGTCGTCGAACCCCACGATGCTGATGTCGCCGGGGATGGCGAGACCGGCCTCGTGGAAGGCCTGCATCGCTCCCAGTGCCATCTGGTCGTTCGCGGCGAACACGGCGGTGATGTCACCCCGTGCGGCGATCTCCGTGCCGATGCGATAGCCCGAATCGGTCGTCCAGTCGCCCTGGAACGCCGGTGGCGGCGTGATGCCGTGCTCGCGAAGGGTCGCCGCCCATGCCCGTGCGCGATGCAGGCCCGAGAAGGAGGTGTCGGGCCCCGCGATGTGCCACACGGTGCGGTGCCCGAGCCCGAGCAGGTGCTCGGTCGCCTGCCTCGCGCCCTGGGCCTGGTCGGTGTCGACGATCGTGAAGCCGTCTCCCGCGTTCGAATCGATGATGACCACGGGTTGGTCGGCCGGCAGGCTGATCTCGGCACGGTCGAGCAGGTGCGCCTCGAAGATGATGATGACGCCGTCCACGGCCTGCTCGCTCAGCCTCCGGTACGCTCCCGAGACGTTTCCCGTGGTGGGGTCCGGGATGCGGATCACGGTCACGGTGTGGTCCGCGTCCGCGGCCGCGGTGGTGATCGCGTCGAGCGTGCGCATGTTCCCGAAGGTCGAGAGCGTGAACGTGATGACGCCGATCGACCGGAATCGGCCCGTGCGGAGCGCCCTGGCTGCCCGATTCGGCTTGTAGCCGACCGTGTGCATCGCCGCCAGCACGCGGTCGCGAGTGGCCGGGTCGACGTTCGTCTTCTCGTTCGAAACGCGGGAGACGGTCTGCGCGGAGACGCCGGCCACCTTCGCGACATCGGCGATCGATGGTCCGCGCCGGGTTTCAGGGCGTGCGCGGGATGCGTCGGGCATGGGGACTCTTCCGTTCGGGTGGGAGGTGCCGATGAACCATGTTCACGTAGACATGCTAGGGGAAGTGTGATATCTGTTTACGTGAACATCCCGCAACTCGAAGGATTCGCTTCACCATGACAACGACGTCCCCGTCACTCGCCCATGCGGTCGGCCGCGGCCGGAGCCGCGGCCGCCGCTGGATCGCCTGGGCGTTCGTGGCACCCTTCATGGCCGTCTTCGCGTTCGTGCTGGTCGCGCCCGTCATCTATTCGATCTACCTCAGCCTGTTCCGTGAACAGCTCATCGGCGGCGTCAGCTTCGTCGGCCTCGACAACTACGCCGCGGCGCTCACCGACGAGAAGTTCTGGGCTTCGTTGGGCCGGGTCGCGCTGTTCCTCGTCGTGCAGGTGCCCATCATGCTCGGCATCGCACTCGCCGCCTCGCTCGCCATCGACAGCACGCGTCTGCACGTGTCCTCGTTCTTCCGGATCTCGATCTTCCTGCCGTACGCCGTGCCCGCCGTCGTGGCGACCCTCATGTGGGGCTTCATGTACGGCACGCGGTTCGGGCTCATCGGCAACCTCAACGACGCCTTCGGGCTCGAGCTCCCGGCTCCGCTCTCGTCGAGCTGGGTGCTCGCATCGATCGGCAACATCGTCACCTGGGAGTTCGTCGGGTACAACATGCTGATCTTCTACGCGGCGCTGCGCGTGATCCCGACCGATCTCTACGAGGCCGCGGCCCTCGATGGGGCCGGCGCATTCCGGATCGTCCGCAGCATCAAGATCCCCGCCATCCGCGGAGCGATCGTGATCGCTTCGATCTTCTCCGTGATCGGGAGCTTCCAGCTGTTCAACGAGCCCAACATCCTGAAGACCCTCGCGCCGAACACGATCAGCACGTTCTTCACGCCCAACATGTACGCCTACAACCTGTCCTTCGCGGGACAGCAGTTCAACTACTCCGCGGCGATCGCGATCATCATGGGCCTCATCACGGTCGTGATCGCCTACGCGGTCCAGCTCTCCGGACGTCGGAAGGAGGCCTGATCGTGGCGACCGAAGCGATCATCACCCGGACCGCCGCCGAGGCGCCGAGCCGCACCGTTCCCCGTGGCGACCGGAGCCGCCGACTGGTCCGCTCCGTGCACGGTCGGGATCCCAGGAAGTCGGTACTGCTCACCGTGGTGACGGCCCTCCTCGCCGGCTACGCCCTGCTGCCCCTCTTCTGGCTGGTCGTGAACTCGACGAAGACCCAGCAGCAGCTCTTCTCGAGCTTCGGGCTCTGGTTCTCCGGGGACTTCGCGCTCTGGGACAACATCGTGCAGACGCTGACGTACGACGACGGCGTGTTCCTCCGTTGGTTCGGCAACACGCTGCTCTACGTCGCCGTCGGCGCAGGCGGCGCGACGTTCCTCGCGACCCTCGCCGGATACGCGCTGGCGAAGTTCGACTTCCCGGGCAAGCGCGCCGTCTTCGCGGTCGTCCTCGGAGCGGTCGCGGTGCCGGGCACGGCGCTCGCGGTCCCGACCTTCCTCATGTTCAGCCAGATGGGGCTCACCAACACGCCGTGGTCGATCATCCTGCCGTCGCTGATCAGCCCGTTCGGGCTCTACCTCATCTGGGTGTTCGCGAGCGAGGCCGTCCCCACGGAGCTCCTCGAAGCCGCCCGGATGGACGGGGCCGGCGAGTTCCGCACCTTCTTCACCATCTCGTCGCGCCTGCTCGCACCGGGGTTCGTGACGGTGCTGCTGTTCACGATCGTCGCCACCTGGAACAACTACTTCCTGCCGCTGATCATGTTGAGCGAGTCGACCTGGTACCCGCTGACCGTCGGCCTGAACGCCTGGAACGCGCAGGCGACGACCGCCGGGGGCGAGGCGATCTACCACCTCGTCATCACGGGATCGCTGCTCACCATCGTGCCCATCGTCGTCGCGTTCCTCTTCCTCCAGCGCTACTGGCAGTCCGGCCTCGCGGCCGGGAGCGTCAAGCAGTGACGGAGATCCCTCCCCGAGCACACCCTTCCGAGCAGTCCTGCTCACATCCCCACACCGAAGTGAAAGGAACACCATGACCACCATGCACCGCAGCGGACGTCGCTGGGCCGGAGTCGCGATCGCCGCGGCACTCGCCGGCTCGCTCGCGGCCTGCGCGCCCGCAGGGAACGCCGCAGACGACGATGCAGGCGCCACCGCCGACGAGATCGCCGCGGCACTCCAGGAGGAGAGCAGCATCACGGTCTGGGGCTGGGCACCCCAGCTCGAGCCGATCGTCGAGGCCTTCGAGGAGAAGTACCCGAAGGTCGACGTGAAGCTCGAGAACGTCGGTACCGGCAACGATCACTACACGAAGCTCCAGAACGCCATCAAGGCAGGCACCGGGGCTCCGGATGTCGCGCAGGTCGAGTACTACGCACTGCCCCAGTTCGCGCTGTCCGGGGCGTTCGTCGATCTCACCGACTTCGGTGCGGCAGAGCTCGAGGACCAGTACACCGCCTCGACCTGGGGGTCGGTGTCGCTGAACGACGGCATCTACGCCCTGCCCCAGGACTCCGGTCCGATGGCGATGTTCTACCGGGCCGACGTCTTCGAGGATCTCGGACTCGACGTGCCCACCACGTGGGACGAGTACATCGAGGCAGGCGAAGCCATCCACGCGGCGAACCCCGACGCGTACATCACCAACGACGTGGGCGACGCCGGATTCACGACCAGCATGATCTGGCAGGCCGGCGGCCAGCCCTACTCCGTCGAGGGTGAGAGCGACGTCATCGTCGACTTCGGCGACGAGGGCAGCCGCACGTGGGCGAACACCTGGAACGAACTCGTCCAGGGCGACCTGGTCGCTCCCATCTCGTCGTGGAGCGACGAGTGGTACCAGGGACTCGCCGACGGCAGCATCGCGACCCTCGTGATCGGCGCCTGGATGCCCGGCAACCTCGAGTCGGGCGTTCCGGATGCCGCGGGCAAGTGGCGTGTCGCCCCGATGCCCACGTACGAGGAGGGCGTCGCTGCCGCCGCGGAGAACGGCGGCGGCGGGGATGCGATCCTCGAGCAGAGCGAGAACAAGCTCGTCGCCTACGGCTTCCTCGAGTTCCTGAACGGACCGGAGGGCGCCGCGATCCACGCTGCCAACGGCGGCTTCCCGTCGACCGTCGCCGACCTCGAGTCTGATGAGTTCCTGGACTACGAGAGCGACTACTTCGGCGGTCAGAAGATCAACGAGGTGCTCGTGCAGGCCTCGAAGGACGTGGTGCCGGGCTGGAGCTACCTGCCGTTCCAGACCTACGCGAACAGCATCTACGGCGACACGGTCGGACAGGCGTACGCCTCGAAGTCGGACCTCAACGAGGGTCTCGCGGCCTGGCAGGAAGCCACCGTCGAGTACGGCGAAGAGCAGGGCTTCACGGTCAACGGCCGGTAGGCCCGACCCCACGCGTGACGTGCGGCCGGCCGGCCCCAATCCCCCTCCGCCGGCCGCACGCCACCCGAGAGACGACTGAGGAACACACGTGTCAACACCCACCATCGGCGGACGGCAGGTCACCGCCCAGGGGATCGCAGCCCCCGCGCCATCCGAGGTCGCGCACTCATTCGTCATCGGCGAGCGCGACTTCCTGCTGAACGGACAGCCGCATCGGATCCTCTCCGGTGCCCTGCACTACTTCAGGGTCCACCCCGACCAGTGGGCCGATCGCATCCGCAAGGCACGCCTGATGGGGCTGAACACGATCGAGACCTACGTCGCCTGGAACGCGCACGCGCCTCGCCGCGGCGCGTTCGACACCAGCGGCGGGCTCGACCTGGGTCGCTTCCTCGATCTCATCGCCGCCGAGGGGATGCACGCCATCGTCCGTCCCGGCCCCTACATCTGCGCGGAGTGGAACAACGGGGGGCTCCCGGCCTGGCTCTTCGGCGATGCCGGCGTCGGCGTGCGCTCCTCCGAGCATCGGTACCTCGAGGCGGTCCGGGAGTACCTCGAGGCACTCGCCCCGATCCTCGTGCCGCGGCAGATCGATCGCGGCGGGCCGATCGTGCTGGTGCAGGTCGAGAACGAGTACGGTGCCTACGGCGACGACCGCGCGTACCTCGAGCACCTGGTCGAGTTGAACCGGGCGATCGGGCTCACCGTCCCGTTCACCACCGTCGATCAGCCGACCCACGAGATGCTCGAGGCGGGGAGCATCGCCGGCGTGCTCAAGACCGCATCCTTCGGTTCGCGCTCCCTCGAGCGCCTGGCCACGCTGCGCGAGCATCAGCCGACCGGCCCCCTGATGTGCTCCGAGTTCTGGGACGGATGGTTCGACCACTGGGGCGCGCATCACCACACGACGGACGCGGCGCAGACCGCGCAGGATCTCGACGACCTCCTGTCGGTCGGAGCTTCCGTGAACATCTACATGTTCCACGGCGGGACCAATTTCGGTTTCACGAACGGTGCGAACGACAAGGGCGTCTACCAGCCGCTCGTGACGAGCTACGACTACGACGCGCCGCTCGACGAGGCGGGGAATCCCACTCCCAAGTACTGGGCCCTGCGCGACGTGATCGCCCGGCACGCCCCCGTGCCCGAGGAGCGTCCCGAGCCGGGGAACCCCGGCCCGCGTCTCCGGGTCGAGCTCGACCGTTCGGCGGCGCTGTTCGACGTCGTCGAGCGGCTCGGCGAGTTCACCGCGCACGACGACCCGCCCACGATGGACGACCTCGGCGCGTACGACGGATTCGCGCTCTATCGCGCCGAGATCGCCTGCTCGGGTCCCGCCCCGCTCGAGGTCGACGAGGTGCGCGACCGCGCCCAGGTCTTCGTGAACGGCGATTCCGTCGGCGTGCTCACGCGGACTCACCGCACTCGTTCGCTCACGCTTCCCCGCGATGCCCACGGCACGCTCGACCTCCTCGTCGAGGATCAGGGCCGCGTGAACTACGGCACGCGGATCGGCGAGCAGAAGGGCCTCATCGGATCGGTGCGCCTCGGCGGGGAGCCGCTGGGGCGCTGGCGGGTCGCCGGGCTCGACGTCGGTCGACTCGAGGCCGTCCGCGAGGCGCTCGAGCCCGCGCGGGCCGTCGCAGGTCCGTGCTACCGAGCGGGGTCGTTCGACCTCGAGACTCCGGTCGACCTGTTCCTCGACACCACGGGGTGGGGGAAGGGCGTCGTCTGGATCAACGGATTCCCGCTCGGCCGGTACTGGTCCGCCGGCCCGCAGCGGTCGCTCTACGTGCCCGCGCCGGTCCTCCGTCCGGGTGGGAACGAGATCCTGGTCCTCGAGTTGCACGGCGCGCCGGCGCGCGTGGCGAACTTCGTGGAACGCCTGGATCTGGGGCACACCGAGTCGTAGTACGCCACGCCCCCGCACCCTTCGCACCCGCCCCGAGACGAACGGAGACCCTGACGCAAGACGCCCCATGTTCACGTAAACCCACGAGATGAACGGAATTGACAGTGTTGTCGAAATCGAACGCTCGAACGCGGTGGGCCCTCCCCGCCGCGATCGTCTCCTCCACCGTCGCCCTGGCGACGCTGCAGCTCTCACCGGTCGCCGCCGCAGCGGCGAGCGATGTCGCCGATGTCGTGCTCACACCGAACCCGGCCTACACCGGGCCCGCATTCGAGGGCTGGGGTACGAGCCTCGTCTGGATGGCGAACGCCACCGGCCGGTACCCGGCATCGGTCCGCGACGAACTCATCGACAAGGTCTTCGGCGATGACGGCCTCAATCTCAACATCGCCCGGTACAACATCGGCGGCGGCAATGCCAGCGACGTCCCCGACTACCTGCGCCCCGGTGGCGCGGTGCCGGGCTGGTGGAACCCCGATGCCGGATTCTCCGACGCCTCGGGTCCGATCACGTCGGACTACGCGGATCGGGACCGCTACCTCGCCGCATGGACGGGCGAGGATGCGTCGGACTACGACTTCGACGCCGACGCATCGCAGCGCGCCTGGATCGCCGCGATCAAGGACGAGGTCACCACGTGGGAGGCGTTCAGCAACTCGCCGCCCTACTTCATGACCGAGAGCGGCTTCGTCAGCGGCGGGTTCGACGCGAACGCCGACCAGATCAAGCCGGATGCGGTCGACACGTTCGTGCAGTACCTGAAGACGGTCGTCGAGCACGTCGAGGAGACCGAGGGCATCAGCTTCGACTCGATCAACCCGCTCAACGAACCGAACACGAACTACTGGGGGACCCAGCTCGGCGGCGACGGCCTCCCGACCGGAGGACGCCAGGAGGGCGCCCACGCCGGCCCCGCGCTGCAATCGCAGGTGCTCTCCGCGATGGCGGCCGAGCTCGCCGAAGCCGGGACCCAGACGGATGCGATCGTCTCAGGTCCTGATGAGACCCACCCCGGCCGGTTCCTCGAGGACTGGTACGGCTGGACGCCGGAGACGAGGGAGGTCGTGGGCCAGCTCAACGTGCACACGTACGCCACCGGCGAGCGGAACCGCGTGCGGGACATCGCCAAGGCCGTCGGCACGCCGCTCTGGATGAGCGAGGTCGAGGGAAACTGGGGCGGTGACGCGTGGAACCCCGCCAGCATCGAGAACGGACTGGGCATCGCCTCGCTGATCACCGACGACCTGCGCGAACTCGAGCCGGACGCATGGGTGCTCTGGCAGCCCGTCGAGGACCTCTACAACATGGAGCTCGGTGAGAAGAAGAACTGGGGTTCCGTCTTCATCGACTTCGACTGCAATGCGGACGGCGACTCCGAGCGCCGGATCGCGGACGGCGCGACCGATCCCTCGTGTCGTGTCGAGGTGAACTCGAAGTACAACACGATCCGCAACTTCACCCATTACATCGAGCCGGGCGACCGGATCATCCCCACGAACGACAACAGCACCACGTCGGCCGTGAAGGCGGATGGCTCGGGGGCCGTCATGGTGCACACCAACACCAGCGGCGACGCGCGCACCCTGGAGCTCGACCTCTCCCTGTTCGCCGACATCGGTCCCGGCGCCACGGTCACCCCGATCGTGACCACCGAGTCGCCCTCAGACGACCCCACCCGGAACGCCCTCGTCGCCGGAGATCCGGTCGCGATCGACGCAACGACGCGCTCGGCGGTGCTGACGGTGCCGGCCAAGTCCGTGACGACGTTCCTCATCTCCGAGACGTCGGGCGTCGCCGACGACGCGCCGTTGCTGCGCGACGGCGAGTCGTATGTCATCCGCGGCGTGCAGAGCGGCAAGCCGGTCACGGCGACCTCGGGTTCGCCCGCCACGGTCCTCGGCGGCGGCACCGATGCGGCCGCCCAGGTGTGGACGGCCACCAGGATCGCCGAGGGCGACGGCACGTCGCGCGACCGCTTCGTGCTCCGACTCGCCGATGGCCGCGCACTGACGGCCGGCGACGACGGGACCGAGCTGCGAGTGATCTCCGACGAGGAGGCACTCGCTGACCGCACGGCGCAGTGGCTCGCGTCCACGCCGGACGGCACCACCTTCAGCCTGCTCAACGGCGAACGCGAACAGGTTCTCGACGTCGCAGGACAGGCGACGAGCGCCGGATCCCGGGTCGGCCTCTGGCCGTCCAACTGGGGCGCGAACCAGGAGTTCACGCTCGAGCAGGTGCCCGACGGCGGGATCGTCCACGAGCCCTACTCGACCTTCCGCCCCGGGCAGGAATGGCTCGACGATTCCGGGCAGGTGATCCAGGCGCACGGCGGCCAGGTGGTCACCGCGGAGGACGCGGACGGACGCACCATCTACTACCTCTACGGCGAGGACCGCACGAACGGGTGGCTGAACACCCCGGGGGTGCACGTCTACAGCTCGTACGACCTCTACAACTGGACCGACCGCGGTCTCGCCCTCCGTGCGATGTCCTCCTTCGACCAGTTCGACTCCGACGAGTACTTCAGCGAGCTCTACGCGGGGTACACGACGCAGGAGAAGGAGGCGGTCTATCGCGACCTCGGGACGGTGCAGACCGACCCGAGCGTGAACCCCGCCATCCTCGAACGTCCGAAGGTGATCTACAACGAACTCACCGGCAAGTGGGTCATGTGGGTGCACGCGGACGGTCCCTCGTCCACCTCGAACGCCCTCTACGCGAAGGCGAAGGCCGGCGTCGCGGTGTCCGATTCCCCGTTCGGGCCGTTCCGGTACATCGACAGCTACCGGCTCCACCGGGCAGCCGCCGACGACCCGACGAACCAGGCGCCGGACAACCCGGGCATGGCTCGGGACATGAACCTGTTCGTCGACGACGACGGGACCGGCTACATCATCTACTCCAGCGAGGAGAACGAGACCATGTTCATCTCCAAACTGAACGATGACTACACGTATCTGTCGGCACCTCCGGCGGCAGCGGTCGAGGGGGTCGACTACCGACGGGTCTTCGTCGACGGGTCCCGGGAGTCGCCGGCGATCTTCCGATACGAGGACCGGTACTACCTGATCACGTCCGGGCTCACCGGCTGGGCGGCCAACCCCGCCCAGTGGGGGAGCTCGACGTCGATCCTCGGCGAGTGGACCGCGTACGACAACCCGTTCACGGGCGACGTCGCATGGAACTCCAACAACTCCCAACCCTCTTCGGTGATCACGATCGACCGTGAGAAGGGGAAGTACATCTACATGGGCGACCGTTGGAACAACGGCGAGGACCTCGCGAATGCGCAGATGGTCTGGCTCCCGATCCAGATGGGCGAAGCCGGACGGACGCTGTCGATCGCGACGCCGGCGGAATGGCGGCTCGAGGACCTCGACCAGTACGCCGTCTGGAACGCGACGGGCGTGCCGACCAGCCTGTCCGTGGGCGAGTCCCTGGACGTCGCGAGCGTGACGGTCACGCAGAACGGCCGGTCGAGCACGCAGCGCGTCAGTTGGAACGTCAGCGGAACCACCGAGGTTCCCGGCGTGATCGTCGCGACCGGCACGCTGCCCGACTTCGGCGGGCGCACGTTCACTCGCACGATCCCCGTCGTTCCCGACGGCGTCGTGTACGCCGTGAACGCCGGCGGTGACGAGACGTCCGACTGGAAGCACCTGGTCGAGGCGGTCGAGGCCGGCGGCTCGCTCGGCAACAGCGTGCCCGACCAGCCCTTCGGTGCCGACGGCACCACGGGTGCGACCTGGGGATACGAGAGCGAGGGCAGCGGGACGGCCGGAACCGCGGACGGCGACATCTTCTCGACGCTCCGCTACGCGGTCGAGGGCCGAGACCTCGCCTACCGTTTCGAGGACCTCGAGCCCGGCGAGTACACCGTGTACGCGGGCTACCACGACCCCTGGCCGTGGGATGACCGCGGTGCCCGGGTGACCGTCAACGGCACGGTCGTCGAGGACGATCACGACTACAGCGCCGAGTACCAGACCAGTGCGTACGAGAACGTCAGCGTGGGTGCCGACGGCAGGCTCTCGTTCAGCCTCAGCCGCACGCGCGGGCACGACGTCCAGCTCAGCTGGCTCATGATCGCGCAAGCGGGTCCCGCGACTCCGGTGCTCGACGTGTCGGCGTCCGCCTCCACACGGTGCGTCGCGAAGAAGGTGGTCGTGACGGTGCAGGCGACGAACAACGACTCGGTGCCGGTGTCGATCTCGTTCGAATCGGCATGGGGGACGAAGTCGTTCGCGTCGGTGAGCCCGGGCGCCAGCGCGACGCACGCGTTCTCGACGCGCGCCGCGAGCGTGCCCGCCGGGTCCGTCGCGGTGGCGGTCGAGGCGACGGTCGACGGCACGCCGGTGACGTCGTCGGTGGATGCCCCGTACGCGGCGTCGTCGTGTAGGTGACGGTCGGGTCGGTGGTCCGCCGGACGGCGGACCACCGACCGGTCCTGAGGGTCAGCCGCGTTCCCTGGTGACCTGAGCCGTCGGCTCGTCGTCGATCGGCGTGCGGCGCCCGCCGCGGGTCGTGACGAGGCTGGCCACGGTGGCAACGGCGATCGTCGCCGCGATGAACAGCAGCGACATCCAGATCGGGATCTCGGGGATCACCGTGACCGCCTCGCCGCCGTTGATGAAGGGCAATTCGTTCTTGTGCAGGGCGTGGATGAGCAGCTTCACGCCGATGAAGGCCAGGATCACGGCCAGCCCCTGCGTGAGGTACACCAGCCGCTCCAGCAGGCCGCCGATGAGGAAGAAGAGCTGCCGCAGTCCCATCAGCGCGAACACGTTGGCCGTGAAGACGATGTAGGCCTCCTCGGTCAGCCCGTAGATCGCGGGGATCGAGTCGACGGCGAAGATGAGGTCGACGAAGCCGATCGCGATGATGGTCAGCAGCATCGGCGTCACCCATCGCCGGCCGTCCGTTCGCACCGTGAGGCGGTCCGCGTGGTACTCGTTCGTCACCGGAAGGTGACGTCGGACGAACCGCATGAACCTGCCGTCGGCAGGGTTCGAACCGCCGTGCGAGAACGCCTGCTGGTAGGCGAGGAACAGCAGCAGCGCACCGAACAGGTAGAAGACCGAGGAGAAGTTCTCGATCAGGGCGGCACCGAGGGCGATGAAGATGCCGCGCAGGATCAACGCGATGACGATGCCGATCATCAGCACCTTCTGCTGGTAGATCTTGGGCACGGCGAAGCTCGCCATCACGATGAGGAAGACGAACAGGTTGTCGACCGACAGCGCCTTCTCGGTCAGGTAGCCCGCGAAGTACTCGCCACCGTAGGTCCAGCCGGAGACGACGCCGATGCCGACGCCGAAGAGCAGCGCGAGCGCGATGTAGAACGCCGACCATCGGGCCGACTCCCCGATCGTCGGCTCGTGGGGCCTGCGGACATGGGCGAAGAACTCGTAGATGAAGAAGGCCACAGTGACGGCGACGGTGATGACCCAGACGATCGGGGTGACATTCACGAGGAACTCCAAACCTGGCGTGGACGGATCGACGCCAAGGTCTTCTCCATTCCCGCGATCGGGAACCGATGGCCCGGGATGCGACATGCATCCGTAGTGACGGGCGATCGTGCCGGAGTACTCCCCTTGGACTGCTCATTCTAAAGGTCTTCATCGGGTGTCGCCTGAAGAGGTGCCCGGTGCTCGATGCCGCGGGTGGGCGTGCCGTTCCCGTGCTCTCCCGCCTCCCAGGCGAGCGCGTTCGGGTTCCCGTGGGCTCCGGCTCAGTCGGCCCGAGCCGCGTCGAAGGCGCGAGCAGCGGCCGCGTACACCGCGTCGATGTCGGTGTCGGGCGGGAAGCGCCGGGCCAGCTCGAGCTCGATCAGGCCGTTGATCGTCGCCCAGGCCGCGCGGCCGAGGTGGATGTCTCCGCCCGTGGCGACGATGAGCGGCTCGGCGGCGCGGTCTTCCAGTTCCTGGGGCACGCGGCTGCGGTCGAGGGGGCGCGTGTTGAGGAGGCGGTACAGGTGGGGGTGGGCCAAGGCCCAGGCGCGGTAGGCGCGGGATACGTCGGTGAAGGTCGCGGGGACCACCCCGACGGTCTCGGCCAGCTCGGTCAGCCCTTCGATGGCCACTGCGGCTTCGATGGCCGCCTTGTCGGGAACGTGCTTGTAGAGGGAGGGGCCGCGCATGCCGAGGGCAGCTCCGAGTCGTCGGATGGTGACCGCTTCGATACCTTCCGTCTCGAGGAGGTGCCGCGCAGCGGCGACGAGTTGGGCCTTGCGCGCGGAGCCCCTCATCTCGCGACGACCCGTTCCGCTCGGTGCTTGAGTGCGAGGTTGAACGCATCGAAGCCATCGTCGGCATCCCTCGTTGCGCCTCCCATCAGGCTGACGAGGATGCCGCTGAAGGTCTCGCCGTGCGTCATCCGGGTGCCGCCATCGGCACCGCGGTCCAGGACGAAGAAGTGCTCGCCGTCGAACAGGCCGCCGAAGGCGAGCTTCCCGAGCCAGCGCAGCTCGCGCCCGGGGGTGGCGGTGAGGACGGTCGGCGTGAACGTCATGCCACGGCCGCCCGCGGGCGCGAGACGGACGACGAGTCTGCTGCCGACCTCGGGAGTGCCCTCGATGCTGCGAATGAACGGGTTCCACTCCGTGTAGGACGCGAAGTCGGTCAGCACGGCCCAGACCGTGTCGGGGTCGGCGTCGATGTCGATCGTGGTCGTGATGGTGGTGCTCATGGCATCCTCCTGGCTCCGTCTTCAAGCTATCAGCGATAGCCACTTTCAGCTAACGCCGATAGCCGCTGCCCTATTCCTGCGCGAGCCGCGTCGGAGCGAGCCGGTCCGAGGGCTCAGCCATTCTGGGCGGCACGGAGTTCGGCCATCTTCGTATCGACGTCGAGGCAGAGCTCGAACACCGCCTGCTCGCGGTTCGGGTCGATGGGCGCGGTGCCGGTGCCGGGGAACCAGACGTAGTCGGGCCACTTCGCGACCCACTCCTCGCGCGGCGCGGGAGGAGGGTTCTCGAAGCCGTTCGCAGCCAGGCACGGGGCGCTGTAGGCGACGAGGTAGTCGTAGATCCAGCCGAGTTCGGCGTCGGTGGGTCCTGCTGCGGTCCGTTCGACGGGGTGCGAGGCCTCGCAGGTCCAGGCCGCGATGGCTTCGGCCTCATTCGCCGTGAGCGGGCTCACGCTCACGACGGGTCCATCGGGGTCGGTCGCGGCGCGTCCTTCTTCGACCTGGAGTCCGGCGGTGTCGTAGCAGGCGCGGCGTACCTCGACGCGTTCGTCCTCCGTGATGTACGTGTCGAACGGGTCGGCGGGGCGCACCGCGTCGGGGTGGGTGACGAGCAGCGCCTCCCACTGCGCGTCGGCGTCTGCCAGCCGCGCCGCTTCGGACTCGTCCTCGGTGAGGGGCGGTGCCGGCTCGGGGACCGGGTCGAGGTGGGGCATCGGGATCAGGACAAGCTTCGTCTCCGACGCAGGATCCGGGGTGGCGGCGGGCGTGTCGGGGGTGTCGGTGGCGCAGCCGGCGAGGGCGACGAACGTGAGGGCGGATGCCGCGACGAGTGCGGCACTTCTGCCGAGACGCGCTGCGTGACGTGAGGGTCGGGTCATGGGGGAATCCTGCCGGAGATCCATCTCCGCATCAGCGAGCCACGGCGGGATCAGGTGCGTCGCACGGTGCCGGCACCACGACCGGACCGTCATCGACCCGGTCGTCGGGCTTGTGCGAGACTCGCTCGGGCGGTCGGGTGGAGTCGTCTTCGTCTCCCATGACCCCAACCTGGTCACGTCGAACGGGACGACCGACGAGACCCACCGCCGCGAGGATCCGGGGCGATCAGGCCTGGCCTTCGCATCGAATGTGGCCTGACAGGGTCGAAGGCCTTCACAAGCCTGTCGTATTCCGGCTACGGCGTCGCCTCGTACACCGCACAGAAGGCTCTCACTGCTGGGCACAAGGGGGCGATCCAGGCTCACCATCTTGTCGAGAAGCGATTCGTGGACCAGATCGGCGGCAACACCAACGAGTGGGCAACGGTCATCGTCACGAGGGAAGAACACGCGATGTTCACAGCCGCCTGGCGGAAGGAGATTCCGTACGGCGACGGCACTCGGAACGCGACCCGCGCAGACGTCGAGAACGCAGCAAGGAAGATCTATGCTGATTACCCCGAGATCCTCGGCGCATTGGGGTTGAATTGACCGAGTTCGTCGCGCTCGAGTTGAAGCGCAATCGCGGCTGGCCGTGGCCCGAGACCTCCTTCGGGTTGGACCCAATGTTCGGCGATGATGGCTGGTGCCACGACTGCGGAATGCCGTTGCGCGAGCAGTGCGGGCCGGTGACGCTGCAACGAAAGGGCATGGCGACCGCCGCGGGAGCGTGGGTGCCGTACTGGCGGTACGACATCATCTGTCTCGAGCAGTCCCTCGCCGACCAGGTCGCAGACGCCTTCTCAGTGCAGTTCATGCCTGTGGCGTGGCGCGGATTCGAGCCCGGCTCCGCACAACAGATCGTGATACCCACCGTCGGCTCGACCTGGTTCGATGAGGATGAGCTGCGCGCGGCGACGATCGCTCGTCACGGATCGGCTGGCGCGCTCTGAAGCGGATGTAGCCGGTGGCGGTGGTTCCCGCTCTCACGCGACCGCTTGCCCGCATACCGGTTGGAGTCGCATCTGGAAGGTGTGGACATCGCCGCCAGCCCGGAGTGGTTCGGCGATGGATGGAAGAGCTTCCGGGAAGTGGTCATGCGTCGTGAACTCGCCGAACTCATCTCCAAGGCAAGCCCGCGCGACTTCAGACCGGTAGAGATCACCGCGGCATGAGCTGCTGACGTGCGCGACTCGGCGTCGGCATGAATCAGCGCCTGCTGCTTCGTTCCGACCCGCTCCCTATTCGGCGGTGACAGGCTGGGCCAGGTCGAGGTGAGTACGACTGCAACACTCCATCGAAGTGGATCGGTTCGAGCAAGCGGTCGCGCGAACAGCCGTGAACGGAGCCGTCGGCACTGGTGCGCGTTGTGCTCCACGCGAGAGCCGCGATCGGCTCGTCCGGAGTTGAGCCGAGGCCGCTCACGAAAACGAACTGAATCATTAATAGACCGTGACGCAACGAAAACAAATCGAACTGACGAACGTCGATCTATCGAGGAAAACATAGCCTGATCAGCCACTTTTCACGAAGAGCCGATGACGGTGTCTGGTTTCAGGACATCGTGAACGGATGTCTCAAGACATCGTGAACGACGGGCTGGTCGGCTGCGGGATGTCTCAAGACATCGTGAACGGTGACCAAGTACGAGTTGCTGATCAAAGCCGTGACCGTGCAAGGGCTCTCCTACGGGCAGGTCGCCGCCCGGTACGGGGTGTCCAAGACGCTCGTGCACAAGCTGCACCACCGGTGGCTCGAGGAGGGTGAGGCGGCCTACCAGCCACGCTCGAAACGGCCCGCGGCCTCACCGACCCGCGTCCCGGCAGCCACCCGTGATCGCGTCCTCGCGCTCCGAGAGGAACTGGTCCGGTTCGGCCTGGACGCCGGATGCGACACCATCCACACCCACCTGCTCAGGGAGGGGCATCAGGTCAGCCGATCGACGGTATGGCGGATCCTCAAGCGGGCTGATCGGATCACCCCGCAACCGCAGAAACGCCCGAAAAGCTCGTACCTGCGGTTCGCCGCGGACCGGCCGAACCAGATGTGGCAGTCCGACTTCACCCACTGGACCCTGACCGCCGGGGTCGGGGTGGAGATCATCGGCTGGCTCGACGACCACTCCCGCTACCTGCTGCACCTGTCCGCGCACCGCCGCGTGTCAGGTCGCACCGTCACGGACACCTTCACCGCCGCGGGCGCAGCGCACGGGTACCCGGCGTCGACGTTGACGGATAACGGCATGGTCTACACCACCCGGTACGCCGGCACCTCGACCGGCACCGGCAACCCGAACGCGTTCGAGACCCTGCTGGCCCTGTACGGCATCACCCAGAAGAACGGACTGCCCTACAAGCCCACCACCCAGGGCAAGATCGAGCGGCTCTGGCAGACGTTGAAGAAACACCTCGCCGCGCACCCCACGGCGACGATCGAGCAGCTGCAGCAGATCCTCGACGCCTTCCGCGAGTACTACAACCAGCACCGACCGCACCGAGCCATCAACCGGCGCACCCCGGCGTTCGCGTACGAACTGATCCCGAAGGCTGCCCCGACCGCGCCGGACGATCCGGACCTGTGGCGAGTCCGCTACGACCGAGTCGACCCCGGCGGGAAAGTCTCACTCCGCTACGCCAACCGCATGCTGCACCTGGGCATCGGCCGACCCCACGCCGGCACCGACATCATCGTGCTCATCCACAACACCGAAGCGACCGTGATCGACCCCGACGGCACCATCCTCAGCGAACACGAAATCGACCCAGAACGGACCTACCAACCAGCAACGAAAAACGGCTGAACCCGCGTCATCCGCGGGTTCAGCCGTTCACGATGTCGTGAGACATCACAGGAGCCGATGACGGGAATCGAACCCGCGCTGTCTGCTTGGGAAGCAGAAGTTCCTAAGTGCCGTATCACAGTCCTTCACTCAGGCTCACGAGCCGCGGAATCCCGCGAAATGTGAAACGCAGTGAGACAGGGTGAACTCGGCAAAACCGTGAGTTAACCGTGACTGCGCCAGGTCGGCTGAAGTACTTGCGAGCCGGCTGGGGGCGGCGGAACAATCCGCCTCGGCAATCGGGCGCTCCTGGCGGGCAAGCTCGTCGCAGCCGCAGAGCGGCGCCCCGCGCACTACCAACGCGTGGCCCAACCCTGGCCCCGGCCTCGGCGCTTCGGTCCGCGCGTCGGCGCAGCTGCACCACGTCGACGCATCTCCCTTCAATGTCATCGTTGCGCATGCTTCGCCTTGGCGATCATGCTCGCCAATCATGACAAAGCCTCGCGTCGCTGGTGGCAGTACGCCTTTGGACACATATGTGTGCGCGCGCATTGACGTGAAACAACTGGCGAAGGCACGCTGACCTCGTACCGAACCGGAACGAGAATTTGGAGGAATCACAATATGAATGTCACGCGCAGAAGTATCGTTGGAGCAGCGGCGGCCGCGACAGCGCTCGCGCTCGCGTTGACGTCCGCCGGGCCTGCGAATGCCTATTATCAAAGCGCCTGGAAGACGCTGAATTGTACGACTACCACGCAAGCGTCGGTGTATTCGGAAGCCAACACCACCGGCTGGCATAGGTACAGCGGCACCACGTACTCCGGCACGATCTACGTGGGAGGAGGCGCACAGAGGACGTACGGATACACTCAGAACGGTCAGTGGCAGCATGGGTTCGAAGGCAACCAGGGGTGGGGTACGGCGAGTTGCGTCCGGATTTGACTGCCCCGACTGCCTTGAGTCGGGAGCATGCTGGCGGTCGAGATTCATACTGAGCGCGAAGAGACCTGGGAGATCGGTGCCAAGCGTGGCGGATTCGAAGAAGGTTGTTAGTTATGGGCTTCGGCCCGCGATTTTGGCCGCGGCTGCCTGCGGGGTCATGGCCCTGTCAGGCTGCGCGGGCGTTTACAGCGGAGACGTCGAGCCTTCTGTTGAGCCTACGGCGCTCATCGCAATGGACCCCGCCCTAATTGAGGAGATCCAAGTCGGTATCGAAAGGCATGAGCAACTGTTTCGGGATGTCGTCGCCTGTGTAGAAGCCGAGGGTTGGGATGTCACGGTGTTGGGCAATCAGACGTTCACCATCGAGGGCGTCTCTCCCGAGCAGCAGCCGTTGGCGGACAACGCGTACCGAACTTGCTCCGAAGAAACTGGATGGAGCAGGTCATCGGCAATAGATCGTGACGCTCTCGCTAAACTGTATGGTTATGAGCTAAAGACTCTCGATTGCCTTGAGTCGCTTGGCTGGACTGTCTCCGAGCCCCCTTCGCTCGAGGTCTATGTGGAGCGGTTCAGCACGTCGAATTCTTGGAGCGCGTACTCAGAGATTCGCGATCAAATGACCGAGTCAGAAGTCCAGGGCAATGAAGAAGTACCCAGCTGGGACGTGGTCAATGCAACTTGTCCGCAGCCTATCCACTGGGCAGACTTGAACTGACGACCACGCAATGCTGAGGAATTCCGAGATTCGGGCGAAGCATTCGATACGAGACCACTCGTAGCTGTGATGCGGCTCAGAAACAAGATCAGGCGTAAGCAGCTCGCGCGTGGGGATGCCGTGTCGGGCGCCCGATCTGAACGAAACGGGAAACTCTGGTCACTGGATCCTAATCCTGGCTGCCCGGTCCAACGGGATGACATCTACACCTCGTCCGAGTCAGTGGGAAGCTCCTGGGCCTGGTCGGTCTCTCGGTGTGGGAATCAACGATACTGCGCGCGAGTCCCGTCAGTCGGGCGCGTTGAAGTGACGAGTGCTGCTGCAAAGGGGGTGTGAGGAATGTCTGAACGCGGCGCCTCTCAAGTTGCAGGGTGGCTCAAGTGGCTGCTGGCTGGCGGGCTCCTGGTGGTACCATGCCTGCTCGCCGCTTGGGCTGGTGCGGCCGTGCTTGCGCCCCCCAGGGATGTCCCGGCGCCAGCGGACTTCACCTATGTGGCGTTGTCAAACGGGGAAGTCGGGTCCTCGATCACGCTGAACGCGGTGGCGATGTGGGAGAAGGTCCCAGCTGGCGCGAATCGTGCTGCGGGAGTGGTGACTGGCGTGAATGTCGCACCGGGAGATGTGGTGTCGCCGGGCTCCGTGCTGTTCGAGTTAGATCTGCGGCCGGTGGTCGTGGCTGAGGGTGCGGTACCTGCGTTCCGTATGCTCGCACAGGGTGCTGAGGGTGCGGACGTTGCACAGTTGCAGCGCCTCCTCGCCGAGCTCGGGTTCTACGGCGGCGAGCAAGATGGTGGATTCGGGACCGCCACCGCAGGTGCGGTCCGCGATTGGCAGGAATCTCTCGGAGTGGAGAATGACGGTATTGTCCAGCCGGGAGATATCGTGTTCGTACCATCCTTGCCTAACCGGGTCGCTCTGGATCCGGCGCAGGTGTTTCGTGGTGCGACTCTGGCCGGTGGCGAGCTCGTCGTGTCGGTCCTCGGTTCTGAACCGTCGTTCCGGATTCCAGCCACGACCCAGCAGGCGGCGATGATGCCGCTGGGCACCCGCGTAGAGATCATGATCGAGGATCAGGTGTGGATGGCATCGGTCGCCGGCCAGAAGGTGGCGAGCGAGAGTTCCGACCAGATCGACGTGTTCCTGACGGGTGAGGATGACGGTTCGATCTGTGACACGCAGTGCGAACTGGTGCCTATCGAGGGTGAGAGTCTCCTCCTCACGCGGATCATCACACAGCAGACCGTGTCCGGCCTTGTTGCGCCATCCGCTGCACTACTAACCGATGCGGATGGCTCGGTGTCAGTGATCGACGACGCCGGAGTGTCGCACCCCGTCGATGTGATTGCATCCTCGCAGGGGATGTCGGTAATCGACGGCGCCACAACCGGGATGCGGGTCCGCGTTCCCGCTTCCGCACAAGGGGCAGGATGAGCGTCGCTCGGTTGGAGGCGCGCAATGTCCGGTTCCGGTACGAACCGGACAGGCCGCTCCTCGAAGAGTGGTCGGCGGCCTTTCATGCCGGGGAGGTCGTGGCGGTCACGGGACCGTCAGGGAGGGGCAAGTCGACGCTGCTGTACCTTCTCGGGCTGATGCTGCGCCCTCACGCCGGCGAGATCTTCCTGGATGGTGAAGCGTTCCACATCCGGTCCGACCGTGATCGCGCTGCGGCTCGCGCCAAGGCATACGGGTTCGTGTTCCAGGATGCTGCGCTCGACCAATCCCGGACCGTGCTGGATAACATCCTCGAAACCACACTCTACCGAGGCGATGACCGGAAGGCGCTGGCCGGCCGCGCCCGAGCGCTGATGGAGCGGTTCGGGGTGGCACTGCGACAGGACGCCAAGCCGGGACAGGTGTCCGGCGGGCAGGCGCAGCGGATAGCGCTGTGCCGGGCGCTGCTCGGGGACCCCAACGTGCTGCTGGCTGACGAGCCGACCGGAAACCTCGACCCCGCCTCGTCCGACATCGTCGTCCAGGCGCTGCATGAGCAGGCGTCGCGCGGCGCGGCGGTCGTCGTGGTCACCCATGATCCTGCGCTCGTGGCGCGATGCGACCGCCGGCTCGAGTTGTGATGCGAATCACACTTCAACGCGTCGTGGCCGTCTTGCGTGAGGCTGTGACCGCTGCGATCGCTGCGCCCGTGGCCTCGGTGGTCGTGGTCGTGATGATCGCCGGGATGTGCGCCGCAGTGCTGCTGACTTCCGGCCGAACAGTTGGAGCAGAGCAGGCAGTGATCGGCTCGATCGACTCCAAGGGAACCCGCTCGATCGTCGTCCGCGCCGATCCGGCAGCCGGTCTGGACTCGAGCGTGCTCGACCGAGTCCGACACATTGGGGGGATCGAATGGGCCGGCGCATTCGGAATCGCGACCGACGTGCAGAACGCCGCGTTCCCCGGCGGTATCCGCGTGCCGCTCCGCAAGGCGTGGAGCGACGACTGGACTCCGTTCCGGCTCCCAGTCCCGCTCTCGACCGGTGGTGAAATTGCCTACGGGTCGAATCTCGCGCTCGAGCAGCTTGGGATGGCCGAGCCAGTCGGCAAGATTCGATCCACCGATGGTCTCGTCCTCGGAGTCGCGGCTCGCGCCGTCGTCCCCGAGCACTTGCGGTTTCTCGAACCCGTCCTGATCGCCCCCGCACCGGAAGGCGAGCCGGCACCGGTGTCGGTGCTGGTCGTGATTGCTGACCGGCCCGACCTTGTCGCCCCTGTTGCGCTCGCCGTTACCAGCGTGCTCGCCGTGGACGACCCCACCAAGGTCGACGTGCAGACGAGTGAGGATCTCGCCAAACTCCGGGCGCTTATCGAGGGCCAGCTCGGGAGCTTCGGACGCGGCTTGACGCTAGGAATCCTCGCCCTGACCTCGGTCCTGGCAGCCGCAATCCTCCACGCGCTCGTCATGCTCAGACGGAAAGACTTCGGCCGGCGCCGAGCCCTCGGCGCGAGCCAACGACTGATCATTCTGCTGCTCGTGGTCCAGGTCGGAGTGCTCGGGGCGGTCGGCGCTGCCGTCGGCATTGGAGTCGCGCTCATCGTTCTCGCAGCGGGAGGCGATCCACTCCCCGGACCCGATTACATCGCTGGCTTGGGAATCCTGGCGGTGCTGGTTGGCGCGCTGGCAAGCGTAGTTCCCGCCGTCATCGCCGCCCGCCGCGAGCCCATCGTCGAACTCAGAGTGCCCTAGCGGCGGGGAGTACGCGGTGCACCGACCAGTCTGCGCGCCGGTTCACATCAGCAGTATCGTTTGGCGTATTGTCCGGAACCTCTCATCGCGGAGGCTAGATTTCGCCCAGCCGCGATGCCTTCCGTAATGCGTCGGTTCGCGACTTGGCTCCGAGCTTCGTGAAGATGTTCGTGTTGTGACGCTTCACCGTCCCGACTGAGATCGACAAAGACCGGCTGATCGCGTCGTTCGACATGCCCTGCTCGATCAGACGTATCACTTCGCGTTCACGGGGAGAAAGCAGCGATCCGAGGGGCATTCTGTCTGGGGCGTGCTCGCGCGCTCCACTTGTGTGGTGTATTGCGGCGATCAGTTCGCTTGAGGGAGCCGATTTCGAGATGAATCCGGCGGCTCCTGCCAAACGGACGTGATTCGAAAGGATCCGGTCGCGGTGCATAGTCACGATCAAGATCCGAGTGCTCGCAGCCTCGGCCCGCACCCGCGAGATCGTGGACAGTAGCGGAATGCCGGGCATCTCGACGTCGAGCAGCAACACGTCGGGTTGTAAGTTGATGGTCAATGCGGACGCGTCGTCATGGGTTGCCGCCTCACCGATCACCCGCACCCCAGACGACGCTGCGAGCATTGCCCTCAGCCCGTCCCGGAATAACTCATGGTCGTCCGCGATCACGACAGTGACGGATCCAGTTGCCGTCATGATGTCCCCTGACGGACGAACGGTAGTGTGAGCTGGATGCCTGTTGCGCCGGCGGCGTTGAGAAACTCGACCGTCGCCCCGATCGCGCCGGCACGCTCCGCGATGCCACGCAGACCCAACGATGTCGAGGCTCGCGGGCCGTCGTCATAGCCGCGTCCGTCGTCGGTAACCGTCACCTCGAGGGTCGTCGCCGACCACTCGAGTCGCGCACTCACAGACGTCGCCTGCCGAGCGTGCGTTCGGGAGTTGCGGGTCGCTTCTGTGACAATCGTGAACAGCTCCTCGCGGGCGAGGTGAGTGAGGGGCCTCACGGGGCCGACCTGCGTAACGTGGATCGGTAGGGTGTCACGGCCACCGGTGGCGTAGGCATAGTCCTCAAGCGCCTCGGCGAGTTCGCTTTCTCCAACCTTGGCTCTGAGGTCGATGGCGATGTCCTGCGTGTCGAGAAGGGCGTCGCGAAGGATGCTAATCGCCTGCGCGATCTCCTCGTTGGGCTGGCGCAATTCGACAGCTTCCAGCCGTTGCAGGCCAGCTGCAATGCCATGCGCAATCCTGTCGTGTAATTCACGAGACAGACGGACCCGAGCCTCGCGATGCGACGATTGCAGCTGGCTCCTCAGAACCTCAACGTAGGCGATCGCACCGGGTGGGAACCGACGCCAGATCGCGTGATGCAGCGCCCGCGCCACGTCCAGATCCCGCCGGGCACCGTAGGAGACTGCGACCGCATCAGCGACGTGGGGCAACGCGACACCGAACAGGACCTCGGCAGCCATCAGCGGCTCTGATGGATCGATATCTAACGCAGCTGAGCGCCGTCCGTGTGTGCTCAGATCCTCGAGCTCAGCGTACTCGACGGAGACCAGCGGAGATTCGGCGCCACCTGCCAGCACAGACATAGTCTCTGCGATGATGGATCGCGTCTGCGCCTCGAGCCCGCCATCGAGTGCTTCCGCGGTTACCAACGCACTTCCCCGCTCCGTGAGCCGCCGGTGCAGCTCGTCAATCACCGCAGCGGCGACCGCGAGTTCCTCTGCCGTCATACGTTGCATGCCTCCCATAGGTCGCTCGTCGGCGTTCGTGGCATCTTCACCCGAACACTCGGCAGGCCGGGCGTTCGAGCAGCGGGCCGATCGTGCGTCCGTAGGACGCTACCCGGAGTCGGTTTGGGTTCGATACGACCTCCGCTACATCGTCGCATCGAAGATCGGGCGGCGGGCGGCGCCGATCGGCGCAAATCCTACCAAGGTCGTATTCGGGATGGCGCATCAGTGCGGCAATGATGACTTGGTAGCAGGCTTGAAGGAGTCGAGATGCACGCAGACATCCGCCGCGGAACGATCACCCGCCGAGCTGTACTCGCGTCGATCGCCAGCTCAGCCCTGGCGGTGGGGTTCGATTGGTCGGCCGCCAATGCGACTGAATTCAGCGAGGTCGACCAATGGGTTCTGCCCCGGCTGCGAACAACCTCTACCTTCTTCACGGATAACTTCCGCAGGTTGGTTCGGTGGGATATCGCTTCGACTGTCCGCCTCAACGCACTCCGAAGCTCGCCGCGACATCGAACACAAAGAGCGAGCGAGGCAACTGCCTGAGTCGGGTCTTCCGGACTCTAATCGCTTCAGCGCTTTGCACGCCATCAAACGTCCTATAGGTAGGAAGCCCACTCACTATGCCCATTACACGGCGCCAACTGATTATCACGGCGGTAGCGGCTGTGCCGACGCTCGGTTCGCTCAGCCATGTGACCACTTACCCAGAACGGAACACCGATGACGGCGGCGCTATTCGGTTGACCGACGGCGAGATGCGAAACACACCGTTCTTCAATAGTGAATTCACAGTGCATCAGGACCTGCGTGTCCCCTATCTCCTGCAGATCACCGCCGATCCGCCAGCCACAGATCTGAGCCTGGAGCTCAGCTATGACGGAGCGCTCTTTGAGCTTAATGACGAGCTCGTTGCGCTAAGCGGATCGGAGGTGGTCCGAGCGCCGCTGGCGATAACCAGCGATGAGACGGGAAGGGACGGACTCGGAACCGCCAAGTTGCCGTTCGACGAATCGTGGACCACCCTGACACTTCTCCTCCCCCTCATGCGGAAGAAGCTCTACCCGGGCGAGAACGTCGGCGACGCCTACCCAGTTTCTATGACAATGACCGCTAACACGGGGGCAACTGCTGAAACCATCTGGGAGCCCGTAGTGACAGAAGCAAACACTGCGCCGTGGGGCCTGGTGCTGAGCCCGAGTTGGCGATCAGTTGAAGGCGGTTCTGAGAAGACGGACTACCGCTACACGTCTGCGCTTCGATGCCTCAGCGTTGGGCCTGGCGCAGTTCCGGCGGGAACCTCCATCGCCATCCATGGTGACCGCCGAATTCTCAAGTCGATGGCTGTTTCGACTGTCGCGGTGGATGGCGTCGTTCAGGAGGACGCCTTCTCCACAAGGGAGGCGGCAGCAGACGGAAGCCGATCTATCGCGCTGGTGACGCTGAACAACGACGTTCCGTCCGGCGCCAACCTCGATGTCGAGCTCGTCATTGACAGCATCCCCTTGCCCATTACGCCGGATGGCCTTCAGTTCGCCGGCGCACGTGTGATCCCTCCACCCCTGGATCTGAGTCGGCCGCAGAGGATCACCGGTGCCGAAGCTGTGAGGGACCTAACCACCTCAGGTCAGCCTCGAACCGCACCCACCCTCAAGCAAAGCAACGCAAGGAAGTAAGGAATCGACCTTGGACATCTGGGTTCAGAATTCGCAGTTCTGGATGAACTCAACTTACGCGAACGTTGAGGGATTCATTCCTGCCCCCACCGACGGCATTACCGGTTGGGATACGATGTTCGCGCTGACGCGTGCGCTCCAGCACGAACTCGGCATCACGTCCCTCTCCGACAACTTCGGACCTACGACTCTATCGAGGCTCACGAACAACGTCGGCAGCGTCGGCGCCATGACTGCAAATACGAACATCGTGGCGATCATGCAGTGCGCAATGTGGTGCAAAGGATACTGGGGAGGCACTGACTTCGGAACATTCACTTCCGAAGTGGGCGCCGATATCGGATCCATGCGGGCAAATATGGGATTGAGCACGGGCGCAACCGTTACTCCCAAGATGTTCAAGAGCCTTCTCACCATGGACGCCTACACGTTGATCGGGAATGGCACGCCAGAAGTGCGGGCGATCCAGCAATGGCTCAACTCGAAGTACCTAAGCCGAGCCGACTTCTTCCTTGTTCCGTGTGACGGGAACTTCTCACGAGACGTGCAGCGCGGCCTGATGCTGGCGATTCAGTACGAGATCGGAATGCCCGATGGCACAGCCAACGGGAACTTCGGACCAGGCACCAAGCAAGGCATTCGTGACCAGGCACACCTGGTCGTCGGTTCGACCGACAGCGGAAAGGCGTTCGTCCGCCTGTTCCAAGCGGCGCTCACCTTCAACAGCTATGCCACCGCGTTCGATGGAGTGTTCTCCTCCCAAACGCGCACAACAACGCAACAGTTCCAGAGCTTTGCGGCCTTGACTGCCAACGGAGAGGCAGACTTCCAGACCTGGGCTTCCCTGCTCGTGAGCACCGGAGATGTAGACCGGCCGGGACGCGCCGCAGACTGCATCACCACAATCAACACCGTCCGCGCCCAGACCCTCACCTCCAGCGGCTACGAAATCGTCGGCCGGTACCTGACCAATTACCCAGGACCCAACCCAACCAACAAGAAGATTCAGCCCGGCGAGTTGCAGACGATATTCGCGAACGGGCTTCGGGTGTTTCCCATCTTCCAGCAGGGCGGCGATGCGGTCGAGTATTTCAGTGAGGACCAGGGGTACGAATCCGGATTGACTGCCTACGCGGCCGCTCTGAGCTATGGATTCCTACCCGGTACGCGATATACTTCGCGGTCGATTTTGACGCCGTGGAGGAAGAAGCCTGGGCAATGGTGGTCCCATACTTCCAAGGTGTCAATAACGCGCTCTTCGACGCAGGGGGTGAATACAGCGCCGGCATCTACTCTGCTCGAAACACTTGCTCGATTGTCAGCGGCGAGGGGCTCGCGCAACTGAGCTTTGTCAGCGACATGTCTACTGGCTATAGCGGCAACCTCGGTTTCACGCTCCCCACCAACTGGGCCTTTGATCAGATCTTGGAGTACTCGATCGGCAGCGGCTCCGGCGCTATCAACATCGACAAGAGCGTCACGTCAGGCCGGGACCAAGGTCAATCAACCCTACGCAGCCCATCCACGTTCGCGACGTACATCCAATGGCTCTACAATCACGCTCTCGCGTACAAGGACACACACCCCGGAACGACTTACTCAGCGAACGACCTGGTACTTCAGTACCTGCGTCAACCCACCTACGCAGGCGTCAACTGGGAGAATGCGGCTGGCCCCATCCTCACCTTCTGGGTCGAGTACATCGATCAGCAGCCTACCCAGCGCATCTTCGGCTTCGTCAGCCCAAGAACCGGACGGTACATTCATGTCAGCCACTTCGCCGCAGCGCTCCATGGCATGATCCACCAGAATGGATGGCCCGCCGACGAGGGCACCGTTGGCATCGGTGACATGACCGGATGGGCAGGTGATCTCGTGCAAAGCTTCGGCGATTGGATCGTCGCGAAGCGAGCTGACCCATCCCTTTCGGACTCATACGCTTTCGGAAGGACCTGGATCGCCCGCAAGGGCGGACATAGCGATCACGACTTCGATGAGGACGTTGATGCCGCAATCATCGCTGCCGCGTCACTCGCGAACCCAAGCGCACCAGTATCCGACGTCATCAACGCCTCCTACGCGCAACCTGACGACTACGGCGCGTGGTACACCCGGTTCCTACAGACACGCTTTGGTGGCAGCACAACGACGGCATATGATGCTGCCCTCGACACGTTCGACTCCTTGGACCCCGGCGTCGTCGCCTACCGCGAAGGTGTGCTCGGTTCATACCTCGGAGTCCAGCCACGGCCCTGGGAGTTCACCCCGGCGGACCTCGCAAATCTGGCCCAAGCATGGACAGACATACTCTCAGCAAAGATCGCGGGAACCGAGTGAAGCTGATCCGCTCACAACCCTCGTGGCGAGCGCGCCCGTCTGGAGGGTAAGTAGGTGACCGTCATCCCGTGTTAGACAGCTGGACTCCTTCGACGACGCCCTGGATCGTCGCACTACTCGCCCTGTGCGCGGCGGTCACCGTTGCCGTTCTCCGCAGCAGCGACAAGAGGCTCCGCATCGGGTTCGGCATCACTGCGACGATCGTCGGAGTCCTCGGCGCATTCACATGGCCGTCTCTCGCTGCACGCGCCATCAATCCGCGAACAGTCGATCTGGTACGGCTCTGCGGTGACGCGATCGGACGCGAGCACATTACAGATCTGAAGGTGCGAACAAGCACCTTCCCTCCCGCGATACTTTGTTTCCCGAGCGGATGGCAGAGCGAACCCATCGTGGCCACGCCCGCTCAAACGGGGACCCTCACTGTAATCTTGGTCGGCCTCTTGGCCTGCATCCTTGTCGGCGTCATCTGCCTGATCAGGAGAGCGGACAACCGGACTGATATCACGCCTTCCCGATGACGCTGCGGCGCGACTCAAGCGAGCCAACGGCTACTTTGAACGGGTCATCCCAACCAGGTGAAGCGCCCCGGGTCTCTTGTGGAGGCTCGGTTATCGGGTGTAGTCGGGGTCGGAAGCCTCCGGCTTCGAGCAGCGATCTGGTATATAGCGGTGGCGCGGGCGCTTGCATCCTCCACTTCGTCCACCTCACGGTGGCGGGCGACGGCTTCGCGGAATGGCGTCACCTTGGATTCGACCAGTGGTTCCGTCTCGGCGTTCCGGCCTCCGGCGCCGCTCGGTTCGACAACCTGGCCGATGCTTTCGACTTCACCGGATACCTGAAGTAGCTCACGCTTCCCCGCGCAACGCGACCGGTGATGCGCAACTACACGGTGCGCGAGTTCCGGCCCGACGACCTCGAGATGGACATCGACTTCGTTGTGCACGGCGATGAGGGCGCCGCCGGTCCGTGGGTGGGCACGCAGCCGCTCGGCGCGCGCGTCGGCCTCGTCGACCAGTGTTGTGGTTGGCGTCACTCACTCGGATGGCGCAGAGCGAGTGCTCCTCGCCGGGGACGAGAGCGCGCTGCCGGCCATGGCCGGCATCCTGCGCGACCTTCCGCGCAATGCGCGCGGCACCGCGCTCATCGAGGTCTCTGACGTCGATGACCGGAAGGATGTCGCGGCGCCCGACGGTGTCGACGTGCACTGGATCGTCCGTGGCCCCGGCGAGCGGGCCGGGGAGTGCGGGCTGGTGCAACCTGCGCGACCTGCCTCGCCCCGAGGCATCCGTCACGGCCTTCGCCGCGGGCGAGTCGAAGCTCGCCACCGGGGCGCGCCGCCGCCTCGTGAACGAGTGGGGCGTGCCGAAGGCCGACGTGACGTTCTGCGGATACTGGCGCGCGTGGTAGCGGCGCGTTCGCGCGTTGCGAGCTCGATCCTCGGTCGTGCGCGTCCGGGCGGCGATCAACCATGCGGGCCTCACGGAACACGACGCACAGCGCCGTGCTCACCCGTCCTTGGCCGCTTCGTTGTTCGGAACTGCGGGAACATCCGAGGCGACCACCGCGCCCGAGGGAAGCTGCCGTTCCGAGATCGGCGGTTCTTCGCGGCAGTCGTCATCGTGTGTGGTCGGTTCTACACGACGCTTGACGCGATGTCTGATCGGTCGAGCAGATCGACGCCGATGTGCTTGGCCAGCTCGGTGATCACCGGGTTCACGCCTGGTCGCTCGCCGAAGGGTCGATCGACGGAGTTGAGCGCGGTTCGCTCACGAAAACAAACTGAATCGAATACCGTGAGTTAACCGTGACTGGACGAAGCAAACCAAACTCACGGACGTCGGTATCGATGAAGAAAAAGCTCGCTGATCAGGCAAAATTCACGAAGAGCCGATGACGGGAATCGAACCCGCGCTGTCTGCTTGGGAAGCAGAAGATATCCAGTAGTGATTCACTGGGCTTCACTCGGGCTCACGAGCCCCGGAATAACGGGGAAGTGTGAACTCGAGTGAAGCAACGTGATGCCGACTTTGTGACTATTAAGTGACTACGAGCGCCTCCGGCCGGTTATAAGAGGCAGCGGGAACCGGCCTCGATGCAGGGTAGCAATCGAGGTGACTTCACCGCGCATCTACACAGACGGGCATCTGCACGCCGTTGTTGCGTGCGGGGTGCGAGCATCACCGAGCGACGGAGTGAATGAGCCGGTATCGAGGCAGTGGAGCCGCGAAGCGATCGACGACGCCCGACCGGAGATCTTCGAAGCTCCATGGTGGTATCGCCGGGGCTGGGGACCAGTGCGAGAGTCGCGTGCCTTGAGAGAAGACAATCGTCGTACGTTATGGAGGTGAACTCGTGTCCATGGTCAGGCGCGCAGCTGAAGAAGCTGGGGCGCCACATTCGCGACGGCACGGTTCCGCCTGACGGGCTCCCCGAGTATGACGACGTCATGGTGTGGTACAACGAGGCGGCCGCTGAGGTCCAGAGTGAGATCCTCAGGCTCGACTGGGAACCGCTCTTGGATACTCGACCGTTCGAAGTGACGTCTCGGCCGAAGACCATAGACACGCTCCGACAGAAGCTGCAACGGGATCACGCCACTCCCTTGCCTAGCATCCAGGACATTGCCGGCGTTCGGTTCGAGGCCGAGATGTCCCTCGACGAACAGGATGCCGTCGTGAATGCGATCGCAGGCAGGTTCGGCCACGATGAAAGCGCCATCAAGGACCTGCGAGTCAGTCCGCACTCGGGGTACCGTGCGGTGCACATCTGGCTGAGACTCGACGCGCGGGTCGAAGTGCAGGTTCGCACCCATCTCCAAGGCATGTGGGCGAACATGTATGAGTCGGCGGCTGACCATTTTGGACGAGGGATCCGCTACGACGAGCTCCCCAACGACCCGGATGAGCGCAAGATCGTCGAGCGACTTCGCGAGTTGTCGACCGCTGACATCGCTCAGCTGGAGCAGGACCGAAACGAGAGCGCGCGTCTGCGGATGGCTGCCGAAGAACGAGGGCTTCCCGGACATCCAAGCCCTCGCGCCGCCGCGATCATGTCTAGACTAAGGAAACTCGACGCTAGGGAAGTTAGTACAGAGCAGCGCATGCAGGAGATGCTCACGCAGCTCCATGATGTCTTCACGGCGGCGAGAAGGAACGGAGGGAGCTGAGTTGCCAGGCTTTGTCATTGAGTACAACCGCCGCAACGCGGACCGTAGGGTCACCTCGTTTCCTGGCCCTTACGGACACCGAGACGCACTGAGGCGTCGACTCGAGCTCGAGAAGCAGCGCACCGATGACGATTGGGAGATTGCTTCACTGAATAGTGATTCCCTAGAGACCGTGATGAAGACTCACAAGCGGTATTTCGAAGGCACCGAGCTGAACGCAAGCTGACGCCGGCGAGTCGGCACCCTCGCCGCATGCGCATGCGCTTGCGCCGAAGGCCCACATCTCGTGATGGACCTCGTTCCGACGGCGCTCGGCGAATCCGCAGAGTTGTTCCCAATCCCCCTCAGACTCGGTTCTGACTACGAGGCGGATGGACGCGTTCCGTCAGACCGGGTTCTGGCGGGACCATCAGCCGGTCGGTTCATCCGCCGGGTCGGGGAGGTAGTCGGTGATGTCGATGGATTGTGTGGCTGGGAGCGAGGTGGCGGCGGGGTCGATGTGTTGCGTGTTCATCGTATGCTCCGTTCGTGCTGGTACTCGTGCAGGTGGGCACGGAGGTTCGTGCGGGCTCGCTGGTACCGGCCCCGCGCAGTGGATTCGCTGATACCGAGGATTTGGGCTGCCTCTGGGACAGGGAAGCCGTCCCACAGCACGAGACGTATCAGCTCCGATTGATCCGCTGGGATGGCGTCGAGGGCGGCCCGCACTTGTAGGGACTGATCGTCCGGGGCTTCGGGCGGGAGGGTTGCGAGGTGTTCCCGGAGTCGTGCGGTGAGTCGATGGCGACGCGAAGCTCCGCGTGCGGCGTTCGCGACTACTCTCCGGGCGATGCCGAAGAGCCACATGCGTGCTTCTTCTCCGTCGGTGGGAAGATGGCGGCTGCGGCGGGTGGCGACCAGGAAGGTCTCACCGAGCAGGTCCGCGGCGTCGGCGGGTAGCGGTAAGCGCCGGCCGAAGTAGCCGAGCAGGTCTGCAGCGTTGGCGATGTACGCGGCTTCGAGGTGCGCGAGGTCGGGCTGGTGTCGGCCGCTGGCGGTCACTGCGCTGCGCCTTCGCTCGCGTTGGCGCATGGCCCGGCAGCGGCCTCGAGTGATACGCCCGGCTGCGAGTGGCCCGCGTGTTCGAACTCGGCCGAGATGCGATCGGCGATCAGGCCCGTCGCCACGCCCGATAGCGTCGCGGGTGGCGGCGTCACCGTGTCAGTGGTGACGGACTCGCGTTGGGCAGTTTCGCGTTCAAGCGCGGCCTGGATCTCGGTCGCGGTGATCGACTGGATGACCGGATCCCAGTCGTGATTGGTCAGGAACCTTCTTGCCGCCTCGGTTCGTCGGTCGACTTCCTCGTTCGGCACGGCACCGTACTCGGGTGTTACTCGGACGAAGACTTCGCAGAGTCCGAGCTCCGAGCCGTCACCGAGATCGAAGGTGCGCTGCGCCACGATGTCGGGTGTCCAGCCCAGCCACTCGATCACCGCCGGAGACGCCGCTGCCGCGCCTATACCGAGACCGAGGATGCCGAGCCCGAGGGCGATACCGCCCGCGAGCTTGCCGGAACGCGGCCGCCGCGCACGCGGCCGCGCGTGATGCGTTGCCGCCTCCCTGGCGACGGCTTCCGCATGCTCTCGCGCGCCTGGGCTCGAGCCCAGTGCCGGCGGCGCCGCTTCTCGCACCGCCTCATCCAGCCAATCCATCGCCCTGTCCTCTCGTCGGCGGTGCTCACAACAGACATGTCCGGACTCGCCCGATCCTTAACGCAGCTGGGTCGAAACCTGTCGAGCCGCTCAATGGGGTCGCCGGTTCAGGCTGCGTGTTCGTCCTCGGCTTTGGACAGGAACGCGCTGATGTCGATGGGGCGGGTTGCCGGTAGTTGGACGGCCGAAGGGTCGGTTCCTGAACTCAAGCGTGCTCCTTACTTGACGAGATGGTGTGTGTAGGCGTGCGCGATGAGTTGGAGCCGGGAGGCGAGCCCGAGTTTCGTGAGGATGCTCGAGACATGCGTCTTCACGGTGGTCTCGCTGATGTACGCGGCTTCGGCGATCTCGCCATTGGAGAGCCCGCGCGCGGCGAGCAGGTAGACCTCGCGCTCTCGGGTGGTCAGCGCTGCAATCGCCTGTTGGTCCGGCTCGTCCCCACGGATCGAGGTGAGGTCGTGGATGAGGGCGATGGTCGTGGATGGTGCGAAGACGGAGCTGCCGTCGTGGACGGTGCGGATCGCGGCGAGGAGCAGCTCGGGTCGTGCGTCCTTCATGAAGAACCCATGCGCGCCGGCGTCGATCGCGTGGGCAACGGCATCCGGTCGCTGATGCGTGGTGAGCACGATGACACGGGACGCGGGGGAGGCAGCGAGCACTCGTCGGGTGGCGGTGATCCCGTCGGTTCCGGGCATCCGGATGTCCATCAGGACCACGTCCGGTGTCGCCTCTTCGGCGAGCGAGACGATCTGTTCCCCGTCGTGCGCGGCGCCGGCGAACTCGAGGTCGGGTTGGGAGCGGATGATCATCTCGATCCCGGCGCAGAAGAGCACGTGGTCGTCGGCGATCGCGACCCGGATCCGGTCGCTCATGCCGCCGCCTCGGCCGCACCGGGTCCGGTGTCGGGGATGAAGGCGTTCACGATGAACGTCCCCCTTTCGTCGGCCTCGGCCGTGAGCCATCCGCCGGCGAGCCGTGCCCGTTCCTGCATGCCACGGATGCCTCGCCCAGGTCGCGACGGGCTGGTCATCTCGGCGGGGGTGGCGATCAGGATCGCGAGGCCGGGCCCGCGCCAGTCGAGCGTTACCTTCGCCGTCGCCTCCTCGCCGGCGTGCCGGACGGCGTTCGTGAGGGCTTCCTGCACGATCCGGTACACGCCCAGCTGCTGGCCCACCGGTAGCGGCTTGGCGTCGCCGAACTCGGCGAACTCGCACTCCAGCCCCGCCGCCCGGACCCGGTCGAACAGGGCCGGCAGGTCGGCCACGCCGAGATGTGATGCATCCAAGTCGTCTGGCGCGGCATCCAGCAGCCGGCGCAGCTCGGTCAGTCCGTCGCGTGCCGTGTCTGCGATCGTGGCGAGCGCGTCCCGCGCGCCTGCGGCCAGGGACGGGTCGCTCATCCGCGCCCCATCGGCCTGCGCGGCGATCACCGCGAGCGAGTGCGCCATCACGTCGTGCATATCCCGGGCCAGACGCTCACGCTCGGATAGCGCGACGAGCTCACCTTCGACGACCGCGAGGTCCCGTTCCAACGATTGGGCGTGCCGTCGCGCATCCTGCGCGTGGCGGGCGACGCGGAGTGCGAGCCCAGCGCACCACGCCCCGACCGCGAGACCGACCGTAACGACGCACGCCACCGGGACGGTCGAGACCAGATCGAACTCGCCTCCGCTCTGGAAGGCACGCGCGGACTCCAGCGAGTAGAACACCGGCCACCCCTGCTGCCCCAACGCGGGCAGCGTCAGCAGCAGTCCGACCGTGACCCCGTAGACGATCACCACCGGCAACGAGAGCCGATGCAGCACGGGCCGGCCGAACGCGCTGATATTGAACACCGCGTACAACAGCGGAAGGTACGCCGCCCAACTCGTGCTGCCGAACCGGGCCCCCTCCACGACGAGCTGGAGCACGAGACCGACGCCCAACAGAGCGAGCGCGACAGCCGGCCATCGCTGTGAGACCGCGATGACGACACCGAACAGGACGAAGGGAACCAGCGAGACCAGCGGTCCCTGCGGGCCGTTCCCGAGACGGCCTGCCTCCCCGATCCACCACAGCACGACATACACCACACCGACAGCCGGCGCGAGAAGACCGGTCAGGCGGCCAAGAGTCCGTTCCACACTGCGAACCTACGGTGCCTCGGCACGAGTCGGGTTGTTCCCCACTGAGATCTCCTACCCACGATCGAGGAATACCCATCGACAGTATGAGCAGGGCAAGTGGTACCCGCATCATCGGTCGAAGCGGCACTCCGAGAGCATCCGCCCAGGACCTTCGACGCGGTGCTCCTGGAAGGGCTCGCCCCGGAATTTGTGACTATTAAGTGACTACGAGACCGATTGTGCAATCGAAAGTCGCGGCCACGTTGGGTCGAAATCCCTGATCAGACAGGAGAACATGTTGGGCCGCATCCGTGTGGATTGTTTTCTCGCGGTCCTCGCCCACGGGTGGGATTGCACGCGAGCTTCGAGCGGCGGGGAAAGTATGCCTGATCAGGGAATTTCCGGCGGAGCCGATGACGGGAATCGAACCCGCGCTGTCTGCTTGGGAAGCAGAAGTTCTACCATTGAACTACATCGGCACGCGGCATCCGCTCTGACGAGGAGGACGCCGCGGACACCATCGTAGCAAGGCGCGGGCACCCCCTCGGTAGGCTGACTCCGTGCTTCTCTCGGATCGCGACATCAGGGCCGAACTCGACCGCGAGCGCATCCGGCTCGACCCGTACGACCCCGCCATGATCCAGCCGTCGTCGATCGACGTGCGGCTCGATCGGTACTTCCGGTTGTTCGACAACCACAAGTACCCGTTCATCGACCCGGCGGAGGACCAGCCCGAGCTCACGCACCTCATCGACGTGCGGCCCGATGAGGCGTTCGTGCTCCATCCCGGCGAGTTCGTGCTCGCGTCGACGTTCGAGGCGGTGACCCTGCCCGACGACGTCGCCGCGCGCCTCGAGGGCAAGAGCTCCCTCGGCCGGCTCGGCCTGCTGACGCACTCGACGGCCGGCTTCATCGACCCGGGCTTCACCGGGCACGTGACGCTCGAGCTGAGCAACGTGGCGACGCTGCCGATCAAGCTCTGGCCGGGGATGAAGATCGGCCAGCTCTGCTTCTTCCGCCTGTCGTCGCCGAGCGAGCGCCCCTACGGGTCGCCCGCCTACGCGAGCAGGTACCAGGGCCAGCGCGGTCCGACCGCGTCGCGGTCGTTCCAGAACTTCAGCAGGGCGGATGTCGGCGTGACCGACGCCGGCGCCGCCGGAAGCTAGCGCGGATGACGATCGTCATCGGGACGCCGGTCGTGCGGGCCGTCGACGGCCGCATCGCCTACGAGGTCGAGCTCGCCGGTGTCGACGAGGTCGATCGACTGCGCTTCACCGTCCCGGAGTCGGCCGAGGCGTTCGTGAACCCCAGGGCGGATGCCGCGCTGCTGGCGCTGCTCATGCCGGCGATGCGGGTGCGGCAGGATCTCGTGGTCGAGGGTCCGGTCACGGACGAGCTCGCCTGGAACCTGCGGCACGACGTTCCGGCGGTCCTCCGTGGCGTCCGGCCGGAGCTCTCCTCGATCGGCCTCGACGTGCGCGACGCGCTGGCGCCGTCACCGGCGGGCGACGCCGTCGCGACGGGGTACTCGGCCGGCGTCGATTCGTACGCGACGCTCGCGCGCCATCATTTCGCGGCTGACGTCCCGGCCTCGGTGCGCGTGACCCACCTGCTCTTCAACGACGTCGGTTCGCACGGCCGAGGGGAGCGCGGGCACGAGCTCGCTCGCCGGCGCCTCGAGCCGATCCGGCGCGGAGCCGAGACCATGGGCCTGCCGCTCATCGACGTCGAGTCCAACCTCGACGAGCTGTACCGGGCGCCGGGGCTCGGCTTCCAGCAGACGCACACGATGCGCAACGCGGCCGTCGCCCACCTGCTCTCGGCCGGCATCCGTCGGTTCCTCTATGCCTCGTCGGTACCGTACTGGGCGGTATCCACTGCACCGAGCTTCGACATCTCGTTCGCCGACCCGATCCTGCTGCCGTTCCTCTCCCATGCCTCGCTGACCATGCAGCCGTCGGTGACCGACCTCGATCGGGCCGAGAAGACCGAGCTGGTGACCGAGGTCCCCCACTCGTACGAACGCCTCGACGTCTGCATCGAATCGGTCGACGGCTCGAACTGCTCCCGGTGCTGGAAGTGCCGGCGGACGATGCTCACGCTCGACCTGCTCGGCGAACTCGACCGTTATCGCGGCGTCTTCGACGTGCCGCCGGACCCGGCGTGGAAGGCCGAGTACCTCCGTGCCGCGCTGCTGCGGCAGTCCCTGCCGAGCACGCGGAGCATCGTGCGGTTGTACGACGAACGGATCGGCATCCCACGGGCGTGGCGGGTCGAGGCCGGGGCCCGCACGTCCGCCGCATCGATCCGGAGCGGCGTCCGTACGACCGCGCGGCGGGCTGCGCGTGCCATCCGGACGAGAGGCGACGACGCGTGACCCGCCTCGTCCTGGCGCACGACTACCTCGTGCAGGTCGGCGGCGCCGAGCGCGTCGTCGCCGAGTGGGCGGCCGGCTTCGGGGTCGGTCGGGTGGTGACGCTCGCCTATCGTGCCGAGTCGACGTTCGACGCGTTCGCGGCACTCGACGTGCAGGCGACGATTCCCGCGAGCATGTCGGGCCAGGTCGAGCGGATGCTTCCGGCGCTGCCGGCGATCGCCGCGCGCACGAGGGTGTCGGGCGCGGACGTCGCGCTCGTCTCGTCGAGCGGGTGGGCGCACCGCTTCCACTTCGACATGCCGCACGTCGTCTACGTGCACAGCCCGGCCCGGTGGCTCTACGCGGCCGACGACTACCGGTTGCGGCTGAGCGCGGTGCGCCGGGCCGGCCTGACCGTGAGCACGCCGATCCTGCGGCGCGGCGACGCCGAGGCCATGGCCGGGGCGACGGCGATCGTCGCGAACTCTGCGGTCACGCAGGCGCGTATCCGCGTCGCCTACGGCCTCGACTCGACGGTCGTGCATCCGCCGGTGGAGCCCGTCGCCCCGGATGCGATCCCGCCCGGGCGGGAGCTGCCGACGGCGTTCGCGGTGGTCGTGGCGCGCGACCGCGGCTACAAGAACGTGTCGCTCGCGATCGAGGCGGCTCGCGCGGCGGGGCTGGCGATCGCGGTCGTCGGGGCCGGGTCCGAGGCGCTCGACGACCCCGGCGGCGGAGTGCACGGCCTCGGCCGAGTGAGCGACGCAGAGCTGTGCTGGGTCTACCGGAACGCCGCGGTCGTCGTCGGGGCGGGTCGGGAGGACTTCGGCCTGACCGTCCTGGAGGCCGCGCTCGAGGGCACGCCCGCGGCCACGGTGGCGGCCGGCGGATACCTCGAGACCGTGCGTTCGGGCGTGAGCGGCGCATTCGCGGCATCCGCCACGGTCGGGGACCTCGCGGAGGCCATCCGGGTCGCGCAGGGCGTCGACCCGGAGGGAGTCCGGGAATGGGGGCGCGCGTTCCGACGCGACGCGCACGTGGCGCGGCTCGCTAGCCTGATCGACGAGGCGGTGGAGCGCGCGTGAACGAGTCGCAGGTGGCGGTGCCGCTTCAGGTGCGCCTGCAGTTCGGGCATGCGGCGGTCCAGCGGGTGGCGGATGTCGATGGGATCGACCTGCTGCACATCAAGGGCGCCGCGGTCGCCCCGGCGCTGCGCCCGGAGGGGTACCTTGGCAGCGACGTGGATGTCCTGGTCCGGCCCGACCAGGTGGACGCGATCGACGCCGCCCTGCGCGAGCACGGCTGGACGCTCTACAGCACGTTCGAGCACGGCTCGCCGTTCGGCCACGCGCAGACGTACGTCCACGATGCGTGGGGGTACATCGACATCCACCGCCGCTTCCCGGGCATCCGATTGAGACCCGACCTGGCGTTCGACGTGCTCTGGCGCGACCGCCACGCGACCGACATCGCCGGGGTGACCTGCCAGGTCCCCAGCGAGCCCGCGCAGGGAGTCATCCTCGTGCTCAACGCAGCGCGGTCGCCGAAGGGGGCCCGCGGCGATGTCGTCACGGTGTGGAAGGAGGCCGACGCGGACCGCCGCGTCGCGATCGAGCGGCTGGTGGAGCGTCTGCACGCCGAGGTCGCGTTCGCCGCGGCGGCCGGAGGACTCGAGCGATTCCGGCACGACAGGGAGTACCGGTTGTGGAAGGTCGTCTCAGAGGGCGGCTCGCGATCGGCCGAGTGGTGGGCCCGCATCCGCTCGGCGCCGACGACGTGGGCCGGCGTCCGCATCGCGCTGCGAGCGCCGCTCGTGAACGTCGACCACCTGGCGCACCGTCTCGGGCGGACGCCGACGCCGTTCGACGTCTCGGTCGAGTTCGTGCGGCGACCGTTCGCCGCCGTGTTCGAGGGTCTCAAGGGCGCCGTTCGCCGCGTACGGCCGCGACGGGTGGTGCGCTGATGGGCGGGTACCGGCCGACGGAGAGCACGGGCGTCGTCGAGTACGGCGACGTGCTCTACGCTGCGACCCTGCCCTCCGGTCCGATCCTCGTCCTCGACGGCATCGCGGGACTCATCTGGGCGGTCGCGTGCGAACCGTCGGACGAATCGGTGGTGGACCGCGTCGCAGAACTCACGGGCGCCCCACCGGCCCACATCCGCATCGAGGTCGAGCGCTTCGTCGACGACCTGGTCGCCCGCGGCCTCCTCGCACCGATCGCCGGCTGACGGTTCCTCGCCGGCACGGCGCCGTGCGGGGTCGCGGCTATGATTCCGGGAGGCCCGCCCGACCGGAAGCTCCGGGCGGAGGCCGTGGAGGCGCAGGATGGCACGAGCCCGGGTCGGTGGCGGCCTGATCGCACAGCTGCGCCTCATGCTGCACATGGCCGACGTCGATCCGAAGCGGTGGCTCGCCGGCACCGTGGCCGCATCCGTCGTGCTCGCGGCGCTCGACACCCTCGGCGTCGCCGCGATGGTCCCGCTGACCCAGCTCGCGACCGGCGGCGACCTCGACACGGGGGCGCTCGGCTGGATCTCCGACGTCGTCGGCACGACCGACCGATCCGTGCTGATCCCCGTCGTCGCGATGTTCGTCGCCGTCGTGTTCATCGTGAAGAGCATCGGTGCGATCGCGTTCCGGTGGTGGTTGCTCGGCCGGACCACGAGGATCTCGGCGCTCGCGTCGGCCGAACTCGCCCTGCGGTACGCGCTCGCGCCGTACGCGGAGCATCGCGCTCGCCGCATGAGCGAGATCTACCGCAACATCAACGACGCCACGAACCAGTCCGCGAGCGTGCTGCTCGGCCTCGTGAGCATCGCGACCGACGCACTCGTCCTGGTCGCCATCACGATCGTCCTGGCGATCGCCTCGCCCGCTGTCACGCTGTTCGCGGTGGTCCTGTTCGCGCTCCTCGTGTTCGGGGTGCAGATGAGCCTGCGTCGCCGTCAGTACCGCATCGGAGAAGAGGTCGCCGCGGCCGGTCTCGCGTCGTGGCAGTTCCTCCTGCCGGGGCTGGACGGCTTCCGCGAGGCGCGGCTGACCGGCAGCTCCAATGCGTTCATGGACGGCTTCCGCGAGTCGCGACTCCGACGGGCGCGCGCCTCGCGCGAGATGGGCATCCTCTCGGACGCGCCGCGCTACCTGCTGGAGATCGGCTTCGTCTTCGCCATCCTCGGCATCTCGGCGATCCTGTTCACGACCTCGACGCCTGCGGAGGCGATCACGGTGCTCGGCGTCTTCGCCGCGGCATCGCTCCGCGCGCTCCCGACGCTCAACCGCATCTCGGGGAGCTTCGCGACGATCCGCACCGGCCGTGCCGGTCTCGACATCGTCTCGCGTGCCGTCGCCGAACTGGACGCCGGCGGTCGGCACGACGAGCGCCCGCACAGCCGGGAACGGTATGGAGGCGACATCCTGCTCCGCGACCTCGGGTTCCGGTACCCGGACGCCGAGGACTACGTGCTCCGCGAGATCTCCCTGCGCATCCGGCACAACGCGACGACGGCCTTCGTCGGCTCGAGCGGCGCGGGCAAGAGCACGCTCCTCGATCTCGTGCTCGGCCTGCTGACTCCGACCGAGGGAACGGTCGAGGTGGGCGGGCGCTCCATCCAGGACGACCTCGCGGCCTGGTACGCCGAACTCGGCGTGGTTCCGCAGGACGTCTTCCTGCTCAACGACACGATGACCGCGAACATCGCGTTCGGAGTCCCGGCCGAGGAGGTCGACCGCGATCGGGTCGACGAGGTCATCCGGATGGCGCAGCTCGACGCGCTCGTCGCAGATCTCCCGCAGGGGCTCGACACCATGGTCGGCGAGCGCGGCGTGCGCCTCTCGGGCGGGCAGCGCCAGCGCATCGGGCTCGCCCGCGCGCTCTACCGTCGCCCGAGCGTCCTCGTGCTCGACGAGGCGACGTCGGCCCTCGACAACCTCACCGAGCACGAGATCGCGGCGACGCTCGCGAAGCTGCAGGGCAGCCTGACCATCCTCATCGTGGCGCACCGGCTCTCGACGGTCCGCCATGCGGACACGCTCGTGTTCCTCGCCGAGGGGCGCATCGAGGCGGAGGGCACCTTCGACGAGGTGCGGGCGCTGAACGCCGACTTCGCACGGCTCGTGGAGCTCGGCGAGCTCGACTGACGGCCCGCCGGCCGACCGGTCCGTGGTCGTGCTCAGATCGCCGGCGTCGCGCGGATGAGCTCGTCGAGCGCATCCATGAGGTCGGCGCTCTCCTGCGGATCCACCTTGCGACAGAACGGCGACCCCGAGGCGCGGAGTTCGGACAGGTCGTCGAGGGTGCGCGTCGTGGGGCGGTCCTCCGCGACATCCCACGCCACCTGCGTCACCGGCGCCATCCCGTTCGGGGGCGCTTGCCACGACAGGGCGGTCACGAGCGCCGACTCGTCCGGGATCACCGAGCGGCGGTAGAGCCGTCGGAGCGGTGAGCCGGGTGCGAGGTCCTCATCGAGCAGCCGGTGGAGCTCCGGGCGACCGAGCGCGATCCACTGGCTTCCGCCGAAGCACGGGTGCGCCGCCGTGAACGGCGTGCGCACCCGCCGGATCCCGTAGTACAGCCCTCGACCCCGGGTGACGATGCGCACCGCCATGACGGGCTCGGCCCGGAGCGCGACGGCGCCCCGAAGGCGCTTCCACAGCCGGTGCGCGACACCGGAACCGGGACGGATGCCGAGCCGGGAAGCCGGTGATCGGAACCACCGGTAGGTGTACCGCGTCAACTGGTCGTCGCCCTCGCCTCGGCGCCGCCCCCAGCGCGGTGTGTAGCGCAGCTCGCGGGCGTCGCCGACCCAGCCGCCGACCGCGACCGCCTCCGCCTCCCACTCGTCCAGGCGGCGGAGGGGGTAGTCGCGACCGGAGACGAGGCAGACGAGGTCGGGGTCGACGCCGTCGCGCACGTGGGCGAATGCGACCAGCGTGGCCTCGACGAGCTCCCACGAACCCCAGTCGGTGGCGAGACCGTGCGCGAGGATCTCGACGCCAGGCGCCTCCAGCCCGATCGGCGCGGGCGTGGTCCGGGCGTCGTGCGCGACGAGCACGTGGGCGGTCGGGCTCGACGAGCGGATGGCTCGGACCAGTCGCTTCGTCTGCTCGGGATCGTCGTGGGTGAGCACCACGTACGCGGCTCGGACCGGGCGCTCCGGGTCCCGTCGTGCGTCCGCATCCCCTGCCATGCGGTCAGCCTACGGGCGGTTCGGAGACCGTGACCGCGCCGCCGCGGCCGCCGTCGTGGATAGAATCGGCCCGATCACCGAGCCGGGACGGGAGAGCATGGCCGACGGACCGAAGCTCAGCGTGTGCATCGTCACCTTCGAGCGCCCGGCCTTCCTCGAACGATGCCTGCGATCGCTCCAGGCGGGGCTCGACCGCGATGCCCAAGTCGTGGTCGTCGATGCCTCGGCGGCGAGCCAGGGCGACCTGGTGCGATCCGTCCGCCCCTCGGCGGAGTACGTGCACGCACCGCACCTGGCGGGATGGATGACCCGGTCCCGCAACGAGGCCCTCCGCCACGTGCGGGGCGAGGTCGTGAGCTTCCTCGACGACGACGTCGTGCTCCGCCCCGGCTGGGAGGCCGCGCTGCTCGACGCGTTCGCCGACCCGACCGTCGCCGCCGTCGCCGGACGCACCTGCAACGGCCAGCCCGGTGAGGAGCACTCCGAAGCGCCCGTCGGCCGGCTGCTGCCGGACGGCCGCCTCACCGACGGGTTCGCGTCGGAGCAGGACGGACTCGTCGACATCGACCACGGCATCGGTGCGAACATGTCCTTCCGCCGTTCCGTGCTCGCCGAACTCGGCGGCTTCCGCGACGACTACCCGGGCACGGCGCTCCGCGAGGACACCGACATCTTCCTCCGCCTGAGAGCACTCGGCAGGCGAGCGGTCTTCGCTCCGGACGCCGCCGTCGATCACCTGCCTGCCCCGCACGTGCGGGGCGCCCGCTTCGACACGCGGTACAAGCTCTACGGCCGCCGCAACCACATGGTCCTCCTCGCCCGCGACGGCGGGCTCGGGTCCCCGCAGCTGCGGCGATGGGTGGGCGGTCAGTTCGCCGCGGTGGGTCGCTCGCGAGGGCTCGCCGCGAAGGCGAAGCGTCTCGGCGTCACCGTCGTCGGCATCGCCTGGGGCAGCGGTGCTGCCGTGCGGCAGGCGCGGTGGCGCCCTCTGCCCCCGCGACGGGACGATGCGCTCGGGCGCGAACTTCGCGTGACGCTGGGCGCTCCACCCGGGGTCGAACGAGGTGCGCGGGAATCGGAGGACGACGAATGACCCGGACGCATCCGCGGGGCCTGCGCCTCAACGCCTACGTGCTCGCGGGCGATCCGGCGTGGATCGGCCAGAGCCTCGGGTCGTACTACGACCTCGTCGATCGCATCGTGGTCTCGTACGACCGCTCGCACCGGTCATGGTCGGGGCATCCGCTCTCGGTGCAGGAATCGCTTCGACGCATCGCCGCGGCGGACCCGGAGCACAAGGTCGTGCTGCTCCCCGGTGACCACGTCGCCGGGGAACGCTCGCTGATGGCGACGGAGACCGCGCAACGGCAGGCGGCGCTGGATGCCGCATCGGATGGTGCGGACTGGGTGCTCCAGCTCGACACCGACGAGGTGCTGCCCGAGCCCGGCACGTTGCTGGCGCAGCTCGCGGTCGCCGACGAGACCGGTGCCGGCGCGATCGATTTCCCACTGCGCAACCTCTACGCGATGACCGGAGACGGGCGATTCCTCGAGCAGTGCGGTCGGTTCTGGACCACGCAGGCCGCCTACCCGGGGCCGGTCGCAGTGCGCGCGGGGACCGCGTTGACGGTCGCCAGGCAGGCCGGGGGCGTGCCGCACCATCGCGTCGACGTCTCGCCGCGGAACAGCGATCCGGCCCATCCGCGCAGCACTCCCGTGCACGCCGTCATTCCGGCCGAGCAGGCGATCCTCCACCTCAGCTGGGTCCGGACCGAGGAGCAGATGCGTGAGAAGCGCGATGTGTCGGGCTACTCGAAGAACCGCGACTGGGACCACGACCTCGCCCGCTGGCGCTGGCGGACGCGGCATCCGTGGCTGACCGCAGCCGCCGCCCCCCTCAGCCGGAAGTGGTGGGACCGGTACCGTCCGGTCCGGGTGGACCGCCTCGCTGGCGCCCGCCCCTGATCGGTCGGCGCGCGATCCGGCCGATCCGCCTGAGCCATCGCGGCAGCATCGCCGTGACGCGGTCGCGGCGGCGCGGGAGGATGTCGCGAGCGAGCGACAGCGCCTGCCGGTACGCGCCGAGGTCCCGGGCCCGCCAGCACGCACGGAGCGCCCACTCGAGCACGTGCCGGTAGTACGGGGCATAGGCCTCGAGCGGACGGTGGGGTGGGGTGGGCAGGTCGCCGGGCTGCCAGAACGAGCGGATGGCGCGGAGCGCAGTCAGGCCCTTCAGCGGAGAGCCGGTCCGCGTGATCGACCCCGCATCATCCCGGAAGTAGGCGAGCCGTTCGGGCAACGACCGCCACTCCGTGAGGCGGGCGACGTTGACGTACATCACCCAGTCCTGTGCCGTGACGAAGCCGTGGGGGAAGCCGCCGGCGCGTTCGAGGATGTCGCGGCGCACCGCGGTCGTGCTCATCGAGCCGCGCATCCGCTCGAGCAGGAGGTCGTAGCTCCGTCCCTCGATCCGGAGATACGAGAGGTCCTTCCGTGGTTCGGCGGTCCTCGCCGCCGCGATGCACTCGTCGAGCGTCGTCGCTGCGAACTCGTCGCCCGGTCCTGCCTCGGCGGCGAAGCTCCAGTAGCCCGTGTTCATGGCCAGCGCCCCGTTCGCCGCCTCGGCCGCGATGCGGGTGAGGTAGCCGGGATCGAGCAGGTCGTCGTCGTCGAGGAAGCAGATCCAGTCGGTGTCGGCGAGCGCCGACCCGGCGTTGCGCGCCGCGGCGACGCCGGCCTTCTCGATCGGGGCGAGCTCGATGCCCCGGCGACCCTCGAGCGCAGCGATCGCCGGATCGTCGAGGCCGTCGGGCACGACGATCACACGGTCGAACGGCTGCGTCTGGCGTTCCGCGCTCTCGACGGCCTGCAGCACGAGCTCGGGGCGGCGATGCGTCGGGATCACCAATCCGAACGTGGTTCGGCCGCGGTCCGCCTCTCGGTCCCCTTGCACGCGAGTCATCGTATCGGCGGGTCCGGCGATCGAAGCCACCTGCGATACTGGAGCGAATCTCACGAAGGACCGGGGCCATGAGTTCGACCAAGGAGCGCCGGGCGATCCGGCATCTGCGGGTCGTCGAGTGGTGGGGCGGCGCGTGGCGCTGGGTCCTCACGGCCTTCGCAGCGGTTGCGGTCATCTACCTCCTCCTCGATCGCGGCGCCAGCGGCGGTGCGGTGATGGCCGTCGTGCTCGCCGCGTTCATCGTCGCAGCCTCGCTCACCGGGTCGAAGCCCCTCGCGATCGCCCTCTTCGCCGTGCCGGGGCTGCTCATCTCGCAGCGGATCGGCATCGGCGGGACCGACCTGTCCGTCTCCGATGCGGCACTCGCCGCGGCGTTCGGCACCGCGCTCCTGCTCGGCCAGCGGCCCTACAGCACGCCGCTGCGAAGGCTGCTCTGGCTGAACCTGCTCTACCAGTTCGCCACGCTCATCACGGTGATCGTCAATCCGTACCTTGCGAACACCATGGAGTGGTTCCACGCGTGGTTGCTCGTGTCGGGCGCGCTGATCGTCGGCTGGGCGCTCGGAGCCGCCGGCTACGCCCGGCTCGCCCTCTCGTTGATCGTCTTCACGGCGTGCGCCATCGCAGTCGTGACGCTCGTGCAGGCGGCGAGCCAGTACGCGGTCGGCAACTTCGGGCCCGCTGCGCCCGCGTGGCCGATTCCGATGCACAAGAACTTCGTCGGGACCGTCTTCGCGTTCGCCGCGATCGTGGCATACCTGAATCCGGACTGGGTGGGTTGGACGAAGGGCTGGTCGCGCCTGGCGTTCTGGGTGCTCGTCGCTGCGACGGTCGCCTCGCAATCCCGTCAGGCGCTCATCGGACTGATGGCTGCCGTGATCATCGCCGTCATCCGGCGCAGCACGTCGCGACGATCGCGGGTGCTGATCCTGCTCCTCCTGATTCCGGCGGCGTGGCTGATCATCTCGATGGTCGTCGAGCAGGTCCAGTCCCAGAACCAGCACAACTCCGTCTTCCAGCGGCTCGACTGGTTCCGCGAGGTGTACCACTTCTGGCGGGAGTCGCCGATCTTCGGCCACGGACTCCGCTACTGGTATCAGCCCGGGAACCTTCCGTACCAGCCCCCGCAGGGAGAGCTCGAGGTCCTGGCGAGCTCGGGCGCCGTCGGGCTCGCGGCGTTCGTCGTCATGTGGGTCGGCATCCTGCTCGTGCTCTGGCACATCGATCCGCGGTTCGGCACGCTCGCCGTCGCGGTCGTCGTGTGCCGCCTCGCGCAGGCGCAGTTCGACCTGTTCTGGGTGGCGGCGCAGGTCTCGATCCCGTTCGTCATCGCCGGGGTCTGCCTGGGCGCGATGGCGCACGAGCAGCGCGCCGACGAAGAGGCGATCGGTCCGCCGGTGCGGATGGCGGCAGGCCCCGCCCTGCGCGTGCGCCGCTAGGCGCGGACCAGCAGGTCCGCGCCGACCAGCTCGTCGAGCGTCGCGGCGACGATCGCCGAAGGATCGACGTCGGCAGGCGGCTCGGGCATCTCCTCGAGTGCGGCGACGGTGAGTTCGCGAGCCGTGCTGTCGGACGCAGCGAACCAGAGGACCGGGCCGAGGCCCTCGAGCACCGAGACGATGTTGCGGCGGAAGACCACGAGCGAGTCGTCCACGCTCAGTGCGTCACGGTACTCGCTGCGCCGGTACACCGTGCCGGGAGCGGCCTCGACGACGACCTCGTCCTCGCCGAGCTTCGCCGCGCAGTCGCAGTCGCTCGTCGAGACGCCGACGTCGACCAGGTGCGGTGACTCGTCGGACCGGATCGCCAGGATCTCGTCGACGATCCCGGGGAGCGTGTCGGCCTCCGAATACACCACACGACGTACGCCTCCCGTGGACAGGATCGTGCTGACCAGCGTCCGGAGGGGGCTCGGGAGGTTCGAGAGGAAGCTGGTCTGCGGCACCAGTTCGTCCAGCGCCTCGAGCAGGGGGACGGACTCGACGTACGGCGCTTCGACGCCGTCGCGACGGTCGAGGACGACGATCGCCTCGAGCGTGAGCGGAGTCTCGGGGAGGCCGAGCAGACCCTCCGCCGATGCGGGCAACGGGGTCTTCGCATCCGGGTCGGTGCCGACGGAGAGGGGCTTCCGATACGGGACGACCTCGCCGCCCGGGTACACCGCCAGTGTCTCGTCGGTCACGTAGCCGAACGACCGGCCGAGCGCGCGCGAGGCCGTGGTCTTGCCGCGTCCGGACGGGCCGACGAGAGCGACGACACGACCGTCCTCGAGCGCGACCGCTGCAGCGTGCAGCATGAGCGCCGAACCGCTCAACCCGGCGATGCCCGCGAGCGTCGCCTCCGAGACCAGGCCGGCGGCGAGGCGCTCGGGGGTGTGCGCGGAGACGACGCGGTGTGCGGGGTCGCCGCTGTGGATGGCGCGCTCCATCGTCGCCGTCAGGGTGACTGCGGGCTCGGATCCCTCCTCCACGAGGTCGACCCAGTGCCCGCGGATCCGTTCGCGGACGTCGGCGGGCACGGAGGCGTCGAAGTCCACGCGGACCACGGAGTCGAGGACGCGCACGTCGAAGGCGGTTGACATACCATGGACCCTACTCGCTCGTTGTCCTCCGTACTGCGGACCGTCGGCGACACGACCCGGAGGTGCCCATGGAACTGCGCGACTACCTCCGCGGCCTACGACGGCACTGGTTGGCGATCCTGCTCCTCACCCTCGTCGGCGTCGGCGCCGGGTACGGCTGGACGATGCTCCAGACGCCGGTGTACGTCGCGAGCGCGAGCGGCATCGTCCAATCGACGGGCGAGGGCGACGTGGCCAACGTGTCGCTGGGTGACACGGTCGCTCGCTCGCGCGTGCCGTCCTACCTCGTCATGGCGGGGTGGACCGACGTGGCCCAGGGTGTCATCGACGACCTGGGGCTCGACACGACGCCCGAGGCGCTCATCGAGCGCGTCGAGGTGACGAACCCCCAGGGCACCGTGATCCTGAGCGTCACGGCCGAGGCGCCGACCGCGGAGGGCGCGCGGCGACTCTCGGAGGCGTGGCTGATCTCGCTCGGCAACGTCGTCGACGAGGTCGAGGTCGAGAGCAGCCCGCTCGGCGCCGCACCGGTGCAGGTCGTCACGCGCGAGTCCGCCTCGCTCCCGTCGAGCCCGGCGTTCCCCGACGTCCAGACCGCGCTCATCGTCGGTGGGGTGCTCGGCCTCGGCTTCGGCATCGCCTTCGCGATGATCCGCACCGCCGCGGACCGCCGCATCCGCAACGCGGAGGACACCGAGGCGAAGACGGGCGTCGCCGTCGTCGGGACGATCCCGTGGGTGCCGAGCATGGATGCCGACAATCGGCTGGTCGACGCATCCGCCGCCAATCGCACCGGCAAGACGGGCACGTTCGCGGTCTCCGAGGCCCTTCGGTCGCTGCGGACCAACCTCCAGTTCATGGATGTCGACCATCCGCCGAAGACGATCGTCGTCACGAGCCCGCTTCCCGGCGACGGCAAGTCGACGGTCGCCTGCAACCTCGCCCTGACGCTCGCGGCGGCGGGTACCACGGTCGTACTGGTCGACGGCGACCTCCGGCGCTCGATGGTCGCGAAGACCATGGGGCTTCCCGGCGGGGCGGGGCTCAGCGACGTGCTGGCCGGCCGCGCGGCGCTCTCCGAGGTGCTGCAGCGCACGCCGAAGTCGAACAACCTGCTCGTGCTCGCGGCCGGGAGCGTGCCGCCGAACCCGAGCGAGGTGCTCGGATCCGAGCGCATGCACACGCTCATCGCGGACCTCACCAAGCACGCGACCGTCATCATCGACGCGCCGCCGCTGCTGCCCGTCACCGACGGTGCGGTCCTCGCCCACCAGGCCGATGGCGCCCTGGTCGTCGTCACCATGGGCAAGACCACCTACGACCTGCTCGACAAGGCCCTGGACACGCTGCGGAAGGCGCGCGGTCGGCCCCTCGGCATCGTGCTGAACAAGGCGCCGATCCGGGGTGCGGATGCCGCGACGTACTCGTACGAGTACCGCCGCGACTACACGTCGGGCGCAGCCGCGGCGCAGCCCGCGGGCGCATCGGCTCCCGAGCGGGCGCCGAAGAAGAAGCGCGGGCGGAAGGCTGCGCCGCAGGAGGAGGTCCTCGTGACCGAGCCGCCGGCGGACGAGCGCGACGCACGCGGCTGACGCGTGAGCGAGCCCGAGCGACGCGGAGCCCGCGCCGATGCATCGAGCGAGGGTCGGCTCAGGGTCGCCCTCGTGTCGTCCTCGTACGCGCCGCACGTCGGCGGCGTCGAGGAGCACGTCCGTCAGGTCGCGCGCGCGCTGCAGCGGGCGGGCATCGCCGTCGAGGTATGGTCGGTCGACCGCGGCACCGGGCCGGTCGTCCGCGACCTGGACGGCATGACCGTCCGCTACCTGCCGACGCCGCTCCCGACGGGGTCCATCGGGGGCATCGCGCGGTTCGCACGGGCCCTCCCCTCCGCATGGCGGTCGTGGTCCCGAGCGCGATCGGCGTTCCGTCCGCATCTCGTGCACGTGCACTGCTTCGGGCCGAACGGGGTCTACGGCCTCGCCGTGCACCGTCGGTTCCGCGTTCCGCTCGTCGTCACCTCGCACGGCGAGACGGTCGCCGACGACCACGCCGTGTTCGAGCGGTCCGCGATCCTGCGATCCTCGCTCCGCCGAGCGCTCGCGGCCGCGGCCGCGGTCACCGCACCCTCGGCGTTCGTGATCGACGAGTTGCGCGAGCACTACGGTCTCCGGGGCGGGGAGGTCGTGCCCAACGGCGTCGACCTCGCGCTCGTCGGCGATGCGACGCGCAGCCGCTTCGGCGGACCCTACCTGCTCGCGGTTGGGCGTCTCGGGCGCACCAAGGGCTTCGACCTGCTGATCGACGCGATGGCGGGCCCGGGCCTGGATGCCCTCGTGCGCCTCGTGATCGTCGGCGACGGCCCGGAACGCGAGCGCCTGGAGGCGCTGATCGCGGCACGCGGCCTGGCCGATCGCGTCGAGCTGGCCGGACGGCTCGACCCGCCCGACGTCGCCGACGCGATGGCCGGCGCGACGGCGGTCGTCGTGCCGAGCCGGATGGAGGCGTTCGGCATCGTCGCGCTCGAGGCGTGGCGGAGCGGCGCAGCCCTGGTCATGACCGATCGCGGCGGTGCCCCGGGGTTCGTGCGCGATGAGGTGGACGGACTGCTCGTCGACCCGACCGACGCGGGTGCGCTGCGGGCGGCGATCGAGCGCGTCGTCTCGGACGCCGACCTCCGCGCGCGCCTCGTGGCGTCCGGGCGGCAGCGCGTGTCCGAGTTCACGTGGGAGCGCGTCGCGCGTGCATATGCGGCTCGGTACATGTCCGTCCTCGGCGAACGCACGCCCGCCGGCGAAGAGACCACGGCGACCGAGGCGGAGGCGCCGTGACGTACACGAACCCGGTCCGGCGCCGCGTCCGCCAGGTGCGACGGCTTGCGGCCGCCGCCGCGCGGCCGGCGATGTGGCGGGGCGGCGTGGTCGTGCCGGCTCATTGGTGGGACGGCCATCCGAACTTCGGCGACGACCTCACGCCGTGGCTGCTCCCCTCGTACGGCGTCGCACCGGTGCACCGGGTCGCCGGGCGCGCACGGCTCGCGGGCGTCGGCAGCATCCTCGAGTTCCTGCCGGAGGACTTCGACGGGGCGATCTGGGGCAGCGGGCTCATGTACGGTCGCCCGCATCCCCTGCCGCAGGCCAAGGTGCTCGCGGTGCGGGGGCATCTCACGCGCGAGCTCATCGGCGCCGGCGACGACGTCGCGCTCGGCGACCCGGGCATCCTCGTGGCGCGGCTCGCGCCGCGCCCTCGTCCGCGCTGGGACGTCGCGATCGTGCCCCACGGTCACCACCGGCAGCACGAGTCGTTCATGGCGCTGGCGGATGCCGCGGGCACGCGGGTCCACGTCGTGAACGTGCACCAGCCCGCCGCACGCGTCGTCCGCGAGATCGCCGCCGCCGAGGCGGTCGTGACGACCTCGCTGCACGGGCTGGTGACGGCCGATGCCTACGGGATCCCCGCGACCTGGACGACGCTCGATCCGCCGCTCAGCGGCGGACCGTTCAAGTTCCACGACTACGAGTCGGTGATGACGCCGGGTGCCAGCCGGTTCATGCCGTTCGACCCCTCACGGGGCCTTCGCGGCATGCTCGAGGGTGCGGCGGTCGCGCCGCGTGTGACGGTCGACCGGGCGAGCGACGACCTCGAGCGCTCGATCCGCCGGCTCACCGAGGTCGTGCCCGGCCTGCCGCGGTACCCGGTCGGCGCGTTCGGCGCGCTCGCGGGGCGCGGCTAGCAGCCGACCGGCTCACGCCACCGAGGTCCAGACGCGCGCGTGCGCCTCGGCGCACCGCTCCCACGTGAACTCGCCGGCGCGCACCCGGCCGGCGGCGATCATCGCGTCGAGGCGCGATCCGCCGGTGGCGTCGAGCAGGCCGGCCGCGATCGCCGGGCCCGTCGGCTCGACGAGGATGCCGGCATCGCCGACGACCTCGGGCAGCGAGCTCGTCGACGCGGCCACCACGGGCACGTTCGCGGCCATCGCCTCGAGCGCCGGGAGGCCGAATCCCTCGTAGAGCGAGGGGACGACGACCACCTCGGCGCCGGCCACGAGCCCCGGCATGACGTCGTCGGGCAGGCGGCCGACCATTCGCGTGCCCGGCATGCCCTCGAACAACGCGCTTCGGCGCGGATGCGCAGGGCCGGCGAGCAGCAGCTCGAGCCCCGGTCGTTCGCGATGCACGGCCGGCCAGGCCTCGGCGAGGGCTTCGAGGTTCTTCCTGCGCGTGGCGCCGCCCGCGTGGAGCACGTAGCGCTCGGGGAGGCCGTTGGACTGCCGGGCCGCCACGTCGAGCGGCGCGGCATCGAAGAACCGCGCGTCGACGCCGTTGTGCACGACGTGCGGCTCGCGGATGCCCAGGAGCTCGACGGCCTCCCGAGCGCTGAACTCCGAGACGCAGATGACGGCTGCCGCGCGTCGCGCCTCCTCGATGGCGGCGGGGACCGGCGCGGACTCGTCGGGGAAGCGCCACGCGACCACGTCGTGGACCGTGATGACGTCGCCGTGGGGAGCGGGCGGCAACTCGAGCGCCATCCGATGCACCACGGAGTCGCCGCTGTACAGGAGGCGGCCGACGGCGCGGCGCTGCGTCGCCGAAGCCCGTGCGATCCGGCCGAGGGGAAGACGCCGATTGCCGTCGAGGGTGGACCTGAGCGAGCGGAGGACGAGGCGGCGATACCGCCAGTCGCGCTCGTCGACGAGGGCGAGGGCCGATGCCGCACGGCTCGCCACCTGCTCCTGGTACGCCTGTGCACCCATCGGGGTGTCGGTCGCGATCGTGGCGATCGTCAGGCGCGGCGCGTCACGAGGCGTCATCTGGGCGGTTCCCTCCGGCTGCGTGGTCTCGGCCGGCCGACGGATGCGGAACCGGCGGTCGTTCGGGTCGGTCGTCCGAATCTACCGATACGCCCGGGCGGGCGGTCAGGGGGACGGCGGATCCCGGCGGACCGGTCGTCGTGCGCGAATGCGCCCCTGCGCCGACGGCGGCCGCAACCCGGTGTTCGTTTGTCACCCGAAGGTGGGGTGGCCGCGAATCGACCGAGGATGCCTCAAGGCCTAGAGTTGGCTGTGAAAACCCGATAATGTGCCGCAGGTACTGCAATTGCGTACATCACTCAACCCGACGTAGACCCGACAGCTCCGGCGGAGGGTCGCCCAACCACAGCACACATCCCAGGAGGATCCCAATGAGCGACCTCGAAGAGCCGAAGTCCGGCGTCTCCCGACGTACCGTGGCCAAGGCCATGGCGTGGTCGGTCCCCGCCGTCGCCCTCGCCGTCCCCGCCCCCGCCTACGCCGCATCCGGCCCGCCCCCGAGCGTTGCCGTGGGAACGGCGTGCAAGCTCCCGGGCAACAGTGCCGGCGACTGCGCCGACATCTTCGCCGGTCTTCCCGGGCTCGACCCGTCCAAGGCGTTCGCGATCCCGCTGCTCATCACGAACAACACGTCGAAGGACATCGTGCTGCAGCCGTCGATCACGATCGTCTCTGACGGGTTGCCGTTCACGGTCGTCGGCATCAACCCCGACTACTGCACGCCGATCGCGCCGGGAGACTCGGTCAAGGTCATCGTCTACGCGAACTCCGACAACAGCGCGAACCAGGACGTCACGCTCGACCTGACCGTGCCGTGGGGTCACGACTGCGCCGACACGGACCACGCGCCGATCGTCATCCCCGACGTGTACATCGAGAGCTTCCCGCCGTGCTCGAGCCGCGTCCCGTTCCCGACGGGTGCGCCCACGTGCGACCCGCCGTTCTACCAGTAGTCCGGCGACACGGATTCGAGGGTGCGCTGCTCCGGCAGCGCACCCTCTTCCCGTCCCGGGGAGGACCCAGTGCGGCCGATCGTCCACGCCATCACGCCCGGTGACCACTTCTCGCCGCGCACCGGCTCGGCCATCCCGACGGTCGTGCACGGGCTGGCGACCGCCGCGGCCAGGGACGCCGACCCGGTGCCGCACCTCGTCGCGCTCGCCGCGGACACGATGCGCCCGCGATACGCGAGCGCCGAGCCGATCGAGTACGCCCGGGCGCCGTGGCTGACCCGGAACGACCGTGTGGCCGACCTGGTCCGCGCCCGGCTCGGCGGTGCCCGGACCGCCACTCGCGGGTTCTACGAACCCGTCGCGGCCGCGATCCGCGATCGACCGCCGGCGATCGTGCTCGCGCACAACGCCCCCGCGCTGCCGGACCTCCTCCGGGACAGCCCGCACGACGTGGCGCTCTACGCCCACAACGACGTGCTGCGCTCGTACACGCGTCGCGAGGCGGGCCGCGCCCTCGACGGGGTGGCGGCGATCATCGCCGTGAGCGAGTCGCTCGCCGGGCAGCTCCGCGCATCGCTGCCCGCACGCCTCGCCGAGCGCATCCGGATCGTGGGCAACGGCGTGGACTGCGAGCAGTTCTCGCCGCCGTCCCGCGGGCGGTCACTCGAGCCGCGGCCGCTGACGATCGCCTTCGTCGGCCGAGCCATCCGCGACAAGGGGCCCGACGTCCTGCTCCGGGCGGCGAAGCTGCTCGGCCGCGACGGGGTCGAGTTCCTCATCGTCGGGAGCCACGGCTTCGCCCGCGACGCGGAGCTCTCGCCGTACGAACGGGAACTGCGCGAGCTCGCCGCGGCGAGCGGCGCGCGGGTGCGATTCGAACCCTTCGTGGACCGGCCCGCTCTGCCCGACCTGCTCCGGTCGATCGACGTCTTCGTCGTGCCATCGCGCTGGCCCGATCCGTGCCCGCTCACCGCGGGCGAGGGGATGGCCAGCGGCCTGCCGGTCGTGGCATCCCGGATCGGCGGGCTGCCCGACGTGCTCGGCGATGCCGGCATCCTCGTCGCGCCGGACGACCCCGAGGCGCTGGCCCGAGCGCTCGCGGCTCTCATCGACGACCCCGACGAGCGGGCTCGTCGGGCCTCGGCGTCCCGGCGGTACGCGCTGGCGCACGACTGGTCGTGGGCATGGGCCAACCTGCGCGCCGTGCTGGACGAGCTCTGAGCCGCCCACGGGGCCCGTGGAGCCGGTTCAGGCGGTGCCGCGCGGGGAGAGCCGCGCGAGGACGGTGCCCATCGCCGCGACCCGCTCGTTCCAGTCACTGGTCGGGCCGTCGGCGCCGTGCGGGAACGGGAGCGCGCCGGGAAGCGCCGCCGCGACCGCGGACGGGAACGCGTCCGGGTGGGCGACCGTGATGCGCGGATCCGCGGCGTCACGGAAGCCCGCGACCGGCGTCGAGATCACCGGCCGGCCCACGGCCTGGTACTCGTAGAGCTTGATCGGATCGAGGCTGTCGGTGAACGAGGTCACGACGTGCGGCACTACGAGCACGTCGGCGTGCTGGAGGTAGCCGATCACGTCGGTGCTGGGGCGCGGGCCGAGCAGTACCGCGCCGACCGCGGCGAGCCGTGTCGTGGCATCGCCGCCGAGCAGGTTCGGGCCGACCAGCACGAGCGTGCCACCGACCGCCGCGACGGCGCGGGCGGTCGACTCGCAGAGGTCGACGTCGACGCGGTCGGGATGCGCCGTGCCGAGGTAGAGCGCGATGCGCCCCGCCGGGAGGTCGGCCGGGCGTGCCACCGGCCGCCGGTAGGCGGCGGCGTCCACCGCGTTCGGGATGAGCGTGACCGGCCGCGCCGACCCCTTGCGGCGCGCGAGCTCGGGCGAGCAGACGACGACCTCCCGGGCGACGCCGAGGAGCCGGGCCTCGGTCGAGGCGGCCCGCGCTCGCTCGCTCTCGGAGCGGTCGGCCGCGAGCCAGTCGTCGGTGATGTCGTAGAGCGTCGGCCATCCCGTGCGCTCGGCGAGCTCGACGGCGCCCGGGTCGTTGATCCAGAGCAGCGGATGCCGCATCCCGAGCGATCCGGCGGCGCGCGCGACGCCCGCGGCGAGACGTTCATCGGCGCGTGCGTCGAGGCGGCGGGGAAGCCACTTCGTCGGTCGGTAGGTCCACAGCCTGCCGGGGGCGGGATCGCCGACCTCCGCGAGGCCCTCGCCGAAGCCGGGCCGCCGGCGCGACGCGAGGTCGTGCACGGGGTCGGCGGCGGGCTCGACGAACAGCACGCGCAGCGCAGGGTCGGTGCGCAGGAGCCCCGCGACGAGGTGCTGGTTGCGCCGCCACACCTGGTCCCAGCGTTCGAGCGACAGCACGACGAGGTCGGTCACCGCGCCACCTCCCGACGGATCGCGGATCGGTAGACGGCGTCCGTCCCGTCGGCCTGCGCGCGGAGCGAGAAGTGCGACTGCTGGCGTGCGCGCGCCGCGGCCCCGAGGGCGGCTCGCGCCCCGGGATCGGCGGCGAGGGAGCGGAGGCGCGCGCCCGCGGCATCCGCATCGCCCGGAGCGAACCGCGACCGCTCGTCGAGGCCCGCGAGCACCTCGACGTGGCCCGCCGCATCCGCCGCGACGGGCGGCAACGCCGACGCCATCGCCTCGAGGAGCGTCAGCCCGAGACCCTCGACGGGGCACGGCGCGATGAGCATCCCGGCGCGCGCGAGCAGGTCGGGCAGGTCGGTGCGGTACCCGCTGAAGCGGACGGATGGCGCGATGCCGAGCTCCGCGACGAGCCGCTCGAGCGGCTCCCGTTCCGGGCCGATCCCGGCGACGTCGAGCGTCCAGCCGTCGGCGGCGAGACCGGATGCCGCGAACGCGCGCACTGCGACGTCGGTGCGCTTCTCGGGCTGCAGGCGCTGGGCGACGAGCACCGTGCGCTCGCGGGCGGCCGGGTCGCCCGCCGGCCGCGGGTCGATGCCCGTGTGCACGACCGTGCTCGGGCCGTCGACCGCGGCCGCGACCGCCGACGAGATCGCGATCTGCGCGTCGATGCGTCCGCGCACGAGCGCGTCGATCGGCACCGGACCGACGCGCCCCCGTGGCCGTGCGAAGTGGCACGTGGCGACGACCGCGGGCCGGCGGGCCCGGCGACGCGTCGCGAGTGCGGCGACGGTCGCGACATCCGCCGCCGTCATGTGCGTGTTGACGACGTCGACCCGATCGGCGAGCTCGCGCACGGCGCGGAGCACCTCGACCGTGCGTGCCGCGGGCGTGTGCGCGACGCCGAGGTCGTCGAGACCCGGGCGCATGCGCGGCGGGTCGCCGCCGATCACGTGCACCGCGTGCCCATCGGCCGCCTGGGTCCGGGCGAGGCGCAGCACGAACTGCTCGACGCCCGAGAAGCCGTCGGAGCGGATGGCGTGCGCGATGCGGAGCGTCGCGGTCACGTGGCCTCCTCGGCGGCTCCGGCCGGACGGTCCGGCGTGCGCTGCGCCTCGAGCTCGCGGGCGAGCGCGAGGTAGCGTGCCGCGACCTCGCGCCAGGAGTGCCGCTCCGCCGTGCGGCGCGCCCGCGTGCGCCAGGCGAGGCGCGACTCCGCATCGAGCGCGTCGAGCTCGGCCAGGCGTGCGCCGATCGCGGCGGCGTTCCGCTCGACGAGGAAGCCGTTCTCGCCGTCGACCACGATGTCCGGCGCGAATCCCACCCGCGTCGAGACGACCGGCACGCCGCACGCGAGCGCCTCCAGCACGACGAGGGCGTTCGCCTCGTACGCGCTCGGCAGGACGAGCACGTCGGACGCGCGGAGCAGCGGGACCGGGTCCGGGCGCTCGCCCGCGAACACCACGCGATCGGCGACGCCCGCACGGCGGGTCTGCGCGCCCGCCCTCCGGATCATGTCGGCCGTGCCGCCGACCACGAGCAGCACGACGCCGGTCGCGCGGTCCAGCGCCTCGATGGCGAGGTGCAGGCCCTTCCGCTCGAACTCGTGACCGATGAAGACCGCGACGGTCACGTCCTCGGCGATCCCGAGCTCGTGGCGCACGCCGGCCCGCCCCGCGGCATCCCCCGGGCTGAACCGCTCGATGTCGACGCCGTTCGGGATGACCGTGACGGGCGGCCGCACGCGCCCGTACACCTCGGTGAGCAGCCGCGCCTCCCCGCCGGTCAGCGCGACGACGGCGCGATGCGTGCGCCCGCGATAGCGGACGCGGTCGCGGACCGCGGTGAAGAGGTGCACCGGATTGCGCACCATCCGCCACGCGTAGTTGCCGCGTGCGCGCATCGCCGCCTGCAGCAGGCCGTGGTTGACGTAGACGTCTCCGGCCATCACGTCGTTGTGGGTGAACGAGATCGCGTCGGGCCGCTCGGCGAGGTACCGCCTCGCCCGTCGTGTGCCCACGGTGCTGAACCAGACCACGTTGCCCGCGCGGGCGACGTGCAGGCCGAGCGTCGTGCGATGCGGTCGGTCGAGGGTGCGCCCGGCCTCGGCGGCCGTGAAGCGCTCGACCGGCACGCCCGCCGCGCGGAACTCCTGCTCGAGGGCGAACGCCACGCCCGCGACGCCGCTGCCGGGCTCGATCGACGGGGCGATCTGCACGATCCGGGTCATCCGGTCGCCCGGTCGGTGGGTGCGCCGTCGGCCTCGCGCGTGCTCGAGGGCGCGGCCGGGTCGGCGGGGCCGCCGCCGACGCGCTCCGCCTGCAGCTGCTGGACGAGGGCCAGGTAGCGGCGGGCCACCTCGCGCCATCCGTAGGTCTCGGCCGACGCGCGCGCAGCGCGGCCGAGCGCCGCGAACGCGTCGTCGCCGAGGGTCGCGAGTTCCTCCATCCGAGCGCCGACCGCCTCGGCGTCGCGATCGACCAGGTAGCCGTTCTCGCCGTCCCTGATGATCTCGGGCGCGAAGCCGACGGGCGTCGCGATGACGGGCAGCCCGCTCGCGAGCGCCTCGAGCACGACGAGCGCATTCGCCTCGTACGCGCTCGGGAAGACGAAGTAGTCGCACGCGGCGAGGTGGCGCGGCAGGTTGCTGCGCGGCCCGAGGAAGAGCACGCGGTCGCCGACGCCGTGCTCGATCGCCTCGGCGTGCGACTCGGCGATGATGTCGTCGTTGCCGCCGATCACCATGAGCAGCGTGCTCGGCGCGTGCACGAGGCCCCGAATGGCGAACGAGAGGCCCTTGCGCGAGAACTCGTGCCCCACGAAGACGCCGACCCGCTCCTGATCGCCGAGCCCGAACTCCGCCCGGGCGGCGGCGCGCTCCGCGGATGTCGGCGGCCGGAACCGGTCGAGGTCGACCCCGTTCGGGATCACCTCGATCCGCGGGCCGATGGGCCCGTAGGTCGCGCGCAGGTCGGCGGCGTCGCCCTCGGAGAGGCACACCGCGACGCGGTGGGCATGGCCGCGATAGCGGACGCGGTCGCGCGCGTAGATGAAGAGGTGCACCGGGTTGCGGTAGGTGTGCCACCAGTTGCGCCCGCGCGCCCGCATGGACGCGAGGAGCACGCCGTGGTTGACGTACACGTCGCCCGCGACGACGTTGTTGTGGCAGATCGAGATCGCGTCGGGGCGCTCGGCGAGGAACCGCTTCGCGCGACGCGTGCCCACGGTGCTGAACCAGATCATGCGCCAGCCGCCGCGGATGCGGGCGAGGATCGAGTTCCGCGGCCAGCGCATCGGCCGATGCCGACGAGCGGAGTCGAAGGTGAACCGCTCGACCGTCGCGCCGAGCGCGCGGAGCTCCTCCTCCAGGTGCCACGCGACACCGGCGACCCCCGTGCCGGGGCCGATGAACGGGACGATCTGCACGATTCGGGTCATGTCGTCGCCTCCGCAGGCATCTCGTTCCGGGCGTGCTGTCCGTCCGCCTCGCGGAACCGCGCCTCGACCCGCACCGGGCCGAGCCGCGTGATCGCCGCCCGTCGCCTCGCGGCGCGGCCGCGCTCGCCGGGGAGCACCACGGCGCGGGTCATCGACCCGAGCCACTGGCCGACGCGGGCGACCTGCCATCCGGCCGCGCCGAAGTGCTTGCGCAGGAACCGCTCCTGCGACGCGTGGAAGTGCGCCTCGCGCCGGCGCGGGTCGCCGCCGGTGCCGGCGCCCGTGTGCACCGCCCGGGCCTCCGGCACGACGTCGTGCCGCCACCCGAACCGATACGCCCGATACGCCCAGTCGGCCTCCTCGGCGTAGAGGAAGAAGCGCTCGTCGAACCAGCCGACCTGCTCGAGCGCCTCGGCGCGCAGGAGCATGACCGAGCCGATCACGTACGACGGGTCGCGGCGGAGCCGCGCGAGTCCGAGCGCCTCGAGCCACGTGCCCGTCGGCGACGGCAGCCACCACTCGACGCGTGCCTCGCGGCCCTGCTCGTCGACCTGGGCCGGGCCGACGCTCGCGAGGTCGGCGCGGGCGCGCAGCGCCTCGTGCAGCCGCGCGACGTCGTCGGCCGGGATCTCGGCGTCGGGATTCAGCAGCAGCACGTCGGAGCCCGGCGCGATGCGGTGCGCGAGGCCGTGGTTCACGCCCGCGGCGAAGCCGCCGTTGCGGCCGGGGTCGAGGTAGCGCACGCCGACCTCGTCGCACAGCTCGCGGATCGACGCCAGCGACGAGTTGTCGACGACCGTGACCGGCAGCCCCGCGACGGGCTCGAGCGCGCGACGCAGCAGGTCGGGGGAGCCGTAGGCGACGACGATGACCTCGAGCGTCGCCGTGGGCTCCGGGGCTGCGGATGGCGCGTGCACGATCGAACGGTACAGGTCGAGGTAGTCGCGGCCCACCGCGCCCCAGCTGCACTCTTCCGCTCGGGTGAGGCCCGCCGCGCGGAGTTCGCCCGCACGCGGCCCGGATGCCTCGACGAGCGCCTCGGCGAGTGCGGCCGAGTCGCCCGTCGGCACGACGATGCCCGCACCGCCGACCACGTCGGGCAGCGCGCCCGCGTCGCTCGCGACGACCGGGACCCCGCACGCCATCGCCTCGACGGCGACGCGGCCGAACTGCTCCGTCCATGACGGCGTCGGCAGGGACGGCACGGCGAGCACGTCGAACGAGCGCAGGACCTCGGGGATCGCGCCCGGGTCGACCGCGCCGACGAGCTCGACGCGGTCGCCGATGCCCGCCGCGAGCGCACGCGCCGGAAGCTCCTCGCCGAGCGGACCGGTGCCGACGACGCGGAGAAGCAGGCGCGGCTCGCGCGCCAGCGCGTCGAGCAGCAGCAGGATGCCCTTCTCGGGCACGAGACGCCCGATGAAGCCGACGGTGATCGGCCCGGCGCCATCCGTCGTCGCCGCCGTCGCCACGGCGCCCGGCGCCGGCGCGCCACCCGTGGCGTCTGCGCCATCCGACACGCCCGTGCCACCCGCCGGCCGGAACGTCTCGAGGTCGACGCCCAGCGGGATCACGCGCGCACGCCCCGCGAAGCCCTTCGCCTCGGCGATGCGCGCGGCCTCGGTGTTGCACGCCGAGATGCCCGACGCGGCGCGCAGCGCCCGGCGCTCGAACCAGCGGAACGGGACCGGGTAGCGCTTCCGCAGGTTCTGCGCGGTGTAGAGCACGACGGGCGTGCGGCGCGACGCGACGCGCAGCGCTCGCAGGAGCAGGATCTCGGCGGTCGCGAGCGCGAACGGCTCCTCGTGGAGGTCGATGACGTCCCACCGCTCGCCGAGCGCGCGCCACAGCGGGACGGGGTCGTAGACGAACAGCGCCGGGTGCCGCCCGAGCGTGCGCACGCCGAAGACGTGCTCGTCGGGGCGGGAGTGCAGCGTCACGGGCGCCCCGCCGGCGTGCCATCGCCGGGCGCACCACAGGGACACGTCGACGCCGAGCGCGGCGAGTGCGCGTTCGCGCCCGCGCCACTCGTCGACGACGGCGCTGTGCGAGACCCTGAGTACGCGCACCGCACCCCCTCTAGAATCCTTTTCAGAAACCTTATCCGGGGCCCCGCGCCCGGGTCGTGGCGAGCCGGGGGTGATCGCGCATGGATTCCGACGAGTTCCGCGTGCTCGTCGTGTGCACGGGCAACCTCAATCGCTCGGCGCTCGCGGCAGCACTCCTGCGCACCTGGGTCGAGCGGTACCTGCCGGCGGATGCCGCGGCGCGCGTCGTCGTCATTAGCGCGGGCACGGCGGCTCCCGTCGGGCGGCCCATGCGACGACGCTCGCTCGCGATCGCCGAGCGGTTCGGCGCCGACGGGGTCGCGCACCGCGCGGCGCAGATCGACGAGGCGGCCATCCGGTCGGCCGACCTGGTGCTGACGGCGGATGTCGCGCATCGCGACGCGGTGCTCGGCATGGTGCCGTCGATGCTGCGGTCGACCTTCACGATCCGCGAGGCGGGCGCCATCGCGACCGGCATCGGGCCCGCGCCCGCGCCCGCCACGGTCGAGGAACTGCGCGAACGCGTCGCACGGTTCGGCAGCCGCCGCGAGCTCGGCGCGGGCGACGACGGCGACATCACCGACCCCCAGGGGCGCGACGACGAGGCGTACCGCGCGATGGCGCGCGAGGAGGTGCCGCCGCTCGCGTCGCTCGCCGTCGCGCTGTTCGGGATGCCGCGGGCCGAGGCCGACTCGGTGCTCGGCACGGCCGCGGACGCGGAGTCGTTCTCGTTCGAGGGGCTCGGGTCGCGCTCGGGCGGTCCAGCCCACGGTGCGGGCGGCGGTTCGGCCGATGGCCGGGAATCGAGGCGATCCGGCTCGTGGCGTCGGTGGTTCGGCGGGCGGGAGACGTGAGCGCACCGGGGTCGGAGCGCCGTTCTGACAGCCGGCCGTCAGGCGGCGTCCCGACGTCGTCGCCCGTCGAGTCCGATGGGCCGCGAAGCGGCGTCGGCCGCAGGCTCCGCGTGCTCCACCTCGACCACACCGCCGCCACGGGCGGGGCGGAGCTCGCGCTGATCCGCATGCTCGAGGCTGACCCCGCATGGGCCGCGGTCGTGCAGACGCCGCCCCTCGGACCGGGAGCGAACGTGTGGGCGGACCTGCCGGCGCGCGTGCGCCGACGGGTCGTCGGCATCCATCAGCCCGCAGGGGCCAGCTCCGGAGGGCCGCGTGCGGCCGTGGGGTTCGGTGCGCGGCTGGCGGTGCAGGCGCTCGCCGTCCGTGCGTCCGCGGCGTTCCGCAGCGCCGACCTCGTGGACGCGAACACCGCCCGGGCCGCCGCGTACGGCGCGCTCGCCGCTCGCCTCTCGCGGGCCCGCTTCGTCGTGCACCTGCGCGACCTCGTCGACCCCGGGGCGCTGGGCGGCGCCGGGCACGCGCTCATGACCCGGGTCGTGCTGCCTCGCGCCGACGGCGTGATCGCGAACTCGCGCGCGACGCTCGACTCGGCGCGCCCGTACCTGCGGCCCGACGCCGTCGCGGAGGTCGTGCCGAGCGCGTCGGGGCTCGTCGTCGGCGCCGCGCTCCTCGAGCGTGCGAACGCTCCGCTGCGGACCGTCGGGATGCTCGCCCGCATCGACCCGTGGAAGGGGCAGGCCGAGCTGCTCGAGGCGTTCGCCCGCGCCTTCCCGGGCCGCGACATCCGCCTGCAGTTCGCCGGAGGCGCGCCGTTCGGGCACGACGACCACCTCGCCGCGCTGCGGCGCCGTGCCGGCGAACTGGGCATCGCCGACCGGGTCGACCTGCTCGGGCACGTCGACGACGTGCAGCGGCTCCTCGACGGGTGGGACGTTGCGGTGCAGTACTCGACGCGCCCCGAGCCGCTCGGCCAGAACGTGCTGCAGTACCTCGCCGCGGGCCGTGCGGTCGTCGCCGCAGGCGAGGCCGGGCCGGCCGAATGGATCGCCGACGGCGTCAACGGCCTGCTCGCACCGCCGCGGGATGTCGACGCGCTCGCGGCGGCGCTGCGCCGGCTCGACGCCGAACCCGACCTGCGCGCCCGCCTCTCCGCGGCCGCGGCCGCGACCCCGGGGCTGCTCGACGACCTCGCCGTGGCGCGGGCGCACCTCGCGGTCTACGAGCGCGTGATCGCCGCGCGGGACTGATCGCCGCGACCGTGCCCGGTTCGTGCGGTTGCCGCGCCGTACCGGCCCGGTTCGTGCGGTCGCTGCGCTGCACCCGCTCGGACCGGGTGACGTCGTTCCCCTGCTCGACGGTGGGAGAAAGGTATCCGCGGGATACCTTTCTCCCTGGAACGAACCGCGACCCGTCCTCAGGTCCGGGATCTCGTGACGGGCGGTCGCAGAGGGGACGGCTTCTTCCGGCGATGGGTCGAATACGTCGGCGCCCGTGCGGGCCCGTTGGGAGCACCGGCCGAGCTGGACGAGCAGCGCGTTCTCAGCGAGGCGAGCACGCCCGGGGCTGGGAAGACCGCCGGGGGTCGCCTCAGGCGGCGGAGGCCGGGGTCGAACGGCCGGGGGCGGACTCGGCGGCGAGCGACGCCGCGTCGGTCACCTCGCCGAGCCCGAGCCGGTCGACGCCGTCGAGCCCGCCGGTGACGAATGCCGTGATCGCATCGAGCGTGGGGTCGGCCCCGAGCACGCGGTTGTGACCGGCGCCCTCGGTGAGGACGAGCCGCGACCGTGCGCCGTGCGCGTCGTGGAGGCGGACGCCCTCGCTCGCCGGCACCTCGCGGTCGCCGCGGTCGTGCACGACGAGCAGCGGCATCCGCTCGGGCAACGGGCTCGTCGCCCCGTCGAACCGCGACCACGGCTCGGCGACGTCGGGCAGGATGCGCCGAGCGAAGCGCGCGGCGAGGGCATCGGCGGTCGTCCGACCGATGCCGACTCGCGCCGAGAACGCGTCGACCAGGAACCGCGCGCGGGAGGGCCCGGCGACGGCGACGAGCGCACCGGCGGCGACGCCGTCGCGGATGGCGGCGTGCCCGGCCATCGCGCCGAACGAGTGTCCGACGATCGTGTGGAACCGCCCCTCGCGGGCCTGCAGTGCGTGGATCGCGGCGAGCCAGTCACGGATGTCGGTGCGCCGACCGGCCGATTCGCCGTTGGCGGGTGCCTCGAAGGCCACCATGCGGAACCCCTCGGCGCGCAGCTCGCGCACGATCGGTGCGAACTGCGAGGCGCGGCCGCGCCATCCGTGCACCAGCAGGATCGTGTCGGGCCCCGTGCCCCATTCGTACGTCGCGAGCTCGCGCCCGCGCACGCGGATGACGGAACGCCGTGCCGCGTCGTGCACCGCGCGGTCGGCCGGTCGGACGGGCAGTCGAGCGCCGACGCGCATGAAGAGCGGCAGGGCGAGGGCGGCGGATGCCTCGGGGGAGACGAGTTCGGCGGCGCGGACGGCGGCGACGCGGCTCGTGAGGGCGGCCGTGGTGGCGGCCTCGGCGATGGTGGTCACGACTGACTCCGATCAATGAATACGAACGGTCGTGCGTTGAGTATACGAACGTTCGTGCGTAAAATCGAGAGCGTGAGCGCAGAGAGTCCGACCGGAGTGATCGACGGCCGGCGCGTCAGGGGTGATGCGTCGCGTCGGCAGGTGCTCGCCGCCGCCGTCGACCTCGCCTCGGTCGAGGGGCTCGACCAGCTCTCGATCGGCCGCATCGCCGAGGCCGCGTCGGTCTCGAAGAGCGGCGTCGCCACGCTGTTCGGCAGCAAGGAGCGCCTCCAGCTCGCGACCGTCGAGGCCGCGCGCGTGCGGTTCGTCGAGAGCGTCATCGCACCCGCACGCGAACTGCCGCGCGGGCTCGGCCGCGTCCTCGCGCTGGCCGACCGCTGGATCGCGTACTCGCGCGACCGGGTGTTCCCCGGCGGATGCTTCTTCGCCGAGGCGTCCGCCGACTTCGACGCCAAGCCGGGCCCGGTGCGCGACGCCATCGACCGCGCGCTCGCCGATTGGAGCGGCTACGTCGCCGCATCCCTCGCCCATGCGCGCTCGCTCGGCGAGCTGCCCGGCCTCGAGGACCCCGCGCAGCTCGCGTTCGAGTTCACGGCCCTGCTCGACCTCGCCAACCGCGACTCGGTCATGCGGGGCACGAACGCCTCCTACGCCCGGGCCCGTCGCGGCATCGCCGCCCGCCTCCGTGCCGCAGGAGCCGACCCGGCCGCGGTCGACGCGTTCGCCTCCGTCTCCGACGTCTGAGCGCGCCGCGAGCCGGCCCGATTCCGCCGCCGTCCACCACGAAGCCGAACGAAACCGTGTCGCCCGGCGCCGAGCGAGTCGCGACGGGGCCGCGGCGGCGGGGGCTGCGCCGTTTCACCGGAGAATCCCCGATGTGCAGGACGGACGTTCGGATTCGGTCCTGCCGGTCGCGGGATCTCCTGCGAACAGACGGGATGGGATGGGTCGCGGCGGACCGGACCGGGCTCAGCCGGCGATGAGCGCGCCGTCGCGCGACCGCTCGACCTGCTCGTCGCGCGGCACGACCTTCACGCGCTCGCGCGCGACCGGGCCCTCGAACGCCTCGCCCAGCGAGCGCTCGTGCGCGTCGAGCGCGAGCCATCCGGCCCAGGTCGTGTACCGGATGCCGCGGGCCTCGAGCAGCTCGAGCACCTCGTCGCCGTCGGCCGCATCGACCGTCGGTGCGACGCCGGGTGCCGCGAGGACGCCGGCCGAGGCATCCGCGACGAGGTTCGTGACGGTCTCGAGCGCGTCGCCCTTGGTGTGGCCGATGAGTCCGACGGGGCCGCGCTTGATCCAGCCCGTGGCGTAGAGGCCGGCGACCGGCGCGCCCGCGCCATCCGTCACCCGGCCGCCGTCGTTCGGGATGACCCGGGCCGACTCGTCGAACGGCACGCCCGCGACGGGCGAGCTCGCGTACCCGACCGCGCGGTACACGGCCTGCACGGGCACGTCGACGAACTCGCCGGTGCCGACGACCGAGCCGTCCCCGACCGGACGCGTCCGCTCGAAGCGCACGCCCTCCACTGCGGACGAGCCGAGCACCTCGACGGGCGAGTGGAAGAAGTGCAGGTGCAGGCGACGCGACGCGGTCGGCTGCCCGTCGGCGGGCGTGCGCCATCCGTTGAGCGTGCGGGTCATGACCTTCACCTGGTTGTTCGTCGCGAGCAGGTGCGCGGCGTGCTCGTCGCCCTCGGCACGCACGAAGTCGTCGTCGTACACGACGATGTCGACGCCCGGCACCTCGCCGAGCTCGCGCAGCTCGATCGGCGTGAACTTCACCTGCGACGGGCCGCGCCGGCCGAAGACGTGCACGTCGGTCACGGGCGACGCGAGGAGGCCCCCGTGCACGTTGGCGGGGATGTCGGTCGACAGCAGGTCGGCCGGGTGCTTCGCGAGCACGCGCGCCACGTCGAGCGCGACGTTGCCGTTGCCGATCACCGCGATGGACTGCGCCTCGAGCGGCCAGTCGCGCGGCACGTCGGGGTGGCCGTCGTACCAGGCGACGAGGTCGGCCGCGCCGTACGAGCCGGGGAGGTCGATGCCCGGGATGTCGAGCGGGGCGTCCTTCAGGGCGCCGGTCGCGAAGATCACCGCGTCGTAGCGCTCGCGCAGCTCGTCGACCGAGACATCCCGCCCGACCTCGACGTTGCCGATGAGGCGGATCGTGCCCTCGTCGAGCATCTCGTGCAGCGAGTTCACGATGCCCTTGATGCGCGGGTGGTCGGGCGCGACGCCGTAGCGGATCAGGCCGTACGGCGCGGGCAGCGACTCGAACAGGTCGATCGCGACCTGCCCGCCGGCCTCGTCGACCTGGCGGCGCAGGATGTTGCCCGCGTAGATGCCGGCGGGGCCGGCGCCGACGATCGCGACACGGAGGGAGAGGGTCATGAGGGCATGGCCTTTCGAAGGGAGCGGGAGAGCGGAGGAGTCGGAAGGGCGGGGGTCGGGTCAGGGTCGGTCGATGGCGGGCGGCGCCGTGAGCGCGGATGCCGCGAGCTCGGCGGGCGCGTACGGACTCAGCCGCACCACGTCGCCGACCACCACGACCGCGGGCGACCGCACGCCCCGCGCCGCCGCCTGGTGGGCGATCGTGTCGAGCGTGCCGATCGTCACTCGTTGGCGAGGGCCGTACCCATCCTCCACGATCGCGACCGGGCATTCGCCGCCGCGTTCGCCGCGGGCGAGCGTGATCGCCGAGTTCGCGAGCGTGCCGACGCCCATGAGCAGCACGACCGTGTGGTCGCGCGCGCCGCCGAGGGCCCGGATCTGGTCGTGCCCGGTGACGACCGTGAACGTCGTCGCGAGCCCGCGGTGCGTGAGCGGGATGCCGGCGATCGCGGGCACCGACACGGCGCTCGTGATGCCCGGCACGACCTCGACGTCGACGCCGCGCTCGCGGCAGTAGGCGAGCTCCTCGCCGCCGCGGCCGAACACGTACGGGTCGCCGCCCTTCAGCCGCACGACGCGCCTGCCGCCCTGGGCGAGCGTGACGAGCAGCTCGTTGATCGCGTCCTGCGGCACGGCGTGGTGGCCGGGGAGCTTGCCGACGTCGACGATCTCGGCGGTGAGCGCGACGCCCTCGGCGGCGAGCCCGTCGAGCACTGTGCGAGCGCCGAGCCGGTCGGCGACGATGACGTCGGCGGCCTCGAGGGCGCGGAGGCCGCGGATGGTCAGGAGGCCCGGGTCGCCCGGGCCGGCGCCGACGAGCGCCACGTGGCCGTGCTCGATGTCGCCGTCTCGCGCGGCGCGCCCCGAGGCATCCGTCGGCCCGTTCTCGAATGTGTTCTCGGTCATGGGGTTCCTCCCGTGAGTCCGCGGCGGCGCAGCATCCCGCGCTCGACCGGGGCGAAGACGATGAGCTCGATCACGACGCCGATGGCGAGGATCACGAGGATGGTGCCGAGCACCGCCGCGAGGTCGGCGAGGTCGCGACCCTGCTGCAGCAGCGAGCCGAGGCCGAACCCGATCGACCCGCCGAACGCGATGATCTCGGCGGCCATGAGCGAGCGCCACGAGAACGCCCAGCCCTGCTTGAGGCCGGCGAGGTAGCCGGGCAGTGCGGCCGGCAGCACGACGGATGCCGCGAGCTGCAGCCTCGACGCGCCCAGCACGGTCCCGACCCGGCGCAGCTGCGGCGGCACCTGTGCGACGCCCGCGACGAGCCCGTTCACGATCGACGGGATCGCGCCCATGAGCACGACGAAGTACACCGTGGCATCCGAGAGCCCGAACCAGAGGATGGCCGCCGGCACCCACGCGACGGACGGGAGCACCTGCAGGCCCGAGACGAGCGGGCCGAGCGCTCGCCGGAGCGGCGCCCACTCCGCGAGCAGGAGGCCGAGCGGCGTGCCGACCGCGACCGCGATGAGGAAGCCCAGGACGCCCCGCTCGAGGCTCGTCGCGACGGCGAGCTGCAGGCGGCCGTCCTCCCAGGCCTGGCCGAGGGCGGCGGCGACGTCGAGCGGGCCGGGGGCGAGGTCGGGACGGGGGTCGGCGATGACCGTGTACGCCTGCCACGCGGCGACGAGCACGACGAGGAGCAGCACGGGCGGCAGCACCCCGTCGATCGCCCGGCGCCACCACGGCGTGCGGCGGACGGCGGTCGTCTGCAGCCGGTCGAGCCCGGCCTCCAGCGTGCGGAGGTCATCCGCCCCCGCGCTCGCGCCGGCGCTCGCCTCCGCGCTCGCCCCTGCGCTCGCGCTCGCCGATCGAGTCGCCACTTGTGCCGGGTTTTCGGGGGCGGAATGGTGCAGAAGTGGCATCTCGGCGGGGGAGCTGGGCTGGGCGGGCCCGAGCGCGGGAGCGCCGTGCTGGTTCAGCAGGTCGGTGTCATGCGGCATTGCGGCGGATCTCCCTTCGCAGGTGCTCGGTGATCTCGACCGACAGCGCGGACACGGTCGGCGACTCGATGCGGCGCGGGCCGTCGTCGGCGATGCGCCACTCGTTGACGATTCGGCCCGGGCGGCTCGACATGAGCAGCACCCGCTGCCCGAGGCGGGCGGCCTCGCGCACGTTGTGGGTGACGAACACGATCGTGCGACCGGTCTCGCGCCAGACCCGCTCGAGCTCCTCGTGCAGCAGGTCGCGCGTGATCGCATCGAGCGCGGCGAACGGCTCGTCCATGAGCAGCACCGACCGGTCCTGCGCGAGGGCGCGCGCGAGCGCGACGCGCTGCCGCATGCCGCCGGAGAGCTCGTGCGGCCGCTTCTCCGCGGCATCCGCCAAGTGCACCAGGTCGAGCAGCTCGAGCGCCCTCGCGCGGCGCGCGGCGCGGGAGAGACCGGCGTCGCCGAACCGCAGGGCGAGCTCGACGTTGCGGCGCGCGCTCAGCCAGGGCAGCAGCGACGCCTCCTGGAACATCACGGCCGCACGGCCGTCGACGTCGATGGTCCCGGTGGTCGGCTGCTCGAGCCCCGCGATGAGGCCGAGGAGGGTCGACTTGCCGCAGCCCGACGCGCCGAGCAGGCACGCGAACTCGCCCGGCGCGACCGAGAGGTCGATGCCGTCGAGCACGACCGGGCCGTCGGCCGCGTACCGCTTGCCGACGCCCGTGAGGCGGATGGCGGGTGCCGTCGTCATCGCGCACCTCCCCCGAGCCCGGCGTCGTCGATCGGGTCGAGCCCGGCGTCGGCGCGCAGCCGGTCGAGCGCGCGCAGGTCGAGGATCCCCGCGAGGTCGCCGCCCTCCGCCGTTCCCGCAGCGACCGCGTTGCGCTGGAGCACGGGCAGCGTGCCCGCGAACGGGTCGACGGTGGGCGCGACGTGCGCGAGCGCGCGCTCGAGCACCGCGTCGGGCAGCGGCGCGCCGGCGTCATCCGCGAGCCTCGCGTTCACGAGGGCGGGCACCTCCTCGGGGTGCGCCGAGACGAAGGCGACGGATGCCGCGTGGCCGGCCACGAGCGCCGCGACCGCGTCGGGGTGCGCCTCGAGGTACTCCGTGCGCACGACGAGCAGCGTCGTCGGGAACTCCCCGCCGGGCCAGAGCTCGGCCTCGTCGACGAGCACCTCGGCGTCGGCCTCGAGCACGAGCCGGGACGCCCACGGTTCGGGGAGCCACGCGCCGTCGAGCGCACCGGTCCGGAAGAGCTGCAGCGTGCGGGCATTGTCGGTCGGCACGATGTCGACGTCGCCGTCGCCCGTCGGCGAGGTCTCGAGGCCGTGGTCGGCGAGCCAGGTGCGGAGCGCGACGTCCTGCGTGTTGCCGAGCTGCGGCGTCGCGAGCGTCGCACCCCGGAGGTCGTCGACGTCCTCGATGCCGTCGCGCACCACGAGCGCGGCACCTCCGCCGACCGCGCCCGCGACGATCCGGAGCGAGGTGCCGCCGGACTGCACGTAGCTGTTGATCGCGGGACTCGGGCCCAGGTACGCGGCGTCGATCGCCCCGGCGCTCAGCGCCTCGACGGCGGCCGGGCCGGCGTTGAACGGCTGCGGCTCGAGCGACGTCTCCCCGAGCTCGTCGGCGAGGAGGCCGGTCTCGAGCCCGACGAGTGCGGGCAGGTGGGTGACGTTGGCGAAGTAGCCGAGGCGGAGGGCCGAGGCATCCGTCGCCCCGGTCGCGCCGGGCCCGTCGGCCGCGGCACGCCCGACCGATCCGATCACCACGGGCACGATGACGATCGCCGCGGCGACCGCGACGCCGGCGACGAGTTCGCCGAATTGTGCACCGAGCCCGCGGCGGGTCACGCCGGCGCCTCCAGGACGATGCCCGCGGCGAGAGTCGCGCCGTCCTGCGGGTGGATGACGAGGAACGCGCCCGCCCGGCGGTGCGAGGCGTACGGGAGTGCGGCGATCCCGCCCGCGAGCTTCAGGCGCACCACGCCGATGTCGTTGGTCGCCAGCGAGTCGGCGGGCGCGGTCGCGAGCGTGTCGAGGTCGAGGCGTCCGCGGATGTCGGTGACGATCGCCTGCACGGTCGTGGTGCCGTGCTTCACGAGCACCCGTGCGCCGGTGGTGAGGGGTCGCCCGTCGAGCTGGAACACGTCGGCGTCGAGCTCGCGCCGGGGCGCCGGCAGCGACCCGGCGGCGGCGATCACCGCGCCGCGCGCGGCGTCGACGGGGTCGGCGAGGCGCAGCGACACCGACAGCGGGGCGGAGGCCTCGTCGACCGCGACCGGGCCGCGATCGATGCCGACCACCGTGGTCGTGACGCCCGCGGGGAAGACCTCGACGGGGTCGCCGACCCGGACCGTGCCCGACTCGATGCGGCCTGCGAAGGCGCGGTAGTCGCGGAAGTCGCCCGTCGGAGCCTCGAGGCCGTCCTGCGGTCCGACTCGACCACCGGAGGCGAGCTCCGGCGACAGCCCGCCCTGCGGGCGGATCACGAGCTGCACGGGCAGGCGCAGCGCTTCGAGGTCGGTCTCGAGCTCGTCGATCGTCGACAGCTCCTCGAGCAGCTCGAGCAGGCTCGGTCCGTCGTACCAGGGCGTGTTCGCCGAACGCTCGACGACGTTGTCGCCGGCGAGCGCCGACACCGGGATCACGTGCGCGTCGGTCAGGCCGAGCTCGCGGGCGATGTCCGCGACATCCGTCGCCACGGCCTCGAACGCCGCGCGGTCGTAGCCGACCAGGTCGATCTTGTTCACCGCGACGATCACGTGCGGCACGCGGAGCAGCTGCACGACCGCGAGGTGGCGGCGGGTCTGCTCGAGCACGCCGTTGCGCACGTCGACGAGCACGACGACCGCGTCGGCCGTGGCCGAGCCGGTGACCATGTTGCGCGTGTACTGCACGTGGCCCGGGCAGTCGGCGAGGATGAACGACCGGCGCCCGGTCGAGAAGTAGCGGTAGGCGACGTCGATGGTGATGCCCTGCTCGCGCTCGGCGCGAAGCCCGTCGGTGAGGAGCGCGAAGTCGATCGCGCCGGGCTCGCCGCCGAAGCCGCGCTCGGCGGATGTCCGGGCGACGGACTCGAGCGTGTCGGCGAGGATCGCCTTCGAGTCGTGCAGCAGTCGGCCGACGAGCGTCGACTTGCCGTCGTCGACCGAGCCCGCGGTCGCGAAGCGGAACAGCGTGCTCATCAGAAGTATCCGTCCTTCTTGCGGTCCTCCATCGCCGCCTCCGAGAGGCGGTCGTCGGCGCGCGTCGCGCCGCGCTCGGTGAGGGTGGATGCCGCGACCTCGCGCACGATGTCCGGCAGCGTCGCGGCGTCCGAGAGCACCGCGCCGGTGCAGCTCAGGTCGCCGACGGTGCGGTAGCGCACGGTGCGACGCTCGACCGTCTCGCCCTCCCGCGGGGCCGACACGTCGCTCACCGCGCGCCACATGCCGTCGCGCGCATAGACGTCGCGCTCGTGCGCGAAGTACAGCGGCGGAAGCGAGATGCCCTCGCGCTCGATGTAGCGCCACACGTCGAGCTCGGTCCAGTTCGAGATCGGGAACGCGCGCACGTGCTGGCCGACGGTGTGCCGGCCGTTGTACAGGTTCCAGAGCTCGGGGCGCTGGTTCCGCGGATCCCACTGGCCGAACTCGTCGCGCAGCGAGATGATGCGCTCCTTGGCGCGAGCCTTGTCCTCGTCGCGGCGGGCGCCGCCGAAGACGGCGTCGTGCTTCCCGGCCGCGATGGCATCGAGCAGGGGCTGCGTCTGCAGCGGATTGCGCGTGCCGTCCGCGCGCTCCTGGAGGCGGCCGTCGTCGAGGTAGTCCTGCACCGACGCGACCTCGAGCCGGATGCCGAGTCGCGCGACGGTCTCGTCGCGGAACCGCAGCACCTCGGGGAAGTTGTGGCCCGTGTCGACGTGCAGCACGGGGAACGGCACCTTGCCGGGCCAGAACGCCTTGGTCGCGAGGTGCAGCACCACGACGGAGTCCTTGCCGCCCGAGAACAGGAGCACCGGGCGCTCGAACTCGGCGACGACCTCGCGGATGATGTGGATCGCCTCGGCCTCGAGCGCCTCGAGCGCGTCGAGCGCACCCGCACGGGGGCGGGCCTCGGTGAGATTCGTGTCGGTCATAGGTGCAACCCGCATTCCGTCTTGGCGAGGCCGGCCCAGCGGCCCGACCTCGGGTCCTCGCCCGCGGCGACGGGCTGCGTGCACGGCTCGCAGCCGATCGACGGATAGCCGTGCGACATCAGGAGGTTCACCGGGACCTGGTTCGCGCCGGCGTAGTCGAGGAGGTCGTCGAAGGTCCATGCCGCGACGGGATTGACCTTCACGAGTCCGTTCCGCTCGTCGTACGTGACGAGCGGGGTGAGCGCGCGAGTGGGCGCCTCCTCACGGCGGACGCCCGTGAACCACACCTCGTACCCGCTGCCGAGCGCGCGCTGCAGCGGCTCCACCTTGCGGCGGGCGCAGCACAGGCCGGGGTCGCGCGCGAACAGCTCGGCGCCGAACTCGGCGTCCTGCTCGGCGACGGACTGCTCGGGCAGGACGTCGACGACCCGCACGTCGAGCTGCCGGGCGACCTCGTCGCGGGTGACGTGCGTCTCGGCGAAGTGGTAGCCCGTGTCGAGGAACAGCACGTCGACGCCGGGCAGGTGCTGTGCGACGAGGTGCGGGAGCGCGGCATCCGCCATCGAGCAGGCGACGGCCGCGGCATCCGTCGTGAAGTGCGCCGCGACCCAGGCGACGACCTCGGCGGGGGATGCCTCGTGGTCGGTCAGGCTCCGGAGCGCCGCGTTGCCCGCCTCGGCGAGGGCGCGAAGCTCGTCCGCGGAGCGCAGGCCGCCCGCGGTGACCGCGACTCGACCGCTGCGCGCGATGTTCTGCGCGCTCATCGCAGGGCCTCCTCGTCGGCGCGGTGCGCCCACTCGGCGAACGTCTCGTCGGCCGCCGCGTCGCGCTGCTCGAGGAACGTCGTCACCACGCGCTCGACGTAGTCGGCGATGCCGTCGGCGGTGACCTTGAGGCCGCGCACCGTGCGGCCGAGGCCGGCCTCGTCGCGGTCCTGGGAGGCGAGCCCGCCGCCGAGGTGCACCTGGTAGCCGGGCACCTGCTCGCCGTCGATGGTGACGAGCTGGCCCTTGAGGCCGATGTCGGCGGTCTGGATGCGCGCGCACGAGTTCGGGCAACCATTGACGTGCAGGGCGATCGGGTGCGGCAGGTCGAAGGCGTCGAGCCGCTCCTCGAGGTCGAGCACCGCGGCGGTCGCGAACGCCTTCGTCTCGACGATCGCGAGCTTGCAGAACTCGATGCCCGTGCACGCGATCGTGCCGCGCCGGATGAGGCTCGGCCGTGCCTGGAGCCCGAGCTCGTCGAGGCCGGCGATGAGCGACTCGACCCGGTCCTCGGGGATGTCGAGGACGACGACCTTCTGGTGCGGGGTCGTGCGCAGGCGCGTCGACCCGTGCGCCTCGACGAGGTCGGCGAGCTTGGTGAGCGTCGGGCCGGAGACGCGCCCGACGATCGGCGTGGCGCCCACGTAGAAGCGGCCGTCCTTCTGGCGGTGCACGCCGACGTGGTCGCCGGTCGTCGCCGGGGTCGGCGCCGCGGGCCCGTCGGGCAGGGGCGCGCCGAGGTACTCGGTCTCGAGCACCTGACGGAACTTCTCCACGCCCCAGTCGGCGAGCAGGAACTTCAGCCGCGCCTTGTTGCGCAGTCGCCGGTAGCCGTAGTCGCGGAAGATCTGCGCGACGCCGTGCCACACGTCGGCGACGAGCGGCGGCGCGACGAACACCCCGAGCCGCTCGGCCAGCCGCGGCGCGGTCGAGAGCCCGCCGCCGACCCACAGGTCGTAGCCCACGCCCAGCGAGGGGTGCTCGACCGCGACGAACGCGACGTCGTTGATCTCGTGCACGACGTCCTGCGACGGGTGCCCGGTGAGGGCCGACTTGAACTTGCGCGGCAGGTTCGCGAGCGACTCGTCGCCGATGAAGCGCGAGGTGATCTCGTCGATCTGCGGGGTCGGGTCGATGAGCTCGTCGGCGGCGATGCCGGCGACCGGCGAGCCGAGGACCACGCGCGGCACGTCGCCGCACGCCTCGGTGGTGCCGAGCCCGACCGCCTCGAGCCGACGCCAGATCTCGGGCACGTCCTCGACGCGGATCCAGTGCAGCTGCACGTTCTGACGGTCGGTCAGGTCGGCCGTGTCGCGGCCGAACTCCGTCGAGATGCCGCCGATGACCCGCAGCTGCTCGGTCGTGAGCTGCCCGCCGTCGATGCGGACGCGCAGCATGAAGTACTCGTCCTCGAGCTCGTGCGGCTCGAGCGTCGCCGTACGGCCGCCGTCGATGCCGGGCTTCCGCTGCGTGTACAGCCCCCACCAGCGGAACCGGCCGTGCAGGTCGGTCGGGTCGATCGAGGCGAAGCCGCCCTCGGCGTAGACCCGCTCGATGCGCTCGCGCACCGCGAGACCGCCGTCGGCCTGCTTCCACTCCTCGTTCGCGTTGAGCGGCGCGGTGCCGTCGACCTTCCACTGCCCGTTCGGCTTCGCCGAGGGGCGGGGCGTGCGGATGTCGCGTGCCGGGCGCTCGACGCGCGCGGGACGCTCGGCGCGCTCGGCGCGCGGTCCGCGCGTCGCGGCATCCGTCGTCTCGATCGTCACGGCTCCCCCTCTCGTCCCGCGCCCCGTTCGGGGCACGTGGTTGACGACGGTACGAGGCTCGAGCGGATGCCGGTAGGCGGCCCCGTCACGTTCGGTCACCCCGTGTCGCACGGCGTCACATGCCGTCGCAGACCGTCACGCGTCGGCGCCGCAGCATCCGCGGCCGGGCGTCCCCGCGCGGTGTCGCCGGTGCGTGGGACGATCCGCAGGACGGACGGCGGGAGGACGGAGTGCGGGGCGAGGCGACCGTGTTGCACGCAGATCTCGACGCGTTCTACGCCTCGGTCGAGCAGCGCGATGCTCCCGAGCTGCGCGGGCGGCCGGTCATCGTCGGGGGCGGCGTCGTGCTGGCGGCGAGCTACGAGGCGAAGGCCCGCGGAGTGCGCACCGCGATGGGCGGCCGGCAGGCGCGAGACCTGTGCCCGGACGCCGTGGTCGTCCCTCCACGCATGGACGCCTACTCGACCGCCAGTCGAGCCGTGTTCGCGATCTTCCGCGACACGACGCCCATGGTCGAGGGACTCTCCATCGACGAGGCGTTCCTGGAGGTCGGCGGTCTCCGACGTCTCGCGGGCACGCCCGAGCAGATCGCCGTGCGACTGCGTGAGCGGGTTCGCGCGGAGGTGGGGCTGCCGATCTCGGTCGGGATCGCGCGGACCAAGTTCCTGGCCAAGGTGGCGAGCGCCGTCAGCAAACCCGACGGACTGCTGGTCGTCGAGCCCGAGCGCGAGGAGGCGTTCCTGCTTCCGCTGCCGGTCGAACGGCTGTGGGGCGTCGGGGCCGTCACCGCCGAGAAGCTGCATCGGCTCGGCATCCGCACCGTCGGGCAGCTCGCCGAGCTCGAGTCCGATGCGGCCGAGCGGCTGTTGGGCCGGGCGACCGGTGCCCACCTGCACGCGCTGGCCCGGCTCCGCGACCCGCGGCCGGTCGACACCACCCGGCGCCGCGGATCGATCGGTTCCCAGCGCGCGCTCGGCAGCCGACCGCGCTCACCCGGCGAGCTCCAGGTCATCCTGACCCAGATCGTCGATCGACTCGCTCGGCGCCTGCGCGATGGCGGTCGGACGTGCCGCACGGTCGTGCTGAGGCTCCGCTACGGCGACTTCGCGAAGGCCACGCGATCGCGCACGCTCCTCTCGGCGACCGACCGCACCGCGGTGCTGCTCACGGTCGCTCACGGGCTGCTCGCCGCGGCGCAGCCCGGGATCGCGGAACGCGGCATCACACTGATCGGCGTCTCGCTGTCGCAGTTGGCCCGCGGCGACGGCGTCCAGCCGGAACTGCCGATCGACTGGGGCGACGGGGTGGCCCTCGACACGGTGCTCGACTCGGTCCGCGATCGCTTCGGCGCGGCATCCGTCGCGCGCGCCGCGCAGCTCGGGCGCGACCCGGGGTGGGATGCGCCGCTGCTCCCAGAACACGAGTGATGAGCCCGGACGGCGCTGCAGGGGACGCGGAGCGCCTCAGGCGGACCCGCGCGCGGATGTCGCGTAGCGCTCCAGCACGATGTCGACGAGCTCCTGCGGCGCAGGCTCGTCGGGTACGAGCAGGGGCGCGGCCGTGACCTCAGCCCCTGCCGCACGCGCGAGATCGTCGAAGTAGCCGGGAGCCAGCAGGTAGTTCGCCACGACGACGCGAGCCTCGGCGCCGGCTGCCGCGCGCGCCGCGGTGACGGCCTCGGGCAGGCGCGGTTCGGCCGCCGACAGGAACCCGACCGTCACGTCGCGCCCGGATGCCGCGGCGAGCCGCCGCGCCTGCTCGACGCAGTCGTCGACCGCTCGCCGATCGCTCGAGCCCGCGACCGCCAGCACGACCCGGTCGTCGTCGCGCAGGCCCGCCTCTCGGAGACGACGCAGCAGCAGGATCGCGAGCCGGTCGTCCGGGCCCAGGGCGCCGGCGAGCGCGACCGGTCGCGCGGTCTCCTCCGCGACGGCCTCGGTGAGGTCGACGTACACGTGGTACCCCGCCGAGAGCAGCAGCGGCACCACCACGGCCGGCTCGCCGTCGGCGAGGGTCGCCAGGGTCGTGGGCACGTCGGGCTGTTCGACGTCGACGTGTCCGAGGCGCACGCTCGGCGTGGCATCCGGATGCCGCTGCGCCATCGCCCGGGCGACGGCGTCGTGCAGCCCGCGCACCGCACGGCGCCCCTCCGGTGAGGACGTGCCGTGCGAGATGCCGACGAGGGCCGGAGGTCGCGCGTTCATCTGCCCATCGTCGCAAACCGGCCGGGCAGGACGCAGGCCGGCGTCGCCCGATGACGGGTCAGAAGCTCGTGACGAGGTCGCCGAGCACCTCGTCGACCTCGGTCGGGTCGGTCGCGTCGTAGTAGTGCGCGCCGGTCGCGCTCGAGATCGACTGCAGGGTCTTCACGTCGGCGTCGGCGCCGTAGGCGAGCGTGAAGACGAGGACCGGGGAGGAGTGATGCAGGTGCTCGAGCGTGTCGAGCATCTGCTGCGACGATGTGCTCGGCGCCTCGGTCTCGTTGCGGCCGTCGCTGAGCAGCACGATCGCGTTGATGCGGTCGGGGTCGAAGTCGTCGGCCTGCCGCTTCGCGAAGGTGTCGACGGCCTCGTACAGGGGCGTCCACTCGATCGGTTCCAGCTTGTCGAGCGCCGACTCGAAGCGGTCGCGGGTGTCGGCGATGTCGTCGACGGCGCTCACCTCGCCGGGGGCGAGCGGCTGCGCGTCGACCTCCGAGAAGGCCGCGAGGCCCACGTGGTCGCCGTCGGAGAAGTGGTCGAGCGAGAGCTCGATCGCGTGCTTCGCGGCCGCGAGCTTCGACTCGCCGGTCTCGATGGGGTCGCTCATCGACCCCGAGACGTCGAGGAGGAATAGCACGTTCGCCCGCTTGCGGACGTCGGGGAACGCCTCGTGCATCGCGACCACGACCTGCGGCTCGGGGAAGTCGAGCCCGGCATCAGGGGCCTCGGCGAGCGCGCCGACCTCCTCGACCTCAGGGTCGAGCTCGCCGTTGAGGTCGCGGTAGCCGGCCTCGCGCACGATCGCCTGGCCCTCCTTCGTGCCCGCGAAGCGCAGGAAGTCCTCGGCCGCAGCGGCCTCGCCCTCGTCGACCCAGGCGCCGGTCAGGACGACGGCCGGATTGTCGGCGACGTAGTAGCCGTCGGTCGGGTAGATGGGCACGAGCTGCTCGGCGGGCGGTTCGGCCTCGATCCGCGTGACGCCGTCGCGGCTCGTGATGCCGCGGTTGTAGTCCCACACCGACTTCTCGTCGACGATGACGGCCGAGAGGAAGTCGGCGGCGGAGCCGCCCGCGTCGGCGGCCTGCCTGGCGTGCCAGAGGAAGTGCTCGGGCGTGGCCATGTAGTGGCTCGTCGCGAGCTCGTGCTGCTTCACCTCGTCGGTGATCTCGTCGTCGGTGATGTCGTCGGCGGTGAGGTCGGCGATCGATCCGGCGGCCGCACCGTAGGACGCGAGCATGGCGGCCTCGCCGGAGCTGGCGATGACCGGGCTCGTCTTGCCGAGCTTGAACTCGCCCCACTCGGGGTGGTCGAGGTCGGTCCAGACGTCGGCGTCGTCGGACGTCGCGAACACCTCGGCCCAGGTCGGCGGCTCCTCGTCCCAGCCGATGGCCGCGGCGAGCGGTTCGGGCATGGCGAGCACGATGTCGGAGGACCCGACGCTCGCTCCCTCGGCCGGGACGTTCGCCGATCCCCCGGCCTCGCGGGCGACGCCGAGCCAGGAGCGGGCATCGGGGATCCAGACGACGGGCCGTTCATCCTCGGCTGCCTCCGAGAACCCGACCGCCGCCTCCTCGGCGGCGATGCCCGACTTGTCCTTCGATGCGACGACCGTGACGCACGAGCCGTCGACGTCGCGAGGCTCGGCGTTGTAGCCCTCGGCGAGGCGTGCGACCATCTCGGCGTTCTCGAACGACGACAGCACCGGGACCGTCGTGCAGGGCTCGGCGCCGGACTCGGCCGCCGGCTCGTCGTCCGGGAAGACGATCGGCTCCGGTTCGGCCGCCTCGCTGGGCGCGGCCGTCGTGCCGCCCTGGTTCGCGAGGACCAGTGCGGTCACCGCCCCGCCGATGACGAGGACGGCGGCGATTCCCGCCGCCACGGCGGCCCACAGGCCGCGCCGACGACGCCGACGGCGCTCCTCGCGCAGCTGGCTGCGATCGCGTCGGGTCGGGACGTTGCTCGGCTCGTCGGGCATCGCTCCTCCAGTCGGGACGGCTGGCTCGATCGTGAGCCTAGCTCAGCAGGCTGCGACGACGCAGGGAACGTCCACCGGACACGGCGTCGGGGGTCACGACGTCGCGTTCAGCATCCCGATGACCACGGCCGTCCACCACGCCGTCTGGGACACGACCGCGCTCGCCACGAACCAGGCGCGCGCGCGTCGCGGCAGCGACCGGAACCTCGCGGTGGGCGGAAGCCGCCCCAGGTCGGACGTCCAGCGGGTGAGCGCGACCCCGTTGAGGCTCAGCACCAGCACGGCGACGAGCTTGACCTGCGTGGCCGTCGCGGTGAGGTCGGGCTCGAGCAGCGCACCGCTCGCGAGCAGCCCCGCGAGTCCCGCCCAGACGGGGAGGATCATCGTGCGGTCGGCCTGGCGCAGTTCCCGCACGGTGCTCCACCCGGTCGCCCAGAGGAGTGCGTGCCACTCGATCATCAGCACGGCGCCGAGCCCGACCACGAGCGATGCGAGGTGCACGAAGAGCGCCGCGCCGTGCAGCCAGGCGGGCGGGCTGAGCAACGTGCTGAGCCAGACCGTCAGCGCCCAGGCCGCCGTCACCGCGGCATAGGCGACGGCGCGCCCGCGTCGCCTGCGGGCCTGCTTCTGCCTGATCGTGGTCGTCACGTGCGAGCGCCGGCCTCTCGTCGGTCGCACGCGATCGCACGTGCGCATCCCGTTCCGCTTGGCCTCACCTTAGCGAGCGCGTGTTTCGGCGCGGTTCCGGCGATCGCCGGCGGCGAGCGGCCCGCCGGCGGCGAGCGGATGCCGCTACTCGGCGACCAGCGCGAGGGACGTGTCGCCGCACGGCACCACGTCGGCGCCGCCGGGCAGCCGCAGCGCGCCGATGACCCGGCCCTCGGCCTCGGCCTCCCGGAGCGGCGCGAGCGCCTCGGGGAGCCCGTCGAGGCGGAGCAGCGCGCCGGTCGCCCGGTGCGCGTCGGTCGAGGTGACGATGCGGCCCGACGCGTTGACGATCGTCAGGGTCCGGTCGGCGCCGCGCAGCACGGGCAGGAGCACCTGCTCGAGCCGGGCCACGTACATGTCGGCGCCGACGAGCCCGACCATGTCGCCGCCGATCGAGACCGGCGTCGTCACGGTCACCGTGTAGTCGTCGGTGCAGAGGTAGTCGACGTACGGGCCGGTCAGGTGCCGGGAACCGGTGCGCTCGGGCACGCGCCACCACTCGAGCGTGGTGTAGTCGCGGAACGACTCGGCATCGGGGTCGCTCACCGCGTCGAGACGACGGATGCCGCGTGCCGGCACGCCGCGGAACGGGTTGCCGTCGCTCAGCCACCACGCGAGGTGCCACGGCGCGTCGGCGAGGTAGCCGGGCGCCGCGACGAAACCGGCTCCCGTGATCAGCGTGCCCGGCCGGTCGAGTTCCGCCGCGACGGTCGCCGCGACGGCGGGGTCGAGCTCGGCCGCCCGCGGCTCGGGGTCGCCGGCGAGCCGCTCGCCGAGTGCTCGCTGCCACTCGTCGATGAGGGCGAACACCGGGTCGATCACGTCCGCGATCCGCGACGCGATCGCGGTGGCGCCGGCGGCGACGGCCTGCTGCGTCATGGCGCGCTCCCTTCCTCACGGGCGGCCGGTGGTGCGGAGGTCTCGAGCCGCACCTTCTCGTCGATGAGCCACTCGACCGCCGAGCCGATGTGCGTCGTGGTCGCGCGGCGGGCGGCCGTGCCATCCGCCGCCCTGATCGCGTCGATCACCGCGAGGCGGTGTTCCCTCGTGCCGTCACGGTACTCCTGTTCCCGCAGGCACAGCCAGAGCAGTGCGCCGGCCTCGGCCTGGAGGCGCAGCTCCTCGTGCACGAGCCGGGGGGACTGGCTGATCGCCGCGACCTCGAGCTGGAAGCGCCCGGCCGCGCGGCGTGCGCCGCCGGGGGTCGCGAGGTCGGCTCGCGCGTCGATCTCGACGAGCGAGGCCACGTCGTCGTCGCTCGCGCGGTCGGCGGCGACCTCGGCGGCGGTCCCGGCGATCGCGGTGTAGTGCAGCGACAGGTCGCGCAGTTCGATGCGGCTGAGTGCGCGGACGCGTTCCTCCGTGATCCGCAGCGACGCGTCGGCGTCGTAGGTGACGAAGCTGCCGCCGTCGCGGCCGCGACGCGTGCGCACGAGTCCCTTGTGCCGCAGGGCGACGAGCGCCTCGCGCGCGGTCACGGGCGCGACGCCGAGGAACCTCGCGAGGTCGGCCTCGCTCGGCAGCCGCTCGCCGTCGCGGAGCACGCCCGACGCGATGGCGTCGGTGAGGCGCTGCTCGACGAGCTCGGCGCGTCCCGCGCCCTCGAGCGGGGAGAAGACGACGGCGCGGGCGGCGTCGGCGCGCGCGGTGGCGTGCGGCATCCGTCCTCCTCGATCGAGCGCTCCCGGATCGCCTCGCCCCCCGGACTGGGGTCGGCTGCCGGCGAATCCGTGATGCGACCGTAACACGGGCCTCTGGACTATGACATATGGATTCATAGGATTAAGAACCACGCCATCGAAGGAGAGGCCCATGACCGACCCGCAGCCGGCCATCCGGCTCACCGGACTCACCAAGGAGTTCGGAGCCGTCACCGCCGTCGACCACGTCGACCTCGAGATCGCCGCGGGCGAGTTCTTCTCCATGCTCGGCCCGTCCGGCTCGGGAAAGACCACGGTGCTCCGGCTCATCGCCGGCTTCGAGCAGCCCACGAGCGGCACGATCCGGCTCTTCGGCGACGACGTCACCAAGCGCGCGCCGTTCGACCGCGACGTGAACACCGTGTTCCAGGACTACGCCCTCTTCCCGCACATGAACGTGCTCGAGAACGTCGCCTACGGCCTCCGCGTCCGCGGCATCGGCAAGCGGGAGCGCGTCGATCGGGCGCGTCGCGCCCTCGCCTCGGTGCGCCTCGAGCAGATGGCGGACCGGAAGCCGTCGCAGCTCTCCGGCGGCCAGCGCCAGCGCGTCGCCCTCGCCCGCGCGACCGTCGTCGAGCCCAAGGTCCTCCTGCTCGACGAGCCGCTCGGTGCGCTCGACCTGAAGCTCCGCGAGCAGATGCAGGTCGAGCTGAAGGAGATCCAGCGCGAGCTCGGCATCACGTTCATCTTCGTCACGCACGACCAGGAGGAGGCGCTGACGCTCTCCGACCGCGTCGCGGTCTTCAACGACGGCCGCATCGAGCAGCTCGGCACGCCGGCGGAGCTCTACGAGCGGCCGACCTCGCGCTTCGTCGCCGACTTCGTCGGCACGTCGAACCTGTTCGACGACGCCGTCTCGCGGGCGCTCCTCGGTCGCGGCGGCGTGCACTCCGTGCGCCCGGAGAAGATGGCCGTCGGTTCGGGCGAGACGGGGGCCGACGTGCACAACGCCCCCGGCACGGTCGTCGAGACGATCTACCTCGGCAGCGGCATCCGCCTCGTCGTCGACCTCGACGCCGGCGTGCGCGTGAGCGCGCTCGAGCAGAACGACCGCAACCGGGTCCACGACGACGAGCGCGGCGACCGCGTCGTCGTCAGCTGGCACGACGACGACGTCGTCGCCCTCGGCGGGGCGGATGTCTCGCCCGCGCCGGCCGCCTAGGTGCCGATCCGGCCCTCCGGGCCGGCTCGACCTCCGATCGCACCACCCATCCACCCAGAGAACCAGGAGAGAACCATGATGCGCACCCCGCGCACGGCGCGCCGCGGCGCGACCGTCGGCATCGCGATCGGCTCGATCGCCCTGCTCACCCTGACCGCCTGCGGCACGACGTCGGGCGGCTCCGCGTCCACCGACGACGTGCTCACCGAGCTCGGCGAGGCCGAGGGCCAGGTCTCGATCCTCGCGTGGCCCGGCTACGTCGAGGACGGATCGAACGACCCGGCCGTCGACTGGGTCACCCCCTTCGAGGAGGAGACCGGCTGCGAGGTCACCTCGAAGACCTACGGCACCTCCGACGAGGCCGTGAACCTCATGAAGACCGGCGAGTACGACGTCGTCGCCGCGTCCGGCGACGCGACGCTCCGCCTCATCGCGGGCGGCGAGGTCGCGCCCGTCAACACCGACCTGATCCCGAACTACGAGGGCGTCTTCGACTTCCTCAAGGAGAAGGAGTGGAACTCGGTCGACGGGCAGTCCTACGGCGTGCCGCACGGCTACGGCGCCAACCTCCTCATGTACAACACGGAGGTCTTCACCGAGGCGCCGACCTCGTGGGACGTCGTGTTCGACAAGGCGGACGAGAACGCCGGCAAGGTGACCGCCTACGACTCGCCGATCTACATCGCCGACGCCGCGGTCTACCTCATGACGCACCAGCCCGAACTCGGGATCGAGAACCCCTACGCCCTCGACGAGGAGCAGTTCCAGGCCGCGGTCGACCTGCTGAAGCAGCAGCGCGAGTCGGTCGGCGAGTACTGGTCGGACTACCTGAAGGAGATCCAGGCGTTCGAGACCGGCGACTCGGTCGTCGGCACGACGTGGCAGGTCATCCAGAACGTGCTCGCCGGTTCCGGCGCGCCGACCGAGGTCGTCCTCCCCGAGGAGGGCGCGACCGGCTGGTCGGACACCTGGATGGTCGCCTCCGACGCGGCGAACGTGAACTGCGCGTACATGTGGCTCGACTACATCGCCAGCCCCGAGGCGAACGCGACCGCGACCGCCTACTTCGGCGAGGCGCCCTCGAGCCAGGAGGCCTGCGAGTACCGCGACGACTGCGAGGCCTACCACGCAGGTGACGAGGAGTACGCGTCGCAGATCTGGTACTGGACGACCCCGATCGCCGAGTGCGTCGACGGTCGCACCGACGTCGAGTGCGTCGACTACGCGCAGTGGACCGCTGCGTGGCAGGAGATCAAGGGCTGAGCCCGATCGCCCGCGCGGGCCGGGGAGCACCTCCCCGGCCCGCACACCCCCGTTCCCCCCTGAGCACCACCGAACAGGAAGCAGCATGACGATGAACGCGACGGCACCGGCATCCGTCGGCTCCTCGACCGGCCCCGCACCAGGAGGCGCGCCGCGCCGCGGCATCCCCAGGCCGAAGGCCACCCCGGCCCGCCGCGGTTCGGTGTTCCTCAGCTCGCACCCCCGCGTCCGCCTCGGCTTCCTGATCGCCGCGCCGCTGTTCTGGCTCGGCCTCGTCTACGTCGTCGCGCTCGCCGCCCTGCTCGTCACGGCGTTCTGGTCGGTCGACAGCTTCACCGGCGAGATCACGACCGAGTGGACGCTCGACAACGTCATCACGGTGCTCACGGGGTCGCTGTACCAGACGGTGACGCTCCGGACGATCGGCGTCGCGCTGCTCGTCACGATCATCGACGTCGCCCTCGCCCTGCCGATCGCGTTCTACATGGCGAAGGTCGCCTCGCCGCGCGCCCGCCGCATCCTGGTCATCGCGGTGCTCATGCCGCTCTGGGCGAGCTACCTCGTCAAGGCCTACGCCTGGCGCTCGGTGCTCTCGCAGGACGGCATCCTCGAGTGGGTGCTGGCGCCGTTCGGCCTGCACACCCCCGGCTACGGGTTGCCCGCGACCGTCATCACGCTGTCCTACCTCTGGCTGCCGTACGTGATCCTGCCGATCTTCGCCGGGCTCGAGCGCGTGCCCGACTCGCTGCTCGAGGCATCCGCCGACCTGGGCGGCAAGACCTGGTCGACCGTCCGCCACGTCGTCCTCCCCATGGCGCTGCCCGCGATCATCGCCGGCACGATCTTCAGCTTCTCCCTCTCGCTCGGCGACTACATCACGGTCAACATCGTCGGCGGCGCGAGCCAGATGCTCGGAAACCTCGTCTACACGAACGTGGGCGCGGCGAACAACCTGCCGCTCGCGGCGGCGATCGCGCTCATCCCGATCGCGATCATCTTCGGCTACCTCGCGCTCGTGCGTCGCACGGGCGCCCTGGACAACCTGTAAGGGGCGACGGATGCGACTCTCCCGACTCTCGCGCACGACGCTCGCCGTCGTCGCCGGCCTCATCCTCGTGATCGTGTACGTGCCGCTCGGCGTCGTGCTCGTCAACTCGTTCTCGACCTCGACGTCGCTCAGCTGGCCGCCGCCCGGTTTCACGCTCGAGTGGTGGCAGCGCGCATTCCAGTCGGCGGGCGCGATGGAGGCCGTCGGCACGAGCGTGTTCGTCGCGATCGTCTCGACCGCGATCGCCCTCGTGCTCGGCACGCTCATCTCGTTCGCGCTCCAGCGCTTCGACTTCTTCGGACGCCACACCGTGAACCTGCTCGTGATCCTGCCGATCGCACTGCCCGGCATCATCACGGGCATCGCGCTGAACAACTTCTTCCGCACGATCATGGGCGTGCCGCTCTCGATCTGGACGGTGATCATCGCGCACGCCACCTTCTGCATCGTGACGGTGTTCAACAACGTGATCGCCCGCCTGCGCCGCACCGGAACGAACCTCGAGGAGGCTTCCGCCGACCTGGGCGCCGGGGTCTGGACGACGTTCCGGCTCGTGACCTTCCCCCAGCTGCGCTCGGCGCTCCTCGCGGGCGGCCTCCTCGCCTTCGCGCTGTCGTTCGACGAGATCATCGTGACGACGTTCACGGCGGGGTCCGGCGTCACGACGCTGCCGATCTTCATCCTGAACAACATGTTCCGGCCCAGCCAGGCGCCGATCGTCTCGGTGATCGCGGTCGTGCTCGTGCTCGTCTCGATCATCCCGATCTGGCTCGCGCAGCGCCTGTCGGGCGACGAGCAGCAGCGGCGGTAGCTCGCGCACGGCCCGGCCAGCGCCATCCGCCACCCCCGCTCTGCGCCATCCGCCACCCCCGCTCTGCGCCGTCCGAGCTCGATCGAGATGCCACTTCCTGCGGGATCGCCGGGCGCATTCCGGGCTCAGGTGGCATCTCGAGCCACGGGATGCGGGCGGGGAAAGGGGGCAGAATGGGCGCATGGATGCCACGCCGACGTCGTCCTTCTCCGCCTCGCTGCCCGGGTGGCTGGTCGCCGAACTGCCGACGCTCGCTGCTCGCCGGCTGGCCGACGACGACGAGCGGATGTCGCTCGCGATCGAGCTCGCGGACCGGAACTGGCGGGAGGGCAACGGCGGGCCCTTCGCCGCGCTCGTCGTCGACGCGGCATCCGGTGAACTGGTCTCCGCCGGGGTCAACATCGTGCTCTCGAGCGGGCTCAGCTCGCTGCACGCCGAGGTGACCGCGCTCTCGCTCGCGCAGCGCCGGCTCGGCCGGTGGGACCTCGGCGCCGGCGGCGCCGAACTCGAGCTCGTCGTCAACTGGGCGACGTGCGTCATGTGCTACGGCGCGACCATGTGGTCGGGCGTTCGTCGGCTCGTGATCGCCGGCGACGGCGACGAGTGCCAGCGGCTCACCGGCTTCGACGAGGGGCCGATGCCGACCGACTGGGCGGGGGAGTTCGAGCGCCGCGGCATCCGCGTCCGCTCGGGCGTGCGCCGCGACGAGGCGATCGATGTCTTCCGAGCCTTCGGGGCGTCGGATGCGGTCGTCTACAACGCGCGCGGCGCGACCGAGCGGTAGGCCCGGCCGCGCCGCGGCGGTCGTGGGGATGGGTCGGCGTCAGCCGACGTGACGGTCGTGGTGGTCGCGGTGACGGCGCGGGTCGACGTGGCCGTGGCCGCCGCCTGCGGGGTCGTCGTGGTGCAGGTGGACGTGCACGTGGACGTCCTCCCGCCGGCGGTCCCAGCCGGGACCGCGGCGGTGGCCGTGGCCCTGGCCGCGCCATCGGTCATGGTCGTGCGACTCATCGACGGCCCGCGGCGGCAGGCCCCGGCGGGCACCGTCTCCGTGGTGCATCCAGGACCGGCGGCCGAACGCGCCGAAACCCGGGACGCGACGCCCGCGCCGGCGGCCGGGCTCGGGCGTCGAGCCGTCCCAGCCGAGCTCGCGCGCGATGGCCTCGAGCGAGGCGACCGTCGTGGCGTACTCCTCGTCGGAGACCGCCGAGCGCACGCGCTCGCGAACGGCCTGCACGCTCGTGGTGAGGGCGTCGAGCGCCCCGCGGCCGGAGTCGGTCAGCGACCAGGCGCCGGGTCCGCCGGTCACCCAGCCGCGCTCGACGAGGTCGTCGAGCTTGTGCGGGCGTGCGGCGAGCCGAGCCTCGAGGCGCTCGTCGCGGACCTCTCCCGCGACGAGGTTGAGCCGACGCCAGTCGCGCCGGGTGACGCCCCGGTCTGCCAGCGCGGCGTCGAGCTCTGCGGCGATGCGCCGGTCGACGACCTTCAGCCAGAAGCCCAGTGGGCGGATGCCGCTTCCCGGCGTCTCCGGGGAGGCGCCGGCGCCGGGCGTCTCGACGGGCCGGTCGTGCTCGTGGTCTTCGAATCGTTCGTGGGTGTTCATGGGATTCCTCTCGTGGGCGCACGGTGGCGCCGTGGTGCGGTGCGCGCCCATCGGGCGCGGTCGGGGAGCCGCGAGTGCGGCGTCGGGACGGATCGTCTCGATTCGAGCCCTGTGGATTCGCAGGGTTTCCATGTCGTGTGACATGCACATGCATCATGACATGGAAACCCATCACATGTCAAGTGACATGTATTCTGGGGGCATGAGCGACGACGAGACCGGGTCCGACGTCGGCGACCCCGTCGAGCGCATCGAGCAGGCCCTCGCGTCGCTCCGACGCGGCGGCCGCTCGCACTGGGGTCCGCCGCACGGCGGACGTCCGGGGCGCAGCCCGTTCTTCGGGCCGGGCGGCCCGCACCGCCATGGCGCCCACGGTCACGGCGACGGGGTGCCCGCCGATCCGACGGAGCAGGGCGACGCCGCGCCCTCCGGGCCGCCCGGTCGCAGCGGCCCGTTCGGCGGCCCCGGCCCGCGCGGACCGTGGGAGTTCCGGGTCGGGCCGGTCGCACGGGCGCGGCTCCTGGCCACGCTCCACGCCGCGGACCGCCCGATGAGCGTCACCGAGCTCGCCGGCGCCATCGGCGTCGACCAGCCTCGCGCGAGCCGGCTCGTCCAGGCCGCGGTCGCCGAGGGGCTCGTCGTGCGCGAGGCCGACCCCGACGACGCGCGACGCACGCGCGTGCGCATCACCGAGGCCGGCCGCGCCGCGGTACGTGCGGCGAGCAGCACGCGCCGACGCGCGATCGAATCCGCGCTCGACGACTTCACCGACGAGGAGCGCGAACGGTTCGCCGATCTCCTCGGCCGGTTCGCGATCGGGCTGCGACGGGCGCATCCGCCGCACGACTGACCTGCTCCCGCGGCATCGGACCGCGCCCGCACGATCGCCCTGCTCATCTGAGCAGCGCGCCTGCCAGGTGCTGCACATTCGCGTGCATCACGTGAACGTCTCGTGACAGGGCTTCCCCGCCGCTCGCCGCCTCCATAGGCTGACGCCGTCCGGGGGTCAGGGTGGCCCTCTGTCGCGTGCCGGAGGTGCCGAGATGCAACGACCCGTCCAACGCCTGACCGTGGGGCTCACCGCGGCCGCCCTCATGGGGGTGGGAATCGCGGTGCCGGCGGGTGCCGCAACCGCGGCGGAGGTCGCGCCATCCGACCTCATCATCAGCGAGTACGTCGAGGGCTCGTCGTTCAACAAGGCGATCGAGTTCCACAACCCGACCGACGCCGACATCCCGCTCGCGGGCTACTCGCTCGAGGTCTACTTCAACGGCAGCGCCACGGCGACGTCGGCAGGCACGTTCGCCCTCTCGGGTACCGTCGCCGCCGGCGACGCCTTCGTCTTCGCCGACGAGGACCTCGCCGCGTATGCGGATCAGATCACGGCGAGCAGCCTCTGGAACGGCGACGACGCCATCGTCCTGAAGCGCGGCGACAATATCGTCGACTCGCTCGGGCAGGTCGGGGTCGACCCGGGCAGCGAATGGGGCACCGGTCTCACTTCGACCGCCGACAACACCCTGCGCCGCAATGCGAGCGTCTGCGTCGGCGATACGAATCCCACCGACGTGTTCGACCCGTCCGTCGAGTGGACCGGCTACGCGCAGAACACCTTCGACGGTCTCGGCTCGCACGCATGCGGCGAGGACCCGCCCGACCCCGTCGCCGACTGCGAGGCCGACGTGCTCGCGATCGGCGAGGTGCAGGGTGACGGGAACGCGTCCCCACTCGTCGGCAGCAGCGTCGAGATCGAGGGTGTCGTGACCGGCGACTTCCAGGTGGGCGGCTTCAACGGGTACTACCTGCAGGACGCGGGCGACGGCGACGCCGGGACCTCCGACGGCATCTTCGTCTTCGCTCCCGGAGGGGCCGCGGTCGACGAGGGCGATCTCGTGCACGTCGTCGGCACGGTCAGCGAGTTCAACGGCCTCACCGAGATCACCGCGACGGTCGTGTCGGTCTGCGACAGCGGCCTCGCGCTGCCGCCTGCGACCGAGGTGATGCTCCCGTGGGACGACGCGACCTACGAGGCCCTCGAAGGCATGCGCGTCACGCTCCCGCAGGAGCTCACCGTCATCGAGTACTTCAACTTCGACCGATTCGGCGAGATCGTCCTCGGCACCGAGCGACAGATGCAGCCGACCGCGGTGTACGAGCCCGGATCGCAGAACGCGATCGACCTCGCCGATGCGAACCGAATGAACCGCATCACCCTCGACGACGGGCGAAGCGTGCAGAACCCCGACCCGGCCATCCATCCGAACGGTGAGGAGTTCACGCTCGCGAACACCTTCCGCGGCGGCGACCTGGTGCAGAACGTCACGGGCGTGCTCGACTACCGGTTCAACCTGTGGCGCGTGCAGCCCACCGAAGGCGCCGACCACACCGCGGCCAATCCGCGAACCGACGTGCCGGAGGTCGGCGGCGACTTCAGCGTCGCCAGCTTCAACGTGCTGAACTACTTCACCACGCTGGGGTCCCGCGGCGCCGCGACGCCCGAGGAGTTCGACCGCCAGGAGTCGAAGATCGTCGCCGCGCTCGCGGAGATCGACGCCGACGTCTTCGGTCTCATCGAGATCGAGAACAACGGCGATGACGAGGTCAGCGCGCTCGACACCCTCGTCGCCGCGCTCAACGAGAAGCTCGGCGCGGAGGTCTATGCCGCCGTCGACACCGGCGTCATCGGCACCGACGAGATCACCACGGCGTTCATCTACAAGCCCTCCGAGGTCGAGCTCGTCGGGACGTGGCAGATCCTCGACGAGACCGTCGATCCGCGATTCGACACCGACCTCAACCGGCCGGCGCTCGCGCAGACCTTCGCCGACGTCGAGACCGGCGAGGAGGTCACGGTCGTCGTGAACCACTTCAAGTCGAAGGGCAGCGACTGCGACGACGTCGGCGACCCCGACACGGGAGACGGCCAGGGCAACTGCAACCTGACCCGCACCGCGGCCGCCGAGGCACTCGCCGATTGGCTCGCCACCGGTCCGACCGGGGCGGAGCCGGGCCGCGACCTCATCATCGGCGACCTCAACTCGTACGACAAGGAGGACCCGATCCAGGCCCTCGTCGCGGCCGGCTACACCGACCTGCTCCTCAGGGAACAGGGCGAGAACGCCTACTCGTACGTGTTCGACGGACAGATCGGCTACCTCGACTACGCCCTCGTCGGTCCGGGCCTGATCGACAACGTCACCGACGCCGCGACATGGTCGATCAACGCCGACGAGCCCGACCTGCTCGACTACCTCATGGGATTCAAGCAGGACGCCCAGGACGCGATCTTCGCGCCCGACGCGTACCGCTCGAGCGACCACGACCCGGTGCTCGTCGGCTTCGACTTCGTGCCGCCGGAGCTCTCGGTGACGGTCGACCCCGAGCTGGTCTTCCCGCCGAACGCCAAGTGGGCGACGGTCGAGTTCGAGATCGAGGCGACGGATGCCTCCGGCGGCGAGGTCACGGTCGAGCTGGTCGAGGCGACCGCCGAGGGGCACAAGGCCGAGGTCGAGGTCGTGTCCGACACGGAGGCGCGCGTGATGGCCCGCCAGGGTGCGGTCTACACGTTCCTCTTCGAGGCGACGGACCCGAGCGGCAACACCACCACGCAGGAGGTGACGGTCACGGTCGGGCCGTAGGCCGCAGCAGATCCGACGGCGCGTCGCCCCCTCCCCGGGCGACGCGCCGTCGTTCTGTCTCCGGACGGATCGCGCGCGGCGCGTGCCGGCGGTCCCGGGGCGGATGCCGGATGCCCTCGCCGCCGGACGCGCTACTGCGCGGAACGAGCGGGCGCGGCATCCGCCCGCTCGGGCACCTTCACGAAGAGCATGAGCACCAGCCCGGCGGCCAGCACCAGGACGATGCCGAGGACGCCCCAGTACGTCGCGCCGAAGAGCGCGATGAACGTCGACCAGAGCAGCGGGGACAGGAAGCTCGCCGCACGGCCGGTCGTGGCGTAGAGGCCGAAGATCTCGCTCTCGCGTCCGGCCGGCGTGACGCGGGCGAGGAACGATCGCGACGCCGCCTGCGCCGGTCCGACGAACAGCGTGAGGACGAGCCCGAAGATCCAGAAGGGCAGCTTGCCCGCGTCGTGCAGGAAGAAGACGATGAGCCCGGCGCCGACCAGGCCGCTGAGTGCGGTGAGGATGACGGCACGCGGCCCGAAGCGGTCGTCGAAGCGGCCGGCGATGATCGTCGAGACGCCGGCGAGCAGGTTCGCGGCGATGCCGAAGATCAGGACCTCGTCCGACGTGAAGCGGAAGGCGACGGCGGCGATGACGGCGCCGAACGCGAACACGCCGGCGAGCCCGTCGCGGAAGACCGCACTGGCCAGCAGGAACCAGAACGTCGGCCGCGACTCGCGCCAGAGCCGCGCGATGTCCTGCACGAGCACCGCGTAGCTGCGGAGGAACCCGACCTTCTCGCGCCCGGGCGCGGGCGGCGCCTCGGGCACGTACACGAGCACGGGCCAGGCGAACGCGAGTGTCCACACGGCGCAGCCGACCGCGATGACGCGGTAGACGAGGCCCTCCTCGGTGGGCATGCCCCACCAGTCGAACGCCGTCGCGACGACGACGAGCACGAGCGCCACGATCCCGCCGAGGTACCCGAGCCCCCAGCCGAGGCCCGAGACCTTGCCGACGGTCCTCGGCGTCGACACCTGCACGAGCATGGCGTTGTAGTTGACGCCCGCGATCTCGCTGAACACCGTCCCGGCCGCGATGAGCGAGATGCCGAGCACGAAGTACGAGGCCGTCCCCTGCACGAAGAACAGGCCGAACATGCACGCGACGAGCGCCGCCGTGGCGCCGGCCAGCCAGAGCTTGCGACGCCCCGCGGCATCCGCTCGCTGCCCGAGGACGGGTGCGAGCACGGCGATGAGCACGCCCGCGATCGTGATCGCCCAGCCGAGGCCGCTCGCGAGGTCGGCGAGGCCGCGCTCGTACGCCGGGTCGCCCTCCCCGAGCGCCGCGACCTCGGGATCGAGGAACCAGTCGCTCGTGAGGTACAGCGCCGTGAACACGAACGTGAGGATGACCGAGTTGAACGGCTGCGTCGCCCAGTCCCAGAGCGCCCACGACCACACCTGGCGCTTCGGGATGCTGCGCTCGGCCTGCAACTCCAGCCCCGTGACGGCGCGGAGCTCGGCGGTCGACAACGGAGGCGTGACGACACCGGGGCGGGTCGGGTGCGGGGGCTCGGGCGACTGGGGCTGGTCGGTCATGGGGGCGAGTCTTCCGACGTGGGGTGAACGGGCGGTGACGGCGCGCCCGGTCAGGGCCGATCCACGCCGATCCAGTGCAGGCTAGCGCCTGCCTCGCTCACCCCGATACCCCTCGGGCGCGCGGGCCCGCGCGGCGCGCCCTCGTCCGGAGCGGCGGCCGCGAGGCGTCCGTCCTCTCAGGCCGCCGCGTCGTCGGCGGCGGCGGACTCGCGCTTCACTGCCGAGATCTCGAACTCGAGCGTGATCTTCTCCGACACCAGCCATCCACCGGCGTCGAGTGCCATGTTCCACTCGAGGCCGTACTCGCGGCGGTCGATGCGGCGCGTGCCCTCGAAGCCCGCCCGCAGCACGCCGAACGCGTCGACCTGTGCACCCGTGAACTCGATCGGGATCGTGATCGGCTTGGTCACGTCGCGGATCGTCAGGTCGCCCGAGACCACGAGCGCGTGCTCTCCGACCTCCTCGATCCGCGTGCTGCGGAACGTGATGTCGGGATACTTCTCCACGTCGAAGAAGTCGGCGCTGCGCAGGTGCTCGTCGCGCTGCGCGTTGCGCGAGTCGATGCTCGCGACCTTGAGCACGATCTCGGCGTTCGACTTCTCGGGGTCGTCGAAGTCGACGTGCAGCGTGCCGGTCACGTCGTTGAAGGCGCCGCGGACATTCGCCACCATGGCGTGCTTGGCCGAGAAGCCGATACGGCTGTGACCGGGATCGATGTCCCAGTCGCCGCTCAGGTCGGGTCCGTTGTCGGTCATGATCTCCCCACGGGTCAGTGCACGAACCCGAATATCCTCTCATCCGCCCGGGTGGGAGAATGCCCACCGTCCGCCGACCTCACCGCGTGACGTCCCCGACCAGCTCCGCGAAGAGCTCCTCTGCGTCGCACTCGAGGCGCTGCCTCGTGAACCACTCGCAGACGTTGACGCAGTCGCGGTGCAGCAGGTCGAACCCGTTCGGGTTCGCCACGACGTCGACCACCTGCGGCAGGTCGATCGCGACCACGCGGCCGCGGTCGACGAGCAGGTTGTACGGCGAGAGGTCGCCGTGCGCGAGTCCGGCGTGCGCGAGCGTGCGCATGAAGCCGGCGACCTGGTGGAACAGTCCTCGCAGGTCGGCCGCGCTCGCGCGAACCTGCGCGAGGCGGGGTGCTGCGACCCTGCCCTCGCCGATGAACTCCATGAGCACCTCCGTCTCGCTCACCTGCACCGGGTACGGCACGGCCGCACCGAGCTCGGTGAGCCGCGAGAGTGCGGCGAACTCCGCGTACGCCCATTCGACGCGCGCGACCTCGCGGCCGTACGACGACGAGCGCTGCACGGCGCGCACGTCGCGCGAGCGGCGCGTCCCGCGTCCCTCGGTGTAGATCGCCGATCGGTGGAAGAGCCGGTTCTCGGCGCCGCGGTAGCGCTTCGCGGCGAGCAGCGTCGCGTTCCCGGGCACGTCGGCCGGCGCGCCGGGCACGGCGCGCTCGATGAGCCAGAGGTCGGCCTCCTTGCCGGTCTTCACGATGCCGAGCTCGGTGTCGATGGCGGCGGCGGAGGTGACGAGCCAGTCGGGCCGCGGCTGCGGCCCGCGCTCGCTGGGCTGGGTCGCCGGCCAGGTCGACCAGCGCTGGTCCTCGTCCGGCTCGACGTCCGAGAAGGCGAGGGGGGCGGATGCCGCGCCGAACGGCGCAGCGGAGGCCGCGCGCGATCGCGCGGCGGAATCGTCCAGTGACGACAGCATGTTCACGGTGGTGTCTCCGAGATCGTGGAGGCCACCGGTGCGGAATGCTAGCGGGCGGCCTCGCAGGGAAGGGTGTCTGCGATACGCGCGACAATGACGGTGTTCATCGCTTCACTCCCTCCGGTCTCGGCCCGCTCCGGGCACTCGCGGTCGCCCCGATCGGGCGACGGATGCCGCGTGGCGCGGCCCGCATGAGCATACGCCGCACCGCGGCATCCGTAAAGACCCCCGCGGCGGTCGGTCAACGGCTGTGATCGGCGAGGATCTGCTCGACGTCGATCTGCGCCAACAGGTGCTGCCAGTCGATGCCGCGTGCGACCTCCGCGACCTCCGGCTCGGCGAAGGCCTTGCCGTTGCGGTGCACGACGACGCCCCTCGGCACGTTCCGGTTGAGCTCGGCCAGGATCGCGTCGTCGACCGCCTCGGGGTCGAAGTCCGCACCGATGCGCTCGTAGACGTCGGCGGAGAGCGTGTACGAGACGATGCCCACCTCGATCGGTTCCGACATGCGTTCCTCCCCCTCTTCGTGGTGCCCGGACCGGGTCATCAGGCGCGTGCTGCGGCCGCCTCGTCGTCCTCGGTGGCGACGAGCTGCCCGCAGGCGCCGTCGATCTCCTTGCCGCGCGTATCGCGGATGGTGGTCGGGATGCCGGCGTCGGAGAGGCGCCGCACGAACTCTCGCTGGACCTCGACGTCGCTCGCCGTCCAGATCGACCCGGGCGTCGGGTTCAGCGGGATCGGGTTGACGTGCACCCACCCGCGGCCGCGCTCGTTGAGCTTCTCGGCGAGCAGGTCGGCGCGCCATCCGTGGTCGTTCATGTCCTTGATGAGCGCGTACTCGATCGACACGCGCCGCCCGGTCTTCTCGAAGTACTCGCGGGCGGCGTCGAGCGCCTCGTCGACCTTCCAGCGCGAGTTCACCGGGATGAGCTCGTCGCGCAGGCCGTCGTCGGGAGCGTGCAGGCTGAGCGCGAAGGTCACGGGGATGTGCTCCTCGGCGAGCTTGCGGATGGCGGGCACGAGGCCCACCGTCGAGACGGTGATGTTGCGCGCCGACATGCCGAGGCCGTTCGGGGCGGGCGCCGCCATGGTGCGCACGGCGCGCATCAGCCGCGCGTAGTTCGCGAGCGGCTCGCCCATGCCCATGAAGACGATGTTCGACACGCGCTCGGGCGTGCCGTCGTCGGCCCGCTTGCCGTGCAGCGCGCCGGACGCGATGACCCGGTTCGCCTCGACGACCTGCGCGAGGATCTCGGCGGCCGACATGTTGCGCGTGAGGCCGGCCTGGCCGGTGGCGCAGAACGGGCAGTTCATGCCGCAGCCGGCCTGGCTCGACACGCACAGGGTGATTCGGCCCGGATAGCGCATGAGCACCGACTCCACGAGCGCGCCGTCGTGCAGCTTCCAGAGGAACTTGATCGTGTCGCCGCGGTCGGTCTCGAGCCGCTTCACCTCGGTGAGGAGCGGCGGAAGGAGCCCGGCGACGAGCTCGTCACGGCCCTCCGCGGGGAGGTCCGTCATCTCGGCGGGGTCGCTCGTCCAGCGCGTGAACCAGTGACGCGCGACCTGCTTGAGCCGGAACGCCGGCATGCCGAGCTCCTCGGCCTTCGCCTTCCATTCCTCGGGGGCGAGGTCGGCGAGGTGGGCCGGCGGCTTGCCGCGCTTGGGCGACGCGAACTGCAGCAGGGGGCGCCCCTCGGCGTCCTTCGCCTGCTGCCAGCCCTCGGTCTTCGGGCGCACCTGACGGGGCGTGGTCGAGCGGATGCCGCTTCCGCTCGTCTCGCGGACCGCGCCGCCGAGCGGGGTCGCCGCGGCCTCCGCGGGGCGTGCGGGGGTCTCGGGCGCGTCGGTCGGCATGAGCCCAAGGGTACGCGCCGGGTCCGAGCGTCGGCTGGACGGGCGCTCAGCTCGTCGGGCGCAGGAATTCCGCGTAGATCGGCGTGCTGACGTAGACCAGGGTTCCGGCGTCGATGACGACGACGGGGCTGATGCCGTTCGCTTCGTCGGGCTGCCCACGGTAGCCGCCCGGCACCGGGTCGTCGCTCGGCGTGTAGCCGGCCGCCTCGAGCTGCGACAGCCACTCCTGCTCGTCGTCGCCGACCGCGATCTGCGCCACGTCCACCACGTTGTCGGTGTTCGGCTCGCCCCACGAGCAGACCAGACCGCCCTCGTCGGCGATCGCGAGGGCGACCGGGTCGAACAGGGTTGCGGCCCGCGCCTCGAGCCCATCGGCCTCGAGCTTCGCGTAGGCGGCGGGCGTGAGCACCGTCTCGCAGGTCGCCGGGATCGTGGTCGAGTCGGCCGTCGGCTCGTCGCTCGGCGAATCGGCGGGCGCAGTCGAAGCGCTCGCGGATTCCGGCGAGGCCGACGGGGCGGGGTCCCCGCCGGTGCATCCGACGAGACCGAGCACGAACAGGGCGGCGAGGACCGGCGCGACGGTGCGCGGGTGCGTGAGGCGGGTCATCCGCCCAGCGTACGGCGACGGGAACGCCCGGGCGGGTCGTTCCGCACAGCGACCGGCCCGCGCACCCGATGCCGTGCCCCGGCGCGGGCGTCGTCCAGTCGGCCGGCGGCTTCGCCTGGTCGTGCAGCCAGATCTGGAAGAACTCGTCGAGGTCCTCGCCGGAGACCTCCTCGGGCCGCCGCGCCGGCCGCGCCGGCCGCGCCGGCCGCACCGGCCGCTCCCAGTGCCAGCCTCGCGACCGCGATCCCGCCGACCCATCTCCTGCTCGACCTCATCGCTGCCGCTCCCCTCGCGCCGCCCCTCGCTCCGCCCCTCGCTCCGCCCCTCGCGCCGCCCCTGCTCCGCCCCTGCGCCGCCAGCCTCCCGCCCGTCGCGCAGCTCGAGATGCCACCTGTGCACGGTGTCGCGGCGTCGCGCCGTGCACAGGTGGCATTTCGATCGGGGCTCGGGCGCGCAAGCGGGGCTCGGGCGCGCAAGCGGGGCACACGGCGCGCGGGGCGCCGCGGTCGACGGTCAGGCGTCGCGCTCGCCCGTCCATCCGCGTGAGCGGAGCGCGCGTCCGAGTTGCGCGAGTGCGCGCTGCGGCGGGAGCATCCGGCCGATCCGGACCACGATCCAACCGTCGGCCGCGAGGTCGTTCAAGCGCTCCACGTCTCGGTGGAACTGCCGGTCGTCGAGGCGATGCTGCTCGCCGTCGTACTCCAGGAGGACGCGATACGGGCGGAACACGAGATCGCCGTGCACCGTCCAGCCCGAGCCCAGCTCGATGGGGGCGTTCAGCTCGGGTTCGGGGAAGCCGGCCCTCACGACCCGCAACCGGAGCAGCGATTCGCGCCGCGACGCCGATCCGGGGCGGACCTCGGCGAGGGCTTCGCGCAACCGGACCGCGCCGCGTCGAGACCCATGCCTCCGGACCGCGAGCCGAAGTTCCTCCGGCGTCGCGAGCGGCCGACGCCAGCCGACGAGTCGGTCGCCCGCGGCGATGAGGTCGTCTGCGCTGAGCGAAGCAGCCAGCTGACACCAGGCGTCCGCCGGAGCGACGAGGCGGACACCCCGGTGCTCAGCGGTCGGGATGCCGGTGCCCAGGCGGTGCCCGACGACGTCGCGCATGCGGGGCTCGCGGTGCGGCGCGGGGACCGCGACGTGCAACGGAAGGAGTCCGCGCCCGGGGAGCGGCAGACCCCAGAGCCGTGCGGCGGTCGCATGGCTGAACACATGCCCCGGAGCCATCCGCTCTGCGTAGGCGAGGCAGAGCTCGTCGAGCGTCTCGGTCCCGGCAGGCGCGCGCACCGCACGGAACGGGATCTCCAGGTCTCGCGCCCGGAGGCGGACACGCGAGACGCCGAGCTCGGCGGCCCGATGCACGTGGAACGGTCGGCCGACGATCGCGGGAGGGAGGGGCGACGGGGACTTCACGCGGTCAGCCTCCCGGTGGGGCACCGCAGGATGTCGCGGCACGACCGGACGAGTCGTGCGACCCGTCGGCGGCCGTCGTGTGCAGGACGGCTCGGCGAACGCGCACCCCCGCCTCCGCGGCATCCGCCCGCGCGCCCGCCCGGCCCAGCCGCCCCCGCCCCGCCCCGCCGCCACCCCCGCCCCGCCCAGCCGCGCCGGTCCTACACCGAGATGCCAGCTGCGGCGGAGAAGGAGGGCCCGGACGCATGCAGAGGTGGCATCTCGATCGATGGGGCGAGGGGAAGGAGTGGAACGGAGAGGAGAAGGGGGAGGTGGTTGGGCGCCGGAATACTGTGAGCCGACCGAGAGTTGAGTCGAGTAGGCTCAAGTTCAGCTGTTCCGACTTGACATCGATTCGGGCGCGCTCGACACTTGAGTCGGCGAGGCTCAAGTCTCGCCGAGCTACGGACTTCGGCCGCGGGCGGGCACCGCCGGGCCGATCGCCGGAGGGCGACTACCGCGAGACCCCCGGCAGAAGGAGAGACACACATGTCACGTGCAGTCGGAATCGACCTGGGCACCACGAACTCGGTCGTCAGCGTCCTCGAGGGCGGCGAGCCCGTCGTCATCGCGAACGCCGAGGGCTTCCGCACCACCCCGTCGGTGGTCGCGTTCACGAAGGACGGCGAGGTGCTCGTCGGCGAGACCGCCAAGCGCCAGGCCGTGACCAACGTCGACCGCACCATCTCGTCGGTCAAGCGCCACATGGGCACCGACTGGAAGTCGGCGGCCATCGACGGCAAGGAGTACACGCCGCAGGAGATCTCGGCGCGCATCCTCCAGAAGCTCAAGCGCGACGCCGAGCAGTACCTCGGCGACACCGTGACCGACGCGGTCATCACCGTGCCGGCGTACTTCAACGACGCAGAGCGGCAGGCCACGAAGGAGGCCGGAGAGATCGCGGGCCTCAACGTCCTGCGCATCATCAACGAGCCCACGGCCGCCGCGCTCGCGTACGGCCTCGACAAGGGCAAGGAGGACGAGCTCATCCTCGTCTTCGACCTCGGTGGCGGCACCTTCGACGTCTCGCTCCTCGAGGTGGGCAAGGACGACGACTTCTCGACCATCCAGGTCCGCGCGACGGCCGGCGACAACCGCCTCGGCGGCGACGACTGGGACCAGCGCATCGTCGAGCACCTCATCAAGCGGTTCAAGGACTCGACGGGCGTCGACGTGTCGAAGGACAAGATCGCCCTCCAGCGCCTGAAGGAGGCCGCCGAGCAGGCCAAGAAGGAGCTGAGCTCGAGCATGAGCACCAGCATCCAGCTGCCCTACCTCTCGCTCACCGAGAACGGCCCGGCCAACCTCGACGAGACGCTCACGCGCGCGCAGTTCGAGAACATGACCACCGACCTGCTCGACCGCACGAAGAAGCCCTTCGAGGACGTGATCCGCGAGGCCGGCATCAAGCTGTCCGACATCGCCCACGTCGTGCTCGTCGGCGGCTCGACCCGCATGCCCGCCGTCTCCGAGCTCGTCAAGAAGGAGACCGGCAAGGAGCCCAACAAGGGCGTGAACCCCGACGAGGTCGTCGCCGTCGGCGCCGCCCTCCAGGCGGGCGTCCTCAAGGGCGAGCGCAAGGACGTGCTGCTCATCGACGTCACCCCCCTGAGCCTCGGCATCGAGACCAAGGGCGGCATCATGACCAAGCTCATCGAGCGCAACACCGCCATCCCCACCAAGCGGAGCGAGACCTTCACGACCGCCGACGACAACCAGCCGTCGGTCGCGATCCAGGTCTTCCAGGGCGAGCGCGAGTTCACCCGCGACAACAAGCCGCTCGGCACGTTCGAGCTGACGGGCATCGCCCCGGCGCCCCGCGGCATCCCGCAGATCGAGGTCACGTTCGACATCGACGCCAACGGCATCGTGCACGTGTCGGCGAAGGACAAGGGCACCGGCAAGGAGCAGTCGATGACGATCTCGGGCGGCTCGGCGCTGCCCAAGGAGGACGTCGAGCGCATGGTCCGCGACGCCGAGGAGCACGCAGCCGAGGACAAGAAGCGCCGCGAGTCCGCCGAGACCCGCAACCAGGCCGAGCAGCTCGCCTACTCGGTCGAGAAGCTCATCAAGGACAACGACGACAAGCTCCCCGCCGACGTCAAGTCGGAGGTCCAGGGCGACGTCGACGCGTTGAAGTCGGCCCTCGCCGGCGACGACGACGACGCGGTGAAGTCGGCGTTCGAGAAGCTCTCGCAGTCGCAGGGCAAGCTCGGCGAGGCGATCTACTCGCAGGGCCAGCAGGCGGATGCCACGGCCGGCGCCAACCCCGGCGAGGACGCGAACGCGTCGGGCGCCGAGGGTGCCGAGTCCTCCGATGAGGACGTGGTCGACGCCGAGGTCATCGACGACGAGGACGAGAAGAAGTAACCATGGCCGACGAGAACCAGAACCACGACGAGCCGATCATCCGGGACAAGCGGCGGATCGACCCCGAGACGGGTGAGGTTCGCAAGGCGCCCGAGGGGGCGGATGCGTCCGCTCCCGCGGGGGCGCCCGGTGCGACGGATGCCGCGGCATCCGCTTCACCGGACGCAGCCGACGCCGACACGGTCGCCGAGGGCGACGAGGAGCTGACGGTCGACGACATCCTCAACGCGGCGCAGGCCGAGGTCGAGGATCCGTCGGCGGAGCACCTCGCCGACCTCAAGCGGGTGACGGCGGAGTACGCCAACTACCGCAAGCGCACCGAGGCGAATCGCGAGGTGGAGCGGGAGCGCGCGATCGGCGCGGCGGTCGCGGTGCTGCTGCCGGTGCTCGACGACCTCGACCGGGCCGAGAAGCACGGCGACCTCGACGGGGACACCCCGTTCGCGACGATCGCGGCGAAGCTGCGCGCCTCGGTGGAGAAGCTGGGCCTCGCCAAGTTCGGCGAGGTCGGCGAGCCCTTCGACCCGCAGCGCCACGAGGCGATCTTCCAGCAGCACTCCGACGAGATCGAGGTCGACACGGTCGCCGACGTCGTGGAGACCGGGTACCTGCTCGGCGGCACGCTGCTGCGCGCGGCCAAGGTCGTCGTCAAGACGCCCGCGTGACGCACGGCGGCCGGCCCGCGGCATCCGGTCATCGACCGGACGCTGCGGGTCGGCCGCTCATCACCCGCTAGATTTCGAGGGAGGAGGCGCCGATGGCCAGCCAGGATTGGTTCGACAAGGACTTCTACGCCACGCTCGGCGTCTCGAAGGACGCCAGCGACGCCGACATCAAGAAGGCGTACCGCAAGCTCGCGCGCAAATACCACCCCGACCAGAACCCGGGGGATGCCGCGGCCGAGGCGAAGTTCAAGGAGATCAGCGAGGCGAACTCCGTGCTCTCCGATCCCGAGGAGCGCAAGGAGTACGACGCGGTCCGCGCCATGGGCGGCGGCGCCCGCTTCACGGCGCCGGGCGGTGCCGGCGCAGGCGGCTTCGAGGACGTCTTCGGCGGCATGTTCGGCCAGCAGGGCGGCGGCACCCGCTACACATTCCGCCAGGGCGGCGCGCCCGGCGGCGACTACGACGACCTGCTCGGCGGGCTCTTCGGCGGCGGCCGCTTCGGCCAGCCGACCGGCGGCTACCGCGGCTACGGCGGCCCGACGAAGGGCCGCGACGTGACCGCGTCGACCACGCTCGACTTCATCACCGCGACCAAGGGCGACCGCATCACGCTGCAGACCGCCGAGGGCCGCGAGATCAGCGTGAACGTGCCCGCGGGCGTCGCCGACGGCCAGAAGATCCGCCTGCGCGGCAAGGGGCACCCGTCGCCCGACGGTGGCGAGGCCGGCGACATCGTGCTCACGGTGAAGGTGCGCAAGCACCCGGTGTTCGAGCGCGACGGCCTGAACCTCCGCGTCACGGTGCCCGTCACCTATGCGGAGGCCGCGCTCGGCGCGACCATCCAGGTGCCCACCCTCGGCGGCGAGCCGGTGAAGCTGCGTGTCGCGCCCGGCACCCCGAGCGGGCGCGTGCTGCGCGTCAAGGGTCGCGGCGTCGAGACAAGGAAGGGCACGGGCGACCTGCTCGCGGTCGTCCAGGTCGCGGTGCCGGCGCACCTGTCGAAGGACGCGGAGGAGAAGCTCCGCGAGTTCTCGGGCCTGCTGCCCGACGAGGACCCCCGCGAGGACCTCCTCGCCAAGGCCCGGAGCGCCTGATGCAGGTCGATGGCGAGAGCCCGCTGTTCGTCATCTCGGTCGCGGCCGAGCTGGCGGGCATGCACCCGCAGACGCTCCGCCAGTACGACCGCATGGGACTCGTCTCCCCGAAGCGGACCGCCGGCAAGTCCCGTCGCTACTCGATGCGGGACGTCGCGCAGCTCCGTGAGATCCAGCAGCTCTCGAGCGAGGGCGTGAGCCTCGAGGGCATCCGCCGCGTGCTCGGGCTCGAGAATGAGGTGAACGAGTTGCGCGTGCGCGTGCGGGAACTCGAACGCGCGCTCGCCGACGAGATGCTGAACCGCCCGGGCCGCCGCGTGTTCGCAGCCGGCTCCGAGGGCGAGGTCGTCACGCTCCGGTCGGGCACGCGCGTGCGGCGCGAGAACGCGGTCGTGGTGTGGCGACCGCTCGAGCGGGGCTGACACCGGGCGCGCGCCGATCCCACTGCAGCGGGATTATACAGATCTCGATCCTGATGCCAAGCGCTTTGACCGATTCCGGATACCGTGGGCAGAATGCTCAGGTCCCCATCCGGGGCGGGGAAGGTGCGACATGCGATCCGAGCAGTGGGTGATCCGCGAGTTGCCGCGCGCGGCGGCCCGCGGTGAGATCGCCGCCGTCTTCCAGTCCCAGGTCGATGCGACGAGTGGCGACACCGCGGCGCTCGAGGCGCTGAGCCGCTGGTACCACCCCGAGCGCGGCGTCATCCCTCCTCAGGACTTCATCCCCATCGCGGAGGAGAGCCGGTCGATGGACGCCCTCGGCGACGCGATGCTCCGGGCGGCGTGCCGGTACGGTGCCGCCCTCCTCGCAGCCGATCGGCGCATCGAGATCGCCGTGAACGTCGCGGCCGTCCAGCTCGCGAACGCCGGTTTCGCCGACGGAGTGCTGCGCCGGCTCGGCGAGTTCGCGCACCCTCCGGCACTCCTCACGCTCGAGCTCACGGAGTCCCGTCCGTCGCCGGCATCCGCCACCGATGAGCTCCACCGGCTGCGCGCGCTCGGCCTCGGGATCTCGCTGGACGACGTCCGGACCGTGGACGAGGCCGAGTTCCGAGCTCGAGGCCTGCCGATCAGCGAGGTCAAGGTCGATCGCTCGGTGATCGAGCGCCTCCCGGAGGACGACGAGGTCGCCGCCGCACTGGTCGCGTACGCCCGGCGACACGGCCTGCGTTCGGTCGCCGAGGGGGTCGAGAACGAACGGCAGTGGGACGCGGTCCGGCGCCTCGGCTTCGATCGCGCGCAGGGCTTCCTGTTCGGGCGTCCGATTCGGCCCGAGCAGATGTCCGAGCGCCTCGCCGCCGAGGCCGCCGGTCCGGGTCAGAGGGAACTGTAGGGGTCCGGGAAGGTCTCGTCGGGGCCGCCGCTCGAGCCCGACCCGGTGCCGGGGCCCTCGCCCTCGCCGATGTCGAGCTGCGTCCAGGTGACGGGCATGCCCGGCGAGAAGAGGATGTCGACGCCCGGGCCGCCGCGCAGCGGCGGGATGTTGACGTAGCCGCCGCCGGCCTTGACGGCCTCCAGGACCTTCGCACGCAGCTCGTCGACGGGGTCGGGGAGGAAGTAGTCCTTGCCGTCGACGGTCAGACGATGGATCAGCACGATGTGTCTCCGTTCTGTGGGAGGTGGGAGGTGGGAGGTGGTCGGGGAATCGGCGCCGGAACCGAACCGGGCGGATCAGCTGGGTGCGCCCTCGGCCGGTTCCGGCACCCAGTGCAGGCCGGCGCGGCTGTTCGCGCTGTCCATGAGCACTTCGAGCCAGACCCGATTGAGCTGCGGCGCGCGATTGCCGCTGAACCGGAAATGCACCTGCGCGGAGGGGCTGATCCAGATCGCGCTGCGACCGCTGCCGCGCTCGACCCCGTGGCTCCAGGTGAACATGAACTGCTCCCCCCGTTGCAGCTTCGCCGCGATGACGAACTGGAGGTGCGCGAGTGTGCGGTCCTCGATCTCGAACTCGGAGATGCGCGGACCGTAGATCAGCGTGCCCATGCCATTCCTCTCGATGTCAGCCGGTGCGGGGGCGTGCGGTGCGGCGTCATGCGCCCGTGTCCGGTTCGGGGAGCAGTCGGAGCCCGCCGGCCGAGTTGGCGGCCTTGGTCAGCAGTTCCAGCCATTGCGGGTTGAGCTCGGGGACCTCCGCCTGCTCGAACTGGAACGTCATCGGGATCGTCGGACTGCACCAGACCGACGTCCGGGGTGATGCGGCCTCCTCGTCGACCCAGGTGAACGCGAAGTGCTCACCGCGTCGAAGCTTCGACCAGATCACCACCTGCAGGTGCGCGAGCGTCCGGTCGTCGAACGCCGCCGAGAGCTTGGAGTCGTACTCCAGGGTTCCCATGTCGCCTCCTTCCTCAGGCATCGGGTGCACGGGTGTGCAGGGCACCGACGGGGTGGGTCGGCGCCGGATCGTCTCGGCTGCTACGCCGAGACCGAGGTCACGCGATTGCGACCCGTCCGCTTCGAGACGTACATCGCCTCGTCGGCCAGGTGCAGGAGCCGGTCGGTCTCCACCGGTCCGGACCGGAGTCCGGGATCCCACGTCGCGACGCCGATGCTCGCGGCCACGGCGTACCTCGCCGGGAGGCTCCGCAGCGGCCGCTCGACCTCGAGCCTGAACCGCTCCGCGAGCACCCCAGCGGACGTCGCATCCGCGTTCCGGCACACGACCACGAACTCGTCCCCACCGTACCGGGCGACCAGGTCGGACGCCCGGGCCGCATGGCGCAGCCGCCCGGCGACCTCGACGAGGACGTCGTCCCCGAGCCGGTGGCCGAGTTCGTCGTTGATCGGCTTGAAGCCGTCGAGGTCGATGAACACGACCGAGAGGGGTCGCCCGTCGCGTTCGGCGCCCGAGATCTCGGCGTCGAGTCGCTCCTCGAGCAGCTTCCGGTTGCCGAGTCCCGTGAGCTGGTCGTGGAGCGCCCGGTGCGCGAGCTCGTCCTGGAGCCGGACCCGACGGAGCACCTGGGCGGCGTGGCGCGCGATCGCGGCCTCGACGGCGAGGGTCTCGGCGTCGAAGTCCTGGTCGCGATCGTAGAAGCACAGGAGGATGCCCTTCGTTCCCGTGGCGCCGCGGAGCGGGGCGATGCTGAGCGCGGAGAGGTGCTGCTCCCGCATCGCGGAGCCGAGGTCGGGGGCGATCGCGTCCGCCTGCTCGAGCCGTTCGACGGTGACGATCTCACCGGTCTCGATCGCCTGCGACACGAGACCGACGATCGCGGTCGAGAGCAGCGGGTCGACCTGCACGCCGTCGGCGATCACCCCGGTCTCCTGATTGCCGTTCAGCAGCAGCACGGCCGCGCCGACCGCGAGGAGGCCGGTCCGCGCGCGCGAGATGAGGGCCTCGGCGAGCTCCTGCTCGTTCATGGCGAGGCCGAAGGCGATCGAGGCGTCCTGGAGGAGTCGCACCCGTGCCTCGGACGCCTCCGCCTGCCGGCGGGCCAGGAGGAGCTGGCGTTCGCGTTCCTGCCGCTCGGTGGCGTCGAACACGGCCGTCCGGATCTCCTCCTGCCGTCCGTCCTCGGCGGGTACGCGGATGGCGTTCACGAGCACGGGAAGGTCGCGTCCGTCGGCGCACCGGATCGACAGGGCGACCTCACGCGCCTCGCCGGACTGCTCGAGCACCGTGGCGTAGCGCGTCTCGTAGAACAGCTGGCCGGCCGTCGCGAGCAGGTCGACGAATCGGGATCCCACCAGCTCCGCGGCGCAGCGCCCGGTCCAGGCCTCGAGCGTGCCGTTCACGCGGGTGATGACGCCGTCGGGCGTCGTGGTGAGGTAGCCGCAGGGGGCGACGTGGAAGAGATCGGCGTACGACGAGTCCAGTTCGCGAGCGCCGCCGCCGATCGAGGTCTGCGTGTCGGAGATCGTCATCGGACGCGTCCGAGCGACCGTGCCGGTCGAGGGATGACCCGGGCGTGCACCGCAACGGCGTCGCCGCGGCATGCGGGCGTACTGAAGCTCATGCGGACCCCCAGGTGATCGGGTCGGCGCGAACGCCGGCGAGGTTTCGGTCGCGCAGAAGCGAACGCTGCACGTCGGTTCAGTGACTCTATCCGGCCCGCAGCATCAGGCCCGTATTCTTCCGGATCGAGTCAAGAGGGGTTGACCCGAGCCATGCTCGCGTGTAGTGGATCGGAGCGGTGAGACCGAGGTCCCGATGTCGGCGTCCCGGGTGCGTCAGGATCGTCGAGGATCCGAAGGAGGTCGCATGCGGTTCCTCGAGGATGCACCACGATTCCTGTTCTTCACTGGGAAGGGCGGCGTGGGCAAGACCTCCGTCGCCTGCGCGGCGGCGGTGGCGCTGGCGGATGCCGGGAGGCACGTCCTCCTCGTGAGCACCGATCCCGCCTCGAACATCGGCGAGGTGTTCGGGGCGACGATCGGGAACGTGGTCACCGCGATCGCGTCCGTGCCGCGGCTGTCGGCCCTCGAGATCGATCCCGAGCAGGCCGCGGAGGCGTATCGGCAGCGCATCCTCAGCCCGTTGCGGCACGCGATGCCGGACTCCGAACTCGAGGGCGTCCGTGAGAGCCTGTCCGGCTCGTGCACGACCGAGATCGCCTCGTTCGATCAGTTCACCGACCTGCTCCTCGATGGCGGCGAGGCGGCCGGCTTCGACCACGTCGTCTTCGACACGGCGCCGACCGGCCACACCATCAGGCTCCTCCAGCTGCCCGGATCCTGGAGCGAGTTCCTCACCGCTGGCGGCGATGCATCGTGTCTGGGGCCGCTCTCCGGCCTGGAGCGCCACACGGCGACGTACGCGAACGCCGTGGACGTGCTCACCGACCCCGATCGCACGAGACTCGTCCTCGTCACCCGTGCCCAGCGATCCTCGCTCGCCGAGCTCGAGCGCACCTTCGGCGAACTCGGCGAGATCGGGATGACGGGAGGGTACGTCGTGGTGAACGGCGTGCTTCCCGCTGACGCCGGCGACGAGCCGCTCGCATCGATGGTTCGGCGTCGCGAGGCGGAGGCGATCGCGGCCCTCCCGCCCCGCATCGCGGCGCTGCCCCGGGATGTGATCGACCTGCAGGCCGAGAACATCGTCGGCGTCGACGCCGTGCGGGCCCTGTTCGCCGGCGAGGGCCGTCGCTCCGCCGGCCGCGCCAGCCGGATGGGCGGCACCGCCCCGCAGCCGCCGCCGCAGTACCCGCCCTTGTCCTCTCTCGTCGACGAGATCGAACGCGACGGTCACGGTCTCGTGCTCTGCATGGGAAAGGGTGGTGTCGGCAAGACGACGATCGCCGCGGCGATCGCGGTCCGGTTGGCCGATCGTGGCCACTCGGTCCTGCTCACGACGACGGATCCCGCGGCCCACCTCACGCGGACCATGGACGGCGGGACCATGCCGAACCTCGCGGTCGAGCGCATCGATCCGGATGCCGCGGTGCGGGCCTATCGCGAACGGGTCATGGCCACGAAGGGGAAGGCGCTCGACGACGACGGGCGTGCGGCGCTCGCCGAGGACCTGATGTCGCCGTGCAACGACGAGGTCGCGGTGTTCCACGAGTTCTCCCGTGCGATCTCGGAGGCGCGCCGCCGGTTCGTGGTCGTCGACACCGCACCGACCGGTCACACCCTGCTCCTGCTGGACGCCACCGGCTCGTACCACCGCGAGATCGCACGTCAGATGGGTGGCGCCACGGGGTTCATCACGCCGCTCATGCGTCTGCAGGATCCGGGGCTGACCAAGGTCGTGCTGGTCACCTCGCCGGAGACCACGCCGGTCCTCGAGGCCGAGCGACTCGCCGCCGACCTCGAGCGAGCCGGCATCCACCCGTGGGCGTGGGTGGTCGACGGTTCCATCGCCGCGGCCGGCCCGCAGTCCCCGTTCCTCCGACGACGTGCTGCGAACGAGCTCGCGCAGATCGCCCGGGTGGGCGGCATCGCGAAGCGCATGGCGCTCGTCCCGTTGCTGGCCGAGGCGCCGGTGGGCGTGCCTCGTCTCGCGGCCTTGACGGTCGGCTGATCAGGTGAGCGCCTCGACGGCCCGCGCCTCTCCCGGTCCGTCCGGCTCATCGCGATCGCGGATCGGCCATCACTGCGCCGGGACGTTCGCCGCCGCAGGCGCGATCTCGGCGAGCAGCCGCTCGACGTGGTCGCGGATGTCGTCGCGCACCCGTCGGACGCCGTCGAGGTCGAGGCCGGCGGGGTCCTCGAGGTGCCAGTCGAGGTACCGCTTGCCGGGGTAGACCGGGCAGGCGTCGCCGCAGCCCATGGTGATGACCGCGTCGGCGGCGCGCACGACGTCGTCGGTCAGCGGCTTCGGGAACTCCTCGCCGAGGTCGATGCCCTGCTCGGTCATGACCTCGACGACCGAGGGCAGGATGGCGCCCCCCGGCTCAGAACCGGCCGAGCGGACGTGCACGCGGCCGCCGCCGAGCTCGCGCATGAGCGCCGCCGCCATCTGCGAGCGCCCCGAGTTCTGCACGCACACGAACAGCACCTCGGGCACGGCCTTGGGGATCGCGCCCTTCGCCTGCGCCAGCGCGGTGAGCCGCTCGTTCGCGAACCGGTAGGCGAGGCTCGGCAGGTGCACCGTGATCTTCGCGGTGCGGAGGAGCCCGGCGTACGACTCGAAGACCACGCGCTCGACGGTCTCGGCGTTCACGATGCCGTCGAAGTGCGCCGCGAGCCGCTCGGCGCTGCGGTGCAGCACCTCGTGCGGGTCGTCGAGGGCGGCCTGGCCGGTGCGGGCGGTCATGCGCGGGCCGCCTCCGGGAGGATCTCGCCGAGCAGTTCCTCGATGCGGCGGCGGATCTCGTCGCGGATGGGGCGCACGGCCTCGATGCCCTGGCCGGCCGGGTCGTCGAGCTCCCAGTCCTCGTAGCGCTTGCCCGGGAAGATCGGGCAGGCGTCGCCGCAGCCCATCGTGATCACGACGTCGGATTCGCGCACGGCCTCGGTGGTGAGCACCTTGGGCGTGTTGCCGGCGATGTCGATGCCCTCCTCGGCCATAACCTGCACGGCGACGGGATTGATCTCGTCCTTCGGTGCGGAGCCGGCCGAGAGCACCTCGACGCGGTCGCCGCCGAACTCGCGCAGGTAGCCGGCGGCCATCTGCGAGCGGCCCGCGTTGTGCACGCACACGAACAGGACGGTGGGCTTGTCGGACATGGTGACCTCTTTCGCTCGATCTCCCCAAAGCATAGATCGTAATCTATGCGTTGTCGAGCGGATGCCGCGGGCTCGCCGCCCTCAGGCGAGGCTCGCGATGAGCTCGCGCACCCGGCGATCGATGTCGTCGCGGATGCCGCGGACGTCCGAGAGCGGACGGCCGACCGGATCGTCGAGTTCCCAGTCCTCGTAGCGCTTGCCCGGGTAGACCGGGCAGGCGTCGCCGCAGCCCATCGTGATCACGACGTCGGCGGCACGGACGACCTCGTCGGTCAGCGGCTTGGGGTACGCGCCGCCGACGGGCACGCCGATCTCGTCGAGCACCCCGACGACGGCGGGCGACACGGCATCGGCGGGCTCGGAGCCGGCCGTGCGCACATGCACGCGATCGCCCGCGAGGTGCCGCAGGATCGCTGCGGCCATCTGCGACCGCCCGGCGTTCTGCACGCACACGAAGAGCACCTCGGGCGTGGTCGAACCGGCCCCCCTGCCCTGCGCCGCGAGTGCGGCGAGGCGCTCGGCGGCGAAGCCCGCCGCACGTGACGTGAACCGCGTCGACACCCCGCTGCGCTCGGCGAGCAGGTCGCGGCTCTCGCGCACGTAGCGCTCGACGGTCTCGCGGCCGAAGGTGCCCGCGAAGCGGGCGGCGAGGTCGTCGACCACGCGCTCGATCGCCGCCTGGTCGGGCGCCGACACGGGTGCGCCGAGGAGCTCGGTGACGCGGTCGAGCCGATCGGGGGCGATCGAGTACCAGGCGCGGCGCCCCTCGGGCTCGCGCACGAGCAGGCCATCGTCGAGCAGCGCCTTCGCGTGGTGCGACACCGTCGGCTGCCGGAGCCCGAGCTCGTCGGCGAGCGCGGTCACGGTGGCGCGACCGTCGGGGCTCGCCAGGATGAGCGCGAGCATGCGCGCGCGCGTCGGGTCGGCGATCAGCGCGAGGCCGCCGGCCGCGGCATCCGTCCCGCCCATCTGCATAGACGTCAGTCTATGCGAGCGCGGTGCGCCGAACCCCGGTGCAGGAGAATCCGCGCGATGCGCCCCCAGGCCGGGCCGTCCACCGGATGCTCATGCACGCGTCGAGCTGGGCGACGCCGCGGCTGGCAGGCGGGCAGGCGGGCAGGCGGCAGGCGGGCGGATCAGCAGCAGCCGCTCGACCCGTCGAGGCTCGTCGAGCACACCCCCGTGGCCGGCAGCGCGAGCTGCACGTTCGCCGCGCCGGCGGTGTCGCCCGCGAGCCACGCCGCGATCGAGCGGACCTGCTCGTACCCGGTCGCGAGGAGGAACGTCGGCGCCCGGCCGTAGCTCTTCATGCCGGCGAGGAAGAAGCCGTCCTCGGGCTGGCGCAGCTCGGCGAAGCCGTGCGGCTCGACGGTGCCGCACGAGTGCACGTTCGGGTCGATGAGCGGTGCGAGGCGCCTCGGCGCCTCGACCACGTCGTCGAGCTCGAGGCGGACCTCGCGCAGCATGCCGAGGTCGGGCCGGAAGCCCGTGGCGTTCACCACGACGTCGGCCTCGTGCTCGACGAGTTCGCCGCCGCGCGAGCCGACCATGCGGACCCCGCCGTCGGCGGCCCGGCCGAGCCGGACGATCTCGAACCGGTCGAGCACGTCGATGCGTCCGGCCGCGACGAGGTCGTCGACGCGACGCCCGATCGAGGCGCGCGCGGCGAGCCCGTCGTCCTCCGAGGTCGTCACGCGCACGGCGGTGGCGTTGCGGATCGCCCACGTGACGCGGGTCCCAGGCACCTCGCGCGCGAGCGCGGCGAGGGCGAGCAGGGTGTTCGCGGCGGAGTGCCCGGCGCCGACCACGGTCACGCGGCGGCCCGCGAAGCGGGCGCGGTCGGCGCCGAGCACGTCGGGCAGCGCGTGCGTCACCGAGTCGGCGACCTCGTCGAGCCCGAGCGGGTCGAGGCCGCTCGAGCCGAGCGGGTTCGGGGTGCGCCAGGTTCCCGACGCGTCGATGACGGCGCGCGCCGCGACATCCTGCACCGCACCGGATGCCTCGCGCACGCGCAGCACGAACGGCGTCGCCGCCCGCCCCGCGGTCCGGGTGCGGTCCATGCCCTCGCGCCCGACGGCGGTGACGTCGACCCCGAGGCGGATGCGCGACGCGATCGGTTCGAGCGCGGCGAGCGGCTCGAGGTACTGCTCGACGAGCTCGGCACCGGTGGGCAGGCCGTCCTCGGTGGGGTGCTGCCATCCGGACGCCTCGAGCAGTCGCCGCGAGGCGGGGTCGACGAGCATGCGCCACGGCGAGAAGAGGCGGATGTGGCCCCACTCGCGGATGCTCGCGCCGACCCGGTCGCCGGCCTCGAAGACGAGGACGTCGATGCCGCGCTCGATGAGGTTCGCCGCGGCGGCGAGCCCGATCGGGCCGGCGCCGATGATCGCGACGGGCAGCGTGTCGAGGCGCTCGGAGCGCGTCGCGGGGCGGGTGAGGTCGAGCAGGGTCATGTCGGGCCTTTCCGGAATATCGAAGTTCGTCGATGCCCAGTGTCGTCCCATCCATCGAAGTTTGTCAATATTCAGGATAGGATCGATCACATGAGGACCTTGGAGCTCACTCCCGTCGCCACCGGCGTCGGCCCGTCCACGGGCGCGAGCGGCGGCGCCTGCTGCAGCCCGCTCGTCACCGAGCCGATGGACGCCGAGCGCGCCGATCAGCTCGCCGCCTCGTTCAAGGCCCTCTCCGATCCCACGCGACTGCGACTGCTGTCGATCGTCGCGAAGTCGGAGGGCGAGGAGGCGTGCGTGTGCGACCTCATCGAGCCCGTCGGCCTGAGTCAGCCGACCGTCTCGCACCACCTGAAGATCCTCACGACGGCGGGGTTCCTCGAGCGCAGCAAGCGCGGCACGTGGGCCTACTACAGGCTCGTGCCTGGCGCCCTCGACCGGATGTCGCAGCTCCTCGCCGACGCCTGACGCCTGACGCCCGACGCGTGCGGCGCGCGACAGGCCGGCTCAGCGACCCCAGGCCGACGCGGGCGCCGCGACGACGGGCACGGGGGACGTCGACCACCACGCGCCGTTGCCGTAGTGGCTCGACGCCCAGGGCGATGCCCAGATCGCCCGCGCAGTGGCATCCGCCGACGTGCCGGCCTCGAGGCCCGCGACGATGCCCGCGTAGAACGAGCGCTTCTCCAGGTTGGAGGCCGCGTACTCGGCGGCCGTGACGAGCGTGTCGTAGCTGCCGAGCCCGCTGCCCCCGCCGGAGCCGTACCCGTTGTTCAGCGGGTTGTTTCGGTTCCACCAGTTGTCGGGCCCGTTCTCCTCGCGCATCCACTCGACCATGAGCCGCACGTTCTCGTCGGTGAGCGGCCAGTCGCCGAAGACCAGCACGAGCTTCGCCCAGTCGTAGTTCGTCCCGGAGTCCACGAGCGTCTCGGGCCCGGTCGTCGTCGAGTAGCCCTCGCGCGAGACGCTGGCGGGCGCGATGTCGCCATCGACCTCGACCGCCTGGACGTCGCCGGCGAACGGCGAGAGCGAGGTGACGGACGCCTCGGCGACCGGCAGCTCGGCGCGGGGGAGCGGTGCGAGCGCGAGCGTCGAGAGCAGGCCGGCGACGGCGAGGGTGGCGCCCGGTGCGGCACCGATCCGGCGGCGAGGGCGGGCGGATGCCGCAGCCCGGCGCGGCGAGGGCGGCGCGACCCGAGGACCGGATGCCGCGGCGCGGCGTCCCGACGGCGCAGACGACGGACGCCGCGTGGTCGATCCCCTCGCCGCGCGGCGCTCCCCCGGTGCTCCCGCCATGCCTCGCATTCGGGGGCCGAACCTACCAAACGAGGCTGATGGCCGCCACCGGGTCGCGCGGCCGGGCGCGAGCTGTCGCTCAGTCCTCGGTGAGCGAGCGGAGCGTGTGGAGGTTCGGCACCTCCGTGGTCGACGGCTGCGTCTGCACGAGCATCGCCCGGTCGAGGCTCTCGATGCTGAACCCGCTCAACGCCCAGCCGAGCGGCGGCATCACGGCCGGCACCGTGGAGGGTGCGACGATGACCTCCAGGCCCGGCAGGCATCCGTCGTTGGCGCAGTCCTGCACCTCCTCGATGACGGCCGCGCCCGCGCGGTCCTCCTCGCCGATCGTGACGAACGCCGCCGTCGCGCGCTGACGCAGCGCCTGCTCGGTGCTCGCCTTGGTCAGCGCCGGGTACCCCACGAGCGGCACGAGCGGCTCCGCGGTCACGTCCTCGAGGCTGCGCCGGAGGTCGTAGCCCGCCGAGTTCCTGAGGTACACGAGGATCGGCACGATCGGATCCGCGTTCGGGTGCTGCCGGTTCCACGCCGCGATGCGATCGGCGATGACCGGTGCCAGGTCGGCGGCCGTGCCGAGGCCCGTCGGTTCGGCGTACCCGCCGTCGACGAGCTGCATGCTCGCGTCACCGCAGACGCTCTCGCCGGGCATGCGTGCGGCCGGCGTGATCACCGCGAAGCGCGCGGAGAGCATCGCGGCGGTCGCCCAGTCCATCTCCGAGAAGCACGCGGACGCCACGGGGAGGCTCGCGGCCGGCGCCGTCGCGGGCATCTCGCAGCCGACGCTCGGGTCGGCCTCGACGGCGGCTGCGGCGGCCTCCGCGTCGGCGTCGGGCGCCGCTCCGGCGGCGCCGGATGTCGAGGGCGGCGCGGGCGACGGCCCGGCCTCTGTGGTGAGCCCGTTCGAGACGAGCACCTTGCACTTCGAGCGGATGTCGGTGGAGTTCAGCACCGGGATCCCGACGCGACCCGGCTCATCGAGTGCCACGGTCTCCTCGAGGCCGTTGACGGAGTCGACCCAGATCCCCTCGATGAGGGACGCCCGGTCCCGCCACGCCCATTCGCCCGCCACGTTCGACGGCATCCGCAGCCCGGTCACCGAGGCGACCAGGTCGCCCACCAGCAGCGAGGCGGCGCCGGTGCCCACGGCGTCGGGACCGGCCAGCGCCTCGAGCTCCTTCGCGCTGCGACGCTCGGTCGCGGCGACGGCCAGCCCGACCGAGCCGCCGCTGACCCCGCTCGAGGCGAGCACCGAGGCCGACATGCAGTCCGCGTCGTCGACCGGGCCGCGGAGCTGGTCGAGCGCCCGGGCGGTCCAGTACGCCGCGCGGATGCCGCCGCCCTCGGCGACGACCACGAGGGCGGGCGTGAACTCCGCGTCGCCGACGCGGGCGGTGCAACCGGACGTCGCGAGCTGGTCGAGTCGGTCATCGACCTGGTCCTCGAACGACGTGTCGGCCTCCCGCGCCGCAGCGGCGTCGCCGCCGTTCGCGACCGCACCGGTGCGCGTGCCGTGCAGGCCCGGGTCGTCCGCACCGATCACGGGCGCGATGATCGCCCAGATCAACGGGATCGTGATGGCGAGCGTCAGCACCGGGTCGGCGCGGAGTCGGAGGAACCGGAAGACGGGCGCCGGTGGATGGTCCTGCAGCACGACCGTGAACGCACCGAGCACCGCGCCCCACGCGGTGAGCAGCAGCACCGCGAGCGCCGGCGCCCCGAACAGCGCCGCGGTCTGCACGGGCAGGAGGCCGATCAACGCCAGGAACGCGAGGCCGGCGACGAACCCGAGCACGATCACCATGAGGTGGATGCGCCGCCGCCGCGGCACGCCGGCGTCCGCATCCACGCGGACGGTCGGATCGAGGAGCAGCGGGACGTGCCACCTCCACCGCAGCAGCCACGGCGAGCCGACCGCCATGGCGAGCCCGAGCAGCAGGAGGACGACGGAGAACGGGTAGGTCAGTCCGCTCTCGTACCGGAGCTGACCGGCGAACACGGGCGCCGTGAACGATCGCACGAGGCCGAGTCCCGCGATCACCGGGATGGCGACGGCGATCGCGTCTCCCGTCAGCCACGCCCAGCGGGCGCGGTCGAGGCGGTCCGGCCGCGGAGTGATGCGCCACCCGGCATCCCACCACAGCAGCCAGGTGAGCATGACGAGCGCGGGCACCGCCAGGAACGCGATCGCCGCCCACCCCGGAAGCCAGGCCCCGGTCAGCCACCCGGTCGATCCCCAGAGCACGAGCCAGACGATGATCGGGGCGAGCCACCACAGCGCGTGCTTCCGGTGCGGCTCCACCTTCGTCACGTCGAATCCACGGACGCCTGAGGCCAGCGCGCGCGTGCGCGCCCGTCCGAGGGCCCATGCGCACAGCACGGCGATCGCGATCGCGATGAGGCCCCACGCCATGTGCAGCCCGGCCGTCGGATCCAGGTCGACCTGCGCCCACCGGCGCTGCAGGTCGGGCAGCTGGTCGAGCACGCCCTCGGTCGGGATGCACGTGAGGACCGCGAGCGCGAGGACGAGCACGGTCGAGAGGCGATGCAGCCAGAGCGCCTGCGCGAGACGGCGCACGGCGGTCCAGATCACCCGCCGCGCGAGCGCGTCCCGGAGGACGAAGATCCCGAGCAGCACCACGAGCGCGCACTTGAGCGTGCCGAGCACCGCCTCGGTGATCGCGATCGGCCCGAGCGGTGCCAGCAGGCCGGCCTGGTCGGCGGGGACCGGCGCTCCGCCGAACACGAGCAGCAGCGCGCCCCCGAGCAGCACGACGAACTCGGCGGCTTCGACGCCGAGCAGCACGATGAGGGCCGTGCGCGCGTACCGGCGCGGATCCTCGTCCCCCATCCGGGAGATGAGGCGCCTCGCCAACCAGAAGTACGCGGCGATGAGCGCCAGGTCGATGAGGATCGACGCGATGATCCATCCGCCGATCGAGCCGCGGCTCGCGCTCGACGCCCACTCGGCCCAGCTCTCCCGGGAGAGCAGCGCGAGGGGGCCGATCGTGCCGTTGAGCGACGCGCTGCGCCCCGACGCGCTCAGGGCGCCCGCGATGAGCCGGTCGATCTCGGCGAGCGCGATGATGGCCGCGAGCGCGACGGCCACCGCGACGATGGCGCGCAGCGCGCGCGGGCGCCTGGACCTCACCCAGCGCTTCAGCGACGCCGCGGCCCGCGCCTGCGCGGCCACGGTCGACGCCGAGGCGGGTTCGACGATCACGGCCATGGTCCCCCCTCCCGGCCTGGGCGTGACGATAGTCCTGCGACGGATGGCGCGCCGCGCCCCGTTCGGGGGCGAAATCCGCATCGCGGGCCGGGCCGCAGCGCCCTATCGTGGGCGGAGGGTCGTCGCCCGGGGGCGGGCGAGCACGACCTCGAGGTCGCGGGAGAGGCCCGCGCAGTGGGGGAGCGGCGATGAGCGAGCCATCCGACGAGGCCATGCCGGCGCCGACGCCGGCGCAGCTGGCGCTGCTGGCGGTGCCCGCGATCGTGATCGGCGTGCTGTCGGCCCTCGTGCTTCGCCTGCTCGACGTCAGCGCGGGCGCGCTGGAGGACCTCGTCTGGACCACGGTGCCGGAGGCGCTCGGCATCGCGCCCGACGGGTGGTGGATCGTCGTCGTCCTGACGGCGACGGGTCTCGCCGTCGGCGTCTGCCTGCAGTTGCTCCCGGGCCACGGCGGCCCGGACACCGCGACGACGGAGCTCGTCGAGCCGCCGCTCCGGCTCCGTGTGCTGCCCGGACTCGCCGTCGTGACCGCGCTGGGCCTGGCCGGCGGGGTGAGCCTCGGGCCGGAGAACCCGATCATCGCGATCAACGTCGCACTCGCCGTGGCCGTGCTCGGGAGGTTCATGCCGCGCGTCGGCGCGAAGCTCGCGATGCTCATGGCCGGCGCGGGCACGATCGGCGCGCTGTTCGGCTCGCCCGTCGCCGCGGCGCTGCTGTTCACGGGCATCCTCGCCGCGGTGCGCGGGGGCGGTGCGCTCTGGGACAAGCTGTTCCTGCCGCTGGCTTCGGCGGCGGCTGCGGCGCTCACGATGCACCTGCTCGGCGCGCCGCCGCTCGAGTTCCAGATCCCGCTCGAGGCGCTGGAGCCCATCGACCTGCTCTGGGGAACGCTCATCGCGATCGCCGCCGTGATCGTCGGGCTCGCCGCGACGTACCTCTTCCCACTGGTGCACCGCGCGTTCCACGGCCTGCGGCACCCGATCCTCATCGCCACCGCGGGCGGGTTCGTCCTCGGGCTGCTCGGCCTGCTCGGCGGACCGATCACCCTCTTCAAGGGTCTCGACCAGATGGGCGAACTCCTGGAGAACCCGGACGACTACGACGCGCCGACCCTCGCGCTCATCGTGGGGGTGAAGATCCTCGCGCTCCTCGTGGCGGCGAGCGCGGCGTTCCGCGGCGGCCGCGTCTTCCCCGCCGCCTTCATCGGCGTCGCATTCGGCATGCTCGGGCACGCGCTGTTCCCCGACATCCCGCTCGCGTTCGCCGTCGCGTGCGCCCTGCTCGGGATCCTGCTCGTCGTGACGCGCGACGGCTGGCTCGCGCTCTTCCTCGCGGTGGCCGTGTCGGGCGACATCTCGCTGCTGTCGTGGCTGTGCGCGATCGTGCTGCCGACGTGGCTGCTCGTCTCGAAGGCGCCGGAGTTCCGGATCACGTCGCGAGCGCCGGCCGGGGGGTCGCCGGCCGCACCCGACACCCAACCGGCCGCGACGCCCGCGCCGGCCGCGACGCCCGACGCGGCAGCGCCCGACCGCGACGACCCCGCGGACGCACCGCGCGACGACCGCGGGTAGGGTTCGGGGTGGATCTCGACGCCCTCCGCCGGCACCCCGACCTCGAGGCGCCGGGCCTGGCCGCCGCGGATGCCGCGGACCGCCTGATCCTCGACGAGTCGGCGCCCGCGCTCGCCGAGGCGGCCTCCGTCCCGGCCGCGGTCGTCGTGGTCGACGACGCCTACGGCGCGCTCGCGCTCGGCGCCGTCGCGGCCGGAGCACGGGACGTGCGCGTGCACCAGGACCCGATCACCGGCGAGCGCGCGCTCGCCGAGAACGCGGTCCGGCTCGGCATCCCCGACGCGGACCGTCCACGCAGCCTTCCGCTCGCGCCCGAGCTCGTGGAGGGCGCCCGGATCGTCCTCATGCGCCTCCCCCGTTCGCTCGACCGGCTCGACGAGGTCGCCGGTCTCATCGCGCGGCACGCCGCGCCCGACGTCCGCGTCGTCGCCGGAGGTCGCATCAAGCACATGTCGGTCGCGATGAACGACGTGCTCGGCCGGTGGTTCGACCGCGTCGACGTCTCGCACGCGCGGCAGAAGTCGCGCGTGCTCGTCGCGACGGCGCCGTCGGCCGAAGGGGGCGCCACGATCGCGTCGTGGCCGCGGGCGGCGCGCGACGACGCGCTCGATCTCGAGGTCGTCGCCCACGGCGGCGTGTTCGCGGGCGCGACGGTCGACATCGGCACCCGCTTCCTGCTCGGCGTGCTCGGCGATGCGGTGCCGGACGCCCCGACCGCCGTGGATCTCGCGTGCGGCTCGGGCGTGGTCGCCGCCTGGCTCGCTCGCGAGCGCCCGGGGCTCGTGGTGCGCGCCTCGGACCGGAGTGCGGCGGCCGCGGCATCCGCTCGTCTCACCGCCGTCGCGAACGGCGTCGCCGAGCGCGTCGAGGTGACCCGCGCCGACGGTCTCGAGCACCTGCCCGACGCGAGCGAACGTCTCGTCGTGCTGAACCCGCCGTTCCACTCGGATGCCGCCGTCCACACGGGCATCGCCACGCACCTGTTCGGCGAGGCCGCGCGCGTGCTCGCTCCCGGCGGCGAGCTCTGGTGCGTCTGGAACTCGCACCTGCGCTACCGCCCGCTGCTCGAGCACATCGTCGGGCCCACCCGCCAGATCGCCCGCAACCCGAAGTTCACCGTCACCGCCTCCACCCGCCGCTGACGCCCGGGGCGGGTCGCGCGCCCGGAACTGGGGCGTGCGGGAGCGCCGCGAACCTGTCAGGCTCGGAGGGTGACCACCACGGCCGCGACGAGCCGTCGTCGTCTCCCGACGGGGACGGTCACCTTCCTGTTCACGGATGTCGAGGGGTCGACCCGTCTCGTCGAGGCTGCCGCCGAGCGCTGGCCCGCGCTGCTCGAGGAGCACGACCGAATCGTGCGCGACGCGATCACCGGGTGCGGCGGCACGGTGGTCAAGACCGAGGGCGACGGCTTCTTCGCCGCCTTCGCGTCCGCCGTCGACGCGGTGGCCGCAGCGGTCGCCGCCCAGCGCGCGATCGCCGGCCACGTGTGGCCCGAGGGCCTCGCGCCCAAGGTCCGCATGGGGCTCCATACGGGCCTCGGCCTGCTCGGTGGCGACGACTACATCGGGCTGGACGTCCACCGCGCATCCCGGATCACGGCCACCGCGCACGGCGGGCAGGTCGTGCTCTCGGCCGCGACCGCCGCGCTCGTCGAGCACGAACTGCCCGGCGGGGTCGCGCTGCGCGACCTCGGGCGGCACCACCTGCGCGACCTCTCGCAGCCCGAGCGGATCTTCCAGCTCGACGTCGACGGCCTCGCCAGGAGCTTCCCCGCATTGCGGTCGCTCGAGGTCGTGCGGAACAACCTGCCGTCGCAGGTCACGCACTTCGTGGGCCGCCGGCGCGAGTGCGCACGCGTGCGCGAACTCCTGGAGTCCTCGCGGGTCGTGACCATCACGGGCACGGGCGGAACGGGCAAGACTCGCCTCGCCCTCCAGGTCGGCGCCGAGTTCGGCGACCGGTTCCGCGACGGCGTGTGCTTCGTCGACCTGGCGCCACTCGACGACCCCGACGTGGTGCCGTCGCAGGTGCTGCGCTCGCTCGGCGAGGACTCGGCTCCGGGGAACCGGCCGCCGCGCGACGCGCTGCTCGACCGGATGGCCGACCGCGAGGTGCTGATGATCCTCGACAACTTCGAGCAGGTCATCGCCGCGGCATCCCTCGTCGCCGACCTGGTGACGGCGTCGCCGAGGTCGCGCTTCCTCGTCACCTCCCGAGGGCCGTTGCGGATCGCCGCCGAGCAGGAGATGCCGCTCGAGCCGATGGAACTCCCGGACCGGCGCGATCCCGCTCGCGTGACGCAGGCGGACGCGGTCGCACTGTTCGTCGACCGGGCGACGGCCGTGCGCCCCGACTTCGCGGTGACGCCCGAGAACGCCGCCGCGGTGTCCGACCTCGTGCGCGGGCTCGACGGCCTCCCGCTCGCGATCGAGCTCGTCGCGTCGCGCGTACGACTGCTGCCGGTCCCCGAGATCCTCGCGCGACTCGATCCGGCGAGGCCCGGTACCGGGTCGATCGACCTGCCGGAGCGCCAGCGGACGATCGAGGGGGCGATCGCGTGGAGCCACGACCTCCTCGACCCGCCCGTCCAGGAGCTCTTCGCACGACTCGGGGTGTTCGCCGGCGGCGCCGACCTCGAGCAGATCGAGCGCGTCTGCGGCGACGTCGGCATCGACCTGCTGAGCGGGCTCTCCGAGCTCGTCGACCAGGGCCTGCTGCGCCAGGTCTCGGCGCCCGGCGGCTGGGCGCGCTTCCGAACGTTGCACGTGATCCGCGAGGTCGCCCTGCTGAAGCTCGAGGCGAGCGGCGAGGCGGCGGCGATCCACCGCCGTCACCTCGAGGCGTACGCCGACTGGGCCGAGGAGGTCGCCGCGCACGTCATGGGGGAGGACCGCTCGGAGTGGCTCGACCGGTTCGACGCCGACCACGACAACGTGCGCACCGCGCTCGACTGGGCGGCCGTCCACGGCGAGACCGACTTCGCGCTGCGGCTGGCCGCCGCGTCGTGGCGGTTCTGGCAGTCCCGCGGTCACCTCCACGAGGGCCGCAGCCGACTCGAGACCGTGGTGTCGTTGCCGGGCGGCGAGCCCCGGCACCGCGCCCTGGCACTCGAGGCGCTCGGCGGCGTGTACTGGTGGCAGGGCGAGATCGACCGGTGCATCGCGCCCTACCGTGAGGCGCTCGTGATCCAGCGCGAGCTCGGCGATCCCGCCGAGATCGCCAACGCGATCTACAACTCGGCCATCGGGCAGTCCGTGGCGGCGGTGACGGCGGGCGTCACCGACGAGGTCCGCCGTGAGGTGTTCGGCCTCTACGACGAGGGCGAGGCGATCTACCGGCGGCTCGGCGATGAGAACGGGCTCGGCAACATCACCTGGGGGCGCGGGCTCGCGGTCTCCGACCTCGATGACGACATCCCGCGCGCGCTCGAGCTCTTCAACGAGAGCATCGAGCACTACCGGCGCGCCGGCAACGAGTTCGGCATGGGCTGGGGCATGTTCGAGGTCGCCATCTTCAGCGCCCGGCTCGACGACATCGATACGTCGTGGGTCTACCTCGAGCAGGGACTCGAGCTCTTCACCCGTCACCGGGACGTCTCGGCCGTCGTGCTGTTCCTCTCGCTCGCGGCCGCGCTCGCGCAGGCCGCCGGAGACGACGAGCGCGCGGCGCGCCTCGCCGGGGCGGTGCGCGGCCTCCGCAACTCGTCCGGCGCGAAGATCGTGGACCACGAGATGACGCGCATCCGCGGGCTCTCGATCGATGAGCTCGATCCGACGCGCGAGGACCTGGCGCCGCTCTACCGGGCGGGCCTGAAGATGGACCTGTCGCAGGCCGTCGCGTACGCCCTCGGTCGCGACCCCACGGCCGACGCCGGGTGACGGCGCGGGCGCCGTGCGTCCTGACGAAGGGGGACGTGCGAGCGGGCCGGGAGCGTGTCAGTCTGGGATCGTGACGTCCACCATCGAGCAGCTCGACGCCGACCTCGTCACCGACGAGGCCGTGCGGCCCGACCTGCCCTGGCAGACCATCGTGTGGGACGACCCGGTGAACCTCATGACCTACGTCACCTACGTCTTCCGCAGCTACTTCGGCTACCCCCGCGAGGATGCAGAGCGGCTCATGCTGCAGGTCCACAACGAGGGGCGGGCGGTCGTGGCATCCGGCAACCGCGAGGCCATGGAGCGGCACGTGCACGCCATGCACGGATACGGCCTGCAGGCCACCGTCTCGAGGGTCGAGCCGTGATCGTCGCCGGACGCGAGGGGGGCGCCGACGGCGTGCGGATCGTGCTGGAGACCGAGGAGGCGATGCTCCTCTCCGAGCTCGCCGACCAGGTCGACTCGGTGCTGCTGCTCGGCGGCGACGACGATCCGGCGCTCGGCCGGCTGTTCCCCTCTGCGTACCCCGACGACCAGGAGGCCGCGAACGACTTCACGCGCTACACGCGCGACAGCCTGGTCGACGGCAAGCGGCAGGCCGCCCAGTCGGTCCGCGACGCGACCGCGACCGAGCGCGACGCGGGTCTCGTCGAGATCGAGCTCGACCAGGCGGAGGCGTGGGGCTGGCTCACCTTCCTCACCGACCTGCGGCTGATCCTCGCCGAGCGCGTCGGCGTGACGGACCCCGACGAGGCCCAGCCGGCCGACGACGAACGCGACGACTACCTGCGCGCCGCCTACGAGTGGGCGGGCATCGTGCAGGGATCGATGCTCGAGGTGCTCGACCCCATCGGGCGGTAGCGGATGCCGCGGGGCGACGGGCCGAAAGTCCCGTCGCCGCCTCCTCCGGGAGGGGACGATGCGCGTGAGCACGCCCATCGGGGGGCGTGCCGGAGGGAGGCGTGCCATGTCCGACACGAATGTCACCGGCTGGGTCGGCTGGGGCTGGTTCGCCGGGGTGATGATCATCATCTCCGGCGCGATCGGCTCCATCTACGGGCTCATCGCGATCCTGCTGCCGGACAACACGTACTTCCTGAAGCCGTCCGACGGCGAGCTGCTGATCCTCGACGCCGCGGGCTGGGGATGGCTGCACCTCTTCCTCGGGATCTTCCTCATCCTGGTCGGCATCGCCCTGCTCGCCGGCGCCGGCTGGGCCCGGGTCGTGGCGATCATCCTGGCGGCGTTCAGCGCGCTGGCGAACCTCATGGTGCTGCCGCTCCAGCCCTGGTGGTCGGCCATCGTCATCGCGGTGGACATCTTCGTGATCTACGCGCTGACCGTTCACGGCAGGGAACTCGCCGTCAAGCGCTGACACGCCGAACGGCCCCGAGAGGCCCATGCTCGACCCCGCGGCGCTCGGACTGGCAGTCTGGGTGCCGCGGGTCCGGCGCCTGCGCCGTGGAACGGCGCGACGGGTCCCGCTGAGCGGAGGAGCGATGTCCCAGCCGTCGTCGATCTCGGGGATCCTGCGGGAGCCCACGCGGACGACCGAGTCCACCGAGTCATCCGCGCTGATCATCGGCGCGCTCGTGTTCGTGATCGCGGCGCCCGTCGGCCTGATCATGTTCTGGGGGCGGAACCTGCCGATCGCCGGACCGGGCTCGCTCGGCACGATCGTCGCGATCGGTTCGGCGATCGTGGCGATCCTCGCGTTCGTCGCCGGTCGGGTCCTGCTGAAGCGCCGCTTCGGTCCGGCGCCCGCTGATCCGACGATCGAGGATGCCGCGGCCACGCGCAGCGCGACCGGCCCGCGCGGCGCGGAGGCACCGCCCCTGCGCTGGTTCGACGTGCTCGCCCTGTCGCTCGCGCACGCCGTGATCGCACTGCTCGGCTGGACGGGGCTCGCCGACGTGCTCGAGCAGAGCTTCCTCGGCGCGGAGGTCTTCCCCATCCCGGGCGCGCTCCTGTTCGGCGTGGCGCTGGCGCTGACCGCCTACATCTGCTTCCTGTCGTCGGTGCGGATGACGCCGATGCTGCTGTCGATCGTGCTCGCCGCGTTCCTGGTGGTCGGCGTCATCACCGCCATGCTCAGCTCGAGCGATCCGCTGTGGTGGGAGAAGAACCTCAGCGCCCTCGGCATGACCGACGACGTGTCGGCGCTCGCGTTCAACCTCACGCTCATCATCGCCGGCGCGATCGTGACGATCGTCGCCAGGTACGCCACCGCCGGGCTCCCGGCGACGACCGACCGCGATCGGCGCGGCCGCGACTTCGTCCGCTACGGTCTCGTGGCCATCGGGATCCTGCTCGCGTGCGTCGGCATCTTCCCCGTCGACGAGTTCTTCGCCGTGCACAACACGGTCGCGACGGGAATGGCCGTGGTCTACGCGGTGATCGTGATCGGCCTCCCGCGCTTCCTGCCCTCGATGCCACGCGTCTTCGTGATGCTCGGCTGGGTCTACGTCGGCGTGATCGTCGTGCTGGGCGTGTTCTTCGCGATCGGCTACTACAACCTGACCGCGGTCGAACTCGTGGCCGGGCTGCTCATCTTCAGCTGGATCATCCTGTTCCTCCGGAACACCGGCACGGTCGGAGCGAGACGGGTCGTGGCGGTCACCGCCTGAGACGACGAACGGCCGGGCCCCGCGGGTGCCCGGCCGTTCGCGATGCCGTGTCAGACGCTGAGGGCCTTGGCCTTGATGGCCTCGTACTCCTGCGCGGTGATGGTGCCCGCGTCGAGCAGCGCCTTCGCCTTGGCGATCTCGTCGGACGGGCTCGCCGCCCCGCCCGCCGTCTGGCGGATGTACGCCTCGGTCGCCGCCTGCGCCTCGGACGCCTGCTTCGCGGAGCGCCTGGCCATGCCGTCACCGCGCGCGATGAGGTAGATGAGCGCCGTGAGGAAGGGCAGGAAGACCAGGAAGATGATCCAGACCGCCTTCCACCAGCCGTTGAGCTGGTGGTCGCGGAACAGGTCGCCGATGATCGCGAACAGCGCGAAGAGGTAGGCGATGAATGCGAAGCTCCAGAAGAAGATCCACACGAAGCTCCAGAAGTTGTCCCAGAAGTCCACGGGGGTGCGCCTTTCCAGTCGTTGACGGGGACGCCGGATGTCGCCCCCGAGCGTCACCCTAGCGGCGTGGGAGGCCGGAGCGGGATGAATTCACGCGAAACGCGTGAACTTCCGCCGTACGTCCGTATCGGCTCTGGCGCCGTGCGACGGACGCCCATAGGGTTCTCGACGAGGGGGTAACAATGGCTGCATTCGAATACGGTCCGGTCGACGTCTACGTCGTGAGTTTCGAGGGCGATCGCCTCGACACGGCGACGGCGACTGCGCTGGGTGAACTCATGGTCGGCGACGAGATCCGGTTGCTCGACCTGTTGATCGTCTCGCGGGGCGACGGCGGCGAGGTCACGGTCCGCGAGTACGAGGAGTTCCGCGACGAGGCCGGGTTCACGGTCGTCGAGCTCGAGGCGTCCGGCGTCATCGGCGACGAGGACATCGACGAGCTGGCCGACACGATCCCGCCGGGCACGTCCGGGGCGATCATGGCGGTGGAGCTGCTGTGGGCGAAGAAGCTCGCGTCGGCGTTCGCCGAGTCGGGCGGCGAGGTGCTGCAGGTCGAGCGGATCCCCGCGTCGGTCGTGAACGAGGTGCTCGCCGAGGCGAGCGACGAGGAGTAGGGGGAATCATGCCGATTCGGAGGATGGGACGACCCGGGCTGATCGGGATGGCCGCGCGCACCGCGGTGGTCGCGGGCACCGCGACCGCGGTGAGCGGCAACGTCGCTCGTCGTCAGCAGGCGAGGGCTGCCGACCAGCAGGCCGAGCAGCAGGCTGCGGCGCAGCAGCAGTGGGAGGCCGAGCAGTACCAGGCCCAGCAGGCGGCGGCGCAGCAGGCGCCTCCTCCGCCCGCGCCGGCGGCCGGCGGTGGCGTCGATGTCGTCGCCGAGCTGCAGAAGCTCGCGACGCTGAAGGAGCAGGGCATCCTGAGCGACGCCGAGTTCGCGGCGGCGAAGGCGAAGCTGCTCGGCTGAGGCGCGTCCGTGGGGGAAGAGGAGTCGCACCCCGGGTGGAGGCGCGCGACCGAGATCGTCGGCGTCTTCCTGCTCTCCGTCGTCGCCGTGCTGACGGCGTGGTGCGGGTTCCAGGCCTCGAAGTGGGGCGGCGAGATGTCGATCGCCTTCAGCCAGGCCTCCAGCGCGCGCATCCAGGCGGCGAGCGCCGAGGGCGAGGTGCGGTCGGCCGAGGCGTTCGACCTGACGATCTACGCGGCCTACGTCGAGGCCGTCGGCAACGGCAACGAGGAGCTCGCGGAGTACATCCGCGCACGGTTCACGCCCGAGTTCGAGGTGGCCTACATCGAGTGGGTCGCCGACGGCGAGGTCGAGCGGGCACCGTTCGCGCGCGAGGAGTACGTGCCCGAGGGCACGTTCGAGGCGAAGGAACTGAGCGATCGCGCGGACGAGAAGTTCGCCCTGGCGCTCGAGAACAACCAGCGCGGCGACAACTACTCGCTGCTGACCGTGCTGTTCGCGCTCGTGCTCTTCCTCACCGCGATGTCGCAGCGCGAGATCGCGCCCTGGGTGGCACGAACCCTGCTCGGGCTCGCCTTCGTCGTCACCGTGGTCGGCATCGTCATCATGGCGACCTTCCCGATCCGGATCTGATCGGATGACCACTCGCCGCACCGCCTCCGGCGCGCCCCGCGCGCCGCGTGCGCGCCCGTTCGCCGGCCTGAACCGCGGGAACCTCGTCCGCGAGCTCGGCGCCGGCGTGACGCTGCTCGCCATCGCGGTGCCGCTGAACATCGGCTACGCGCAGATCGCGGGGCTCCCGCCGACGGCGGGCCTCTACGCGCTCGTGGTCCCGTCGATCGTGTTCGCGCTGACGGCCTCGTCGCGGCAGCTCGTCGCGTCACCGGATGCCGCGGCATCCGCCCTCGTGGCGTCGTCGATCGGCGGCCTCGCCGTCGCCGGGAGCGCCGACTACGCGACGATGGCGCTCGCCCAGGCGATCATCTGCGGCGTCGTGTTCCTGCTGTGCGCGGTGTTCAGGCTCGGCTTCCTCGCGAGCTTCCTGTCGAAGCCCGTGCTCGTCGGGTTCATCGGCGGACTGGCACTCGACATCCTCGTCAGCCAGCTCGCGAAGATGCTCGGCGTGCCGATCGACTCGGGCAGGGAGTTCGTCGACAAGGTCGCGGAGCTGGCCGGCAACCTCGGCGAGGCCGATCTCTGGTCGGCGGTGATCGCGATCGCGTCGGTGCTCGTCCTCGTCATCGGCCGACGCGTGGCGCGGCTCGTGCCGTGGGCGCTCGTCGTGCTCGTGTGCTCGACGATCGCGGTCGTGCTGCTCGACCTCGACGACGCCGGGGTCGACGTGCTGGGGGAGGTGCCCGCCGGGCCGCCCGTGCTGACGTGGCCGATCCTCGACTGGGCGACCTGGGGCGCGCTCGTGCCCTCCGCGCTCGCGCTGGTGCTCGTGACCATCGCCGAAGGGCTCCTCGTCGCCCGGGCCTACGCCGAGCGCCACGGCTACCGCGACGAGCCGAACCGCGACCTCTTCGCGTTCGGGCTCGGCAACCTCGCGGCGGGAGCGAGCGGCGGGTACGTCGTGGGCGCCTCGGCGTCGCGCACCGCGGCGGTCGACCTCGCGGGGTCGCGCACGCAACTGCCGGCCGTCGTGGCGGCCATCGGCACGCTGCTCCTGCTGCTCTTCGGCACGGCGGTCCTCGCCGACATCCCGTCGCCCGCGATCGGCGCCGTCGTCGCCGTCGCGGTCGCCCCGCTCCTCGGCATCCGCGACTTCCGCCAGCTGTGGCGCACCTCCCCGTTCGAGTTCTGGATCGCCGTGATCTGCTTCGCGGCGACGCTGTTCATCGGAGCCATCCCCGGCATCCTGGTCGCGTTCGTGCTCGCGCTCGTGAACCTCGCCCGCCGGGCCGCGCGGCCCGCGCTCGACGTGCTCGCCGACGACGGCGAGCCCGCGGACTCGCTGCTCGACCCTGCACCGAAGGGCAGCGTCACCGCCCCCGGGGTGGTCGTGCTGCGTCTCGCGGCGCCGCTCTTCTTCGCCAACGCCGCGTCGTTCGTCGATGCCGCGAAGCGAGCGGTGACGGATGCCTCGGAGCCGGTGCACCGCCTGGTGCTCGACGCCGAGGCGATCACGGATCTCGACGTGACCGGCGCCGAGGCGTTCGCCTCGCTCCGCGACTGGCTGCGCGAGCGGGACGTCGCGCTCTCGATGAGCCGCATGCGTCCGGGAGTGCGGGCCGTGTTCGGGCGGTTCGGACTGCTCGACGGCGTCGAGGTGCACCCGACCAACCGGGAAGCGCTGGCGGCCGCCGCCACCCCCGCGACCGCGGCGCCCGCCCCGGTCGCACCGGACGACGAGGAGGACGCCCATGGGCCAGACGATCGGTGACATCCTGCCCCTCGCGGTGGGCATCGCGATCAGCCCGATCCCGATCATCGCCGCCATCCTGATGCTGCTCTCGCCGAAGGCGCGCGTGACGAGCGTCGGGTTCCTCGGCGGGTGGGTGCTGGGCATCGCGGTCGCGGCGACGGTGTTCACCCTGCTGTCGTCGGTGCTGCCCGAGGGCGACGAGGATGCCTCGAAGCCCGTCACCGCCGTCATGCAGCTCCTGCTCGGGGCCGGCCTGCTGTTCCTCGCCCTCCGCCAGTGGCGAAGCCGCCCCGCACCCGGCGAGGAGCCGCCGCTGCCGAAGTGGATGGCCGGCATCGACGCCATGACCGCCCGCCGGGCGTTCGGGCTCGGCTTCCTGCTCGCGGCGGTCAATCCGAAGAACCTCCTGCTCGGTGCGGCGGCGGGCCTCGCCGTCGGTTCGGCGGGGCTCGACCTGGGTTCCGTCGTCGTCGTGCTCCTGGTGTTCACCGTGATCGCCGCGGCATCCGTCGCCGTGCCGGTGATCGCCTACCTCGTGGCATCCGACCGCATGGCGGCCCCGCTCGAGCGACTCCGCGGCTGGCTCGTGCACAACAACGCGACCGTCATGGCCGTGCTCCTGCTCGTGATCGGCGTCGTGCTGATCGGCAAGGGCATCGGCAACCTCTGACCTCGGCGCCGCGAGACGGCGCCGGAACGACCATCCCGGAATGGAAGGAATGCACCACATGTCGAACAACGACGCCACCGAGACGATCCGCGAACAGCAGCGGGAACTGGCCGACGCCCTGCCGTTCGCCGACCGGCGGGACTTCGAGGCCGCGGAGCGCGGGTTCGTCGCCGCGCTGGACCCGAGCGAGATCCGCGACGCGGACGGGAACGTCGTCTGGGACGCGAACGAGTTCGCCTTCATCACGGGCGACGCGCCCGACACGGTGAACCCGAGCCTCTGGCGGCAGTCGACGCTCGTGTCGAAGCAGGGCCTGTTCGAGGTGACCGAGGGCATCTACCAGGCCCGCGGACTCGACCTCTCGAACGTCAGCTTCATCGAGGGCGACACGGGCGTCATCGTGATCGACCCCCTCATCTCGAAGGAGACCGCGGCCGCCGCGCTCGCGCTGTACCGCGAGCACCGGGGCGACCGGCCGGTCGTCGCGGTGATCTTCACGCACAGCCACATCGACCACTTCGGCGGCGTGCTCGGGATCGTGGACCCCGAGGACGTCCGACCCGACCGGGTGCAGGTCGTCGCGCCCGTCGGGATCGTCGGCGAGGCCGTGGCCGAGAACGTGTACGCGGGAACGGCGATGGGTCGCCGCGCCGGGTACATGTACGGCGCGGCGCTGGAGCGCGGCCCGCGCGGCGCGGTCGGCGCCGGCCTCGGCCAGTCGACCTCGACCGGCCACCCGGGCATCGTGGTGCCGACGCTCGAGATCCGCAGCACGGGCGAGACCCACGTGATCGACGGCGTCGAGATCGAGTTCCAGATGGCGCCGGGCACCGAGGCGCCGGCGGAGATGCACTTCCTGTTCCCCGGGAAGCGCGCGCTGTGCATGGCCGAGAACGCCACGCACAACCTGCACAACCTGCTGACCCTGCGCGGCGCGCTCGTCCGCGATCCGCACGTGTGGTCGAAGTACCTCACCGAGGCCATCGAGCGGTTCGGCGACCGTGCCGACGTCGTGTTCGCCTCGCACCACTGGCCCACCTGGGGCTCCGACGAGATCCGCGAGTTCCTCGGCCTGCAGCGCGACCTCTACGCGTACCTGCACGACCAGACGCTGCGCATGCTGAACCGCGGCATGACCGGCGCCGAGATCGCCGAGGAGATCCAGCTGCCGCCGGCGCTCGAGAACGCCTGGCACGCGCGCGGCTACTACGGTTCGGTCAGCCACAACGTCAAGGCCATCTACCAGCGCTACATGGGCTGGTTCGACGGCAACCCCGCCCGCCTCTGGCCGCACCCGCCCAAGGCGCAGGCCGAGCGGTACGTCGCCGCGATCGGCGGGGTCGACCGGGTCGTCGAGCTCGCTCGCGAGGCGTTCGACGCGGGCGACTTCCGGTGGGCGGCGACGCTGCTCGACCACGCCGTCTTCGCCGAGAGCGACCATGCCGCGGCCCGGGCGCTGTACGCCGACACGCTCGAACAGCTCGCCTACGGCGCCGAGAACGGCACCTGGCGCAACTTCTTCCTCTCGGGGGCCACCGAACTCCGCGGTGAGAACTTCGGCACGCCGACCTCGACGGCGGCACCCGAGATCCTCGCCCAGCTCACGCCCGAGCAGCTCCTCGACGCGATCGCGATCACCGTGGACGGGCCGCGCGCATGGGACCTCGACCTCGCGCTCGACCTGACGTTCGCCGACCTCGGGCGGAACTACCGCGTGACGCTCCGCAACGGCGTGCTCGTCTACGTCGAGAAGCCCGCCGACGAGTCGACCGCGCAGGCGACGGTCTCGCTCGCCAAGCCCCGAATGCTCGCCCTCCTCGGGGGCGACCGCGAGAGCCCGGGGATCGAGAAGTCCGGCGACGACACGGTGCTCGACCGGCTGATGTCGGTGCTGCAGCCGGGCGACCCGTCCTTCGACATCGTCGTGCCGTGACCGTCCGACGGGAGGCGCCGCCTATCGTGGGGTCCGTGACCGAGCAGGCGCTTCCCGTCCCCGCGTCCGGCGGCCCGAGCGCACGCGGGAGCGTGACCGTCATCGCCGTGCTGCTCGTGCTCGTCGCACTCTGGTTCGCGCGCGAACTCGTCGCTCCGCTCGCGCTCGCGCTGGTGCTCGTCGTGATCGTGCACCCGATCCGCCATCCGCTCGAGCGCCGCGGCTGGCCGCGCTGGGCGGCGACCACCGTCGTCATCGCGGTCGCCTACCTGATCCTCGCGGTCCTCGCGGCGCTGCTCGTCTTCGCCGGTGTGCAGTTCGCCGACCTCGTGGTCGACGTCGTCGACGAGCTGCAGGCCGCCGTGGCATCCGTCACCGGCGCCCTCGCCGCGGCGGGCCTCGGGGACCAGCTGGCGGACGCCACGGCATCCGCGCTCGACCCGTCCGCGCTGCTCGACCTCGCGCAGGGCCTCGGCGGGTGGCTGATCGCGTTCCTGACGGCTGCCTTCTTCGTGCTCGCCTACGTGATCTTCATGGCCGCCGACGCGGCACGGTACCGGCGTGCCGAACAGGCGTTCGGCACGGGCATCCGCCCGCGGCTGGATCGCGTCCGGGCCCTGAACTCGTCGGTGCGGCGGTACTACGTCGTCAATGCGACCTTCGGAGCGATCGTCGCGGTCCTCGACGGGCTCGCACTCTGGGCGCTCGGCATCCCCATCCCCGCGGTGTGGGCGATCCTCGCGTTCGTCACGAACTTCATCCCCAACATCGGGTTCGTGCTGGGGCTCATCCCGCCGGCCGTGCTCGCGTTCGTCGTCGGCGGGGTGCCGCTGCTCCTCGCCGTGATCGCGATCTACTCGGTCGTGAACGTCGTGCTGCAGGTGCTCGTTCAGCCGAAGTTCGTCAGCGACGCGGTCGACCTCTCGCTCACGCTGAGCTTCTTCTCGGTCGTGTTCTGGACCTTCGTGATCGGCCCGCTCGGCGCCATCCTGTCCATCCCGCTCACCCTGACGGCACGCGAGGCGTTGCTCGGGGATCGAGACGGCTGGTTGCGCTGGTTGTCGGGCAACGCGGCGATCGGCGCGCCGTCGGATGCGCCGCCCGGCACGGTCGGCGCGCCGGCTTCGGGGTCGGCGGGAACCGGCCAGCCTGAGCCTCCGCCGGGAGCTCTGGATCACGACCGCCCCGCCGGTTAGTCTGCAAGCGGGGAGAGGGGGCACCCATGCCGCAGCGACCGAACGATCAGAGGACGGCCGGATGAGCGCGGGGGTGCACCTCAGGGGCCTCTCGACCGCGGTGCCCGTCACCGAACTCCCACAGCCCGCCGTCCGCGACGTGTTCGCGGCGCAGCCCGGGCTCAATCGGCTCGCGCAGCGCATCATCACGACCTCGTTCGACGTGTCGGGCATCGAGCGTCGGTACACCGTGCTCGAAGAGCTCACGTTCGACGACCTGGGCGACCAGCCCGTGTTCTTCGATCGCGCCACGGGCGACCTGCTCCTGCCGGGCACCAAGGCGCGCAACGAGATCTACGCTGTCGAGGCCACGAAGATGTACCTCGAGGCGGGCCGGCGCGCCATCGCCGCGACGCCCGGCATCGAGGCATCCGACATCACCCATGTCGTGACCGTCTCGTGCACCGGGTTCTACGCGCCGGGCCCCGACTACATGCTGGTGCGCGACCTCGGCCTCGGCCCGGCCGTGCAGCGCTACCACCTCGGATTCATGGGCTGCTACGCGTCGATGCCCGCGCTGCGGACCGCGGCGCAGTTCTGCGTCGCCGACCCCGACGCGGTCGTCCTCGTCGTGAGCGTCGAGCTCTGCACGCTGCACCTGCGCTCGTCGAACGATCCCGACACCATCGTCGCGTCGTCGCTCTTCGCCGACGGGGCCGGCGCCGGCATCGTGACCGCGCGCCCGCTCGAGGAGGGCGAGCGCGCGTTCGCGCTCGACCGCTTCGAGACCCGCATCACCCCCGTCGGCGAGGGCGACATGGCCTGGAAGATCGGCGACCACGGCTTCGAGATGGTCCTCTCGAACGCGGTGCCCGCGATCATCGACGACCACATCACGGGCGCCCTCGAGCCGCTGTTCTCGCCCGACGACGACCTCGCCGAGGCGTTGGCGACGGATGCCGCGGGCGACGCGGTCGCGCACTGGGCCATCCACCCCGGCGGTCGCAGCATCCTCGACAAGGTCGAGTCGCGACTCAGCCTGAGCGAGCCGCAGCTCGAGCCCGCACGCGAGACGCTCCGCGACTTCGGCAACATGTCGAGCGCGACGGTGCTGTTCGTGCTCCGCAACATCCTCGACCGTTCATCGTCGCAGGACGGCGACCGGGTCGCCGCGATGGCGTTCGGCCCGGGACTCACCGTCGAGTCCGCCCTGATGACCGTGAAGGGGTGACGGATGCCGCGAGCCGATGCCCGCGAACCGGGGCTGCTGCGCGCGCTCGCCACGCTCGACCACCGCGATGTCGACTCCCGGGAACTGATGGACGACCCTGCCGCCGACCCGGACGCCCTCGCGCGCACGTTCCGCCGGTTCGGCATCGTGAACCGCATCGTGTCGCGTCCCGCGGCGGTGTACGAGGAGTGGGTGCGGCCGAGGCTCGCGACGACGCACCGCGCCCGCCTGCTCGACGTCGGTGCGGGCGGTGGCGACCTGCCCTTCCGCATCCTGGAGCTCGCGCGCCGCGACGGGCTGCGGCTCGAGGTCGTGGCGATCGACCCCGACGAGCGCGCCGTGCGCGCCGCCGGCCGCTTCGCCGCGCCGGGGCTCGAGTTCCGCGTCGCGACGACGGCCGACCTCGTCGCCGACGGCGAGACCTTCGACGTCGTCTGGTCGAACCACGTGCTGCACCACCTCGGCGCCGCCGAGCTCGGGGCGCTCCTCGCCGACACCGAGCGGCTCGTCGCACCGGGCGGAATCGGCGTGCACGGCGACATCGAGCGCAGTCGCGGCGCCTACCTCGCGTTCTGGGCGGCGACGCTGCCGTTCGCGTGGAACGTGTTCGCGGGCTCGTTCATCCGCCCCGACGGGCTCACCTCGATCCGGCGCAGCCACACCGCGCCCGAGCTGGCGCGGGCCATCCCGCGCGGTTGGCGCGTCAAGCGCGGTTTCCCGTCGCGGCTCGAACTCGTCTGGGGGAGCGAGATCCCGGATGAGTGAGGTCAGGGGCGCACCGACCGCACCGGTCGCCGACCGCCCGATGCACGACGTGGTCGTGGTCGGCGGCGGCGCCGTCGGATTGCTGCTCGCCTGCCTGCTGTCACGGCGCGGGCTCGACGCGGTGGTGCTCGAGCGCCGCCCTGCGGCCGACCCGCTCGCGACGCCCTCGCGGGCGATCGGCATCCATCCGCCGGGGCTCCGCGCCCTCGCCGCCGCGGGCATCGGCGACGAGGTGCGCCGCCGGGCCGTCGTCATCCGCGACGGCCGGGTCACGTGCGACGGGCGGACGCTCGGCAGGCTGCGGTTCCCGCGCTCCGGGCTCGTGCACTCGCTGCCGCAGCGCGAGGTCGAGGCGCTGCTCGAGGAGCGGATCGACGGTGCCCGGACCGTCTCGATGCGCCGCGGGGTCGAGGTCACCGGGCTCACCGACCGCGGCACGCACCTCGTGGTGCACGCGCGCGACGGCGAGCAGCGCGTGGACGTCCCGGCGCGCTACGCGGTGGGTGCCGACGGCGTGCGCAGCGGCATCCGCTCGCTCATCGGCGCCGACTGGAAGCCCCGCCGCGGCCGCGCCTCGTACGTGATGTGCGACACCCGCGACGACACGGGCGCGCCCGAGACGGCGCTGCTGCACTTCGAACCTGCCGGCGTCGTCGAGTCGTTCCCGATGCCCGGCGGGCGGCGGCGGTGGGTCGCGCGCGTCCGGCGCGAGCCGACCGAGCTCGACGCCGCCACGGTCGCGACCGTCGTCGAGGCGCGCACGGGTTCGACGTTCGACACGGATGCCGCGACCGCGCCGACCGCGTTCGAGGCCGCGCAGCACGTCGCCCACCCGATGGCCGCGGGCCGCGTGGCGCTCGTCGGCGACGCCGCGCACGAGATCAGCCCGATCGGCGGGCAGGGCATGAACCTCGGATGGAGCGACGCCGTGCACCTCGACCGGGAGCTCGCCGCTGCGCTCGCCGCGGCCGCGCCGATCGACGTGTTCGCCGCCTACGACCGGTCGCGGCGGGCGGCCGCGCTCCGCGCGACCCGGCAGGCCGCGTTCAACATGCGCATGGGCGCGCCCGCCACCGGCCTGCGGCTGCGCTCCCGGAACGCCGCGGTGCGCGTGCTCGGGCTGCCCGGGCTGCGCGGCGTGCTGGGCCGGGCGTTCACGATGCAGTGGCTGTGACGCCCCGCGGCATCCGTTCGTGTCAGGCGGCGGTGCCGTCGTCGGCGGTTGCGGTCGGCTCCGCCTCGTCCGCCGCCGGCGCGCCCGCCGTCTCCGCCTCGAACGGCGTGAGCACGAAGATCGGGATCTCGCGGTCGGTCCTGGCCTGGTAGCCGTCGTAGTCGGGCCAGACCTCGGTGGCGCGCGACCACCAGGCGTCCTTCTCGGAGCCTGTGACCTCGCGCGCCAGGTAGTCGCGCTTGACGTCGCGGTCCTGCAGCTCGACGTGGGGTTGCTGCTTCATGTTGAAGTACCAGGCGGGGTGCTCGGGCTCGCCGCCCTGCGACGCGACGACGGCGTACTCGCCCTCGTGCTCGATGCGCATGAGCGCGGTCTTGCGCAGCTTCCCGCTCTTCGCGCCGACCGTGGTCAGCACGATGACGGGCCGGCCGCGCAGCGAGTTCGCCTCGCGCCCTCCCGTCGCCTCGTACGTCTCGGCCTGGTCGCGCGCCCACTTCGATGTGCTCGGCGCGTAGTCGCCCTGCAGCGGCATCCGTTCCTCCTCGTTCGGGTCCGTCGTTCCACGGTAACGTGCGCCGTCGGCCCCCGATTCCCGGAGCGCGGGGACCGGCGAGGGCGCGGCCGATCGGGCACGGGATCGGAATACTGCTCGCGGCGACGAAGTTGAGCGTAGTAGACTCAACTTTGTCGAAAGGAGCCCCGTGGCCAACATGCAGGGCGCGCCGAGCTCGCAGGAGGAGCAGAAGTCGGCGCTCGAACAGTACGGCGTCAACCTCACCGAGATCGCCCGCCAGGGCAAGCTCGACCCCGTGATCGGCCGCGACGCCGAGATCCGCCGGGTCAGCCAGGTGCTCACGCGGCGCACCAAGAACAACCCCGTGCTCATCGGCGAGCCGGGCGTCGGCAAGACCGCCGTCGTCGAGGGCCTCGCACAGCGCATCGTGGCCGGCGACGTCGCCGACTCCCTGAAGGACAAGCAGCTCGTCGCGCTCGACATCTCCGCACTCGTCGCCGGTGCCATGTACCGCGGGCAGTTCGAGGAGCGGCTGAAGGCCGTCCTGAAGGAGATCAACGACGCCGAGGGCCGCATCATCACGTTCGTCGACGAGCTGCACCTGCTCATGGGCGCCGGTGGCGGCGAGGGCTCCGTCGCGGCGTCCAACATGCTGAAGCCCATGCTGGCCCGCGGCGAGCTGCGCCTCATCGGCGCGACCACGCTCGACGAGTACCGCGAGTACATCGAGAAGGACGCCGCGCTCGAGCGCCGCTTCCAGCAGGTGTTCGTGGGCGAGCCCAGCGTCGAGGACACGGTCGCGATCCTCCGCGGGCTCAAGGGCCGGTACGAGGCCCACCACGGCGTCACGATCACCGACGCCGCGCTCGTCGCCGCGGCCGCGCTGTCGAACCGCTACATCTCCGCCCGGCAGCTGCCCGACAAGGCGATCGACCTGATCGACGAGGCCATGAGCCGCCTCAAGATGGAGATCGACTCGAGCCCCGTCGAGATCGACCAGCTCAAGCGCCAGGTCGACCGCATGCGGCTCGAGGAGCTCGCCCTGAAGAAGGAGAAGGACGAGGCGTCGAAGGAGCGCCTCGAGCGCCTGCACGAGTCGCTGCTCGAGAACGAACGCGAGCTCGCCGCGCTCGAAGAGCGCTGGTCGAGGGAGCGGATGTCGCTGAACCGCGTCGGCGAACTGAAGAAGCAGCTCGACGAGGCGATCACCCAGCGCGACCGCGCGATGCGCGAGGCCGACTACGCCACGGCGTCCAAGCTCGAGTACGAGACCATCGCGCAGCTGCAGCGCGACCTCGAGGCCGCCGAGCAGGCCGAGCAGGCGCCCGACGAGCCGCGCATGGTCAACGAGCAGGTCACCGAGGAGGACATCGCCGCCGTCATCGCCCAGTGGACGGGGATCCCCGTGGGCCGCCTGATGCAGGGCGAGACCGAGAAGCTGCTGCATCTCGAGCAGGAGCTCGGCCGCCGCGTGATCGGCCAGCGCCGGGCCGTCGAGGCGGTCGCCGACGCCGTGCGCCGTGCGCGCGCCGGCGTCTCCGACCCCGACCGGCCGACGGGCTCGTTCCTGTTCCTCGGCCCGACCGGCGTGGGCAAGACCGAGCTCGCGAAGGCGCTCGCCGCGGTGCTCTTCGACGACGAGCACGCCATGGTGCGCATCGACATGTCGGAGTACGGCGAGAAGCACACCGTCTCGCGCCTCGTCGGCGCCCCTCCCGGCTACATCGGCTACGAGCAGGGCGGCCAGCTCACCGAGGCCGTGCGGCGCCGGCCGTACTCGGTGATCCTGCTCGACGAGGTCGAGAAGGCGCACCCCGAGGTCTTCGACGTGCTGCTCCAGGTGCTCGATGACGGGCGGCTGACGGATGGCCAGGGCCGCACGGTCGACTTCCGGAACGTGATCCTCGTGCTCACCTCCAATCTCGGCTCGCAGTTCCTCATCGACCCGACGCTGTCGTGGAGCGAGAAGGAGCAGGCGGTGATGGCCGCGGTGCGGCAGGCGTTCAAGCCCGAGTTCGTGAACCGGCTCGACGACCTCGTCGTGTTCTCGGCGCTCACGCAGGAGGAGCTCGGCGAGATCGTCAACCTCTCGATCGACCGGCTCACCGCGCGGCTGCACGAGCGTCGCCTCGAGCTCGGCGTCACGCCGGATGCGCGGACCTGGCTCTCCGAGCGCGGCTACGACCCGCTCTACGGCGCGCGTCCGCTGCGCCGGCTCATCCAGACCGAGGTCGCCGACCGGCTCGCGCGGGCGCTGCTCGCGGGCGAGATCCGCGACGGCGACACGGTCGTGGTCGCGCTCGGCGACGACGGCGAGCACCTGGCCGTCACGCGTGCGCCCGAGCCCGGCGACGTGCCGGAGGGCGGCGACCACGACGTGATCGACGCCGAGATCATCGAGGAGTAGGCGGTTCCGGAAGCTCCGTCGCGGCCCCGGCTCCCGACGCGGTCGCCGGGGCCGCAGCCTCGACCACGCCGTTCGCGGTCGGCGGGACGCGGCGTTCCAGTGCGATCGCGAGCACGGCGATCGCGGCGCAGCCGGCGACCATCGTCGCGATGTACCCGGCGTTCCAGCCCTGGTCGAGCAGCAGGCCGGCGGCGATCGGGCCGGTGATCGCGCCACCCTGGAAGGCCGCCGCGTTGACCGCGTTCACGCGGCCTCGGTTCCGGTCGGTCGCGAGGTCGTTGTACATCGCGGGGACGGTCGGCTGCAGCATGGTCTCGCCGAAGGCGAAGACGCCCATGAACGCCAGCACGCCGATCGCGGCGGCGAGCGAGCCGGGCAGCAGCCCGGTCGCGCCGAGGATCAGCCACGAAATCGCCCAGACGAGCGCCATGACCTGCATGACGCGGGTTCGGCGATGCCCGGCGATGAGCTTGAGGACGGCGAACTGGAGCAGCACGATCACCGCCGTGTTGACCGCGAACGAGAAGCCGACGACCTGCGTGGAGACCCCGGACACCTGCCGGGCGAACGCGGGGAAGCCGGCCTCCATCTGGCCGTAGCCGATGAACATCGCGATGAACGTGAGCAGGGTCAGCCAGAGGATGGCCGGACGGCGGAGGATCGCCCGGTAGCTCACCGCCTCGCCGTCGTCGCCGGACGGCCCCTCGTCGGTGCCCTGCGTGCGGACGTGGCGGAGCGGACCGAGCAGCAGCGCCATCGGGATGAGCTGGCTCGCCGCGTCGGCCAGGAAGATCGTCGTGAACGTCGCCGGTTCGTCGACGTCGACGTAGAAGCCGCCGATGATGCCGCCGACGCCGATGCCCAGGTTGACCAGGGCGAAGTTGATCCCGAAGTACTGCTGGCGGACCTCGCCGTCGACGACCGTGGCGATGAGGGCGTTGAACCCCGGCCAGGAGACGCCGAAGTTCACGCCCATGAGCGCGAGCGCCACCGCCGCCACCGCCGGGTGCGTCGCGTACGCGAGCAGCGCGCAGCCCGCGATCATCGCCGTGAGGCCGACGAGGAGCACCGAACGTGCGCCGTAGCGGTCGATGAGCGTGCCGCCGGGCCCCGTCACGACGAGCGCGGTGACCGCGATGATGCTCATCAGCGCGCCCGACAGCGCGAGGTCGAACCCCCGTACCTCGTGCAGGTAGATGATCGTGAAGGGCAGCGTCAGCCCGCGGCCAAGGGTCTGGATGGCGACGGTCGACAACAGCCATCGCCCCTCGGTCGGGAGCGCGCGCCAGAAGGTCGCCATGCCGGTCACCAGTGCAGTCTGCCCCAGCCCGCCGACACGCCGCGACCGGCCGGGCCGCGGCATCCGCCACCGTCCGTTCACCCGGGCGACCTAGCTTCGAGGGCATGCCGGTGGGGGTGCGGACGGACGACGACCTCGTGGTCGAACTGGACGGCGGTGCGGTCCGCGGGCGGCGGCGGCGCGGCACTCGGCAGTGGCGGGGCATCCCGTACGCCGCAGCGCCGACCGGTGAGCGGCGGTTCCGCGCCCCGGTCCGCGCCGAGCCCTGGGATGGCATCCGCGATGCCGCGGCGTTCGGCCCGGTCGCGCCGCAGCACCGCCGGGGCCAGTTCCTCGGCGCCGCCGAACACCTCACCCGGAGCGAGGACTGCCTCGACCTCAACGTCACCGCCCCGGACCACGCCCGCGACGGCGACCTCAGTCCGGTGATGGTGTTCGTCCACGGCGGCGCCTACAGCGTGGGGTCGGCCGCCGAGTACCCCAGGCAGGGCGAGCGGATGGCGCGCGAGCACGGCGTCGTCTACGTCGGGATCGACTACCGGCTCGGTGCGCTCGGCTGGCTCGACCTGCGCGCCTACTCGCGGCCGGGGCATCCGATCGAGGTGAACCTCGGCCTTCGCGACCAGGTCGCCGCGCTGGAGTGGGTGCATCGCAACATCAGGGCGTTCGGCGGCGACCCCGGCCGCGTCACGCTCTTCGGCGAGTCGTCCGGCGGCAATTCGGTGACGACCCTGCTCACGGTACCGGCGGCCGAGGGGCTCTTCGCGCGGGCGATCGCGCAGAGCTCGCCCGCGAACGCGGTCTACCCGCCGGAGGTCGCCCAGCGGTGGGCGGCGGAGTACGTGCGCATCCTCGCGCGGCTCGTCGACGACGACGACCTCGACAGCGAATCGCCCGAGGACGCCGCGGCGATGCTGCGGTCGACCGACCCGATGCGCCTCGCCGACGCGACGACCGAGCTCACCGTTCGCACGCCCGACGAGAACCCGGGCACCATCGCGCTCGCGCCCGTCATCGACGGCGACTTCCTCCCGCACCGGCCGCTCGACGCCTTCCGTGACGGGCTCGCGCAGCGCGTGCCCCTCATCATCGGGACGAACGACCGCGAGGGCTCGCTGTTCGAGGGGCGCATCGACATCCTGCCGACGACCAAGCCGCGCATCCGCGCCATCTTCGCCAATACCCGCAAGAAGGCGCGGAAGGCGATAACGGCGCGCTACCCGGGCCTGCCCGAGCGCCGCGCCGCGGCCGACTTCGCGGGCGACTTCACGTTCTGGTTCCCGAGCGTCAAGGTCGCCGAGCGGCACTCCCGGTACGCCCCGACCTGGTGCTACCGGTTCGACGCGGCCCCGCGGATGCCCCGACTCCTCGGCCTCGACGCGACGCACGGTCTCGAGCTCTTCGCCCTGTTCGAGAAGTTCGACACCCCCGTCGGCGCCGGGCTCACGCTGCTCGGCGGGCGGCGGATGTTCCGTGCGGTCGGGCGGCGGATGCAGGCGCACTGGACCGGCTTCGCGGCATCCGGAGCCCCCGGTGGCGACTGGCCCCGCTACGACGAGGCGCACCGTCGCACGCTCGTGTTCGACGGCGTCGACCGGATCGTCGCCGATCCGCGCCGGAGGAAGCGCCTCGCGTGGCAGGAGTTCGTGCCGCACGTGTAGGCGCGAGCGCGGGGCGCTCGGCTCGACGCCCCTTCGGGCGGCGCGACGGCAGGGGTCGACGGATGCCGCGGCGCGACGAGGCGCGCGTAGGCTCGGAGGCATGCTCGCCACCGTGATCCACGCCGCCAGGGACATCCGCGTCGAAGAGGTGCCCGATCCCGAACTCTCGACCGGCGGCGACGCCATCGTGCGCGTCGTGGCCGCATGCGTCTGCGGCTCCGACCTCTGGCCGTACCGCGGCGTCACGCCGACGCACGAGCCGCACCGCATCGGGCACGAGTTCGTCGGCGTCGTCGAGTCGGTCGGGCCGGAGGTCTCCCAGGTGAAGCCGGGGGACTTCGTGATCGCTCCCTTCTACGTCTGCGACGGCACGTGCGCGAACTGCCGCAACGGCGTGAGCACGTCGTGCCTCGCGGGCAGCTGGTGGGGCGGCGAGGACCGCGTCGGCGGGGTCGCCGACGGCGGCCAGGGCGAGCGCGTTCGCGTGCCCCTCGCCGACGGCACGCTCTTCGTCGTGCCCGGGCCGGTGGCGGACGACGAGATCCCCGGCCTGCTCACCCTGTCCGACGTGATGGGCACCGGGCACCACGCCGCCGTCTCGGCGGGCGTCGGCCCGGGCGACTCGGTCGCGGTCGTCGGCGACGGCGCCGTCGGGCTCTGCGCGATCATCGCCGCGAAGCGCCTCGGCGCGACGACGATCATCGCGATGTCGCGCCAGGCCGACCGGCAGGCGCTCGCGCGCGAGTTCGGAGCGACGCACGTCGTCGAGGAGCGCGGAGACGAGGGCATCGCCCGGGTGAAGGAGCTCACGGGCGGCATCGGCGCCGACCGCGTGCTCGAGTGCGTCGGCACCAAGGAGTCCATGGACCAGGCGCTGCGCTCGGCCCGCCTCGGCGGCATGGTCGGCTACGTCGGCGCGCCGAACGGCGGGCCCGAGCTGCCCGTGCGCCCCATGTTCAACCGCAACGTCGGCGTGAACGGCGGCGTCGCACCGGTGCGCGGGTACATCGGCGAGCTCCTGCCCGACGTGCGCTCCGGCGCCATCCGCCCGGGTCTCGTCTTCGATCTCGAACTGCCGTTGGCGGACGCCGCCGAGGCCTACGCCGCGATGGACGAGCGCCGCGCCGTCAAGGTGCTGCTGCGGCCGTAGGCACGCCGGGCGGTGACGGGAGAACGGGGCGGATGCCGCGGCTCGCGACATCCGCCCCGTTCTCGAAGCTCGGCAGGTCAGGCCGCGGCGATGACGATCTCGTCGAGCGGCTTCCGGCTGCGCGGGGCGACCTCGCGCTCGCGCAGCGGCTCGGGGAGGGCCGACGCGTCGCCGACCTTGCCGATCGCGGTGACCGAGACGACGTCGAGGCCGGCGCGCAGGCCGAACACCTCGGCGAGGCGGACCGCGTCGAAGCCGCCCATCTGGTGGGTGTGCAGGCCGTCGTGCTGCGCCTGCAGCGACATGTAGGCGACGGCCTGGCCGAGGTCGTACTTCGCCCACGGGCGCGCGGCGCCGGCCTCGTCGACGGTCTCGGCGACGTTCACCACGAGCGCCGCGGCCGAGTCGGCCCAGGCCTGGTTGAAGCCCATGAGCGCGTCGTGGATCGCGGTGAACGCCTCGCTGCCGCGCCGGGCGACGATGAAGCGCCAGGGCTGGACGTTGTTCGCCGACGGCGCCCAGCGGGCGGCCTCGAGCAGGGTGCGCAGGCTCTCCTCGGAGAGCTCGGCGGTGGGGTCGTAGGCGCGGGGGCTCCAGCGCTCCACGAGGGGAGCGATGAGCGGGGCGTCGGTGGGGACGTGGCGCGAGGTGTCGACGAGGGTCATGATGACGGTGCCTTCCGAGTGGTTCCTGTTCTGTCGGGACACCGTCGTCCCGGTGCATTACAACGCATGGAACCTGCGGGTATTCCGTGCGCCCACGTCGCTCGCCGCGGCGGCACTCGCAGCTGCGCACGGTGCACCGCTGCTCGCGGTCGCGTCGGACGACGTTCCGGCGGCGACGGCGGCTGAACTCGATCGCCTGGGCGCCCGGCGGATCGTCGTGATCGGGACGGCCGACGCCGTCTCCGACTCCGTCGTGGATGCGCTCGGCGCGTTCACCACGGGAACCGTCGAGCGGCTGGACGCCGCCGGCCGCCTCGGCACCGTCGCCGCGATCTCGGCCGACGGTTGGCCGACCGGTGCGGACGCCGTCTACGTGGTCAACGGATCGGACAAGGCGGCGCTCGCCGCCGGAGCGGCACTGTCCGCGTCGGCCGGGGCTCCGCTGCTGGCCGTGAAGCGGTCGTCGGTGACATCCGAGATCCGGGCAGAGATCGAACGGCTCGCGCCGGCTCGCGTGGTGGTGCTGGGCGACACCAACGCGGTCGACGGCTCGGTGCTCGCCGAGCTCTCGGGGCTCGTAGGAGCGGCCGCGGCCGGATCCTGACGACGGACGCCGCGGGGCTCCCGTCGGAGTTCCCGCGGCGTTCGAGGCGTTCGCGTGGCGGGTCGGACAGCTACGCCGCCGCGCGCGCCAGTTCCTCGCGGATGCCGGCGACGAAGGCGTCGATGTCGCCCTCGGTCGTGTCGAACGAGCACATCCAGCGCACCTCGTTGCGTGCGGCGTCCCAGTCGTAGAACTTGAAGCCGCGCTCGCGCAGGCGGTCGGCGACGCCCGCAGGCAGCACCGCGAAGACGCCGTTCGACTGGGTCTCCTGCGTGAACGACAGGCCGGGCAGCTCGCCCGCGGCGATGCCGGCGTCGAGCGCGTCGCGAAGGCGCCGGGCCATGGCGTTCGAGTGCGACGCGTTGCGCAGGTACAGGTCGCCGTCGAGCAGGGCGATGAGCTGTGCCGACACGAAGCGCATCTTCGACGACAGCTGCATGTTGAGCTTGCGCAGGTACTTCAGGCCCTCGGATGCCTCGGGGTTCAGCACCACGATGGCCTCGCCGAGCAGCGCTCCGTTCTTGGTGCCGCCGAAGCTCAGCACGTCGACGCCCGCGTCGCGCGTGAAGGCGCGGAGCGGCAGCCCGAGTGACGCGGCCGCGTTCGAGATGCGCGCGCCGTCCATGTGCAGCTTCATGCCGCGCTCGTGCGCGTGGTCGGCGAGCGCTCGGATCTCCTCCGCGGAGTACGCCGTGCCCAGCTCGGTGGTCTGCGTGATCGACACCACGAGCGGCTGCGCACGGTGCTCGTCGCCCCAGCCCCACGCCTCGCGGTCCACGAGCTCCGGCGTCAGCTTGCCGTCATCCGTCGGCACGGTCAGCAGCTTGATGCCGCCGACCCGCTCGGGCGCACCGCCCTCGTCGACGTTGATGTGCGCGGTCGACGCCGCGATGACCGCGCCCCAGCGCGGCAGCATGGACTGCAGGGCGGTGACGTTCGCGCCCGTGCCGTTGAACACCGGGTACACCTCGACCGGGTCGCCGAACTGGCGCGCGAACACCTCGTGCAGGTGCCCGGTGTAGTCGTCGTCGCCGTAGGCGACCTGGTGCCCGCCGTTCGCGCCGGCGATCGCGGCGAGCACCTCGGGGTGCACGCCGGAGTAGTTGTCGGAGGCGAAGCCGCGGAAGGCGGTGTCGTGCAGGGGCTGGAACTCAGGGGTCACCGGACGATTCTCCCAGACGCGCGGCGGCGGTCGCCGGCACCGTCGATCGGGGTCTACCGGATGTCGGTGGCCCGACGTACGCTCACCCTCATGTCCGAGAGGGTCGACCGGGCCGCGGAGCGTGCGGCGGGGGAGTCGAGCGAGGCGGGCGCCGCGTCGCCGCCGGGCGCCGTCGAACCGCCGCCGAACGGCATGCGCACGTTCATCCAGGTGCTCGTCAACACCGCGCTGGCGAACGTCACCACGAGCTTCCTGTGGTTCGCACTGACGTTCTGGGTGTACCTCGAGACGCGGTCGGTGCTCGCGACGGGCATCATCGGCGGCGCCTACATGCTGCTCATCGCGTTCTTCGCGATGCTGTTCGGAACGATCGTCGACCGGCATCGCAAGTTGCGGGTCATGCGGTTCTCGAGCCTCGTCACGCTCGGCTCGTTCCTGGTGGCCGCGGTCATCTACCTGCTCCAACCGGAATCCGCGCTCGTCGACCTCGGCGGCCCGTGGTTCTGGGCGTTCTCCGGCATCATCCTGTTCGGCTCGGTGGTCGAGCACATGCGCAACATCGCGCTGTCGACGACCGTGACCCTGCTCGTCCCCGTCGAACGCCACGCCAACGCCAACGGACTCGTGGGCACGGTGCAGGGCGTGGCGTTCATCGTGACGAGCGTGTTCAGCGGGCTCGCCATCGGGTTCCTGGGAATGGGGTGGACCCTCGCCATCGCGATCGCGCTGACGCTCGTCGCGCTCGTCCACCTGTTCTTCCTGCGCGTCCCGGAGGAGCGCCCGGAGCGCGAGGGCGACCGTGAACCCGTGATCGACGTGCGCGGCAGCATCAGCGCCATCCGCGTCGTGCCCGGACTGTTCGCCCTCATCATCTTCGCGACGTTCAACAACCTGATCGGCGGCGTCTACATGGCGCTCATGGATCCGTACGGCCTCACGATCTTCGCCGTCGAGGTCTGGGGCATCGTCCTCGGGGTCACGGCGACCGGGTTCATCATCGGCGGAGCGGTGATCGCGAAGTTCGGCCTCGGGCGGAACCCGATCCGTACGATGCTCCTCGTGATCGTCGCCATGGGCGTGCTCGGCGCGGCGTTCACGATCCGCGAGCAGTGGTGGCTCTACGCGGCGGGCATCTGGCTCTACATGTGCCTCATCCCGGTCGTCGAGGCATCGGAGCAGACCGTCATCCAGAAGGTCGTGCCGTTCCGCCGACAGGGCCGTGTCTTCGGCTTCGCGGCCGCGGTCGAGGCGGCAGCCGCGCCCATCACGGCCTTCCTCATCGCACCGATCGCCGAGTTCTGGATCATCCCGTACATGGAGGGCGACTCCGGGCAGGCGACCTGGGGCTGGCTGCTCGGCGACGGCGACGCACGCGGCATCGCGCTCGTCTTCCTCTTCGCCGGCCTCGCGATGGTCGTGCTCGCGCTCATCGCGTTCACGACGAAGTCGTACCGGCTGCTGTCGGCCGTCTATGCCGATACGGAGTCGTCCGTGCCCGCCGCCGAGCCCGTCGCGCCCGAGTCGACGGCCTGACGACTCAGCGCAACCGGTAGTGCAGGCTCACGTGGCCGGTCGGATGCGTGTACGCGTGGTGGAGTTCGAGCGCGTGCTGCCCGAGACCTGCGGGCGTGAAGGAACGGCCCGAACCGATGAGCACGGGGACGATGCGCAGTCGCACCTCGTCGACCAGGCCCGCCGAGAGCAGGGCATCGGCGAGCTCGAGGCTGCCCCAGAGCACGACGGCGGCGAATCGCCCCTTCAACCGGGCGACGGATGCCGCGGCATCCCCTCGCAGGACCTCGATCTCGCCGTCACCCCACGGCGCCCGGTCCAGCGTGTTGGAGACGACGTGCTTCGGAAGACGGGCGATGGGCTCGGCCACCGCCTCGACGGAAGGATCGACGTCCGGCCAGTACGCCGCGAACATGCGATACGTGTTCGCGCCGAGGAGGATCGCGTCGACGCCCTCCAGGAACGCGAGCTGATCGTGGTCGGTGGACTCGAGGCCGGGGACGGCCTCGAAGAACGCGATCCCGCCGTCGGCGTCGGCGGCGTACCCGTCGGCGGAGACGATCTGCTCGACGATGAGCCGGCCCATCAGCGCACCTGTGCCGCGAGCTGCTCGCCGAGCAGGTCGAACGCCGAATCCCAGCCGTCGTACACGTTCGCGTCGCCGGGTCGCCCGGGGAAGCCGCGCAGGTGGAACAGCATCTCGGTCCGGTCGTCGTCGAGTTCGCGCAGGTCGACGGTGACGACCGGCGCAGTCTCGTCGGGCTCGCCGGGCGACGCCCAGGTGAAGACGAGCCGCCGCGGCGGCACCACCTCGCGGTAGACGCCCACGGTCGGGTACTCCGTGCCGTCGGCCGGGTTCACCATCGTGTAGGCGTACCGGCCGCCGGGGCGGGCGTCGACCGCGACGCTGCCGTCCTTGATGACGATGTCGCGCGGATGCCACCACTCGGCGGCGTCGGCCGATTCGGTCCAGGCTCGCCACACGAGTTCGCGCGGGGCGTCGAAGACGCGCGTGATCGTGAACTGCGCGTCGGGGCTGCGGTCGTTCATCGGGTCTCCCCCTTCATCCGGCGGAGTTGCTCGTCGAGCAGGTCGAACCGGTCGTTCCACTCGCCGCGATGGCGCTCGACCCAGTCGGACGCCTCGTCGAGGGGCTCCGTCCGCAGGGTGCACGTCCGCCACTGGGCCGTGGCGGTTCGCTCGATCAGTCCGGCGCGCTCCAGCACCGCGAGGTGCTGCGAGATCGCCGGACGGCTCATCGTGAACGGCTCCGCCAGTTCGCCGACCGTCGCGGGACCGCGATGCAGGCGCGAGAGCATCGCGCGCCTGGTCGGGTCCGCGAGGGCGCGGAACACGAGGCTGAGCTCGTCCGAGGGATCGGCCACGTAAGCAACTCCTTAATTAATGATGTGCTTAACCATAGGCCGGCGACCCGGTCCGGTCAAGGGCGAGCAGGAGTGCATGAAGACCCGGTCGATGCCGTTCAGACGGGCGCATTCGGCCGGATCTTCGTGCACCCGAGCGGGACGCAGTCGTGCGGCCGGCGTGACGCACCGAGTAGGCCGCGAAGCAAGGTGAGGCTAAGCTGAGTTCGCCCGCATTCGACGGGCCCTCACCTTTCCACCGATCGTTGGAGCCAGTACGCCAATGCGCGCACGACGCGGAATCGTCCTCGCCGGAGCCGGCCTCGCGGCCGCGACCCTCGCCCTGACCGGCTGCACCGCGCCGGCCGACGACGGAGAGACCCTCACCGTCTACGTCGGACGCGACGAAGGCCTCGTCGGTCCGCTCATCGACCGGTTCGAGGAGGAGACCGGCATCACCGTCGAGGCGCGCTACGCCGCGACGCCCGAGCTCACGGCGCTGCTCCTCGAGGAGGGCGACCGCACGCCCGCCGACGTCTTCCTCTCGCAGGACGCGGGCGCGCTCGGCGCGCTCGCCGACGCCGACCTCCTGAGCGAGATCCCGTCCGACCTCGCCGAGCTGATCCCCGACGGATTCACGTCGCAGGACGACTCGTGGATCGGCGTCACCGGTCGCGCTCGCGTCATCGCCTACGACGGCGAGCAGCTCACGGAGGACCAGGTTCCCGACACGGTCGACGTGCTCACCGGCGAGGAGTGGTCCGGCGAGGTCGCCTTCGCGCCCGGCAACGCCAGCTTCCAGTCGTTCATCACCGCGCTGCGCGTGCTCGAGGGCGAGGAGGCCGCGGCCGCCTGGGTCGAGGGCATGGCCGCGAACGACCCCGAGCTCACCGAGAACAACCTCGCTTCGCTCGACCTCGTGAACACGGGCCAGGCGCAGCTCGGCCTCATCAACCACTACTACTGGTTCCGCCAGGCGGCGGAGGTCGGCGCCGACAACATGCGCGCCCAGCTGAAGTTCCTCCCGGGCGACCCCGGCGGCATCGTGAACGTCACGGGCGCCGCCATCCTCGACGGCGCGGAGGACGACGAGGCCGCGCGCACGTTCGTCGAGTTCCTGGTGTCCGAGCAGGCGCAGCGGTACTTCGTCGAGGAGACCTTCGAGTACCCACTGCTGCCCGGCGTCGACGCCCCCGAGGGCCTGCCCGCGATCGACACGCTCGTGAACCCCGGGCTCGACCTCAGCGACCTCGACTCGGTCGGCGAGTCCCAGCAGCTGCTCGCCGACAACGGCCTGATCTGAGCCGAGGGCGAGCGGATGCCACGGCCGGCGGCCCCGGCAGGAACCCGGGCCCGCACGCCTACGCTTGACCTGAGATGACCGATCGAGTCGCGACCGCGAGCCCCCGCCGTCCGTGGGGGCTCATCGCGGCATCCCTCGTGGCCGTCGCGCTCGCCGCGATCCCGGTCATCCACCTCGTGGTCCGCGTGCTCTCCGCCGACGCCGGCGAGATCGCGGGCGTGTTCGACCGGCCGCGGATCCCGCTGCTCGTCGGCAACTCGGTGCTGCTCGCGGCATCCGTCACCCTGACCGCGGTCGCACTCGGCGTGCCGAGCGCGTTCCTGCTGGCGCGCGCGCGCCTGCGCTGGCGCGGCGCATGGGCCGTGCTCGCGGCGCTCCCGCTCGCGATGCCGTCGTACCTCGCGGCGTACGGATGGCTCGCCTGGCAGCCGTCGATGCGGGGTTTCTGGGCCGCGTGGCTCGTGCTCAGCTTCGTGTCGGTCCCGTACGTCACGCTCCCCGTCGCGGCGGCGCTGCGGATCGGCAGCACCGGACTCGACGACGTCGCCCGCACGCTGGGGCGCGGCCCCCTCGGGTCGTTCATGCTCGGCACGTGGCCGCAGATCCGCCCGGCGGTGCTCGCGGGGGCGCTGCTCGTGTGCCTGTACACGCTGAGCGACTTCGGCGGCGTCGCGCTGTTCCGCTTCCCGGTGCTGACGACCGCGATCCAGCAGGCGTACTCGGCGAGCTTCAGCCGTGACGAGGCCGCGGTGCTCGCGGTGCTCCTCGTCGCCCTGGCGCTGCTCGTCGTGATCGGCGAGCAGGTCGCGCGCGGGCGCGCGGCACGCCGCATCCAGGCCGCGCCGGCGGTGGGGCGGCGACGGATGGTCCGGCTCGGGCCGTGGACCGCGCCCGCCCTGTTCCTGCTCGCGCTCGTGCCCGTGGTGGCGGTCGTCGTCCCGGTGACCGTGCTGCTCTCGCGAGTGCTGACCGCCGAGACGCTGCAGGCGTTCGACGTGGCGAACCTCGCGCAGGCGATCGGCAACACCGTGCTCCTGTCGGCCGGCGGCGCGATCGTCGCGGTCGCACTGGCGCTGCCGATCGGAGTGCTGGCCGCGCGGCATCGGGGGCGGATGGTGCGCGGCATCGAGTCCGCGGGGTACCTCGCGCTCGGGCTGCCGGGCATCGTCGTCGGCCTCTCCCTCGTGTTCTTCTCTCTCAGCGTCGTGCCGGCCCTGTACCAGACGGCGCTCGTGCTCGCCTTCGGCTACGGGATCCTCTTCATGCCGAAGGCGATCGGCTCGATCCGAGCGGCGACCGGACAGGTGCCGACCTCGCTCGAGGACGTCTCGCGCACGCTCGGCAACTCCCGCGCGCGCACGTGGTGGTCGGTGACGGCGCGCCTCGCGCGACCGGGCATCTTCGCCGCCGCGCTGCTCGCCGCGGTGTCGGCGATGAAGGAGCTGCCGGCGACGCTCATGCTGCGCCCGACGGGCACCGACACGCTCGCCGTCGAGCTCTGGCAGCGCACGGACATCTCGGCGTACGGCGCCGCCGCGCCCTACGCGGTCGCGCTGCTGCTGGTCGCGGCGGTGCCCGCGTTCCTGCTCTCCGACGTCCGGGCCGGGCGCGAGGCGACCCGGGAGGCGATCGCGCCGCAGCCCGTGGCCTCGGGCGAGGCGACCAGGGAGGTCATCGGATGAGCCGGCTGGAGGTGCGCGACCTCACGGTCGGCTACGAGGGCGGCCCCGTGCTGCACGCCGTCGACGTCGAGGTGCCGCACGGCGAGCTGCTCGCGATCGTCGGGCCGAGCGGGTGCGGCAAGACGACGCTGCTTCGCACCATCGCCGGCCTGCTCCGTGCCCAGTCCGGCGAGATCCGCATCGGGCAGCGGATGGTGACGACGCACGGCATCCACCTCGCCCCCGAGAAGCGTCGCATCGGCTGGGTGCCGCAGGACGCCGCGCTCTTCCCGCACCTCACGGTCGCCGAGAACGTGGCGTTCGGCATGCTCGCCGGCCGCGGCTCGGCGCGCGCCGCACGCCGCGCGGCGACGTCCGACGAGGTGCGACGCCTGCTCGACCTCGTCGACCTCGCGCCGCTCGCGGATCGCGCGCCCGGCCAGCTCTCGGGCGGGCAGGCGCAGCGCGTCGCCCTCGCCCGGGCCCTCGCCGCCGCCCCCGAGCTCGTGCTCCTCGACGAGCCCTTCGGCGCGCTCGACCCGATGCTGCGCGCCGACCTCCGCGCCGCGGTGCGCGAGCTGCTGCGCGCCGAGGGCGTCACCGGCATCCTCGTGACGCACGACCAGGCCGAAGCGCTCTCGGTGGCCGACCGCGTGGCGGTCATGCGCGGCGGCGAGGTGCTGCAGCTCGGCACGCCGGAGGAGGTCTACCGGACGCCCGCGACGCCGTGGGTCGCCGGGTTCGTCGGCGACGCCGTCTTCCTCTCCGGGGTGCTCCACGGCGACGAGGTCGCGACGGCCATCGGCCGGCTCCGGGCGGTGCCCGTGGCGGATGCCGCGGGGCTCGCGCCCGACGACGGAGCCGAGGTGACGGTGCTCGTGCGCCCGGAGGAACTGCACGTGGAGCGCGCGGACGCGGCATCCGCAGCCCCCGCCCCGGCCGACCGGGCTGCCGCAGCCGTCGGTGCCGGGCCCGTCGCCGCCGTGCTCGACGCGGTCGTCGCCGACGTCGAGTACACCGGCCACGACGCCATGCTCGCGCTCGCGCTCGCCGACGGCCCGCGCCTGCGGGCGCGGGTGACCGCGTCGGGCGTGGTGCCGCGCGGCACCGAGGTGCGGGTGTCGGTCGACGGCCCCGTGCTGGCCTACCGCCCCGAGCCGGCCTGAGCCGACGCCGCGCCTGCCGGTCAGGACGCGGCGCGGCGGTCCTCGACCCGGCCCTTGAGCCACCAGAGGCCGAGCAGCCAGGTGCCGAGCGCCGTGATGATCCACATGATGAGGGTTGCGAGGATCCAGGTCACGATCCCGTCCACGCGGATGCCGTTCGGGAAGAGCGACGCGATGAGGAGCGCCACGAACGTCGACACCAGGCCGATGCCGCCGAGGATCGCCGAGGCGTACTGCCGGGCCACGTTGAAGATGAACGGCGCGAGGATCGCCTGCGCGATCGTGAACACGAGCACCGCCACGATGAACCCGGCGGCGTCGATGTGGAAGTCCGGGAGGATCCAGGATGTGACGAGCAGCCCGACGGCCGCCGTGACGAGCGAGATCGCGATGTTGATCAGGAAGCGGATCATGGGCGAAGGCTATCGCCGCGCGGGCCTTGCGAGACAGAGCCGGACGGCCCGCCGCGAGCATGGGAACGGGCCGTGCTCCGTCAGGAGCACGGCCCGATCCGTTCTTGGTGCGGCCGGCGGATCCCGCCAAGGTCGTTGTCCGACCGCACCGGTCTGCGACGCGGCGGCGGGGGACGAGCCCCGCCGCCGCGAGGGTGTCACTCGAGCTCGGCGATCACCGCCTCGGCCGCCCGGATGATGAGCGCCGCCGCATCGGCGTCGGTGCGCACCCGCTGGGGGGTCTTGTCCGCGATGAACTGGAGCCCGGCGATCGCCGCCGCCGTGTCGCCCGCCTCGAGCGCCGCGTCGACCTCGTCGAGCACGTCGCCGAAGGACGCCTCCACGCCGCGGAGGATGCGGTCGTCGTCGACGAGTGCGCCGAGCAGGGCGCGGACGTCGTCGGCGGAGGTCGTGAACACGAACTGGTCGAGGGCGACCCCGCCCGTCGAGGTCACGACCACGCGACCGGTGCCCTCGGGCACGGTCACGAGCGGCACCGAGACATCCGCCCAGCCCTCGGAGTCGACCGCGAAGGTCGCGAAGGCCTCGGATTCGGCGTCACCCCAGTGCAGCGACACCTCGCCCTCGCCCGCGGCCCGGACGGTGGCGCCCGTGATGCCGCCGAACTCGACCGGCTGGTACGCGATCCACTCGCCGGCGTCGAGTCCGGCCAGGTGGCGGAAGCCCGCCGCCGACTCGTCGTCGACGACCGTGAGGTCGCCGCTGCGGGCGTCGTTGTGCTCGGCCTGCAGTGCACGCGGGTTGAGCAGCGTGACGTCGTCACCGGTCAACGCGGGAGCGGTGTCGGTGCCGGCGTCGGTGTACGAGGCTCCGATCTGGGCGTAGATGTTCTCGGTCTCGCCGTGTCCGGCCTCGAGTGCCATCTCGACGGTGGCGGTGCAGCCGTTGCCCGTGAACAGCGGGTGCGTGTGCGTGTTGTCGTGGCCGAGGCCGTAGCTCCACAGCACGCGCTCGCAGTCGATCTCCTCGTCGGGGTCCGTCACGCGGATCTCGAGCTCGACCTCGTCGCCCCAGTCGGCGAACGAGCCGTTCGCCGGGGTGAGGATCTCGACCACGGGCGCCGTGTTGCCGACCGTGATGGTGACCGAGGCGAGGCTCACGCGGCCGCCTTCGTCGGTGACCCGCACGCGGGCCTGGTACTGGCCGTCCTCGGCGTAGGTGTGCGACGCCGTCGCCTCACCGTCCTCGAACGTGCCGGTGCCCTCGAAGTCCCACGCGAAGCTCAGCGCCAGGCCGTCGGGGTGGCTGGACTCCGACGCGTCGAACTCGACCTCGAGCGGACCGTCGCCCGAGGTGACGGAGGCGTCGAGGATGACGCGCGGACCCTTGGTGCCCTCGACGTAGTCGACCCGGTAGAGGCCGGCGTCGGCGTTCGGGCGGAAGAACCCGTCGCCGTAGTCGAGCACGTAGAGCGAACCGTCGGAACCGAACTCGAAGTCGATCACGTTGTCCCACGGCGGCATGCCCGCCGCGTTCAGCGACGCGTTCGGGAGGAAGTCCTCGATCTTCGTGACGGGTCCGTCACCGGTCTCCTGGGAGAAGGCGAAGACGCGGTCGCGCGAGAACTCGGCCATGAAGGTCTTGCCGTCCCAGTACTTCGGGAACTTCGTCTCCGAGGGGTTCTCCTCGTCGTACACGTAGGTCGGTCCGCCCATCGGGGCCTGGCCGCCCGAGCCGAACTCCGGCCAGGGCTGGTGCTCGGGACGGTCGCCGTACCAGAGCTGCGGCTCGGTCGCCGTCGGGAGCTGGTCCAGGCCGGTGTTGTAGACGCTCGTGTTGATGAGCGTTCCCTCGCAGTCGAACCATTCGCCCTGGGTCGCGGTCTCGAAGTCCCAGTCGTTGTAGTCGGCATTCGGGCCGTGGCAGTACGGCCACCCGCCGTTGATCGCCGTGGTCGTGGACTGCCACTCGACGTAGCCCATCGGTCCGCGCAGCTCGTTCGCCGTGCCCGCGTCGGGGCCGTAGTCGCCCCACGTGACGGCACCGGTGACCGTGTTGAAGTCCATGCGGAAGGGGTTGCGGACACCCATCACGAAGATCTCGGGTCGCGTCTCCGCCGTGCCCGGCGCGAACAGGTTCCCCTCGGGGATCGTGTAGCTGCCGTCATCCTGCACGTCGATCCGCAGGATCTTGCCGCGCAGGTCGTTCGTGTTGCCCGCACCGCGCCGCGCGTCGAAGCCGGGGTTGTACCCGGGGCGGTCGTTGTTCGGCGCGTAGCCGCTCGCACCGGGCGTGCTGGCCGGCGTGTTGTCGCCGGTCGAGAGCAGCAGGTTGCCCTCGTCGTCGAAGGCGACGTCGCCGCCGACGTGACAGCACTGCCCGCGCTGGACCTCGACGCGGATGATGTCCTGCTGCGTCGACAGGTCGAGCGACGAGCTCTCGGCGTCCCACTTGAACCGGCTGAGCTGGTTGTAGCCCTTCCACTGGTCCCAGTACGACGCGTCGGCGCCCGCGGGAAGCGTGTTGGGCGCCGAGCCGACCGGCGTCGTCGCCGGGTAGGGCGCGTCCATCTCACGCGGTGCGTAGTAGAGGTAGACCCAGCTGTTCTCCTCGAAGTCCGGGTCGAGGGTCACGGTCTGCAGGCCGTCCTCGGAGTTCGAGTAGACGTCGATCGTGTTGACCGTCGTCGTCGTGCCCTGCGCGGGGTCGGTGAGGCGGACCTGGCCGTTCCGCGTCGTGTGCAGGACCCGTGAGTCGGGGAGGACCGCGAGATCGATCGGCTCTCCGACGCCCTGGGTGCCGGCGAGCCTGACGCGCTCGTAGTTGGCCCAGGTCGTGGCGGAGACCTCGTCACCGTGGTCTTCGCCGTCGTGGGCGGCAGCGGGCCCGGCGACGATGACGGATGCCGCGACGGCGGCTCCGATCACCAGGGTCGCGAGGCGCGAACGTGCGATGTGCATGGATGTGCTCCAGTCAACGAATGGAAGGAGGTTCGGCGGGATCCATGTGGTGCCGGGCCGCGCGGGGGGTTCTGGTCACCCGCGCGGCCCGGGGCTCGCGTCAGCCGCGGAGGGCGGCGAGGTTCTGGTACGAGGAGGCGGCGTTCTCGAGCGACATCGTCGGCGACGACATGGGCACGCTCGAGGCGTTGTCCTGCTCGTACATGGCGTTGTGGTAGCCCTTCGCGCCGATCCGCTGGAAGAACGTCGTGTAGTCGATGTCCCCCGCGCCGAACGGCACGATCGAGTAGCCGGCGGCGCTGTCGTTCTTCGCGCCGTCCTTGGCGTGGAAGAGCGGGAACCGCGTGGTCTGCTCGGCGACCAGTCCGGCCGGGTCGAACCAATCGTCGACGACCGACCCGTCCGGCGCCGTGAAGCTCTGGTACCGGTGCTGGGCGACGTGCGCCCAGTAGACGTCCATCTCGAGGTAGACGTAGTTCGGGTCGGTGTTCTGGAGGAACCACTCGAGGCGGCGAAGGCCGCTCGAGCGCGTGGGGTTGCCCGATGCGTCGAGCGGGCCGCTGTCGAGCAGGAAGCTGTAGGCCTGGTCGTGGTTGTGCGTGTACAGCTTCAGGCCGTGCGACGCCGCGCGCTCGCCGAAGGTGTTCCAGACCTCGGCCGCGGTCTGCCAGTCGGCGAGGTAGGAGCTCCGGGTCGGGTCGTTGCCGGTGCCGATGTGACCGAATCCGAGGATGTTGGCGATCTCGCACTGCGCGTCGAACTGCGCGAGCGTGGCGTCGGTGACGACGCTCGGGATCGAACCGTGGTTGCCCTCGGCCTCGAGCCCGTTGTCGTCGAGCCAGGTGCGCAGCAGGTGGGCGCCGTCGACGCTGTTGAGGTTGCCGCCCTCGGCGTTGGCGTTCTGGTTGTAGCCGGCGAACTCGATCTGCTTGTAGCCCTGGCGCGCCAGCTCCTCGAGGACCTGCTTGAAGCCCGAGGGCAGGCCCGGGTTCGTCAGCGGGTTGCGGCTGATCGCGTCGCGGACCGTGTAGAGGATGATGCCCCGCTTGCCGGGCGGGACGAGCACCCCGTTGCCGCCCGTTGCCGCGGTCGCGGCGTGGGCGTGCGTGTGGCCGCCGGCCAGGCCCACCGCGGCGGCGGCGGCCATGCCCGTCGTGGCGGCGAGCAGTTGCCGGCGCGTGAGACCCAGCCGGGTCCCGAGGAGCCGGGCGTCGTGCTCGGCCTGTTCCGTCAGTTCATCCATGATGCTCCCTTGCACTGAACCGTTTCCTGAGGTCGGGCCGGAGGCCCGCGACGCGGTGGGACCGCGCCGGATGCGGAGGTCGACCATCTGCCACTCTTCGCACCGTTGCTCGTGAGTTGGCGTCCACGAACTTTTTCGGACACTACGGCATTTGTCTTCGCGCGGTCAAGCAAAAGAATCCGTCTGGCGCGCGGCTTTTAACGTCGCACGGCAAAAGAACCGCGAATGGGGGGTGTGCGGTCATGCGAACCCGGACTGTGGCGCGGCGCGCACCCGCACGGCATGATGGAGCCCGTGGGGAGCCAGAGGCGTTCGGCCGAGGCCGCCGCCGATTCCGGCGATGACGGCGGACGCGCCGCGCGCCGGGTGCAGGGCACCTACTACACCCTGACCCTCGGCAACACGCTCGCCGCCTCGTTCATCTGGGGCATCAACACGCTGTTCCTGCTCGACGCGGGCCTCACGAACCTCGAGGCGTTCGCCGCGAACGCGTTCTTCAGCCTCGGCATGTTCATCTTCGAGATCCCGACCGGTGTCGTGGCCGACACCGTCGGTCGTCGCGCGTCGTACCTGCTCGGCACGGTGACCCTCGCGGCCACGACGGCGATGTACTGGATGCTCTGGGTGTGGCAGTCGCCGTTCTGGGCGTGGGCCGTCGTGTCGGTGCTCCTGGGACTCGGCTTCACGTTCTTCTCCGGCGCCGTGGACGCGTGGCTCGTCGACGCGCTGCAGGCGACGGGATACACGGGCAGCCTCGAGGCGGTCTTCGGCCGGGCGGTCGTCGTGGGCAACGTCGCCATGCTGGGCGGCTCCGTGCTCGGCGGCGTGATCGCGCAGCTGTCGAACCTGGGAGTGCCGTTCCTCATCCGTGCCGGGATCCTCGTCGTGATGTTCGTCGTCGCCGCGGTGCTCATGCACGACCTCGGCTTCACCCCCGAGCGCGGCCTCGGCCCCGTGAAGGCGACCCGCGAGGTGCTCCGCGCCTCCGTGAAGTACGGCCTCGGCCGGCGCCCGGTGCGCTGGCTCATGTTCACCACCCCCTTCACCACCGGCGTCGGCTTCTACGCGTTCTACGCGCTCCAGCCGTACCTGCTCGAGCTCTGGGGGGACGAGGGCGCGTACTCGATCGCAGGGCTCGCGGCGGCGCTCCTCTCCGGGGCGGGGATCGTCGGCGGCTTCCTCGCGCCCGTCGTCCGCCGTCGCTTCCGCAAGCGGACGTCGGTGATCCTCCTCGCGACCATCCTCAGCACGGTCGTGCTCCTGCTGCTCGGGCTCGTCGCGAACTTCTGGGTGGCGGTCGTGCTCATCGCGTTCTGGGGCGTGGCCTCGTCGATCGACGACCCCGTGCATCGCGCCTACCTCAACGACATGATCCCGTCGAGGCAGCGGGCGACGGTGCTCTCGTTCGACTCGCTGCTCGGCAGCGCGGGCGGTGCGGCGATCCAGCCTGCGCTCGGCCGCGCGGCCGACCTCGGCGGATACGGCTTCTCGCTCCTGTGCAGCGGCGCGGTCCAGCTGCTCGCAGCGCCGTTCGTGCTCCTCAGCCGGGCCGAGCACGACCCCGCCGACACCGCGATCGCGGTCGCGTCCGGGGAGGACGGCACGACGGCGGGGGCCGCCGAGGGCTCCGACGACGGTCCTGCGACGGATGCCACGCTGCCGCCGACCACGTGATGACCCGACCCGTCGCGGTCGGAGCCGGCCGAACCCGACCCACCTGAGGAGCCGCACCCGATGCCCCACTCCCCCGCCGCGCCCGCCGACGCCCTCGCCGACCTGCGGGGCACGATCGCGCCGGACCGCCTGCTCACCGAGCCGGCCGATCTCGGCCGCTACGCGCACGACGACGCCGAGTGGGCCGAATTCGCCGACCCGGTCGCCGTGGTGCTCGCCCAGTCCGTCGACGACGTCGCCGCCGCGGTGCGCGCGGCCGCGGCATCCGGCCTGAAGGTCGTCCCGCGCGGCGCCGGGACCGGGCTCTCCGGCGGTGCGAACGCGATGCCCGGCTCGATCGTCGTCTCCCTCGAGCGGATGACGCGGATCGTCGAGATCGACGCCGACGAACGACTCGTCGTCGCCGAGGCGGGCGTGCTCAACGACGACCTGCGCCGGGCCGTCGCCGCGCACGGCCTCTGGTATCCGCCGGACCCCGCGAGCTACCGGATCTCGACGATCGGCGGCAACGCCGCGACGAACGCGGGCGGCATCTGCTGCGTGAAGTACGGCGTCACGCGCGACTACGTGCTCGGCATGACGGTCGTCCTCGCCGACGGCGAGGTCGTTCGGCTCGGACGGCGCACGGCGAAGGGCGTCACGGGCTACGACCTCACGGCGCTCATGGTCGGGTCGGAGGGCACGCTCGGCATCATCGTCGAGCTCACGCTCAAGCTCCTGCCGCTCGGCGGCCGCGAGGACCGCGCGATCGTCGGCTCGTTCGACTCGCTCGAGGCCGCGGGCGAGGCGGTGGCCGCCATCAGCGCGGCCGGCGTCGTGCCGTCCGCCCTCGAACTCATCGACCGCACCTGCATCGAGGCGGTCGACGCCTGGAAGTCGCTCGGCCTGCCGCACGGCGTCGAGGCGATGCTGCTCGCCCGCGTCGACGAGGTGGGCGCGGCCGGCGAGTCGCTCGCCGCGGCGGTGGCCGAGCGGATGTCGCGGGCCGGCGCCCTGACCGTGGAGCGCGGAGCCTCGACCGACGAGGCGGACCGGCTCTTCCTCGCACGCCGGCTCGCCTACCCCGCACTGGAACGGCTCGGGCCGGTGCTCACCGAGGACATCTGCGTGCCGCGCGGGCGTGTGCCCGAGATGCTCGCACGCATCCAGGCGAGCGCCCGCGACCACGACGTCGTGATCGCGAACATCGCGCACGCCGGCGACGGCAACCTGCACCCGCTGATCATCGCGCCCGAGGGCGACGACGCCGCGAAGGGGCGGGCGAAGCGCGCGTTCGACCGCATCGTCGACGACTGCCGCGCGCTCGGCGGCACGGTCACGGGCGAGCACGGGGTCGGTCTGCTGAAGCTGCCGGGTGCGGCGCATGAACTGAGCCCGCGGGTGGTCGACCTGCACCGGGCGGTCAAGCTGGCGCTCGACCCGAACGGCGTGCTGAACCCGGGCAAGGCGTTCCCGGCCTGAGCGGCGCGCCCCCGACTCAGGGCGTGCGCTGCAGTCGCTCGAGCAGGATCCGGTTGAACATGAGCGGCTGCTCGATGTTCGCGGCGTGCCCGTCGCGCGGGATCACGACCGATTCGGCCAGCGGGTTCAGCGCGGCTGCGGCCGCCGCGTGATCGGCCGGCCACAGCTCGCTCTCGGCCCCCGCGACGAACAGCACGGGCACGTCGCACGCCGCGACGACCGGCCGCCAGTCGCGCTTCGCGTGGTCGTCGAGCAGGGCCAGCTCGGCCTCGGTGAACGCGGGCGCGCCGCCGCGCGGCACGTCGAGCGACGTGAGCAGTCGCCCGATGCGCACGAGGCCCTTCGACTTCGCGGGGAACCGGCCCGGGTCGGGGATGCCCGTGGCGAAGAAGGTGTCGCGGTTGCCCGCGTCGTAGTCGTAGAACCCGTGCGGCCAGTCGTCGGCGTTCGCCATGCACGGCGTCTGGTCCACGATCACGAGGTCGCGGATGCGGTCGGTGCCGCGCTCGGCGATGAGCGCCCAGATCGCGTTCCCGCCCATCGACTGGCCCACGAGGGTCGCGTCGCTGAGGTCGAGCCCCTCGAGCAGGTCCAGGATGTCGCGTCCGTGCCGTTCCATCGTCGGCTCGCGGTCGCCCGGCTCGGACTTCCCGTGGCCGCGCCGGTCGAGCGCGATGACGCGGTACCCGGCCCGGGCGAGGGGCTTCACCTGGTACCGCCAGCTCGTCGCGGGCGCCTTGAACCCCGCGACCAGGACCACCGGCCGCCCGCTCGGGTCGCCGTACTCGAGGTAGTTCAGCCGGGTGCCGTCGGATGCGATGAGGTCGACCATGCTCCGCCCCCTTCCGCATCGTGTGGATGCACCCTATCGGGTGCGGGACGTCAGGCGAGCGGCTCGGCCCCGAGATCGCGCACGTGGTAGAACTCGTGGTCCCAGAGCGCGTAGACGAGCCAGGTCGGCAGGATGTACGACGCGGGCATGAAGTCGCGCTGCGAGGCGTGGATCTGCCACCCCTCGAACTTCTTGCCGACCTCGGCGGGCATCGCGTACTCCGGGTTCGGCTGGTTGGCGACGACGAAGGCGCCGGTCTCGCCGCCGAAGGTCGTGAGCGCCTTCGCGGGGCTGATCGTGTAGACGAGGTGGTCCGGCCCGCTGTACGAGCCTCCGGAGGCCTCGAGCTCGGCGATGGCGAGTTCGGTGACGCGGCCCATCTCCATGTGGTCGGCGTGCCCGGTCGCGCCGCTCTCGGGCCAGAAGGCGACCACGACGTCGGGCCGGAACTCGCGCATCACGCCGGCGACGCGCTCGACGAGCTCGTCCTCGTCCTCCTCCGGAAGGCCGCCGTCGGGGTAGTCCCAGACCTCGTGCTCGTCGACGCCGAGGTTGAAGCTGTTCCTCAGCGCCTCGGCCGCGCGGACCGTGCCGAGGTCCTCCTGCCGCGCGACCACGGGCACCTGGTGCCCGGCCTCGCCGCGGGTGGCGGTGATCATCGCCGTCTCGGCCCCCTCCTGCGCGGCGCGCCAGAACAGGCCGTTGACCGTCTGCTCGTCGTCGGGGTGGGCGAAGACGCCGAGCACGCGCTCACCGCCGAGCTCGCCGACGACCGAGTCGACGCCGCGGGCCGTCGGCTCGTGGAACAGGTCGCGACCCGCCCAGTAGGCGGCGCCGATCGAGGCGACGACGACGGCGGAGACGGTGATGAGCGCGACGGTGCGCTTGCGCATGGGCGGGACTCTCGTTCGGGTGGCCGTGGGGAGCGGCGCTGCAGGGGGTGCGCGGGAATGCTACCCGCACGCGCGTCGAATCCCGAATCGCGCTCGGGCGCCGGTCGTCGGCACGGCATCGACGATTCACCGGCGATCCATAGCCGACGCACACGCATCGCCCGTAAGGTCGGTCGAGTCCGAACCGACGCGCCGCGTCGCCCCCATGAAACCGAGGTCCCCATGCCCGCGCCCCGCCGTTCCATCTCACTCGCCGCACTGGTCATCCCGCCGGCCGCGCTCCTCGCGTCCGTCGCGGTCCTCGTGCTCGGCATCTGGATGACGATCGCGGAGAACGACGCGCTCGTCGCCGCCCTGAACAGCCCGGATGCCACGGCCGCCGACGTCTACGGCGGGCAGTCGCGTGTCGTGGTGGCCGGTGCCGTCCTCACCGCGGGCATCCTCGCGGTCGTGATCTCGCTCGCGACCGTCGCGGTCACCGGCACCATCCGGGCGTTCGCGCCGCGCCTCGCGCCGGCCGCGGCGCCGGCGAGCGACCAGGAGGCGGACGGCTTCGGCGACATCGACGACCTCGACACCGACGATCTCGACATCGACGACCTCGACACCGACGATCTCGACACCGACGATCTCGACACCGAGGCGGACCTCGACGGCGTCGAGGCCGTGCCCCGGCCCGCGCACCCGGCCGACGCCGCCGACCCGCGCTGAGGGCGGAGCCGGCGTCAGCCGGCCAGCGTCGTGATGCGCCCGTTCAACTCCGGCACCGCGGCATCCGTCGACCACAGGGCGACCACCTCGTCGGCGAGCCGCTGCTCGAGACCGGCGAGCGCCTTCACGCGGAACGTCACGGCCGCGGCCGGCGCCTCGGCCTTGGCGAAGCCGTCGGCGAGCGAGCGCATCCACGACTCGCTGGCGGCCTTGATCGCCGTGTAGTTCGCGCCGCCCGCGGTCGGCTTCTCGACGGTCGTCGACGAGACGATCGCGACGCGTCCGGCGCTCGAGGCGACGAGGTCGTCCCAGAACACGCGGCTGGCATGGCGGAGCGACGTGAGCGAGCGCTCGAGCAGGCGGTAGTCCTCCTCGGTCTGGCCGGGGATGCCGCCGCCGCCGCGCCATCCGCCCACGAGGTGCACGAGGCCGTCGATGTCGCCGACCTTCGCGTGCACGCGCATGGCGAGCTCGAGCACGTCGTCGCCGTCGGTGAGGTCGGCGCGTTCGCCGACGACGCCCGGGATCTCGACCTCGAGCTCGTCGAGGCGGCCCTGGTGGGTGCCGACGACGACCACCGTCGCGCCCCCCTCGACGAGCGCGCGAGCGACGGCGCGGCCCGAGGCGCTCGTGGCGCCGGCGATGACGATGACCTTGTCCTGCAGGGTGTTCACGGTAGGGGATCCTCTCATGCGTCGCGGTGCGCGCGCTGCGCGCTCCTCGACCACCGGCGCCGGGCACGGTGGTCGAGGAGGCCGCGGCCGAATCGGGACCCGTCAGGCGTCGGCGGCGGTGATGCCCACCGTCGACTCGATGACCGGCTTCATCTTCTTGTCGAGCGCCTCGAAGAACATCGAGAGCGGGAACTCGTCGTCCATCACGAGGTCGGTGTAGCCCTTCGGCGGCCCGGCGAGCACCTCGCGCGGCAGTCCCTCGGCCCAGACCGAGGCCGGGTTCGGCGTGAGCACGCCCCGCACGAGCTCGTACGCGGCGAGCCAGTGCGCGGTCTTCGGCCGGTCGATCGACTTCCAGTAGAGCTCGTCGATCGCGTCCCCGAGCTCGACGACGGCGTCGGGCACCGCGGCCCAGTCGAAGGTGAGCTTCACGTCGGTCCAGTCGAGCACGTGCTTCTGGTGCAGCCACGCGAACAGCAGCTGGCCGCCGAGCCCGTCGTAGTTGCGCACCCGCGACCCCGTGATCGCGAACCGGAAGATCCGGTCGAAGATCACGGCGTACTGCACGAGCTTCGCGTGCTCGAGCAGTTGCTCGTCGATCGCGTCGAGCTCGTCGCCGCGATCGACCCGTGCGCGGAGGCCGCGCTCGATCGTCACCGACTCGCGGAACGCGGTGAGGTCGCAGCGCAGTTCCTCGAGCGAGTAGAGGAAGAACGGCATCCGCTGCTTGATCATGAACGGGTCGAACGGCAGGTCGCCGCGCATGTGCGTGCGGTCGTGGATGATGTCCCACATCACGAACGTGCGCTCGGCGAGCTCCTGGTCGTCGAGCAGCGACGCCGCGTCATCGGGCAGCTCCAGCTTGGTGATCTCGGATGCCGCGCGGACGACCCGGCGGTACCGGGCGGCCTCGCGGTCCTGGAAGATCGCACCCCACGTGAACGGCGGGATCTCTCGCATCGCGACGGTCTCGGGGAACAGCACCGCCGAGTTGGTGTCGTAGCCGGGCGTGAAGTCGACCAGCCGCAGGCTCACGAACAGCTTGTTGCCGTAGTCGCCCGCCTCGAGGGCGGCGATGAACTCGGGCCAGATCGTCTCGACCACGAGCGCCTCGACGTGCCGATCGGACGAGCCGTTCTGCGTGTACATCGGGAACACCACGAGGTGCCTGATGCCGTCGACGCGGTGCAGCTGCGGCTGGAACTCCAGGAGCGAGTCGAGGAAGTCGGGCACGCCGAGCCCCTCGGCCTGCCACTTCCGGAAGTCGGCCTGCAGCGCATCGAGGTACGCGGCCTCGTGCGGGAAGCGCGGTGCGAGCGCGGCCACCGACTCGACGATGGCGTCGACGAGGTCGGATGCCTCGCGGTGATCGGACGCCTCGGGGACCGAGCCGTCCTTCACCTGCAGGGACTGCAGGGACGTGGCCGACTCCTTGAGGCGGAGCCAGGCGGCGTCGTGCTCGACGCCGTCGGCGAGGGCGATGAGCTCGGGGGTGATCTCGATGCGGGCCTCGTCCTCGAGGACCTCGGGTTCGCCAACGATCGTCTGGACACTGCTCTGTGACATCGGAAACCTCCGTTCCTCGTGGGTCGGGCCGCCAGAAGCGGCGTCGCGTGGCGCGGCGGATCCGCGCGCCTTCCAAGGCTACGGGCGAGGGCTCCGCGATTGATTGCGGTCGGGCGCGGGAATGTTGCGTGCCCGAGCCGATCGGCGCGCACTTCCTGCGGTGATCGGCGCGCACGATTCGTCCATCCGGAGCGGCTCGGCGACGCCTTGTACTGAGGAAACCTCGGGAAAACCGGGCGGCGATCCGCGGGGACCCACGGATCCGGGCCGGTCGTCGCCTTCGTAGCGTGATCGTCATCCCGACAGATGGCCCGATCGATGGAAGGAATGGAGCCATGAACAAGAGGACGGCGGCCACGGTGATCGTCACCGGGTCGCTCGCACTGCTGATCGGCGGTGGAACGGCGTCCGCAGCATGGGGCGGTCCGGTCCGAGAGGACCGCGTCCCGTCGGCCGTGGGCCTTGCCCGGGGGCACGTCGTCATCCGAGACGACCTCTCGCCCGCCGTGGCGCAGGGACCGATCTCGGCCGCCGTGGAGCGTGCCGCATCTGCGCCGGAGTTCAGCGCCGACGCGCTGCGCGAACTGCACTCGGCGACGCGGCCGAGCGCCGCGGTCCCGTTCAGCACCGACGCGCTGCGCGAACTGCACTCGGTCGCGGTCCCGGCAGCGGCGTCGTCGTTCAGCGCAGAGGCCCGTCGCGAGCTGCACTCGCAGGCGACCGCGACGAGCAGCGCCGACCTGCAGGGCACGCGGCTCTCCGAGCTCGCCGAGGCGATGCGCTCCTCATCGGCGAACGCCGCGACGATGCAGGGTCAGCGGCTCACCGCCCACGCCGACGCGATGCGCGAGCTGCACTCCGGGGCTCCGGCGACGGAGTCGCCCGCGAGCGACGACGACCTCTCCCCGCTGGGGAGCGGCCGATGAGCCCGGGTCGTCAGCGCACCGACGACGGGCGCGGCAGGTCGGATCGGCCGCCGCGCCCGTTCGCGTCGCGCCCGGCCGTGCGCCGTCGCGCGCCGGGCGTCAGCGCGTAACCTGATCGGGTGAGGGCGGCCACGGTGCGACGCCGACGGACGCGGGGCGCGTTCGCGATCGCCGCCGCGGCGACCCTCCTGCTCGGCCTCGCGGGGTGCGATTCCGCACTCCGAGCCCCCACGACCGATTCCTCCGTGACCCCCGGCACGGCACCGCCCTCCGCGACGCCGACGCACGCCCCGGGCGTCGAGGGCGCGCTGCCCGGTCCGCGCATGGTCCCGGGCCCGGTCGCGCTCGGCGCCGACCGGGTCTCCGCCCTCGTTCCCCGGATCGCGGCGATGCGCACCGAGGGGTTCGTCGCGAGCGCGCGATGGGCGATCCCCCCGGGCGCGAGCGCGTTCGGCGAGGCGCTCACCGCCCGCGTCGCGGCGGCGCTGCGGGGGTACGCCGACGAGCACGGTGTCGCGTGGTCGCCCGGCGTCGACCTCGTGGCGGGCGGCGCGAGCGCGCCGTGCGCGGGCGGGAGCACGTTCTCCGCGAGTCCGACCCGGCTGACCGTCGACTGCACGATCGTGCTGGCCTCCGGCACCGTCGTCGCCGAACGCATCGTCGTCCTCCGGGCGGCGGCCGGCGCGGCGACGCAGGTCGTCCGCGAGGTCTGGTACGCGGATGCCGCCGGCGGCGCGCCGCATGACGGCGCCGCGCTCTACGCCGACGGGGCCGAGGCGAGAGTGCTTTCCCTCGTCGCCGAGGCGCTCCGATCCGCCGGACGCATGGCCGCCGGCGAGGACCCGTTCGCCGGGCTGTCTCGCGAGGCCGCTCGAGCGGCGCTCGCCGATTCGGCGGCCGGGGACGCGGGCGTGGTCGTGACGCTCGTGGTCGCGGGCGGGACGGGGTCGCGGCCGGTGTCGGCACACCTGCCGTGGCGCCTGCTCGCCCCGTTCCTCTCCGAGACGGGAACGGGCGTTCGCGACGCGGCGGTCTCGGGTGCGGCGTACGCGCCGCCGACGGGACCGGCCGCGGCCGACCCCGTCGACTGCGCCCTCCTCGCGTGCGTCTCGCTGACGTTCGACGACGGGCCGAGCTCGCTCACCCCGGCCCTGCTCGATGTCCTCGACCGCGATCGCGTGCCTGCGACGTTCTACGTCCAGGGTGCGTCGGTGGTGAGGAATCCCGAGCCCACGGTGCGGGCGGCAGCGGCCGGCCACGAGGTCGCCAACCACACGTGGGCGCACCCGAACCTCACGAGACTGACGGACGACGAGGTCCGCGACGAGGTGCGCCGGACGCAGGAGGCGATCGAGCAGGCGACCGGCGTGCGGGCGACGAGCCTTCGGCCGCCGTACGGTGCGTCGAACGCGAAGGTCCGCGAACTCGTCCGGCTGCCCTTCGTCGTGTGGGACGTCGACACCCGCGACTGGCAGGACCCGGGCGTCGAGGTCGTGATCGAGCGCGCGGTGGGCGGCGCATCGCGCGGCAGCATCGTCCTCATGCACGACACGCACGAGGCGACGGTCCAGGCGGTGCCGTCCATCATCGCCGGACTCCGGGCGAGGGGCTTCGCGCTCGCGAGCGTGACCGGGCAGTTCTCCGGCTCGCTCCCCGGTGCCGGCGCGCTCGTGAGTCACGGCCCGCGCTGACGACCTCGGCGAGCGCTTCCGAGGTGCCCCGTTCGGCGGGCGGGCACGGGCCGACGAGCCGCACGGGACGGCGCCGGGGGCCGTCCGACACGATCGACCCGCGTGACCTTCGGTCCGCCGCGGGGTGCGGGCGCCGCGGCAGGATACGAGCATGGCCGCCCCGCGCTCGAGACCCGACCGTACGCTCATCGTCATCCTCGCCGTGCTCGCGGCGCTCGTGATCGTCGCGCTCGTCGTGGTGTTCACGCGCGGGGAGCCCGAGCAACTCGACGAGTCGACGCCGGAGGGCGTCGTGCAGCAGTACTCGTCGGCGCTCATCGAGGGGGACGAGGCCGCGGCGATGGAGTACCTCGTGCCGGACCTCGCGGACGACTGCGTCCGCATGACGCTCGGCGACCCCGCCGGCATCCGCGTCACGCTCGTGGACACGACCGAGCGCGACGATACCGCAGACGTCGAGGTGCTCATCGTCACCACCTACGGAGACGGACCGTTCGGCTCGTCGGAGTACGAGGAACGCGGCGTCTTCGACCTCGTGCTCGTCGACGGCGACTGGCGCATCGAGAACGCGCCATGGCCGCTGACCATCTGCGACCCGACGGCGGTGAAGCCGTGAGCGGCTCGCCGGGTGCCGCACCGGCGACCGTCCCACCGGTCCCCACCCGACCCGGCGGTTCGGCGCAGGGCGCCGTGCGCCGGCTCATCGTCTTCGTCCTGCTCTTCGTGCTCGTCACGATCACCGCGATCGGCGTCAGCGGCCTGCTCGAGCGCGTGATCGACGTCGGGCGACCGCTCGCGGGCGGAGGCACCGACGAGCTCGCGCTGCAACTCGCCTTCGCCCTCATCGGGGGACCGCTCGCGGCGCTGCTGTGGTGGGCCTCGTGGGGGCGCCTCGCGGAGCCGGCCGAGCGCGACTCCGTCGCGTGGGGACTGTACCTGGCCGCCATGCTCACCGTCGCGCTCGTGAGCGCGACCACCGCGATCGCGGGGAGCCTCACGACCCTCGTCGACGGCGAGTGGGACCCCGCCGGACTCGCCGTGGGTCTCGTGTGGGCCCTGGTCTGGCTCTGGCACCGATGGATGCTGGGTCACCCCGTGAAGGGTCCGACGCGCCTACGCGGGGTGCCGCTCGTGATCGGCGCCGCGTACGGCCTGATCGTCGGTGCGGGCGGAGCCGTCACCGCCCTTGGTACGGTGTTCGACGCCGCGATCCGCGGTGCCCTGGAGACCCCCATCGTCGGCCGCGACCTGTGGGCCCGGGCGGCGCTGAGCGCGCTGGCGTGGTCGGTCGTCGGCGTGGTGGTCTGGTGGTGGCACTGGGTGCACGACGGCGTGCGTCGCATCCCCACCGCCTTCGCGGCGGTCGCGCTGGTCGTGGTCGGCGTGCTCGGCGGCGGTGCGGCGATGCTCGGCGGCATCGGCACGGCGCTGTTCGTCGGTCTCCGCCTGGCGTTCGACCCGAGCGAGCCGCCGAGTGCGATCGTCGCGCCGCTCGGCACGGCGGTCGCCGCCGCCGGAGTCGGCGCGCTCGTGTGGCTCGTGCACGCCCGCATCGCCGCGGCGCACTCCGACGGCACGCGCCGCGCGGCCGTGCTCGTGATGTCGGGCCTCGGCCTGGTCGCGGCCGCGTCCGGCATCGGCGTCGTCGTGAACGCGCTCCTCGCCGAGCTCGCCGCGCCGATCGCGTCGTCGGGCAACCGCGCGCTGCTCCTCGGCGGCATCGCCGCGATCGTGGTCGGCGGGCCGACCTGGTGGGCGAACTGGAGGCCGCTGCGACGGCCCGACCCCGCCGACGCCGCCGACGTCGGCCGCCGCGTCTACCTGATCGCCGTCTTCGGCGCGAGCGCGGTCGTCGCGGTCATCACGCTCCTCGTGATCGGCTACCGCGTCTTCGAGTTCGTGCTCGACCCGCCGAGCGTCGCCACGTTGGTCGACCGCGTCCGCGCGCCGCTCGGCCTGCTCGTCGCGACCGCGCTCGTGTCGGCCTACCACTTCGCGGTCTGGCGCCGCGATCGGGTCATGATCGCCGAGACCGGGGTGGTGCCGACGCGCCGCATCGATCGCGTCGTGCTCGTCGCCGCGGGCGACACGCGCGCGATCGAGCGCGCGATCGCCGAGGCGACCGGCGCGGGCGTCATCGTGTGGCGGCCCGCGGTCGAGCCCGTCGCCGGGGCCGGGGCCGCGGTCGTGCCGACGGCCGAAGCGGTCGCCGCGGCGCTCGACGGCGTCGTGGCGCGCCGTGCGCTGGTGCTCGTCGGCCCCGGCGACCGCGTCGAGGCGGTCCCGCTCGCCGAGTGAGCCCGAGGACGGATGCCGCGGCATCCGTCGCGCCGACCGTACCGCCGCCGCGCTCAGCCCGCGCGGCCCACGCCCGGCCCGCCCGGCTCACGCCCAGCGGCGCACCGCCCAGCGCTCGAGCAGCCCGACGAGCGCGTCGCTCAGCTTGCCGAGCACGGCGAGCAGGATGATCGCGAGGAAGATCCGGTCGATGCGGCCCGTGTTGCCCGAATCGCTCAGCAGGAAGCCGAGGCCCATCGACGACGCGATGAGCTCGGCGGCGACGAGGAACAGCCAGGCCTGCGCGAGGGCGAGCCGCAGCGCCGCGATGACCGACGGCACGACGGCGGGCAGCTGCACGGTCGCGAAGAGCGTCGGGCCGCGCAGTCCGAACGCGCGGCCGGCCTCGAGGAGGCGCTTGTCGACGTGCCGGAGGGATGCGGCGACGATCGTGTAGACGGGGAAGAACGCCCCGATGGCGATGAGGATCACCTTGGAGTCCTCGCCGATGCCGAACCAGAGGATGAGCAGCGGCACCCAGGCGAGCGACGGCACCGCGCGCACCGCTCCGAGCGTCGGCGAGAACAGCACGTCGCCGAGCCGGGAGAGGCCGACGACCGCGCCCGCGAGGAGCCCGAACAGCGCGCCGAACGCGAAGCCGATGAAGACGCGCTGCGTCGAGATCGCGACGTAGAGTCCGAGCAGCCCGCGCTCGGCGAGGTCGACCGCGGCGAGCCACACCATCTCGGGGCTCGGCAGCTGCGAGACCGGCACCGCGCCGGAGGTCGAGACGAGCTGCCAGGCGGCGAGCAGGGCGAGGGGGATGAGCGCGCCGCCGACGATGCGGAACCAGCGGCGCGAGGTCAGCGGGCGCCGGTCGTCGCGCCCGGCCCGCTGGGCTCCCCCACCCGCTCGGCCGCGGCGGCGAGGGGCGACGGATGCCGCGGCGCGCCGGTCCCCGTCGCCCGCGGGCCGGGCGTCGACGCCGGCCGGCCCCGTGGCATCCGCCGTCGCCACCGGGCGACCGCCGACCACGACGGGTGCCGCGAAGGCCGACCCGACCGACCCGTCGGGCAGGCCCGAGCGTTCCGTGTCCGTCGTCCTCGCGGCATCCGTCGTCATGGTCTGCTCCTGCTTCGAGAACCGGCGCCGCCGGTTACTTCGCGAACCGCTCGGGGTCCGCCTGCGTGACGAACGAGTCGTCGATGAGGGTCGAGAGGGCCTCGTCGACCTGGTCCTGCGAGGCGACGTCGCCGAGCTCGACGAACACCGGGCCGATCTTCTCGAGCAGCGCGACCTGCGCGTCGCCGGGGACCGGGTCGACGTCGAGGTTCGAGCGCTCGAGGATCACCTTCGAGGCGATGGCCTCGTCGAGGCCGGCGACCTCGGCGAGGATCGCAGCGGTCTCCTCGGGGTTCTCGGCGGCCCACGCGCGGGCGCGCTCGTACGCGTCGACGACGAGCTGCGCGAGCGCGGGCTTCTCCTCGAGGAAGGACTCGGTCGCGTTCAGGAAGCCGTAGCTGTTGAAGTCGACGTTGCGGTAGATGAGCGTCGCGCCCGCCTCTTCGGCGCCGGCCATGATCGGGTCGAGACCCGCCCACGCGTCGACGGCGCCGTTCTGGAGCGCGGCCCAGCCGTCGGCGTGCTGGAGGTTCTCCACCGTGATGTCGTCGGGGGTCAGGCCCTCGGCCTCGAGCGTCTGCAGGAGGAAGAAGTACGGGTCGGTGCCCTTTGTCGCCGCGACGGTCTTGCCCTCGAGGTCGGCGACCTCGTCGATCTCGCTGCCCGGCCCGGCCACGATCGCCGACCACTCGGGCTGCGAGTAGATGTCGATCGTCCGGATGGGCGAGCCGTTGGCGCGTGCGAGGAGGGCGGCCGAGCCGGCCGTCGAGCCGACGTCGATCGCGCCCGCGCGGAGCGCCTCGTTGGCCTTGTTCGAACCGGCCGACTGGACCCAGGTGACCTCGAGGCCCTCGTCCTCGAGCCAGCCCTGGTCCTTGATGATGAGGCTCAGCGGGTTGTAGGTCGCGAAGTCGATGTTCAGCGCCTGGCCCTCGAGCGAGTCGCCCTCGGCGACGGCCTCTGCGGGCTGGTTCTCGCCGGCGACGCAGCCGGACAGCAGCAGGGCGGTCGCGGCGGCGCCGGCGACGAGCGCGGTGCGGAAGACGGTGGTGCGGGACACGGGTGGCTCCTTCTGGGTGGGATGGTGCGGCGTCGACGGCGAAGCTGTGGTCGGGCCGTCGCCGCCCGTCAGTACGGGTAGTGGGGGATGGTCGTGGTGGCCTGGATGCCGCGTGCGGCACCGTGCCGGTCGATGCCGAGGCCGTCGAGCAGGCGGCCGCGGAGCTCGGCGAGCTCGGCCGAACCGCGGTCGCGCGGGCGGTGGCCCGGCACGACGACGGTCTGGCGGATGCCGGCTCCCGGCGCGTCGCCGTCGGTGCCGAGCAGCACGATCCGGTCGGCCAGCTGCAGGGCCTCGTCGACGTCGTGCGTGACGAGCAGCACGGTGGTCGGCTCGGCCGCGTGCACGTCGAGCAGGAGGTCCTGCATCTTCAGGCGCGTGAGCGCATCGAGCGCGCCGAACGGCTCGTCGAGCAGCAGCACCTCGGGATTGCGCGCGAGGGCGCGGGCGAGCGACGCGCGCTGCGCCATCCCGCCGGAGACCTCGTGCGGGCGGTGCCCGGCGAACTCGGCGAGGCCGACGAGCTCGAGGAGGCGGGCGACCTGCGCGCGCCCGTCGCGTCGCGCAGTGCCGCGCGGCAGGCCGAGCGCGACGTTCCGCTCGATGCTCCGCCACGGCAGCAGGCGCGGCTCCTGGAAGCCGACCGCGCAGCGCACGTCGTACGGGCGCACCGGGGCGTCGTCGATCGCGACCTCGCCGGAGGACGGGTGGTCGAGGCCCGCGACGATCCGCAGCAACGTCGACTTGCCGCATCCGCTCGGCCCGAGGATGGCGACGATCTCGCCGGCGGCCACGTCGAGGTCGACGCCGCGCAGCACGTCGCGGGTGCCGCCGTCGGGCGCCGTGAACGCGCGCCCGACGTCGCGCAGCGCGACCGGAGCCGCGGGCGCGGCGGTCGCATCACCGGCGGAGGCGGCTCCGGCGGGTGCGGCGGGTGCGGTCGTCATGTCGTGCTCCGGATGGTGGCGGGCGGATGCTCGACGCTAACCGGAACGCGTTCTCCGCCGTCGCGCGCGCGAAGCACGACGTAACACCCGGGCGACACGGAGCGTCACACGGGATCCGGTGCGAGGTTCAGAGCGGCTTGGCCATGTGCAGCGAGGCGACCTCGTAGCCGAGCCCCTCGTAGAGGGCGATCGCGCCGTCGTTGTATCCGAAGACGTTCAGCATGAGCCGCGACGCCCCGTGCTCGCGCGCGACCTCCTCGCCGAGCAGCATCGCGCGCCGGGCGATGCCGCGCCTGCGGAAGGCGGGATGGACCTCGAGGTCCCAGATCCACCAGAGCTCGCCGCGTTCGTTCCAGGGCCCGAGCCAGAGCCATCCGGCTTCGTCGTCGCCGGCCCGGATCGCGTGCAGCAGCTGTCCCTCGACGAGCCGGCCGTCCGGGAAGAAGCGCTCCTCCGACGCGCGGCGCCCCGCGGCCGCCTCCTCGGGGGTGTCGCCGGCCTCCAGCCGGGCCTGCTCGTAGTGGGCCATCGCCGCAGGGAGCCAGGCGGCCACCTCGTCATCGGTCATCCGGACGAGCCGCACGTCGGGTTCGGTCATACGGGGATTCTGCCCCGCGCGCCCGCCGGCGGTGCGGCGAGGCTCGCGGGGTTGCCAGAATGATCCGCATGGCGAGAACCGTTCGGGGCGCGAACCTCCTGATCACCGGTGCTGCAGGCGGCATGGGCCGCATGTACGCCGAGCGTGCCGTGGCAGAGGGCGCGGCATCCGTCGTGCTCTGGGATCGCGCCGCCTCGGCGCTCGCGCGCACCGCCGACGAGGTCGGACAGCAGGCGCGGGGGCGCACGCGCGTGCGCTCGTACGTCGTCGACGTCGCCGAGCCCGGCGGGATCGCGAAGGCCGCCCACAAGGTCCGGCGCGAGGTGGGCGACCCGGACGTCCTGATCAACAACGCCGGCATAGTCCGCGGCAACCGCTACTTCTGGGAGAGCCACGCGGGCGACGACGTCCGGCCCACGATGCTCGTCAACGCGCTCGCGCCGATGTACGTCGCGCACGAGTTCCTGCCCGCGATGATCCGCTCCGGCCGCGCGGCGCGGATCGTCAACATCGGCAGCGCAGCCGGCACGCTCGCCAACCCGCGCATGGCGGTGTACGCCGCGTCGAAGGCCGCGCTCAACGGGTGGAGCGACTCACTGCGCCTCGAGCTCCGCCAGGCCGGGCACCATCACGTCGCCGTGACGACGGTCACGCCGTCGTACATCGCCACGGGCATGTTCCGCGGCGCACGCGGACCGTTGCTGGCGCCCATCCTCGAGCCCGAGTACGTGGTCGACCGGGTGTGGCGCTCCATGCTCGACGGCCGCGCCCTGGTCGAACTGCCCCGGAGCGTGCGACTGTCGCGGGCCCTGCGCGGTCTGCTGCCGACCCGGGTGTTCGACCGCGTCGTCGGGCAGGGGTTCGGGGTGTACCGCTCGATGGAGGGGTTCCGCGGCCGCGACTGAGCGTTCGCCGCGACCAGGTGGGGGCCGAGCGACTCAGTCGTCGCTCTTGCCCTTGTCGTCGCTCTTGCCCTTGTCGTCGCTCTTGCCCTTGTCCTCGCTGTTGCCCCTGCCGCTGTTGTCCGAGTCGTCGTCTCCGTCGTCGTCGGCGTCGTCGTCCGGGTCCTCGACCGGCGCGGAGGGCGGGGTCGGCGTCGACGCGGCGATCGCCGCCTCGAGGTCGGCCCGCACGAGGGCGATCGCCTCGGTGATGGCCGCCGCGCGGTCCGCATCGAGGCTGCCGTCGGCGGCCGCCGCGTCGACCTCGGCCTGCAGCGTGTCGAGTCGCGCGAGCGCGTCGGCGAAGTCGCCGGCCGACGATGACTCGGCGATCGAGACGACCTGCGACCGGAAGCCGGTCGCGTCCTCGTTCGAGGCCTCCGGCCCCGGTGCGCAGCCGGCGAGTCCCCCGGCGAGGGCGATGGTGACGGATGCCGCGGCCACCGCGCGGCGCAGGCGAGCGGTCATGGCGACACCGCCTCCTCCAACTGGTCGAGATGCACGCCGAGGTCGCCCTCGACGCTCGGCATCGGCGCTTCGGACGGCGTCGTCGGCGTGGACTCCGCCGGGGTGCCGCCGCCCGCGAGTGCGCCCACGGTGACCGGGATGACGATGGCCGCACCGACGACGACCGCGGCCGCCGAGAGGCCGAGGACCAGGCGTCGCGGCAGCCGGCGCCGCTCGCCGCCGTCCTGCGGTGCGGTCGACGGTGCGGGTGCCGCGCCGACTCCCGTGAGCACGCGCGTGGCCGCCGTGGCGTCGTCCGGTTGCGCTCCGACGTCCGTCCGCGTGGCGGGGAGGATGCGGGTGTCGTCCTCGGCCGCCGGCGGGTGCAGGAGTGCGGTGGTCGCGCCGGTCGAGGCGTGCGACTGCTCGTCGATCCCGAGCGACTCGGTGGCGAGCGCCACGTCGAGCGCCGACGGCCGGTCGGCGGGGTCGCGCGCGGTCATCGCGGCCAGGAGCTCACGCCACTGGGCGGGCAGGTCGCCGGGGATCTCGGGGTCGCGCACGAGGCGCGCGCTCGCCGACTCCAGCGCCGGCCCGGGGAACGGCTGCCGGCCCGTGAGCGACTCGAGCACGAGCAGCCCCAGCGCGTACACGTCGGCGCTGCTGCCGACCGCCTCGCCCCTGACCTGCTCGGGACTGAGATAGCCGGGCGTGCCGATGATGCGGCCCGTGGCGGTCAGCCGCGACTCGTCGAGCAGGCGTGCGATGCCGAAGTCGGCGAGCTTCGCGTTCCACCGGCGGGTCGGCAGGTGGGCGGATGCGAGCAGGACGTTCGCGGGCTTCACGTCGCGGTGCACGATGCCGCGCGAGTGGATGACGTGGAGGCCCTCGGCGAGGTCGGCCAGCATGCGCGCCGTGTCGCGGCGGGGGATCGGTCCCCGCTCGAGAACCTTGCGGAGATCCTCGCCCTCGACGAGCTCCATCACGAGGAACTCGCGCCGCGTGGCACGATCCTGCGCCGCGTCGTAGAGCGTGACGAGCGCGGGGTGCGTGAGGCTGGCGAGGAGCGCCGTCTCGGAGCGACGGCGGTCGGCGTCGTCGATGCCCTCGGTCGAGGCCGTGAAGACCTTGACGGCGACGCGTCGCCCGAGTGCGAGGTCGTCGGCGCGGTATACGGCGGCCATGCCGCCCCGGCCGATCAGGCCGTCGACCCGGTACCGATCGTCGAGGATCGACCCGACGACCGGGTCGGTCGCCGCGCCCGCGACCTCTTCCGTGGGGGAGTCCATCCCACGAAGGGTAGCCCGTCAGCCTGAACGCCAGAACGGGGTTGCGGACGACCGCCGACGGGACCTTCAGCCGAAGATCATCGGCAGGTCGTCGTCGTCGTCCTCCGAGGCGCCGCGATCGAGTTCCACGAGCACGGGCACGTGGTCGCTCGGCGCATCGCCCTTGCGCTCGTTGCGGTGGATCGAGGCATCCGTCACCTGGTCGGCGAACGCCGGCGACCCCAGGACGAAGTCGATGCGCAGGCCCTCGTTCCGCGGGAACCGCAGCTGCTTGTAGTCCCAGTAGGTGTACCCGGTCGGGACGATCGGTCGGACCACGTCGGTCATCCCGGCCTCCTCGAGCGCGCGGAACGCGGCGCGCTCGGGCGGGGAGACGTGCGTGGTGACGCCCTCGATGACCGTCGGGTCGCCGTTGTCCTCGTCGAGCGGCGCGATGTTGAAGTCGCCCATGAGCGCGAACGGGCGCTCGGGGCGACCGGTCGTCTCGGCGCGGGCGAGGTCGGCGAGCGCGGCGAGCCAGTCGAGCTTGTACGTGTAATGCGGGTCGCCGAGCGAGCGGCCGTTCGGCACGTAGAGGCTCCAGAGGCGGATGCCGTCGACCGTCGCGCCGATCGCGCGCGCCTCCTTCGGGAGGTCGGGCCCTTCCTGTCCCTTGAGGAAGCCGGGCATGCCGGGGAACTCGGTCTCGACCTCGGCGATCGGCAGGCGGCTCGCGATCGCGACGCCGTTCCACTGGTTCAGGCCGTGGAGCGCGACGTCGTACCCGGCCTGCTCGAACGCCTCGTGCGGGAACTGATCGGCCCTGCACTTGATCTCCTGCATCGCCAGCACGTCGACGTCCTCGCGGACCATCCAGTCGACCACCCGGCCGTGGCGGGTGCGGATCGAGTTGACGTTCCAGGTGGCGATGCGCATGGATTCCAGCCTAGGGTCGCCCGCCGACCCCGGATGCGCGCTCGCCCCGGGTCAGGCCGCCTGCGGGTCGCGAGGCTCGCGCTTGCCGATGCGGGGCACCACGATCCAGAAGATCAGCAGCAGCACGAGCGCCACGCTGCCCGCCGTGTACCCCGCCTCCCGGCTGACCGTGACATCGAAGATCAGCATCGCGACGCCGGCGGAGACGAGTGACACCACGACGAGCAGGCTGAGCAGCAGGCCGTTCGCGATGCGCACGACGCGCTCCTTCTGCTTCTGCCCGCTGAGCTGTCGATGCAGGATCACGGGCGCCAGGCCGAGCATCGTCGAGGTGGTCGCGAGCACGACGAGGATGAGGTAGATGGTGACCTCGCGCTGCTCGAGTTCCGCGAACTTCGGCTGGAACGCCACCGCGAGCAGGAAGCCCGTGATGAGCTGCGTGCCCGTCATGACGACCCGGAGCTCCTGCAGGATGTCGTTCCACTTGCGGTCGAGGCGCTCGCCGGGAGTCTCGTCGCGGTACTCCTCGGGATTCCCGTCCTCTGACAGCTGCTCTCGTGCCGGATCGTACGCCATGCGTGGATGCTACTGCCGGGCCATTCGGCGCCGCAGGCCCTTGTGCCCGGGCACGGCCGTGGTGCAGGCCTCCGGCGCGCACCGCGCGTCGCGGCTCAGCCGTTCGGCTGCACGCCGCTCGCGGCGATCGCCGCCCCCAGCACGAACGCCCCGACCATGAGCACCATGCCGACGAGCGGGATCCAGAACGCGATGCGCCTGAGGACCAGCAGGATCACCGCGCCGACGAGCGCGATCACCGCCACGCCGATCGGCAGGATCATCGCCACGAGCATGCCCGTGGCGATCAGGTCGGTGTCGCACGTCGACGACGCGCCGCACGAGTCGCCCGCGAAGGCGAGGAAGAACGAGAAGAACAGCAGCAGCAACGCCAGGCCCGCCATGACCACCAGCATCGCGATGGTGAGCACGAGGTCCCACACGATGACCGGACGCTTCACCGGCGCGGCGACGACCTCGGACATCACACCCCTCCCCGGCGCGCACCCCCGTGCGCCCGACCGAAGTCTGACAGCGGCGGGGGCTGCTGCCAAGATGTGAGGAGAGCCGAGCGGAGGGCGGGGACGTGAGGTACAGCATCGAAGGCGTCGAGGGCCTTCCCGAGATCACGGTCGGCGCCGACCTGGCCGAGCTGATCGTCGGCGCGGTCGACGAGCCGCTCGCCGACGGCGACATCCTCGTCGTGACGTCGAAGATCGTCTCGAAGGCCGAGGGCCGCGTCGTCCGGGCCGACGACCGGGAGCAGGCGATCACCGACGAGACCGTCCGCGTCGTCGCGACCCGGCAGACGGGCGACTCCACCACCCGCATCGTCGAGAACCGCCTCGGCATCGTCGGCGCCGCGGCCGGCGTCGACGCCTCGAACGCGCCGGAGGGGACCGTGCTGCTCCTCCCGGTCGACCCCGACGCCTCCGCGCGGGCGCTGGCCACCGGAATCCGGGCGCTCACGGGCGCGCGCGTGGGCGTGCTCCTCTCCGACACGCTGGGCCGGCCCTGGCGCGAGGGCCAGACCGACATCGCGATCGGCGCGGCCGGCGTGCACGTCTTCGACGACCTCCGGGGGCGGTCGGATGCCTCGGGGAAGCCGCTCGCGGTGACCATGCCGTGCGTGGCCGACGAACTGGCCGGCGCGGCGGAGCTCGTCAAGGGCAAGTCCGCAGGAGTGCCCGTGGCGGTCGTGCGCGGGCTCGGCCGGTTCGTCGGCGACCTCGACCTGCCGGGAGCGCGATCGATCGTGCGGCCCGCCGACCGCGACATGTTCCGGCAGGGCGCCGAGGAGGCCTACGACGAGGGCTACCGCGCGGGCTTCGACGAGGCGCAGGCCGAGGGGCCGCTGCGCACGCAGTGACGCCCCCGGCGCCCGCTCGGCGAACCTGCTCGATCTCGCCTGCGGCGATTTCTGGATCCAAGATGCAGACTTCACCGTGATCTTTCCGATACATTCGGGATCCATGACGGCAGGCGACAGCAACGGCGAGCGTGAGATCACCGACGTGGATGCGACCCGCGACCCGGAATCCGCGCTGGCCCGACTCGCCGGGCGTCACGCCGTCGGGTATCGGTCGGTGGGCGTGATGGCCTACGACATCATCCGCGAGGCGATCCTCGACGGGACCCTCCCTCCGGGCCACAAGCTGCGACAGGAGACGCTCGCGGAGCTGATCGGCGTCTCCCGGCTGCCGGTGCGATCGGCGCTGATCCAGCTCGAGTCCGACGGTCTCGTCGAGTTCCACGACCGACGCGGCGCCGTCGTCAAGTCGCTCTCGGTCGAGCAGGCGAGAGAGGTCTACCAGCTGCGCATCCTGCTGGAGACCGACGCGCTCCGGCAGTCGATGGCCGACATGACCGACCAGCGCCTCGCGCGTCTGCGCGAACTCGGTCGCGTCGCCGACGCGAAGCAGGAGGGCGGCGACTTCGTCGATGCCAGGACCGCGTTCTACGCCGAGCTCTACGACGCGGCACGCCGGCCGATCCAGTGGGAGCTCATCGAGCAGCTCCGGCTGAAGGTCGGGCGGTACATGCTGGGGTGGCGGCTCGTCGGCGACGACACGCACCATCATTCGCACGACGAGCTGACGGACGCGGTCGCCGCGGGTGAGGTCGGGCCCGCCGTGCGCCTGCTGCAGCATCACCTCGAAGGGGTGCGCGACGGCGTGCTCGAGATGCTCGAGGCGGAGTCGCCCGCCCAGGCCGCCCCGGCTCGTCGTCGGCGACCGCGGAGCTGAGACGGTCGGCTCCACGCATCCGCACGTTACGCTTGCATTCTGGATCCAGTATCCGAAATAATGGGCGAGCGGGGGGTGGACCCGCCGTTCGGGCCGACCGGCCCCGAATGACACCACTGCGACGACGCGTCAGGATGGAGGGGTGTCAGTGCACATCGGCTACGCCGCGATGCTCGAGCAGTTCCCTCCATCCGACGCGGTCGCCTACGCGGAACTGGCGGAGCGGCACGGCTTCTCGGGCACCATGGCGACCGATCACTTCCAGCCGTGGTTGCCGCAGCAGGGCCAGTCGGCGCACGTCTGGAGCGTGCTCGGTGCGATCGGCGCGCGGACGCGCGGCGATTTCGGTCCCGGGGTCACGACGCCGACCTTCCGCACGCACCCCGCCGTGGTCGCCCAGGCCAGCGCGACGCTCGCCTCGATGTACCCGGACCGGCACTGGCTGGGGATCGGATCCGGCGAGGCGCTCAACGAACACGTCGTCGGCGAGTACTGGCCCGAGGCCCACGAGCGCATCGCGCGCATGTTCGAGGCCGTCGAGGTCATCCGCAAGCTGTTCGCCGCGTCGATCGCCGGGCGCGAGGTCCGGCACCACGGCCCCCACTTCCGGATGGAGACCACTCGGCTCTGGACCATGCCGCCGGTCGCGCCCCAGGTGCTCGTCGCGACCGCGGGCCCCGTCACGGCGCGACGTGCGGGCAAGGCGGCCGACGGGCTGATCACCACGGGAGGTCCGTACGAGCGGCTGGCGGCGCTGGTCGCCCGGTTCGCCGAAGGGGCGCGCGAGTCGGGCCGCGACGCGAGCGCGATGCCGCGCGTCCTGCAGCTCCACGTGTCGTGGGCCGAGACCGACGCCGAGGCGATGCGCAACGCCCTGACCGAATGGCCGATCGGCGGGATGCGGTTCTCGCGCAGCGACATCCGGTCGCCCTTCGAGTTCGAGCAGCTCGCGCGCAGCGTGCGCCCCGAGGACTTCGAGGGTCGGATGCTCGTGTCCGCCGACCCCGACGTTCACCGTGCGCATCTCCAGCGGCACCTCGACCTGGGGTTCGACCGGATCTACCTCCACAACGTCGGCCGCAACCAGGAGCGGTTCCTCGAGGTGTTCGGGCGCGACGTGCTTCCGGGACTGCGGGCATGACCCGGAACGCACGAGCCTTCGCAGTGCGGGTGCTCGAGGGGATCGGCGAGATCCGGCAGGGCGACGACCTCGTCGAGGTCATCCTCGCCGCCGCCGGCGGCACGCTCGCCGACGGCGACATCCTCGTCGTCACCTCGAAGGTGGTCTCGAAGGCCGAGGGCCGGATCGTCCGCGCGGCCGATCGCGAACGGGCCATCAGCGACCAGACGGTGAGGGTGGTCGCGACCCGGGTGCACGAGGGCGGCGTCACCCGCATCGTCGAGAACCGGCTCGGCATCGTGGCCGCCGCCGCGGGCGTCGACGCGAGCAACACCGAGGAGGGCACCGTGCTGCTCCTCCCCGAGGACCCCGACGCGTCCGCCCGTGTCATCGCCGAGGGCCTGCGTTCGCGCACCGGCCGGCGAGTCGGCGTGGTCCTCAGCGACACGCTCGGCCGCCCATGGCGCGAAGGCCAGACCGACGTCGCGATCGGCGCGGCCGGCGTGCACGTGTTCGATGATCTCCGAGGCACGACGGATGCAGCGGGAAAGCCGCTCTCGGTCACCATGCCGTGCACCGCCGACGAGCTCGCCGCGGCGGGCGACCTCGTCAAGGGCAAGGCGAGCGGATGCCCCGTGGCCGTCGTCTCGGGCCTTGGGCACCTCGTCGGACCGCTCGACCTCCCCGGCGCCCGTTCGATCGTCCGGCCGCCGGAGCGCGACCTGTTCCGCCTCGGCGCCGATGAGGCGATGGCGCAGGGGATGACCGCCGGCCGGACCGCCGGCTACTCGGCAGGTCGATCGATCGGCTTCGCGGAGGGGTTCGCCGCGGCCCTCGCGGCCGCCGAGCGGGAGCGGGTGCGCCCGTGACGGGCCGCGCGGATGCCTCGGGCTGGACCGTCGTCGTCCCCGTGAAGTCGCTCGCGGGCGCCAAGACCCGGCTCGCGCCCGAGCTCGGGCCCGCGGAGCGGGCGGCGCTCGCCCGGGCGTTCGCGCTCGACACGATCGACGCCGCGCGCGCGTCCCGGGCCGTGCGGCGCGTCGTGGTCGTGACCGACGAGCCCGCGATCGAGCTCGCGCTGCGCGGCGTCGACGGGGTCGAGGTCGCGCCCGAGTTCGGTCCGCGCGGCCTCGCCGCCGCGATCGCGCACGGCATCGCCGTCGCCCGTGCCGAGATCTCATCCGGCACGGCCGTGCTGCTCGGCGACCTGCCGGCGCTCGCCCCGGGCGACCTCGATGCGGCGCTCGAGGCGGCGTCGCGGCATCCGCTCGCCTTCGCCGCCGACGCCGAGGGAACGGGCACCACGCTCGCGACCGCGCTCGCCGGGGTGCCGTTCGTCGCCCACTTCGGGCCGGGCTCTGCCGCACGGCACCGTGCGGCCGGCTTCACCGACCTCGTCGTCGTGCACTCCCGGGCGATCGCGCCGAGCCTCCGACGCGACGTCGACACGGCCGCCGAGCTCGACGAGGCCGGCGCACTCGGGACGGGCGTGCGCACGGCCGCGGTGCTGCGGGCGCTCGGCGCTCTCCCGGACGTCGCGCCGCGACATCCGCTCGACCCATCGACCGCGCCCCCGGGCGCCGCAACCGCGCCCCATGGCGCAGACAGGAAGGCAGCATCGTGACCCTGACCCTCGGATACAAGGCCAGCGCCGAGCAGTTCGACCCCCGCGAGCTCGTCGAGATCGCCGTCGCGGCCGAGGCGCACGGCATGGAGTCCGTCTGGACGAGCGACCACTTCCAGCCGTGGCGCCACACGGGCGGGCACGCGCCGTTCTCGCTGACCTGGATGGCGGCGGTCGGCGAGCGCACGTCGAACGTCAAGATCGGCACGAGCGTGATGACGCCCACGTTCCGGTACAACCCGGCCGTGCTCGCGCAGGCGTTCGCGTCGCTCGGCGTGCTCTACCCGGATCGCGTCGTCGCGGGCTTCGGCACCGGCGAGGCGCTCAACGAGATCGCGACCGGCTTCCAGGGTGCTGGCGAGCAGCAGTGGCCCGAGTTCCGCGAACGCTACGCGCGCCTGCGCGAGGCCGTTCGACTCATGCGCGCCCTGTGGAACGGGGAGCGGGTGAACTTCGAGGGCGAGTACTACTCGACGCACGACGCGTCGATCTACGACCGACCGGATGGCGGTGTGCCGATCTACATCGCCGCCGGCGGGCCGCAGGTCGCGAAGTACGCCGGCCGAGCCGGCGACGGCTTCATCTGCACCTCGGGCAAGGGCGCCGGGCTCTACGTCGACCAGCTCATGCCGGCCGTGAAGGAGGGCCTCGAGGCCCGGAACGACGGTCTCGCGTTCGACGGGTACGACCGCATGATCGAGATCAAGCTGTCGTACGAGGAGGACGAGGACGACGCACTCGACAACTGCCGGTTCTGGTCGCCGCTGTCGCTCTCGAAGCAGCAGAAGCACGACATCACCGACCCGGTCGAGATGGAGCAGGCCGCCGACGCGCTGCCCATCGAGGAGATCGCAGGGCGCTGGATCGTCGGCACCGACCCCGACCAGGTCGTCGCCGAGATCGGGCAGTACGTGGAGTGGGGCTTCAACCACCTCGTGTTCCACGCGCCCGGACACGACCAGCGGCGGTTCCTCGAGCTGTTCGAGCGCGACCTCGCGCCGAGGCTGCGGGCGCTGGGGTAGTCCGGTCGCGCCGGTGGTCGAGCCGGACGCTTCGCGCCCGACCCGACCACCGGCGGCCGGCCCGGGCCGGGCTCACCCGGCCGGCTCGAGCACCAGCCCCGTTCCGCCGCCGCGTCGCTCGGGCTCGGCCGCGGCGATCATGAGGCCGTCGGCAGCCACCTCGATCGTCGCCGCCGCGCCGATCTCCCCGGTCGGGGTGATCAGGTGACCGTAGGGAGCCAGGTCGTCGGCGTACTCCGCGATGAAGTCGGCCTCGGCGAGGACCGCGGCGGTGTTGCGCTGCGTCGCGCGCGGTGCGGCCACCGCCTCGGGCATCGTCATGCCCAGGTCGATGCGGTTCAGCAGGATCTGCACGACCGTCGTGATGATGGTCGATCCGCCGGGCGAGCCGAGGACGTAGCGGACGTCGCCGCCGTCGAGCACGATCGTCGGCGACATCGACGAGCGCGGTCGCTTGCCGGGCTCGACGATGTTCGGGTCGTCGGGGTTCGGCACGAAGCTGAAGTCGGTCAGCTCGTTGTTGAGGAGGAACCCGCGGCCCGGCACGGTCATGCCCGATCCGCCCGTCTGCTCGATCGTGAGCGTGTAGGCGACGGCGTCGCCCCACCGGTCGACGACCGAGAGGTGCGTGGTCGAGACGCCCTGGTCGACGGATGCCGCGGCCGCAGCGACCTCGCAGCCGGTCGCGTCGAGGTCGCCCGGTGCGACCGGCTTGACCGACGCCTGCTCGGGGTCGATCTCGCAGGCCCGCGAGTCGGCGAACCCCTGGCTGAGCAGCGTCTCGGTCGGAACGTCGACGAACGCGGGGTCGCCGACGTACGCGTTGCGGTCGGCGAACGCGTGCGCGGTCGACTCGAGGTACAGGTGCAGCGCCTGCCCCACGTCATCCGCCGACGGCTCGAAGTTCTCGAGGATGTTCAGCGACTCGCCCACGGTCGTGCCGCCCGACGACGACGGCGCCATGCCGTAGACGTCGAGGCCGCGGTACTCGACGTGCGTCGGGTCCTGCAGGAGCGTCTCGTAGTCGGCGAGGTCGTCGGCGGTCATGAAGCCCGGGTAGGCGGGCAGCATCGCGTCGTCGGTCGTGATCGGTTCCTGCACGAGCTCCGAGATCTCGCCGGCGATCGCGCCCTCGTAGAACGCGTCGGTGCCGCGCAGCGCGATCTCGCGGAGCGTCCTCGCCAGGTCGGGGTTGCGGAACGTCGAGCCGACCACGGGCAGCTCGCCGTCGGGCAGGAACAGCTCCGCAGTCGCCGGGAACTGCGCGAACCGCGCCTGGTTCGCCTCGGTCTGCGCCCGGAACGTCTCGTCGACCGTGAACCCGCGCGTGGCGAGCAGGATCGACGGCTTCAGCATCTCCTTCAGCGACTCGGTGCCGAACTCCTCGAGCGCGGCCTCCCAGGTCGCGAGCGTGCCGGGCACACCGACCGAGAGCCCGGACGAAACGGCGTTCGAGAAGGAGTACGGCGCCCCGGTCGCGGGATCGATGAACGCGTCGCTCTCCATCAGGGCCGGCGCCGTCTCGCGCCCGTCGATCGTCCGCACCTCCCCGGTGGCGGCGTCGAAGTGCACGAAGTACCCGCCACCGCCGATGCCGGCGCTGTACGGCTCCGTGACGCCGAGCGCTGCGGCCGTCGCGACGGCGGCATCCGCGGCGTTGCCGCCCTTGCGCAGGACCTCGAGGCCGACGCGGCTGGCCTCCGCGTCGACGGATGACACGGCTCCGCCGTATCCGCTCGAGGTCGCGGGCGACGGCGGCGCGGGCCGGCCCGCGTCGGCCGGCGGCCCCGGCGGAGCCGTGGGCGGGGCGGCCGCGGCGGGCGCGCCGATGGCGAGTGCGCCGGCCGCGGCGATGGCGACCGCGATGGTGAGACCGGTGCGCCGGAGTGTGGTGCGTGAGCGGACGTCGGTGTCCATGGTTCCCCCCGAACTGGTTACAGACGAATGCTGCCAACGCTAGACCCGCGACACGACACCGGGCTAGGGGGTTGCGACGAATCGCCGGGTGATCCCGCTGCCTGCGAGTTCGCTCCGCACCGGCCCGCGCCCCGCGGAGCGGGCGTAGCCTGAGGGCATGAGCCCACGCCGCACCGGGCCTACCCGAGTCCGAGCCCGCACCCTCGTCCCTGCGGTCGGGGTGCCCGTCGCGGTCGCGATCGCGGTGCTCGTGCCGATGCAGGCGAACGCCACCGTGGACCTTCCCGACCTCACCGCCGAGGAACTCCTCGAGTTCGCGCACTCGAGCGACGTCGACACGCTCTCGGGGACCGTCGAGCAGCGCTCCGAGCTCGGGCTCCCCGACCTCGCGGCGCTCATGGGGGGCTCCGACGACGAGAACTCCGAGGGCGCGGACACGGATGCCGCGGCATCCGACGCCCTCGCCGACCTCGTGTCGCTCGCCACCGGGAGTTTCGACGCGAACGTCTACCTCGACGGCGACTCGGCTCGGCTGCAGGTCCTCGACCGCATGGCCGAGCGGAACGTGTACGTGAACCCCGGTGTGGCGTGGTTCGTCGACTCCGAATCGCAGACGGCGACCCGGCTGAGCGTCGCCGCCGACGCCGACGTCGAGGGCCTCGAGGCCGAGCTCGACCGCCTCGCTGCCGAGGCGAGGGCCCAGGCGGAGGCCGAGCTTCCCGACGGCGAGCAGCTGCCGACCCCCCAGCAGCTGCTCGACCGCGCGCTCGATCGGCTCGACGAGACCACTGAGGTCTCGGTCGGGGCCGACGGGCGCGTCGCCGGCCGCGACGCCTACGAGCTGGTGCTCGAGCCGCGCACCGACGAGACGCTCGTCGGCGAGATCCGGATCGCGGTCGACGGCGAGAACGGGGCGGCCCTGGCGGCATCCGTCACCGCCCGCGGCGCCGATGCGCCCGCATTCGAGGTCGGTTTCACCGAGGTCTCGTTCGCGGCGCCCGATCCGTCGGTGTTCGCATTCGAGCCGAGCGACGCGTACACCCTCGAGGAGGAGGAGCTGCCGCTGCCGACGGTGGAGGAGCTCCGGCAGTGGGCGGCGGATGCCGAGGCCCGTGCCGCCGAGGGCGAGACGGATGGCGCGCCCGAACTGCCGCACCCGACGGTGCACGGCGAGGGCTGGGCGACCGTCGTGGAGATCGATGCGGCGACCGCCGCGAAGCTCATGGCCGAGCACCGCGCGGGCGACGCCGACGGCGTGGCACCGGCGACGGAGCCGCCGTTCACCGAGGGCGAGGCGCTCGGCCTGCTCGAGGTGCTGACCACGCCCGTCGACGGCGGGCGCGCGCTCCAGACCTCGCTGCTCTCCCTGATGCTCACCGACGACGGTCGCGCGCTCGCCGGCTCGGTCCCGGTCGACACGCTCGTCGGATACGCCGAGTCGGGCCGCTGACGGGCCGCCGGTGAGCGACCTCGCGATCCAGACGAACGGGCTCACGAAGCGCTTCCGCGCGCAGACGGCGGTCGACGGCATCGACCTCGCGGTGCCCCGCGGGTCGGTGTTCGGGTTCCTCGGGCCGAACGGGTCGGGCAAGACCACGACGATCCGCATGCTGCTGGGGCTCGTCGGCGCGACATCCGGAACCGCCCGCGTGCTCGGCACCGACATGCCGAAGGGGCTCGACGACGTGCTGCCGCATGTCGGAGCGCTCGTCGAAGGACCGGCGTTCGCGCCGTTCCTCTCGGGCGCGGCGAACCTCGCGCGATTCGACGCGGCCGACCGGTACGCGCCGCGGTCGACGCGTGCCGACCGCGTGGCCGACGCGCTCGAGCGCGTCGGCCTCTCGCACGCCGCGCGGAAGAAGGCCGGCGCGTACTCGCTCGGCATGAAGCAGCGCCTCGGGCTCGCCAACGCCCTGCTCATGCCGCGCGACCTGCTCGTGCTCGACGAGCCGACGAACGGCCTCGACCCGCAGGGCACGCGCGAGGTCCGGTCGCTGATCCGCTCGTTCGCGGCCGACGGCACGACCGTGTTCGTCTCGAGTCACCTGCTCGCCGAGGTCGAGCAGCTCTGCACCCACGTCGGCGTGATGAGCGCCGGTCGCCTGGTCGCCCAGGGCACGCTCGACGAGTTCCGGCGTTCGGGCGCGGCGCGCGTCGAGGTGGTCACGCCCGACCCCGGCGCGGCACGCGCGGTCCTCGCGCGGTTGGGCCTGACGGCGGATGCCGACGCCGCGCCCGACGCCGCAGCCGATGTCGACACCCTCGTGACCGCGGATCTCGGCGAGCACCCGCCCGACGCCGAGGCCGTCGTGGCGGCGCTCGTGCGCGACGGCGTGCGCGTCCGCGGATTCGCGGTGCGACGCACGAGCCTCGAGCAGCGGTTCGTCGAGCTCACGGGGGAGGGGTTCGATGTCGTCGCGTGAGGCCGCGACCGCCGCGACCGTCGTCGTCGCCCCCACGAGCGGTGGACCGACGGCCGAGCGCGGCGGCGGGCTCGCCTCGCTCCTCGCCTCCGAGACGGCGACCCTCTTCCGCCGGTGGCGCACCTGGGCGATGCTCGCGGCGCTCGCGCTCATCCCGATCCTCATCGCCGTCGCCATCCGCCTCGCCGGCCCGTCGGGCCCGGGCCGGGGGCCGGCGTTCCTCGACCAGGTCGCCGCCAACGGCCTGTTCGTCGGCGTGACCGCGCTCGTCGTCGCGACGCCCCTGTTCCTGCCGCTCACCGTCGCGGTCGTGTCGGGCGACACGATCGCGGGCGAGGCGAGCCTCGGCACCCTGCGCTACCTGCTCATCGCCCCCGCCGGCCGCCTGCGGCTGCTCGTCGTGAAGTACGCCGTCGCGGCGGTCTTCTGCGTCGCGGCGGCGCTCACGGTCGTCGTCGTCGGCACGCTCATCGGGTGGGCGCTGTTCCCCGTCGGGCCCGTCACCCTGCTCTCCGGCGGCGAGATCCCGGTCGGCGAGGGGCTCGCGCGCCTGCTCGCGATCGGCGCGTACGTCGCCGTCTCGATGCTCGGCCTCTCGGCGATCGGGCTCTTCGCCTCGACGCTCACGGTCGTGCCGGTCGGGGCGATGGCCGCGACCGCGATCCTCGCCGTGGTCGCGCAGATCGTCGGCGCGATCCCCCAGCTCGAGTGGGTGCACCCGTTCCTGTTCAGCGACCGCTGGTTCGACTTCGCCGACCTGCTCCGCTCACCGCCGTCGTGGGACTCGTTCGTCGACAACGCGCTGCTGCAGGCCGCGTGGATCGCGGTGTTCGGCGTGCTCGCAGCCTGGCGCTTCGCGACGCGCGACGTCCTGTCGTAGCGGCCGCGGGTCGCCGTGCGGCGCTCCCGTGCGCCGCGGCGCGCGTCATCCGTACATGCGCTCGGCGTACGCGGGGCCGTAGTACTCGTCGAGCTCGGCGACATCCGCCTCGGGCCGTTCGAGCGTCTTGGCGATGAGCGCGCGCCGGCGGACGGCGTCGGGCGCCCAGGTCTCGGGCTTCCACGCCTGCGAACGCAGGAACGCCTTCGAGCAGTGGAAGAACACCTCGTCGACGTCGACGAGGAGCGCGAGTGCCGGGCGGTGGCCCTTCACGACCATCTCGTCGAGGAACGGCGCGTCGCGCACGATCGTGGCGCGCCCGTTGATGCGAAGGGTGTCGCCGCGCCCGGGCACGACGAAGACGAGGCCGACGTGCGGGTTCCGCAGGACATTGTGGAAGCCGTCGGCGCGCCGGTTGCCGGGGCGCTCGGGAATCGCGATCGTCGTGTCGTCGAGCACGACCGCGAAGCCCGCGGGGTCGCCCTTGGGCGACACGTCGAGGTCGCCGTGCTCGTCGCTCGTCGCGACGAAGGCGAGGGATGCCGCCGCCAGCCATTCCCGGTCGATCTCGCCGAGCCGGCGCCGCGTCTTCTCGGCAGCGGCCCGGGTCGGCTCGCCGAGGATCGCCTCGAGCTCCTCGGCCGTGGTCACGGGGATGCCGCGGGCGCTCATGCCCGGGCCTCCGGGGTCGCGGCACGGCGCTCGCCGATGTTCGGCGGCAGCTTGCAGAGGTCGTAGAAGTAGCGCGTCGGCGCGGACTCGTCGGTGAGGTCGACGATCACGTTCGTGCCGGAGTGCGGGAGTTCGTCGCCCGCGAGCGTCCAGACCGTGAAGTGCCAGATGCCGCGCACGGCGTCGTTCAGGAGCCGGCGGCCGTCGACGACGAGCACGGCGTCCTCGCCGTCCGCGCCGGCGAGTGCGCCGGTGCGGAACGGTTCGACGGTGTCGGCGCGGAGCGCGGCCTCGTCGACGTCGCCGACGGAGACGCGGGCGACCTGCTGCCCGCGGTCGGCGAGGACGGCGGCGAGGTCGTCGGCGAAGCGCGCGGCGGGTGCCGCGGATCCGCCCTCGACGGCGACGAGCCGCCGGGCGCGCCACGAGTTGTGCAGGAACTCCTCTGCGACGGACTCGAGCAGTGCTCGGCGGTCCTCGGTCACCTGTGCCATGGTGGCCACGCTACGCCGACGCCGGCACCGCGGCATCCGCTCGTCTCGAGGGCCTACTCGGTCGCCGGCACGGGCACCGCCGCATCCGCGGGCGCGAACGCGAGCAGGGGTCGACCCGTCGACGGATGGCGCAGCACGCTGGCCTCGACGCCCCACACCGTGCGGATGAGCCGCGGCTCGAGCACGTCGGCCGGGTCGCCCGCGGCGACCACGACGCCGTTCGCGAGCACGACGACGTGGTCGGCGTACGACGCGGCGAGCGACAGGTCGTGCAGCGCGGCGAGGACGCTGAGCCCGTCGTCGGCGAGGCGGCGCAGCAGCGCGAGCGTGCCGAGCTGCGCGCGGATGTCGAGGTGGTTCGTGGGCTCGTCGAGGAGCAGCAGCTCGGGCTCCTGCGCGAGCGCACGAGCGAGGTTCACCCGCTGTCGCTCGCCGCCCGAGAGCTCGTCGTAGCGGCGGCCGGCGAAGCCGGCGGCGCCGGCGGCGTCGAGCGCGTGCGCCACGATCTCGCGGTCCCGGACGGAGTCGCCGCCCCAGGCCGACTGGTGCGGGATGCGCCCGAGGCCGACCACGTGCTCGACGCTGAGGCCGTCGGGGGCCTGCGCGTCCTGCTCGACGAGCGCGATGCGCCGCGCGCGCTCGCGGCGGCGGAGCGAGACGAGATCGTCGCCGTCGAGCGTGAGCGCGGCGACGTCGGGCGACTCGACGCCGGCGACGAGGTGCAGCAGGGTCGACTTGCCGGCCCCGTTCGGGCCGAGGAGCGCCCCGACGGCGCCGCGCGGGACCGTGATGTCGACGCCGTCGACGACGAGCCGCGAGCCGCGCGCGAACGAGACGCGCGAGCCCTCGAGCCCGGCGCCGGGGCGCGGCGTGCCGGGCCGCGATGCGCTCCGCGCCATCCGCTCGCCGCCGCTCACGAGACCCTCCGCGCGCGCAGCAGGAGGGCCGCGAACACCGGCCCGCCGACGAGCGCCGTGAGGATGCCGACGGGCAGCTCGCGCGGGTCGAACAGCGTGCGCGCGCCCGTGTCGACCCAGACGAGGAAGATCGCGCCCGCGAGCGCCGACAGCGGCAACAGCGCGCGGTGGCGTGAGCCGACGACGAGCCGCACGGCGTGCGGCAGGATCAGCCCGACGAACCCGATCGCGCCGCTCACCGCCACGAGTGCGCCCGTGAGCAGCGCGGTCGCGACGAGCAGCAGCGTCCGCGTGCGCGCGACGTGCACCCCGAGGGCGGATGCCGCGGTGTCGCCGAACGCGAACGCGTCGAGCGTGCGCCCCGTCGTGACGAGCGGCAGCCCGACGACCGCGACCGCCGCGCCGGCGAGCGCCGCGGCGGGCCATCCCGCGCCGGCCAGCGAACCGAGCAGCCAGTTGAGGATCTCGCGGTAGCTGTCGGTCGTGGCGCTCCAGAAGATGACGAGGCTCGTCACCGCGCCGAACACGGCCGACACGGCGAGCCCGGCCAGCACCGTCGTGGTCGGGCTGAGGCCGCCGGCCGCGCGCGCGAGGCCGAGCGTCGCGGCGAGAGCCGCCAGCGCGCCGGCGAACGCGGCGATCGGGAGGGCGACGGCCACCCCGAGCACGAGCACGATCACCGCACCGACGGAGGCGCCCGACGACAGGCCGAGCAGGTACGGGTCGGCGAGCGGATTGCGGGTGAGCGCCTGCATCACGACGCCGCAGATCGCGAGGCCCGCGCCGACGGCCGCGGCGGTGAGCACTCGCGGCATCCGCAGCTCCCACACGATGGCGTCGCGGAGCGGCGCGAGCGTCGGCTCCCCGAACCCGAGGTGCGCGGCGATCGACGCGAGCACGTCGCCGGGCGCGAGTCCCGCCGGCCCGATGGTCACGGCGAGCACGACGGATGCCGCGAGCAGCGCGACGAGCGCGACGCCGACGCCGACCGCGGTCGCCGTGCGGGTGCGCGCGGGTGCGGGTGCGCCCGGCTCGCGGGGCGCCCGCGTCGCGGCATCCGCTCGCCCGCTCGCCTGTACCGTCATGGCTCCACTCCCTCCGACTCGCGCCTCAGAACGCCCCGAGCTGCTCCACGATCGAGGCGACGGCGTCGACGTTCCGGACGCCCGCCTCGGTCGACGGGAAGTCGACGACCACGTATCGACCCTGCTGCACCGCGGGCATGGCGGCCGTCGCGGGGTTCGCCTCGAGCCGTTCGATCTTCGACTCCGCGGTGTTCCAGGCGGCATCGACCAGCACGATCACATCGGGGTCCGCGTCGACGACGGCCTCCCACGAGAGCGAGGTCCAGGTGTCGTGCACGTCGGCCGCGACGTTCGTCAGGCCCGCGGCCTCCATGATCATCTGCGGTGCGCCGATGCCGGCGCCGACGAACGGCTGGTCGTCGCCCGAGGAGTACCAGAGGGCGGTCAGCCCGTCGTCGTTCGGCTCGATCGCCTCGAGCGCGGCGCGCTGCTCGGCGACGAGGTCGGTCGCGGCATCCGTCGCACCGAAGATCTCGCCGGCCTCGGCGAAGTCGGCGAAGACGCCGTCGAAGGTGAGCGGGTCGGGCATGTAGCCCTCGGCCTTGCAGGCGGCCGGCGCGACGTAGGTGTGCACGCCGAGCTGCTCGAGCGTTCCGCGGTCGCCCGCGCCCTCGGCGGAGAGGTTCGACTCCCATCCGGCGAACACGAGGTCGGGCTCGGCGGCGAGGGTGGTCTCCTGCGAGGGCACCTTGTCGGACAGGATGTCGATGCCCGCCGCCGCGTCGGCGAACTCGTCGGGAACGGGTCCGTCGGTGAACGCGGCGCCGACGATGCGGTCCTCGAGGCCGAGCGCGAGCATGAGCTCGAGCGTCGACGACTTGATCGTGACGACGCGTTCGGGGGCGGCGTCGAAGGTCACCTCGGTGCCGCAGTTGTCGACGGTGACGGGGAAGCCGGACGGTGCGTCGCCCGTCTCGCCGGCGGAGTCGGCTGCGCCGTCGGCGTTCGCCGTCGACGCGCAGGCGACGAGCAGGGCGACGGATGCTGCGGCGGCGAGCGGCGCGAGGGCGCGGGCGGCGCGGGTGCGGGGATTCGTGAACCTGGGCATGGGGACCTCCGGGACGGTGTGCGTGCGTGATCCGACGAACGTCGGCGACTCGCGGCCCAATCCCGGGCCGGCCCGACCGGTCAATCCGAACCGGCGGTCACTCGTCATCATTCCACGCGATGGAATTCGATTCAATACTGGATTCTGGATCCAAGATGCGGCATGATCCAGATCACGGGTGCAGGAATCCACCCGAACCACGCGTCGCAGCGTTCACACGGAAGGACGTCGCATCCATGCAGACGACACCGATCGAGTTCTCCAGCGAGGGAGACCGCCTCGCCGGGCTCTGGCGCACCCCCGACGGCCCCGGACCGCACCGTGCGATCGTCCAGGGCCCCGGCTGGCTCGGGCTCAAGGACGCCAAGCTCTACGTCCGCTACCACGAGGCGCTCGTCGCCGCCGGCTTCGGCGTGCTCGTCTTCGACTACCGCGGCTTCGGCGACTCCGGCGGCGACCGCGGCATCCTCTCGCCGGCGCGCCAGCTGCAGGACCTCGTCAACGCCGTCACCTACCTGACGACGCGCGACGACGTCGACGCCGACGCGATCGGCGTGTTCGGCACCGGCGGCACCGGCGGCGGGAATGCCGTGCTGCTCGCCGACGCCGACCCGCGCGTGAAGGCCGCGGTCAGCCAGGTCCCCGTCGCCGACGGCACCGACTGGCTGCACCGCATGCGCCAGGAGCACGAGTGGCTCGCCTTCCTCGCCGCGCTCGAGGAGGACCGCCGCCTGCGTGTCACGACCGGCACGGGCCGCCTCGTGCACCCGCGCGAGGAGATCATGGTGCCCACGCCCGAGCGTCGGGCGACCACGATCAAGGCCGACGTCGACGACCGCATCCCGAGCGCCATCCCGCTGTCGTGCGCCGAGGAGATCCTCGCGTACCGGCCCATCGACGCGGCGTCCCGCCTCACCACCCCGCTGCTCGTCATCGGGGTCGAGGGCGACGCCACCACGCCGACCGACCACGCCGAGCGGCTGTACGCGGCCGCACGCGGCCCCAAGCAGCTCGTCATGCAGCGGCACACCACGCACTACGCCGCGTACGACCGCTACTGGGAGCAGACCACCCCGCTGATCGTCGACTGGCTCGACCGCTACGTGCGCCCGAGCCACGTCGACGTCCGCACCACCCGCTCGCCCGGCCAGGGCGAGTCGATCGACCGCATGGAGGCACCGCAGTGACCATCGACCTGAGAATCGCCGGGGGGATCGTCGTGACCCCGTCCGGCCCGACCGCCGCCGACCTGCTCGTCGACGACGGGCGCGTCGCCGGCCTCGTCGCGCCGGGCGTCGCCGTCGAGGCCGAGCGCACGATCGACGCGACCGGGCGCCTGGTCCTGCCCGGCATGGTCGACGTCCACGTGCACACCCGCGAGCCCGGCTACGAGCACAAGGACGACATCCTGACGACCACGCGCCAGGCCGCCGCCGGAGGCGTCACGACCATCTTCGGCATGCCCAACCTGAACCCGCCGACCGTCGACGTCGAGACCCTCACCGACGTCTTCGAGCGGTACGCGGCGACGTCGATCGTCGACTGGAACCACAACCCGGCGCCGACGAAGTTCGACGACATCGTGCCGATGGCCAAGATGGGCATCAACGCCTACAAGATCTACATGGTCGTCGACACCGGCCGAACCTACCCGCACCCGGCCGGCACGGGGATCCACGACCACGGCCACCTGCTGCAGATCATGGACCGCATCGCCGGCACCGGGAAGCGCTTCATCGTGCACCCGCACGACCAGGCGCTGATGGACTACATCGAGGGCGAGGTGCTCGCGCGCGGCGAGAACACGCCGCAGGGCTACGCCTCGGCGTACGCCGCTCGCGAGGGCGTCATCTGGGACACCGCGATCGACGTGATCCTGCGGCTCGCCGAGGCATCCGGATGCCCCGTGCACATCGCGCACATCCAGACCCGCCGCTCCATCGAGGCCGTGCGGCGCGCCAAGGCGGCCGGTATCGACGTGACGTGCGAGGTCAACCACTGGGCGCCGTTCCTCTCCACCTGGAACGACATCGAGACCCTCGGCCCGTACGCGCTGTCGTACTGGGTGCCCGACGAGAACCGCACCGCGATCTGGGAGGGCATGCGTGACGGCACGATCGACATCGCGAGCTCCGACCACGCCCCGCACACCCGCGAGGAGAAGGAGATCGGCTGGACCGAGATGTGGAGCGCCCACACCGGCACGCCGGGCATCCAGTACTACTACGAGCTCATGCTCGACGCCGTGAACCGCGGCGAGCTGACCCTCGAGCGCGCGGTCGACATGGTCGCCCGCATCCCGGCAGAGAAGTTCGGGCTCTCGGGCGTGAAGGGCAGCCTCGAGGTCGGCGCCGACGCCGACATCGTGATCGCCGACATGCAGCACGAGTGGACGATCACGAACGACGACGTGCTGTCGAAGATCGGCTGGACGCCGTACGACGGCCGCACCATCAGCACCCGGATCGAGCGCACCCTGGTGCGCGGCCGGGACGTCTACGCCGACGGCGCCGTCGTCGGCGAACCCGGATACGGGAAGCTCGCGGCCGCTCCGGCCGAACTCGCGGCCGAGACGGCCGGAACGGAAGGGAACTGACCATGGCGATGAAGTTCGGACTGCTGCTGCCCCACTTCGGCGAGGAAGCCAGCCGCGAGAAGCTGCTCGAAGGCTCGAAGCTCGCCGAGCAGATGGGCTTCGACTCGGTGTGGGTGCGCGATCACCTGGTGTTCGAGCCGCACGGCGAGATGGAGAAGCCCAACCGCACCTTCTACGACGCGCTCACCACGCTGACCGCGATCGGCGCGGTCACCGAGAAGCTCGAGCTCGGCACCGGTTCGCTCATCCCGTTCCGGCACCCGCTCCTCACCGCGCTCATGGCCGGCACGATCACGCAGCTCGTCGGGCCGCGTCTCATCCTCGGATTCGGCGCCGGAACGTTCGACCACGAGTTCGAGGCGATCGGCTGGGGCGACCTCGACCGCGTCGAGGCGGTGCGCTCCAACGCCGAGATCCTGAAGCGCGTGTTCACCGAGAACGACGTCACCTACGACGACGGGATCTTCTCGTTCGAGAACGTCACGATCGAGCCCAAGCCGGTCGGCGGGCGGGTGCCGTTCTGGTACTGCGGCGCGACGCCGCGCTCGGCGCGCCTGGCCGCCGAGTACGCCGACGGCTGGATGCCCGGGCGCATCTCGCTCGCGACGATGGAGAAGCGCATCGCGACCATGCGCGACATGACGGATGCCTCGGGCCGCCCGATGCCGACCGTCGCCGTCATCCCGCCCACCTCCATCGAGGAGACCCGCGAGGAGGCGCTGAAGCACGTGAACATCCCCGGGCTGCTGGCGTGGGCGAACAAGGCCAAGTTCGCGGTCAAGCCGCCCTCGGGTAGGTTCGAGACCGTCGAGGACCTGGCGGGCCAGCTCATCGTCGGCGACCCCGACGAGGCCGTGGAGGAACTCAAGAAGTTCGAGGCCATCGGCACCGAGCACCTGGTCTTCGACTTCCGGTTCAAGTTCGACCGCTTCTTCGAGCAGATCGAGCTGCTCGGCACCGAGGTCCTGCCGAAGATGCGGGAGCACGCCGCCGAACCGGCCCTGACGTGAGCGACGGAGCTCCCGTGAGCGTGGAAGAGGGTACTGCGATGACGACGACGACCATCGAGCCGGCCGGAGGCGAGGCATCCGCTGCCCCGCTGATCTCGGTGCGCGACCTGACCGTGAGCTACGACGTGGCCCGGACGGGTTCGAAGCTCATCGCGATCGAGGGCGTCGATCTCGACGTGCGCGAGGGCGAGTTCGTGACCGTGCTCGGCCCGTCGGGGTGCGGCAAGACGACGTTCATGAACGTGATCGCCGGGCTCGTGAAGCCCACGGGCGGGGAGGTGCTCGTGGCCGGTCAGCCGGTGACGGGCCCCGGGCCCGACCGGGCGGTCGTGTTCCAGGACTACGCGCTGCTGCCCTGGCGCACGGTGTTCGACAACGTGCGGTTCGGCCTCGAGATGCAGAAGGCGCTGAAGGGCAGCGGATGGCGCGACCGCGTGCAGGAGGCGATCGAGCTCGTCGGACTCGCGGGCTTCGAGCAGTCGTACCCCCGCGAGCTCTCCGGCGGCATGCAGCAGCGCGTCGGGCTCGCCCGCGCGATCGTGGCGCAGCCGCGGATCCTGCTCATGGACGAACCGCTCGGCGCGGTCGACGCCCTCACCCGCGAGGTCATGCGTGAGGAGATCGAGAAGCTCATCGCCGCGACCGGCAAGACGGTCCTGTTCATCACCCACTCGATCGAGGAGGCGATCCTGCTCGGCGACCGCATCGTCGTGTTCAAGAGCCACCCCGGTGCGATCAAGGAGGTCATCCAGACCGGGCTCGAGCGTCCGCGCTCGGAGCGCAGCGTCCAGAGCGACCCGCGCTTCCTCGAGCTGCGCGACCACCTGTGGGAGGCGCTGCAGGGCGAGGCGACGGCGGCGGCGGTCTCGAAATGAGCGCCTTCCTCGCTTCGGGGCCGAACCTCGGGCGCGGCGGCGTCGCGGGCTGGCTCGCCGGGCTGAGCGCGCGCGGCAAGGCGTTCGTGCTGGCCGGCGAGGTCGTCGTGATGCTCATCCTCTGGGAACTCGTGGTGGGCGTGCTCGGCTGGATCAACCCGGTGTTCTTCCCGCCGCCCTCGGCGATCTGGCAGGGCTTCGTGGAGCTGGTCCAGAGCGGCGCGCTCGCGGCGAACCTCCCGGTGTCGATCCAGGCGTGGCTGACCGGCTTCGCGATCGCCGTGGCCATCGGCATCCCGGTGGGGCTGCTCATGGGGTCGGTGCTCGCGGTCGACCGCATCGTCGGGCCGATCGCCTGGACGATCTACGCGACACCCGCGATCGCCTACCAGCCGCTCGCGAAGGCGTGGTTCGGCTTCGGCATCGGCCCGGTGATCTTCCTCGTCACCATCAGCGCGTTGTTCCCGATCCTGCTGAACATCGCGGCGGGGATGCGCACCACGAACCAGTCGATCATCAGCGCGGGGCGCGTGTACGGGGCGAACCGGTTGCAGCTCTATCGCTCGGTCTTCCTGCCGTCGACCGTGCCGTTCCTGTTCGCCGGCCTCCGGCAGGCCGTCGTGCTCGCGACGATCGGCATGGTCGTGGCGGAGCTCGCGGGCTCGGCCGCGGGCATGGGTGCGCTCATCATCCGCGCCGCCAACACGTACCAGACCGACCAGGCCTTCGCGGCGATCGCCGTCGTGGTGGTGTGGAGCGTCGGGATGACCCAGGTGGTGACCCTCGTGGAACGCTGGGTCGCCCCGTGGACGAGGAAGGGCCGACGATGACCGTCACGTCAGCGACCGGCACCAACCGGATCGTGCGCCCGCGCCGTGTGGTGCGCGCCGGCGAGGCCAAGTGGGGGCTGCTGCTGCTCGCAGTGGTGGCCGGCATCCTGCTCATCTGGGAGGCGGCGGTCAGCTGGTTCCAGCTCGTGCCGGCCGCGTTCCTGCCGCCGCCCTCCGAGATCATCGTCGCCTTCGTGCGCCTGCTCGGCGAACCCGAGTTCTGGGCGGCGTTCGCCTACAGCATGACCAACGTGCTCATCGGGCTCACGATGGCGATCGTCGTCGGCGTGGTCGTCGGCCTCGCGGTCGGCTGGTCGCCGGTGCTGAGATTCACCGTGGCGCCGTTCCTCTGGCTGCTCTACTCGACGCCCAAGGTGGCGCTGGCGCCGCTCTTCATCCTGATCCTCGGGCTCGGCAACGAGTCGAAGATCGCCCTGGTGTTCCTGCTCGCGGTGTTCCCCATCATCCTCAACACGATGGAGGGTGCCGTCACGGTCAGCCCGTCGCTCGTCAACGCGGGCCGCGTGTTCGGCGTGAACGGCATCTTCCTGGGCTGGAAGGTGATCTTCCCGGCGACGCTGCCGTACAGCCTGTCGGGCATCCAGCGCGGCGCCGCGCTCGGGTTCACGGGCGAGGTGCTGGGCGAGTTCCTCGGCGGCACCGGTGGCCTCGGGCACCTGCTCGAGTTCGCGGCGTACCAGTTCATGATGGCCGAGGCCATCGCGATGGTGATCGTCATGGTGATCATCGCGAACCTCACCCTGTGGCTGATCTCGACGCTGCGGCGCCGGCTCGCGCCCTGGTACGACGACCGCAAGATCGTCGGGGCGTCGTAGGAGGCCGCGCATGCACAAGCGGATCATCGAGCCCGTCGGGGTGTACCCGCCGACGGCCGACTTCAGCCAGGCCATCCGCGTCTCCGGCGGCGACCTCGTCTTCGTGAGCGGCATCATCGGCATGCGGCCGGACGGCACCATGCCCGACGGCACGCGGGAGCAGGTCGAGCTCGCCTTCGCGAACCTGGCCCGGGTGCTGGACGCCGCGGGCGCGACCCCCGCGGACGTCGTCAAGGTGAACGTCTTCGTCCGCGACGACTTCCGGCTCGTGCGCGACGACGTTCGCGAGATCCGCGCCCGCTACTTCACGCACGACTTCCCCGTGTCGACGCTCGTGCAGGTCGCCGGCTTCGCCGGCCCCGAGTACCGCTTCGAGATCGAGGCGATCGCGGCCGTTCCCACCCGAGCGGATGCCGCGGCGCCGGCCGCCGCCCCCGGCGGCTGACGCCGCATCCGCCTCACAGACCGCCGGCCCCCGTTTCATGCGCGATGACGGGGGCCGGCTGCCGACCTGCCCGCACCTGCCCCGCTGTCGCGGAGAGGGAGTCCTCATCGGGCGGAATGTCCGGCGGCTGGATCGGCGACGGGTTCGTTTCATCGGCCGTCGCGGCGTCCGAAGGCGTCCGCGGGGAGCGCTGGGACTTCGCCCACGTGTGCGGTGACTCGCGGTACGGCGACGATGGCACTACGACGACGTTGCGGGAGGACTGCCCGATCAAAGGAGTGACGCCACCGAATCGTTGAGGGATGGTGCGTGAGCAGCGGGCGGTATACTTCGAGTATGACTACGACGATCAAGGTGAGCGACGAGCTCCGCGACCGGCTCAAGGAACAGGCCGCGCGCGACGGGCTCACACTCGGCGCGCACCTTGCTCATCTTGCGGATGCCGAAGACCGCCGCTGGCGACTGAGCAGGTTGAAGGCGGCGATCGCACGAACCGGTGCCATGGATTCCGAATCGCACGCGGCGGAGTCCGCCGACTGGGAGCGAACCGAACTGGCTGACGCCGACTCGTGACCGACCTCGAGATCGCCCCGGGCGTGATCGCCTGGGCTGCACTCGAGCCGGTTCGCGGCCGCGAGCAGGGCGGGCACCGCCCCGTCCTGGTCGTCGCATCCGACGGCTACCTCGACGCGGTCACCACGCTGGTGATCGTGCTGCCCATCACGACGACCGACCGCGGGTGGCCCAACCACATCCGCGTCGACGGACCCGGCGGGCTCGACCGGCCGTCCTGGATCATGACGGAGCAGCCGCGCACCCTCTCACGCGAGCGCCTCACGGGAGTCGCCGGCGAGATATCGATGGACTGCCTCGCATCGGTCCGCTCCTGGCTCGGTGACTTCCTCGACCTCTGAGAACCCACAGATCTCGATCCCGCGCGATGTCCTGTTGGCCGCCGGCGCACCGCCGGACGCTCAGGACAGACACGGAAACAGCGCGCTGTGGGTGGCCGAGTCAACTCGAATGGGCGCCGTGAGGTCATCCGCGCCCTGCTCGATCACGGGGCGGATCCTGAGTTGGAGAACAACCACGGCACCACGCCCCGAGCAGCTGCGTCTTCGATCGCGAACTACGACGTGGCGACTCACTTCGATTGACACCGTCCCACTGAGGGGTCGCTGGCGGACGTGCTGCAAGATGTTCGGGTGGCAACCTTCTTCAGGCGTCGACGGGAGGCGCTTTGGCGTGTCGAGCAGTATCGAGGTCAACGCTCGATCGAGGTTCACGCCACACAGTTGGACGCGCACGGGGTCACGAAACGCAGCGCGCAGAAGCGGATCCTGGCCGAGTGGGTCGAATTCCTCGGCGAGTCGACCACTCGCATCACGGACCTGAATCTCGCCTGTCGAGTACCGCAGGATCTCCTCGACGCAACCGGCGGGCAACCTCAGTTGGAGTCGCTCGCGGTGAAGTGGGGCCCGTACACGGACCTGCATGCGTTGTCTTCGATGAAGGCGCTGCGCACGTTGTCGCTCGGCGGTGCCCGCGCGGTCACCGATCTTCGACCGCTGGCGACGCTTGGCAAGCTCCAGACGCTGGTGGTCGACCAGCCCTTCGCGCTCAGCAACCCGGAGGTGATCGGTCAGCTTCAGTCGCTCGAGTACCTTGCTTTCGGCAACGGCCACCTGGGTTCGGACCGCACGCTCGACGTGTCCGACCTCGAATGGATCGGGCAGCTTCCGAATCTCCGAACCCTGCACCTTCCGGGGACCCGACTCCCGGCCGAACAGCTTGCGACGCTTGCAGCTCTTCCCGAGCTGGTAGAGCTGCGCATCCCACTACGCCGCGCGTACAGGAAGACGGTGTTCGACCTCGCACCCGGCAACACGGCGTTCGCGGACCTCGCGCGGGAGTACGAAGGGCTTGAGGAGCTCCGGGCGAATTGGCGGTAGGTCCCCTCGGCACAGCTGCGCACCGCGCCCCCGACCTACCATGCCGGAACGAGCGTGACGGAGCCGAGGCCTCGGTGACTTCCTCGACCTCTGACGGCCACCGGGACCTCGGCCGACCGCGATCCGTGCGTTGCGCGCGAGCCACGTGCGCGTCGTTCTGAAGCGAGACGCTGGGGCTGGGTAGCGTAGCGGTAGTGCCTCGCTCGCCGGGTGAAGCCTGATCGGAAGGTCGATGATGAGCGAGAGACTTCCCGGGCGGTTGGCCGCCGTCGAGATCGAGAACGACATCCCGAGCCGCAGCTCGCTACCGACGATCTTCGACGAACTCGACTTCCAGCTGGCGTGCCAGGCCTACCTGTGGGCGTTGCCGCTCGTGTCGTACGCGCAGTGGAAGACGCAGCACTACGGGGTGTTCGGCGCCACCGGCAGCGACCTGGTCCGCTACCTGAGCTATCGCGACCGTCTCGGCCTGATCACGGCCAACGCCACGACGCCGTACATCCTGAACTTCTTCGACCTCTCCGAGAGCGGCCCGCTCGTGATCGAGATGCCCGCCGGCCCGACGGCGGGCGGCGTGTCGGACTTCTGGCAGCGCGAGGTCGGGGCGATGGGCGAGATGGGTCCCGATCGCGGCGAGGGCGGCAAGTACCTCATCCTCGCGCCCGGCGTCGACGAGCCGGCGGAGCTGGCGGCGGACTACCGGGTCCTGCGGTCGTCCGGGGTCAACATCATGTTCGGCTTCCGCACCCTCGACCCTGATCCGGCGCGCGCCGACGCGCTGGTGCGGAGCGTGCGGATCTACCCGTACGCCGCACGGGAGAACCCGGCTCCGACGCGCATCATCTCGCCCGACGGGCGCCCGTGGACCGGAGACCAGCCGCGGGGCCTCGAGTACTGGAGGGTGCTGCACGGCATCTACCAGGCCGAGGTCATCGAGGAGCGAGACCGCTTCTACCTGGCCATGCTCAGGCAGCTCGGCATACGGAAGGGCACGCCGTTCGCCCCGGATGCGCGACTCGCCCGCATCCTGGAGCAGGGCGCCGCGGCGGGCGAGCTGATGGCTCAGGCCAACACCTTCGCGAAGCGGTTCGAGCAGGGCCCGTATTGGCCCGATCGCGTGTGGGAACAGGCCATCGTGCTCGACGATTCCGCCCAGCGCGGCGACGGCTACGACGAGTTGTTCGAACGCGCGTCCTGGTTCTACGAGGCGGTCAGCTTCTCCGAGGCGATGAAGAGCCGGACCCCCGGGGTCGGCCAGGCGTATCTCGGCTCCTACACGGACGGGGCAGGAGAGTGGCTCGACGGAGGCCGGGACTACACCCTGCACGTGCCCGCGGACGTGCCGGCGAAACTGTTCTGGTCGGCCACCGTCTACGACGTCGCGACCCGATGCCTGATCGACAACGAACAGCAACGCGGCGATCGCGGCTCACGCGACCCCGAGCTGGTCGCCAACGGCGATGGCTCGGTGGACCTCCGCTTCGGCCCGTCCGCGCCCCCGGACGGCGAGTCGAACTGGGTGCAGACCATCCCCGGCACGCACTGGTTCTCCTACTTCCGCCTCTACGGCCCGCTCGAGCCGTACTTCGACCGCAGCTGGAAGCTCGGCGACATCACTCCCGTATGAGCAGCTCCCGTCGAGGGGGTCGGGAGCGTGACCGGCGGATGACGCCCTCCAGCGGTCGGGGCTTCAATCGCCCGGTGGGCGACGCAGTCTCTTGACGTCGGTCCGCCGCCGCTTCGCCGCCAAGCGACGTTCCTTCGCACCGCGACTCGGACGGGTCGGTCGTCGCGACGGTGGCGGCGGCCGCAGGGCGTCGGCCACGACGGCGGCGAGCCGAGCCCGCGCAGCATCCCTGTTGCGGAGTTGCGAGCGGTGCTCGGATGCGGTGATCGCGAGCGCTCCGTCGACGAGGCGACCGCTCAGGCGCTCGAGGAGCCGTTCCCGCTGGAGCGGGGTGATGGCGGCCGAGCCTGCCACGTCCCACACGAGTTCCGCCCGGGAGTCGGCGGTGTTCACGCCTTGCCCGCCGGGACCGGATGACCGCGAGAACCGCCAGGACAGCTCGGACTCGGGGATGGTGAGTCCGGGGTCGATCCGAAGGCCGGGGCGGTGGGCAGCGGGCATGGAACCATCATGCTCGTAGGTGCGGCACGCGGCGGGCCCCCACCGTCATGCGCTGCGGCGAGGGCCCGTCGCGGTGCCGGCCCGGGGCACCGCAGGTTCAGGGGATCAGGGGTGGATCAGGGGTAGGGGAGCGTCTCCGGACCCGAGTTGTCGAGGCCGAGCAGCTCCTGCGCCTTCTCGAGGTAGACGAGCTGCGACTCGTCGAACTCGATCGGCTCGAGCGACTGCGTCTCGACGGTGGTGTCCCAGGCCTCGGTGTCGAAGTAGAGGTTCTGGCACGCGAGGTGCCCGTCGAGCACCCAGGGGCTGTCGGATCCGCGCAGGGCCTCGACGTCGAAGTCGTTGGCCTCGTAGATGTCGAGCACCTCGTCGGCGTTCGCGGGGAACTCGCCCGGGGCTGGCGCGGTCACGAATTCGACCGCCTTCAACGTCGCCCGCAGGAAGCGCACGAGCGTGTTCGGGTTCTCCTCGACGTACCCGGAGCCGGCCACCATGACGTCGTTCGCCCAGTTCCGGAGCGCTTCGACCGGGAAGTCCGCCCCGTGCTCCTCGAGCGCGGGCCGGTCGTCGCCGTAGAACGGCTGCAGGGTGATGCGGTCGTTCACGAAGAACTCGGTCCACGACTCCGAGCCGGGGCCGGGGTAGACGATCTCGACGTTCACGCCCTCGAGGTCCCAGCCCTCCTCGGCAAGCACGCGGGCCCGCTGGAACTCGGCCGGGTCGCCGGGGGTGCCCGCGAGCACGATCGACGTGCCCTCCAGGTCCTCGACCGACTCGATGTCGGGCTGCACGGCGAAGTCGAAGTTCTGCCGGCAGTAGTGACCGGACAGCAGGTCGACGTCGACGCCGCCTCGGATCGCCTCGATCACCGTGCCGGTCGACTCCACACCGACATCCGCACTGCCGGATGCCACGGCCGCCGTCACGTTGTCGGCGGTGATGACCTCGACGCTGAGGCCCTCCTCCTCGTAGTAGCCGAGGTCGGTGGCCAGCACGTACATCGAGTACATGGTGATGTCGGGGAAGGGGATGGCCACTGTGATCTCGGTGTCCTCGGGCTCGCCGGGCTCGCCATCGGCGATCTCGACGGGCTCGCTGTCGCTGCCTCCGGCTGCGTCGCCGGCGGTGGCGCAGCCGGTCAGCAGTGCGAACACTGCCAGCCCGGCGGCCGCGGCGAGGCCGGAGCGGGGGATGGATCTGCGCATGACTCTCCATTCTTGGCGGGTTGACTCGCGGTCGGCGTCCCGCGGAGAGCGGAGCCTCTCGCGAATTGGTGGATACGGTATCCAATTTGTGCGCACCTGTCCATGCTTTTCTGCGCTTCGAGTTCGGGAGACGATGATCTCGAACCGGGGTCTGGACGAAGCACTGGATTTTTGGATACGGTATCCAAAGCAGCGGCCCGGATGCCGCGACGAACGGGAAACGAGGCGAACGTGCGTGCAGCCCTCCTCCAGGCCCACGGCCTCGACGGATTGGACGTCGCACGCATCGCCGCGCCCGCGCCGGGTCCCGGCGAGGTCCTCATCCGCGTCGAGACGGTCGGGGTGAACCAGCTCGACCTCAACGTGATCGCCGGCCGGGGTCCCGGCGCCGCGGCGAAACTCCCTCGCGTCCTCGGCATCGACCCGGCCGGCGAGATCGTCGAGCTCGGCCCGGGCGTCGACCCCGCACGTCTGGGCGAACCGGTCGTCGTGAAGCCCAACATCCCGTGCGGCGGATGCGCCGCGTGTCGAGCCGGCCGCGAGTCGCAGTGCCCCGCGCAGTCGGTCGTCGGCGTGCACCGCGACGGCGGCGCGGCCGAGTACGCGGTCGTGCCCGCCCGGGTCGCCTTCGATCGCACCGGACTGGATGCCGCCACGGCGACCGCCGCGGTCCACAGCCTGCCGATCGTGCTGAACGCGTTCGATGCCGCGGGCGTCCGCGCCGGCGACCGCCTGCTGGTGACGGGTGCGGGCGGCACCCTGGGTCGCGCCGCCGTCGAGTACGGCGTGCACCTCGGTGCCGACGTGACCGCTGCGTCGAGGCATCCGCTCGACGACGTTCCCGCAGGGGTGCACGCCGTGGCCACCGGCCCGGATGCCGATCTCGCCCGCGCCCTCGAACGCGCGGCGGCGGGTCGCGGTTCCGGCGGCGAGCGGTTCGACGCGGTCGTCGACGTGAGCGGCAGCGCCGCGCTGCTCGGCCGGGCGGTCGACGCACTGGGCTGGGGCGGGCGCGCGGCGTTCTGCGCGGCATCCGTCGACACGCGGCTCGTGATCGACGCCCGCGACTTCTACCTCTCGCGCAAGCGCCTGGTCGGCGTCGCGAGCGCCGACCTCGACCACGTGCGGCGCGCGCTCGACCTCGTGCGCGGCGGCGCCGTGCGGCCCCGCATCGGCGCGCGATACCCGCTCGACGACGTGCGCCGCGCCTACCGCGAGTTCCCCACCACGACCCCCGGCAAGGTGATCATCGATGTCCGCTGAACTGATCGACCGACCCCGCCTGCGCGCCTCGCTGCAGCGCATCGCCGACCGCACCCGGGCCGACGCGGCATCCGCTCGCATGCGCCCCTGGGTCGCCGCCCGGCTCGAGGGCGACGTCGCCTCGATCTCGGAGTTCGAGCAGTACGGCACGCGCTACGCGTTCCGGTCCGACGAGTCCGCCGAACGCGGCGGCCACGATTCCGCCCCGAGCCCCATGCGGTACCTGCTGAGCTCGATCGCGTTCTGCATGCTCGGCTGGTGCGCCAAGACGTGGGCGGCGGAGGATGTCGCGGTGCGCTCGCTCGAGACCGAGGTCCGCACGTGCCTCGACCTGCGCGGCGAGCACCTCGTCGACGGCGCGCCCGCCCACCCGCTGTGGTTCGTGGTCGAGGTGCGGATCGACGACGACGCCTCGCCCGAGCAGGCCGTCGCGCTCGCCCGCGAGGCCGCGCGGCGCTGCCCGACCACCTCCCTCGTGTCGAAGGCCGTGCCGCTGCACCTCGTGCTGGTGCAGCGGGGCTGGACCGTCCTCGACACCCGCCCCGACGACCTCAGGAACGAGCACCGAGAGGAGCAGACCCGATGAGTCCCCACCCCGCGCCGTCCGGATCCACGCCCGAGGCCGGCGCCGGCGGCCCGCTGGCCGGCATCCGCGTCGTCGAGCTCGGCCAGTACATCTCCGGGCCGTACGCGGCGAAGCTGCTCGCCGACCTCGGGGCCGAGGTCGTCAAGGTCGAGGCGCCCGACGGAGACCCGATGCGGCGCTGGGAGGGCAGCGGCGCGATGAGCCCTCAGTTCGCGGCCTACAACCGGGGCAAGCGAGCGATCCGGCTCGACCTCAAGACGCCGGACGGCCTTGCGGCGCTCCTCGCCCTCGCCCGCGACGCCGACGTGCTCATCGAGAACTTCCGGCCCGGCGTCGCGGCCCGGCTCGGCTTCGGCCCCGATGTGCTGCGCGAGGTCAACCCGGGGCTCATCACGTGCTCGATCACCGGCTTCGGGCCGGCCGGGCCGTATGCCGCGCGGCCCGCCTACGACACCGTCATCTCGGCGGTGGGCGCCATGTACAGCCAGGTCGTGCCCGCCGACACGCTGCGCCCGCTCGGGCCGGCGTTCTCCGACCTGCTCTCCGGCATGTCGGCGACGCAGGCCGTGCTCGCGGCGCTCCATGCCCGCGAGGCCCGCGGCGAGGGCGAGCACATCGACGTGTCCATGGTCGGCTCGCTCATCGACTTCCTCATCGAGGCCGCGTCGACCTACCTCGAGACCGGCCAGGTCGCCGGACCCGACTCGCGGCCGCGGCGCGCGCAGGCGTACGCCTGCGTCGGTTCCGACGGGAAGGCGTTCGTCATCCACATGTCGGTGCCCGAGAAGTTCTGGACCGGCCTGCTCGAGGTGCTCGAACGCCCCGACCTCGCCGACGACCCCCGCTTCGCCACTCGCGAGGGGCGCGTGCGGAACTACGACGCCCTCGACGCCGAGCTCAAGGCGATCACCGAGCGGATGCCGCGGCAGCACTGGCTCGACCGGCTCGCCGCCCACGACATCCCGCACGGTCCGCTGAACACCGTGGCCGACCTGTTCGACGACCCGCAGGTCGCCTCGATGGGCCTCGTGGAGGAGATCGTCGGTCACGACGGCACGCCGCTCCGCGTCCCGGCCCCGAGCACCCGGTTCCACGGGAGCGGGCGACCCGCGCTGCGGGCCGCGCCTCGGCTCGGGGAGGGCGACGCCGACGTGCTCGCCCGCGCCGCGGCATCCGTCACCGCACCCGAAGCGGCGCTCGCACCCGAACCGACCACCGGACCCGAACCGACCACCGCACCCGAAGGGAACCGCGCATGAACCGGATGGACGACCTCGTCGCCATCGACGTGCACACGCACCCGCAGACCGAGGAGTTCCTCGCCGCGATGGGCAGGCGTCACCAGCAGATGGCGAAGCACTTCGGGCGCGAGCGCCCCGTCGTGTCCTTCGCCGAGCAGGCCGACCAGTACCGCGACCGGAGGATGATGGCCGTCATCGTGAACTCCGACTCCGAGACGACGTCGGGCATCCCAGGAGCGCCGAACGACCTGCTCGGGAAGGCGCAGGCCGACCACCCCGACGTGTTCCTCGCGTTCGCGGGCATCGACCCGTGGAAGGGCGAGGCGGCGATCGCGGAGATCCGTCGCATGCACGCGGAGTACGGCATCAGGGGCGTCGGCGAGCTCAACCCGTCGCGGCAGAAGTTCCTCGCGAACGACCGCCGCTTCTTCCCGATCTGGGAGACCTGCGCCGAGCTCGGGCTCGTCGTGATGTTCCACTCGGGCTTCCCCGGTGCCGGTGCCGGCACCCCGGGGGGCGGCGGCTACCGCCTCGAGAACGCCCGGCCCGTGCCGTACATCGACGACGTCGCCGCCGAGTTCCCCGAGCTGAGGATCATCAGTGCGCACCCCGCCTGGCCCTGGCATCTCGAGAACCTCGCGATGGTCTGGCACAAGTCGAACGTGTACCTCGACCTGTCGGGCTGGGCGCCGAAGTACCTGCCGCCCGAGGTCGTACGGTACGCCGACTCGCTCATCACCGACCGCGTCCTGTTCGGTTCCGACTGGCCCGTGATGACCGCCGACCGCTGGATGGACGAGTTCGCCGAGCTGCCGTTCAAGGACGAGTCCAGGCGGAAGATCCTGCTCGACAACGCTCGCGTGCTCTTCGGGATCTGAGGCGACGATGGCGAAGCTCGTGCTCGCGGCCGCGACGCCGCACAACCCGCTCCTCTGGCGCGCCATGCGCGACCCGATGCCCGACGACCTCGTCGGCGTCGCCGGCAACTTCGCCCGCATCCGCGACGAGATCCGCGACCTCGGCGTCGACGTGCTCGTGGTCGTCGGCACCGACCACATCCGCCAGTTCTTCTTCGACCACGCGCCCGCGTTCGTGGTCGGCAAGGCCGCGCAGTACCACGGCACCTACGAGAACGAGGTCCGCACGTTCGGCATGGAGTACGTCGAGCTCACCGGCCACCCCGAGCTCGCGGAGCGGATCGCCGGCCGCGAGCTGCTGCCCGAGGCGATCGACTTCGCGGTGAGCCACGAGTGGCGCCTCGACCACGGGTTCGTGATCCCGCTGCAGTACCTGCGGCCCGATCTCGACCTGCCCATCGTGCCCATCCACACCAACGCGACCCTGCCCCCGCTGCCCTCGCCCCGCCGCTTCGCCGTGCTCGGCGAGCACCTGCGCGAGACGATCGACGCCTGGGAGTCCGACGCGCGCGTCGCGCTCGTCACCTCGGGGCACATGGCGACGGACGTCGGCGGGCCGAGGCAGTTCGCCGGGTCGCCCGACCCCGGGTTCGACGCCGAGGCCGTCGCCTGGATGCGCGATGGCGACCTCGAGGGCGCCATCCGCGGATGCCGCTTCGACCGCGTCATGGCCGCGGGGAACGTCACCTACCAGTACGTGAACGTGATCACCGCGCTCGCCGCGATGGGCGGGCGGCCCGCCGACCTCGCCGAGGCGACCGAGTCGCGGTTCGCATCGAGCCCGTTCTTCATGTGGAGGGACCCGTCATGACGAAGTACATGCTCGACAAGTTCATGCGCGCCGTCGAGATGAGCGACGATGCGGTCGCCCGCTACGTCGCCGACCCGGCCGGGTTCGTCGACTCGTGGCTCGCCGGCGGGGCGACGCCCGACCGGCCGACGGACGACCGGGCGCTCACCGCGGAGGAGCGCGATGCGTTCGCGACGGTGGACCACGAGGCGCTCTACGCGCTCGGCGCGCACCCGTACCTGCTCTGGCACTTCATCGAGGCCGCGCACACCCACGAGTTCGGCGACGGCTTCGGCTGGCGCGACCTCGTCGAGAGGTACCGGGCGGATGTCGCGCCCCACGGCCACGTGGACTACATCCCCTGACCGCACGGCGAGGAGGCTGACCGCACGGCGAGGAGGGGGCCGCGTGCGATGCACGCGGCCCCCTCCCCATCAGGCGATGGCGGCGCCTCAGGTGACCGCGCCGCGACGCGCGAACCGCGCCTCCCGCCAGACCTCGGTCGAGAGGATGTCCTCGAGCGCGTCGACCGCGTCCCACACGTCGGCGTGCGAGACGTAGAGCGGGGCGAAGCCGAAGCGCATGAGGTCGGGTGCGCGGAAGTCGCCGATGACGCCGCGCTCGATGAGCGCCTGCATCACCGCGAAGCCGTCCTCGACCCGCAGCGCGACCTGGCTGCCGCGCCGCGCCGACTGCCGCGGGGTGACGACCTCCACCCCCCACGGCGCCAGCCTGGCGTCGACGAGCGCGATGAACAGCTCCGTCAGCCGCAGGCTCTTCTCGCGGATCGCGTCGAGGTCGACCTCGCCCCAGATGTCGAGGCTCGCCTCGAGCGCCGCCGTCGACAGCAGTTGCGGGGTGCCCACGCGGAAGCGGGTGATCCCCTCGGCCGGGGCGTACCCGAGCTCGAAGTCGAACGGGCGCGCGTGGCCGTGCCATCCGGTGAGTGCCGGCCGCGCGGCGGCCTGGTGCCGCTCGGCGACCCAGATGAACGACGGCGCGCCGGGCCCGCCGTTGAGGTACTTGTAGGTGCAGCCGATCGCGAAGTCGGCGCCGGCCCCGTTCAGGTCGACCGGTACCGCGCCGGCACTGTGGCAGAGGTCCCAGAGCATGAGGGCGCCTGCGGCCTGCACCTGGCGGGTGACCTCGGCGAGGTCGCGCATCCGTCCGGTGCGGTAGTCGACGTGCGTGAGCACGACCACGGCCACGTCGTCGTCGAGCACGTCGTCGAGGCTCGGGCCGTCGTCGTGGATCAGGCGGCGCTCGAGCGGCTCGCTGCCGCCCAGCAGCTCCTGCACGGCCTCGAGCATGTACAGGTCGGTCGGGAAGTTGCCCCGCTCGGAGACCACGACCCGGCGGTCCTGGCGCATCCGCACGGCCGCCACCGCGGTCTGGAACAGGCTCGCCGACGTCGAGTCGCCCAGCACCACCTCGCCGGGTGCGGCTCCGATGAGGGGGGCGATCCGGTCGCCGAGCGCGACGGGCTTCGCGAACCAGCCGGCGTCGTTCCAGCTGCGGATGAGGCCGGCGCCCCATTCCTCGGTGATCACCCGATCGACGTGGGCGGCCGTGTGCCTCGGCAGGGCGCCGAGCGAGTTGCCGTCGAGGTAGATCACGCCGTCCGGCAGCGCGAATCGGTCGCGGAAGGGGGCGAGCGGGTCGGTGGCGTCGAGCGCCGCGCACACCGCCCGGTCGATCGAGTGGCTGACGGGGGTTCCGGTGCTCATGCGGGTGCTGCCTTCGGGTGCGGTGGGGGTACGGATGTCAGAGTGCCAGGAAGCGGCGGGCGTTGCCGTGTCGGATCAGGTCCTTCTCGGCGTCGTCGAGGAAGTCGGCCCGGTGCACGACCGCGCCCACCGGGCGCTCGCCGAGCGGATACGGGTAGTCGCTGCCGACCATGACCCGACGGGCGCCGAGGGTGTCGACGAGGACGCGGAGGGCCGCCGGTTCGAAGACGACCGAGTCGACGCTGAACCGGTCGAGGTATCCGGAGGGCGGCAGCTCGCTCACGCCGATCAGGTCGGGTCGTCGATGCCACGCGTTCTCGAACCGCCCCAGCCAGAACGCGAACGACCCGCCGCCGTGGGCGAAGGCGAGCCGGAGCGTCGGGGGCACCCGGTCGAAGACGCCCCCGAGCATCATCGCGATGATCGACAGGTGCGTCTCGGCGGGCATGCCGGTCAGCCAGCGGGCCATCCAGCGGTCCAGTCGCGGCGAGCCCGCCATGTCCCACGGGTGCACGAACACGGGCACGCCGCGATCCGCGCAGTGCTGCAGGAACATGACGATGCCCTCGTGGTCGAGGTCGAGGTCGCCGACGTGGTTGCCGATCTCGACGCCCACGTGCCCGGATGCCACGGCGCGGTCCACCTCGGCGCAGGCGGCGTCCGGATCCTGCAGGGGCACCTGGGCGAACGGCAGCAGCCGATCGCGTGCCGGCTCGCAGATCTCCAGGGCGAGGTCGTTGAAGATGCGCGCGACCTTCACCGCCTCGTCGCCCGGCCTGTCGTAGCAGAAGAACACCGGGGTGGGGGAGACGACCTGGATGTCGACGCCGTCGGCGTCCATGTCGGAGAGGCGGGCCTCGGCATCCCAGCAGTCGGCGCCGATGCGGCGGAACTCGGCCGTGCCGAGCATGATCATCGCGTGGCGTTCGGAGTCGACCCGCAACGACGGCCAGATGCCCGGCCCGACCCGCGTGGACAGGTCGGGCCAGGCACTCGGCACGTAGTGCGTGTGGACGTCGATCGTGCCCACCCGGGTCAGCCCTTGCCGGGGTGGACCGCGCCGCAGTTCGGGCAGGTGCGGCCGTCCTCGCTCTCGTAGAACTCGCGGAAGACGGGCGGGAGGTCCTCCACGATGTCGCGGACCTGGAGCTCGACCTCGTGCACCTTCGTGTCGCAGTTCGGGCAGAACCACGCGAACCTCTCGAGGGTGCCCTCCTCGCGGATGCGCTCGATGACGATGCCGATCGAGCCGGCCTCGGGGCGCTGGGGCGAGTGGTAGACGTTGCCGGGAAGCAGCCACATCTCGCCCTCGCGGATGTCGATGCGCTGCGGGCCGTCCTCGGTCATGACGTTGACGTGCATGTCACCGCGGTACTGGTAGAACCACTCCTCGTACGGGTCGAAGTGGTAGTCGGTGCGCTGGTTCGGCCCGCCGACGACCTGCACGATGAAGTCGCCGATCGGCTCCCAGGCCTGCTTGTTGTTCACCGGCGGCTTCAGCAGGTGCTCGTGCTCCTCGATCCACGCGGCGAAGTCGATGACGGGTGGCATGGTGCTCATTTCTCCTCCTGGAGTTCGGCGGGTGCCGGGTCGGGGCGCCTCGCGATCGCCTGGATCTCGATGCGCAGGTGCGGGTGCGGCAGGGCGTGCACGGCGACGGTGGTGCGTGCCGGGCCCGACTCGTCGAAGTACTCCGCCCAGACGGCGTTGTACCCGGCGAAGTCGTTCATGTCGACGAGGTAGCTCGTGGCCTGGACGAGGTCGTCGAGGCGGCATCCGGCCTCCGCGAGGATGTCGCGCAGGTTCTCGATGACCGCGCGGGTCTGCACGGCGATGTCGAGCCGGGTCGTGCCCAGCTCGTCGACCTCGGCGCCGGCGATCGTGTCGTCGGGCCGACGGCTCGAGGTGCCCGACACGAAGACGAGGTCGCCGGACACCCTCGCGTGGGGGAAGCGTCCGCGGGGCGTCGCCTTCCCTTCCACGAGGACGGATCGCATGCCGGTCATCGTGCCGCCTCCTCGGCGTGGACGTGCAGCGAGACCCTGCCGAGCCCGGCGACCTCGGCCTCGACCAGCCCGTGCCGGGGAAGGGGAACCGCGACCGTCGCCGCTCCGGCCAGCAGCACCATGCCCGGCTCGAGCGCGAAGCCGTGCCGGCGGGCGAGCCGCCGAGCGGCCGCGATCGCCCGCGCGGGATCGCCGAGGATCGCCGCGGTCGAGCCGGTCTCGGCGAGGCGGCCGTCGAGTTCGAGCGACACCGCGCGGTTCTCGAGCGCGCCGGCCTCCGCGGGGCGGCGCCATGGCCCGATGGCGAAGGCGGCGGCCGAGGCGTTGTCGGCGACGACGTCGTCGAGGCTGAACCGGAAGTCGCGGTAGCGGGAGTCGATCACCTCGAGTGCGGGCGCCACGGCCGTGATCCCGACGGCGAGGTCGCGCTCATCCTCGCCATCCGGCCCGAGGAGGTACGCGATCTCGGGCTCGACGCGCGGGTGGATGGCCGTGCCCGGGTCGTAGCGGCCCCCGTCGTCGATGCGCATCGCGTCGGTGAGCGAGCCGAGGATGACGTCGTCGACGCCCATCTGCCGCGCCTTCGCCCGGCTCGTGAATCCGAGCTTCACTCCGACGATGCGCTCCCCTCGTGCGGTGCGGCGAGCGACGAGCGCATGCTGGGTCGCGTACGCGGAGTCGAGTCCCGTCGATGCGGTCGGCGAGCGCCGGGCGATGGGGGATGCGGTGCGCTGCGCCTGGTCGAGCGCGGCGGCACCGGCCTCGACGGCGAACCGGTCGACGTCGACGGCGTGCGCCGCCGCGGCCTGCTGCTTCGCGGTCATGCGTCCTCCTCCGGTCCGTCCGTCGCGCGGCCGGCCGCGCGGACGGCGGCGAGGTCGAGGGCGACGTCGACGATCATGTCCTCCTGGCCGCCGACCATCCGCCGGCGGCCCAGTTCGACCAGGATGTCGCGGGCATCGAGCCCGTGGCGGTCGGCGGCCCGCTCGGCATGGAGCAGGAAGCTCGAGTAGACCCCGGCGTACCCGAGGGTCAACGTCTCACGATCGACGCGCACGGGCCGCCGCTGCAGGGGGCGGACGAGCTCCTCGGCTGCATCCTGGAGCGCGAAGAGATCGCACCCGTGCTGCCAGCCGAGCAGGTCGGCGACGGCGACGAACGGCTCGATCGGGCAGTTGCCGGCACCGGCGCCCTGGCCCGCGAGCGACGCGTCCACGCGATCCGCGCCGTGCTCGACCGCGGTGACGCTGTTCGCGACGCTCAGCGAGAGGTTCTCGTGCGCGTGGATGCCGATCTCGGTGGCCGGACCGAGCACCTCGCGATACGCGTCGACCCGTTCGGCGACGTCGCGCATCGTGAGCCGTCCGCCCGAGTCGGTGACGTACACGCAGTGCGCTCCGTACGACTCCATGAGCCTCGCCTGCTCGGCGAGTCCTCGGGGGTCGTTCATGTGGCTCATCATCAGGAACCCGGAGACGTCCATGCCGTGCTCGCGGGCCCAGCCGATGTGCTGGGCGGCCACGTCGGCCTCGGTGCAGTGGGTGGCGACCCGCACGCTCCGGACGCCGAGGTCGCGGGCCCGGGCGAGGTCGTCGATCGTCCCGATGCCCGGCAGGATCAGCGTGGTCAGCCGCGCACGCTCGACCACCGAGGCGGCCGCCTCGATCCAGCGGTCGTCCGTGTTCGCGCCGTGGCCGTACGCCACGCTGGAGCCGCCGAGGCCGTCGCCGTGCGCGACCTCGATGGCGTCCACGCCGGCGGCGTCGAGGGCGGCTGCGATCGTGCGGACCTCGTCGAGCGTGTAGCGGTGCCCGATGGCGTGCATGCCGTCGCGCAGGGTGACGTCCTGCACGTAGACGCGTGGCGGCGTGGCGGTCATGCGACCACCTCCGCTCGCGCGGCGACGAGGCGTTCGGCGGTGCGCAGCGCCGCCGACGTCATGATGTCGAGGTTCCCCGCGTACTCCGGGAGGTAGTGGCCGGCTCCCGCGACCTCGAGGAGGATGGTGATCCGCGTGCCGCGGAAGGGGCGGCCGAGCGCCGGGACGAACGCCTCGTCCACGGCCTCGAACTGCACCTCCTGCTTGAGGCGGTATCCGCCCACGTAGTCCTGCACCTCGGCGACCGTCGCCGCGACGGAATGCCGCACCCCCGCTTCGTCGAGGGGGTGGCCGGCTGCGTCCTCGACCAGGCAGAAGACCGTGTCCCGCATGATGAGCGGCGGGTCGGCGGGGTTGAGGACGATGATCGCCTTGCCCCGCTCGGCGCCGCCGATCACCTCGATCGCCCGCGCGGTGGTCTGCGTGAACTCGTCGATGTTCGCACGGGTGCCGGGCCCCGCCGACCTGGACGCGATCGAGGCGACGATCTCGGCGTACGCGACGGGCGCCACGCGGGAGACGGCCGCGACCATCGGCACGGTGGCCTGGCCGCCGCACGTGACCAGGTTGACGTTGGTCGCACCGAGGTGCTCGTCGAGGTTGACGACCGGGATCACGTACGGGCCGATCGCGGCGGGCGTCAGGTCCACCATGATGCGGCCGTGCGCCCGGATCACCCGGTCGTTGCGGAGGTGGGCGCTCGCCGAGGTCGCGTCGAACACGAGATCGACGCCCGCGAACTCCGGCATCCGCACGAGCCCGTCGACACCCTCGTGCGTCGTGGCCACGCCGAGCCGTCGAGCCCTCGCCAGGCCGTCCGAGTCGGGATCGATGCCCGCCATCCCGCGGACGTGAAGGGTCTCCGAGAGCCGCGCGACCTTGATCAGGAGATCGGTGCCGATGTTGCCCGAGCCGATGACGGCGACGCCGGTGCTCATGCCGCACCGCCCATCGCGAGGGTCGGTTCGTCCGCCCGCACCAGGTCGGCGCGCACCTCGCCGAGGCCCTCGAGCCTCGCGCGGTGGACGCCGGACTCCGCCGCGACCATCGGCCCCAGGGCGCCCGAGAGCACGACCTCGCCCGCGCGGAGCGGCCTCCCGTGCCGGGCGACCGCCCTGGCGAGCCACGCGACCGCCGTGACCGGGCTGCCGAGGCACGCGGCGCCGGAGCCCGTCGAGACCGGCTCGCCGTCGCGGTCGAGCCGCATGCCGACGGCGGCGAGGTCGAGTCCGTCCAGTCGGCGAGGGGTCGTGCCGAGGACGACGGCCCCGCTCGAGGCGTTGTCGGCGATCGTGTCGGCGATGCGGATGTCCCATCCGGCGATCCGGGAGTCGACGACCTCGATCGCGGGAAGCACGAATTCCGTGGCACGGAGGACGTCGGCGACGTGCGTCGTGGGGGAGTCGAGGTCGCGCCCGAGCACGAACGCGACCTCGGCCTCCACGCGGGGCTGGAGGAAGCGGGCGAGGTCGAGCGGTTCGCGGTCGGCGACGACCATGTCGTCGAGCAGCACCCCGTAGTCCGGGGTGTGCACGCCGAACTGCGCCTGCACCGCGGGCGAGGTGAGGCCGATCTTCCGGCCGACGATCCGCCGGCCCTCGGTGAGGCGTCGCGCGATGCCGAGCGCCTGCACGGCGTAGGCGGCGTCCTGGTCCGCTCCGATGAGGTCGCGCACCGGCGCGCAGGCGATGCGCGCGCACGCCGCCGCGCGGAGACGCGCCTCGGCCGCGTGCACCGGATCGAGCTGTGCCATCCGCTCGCCGCTCACAGCTGCACGCACACGTTCGTGGGCTCGGTGTAGAACTCGAGCGAGTGGCGCCCGCCCTCCCTGCCGATGCCCGACAGCCCGACGCCGCCGAAGGGGCTGCGCAGGTCGCGGAGGTACCAGGTGTTGACCCAGGACATCCCGACCCGCATCCGCTGCGCGACGCGATGGCCGCGCGTCAGGTCCGTGGTCCACGTGACGGCGGCGAGGCCGTAGTCGGTGTCGTTGGCCAGCGCGACGGCCTCCTCCTCGGTGTCGAACGGGATCAGGGCGGCGACCGGGCCGAAGATCTCCTCTCGCACCGTCCGGTGCGAGTTGTCGAGCCCGGTCCACAGCGTCGGCTCGATCCAGGACCCGCCGTCCAGGTCGCCGCCGAGGCTCGGTACTCCGCCGCCCGCCAGCACCGTCGCGCCCTCCTCGAGGGCGAGGTCGAGGTACGAACGCACCTTCTGGCGATGCGCCTGGGAGATCAGCGGACCGGTGGTGGTCGCGGCATCCTGGGGTCGGCCGAGGCGCAGGCGCCTGGCCTGCTCGGCGAGCGCCGATGCGACGTCGTCGAAGACCGAGCGCTCGACGTAGATGCGTTCGGTGCAGAGGCACACCTGACCGGTGTTGAGGAACGTCGAGCGGGCGAGCCCCGCGGTCGCGAGTTCCAGGTCGGCATCGGCGAAGACCACGGCCGCGTTCTTGCCGCCGAGCTCGAACGAGACCGGGCGCACCCGGGGCGAGACGGCCCGCATGATGGCCGAGCCGGTCGACGTCTCGCCGGTGAACGTCACGCCGTCGATGCCCGGATGCCGCGTGAGCGCCTCGCCGGCGGATCCGGCGCCGAACCCGTGCACGACGTTGACGACGCCCTCGGGCACCCCCGCCTCGGCGAGGATCTCGGCGAGCAGCGCCGCGGACGACGGCGTCTCCTCGGAGGGCTTCACCACCACGGTGTTCCCGGACGCGAGTGCGGGGGCGAGCTTCCAGGTGAGCAGGAGGAGCGGCAGGTTCCAGGGGACGATCACGGCGACGACGCCGAGTGGCTTGCGCACCGCGTAGTTGAGCGCGTTCCTGCCGTCGGGGAGTTCGGTCAGGTAGGAGTCGAGGCCGGCGCCGGCGACGGTGTCGGCGAAGGAGCGGAAGTTCGCGGCGGCCCGCGCGACGTCGAGGTCGCGCGCGAGGGTCTCGGGCTTGCCGGTGTCGCCGACCTCGGCGGCGACGAGGTCCTCGGCGTGTCGCTCGACCGCGTCGGCGATACGGCGCAGCACGCGTGCGCGCTCGGCGATGCTCGTCCGCCCCCATGGCCCCTCGAACGCCGCGCGAGCCGCGGCCACGGCGAGGTCGACCTGTTCCGGGCCCGCCTCGTGCACGCGGGCGACGAGCGAGCCGTCGACCGGGTCGAACTTGTCGAACGTGCGGACGCCGTCGACGGCGACGCCGCCGATGAGGTTCTGGATCGTACGCGTGGTCCGGCCCGGCGCCGGGAACTGGCTCGTCGCCGTCGACGGAGTGGTCTGGGTGGGCATGGCCTCAGGCTAGGAAGGTCGAACGATGCCGACAAATGCCCACTTGATGCGCTGCCATGCCCGCGCGGCTATAGTTCGCCGCATGGCCACCGATCGCCTCCTGGATGGCCGGCTCAAGATCCGGCACCTCGTCCTCGTCACCACCATCGCCGACGAGGGCACCCTCGTCCGAGCCGCCGAGTCGCTCCACATCACCCAGCCGGTGGTGACCCGCGGCCTCCGCGAGGTCGAGGAGGTGCTCGGCGTGCCGCTGTTCGAGCGGATGCCGCGCGGGGTCGCCCCCACGCCCTACGGGAACTCGTTCATCGAGCGCGCCCGATCGGTGCTCGCCGAGCTGCGCGCCGCCGGCGAAGAGGTGCGACTGATGCAGTCGGGGCAGCTCGGCACGGTCACGGTGGGCACGCACCTCGCCGGCTCGAACCTGCTGCTGCCGCGAGCGATCGCCGCACTCAAGGTCGAGCACCCCAAGCTGACGGTGATCGTGCGCGAGGGCACGCCCGACGCACTCCAGCAGTGGCTCCTCGCGGGCGATCTCGACTTCACGGTCGGCAGGCTCTCGCCGACCGTGCCGGCGCGGCTCGAGCAGGAGCGACTGCACCAGGAGCCGATCCGCCTGGTGGCCCGGGCGGGCCACCCGGTGCTCGGCGGCACGCGCGCGACGTCGCTCGCGTCGCTCATCGCCTACCCGTGGATCTTCCCCGTGGCGCAGACGGCGCTGCGAGCGGAGCTCGAGGCGGTGTTCTTCCACGAGGGCCTGCCCCTGCCGGCGGATCGCGTCGAGTGCACCTCGATGCTGACCCTGCGCAACCTCCTCGTCTCGACCGACGTCATCGCCGCCCTGCCGATGTTCATCGCCGTCGACGACCGTGACCTGCGGATCCTCCCCACCCCGCTCAGCTCGATCCGGCGGTCGGTGGGGGTCACCATGCCGAAGGACCGCGCGCCGTCGCCCGCCGCGGCGGAACTGCTTGCGCACCTGCGCGAGCAGGGGGCGCGTCTCGCCGAACTCGAACGCGAGTACGCGCAGGAGGAGCCTCGCCCCCTGGCCTGATATGTCCAAACGGTCATGGCTCCGAGCCGGATAGATATTGGACAGCATCGGTCGGCCTCGTGACGCTGAGAGGGACGACGCCCCAGCTGGGGGTCGCCGAACTCAGCTCACACCCCTGCCGATCCTGGAGGCGAAATGGCCGGCTCTCCGTACGTTCCCGACGCGAAGAAGTACGACCCCGCGGACTTCGAGCGGGTCGCAGGCGAACCGGCCGACCCCGAGCCCGGGAGCTGGGGAATGCAGCCGGACGGATCGTTCCTGCCGCCGGAGTCGACGCCCTCGGTGCCTCGTGACGTGTTCATCGACTGGCCCGGCCAGCTCCCGTACCGCGACCCCGAGACCTACCGCCTGAACACCACCGCGGAGGCGTTCTACCCCATCGTGGTCAACACGAGCCACACCTGGCAGGCGGTCTACGACTGGGACGGCCGGCGCTACATGCTCCACTACGGCGGCGGCAACCGCTGGAACGTGTACGACATCACCGACCCGCGCGCCCTCGTCGTCGTCGACGAGGAGACGCTCCCGTGGAGCGGCCCGAGCTTCGGTGCGGTGACGATCCAGTGGAACGAGAAGCTCGGCACGCACATCGCGATCCAGGCCAACGAGACCCCGCGCTACTTCCTCCAAGGGCGCGTCGCCAACAAGTGGACCGACCCGACCGTGGAGGGTCAGCTCCTCGAGTGGGAGGGCCTCCGCGGATTCCGGGTGTTCGAGGTGAACGGCCCGACCCCCCGTGACTGGACGCTGCTCACCGAGGTCTCGACCGACCCGAACCACGGACCGGACGAGGTCCAGGAGGGCAACGGCGTCCTGGACCTCCCCGTGTACTACGGGGACCGCTACCTGTTCGTCGCGACCGCGCCGGACAACACGTTCACCAACCAGCCGTACCGGACCACGCTCTGGGCCGGCGGACACGCCGCGTACGACGTGTCCGATCCCGCACATCCGGTCCACCTCTCGACGTGGTGGGTGCCCGGCACGCGCGTCGGCGAGGAGGAGGATTCGCCGTACCTCGCCGGCAACCCGCGCTGGAACAACAAGACGTCGTGGTTCGGCTCGCGCATGGGGATCTTCATGCCCCGGTCGGTCGAATCCGGATGGCGCTACGGCTACGCCGCGCAGGGCGGGCAGGGCTTCTTCGTGCTCGACGTGTCCGATCCGGCGAACATCCACCACGTCGGATGGTGCGACCTGCCGGTGAGCGTCGCCGGAACCGAGGGCGACAACGTCGACACCACCCAGGTCGAGGAGACCGGCTACGTCTACGTGTCGGGGTACCCGATGAACACGGACTGCTACGAGCCGGCCAAGGAGGTCTACCAGGTCGACGTCAGCGACCCGACGCAGCCGAGGGCGGTCCGGACGCTGCCTCGCCCGACCCCGCCCGCGGAGGCGCCGTTCACCGACTGGGCGCAGCGGCGCGGTTCCTTCGGGCCGAAGCGCTCGGGCTACTTCATCAACACGGGCACGCCGCACGGCGGGGTCATCCCGTACGCGTTCTACGCCGCCGGTCTCCAGATCTTCGACGTCAGGGACCCGGAGGATCCGAAGGTCGGGGCCTACTTCGTGCCGCCGATGGGGCTCAAGGACGACGACGACCTCGCGGCCCCGGTGCACGGCATCTTCGTGGAGTGGGATCGCAACCTGATCTGGGTGTTCGCCAACCACGGCATCTACGCGGTGTCGACCCCGCTCCTCGGCGAGCCGCTCGTCGGTCTCCCGGCCGCGGACTGACCGGCACGACCAGTGCGGAGCACGAACATGGACCGGACCGTACGACCGTGGCCCGCCCTGTGGGCGCTCGTCATGGGGTTCTTCATGATCCTCGTCGACACGACGATCGTCACCATCGCCAACCCGGCGATCCTGCGGGATCTCGACGCCGACCTCACGGCGGCCGTCTGGGTGACGAGCGCCTACCTGCTCGCGTACGCGGTGCCGCTGCTGATCACCGGCCGCCTCGGCGACCGCTTCGGACCGCGGCGGGTCTACCTGATCGGCCTGGTGGTCTTCACGCTCGCCTCGCTCTGGTGCGGGTTCTCGGGCGACATCGGCATGCTGATCGCAGCTCGCGCGGTGCAGGGGCTCGGTGCGTCGCTCATGACGCCGCAGACGATGGCGGTCATCACGCGCGTCTTCCCGCCGCAGCAGCGCGGTGCGGCGATGGGCCTCTGGGGCGCCGTCGCGGGTGTCGCGATGCTCGTCGGGCCCGTCCTCGGGGGCGTCCTCGTCGACGCCCTCGGATGGGAGTGGGTCTTCCTGGTGAACGTGCCGTTCGGCGTCGTCGCGTTCCTCCTCGCCTGGCGGTTCGTGCCGCGGCTCGAGACGCACGTGCGCCGCTTCGACTGGCTCGGCGTCGTGCTGAGCGCGGTCGGCATGTTCCTCGTGGTCTTCGGCATCCAGGAGGGCGAGACGTTCGACTGGGGCACCGTCGTGGGCCCGATCACGGTGTGGGGGCTGATCATCGCCGGCGTCGTGACGCTCGCGGTGTTCGTCGCCTGGCAGGCGCTCAATCGTGCCGAGCCGCTCCTGCCGCTCGCGCTGTTCCGCGACCGCAACTTCGCACTCTCCAATGTCGCGATCTCGTTCGTCGGCCTCGGGGTCGTGGCGATGCCGTTGCCGCTCGCGTTCTACTTCCAGGTCGCCCGCGGGCTCACCCCGACCGAGGGGGCGCTCATGCTCGTGCCCATGGCCGTGGTGTCGGGCGTCCTGGCCCCCTTCGTCGGGAGGCTCGGAGATCGGGTCGATCCGAAGTGGATCGCGTTCGCCGGACTCTCGACCGTGGCGCTGGCCCTCGGCTGGTACATCGTGCTCATGACCCCGGAGGTCGAGCTCTGGCTGCTGCTGCCGCCGTCGGCGCTCCTCGGGTTCGGCATGTCGGGGGTCTTCGCGCCGCTGGCGTCGACGGCGACGCGGAACCTGTCGCCCGCGCGTGCGGGCGCCGGTGCCGGCGTCTACACGATGACCCGGCAGGTCGGATCCGTCCTCGGTTCGGCGGCGATCGCCGCGCTCATGAACGCGCGTCTCGCGGCCGAGCTGCCGGGATCGGGCGCGGAGGCGGTCCGGCCGGCTGACGGCGGGTCGGCGGCCGGACTCCCTCCGTCACTCGCCGAAGGGTTCACCGCGGCGATGTCGCAGTCCCTGTGGCTCGCGGTCGCAGCGTTCGCGCTCTGCGCGGTCGCCGTGCTGTTCTTCTCCCGGCCGCAGGTCACGGTCGCGTGGAGCGAGGAGAAGGCGGGTCCGCGGGACCGGGAGCGCGCTCCCGAGGAAGCCCTCCGCGCACCCTGAGGCCCGACCGAGTGAGTCCGCCCGTTCACCTGCCGAATTCCAACTGGATCCAGAATACAGATTGCTCCGAGGAGGGCCGTCGATGACGACGTCATACCAACCCAGCCGGCCGGTGGCGCGGCCGAACGATCCCTCCGTTCCGGTCGGGAGCAGCCGAGCCGAGACCGATGCCGGCCTCGTCCTCGGCGGCGGCCGACTGGTCGTGGACGAGCTCGAGAAGCACTACGAGCTCGACGGCGGCGAGGTCCCGGTCGTCAAGGGCGTCACCTTCACGATCGAGCCGGGGATGTTCTACTCGCTGCTCGGGCCGTCAGGCTGCGGGAAGACGACCACCCTTCGGTGCGTGGCCGGGCTGGAGACGAGCAACGGCGGGCGGATCACCCTCAACGGCCGGGTGCTGTCGACCGCGACCCAGCACGTGTCGCCGGACAAGCGCGACGTCGGGATGGTGTTCCAGAACTACGCGATCTGGCCGCACATGTCGGTGTTCGCCAACGCGGTCTTCCCCCTGCAGGTGGCATCCGGACGGCTGCCGAAGAAGGAAGCGCGGAAGCGGGCGATGGAGGCGCTCGAACTCGTCCGGCTCGACGGGTTCGCCGACCGGCCGGCCACGGCGCTGTCGGGCGGGCAGCAGCAGCGACTGGCCCTGGCCCGTGCGCTCGCGCATCGACCCCGCCTGCTCCTGCTCGACGAGCCGCTGAGCAACCTCGACGCGAAGCTGCGCGACACCATGCGCAACGAGCTGCGCAGCCTCCAGCAGCGTCTCGGCATCACGGCGCTCTACGTCACGCACGACCAGTCGGAGGCGCTGTCGATGTCGGATCGCGTCGCGGTGATGAACCAGGGCCGCATCGTGCAGGAGGCGACGCCGCGCGAGCTGTACTTCCAGCCGGCGGACCGCTTCGTGGCCGACTTCGTCGGGCGGGTCAACATGATCCCGGCGGTCGTCCGGGGCCGGGACGCGAACGGCGAGGCCCTGGTCGAGGCGTACGGCGCACGTCTCGTCACGCCATGTCCGACGGACGCGCGGACGGGCGACGACGTCACCGTCACGTTCCGGCCCGAGAGCGTCCGCTGGCACGAGGTCGCACCCGATCGTCCGAACGTGCTGCCCGCCCGGGTGGTTCGGGTCGAGTTCCTCGGCGAGATCGTCGAGTACGAGGCCGAGATCTCGAGCGCCGGATCGGCCGTCGGGCGGATCGTCGCTCGAGGCGCCCCCATGAACGCGCCGGCGACGGGCAGCGCCATCCACATCGAGCTCGCGCCGAGCGCCTGCCGCGTCCTGACGGCATAGCGACACCCATCCCCCAGAAGAGACAGATCCACGTCAGAGAGGACCTTCGGATCATGAACGCACGCACAGTACGAGGAGTGCCCATCGCCCTCGCGGCAGCAGGGATGCTGCTGCTCAGCTCATGCAGTTCCCCGCAGGCCGCGGTGCCGGCCGCGGTCGACCCCGAGGGCGGGGCCGCACCGGCCGCCGCCTGCGACGCCGTCGAAGTCGGCGCGATCACCCGCTGCGAGAACTTCTACGAGGACTTCTGGCCGGAGATCGACCGGCAGATGGACGCGCTCTACGAGACCGCCAGGGAGACCGACGGCGGGCGCCTCGTGATCTGGGACTGGTACGAACTCGCCCCCGAGGTGATCGCGCAGTTCAACGAGCGCTACCCGGACCTGACCATCGAGACCCGCGGCCTCACCTACAACCTCTCCTCGGCCGTCATCTCCGCCGAGGCGACCGGCGCACGCAACACCGACGTCCTGTCCGGCTCGCTCGTGTCGGCGGCCGCGATGACCGACGAGGGCTACTGGGCGGAGGTCGACTGGACGCAGTTCGGCGTCCCGGAGGAGTTCCTCACGATCGGTGCGCCCGAGATGCTGCCCGACAGCGTCAACGGTTCGTTGATGCAGTACAACCTCGACCAGGTCGAGGTGCCCGCGACGCTCGACGGACTCCTGGACCCGGCCTACCGGGGCAAGGTCTCGATCGCCAACTACAACCCGATCGTCTTCTCCGGCTACGGCATGGCCGAGGGCGAGGAGGCCATGGTCGACCTGATCGGCGAGCTCACGTCGTCCGGGAACCTGGTCGTGCTCGAGGACCAGAACTCGCCGCTGTCGAGCGGCGACGTCCCGGTCGCGCTGAACCAGACCCTGTTCAACCCGAACCCCAGCCTCGCGGTCGCGCCGTTCGAGCACTCGGGCGTCTTCGCGCAGTTCTCGGGCGTGAACTCCGACGCGGAGAACCCGTCGGGGGCCATGCTCTGGTCGCTCTGGAACGCGTTCGATCCCGAGTGGCTCGAGCTCCGGATGACCGACGAGCAGTTCTCGACCACGCAGGTCCCGTACGCGGGCCTTCCCACCTCGCTCTTCGAGCAGGCCACGGGCCTGATGAAGACGAACGCCGATGCGCTCCTGTCCGGCCTCGAGAACGGATCGGGCACCGAGACCGTCGAGACCCGCGACGAGTGGATCGCCATGATCACCGCCGCCGACGAAGCCCTGAACGGCTAGCCGATGTCGAAGGCAGGACGGACCACGAGGGCCGAGCGGGCTCGGCCGACGGGAATGAAGGTCGCGACGGTCATCGCCGGGACGGTGATCGTCCTCCTCCTCGCGATCCCGCTGGCGGTGCAGGTCATCACGGCCTTCCGTGGTCCGTTCCTGCCGTTCGGCGTCTCCTCCGCGAAATGGTCGGTCGACAACTTCAGGACGCTGTGGGAGCTCCGCGAGGACTTCTGGGCGGTGCTCGGGTCGACGGCGGCGTTCGTGGGCGGCTCGACGGTGCTCTCGCTCCTGATCGCGTTCGCACTCGCCTGGGTGACGGTGCGCACGGACGCGCCGTTCCGGCGCGTGATCTCCGTGCTCGTCATCGTGCCGTTCATCATCCCGCCGATCGTCAAGGCGCAGGCCTACCTGCTGATGCTCTCGCCCCAGTCGGGCGTGCTGAACCAGCTCCTCCACGCCGTGCCCGGCATGGAGGGCGTGACCATCGATCCGTACGCCTTCTCGACGATGATCGTGATCCAGTCCCTGACGAACGTGACCTTCCCGTACCTGATGATCGTGCCGATCCTCACCAACATGGACGGTTCGCTCGAGGAGTCGGCGCGCGTCTCCGGGGCGTCATGGGCCCGCACGCTCCGGCGCGTCACGCTGCCGATGCTCTGGCCGGGGCTGCTCGGCGTGACCGTCCTGACCTTCATCCTCGGGCTCGGCAGCCTCGAGATCCCGCTGCTCTTCGGGCAGCAGTCGGGCCAGTCGATCTTCGCCCTCAAGCTCTGGACGCTCATCAGCGCCGACGCCGGCGAGCTCCCGCAGTACGGGCTCGCGGCCGCGTGGGGCTGCGTCTTCCTGGTGATCACGACGATCGCGTTCCTGGTGTACCTCCGCGCGACGAGGGACGCCGAGCGGCGAGCCTCCGTCTCCGGCAAGGGGTTCCGGCCGACGACCATGAAGCTCGGCCTCTGGCGCATCCCCGCGCTGGCCGCGATCGCCGTCTTCGTCCTCCTCACGGCGATCCTGCCGCTGTTCGCGCTGCTCTGGTCGGCCATCACGCCGTACCCGATCGCGTTCTCCTTCCCGGCGCTCGTCGAGCAGACCCACTTCACGGCGTTCGGCGAGGTGCTGGGCGACGCGGAGTTCTGGGCCTCGCTCGGCCGCACCCTGGTCATCGCCGGCGGAAGCGCGACCATCGCCAGCGTGGCGGCGACCGTGCTCGCCTACGGCATCGCCCGCAGCCGGTCGACCGTCTGGACGCGGAGCATGGACCTGTTCGCGTCATCGTCCGTGGCCATCCCCACGGTCATCGCGGGATTCGCGATGTTCCTGACCTTCATGGTGATCAACCCGGTCATCCCGATCGCGGGGACCGTCATCGCCCTCATCATCGCCTATTCGTACCGGGTCTCGATCGCCTACCGTTCCGGCTACAGCGCGACGCTGCAGATCAGGCGTGAATTGGAGGAGGCGGCCCAGGTGAGCGGTGCCAGCCAGATCGAGGGCTTCCGACGGATCGTGGTGCCGCTCCTGATGCCGACCGTGTTCGCCGTGTGGATCCAGGTGTTCATCCTCGGCACCAACGAATTCACGCTGCCCGCGTTCCTGGCGACGCCGGAATCCCGGCCGCTGTCGGTCTACATGTACGCGATGATCAACCCGAGGTCGGCCCAGCTCTACGCGCCGGACCAGGGCGCGGCGATGGCGCTGATCTTCACCCTCCTCGTGTTCCTGATCGGCTACGGCCTGCAATGGGCGGTGTCGCTGCGCGCGATCGGTCGCGCACGACGGCGTCGCCCGGGCGAGGGCGTGGAGACCGGCGTCGGCGTGGGGCTGCTTCCGAGCGACGCGGCAGGGGTCGTGCCGGCCCCCGTCGCCGACGCGCCCGACGCGTCCGACGCGCCCGAGGCGCCCGGCGGGCCGGAGCGGGTGATCGCCCGGGCGTAATCCCCTCGTAAGCGGACGGTAAGCGCACCGTCAGCGCCGCCCCATGGCCGCGCCGACGGCATCCGCCTTGACTGCTGGAGGGCCGTCGGACGGCGGTCCGAACGGAAGGGGAACCTCATGCACACCACCCGCATCCGCCCGATCCTCGGCGTGCTCGCCGCAGGCGCGCTCGCCGTCGGAGGCGCGCTCGCCGGCGCCGCCCCCGCGAACGCCGCGGGCGTCACCGGAGCCGCGTTCTACGTGGACGGCGCGGCATACCGCACGGTCGGCACGCCGACCGACCTCTCCGGCACGGGAGCCCCCGACGGGTCGTTCCAGCCGATCTACGCGTTCCCGGAGGGGACGCAGATGAACGTGTCGACCGCGGCACCCGGCGACCCGGGCTACCGCGGCGGTCGCTGGATGGTCTACGAGCTGCTCCTGCCGAACGGGTACGCGGCCGCGGTCGCGTCGGGCGACCTCGACGGCGACGACGTCCTCGACTCGGACGAGGAGCTGTGGGCCGCCGAGGCCGCGGGCGACCTCGCCGTGGGCGGCGTGCTCCGGAGCTTCGTCTGCCCCGTGATCCCGCTGCCTCGAGGCTGAGGTCGCGTCGTCCGCGGCGCGTGGCCGCGTCGGGCCGATGGGGTCAGACGCCGTCGCGCGCCGCGAGCGCGAGGTCGATCGCGGCGCCCGCGAGGGCGGCGGACGTGTCGAGGTCGCGCATCCAGAGCGGGGCGGATGCCGCGGCGAACCCGTCGGCGATGAGACCCGGCACCGCTGCGGCATCCGTCTCGTCGAGGAGCCAGCCGTCGAGCAGGCCGGTCGCCGACGGGTCGACGTCGGCCGCGCGGCGCGCCCCGTAGTGGCGCGCGACGGCCGCGGCATCCGTCTCGACGCCGATGGCCGACAGGCACGCGTCGGCCATGCCGCGGACGACCCGGCCGCCGATGATCGGCGAGACGCCGACGACGGGCGCGGATGTCGCGGCGAGCGCCTCCCGCAGGCCCGGGATCGACAGGATCGTGCCGATCGAGACGACCGGGTTCGACGGCGCGAGGAGCACGACGTCGGCGTCGACGATCGCCGCCTCGACGCCCGGCGCGGCCAGGGCGACCGCGAGATCGCGCTGCTCGAAGCCCAGGGCGGGGATCGCAGCGCGGTGCCGGGTCCACCACTCCTGGAAGTGCAGCTCGTCGCGGCCCTCGGCGTCGGGGTGCGCCGGGTCGATGCGCACGTGCGTGTCGACCTCGGTGTCGGTCGCCGGGATCAGGCGCACGCCGAGGCGCCAGCGCCGCTGCAGGCGCTCGGCGACCTCGGACGGGGTGAGCCCGTCGCGCAGCCACGAGGTGCGGGCGAGGTGCGTGCCGAGGTCGAGGTCGCCGAGCGTGAACCACGGCCAGCCGACGCCCCACTCGCGGAGCTCCGCGGCGACGCGCTCGGTCTCGCCGGCCCGGCCCCAGCCGCGTTCGGCGTCGTTGACGCCCGCGAGCGCGTAGAGCAGCGAGTCGAAGTCGGGCATGAGGCGGACGCCGGAGAGCCACAGGTCGTCGCCGGTGTTCACGACCACCGTGATCTCGGCGGAGCTCGCCGCGGTGCCGTCGGCCGCGGGTTCGGCGCCGGCTGGACCGTCGGCTCCTGCCGGCCACCGTCGCGCGGCCTCCTCGCGCACGCCGCGCACGAATCGCGCGCCTCCGACTCCGCCCGCGAGCACCGTGATCTTCACCGTCCCACGGTACCCGCGTCCCGCCGGCGCCGGGGGCGGGCCCGGTCAGGCCTCGCGGACGAGCACGAGGCTGCCCGACGCGCGGCCGGACCGCAGGTCGTCCGCCGCGGCATCCGCCCGGTCGAAGGCGTACGGCGTCGCCGTGGGCGCGATGCCGAGGCGCAGCGCCAGCCGGAGGAACTCGTCGCCGTCGGCGCGGGTGTTCGCGGTGACCGTCCGCAGGTCGCGCTCGAGGAAGAGGTGGTCGGCGTAGCTCATCGCGGGGACCTCGGTCATGTGGATGCCGGCGAGCACGACCGTGCCGCCTCGGATCGTCGCCTCGAGGGCGATCGGGACGAGGCCGCCGGCGGGGGCGAACACGATCGCGGCGTCGAGCGGCTCGGGCGGGGCCTCCCGCTCGTCGCCGACGAACTCGAGCCCGAGCTCGTGCGCGAGCCGCCGGTTCGCCTCGCCGCGGGTCATCGCGACGACGCTCGCGCCGGCCGCCATCGCGAGCCGCGCCGTGAGGTGGGCGCTCGACCCGAACCCGTAGAGCCCGAGCCGCCCGCCGGGCGGCAGGTTCGCCCGGCGGAGCGCCCGGTAGCCGATGATCCCCGCGCAGAGCAGCGGCGCGACGGCGATCGGGTCGGCGCCCGCGGGCAGCTCGTACGCGAACGCCTCCGGCACCGTCGCGAAGCGCGCGTAGCCGCCGTCGGCGTCCCACCCGGTGAAGCGCGCGTCGGGGCAGAGGTTCTCACGGCCCGACCGGCACCACCGGCAGGCGCCGCAGGTCGAGCGCAGCCACGCGATGCCGACGAGGTCGCCGACGCCCGCGCGTCGCACGTCGGACCCGGTCGCGACGACGCGGCCGACGACCTGGTGGCCCGGGACGACCGGGCTCCGATGCGGCCCGAGCTCCCCGTCGATCACGTGCAGGTCGGTGCGGCAGACTCCGCAGGCCGCGACCTCGACGACGAGCTCGTCGGCGCCGGGCTCGGGCTCGGGGAGCGTGGTCGCGCTGAGGCGCCCGTCGCCGCGCGTGGTCCAGGCATCCATCCGGCCAGCATGACACCGGACGCACCGGTGACGCGGGGACCAACGGCCTCGCGCCGACTCGGCGAGCGCGCGCATGCTGGTGGCATGTTCCGTGACCGCGCCGACGCGGCGGCCGAGCTCCTCGGCCGGCTGGACGGCTACCGCGACGAGGACGTCGTCGTCCTCGGGCTGCCGCGCGGCGGCGTGCCGGTCGCGGCGGTCGTCGCCGAGGGGCTCGGTGCGCCGCTCGACGTCATCGTCGTCCGCAAGCTCGGCATCCCCGGCCAGTCCGAGGTCGCGATGGGCGCCATCGGCGAGGGCGGCGTCCGGGTGGTCGACGACGAGCTCGTGCGTCGTGCGCGCGTGTCCGATCGGCGCTTCGCGGAGGTCGAGCGGCAGGAGCAGCAGACGCTCGAGCGGAGGGTCGCGCAGCTGCGCGGCGCGCACGCGCCCGAACCGCTCGAGGGTCGCATCGCGCTCATCGTCGACGACGGCCTCGCGACGGGCGCGACCGCCGAGGCCGCGTGCGAGGTGGCCCGCTCCCGCGGCGCGAGCCGCGTCATCCTGGCCGTGCCGGTGGCGCCGAAGGATGCCGCGCGGCGGGTGCCGTCGGCCGACGACGTCGTCGCGGTCGAGGTGCCCGACTGGTTCATGGCGGTCGGGCAGGCGTACGCCGACTTCCGGCAGACGACGGACGAGGAGGTCGTCGCGCTGCTCGAGGCGGCGCACGACCGGATGGGCGGACCGGCGTAGCGTGGCCTCCATGCCCGACTACGGCCGCCCCATCGAGTTCGGAACCTTCATCACGCCGTCGGCGCTCGACCCGGAACGCACCGTCGCACTCGCACTCGCGAGCGAACGGGCCGGGCTCGAGTTCGTCACGTTCCAGGACCACCCGTACCAGCCCAGGTTCCTCGACACGTGGACGCTCATGAGCTGGGTGGGGGCGCGCACGAGCCGCATCCGCATCTCGGCGAACGTGCACAACCTGCTGCTGCGTCCGCCGGCCGTGCTGGCGCGCGCCGCGGCATCCCTCGACCTGCTCACGGGCGGGCGCGTCGTGCTCGGCCTCGGCGCGGGCGGGTTCGCGCCCGCCGCGGTCGCGATGGGTGCGCCGAACCGCACCCCTGCCGAGCAGGTGGGTGCGCTCGGCGAGGCGATCGAGGTGATCCGCGAACTGCACGACACGGATGCCCCGGGCGGCGTGTTCCTCCACCAGGAGCATTACCCGATCCGCGGCGCCAAGCGCGGGCCCGCGCCCGTGCAGCGGCCGATGCCGATCTGGCTGGGCGTGCTGAAGCCCAGGGGGCTCCGGCTCGTCGGCTCCGCCGCCGACGGCTGGCTGCCGTCGCTCGGGCGGCTCGAGCACGGGCCCGACTCGCTCGACGCGGGCCACGCGATCATCGACGAGGCCGCGCGGGCCGCGGGGCGCGAGCCCCGCGGCATCCGTCGCCTGCTCAACGTGGGGCCGCGCGACGCGCACCCGGACCTGCTCGCCGACCTCGCGACGCGGCACGGCGTCGACACGTTCCTCGTCGTCGGGGACGACGAGGCGCTGATCGACGAGCTCGATGCCCGGATCGTCCCCGAGACGCGCGCGCTCGTCGCGGAACGGCGCGCCGCGAGCGGCTGAGTCCGGCATCCCGGCAGGATCGGGACCTCCGCCCTCTGGACCTCGCGGCCTCGGCGCGCGACGATGGACGCACGGAACCGCATCGGCGCGGGAGGCCCCATGAACTCGGCATCGCCCCAGACCCACCGGACCGTCGCCCTCGTGGGCGCGTCGGGCTCGGGCAAGACCACCCTCGCGGAGGCGCTCCTGCATCGCGCCGGCGCGATCCCGCGAGCGGGATCCGTCGAGCAGGGGAACACCGTCTGCGACCACGAGCCCGAGGAGATCGCCCGTCACACGAGCCTCGGGCTCTCGCTCGCCCACCTCGACTGGACGGGCCCCGACGGCACGCCGTACGCGGTGACGCTCGCCGATACCCCGGGTCATCCGGACTTCGTGGGCGCGGTCGACGCCGCCCTCGCGGTGGCGGATGTCGCGCTCGTCGCCGTGAGCGCGGTCGACGGCGTCGTCGCGGGCACGCGGGCGGCATGGGATGCCGCCGAGGCGGCGGGCGTCCCGCGGGTCGTCGTCGTCACCCAGGAGGACAAGGCCAGGGCCGACTTCCGGGGCGCGCTCGCGCAGCTCCGCGCCGAGTTCGGCGACCACCTGTGGGCGCTCGAGCTGCCGATCGGGGAGGAGGCGGCGTTCCGGGCGATCGCGGACGTGCTGAGCGAGGAGGCCCACGTCTACGACGTCGACGGCACGCACCACGACGAGCCGCTGCCGCCGGAGGCCGAGGCCGAGGAGCACGCGATGCACGTCGAGGTGACCGAGGACATCGTCTCGCACGACGACGCGCAGCTCGAGGCGTACCTCGACGGCGACGAGCCGTCGGCCGCCGAGCTCGAGCGGACCTTCGCGCGCGAGGTCGCCGCCGGGGAGGCGGTGCCGGTGCTCGTGTGCTCGGGGGTGACCGGAACGGGCGTCGACCGCGTCGCGGACCTGGTCTGCGAACTCACGCCCGCCGCGACCGAACGCGACGGGCGCATCCTCGTCGGGGAGGGGTCGGGCGGATCGGAGCTGAAGGTCGCGCCGAACGAGGCGGGCGACACGCTCGTCCACGTCTTCCGCACGGTCGCCGACCCGTTCGTCGGCCAGGTGTCGATGCTCAAGGTGCTCTCCGGCACGCTCCGCACCGGAGACAAGCTGCGGAACGCGACGACCGGTGCCGACGAGCGGATCCACGGCCTGTTCCGGCTGCGCGGTGCCGAGCACGTGACCGCGGGAACGCTGGCGGCGGGCGAGGTCGGCGCGGTCGCGAAGCTCACCGGCTCGCCGTCGAGCTCGCTCCTGTGGTCGCGCCCCACGGGCACCGCCCGGCCGGCGCCGACGCCGCCGCGTCCGCCGGTGTACGCGGTCGCGCTCGAGCCGGCATCCCAGTCGGACGACGAGAAGCTCCCCGTCGCGCTCGCGCGGCTCACGGCGGAGGACCCGACGCTCGTGGTCGACCGGGCGGGGGAGCACACCGTGCTGCGGGGGCTCGGCGACACCCACGTCGCGGTCGCGGTCGAGCGCCTCGCGCGCATCTTCGGCGTCAAGGTCGCCACGAGCTCCGCGCCGGTCGCCTACCGCGAGACGATCGCGGGCTCGGCCTCGGTGGAGGGCAAGCTCAAGAAGCAGTCGGGCGGGCACGGCCAGTTCGCGGTCGTCCAGCTCACGGTGTCGCCGCTGCCACCCGGGGACGGGTTCGAGTTCGTCGACTCGGTCACCGGCGGCGCGGTGCCGCGCCAGTACATCACCGCGGTCGAGAAGGGCGCGCGGGACGCGCTGGCGTCGGGCGGGCCGCAGGGGCACCCCGTCGTCGACGTGCGCGTCGAGCTCACCGATGGCAAGACGCACTCGGTCGACTCATCGGACATGGCGTTCCGCACGGCCGCCTCGATCGGGGTGAAGGCGGCGCTCGCCGAGGCGGGGACGGTGCTCCTCGAGCCCGTGTCGAGCGTGACCGTCACGGTGCCGAGCGAGCTGCAGGGTGCGGTGCTCACCGACCTGTCGGGTCGTCGAGGGCGGGTCAGCGCGACCGAGGCGGCGCGCGACGGCCGGGCGCGGGTCGTCGCGCACGTGCCCGAGGCCGAGCTCACGCGGTACGTGCTCGACCTGCGCTCGATCACGGCCGGGCAGGCGGAGCTCACGATCACGCCGGACCACTACGCGAAGGCGCCGAGCACGGCGCGCGCCTGAGGCGCGTCGCCCGCGGCTCGTCACGTCCGAGTGCGATTTCTGCGGTGGAGTGCGCTTCGATCCGCACTCCACCGCAGAAATCGCACTCGAGTGGCGGTGATGGGCGGCGGCGGTGGCGGGCGCCCGGGGCAGGGATCAGTAGCCGCCGGCGGCGAGGTGGTGCCCTGCGACGGCGAGGGCGGACGCCACCGCGACGGCGTCGCCGCGCACGGCCCCCACGGTCACGCGCACGAACTCGCCGGGTTGTGCGCGCTCGGCCGCCCCCGGCACCGGCGACCCGTTCGCCGCCGCGAGGAACGGCGTGCCGCCCGCGACGCGGATCCCCGCCGCCGCGAGCTGCACGAGCGTCGACCGCTCCGACACGACGGGCATCCAGAGGTTGATCCCGTCGGCGTGCATGACCGGCACGCCCCGCGCGCGGAGCGCGTCGCCGAGCGCGCGCTGGCGCGTGTAGTACGCGCGGCGCGCCTCGGCGACGGCGTCGATGGCCGCGCCATCCGTCAGCAGGTCGAGCAGGAGCGACTGGAGCATGCGCGACGTCCAGCCGGGCCCGAGCATGCGTCGTGCCATGATCCGGCCCACGAGGTCGCGCGGCCCGCCGACGGCGGCGATGCGCAGGTCGGGGCCGTGCGACTTCGAGAAGCTGCGCACGTGCACGACGCGGTCGGGCAGGTGGGTGCCGAGCGTGACGTCGCCCTCGGTCGAGATGAGGCCCGAGTGGTCGTCCTCGACGACGACCAGGTCGAGCCCGTGCTCGTCGACGGCCGAGCGGATGGCGCCCGCCAGCGCCGCGGCACGCGACGGCGTCATCGACGCTCCCGTCGGGTTCTGGGCCCGCGGCTGCAGCAGGATGGCGCTGGGACGGCGCCGGAGCGCCGCGGCGAGTCCGTCCGGCGACATGCCGTGCTCGTCGATCGCGACGGGCACCGCCTCGGCGCCGAGCAGGTCGAGGAGGTCGAGGAACGGCGGGAAGCCGGGGTGCTCGACGACCACGCGATCGCCGAACCGGACGACCTGCTCGAGCGTCCGCGAGATGGCGTCGAGCGCGCCGTCGACGACGACGATGGCCTCGGTCTCGCTCGGCCACGAGTCGCGCAGCACCGCGGCGAGCGCAGGCAGCACGGGCTCCGCCTGGTAGCTGCCGACGTCGGCGCGCGCCGACACCCGCGAGAGCGCGGGTCCGAGCGGCGGCAGCAGCATCGGGTCGGGCGTGCCTCGTGACAGGTCGAGCCGGACCGGGTCGTCGGGCGCCGCCATCCCGCGCATTCGGACGGCGGGGCCGGCCGCGGCATCCCGCCGCACGAAGCTGCCCGCTCGACCGCGCGACTCGATGAGGCCGGCGCGTGCGAGCGCCTGCCAGGCCTGGCTGATCGTCGCCGGGCTGACGCCGAGCGTCGCGGCGAGTTCGCGCACGGTGGGCAGGCGAACGCCCGCCTCGAGGTCCCCGCTGTTCACGAGCCGCGCGAGGTCCGCGGCGATGCCGCGCGGGGTCGTGTCGGCGAAGGCCGCGAGCGCTGTCAGCTCCGAGACATCCACTCGAATACCTGATCGCACCATTGCCTCCTCACGAAGCAAGGGACAGGATGTTTAACCACCACGTCACAGAGCGAAACAAAAGGGAAATGTTCAAGCCGAAGAATAACAGAACGGGTCGGAGGCCCGATCTGGCAAGCCCCGCCGGTCCCCAGCCGGCGTCGATTCTCGGCACCACTGCTCGGCGTCCCCGCGCGCACGGCAGGCACTAGCGCACCACGCGCCCGCGCCCGCCGGGCGGACGGCAACGACGCCGACCGACTCAGGAGGCACCATGACGATCGTTCGAGCGGCCATCACCCAGACCAAGTGGACGGGTGACAAGGAGTCGATGCTCGACAAGCACGAGCAGTTCGCGCGCGATGCCAAGGAGCAGGGCGCCCAGGTGATCTGCTTCCAGGAACTGTTCTACGGTCCGTACTTCGGCATCACCGAGGACGTGAAGTACTACGACTTCGCCGAACCGGCCGACGGCCCGATCGTGCAGCGCTTCGCCGCGCTCGCCAAGGAGCTCGGCATGGTCATGGTCCTCCCGATCTACGAGGAGGAGCAGCCCGGCGTCTACTACAACACCGCGGTCGTCGTCGACGCCGACGGCACGATCCTCGGCTCGTACCGCAAGCACCACATCCCGAACCTCGACAAGTTCTGGGAGAAGTTCTACTTCCGCCCCGGCAACCTCGGCTACCCGGTCTTCCAGACCGCCGTCGGCCCGATCGGCGTGTACATCTGCTACGACCGGCACTTCCCCGAAGGATGGCGCGAGCTCGGCCTCAACGGCGCCCAGATCGTGTTCAATCCCAACGCGACCAAGCCCGGCCTCTCCAACCGCCTCTGGGAGATCGAGCAGCCGGCCGCGGCCGCCGCGAACGGCTACTTCATCGGCGCCGCCAACCGCGTGGGGCTGGAGGACAACGAGTACGGCGAGCTCGCCGTGGACTTCTACGGCAAGAGCCAGTTCGTCGACCCGCAGGGCAACATCGTCGGCGACTACGGCTCGGAGGAGCACGAGGAGGTCGTCGTCCGCGACCTCGACATGGACATGATCCGCAACGTGCGCAACGCCTGGCAGTTCTACCGCGACCGCCGGCCCGACTCGTACACGTCCATCCCGAAGCCGTAACCGACGACGCCAAGGAGCGAAGCATGGCCACCACCCTCATCTCCGGCGGCACCGTGGTGAGCGCCACCGGCCGCGCCGCGGCCGACGTGCTCGTCGACGGCGAGAAGATCGTCGCCGTCCTGCAGCCCGGCAGCGAACTGCTGGGCACGGATGTCGCGGCATCCGTCGACCGCGTCATCGACGCCACCGGGAAGTACGTGATCCCGGGCGGTATCGACGCCCACACCCACATGCAGCTGCCGTTCGGCGGCACCGAGGCATCCGACACCTTCGAGTCGGGCACCATCGCCGCCGCGCACGGCGGCACGACCTCGATCATCGACTTCGCGGTGCAGACGTACGGCCAGCGCCTCGAAGACGGATTGGCGGCCTGGCACGAGAAGGCCGGCGGCAACTGCGCCATCGACTACGGCTTCCACCAGATCGTCGGCGACGTCAACGAGGCGTCCCTCGAGGCCATGCGGAAGCTGCCCGACGAGGGCGTCACGAGCTTCAAGATGTTCATGGCCTACCCGGGCGTCTTCTACTCGGATGACGCGCAGATCCTGAAGGCCATGCAGGTGTCGCGCGACACGGGCATGCTCACGATGATGCACGCCGAGAACGGCCCCGCGATCGACGTGCTCGCCCAGCAGTTGATCGACCAGGGGAAGACGGACCCGTACTACCACGGCATCGCCCGCGCGTGGGAGATGGAGGAGGAGGCCACCCACCGCGCGATCATGCTCGCGAAGCTCACCGGCGCGCCGCTCTACGTCGTGCACGTGTCGGCGAAGCAGGCGGTCGAGCAGCTCGCGTGGGCGCGCGACAAGGGACAGAACGTCTACGGCGAGACGTGCCCGCAGTACCTCTACCTCTCGCTCGAGGACCAGCTCGGCGCGAAGAGCGACGAGTGGGGTGCGTTCGAGGGCGCGAAGTGGGTGTGCTCGACGCCGCTCCGCTCGCGCGCCGAGGGCCACCAGGACTCGATGTGGCAGGCGCTCCGCACCAACGACCTGCAGATGGTCTCGACCGACCACTGCCCGTTCTGCATGAAGGACCAGAAGGAGCTCGGCCTCGGCGACTTCCGGAAGATCCCGAACGGCATCGGCTCGATCGAGCACCGCATGGACCTCATGTACCAGGGCGTCGTGACCGGCGAGATCACGCTCGAGCGCTGGGTCGAGCTCACGTCGACCACGCCCGCGCGCATGTTCGGGCTCTACGGGCAGAAGGGCGTGATCCAGCCCGGCGCCGACGCCGACATCGTCGTCTACGACCCGAACGGGCACACCTCGATCGGCCTCGATCTGGATCCATCCGGGAACCCTACGGGCCGGGCCCACCACATGAACATGGACTACTCCGCGTGGGAGGGCTACGAGATCGACGGCAAGGTCGACACGGTCATGAGCCGGGGCAGGGTCGTCGTCGAGGACGACGCCTACGTCGGCGCCAAGGGCGACGGGCGCTACCTCAAGCGCGGCCTGAGCCAGTACCTCATCTGACCATCCCGACCCGACAGAACAGAAGGGAGCAGCGGATGGAATTCGGAGCGGTCCTCCAGACCAACCCCCCGGCATCGCGGACCATCCAGCTCGCGAAGCTCGCCGAGGTGCACGGCTTCAGCCACGTGTGGACGTTCGACTCGCACATCCTCTGGCAGGAGCCCTACGTCATCTACAGCCAGATCCTCGCGCAGACCCAGCGCATCAAGGTCGGCCCGTTCGTGACGAACCCCGCGACGCGCGACTGGACGGTCACGGCCTCCGTCTTCGCGACGCTCAACGAGATGTTCGGCAACCGCACCGTGTGCGGCATCGGCCGCGGCGACTCGGCGGTGCGGGTCACGAACGGCAAGCCGACGACGATGACCGAGCTGCGCGAGTCGATCCACGTGATCCGCGAGCTCGGCAACTCGCGGTCCGTCGACTACCACGGCTCGAACATCCGCTTCCCGTGGAGCAGGGGATCCGAGCTCGAGGTGTGGGTCGCCGCGTACGGGCCCATGGCGCTGCGCGTGGCCGGCGAGGTGGGCGACGGGTTCATCCTGCAGCTCGCCGACCTCGACATCGCCGAGTGGATGATCACGACCGTGCGGGATGCCGCGGAGAAGGTCGGGCGCGACCCGATGTCGGTGAAGTTCTGCGTGGCCGCGCCCATGTACATCGGCGAGGACTGGTCGCACATGCGCGACCAGTGCCGCTGGTTCGGCGGCATGGTCGGCAACCACGTCGCCGACATCGTCGCGAAGTACGGCATGCACGGCACCGTGCCCGACGCGCTCACCGACTACATCCGCGGGCGCCAGGACTACGACTACAACGAGCACGGCCGCGCGGGCAACACGCACACCGAGTTCGTGCCCGACGAGATCGTCGAGCGGTTCTGCGTGCTCGGGTCCGCGGAGCAGCACATCCAGAAGCTGAAGGCGCTCGCCGAGCTCGGCGTCGACCAGTTCGCCGGCTACCTCCAGCACGACAACAAGGAGGAGACGCTGCGGGTCTACGGCGAGACCGTGATCCCCGCGCTCTCCGAGCACGTCGCGGCGAAGTCATGACCGACCTGCGCGAGCGCGAGATCGAGCCGGCGGCGGATGCCGTGCCCGGCGGTGTGCCCGGCGGCATCCGCCGGGCCGGTCGCGCCGGTCGTCCCGGCCGCTCGCGCCACGCGGGCCGCACCGCTGCCGCCTGGGCCTGGGGCCTCGCCGGCATCGTCGTCATCGCGCTGATCTGGGAGGCGTACAAGGCGCTCGCGCCCGCCGACGGCGTGGTGGTCGGCGAGACGCGGATCCTCCCGCGCAGCACCGACCTCGCGATGCCGCACGTGTGGGACATGTTCGCGCGCCTCGGCGAGCCGGTCACGAGCGCGCCGACGGCGCAGCCGCTCTGGGCCGTCGTGCTCCTCGCCGCGCTCACCACGCTCGGCATCGCCGCGGCCGGATGGCTCGTGGGCGTCGTGGTCGGCATCGGACTCGCCCTGGTCATGCAGCGATGGCGGATCGCGGAGTGGGGCCTGCTGCCGTGGATCGTGCTCAGCCAGACCGTGCCGCTCATCGCGTTCGCGCCGGTCGTGAAGAGCTGGGGTTCGCGCGTCGAGATCGGCTCGTTCGAGTGGCAGGACTGGATGTCGGTCGCGCTCATCGCGAGCTACCTCGCCTTCTTCCCCATCGCGATCGGCGCGCTCAAGGGGCTGCAGTCGCCCGACCGCATCCACACCGAGCTCATGCAGACCTACGCGGCCGGCTACTGGCAGACGCTCGCCAAGCTGCGGTTCCCGGCCGCGGTGCCGTACCTGCTCCCGGCCCTCCGCCTCGGCGCGGCGAACGCCGTGATCGGCGCGGTCGTCGCCGAGGTGTCGACGGGCCTGCAGGGCGGCATCGGCCGCATCCTCATCCAGTTCGCCGGACAGGCCTCGGGCGATCCGGCGAAGGCCTGGGGCCCGATCTTCGGCGCGATCCTGCTCGGCCTCGTCGCCGCGGGCTCGGTCGCCGTCCTCGGCGTCATCCTGAAGAACTACCGACGAACGGAGGAGTCCGCATGACGGATGCCACCCCCGCCAACCCGTCCTCGGTCCCGGCGGCACCGGCTCCCGCGGCCCAGGCCCCGGCGGCGACCGGCCCCGCGGCCGTCGAGGTGCGCGGCGTCGACAAGGTCTTCGACACCCGCACCGGCCAGGTGCAGGCGCTCGAGGGCATCGACCTCGAGATCGCGCCCGGCGAGTTCGTGTCGCTGATCGGCCCGAGCGGGTGCGGCAAGTCCACCCTCATGCGCCTCATCGCCGACCTCGACGACCCGACCGGCGGCACGCTCACCGTGTTCGGCAAGTCCGCCCGCCAGGCCCGGCTCGACCAGGACTACGGCATCGCGTTCCAGCAGGCCGGCCTATTGCCGTGGCGCACGGTCGCCGCGAACGTCGCGCTGCCGCTCGAGCTGCACGGAGCGGCATCCGCCGACCGGCGCGACCGCGTCGCGCGCCTGCTCGACATGGTCGGCCTCTCGGACTTCGCCGACCGCTACCCCGACCAGCTCTCCGGCGGCATGCAGCAGCGCGTCGCGATCGCGCGGGCGCTCGCCGAGCAGCCCCGGCTGCTGCTCATGGACGAGCCGTTCGGCGCGCTCGACGAGATGACGCGCGAGAAGATGCAGACCGAGCTCGTGCGCATCTCGGCCGAGACCGGCGCGGCCGTCGTCTTCGTCACGCATTCGATCCCCGAGGCCGTGTTCCTCTCCGACCGGGTCGTCGTCATGTCGCCGCGGCCCGGCCGCATCCAGGAGGTCGTGCCCATGCGCCTCGGCGCCGAGGCGGCACGCGCCGCCCGCACCGAGGAACTCCGCGAGGAGCGCTCGTTCTTCGACATGGTCACCGCCGTCCGCGAGGCGCTGCACGGCGGCTCGCCCGTGGCATCCGGTCCGCGCGGAGTGGAGACCCGCTGATGAGCGCCGCGACCGTCGGACGCCCGGGCCGCATGAGCCCGCGCACCGAGGCGACGCTGCGCGTCGTGGCGCCGATCGCGGTCGGGCTCCTCGTGCTCGGCGCATGGCAGTTCCTCGTCACCGTCGTCGGAGTCTCCGACTACCTGCTGCCGAGCCCGGCGTCGATCGTCGAGGAGTTCGTCGCGTTCTTCCCGTCCACCGTGTCCGCGACGCTCATCACGGGGACCAACGCGCTCATCGGCCTCGTCGTCGGCACGCTGCTCGGCATCGCGCTCGCCGCGGTCGCCGCCCGCTGGAAGGTCGCGGACCGCATGAGCGCGCCGGTCGTCGCCGCGCTCGCCGTCGTCCCGATCGTCGCCCTGGCCCCGGTGCTCAACTCGATGTTCGGCGCCGACAGCCAGTTCGGCCGCCAGGCGATCGCCGCGCTCGCGTCGTTCGTGCCCGTGTTCATCAACACGCTGCGGGGCTTCCGGCAGACCACGCCCGTGCACCGGGACCTCATGAAGGCGTACGCGGCGAGTCCGCAGCAGGTGCTGCGGACGCTCACCCTCCCGACGGCCGTGCCCTTCGTGCTCACCGGCATCCGCATCGCCTCGTCGCTCGCCGTGATCTCGGCCCTCGTCGCCGAGTACTTCGGCGGCCCGCGTGGCGGGCTCGGGTCGCTCATCTCGACGTCGGCCGCCTCGAGCGCGTATGCGCGGGCGTGGGCCTACGTGCTCGCGTCGATCGTGCTCGGCCTCGTCTTCTACCTCGCGACCCTGGCACTCGAGCGGCTCGTGCTGCGCCGCGGCCCCGGCGGAGGTGCGCGATGAGGCGCGCCCGGCCGGCCACGCGGCATCCCATCGCCCGGAACGCCGCCACTGCGGCCCGGCACCGACGTCCCCGCAGGGCAGGGGATGGCACCACCGCACCACCCGGCACCACCGCACCACCCGGCACCACCGCACGCACCGAGAACACGGAAGGACTGACATGAAGCACAGCACACGCCGCGGATTCGCGGCCGGAGCATTCGCCGTCACGGCGGCACTGCTCCTCGCGGCCTGCTCGGCAGGCGGCGACTCCGGCGACGGCGCCGACGCGGGGTCGGACGGCGACCTCACGCCCGTCAAGCTCCAGCTCCAGTGGCTCCCGCAGGGCCAGTTCGCCGGCTACTTCGCGGCCGTCGAGAACGGCTACTTCGAGGAGGAGGGACTGGAGGTCGAGATCATCCCGTCGGGCGGCGACATCGTCCCGCAGGACGCGCTCGCCAACGGCGACGTCGACTACGCCATCGCGTGGGTTCCCAAGGTGCTCGGCTCGATCGAGCAGGGCGCCAACCTCACCAACATCGCGCAGATCTTCCAGCGTTCGGGCACCCTGCAGGTGTCGTGGGCAGACTCCGACATCTCGTCGGTGGCCGACTTCGAGGGCAAGAAGATCGGCTCGTGGGGCTTCGGCAACGAGTGGGAGATCTTCGCGGCCATGGCCGCCGAGGGCCTCGACTCGTCGACGGTCGAGATCATCACGCAGGACTTCAACATGAACGCGTTCCTGCAGGGCGACATCGATGCGGCGCAGGCCATGACCTACAACGAGTACGCGCAGCTGCTCGAGACGGTCGACCCCGACACGGGTGAGCTGTACACCGAGGACGACTTCAACGTCATCAGCTACCAGGACACCGTCGGCGCGATGCTGCAGGACGCGATCTGGGCCGACACGGAGCGCCTCGAGAGCGACGAGGAGTACCAGGAGACGACGGTCGCGTTCCTCAAGGCCGTCATCAAGGGCTGGGCGTTCGCCCGCGACAACCCCGAGGAGGCGTCGGAGATCACGATCGCGGCCGGTTCCGGCTGGGGCCCGAGCCACGAGCTGTGGATGGTCAACGAGACCAACAAGCTCATCTGGCCGGCACCGGACGGCATCGGCATGATCGACGAGGCGGCCTGGGACCAGACCGTCGAGGGCGCGCTGTCGGCCGTGAACGAGTCGGGCGCCAGCCCGATCACCGAGGAGCCGCCGGCCTCCGCGTGGACGAACGAGTACATCGAGCAGGCCATCGAGGAGCTCGGCGACGAGGTCGACACGACCGGCGAGTCCTTCGAGCCCATCGAGGTCACCCTCACCGAGGGCGGACAGTAACGACGACGGATGCTGCGGGGCCGGCGCGTCCCGGCCGGCCCCGCAGCATCCGCCCCACGACGACGAACGCAGGAAGGCAGCGACGCCATGACCGAGAACCTGACCGCCGACCTCGACGCACTCGCGCGCGAGCTCGACGCCGCCCACGTCTTCCACTCCTGGTCGGCGCAGGGCAGTCCGCCGCAGCTCGTCGTCGCGAGCGGCCGCGGCACGCGCGTCTGGGACCATTCGGGCCGGGAGTACCTCGACTTCTCCAGCCAGCTGGTGAACGTCAACATCGGGCACCAGCACCCGGCGGTGGTCTCCGCGATCCGCGAGCAGGCCGAGCTCCTCGCGACCATCGGCCCGCCCACGGTGAACCTCGCGCGCGGCGAGGCCGCGAAGCGGATCACCGAGCGTGCTCCGGATGGCATGAGCAAGGTCTTCTTCACCAACGGCGGCGCCGACGCCAACGAGAACGCGATCCGGATGGCGCGGCTGCACACCGGCCGCGACAAGGTGCTGTCGACCTACCGGTCCTACCACGGCAACACCGGGGCGGCCATCGTGTCGACCGGCGACTGGCGGCGCATCCCGAACGAGTACGCGCGCGGGCACGTGCACTTCTTCGGTCCGTTCCTCTACCGCTCCGAGTTCTGGGCGTCGACGCCGGAGGAGGAGTCGGAGCGCGCCCTGCAGCACCTGCGTCGCGTGATCGAGGCCGAGGGTCCGGCGTCCATCGCGGCCGTGCTGCTCGAGACCGTTCCGGGCACTGCGGGCGTGCTCGTGCCGCCGCCCGGCTACCTCGCCGGCGTCCGCGCGCTGTGCGACCGGCACGGCATCCTGCTGATCCTCGACGAGGTGATGTGCGGCTTCGGCCGGACCGGACGATGGTTCGCGTTCGACGGGTACGACGTGCGGCCCGACCTCATCAGCTTCGCCAAGGGCGTGAACTCCGGCTACGTGCCCGTTGGCGGTGTCGTCATCTCCGACGAGATCGCCGCCGACTTCGACGAGCAGGTCTTCCCCGGCGGGCTCACGTACTCGGGGCATCCGCTCGCGATGGCCTCGATCGTCGGCGCGCTCGACGCCATGGAGTCCGAGGGCATCGTCGACCACGCGCGCCGCGTCGGCGCCGAGTCGATCGCGCCGGCGCTCACCGAGCTCGCCGGGAAGCACGCCGTCATCGGCGAGGTGCGCGGCGAGGGCGTCTTCTGGGCGCTCGACCTCGTCGCCGACCCCGAGACGCGCGAGCCGCTGCCGGCCGCCGAGGTCGGCCGCATCAAGGGGGCGCTCATCGAGCGCGGACTCCTCCCGTTCGTCGCCGAGAACCGCATCCACGTCGTGCCGCCCTGCGTCGTCACCGCCGCCGAGGTCGAGGAGGCCGCGGCGATCTACGACGAGGTGCTCGGCACCGTCGCCGTGTGAGACGGATGCCGCGGCATCCGTCCGGGGCGCCGCGGCAGCCACCACCCCACGAACACGACCCGGACACTCGATTCGGAAGGAACGAGACCATGACCGACACCCAGACCGCCCCCAGCGCCGAGGGCACCGCGACCGCCGAGGTCGTCGAGCACTGGATCGACGGGGCGCCCGCATCGGGCGACTCGGAGCGCACCGGGCCCGTCTACAACCCCGCGCACGGCGTCGAGCAGCGCCGCGTGCGCTTCGCGACGACCGACGACGTGGATGCCGCGGTGCAGGCCGCGGCTCGCGCGTTCCCCGCCTGGCGCGACGCATCGATCGCCAAGCGCCAGCAGGTGATGTTCCGCTTCCGCGAGCTGCTCGCGTCGCGGACCGAGGAGCTCGCAGCCATCCTCACGAGCGAGCACGGCAAGGTCACCGCCGATGCGCTCGGCGAGATCGCCCGCGGCCTCGAGGTCGTCGAGCTCGCGTGCGCGATGCCCGCATACACGAAGGGCGAGTACTCCGAGAACGTCTCGACCGGCATCGACGTCTACTCGCTGCGGCAGCCGCTCGGCGTCGTGGGCATCATCAGCCCGTTCAACTTCCCGGCGATGGTGCCGCTGTGGTTCTTCCCGCTCGCGATCGCGACGGGCAACACGGTCGTGCTGAAGCCGTCGGAGAAGGACCCGTCGGCCTCGGTGTGGCTCGCGCGCCTCTTCCAGGAGGCAGGCCTGCCCGACGGCGTGTTCAACGTCGTGCACGGCGACAAGGTCGCGGTCGACGCGCTGCTCGAGCACCCCGCGGTCCGCTCGATCTCGTTCGTCGGCTCGACCCCGATCGCGAGGTACATCTACGCGACGGCGACCGCGAACGGCAAGCGCGTGCAGGCGCTCGGCGGCGCGAAGAACCACATGCTCGTGCTGCCCGACGCCGACCTCGACCTCGCGGCCGACGCCGCCGTGAACGCGGGCTTCGGCTCGGCGGGCGAGCGCTGCATGGCGATCTCCGCGGTGATCGCGGTCGACTCGATCGCCGACGAGCTCGTGTCGAAGATCAGCGAGCGGATGTCTCGGCTCGTCACCGGCGACGGCACCCGCGGCTGCGACATGGGTCCGCTCATCACGCGCGAGCACCGGGACAAGGTCGCCGGGTACCTCGACGTGGCCGGCGAGGACGGGGCATCCGTCGTCGTGGACGGCCGCGACCCCGATGTGGACGGCGAACCCGACGGGTTCTGGATGGGACCGACGCTCATCGACAAGGTGCCGACGTCGTCGGCCGTCTACCGGGACGAGATCTTCGGCCCGGTGCTCTCGGTCGTGCGCGTCGACGGCTACGAGGACGGGCTCGAGCTCATCAACTCGTCGCGCTACGGCAACGGCACGGCGATCTTCACGAACGACGGCGGTGCCGCCCGGCGCTTCCAGCGCGAGGTGACGGTCGGCATGGTCGGCATCAACGTGCCGATCCCCGTGCCCGTGGCCTACCACTCGTTCGGCGGCTGGAAGGACTCGCTGTTCGGCGACGCGAAGGCCTACGGCCCGCGCGGCTTCGACTTCTTCACGCAGGAGAAGGCGATCACGTCGCGCTGGCTCGACCCGAGCCACGGCGGGCTGAACCTCGGCTTCCCGCAGCACGACTGAGCGCGCCGCGCGCCTCAGGTGAGCGCGCTCCGCACGAGTTCGAGCGCCGCGCGCACGGTCTGCTCGACGACGGCCGACGGGTCGCCGTCGAAGCGCCACACGGCCTCCGTGACGTCGTCGCCCGCGGTGACGGCGGCGTAGACCGTGCCGGGCGGCAGCCCCTCCTCGGGGTCGGGGCCGCCGACGCCGGTCACCGCGACGGCGACGTCGGCGGCGAGCAGGCGGGCGACGCCCGTCGCGAGCTCGCGCGCGCACTGGGGCGTGAGCACCGAGGTCGCCGTCACCCCGAGCACGTCGCGCTTGACCCGCTCGGCGTACGCGACCACACCGCCCGCGAACCACTCGGAGGCCCGCTCCCCGCGCCCGAACGCACTCGAGATCGCGCCCGAGGTGAGCGACTCCGCGGCCGCGACGAGGATGCCGCGCTGCCGCGCGAGGGCGGCGATCTCCGTGGTCAGTTGATCGAGGTCGTGGGACATGCCTCCATCCTGCTGATGGGGTGCGGCGGTGTCACCCGGTTGACGGCGGGCGGGTCAGCCGCGCGAGGACCCACCCGCGAAGCGCGCGATACGGGTCTGCGCCTCGGGGGTCGCGAACGCGACGCCGATCGTCGCCGCCTCGTCGTCGAGCGACGCCCGGAACGAGCGGCCGCGACCCGCGTGCACGAGCCGCTTCGCCTGGCCGAACGCGTACGTCGCACCGGCGAGCCATCCGTTCGCGATCTCGCGCGCCCGCGCGTCGAGCGCGTCCGCTGCGACGACCTCGGCGACGAGGCCCCAGTCGAGGGCCTCGGCGGCCGACAGCGTGCGCGAGGTCAGCGTGAGCTCGAGCGCACGTCGCGTGCCGACCGCCTCGGGGAGGAGCGTGCTCACCCCGCAGTCCGGCGTGAGGCCGACGTCGCTGTAGCGACTCGCGAAGGTCGCGCGCTCCGACGCCACGATCACGTCGGCCACGAGCATGAACCCGAGGCCGCCGCCGGCGACGGGGCCCTGGACGGCCGCGACGATCGGCTTCGTGCTCTCGCGGAGCACCCGGTGGCCCTCGTGGATGCGGTCGGCGAGCTCGCGGACGAGTCCGGCCGGCCCGTCGTCGACGGCGCCCGCATCGTCGGCGGGACCGGAGCCCGCCGCCGTCCGCGCGAGCTCCGACATCGCGACCACGTCGCCGCCCGCGCAGAACGCCCGCCCGACCGCGTCGAAGAGCACCGCGCCGATGTCGTCGCGCTCGGCGATCTCGTGCGCGAGGTCGCGCCACCGCGCGATCGCCGCCGGATCGACGGCGTTCAGCCGTTCGGGTCGGTTCAGCGTGAGGTGCGCGAGGCCGTCGCGCACGTCGAACAGGATCACGTCGTCGGGCATGGACGGATGCTACCCCGGGGCCGGGCGTGCCCGGTGCCGGGGCGGCATCCGCTCACCTCACTGGCGGGCCATGGCGATGCGCAGCCGTTCGTCGGGGTCGATGAAGTGGTCGTGCGAGTCGTCGCCGGCGTCGATCTGCACCCAGTTGATCCGGCCGCGGAACCGGCTGGTCGAGACCGTGTAGTCCGGGCTCACGGTCGTGCCCGACTCGTAGCCGACGTCGGTCGTCTCGTCGGCCGAGAAGATCATGGGCTGCGTCGCCCCGACCCGCCCGGTCCCGGCAGCCTCCCCGTCGTAGTAGAGCGTGACGTCGCCGCCCTTGGCGAGCCCGCCCCCGTCGTAGGCGAACTCCATCCGGACCTGATGCACCCCGGACGGCACGGGCCGGTCGGCGGTCGTCGCGAACGACTGGATGCCGAGGACGTTGTAGACGAACTTCGCCGCCCCGCCCGAGACGTAGAGGCTCCATCCGCCGAACCGGCCGCCCTGCGCGACGATCACGCCCTCGGCACCCGCCTCCGGCACCTCGACCTCGGCGGTCACCGAGAACGAGCGGTTCTTGATGCTCACCACGCTGTGCTCGGAGAGTCGGCCCATTCCGGGGAAGAGCAGCTGCGAGTCGCCCCGGATGAGCGTCGGCCGGCCGGCGAGGACCGGGTCGAGGCGATCGCCCGTGCGGTCGTCCAACGGCACGACGTTGTACTTGACGGCCTCGATGAGCCACAGCCGCTGAAGTTCGTGGAGACGTTGCGGGTCGTCGGCGGCGAGGTCGCGCGCCTGGCTGTAGTCGCTGCTGCCGTCGTAGAGCTCCCATACGTCGTCGTCGAAGGCCGGCACGGTACCTCCGACGAGTTGCCACGGCGTCCGATGCTTCGTCACCGCGCTCCAGCCGCGGTGGTAGATGCCGCGGTTGCCGAACATCTCGAAGTACTGCAGGTCGTGGCGCTCGGGGGCGTCGGCGTCGTTGAACGCGTAGAGCATGCTCGTGCCCTCCATCGGCGACTGCTGCACGCCGTTGACCACCGTCGGCTCGGGCAGGCCGGCCGCCTCGAGGACGGTCGGCGCCACGTCGATGCAGTGCGTGAACTGGCTCCGCAGCCCGCCCGGCTGCTCGATGCCGCCCGGCCAGCGCACGATCGTGCCGTTGCGCGTGCCGCCCCAGTGGGAGGCGACCTGCTTGGTCCACTGGAAGGGGGTGTCCATCGCCCACGCCCAGCCGACCGAGTAGTGGTTGTAGGACGACGGCGACCCGAACTCGTCCACCTTCGACCGCATGAACTCGGGTGTCTCGAGTGCGGCCATGCCGTTGAAGTTCGCCATCTCGTTGAACGCGCCGTTGAGGGTGCCCTCCGCCGAGGCGCCGTTGTCGCCGATGATGTAGTACACGATCGTGTCGTCGAGGACGCCGAGGTCCTCGATCGCGTCGATCAGGCGACCGACGTGATGGTCGGTGTGCTCGAGGAATCCCGCGTACACCTCCATCTCGCGCTCGAGCACGGGCTTGAGGTCGTCGGGCATGTCGTCCCATGCCGGGATCTCGTCGTGCCTGGGCGTGAGCTCCGCGTCGGCCGGGATGACACCCAGTTCCTTCTGCCGTGCGAACGTCTGCTCCCGCTGCGCGTCCCACCCGCGTGCGAACTCGCCCGTGTACCGGTCGGCCCACTCCTTCGGCACGTGGTGGGGCGCATGCGTGGCGCCGGGTGCGAAGTAGACGAAGAAGGGCTTGTCCGGCATCAGCGACTTCTGCGAGCGGATCCACCCGATCGCCCGATCGGCGAGGTCCTCGGTGAGGTGGTATCCCTCCTCCGGCGTCGCCGGGGGTTCGACCGGCGTGGTCCCGTCGTACAGCGCCGGATCCCACTGGTTGTTCTCGCCGCCGATGAACCCGTAGAACGTCTCGAAGCCGCCGCCGGCCGACGGCCAGGCGTCGAAGGGGCCCATGGGCGAGGACTGCCAGACGGGCACCTCGTGGCACTTGCCGAACTGGGCGGTCGAGTAGCCGTTGAGCTTCAGCGTCATGGCCAACGGAGCCTTGGTGTTCGGTCGCAGCGAGTTGTTGCCCGGGGCGCTGGTCGCCGTCTCGGTGATGCTTCCCATCCCGACCGAGTGATGGTTGCGACCGGTCAGCATGGCCTGCCGGGTCGGCGCGCAGAGCGCCGTCGTGTGGAAGCGGTTGAAGCGCAGGCCGCCCGCGGCGAGCCGCTCGGCCGTCGGCGTCCGGCACGGTCCGCCGAACGCGCTCGATGCGCCGAACCCGACGTCGTCGAGCAGCACGATGAGCACGTTCGGTGCACCCTCCGGTGGCAGCAGCGTCTCGATCGGCGGGTACGAGGTCGCCGGGTCCTTCGCGTCGTACGTCGTGAGTCCCGGCCTGGGCCGGTCCGGGATCGGCAGCATGGTGCGCGCGTGTCGGTCAGGTCGCATGAGATCCCCCTGGAAGCGTCCGTTCTCGGCGCGACCGCGACGGCCGGCCGAGCACAACCTAGCCAAGTCGGCGGTCCGCGGAATCATTCGATTTGGGTGATGCCGCGAGAGCACCCTGCGAAGAGTCTGAGATCGGTGCGGATCCGGCACCGGAGGATGAACGGGAGCAGGGGGCTGATCGAGATGACCGAGCAGGATCTGGACGCGCTGGGACCGGTCGACTTCCTCGTCATCGAGTTCCCCGCGGGGCATTCGACCTTCACCGGGGAGATCGCGGAGGAGCTGATGAAGCTCGTGGAGGCGGGGACGATCCGACTCATCGACGCGATCATCCTCATCAAGGACGAGGACGGCGCCGTGGACGCGATGGAGCTCTCCGACGCCGGGGAGCTCGGCCCGCTGGTCGAACTCGAGGCGCAGCTGGCGGAGCTCCTGGCGGCCGACGACGTCGTCAACCTGGCCGCGGCCATGGATCCGGGCAGCGTGGCAGGCGTCCTCGTGTACGAGAACCTCTGGGCCGCGCCGTTCGCCGCCGCGGCTCGACGGGCGGGAGGCCGCCTGATCGCCGACGGCCGGATCCCGATCCAGGACATCGTCGCCTCGATCGAGGCCGACGCAGAGCTCGAGGAGACGGGAGTCTGACATGCCGCTGAGGCCAGCACGAGTGGGACGGGTCGGCGTGGTCCGCGCCCCCGTCGCGAAGGCCGCGGTCGTGAGCGCCGCGGTACGGCCGGGTCCGGCCCCGGTGGCGAAGGCGGCCGTGGTGGGTGCCGCGGTGACGCCGGGACGTCGACGCCGGCGCATCTAGCGACCGCGGGAACGCCGCTCGCGTCGCCCTCCGGGCTTCCGCAGGACGGCCGGCGAATCATGCGGTTCGGGTGATGCGGCGCTCCCCGCCGCGCCGATACGTTCCGGGCAGATGGGCGCGACCCGCACCCCGTGATCGAAAGGCTCGCCGTCATGAACATCTGGGACTTCTTCGTCTGGCTCTTCTGGATCTACGTCCTGTTCGCCTGCATCTGGATCTTCATCAGCGTCTTCGTCGACATCTTCCGCGACCACTCGCTGAACGGCTGGGCGAAGGCGCTGTGGGTGCTGTTCCTCGTCTTCCTGCCGTTCCTGGCGGCCTTCATCTACCTGATCGCGCGTGGTCGTGGCATGGCCGAACGCAATGCGGCGCGCGGGCAGGCGGCGCAGGCCCAGGCCGACGACTACATCCGATCGGTCGCCAGCTCGGGCTCCGGTTCGGCCGCCGCCGAGATCGATTCGGCCAAGCGCCTGCTCGATGCCGGAACGATCACCCAGGCCGAGTTCGACGCGCTCAAGGCGAAGGCACTCGCCTCGTAGTCCCGGGCCCGGGCGGGCCGCCGGCACTGGTCGGTCCGCCCGTGTTCAGGCTCCGGCGGTCGACGGGATGTCGCGTGCGGCGTCGTCGTGCGACCGCTCGAGCCGTGCGGCCCGGTCGACCAGCACCTCGAGCACGGTGCGGACGGCGAGCCGCTCCGAGACATCCGGTCGCACCAGGGCGAAGATCTGCCGGACCGATGCGACGCCGCGGAGCGGCTTCAGCACGATCTCGGCGGGCACCGGGCCCGAGGTGTACCTCGGCACGAACGCGATGCCGAGCCCCGCCGCGATGAACGCCTCGACGATGCGCATGTCGCTGAAGCGCTGGCTCACCTCGACCCGCCGTCCGCCGGCCTGCTCGATCGCGTGGAGGATCCGCTCGAACGGGAAGCCGGGCGGCACGCCGAGCCAGGTCTCCTCGACGAGGTCGGCAGGCGTCACGTGCGAGCGGCCGGCGAGCCGGTGGTCGGCAGGCAGGCCGATGTCGAGCGGCTCGGTGAGGAGCGGGAGCGCGCGCAGGCCCCGGCCGCCCCACGGAAGCTCGCCGGGCATGGTGTGGGCGAGCACGATGTCGTACTCGTTCGTGAGGTCGGGGAACTCGGCCAGTTCGGGGTCGAGGTCGGTGGCGCGGACGACGAGGCCGGCGACCGAGCGGAGGTCGGCGAGCACCTGCGGCAGGAGGGTCGCGCCGACCGTCGGGAACGTCAGCAGGCTGACCTCGCCGCTCGGGTGGTTGCGGAACTCGTCCCAGAGGGCGGAGGCCCGCTCGAGGGCGATCGCGACCTCCGTCGCGCTGCGCGCGAGCGCATGCCCGGCGCTCGTGAGGACCACCCCGCGGCCGCTGCGTTCGGTGAGCGGCATGCCGGCCTCGCGCTCGAGCACCTTCAGCTGCTGCGACACGGCCGACGGGGTGCGCCCGGTCGCCTCGGCGACGGCAGTGACGCTGCCGCGTTCGGCGAGCTCGCGGAGGAGGTCGAGACGGCGCACATCCATGTAGCCATGCTACATCGTCAGTGAAGTTCTGTGAGATTGTGCTGAACGTTCCGAACCGGCACAATAGTGCATGTCGGACACGTGCAAGGGCGCACCCGGTCGCCCGACATTCCAACGAACTCCTCGAAAGGAACCGCCGTGTTCACCGTCTTCGCCATGCTCGCCGCCGCCTCGATCGCCGGAATCGCCGGCTCGATCGTCGTCACCGCCCGCGACGGATACCGTCGTCAGCCGCGCGAGACCTTCGCGCGCACCGTCTAGGTCGCGCGTCGCGGAGCCCGACGGGCTCCGAGCAGGGCCGCCGTGCGGGGGAGGGACACCCCGCAGGGCGGCCCTTCGTCCGTCTGCGCCGCCTGTCGACCCCTCGACATGCGATCGCGCCCGGGGATACGGTGACCGCACCGTCGGGGCGCGGGCGTCATCCGACGGCGCTCCCCCGGCCCGAACCCGAGGAGCGAGCGGATGCCGATCACCCCGACCCCACCGGACTCCGGCGAGCGGACGCAGACGCCCGCCGACCCGGCCCTGGTCCGGACCTTCCTGCTGGGCCTGGCCGAGGGCCTGACCGCGTCGGACGAGACGACCGATCGCACCCGGGCGGAGGTCGTCGCGATCGCGCGCGCCTACGGCGTCGATGACGTGGACGTCATCGTGCTGCCGACCATGGCGTTCGTCCAGACCGGCCGCGGTGAGACGGCGCGGATGTCGCTCACGTCGGTCCGGGCGACCTTCCGGTTCGACCAGGTCGCCGCGATGGCCGCGCTCGTCCGATCGGCGCGGACCGCCGAGATCAGTCCGGAGGACGGCATCCGCCGGCTCAACGAGATCGGCGCGATGCCGCCTTCGCGGCACTGGTTCATCCGCACGCTCGGGCACGCCCTCCTCGTCGCCGGTCTCGCACTCCTGATCGCTCCCGGCTGGCAGGCGGCCGTCGTCGGCTTCGGGCTCGGCGCGCTCATCGGCGTCGCGAAGCTCACGCGCTCGCAGACCCTCGGCCTGATCCTGCCGGTGGCCGCGTCCTTCGTCTGCGCGCTCATCGTCTTCCTCCTGGCGCCCGTCGTCGCGATCGGCGATCCGCTCCGCGTGCTCATCGCGCCGCTCGCGACCTTCCTCCCCGGTGCCATGCTCACCACCGGCGTCCGGGAGCTCGCGGCCGGGCAGATGGTCGCGGGGACCTCGCGGCTCGGCGCGGGCGTCGTCCAGCTGGCGCTGCTCGCGTTCGGCATCCTCGCGGCCGGCACGGTGGCGGGCGTCGGCGCGGACGACTACGTGCCCCGCGAGGTGCAGCAGACGCTGCCCTGGTGGGTCGCGGGCGTCGGCCTGGTGCTGTACGGGTTCGGCGTGTACCTGCAGTTCGCGGCGCCCGGCCGGACGTACGGATGGGTGCTCCTCGCGCTCGTCGTCGCATACGCCGCCCAGCAGCTCGGCGAGCTCCTCCTCGGGGCACCCGTCAGCGGGTTCTTCGGAGCGCTCGTCGTCACGCCGGTCGTGCTCCTGATCGAGGACCTGCGTCGAGGCGCCGTGCCGTCGCAGCTCACCTTCATGCCCGCGTTCTGGGTGCTCGTCCCGGGCGCGGCGAGCCTCATCGGCGTCACCGAGGGCGCAGTCGAGGAGTCGGCCGGCATCGACGACCTGTCGGCCGCATTCGTGGCGGTCATGTCGATCGCACTCGGCGTCTTCATCGGGTCGGCGCTGTACCGCTTCCTCCACCGCGGCGCGACCGGGATCGCCGACTTCCACGTCGACCTGCCCGCCTTCATGGGCTCGTCGGACGGCCCCGGGCGCTCGCGACTCTCCGGACCGGACCTCGGCGCACGACCCGGCCCCGGCCCCGAACCCGATCGGCGTACACCGCCCGACCCGAAGGACTGACCCCTCGCGCGTCGCGCCCCGTCGCGCTCCGCCTCGCGTCGTACCGTGTGCGCAGGACCAGCGATGGGAGGGGGACGGATGCCGGAGCTCGACGAGCGCGCCGTCCTGCGCCGGTTCCTGCTCGGACTCGCCGAGGGCATGAACGCCGCGGGCGAGGCGGTCGACCGGATCGGCGAGACCATGGAGGCCGTCGCCCGGGCCTACAGGCGCGACGACATCGACTTCATCGTGCTGCCGACCGTCATCATCGTCCAGGTCGGCGGCGCCGAGGACAGCCGCGTCGCGATCCGATCGGTCCGCGCGAACTTCCGGTTCGACCAGATCGCCGCGCTGTACCGGCTGATCGAGGACGCCCGACGCGCCGCCGTCCCGCCGGTCGACGGCATCCGCCGCCTGAACGAGATCGGCGCCATGCGCCCACGGCACGGATGGCTCGTCCGCACGTTCGGGCACGCCCTCCTCACCACGGGGCTGGCGCTCCTGCTCGCCCCGACGTGGGAGGGCGCGATCGTCGCGTTCGGGCTGGGCGCGCTCGTCGGGCTCGCCAAGCTCGTCCGCTCGCCGACGCTCCAGCTCGTCTTCCCGGTCTTCGCGGCGTTCGCGTGCGCGCTCGCCGTGTTCCTGCTCGCCCCGTACGTCGGCATCGGCGACCCGATCCGGCTGCTGATCGCCCCGCTGGCCACCTTCCTCCCCGGCGGCGCACTCACGACGGGAACCATGGAGCTCGCCGCGGGGCAGATGATCGCCGGCGCGACCCGACTGGTGTTCGGCATGGTCCAGCTCGCGCTCCTCTCGTTCGGGATCCTCGCCGCGGGCACCGTGGTCGGCGTCTCGGACGCCACCTACGCGCCGCTCGATCCGTCGTCCGGGCTCGCGTGGTGGGTCGCCCCGCTCGGCGTGCTCCTCTTCGCGTTCGGCAACTACCTGCACTTCTCCGCGCCGCCGGCGACGTTCGGCTGGGTGCTCCTCGCGGTCGCGGTCGCCTACGGCGGGCAGGTCGCCGGCGCGGCGCTCGTCGGCGCCACGGTGAGCGGCTTCATCGGTGCGGTCGCGATGACCCCGGTCGTGCTCTGGATCGCGAGCCTGCGACGCGGTGCCCCCTCGCAGCTGACGTTCCTCCCGGCGTTCTGGATCCTCGTCCCCGGTGCGGCCGGGCTCGCCGGGCTGACCGAGGCGGTCGGCACGGCGGCCGGGCTCGAGGACTTCGCGACGGCGCTCACCGCGGTCATGTCCATCGCACTCGGCGTGCTGATCGGGACTGCGTTCTACCGGGTCGTGCACCACGGGGCGGAGGAACTCGCCCAGTTCCATGTGGAGATGCCCGCTGCGCTGCAGGAGGAGGAGGACGCGCCCCTCTGGGCCCGCTTCGTTCCCGGCACCCCGCGGTCGTTCTGGCGCGGTCGACGGCGGCGCGACGCGACGCCGGACGAGGCCGGTGGAGGCCGCCCCGGAACTTCCGCACCTGCTTCTCAGGCGGCGGAGACTTAGAGTATTCGGGTGACTTCCCGGAATCCCCAGTCCGCCGAGGCCCGCCGACAGCTCATCGAGCACATCTCGAACGAGGCGGTGTTCCACGGCGACTTCACGCTGACCAGCGGCAAGCAGGCGTCGTACTACGTCGACCTGCGCAAGGTGAGCCTCGACCACCGCGTCGCGCCGCTCATCGGCCAGGTCATGCTCGACCTCATCGCGGAGGTTCCGGAGGTCGCAGCAGTCGGCGGCATGACGATGGGCGCCGACCCCATCGCGACCGCCGTGCTGCACCAGGGTGCTGCGCGCGGCCTCGCCTACGACGCGTTCGTCGTGCGCAAGGAGCCCAAGGACCACGGTCGGGGCAAGCAGGTCGAGGGCCCGGATGTCGCGGGCAAGCGCGTCATCGTGCTGGAGGACACCTCGACCACGGGCGGTTCTCCGCTGAAGGCCATCGAGGCGCTCCGCGCCGTCGGTGCCGAGATCGCGGCCGTCGCGGTCGTCGTCGACCGCGACACCGGTGCACGCGAGGTCATCGAAGCCGCGGGGGTCCCCTACCTCGCGGCCATCGGCTTGAAGGATCTGGGATTGTCATGACGGAACGCGACGGACGCTACGACGCGAGCGGATTCGACGACGACACCGACTGGCTGATGAGCCAGCTCGGCAGCGGTCGCCGACCCGACCTCGAGGGCCGCCGGGCCCCGGAGCTCCCCGTCGCACCCGCTCCCGAGCCGCCGCTCGCCGAGCCCGCACCGCAGTCGCGCCCGCGTCGTCGCAGCGAGGAATCGCTCGACTGGTTCTCGGTCGCCGAGCCCGCGGCGGAGGAGACGCCGACGCGCGCGCTCCCGGTCGTCGGCGAACCCATCGAGCGCAGCGCACCCGAGCCGGTCGACGCCCCGGCGCCGCCCGCGTGGAACCAGCCGGCCTGGAACCAGCCCGCCTGGAATCCGCCCGCGTGGAGCACTGCCCCCGCAGATCCCCCGCGCATCCCCGAACCGCCGGCCGATCCCCGGCTCGACTCGGTCGAACCTCCCGCAGGCATCGTGCCGCCCGCCTTCGCCGGGCACTCCGCGCCGCCACCCGGCCCGGTGACCCCGCCGGCGAACTTCGCCCTGACCTGGGGCGAGGCGTCGGAGCGCGAGCAGCCGATGGACACCGAGGAGGGCCTGCGCGCCGCCTTCGCGCGACTGGCCGACCCGTCGAGCATGTCGCCGCGGCTGCGCGAGCCGGAGCCGCAGCCCGAGCCGCGATTCGAGTCGCAGCCCGAGCCGCGATTCGAGTCGCAGGCGGAGGCGCCGGAGGACCAGGCGGGCGCCGAATCGCCGTTCGATGGATTCACGCCGCCCCCCGTCGCCCGGAGCTCCTTCACGCCCGTGGCTCCGACGTCGGCTTCGTCGGACGACTTCGCCGACGAACTGTGGTCCGCCCTCCACGAGGACGAGCCGGCGCCCGCGTCGGGCGCCCGCGCCGGTGACGCGTACGACGATGAGGGTGCGTTCGCCGATCGCGGTGCCTACGCGGATCAGGGCGCCTTCGCCGAGCAGCGCGGCTACGACCGTTCGGCCGCCTACGACGCCCGCGGCTACGACCGTCCGGGCGCCGACGCGGGCGGCTGGGACCGGACCGGCGACGACGCGACGGGGTGGAGCCGGGGTGACGCCGGCGACGCGTCGGGCGACGATGCGGCGTGGAGCCCGAGAGGCTACGACGGGGCCGGCCACGCGCAGCCCGACGTGGCCGGGCCCGGCTATGTCACGCCCGGCTACGTCGGCGATGTCGACCGGACCCCGTACGGCGAGGCCGGCCACGACCGGGGCGGAGACGGTCACGACGCGTTCGACCGGGACGGTCGCGACCCGCGCGACGACGAGCAGGGCGGGGACCGGGCCGGATACGACGGTGCCGCGTACGACCAGGCCGGCTACGACGGCGGCGCCTGGGACGCCGCCGGGTACGACCGTTCCGGCTACGACGACGGGTACGACGACGTCGGCGACCGGCCGCGCAGCGGGTACGACCCGGACGCCGGCGCCGAGGACGGCGGGTACGGCGACGATGAGGCCGACGACCTCCACCGCGCCTTCGGAGGCGGCTCGTACGACGAGCGGGCCGACGGCGACCGCGCCGGCGGCGGGTTCGGTCCCGACGCGTACGCGGACACCGGCGACTACGGCGACGACCGCTTCGGCGCGCAGGCGGAGGTGCCGGCGCACGACGACGGGTACGACCTCCGCGAGCTCTGGCGCGACGAGAGCGCGTCGGGCACCGGGTCCTGGTCGGACGAGCCGGCCGACTGGCGTGAAGACGTCGGCCGGCCGGCATCCGAACCCGACGACGAGGTTCGCTGGTACGCCGACGACCTCGCCGACCGTCGACGCGACGCCGACGTCGTGCCGCCCACGGCGGACGATTACGCAGACCCCTCCGCTCCGTGGCAGGCGGACGAGTCGCCCCGAGCGCGCGAGTTCGCGCAGTCGGGCTATCTGTGGAACCTGACCCCCGACCCGGCCGGCCGGGACCCGAAGGTGCCGATCGACGACGAGGACGATTCCGCCGCACCGGGTCCGCGCCGTGGGGCGGCGACCGGAGCCGGAGCCGCGGCCGCCTTCGCGGCCCGGCCGCCCGCCGACGTCGACGACGACCCGTTCGGTCTCGCTGCGCGCGACCGGCGCGGAGACGACGGTCCCCAGGCGTTCGACGACGAGACGCCGCACGACGATCGGTCCGCCTTCCCCGATGCGCCGGCGTTCGACGGGTGGGACGCCGCGGGCGTCGACGAGCGCACGACCGAGCGCCTCGCACGCGACGAGCAGGCCGCCGCCGACGGATCGGACGACGGCCTCGCCGCGCTCTTCGGTGGTGCGGGCTTCGGCGCGACCGGTCCGATGTCGGTGATCGACGCCTCCGCCGCCGCCGATCTCGAGCGCCCGCAGCCCCGCGACCCCGGCCTCGGCGCAGGTCGTGGATCGGACGACCCCTTCGCCGGCTGGAACGACGTCCGCGGCGACGCACGCACGACGCAGCCGCGCGGCGGGTACGGCGACCGCGACGGGTACGGCGACCGCGGCGGGTACGGCGGCGCGGGTGCGTCGTCCGCGACGCGCGACGACGACGAGGGTCGCGACCGGTCGCCCGTGAAGCTCCTGACCTGGGTGGCCGGCGGACTGGCGCTCGTGGTGCTGGTCGTCGCCGTGGTGACGTTCGGCATGCGCTTCCTCGCCCCGAGCGATGCCGGCACGGCCGCGCCGGTCGCGTCCGAGGAGCCCGTGGCCGCTCCGACCGCGCCCCAGCCCGCAGGCGTCCACTCGTGGCAGGCGCTCTTCGGCACCGAGTGCCTCGAGCCCTTCGAGGACGCGTGGGCCGACGAGTTCACGGTCGTCGACTGCGCGACGCCGCACACGGCGCAGCTCGCGTACCGCGGCACGTTCGCGGGCGACGAGGCGGCGGAGTTCCCCGGCGAGGAGGCGCTCGCCGCGCAGTCGCAGGAGCTCTGCGCCGCCGAGGGGATCATCGACCCGGCCACGGCGGCGGGCGTGGGCGAGCTGCAGATGCTGACCTCGTTCCCGGTGACCGCCGAGCAGTGGGATGCCGGCCAGCGGAGCTACTACTGCTTCGTCGAGCAGGTGAGCGGCGAGCCGCTGACGGTGAGCCTCGCGGGGGCGGGACCCGCCGCGCAGTGAGCGGGCTCGTCGTCTTCGGGTCGGTCAACGTCGACGCGACCAGCTACGTCGACGCGTTCCCCGAGCCCGGTGAGACGATCCACTCCAACGGGTACCGCGTCGCGCTCGGCGGCAAGGGAGCGAACCAGGCGATCGCCGCACACCGTTGCGGGGTCGGCGTGACGCTCGTCGCGCGCCTCGGGGACGATGCGGCGGCCGAGGTCGCGCGCGAGGCCTTCACCCGGTTCGGGCTGTCGCAGGACGCGGTGACCTCCGTCGCCGGCGCGCCGACCGGCGTGGCCCAGATCACGGTCGCCGGCGCGGGCGAGAACACCATCGTGGTGACGGCGGGGGCCAATTCGGCCCTCCGAGCCGACGACGTCGACGCGGAACGTGGCCGCATCGCGGCTGCGGAGGTCGCGCTGACGCAGGGCGAGCTCCCCGTTCCCGTGATCGAGGCGCTCGCTCGCGCCTGCGACGCGTCCGGCACCCGGTTCGTGCTCAACCTCGCCCCGCCCGTGCCCGTCCCGTCCACGGCCGTCGCGGTCGCCGACCCGCTGATCGTCAACGCCCACGAGGCACGGGCGCTCGGCCTGGGCTCCGGCCTGGGCGCCGACGCGACCGTCGACGCATGGCGGGATGCCGCGGCATCCGTCGTCGGCACGCTCGCCCGCTCGATCGTCGTGACCCTGGGCGAGCGGGGCGCGATCGCGGCGGACGCCCACGGGACGTACGCCGTCGCCGCGCCCGAGGTCGAGGCGATCGACACGACCGGTGCCGGGGATGCCGCGACCGGCGCCCTCGCCGCCGTGCTCGCCGAGGGGCGCACGCTGCCCGACGCGGTCCGTGTCGCCGTCGCTGCGGGCGCGATCGCGGTGCAGGCCCGCGGCACCGTCGACTCGTATGCCCCGCGCGAGGAGATCCTCGCCCTCGCCGACCGGACGGAGCTCCGATGACCGTTCCCGTGATCCTCGACTGCGACCCCGGGCACGACGACGTCTTCGCGCTGTGGCTCGCCGCGGGGCACCCCGCGCTCGAGCTGCTCGCCGTGACCACGGTCGGCGGCAACGTGCCGCTCGAGCACACGAGCCGGAACGCCCGCATCGCGCTGTCGGTCGCCGGCGTCACGGGCGTCCCGGTCGCGGCCGGCGCCGCAGGCCCGCTCGTCCGCGAACTCGTGACGGCCGAGTGGATCCACGGCGAGAACGGCCTCGGTGGGCCGGAGCTGCCCGACCCGGACTCCGGGCCGTCGCCGGTGCCGCTCGACCCCCGCGGCGCGACCGAGCTCATCGCGGACACGATCGCCGCGGCATCCGAGCCCGTCGCGATCATCGCGACCGGACCGATCACGAACGTCGCCGTGCTGCTGCGCGAGCGACCCGAGCTCGCACCGTCGATCCGCGAGGTCGTCTGGATGGGCGGCTCGACCGAGCGCGGCAATGCGACGCCCTACGCCGAGTTCAACGCCCGGGTCGATCCGGAGGCGCTCGACCTGGTGCTGCGGAGCGGCATCCGCTTCACGATGGTCGGACTGAACGTCACGCACCGCGCGCTCGTCACGACCCGCGTGCGCGAGCGCCTCGCCGCGATCGGCACCCGCACGGCGGGCTTCGGCGACGAGCTGCTCGAGTTCTTCTGCCGCACCAACGACGAGGTGTTCGGCATGCCCGACGGCCCGCTGCACGACCCGGTCGCGGTGGCCCTCCTCGCCGACCCCGGCGCGGTCGAGATCGTGCGGACGCGGCTGGACGTCGAGCTGGCGGGCGCCGAGACGATCGGCGCCACGAGCGTCGACCTCGACGGCATGCTCGCGCGCGAGCCCAATGCGTTCGTCGCGGTCGGGCTCGACGTCGAGCGGTTCTGGGCGGGCGTCGAGGCCGCCGTGGCACGGCTGGCCTGAGGAGCGCGCGTGGACTGGACCTTCTGGCTGGCCGGCGGCGTCATCGTCGTGCTCGTGATCGTGACGCAGGTCTTCCTCCACGAGAGCCGCTGGTCGCGCCGTCCGCGCGACGAGGATCCGATCGACGGCGACGACCGGTACGACGTGCGCCACGATGGCGACGTGCGCCACGACGGCGACGCGCGCCACGACGACGAGGCGCGCCACGACGACGACGTGCGGCGCGACCGCGACGGCGACGGCGACCCGCACGACGGCTCGCCCTGACCATGCCCCGCGCGGCGCGGGCTACGCTCGTCGGGTGACCTCCCGCGACGATGCCGCCCGATCGGCGCGTGCCCAGCTTGCGGCGCTCGTGGCCGACGAGCACCTGCGCGACCTCTGGCGCGACGCGCGCCCGCCGGAGGACCCCGAGGCGTCGCGCGCCGCCGCCGTGCTCGTGCTGTTCGGCGTGCTCGACGGACTGCCGAGCGACCACGTGGCGCAGGCCACCGCGGTCTCGCGGGACCTCGACGTGCTGCTGCTCGCACGTGCCGACACCCTTCGCTCGCACGCCGGGCAGATCGCCTTCCCTGGCGGCCGCGTCGAGCCGGGAGACTCCGGCCTGGTCGCCGCCGCGCTCCGCGAGGCGCGCGAGGAGACCGGCCTCGACCCCGCGGGCGTCGACGTGCTCGGAGAGCTGGATCCCATCCCGCTGGCGTACTCGCGGCACCTCGTGACGCCCGTGCTCGGCTGGTGGACCCGGCCGTCGCCCGTTCGCGCCGTCGACGTCGCCGAGTCGTCGGCCGTGTTCCGCACCCCGGTGGCCGACCTGCTCGATCCCGCGAACCGCCGCACCACCGTGCTCCGCCGCGACGGCGAGGAGTGGCGGGGGCCCGGCTTCCTGGTGGCGTCGGGCGGCGCCGACCGCCTCGTGTGGGGCTTCACGGCGATGGTGCTCGACGCGATGTTCGAGGCGCTGGGGTGGACCGAGCCCTGGGACCCGAGCCGCGAGCTCGACCTGGCGGTCTGAGTCCCCGCCCGCCCGCCGCCCCTACAGCTCGGTCTCGACCGGCTCGCTCGAGACGAGCTCGGCGACGCCCGAGAGGATCTCGTCGGGCCGGAACGGGTACTTCTCGATCTCGCGCCGGTCGCTGATGCCCGTGAGCACGAGCACGGTGTGCAGGCCGGCCTCGATGCCCGCGACGATGTCGGTGTCCATCCGGTCGCCGATCATCGCGGTGTGCTCGGAGTGCGCCCCGATCGTGTTCAGCGCCGACCGGAACATCATCGGGTTGGGCTTGCCGACGACGTAGGGCTCCTTGCCCGTGGCCTTGGTGATGAGCGCGGCGATCGCCCCGGTCGCCGGCAACGGTCCGTCGGCGCTCGGCCCCGTGGCATCCGGATTGGTCACGATGAACCGCGCGCCCGCGCCGATCAGCCGGATCGCCTTCGTGATCGCGTCGAACGAGTAGTTGCGGGTCTCGCCGACGACGACGAAGTCGGGGTCCGTCTCGGTCATGATGAAGCCCGCCTCGTGCAGGGCGGTCAGGATGCCGGCCTCGCCGATCACGAACGCCGACCCGCCGGGCACCTGCTGCTTGAGGAAGTCGGCGGTCGCGAGCGCGGAGGTCCAGATGCGCGCCTCGGGCACGTTGAGGCCCGATGCGCGCAGCCGCGCCGACAGGTCGCGCGCCGTGAAGATCGAGTTGTTCGTCAGCACGAGGTACGGGGTGCCCGCGTCCTCCCACTGCTGCAGCAGCTCGGCCGCGCCGGGCAGGGCATGGTTCTCGTGCACCAGCACGCCGTCCATGTCGGTCAGCCAGGCCTCGACCTCTTCACGCTTCGCCATGCGCCAAGCCTAGGCGTCGCGGATCACAGGGCGATGAACAGCGGATGCCGCGCGCGCGACGGTCACGTCCGTGCGCGAGGCGCCCCGGAGCACGCCGTCACCCCTCGCGGGCTCACTGGTGCAGCAGTTCCTCCCAGTTCTCCGGGACGTTGCCGTTCGGCCCCGGGCAGGACTGGTCCTCCGGCCGCCAGCGCGGCGGGGCGAGCGGCACGTGCCTCGCGCCGCGCTCCGCGGCGTAGTCCCAGAACCACTCCTCGCCGGGCTCGAACGACGCCGCGACCGGGTGGCCGGTCTCCTCGGCGTGGCGACGCGCGTGCTGCCCCGGCGACGCGTCGCAGCATCCGACGTGTCCGCACTCGACGCAGCGGCGCAGGTGCCACCACCAGCCGCCGAGGTCGAGGCACTCGGCGCAGCCGGTGCCCGAGGGCGGCGGGGCGAGGGCCGGGTCCGGGGCCTCGGGCGCCGCGGCTGCGCCCGGCGTGCCCCCGGTCGCCTCGGGCTCGGTCGCGTCGGGCTCGGTCGCGTCGGGCTTCGGATTCACGCGTACACCTCCATCGCTGCGAGCGCTCGGTGCACCGAGGCGACCGCGCTCGAACCTTCGCCGACGGCTGCGGCGACACGCTTCATCGAACCGCGGCGCACGTCGCCCGCGGCGAAGACACGCGGCACCGACGTCTCGAAGGGCAGCGGCATCCGGCCCGTCGAACGCCAGGCGTCGCCGAGCGCGAGCACGTCCGCTCCGGTGCGCACGAAGCCGTCGTCGTCGCGTTCGAGGTCGGCGAGCCAGTCCGTCGCCGGCACCGCGCCGATGAAGCAGAACAGGGCGCGGCACTCGACGGTCTCCTCGACGGCGCCGCCCAGCGTCACGCGCTCGAGCGTCTCGTCGCCGTGGAGTGCGGTCACCCGCGTGCCGGTGTGGACGTCGATGCGGGAGTCCTCGCGGATCCGGTCGACGAGGTAGCTCGACATGCGGTCGGCGAGGTCGTCGGAACGGACGACGAGGCGAACGCGGCATCCGCCCTGCGCCAGTGCCAGCGCCGCCTGCCCGGCCGAGTTCGCGCCGCCGACGACCACGACGTCGGAGCCGGACGCCTGCCGGACCTCGAGCGCGGTCGCGGCGTGGTGGATCCCGGCCCCCTCGAACTCGTCCCATCGCTCGAGCGGCAGCCCGCGATAGGCGACGCCCGTCGTGACGACGACCGCGCGGGCGCGCACGATCGCGCCGTCGGCGAGCAGCAGCCGGTGCGCTCCGCCGTCGGGGTCGAGCCGCACGACCGGGCACGGCGCCGCGATGCGCACGCCGAACTTGAACGCCTGCAGCGATGCCTGCGAGGTCAGCGCGTCGCCGCTCACGCCGAACGGGAAGCCGAGGTAGTTCTCGATGCGCGAGGTCGTCGCCGACTGGCCGCCGGGTGCGACGGCGTCGAGGAGCACCGTCCGCAGCCCCTCGGAGGCGCCGTAGATCGCGGCGGCGAGCCCGGCCGGGCCGGCTCCGACGACCGCGAGGTCGAACTCCGTGTCGTCCTCGGAGGTGTACGCGAGCCCCAGCATGTCGGCGACCTGACCGGCGGTGGCATTGCGGATGATCTCGCCCTGCACGATCGCGACCGGCAGGTCGTCGCGCGTGTACCCGTGCGACCAGATGTCGTGGTCGAGGTCCGGGTCGTCGACGTCGATCCAGGTGTGCACGAGCTCGAGCCGCTCGGCGTAGCGCCGGAGCGCCTGGGACTCGGGGGAGCGCGAGCCGACGAGCTTCAGCGTCCACGCCGCGGGGCCGTGGCGGAGCATCTCGCGGCGGGCCCACAGCGTGCGCAGCATGAGGTCGCAGAGCTCGTCGTCGTCGGCCATCATCTTCTGCAGCGCGTCGTGATCGATGCGGAGCACGCGCCCCGGCTCGGCGACGCGCGCGGTGAGGAACGCGCGCTGCCCGTTGAGCAGGCCGAGCTCGCCGACGAAGGTGCGCGGGCCGAGCAGCGCGAGCCGGGTCTCCTCGGTCCACCAGAGGGCCTCGCGCACGACCTCGACCTCGCCGGCCTCGACGAGGATCAGGTCGTACGTCCGGTCTCCGGCCCTGAAGAGGACGTCGCCCTCGGCGACGTCGTGCGGCACGCCGTAGCGCCTGAGGCGCTCCCATTGCGCATCAGTGAGTTCCGGGGTGATCTTCTCGCCGGCAGCGCCCATCCCACCATCCTCGCCGACGGAGGGCCGCAGCGGGAGGGGGAGCGGGAACTCTCGGCCGACACCCGGGCAGGTCAGATCCGGCGGACCGGGATGCGCCCCGCGTCGTCGGCCGCCCGGCCGAGCACGTCGGCCGGAATCGAGATCGTCGAGTACTGGTCGCCCGGGGCGAGCGAGCGGTCGCCGGAGTAGTCGACGTGCACTCGCACGATCGCTCCCGGCGGCACCTCGTCGACGTCGATCTCGAACGGGATCTCGGCGCCGGCGCGGATCGGGACCTCCGGGAGCTCGACCTCGGCGATGCGCGTCGATGCGGCGTCGGCCATGCCGGCATCCTCGAGGCTCACGTGCACGGTGGCCGTGCCGGCGGCCGCGTCGTCCCCGACGACGACCACCCCGAACCGCGTGCTCATGCGACCACCCTCTCACGCCGTCCCGGTGCGTCGCGACGGGCGAGTGCGCCGGCGACGGCGTCGGTGATCGGGAGGCCCGTCAGCTGCTCGACGAAGCGCCACAGCCCGGCCGGGTTGACCTCGAAGAACCGGTACTCGCCGTCGACGGTGCGCCGAAGGTCGATCGCGCCGTAGACGAGTCCGAGCCGCCCCATGAGGGCCCGCAGCGCAGCGACGAGGTCGTCGGGCAGCACGGCTCGACGGACCTCCGCCTGATCGAGCACCATCCGCATGTCGGACGGCAGGCTGGTGGCCGTGGCGTCGATCTCCGCGGCGTAGGCCTCGCCGTCGATCATCGTCACGCGGAGATCGACGCCGGCGACGTACTCCTGCAGGATCGTCGGTGCGAAACGCACCTGGTCGAGCCGTGCGACGTCGTCGGGCCCGAGACGATGCGTCTCGCGCCACGCCTCGGGCTGCGCCACGAACGCCTTCGTCACGACGCGGGCCGCTCCGAGCTCCTCGACGAACGCCCGGGCACGATCCGGCCGTCGCGTGACGATCGTGCGCGGCAGCGCGAGCCCGACGTCGGCGGCGATCTTCCACTGGAGCGGCTTGTGGTGCGCGGCCGTGTCGGCCGCCGGCGGGTTCACCCAGTCGAGGTGGAGCGAGGCGATCGCGCCGTCGAACACCTCGGCGGTCTCGGTGTGCACGAAGCCGATCGCGCTCGGATCGGTCACGGCGGGGTCGGGTTCCAGGGCGCGGAGCCGGCGCCACCAGCCCGCCGACGCCTGGGTGAGCGGAATCCCGCCCGCGGTCGTGTCGAGCACGATCGACGGGGGCTCATCGTCGTGGTAGGCGAGTTCGAGCGAGTCATCCCGGGCGAGGGCGCCCGAGTCGAGGACGACGACCTCCCGACCGTCGTCGAGCAGGCGCTCGACGACGGCCGAGATGTGATCGTCCCCGTGGTGTCCGACCACGAGGATCATCGTCAGACCCCCGCATCCCTCGCGAGATCGTCGGCCAGCGCGGCGAGCGTCTCGCGGACCGCGTCGAGCGCGGTCACGACCTCGGCGAGGGCGAGTGCCCGCGCCTCCGCGACCGCGGCGTCGTCCTCCGTCGGTTCCGCTGCGATGCCGCTCTGCGCCGCCACGAGGTCCTGGTAGCGACTGACGAAGTCGCTGCCACGACCGAGCACGAACGGCATGGCCGTCCCGACGGCGGGGTTCACGACCCGGCCGATTCCCGGAACGAGCGATCCCACGCGCTCGGCGATCGTGACCCCGATGTCCTCGCGGATCGTCGGGCCGATGGGGTCGCGCACCGGCTTGACCGGCTCGCGGAACGGTTCCTTGACGAGCTCCTTGAACCGCTCCTTGATGAAGCCCTTGTTGCCGGCGTCGCGGATCGGGTCCTTGACCGGTTCCTTGAAGACCTCCTTCTGGGTCCGCTTCGGCCACGCGAGTCCCGGGTACATCTGGCGCATCGCCGCGATGTCGCCGGCCGAGAGGCCGTCGCGCTGGCCCATCACGACGCCGGCGGGCAGCGGCACGAGCGCGTCGATGGTCGGCAGGCCGTTGCGGCTGAACGCGAGCGGCGAGTAGTGCATGATCGACCCGAAGTCGTACGCGCCCAGGTCGTCGCCGTCGCTGATGTGCTGGTTGAAGTTGTGCTCGCGCCCGGGCTCGATGTTCGCCCAGTTGATCCTGACGAAGCTGTCCCGGTCCTCCCGGGACTGCTCGTGCCACAGGCCGAGCGCGTGGCCGATCTCGTGGATGGTGCTCCCGACCGAGCATCCGGTCCCGAGCGTGATCGCCTGTCCTCCGCCGCGTCGTCCCACGAAGGAGGCGCATCCGCTGCCTCCGACGAAGCGGAGCCAGTCGGATTCGCCGGTCCGGACGACGAACCGGAACGGCGTCCGGGACTCCCAGTGCGCGATGGCGTTGGTCACTCGCGACGGGTTCGACAGCCCGCCGTCGATCTCGTACGGGATCGTCGCGCTCGGCCAGCGGAACTGCGCCCCGCTGATCCCGACGCCCATGGCGATCCCCTCGGGATCCGAGGTGAGGTGCGACACGTCCCGTGCCTGCGCCTCCTCGACCGATCCGATGAGGATGTCGCCCTCGACGACCGCCATGCCGTCGACCTCGGCCCACACGAGCGGCTTCGACGTGAAGCCGTAGCCGTCGACGAGCGCGACGCCCCCGATCGGGCCGGGCCCCTGCTCGCCGTGTTCGGACTTCGTCGTCGCCTTGCTCGACCTGGCGCGGCTTCCACCGCCCGCAGTCGAACCCGACGAACTCTTCTTCTCTGCCATGGTGCGTCCTTCCGCCCCTGGCGCCAGGAGGCGCCGGCTTCGGGCCCGGACCACCCGGGTCCGGCGCTCATGGTGCTCCGGCGAGGCCGGAGCGGCATCCGGGAGGACCCTGAAGCCGAGAAGGTCAGGCGGTGACCCAGATCCCGGACGCGGCGGCGCGCGGGATGGCGTGGGCGACGCCGTCGAGCGCGATGCCGACGGCCGCGGGAGCCGCGGCATCCGTCACCCGCAGTTCGCTGCCCGGGCCGACCCCGGCGGTCTCGAGTTCACGGAGCACCTCGGGGTCCCGGTCGCTGATCCGGATGACGCGGCCCACGTGCCCCGTCGGGGCCTCGTCGAGCCGCACCGCGGGCTCGCTCACGAGCGTCCCGTCGGCGCGGGGGATCGCGTCGCCGTGGGGATCGCGCTCGGGTCGGCCGAGCCGGTCGTCGATGGCCTCGAGCAGGCGGTCGGAGAGCGCGTGCTCGAGCACCTCGGCCTCGTCGTGCACCTCGTCCCACGCGTAGCCCATCTCGCGGACGAGCCAGGTCTCGATGAGCCGGTGACGGCGGACGACCGCGAGCGCCCGGGCGCGGCCCTCGTCGGTGAGGCGGATGGCGCCGTACGGGACGTGCTGCACGAGCCCCTGCGCAGCCATCTTCTTGACCATCTCGGTGACGGAGGAGGGTGCGACGCCGAGCGCGGCGGCGAGCCCGGAGGGCGTGATCGCCTCGGGCTGCCATTCGGTGTGGCCGTAGATCGTCTTGAGGTAGTCCTCGATCGCTGGGCTCGGGGTGGTCGGCATCGCGCCCACCCTACCCGCGCCCGCGTGCGAGCGAGGGTGCCGGTCGGAGGTCGGTGCTTGACCCGGCCCCCGTCCGGGGGTAGCCTCACTCGGGCACGGAAAGCGCTATCCCAACCGGACAGCTCAATCCCACCGACGGGCCCCACGCCCAGAGAAGGATTCGACGATGAATCTCGGACCCCATCCGTTCCGCGCAGCCCTGGCGGTCGCCGCCGCCGGGTGCCTGATCGCCGGCGTCGCGCAGACCGCGCACGCCGCGCCGCCCGACGCGGGACCGCCTGCGGGCGCCCCGCAGCTCGAGGCGCTCGACCGCGGCCTCGTGGCCGTCTCGACCGGCGAGGGCGTGTTCCTCAGCTGGCGCCTGCTCGGCTCCGAGGCGACGGGCGCCACCGACACCGGCATGGCCGGCCCCGACTTCGCCGTCTACCGCGACGGCGAGCGGATCGCGACCGTCACCGACAGCACGAACCTCGTCGACGCCGACGGCTCGGCCACCGCGGCGTACGCCGTGGCCCCGATCGTCGACGGCGTCGAGCTCGAGGCGAGCGCGGCGACCTCCGCGTGGGCCGACGGCCACCTCGACGTGCCGCTGCAGAAGCCCGCCGACGGCGTCACGCCGGTCGGCGAGCCGTTCACCTACTCGGCCAACGACGCCTCGGTCGCCGACGTCGACGGCGACGGCGCCTACGAGGTCCAGGTCAAGTGGGATCCGTCCAACTCGAAGGACGTCTCGCAGAAGGGCTACACGGGCACCGTCTACCTCGACACCTACGAGCTCGACGGCACGCTGCTGAACCGCATCGATCTCGGCGTGAACATCCGCGCCGGCGCCCACTACACGCAGTTCATGACGTACGACTTCGACGGCGACGGCCGCGCGGAGACGATGCTGAAGACCGCACCGGGCACGAAGTCGATCACCTACGACGCCCACGGGACGGCCGTGGCGGAGTCGTTCATCACGATGCCCGAGCCGGATGTCGCCGCCGGCTACTCGCACGAGGACGACTACCGGATGAGCGCGGACGACTACCGCGAGCATCTCGTCGAGATGTTCCTGGGCTGGAGCGAACACCCCGAGGTGGTCGCGGGCAACTGGCCTGCGACGCTCGAGGAGGCGTTCGGCATCCCGGTCGCGCACGAGTACCCGCTGTCCGAGCAGGGCGCCGAGGAGCTCGTCGCGTACTTCATCGACGTCTACGCGCCGTCGCGCAGCAGCCGCAACGACCTCACGACGTTCGAGGGCTTCATCGTCGACGGGCCCGAGTACCTCACGGTCTTCGACGGCGCGACCGGCGAGGAGCTGCAGACCATCGCCTACGAGCCCGGCCGCGGCGACGACGGCCTCATGTGGGGCGACTACGCGATGAGCCGCATCGAGCCCGGCAACCGCGTCGACCGCTTCCTCGCCGGCGTCGCCTACCTCGACGGCGAGCATCCGTCGGCCGTGTTCGCCCGCGGCTACTACACGCGCACGACCATGGTCGCGTACGACTGGGACGGCGAGGCGCTCAGCGAGCGGTTCTTCGTCGACTCCGGCCACGCACCCATGTCGAACCCCTTCAACGACTCGCCCCACGGCGTCGACGGCACCGACTCCGAGTACGGCGGCATCACGACGCAGGGCTTCCACTCGCTGAGCGCGGCCGACGTCGACGGCGACGGGAAGCACGAGATCGTCTACGGCGCCGCGACCATCGACGACGACGGCAGCGTGCTCTACAGCTCGTACGACGTGCTGCCCGAGGGCAGCGCCGCGCCCGGGACGCTCGCGCGCCTCGGCCACGGCGACGCGATGCATGTGACCGACATCGATCCGAACCGTCCCGGCCAGGAGATCTGGACGGTGCACGAGGGCGGCGCGTGGGCGCCGTACGGCTCGGTCATGCGCGACGCAGCGACGGGCGAGATCCTGTTCGGCTCGTACTCGGGTCGCGACACCGGCCGCGGCATGATCGGCGACGTCCGATCGGACGTCGCGGGCACCGAGGTCTGGGCGAGCATGCCCGGCGGCAGCGACGGCAGCGGACTGCTCAGCTCCGAGGGCGAGCAGCTCGAGACGTCGACGCCCGGCACGAACCAGTCGATCCGATGGGCGGCCGACCTCACGACGCAGATCGTGAACGGGAGCGGTGACGCGACGCCGACGATCGACGACTGGCAGCGCGGCAGGCTGCTCACCGCGGAGGGCACGCGCACGAACAACGGCACGAAGGGCAATCCGTCGCTCGTCGCCGACGTGCTCGGCGACTGGCGCGAGGAGCTCCTCGTCCGCACGGCCGATTCCACCGCCCTGCGCATCTTCACGAGCACCGAGGTCACCGGGCACAAGCTCACGACCCTCATGCACGACGCGCAGTACCGGGCCGAGGTCGCCCGCCAGAACACGACGTACAACCAGCCGTCGTACACCTCGTACCGCCTGGCGAGCGACATGGACTTCGCGGACGTGCCGGTGCTGACGACGCCGTCGACGCCGGTCGGCCCGACGTTCAAGGACCGCCCGGGCACCGACCACGACGAGGTGCAGATCCCGCACGACCCGGCGTTCGCGTACTACGTCGGCGGCGAGCTCGTCGAGAAGGGCAAGCTCGACGCCGAGGGCGAGGTCACCGTGGTGGCCGTGCCGAAGGCGTGGGTCTCGATCGCCGACGGTGCCGATGCCGAATGGACGGCCGCCTTCGACGACTGACCCCGCGATGCGGTGACGGATGCCGCGTGCCGCGCGCCGCGGCATCCGTCACCGCCCACGACCCCGCCCCGGGGGCGCGATCCGTGCCGCGCCCCCGGGGGCGGTTCCCGGTCAGGCGGGCTGTCGCGTCGCCTCGTCGGACGTGGAACCGGTGGCGCCGCGTCGCTTCCGGCGGGCGGCCGTCATCGTGCGGCCCACCACGCCGTGACGCGGGGCGAACAGGTACACCAGGGCGAACGCGACGCCCATGGTCAGCACGACCATGCCGCCGGACGCGGCGTCGAGGTAGTAGCTGGCGTAGATGCCGACGATCGCGCAGGCCGCGGCGATCACCGGGGCGATCACGAGCATCCGCGCGAACCGGTCGGTGAGCAGGTACGCCGTCGCCCCGGGGATGATGACCATCGCGACCACGAGCACGACGCCGACCGCCTGGAGCGCCACCACGACGGTGAGCGCGAGCAGCCCGAGCAGGAGCGCTCCGAGCGCCTTCGGGTTCAGCCCGATGGCGTGCGCATGGGTCGGATCGAACGCGTAGAGCGTGAGGTCGCGACGCTTCAGCACGAGGACGGCGAGCGTGAGGGCGCCCAGCACGAGCACCTGGACCAGGTCGGCCGAGCTCACGCCGAGCAGGTTGCCGAACAGGATGTGCCCGAGGTCGGTCTGGCTGGGCACGACCGAGATGAGCACGAGCCCGAGCGCGAACAGGGTCGTGAAGACCACGCCGATCGCGGCATCCTCCTTCACCCGGCTGGTCGACCGGACGAGGAAGATGAGCGCGACGGCGCCGAGGCCGAAGACGAGCGCGCCCACCGCGAAGGGGGTGGCCAGCAGGTAGGCGAGGACGACGCCCGGGAGCACGGCGTGCGACACCGCGTCGCCCATGAGCGACCATCCGATCAGCACGAGCCAGCAGCTGAGGACGCCGCAGACGATCGCAGCCGTGACGGTGACGAGGAAGGCGCGCTGCATGAAGTCGTAGCCGAGCGGCTCGAGCAGGAAATCGACGACGGACACGATCAGTCCTCCGTCCGGCCGGTGAGGTCGAGCCCGAACGCGCGGGCGAGCTGCTCGGGGCGCACCGCCTCGTCCGTCGCCCCGTGGAACAGCACGCGCCGGAGCAGCAGCACCGCCTCGTCGGCGAGGCGCGGCAGCGCCTCGAGGTCGTGCGACGAGACGAGCACCGTCGCGCCGCCCTCCGCGAGCTCGCGGAGCAGTTCGGTGATCGTCGCCTCGCTGCGCCGGTCGACGCCCGCGAACGGCTCGTCGAGCAGCAGCACGTCGGCGCCCTGCGCGAGACCGCGAGCGACGAAGGCGCGCTTGCGCTGGCCGCCCGACAGCGCGCCGATGCGACGGTCGGCGAGGTCGGTGAGCTCGACCCGGTCGAGCGCCTCGGCGACGGCCTCGCGATCGGCGGGCCTCGGACGGCGCGTGAAGCCCTGGAATCCGTAGCGCCCCATCATGACGACGTCGTGCACGCTGAGCGGGAAGGACCAGTCGACGTCCTCGCTCTGGGGCACGTACCCGACGACGCCGGCACGACGCGCCGCCCTCGGGGTGGCGCCCGCGATCGAGACGGACCCGCGGTCGGGCTTCACCGTGCCCATGATCGCCTTGAAGAGCGTGGACTTGCCCGATCCGTTCATGCCGATGAGGCCGCACACCGTCCCGGGCTGCAGCGTCAGGCTCACGTCCTCGAGGGCGAGCACGTCGCCGTAGTGCACGGTGAGGCCGTGCACCTCGAGCGCCGGCGCTCGGTGGTCGGCGGGGGCGGATGCCGCGGGGCCGCTCAACGTTCGCTCCCGGCGAGTCCGTCGGTGATGACGTCGACGTCGTGCCGCAGCAGGTCGAGGTAGGTGGGCACGGGCCCGTCCGCCCCGGAGAGCGAGTCGACGTAGAGCGTGCCGCCGAACGCGGCATCCGTCGCCTCGACGACCTGCTGCATCGCCTCGTCGGAGACGGTCGACTCGCAGAAGACCGACGGGACCCGCTGATCGTCGACGAACTCGATCGTGCGGGCGACCTGCTGGGGCGTGGCCTGCTGCTCGGCGTTCACGGCCCAGAGGTACTGCTCGGTGAGCCCCGCGTCGCGTGCGAGGTACGAGAAGGCGCCCTCGCACGTGACGAGCGCGCGCTCGTTCTCCGGCAGTGCCGAGAGGTCGGCCACGAGCTCGTCGTGCACGGCCTGCAACTCCGCGCGGTACGCCTCGCCGTTCGCGGCGAACTCGTCGGCATGCTCCGGATCGAGCTCGGCGAAGGCGTCGACCATGTTGTCGACGTACACCTGCGTGTTCAGCGCCGACATCCAGGCGTGCGGGTTCGGCAGTCCCTCGGCCTCGCCGTCGGCGATCGGCATGACCTCGACGCCGTCGCTGACCACCACGTGCGGCACGTCGAGGTCGGCGACGAACCGCTCGAACCATGCCTCGAGGTTGAGCCCGTTGTCGAGGATGAGGTCGGCCCGGGCGGCGCGCCGCAGGTCGCCGGGCGTCGGCTCGTAGCCGTGGATCTCGGCGCCGACCTTCGTGATCGACTCGACCCGCAGGTGATCGCCGGCGACCTCCTGCGCGATGTCGGCGAGCACCGTGAAGGTGGTCAGCACGACCGGGCGACCGTCGTCCTCCCCGTTCGCCCGCAGGCCGGAGCACCCGCCCAGTGCGAGGGCGGCGGCTGCTGCGGTGAACAGGCTCGTGACGACGACGACACGTTTCGGCATACCGAAATCGTAGCGGGTTTTCGGTATGCCGAAAGCGCCCCCTGTTCGGGGTGTTGCCGCCGTGAACCGGAGGAGTACCTTTCACTTCGGAGACGACCCGCACGCCCGTGGACCGGGCGCGATCCGAACCGAGGCCGTCGCATCAACCGGAGGTGGCACATGAAACGAGCGGTCATCGGGTGCGCGGTCGCGCTCGGACTCGTGCTCGGGGGCGGCGCGGGAGCGGCGTTCGCGGGCGAGTACAACGGCAAGGGCGAGGCGATACCCGGCGCGTACAAGGCGAGCTCGGAGTGCGCCTGGTCCGGTCGAGACGTACCCGACGACGTCGAGGGCAACCCGCCCGGCTTCGACGACGACGAGATCACCGGCGGCCACGTGCAGAGCTACGGCCAGATCGTGCGAGCCGGTGGCAAGGCCTTCGCGCCGAGCCCGGGCATCGCGTGCCGCGGCAACATCTCGTTCGAGGAATGACCTGATCGATCCGATCCGACGCGGGTCCGGCGGTGCCGGGCCCGCGTCGTCGCGTCCCGGCGCGGCGACTAGCGTGGTGCGGGTGAGCGATGAACGGGCGGATGGCGCCGGCGCGCCGGCCGCGTCGGGCGCGCCGGGCGCCGACGACCCCGCGCACGACGAGCCGCAGCTCCCGTTGCACGGCGTCGGGCCCTGGCCGGGCGGCCGCGAGGCCTGGCCCGACGACCCGCGATACGACCCCGAACTGCTCGAGCACGGCGATCGCCGGAACGTCGTCGACCGCTACCGGTACTGGTCGCTCGAGGCGATCGTCGCCGACCTCGACACCCGGCGGCATCCGTTCCACGTCGCGATCGAGAACTGGCAGCACGACCTCAACATCGGCTCGATCGTGCGCACCGCGAACGCGTTCGCGGCCGAGACCGTGCACATCATCGGCCGCCGCAGGTGGAACCGCCGCGGCGCCATGGTCACCGACCGCTACCAGCACCTGATGCACCATCCGGATGTCGCGGACTTCACCGCGTGGGCGGCGGCCGAGGGACTGCCGATCGTCGCGGTCGACAACGTCGAGGGCTCGGAGCCCGTCGACCGCGTCGAGCTGCCGGAGCGCTGCGTGCTGCTGTTCGGACAGGAGGGGCCGGGACTCAGCCCCGAGGCGATCGCGGCCGCGGATCGCGTGGTCGAGATCACGCAGTACGGATCCACCCGGTCGATCAACGCGAGCGCGGCCGCGGCGATCGTCATGCACGAGTGGGCGCGCCGGCACGCACGGCGCTGACGCGCTGCGCCGACGTGCCACGCCGGCGCGCTGCACCCGACCTGCCACGCCGGCGCGCTGCGCCGACGTGCGCCGCGTGCCGCGACATCCGTGACGCCCGCATTGGCCGCGCGGACAAGACGGCCTAGCATCGGGGGATGGCCACCCGACTCGACCCCGCCGAACGGCGCGAGCAGATCATCGCCGCGACGCTGCGCCTGGTCGCCCGCGACGGCTTCGCGCGCGTCACGCTCCGCGACGTCGCCGCCGAGGTCGGCGTGGTGCACGGTCTCATCCGCCACTACTTCGCGACGCGCGAGCAGCTCGTCGCCGCGGCGTTCGACGCCGCCGTGCTCGCGGAGGCCGCCGAGGACGAAGAGCTCGCGACCCGGCTCGAGCCGATCGCCGCGCTCGCCGACTGGCTCTCGACGACTCCGCGCGACCACTACTTCGTCTGGATCGACGCGTGGAGCGAGGCCCCGCGCAATCCCGAGCTGCACGCCTCGCTCACGCGCCATCACCGCGAGTCGGACGCCCGCCTCGCGGGCATCATCCGCCGCATCGTCGCCGCCGGCGACGGGACGAGTGCCGACCCCGACGCCGACGCGCGCATGCTGACCGCGCTCATCGACGGTGTCGCGGTGCAGCACCACGCGCTCGGGCTCATCGACGAGTCGGAGGCCGACCGCATCGCGTTCGCCGTCGCGGAGGCGCGGCTCGGGCTCGCGTCCGGGGTCCTCGTCCGCTCGCGCGCGACGCCCGACCGGAGTCGCTGGGCCGTCACGCACTGACGGAGGCGGCGCGCCATTCGCGTACCGCGGCGCCGCCGGGTCGAGACTGATCCCGTGCCGATCATCGACAATGCGGTGTACCGCGACGGGCGACGCGTCGCCACGCCGGCCTCGCTCGAGGAGACCTTCGAGACGCGAGAGCGCCACGGCGGCTTCGCCTGGATCGGCCTCTACCGGCCGACCGACGCCGAACTCGACGCCGTCGCCGTCGAGTTCGGCCTGCACCACCTCGCCGTCGAGGACGCACGGAAGGGGCACCAGCGACCCAAGGTCGAGCGCTACGGCCAGACGCTCTTCGCGGTCCTGAAGCCCGCGCGCTACCTCGACCACGTCGAGCAGGTGGAGTTCGGCGAGTTGCACGTGTTCGTCGGGCCGGGGTTCGCCATCACCATCCGGCACGCCGAGTCGCCCGACCTGGCGCGCGTGCGCAGCCGTCTCGAGGGGACGCCCGAGCTCCTCGCGCGCGGCCCCGAGGCCGTGCTGTACGCGGTGATCGACGAGGTCGTCGACGAGTACGCGCCCGTCGTGGCCGGCCTCGAGAACGACATCGACGAGATCGAGCAGCAGCTCTTCGACGGCGATCCCGCCGTGACGCGCCGCATCTACGACCTCGCGGCCGAGGTCATGGACTTCCAGCGCGCGACGAAGCCCATCGTCGGGATCCTCGAGGCGCTCGAGCGCGGCTTCGAGAAGTACGGCGTCGACCTGGAGCTGCAGCGCTACCTGCGCGACGCCGACGACCACGTGCTGCGCATCGTCGACCGCGGCGAGTCGTTCCGGCAGCTGCTGCAGAACGCGCTCGCCGTGCACTCGGCGCTCGTCACGCAGCGTCAGAACGAGGAGATGCAACGCCTCACCGAGACGAGCCTGAAGCAGAGCGAGGAGGTGAAGAAGATCTCCAGCTGGGCGGCGATCATCTTCGCGCCGACGCTCATCGCCTCGATCTACGGCATGAACTTCCGGTACATGCCCGAGCTCTTCTCGCCGCTCGGCTACCCGCTCGCGCTCATCGGCATGGCCGCGTTCGCGGCGGCGCTCTACGTGGTCTTCAAGCGGCGGAACTGGATGTAGGCGTAGCGTGGCGGTCATGACCGAGATCACCGACGATCTTCCCGCCCGGCTCCTGCACGAGGAGCACACCGGATGGCGCGCCATCCTCGACGGCCACGGCGGCGAGCACTACGCCCGCGCCATGACCCGCGACGCGCTCATGATCGTCGAGGGCGCCGTCCTCGGGCGGAACGACGTGATCGCGGCCTTCCGCAGCGCGCCGCCGTGGGATGCGTACGAGATCCACGAGCCGGCCATCGTGCGACTCGGCGACCGCGCCGGCATCCTCGCCTACCGCGCGACGGCACGGCGCGGCGACGAGGTCGCCGACCTCCGGATGTCGACGACCTACCTCTACGACGACGGCGCGTGGCACGTGGCTGCGCACCAGCAGACGCCGGCGTAGCGGCATCCGTCACCGCCGTCGCGCGGTCGGCTACTGCAGCGCCGACGTGAGCCGGGCGATGCCGTCGAGGAACGTCCGCGACGCGGGCTCGCGCTCCCACTCCTCGAGCGTGAGCTCGCGGCCGAGGTCGCGGTACCTCTGCTCGACCTCGCGCATGCCGGCGACGAACGGTGCACCGCGCACGAGCAGCGTGACCTCGAAGTTCAGCGCGAACGACCGGATGTCCATGTTGCTCGAGCCGATGACGGCGACGTCGTCGTCGATCGAGAGATGCTTCGCGTGCAGGATGTACGGCCCCGGGTAGAGCCAGATCCGGACCCCTGCGGTGAGCAGTGCGCGGTAGTACGAGCGTTGCGCATGCCAGACCCCGCCCTGGTCGCCGATCTCCGACACGAACAACTGGACGTCGAGCCCGCGGAGCTTCGCCGACGTGATCGCGTAGACCATCGCCTCGTCGGGCACGAAGTACGGGCTCGTGATGATGACGCGCTCCTGCGCCGAGTTCACCAGCGTGAGGAACTGCCTGAGGTTGTTCTCGCTCTCGAACGCCGGTCCGCTCGGCACGACCTGGCAGTCGAGCGCGTCGGCCGAGGTGTCGATCGGCAACTCGTCCGCCGGGACGTTCGCGTCCGCACCGAGCACCTCCCCCGTCTCGGCGTACCAGTCCGAGCGGAAGACCGCGTTGAGCTCGGCGACGGCCGGACCGGTGACCCTGGCCACGAGTTCCTGCCACATGAGCCCGCGCTTGCGGTTCTTCTCCGAGTCGTAGTCGCGGGAGATGAGGTTCTGCGACCCCGTGTGCCCGACCAGCCCGTCGACGACGACGATCTTGCGGTGGTTGCGGAGGTCGGGTCGCTGCCACTCGCCCTTGAACGGCCGCACCGGAAGCAGGTAGTGCCACTCGACGCCGATCCGGTCGAGCTCCTCGACGGTCGCCTTGTGCAATGGGACCTTCGACGACGCGATGTGGTCCATCAGCAGCCGCACGCGGACGCCCCGTCGCACGGCGTCCTCCATGGCCGCGAAGAAGCCGCGGGTCGTGTCGTCGAGCGCGACGATGAAGAACTCCACGTGGACGAAGCGCTTCGCGGTGGCGATGTCCGCCGCCATGGCGTCGATCGAGCCCTGGTAGTCGTCGATCAGGCTCGCGCGGTTGCCGGAGGTCGCGGGGAGGCCCGTCAGCCGGGTGTTCTGCGCGACCGTGGTGTCGAACCAGGCGGGCCAGGCGTCATGGTCGGCGATGAGGTCGACCTCGTCGGCCCGTTCCGCGATCATGCGGTCGGCCTCGGCCTGCCGCTCCATCCGTCGCTTCGGCAGTCGGATGTTGCCGATGACGAGGTACAGCAGGATGCCGACGAAGGGGATCAGGAAGATCGCGAGCAGCCAGGCCATCGCCGCTGTCGGCTTCCGATCGCGCGGGATGATGATCAGCGCCGTGATGCGGATCGCGAGGTCGACGAGGATCACGAGGCCGCCGACGACGGCGGCCCACTCCCCGCCGCTCATGCCCGGTCATCCTGACGGTCGATACGGTCGTGCATCGCGAAGCCTCCCCGAACGGTCGCGCAGTTCCGCAGCACGGAGCCCGTGCGTGCCGATGCCCGAGTATGGCACCGGCCGCACGGCCGTGTCAGCACCTTCGGCTCACTCGGCGGGCGGCTCGCCGGAGTTCTGCACGCCCGGCACGGCCGACGTCGCACCTCCGAGGGGGCGAGGCGCGACGAGAGCGCGTCAGTCGGTGCCGAGGTCGAACGCGGCGGCCTCGTTCGCGGCATCCGTCGCCGCATCGAGCGCCGTCTCGACCTCGCCCGCGGCGATCTCCGCCGCCCGGCCAGCGGCGATCTCGCCGACGAGCTGCGCGGTCGCGCCGCCCACGATGCCGAGCGCGGCGTACTGCTCGAGGCGCGCGCGCGAGTCGGCGATGTCGAGGTTGCGCATCGTCAGCTGGCCGATGCGGTCCTCCGGGCCGAACGCCTGGTCGCCGACGCGCTCCATGGACAGCTTGTCGGGGTGGTAGCTGAGCGCCGGGCCCTCGGTGTCCACGATCGTGTAGTCGTCGCCGCGGCGCAGGCGCAGCGTGACCTCGCCGGTGACGGCGGAGCCGACCCAGCGCTGGATGGACTCGCGGAGCATGAGCGACTGCGGGTCGAGCCAGCGGCCCTCGTACATGAGGCGACCGAGCCGACGGCCCTCGTTGTGGTAGTTCGCGACCGTGTCCTCGTTGTGCACCGCGTTGAGCAGCCGCTCGTACGTGATGTGCAGCAGCGCCATGCCCGGCGCCTCGTAGATGCCGCGCGACTTCGCCTCGATGATGCGGTTCTCGATCTGGTCGCTCATGCCGAGCCCGTGGCGTCCGCCGATGCGGTTGGCCTCGAGGACGAGCTCGACCGGGTCGTCGAACTCGACGCCGTTCAGCGCCACCGGCCGGCCCTGGTCGTACCGGACCGACACGTCCTCGGCTGCGATCGCGACCGACTCGTCCCAGAAGCGCACGCCCATGATGGGCTCGACGATCGTGACGCCCGCGTCGAGATCCTCCAGCTTCTTGGCCTCGTGGGTCGCTCCCCAGATGTTCGCATCGGTGGAGTACGCCTTCTCGACGCTCGCGCGGTAGGGCAGGTCGCGCGCCTGCATCCACTCGCTCATCTCCGTGCGGCCGCCGAGCTCGGTCACGAAGGCGCTGTCGAGCCAGGGCTTGTAGATGCGCAGGCGCGGGTTGGCCATGAGGCCGTAGCGGTAGAAGCGCTCGATGTCGTTGCCCTTGTAGGTCGAGCCGTCGCCCCAGATGTCGACGCCGTCCTCCATCATCGCTCGCACGAGCATCGTGCCCGTGACCGCACGGCCGAGCGGCGTGGTGTTGAAGTACGTCCTCCCGCCCGAGCGGATGTGGAACGCGCCGCACTGCAGCGCGACGAGGCCCTCCTCGACGAGCGCGGTCTTCACGTCGACCAGCCGGCTGATCTCGGCGCCGTACTCGAGCGCACGGCCGGGCACCGCCTCGACGTCGGGCTCGTCGGGCTGGCCGAGGTCGGCGGTGTAGGTGCAGGGGACGGCGCCCTTCTCGCGCATCCAGGCGACCGCCACGGAGGTGTCGAGACCCCCGGAGAAGGCGATGCCGACGCGCTCGCCGACGGGAAGGCTCGAGAGGACTTTCGACATGCCGACCAGCCTACTTGCGCGCATGCGCGCGCGACGACGCGGATGACGCGTGGTGCCCGGGTCCCGGCCGCACGCTTTCCGGAGAGGGCTATCCCCCGGTCGGGGGTCGTGGATAGGCTCGCCGGATCCGGCCACGCGGCACCACCGTCGCTGCGTCGCGTCGCATCCACTGGACCGGCCGTACCGTCGGCCGACTCGTCCGACGGGAACCTCCCTACACGAAAACGGAGACACCATGAGGAACCACAAGGTGATCGGCGCGGCATCCGCCGTCGCCCTGGCCGTGGGCCTGGTCGGGACGGCGTTCGTCGCCCCCGCCGCCGCGGCCGGCCCGGAGAGCACCTACCTCGTGCTCGCGCCGCAGGGCGCGAACACGACGGCCGCGGCGAAGCGCGTCGCGGCGGCCGGCGGCACCGTCGTCGCGAGCTACGACCAGATCGGCGTGCTCGTCGCGTCGTCGACGAACACCGCCTTCGAGACGGCCGTCCTCGGAGGTGGCGTCCAGTCGGTCGCCTCGACCGAGGGGCTCGGCACGACGCTCATCGAGGACGAGATCCTCGAGACCGTCGACTCGGCCGGCGTCGAGGCCACCGGCGACCCGACGGCGGAGCCGCTCTGGTCCAACCAGTGGGACATGGAGCAGATCGACGTGCCCGAGGCGCACGCCGTGACGACGGGTGACTCGTCGGTCGTCGTCGGCGTCCTCGACTCGGGCATCGACTGGACCCACCCCGACCTCGCGTCGCAGGTCGCGTTCGACCAGAGCGCCTCGTGCCTCGGCGGCGTCGTCGACACCGACCCGGCCGCGTGGAAGAACACGACCTCGTCGCACGGCACGCATGTCGCCGGCACGATCGCCGCGGCCATCAACGGCGTCGGCATCGCGGGCGTCGCACCGGGCGTCAAGGTCGCCTCGGTGAAGGTCGTGAGCGACGAGGGCTTCATCTACCCCGAGGCCGCGATCTGCGCCTACCTCTGGGCCGCCGATCACGGCATGCCGATCACGAACAACAGCTATTACATCGACCCGTGGGAGTTCAACTGCGTGAACGACCCGCGCCAGCGTCCGGTCTGGCAGGCCGTGCAGCGCGCTCTGAGCTACTCGCAGTCGAAGGGCACCCTCACGGTCGCGTCCGCCGGCAACAGCAACGTCGACCTCCAGCACAAGTTCATCGACGACGGCAGCCCGAACGACGGCAGCGGCGAGGTCGAGACGCGCGAGATCAACGGCGCGTGCCGGGACCTGCCGGCGGAGGCGCCCGGCGTCGTGACGGTCTCGGCCGTCGGCCCGACCGAGCAGAAGAGCTACTACTCGTCGTACGGCCAGGGCGTCGTCGACGTCACGGCGCCGGGCGGCGACACGCGCTTCCGCACCGGCGGGGCCTCGTCGACGATCACCGACGCGGTGCTCTCGACCGTCCCGGGCGGCTGGGGCTGGTCCCAGGGCACGTCGATGGCCGGGCCGCACGCGGCCGGCGTCGCGGCGCTCGCGCTCTCGGCGCACCCCGACATGAAGGTCGGCCAGCTCGCGTCGTTCCTCGAGCGCACCGCGACCGCGCTGGAGTGCCCGGAGGGCGTCTACGAGCCGCGCCCCGGCTACCCCGCGACCTGCACGGGAGGCGAGCGCAACGGCTTCTACGGAGCCGGCAACGTCAACGCGTTCAACGTGGTCCGGTGACCCGCTGACGCAGCGACCGTGAGGGGTCGGGTCCGTCCGGGCCCGGCCCCTCTTCGCCCCCCGGGGCGGCGTTCCGCCGCCGAGCCGTCGGCCGCTCAGCCGGATGGCATCGGCTCGTCGGGCACCCACTCGAGCAGGTCGCCGGGCTGGCAGCCGAGCACTCGGCACATCGCGTCGAGGGTGCTGAAACGCACCGCCTTCGCACGGCCGTTCTTCAATACGGCGACGTTGGCGGGCGTCAGGCCGACGCGATCCGCGAACTCGCCCACGCTCATCTTCCGCCTCGCCAGTTCCACGTCGACGCGCACGACGATCGGCATCAGATCACCTCTTCGAGGTCGCTGCGCATCGCGGCCGCCTGATGCAGGAGCGCGCGGAGCACGATCACGACGAGCACGACGACTCCGCCGATGAGCACCAGCCCGACGGGGAGGACGCCGTTGCCCGGGTCCCGCAGTTCCGGGGTCGTGAGGAACACCGTCATCAGCCACGCGGCGACCCCGACGAGCATCAGCCACGCCACGACGATGGTCCAGGCCAGGACGTCGACCCAGACGAAGGCCTTCTCGCTGAAGATCCGGTCGGCGCTGATCAGGCCGAGCAGCCGCCAGATGCACACGAGCACGACCTGCACGCACACGATCTCGAGGATCCCGAACGCGAGGAGGATCCAGGGCGCGGCGCCGAGTTCCGGCGCCTCCCGCGCCTGCTGCCCGAACTCGCCGGGCAGGCTCATGACCTGAGCGACGACGAGTCCGACGAAGACGAGCACGATGAGGACGCGGAGCGGGAGGATGACGCGATCGAGCGAGAGCATGTGTCGAATATCGCGCACTATCTATCGAATGTCAATCGATCCCGCTCGCGCATCGATCCTGTTCAGGAATTTCTCGGCGTGTCGCCGCACGCGACGGCGTGTCTCTCCTGAGAACGGACCGCTCCGGTCCTGAGAACGGTGCGGTGCGGATGCCACGGCGTAGGCTCGGCGCATGGACGTCGATGCCCGCGCGACCGGGCCGTCCCCTCGCCACGGCTACACGGCCGAGCAGGTGCGCGCCGCGGAGCGGCCGCTCCTCGAGGCCGGCGAACCGCTGATGCAGCGCGCGGCGCTCGCACTCGCCGATGAGATCTCGCGCCTGGTCGCGACCACGCCGCCGGCATCGAAGACGGCGACGGATGCCGCGGGCGCGGCGCTCGGCGGCACGATCGCCGCGACGGACAGGGCGGATGCCGCGGGCGCGGCCGCGCGCGACCGGCCGCTCGTCGTCGTGCTCGCCGGCTCCGGCGACAACGGCGGCGACGCGCTCTTCGCCGGCGCGCACCTCGCCGAGCGCGGCGCCGACGTGGGCATCGTGGCGACCGGGTCGCGCCTGCACGAGGAGGGCGGCGCGGCCGCGCACCGCGCCGGCGCGACGGACCTCGACCCGGACGCCGACCCGGCCGGGTTCGAGGCCGCGGTGCGCACGGCCGACGTGATCGTCGACGGCATCCTCGGGATCGGCGCGGCCGCGAGCCCCGCGCTGCGGGGTCGGAGCCGCGAGCTCGTCGCGCGCGTGCTCGAGCTGCTCGGACCCGAGTGGGCCGAGCGCACGGGCGCGGGCCCGCGCCATCCGCTCGTCGTCGCCGTGGACCTGCCGAGCGGGATCTCACCCGACGACGGCCGCGTGCCCGATCCCACGGTGCTGCCCGCAGACGTCACCGTGACCATGGGCGCGGTGAAGGCCGGGCTCCTCTTCGGTCCGGCGGTCGAGCTCGTCGGACGCGTGGTGCTCGTCGATCTCGGGCTCGGTCCCGCGCTCGCCGGGGTGCAGCCCGTCGTGCTCCCCGGGTGGCGGCACGATCTCCCGGAGCCCGGAAACCCCATGCGTTACGGTTGAGTGTGACTCAGGAACAGACGCGACCGGAGGCCGAGGCGGTGCTCGCCGACGAACCCGAGGTCAGGCGGGCCCTGAGCGAAGCCGACCGGGCGTCGGTCGCCGGAGTCGTCGCCGACCACCCGTCCTCGCCCCTCGCGTGGGCCGAGCTGGCCGACCAGGCGGACTCCGAGGGCCGCGCGCTCGACGCGTTCGCGTACGCCGTCGTCGCGGTCGACCTCGCCCGCGTCCAGCTCCAGGCGGACGGCTGGACGCCCGGCGAGCCCGTCGCCTGGTCCGAGGAGCCGAACCGTGCCTACCTGCGCGCGCTCGACGCCGAGCGACGCGCCGCCGGCCGGCTCGGGCTCGACGAGCGCGCCGCGCGCGCGGCATCCGACCTCGAAGCGGCCGACGCCGAGGCACCCGCGCGCATCGCGTCGGAGTTCACGCCGACGCAGGTCATCAGCGTCATCACGGATCCCCTGCCGCCCGTCCCGTCGCCCGAGGCGACTGCGGGCGACCCGTCCGACGAATCCGCCGCGCCGGGTGCGGCACGAGAGGACTGACATGCCCGCAGTCGTGCTGATCGGGGCACAATGGGGCGACGAGGGCAAGGGCAAGGCGACCGACCTGCTCTCCTCGCGCCTGGACTACGTGGTCAAGTTCAACGGCGGCAACAACGCCGGGCACACCGTCGTCGTCGGCGACGAGAAGTACGCCCTGCACCTGCTGCCCTCCGGCATCCTCACGCCCGGCGTCACGCCGGTGATCGCGAACGGCGTGGTCGTCGACATCGAGGTGCTCTTCGAGGAGATCGAAGGCCTCGAGTCGCGCGGCGTCGACACGTCGCAGCTGAAGATCTCGGCGAACGCGCACGTGATCACGCAGTACCACCGCACGCTCGACAAGGTCACCGAGCGCTTCCTCGGCAAGCGCCAGATCGGCACGACCGGCCGCGGCATCGGCCCGAGCTACGCCGACAAGATCAACCGCGTCGGCATCCGCATGCAGGACCTCTTCGACGAGAACATCCTGCGGCAGAAGGTCGAGGGCGCGCTCGACCAGAAGAACCACCTCCTCCTGAAGGTCTACAACCGTCGCGCGATCGGCGTCGACGAGGTCGTCGACGAGCTGCTCGGCTACGTCGAGCGGCTCCGCCCGATGGTCACCGACACCTCGCTCCTGCTGCACCGCGCGCTCGAGGCCGGCGAGACCGTGCTCTTCGAGGGCGGCCAGGCGACGATGCTCGACGTCGACCACGGCACCTACCCGTTCGTCACGTCGTCGAATGCGACCTCGGGCGGTGCCGTCACCGGGTCGGGCATCGCCCCCAACCGGATCGACCGCGTGATCGGCATCGTCAAGGCCTACACGACGCGCGTCGGGTCCGGGCCGTTCCCGACCGAGCTCTTCGACGAGTGGGGCGAGTTCCTCGCCGACCAGGGCCACGAGTTCGGCACGACCACCGGTCGCCGTCGTCGCACCGGATGGTACGACGCCCCGATCGCCCGCTACACCGCGCGCATCAACGGCGTGACCGACTTCGTGCTCACCAAGCTCGACGTGCTCACCGGCATCGACCGCATCCCGGTCGCGGTCGCGTACGACGTCGACGGCGTGATCATGGAGGAGGTCCCGGTCTCGCAGTCGGACTTCCACCACGCCAAGCCCGTCTACGAGGAGTTCCCCGGCTGGACCGAGGACATCTCGGGCGCGCGGGCGTTCGAGGACCTGCCCGCGAACGCGCAGAGCTACGTGCGCGAGCTCGAGGCGATGTCGGGCGCCCGGTTCTCGGCGATCGGCGTCGGTCCGGGCCGCGACGAGATCGTGCAGCTGCACGACCTGCTCGACTAGGCTCACCGGGGCCCGCGAGACACGACGAGGGGCGGATGCCACGCGGCATCCGCCCCTCGTATCGCGATCGTGCGGTCGGGCCTACGGCTCCGTGCCGATCGACTTGTCGATGTGGGCGCGCACCTCGTCGACCTTGGCGTCGTGCTCGTCCGGCGTGACCTTCTTCGCGGCGTCCGCGACGGCACCGAGGACCTTGTCGCTGATGTCCTCGGCCTGCTCGCTGTTCAACGCCTCGTCGATCTTGTCCTTGTTCTGCTCCACGAAGTCCTGTGCGTTCTTCGCGAGGTCGTCCAGCGCCCCCATCGCGTCCCCTCCTCGTTCGACGTCGGTGTCGTGCGGCGGCGAACCGCCGCGCACATGGTACGTCGGCTCGCACTCGTCCCGGAAGGAGTGCGCGACCGCTTCTCGGCGGACTCGCAGTCGCCGACTGTGCGACACTGGGCCGGTGCCCGCCGTCCGCCCACTGGTTCACACGCTCGAAGGCCGACACGTGGCGCTGACGCCGCTCGCCGAGCACGACATCCCGGCGCTCCGCGCGGCGATCGGCCGGCCCGAGGTGTTCGCCGGCGGCTTCGGCGGCGGCCCGTCCGGGTTCCCCGTCGATGAGGAGGCGTTCGAGCGGTTCGCGCGGGCGTCGTACACGCCCGCTGCCGACGCGATCCCGTTCGCGGTGCGCCTCCGCGGCGGGCCGGACGACGGCACGATCGTCGGTGCGACCAAGCTCGGCGACCTCGACCTGCCGAACGAGGCCGCGCACATCGGCTGGACGGGGTTCGATCCGCGGGTCTGGGGCACGGCCGTGAACCCCGAGGTCAAGCTGCTCATGCTCGGCCTCGCGTTCGATCACGGCTTCGGCCGGGTGCGGCTGCAGGCGGATGCGGTCAACGCGCGCTCCCGCGCGGCGATCGCGAAGCTCGGGGCGGGTTTCGAGGGCATCCAGCGTCGTGCGATGCGCCGACCCGACGGCTCGTGGCGCGACACCGCGGTGTACGCGATCCTCGTCGACGACTGGCCGGTGGTGCGGGCGGGCCTCGAGGAGCGCCTGGCCGCGTGGGAGAACCGGCCCGTGGAGCTGTCGGGGCCGGCCCGAGCCGGCTAGTCCGAGCGCTTTCTCAGCCCCGGTCGCGCTCCGGCAGGTGCAACCGCGCCAGGAACGCGTCGGTGCCACGCGGCATCCGTCGCCGGTCGGCACGCGAGACGAGCACGGTGACGAGCACCGCGATCGGCACCGTCCAGGCGGCCGGTTGCTCGACGAGGGGGCGGATGGCGGGCGCCGCCGCCGTGAGGAGGGCGCCGCCGAGGATCGCCGCTCCGGAGAGCGTCGCGCCGGTGGCCATGCCCGCGATGGCGCCGCGCGCCGTGAGGCCGCGCCACCAGATGCCGAGGATGAGCACCGGGCACAGCGTCGACGCGGTGAACGCGAACACCAGGCCGACGCTCCCCGCGAGGCCGGCGGACTCGGTCGCGAACGCGACCACGAGCGGCACGGCCGTCGACGCGAACGCCGCGATGCGGAAGCCGCGCACGCTGCCGCCGAGGAGGTCCTGCGAGATGACGCCCGCGACCGAGACCACGAGACCCGACGACGTCGAGAGGAACGCGGCGAACGCGCCGCCGATGACGAGCGCGGTGAGCAGGTCGCCCCACACCCCGGGCAGGAGCCGGTCGGGGAGGACGAGCACGAGCGCGTCTGCGTCGCCCGGCGTCGCGAGGTCGGGTGCGAAGGCCCGGCCCAGCAGGCCGAACAGCGTCGGGAACGCGTAGAACACCGACAGCAGCACGAGCACGATGACGGTCGTGCGCCGAGCGGCCGGGCCGTCGGGGTTCGTGTAGAAGCGCACGAGCACGTGCGGCAGGCCGAGCGTGCCGAGGAGCAGCGCGACCATGAGCGAGACGGTCCGGTACACATCGAGCGAGCCCGGCCCGTCGGCGGCCGGGAACGCCTCGGCCGGCGGCAGGGCTGGCTCGACCGCGCCGGTGACGAGGAGGAGCGCGACGACGGGCACGGCGATCGCCGCGAGCTTCAGCCAGAACTGGAACGCCTGCACGAACGTGATCGAGCGCATGCCGCCCGAGGCGACGACGATCGCGACGAGCGCGGCGACGGCGACCGAGCCGACCCAGCTCGGCAGGCCGGTGGTGATCCGCACCGTGAGCGCGGCGCCCTGCAGCTGCGGCACGATGTAGAGCCAGCCGATGACGACGACCAGCACGCTCGTGACGCGCCGCACGGCGAGGGACTCGAGCCGCGCCTCGGTGAAGTCGGGGATCGTGTAGGCGCCCGAGCGCCGGAGCGGCGCCGCGACGAACAGCAGCAGCATCAGGTACCCCGCCGTGTACCCGATCGGGAACCACATGCCGCCCGACCCGGTGAGCAGGATCAGCCCGGCGATGCCGAGGAACGACGCCGCCGAGAGGTACTCGCCGCCGATCGCCGACGCGTTCCACCACGGTCGCACGGTGCGGCTCGCGACGTAGAAGTCGCTCGTCGTGCGCGAGATCCGCAGCCCGTAGAAGCCGATCAGCACCGACGCGAGCGACACCGCGACGATCGCGGTGTAGCCGATCGCGGGGTTCACGCGTCCTCCGCGAGCGAGCGGTATCGGGCCTCGTTGCGCGACGCGGCCCGCACGTAGAGCGCTGCGACGCTGATCGCGAGCGGGTACACGCCGAAGCCGAGGAGCAGCCACGACACCGGCACGCCGGCGACGAACGTGCCGTCGAGCGCGGGCGCGAACGCGATGACGCCGACGAAGACGAGCGTCGCGAGCACGAAGCCGGCGGCGCAGATGAGCGCGAGTCGGAGCTGCGACCGGATCAGCGAGCGCACGTAGACCGAGTGGATGTCGGTCGGTCCGGTGTCGGTGCCGGGAGTGCGGGTGCGCGCGGCGGGGCGACGGTCGGATGCCGCGGGGCCGGCGGCGCCGCGTGCGGTGACGCGCACGCGGGGTGGTCTCGATGCGGGCGCTTCGCGTCCTGCTCGGCCACCCGCCTCTGCGGCCGGGTCCTCGGTGCCCGGCGGCCCCGCGCTCACGGGCGCGCCCGCGGCGTCGCCGCCTCGAGTCGTTCGCGGAGCCCGGGCAGCAGGCGTCGGCTGACCGGGAGCTCGGCCTGGCCGACCACGATCGTCGGCCGGTCGCCGCCGAGCCGGACGCGAGTGACGTGGGGGAGCGCGACGAGGTACGAGCGGTGCACGCGCACGAAGCCGGCATCCGCCCACTGCCGCTCGAGGTCGGACATGGGCACGCGCACGAGGTAGCTCGCCTCGTCGGTGTGCAGCCGCGCGTAGTCGCCCTGCGCCTGCACGTACCGCACGTCGTCGCGGCGGATCATGCGGGTCGTGCCGCCCAGCGTGACGGCGATCATCTCCGGGCGCCCGGGCGCGGCATCCGCCGCCTGGCTCTGCCCCATCGACTCGACGACCCGCGTGACCGAGCGATGCAGCCGGTCGGTGCGGACCGGCTTCAGCAGGTAGTCGACGGCGGCGAGGTCGAAGGCCTCGAGCGCGCCCTCCTCGTCGGCCGTGACGAACACGAACGCGGGCCGGCGCTCGAAGCGCTGCAGCGCGCGGGCGAGGTCGAAGCCCGAGAGGCCCGGCATGTGGATGTCGAGGAACGCCGCGTCGACCGGCTCGCGCGTGAGGATCCGGATGGCCTCGGCGCCGGAGGTCGCGCGGTGGATGACGCCGATCCGGGGATCCTGGCCGAGCAGGTACGCGAGCTCGTCCACTGCGGGCTGCTCGTCGTCGGCGATGAGGACCGAGATCACGGCACCAGTCTCCCATCGGGCTCGGCGGGCCGGCCGGGCCGGGCGTCGACGGATGCCGCGGAGCGACCGGGCTGCGACTTCGGCACGCTCATGCGGACCAGCGTGCCCGCGCCGATGTTCGTCTCCACGACGAGTCCGTGCTCGTCGCCGTACACCTGCCGGAGACGCGCGTCGACGTTGCGGAGGCCGACGTGCTCGCCCGGCGTGCCGCCCGCGAGCACCTCCGCGGCGACCTCGGGGTCGATGCCGACGCCGTCGTCCTCCACGGTGATCTCGGCGAACGCGCCGCGGTCCTCCGCGGTGATCGTGATGCGGCCGCCGCCCTCCTTGGCCTCGAGGCCGTGACGCACGGCGTTCTCGACGAGCGGCTGGATCGACAGGAACGGGATGACGGTCGAGAGCACCTCGGGGGCGACCTGCAGCGTCACCCGCAGCCGGTCGCCGAAGCGCGCACGCTCGAGCTTCAGGTAGGAGTCGATCGATCGCAGCTCCTCGGCGACGGTCGTGAAGTCGCCGTGACGGCGGAACGAGTACCGCGTGAAGTCGGCGAACTCGAGGACGAGCTCGCGCGCCTTCGCGGGGTCGGTGTTGATGAACGACGCGATCGCGTTCAGCGAGTTGTAGATGAAGTGCGGGCTGATCTGCGCGCGGAGCGCGCGCACCTCGAGCTCGGCGAGCGCCGCCCGCGACGCGTCGAGCTCGCCGAGCTCGACCTGCGCGGCGACCCACTCGGCGACCTCGCCCGTCGCGCGCACGAGCCCGGCGCGCACCCGCCCGGCGAAGGCGACGACCGCGCCGACCGCGACGCCGTCCGCGAGGATCGGCGCGGCCGCGGCATCCGCCTCACCCGACGGGGTCGGCACGCGCCGCTCGACCCGGGGTCGCCCGCTTCCGACGGCCTCCTCGGCGAGCCGCTCCGCGGCGGAGACGAGCGTCTCGTCGCCGTCGACCGCGACCGGGCCGCCCGTCATGACGAGCGCGAGCGTGTCGGCGCCGAGCAGCGCCCGGAGGTGGCGCGCCGCGCGCGCGGCATCCGCCTCGGTCATGTCGCCCCGCAGGTGCTTGGCCGCGCGCGATGCGAGGTGCAGCGTCTCGTAGGTCGCCCGTTCGGCATCGGTGCCGAGGTCCTTCGACTGCACCGCGAGGCGACGGAGCAGCACCACGACGCCCACCGCGAGCGCGCCCGCCACGACGCCGGCAGCGGCGGCGAGCAGCATCGACTCGGGCATGCACGTCACTGTAGCCGTCGTTCGTCGTCGCCCCGCGCCGTTCGTCGCACGGTCGGCGCCGCTCGCCGACGACGAGCGGTCGAGGCCCCCGGCGCGGCATCCGCGAGGTCAGCATGGACGCATTGCGACCGCAGCGGAGCGGGCCGAGCCCGTGCCGCATCCCCTCGAAGGAGAGACGCCATGGGCAACGACGCCCTGAGTGCGGAAGTCGACCTGAGTCATGTCGACTACCGCTCCGTTCAGCAATCCCCGGAGTTCCAGGAACTCCGCAGGACCCACCGCAGTTTCGTCTTCCCCGTCCTCACGGCGTGCCTGGTCTGGTACTTCGCCTACGTGCTGCTGGCCGTCTACGCGGTCGAGTTCATGTCGACCCGCGTGTTCGGCAGCGTCAACGTGGCGATGGTGCTCGGCCTCGCGCAGGTGGTCACCACCTTCGCCGTGACGATGTGGTACGTCCACTACGCCAACAAGCGGCTCGACCCGCGATCGGAGCAGATCCGCGAGGAGATCGAGACCGGCGTGTTCGGCGCCGAGTCCGAGGAGGTCGTGCGCTGATGTTCCGATTCGAAGCGGCCACCACCTCGCCGGGCGAGCCCTGGCTCAACATCGCCATCTTCGCCGCGTTCGTCGCGGTGACCATGGTCATCGTCTTCCGCGCCAGCCGGAACAACAAGACCGCGGCCGACTACTACGCGGCCGGGCGTTCGTTCACGGGCGGCCAGAACGGCTCGGCCATCGCCGGCGACTACCTCTCGGCGGCGTCGTTCCTCGGCATCGTCGGGGCGATCGCCCTGAACGGCTACGACGGGTTCCTCTACTCGATCGGCTTCCTCGTGGCCTGGCTCGTCGCGCTCCTGCTCGTCGCCGAGCTGCTGCGCAACACGGGCAAGTTCACGATGGCCGACGTGCTGTCGTTCCGGCTCAAGCAGCGCCCCGTCCGCATCGCGGCGGCGACCACCACGCTCGTCGTGTGCTTCTTCTACCTGCTCGCGCAGATGGCGGGCGCGGGCGGCCTCGTGTCGCTGCTCCTCGGGGTCGGCGACCAGGTCGGCCAGGCCGTCGTCATCACCGTGGTCGGCGCGCTCATGATCCTCTACGTGCTCGTCGGCGGCATGAAGGGCACGACCTGGGTGCAGATCATCAAGGCCGTGCTGCTCATCGCCGGCGCCGGCGTCATGACGGTGTGGGTGCTCGCGCTCAACGGGTTCGACTTCTCGGCGCTGCTCGACAAGGCCGTCGCCGTGGCGGAGAACCCCGCGATCCTCGACCCGGGCCTGAAGTACGGCGTCTCGGAGATCAGCAAGATCGACTTCGTCTCGCTCGGCCTCGCGCTCGTGCTCGGCACCGCGGCCCTCCCGCACGTGCTCATGCGCTTCTACACGGTCCCGACCGCGAAGGAGGCCCGCAAGTCGGTCGTCTGGGCGATCTGGCTCATCGGCATCTTCTACGTGTTCACGCTCGTGCTCGGCTACGGCGCGGCGGCCCTCGTCGGCCCCGCGGTCATCGCCGCCGCCCCGGGCGGACCCAACTCGGCGGCACCGCTGCTCGCGTTCGCGCTCGGCGGTCCGTTCCTGCTCGGCCTCATCTCGGCGATCGCGTTCGCGACGATCCTCGCGGTCGTGGCGGGCCTCACGATCACCGCGGCCGCCTCGTTCGCGCACGACATCTACGCGTCGGTCGTGAAGAAGGGCAAGCCCGAGCCGGGCGCCGAGGTCAAGGTCGCGCGTCGCACGGTGGTCATCATCGGCGTCGTCGCGATCGTCGGCGGCATCGGGGCGAACGGGCAGAACGTCGCGTTCCTCGTGGCGCTCGCGTTCGCGGTCGCCGCGTCGGCGAACCTGCCGACGATCGTCTACTCGCTGTTCTGGAAGGGCTTCACGACCAAGGGCGCCCTCTGGAGCATGTACGGCGGCCTGATCTCGGCGATCGTGCTGATCGTCTTCTCGCCGGTCGTCTCGGGCTCCGAGACGTCGATGCTCAAGACCGAGGCGATCGACTTCGCGATCTTCCCGCTGTCGAACCCGGGCATCGTCTCGATCCCGCTGGCCTTCCTCCTCGGATGGATCGTCAGCAAGCTCGACAAGACCGTCGAGAGCCCCGAGAAGCAGGCCGAGATGGAGGTCCGCTCGCTCACCGGCCTCGGTGCCGAGAAGGCGGTGAGCCACTAGGAGAGACTCCGGCGGCCGCTCCCGTCCGGGAAGCGGAGGCGGCCGCCGGGACGACTGCGACGGGGTGGGACCGCCTGCCCACGACCTCGTCGCCGGCACGACGGGGGCGGATGCCTCGGGCCTCGAGCCCGGCATCCGCCCCCGTTGCGCTGCATGCGCCGCGCCGCGCTACATGCCGCGCCGCGCTACATGTTGATCATGTGCCCCACGAGACCGTGGAACGCCTCCTGCAGGCCCTCCGAGAGGGTCGGGTGCGTGTGCACGTTGCGGGCGAGCTCGAGCGCGCCGAGGTCCCACTTCTGCGCGAGCGTGAGCTCGGGCAGCAGCTCCGAGGCATCCGGGCCGATGATGTGGCCGCCGAGCAGCTCGTAGTGGGCCTTGTCGGCCACGAGCTTCACGAAGCCCACCGGGTCGCCGAGGCCGTTCGCCTTGCCGTTCGCGGTGAACGGGAACTTCGCCACGATCACGTCGTGGCCCTCGTCCCGGGCCTGCTGCTCGGTGAGGCCGAACGACGCGACCTGCGGCGAGCAGAACGTGGCGCGCGGCATCATCCGGTAGTCGCCGAGCTCCATGGTCTCGGCGTCGGCGATGGTCTCGGCGGCGACGACGCCCTGCGCCTCGGCGACGTGCGCGAGCATGAGCTTCGCGGTGGCGTCGCCGATCGCGTAGATGTGCGGCACGTTCGTGCGCATCCGCTCGTCGATCGCGATGGCGCCGCGCTCGGTGAGCTGCACGCCGGTCGCGTCGAGCCCGAAGCCCTCGACGTTCGGCGCGAAGCCGACGGCCATGAGCACCTTGTCGACGACGAGCGAGCCGGGCTGCCCGTCGGATCCGGTGTACGTCACGGTGACCTGCGGTCCCTCGTCGGTGACGGTCTCGACCTTCGTCGAGGTGAGGATCGGCACGCCGAGGTTGCGGTACTGGCGCGTGATCTCCTTCGAGACCTCGGCGTCCTCGTTCGGCAGCGCGCGGTCGAGGAACTCGATCACCGTCACCTCCACGCCGTAGTTGCGCATGATGTACGCGAACTCCATGCCGATCGCGCCCGCGCCGACGATCGCGATCGATCGGGGCAGCTCGCGCGTCAGGATCTGCGACTCGTAGGTGACGACGTTCTCCGACAGCTCGACTCCGGGCAGCAGGCGCACCCTCGAGCCCGTCGCGATGATGGCGTTGTCGAAGGTCAGGTTCTCGACCGTGCCGTCGGCCTTCGCGACGTCGATCGCGTTGGGCCCCGTGAACGAGCCTCGGCCGTCGAACTCGGTGATGCCGTTCTTCTTCATGAGGAAGTGCACGCCCTTGACGTGCTTGTCCGACACCTGGCGGCTGCGGTCGAACGCGGCGCCGAAGTCGAAGTGCACGTCGCCGGAGATGCCGAAGGTCTGGGCCTGGGCGTGGAAGATGTGCGACAGCTCGGCGTTGCGCAGCAGCGCCTTCGAGGGGATGCAGCCGACGTTCAGGCACACGCCGCCCCAGTACCTCTCCTCGATCACGGCGACCTTGCGGCCGAGCTGGGCGGCGCGGATGGCGGCCACGTAGCCGCCGGGACCCGCACCGAGGACGATGACGTCGAAGTGGGTGGTCATGGCGCCCAGCCTAGGCGGGAGCCTCGAGAACGGCACGGGTGGCATCCGCCCTGCCAACGTTCGGCGGGTTCCGGACATCGCGTCGCCGCGCACTCCCGGCGGGACGGCGGGCGACGTAGCGTGACCGGGTGACCACACGATCCACCGGCTCGCCGACCGCATCGGCGGCGTCCCCCGCGACCGCCGCCGCCGCGGCATCCGCCACCGGCCCCGCCCCGCGCCGCGGCGGCGTCCGCACCTGGGTGCAGTTCCTCTCCGCGGGCCTCGTCTGGGGCGCGAGCTTCCTCTTCATGGCCGTCGCGCTGACCGGCATCTCGTTCACGCAGGTCGCATGGACGCGCACGGTGCTCGGCGGGCTCACGCTCGGCCTGGTGGTCCTCATCGCGCGCCCGCGCGTCGCGGGCGGTACCGTCCTCCCCCGGCAGCCGATCGTCTGGCTCCACTTCCTCGTGATCGGCGTGCTCGGATGCGTCATCCCGTTCCTGCTGTTCTCGTGGGCGCAGCAGTCGGTGACCTCGAGCCTCGCGTCGATCCTCAACGCGACGACGCCGATCATGACGGCCGTCGCGGCCACGCTCGCGTTCCGGGTCGAGAAGCTCGACGCGTCGCGCTGGCTCGGGGTGCTCGTCGGCATCGCCGGCGTCGTCGTCATCATCGCGCCCTGGGCCGCCGAGCTCGGCGGGAGCCTCGCGGGCCAGCTCGCGTGCCTCGGCGCGACCGCGTGCTACGGGATCATGTTCGGCTACACGCGTCGGTTCCTGAGCGGTCGGCCGATCGCCCAGACGACGTTCGCGTTCCTCCAGGTCGGCATGGGCGCCGCGGTCATGCTGCTGCTCACCCCGGTCCTCGCGGTCGGCCCGGTCGAACTCGACCTGCCCGTCGTGGCGAGCCTCGCCGTCCTCGGCATCCTCGGCACCGGCCTCGCGTACGTCTGGAACATCGGCGTCATCCGCGACTGGGGCCCCACGAACGCGTCGACCGTGACGTACGTCACGCCGGTCGTGGGCGTCGCGCTCGGCGTGCTCGTGCTCGGCGAGCCGATGTCGTGGAACGAGCCGGCGGGGGCTCTCGTCGTGATGGCCGGCATCCTGCTGGCGCAGGGCAGGGTCCGGATGCCGCTCGCGCGCCGGTCGGCGACGGCCGTGTGACGCGCGCCCGGGTTCAGTCCCGATCCGACCCTGTGCAGCCGCCCCGCGATGTGGTGAGGTGAGCAGGTGACGAGCGCCTCGCCATCCGCCCCCGACCCCGCCGCGCCGACCGTCGACGCGACCGCCTCGGCGGCGGACCTCGCGGCTGCCTACCGCGACGGCGCGACCACGCCCGTGGAGATCGCCGAGGACGCGCTCGCCCGCATCGCCCGATTCGAACCGGTCGTGAACGCGTTCTCCGACCACGATCCCGACGCGGTGCGGGCGGATGCCGCGGCGAGCGCGAAGCGCTTCGCCCGCGGTGCGCCGCTCGGCCCGCTCGACGGGGTGCCGGTCACGGTGAAGGAGAACATGCTGCGCGAGGGCGTCGCGGCCCGGTCGGGCTCCGCGGCATCCGCACCGGTCGTGCCCGACGTCGATTCGCCGATCGTCGCGCGACTGCGCGAGGCGGGCGCCGTCATCCTCGGCTCGACCACGATGCCCGACTGGGGCATGCTCTCCTCGGGCGTCTCGAGCCTGCACGGCGTCACGCGGAGCCCGCTCGATCCGGCGCTCACGGTCGGCGGATCGAGCGCCGGCGCCGGCGCGGCCGCGGCTGCCGGCATCGGACCGATCCACCTGGGCACCGACATCGGCGGCTCGATCCGGTTCCCCGCCGCCTGGCTCGGGCTCGTGGGGCTGAAGCCCAGCGCCGGGCGCGTGCCGATCGATCCGCCCTACCTCGGACGGGTCGGCGGTCCGATCGGGCGCCGTGTCGCCGACCTCGCCGCGGCCATGGCGGTCGTGACCCGGCCCGACGTGCGCGACCACACCGCGCTGCCGTACGAGGCGCTCGACTGGGTCGACCCGGGCATCGAGGTGCGGGGGCTCAGGATCGCGGTGCACACCGACGCCGGGGCGGGCCTGCCCGTCGACCCGGAGATCGCGGCCGCCGTGCGCGCCGCGGCCGAGCGGTTCGCCGCGGCCGGTGCCGAGGTCGTCGAGCTCTCGCCGTTCATGGACGACGGGCTGCTCGGCCAGGCCGACCGCTTCTGGCGCGTGCGGTTCCGTCGCACGTACGACGAGCTCGCGCCGGCCGCGCGCGCCCGCGTGCTGCCCTACATCGCGCGGTGGGTCGCACCGGGCGGCGAGGTCTCCGGTACGGCCGCGCTCGCCGCGTACGACGACGTCGGCGAGCTCCGCCACCGCACGGTGCTCGCGACCGCGCCGTTCGACGCCGTGCTCTCGCCCGTCGCGCCCATGGCCGCGTTCCCGGCCGAGCGCCCGATGCCGTGGGGCGAGGAGGACCTCGGCATGGCGCACATCGCGTTCACGGTGCCCTACAACATGTCGGGGCAGCCCGCCGTGAGCATCAATTCCGGCACGACCGCCGACGGTCGCGCGATCGCGCTGCAGGTCGCGGGCCCGCGGTTCGCGGATCTCCGGGTGCTCGCGCTCGCCGCGTGGTGGGAGCGGGAGCGGCCGGCGGACGCCGCGGCGCCTGCGGTCCCGTCCGGTCCGCCTGCGGGTCGCGGGCCCGCCTCGCGCTGACCTCGGGGGCGTCCGGCCGGGACGCGGGCACCGCATGTCGCGGCGAGCCTTGACATCCGGCCGAAAGGATGGTTGGTTACCTACTGAAGTAACTAACCAATGAACCGAAGCGAGCGCGAGTGGATGAATCCCGGCCGATCTTCCTGCAGATCGCGGAGCAGATCGAGAACGACATCGTCGACGGCACCGTCACCGAGGATGCCGCGATCCCGTCGATCAACGAGCTCGCCGCATTCCACCGCATCAACCCGGCCACCGCGCTCAAGGGCGTGAACCGGCTCGTCGAACAGGGGCTCGTGGCCAAGCGCCGCGGCGTCGGCATGTTCGTCGTGCCGGGCGCTCGCGCGCGCCTCATCGAGCGTCGCCGCGCCGAGTTCGCCGCCGAGTACCTCCGACCGCTGATCGTCGAGGCCGCGAAGCTCGGGATCGGCGTCGACGAGCTCGCGGGCATGCTCCGCGAGGAAAGGATCCTGACATGACCACCACCGTCGCCAGTGCGCGCGGGCTGACCAAGCGCTACGGGTCGTTCACCGCGATCGACGGCATCGACCTCTCGCTCGAGGAGGGCCGCATCTACGGCCTGCTGGGTCGCAACGGCGCCGGCAAGACCACCGTGATGCAGCTGCTCACCGGGCAGATCTTCCCGAACGGCGGCGAGCTCGAGGTGTTCGGGCGCCCGCCGGCCGAGCACGCCGACGTCCTGCGTCGGATGTGCTTCATCGCCGAGGCCCAGCGCTACCCGGAGGACTTCACGCCCGCGCACGTCTTCCGTGCCGCGCCGTGGTTCTTCGAGCACTGGGACGCCGCGTTCGCCGAGCGCCTCATCGCCGACTTCCGGCTTCCGCTCACGCGTCGCATCAAGAAGCTCTCACGGGGCCAGCTGAGCGCGGTCGGGGTGATCGTCGGGCTCGCCTCGCGCGCCCCACTGACGTTCTTCGACGAGCCGTACCTCGGCCTCGACGCCGTCGCGCGGCACGTCTTCTACGACCGGCTGCTGGAGGACTACGCCGCGCACCCACGGACCGTCGTGCTGTCGACGCACCTGATCGACGAGGTCGCCAACCTGCTCGAGCACGTGATCGTCATCGACCAGGGCCGCATCCTCCTCGATCGCGAGGCCGACGAGGTGCGCGGCAGCGCGACCACGGTCGCCGGAGCCCGCGCCGCGGTGGAGCAGTTCGTCGGCGACCGTCCGGTGATCGGCCGCGAAGCCATCGGCGGGCTGGCCTCCGTCACGATCGACGGCCGCCTCGATCGCGCCGAACGCGTGCGCGCCGCCGAGCTCGGCCTCGAGCTCGCGCCCGTCTCGCTGCAGCAGCTCATCGTCCACCTGACCGGCGCCGAACTCACGGGCACGCCGGAGTCCGAGTCCCCGAAGGAGGTCGCGGCATGACCGCCGTCACCACCGCATCCGTGCCCGTCGCGGAGTCGTCGAGCCGCGTCCGGCCGAGCGAGGTCCTGCGCATCGTGCGCCTGCACACCGTCAACCCGGCCATCTTCTTCGGGGTGCCGTGGCTGATCCTCGCCGGCGCGTGGGCGGTCACGATGGTCATCGCGCTCATCATCGCCGGGGCCGTCGGGCCGCTCTCCGAGACCGAGACCGGCTTCGAGTACAGCTGGGCCGTGCTGTCGCCGCAGTGGTACCTCATCGTCGTCGGCGTCCAGGCGATCTCGTACACGTTCCCGTTCGCGCTCGGCTTCGGCGCGACGCGCCGGGACTACTGGCTCGGCACCGGCCTCATGTTCGCGCTGGTCTCGGTGGTGAACGCCGCCGCGATCGCGACGCTGCTGCTCATCGAGCGGGCGACGAACGGCTGGTGGATCGGTGCGGGCATGTTCGACGCGCTCTGGTACGTCGGCGCCGACTGGGGCACGGCCTTCTTCTCGACCTTCGCCCTCCAGCTGCTGGTCCTGTTCATCGGCGCGGGCGTCACGACGGTCTACATGCGCTGGCGGATGCGCGGCATGATGACCGTGCTGTTCGGCGCCATCGCGCTGATCCTCGCGATCATCGCGCTGCTCACGTTCACCGAGTCGTGGGAGTCGCTCGGAGCGTGGCTGGCGTCGATCGGCGTGGCCGGCGTGTTCACCCTGGTCCTCGCGAAGGCGGTGGCCTGGGCGGTCGCGGGATTCCTCGTGATCCGGCGGGCCACGCCGCGATAGGCCTCGCCCCGCGTCCGGGCAGGGCGCGGCATCCGTTCGGGGGAGCGGATGTCGCGCCCTCGTCGTGTCGGCACGACCATCGTCCGAACCTTGCGGAATACCCCATGGGGGTATAACGTTCTGCGTGGAAGAGGTACCCCATCGGGGTACTCTCGAACACGATCCGATCCAGAACGAGGAGAACCCCATGACCGAGCGCGAGTACCAGGTGACCGGCATGACGTGCGGGCACTGCGAGATGTCGGTGCGCGAAGAGGTCGAGCAGCTGTCCGGCGTGACCGGCATCCAGGTCTCGGCCGCCTCCGGCACCCTCACCCTCTCCGCCCCCGCCGACCTCGACGACGACGGCGTCATCGCCGCGGTCGAGGAGGCCGGCTACTCCGCCGTGCGCGTCTGAGCATGCGCACGCCCGCACGACTGGCGCTGTTCACGGCGGGTGCGGCGGCGGTCTTCGCCGTCGCGCTCGCCGCGGCACCGCTCGTCATCCCGGCCGACGCATCGGCCGCATGGACCTCGAACGAGGACGATCACATGGACACCACCGAAGCCGGCCACGGCGAGCACGCCGCCGCCGACGCGCCGGCCGACGACGTGCGCGGCCTCTCGGTCTCGCACCGCGGCATCACGCTCACCGCGCTCGACGCGCCCGCCCGTGCGGGCGAGCCGGGCGAGATCTCCTTCATCCTCACGGATGCCGCGGGCGAACCGCTCACGGACTTCGAGATCGCGCACGACCGGCCGCTCCACCTCATCGTGGTGCGCACCGACGGCGCGCACTTCCGGCACGTGCACCCGGCCATGGCCGACGACGGCACCTGGCAGGTGCCGTTCGCCTTCGATGCCGCGGGCGCCTACCGCGTCTTCGCCGACTTCGCGCCGACCTCGATCGGCGAGACCGTCACGCTCACGAGCACCGTCGAGGTGGCCGGCGCGTTCACGCCCGAGCCGCGCACGACCGACGTCACGACGTCGACGGTCGAAGGCCTCGACGTCGAACTCGACGGCGCGCTCGTCGCCGGCGGCGAGAGCGAGCTCGTGTTCACCGTCACGCGCGACGGCGAGCCCGTGACCACGCTCGAGCCGTACCTCGGCGCGTACGGGCACCTCGTCGCGTTGCGGCAGGGCGACCTCGCGTACCTCCACGTGCACCCCATGGGCGAGCCCGGCGACGGCGTCACCGAGGCGGGGCCCGAGATCGCGTTCATGGCGACCGCGCCGACCGCGGGCCGGTACCTGCTCTACCTCGACGTGCAGGAGGGCGGCGTCGTCCGCTCGATCCCGTTCGTCGTGACCGCGACCACGGCGGGTGCAGATGGGGCGACGGATGCCGCGGGCGCCCGGTCGCACGACGAGACCGGCTCGCACGACGTTGCCGGGCACCGCGATGACGCGCCCGTCGACGCGCACGGGCAGGACCACCGATGACCGACCTCGCGACCGGATCGGCCGACCAGCGCGTCGTCGAGCTCGAGATCGGCGGCATGACCTGCGCCTCGTGCGCGATGCGCATCGAGAAGAAGCTGAACCGGCTCGAGGGCGTGAACGCGACCGTCAACTACGCGACCGAGAAGGCGCGCGTGTCCGCACCGGCCGGCGTCGACGAGGCCGAGCTCATCGCCACCGTCGAGGCCGCGGGGTACCGGGCCGAGCTGCCTCCGCCCCCGGCGCCGGCGGACCCGGCGACGGGCGACCACGCGGGAGGCGCGGGCGCGGGCAGCGCCGGCACGCCCGCCGAGACCCGCGCCGACGCGGAGCTCCGCTCCCTGCGCACGCGTCTCATCGCGTCGGTCGTGCTCTCGGTGCCGGTGATCCTCGTGTCGATGATCCCGGCGCTCCAGTTCACGTCCTGGCAGTGGGCGTCCCTCGCGCTCGCCGCGCCGGTCGTGACCTGGGCGGCGTGGCCGTTCCACCGTGCGGCGCTCGTCAACCTCCGCCACGGCGCCGCGACCATGGACACGCTCGTCTCGCTCGGCGTGACCGCCGCATTCCTCTGGTCGCTCTCCGCGCTCTTCCTCGGCACCGCCGGCGTGCCCGGCATGCAGCACGCGTTCGAGTTCACGGTCGCACCGAGCGACGGCGCCTCGAACCTCTACCTCGAGGTCGCCGCGGGCGTGACCATGTTCATCCTGCTCGGGCGCTACCTCGAGAGACGCTCCAAGCGCGCCGCGGGCGCGGCGCTCCGGGCGCTGCTCGAGCTCGGTGCGAAGGACGTCGCGGTGCTCCGCGACGGCGTCGAGACGCGGATCCCGGTCGAGCAGCTGACCGTGGGCGACGAGTTCGTCGTGCGCCCGGGCGAGAAGATCGCGACCGACGGGGTCGTGGCCGAGGGCCGGAGCGCGGTCGACGCGTCGCTCGTCACCGGCGAGTCGGTGCCGGTCGAGGTCGAGGCCGGCGACGCCGTCATCGGCGCGACCGTGAACGCGGGTGGACGCCTCGTCGTGCGCGCCACGCGCGTCGGCGCCGATACCCAGCTCGCGCAGATGGCCCGGCTCGTCGAGGACGCCCAGGCCGGCAAGGCCGAGGTGCAGCGCCTCGCCGACCGGGTGGCCGGCGTGTTCGTGCCCGTCGTAATCCTCATCGCCGTGGCGACGCTCGGCATGTGGCTCGGCGGCGGGTTCCCGCCCGCGGCCGCGTTCACCGCCGCGGTCGCGGTCCTCATCATCGCGTGCCCGTGCGCGCTCGGCCTCGCGACGCCCACGGCGCTGCTGGTCGGCACGGGCCGCGGAGCGCAGCTCGGCGTGCTCATCAAGGGCCCGGAGATCCTCGAGTCCACGCGCCGCGTCGACACGATCGTGCTCGACAAGACCGGCACGGTCACGAGCGGGCGGATGTCGCTCGCCGGCGTCCTGCCGGCGGACGGCATCGACGAGACCGAGCTGCTCCGCCTCGCAGGCGCCCTCGAGCACGCGTCCGAGCATCCCGTCGCCACGGCGATCGCGAGCGGCGCGACCGCGCGCGTCGGCGCCCTGCCGACGCCCGAGTCGTTCGAGAACCGGCCCGGGCTCGGCGTCCACGGCGTCGTCGACGGGCATCTCGTGCTGGTCGGGCGGCCCTCGCTGCTCGCCGAGTGGTCGATCGAGCCCGACGCCAGGGTCGCGGCATACGTCGTCGATGCCGAAGCCGAGGGGCGCACCGCGGTCGTCGTCGCGTGGGACGGCGCGGTGCGCGGCGCCCTCACGGTCGCCGACGCCGTGAAGCCCACGAGCGCCGACGCGATCGTCCGGCTCCGGGGTCTCGGCCTCGAGCCGATCCTGCTCACGGGCGACAACGAGACCGTCGCGCGCCGGGTCGCCGCCGAGGTCGGCATCGACCGGGTCATCGCCGAGGTGCTGCCCGCCGACAAGGTCGCCGTGGTCTCGCGCCTGCAGGGCGAGGGCCGCACGGTCGCGATGGTCGGCGACGGCGTGAACGACGCCGCCGCGCTCGCACAGGCCGACCTCGGGATCGCGATGGGCACCGGCAGCGACGTCGCCATCGAGGCGGCCGACCTGACGCTCGTGCGCGGCGACCTGCTCGCCGCGGTCGACGCGATCCGGCTCTCGCGGCGCACGCTGCGCGTCATCAGGGGCAACCTGTTCTGGGCGTTCGCGTACAACGTCGCGGCGATCCCGCTCGCGGCGCTCGGCCTGCTCAACCCGATGCTCGCCGGCGCGGCCATGGCGTTCTCCAGCGTGTTCGTCGTGGGCAACAGCCTGCGGCTCCGCGCGTTCCGCTCCGCGGTGCCGGCGTCCGGCCGGACGGGATGACGCGCGCGGTCCACCGGCCGCCGCGCGTCGCCTAGGGTCGAAGCATGAACGCCGAGACCCCCGACCGCGACGTTGCCGCGACCGGCGCAGCGACGAGTCCCGAGGAGCGCGACGCCGCGATCAGCCGGCTCCTCGGCATCCGCTCGAGCATCGACAACATCGACGCGGCGCTCATCCACCTGCTGGCCGAGCGGTTCAAGTTCACCCAGCAGGTCGGCCGCCTGAAGGCCGAGCACGGCCTCCCGCCGAGCGATCCCGACCGCGAGAAGCGGCAGATCGAGCGACTGCGCTCGCTCGCCGAGGATGCCCACCTCGATCCCGCCTTCGCCGAGAAGTGGTTCAACTTCGTCGTGGCCGAGGTGATCCGCCACCACGAGGAGATCGCCGACGGAGCGGACCGCCCGTGAACTGGTATCCCACCGCGGTGCCGCCGCAGGAGGGACGTCAGGTGCTCGTGACCGGTGCGAACGCCGGACTCGGGTTCTTCACGTCGGCGCGGCTCGCGCGCGCCGGGGCGCACGTCACGATGTCGGGCCGCAGCCCCGAACGCCTGGCCGCGGCGGTCGCCGCGATCAGGGCTCGGATGCCGCGCGCCGTCGTCGATACGCTCGTCATCGACACGTCGTCGCTCGACTCGGTCCGCGGTGGCGCGGACCGGCTGCTCGACCGTGCGCCGCTCGACGCGGTCGTGCTGAACGCCGGCATGGTGCACACGCCGTCCGAGCGTCGCGTGTCGGTCGACGGTCACGAGCTCGTGCTCGCGACGAACGTGCTCGGCCACTTCGCACTGCTCGCCGACGTCGTGCCGCACCTCGCGCGCGGCGCGCGCGTCGTCACGCTCGGCTCGCTCTCGACGCGGCTCTCGACGTTCCGCGTGGACGACCTCCAGCTCACCCGGTCGTACGACTCGTGGCGCGCGTACGCCCAGTCGAAGATCGCGGCCGCCTCGCTCGCGTTCGAGCTCGACCGGCGGTTGCGCCGCGCGGCGACGGATGCCGCGGAGGCGGTCGGCGCGGCATCCGTCACGCCTCGCGTGCACAGCATGGTCGCGCACCCGGGCTACTCGATCTCCGGGCGCACGCCGCGCGTGCCCGGCGTGAACCAGCCCGGCACGGCCGATCGGTTCGCGGACGCCCTGCAGGCCGCGTGGGCCCAGGGCAAGCACCGCGGTGCGGAGACAATCGTGCACGCGGTGACGGCCGCGGACGTCGAGGGCGGCCAGTTCTGGGGGCCGGCGTGGCTCGTCAAGGGTCCGCCCGCCCTGTCGACGCCGACGCGCACGAGCCGCGACGCGCGCATCGGCGCCCGCGTGTGGGCGTTCGCGGAGGACGCGATCGGCCGCTCCGTCGACCTCGGGGCGCGCTCGTGATCCGCGGGATGGTCTCGCGCTGGTGGTCGCAGCCGGGGGTCCGCATGAGGATCGCGCGGATCGTCGTCGTCATCGGCGCGGTGCTCGGCGTGTTCGGGGTGTTCAGCGGGCGCTACGGGTTCCTCTTCGCCGGGATCATCGTCGTCGGGCTGGGCGCGGGGTTGGGTCCCGCCCGCATCCGCAAGCGGCGCGAGTAGGCACGAGCCCGTATCGTGTCCGCATGATCAGCCGCGACCTCGCCCTGCAGTTGCGCGATGCCGGGCTCGTCTGGCATCCCGAGTCCGGCGACCGCTTCCAGCTCGACCTGCCGAGCGACGTCGAGGCCGAGGTCGAGGCCGACACCTTCACGGTGAGCGAGATGACGATCGAGACCCGCCGCTACCCGACCGGCACGATCCTCGCGTTCAACGGGACGACGGAGTGGGCGCTCGACTCCGTCGCGCTCGCCGACGCCGTGTGGTTGCCGCGCGAGGACCAGCTCCGCGAGCTGCTGCGCGCGACCTTCCGCGCCCTCCGGCGGCTGCCCGACGCGTACGAGGTCGCGGTCGAGCTCGCGGGGGAGGATCGCCGCTTCGAGCATCCGGATGCGGCGGAGGCGTACGGCATGGCGCTCCTCGCGCTCATCGCGCTCACCCGCTGATCGGGCGGCCGGCCCGGGTCGGTCGGATCGGGCCGGCCGTCCGGGCCTACTGCAGCGCCTTGGCCTTCAGCGCCTCGTACTCGGCGGACGTGATGGCCCCGCTGTCGAGCAGCTTCTTGGCCGACTCGATCTCCGCCGTCGCCGACTGGCCCGTTCCCGCGACGTTCCGGATGTACTGGGCCTGCTCCGCGCTCATCGCCTGCGCCCGCTCCATGTTGCGCTTGGTCATGCTGTCGCCGCGCGCGATCAGGTAGATGAACGCGGCGAGGAACGGCACGAAGACGAGGAAGATCACCCACAGCGCCTTCGCCCACCCGTTCAGCGTGTGGTCCCGGAAGATGTCGATGAAGACGGTGATGAAGATCCAGATGCAGGCCACGATGACGTAGAACCAGAAGATCCAGACGATGAAGTCCCAGAGCGTGTTCACGGTGCTTCCCTTCGGCGGTGGGGGGTGAAGGCCACTCCCGCGTGGCGCTGACGCTAGCCATTGCGCGACGGCCGGCGCGGGACCAAAGGCACATCCCGCGGCCCGGCGTCCGGGAGCGGGCCGAATAGGCTCGGGGCGTGGGTCGGACGGAAGCCGCCGCGGCAGTGGCACGGGCGCGTGAGGCGGTCGACCGAGCCGTGGACGTCCTGGCCGAGGCATCCGCTCGCACCGAGACGCTCGCCGAGTTCATGCCGGGGCGCCGAGTGCTCGGCATGCCGCGGGCGGCGCGCATGCGCGTCATCGGCGAGGTCTGGCGACTCGGCGTGCTGCTCCTCGACGCCGACGGAAGGCTGTACTCGACCGGGCGCGTGGTCCGCGCCGAGCGCGCGGTGCGAAGGAGCGTGCTCGCCGAGTCCGTCGCCGAGCAGCGGGCGTATCGCGCAGCCGCAGTGAAGGGCGGCATCGCCGAGGGCGAGACGGTCGTGTTCGACGCGGCGCCGCTCGAGCTCGAGGTCGAGGCGCTCGCCGCCGGGAAGGGCGCCCTCGCGCTCATGACCGCGCCGGACGGCATCGTCGTCGGCGTGCGGTGGAACCCGTCGTCCGCCGACGCGATGCTGCCCTTCGAGCCCTACCTCGCCGAGCGCGTCGACCTCCTCGCCCATCCGCCGCAGGGCGCGTGAGGCGCCGACCGTTCAGCCCGGGGCGCCGTCGAGCAGCGTCTCGAGTGCCGCACGCCGCAGCGCGTCGAGCCGGTCGCGGTCGACGCGCTCGCCGGCGAGCGCCCGGCTGAGCTCGACGCCCTGGAGGGCACCGATGAAGAGCTCGGCGCGCAGTTCGGCCGCCGGCCCGACCGAACCGGTCGCCTCGGCGACGAGCGGCACGACCGCGGCGGCGAGGCGCCCGCCGAGCTGCTCGCTGAACCGGCTGCCGAGGCCGGGGTTCGCGGTCGCGTCGCCGATGACGTAGCGCTGGATGCGCAGGCATCGCTCGTCGAAGACGACCTCCTGGAAGGCCGCCGCGGCGCGATCCAGGCGCTCGTCGGCGGCGCCGTCGGCCGAGACGGCCTCGTCGAACGGCGCGATCACGCGCGCGAGCTCGATGCCGAACGCGGCCTCGATGAGGCCGTCCCGCCCCCCGAAGAACCGGTAGATCGTCTGCTTCGACGCGGATGCCTCGCGCGCGACCTCGTCGATCGTGGCCTCGCCGAAGCCGCGCCGGAGGAACACCTCGAGCGCGGCCTCGGCGATGGCCCGCTTCCGGGCCTCACCGCGCGACGGCGATCCCCTCACGATCGATGACCTCCAGGAACGTGCTCGGCTCGGGCCGCACGCGGTGATCGGTGCTGTGGTGCACCCAGGCGACGCGGCCGTCGGCGTCGGTGATGACGACGGTCGGTACCACCGTATCCCCGTCGTCCTCGGCGTCCGGCGCGCGATCGGCCACGGCGATGCTGCGCCCGCCTCGCTGCGTGAGGTCGAGCAGCTCGGCCGCCCGTCCGGCGCGGTCGACGTAGAACGCCATGGGCACGTCGAACCGGCCAGCGAGCTCGACGGTGTCCTCAGCGGACTGCGGGCTGACGAAGGCGACCCGGACTCCGCGACGTTCGAGTTCGCGGTACTGCGCGGCGACCTCGCGCACCTGGGCCATGCAGAACGGGCACCAGTTGCCGCGGATGAAGAGGATGACGTGCGGGCCGTCGGCGAGCACCGCGCTCGTGACCGAATACCCCTCGGGGGTGTCGAGGGGGAACTCGGGGAGGGGCTGACCGACCTCGATCACCCCCGTGGGTCGATGCTGGCGGGTGATCCACCGGTCGTACCCGAACCACGAGGCGATCGGGACGGCGGCCACGGCTGCGGCGGGCCAGCCCGCGGTGAGCCCCGCGACCACGATCGCGGCTGCGCCGATCACCGGCACGGCGATGCGCTCGGCGCCGTTCCGCGTCGGCCCGGAGCGCATGAGGTGGACGAAGTGGCCGACGAACAGGGCTCCCGGCAGCGCGGCGACGAGCCACCACGGGGCGGTGGTCGCGACGGCGACGGCGACGGCGGTCGCGATCGAGGCGAGTGCGACGACGCCCGCGAGTTCGAGGGCGATGCGACGGAATCTGACGAGCATGGGATCTCCGATCATGAAGTGTACGTGTGCGTACACTTTCAACCGGTGCGCCGCAGCCGTATTCCCCGGTGGTGGGTTCGACTTCGGCGCGGGCCCGGCGAAGCCCCTCGTGGTCGTCGGTCAGCCCCGCGGACCCGTCCCGTTCCCGTCGCCGTCGTCCGCATCCGTGCGCGCCGGCCGTTGCTCCTGTTCGGCGATCGCCTCGATCACCGAGTCCTGGAGGCCGCGCTGCCCGGTGTGCAGCTCCTGGTAGGTCTCACCGGCGCCCATGATCGGGCCGAACGCCGCGCGAGCCCGCTGTCCGCGTGGTGCGCGGACGGCGCGGACGACCATGCCGATCACGAGGGCGGCGACGAACGCCGCGGTGAGCGCTCCGACGACGATCTCCACGGGCACCCCCTCAGAACCCGAACGCCGTCACGGCGGGCAGGCCTCCGTCGCGCCAGCCCTCGAGGGCGAACCGCTCGTGGTGCACCATCCGAGCGGGCAGGTCGTCGAGTGCGAACCACTCGAGCGCGCCCGCCTTGTCGGCCTCCTGCACCGACGGGATGCCGCGCCAGGCGCGGGTCGCGAAGAACACGTCGAGTCGCTGGTCGATCGGCAGGCCGGTCGGCGCCGTGCGGTGCATCGCCGTGACCGCCTCGAGGTCCTCCTCGTCGACCTCGACGCCGATCTCCTCGAGCGTCTCGCGGACCGCGCCCGCCATGAGCGTCTCGCCGGGATCGACGTGTCCGGCCGCCGATGCCGCCCACCAGCCGTCGTAGTACCCGGTGCCCTCGCGCAGCTGCAGCAGCACGCGGTCGCCGTCGACGAGGAACACGTACGCGGCGGGGATCAGCGCGAACGTGCCGTGCGCGGCGGCGTACGCGGCCGGGTACGTCTGCCGCGCGTCGTCGCTCGACGAGTGGTCCGCGTCGTCGCCGCCGTCGTTGCCCTCGTCGTCGCGGCCGCCGCTGCCCTCGTCGCCCGGCTCGAGGTACGCGGCGAGGTTCGCGAGCGACGAGGTGATGCCCTCGGCGTGGTCGCGAGCGCGGATGCCGCTCGGCACGTCGCGCGCCTCGACCTCGACGACCGTGCCGTCCTCCGTGCCGCTGAGGCGCCAGGTCATCCGCATCGTGCCGCGGACGGCGGCGTCCTCCGACTCGAAGTCGACGAACTGCTCGAGCAGCTCGCCGGGGACCACGCGCCCGATGCGGACCTCGGCGGCATCGGACCCCGCGTCCGTCTTGCCCGGCGCGGACGACGCATCGTCGTAGGTCAGGACGAGCCGGTACGAGCCGCCCGCGCGCAGGTCGAAGCGCTCGAAGCGCCCGCGCATGCCCTGTGGAGGAAGCCACGCGATCAGCGCCGCGCGATCGGTGAGCGCCCCGAACACGGTCTCGCGGTCGGCGTGGATCAGCAGGCTCGCGAAGTCGGTCCGGCTCATGCGGCGACCCTACCGGGTGCCCGTCGGCGGGCGCGTCTGCTAGCCTCGACGACCGTGTCATGCATGGCCTTCCAGATGATCATCCGGCCCCGCACCGCCTGAGGCGGAGCGACCGGCACATCTGACCCGATCCTCCGCCTCGGCCCTCGTCCAGGGCCGCGGTGCGGTTCGCCGTACCCGGCTGACGATTCCAGCCAGCGGAGCACCTCCATGCGATCGTCACGATCACGACACTCTTCTCCCGATCCGGCGCACCACGTCGGCGGCCGGCACGAGCTCGGGCAGAACTTCCTCATCGACCACGCCGTCATCCACCGGATGACCGCGCTCGCGTCGGCGACCCGTGGGCCCATCGTGGAACTCGGCGCCGGCGGGGGCGCGCTCACGCGTGAACTCGCGCGCCTCGGCCGGCAACTGACCGCGGTCGAGCTCGATCCCCGCCGTGCGGCCGCCCTGCGGCGCGAGCTCGGCGGCGCGGCCGACGTCGTCCAGGCCGACGTCCTGCGATGGCCCCTGCCGCGCGAGCCGCACTCGATCGTCGGCAACGTCCCGTTCCACCTCACCACGGCGATCCTCCGGAGGGTGCTCGCCGCCGATCGGTGGGGCAGCGCCATCCTGCTCACCCAGTGGGAGGTGGCGCGGCGTCGGTGCGGCGTGGGCGGCGCGAGCATGCTGACCGTCCAGGCCGCTCCGTGGTACCGCTTCACCCTCGACCGGCGCGTTCCGGCGCGCGCGTTCCGGCCGGTGCCGGCGGTCGACGGCGGCGTGTTCCGCATCGACCGCCGGCCCGAGCCGCTCGTGCCGAGGCCGGAGCGCGCCGGCTACGTGCGCTGGGTCGGGGACGTGTTCCAGGGGCGCGGCGCCGGCCTCGTCCAGGTGCTCGGGCGGACGAGGCGCCCGATCACCGCCGGTGAGGCGCGCCGGATACTCCGCGAACGCGGTGTCGACGCCCGGACCCCGCCGAGCCGTCTCGGAGTCGAGGACTGGGTCGAGCTGTGGCGCCTCGCTCGGCGTCGCCCGTGAACGACGACGCCGGCTGCGATCCGCGAACGGATCCGCAGCCGGCGCGGATCGTCGTCGGCGGGTGACGGCCTCGGTCGGGTCAGTGCCCGACGATCGGGCCGAACGCGTCGGCGAGCGGCGCGCGCTTCACGCCGCGGAGCTCGTCGACCGGCACGGTGAACGCGCCCTGCACCTCGAGCGAGCCTGACGCGGCATCCGTCACGCCGATGCGGCGCACCGGGTAGCCGCGGCCGTCGCAGAGGCCCCGGAACTTCACGTCGTCCTCGCGCGGCACGGTCACGATCACGCGGCCGGTCGACTCAGAGAACAGCGCGGTCGCGAGGTCGATGCCGGCGTCCTCCATCACCTCGCCGAGGAAGACGCGCGCGCCGACGCCGAAGCGGTCGACGCCCTCGGCCAGCGCGATGGCGAGCCCGCCGTCGGAGAGGTCGTGCGCGGAGTCGATGAGACCCTCGAGCGCCGCGGCGCGCAGCAGCTCGGCGAGGCGCTTCTCGCGGTCGAGGTCGACGAACGGCGGCACGCCGCCGAGGTGGTCGTGCACGACGCCCGCCCACGCCGAGCCGTCGAGCTCGTCGTACGTCTCGCCGAGCAGGTAGATGTTGTGGCCCTCGTCCTGCCAGCCCGACGGGATTCGGCGAGCGACATCGTCGATCACGCCGAGCACCGCGACGACCGGGGTCGGATGGATCGGCACGTCGCCGGTCTGGTTGTAGAAGCTGACGTTGCCGCCCGTGACGGGGATGCCGAGCTCGAGGCATCCGTCGGCCAGGCCCTCGACCGCCTCGGCGAACTGCCACATGACCTCGGGGTTCTCGGGGCTGCCGAAGTTCAGGCAGTCGGAGATGCCCATGGGCGTGGCGCCGGTCACGGCGACGTTGCGGTACGCCTCGGCGAGGGCGAGCTGCGCGCCGCGGCGCGGGTCGAGCTGGCAGTAGCGGCCGTTCGCGTCGGTCGCGACGGCCACGCCGAGACCCGACTCCTCGTCGACGCGGATCATGCCCGCGTCATCCGGCGCCGCCAGCGCGGTGTTGCCGAGCACGTAGTGGTCGTACTGGTTCGTGATCCACGCGGCATCCGCCTGGTTCGGCGAACCGACCAGCTGCAGGAACTGCGCGCGGAGGCCCTCGCCGTCGTCGTCGGCCGGGCGCGCGAGCGCGGCGGCGGTGTCGGCCTGCAGTGCGTCGAGGTAGGAGGGGTAGGTCATGGGCCGCTCGTAGACGGGGCCGTCGACGGCGACCGTGCGCGGGTCCACGTTCACGATCTCCTGGCCGCGCCACGTGATCGACAGACGACCCGTGTCGGTGACCTCGCCGAGCACGCTCGTCTCGACGTCCCACTTGTTCACGACCTCCATGAAGCCGGCGAGCTTCTCGGGGCGCACGATCGCCATCATGCGCTCCTGGCTCTCCGACATGAGGATCTCCTCCGGCGTGAGCGACGGGTCGCGCAGCAGCACGTCGTCGAGGACGATCGACATGCCGCCGTCGCCGTTGGCCGCGAGCTCGGAGGTCGCGCACGAGATGCCCGCCGCCCCGAGGTCCTGGATGCCCTCGACGAGGTCGCCCTTGAACAGCTCGAGGCAGCACTCGATGAGCACCTTCTCGGCGAACGGGTCGCCGACCTGCACCGCCGGGCGCTTCGTCGGGCCGCCCTCGGCGAAGGTGTCGGAGGCGAGGATCGAGGTGCCGCCGATGCCGTCGCCGCCCGTGCGCGCGCCGAACAGCACGACCCTGTTGCCGACGCCCTTCGCATTCGCGAGGTGGAGGTCCTCGTGACGGAGCACGCCCACCGCGAGTGCGTTCACGAGCGGGTTCTTCTGGTAGGTCGGGTCGAACCAGGTCTCGCCGCCGATGTTCGGCAGGCCGAGGCAGTTGCCGTAGAAGCTGATGCCGGCGACCACGCCGTGCACGACGCGGGCCGTGTCGGGGTCGTCGATGGCGCCGAACCGCAGCGCGTCCATGACGGCGACGGGGCGTGCGCCCATCGAGATGATGTCGCGCACGATGCCGCCGACGCCCGTCGCGGCGCCCTGGAACGGCTCGATGAAGCTGGGGTGGTTGTGCGACTCGATCTTGAAGGTGACCGCCCAGCCCTCGCCGATGTCGAGCACGCCGGCGTTCTCGCCGATGCCCACCATCAGGTGCTCCTTCATCTCGGGAGTCACCTTCTTGCCGAACTGGCGGAGGTGCACCTTGCTCGACTTGTACGATGCGTGCTCGCTCCACATGACGGAGTACATGGCGAGCTCGGCGGAGGTCGGGCGGCGTCCGAGGATGTTGCGGATGCGCTCGTACTCGTCGGGCTTCACGCCGAGCGCCGCGTACGGCTGCTCCTTCTCGGGCGTCGCCGCGGCGACCTCGACGGTGTCGAGCACCGGCCCGGCGGGGGTCGTGGCCTCGTCGTGGGCAGCGGTCGTGGCGGTGGTATCAGTGGTCACGAGTGGCGAGCTCCAAGGAAGGCGGCGAGCGGATGCCGCGGGGCGGATGCCGGACCCTGAGATTCTACCCGCGCTGCTCAGGTGAGCATGGCCGCGCGGCCCCTGGCGCTACTCGGCGCGGGAGAACGCCGCGGCGCGCTCGACCTGGTCGCGCGTGAGCGCGACGCCCGTGTAGCGCTCGAACTGGCGGGCGGCCTGCAGTGCGACGACCTCGGCGCCGGTGATGACCGGGGTGCCGGCGGCGCGGGCGGCCGCGATGAGCGGGGTCTCGGCCGGGAACGCGACGACGTCGACGACCGTCGAGGCGCGCTCGACGTACGCGTCGTCGAAGGCGAGCGCAGCGGCATCCGCCCCCTGCATGCCGAGCGGCGTCACGTTCACGATGACGTCGAAGGATGCCTCGGGCTCGTCGGCCGTCCACGCGTACCCGTACTTCGCCGCGAGCGCTGACCCGGCCGACGCATTGCGCGCGAGCACCGTGAGGTCGTCGAACCCGGCGCCGCGGAACGCCGCGACGACCGCCTTCGCCATGCCGCCCGAGCCGCGCACGACGACGCGCGCCGCCGGGTCGAGCCCGTGCTCGGTGATGAGCTGCGCGACCGCCTCGTAGTCGGTGTTGGATGCCGAGAGCCGGCCGCCGTCGTTCACGATCGTGTTGACCGACTCGATCGCGGCGGCCGACTCCTCCATGGCGTCGACGAGCCGGATCACGTCCTCCTTGAACGGCATGGACACCGAGCACCCGCGGAACCCGAGCGCCCGCATGCCTCGGATGGCGCCCTCGAGGTCGTCGGTCGTGAACGCCTTGTACATGAAGTTCAGGCCGAGCTCGACGTAGAGGAAGTTGTGGAATCGCGTGCCGAGGTTCGACGGGCGACCGGAGAGGGAGATGCAGACCTGCATGTCCTTGTTGAGGATCGGCATGCAGACATTCTCGTCGTACGGATCGATCGCGGCGCGGTCCGCACGATCCGCCCGGTCCCGCCGCGGATCGCGTTCGGGCGTCGAGCGAGTCGGCGGACCGAGGCGGCGGGATATGTTGTGAGAGCGCTCTCTTCCGACTGATTTCGGCGAGCGGTTTCCCGCCCGCCTCGACGCCGAACAGGACAGCAGGTCTCCGATCCCAGTGTCCACAAGGGGCTTGCGGGATTCGCCACAGCCTGCCTACCCTGTCCGGGACCGACTCGGTCGATCCCTTCACCTACTGCAATGGAGCACGAATGGACTCGAAGAAGAGAGCGCTCTCACGACGGGCGGCCGCGACGTTGGCGGCCGCGGCCGTGGTCGCCGCCCCGCTCGCCGCAGCCGCCCCGGCCTCCGCGGCCGGAAGCATCTCCGTGATCGCCGACTTCGAGGGCGGCGCACCCGACGGCTTCTTCTCGTACGGGTCGGCGGGCTTCGGCATCGTCGACATCGCCGCCGGAACCCCCGAGGCGAAGCCCGGCCAGACCGAGCCGACGAAGCTCCTCTCATACGGATGGGATGTCACGGCGCCGGGCTCGTTCGGCGGGGTCGGTCAGACCTTCGCCGCAGCGCGCGACGTCAGCGCGTTCGACGGCGTCACCCTCCTGGTCGACGGCTCGGGCAACGGCGCGGCGTACCAGGTCGAGCTCTTCGACGGCGGGGCGAACGCCGACGCATCCGAGCGGTTCGACGTCGACCTCGTCGACGACACCGACGGCTGGAAGGAGCTCCGCCTGCCCTGGTCGGCGTTCACCCGGGCGACCGACTTCCAGCCCGGGGGCGCGCCCGACGACGGACTCGGCCTCACGTCGGTCTGGGGGTATGCGATCCCCGCCGTCAACGGTGCCGACACGATCCGCGTCGACGACATCGCGGTCTACTCCGACACCGAGGTCACGCCCTCCGTCTCATTCGCGGCCGACGCGGCATCCGCCATCGAGGGCGACGAGATCGACGTGCAGGTGCGGCTCGACCTCGCCTCGACCTCGCCGGTCAGCGTCGATCTCGGCGCCGTGGACGGCACGGCGACGCTCGCCGACGCCGACTACGCCGACCCGTCGACGACGATCGAGTTCGCGCCCGGCGAGACGCTCAAGACCGTCCGGGTCGCCACGACCGCCGACGACGCCGAGGAGCAGAACGAGACCTTCGCGCTCGAGCTCTCGAACCCGTCGGGGGCGCAGCTCGGCTCGGTCGCGTCGTTCGAGGTCACGATCCTCGACGATGACGGCGCGGTCGTGGGGCCGCCGGACGGCCGGAAGACCGTCGTCGACGACCACGAGACGCCGCTCGTCGGCGGCACCGACGGCGACGGCATCCCCGTCGGCTGGTTCGGCGCGCAGGACCCGAACAGCAGCGTCGCCTTCGAGCGCACGGATGCCGCCCCCGCGCCCGTTCCCGGCGCCCCATCGCCCAACCACGTGCTGAAGGCCGATTTCTCCGTCTCCTCCTTCGGCGTCGTCGTGCGGAACTTCACGAACGAGGCCGCCGACGCGTGGACGACCGAGGACTGGTCGACCTACGAGGGCATCGGGTTCTGGATGTACGGCAACGGCTCGGGCACCGACCTGTTCCTCGACCTGCTCGACAACCGCAACCCGGGCTCGACGACCGACGACGCCGAGCGCTTCGTCGTCTCGTTCGCCGACGACTGGCGCGGATGGAAGTTCCTCACGTTCGACTTCGACGAGTTCCAGCGCAAGAACATCGGCAACGGCGCGCCGAACGACGGGCTGACGCTGACCGACATGCACGGGTACGCGTTCGGCTCGCTGCGGACGACCACGCCGCAGACCTTCCTCTACGACGACGTCCTGGTCTACGGCGAGGCCGAGCCGCCCGCCCTCGCGGTCGGGTTCGACCGCGCCGGGTACGAGGTCGAGGAGGGCGACACGCTCACCGGCGTCATCCGTCTGAACCGCGTCGCCGACACCGATGTGACCGTCGACTGGGCCTCCGGGGCGACCGAGGCGCGGACCGCGACCGAGGACCTCTCGGCGAGCGCCGACCGCGACTTCACTCCGGCGACCGGTACGGTCACGATCCCCGCAGGGGAGCGCGAGGCGACCATCGAGCTGCCGACGATCGACGACGACAAGCACGAGGTCGACGAGACGTTCGTCGTGCGGCTCTCCGACCCGCAGGGCGCCGAGTTCGGCTTCGTGCGCACCGCGACCGTGAGCATCCAGGACGACGACGCGGCCGACGCCGCGCTCGTCGACGACTTCGAGTCGACGCCCTGGCTGTGGGAGACGACCGGCAACGCCGAGCTCACCACCCGCGAGATCGCGGCCGGTGACGACGACGCCTACGCGGGCCAGAGCGCCTACGAGGGCGTCGCCGACTTCACCCACCGCGGGACGGCGACGATGACGCGCGAGTTCGCGGGCGGCCAGGACTGGTCGGACGCCGACGGCATCAGCTTCATGGTGAACGGCACCGGCAAGCCCACCCGCATCACGGTCGGCCTCCAGGACGACCCGGCGCCCGACGAGGGCCCGGACTCCTGGGAGCTCGCGTGGAGCGACGAGTTCGACGGCCCCGCAGGCTCGCCCGCGAACCCCGAGAACTGGACCTACGAGACCGGCGGCTGGGGCTGGGGCAATGACGAGCGCCAGTACTACACCGACAGCACCGACAACGCGTCGCTCGACGGCGACGGCAACCTCGTCATCACGGCCCGCGAGGTCGACCCGGCGACGACCGACCTGGAGTGCTGGTACGGGCCGTGCGAGGTGACCTCGGCGCGGCTCATCACCGAGCAGAAGCAGGAGTTCGAGTACGGACGCATCGAGTCGCGCGTGCAGCTGCCCGAGGGCACCGGCATCTGGCCGGCGGTCTGGTCGCTCGGCACCGACTTCCGCGAGGTCGGCTGGCCGCAGACGGGCGAGATCGACGTCATGGAGTACGTCGGCCGACTGCCGAACGAGGTCTTCGGCACGATCCACGGCCCGGGCTACTCGGGCGGTCAGTCGTACGGCGGCATCTACGACTTCGGCGAGCCCGTGCCCGACGGCTGGCACGAGTTCGCGGTCGAGTGGACGCCCGAGGAGATCGTCTGGGAGGTCGACGGGATCGTCTTCCACCAGGCCGACCCCGCGGACGTCGCGCCGAACGAGTGGGTCTTCGACCACCCGTTCTCGCTCATCACGAACATCGCGGTCGGCGGCAACTTCGGCGGCACGCCCGGAGACGACCTGGTGTTCCCGCAGTCGCTGACGGTCGACTACGTGCGCGTCTACCAGGCCCCCGACACGGCGGAACGGTTCACGGCGAGCGTCGTCGACCGGACGGCCGGATGGCACGAGGTGACGATCCCGTTCGACGCCTTCACGCGGGCCGACGAGCAGCCGGAGGGCGCGCCCGACGACGGGCTCACGCTGACCGACGTGCAGGGCTACTCCCTGACGTTCGCGGGCAGGGGCACGGTGTCGATCGACCGGGTCACGGTCGACTAGTCGATCGCGCCGCCGATGACGAGGGCGGGGCGGATGCCGCGGCATCCGCCCCGCCCTTCGTCGTGCCGGTCGAGTCGGTGGGCCGGAGCTCAGTCGCGGCCGCCGGGCGGGCCGATCAGGAGCAGGACGGTGAAGACCGCGGCGATGCCGAGCACGGCGAGCACGGTCAGCAGCAGGGGACGGGCGAGGAACCAGCGCAGCATCCGGTCGATCACCGAGCCGTCGGCGGGGTGGTCGGTCGCCTCGCGGCGCCATGGCCCCTCGAGCTTCCCGCGTCGCAGCAGCCACACCTCGAAGGGGATCGTCGCGTAGGGCACGATCGCGAACACGACGCCGAGCACGATCAGGCCGAACGGCCAGCGCTGGTTCACGCCGACGAGCGCCGCGGTGAAGGCGTACCCGAGGAAGACGAAGCCGTGGATCGAGCCGCCGACGAGCACCGCCCAGTCGAGGTCGAGCGTCGCGCGCATGATGAGCGCCGTGATCAGGATCGTCCACGTGATCGCCTCGGCGACCGCGAGCAGGCGGAACAGGCGCTTCGGCGTGAGGCCGGGCGCGACCGAGGTCACGGGGGTGGTCGCCGGGGCGGGGAGGACGGGCTCGGGCATGGCGGGGGCGTCGACGGGATCGGGAGAACTCACCGTTCAATCCTGCCGGACGGCACCGGACGACGGCATCGAACGAAAGGCGGATCGCGGCCGCCGGCGCTATGGTGAGGCCATGGGGGAGGTGGGGGACGACCGCCCGCCGGCGGCGCCGGACTCCCGCGGCCGCGGAGGCGCGGTCGACGTGGGCCGGAGGACCGCCGGGCTGATGCTGCGGGCGTACCGCAGCGAGTCGTCGATCTACGGCGTCGTGCTCGTCAGCGCGCTCATCGCGGTCGGATGGGACGACGACACCGACCTCGACGTGCTGCTGTTCACCCTGGGCGCCACGGCCGTGTTCTGGCTCGCCCACGTCTACGCCGGCACGATCGCGCGAGAGGAGGGCCCCGAGTCCGGTCGCCCCCGCTGGCAGGCCATCGCACGTGCGGTGCGCGAGTCGGCGTTCCGCTCGTCGGGCATCGTCCTCGCGATGATCGTGCCGATCGCGTTCCTGGCCACCGCGGTGTTCGGCTGGATGGACGAGTACGTCGCCTACTACCTGGCGCTGCTCGCCGGCACGGCGGTCCTCGCGGTGATCGGGTGGGCCGTCGCCGCCCGCCGAGGCGGATCGTGGGGATGGCACCTGCTCAGCGCGCTCGTGACGGCCAGCCTCGGCCTGCTCGTCATCTGGCTGAGCTCCCTGGTCCATTGAGCCGGATGGTGCGATCGGATGCGAAGATCCGGCCGACGCGGCCGGCAGTAGGGTGAACCGGTGAACGAAGCGCAGGTCCGGGAACTCGTCGAGTCGAAGATCGCGACGATCCCCGACTTCCCCGAGCCCGGCATCGTCTTCCGCGACCTCACGCCCGTGTTCGCCGACGGCCCGGCGTTCCACGCGTTGTCCGAGGCGCTGACCGTGCCGTTCGCGGGTCGGTTCGACCGCCTCGCCGGCTTGGAGGCGCGCGGGTTCCTGCTCGCCGGCGCCGCATCGGCGCTGTGCGGCGCGGGCGTGCTCCCGGTCCGCAAGGCGGGCAAGCTGCCGCGCGCCGTCTTCCGCGAGGAGTACGACCTCGAATACGGCACGGCGGCGTTCGAGGTGCACGAGGGCGAGGTGCCGCCGGGGTCTCGCGTGCTCATCATCGACGACGTGCTCGCGACGGGCGGCTCCGTCGAGGCCGCGTCGCGCCTGATCGAGCGGGCCGGATGGCGCGTGGCGGGCGTCTCGGTCGCGATCGAGCTCGACGGGCTCGGCGGGCGCGAGCGGCTCGGCGGGCGATACGAGATCCGGAGCCTGCTGCACTATTGACCCCGGCGTCGGCCGGGTGGGATCGGCTCGGGTCCCCGCGTAGGCGAGAACCCCTCGACCGGCAACCCCGTGGCATCCGCTCGCTTCGGGCGTAGGTTCGGATCATGGCAGCAGCACCCGACTTCAGCGACCTCAGCGCCGTCTACGTCAACTGCACGCTCAAGCGGTCACCCGAGGTGAGCAACACCCAGGGCCTCATGGACGCGAGCATCGCCCTGATGCGGCAGCACGGCGTCGCGGTGGAGACGTTCCGGTTCGTCGACCACGACGTCGCGACCGGCGTCCACCCCGACATGCGCGAGCACGGCTGGGCGGCCGATGCGTGGCCCGAGGAGATCTGGCCGAGCATCCGCGACGCCGACATCCTCGTCGTCGGCGGCCCGATCTGGCTCGGCGACAACTCGTCGGTCACCAAGCGGCTCATCGAGCGGCTCTACGCCATGTCCGGCGAGACGAACGACAAGGGCCAGTACGTGTTCTACGGCAAGGTCGGCGGCGCGATCATCACGGGCAACGAGGACGGCCTGAAGCACTGCGCGATGGACGTCCTGTTCTCGCTGCAGCACATCGGCTGCACGATCCCGCCGGCCGCCGATGCCGGATGGATCGGCGAGGCCGGCCCCGGCCCGAGCTACCTCGACGAGGGCTCGGGCGGCCCCGAGAACGACTTCACCAATCGGAACACGACGTTCATGACGTACAACCTCATGCACGTCGCGAAGCTGCTCAAGGACGCCGGCGGCATCCCCGCGATCGGCAACGTGCGCGACGAGTGGGACTCGGGCGAGCGGTGGGGGTACCGGCCGACGCCGGACGACCCCAACCCCGAGTACCGCTGAGCGAGTCGGACGCCCTCAGCCTGCGACGCTCGCGACGTCCCCCGCGCAGCGGAACCCGAGGTTCGTCGTCGACGAGTCCTCGGCCTGCGACGACCGCGCCGCCGGCCGGTACCGGCGGCAGTACTCGGGCGCGCACAGGTGCGACCCGCCCTTGGTCACGTGCAGCGCCCGCGAGGGCGCGACGCCGGCGAGCAGGTCGGTGCGCCGACCGCGGTCGACGGATGTCGCGCCGGGCGGCACATGCCGTGGCGTGAAGGCGTCGGAGGTCCACTCCCACACGTTGCCGATGACGTCGACGAGGCCGAAGCCGTTGGCCGGGTAGGACCCGACGGGCGAGGTGCCGCCCCAGCCGGTGCTCCGGTAGGGGAAGTCGCCCTGCCACGTGTTCGCCATGACGGCGCCGTCGGGCATCCGCTCGTCGCCCCACGCGAACTCGGCGCCGTCCAGTCCGCCGCGCGCGGCGTACTCCCACTCGGCCTCGGTCGGCAGGCGTCGCCCCGCCCACTCGGCGTAGGCCGCGGCATCGGCATAGGCGACGTGCACGACCGGATGGTCGGCCCGCCCCTCGAGGTCGGAATCGGGACCGAACGGATGGCGCCAGTCGGCGCCCGGCACCCATCGCCACCACTGGCGCCAGTCGCGCAGGTCCACGGGGCCGTCCGTCGGCGTGAACACCAGCGACCCGGGTGCCCGCTCGGCCTCGGGGACGTCTTCGAACTCGTCGGGATCGAGCGGGCGCTCGGCGGTGGTCGCATACCCCGTCGCCGCGACGAATTCCGCGAACTGCGCGTTCGTGACCGGGTGCCGCTCGATCGCGAAGGCCGCGATGCGCCGCTCGTGCTGCGGCGCCTCCTCGGGGTAGTGGACGTTGCTGCCCATGCGGAACGTGCCGCCGGGCAGTCCGACGAGGTCGGTGAGGGCCATCCGATCAGGCTACCCGCGCGGTGGGCGGGTAACCGAGCCATCCGTCCGCGGCACCGCCGGCCGCACCCGGGGAGCGGTGCCATACTTCGGGCATGGTGCGTCACGATCCGGCGGTCGACGCCTGGTTCGAGCAGTACGACAATCCGCAGCGCGACCTCGTGATGGCGGTGCGCGACGCGGTGCTCGAGGCCGACGACCGCGTGACCGAGGCGATCAAGTGGCAGGCGCCGACCTTCGTGTACCGCGGCAACATCGCCTCCTTCTACCCGAAGGCGAAGGCGCACGCGAGCCTGATGTTCCACCGCGGTGCCGAGCTTCCCGACCCCGACGGGCTCCTCGAGGGCGAGGGCGACACGTCGCGGGTGGCGAAGTTCGCCGACGCCGACGACCTCGAACGCAAGCGAGCCGCGCTGCAGTCGCTCGTCCGGGCCTGGGTCGCGGCCCGCGACGCCGGCTGATGACAGAGGGCGCGGCCCACCGGAGCCCGAGTCGGCGTGGATGCGCGCCCCGGCTGCCGCGCTGACCGCCTTCTCGGCATCCGCTGGGCAGAACCCGAGAGCCGCGCTCTCGACTTGCACCCCCCGCGGGGCCGCCGCCTACGCTGGTGAACTCCGACTCGGAGGGAGCCCCCGTGCCCGACGCACCCGCCTGGGAGACCACGCTCGTCTTCGCGATCGCGCTCGTGGTCGCGGTCGTGGCGACGTTCATCGTCTCCGCCATCGCCTCGATCATCGTCCGCGCCGTCGCTCGGCGCCGCGACTGGGCGGGCATCCTCATCCGCCGCGCGAGGTGGCCGTTCCGCACGGTCCTGCTCACTGCGGGGGTGTGGATCTCGATCGCCCTGGCCTTCCCCGACGCCGGTTGGCGTCCCGCGGTCGACCACGCGTTCCTCATCGCGTTGATCGCCGCGGGCGCGTGGCTCGTGGCGCAGCTCTTCCTCTTCCTCGCCGACGTGGGCGTCAGTCGATACCGCATGGATGTCGCCGACAACCGCGTCGCACGTCGCGTGCACACGCAGTTCCAGATCGTGCGCCGGCTCGTGGTCGTCGTCATCGTGATCATCGCGGTGGGCGCCATCCTGCTCACCTTCCCCGGCGTTCGCGCCGTGGGGGCGAGCGTGCTCGCGTCCGCCGGCATCGCGTCGATCGTCGCCGGCCTGGCGGCGCAGACCGTGCTCGCGAACATGTTCGCGGGCATCCAGATCGCCTTCAGCGAGGCCATCCGGGTCGACGATGTCGTGGTCGTCGAGGGCGAGTGGGGCCGGATCCGGGAGATCACGCTCACGTACGTCGTCGTCGTGACGTGGGACGAGCGGACCGTGGTGCTGCCGTGCACCTATTTCACGACCAAGCCCTTCCAGAACTGGACGAAGTACGGCAGTGCGCTCATCGGCTCGATCGAGCTCGACGTCGACTGGCGCATCTCGACCGATGCCATGCGCGAGGAGCTCGACCGGGTCCTCGACGGCGAGGAGCTCTTCGACGGTCGCACGAAGGTCCTGCAGGTGACCGAGGCGACCGGCGGCCTCGTGCGCGTCCGCGTGCTCGTCAGCGCCGCCGACTCCGCTGCACTGTGGGACCTCCGCTGCCTCGTGCGCGAGGACCTCGTGGAGTGGATCCGGGAGCAGGATGCCGCGGCGCTCCCGCAGCAGCGCGTGCTCGTCGGCGCGGAGCCGGCGGAGCGGGCCGAGCGGTCGGCCGAGGCCGAGCGCTCCGAGCCGGGCGGCGGCGGCCCGGCGGCGGACGGCCGGGCGACCGATGGCGCGGGCGAGCGCTCGCCGGAGCCGAAGCCGGTCACCGGCTCGACGTCCCGCGCGGGCCTGTTCTCGGGGAGCGCAGACGGCGAGCAGCGCGCGTCGGAGTTCACCCAGGCGATCCCCGTGCAGCGCGCGGACGAGGCCGACGCCGTCGACGGCGATGCGGCATCGGGGGACGTATCCGATCCGCGGGACGATCGGCGTGCGGTGGAGGAGGAAGCAGGGACGCGCGTCCCTTGAGGAGCGGAGCCGCTTCTCCGTAGGCTCGCAGCACGCTCACGGGAAAACCCATTCCGGGTGATCCCGGGGCCGTGCCGCCTTCACCGGCACGTCGCACGACAGGGGGAGACACCGATGTCCACAGGCCCGACGCCGACGCACCACCGATCCCGAACCGCCCGCACCACGACGTTCGCCGCCGCCGCGGCCCTCGCCGTCGCGGGTCCGCTCGTCGCCGGCGCACCGGCGATCGCCGACGCGAACTTCCCCTCCACCGAGGGGGAGACCAGCACCGCCAGCATCGCGACCTACTCGGATCTGATCGCCGAGCTCGAGCGGCTCGAGGACACCGCTCGCTTCGGCGTCGACGTCCGCACGCTCGCCGAGGTGGGCACGGCGGTGTCCACGTCCGAGTCGGGTCGCGACCTCTACGTCGCGACCGTCGGCGACGGCCCCGAGGCCGTCTGGCTCCAGGGCCGCATCCACGGCAACGAGCCCTACGGCACCGAGTCGCTCCTCGCGGTCCTCAAGGAGCTCGGCACGAACGGCTCGCCCGATTGGACGCTGCTCCGCGAGACGTACACCTTCCACGTGATCCCGATGTACAACCCCGACGGCTCGGAGCTCAACATCCGGCACACGATCCTGCAGGACGGCTCGGACGCGCGGATCGACCTGAACCGCGACTGGGGCGTGGGGAAGTTCGCGGCCGCCGAGTCGGAGGCGTTCTACGAGTACTGGACGATGGTCGACCCGGCGTTCGCGGTCGACATCCACCACCAGGGCCTGAAGCGCGAGTACGGCACGGGCGACGAGGTCACGCTCTCGCTCGGCATCTCGCTCGCGCCCGGCGGGCCGACGCTTCCGGGCGTCGAGGGCGGTGCGTACGACGTGCTCACCCGCCAGATGCACGTGCACGTCTACGACGAGCTGCAGCGCGCCGGGTACGTCAACATGGACCGCTACCAGGTCGGCGGGAGCCTCGAGATCGACATCAAGGGCGGCGTCGTGTCGGCCATGATGCTCGGCCTCGACCACGAGGGGCTGAACCCCGAGGGCCACAGCAACCCGGCGATCTTCTTCGAGACGAGCGGCAACACCAGCGACGGCAGTCTCGGGCAGAAGGCGCGCGGCAAGTCGATCAAGCAGAACGTCGTCGCCCTGAGCGAACTGCTCGTCGGCATGGCGACCGGCGAGGTCCAGGAGGAGGACCCGGCGCGCTGGGAGGAGATCCCGCACGCGCCGGTCACCGGCTACCAGACCGACACCGGGGTCATCCCGATTCCGTAGGTCGTGCCGGTGAGGGCCGGGTCGCCGATGGCGGCCCGGCCCTCATCGCAGCACGCGTGCCCGGAGCGCGCCGGTCGGGGACACGGCGATCTCGACGACGCCGGGTCGTTCGTCGTCGGGGATGCGCCAGAGTTGTTTTGAACCACTCAAAACAACTGCTACGGTGAACGCATGGACGCCGAGACCCGCCACGATGACGCCGTCGGGCGCCTCCGCGCGGCCGGCCTCAAGGTGACCGCCCAGCGCCTCGCGGTGCTCGACGCCGTCGGCGGCCACGGCCACCTCGACGCGGAGGCCGTGCACTCGCGCGTCACCGGCTCGCTTCCGGGCACGTCGCTCCAGTCGATCTACAACGTGCTCGGCGCGCTGACCGACGCCCGCCTGCTGCGGCGGATCGAGCCTGCCGAATCGCCGGCACTCTACGAGAGTCGCACGGGCGACAACCACCACCACGTCGTCTGCACGAGCTGCCGCGCCGTGGCCGATGTCGACTGCGTCGTGGGCGAGCCGCCGTGCCTCGCGCCGTCCGACGCATCCGGCTTCGCCATCCACACCGCCGAGGTCACCTTCTGGGGCCTCTGCGCCGACTGCCAGCGGGAGGTCGCCGGCTAGCCCGGCGGCATCCGCTCGCGCAGGCGCGCTCGCGCGCCGACCGCCCGGACGGGGCGGTGCTCGTCGTGCCCGCACGCCGGTGCATCGTCGCGGCCGCGGCATCCCACCCATCGAGAAGAAGAAGGACGAATGTCGAACCCTACGACCCCGCCCGTGACGACCACCCAGACCGGCACGCCCGTCGCCAGCGACGCCCACTCGCTCACGGTCGGCGCCGACGGCGCGACCGTGCTGCACGACCGCTACCTCGTCGAGAAGCTCGCGCAGTTCAACCGCGAGCGCATCCCCGAGCGGATCGTCCACGCCAAGGGCGGCGGCGCGTTCGGCCGCTTCGAGTCGACGCACGACGTGTCGGCGTACACGCGGGCCGCGGTCTTCCAGCCCGGCGCCGAGTCCGAGACGCTCCTGCGCTTCTCGTCGGTCGCCGGTGAGCAGGGCTCGCCCGACACGTGGCGCGACGTGCGAGGCTTCTCGCTGAAGTTCTACACGACCGAGGGCAACTACGACATCGTCGGCAACAACACCCCCGTGTTCTTCATCCGCGACGGCGCGAAGTTCCCCGACTTCATCCACTCGCAGAAGCGCCTGCCCGGCTCGGGCCTCCGCGACGCCGACATGCAGTGGGACTTCTGGACGCTCTCGCCGGAGTCGGCCCACCAGGTCACCTACCTCATGGGCGACCGCGGCCTGCCGAAGTCGTGGCGCGAGATGCAGGGCTACGGCTCGCACACCTACCAGTGGATCAACGCCGCCGGAGAGCGGTTCTGGGTCAAGTACCACTTCCGCTCGCAGCAGGGCGACCTGCACCTGGATGCCGCGACCGCCGAGGCCATCGCGGGCGCCGACGCCGACTTCTACCGCCGCGACCTCCACGAGGCGATCGAGCGAGGCGAGTTCCCGAAGTGGGACCTGCACGTGCAGGTCATGCCGTACGAGGACGCGAAGACCTACCGCTTCAACCCGTTCGACCTCACCAAGGTGTGGCCGCACTCGGACTACCCGCTGATCCCGGTCGGCACGCTCACGCTCGACCGCAACCCGCAGAACTTCTTCGCCGAGATCGAGCAGGCCGCGTTCTCGCCGGCCAACACGGTGCCCGGCATCGCGATCAGCCCCGACAAGATGCTCATGGCGCGCGTGTTCAGCTACCCCGACGCGCAGCGCTACCGGGTCGGCACGAACTACAACCAGCTCCCGGTGAACGCGCCGCACGCGGCGTCCGTGCACACCTACTCGCAGGACGGCGCCGCGCGGCACCACTTCAACGCGCCGACCGCGCCCGTGTACGCGCCGAACTCGTTCGGCGGCCCGGTCGCGTCTGCGGATGCCGCGGGCGAGGGCGGCTGGGAGGCCGACGGGTCGCTCGTGCGCACGGCCTACACGCTGCGCTCCGACGACTCCGACTTCGGCCAGGCCGGCACGCTCTACCGCGACGTGTTCTCGGCCGAGGCGAGGGCGCGCCTCCTCGAGACGCTCTCGGGCCAGGCGCACGCCATCTCGATCGACGACATCCGCGAGCGGTTCTTCCAGTACTGGACGAACGTCGACGGCGACCTCGGCGCGGCCCTGCGCGCGGCGTACGCGGCCGGCGTGAACGCCGACGTGCCGCAGCAGCCGGAGGCCGCGGAGCCCGAGGTCGCGGCCTAGCCGGACGCTCCGGGCATCGGCGGGCGTCCGGGTCGCGTGGCAGCGCGGCTCGGGCGCCGGCCGGGCCCCCGTGCGACCGTGACTACGCCGACGCGGCGCCGGCCGCCCGATCGAGCACGCTCCGGGCGTGATCCGCGCGGCGCGCGAACTCCGCGCGCTCGTGCGGGTCGTAGTCCGCCGCGGCGACGCTCGCGACCAGGCGGTCGAGCTGCAGCCGCAGCGCGGCGACGTGCTCCGACCGAGTCGCCCGACGACCGACGTCCTCGATGAGGGCGAACAGACGGCCGACGACGTCCGGGTCGTCCACCCCGTATCGCCGTGCCTGCTGCACGCCGACCTCGAGGAGATCCGCGAAGTCGTGGCCGACCGGGACGACCCGGGCCGCCCCATCCTCGTCGGCATAGGCACCGGGTGTCTCGGGCAGCTCGGCGAGGTCGCCCAGCACGGCGGCGATGTGGCTCAGCGCGTGCACCGCGGTCGTCGGGTCGTTGACACCCGGAGAGAGTGCCTTGCTCGCGATGTCCGCCATCTGGCGCAGGCCGAAGCCGATGTCCTGCGGCGAGGTGCGCTCGTAGCCGACGCGGTAGGCCTCGACGATCGCGCCCTCGAGCGCCGACCGCTCGGCGCGCGACATCCGATCGGCCGCGACGTCCGTCGCCGGCGTCGTCGCCACCGCCGGAACGGCCGTGCCGGCCGCGCCCGCCGTGCCGGCCGCGCCCGTCGTGCCGGGCGCATCCGACTCGTGCGCCGCGCCCTCCGGCCACCACTCGGCGAGCGGCGCGCCCTCGATGACGCTCGCACCCACGTGCCGGAGTTCGCGCACCACCACGCCGTGGCTCCGCGCGGCCTCGATCAGGCCGTCCCGGTCGATCCCGGTCACGAAACCCGAGCGGCGCGCGAACACCGTGCGGGCGTCGTCGGGTCGATCCGGCGCCGGCGCCTCTGGGCGATCGTCGCCGCCGACGAGCGCGATCGTCCGGCCGGTCTCGCGGTGCACGTCGCGCAGCATCGTCTCGACCCTGAGCAGGCTCGCAAGGTGTGCGAGGAACAGCACGAGCATGATCACGCTCGCCAGCGTCAGTGCGAACGCGACCGTGATGGCGATGCGCGGCACCTGGTCGCCGGTGTCCGACACCGTGCGCAGCACCGTCAGGGCGTAGGCGAACGTGCCGATGAACGTCGCGAGCGTCACGTGCACCATCCGGTCGGATGAGAACGTGCGCAGCAGCCGCGGCGATGCCTGGCTGCTCGCGAGCTGGAGCGCGACGACCGTGAGCGAGAAGGTCAGCGACGTCGCGGTGATGAGCGATCCCGCGATGGTGGTGAGGACGGCTCGCGCGGCATCCGTGCCGCCGCTGAAGAGGATCGCGCCGAGCCACGGCGGCAGGTCCTCGTCGACGGCCAGGTCGAGGATCGGCAGCGCGATGCCCGCGATGACGGCGGCGATGATGGCGGCCACGGGCAGCGGCCAGATCCGGGACGAGATGGCCTCGGACAGGGTCGCCCACGAGCGGCGGGTTCCGTCGGCGGTCGGCATCGGCACCTCCAGGGGCCCCAGCCTACGGGAGCAGATCGGTGCCCGATCCAGCGGATCCCGGGTCGGCGGACCCCCGGGCGTCCAGCTCTCGGACCAGCCGCGCGGGCGCGGTCGCCCGGTTACGCCTCGACGAGGGTGCGGCGGATGACGCTCGTGAAGAAGCCGAGCCCGTCGACGCCCGAGCGCATCGCGGCCGCGGTGTCGGGGCCGAAGCCCGGCTCGACCGCGTGCTCGGGGTGCGGCATGAGGCCGACGACGTTGCCCGCGGCGTTGGTGATGCCCGCGATGTCGCGCAGCGAGCCGTTCGGGTTGACCCCGACGTAGCGGAACGCCACGCGACCCTCGCCCTCGAGCCGGTCGAGCGTCTCCTCCGACGCGATGAAGCCGCCCTCGCCGTTCTTGAGCGGGATGGTGATCTCCTGGCCGGCCTCGAACTCGCCGGTCCACGCGGTCGACGCGTTCTCGACGCGGAGCACCTGGTCACGGCAGATGAACGAGCCGTGGTCGTTGCGGATCAGGCCCCCCTCGAGCAGGTGCGCCTCGGCGAGCATCTGGAACCCGTTGCAGATGCCGAGCACGGGCATGCCGTGGTTCGCCGCGTCGACCACCTCGGTCATGATCGGGCTGAGCGAGGCGATCGCGCCGGCGCGCAGGTAGTCGCCGTAGCTGAAGCCGCCGGGGAGGATCAGGGCGTCGACGGCCTCGAGGTCGTGCGAGCCGTGCCAGAGTGCGACGGGCTCGCCGCCGGCGAGGCGAACGGCGCGCTGGGCGTCGCGGTCGTCGAGCGAGCCGGGGAACGTGATCACGCCGATGCGCATGCGCGGTCTCCCCGGCCTCAGTGCGTCTCGCCCGCGGGGGCGTCGTAGCCGTCGTGGTGCTCCGCGGCCTCGGCGGCCGCCTCGACGTTGGACTGCTCGTAGTGGATGCCCACGACGTCCTCGATGACCGAGTTCGAGAGCACGTTCTCGGCGAGTGCGGCGACCTCGGCCCGCAGTGCGTCGTCGACGGGACCGTCGACGGTCAGCTCGAAGCGCTTGCCCACGCGGACCCCGCTGATGGAGCCGTGCCCGGTGCGGGAGAGCGCGCCGGCGACGGCCTTTCCCTGCGGGTCGAGCAGTTCGGCCTTGGGCATCACTTCGACGACGATGGTGGGCACCGCGGTTCTCCGTTCGGTGTCGAGGGCGTGGATGCCTCGATTCTATCCGTCGCCCGGATGACGCTCGTCGCGCGACGTAGACTGCGGCCGTGGGCAGCCCGACGGCGCGGCGGGAACGGCTCTCGCCGGCCGACGCGTCGAACATCGTGCTCGACGCGCCCGATCAGGTGAACGCGTTCCTGATGGCGGGCGTGCTCGGGCCCGGCGGCCCGGTGAGCGCGTCGGGTCAACCGGATGTCGCGGCGATCCGCTCGGCGATCGACGGGCTCGTCGGGGCGTTGCCGCGGCTGTCCCAGCGCGTCGTCGCCGAGGGAGGCGGGTTCGCCTGGGAGCCCACGACCCTCGACCTCGAGCGGCACGTACGGCTGGTCGACGCCGTCGACGGGTCCGCTGGCTTCGAGGCGTTGTGCGCGCGCCTGATGGTGACGCCGCTTCCCCTCGACCGTCCGCTGTGGGAGCTGCTGCTCGTGCCCGGGGTCGCGCCGGGTCGGGTCGGGATCGTGCTCCGCATCCAGCACGCGATGGCCGACGGGCTGGCCGCGGTCCGGCTCGTGGAGGCGCTGCTGCACCCGGGCGGGTCGGCGCCGGATGTCGCTGCGACGGCGACCCGAGGCGTTCCGCCGGCGCGGCGCGCGCGCCGCACGTTCCGCTCCACGCTCCGGACCTTCGCCTCGGGCTGGAAGCGCACGATCACGGTATTCCGCCCGGTCGTGCCGCGCACGATCCTGCTCGGTCGCATCGGGTCGCGCCGCGGGGTCGCGTTCGTCGACGTGCCGCTCGACGCGGTCGAGACCGGTGCCGCGTCAGCCGGGGCGACGGTGAACGACGCGCTCCTGTCCGCCGCGGTCGCGGCCGCCGAGGCCGCGCTTCGGGCGCGCGGCGAACCGGTGCCGCCGGTGCTGCCGGCCAGCGTGCCGGTGGCGCTCGCGGGGCGCGGACGTTCGGGCAACGCGGTCGGCGTGATGCTCGTGCCGCTGCCGACCGGCGAGCCCGACGCCTCGACGAGGCTCCGACGCATCGCGGCGCTCACGTCGGAGCGGAAGGCCGACGCTCGCTCGCGCGGTTCCTTCGAGCTCACGCGCACCCGCGTCGGCACCCTGCTCTTCCGCCGGGTCGTGCGGTACCAGCGGCTCGTCGCCATGTTCGTGACGAACGTCCCCGGGCCGCGCCATCCGCTCGCCCTCGCTGGCGCACCGCTCGAGCGCGTCTGGCCCGTGGCGGCGATCCAGGGGAACGTGCGGCTCGGCGTCGCCGCGCTCTCCTACGACGGGATGCTGCGCTGCGCCGTGCACTGCGACGCGGATGCGGTCGAGGCATCGGTGTTCGCCGCCGCGCTCCGCGACGAGTTCGCGCGGATCGCAGGGCTCACCCCACCCCGACACGACTGAGCCCGGGCGCCGCTGACGCAGCGCCCGGGCTCCGCTTCGCTCAGCTGCGGGCGATGGCCCGGACGATCGCGCCGATGCCGACGAGGATCGCCACCCCGGCGGCCGCCGCGAGCCCGAGCACGAGCGCCGGGTTCTCGCGGTACTTCTCCTGGATCCAGTCCGAGGCGTCGTCGATGAACTCGGCGGCGTCGTCCGCGGCGTCCGCGGCGAGCGCCTTGGCCTGGCTCGCGGCGTCCGACGCCGCGGCCGTCGCGCGGCCGATCGCCTCGTTCGCCGAGCTCGAGAGGTCGTCGAGCACGCCGGACGCCTGGTCGGAGGCGGCATCCGCCGCGGCCTTGGCTCGCCCCACCGCCTCCTCGACGCGGTCGTCGAGGTCCCTGTTGTCGCTGTTCGTGGCGTCCGTCATGGCACCTTCCCCTTCCATCCAGTCCGCATCCGACCCCATCATGCTCCGGGGGCCGCGCCGCGGTCGAGTCATGCGTCGCGATCGGTGTCCCGGATCGCGTCGTCCTGGGCCGCCTCGTGCGGCTCCGCTGCGTCGGCCACCTCGGTGTCCATCGACGTCACGGGCGCCTTCGGGTCGGTCATCGGGCGGTCCGGGTCGCCGTACGACCCGCTCATCGCCGCCCGATCGCACGGGCGATCGCGCCGAGCACCACCACACCTGCCACGGCGGCGCCGATGACGACACCCGGACGCTTGCGGTACTCCTCCTTGACGCGCTCGGTCCACTCGCCCGTGACCCGCTTGGCGTCCTCGGTCAGGCGGTCGAGGTCGGCGTTCTCGGCGGCTTCCCTCACCTTCGCGGCGGCCTGCCGGGCCACGTCGGACGCGGCATCGGCGACCTGTCGGGCGGCGCCGGCAGCGGCGTCCGCGGCGGCGGTCATCGGCGTCCCCGAGGTCGCCCCCACCGAGTCGACGGCCTCGCGCTCGCCGTCCGGCCCCGGACCGGCCGGGGCGGCGCCGCCGGACGCGCGCTCGGTGGCGGACGTGTCCGTGTCCGACCCGGTCGAGGCGCTCGTGGGCGTCGAGCCCGATCCGCCGGTCGTGCCGACGGCCTCGGCGCCGACGGGCGGCGTGGGGGGCATGGTGGACGTTCCGGGCGTGGTCGTCGGCTCGTCGCGGCTCGTGGACTGATCGCTCATCTTCGTCACTCCTCCTGTCGTGGGGCGCCCGCGTGCACGGTGGTGCCGCATCGGGTGCCAGCAGTCTCGTCGAGCCCCGCGTCGGCGTCGAGGGCGTTGACACGCGCGCCGAGCGCGCCTAGCACGCGCACGCGTGGCGCCGGCACCCGCGCGCGGACCCGGTCACGGCCGCGTGGCCCCGGCCATCCGCACCCTCGGGGCGGGGACAGCCCCGATGCGGACGCCGCGGGCCCGCACGATGATGCGCCCATGAGTCCCGTCGCCCAGGTCCTCGCCGCGCTCCAGGCACTGACGCTCGTCGCGATCGGCGTGCTGGAGACCTTCTTCTTCCGCAGTCCCGCACTGCACCCGATCTTCCTCATCGAGCCGGACGAGTACGACGCCGTCGCGCTCTGGACGCGCAACGTCGGGGTCTACAACATGTTGATGGGCGTCGCGATCGTCATCGCACTCGTCCTGGTCCACCGGGCGATGCTCGCCGAGGGACGTGCGATCATCCTCACGGTCTGCGCGATGCACGTGGTCCTCGGCGCGTCTCTCCTCATCACCGCGCCGGAGCTCTGGCTCTCCGCCGTGTTCGAGTCGGGCCTCTCGCTCGCGGTCATCCTCGCGATCGTGCTCGGCGACCGGAGGAGTCCGGATCGCGCGGCGGCCGCGGCCCCGCCGGCTGACGCTAGCCCAGCCCGGCCCGCTCCGCGATCACCTCGCGAAGCACCTCGCGCGTGACGTCCAGCCCGCGGTGCACCTCCTCGAAGCTCGTCGAGAGCGGCGCGAGCCCGATGCGGAGGCCTCCGACGTCGCGGTAGTCGGGGATGACGTCGCGCTGCCAGAGCCGCGCGGTGACCTCGCGCATGGCGTCGTGCTGCAGGATCACGTGCCCGCCGCGCTCCTCCGCGTCACGCGGTGAACCGACCGTGACCCCGAGCGGCGCGAGCCAGGCATCGGCGAGCTCGATCGCGTACTCGGTGAGCGCGACCGACTTCGCACGGACCGCCGCCATCCCGACGTCCTCGATCATCGCGAGCGTCTCCTGCATCGCGATCATCGCGGTGATCGGCGAGGTGCCGCTGACGAAGCGGCGGATGCCGGGCGCGGGCACGTACTCCGGCCCCATCGCGAACAGGTCGGCGGTGCCGAACCAGCCCTGGATCGGCTGCCGCAGGACGGAGTGCAGGTCGTCCCGAACGTATGCGAACGCGGGGGAGCCGGGCCCGCCGTTGAGGTACTTGTACGTGCAGCCCACCGCGAGGTCGAACTCCCACTGGTCCGCGTGCACCGGCACCGAGCCGGCCGAGTGGCACAGGTCCCACAGGATGAGGGCGCCCGCGTCGTGCGCGATGCGAGTGAGTTCGGGCGCGTCGGCCAGGTGTGCCGAGCGATAGGACACGTGGTTGACGACGACGAGCGCCGTCTGCGGGCCGGCCGCCTCCGCGAGCTGTTCCGGCGTGACGCCGCGCTCGAGGTCGACGTCGATCCAGCGGAGGCGGCATCCGGTCTCGTTCGCGATGCCCTCGAGCACGTAGCGGTCGGTCGGGAAGTTGTCGCGGTCGACCACGATCTCGCGCCGCTGCGGGTCGCGCGCGACCTGGGCATCGACCGCGGCACGAGCGAGCTTGTAGAGCAGCACCGTGGTCGAGTCGCCGATGACCGTCTGGCCGGCCTTCGCCTCGATCACCGCACGGCCGATCCGGTCCCCGATCTCGTACGGCAGCTGCAGCCAGGACTCGTCCCACCCGCGGATGAGCCGACCGCCCCACTCCTCGCGCATGAACCGCTCGACCCGCTCGACCGCGGAGATCGGCGGGCGCCCGAGCGAGTTGCCGTCGAAGTAGACGAGGTCGGTGTCGGCGCCGACGAAGCGCTTGCGCAGGTGCGCGAGGCCGTCGGCTCGGTCCTGGCGGCGGGCGTAGGCGAGCAGCGCGTCCATGGTCAGCAGGGCTCCAGTTCCTCGGTGGGCACGAGTCGCGCCGTCGCGAGCCATCGGGCGACGGCGTCGGGGTCGATCAGGTCGGCGGCGGCGGGGGCGGGGTCGGGCAGGAAGGTCGCGACGCCGGCGTCGGCCCAGCCGGGCGTCGTCTCGGGCCACGGGTCGGCGAGCGCGTCGATGACCTCGGATGCCGCGAGCCCGGCGCGCACGAGCGCGGCGACCTCGACGCGATTCACGCCCGGTTCGAGGTCGCCGTTGCCCGCATCGGTGCCGTAGAGCAGGCGCCCGCCCGCCGCGTGGAAGCGGCGGACGTTCTCGATCGCGGTCTCGGCGACGGATGCGTCGTCCCGGACGTGGATCGCGAGCGTCGGGATCCACGCCTGGCCGGCCGCGGCGGCGCGCGCGATCAGGTCGTCGTCGAGTCGTTCGCTGAAGGGAGCGTGCACGAGCACGTCGGCGCCGGCGTCGATCGCGAGCCGGGCCGCGCCGACGCCCTCGGCGTGCACGGCGACGGGCAGTCCGGCCGCGTGCGCGGCGGCGACGACCGCGTCGAGCGTCGCCCGGTCGAACACCGGTCCGGCGGCCGAGTTCAGCGCGACCTTGACGACGGATGCCCCGAACCGGCGCTGCTCGTCGACCGCCGCCTCGACGGGACCGGTGAGCGCGTGGTGCCGGCGTTCGCGAAGGTCGTCGGCCTCGCCGCCCACGGCGTCGAGTTCGCGGACGCATCCCGTCGGCGCCCACGGTCTCCCCGAGGGATAGCCGCCTCGCGCGGTGAGGAACGCCCCCGCGTAGCGCACGTGCGGCAGCCCGTCGGCACGGGCGATCGATGCGATCGCCCCCGGGTCCGCGCCGAGGTCGACGACGGCCGCGATCCCGCGGGCCACCGACGGGCCGGCGTCGGCCAGCTGGAGGTGCACGTGATGGTCGATGAACGGCGGCAGCATGGTGCCCGTCTCGCCGGGGTGGTCGCCGTTCAGCGAACGCCGCACGCGCCGCGCGAGCGGGCCGAGCGGTGCGTCGGCGCCGAGCGGTGCGTCGGCACCGAGCGGTGCGTCGGCACCGGGCGGTGCGTCGGCGCCGAACGTCACGTCCGAACCGGCCGGTCCACCCCGTTCCGTCGCTCGGGGTCCGGCCGTCGCGTCCGCGGCATCCGTCATCCCACTCACCCCGGGATCTCGGTGCGGACTGCGTACAGCTCGGGGAAGAAGGTCAACTCGAGCGCCCGCCTGAGGAACGGCGCCCCGCTCGACCCGCCGGTGCCCGTCTTCGAGCCGATGATGCGCTCGACGGTCTTCAGGTGCCGGAACCGCCAGAGCTGGAAGTTGTCCTCGAGGTCGACGAGCTCCTCGCAGGTCTCGTACGCGGCCCAGTTGTGCTCGGGGTCGGCGTAGATCGCCGCGAACACGGGCACGAGCTCCTCGTGGAACGTCCACGCCGTCGTGACGTCGCGCTCGAGCACCTCGGCGGGGATGTCGTACCCGGCCCGCGCGAGCAGCCGCAGGAACTCGTCGTACAGGCTCGGCGCCTCGAGCGCGCGGCGCACGATCGCGCTCGCCGCGGCGTCCGCCTCGAAGACCTGGAGCATCCTCGCGTTCTTGTTGCCCAGCGTGAACTCGACCGCGCGGTACTGGTACGACTGGAAGCCCGAGGCGTTGCCGAGCACGCCGCGGAACTGCGCGTACTCGCTCGGGGTGAGCGTCGCGAGCACCGACCACTGCTCGGTGAGCGTCTTCTGGATGTGCTTCACGCGCGCGATGCACTTCAGCGCGGGGGCGAGGTCGTCGGCGCGCATGAGCTCGCACGCGGTCGCCAGCTCGTGCAGCACGAGCTTCAGCCACAGCTCGGTGGTCTGGTGCTGGATGATGAACAGCAGCTCGTCGTGGTGCTCGGGCCGCGAGATCGGCCGCTGCGCGGCGAGCAGCGTGTCGAGGTCGAGGTAGCCGCCGTAGCTCATGCGGTCGCTGAAGTCGGTGACGACGGATGCCTCGATGCGCCGGGTGTTCGCTTCGACTTCCCGGTCGTCGGTCTCGATGGCTCGGTCGTCGTTCGGTGCTGCCACGCGGCCAGCCTAGCCATCGGGCCGGTCCGCACGTCAGGGTCGCGGGGACGATCCGGTCCGGGGACCCGGACGTGAACCTCGGGCCTCGGCGGCCCTCGACGGCCCGCCCGGTCGCGCCGACCGCCCGCGCCGGGCCATCCGGACACGAGCGGTCGGACGGGAGTGCGCGGGCACGCCGGCGTCGGGGGCCGGGCGTAGGGTCGGCGTATGCGCGAGGAGTACCGGTTCACCGCCGTCGTCTACCGGTGGGAGGAGCGGGCCGCGGACTCGTGGTTCTTCGTGGACGTGCCGGCCGACCTGTCCGACGAGATCCGCGATCGCCCGCGGATGCCTCGCGGCTTCGGGTCCGTCCGGGTGTCGGCGACGATCGGCGGCACCACCTGGCGCACCTCGATCTTCCCCGGCAGGGAGCGGTACGCGCTGCCGCTCAAGCGCGCGGTCCGCGACGCCGAGGGCATCGAGCCGGGGGAGCCGGTCGACGTCCACCTCGAGACCCTCGAGTAGCGCACGGAGTCGCGACGGCGCACCGCGCCGGGCCCGGTGCCGAGGTGGGTGCGGCGGGCATCCCCCAGAGCAGAGAACCACCCCGTCGCCCGCCGCACCGGCGCCCCTCCCCCGAGAGGGCGCGCGTCCTCCGCCTAGGGAAGCGGAGTCGACACTCCGAATACTAGCCGATCCGGACACCGTCCTGCATCGCGGGCGTACGCTGGACCCGTGACCACGACCGTGTCGTCGCGCCGCGACGCCCGACGCAACCATGAGCGCCTGCTCGTCGAGGCGCGGCGCCTCTTCGCCGAGCGCGGCATCGACGCGCCGCTGGACGAACTCGCCACCCGTGCCGAGGTCGGCGCCGGCACCGTGTACCGCCACTTCCCGACGCGCGACGCCCTGCTCCGCGAGCTCTACGACACCGGCGTCGACGACCTCCGCGCCTTCACCGCCGAGATCGTCGAGGCCGAGAGCGGATGGCACGCCATCGAGCTGTGGCTCGAGGGCCTGTCGGCGTGGCTCATCGAGCGCCCGTACCTGCCGGCGGTCATGCGGCGCGTCGCCGAGCTCGACCCCGATCATCGTCCCGGCACCGAGCTGCAGGCCGTCGCCGACGGCATCGTGGCCCGGGCCCAGGCCGAGGGCGCGCTGCGCCCCGACGTCACGGCCGTCGACCTCAGCGTGCTCGTGGACATGCTCGGCTCGCTCGGCCAGTACGGCGGAACATACCTGCCGTTCTGGCGACGACAGCTCGCGATCGTGCTCGACGGGCTGCGTGCCCGCCCCCGGACGACGGAGCTGCCGGGCGCCGCGCTCGACTTCGGCGAGTTCCACGACATGTCGCACCGGAAGCGCCCGGAGGACTGAGCCCGGCCCGTCGCGGCGCGCGCCGCGCTACTCGGCGGAGCGGACCTCGACGACGTTCGCCCACGGGTCGTCGAAGGCGATCGCACGGCCGTCGTCACGCGTCGGGACGCGGAAGTGCGCCATCCGCTCGCCCAGCTCGCCGAGGTCGTCGGCCGTCGGCACCAGGATCTCGACCTTGCCGAGTCCGAGGGCGAGCTGCCGACGCCCGGCGCCTCGGCTCTTCCACGTGTTCATGGCCATGTGGTGGTGGTACCCGCCGGCGCTGACGAAGAGCGCCTGGTCGCCGTAGGTCGCGGTCTGGTCGAAGCCGAGTCGGCCGACGTAGAACTCGCGCGCACTCGCGACGTCGCCGACCGACAGGTGGACGTGTCCGACGCCGGCGCTGCCGAGCCCGGTGCCCGCGGCCGCGGCATCCGCCCCTCGCTCGGTGAGGTGCTCGCGGAGGTAGCCGTTCGGGTCGAGGAAGATCGTGGCCATCTCGACCGAGCCGTGCGTCCAGCTCCACGTCGAGCGGTCGCGGTCGAAGTACAGCTCGACGCCGTTGCCCTCGGGGTCGTCGAAGTAGAACGCCTCGCTCACGAGGTGGTCGGCGCTGCCCGTGAACGTGCCCGGGTGCTTCGACGCGACGGAGAGCAGTGCCGTGGCGAGCGCCTCGCGCGTGTCGAACAGGATCGCGGTGTGGAAGAGTCCCGCGCTGCGGGGCGACGCGTGCCTCAGCTCGGGGGCGTGCTCGAGGATCACGGAGGGCACGCGGCCGCGGCCCAGCACGGCGACGGGCCCGTCGTGGCTGAGGAGCTCGAGGGTGACGCCGTCGCGGTAGTACCGGATCATGGCGTCGAGGTCGGCGACGCGGAGGGTCACCGGCCCCATCGCCGTGTCCGCGGCGAGACGGTCGGGGGCGGCGCCGGCTGCGGCATCCGAATCAGTTGTAAGCACAACCAATACAACCACAGCCCCTCGGCGGGTATTCCCGGACTCGCCCGCGCCTACAGGCCGAGCGTCAGCCGCTCCACCAGCGCCCGGTATCGCTCGGCCGTCTGCTCGACGACCTCCGAGGGCAGCGTCGGCGGCTCCTCGGTCTCGGACCGGTCCCAGTTCGCGGCGAGCCAGTCGCGCACGATCTGCTTGTCGAAGCTCGCCATCCGGATGTCGGGGGAGGCGCCGGTCAGGTATGCCTCGAGGTCCCAGTACCGGCTCGAATCGCTCGTCAGCACCTCGTCGGCGAGCGTCACGATGCCGAGCTCGCGGTCGGCGCCGAACTCGAACTTGGTGTCGGCCAGGATCAGCCCGCGCTCCTCGGCGACCTCCGATGCGTGCCGGAAGACCGAGAGCGAGATCGCGCGCAGCTGCCCGGCGACCGTCTCGCCCACGAGCTCGACCGTGCGTTCGTACGAGATGTTCTCGTCGTGCTCGCCCATCGGCGCCTTCCACGCGGGCGTGTAGACGGGCTCCGGCAGCCGGTCGCCGTCCTCGAGCCCCTCGGGCAGGGGAATGCCGCCGATGGCGCCGGTCGCGGCGTACTCTGCGTAGCCGCTGCCCGTGAGGTACCCGCGCACGACGCACTCGATCGGGAACATGTCGAGCGAGCGGCACAGCATCGCGCGCTCGGCGACCTCGGCCGGGATCTCGGGCAGGTCGGCGTAGCGGTCGTCCTCGGCGTAGGCGAGGTGGTTCGGCACCTCGGGGAGCTGGTCGAACCACCAGCGCGTGAGCGAGGTCAGCATGGCGCCCTTGCCGGGGATGGCCGGCTGGAGGACGTGGTCGAACGCGCTCACCCGGTCGCTCGCGACGACGAGCACGACGGGCGACAGGCTGAGCGGGTCGCCCGTCCAGCTGTCGTCGTCGGTCATCAGCGCCGTCGGCACGTAGAGGTCGCGCACCTTGCCCGAGTACACGTGGGTCCAGCCGTCGAGGTCGCCCGTGGCGGTCATCCTCGTCTCCTCTCGAAACTCGCCGCGTCAGTCGGCGACGCGCGCGGCGATGTCGGTGCGGTACTGCCCGCCGTCGAGGCGCAGCTGCCCGATCGCCTCGTACGCGCGGCGCCGCGCCTCGGCGAAGTCGTCGCCGAGCGCGACCACGTTGAGCACGCGTCCGCCCGTGGCGATGAGGTGCGGCTCGGCGTCGTCGCGGGTCGAGCCGACCGCCGTGGCCGCGTGCGCGAGGTGCACCCCCGTGACGGATGCCGCGGCATCCAGCCCGTCGATGCGGCGGCCGGTCTCGGGGGATTCGGGGTAGCCCTCGCTCGCGAGCACGACGGTGACGGCGGCGTCGGGGCGGAACTCCGGCCGCGGCAGCTCGCCGAGCCCGCCGGTCGCGGCGGCGTAGAGCAGGCCGGACAGCGGGGTCGCGAGCCGGGGGAGCACGACCTGCGTCTCGGGGTCGCCGAAGCGCGCGTTGAACTCGATGACGCGGATGCCGCGGCTGGTCAGGATGAGCCCCGCGTAGAGCAGGCCGATGAACGGCGTCTGCTCCTCGGCGAGCTGCTTGACCGTCGGCAGCGCGATGGTCTCGATGACCTCGTCGACGAAGGCCTCCTCGCTGCCGAACCGCTCGTCGAGCCACGGCAGCGGCGAGTAGGCGCCCATGCCGCCGGTGTTCGGGCCCTCGTCGCCGTCGCGCAGGCGCTTGTAGTCCTGAGCCGGCGAGAGCGGCAGCACGTTCGAACCGTCGGAGAGCAGGAACAGCGAGACCTCCTGGCCGTCGAGGAACTCCTCGACGAGCACCGGGCCCTGCTGCAGGTAGTGCGCGGCGTGCGCGAGGGCGGCCTCGCGGTCCTCCGTGACCAGCACGCCCTTGCCCGCGGCGAGGCCATCGGCCTTCACGACGTACGGGGCGCCGAACTCGTCGAGCACTTCGGTCACCTTCGGCAGCGAGTCGACGAGGCTCGCACGGCCGGTCGGCACGCCCGCCGACTCCATGACGCGCTTGGCGAAGGTCTTCGAGCCCTCGAGCGCCGCGGCCGCCTTGGCGGGGCCGAACACCGCGATGCCGCGCGTGCGGAGCGCGTCCGCGACGCCCGCGACGAGCGGCGCCTCGGGGCCGACGACGACGAGCTCGACGTCGTTGTCCATGGCGTAGTCCGCGACGATCACGGGGTCGGTCGGGTCGAGCGCGATGGTCTCGACGCTGCCGCGAGCCGACGACGTGGGGGAAGCCGCGATCCCGGCGTTGCCGGGCGCCGCCACGATCTCGTGGCCGGCCTCCTCGTCGAGCAGGGCGAGGATGATGGCGTGCTCGCGCGCGCCCGAGCCGAGGACGAGGATTCTCACCCGCTCAGGCTACCGGACCCCCTCGGAGCGGCACGGGTCGATGACGCCGTCCCCGGCGTGCGGGAGGATGGCAGGATGCCACGCAGGATCGGAGACGTCGAGGGGCGCGACGCCGTCGCGGCCGTCGTGCGAGCGGATGCCGCGGCATCCGTCGATCGGAACACCCTCGCGCTCGCGGTGCGATACACGCTCCAGCTGCTCGCCGAGCGCGCGCCCGGCGGCACCGTCGAGGTGCGCGTCCCGCCGTTCGGGGCGGTGCAGTGCATCGAGGGCCCGCGGCACACCCGCGGCACGCCGCCGAACGTCGTCGAGACGGATGCCGCGACCTGGCTCGGCCTCGCGACGGGCTCGCTCGCCTGGGCCGACGCGCGCGCCTCGGGCCGGGTGCACGCCTCCGGGCAGCGCGCGGACCTCGAGGGCGCGGTGCCCGTCATCGACGCCGCGCGCCTCGGCTGAGCGGCTGCGCCCCGCGTGCGGGAGAATGGGCGCGTGAGCGATGCGAACCGTCCCGATCCGGCCGACCACGACGACTCCGGCGAGATCGCGCCGAGCGCGGGCGGTGCGTCCTCCGCCGAGCCCGAGCCGTCGATGGCCCTCGGGGAGGCGCTCGAGCACGTCGTCGATCGCGATGGCGGCTCCACGGACGCCCCGGACGACTCGCCGAAGGTCGAGCGGATGGACGTCGACCCCGACACGGGCGAGCACCTCGAGACCGAGGTCTCGAGCGACGCCGTGACCGTGCGGCGCTCGCCGCGGTACGGCAGCTTCCTCCTGCTCGGCGCGGCGCTCGGCGTCCTGGTCGCGCTGATCCTGACGTTCGCGTTCCCCGAGAACGCGCAGTTCGATCGCGGGCAGGTGTTCGGGTTCCTGCTGCTCTGGTGCGGTGCCGGCGGGCTGGCGCTCGGCGGCGTCGTCGCGCTCGTCATCGACCGCGTGCTCGCGAAGCGCCGCGGCACGGCTGTCGCCGAGCACGCCTCGACGCACTACGTCGAGGACGACCCGGAGGCCTGATCGGCACGAGCGGCCAGGAGCAGCCGTTCGACGGCGTCGACTCGTCCCGCCGCGCGCTCGAGGTCGGCCCGTTCGAGCACCGGACGCCACGTGCCGTTCGCATCGCGACCGAGCACGACCGGCAGCCCCGTGCGCTCGACGACGACGGAGGCCGCGGCATCCGTCACCTCGTTGCGGTGCCGCAGGACGAACGGCACGCCGAGCCGCTCGACCATCTGGTCCCACTCGGGCTTGCGCCGCCAGGAATGGGTGATGTCGCAGAGCGCGCACTCCATGGTGCCGAGGAGATGACCGACGAGGTACGCGAGCTCGCCGCGGACGCCGCCGTCGGCGTCGTAGATCCCCAGGTACTCGACGTCGCCCATGGGGAAAGCGTGGCAGGACCGGCCGAGTGGCCGCTGGGAGCGCCGGCGCTGCACCGACCCGGACGGCGGATCAGCTCAGCTGCGTGCGCTCGACCCAGTCGAGGTACTCGGGCGTGACCGTGCCGGTCACGTACTCGCCGGTGAAGCACGACAGGTCGAGCTGCTCGATCGACGTGCCCTCGGTGATCGCCGCCTGCAGGTCCGCGACCTCCTGGTAGATCATGTGGTCGGCGCCGAGCTCACGGGCGATCTCGGGGATCTTCCGGTCGTGCGCGACGAGCTCGGCCCGGCTCGGCATGTTGATGCCGTACACGTGCGGGAAGCGCACGGGCGGTGCGGCCGAGGTGAACGTGACCTTGTTCGCCCCCGCGGCGCGGGCCATCTCGACGATCTGCTTCGAGGTCGTGCCGCGCACGATCGAGTCGTCGACGATGAGCACGTTCTTGCCCTTGAACTCGGTGCCCATCGCGTTCAGCTTCTGCCGCACCGAGCGCTTGCGCGCGGCCTGCCCGGGCATGATGAAGGTGCGGCCGACGTAGCGGTTCTTGTAGAAGCCCTCGCGGTACTCGATCCCGAGCTTCTGCGCGACCTGCATCGCGGCGGGCCGCGAGGAGTCGGGGATCGGCATGACGACGTCGATGTCGCCCTGGTCCATGTGCGTGGCGATCGTGTTCGCGAGCCGGTCGCCCATGCGCAGGCGCGCCTCGTAGACCGAGATGCCGTTCATGATCGAGTCGGGGCGGGCGAGGTAGACGTACTCGAACGAGCAGGGCACGAGGCGCGGGTTCGCGGCGCACTGCCGCGAGATCATCCGCCCGTCGAGGGTGATGAAGACGGCCTCGCCAGGTTCGACGTCGCGGACGATCTCGTAGTCGCCGTTCTCGAGCACGAGCGACTCGGATGCCACGATCCACTCGTCCGTGCCGGCATCCGTGGTCCGCTTGCCGAGGATGAGCGGTCGGATGCCGAACGGGTCGCGGAACGCGAGCAGGCCGTAGCCGGCGATCATCGCGATGACGGCGTAGGATCCCTCGACGCGCTCGTGCACGTGCGAGACGGCCTGGAAGACCTGGTCGGGGTCGAGCTCGAGTCCGGTGATCTGGCCCTGCAGCTCGGTGGCGAGCACGTTGAGCAGCATCTCGGTGTCGCTCGTGGAGTTCACGTGGCGGCGGTCGATGCGGAACAGGTCCTGCGAGAGCTCGCGCGTGTTCGTGAGGTTGCCGTTGTGGACGAGGATGATCCCGTACGGCGCGTTCACGTAGAACGGCTGGGCCTCCTCCTCGCGCTCCGCGGCGCCCTTGGTCGTGTAGCGCACGTGACCGAGGCCCATGTCGCCGAGCAGCGAGCGCATGTCGCGCGTGCGGAACGCCTCGCGCACCTGTCCGCGCGCCTTGTGGATGTGGAACACCGGGCCGTCGGCCGTCGCGATGCCCGTCGAGTCCTGCCCGCGGTGCTGCAGGAGGAGGAGGCTGTCGTAGATCTGCTGGTTGACGGGCTCGGTGGAGACGATGCCGACGATGCCGCACATGCGAGCTAGGGCTCCTCGGGAGGTGGGTGAAGCGTCCGAGCTGGACGATACATCCTCGCATACGCGCGCGTGTGAGCCGGCTGAACGGATGGCGCTGCTCACGTGAGCAGAAGGGCCGTCCGGCGTGCGGAGGGCGGGAACCGAGCCGGCCCGAGCCGAGCCGGCCCGAGCCGAGCCCGTCCGGGCCAAACGATGAACCTACCCCGGCTGCGCGTTCCGTGGGAAGCATTCTGCGGATCCCTCGCCCGACTTCTCGATTTCCCCGAAGGATGGCCCGGGCTCTCCCCCCGAACGGGGGCCGTGTGCCACGCTTCCCGGCATTCGATATCTGCGGTGACGGCGACCTTGGGGGGACCGCTGCCGCCTGCTCAGAAAGGGCTCACTCCATGAAGCTCACCTCCTTCCGCGCCGCGCTCGCCGGCGCGGCCCTCGTCGCCTGCGGGCTCCTCGTCGCGCCGACCGCCGCGTCGGCCGCGCCGCCCTCGGTGCCGCCCGGCATCGACCAGCGCGCGGTGCCGGCGGCCGAGCGCGCCGCGGCCGCCGGCTACTGGACCGCGGAGCGCATGCGCGCCGCCACGCCGGCCGACGTGCTCCTCGCCGGCAAGGCGGCCTCCACTCCGGCGTCCGACGTCGCCGCGGGCGCGCCGGTCACCTACGGCAAGCCCGCACCTGCGCCCGAGATCGAACCGATGGCCGCGAGCGAGGCGCCGGTGCCGAACATCGGCAAGGTGTTCTTCACGCTGAACGGCCGCAACTACGTGTGCTCGGGCAACTCGGTGAGCTCGTCGAACGGCAGCGTCGTCGCAACGGCGGCGCACTGCGTCCACTCGGGCAAGGGCAAGTACGCGACGAACTGGACGTTCGTTCCGGCCTACGAGAACGGCTCGGCGCCCTACGGCCAGTGGGTCGCGACCTCGCTCACGGCACCGCGCCAGTGGACGAAGGGCGGCGACATCACGTACGACACCGCATTCGCGACGGTCGGCTCACTCGCCGGCAAGACCCTGCAGGCCACGGTCGGGGGGACCGCGATCTCGTTCAACCAGGCGCGCGGCCTCTCGTACGAGGCGTTCGGCTACCCCGCCGCGGCGCCGTTCAACGGCCAGACCCTGAAGTCGTGCGCGGGCACCGCGACCGCCGACCCGTACGGCCAGACGCAGTCGCAGGGCATCCCGTGCGACATGACCGGCGGATCGTCGGGCGGGCCCTGGTTCCTCGGCAACGGCTCGCAGAACTCGGTGAACAGCTTCGGCTACAACAACATCCCGAACGTGATGTTCGGGCCGTACTACGGCTCGGTCGCCCAGGCGACCTACGCCACGGCGGCCGCCTCCTGATCGCTCGACGAGGCCGCTAGGCGGCCGCCCGATCGCGAAGCGCCTCGCACCGAGGGACCGGTGCGAGGCGCTTCGTCGTGCGCGTTCGATGAACAGCGGACTTGCTTTTCAACTTTGTTTAGTTCTAAATTAACCCTCGAGACCCGCAGGACGACCTGCTCAACGGACACAGAGGCATCGATGGCGATCCACCCCACCAACCGAACCGACGTCAACCGCTCGGCGATCCTCGCCCGGCTCGGCGCCGACGGCCCTGCCTCGCGTGCCGAGCTCGCCCGTGTCCTGGCACTCTCACCCGCCCTCATCACCCAGCTCGTGAAGGACCTGCTCGCCGATGGCCTCCTCGTCGAGCTCGACCAGGCGCCTTCGAGCGGCGGCCGTCCCGCGCGGATGCTGGGCCTCGCCGCCTCGGCCGGGCACGCCATCGGCGTCAAGGTCGTCGCCGACCACGTCGCGTTCGTCGAGGTCGGGGTCGACGGTCGCGTGGTCCGCTCCGCGAGCGAGCCGTTCGACGCGACCGCGAGCACGTTCATCGCCGAGCTCGTCGAACGGATCCGCGACTTCATCGCCGCGGGGGACGGGACCACGGTGCTCGGCCTCGGCGTCGGCGTCCCGGGCAGCGTCGACCGACTCGGCAACGGCGTCGTCGACTCGGCCCAGCTGGGCTGGACCGGCGTGGAACTCGGAGACGCGCTGCGGCGTGCCACCGGTCTCCCGGTCGTCGTCGAGAACAACGTCAACGCGCTCGCCGTCGCGGAGCGCCTGTTCGGACTGGGCCGCTCGCACGACAACTTCCTCGTCGTCACGATCGGCACGGGCGTCGGCGCGGGCATCGTCATCGACGGCAACGTGCTCCGAGGCGCCTCCGGGGGCGCGGGCGAGATCGGCCACATCCCGATCGCCGACGACGGGCCGCGGTGCGGCTGCGGGAACGACGGGTGCCTCGAGGCGCACATCGGCGAACGCGCGCTGGTCCGCAACGCTCGCGAACGCGGTGCGATCGCGCCGGACGGCGGTATCGACGACCTCCTCGCCGCCGCGGACGGGGGCGACCCCGCCGCGACGGCCGTCTACCGCGAGGCGGGTCGGCTGCTCGGGCGGACGCTCGCGGGCGTCGTGCACTCCGTCGATCCGGCGCTCGTCGTCGTCCTCGGAGAAGGCACCGCCGGATGGCGGCACTGGGCGCCCGGCTTCGAACCCGCGTTCCGCTCGCACCTCCTGCGCCACCGGCGGAGCCTGCCCGTCGAGATCGAGACCTGGCAGGACGAGAGCTGGGCACAGGGTGCCGCGGCGCTCGTGCTCGCGATGCCGTTCGACGCAGCCGGATCAGCCGGCGATCAGGGCAGGCTGATCCGGGCCAGGCTCGTCGGCCAGGCGGTCGTCCGATGACCGCGCTCATCGGCGAGGCCGCGGCCGAGGTCGGCGCCGACACCCCTCGGACCGCACCGGGACGCGGCGATTCGCGAACCTCGGGCCGGAAGACCCGTCGTGTCCGGTACGCGCTCACGGTGCTCGCCTTCCTGCTGCCGAGCGCCGTCCCGCTGCTGCTCTTCGTGCTCGGCCCGATGGTCGCCGCGGCGTGGATCAGCCTCACCGAGTGGAACCTGCTCGCCCCCGCCGAGTGGGTCGGCTTCGCGAACTACGCGAACCTGCTCACCGACCCCGAGACGGCCGACGTGTTCCTGCACACGCTGTACTACATCGTCGGCTACCTGCCGCTCGTGTACGTCGGCGGACTCGCCATCGCGCTCGCGCTGAACACCGCGCTGCGCGGCCGAACGGTCCTCCGCGGCGTGTACTTCCTCCCCGTCATCACGAGCTGGATCGTCGTCGCACTGGTCTGGCGGTGGTTGCTCAATCCGTCGAACGGCGTCGTGAACACCGTGCTCGCCTGGTTCGGCATCGACGGGCCGGGCTGGTGGACCGACCCCGCCTGGGCGATGCCCTCGATCATCCTCGCCTCGGCGTGGAAGGACCTCGGATTCGTCATGGTCATCCTGCTCGCGGGCCTCCAGGCGATCGATCCCGAGCTCCTCGACGCCGCGCGCGTCGACGGCGCCGGCCGGTGGCGGCGACTCTTCTCGGTCACGTTGCCGCTCCTCTCGCCGGCGACCTTCTTCGTGATCGTGATCTCGCTCATCAACGGGTTCCAGGTCTTCGACCAGGTGTACGCGATGACCGGAGGCGGACCGGGCGGGGCGACGCAGGTCGTCGTGCAGCAGATCTACGACCTGACGTTCCGGTACGGCAAGGCGGGCGAGGCGTCCGCGCTCTCGTGGCTCCTGTTCGTCGTGATCCTCGCCGTGACGGTCATCCAGATCCGCGGCCAGCGCAAGTGGGTGAACTATGGCTGAGACGATGCTCGCACCGACGACGGCTCGAGCCGGAGGCATCCGTCGCCGTACCGACGCCGCGCGCGCGGCGCTCGCCCGGAGCGTGCTGCTGCACGTCGTGATGGTCCTCGGCGCCCTGGCGATGTTCTTCCCCTTCTACTGGACGGTCGTGACCTCGCTGACCCCGGGCAGCGGCCTGAACTCCACGCCGTCGCTCATCCCGGCCGACGCGAGCCTCGAGGCGTACCAGCGGCTCTTCGCCGACCTGCCGTTCGCCCGGGTCGTCGGCAACAGCCTCCTGCTCGCGACGATCACCACGCTCGCTCAGCTCTTCACGAGCGCGACCGCGGCCTATGCGTTCAGCCGCCTGCCGTTCCGCGGACGCACGGTCGTCTTCGGCATCTACCTCGCGACGATGATGATCCCGCTGCAGGTGCTCGTCGTGCCGCTGTTCGCGGAACTGCGCGCGTGGGGCCTCGTCGACACCTACCTCGGCGCGCTGCTGCCGACGCTCGCCGCCGCGTTCGGCGTGTTCCTCCTCCGCCAGGCGATGAACCAGGTGCCGTTCGAGCTCGACGAGGCGGCGGCGCTCGACGGGGCCGGTCACTTCCGGATCTTCTGGACCGTGATCCTGCCGAACATACGGCCGGCGCTCGCGACCCTCGCGGTGTTCGCGTTCATGGGCAGCTGGAACAGCTTCCTGTGGCCGCTCGTCGTCCTGCGCTCACCTGAGTTGCAGACGCTGCCGGTCGCACTCGCGGGACTGCAGGGCCAGTACACGACCCAATGGGACATCGTCATGGCCGGCTCCGTCGTGAGCATCCTCCCGATGCTCGCCATCTACCTGTTCGCCCAGAAGTACGTCATCCAGGGGGTCGCGAACACCGGCCTCAAGTGACGCCGACGGACGCGCCCCGGGGACCCGGACGACCCACCCGCACCATCCACCAACGCCTCACCCCTATCGAAGGAGATACGCACCATGAGGACCACAGCACTGGCCGGCGTCGGCATCGTCGCCGCCACCGCACTCGCCCTGACCGGCTGCTCGGCCGGCGACTCGGCGGGCGAGGCCGACGGCCCCGTCACGATCACCTACACGAACTTCATCTCGAACGGCGGCAACGAGGAGAACCTCCAGGCCATCGTCGACGCGTTCGAGGAGGAGAACCCCGACATCACCGTCGAGGTCACGACGCTGCCCTACGCCGACTACGGCACGGCGCTGCAGACCGACCTCGCCGCGGGCACCGTGTCGGACGTGTTCGACATCGAGTACGCGAACTTCGCGCAGTACCAGGCGAACGGCGTGCTCGCCGAGCTCGACCCCGACGACCCGTCGGCCTACCGCGAGAGCGTGCTCGAGGCCTACCAGGCGGATGGCGCGCAGTACGCGCTGCCCAGCTCGTTCTCGACCGTCGTGCTCTTCTACAACGCCGACCTCTTCGAGGCCGCGGGCGTCGACACCCCGACCGACGACTGGACGTGGGCCGACGAGCAGGCCGCGGCGGAGCAGCTCACCGACGAGGGCGCGGGCGTGTGGGGCGACCACCAGCCGGTCAGCTTCTACGAGTACTACAAGGTGCTCGCGCAGAACGGCGGCGAGTTCCTGAACGAGGACGGCACCGCGGTCGCGTTCAACACGCCGGAGGGCGTCGAGGCGGCCGAGTGGCTCGTCGGCAAGAGCGGCACGGTGATGCCGACGATCGAGGATGGCCAGGGCACGCCCGACTTCGACACCAACCTGTTCCTCGGCGGTGAGCTGGCGATGCTGCACACCGGCATCTGGATGTTCGGCGCCTTCGCCGACGTGCCGTTCGGCTGGGACATCGCGGTCGAGCCGGGCAACACGCAGCAGGCGAGCGCGCTGTTCTCGAACGCCGTCGGCGTCTCAGCCGGCTCGGAGCACCAGGAGGCCGCCGCGGCGTTCGCCGAGTACCTCACCTCGAGCGACGTCATGGTCCAGACCCGCCTCGACGCGGGCTGGGAGCTGCCCGCGACCTCCGACGAGGCCGCGCTCGACAGCTACCTGACGCTCGGCGACCCCGAGAACCGCCAGGCCGTGTTCGACTCGCTCGAGAACGTCGCGCTTCCGCCCGTGGTCGCCGAGGGCCAGCAGGAGATGCAGGACATCATGACCGAGGAGCTCGTCGAGGCGCAGGCCGGTCGCAAGTCCGTGCAGGAGGCGCTCGACTCGGCCGAGGAGCGCATCAACGCCGCCATCGGCGGCTGACGGCTCGCACCATCCCCGGGGTCGGGCGCCCGCGCGCCCGGCCCCGCCCATCCGCCACCACCACGAAGGCAGCACCACGATGACCTCTCCCACGACCGCCCGGCCGGACGTCGCGGCCCTCGCGACCTCGAGCGCCGACCTGATCGCCTCGCTCCAGGACGAGAGCGGCGCCTACCCCGCGAGCCCCACGTTCTCGGCGTACGCCGGCTACAGCTGGTTCCGCGACGGCGCGTTCATCGCCGACGCGATGTCGGCGTACGGCCGGGCGGAGTCGGCGGAGCGGTTCTTCGACTGGTGCGCGCGGGTGCTCGAGGCGCGTCGCGCGGAGATCGACGCGATCGTCGCCGCATCGCGAGACGGTCAGCCGGTCGGCGATGCCCACATGCTCCCCACGCGCTTCACCTTCGACGGTCGTGCCGGTGACGACGAGTGGTGGGACTTCCAGCTCGACGGCTACGGCACCTGGGTGTGGGCCGTCGCCGAGCACGTGCGCCGTCACGGCGCGGACGCCGCGCGCTGGGCGCCGGCGGTCGCGCTCACGGTCGACTACCTCGCGGCCTCGTGGAAGCGCCCGTGCTTCGACTGGTGGGAGGAGCACGCCGAGCACGTGCACGTCTCCACGATCGGCTGCATCGCTGCCGGCCTGCGCGCCGCGGCGGAGCTCGGCGTGCTCGATGACGCGCGCACCGCGCTCGCCGCGTCCGCGCTCGCCGAGGCCGACGCGCTCATCCGGTCTGCGGGCGTCGCCGACGGGCATCTCTCGAAGTGGGTCGGCTCGGCGGCCGTCGACGCGAGCCTCGCCGCGATCGTCGGCGTCATGGACGTCGTGCCCGCGGCATCCGACCTCGGTTCCGCCACGATCGCCGCGATCGAGCGAGACCTCACGGTCGACGGCGGAGTGCACCGCTTCGTCGACGACACCTACTTCGGCGGCGGCCAGTGGCCCCTGCTCTCCTGCTTCCTCGGCCTCGCGCACGTTCGGGCCGGCGACCGCGACCGGGCGCGCGAGCTGCTCGCCTGGGCGGCGTCGACGGCCGGACCCGACGGATCGATGCCCGAGCAGGTCGAGCACCACCTGCTCGCCCCCACCCGGGTGGAGGAGTGGGTCGACCGCTGGGGCACGTCGGCCGACCCGCTGCTCTGGAGCCACGCCATGCTCATCCGCCTCGCCGTCGAGCTCGACGGCCCGCCCGTGGCCGCCACCGCGCGCCCGTCCGCACCCGTCCACGCATCCGCCTCGCAGGAGTCCCCAGCATGATCCGCCACCGCCCGCTCGGCTCCGGCCACCCGTACTCGATCGACACCGAGCAGCGCTGGCCGCTCGATCCCGTCGCCGGTGAGCCCCTGCGGCTCGGCGTCCGTGCGACGCCCGACATCGAGTCCGTCGAGGTCGAGCTCGAGACGACGGATGCCGCGGGCTCGCGCCGCACCGACCGCCTCCCGCTCTCGGGCGTCGCGCGCACCTCGCGCGGCCAGGCCATCGACGGCGGCCATCTCGCCTCGGCGCAGGCCCGGCTCGCCCGCAGCGCGGGCGGATGGGCGGTCGAGTTCCCGGCGCCCGAGGCGGGCAGCGCCATCCGCTACCGCTTCGTCGGCCGCACTGGCGGGGGCGCGGCGCAACGGACGCGGCGATTCGAGACCGCCGTGTCGGGCTGGTCGGACGCGCCCGACGGTCCGGTGGCGACCGTCGGCGCGAGCCGCGTCATCCCGGGCAGTGTGCGCGTGCTGACCGACGGAGCACGCGTCCGCCGCATCCGCTTCGCCCTGCCGCTCGCCGACCGCGAGCACGTCGCAGGATTCGGCGAGCGCTTCGACGCGCTCGACCACCGCGGCACCGCGCTCGACTCGGTCGTGTTCGAGCAGTACAAGTCGCAGGGCGCCGAGCGGAAGACCTACCTGCCGATGCCGTTCGCGCACGTCGTGGGCGGCGATGGCTGGGGCTTCCACGTTCGGACCTCACGCCGCGCGTGGTTCGACGTCGGAGCGAGAGAACCCGACCGCCTGATCGTCGAGGTCGAGACGGATGCCGCGGTGGGCGAGCCCGCGGTCGCCGTCGCGTTCTACGACGGCACGCCCACCGCCGTGCTCGACGCGTTCCTCGCCGAGGTCGGCCGGCCCGAGGAGCTGCCCGACTGGGTGTTCCGGCTGTGGGCGAGCGGCAACGAGTGGAACACGCAGGCCGAGGTGATGCGCCAGATGGACCTGCACCGCGAGCACGACGTGCCCGTCGGGTCGGTCGTCATCGAGGCGTGGAGCGACGAGCGCACCTTCACCGCGTTCCGCGACGCCCGGTACGACGTGACCGAGGACGGCGCGCCCCATCGGCTCGCCGACTTCGCGTTCCCGGCGGATGGCGCGTGGCCGGACCCGAAGGGCATGGTCGACGAGCTGCACGCGCGCGACATCCGCGTGCACCTCTGGCAGATCCCGTTGCTGAAGGCGCGCCCGCACCCGACCGCCCAGGCGAAGGCCGACGCGCTCGCCGCCGAACGCGAGGGCGTCCTCATCCGCGAGCCGGATGCGCGCGGCGGGCTGCGCCCCTACCGCAACCGCGGCTGGTGGTTCCCCCTCTCGACGATGCCCGACCTCACCGACGAGCGCGCCGCGCAGTGGTGGACGGAGAAGCGCCGGTACCTCGTCGAGGAGGTGGGCATCGACGGCTTCAAGACGGATGGCGGCGAGCACGCCTGGGGTCGTGAGCTCGCGTACCTCGACGGCACGCGCGGCGACGAGGGCAACAACCGGTTCCCCGTCGCATACGCCAAGGCGTACGGCGACCTGCTGCGCTCGGCCGGCAAGGCGCCGGTGACGTTCAGCCGCGCCGGGTACACCGGCTCGCAGGCGCACGGCGCGTTCTGGGCCGGCGACGAGAACTCGACCTGGGAGGCGTTCCGCTGGTCGATGTTCGCCGGGCTCTCGGCGGCCGCGAGCGGCATCCTCTACTGGGGCTGGGACCTCGCGGGATTCTCGGGGCCGTTGCCGACCCCCGAGCTCTACCTGCGCGCCACGGCCGCGTCGGCCTTCGTGCCGATCATGCAGTACCACTCCGAGTTCAACCACCACCGTCGACCGGTGCGCGACCGCACCCCGTGGAACATCGCCGAGCGGTCCGGCGACGATCGCGTGATCCCGGTGTTCCGCGCGTTCGCGCACCTGCGCGAGCGGCTCGTGCCGTACCTCGCGGCCGAGGCGGCCGAGAGCGTGCGCACGTCGGCGCCGCTCATGCGCCCGGTGTACTTCGACCACCCGGCGCTCGAGTCGGCCTGGACGCATCCGCTGCAGTGGTTCCTCGGGCGCGACCTGTTCGTCTCGCCCGTCCTGGCGGAGGGCGAGACCGCACACGATGTCGCACTGCCGCCGAAGGAGGACTGGGTCGACGCGTGGTCGGGCGAGCCGGTCGCGGGCGACGCGGTGCTCCGCGTGGACGTGCCGATCGACCGCATCCCCGTGTTCGTCCGGAGCGAGGCGTGGCCGCGCCTGCGCGAGGTGTTCGAGGCCGGGTCGTGACGAACGATCGGCGCACGGCGTTCGAGGCGTTCCTCACTCGCGTCGAGTCCGGCCTCGACGGCCGGGCGGGGGTCGTCGGCCTCGTCGGCATGGGGTCCACGGCCGAGCGCGACCGGGTCGACGAATGGTCGGATCACGATCTCGCGGTGATCACGCGCGACGGGTCGCAGGACGAGTTCCGTGCGGCGGCGGCGTGGCTTCCCGATCCCGAACGGATCGCCCTCGAGGTCCACGAGCACCATGGCGGTGCGAAGGTCGTCTACGACGACGGCCACGTGGTCGAGTACGGTGTCGCGAGCCTCGATGAGCTCACCGGCTGGGCGGCGAACGCGTACGAAGTCCGCCTGGACTGCGGAGGTGTCGTCGAAGCCATGGCGGTCGTCGCCGCGAAGCCCGTCCAGATCGCGCCGGACGTGCAGCGCGACCTGGGCGTTGTCCTCACCGTCGCACTGATCGGCGTCGGACGTGCGCGCCGGGGCGAGCGGCTCAGCGCGAACACCCTGATCCGCGGCGCCCTGGTCGACGCCCTCGTCCGGGCGATCACGGCGGGACTCGAGCCGAGCGATGGCTCGCGTCCGGACTCCCTCGACGCGGTCCGCCGGTTCGAATCCGCTCAGCCGGCCATCGCGAAGCGGATCGACCTGCTGCTCGCGAACCCTGTCGAGGAATGCGCACGTGGCTTGGTCGACCTGGCCGTCGAGACGTTCGGCGTCGGTGACGGAGGGGTCGACGGGCGAGCGTTGGCGGCTGTGCGTCGTCGGCTCGGCTGGATGCCGGCAGAGTAGGGCATCGGGAGAATCGCACCGCGGGGTTCGTCCGAGCCGGACGTGCTACCGCGCGTACCGCTCCACGAAGGTGCGCAGCATCCGGCTCGGTTCCGACACCGGCGCGCGCGCGGCTGCGGCGAGCGTGAGCTCGAGCTCGTCGGCCGCGAAGTAGCCGTAGCTCGCGTAGGCGCGGATCCGCACGAGGATGCCCTCGAGGTCGAGCTCGGGATGGAACTGCGTCGCGTAGACGTTCGCGCCGACGCGGAAGACCTGCACCGGGCAGGTCGGCGATGATCCGAGCAGCGTCGCCGACGGCGGCAGCACGCGGATCGCCTCCTTGTGCCCGACGAACGCGTTGAACGCCGGCGGCAGGCCGGCGAGGAGCGGGTCGGCGGCGCCGGCTTCCGTGAGCGTCACGGGCACCACGCCGATCTTCTCGGCGTAGTGCGCGTCGATGACCGCGCCCTGGTGCGCACCGAGCGTCCCGACGCCGTAGCAGGCGCCGAGGAACGGGAAGTCGCGCGCGACGACCTCGTCGAGCAGCGTCGCGAACTCGGCCTCGACACGGTGCTGCACGGCCGACTTGCGGTCCGGGGGATCGGAGGCGTTGAAGGGACCGCCGCCGACGAAGATGCCCGACAGTCCTTCGAGGTCGAGCTGCGGCATCGGCCCGGCCTCGAGCCGGATGCGGATGAGGTCGCGCTCCTCGAGCCCGCTGCCGCGGAGGAACAGCGCGTACTCCTCGTCGGCGGGCACGTCCTCGGCACGCGTGGCGAGGAGGACGAACGGCTTCACGCCGACCACGATATCCGCGACGGTGCGGGTGCGGGTGCGGGTGCGGGTGCGGGTCGGACGTGCTCGCACGTCGGCACGGGTGATGGCGGCGCTGTCACCATCGGAACTGCTCGAGCCCCGATGCGAGGCCACCGGCCCGGCGGTGGAGGCCTTCACCATCCTCGGCCTGTCGTGTTCCGTCGTTCCGTCGGATCGAGCCTGGCCGTGAGGCCGGTGCGGAGCGGATCAGTACTGCGACGGCGTCGCGAGCACGGCCATCGTGCAGCGCGACACGCAGACGAGCCTGCCGGCCTCGTCGGTGATGCGGATGTCCCACACCTGCGTCGTGCGCCCGCGGGTGATCGGCCGCGCCTCGCCGTGGACCCAGCCGTCGGAGACGGGGCGGGTGTGGTTCGCGTTGATCTCCATGCCCACGCAGTAGAACCGCTCGGGGTCGACCGTGAAGCTCGAGCCCCAGCTCGCGAGGGTCTCCGCGAGCAGCACCGACGCGCCGCCGTGCAGCACACCGCCCGGCTGGCGGGTGCGCTCGTCGACCGGCATCCGGCCCTTGAGGGAGTCGTCGGTGATCTCGGTCATCTCGATGCCGAGCGCTCGGATGGCGGTGCCCTCGCACCGCGCGTTCGCCCACTCGACGCTGGGCTCGCCGAACCAGATGCTCATGACCGTCGAGTCTGCCACGCGGTGCGGCTCCGACGCGTCCCGCTCGATCACCCGGCCGGTGCCTACGCGAGCTCGGCGATGATCGGGTGGATCGCATCGTCGAAGGCCGCGGCATCCGACCGCAGCGAGTCGGTGACGGCGACGGTCTTCTGCCCGATCCACCAGATCCCGGATGCCGCGAGCGGCAGCACCTCGACGTTCAGCTCGAACGAGTGCGCGCGTCGGCCCACCTCGCGCTCGTGCTCGGCGATCGAGCCGGCATAGGCGCGGTAGGTGTCGCCCGACCGGGCCGCGGACGCGCTGCGGTACCGCTCGTGCGCCCACTCGGCCCAGGCCAGCCCGGCCTCGGCGTGCGGGCGGATGGCGGCGGCGAGCGTCTCGGCACCCGAGACGGGCAGCGCGACGGCCGTGCCGAACTCGTCGACGAGCTCGAGCGGCACGGGCGACGGATGCGCCTCGGGCTCGACGGTCATCGACCACCACTCGCGCCACTGCTTCTCGAGGGTGTCGTGCGCGTCCATGTCGCGAGACGATTCGGGCCCGACGCGACCGATGTCGCGCAGGCGCGGCAACTCGGCCGGCGAGGCGATGCCGAGCACCTCGCGGAGGTAGAGGGCGAGCAGGACCCCGGTGCTCGCGTTCTCGCGAATCACCCACGACGGCGTGGCTCCCGCGTGCATGCACGGATTCTATCGCCGGGCGCCGACAGCGGGCCCGAGCGCCGCGCCCCGCGCGGGTACCCTTGACGGGTGAGCGCGAACTCGTCCTATGCCGCTGCCGGAGTCGACACCGCCGCCGGCGATCTCGCCGTCGAGTTGATGAAGGAGGCGGTCGCGAAGACCCACGGGCCGAACGTGCTCGGCGGCGTCGGCGGCTTCGCCGGGCTCTACGACCTCTCGTTCGCGAAGGACTACACGCGCCCCCTGCTCGCGACCTCGACCGACGGCGTCGGCACGAAGATCGCGATCGCGCAGGCGCTCGACGTGCACGACACCATCGGCCAGGACCTCGTCGGCATGGTCGTCGACGACATCGTCGTGGTCGGCGCGACGCCGCTCTTCATGACCGACTACATCGCCTGCGGCAGGGTCGTGCCCGACCGCATCGCGTCGATCGTGACCGGCATCGCGCGGGCGTGCGCCGAGACCGGCACCGCGCTCGTCGGCGGCGAGACCGCCGAGCACCCGGGCCTCATGGGCGTCGACGACTACGACGTCGCCGGTGCCGCGGTCGGCGTCGTCGAGGCCGACCGCGCCCTCGGCGCGGAGCGCGTGCAGCGCGGCGACGTGGTCCTCGCGATCGAGTCGAGCGGCCTGCACTCGAACGGGTACTCGCTCGTCCGGCACATCCTCTCGAACGCGAACCTCCGGTACGAGGATGCCTCGCCCGACCTCGGCACCACGTGGGGCGAGGCGCTCCTCGAACCCACGCGGCTCTACTCCGGCCCGCTCGTGAAGCTGCTCGCGCACGACGACCTCGGCCCGGCCGTGCACTCGCTCTCGCACGTCACCGGGGGCGGCATCGCCGCGAACCTCGCGCGCGTGCTGCCGCAGGGCTCGTGGGTCGAGGTCGATCGCTCGACGTGGTCGCCGCAGCCCGTCTTCCGCGTGCTGAACGGCCTCGCGGGCACGAGCCTCGAGTCCACCGAGGGGACGTGGAACCTCGGCATCGGCTTCTTCGCGGTCGTGGCAGCGGACGCCGCGGCATCCGTCATCGCCGAACTCGGCACGCTCGGCCTGCCCGCCTGGCAGGTCGGCACGGTCTCGACCGCGGAGCGCGACGCCGCGGCATCCGGTTGGGAGCAGGGCGCGAAGGGCGTCGACGGCGGCGCGGTCCGCCTCGTCGGAGCCTACGCGAGCTGATCGCATGCGCGCCGCGGTCTCGATCGGTCTGCCCGGTACCACCGAGCTCGCGACGTTGCGCGCACTCGCACCGCGCCTGGAGCGGCTCGGGTTCGACGCGCTCTGGCTGAACGACGTGCCCGGCGGCGACTCGCTCGCCGGCCTGCGGGCGGTCGCCGAGGTCACCGACCGGCTGGGGCTCGCGACGGGGGTCATCCCGGTCGATCGCCGTCCGGTCGCGAGCCTCGATCTGGCGGGCATCCCGGTCGACCGCACGACGCTCGGCATCGGGTCGGGCGGCGCCCGCCACCCCGTGACCGTGATCGCCGCGGAGATCGCGGAGCTGCGAGCCCGCACCGACGCGGCGATCGCCGTCGGCGCGCTCGGTCCGCGGATGCGCCGGCTCGCCGCCGAGCACGCCGATGCCGTCGTGCTCAACTGGCTCACGCCGGCGGCCGCGACCGAGGCCGTGGCCGACCTGCGACGCGACGCCGGCGACCGGGCCGACCGGGTCCGCGGCGTGCTCTACGTGCGCACGATCGCCGACGGCGCCGCGCGGGCGGCCCTGCAGAGGGAGGCCGACCGCTACGGCTCGTACGCGTCGTACGCGGCGAACTTCACCCGGCTGGGAATCAGTCCGATCGACGCGACCATGAATCGCGCCGACGCGCTCCGCGCGTACGACGTGGTCGACGAGATCGTGCTCCGCGCGATCACGGTCGGCGGCACGCTCGATGAGCTCGAGCGGTTCGCCGAGACCACGGCGGGGTGGCGCGCCGAACCGCAGGGCGCCTGACCCGATCGCCTCATCGGGCATCCGATCGCCCCGGCCGGGCGCCCGACCGCCGGCCTGAGGGACCATCGACCGGTCCGCGGACGGCCCGCCCGCCTACGTTCGTGGCATGGACGACGCGACCGCCGTGCGCGGCGATCCCGCCAGGGCGACCGACACCTTCCGCCTCGGCCGCTGGGTGACGGGCACGGCCGTCGGCGAGGGCGTCGGATTCCTCCTGCCCGTCACGGGCTTCGCGATCGCCGACGCGCTCGGTCTCGCCGGGTGGTCGCACTGGCTCCTGCTCGTCGGGATCGGCGCGGGCGAGGGGGCGCTCCTCGGCCTCGGCCAGTCGCTCGCGCTGCGGGGCGGACCTGCAGCCGTGCCGACCGGGCGGTGGGTCGCCGCGACGGCGGCCGCGGCATCCGCTGCCTGGGCCATCGGGATGCTGCCGTCGACCCTCGCCGATGCCGGCGTCGCGATCGACTGGGGGCGGCCGACGACGTGGGTGCTCGTCGCGCTCGCCGGCCTCGCACTGCTCGCGAGCATTCCGCTCGCGCAATGGCCCGTGCTCGCGGCGGCCGGCGTCCCGCGCGCGTGGCGGTGGGTTCCGCTCGGCATGGCGGCGTGGCTCGTCGGCCTGCCGTTCACGTTCGCACCGTCGCCGATCGTCGATGCGGGCACGCCCGCGCCGGTCGTGTTCGCCCTGTTCGCGGCATCCGGTGTGCTCATGGCCGTCACGATGGCGATCGTGACGGGCTTGGGGCTCAGGCGGATGCTGCGGGGTTGAGGCTGCGGGGTCGCCATCTCGCGCACCGCGACAGCGCGCACCACCGGGACGCGGTGCGGTCGTGCGGACACGCAGGAACCCCCCGCGCGGCGACCTCTCGGGGTGCGCCGCTCAGCCGGGGATGATCAGGAGCGGTGGGACCCGTCGTCGTGGACGTAGGAGTCGTCGTCGGCGTATTCCGCCCACTTCGACATCTCCTCGTCGGTGTGGTCAGGATGCGAAGCCGTGAGCTCGCGCTCGAGCGCGCTGTAGTCGGTGGCCGGGCTGAAGTACTTCAGCTCCCGGGCGACCTTGGTGTGCTTGGCTTTCTGACGGCCGCGCCCCATGCGTGACCCCCTTACGACGTCTGGCCGGATGGGATGGACGTCACCCGGCTCTTTGATATGAACAATCCCGGCTGGTAGTTTACCACCGCCTCGGGGCCGGTTCGGATGCCACGGCGGCACTGTGGAGGCACCGCGAAGGCCGCTCCGTGGCCCGGAGCACCCCTCCGGACGTGGTGGGATGGTGGGGTGGATACGATCCCCGACCGCGTGAAGGTCGCGGTGATCGGTGCCGGACAGGCGGGGCTGTCTGTCGCCTATTACCTGCGACGCTTCGAACTCGTCGCCGACGAGGACTTCGTCATGCTCGATCGCGCCCCCGGAGCGGGTGGCGCGTGGCAGCATCGTTGGTCGTCCCTGCGCCTGGGCTCGGCGCACAAGGTGAACGACCTGCCGGGCATGGGGGAGCTCGGCATCAGCTTCGAGACCGCCGATCGCGCGCTCCCCGCCAAGGAGGTCGTCGCGGACTACTACGGCAGGTTCGAGGAGCACTACCGGCTGAACGTGCATCGACCTGTCGACGTGCGACGCATCACCAACGACGGCGTCGACCTGCGCATCGAGTACGAGGACCTCAGCCCGCAACCCGCCGAGGAGTTGAAGGGCCGAGGGTTCTTCGGCCGGCGCCGCAGGACGTTCGAGGCGGCGGCGCCACCGCCCGCACCGCGGGGCGAACTGCGCGCGCAGTTCCTGGTGAACGCGACCGGCACGTGGGGCTCTCCGTTCGTGCCCTACTACCCGGGAATGGGCGACTTCCGCGGTCGGCACGTGCACACGTCCGACTTCACCTCGGCCGAGGAGTTCCGGGACCAGCACGTCGTGGTGGTCGGCGGCGGCACCTCGGCGATCGGGTTCATGCTCGAGCTCGACGGCGTGGCATCCGGTCTCACCTGGGTCTCACGTCGGCCGATCGACTGGCTCGACCGGCAGGAACTCGACCTCGAGGGCGCGTCGGCCGCAGTGTCGAAGCAGGACGAAGCCGCCCGCGCCGGGCGCGCGCTGCCGTCGATCGTGAGCGGCACGGGAGTGCCGAAGAACCGGCGGATCGCCGCCGGCATCGAGCGCGGTCTCCTCGTCGCGAAGCCGATGTTCGAGCGCATCGAGGCCGACCGCGTGGTCTGGGCCGACGGCAGCGAGGCGAAGGCCGACGCCATCATCTGGGCGACGGGCTTCCGACCCGAGCTGCGCCACCTCGCGCCGCTCAAGCTCCGCGAGAAGGCGGGCGGGGTGAGCGTCGGCCAGGGCGCGTCGTGGCACGATCCGCGCATCTTCCTCGCCGGGTACGGGCCGCAGGCATCGACGATCGGCGCGAACCGCGCGGGGCGCATGATCGCGCGTCAGATCATGGCGATGATCTAGGGCCGGCCTAGCCCCGGACGAGCAGGTACAGTCCGAACGCCGCGCCGATCCCGAGCGCCAGGGTGACGAGCACGTTGAGGATCGCCGCACGCCACCGCCCGCCGTCGGCCATCTCGATGGTCTCGACGCACCACGTGCTGAACGTCGTGAGGCCGCCGCAGAATCCGGTGACGAGCACGAGCCGCACGTCGTCCGAGACGGCGGCGCGTTCGGCGAGCCCGATGACCGCGCCGGCGATGGCGGAGCCGACGACGTTCACGACGAGGATGCCGCCGGGCAGGTGCCCCGGGCGGACCGGGTACGCCCTCGAGAGCAGGTAGCGGATGACGGCGCCGACGGCGCCTGCGACGAGCACGACCGCGACGACGAGCGCGCTCACAGGGTCGCCCCGTCGTCGGTGACCTCGGTCGGCATCGGACGGTGCGCGAGCGACGAGCCGAGCTTCAGCCCGGCGGCCGCGAGGGCGAGCCCGGCGACGAGCGAGACGCCGAGGTAGAGCGCGGCGATCCCGGTCGCCTCCTCGCGATCGAGGATCGCGACCGCTCCCATGACCGCGGAGAGCGTCGTGAACGAGCCGATGAGTCCCGAGCCGATGCCCGCCTTGAGCCACGACGGGGTCGACGGGCGTGTCCACAGCCCGCCCGCGAGCCAGCCGAGCACGAAGGTGCCGACGAGGTTCGCGATGAACGTCGACCACGGGAAGCCGTCGTCGGCGTGCGGCAGGGCCGTATCGAGCGCGAGGCGCAGGCCAGTGCCGGCGAGGCCGCCGACGAAGACCGCGAGGGAGGGAGGCACCCGTCGAGGCTACGCCGTGCCCGCCTCGGGCGCGGGGAGCACCCACACGTTCGACTCGAGCCAGGTGCCCTTCGGGTACTCGAACTCCTCGACGCCCTCGAGCACGAACCCGGCCCGGCGGCAGAGCGCGTTCGACGCCTCGTTGCCGACCCGCGGATAGGCGCCGATCGGACGGCTGGCGTCGGCGGCGTGCGCCGCCTCGATGAGCAGCGCGAGCGCCGCGTGCGCGTAGCCCCGGCCCTGGTACGGGGCCTGCACGGCCCAGCCGACCTCGTACATCGGGCGGTCGCCCTCGTCGCGGGGCCAGAAGCCGATCGCACCGACGCCCTCGGGGTGCTCGGGCGTCACGATGGCGTACATGTGCGACGAGCCGTCGCGCCATCCGCGCAGGTATCGCGCATGGCGCGCGACGAGCTTCTCGTCGCTCTCCGGACCGCCCAGGTGCTCCATGAGCTCCGGCGCGTTGTTGCGCACGAGGAGGCCGAGGTCGTCCCTGGCCCAGGGGCGCAGCGCCACATCCGTCATGTCCTCATGCAAGCGGATGCCGCCGACATCCGCGACCCCCCCCGGGGCCCGCGCTCAGCGCTGCGCGAGTTCGCGCAGCACCTCGGCGCGCACGTCGGCCAGGCGGGAGCGCAGGAGCGTCACGGTGTCGGTCGAGACCCGGCCGCGGTGCGCGCGCGCCCGGAGCTCGGTCCGAAGCTGTTGACGGAACTCGTTCAGCACGAGGTCGGCCTCGTGCACGGCGCGGTTCGAGTCCACGTGGAGGTTGACGGTCGCGTCGGTCTCGGTCGCGGCCTTCTTCGCCTCGCGTGCGGCGGTCGCGAGCTCGGCCCGGAGGCTCCGCATGGCGGAGTCGACCTCGGCGCGCACGCCCTCGGCGAGGCGGCGGACCGAGTCGGTCACGTCCTCCTCGATGGCGTCGAGCTCGTGCCGGCGCGCATCCAGCTCGGCCCGGCCGGCGTCGGTGATCTCGTAGACGGACTTGCGGCCGTCGGTGCGCTTGGCGACGAGCCCCTCCTCCTCGAGCTTGGCCAGTCGCGGGTAGATCGTGCCCGCGCTCGGGGAGTACGTGCCGCCGAACCGGTCGGAGAGCGCCTGGATGAGCTCGTACCCGTGACGCGGCCGCTCCTCGAGGAGCGCGAGCAGGTACAGGCGCAGGTTGCCGTGGGCGAAGACCGGCGGGGTCATGCGGATGCCTCGGAGCCGCCGTCGTCGGCGCCGGCGCTCGCTGCGGCGGACTGGCGTCGGATCACGGAGATGTCGCCCGAGACGCTGTTCGCGCCGAGGTCGAGCCAGACGCCCTCGAGCTCGCCGGTCACGCGCTCGAAGCCCTTGCCGAGCGTGCCCTTGATCTGGGTGTCGTCGAGGAGCAGCGAGCCGCTCACGGTGTTGACGCGGTAGCGCGCGCCGCTGCCGGCGTCGAAGCGGACGGTCAGGTCGCCCGAAACGGTGTTCGTGTCGATGCGCGACGGCGTGCCGCGCACGTCGAGGACCATGTCGCCCGACACGGTGTCGGCCTTGAACGAGGAGACCTCGCCCGTCACGGTGATGTCGCCCGACACCGAGTGCGCGGTGACGCGGCCCCGGTGGTCGCCGACCGAGACCTCGCCCGAGACGGTCGAGCACTCGACGTCGCCGGCGTGGTTGTCGATCACGAGGTCGCCGTTGACCGAGCTGAACCGGCCGTCGTCGTCGAAGCCGGAGACGAGCGCCTCGCCCGAGACGATGCCGAGCTTCATCACGACGTGCCGCGGGGCGAGGATCGACACCTCGGCGCGCGCCTGGCTGCGGAACCCCTTGAAGACCTCGAGGAAGTTGTCCCACCGCAGCTGCGGGTGGTCGATCTCGAGCGAGTCGCCGTCGATCTGGATCATGAGGTCCTTGCCGCTGACGCTCGCGATCTCGACGCGAGCGCCGGGCTCGTCGTGCGCGATGACGTCGACCTTGCCCCCGATGAGGCTGACCTTGAGCTTGCGGACGAGCTCGAGGTCGATGACCCGGGACTCGCCGGGGTTCACGACCCACTTCTCGATGGCCATGTGCGTGCTCCTTCTGCTGGGTGTGCAACTCACGATATATCGCGTTGAGGGGATGGTCAAGATATATCGCGTTTCGAGATCGGCCCTGCTCGCGCACTCCACCCCCTTGACTTTGACGCTACGTCAAGTTCTACCGTGGTCTTCGAACCGGGAACACGAGAGGAGGGCACCCATGGACGAGTCGAACACGGACTGGTCGATCCAGGAGATCGCGAAGCTCGCCGGCACGACGAGTCGCACGCTGCGACACTACGACGACATCGGGCTGCTGCCGCCGAGCCGCGTCGGCGGCAACGGCTACCGGTACTACGACCGTCCGGCGCTCGTGCGGCTGCAGCGCATCATGCTGCTCCGCGAGCTCGGGCTCGGCCTGCCGGCGATCGCCGACGTGCTCGCCGGGCAGACCGGCGAGGCGCGGGCGCTGGAGGGCCACCTCGCGTGGCTCCGCCACGAGCAGGACCGGCTGGCGCGCCAGGTCGCGTCGGTCGAGCGGACCATCGAGGCATTGGAGGGAGGTGAGGAGATCATGGCGAAGGACATGCTGGACGGCTTCGATCACACGCAGTACCGCGAGGAGGTCGAGCAGCGCTGGGGTCGCGACGCGTACGCCGCAGGCGACCGCTGGTGGCGCGGCATGGGCGACGAGGAGCGCGCCGCGTGGACGGAGCGCACCGCCGAGCTCGGTCGAGACTGGGCTGCGGCCGCCGAGTCGGGCGTCGCGCCGGACTCCGCGGAGGCGCAGGCGCTCGCGAAGCGCCACGTCGAGTGGCTGACGGGCATCCCGGGCACGCCCGCGGGCTCGCCGGGAGGCGACGTCAAGGCCTACGTGCTGGGGCTCGGCGACATGTACGTGACCGACGAGCGTTTCGCCGCCAACTACGGCGGTGAGCAGGGCGCGACGTTCGTGCGCGACGCGCTGCGGGCGTACGCCGAGGCGAACCTGTAGGCGCGGCGTCGGCCGAGCCGGCCGGCGAGACCGAAGCGACACGACGGATGCCGCGGGGCACGAGCCCCGCGGCATCCGCTCGTCTCGACCTCGAGCGTTCGGGCTCACTCGTCGGGATAGCAGTCCTCCCAATGGACGAACCAGCCGCCGATGATGGACCCGAAGCTGCCGACGCCGAAGCCCTTGATCTCGGCGACCCGCGCCGCGATCGCGCCCGGCTCGCCGACCGCCTGTGGCTGGAACACCTGCCCGACGCAGGAGGCGTTCGGGCTGGGCCCGCGTTCGGCCGCCGTGGCCGGAGCGGCCAGCCCGATCGAGCCGACGACCGCGAGGCCGGCAGCGCCGAGGATGATCGTTCGTGCGTGCATGTCGTCCCCCTCTGGACCGTCGCGGGGCTCGCACGAGGTGTGGAGGCCGCTCTCGCGACGCTTGGGCGCAACGCTAGACCGGCGGCCGACCGGAGCACAGGTGGCGGATCCGCCACCTGCCGGCGCGCCTCGGCGTGGGGCGCCGGCCGTGCGCGAGCCCGCGGGACCGTGGTGCCGTCAGGCCTGCGCGGGCGTGGCGCCCGTGGCGGGCCGCGGGATGTCCCGGCCCCGCGCCCCTCCACGCACGGGTCGGGCCGCGGCCGGGCCGCGCCGGACCGCGAAGAGCGGGATGGTCCAGCCGCAGAGCGGGCCGACGAGCACCGCGAAGGCGAGCGTGCCGATGCCGACGTTGCCGCCGAGGAGGAAGCCCGCGATGAGCACCGTCACCTCGATGCCGGTGCGGACGATCCAGATCCTCCAGCCGGTGCGTCGGTGCAGGCCGGTCATCAGCCCGTCTCGCGGGCCGGGGCCGAAGTGCGCGCCGATGTAGAGGCCGGTCGCGACGGCGAGTACGACGATGCCGCCGAAGAGCATGACGATGCGCAGCCACAGGTCGAGCCCGGTCGGGATCATCCAGAGCGACAGGTCGGCGAAGGGCCCGACGAGGAGCGCGTTCATGAGCGTGCCGAAGCCCGGCCTCTGGCGGATCGGGATCCAGAGCAGCAGCACGATGCCGCTCGTGATGACCGTGATGAGGCCGAACCCGAGCCCGGTCTGCTTCGCGATGCCCTGCGTCAGCACGTCCCAGGGGGCGACGCCGAGTTCGCCGCGCACGATGAGCGCGATGCCGAGGCCGTAGAGGTACAGCCCGACGAGGAGCTGCACGAGCCGACGCCCGAACACGGGCGCGGAGTCGGTGGTGCGAGGGAGTCGGAACGGCATGATGGCAATCCAATCCCCGAATTGGCCTTTCGGCAAGAAGCCAATTCGCCTAAAGTGGCTCAGACCATGGAAGCTGCACTGAGCGCCCGCGCCCTCGAGACCCTCCTCGGCGCCTGGCGCGGCGACGGCGGCAGCGCGTACCGCGCGCTCGCAGACCGCATCCGCCTGCTCGTCCTCGACGGGCGCATCCCCGTCGGCACCCGGCTGCCGGCCGAGCGCCACCTCGCCGAGCGACTCGGGCTCAGCCGGACGACCGTCACCGCCGCGTACCGCGAGCTCCGCGACCAGCACCTGCTCCGCAGCATCCGCGGCTCGGGCAGCGTCGCGCGCCTGCCCGGTGCGCCCGCCGTGCTGCCGGTGCCGCCCGCGGCCGACTACATCGACTTCTCCAAGGCCGCGCTGCCCGCGCTGCCATGGCTTCCGGATGTCGCGCGCGACGCGGTCGAGGCCCTGCCCGGGCATCTCGGCGATTCGGGCTTCGACCCGATCGGCATCCCGGAGCTGCGCACGGCGATCGCCGACCGGTACACCGCGCGCGGGCTGCCCACCGACCCCGAGCAGGTCATGGTGACGCTCGGGGCGCAGCACGCCATCGCGTTGCTCTCCCGCGCGCTCGTCGGCCGCGGCGACCGCGCCCTCATCGAGGCGCCGACCTACCCTCACGCCTACGAGGCGCTCCGGGTCGCGGGCGCCCGGCTCGCGACCGTCGCCACGGCGCCGCACGATGCCGGGCCCGAGGGCTTCGGCGCCGCCGACGAGGCGGGCGACCTCGTGCGCGCGATGGGTCACGCGAACCCCGTCGCCGCGTATCTCATGCCCGACTTCCACAACCCGACCGGGCGGTCGCTCGACGCCGCGGCCCGCGAACGCGTGCTCGACGCGGCCGCCCGCCAGGGCACGGTCGTCATCGCCGACGAGACGACCGCCGAGCTCGACATCGACCGCGGGCTCGACCTGAAGCCGCTCGCGGCGTACGGCCCCGCGGTCATGGTCGGCTCGGTCGGCAAGACCGTCTGGGGCGGCGTCCGGGTCGGCTGGATCCGCGCCGATCGGTCGCTGATCCGCCGGCTCCTCGCCGTGCGTTCGCCGGGCGACCTCGGCACGCCGATCCTGGAGCAGCTCATCGTGACCCGGTTGCTCGACCGCATGGACGACATCCTCGACCTGCGGCGCGAGCAGCTGCGCGCGGGCCGCGACCACCTCGAGCGACGGCTCGCGGAGGCGTTCCCCGCCTGGCACGTGCCCCACGTGGACGGCGGTATCGCCACGTGGGTCGGCCTCGGCGCCCCGGTCAGCTCGCAGCTGGCGCTCGCCGCGCGCACGCAGGGCCTCATCGTCGCCGCCGGCCCCCGCTTCGGGATCGACGGCGCCTTCGAGCGCTTCCTCCGACTGCCGATCTGCTACGACGCCGAGACGACGGATGCCGCGGTGCAGGCGCTCGCGCGCGCGTGGGGGTCGCTCGCCCGCACACCCGTACCCGACCAGAGCGTGCTCGCCGCGGTCGTGTGAGCCGGTTCGGACGGCGAGCGGGGTCGAACGTTCACCCGCGGGTCATCCGCGGTTCGCGGGGCGCGACGAGAGTGATCGTCGTCCCGTGTCCCCAGACCGAAGGTGATCCATGCTCTCCACCCGCTCCCGCATCCGGCGCGCCGCAGCGCCGATCCTCGTGGGTGCGATCGCCGCCGGCTGCCTCGCCGCAGCCCCGGCATCCGCACTCCCGATCCGCACCGCGATCGTCGACGCCCCGGCCGGGGTCGTCGCCGACGGTGCCGCGCTGACCCTGTCTCCCGTCGGCACCTACGAGACGGGCGTGTTCGACGAGTCGGCGGCCGAGATCGTCGCCGCGTACGACGGCCGGCTCTACGTCGTCAACGCGCAGGCCGGGCTCGTCGAGGTGCTCGACGCGAAGAAGCCGTCGAAGCCGAAGAAGGTCGGAGAGGTGCAGGGCGACGGCATCGCCAACTCCGTCGCGATCCGCGCCGACGGCCTCGGCGTCGTCGCGATCGAGGACGCGGATGACAAGACCGCGCCCGGCCGCATCCTCTTCTTCGACGCCACCGGGAAGAAGCCGCGAGTGCTCGGCTCGGTCGAGGTCGGTTCGCTGCCCGACATGGTCGCCCTGTCCGCGGACGGCACGCTCGCGGTCGTGGCGAACGAGGGCGAGCCGGCCGACGACTTCTCGAGCGACCCCGAGGGCTCGGTCGCGGTGATCGACCTGCCTGCGACGGTGTCGGCCGCGACCCAGGGCGACGTCCGCATCGCGGACTTCCACGAGTTCGAGGTCGGCGGTTCGAAGACGCTGCCCGACGACGTGCGCGTGTTCGGGCCGACGCCGGAGGCCGACCTTCCGGTGTCGCGCAACCTCGAGCCCGAGTACGTCGCGATCGACGGCGACGCCGCGTACGTGGCGCTGCAGGAGGCGAACGCGTTCGCCGTCGTCGACCTCGACACGGCCGCGGTCGAGGAGATCCTGCCGCTCGGGTTCGTCGACCACTCCGCGGCGGGCCACGGCATCGATGCGTCCGACCGCGACCCGCAGGGTGCGCCGACCTTCGGCATCCGCACGTTCGCGGGGCTGAAGGGCATGTACCTGCCCGACGGGCTCGTCGCGTACGAGGCGGCCGGCGAGACCTACCTCGTGTCGGCGAACGAGGGCGACGCGCGCGAGTGGGGCGACTACGTCGAGCCCGCCCGCGTGAAGGACCTCGGCGACGACGGCCTGGCGCCGATCTGCGGGACGAGCCCGGCCGCCGCGCTCACGGGTGATGCCGATCTCGGTCGGCTGAACGTCTCGACCGCGATGGGCCTCAGCCAGGACGGCACCTGCTACGAGGAGCTCTACGCGTTCGGTTCCCGGTCGTTCTCGATCTGGACGACCGGCGGGGAGCAGGTCTTCGACTCGGGCGAGGACTTCGAGCGCCTCACGCACGCGGCAGCACCCGACTCCTTCAACTCGAACCACTCCGAGTCGAACCTCGAGGGCCGCAGCGACGACAAGGGCCCCGAGCCCGAGAGTCTCGCGATCGGCGACGTCGACGGCCGCACCTACGCCTTCATCGGCTTCGAGCGCGTCGGCGGCGTGATCGTCTACGACATCACCGATCCCGCAGCATCCACGTTCGTCACCTACCTCAACAACCGGGACTTCTCGGTCTCGGTGGAGGATGACGGCGTCGAGACGCTGTCCTCGGCCGGCGACCTCGGCCCGGAGGGGCTGACCTTCATCCCGGCGTCGGCGAGCCCCACCGGTGAGCCGATGCTCGCCGTGGCGAACGAGGTGTCGGGGACCACGACGCTGTTCGCGATCGACGCGATCTCGTAGTCGCGCGCAGGGCGCGAAGGGACGGGGCGGTGGGAGGAATCCCCACCGCCCCGTCTGGTCGCGTTCCCCGGGCGCGACCGGCCGTGCCGCGGCCCGAGTGTGCGGCACGGAGGATCGTGTGGGCGGAGGTCTCCGCCGGCCGGCGGACCCGGCGCCGGTAGGGCGGCGCCGGGCCGTCACCGGATCAGCGGCGGAGTGCGAACCGCCGCACGCCGACGAGCACGGCGCCGGTCAGCAGCAGGAACAGCGCGAGCCGCTCCCAGAACCCGGTGTCGAGGCCGGTCGACGCGAGCGCGCCGGCACCGATCGCGAGCGGGGCCGAGCTCGTCGCGGCCACCGAGGTGTCCGCGCCGTCCGTGCCCGTGCTGCCCGAGTCGCCGCCGTCACCGGGGGTGCCGGGCGTCGTCGGGTCGGTCGGGTCGACCGGGTCGGTCGGGTCGACCGGGTCCGTCGGGTCGACCGGGTCGGTCGGGTCCGTCGGGTCCGTCGGGTCGACCGGCGTGACGACCGTGGTCGAGCCGTCGGTCGTGGCGTCCCCGATCACGGAGACGGCGTTGCCGCCGATGGTGATCGGCGCCGACAGGTCGGGCAGGATCTGGGTGCCGCCGAGGATGGAGTCCTCGCCGGAGGTCCAGGCGTCCGTTCCGGTGCCGGTTCCGGTTCCGGTGGTGACGACCGTGGTGGCGTCCTCGGAGTGCGAGTCGCCGATCACGGAGACGGCGTTGCCGCCGATGGTGATCGGCGCCGACAGGTCGGGCAGGATCTGGGTGCCGCCGAGGATGGAGTCCTCGCCGGAGGTCCAGGCGTCCGTTCCGGTGCCGGTTCCGGTTCCGGTGGTGACGACCGTGGTGGCGTCCTCGGAGTGCGAGTCGCCGATCACGGAGACGGCGTTGCCGCCGATGGTGATGGGGGCGTCGAGCCCGACGAGCGCCTGCGTGCCGCCGAGGATCGAGTCCTCACCCGACGTCGAGGCGCTGCTCGCGTCGTTCGGCCCGGATCCCGTCGACACCTCGGTGGTGGCGTCCTCGGAGTGCGAGTCGCCGATCACGGAGACGGCGTTGCCGCTGATCGTGATCGGTGCCGACACGTCGATGATCGCCTGGCTGCCCGAGCCGATGCCGCCATCGCCCGAGGTCACGGCCACGGGCTCCGAGGAGCCCGCGTCGTCGGTCGCGACCACGGTCGTGGCATCCGTCGACTCGGAGTCGCCGACGACCGACAGCGCGTTGCCGCCGATGGTGACGGGCAGGTCGATCGAGATCCCGAGCTGCGTGCCGGAGAGGACGCCGTCCTCGCCCGTCGTGTCCGCGGCGTGCGCCACGCCGGCGCCGAGGAGCATGAGCCCCCCGGTGAAGAGGGTCGCGTACAGCGCCCTCGAGACGTACTTCTTCATGGTTGTACTCCTGACTGGTTGGGTGTGATTCCGCTCCCGTGCGGGAAGCGGCGACCGTGTCCGCCTGCGGGCAGGCGGAACGGCACCCGTCAGTCAGGGGTGGTGTCGGTCTCGTACACCGGCGACGACGGAAGATCGTCGTCGACCGAGGCGAGCGCGAGCGACGCGAGCGCGTCGAGCTGGAGGGCGGCGAACGTCGCGTCGGACCCGGACGCCGTGCCGGCGCCGGACGCGCTGCCGCCTGCGGGCACACCGGAGGATCCGCTCGGCGCAGCGGGCGTCGGCACGCCGCCGTCGAGCGGCGCCGCGGCGGGCGCGGAGGGCGTCGATGCGCTCAGGAGCGCGCCGCCGTCGGGCGGTGGGGCGCCGGAGATCGCGGGCACGGCCGGTGCCGGGGCGGGCGGGCCGCCCTGCGGGGTCGCCGCTTCAGCAGTGGCCCCGGCGGGCGAGTCGGGGAGGCCCGTCGGAGGCTCGACTCCGGGACCCGCGGGGTCGGGCTCGAGGCCCGGGACGGACGGCACCAGGCCGTCGTCGGGCAGCGGCCCGAGTTCGCCGACCACCGCGTCGAGGGTGCCGTCGACCACGTCGACCACCGGCCCGAGGACACCGCCGAGCGTATCGTCGCCGAGCACCGAGCCGACGATCGGCAGTGCGCCGACGACGTCGTCGAACGTGTCGACGACCGGGGTCGTGATCGCGCCGACCGCTCCGGAACCGACGACGTCGGAGACGAGCCCGCCCGTCTCGGCCACGGCCTCGGTGACCGCGGCATCGACGGTGTCGACCGTGCCGGACGCGGCATCCGTCGTCGTCTCGACCAGGACGGGCACGGACTCGGTGACCGGCCGGACCACCGGGTCCAGCGGCTCGGGAACGACCGGGTCGACCGTGTCGACCACCGTGGAGGTGGTCGGTACGACGGCCGAGACCACGGGTTCGAGCACCGGCTCGACCACCTGGTCGACCACGCCGTCCAGCGTGTCGTCGACGACGCCGACGACCGAGCCGACCGTGCCGAGCAGGCCGTCGGGCCGCTCCTCGGCGGAGGCGCTCGACGGCGAGGCGACGAGGCTCACGACGACCCAGGCGGCGGCGAGGCCGGTGCCGAGCAGCAGGGCGCGCACGAGCGGAGCCGTGCGGTCCACCGCGGCCGTTCGCATCCGCACCCCCAGGCGTCTCGGAAAAGGCGTCGTGGTTCGGACCATACCCCGAACGGGGGCCGGGGGTCCAGCACCGTCGCCGGTGCTTCACAGCTTCCCGTTATCCGGACGGACCCGTCCGCTGCGAGAATCGACCCCATGTCCCTCCTCGCGAAGCTCAGCATGCGCAACCGCGCGCTCATCGCACTCGTCACCGTGGTCGTCGCGATCTTCGGCGGCATCGCGCTCAACGGGCTCAAGCAGGAGTTGGCCCCCTCGATCCAGCTGCCGCAGCTGTCGATCATCACGGCGTACCCGGGCGCGTCGCCCGACGTCGTGAACGCGGATGTCTCGACGCCCATCGAGACGGCCATCCAGGGCATCACCGGACTCGAGTCCACGTCGACAACGAGTTCGACGGGCGTGTCGCGCGTCGTCGCGAGCTTCACGTTCGGCACCGACCTCGCCTTCGCCGAGCAGAAGCTGCTGTCGTCGGTCAACCGCATCGCCCCCACGCTGCCCGACGACGTCGAGCCGCAGGTCGTCGCGTTCAGCTTCGACGACCTGCCGGTGGTGGCGGTCGCCGTGACCGGGGCGGACGACGTCTCGACGCTCTCCGACGAGATCACCCGCACCACGCTCCCGGAGTTGCGCGACATCGACGGGGTGCGCGACGCCGCGCTGATCGGCGACCGCGGCCAGCGGGTGGTCATCACCCCGGATGTCGCCGAGCTCGCGCGGTACGGGCTGACGACCCAGGCGATCCGCGACGCACTGCAGCAGAACGGCGTGCTCCTACCCGCCGGGCAGATCACCGAGGGCGACTCGACCTTCGCAGTGCAGGCGGGCACGCGCCTCGGCAGCGTCGAGGACCTCAGCGCCCTGCCGCTCATCGGCGCCGCCGAGCAGCAGCCGGTCGTCGACGAGACGCTGCCCGAGGGCACGCTGCCCGACGGCACGCTGCCGGACGGAACGACTCCGGACGGCACGCTGCCCGACGGCACGGGAACGGACGGCACCGGGACCGGCACCGACGGCACCGGGACCGGCACCGACGGCACCGGCACCGGGACCACGATCCCCGGCCCGGACGGAACGACGACCACCGTCGCCGTCCCCGTCGCCCTCACCATCGGCGACGTGGCATCCGTCGAGCTGACCGAGAACCCCGAGACGAGCATCTCCCGCGTCGACGGCGAGCCCGCGCTGGCGATCTCCGTCACCAAGCTGCCCTCGGCGAACACCGTCGAGGTCTCGAACGCCGTCGCGGCGGCGCTGCCCGACCTGCAGGCGTCGCTCGACACCACGAACCCCGGCACCGAGTTCACCGTGGTCTTCGACCAGGCGCCGTACATCGAGCAGTCGATCGAGTCGCTCGCGATCGAGGGCACGCTCGGGCTGATCTTCGCCGTGCTCGTGATCCTCGTGTTCCTGATGTCGGTGCGTGCCACGCTCGTGACCGCGATCTCCATCCCGACGTCGGTGCTCATCACGTTCATCGGACTGCAGGCGGCCGACTACACGCTGAACATCCTCACGCTCGGCGCGCTCACGATCTCGATCGGACGCGTGGTCGACGACTCGATCGTCGTCATCGAGAACATCAAGCGGCACCTCGTCGCGGGCGTCGACAAGGCCTCGACGATCGTGCACGCCGTGCGCGAGGTCGCGGGGGCGATCACCGCGTCGACGATCACCACGGTCGCCGTGTTCCTGCCGATCGCGCTGGTGGAGGGCGTCACGGGCGAACTGTTCCGGCCGTTCTCGCTCACGGTCACGATCGCGCTGCTCGCATCGCTGCTCGTCTCGCTCACGATCGTGCCCGTGCTCGCGTACTGGTTCCTGAAGCCCGCGAAGCCGCGCAAGGGCCAGACCGAGGCGGATGCCGCGGCGGAGGCCGCCTTCGTCGACGAGGTGCAGGTCGAGTCCGCGGCCCCGGTCGGCGCGCGCGCCGTCGCGCCGGCCCCGCTCGCGAGCGACGAGGTCTGGCTCGCGCCCGAGCTGCGCGACGCCGACGGATCGACGGGGCTGCGTCCTGGACCCGCGGTCGCCGCTGCGCCGACCGCACCCGGCGCCGTCGCGGTCGCCGACCCGTCCACGGTGGCGCCGGTGCGCTCCGGGGGACCGCAGGACGAGCTCGAACACCCCTCGCGGCTGCAGAAGGGCTTCCTGCCGATCCTCTCCTGGACCCTCAGGCACTCGATGGTCACGATCATCGTCGCGGTGCTCATCCTCGGCGGAACGATCGCCCTCGCCCCGCTCATGAAGACGAACTTCCTGGGCGACAGCGGCCAGAACACGTTCAGCGTCGCGCAGGAACTGCCCGTCGGCTCGAGCCTGGAGTACCTCGCCGCGAAGGCCGAGCCCGTCGAGGCGGCGATCAGCGGCGTGGAGGGCGTGGAGACCGTGCAGGTCTCCATCGGCACCTCGACCGGTGGCGGGGCGCTCGCCGCATTCGGCGGGTCGGGGAGCACCATCACCTACAACGTGACGACCGACGAGGACGCCGACCAGACGGCGCTCCAGGCGGAGGTCCGCGACGAGCTCGAGGCGCTCGAGGACGTCGGCGAGGTCACCCTCACGACCCAGAGCGGGTTCGGCGCCTCGAGCGACATCGAGGTCGACATCACGGCATCGAACGAGGAGGACCTGCGGGCGGCCACCGACGCGGTCGTCGAGGAGCTGTCGGGCCTCGACTCGCTGACGCAGGTCACCTCGAACCTCGAGTCGTCGCAGCCGTACGTCGCGATCGACGTCGACCGGGCGGCGGCGGCCGAGGCCGGATACTCGGAGGTCGCGCTCGGCGGCGTCGTCTCGGCCGCGATGCAGCCGCAGTCGGCCGGCTCGATCGTGATCGAGGAGCAGACCCTCACGATCTACCTCGCCTCCGACGAGCCGCCCACCTCGCTCGACGCGCTCCGCGCGCTCGAGGTGCCGACGCCGGCGGGCCCGGTGCGGCTCGACACGCTCGCAACCATCGAGCAGGTCGAGGGACCGTCATCCGTCACCACCGTGCAGGGGCTGCGCAGCGCGACCGTCGCGGCGACCCCGTCGAGCGACGACCTCGGCACCGCGAGCGCCGAGGTGCAGGCCGGGGTGGCCGCGGTCGACCTGCCCGAGGGCACGTCCGCGTCGCTCGGCGGCGTCACCGCCGACCAGCAGGAGTCGTTCGCGCAGCTCGGGCTGGCGCTGCTCGCCGCGATCCTGATCGTCTACGTGGTGATGGTCGCGACGTTCCGTTCGCTGCTCCAGCCGCTGCTGCTGCTCGTATCGGTGCCGTTCGCGGCGACGGGCGCCATCCTCCTGCAGGTCGTCACGGGCATCCCGCTCGGCGTCGCCTCGCTCGTCGGCGTGCTCATGCTCGTCGGCATCGTGGTGACCAACGCGATCGTGCTCATCGACCTCGTGAACCAGTACCGCGACCGGGGCATGACGGTGCGGGATGCGCTGCTGCACGGCGCATCCCGTCGTCTCCGCCCCATCCTGATGACGGCGCTCGCGACGATCTTCGCGCTGCTGCCGCTGGCCCTCGGCATCACGGGCAGCGGCGGGTTCATCTCGCAGCCGCTCGCGCTCGTCGTGATCGGCGGACTCCTGTCGTCGACCGTGCTGACGCTGCTCGTGCTTCCGGCGCTGTACGACCTGGTCGAGGGCGGTCGCGAGCGTCGGCGCGCGAAGCGCGACGCGAAGCGCGCGGAGGCGGATGAGGCGGCGATGGTTCCGGTCACCGTCGGGGCGGCGACGGCCGTGCAGGCGGACGCGGCCTCCGCCGAAGGCGCCACCGACCCCGGCGACGAGCCCGGAACCAGCCAGGACTCCGACCCGGACTCGGACTCCGACCCGGACTCGGACTCCGACCCGGACTCGGACTCGGACCCGGAGTCGGACTCGGACCCGCACGGCGGCGCGCGCCCGACGCCGCTCAGCTGACGCGCGGGCCCGCCGGCGGGCCCGGCGCCCGAGCCGCCGCCGGCTCGAGCCGCACGATGACGGCCTTCGAGACCGGGGTGTTGCTCTCCTCGGCGGCGCTCGCGAGCGGCACGAGCACGTTCGCCTCCGGGTAGTAGGCCGCCGCGCAGCCCCGCGCGGTCGGGTACGCGACGACGCGCTGGTTCGGCAGGCGCCGGTCGGCCTCACCCGGCCACTCGCTGACGACATCGACGCGGTCGCCGTCGTCGAGTCCGAGCTCGGCGAGGTCGTCGGGGTGCACGAACACCACGTCGCGCCCCTTCCGGATGCCGCGGTAGCGGTCGTCCAGGCTGTAGATCGTGGTATTGAACTGGTCGTGCGATCGCAGCGTCTGCAGGATGAGCCGGCCCGCGGGTCGCTCGAGGTGCTCGAGCTCGTTGACGGTGATCACCGCGCGTCCGGTCGGGGTGTCGAAGCGCCGCTCGTCGCGCGGGCCGTTCGGCAGGACGAAACCGCCCTTCCGGCGCACATCCTCGTTGAACGACTCGAAGCCGGGGACCACCCGCGCGATCCGCTCGCGGATCAGGTCGTAGTCCCGAGCGAACGCGCGCCACGGGATGCCGTGGCGGTCGCCGAGGGTCGCCTCGGCGAGCCGGCAGACGATGGCGACCTCCGAGAGGAGCCCGGCGGCGACCGGCGGCACGGCGCCGTGGCTGGCGTGCACCGCGCACACGCTGTCCTCGACCGACACGAACTGCGGCCGACCGTCCTGCAGGTCGACCTCGGTGCGACCGAGGGTCGGCAGGATGATCGCCTCCTCGCCCGTGACGACGTGCGACCGGTTGAGCTTGGTCGAGACCTGCACCGTGAGCTTCGCGCCCCGCATGGCCCGCTCCGCGGCATCCGTGTCGGAGATCGCGCCGACGAAGTTGCCGCCCATCGAGACGAACACGTCGATCTCGCCCCGCTGCAGGCCCTGCACGGCCTGCACGGCGTCGACGCCGTGCGCGCGCGGCACGGGGAAGCCGAACTCGGCCTCGAGTGCGGCGAGGAACCGCTCGGGCATCCGCTCCCAGATGCCCATCGTGCGGTCGCCCTGCACGTTGCTGTGACCGCGGATCGGGGACGCACCCGCGCCCGGCCTGCCGATGTTGCCGCGGAGCAGCAGCAGGTTCACGATCTCCCGGATGGTCGGGACGGCCTTGCGGTGCTGCGTGAGGCCCATGGCCCACGTGATGACGACGCGGTCGGCGGCGAGGTAGTCGGCGGCGAGCGCATCGATCTCCGCGACGTCGAGTCCGGTCGCCGCGAGCACCGCCGCCTCGTCGAGGTGAGCGAGGTGGTCGCGGAACGCCTCGAGCCCGATCGTGTGCCGTTCGAGGAACGCGTGGTCGAGGACGGTGCCGGGCGCGGCGGCCTCGGCATCGAGCACGCGTCGCGACACGGCCTGCAGCAGTGCCATGTCGCCGCCGGATCGGATCTGCAGGAAGCGGTCGGCGATCGCGGCCCCCCGCCCGAGGATGCCGCGCACCTTCTGCGGGTTCCGGTAGCGGATGAGTCCGGCCTCCGGGAGCACGTTGACGCTCACCACCCGGCCGCCGGCCCGCTTGGTCTCCTCGAGGGCGGTGAGCATGCGCGGGTGGTTCGTGCCCGGGTTCTGGCCCATGACGATGACGAGGTCGGCCTTCGCGAAGTCGTCGTAGTGCACGGTCGACTTGCCGATGCCGATGGTCGAGAGCAGCGCCGTCCCGGTCGACTCGTGGCACAGGTTCGAGCAGTCGGGCAGGTTGTTCGTGCCGAACGCACGGACGAGGAGCTGGTACAGGAACGCCGTCTCGTTCGCGGTGCGGCCGCTCGTGTAGAACGCGGCGCGGTCGGGCGAGTCGAGCGCGTTCAGCCGGTCGGCGATGATCCGGAACGCGTCGTCCCACGAGATCGGCTCGTAGTGGTCGGAGCCGGCGGGCTTGTGCACGGGCTCGGTGAGCCGGCCCTGCTGCCCGAGCCAGTACTCCCCGCGATCGAGCAGCGAGGTCAGCGAGTGCTCGGCCCAGAACGCGCGGGGCACGGTGATCGGCGTCGCCTCCCACGTCGTCGCCTTCATGCCGTTCTCGCAGAACTCGAGCGCGTTGCGGTGGCCGGGGTCGGGCCACGCGCAGCTCATGCAGTCGAAGCCGTCCTCCTGGTTGATGGCGAGCGCGAGCCGCGCGGTGCGGGAGAGGCCCATCCGCGCCAGCGCCGGTTCCATCGAGTGCAGGATCCCCGGGACGCCGACGGCCCAGTCCTTCGGGCGCCCGACCTCGAGGTCGGGGTAGGGGTCGGCGGCGGGTCCGCCGCTCCCGTCCGCCATCAGCTCGCCTCCGCGCGTCCGACCGACGGGACGAGCCCACGCGTCCCGTCGGTCGCCGGTACGGTCGGCGCGTCGATCCGCTCGTCGCCGGCGTAGACCACCATCGAGTCGCCGCGCAGGAATCCGACGAGCGTGAGACCGGACGCCGCGGCGTGATCGACCGCGAGCGAGGACGGCGCCGACACGGCCGCGAGCACCGGGATGCCGGCCATCGTCGCCTTCTGGGCGAGCTCGAAGCTCGCTCGGCCCGACACCTGGAGGACCGCGCCGCGCAGCGGCAGCAGCCCCTCGCGGGCGGCCCACCCGACGACCTTGTCGACGGCGTTGTGCCGCCCCACGTCCTCGCGGAGCACGAGCAGCTCGCCCGTGCGTCCGTCGAAGAGCGCCGCCGCGTGCAGGCCACCCGTGCGCTCGAAGATCGCCTGCCCGGCGCGGAGCCGGTCGGGCAAGCCCGCGAGGAGGGCCGGATCGAGCCGCAGGTCGTCGCCGGCGACGTCGTACGCCGACCGCGTGCGGACGGCGTCGATGCTCGCCTTGCCGCACACCCCGCACGAGCTCGTCACGGTGAAGTTCCGTTCGGTCGAGGCATCGGGTCCCGGCACCCCCGGGGCGAGCGCGAGGTCGAGGACGTTGTACGTGTTCTCGCCCGGCGCGCCGCAGTGGACCGCGGCCGCGACGTGGTCGCCGCGCGAGACGACCCCCTCGGAGACGAGGAAGCCCGTGGCGAGGTCGACGTCGTGGCCGGGCGTGCGCATCGTGACGGCGAGCCGGCGTCCGCCGACCCGGATCTCGAGCGGCTCCTCGACCGCGAGGAGGTCCTCGCGCCGAGATGCCGTGCCGCCGACGGTGACCCGTGTGACCCGCGTCCTCGCGGTGATCCTGCCCATGCCCCCTGCCTATCACGCCGTCCTGCGCGGCGGCGCGGGATCTACAGTGAACGCGTGGACAGTGAACCCGTTGTCGTGATCGGCGCGGTGATCCTCATGGGCGGTCGCGCCGAGCGGCTCGGCGGCATCGTGAAGGGCGACCTGCGCGTCGAGGGCCGGACGCTGCTCGAGCGGGTCGTGGCCGCAGCGGGCCCGGCTCGACGACGCGTCGTCGTCGGCGAGGTCGGCGGGTCGGAGCTGCCGCCCGACGTCGTCGTCGTCCGCGAGGAGCCCGCGTTCGCCGGGCCCGCGGCCGCGGTGGCGGCCGGAGTGGCCGCGCTGCCCCAGGTCGGTGCCGCCGCGCGGACCGACGACGAGGCATCCGCCGTGCTGCTGCTCGCGGGCGACCAGCCGTTCGTCGGGGAGGCGATCGACCCGCTCGTCGCGGCGCTCGTCGCGTCCGACCCCGAGCACGTCGACGGCGTTCAGGCCGTCGACGGCGCCGGCCGCGCGCAGTACCTGACCTCGCTCGTGCGGCGCCCGGCCCTCGATGCGGCGATCGCTGCGACCGTGCCGCTCGAGGGGGCGTCGATGCGCCGATTGGTCGCCGCGTTGCGGCTGGTCGACGTGCCGCTCCGCGGACGGGCCACCATGGACGTGGACACCTGGGCCGACGCCCGCGCCGCGGGCGCGACCGGCGCGACGGAAGGAATGACGACATGAGCGACGAGGCCGACCTCCACCGCGTCCTGGCCGAATGGGCCGACCGCGTGCGCGAGGAACTCGACATCGCGGGCGCGCCGCTCGACCTCGATCGCGTGCTCGGCGTCGCGGGCGTCGCCGCGCACGCCGTGATCCGGCCGGCGGCGCCGGTCACGACGTACCTCGCGGGCTATGCGGCCGGGCTCGCCGCGGCATCGGGGGCCGATCCGGATGCCGCTGCGGCCGACGCACTCGATCGCGTCCGCCGACTCGCCGGCTCGTGACCGGCGCCATCCCCTGGTCGGAGGCGCGCGTCAGGGCACGCGCCGCCGCTCCCGTCGCACGGAGCGAACGCGTACCGCTCGCCGCCGCGATCGGACGGGTGCTCGCCGAGCGGCTGGTGACCGCCATCCCGCTGCCGCACTTCGCGTCGGCCGCGATGGACGGCTGGGCCGTGCGCGGGCCGGCGCCGTGGCGCGTGCTCGACCGCGGCGACCCGGTCCTGGCGCTCGAACCGGGTGACGCGTTCGAGATCGCGACGGGCGCCCCGGTCCCGGATGGCGCGGACGCCGTGCTGCGCGTCGAGGCCGGGCGCGTCGCCGGCGGCATGCTGGAACCGGTCGGCGGGACCGGCCTCCACGATGTCCGGGGTCGTCGGCACGTCCGGCCGGCCGGTGTGGAGGCGGCGGCCGGTGACGTCGTGCTCGAGGCCGGCGCCGTCCTGACCCCGCCGCGCATCGCCCTCGCGGCGGCGACCGGCGTCGACGACCTCTCGGTCGTGCGACGTCCCAGGGTGGCGCTGGTCCTCACCGGCGACGAGGTCGTCGAGTCGGGCGTCCCCCTGGTCGGCCAGGTGCGCGACAGCTTCGGGGTCGCGCTGCCCGCGACGCTCGAGGCGCTCGGCGCGGAGGTCGTCGCGACCCACCGGATCGGCGACGACCAGCAGGCCACGCGGAGCGCGCTCACTGCGGATGACGTCGACCTCGTCGTCACGACGGGCGGCACCGGCCGCTCGAGCGCCGACCACGTGCGCGCCGCGCTCGCCGCCGAGGGCGCCGAGCTCATCGTGCCCGGCATGGCGACCCGGCCCGCCGGCCCGACGCTGCTCGCGCGCGCCTCCGATCGGCTGGTCCTCGGACTGCCGGGCAATCCGCTCGCGGCGATGCTCGGGCTCGTCGCACTCGGTGCGCCGCTCCTCGCCGCCTGGACCGGAACGGATGCCGTGCCCCGCACGGTCCTCGCGGGGGTGGACCTTCCCGGCCGCGCGGATTCGACCGGCCTCGTCCCCGCGACGCTGTCGGGTGCGGTGGAGCAGGTCGCCGCCCCCGTCGCCCACGTCGGGTCGGGCATGCTCCGCGGACTCGCCGCGACCGATGTCGTGCTCGTGGTCCCTCCCGAGGGCGTCGAGGCCGGATCCGCCGTCGAGGCGCTCACCCTGCCCTGGCGCGCCTGACGCAGCGCGTCATCCGGGATCACCCCTCCCGGACGTCCGCGGCCGGTGCCATGATCGGGACATGGAACGCACCGACCGTGACGTCGACGCCGTCCTCGCCGCGCTCGACGGCGAGCGCGCCGATGCGATCCGCGAGCTCGACCGGGTCGTCTCCGCCGAGTTCGCCGGGCTCGAGCGCGCGCTCTGGGAGGGCGTGTTCTGGGGCGGCACCGAGCAGGCGATCATCGGGTACGGCGCCGTCACGCAACCGCGCCCGAAGGGCGGCTCCGTCGACTGGTTCCTCGTCGGGCTCGCCGACCAGGCCAAGCACCTCAGCATCTACGTGAACGCCGCCGAGGACGGCGCGTACCTGGTCCAGCGGTTCGCGCCCGAGCTCGGTCGTGTGAAGGTCGGCTCCGCCGCGATCTCGGTCACGAGCCTCGACCGTCTCGACCTGGACGCGTTCGTCCGGCTGCTCCGGCGGGCCCGGGAGGTGACCCCGGGCGTGCGCTGAACCAGGCGCGAAGCGGCGCGGACCGCCGCGGACCGCCGCGCGATCGACCGGACCGACCGCCGCCGGGGCGGTTCGCCCGCGGTTCACCGAAGCTTCACCGTCCCGTCGCATCGTGCCCACCCCGAGGCCCACGCCCACTCCGTACGGTCGTTGCATGTCCACCGAGGTGCCGCTCCACGAGCGGGTGCACGACACCCTCCGCGAGCGCATCGGGCGCGGCGACTGGTCCGCGGGCATGCGCCTGCCGAGCGAGGCGGCGCTCTGCCGCGAGTTCGGCACGAGCCGCGGCCCGGTGCGCCGGGCGCTCGCCGTGCTGCGCGAGGAGGGGTACGTCGTCGGCGGCCGCGGGCGTCCGCCCCTCGTCGGGCGCGTCGTGCCGACCCAGCCCTTCTCGACGTTCACGTCCTTCACCGAGTGGGCGCGGGCGATCGGTCGCGAGCCCGGTCAGCGCACCCTCGAGGCGGGAATGCGCCCCGCGCCGTCGACCGTCGCGGGCTTCCTCGGGCTCGATGAGGGTGCCACGGTGACGCAGGTCGTCCGCGTCCGACTGCTCGACGGCGTGCCGACGATGGTGGAGCGCAGCTCCTTCCCACCCGAGATCGGCACCCTCCTCGACGACCTCGACTGCGACCGCGGGTCGCTGCACGCGCACCTCGTCGCCCGCGGGGTCGACCTGCGCCGGGCGCGGCACACGATCGACGCGGTCGCCGCCAACCCGCTCGACTCCGAGGTACTCGAGGTCGGCTCGGGCAGCCCGCTCCTCCGCGAGCGGCGCATCACCTTCGACTCCGCGCGTCGTCCGATCGCCTACGCCGACGACCGGTACCGCCCCGAGCTCGCGACCTTCACGATCGAGAACGAGGTCGACCGCCGCACGCCGCTGACCCGCTCGCACCCTGCCGGGGCCCGGCCGTGAGCGCCGGCCCGGGCCGCGGGCGCTGCGCCGCATCGGAGGCCGCTCGATGATCACCCTGGCCGTGCTGGCGTTCGAGGGCGCGGTGATCCGGCGGTCGACGGATGCCGCGGCGCCGCCGCTGCTCGTCCGCGGCGTGGAGGCGTCACTCGCCGAACTGCGCCGACGCGGCGTGCGCGTCGTGCTCGTGTGCGAGGGTTCGCACGACGCCGCGACCCGACTGCTGGGCCGGCTCGGCTGGTCGGTGTCCGACGACCTCCGCGCACCGCACACGGTCGACGCCGTCGTGGCCGTCGACGACGTGGCATCCGCCCCGCCCGCGCCCTTCGCGGTGCATCACGCGATGGAGCTCACCGGCACGCTCGACGTGCGGCAGGTGCTGGTGGCCGGCGACTCGATCGTCATGCTCGAGGCAGGTCGGGCTGCGGGGGCCGGATGGCTCGTCGGCGTGCTGAGCGGATCCGCCCGCCGACCCGAGCTCGCGTCGGTGCACCACGACGCGATCCTCTCGGACCTCAACGACCTCGTCGCGCTCGCAGTGCCTGCGGCGCCCGCGCGCTGAACTCGGCGCGTTCGCCGATCGACGTCGCATTGATCGGGGGCCCGGAGGAGACCGACCTCGCGCAGATGACGGAGGCGGTCCCCCAGGACGGTTACGCCATCATCCAGGAGTTCATCGACGGATCCAGGGACGGCGATGCCCGGATCTTCCTGCTGGAGGGCCGCCTCCTCGAGCGCGACGGCAGGCCGGCCGCCCTCCGACGCGTGCCCACCGGCAACGATCCGCGCGCCAACATCAGCACCGGCGGTCGATCGGTGCCCCTCGAGGTCGGCGAGGCCGAGCTCGGCATCGTCGAGGCGATCGGCGACAAGCTCGTCGCCGATGGCATGTTCTTCGTCGGCATCGACGTGATCGACAGCACGGTGGTGGAGATCAACGCGGAAAGTCCGGGCGGGTTCCAGAGCGTCGAGCGGCTCTACGACATCGACATCGCCGAGACCGTCATCGAAGCCCTGGAGCGCCGTGCGACCCCGGCGTCCTGAGGTCCGAACGATCCCAGGTCAGCCGATGCGCGGCCCGAGGGGCGTGCCCTGGTGGAAGAGCATCCGCGGGCGGTCGCCGCTGATCCGCCAGAGCGAACTGCGCCGGCTGCGCATGCCGTCGGCGTCGAGCGTGTAGGTGAGCAGGGCGAGGTCGGATGCCACGAGCTCGACGTGCTCGCCCGTGACGACGGCCGACTGCACGTCGACGGCGTCGGGCCCGGTCATCACGTCGATGAGCTCGTCGCGCGTCCACAGCCGGCCGCTCCGGCCGATCTCGCGGAACGACTCGTCGAGCAGGTCCTCGAGCGCGCTCGGGTCGCGCCTGGTCTCGGGCTCGAGCAGTCGGCGTTCGGCCCCGGTCACGAGCACGGCGATGGACTCGTCTTCCATGACCGCGAGCCTACGCCGTCGTGCGGCTCGAGGGACGGGTCCGGCGGTCGACCGCCGGACCCGGTGCGGGCGTGCGCCTCACGCCCGCTCGAGCACCGCCTGCGTGGACGCCTCGGGCCGGAGGTCGAGCCGGCGCAGCAGCTGCGCGTTGGCCGCGACGATCACGGTCGACAGCGACATCAGGATGGCGCCGACCGACATCGGGAGGACGAACCCGATCGGGGCGAGCACGCCCGCCGCGAGGGGCACCGAGACGAGGTTGTAGCCGGCCGCCCACCAGAGGTTCTGCTTCATCTTGCGGTACGACGCCCGCGAGAGCTCGATGACCGAGAGCACGGACCGCGGGTCGCTCGAGGCGAGGATGACGCCGGCGGACGCGATCGCGACATCCGTTCCCGCGCCGATGGCGATGCCGACGTCGGCCTGGGCGAGCGCAGGCGCGTCGTTCACGCCGTCGCCGACCATGGCGACCGAGAGGCCCTCGCGCTGCAGCTCCTGCACCTTCGCGGCCTTGTCCTCCGGGCGCACTCCCGCAAACACCCGGTCGATGCCGAGCTCCTCGGCGACCGTGCGTGCGACGGGCTCGGCATCGCCCGTGATCATGACGACCTGGATGTCGAGCGCGTGCAGCGCCTCGACCGCCTCGCGGGACTCGGGCCGCACCTCGTCGGCGAGCGCGATCGCACCCGCGACCTCGTCGCCCACGACGACGTGCAGCACGGTCGACCCGCGCTCGGCCCAGTCGCGGGACCCGGGGAGCGGCTCGAGGCCCTCGCGCTCGAGCATGCCGGGACCGCCCACGTGCACCTCGCGGCCGTCGACCCGTGCGGTCACGCCGATCGCGGCGGACGCGGCGAAGTCCGACGCGGGCCGGAGGGCGAGTCCGCGGCGCTCGGCGTCGGCCACGATCGCCTTCGCGAGCGGGTGCTCCGAGTCGTGCTCCGCGGCTGCCGCGAGCCCGAGCACCTCGTCGAGGTCGTGTCCCGGCGAGGCCGCGGCATCCGTCACCGTCGGCTCGCCCCTGGTCAGGGTGCCGGTCTTGTCGAACAGGACCGCGCCGACCGTGCGCATCGTCTCGAGGGCGAGGCGGTCGGTGACGAGCACCCCGCCGCGCGCCGCGCGCTCGGTCGAGATCTGCACGACGAGGGGGATCGCGAGCCCGAGCGCGTGGGGGCAGGCGATCACGAGCACGGTGACGGTGTGGATGACGCCCTCGTCGGGCAGCCCGACGAGCGCCCAGACGATGCCGGTGATCGCCGCGGCGATGAGTGCGAACCAGAACAGCCACCCGGCCGCGCGGTCGGCGAGGCGCTGCGCGCGCGTGCTCGACGACTGGGCCTGGGCCACCAGGCGCTGGATGCCGGCGAGCGCGGTGTCGTCGCCGACCGCGCCGACGCGGACGCGGATCGCGGTGTCGGTCGCGACCGTTCCGGCCACGACGTGCTCGCCCGGGCCGCGGCTCACGGTGCGGGACTCGCCCGTGATCATCGACTCGTCCATCGCGGCGGTGCCGTCGACGACCTCGCCGTCGGCGGGGACCCGGCCGCCGGGGCGCACGATGACCGTGTCGCCGAGGGCGAGGTCGGCGGGCGAGACGGTCTCGACGCCCGCCTCGGTCACGCGTTCGGCCTCGTCGGGCAGCAGCGCCGCGAGCGCGTCGAGCGCCGACGACGTCGCGGCGAGCGAGCGCATCTCGATCCAGTGGCCGAGCAGCATGATGACGATGAGGAGCGCGAGCTCCCACCAGAAGTCGAGGTGGTGGGGGAGGAGGCCGAGGCTCGCGCCGAGCGAGGCTCCGTAGGCGACCGTGATCGCCAGGCCGATGAGCAGCATCATGCCGGGCGTGCGGGCCTTCAGCTCGGACCACGCTCCGGTGAGGAACGGCGAACCGCCCCAGACGTACATGACCGTGCCGAGCACCGGCGAGACCCAGGCGACCCAGGCGGCGTCGGGCAGCTGGTACCCGATGAGGTCGGCGAACATGCCGCTGAAGGCGATCGTCGGGATCGCGATGACCAGCATGATCCAGAAGAGGCGGCGGAACCGGCCGACGTGATCGCCGTGGCCGCCGTGCCCGCCGTGGCCCGACATGTCGTTGCCCGACATGTCGTGCCCCGTCATGTCGTGGCCGGCGTGCGCGCCGTGCGCTGTCGCGGAGGGGTGCTCGGAGTGCGCCGCCATCCGGAGGTCCTCGGCCGTCCCAGCGGCATCGTGCTCCTGCTCGTCGTGCCCGTGCCCGTGCCCGTGCACGTCGTGCCCTCGGTCCGTCTCACGTCCTGCGCGCATCTCAGGCCTCCCCGTTTCCGTCACCATACCCCTATGGGGTATCCACTACAACGCCCGAGCCCCGAATCCATTCCCCGCGTGCCCGCCCCGTCCACGCTTCACGGGCCGATCGCCCGTTGCGACCCGCCGTCGCCCGTGCACACGATGGACGCATGCCGACGCCTCGCGACCTCGACCCCGCCTGCGAGGATCCCGCCGACGTCGCCGGGCGCCTCGGCGTCGACCCGGAGACCGGACTCGCCGCCGCCGACGTCGACGAGCGGCTGCGCAGCCACGGCGCCAACGAGCTCAGGCCGGCCCGTCGCGTGCCCGTCTGGCGGCGGGTCCTCGCACAGCTCGCCGACCCGCTCATCCTGCTCCTCCTCGCCGCGGTCGTCGTCTCGGTCGTCGCCTGGATCGTCGAGGGGGCGCACGGCTGGCCCATCGATGCGCTCGTGATCCTCGCGATCATCGCGCTGAACGCCGTCCTGGGCCTCGTGCAGGAGTCCCGCGCCGAGCGGGCCGTGGCGGCGCTCGCCGTGATGACGCGCGCCCACTCGACGGTACTCCGCGACGGCGGGCTCCGCACCGTGCCGAGCGACGAGCTCGTGCCCGGCGACGTGCTCGCGCTCGCCGAGGGCGACCGGGTGGGGGCCGACGCGCGGCTCGTCCGGGCGAACGCCCTGCGCGTCGCCGAGGCGTCCCTCACGGGCGAGAGCGAGGCCGTGGAGAAGGACCCGGCGACGCTCGAGCATCGCGTGCCGCTCGGAGACCGCCGCGACATGGTGTTCGCGGGCACGGCCGTCAGCCGCGGCACCGGGCGCGCCATCGTCACCGGGACCGGCATGGCGACCGAGATGGGCACGATCGCGACCATGCTCGACGAGACGATCGAGGAGCCGACGCCGCTCCAGGTCGAGGTCGATCACCTGGGTCGGATGCTCGGCCGCATCGTCGTCGGGATCGCGATCGTCGTGATGCTGACGGTGACGATCGTCCAGGGGGTCGACACGGCCGAGGACTTCGTGACCGTGCTCCTGCTCGGCGTCTCGCTCGCCGTGGCCGCGGTGCCCGAGGGCCTCCCCGCGATCATGTCGCTCGTCCTCGCACTCGGCGTGCAGCGGATGGCGCGCCGCAACGCGGTCGTGAAGCAGCTCTCGAGCGTGGAGACGCTCGGGTCGGCATCCGTCATCTGCACCGACAAGACCGGAACGCTGACGACCAACGAGATGACGATCCAGCGCGTCGTCACGGCCTCGGGCACCGTCGACCTCGGCGGGGTCGGCTACGCGCCCGTCGGCGACGCGACCGCGACGGGCCGCGAACTCGCGGAGGGACCGCTCCTCTCCGAGGCGCGGCTCGTGCTCGGCGCCGGATCGCTCGTCAACGACGCGCAGCTCGCCCAGCACGACGGCCGCTGGGAGATCGAGGGCGACCCGACCGAGGCCGCCTTCCTCGTCGCGGCGCGCAAGGTCGCGGGCGCGGCCGAGGAGGCCGCGCAGTACGGCCGCGTGGGCGAGGTTCCCTTCAGCTCGGAGCGCAAGATGATGTCGACCGCGCACCGGCGCGAGGGCGGAGACCTCGTCGTGCTCAGCAAGGGCGCGCCCGACGTGCTCCTGCAGCACTGCACGCGCGTGCAGGTCGGCGACGGCGTCGTTCCGCTCGACCCCGTCCGACGCGCCCGCGCGCTCGCCGAAGTCGAGACGCTGTCGGAGGAGGCGTTCCGCACCCTCGCGGTCGCGTACCGGCCGGCGCCCGAACTGGCGGGCGGCGACGGGCGGCCGGATGCCGCGGGGTTCGACGAGGACGCGGAGGAGGATCTCGTCTACGCGGGGGTCGTGGGCATCATCGACCCGCCGCGGCCCGAGGTGCGGTCGGCCATCGCGGACGCGCACGCCGCCGGCATCCGCGTCGTCATGATCACCGGCGATCACCCGGCGACCGCGGCGCGCATCGCGCGCGACCTCGGGATCATCGGCGAGGACGGCATCGCCCTGCCCGGTGCACGCCTGGACGGCATGACCGACCGGCAGCTGCGCGACGCGGTCCGCACGGTCTCGGTCTTCGCTCGTGTCGCGCCCGAGCACAAGCTCCGGATCGTCGACGCGCTCCAGGCGGAGGGGCTCGTGGTCGCGATGACCGGCGACGGCGTGAACGACGCGCCCGCGCTGAAGTCGGCCGACATCGGCATCGCCATGGGCATCACGGGCACCGAGGTCACCAAGGAGGCGGCGAAGATGGTGCTCGCCGACGACGACTTCGCGACCATCGTGCACGCCGTGCGCGAGGGCCGGGTGATCTTCGACAACATCCGGAAGTTCCTCCGCTACCTGCTCTACTCGAACATGGGCGAGGTGCTCACGGTCTTCCTCGGCGTCGTCTTCGCGGGGGTCCTCGGCTTCGCCGGCGCCTCCGACGAGGCGGTCGTGCTGCCGCTGCTCGCGACGCAGATCCTCTGGATCAACCTCGTCACCGACTCCGGTCCCGCGCTCGCGATGGGCGTCGACCCCGAGGTCGACGACGTCATGGCGCGACCGCCGCGGGGCCTGCACGACCGGGCGATCGACCTCGGCATGTGGATCGGCATCGCGACCACGGGCATCGTGATCGCGATCGCGACGCTGATCACGATGGACGCCTTCCTGCCGGGCGGACTGATCCCGGGCGGCGCCGACACGTTCGAGGTCGCGAGGACGGCCGGGTTCACCACCCTCGTGTTCGCCGGGCTGTTCACCGCGTTCAATGCCCGCTCCGCGACGTCGAGCGCGTTCCGGTCCGTGTTCGCGAACCGCTGGCTGTGGGGCGCGGTCGCACTCGCCGTGCTGCTGCAGGTCGCCGTCGTCTCGTGGGCGCCCCTGCAGGTGGCCTTCGGCACGGCGTCGCTGGATGCCGCGCACTGGGCGGTGTGCGTCGCGATGGCGTCGTCGGTGCTCTGGGTCGAGGAGCTCCGCAAGCTCGGCATCCGGCTGGCCGGGCGTCGGCGGGCGGATTCCGCGTCCCCGCGGGTTCGCGCTGCGTGAACACGCGCCCGCCGTCGGATCGGGCGTGCTCTGATGGGCGCATGGACCTCCTCATCCTCGGCGGGACGCAGTGGCTCGGGCGCATGATCGCGACGGAGGCGCTGGCGCGAGGGCATCTCGTGACGTGTCTCGCACGCGGTGAGGCGGGCGCGGCGGCACCGGGCGCCGATCTCGTCGTCGCCGATCGCGACGCACCTGGCGACGTGGCCTACGCCTCGGTGGTCGACCGGGACTGGGACGCCGTGGTCGACCTCACTCGCCAGCCGGGCCATGCCCGCCGCGCCGCCGCCGTCCTCGGCCAGCGGGCGCGCAGGGTCGTGTTCGTGTCGTCCTGCAGCGTCTACGCGCGCCACGACGTGCGCGGCGCCGACGAATCGGCCGAGCTGCTGCCCGCGCTCGCCGGTGACGAGTCCACGCCCGAGACCTACGGCGAGGGCAAGGTCGCGTGCGAGGCGGCATGGCGCGCGGCGGTGCCCGAGGCCCGCCTGCTGGTGGTGCGGCCGGGGCTGATCGCCGGGCCCGGCGATCCGTCGGACCGCGCCGGATACTGGGTCGCCCGAGCTGCGCGCGACGACGAGCCCATGCTCGTGCCGGACATCCCGGATGCCGCGGTGCAGGCCGTCGACGTCCGCGACCTCGTCCGGTTCGTCCTCGACGGCGTCGAGCGCGGGCTCGCGGGCACGTTCGACGTGGTCGGCGAACGCACGACGTTCGCCGAGTGGCTCGCGATCTCGCGGGAGCTCGGCGGACATCGGGGCGACATGGTCGCGGTCGCACCCGACCGCCTCGCCGACCTCGGGATCGCCGAGTGGGCCGGACCGGACTCGATGCCGCTCTGGATCGCCGATCCGACCTGGGGCGCCTTCCTCGACCGCTCGAACGCGGCGGCCCGTGGCGAGGGGCTCGGCCTGCGCTCGTACCGCGAGCTGCTCGCCGACGTGCTCGCCTGGGAGCGCGAGGCGGGACTCGCTCGCGAGCGACGGGCGGGGCTCGCCCCGCCGCGGGAACGCGCGTTCCTCGAGGCCCTGGCGCGCTGAGGGCTGCGATTCCGCGATCCCGCCCGTGCGTCGGCGCGGGTACGTCCGGGATCGCAGACGGATCGCGTCGCGCGACCTGCCGCCGCGGCATCCGCTTCACTAGCGTCGAACCATGACGCTCTCGCGCGACCCGCTCTGGCCCCGGGCGGGCGGATGGCCCGGCTTCCACGATCTCGCCGCCGGCGCCCGCGTCGACCTCGCGATCCTCGGCGTACCCGCCTGGCGCACCTCGCTCTCGCCGACCGCGGCGCACGCGACGCCGGCGGCGATCCGCGACGCGCTGCGTCGGTACAGCGCGACGCTCGTGCCCGACCGCTCCAGGGACCCGTTCCGGGACCCCGCCGCCTCCGGGGCGCGGCCGCCGGGCGTCGTCGACCTCGGTGAACTCGCGATCGTGGATGCGGGCGACATCGACGAGCCGGACGGCGAGGCGGGCGAGGCGCGCACGCGCGCGCGGGTCGCCGAGGTGCTGGGGCACACCGGGGCGCCGGACGCGACGGGATCACCCGCTCACGCGGCCGCACTCGTGGCCCTCGGCGGCGACAACTCGGTGACGGTCGCGACCGCCCTCGGTGCGTGGGGCGCAGATCTCGGCACGGCCGGACTCGTGACGATCGACGCGCACTACGACCTGCGCGACGGCGTCTCGAACGGCTCGCCCGTGCGCCGCCTGATCGAGGCGGGGCTCGACCCGAGCCGCATCGTGCAGATCGGCATCCAGGACTTCGCGAACTCCGCCGCGTACGCGCGCCGCGCCGCCGACCTCGGGATCACCGTCATCCACCGCGACGAGCTGCACCACCGCCCGCCGCACCTCGTCATGGCGGAGGCGCTCGAGATCGCGGGCGCCGCCGGCGGACCGGTGCACCTCGACGTCGACGTCGATGCGTGCGATCGCTCGGTCGTGCCGGCGTGCCCCGCGTCGGTGCCGGGGGGCCTCGCGGCGTGGGAGCTCCGCGCGCTCGTGCGTGAAGCGGCCGGCGACCCCCGCGTCCGGAGCGCCGACCTCGTCGAGATCGACGCGACCGCGGATGCCGCCGACGGACGCACGGTCCGCCTCGCCGCGCTCTGCGTGCTCGAGTTCGCGGCGGGCCTCACGCGTCGGCTTGCGCCGGAGCCAGAGGAGCCGTCGGCCGCCGGCACGGCGTAGCCCGGCGCCGATCGCCGGACGGCGCTCCGGCCCATCGACTCCCCGCAGGCGCAGTGGCAGACTCGGGCCCATGAAGACGCTCGTGCTCGTGCGCCACGCGAAGTCGGCGTGGGGCGACCCGACGCTCGCCGACCACGACCGCCCGCTGAACGAGCGCGGCCGACGCGACGCACCCGAGATGGCGCGGCGCCTCCGTGACCGCGGCGTCGTCCCCGACGCCGTCCGCGCGAGCACCGCCCTCCGGGCGCGGACCACGGCCGAGGCGATGATCGCCGAGCTCGACCTGCCCGGCCAGTCGCTCGTGCTCGACGAGCGGCTCTACGGCGCGGGACCCGACCTGATCCTCGGGGTCGTCGGCGAGCTCGGCGAGGAGGTCGGCACCGCGATGGTCGTGGCACACGACCCGGGCATGTCCGATCTCGCCTACCGGCTGTCGGGCGAGATCGAGCACATGCCGACGTGCGCGGTCGCGGAGTTCCGGTTCGCGGTGTGGTCGTGGTCCGAGGTCGTGGAGGCCGACGCCGTCGAGGTCCACTTCGACACGCCGCGCTGAATCGGCATCCCTCGAGCGCGGCGCCCGCGCGCCGGATCACTCGGCCGGCGTCGCGAGCATCCGCCGCACGTACGCCGTGGCGGGCGCCGCGGCCAGGTCCTCGAGCGTGCCCCGCTGCGTCACGCGGCCGTCCTCGAGCACGAGCACGTGATCGGCGAGGGTCGCGGCATCCGCCCGGCTGTGGGTGACGACCACGGTCGCGCCGCCGAACTCGCGCACGTGCTGCGCGAGTTCGGCGCGCATGTCGTGCCGCACCTCGACGTCGAGCGCCGACATCGGCTCGTCGAGCAGGAGCACCTCGGGCTCGGCCGCGAGCGCCCGCGCGAGGGCGACGCGCTGCGCCTGTCCGCCGGAGAGCTCGCCGGGCAGCCGGTCGGCGAGCGGCGCCAGCCCGTACCGCTCGAGCCAGGGATCCGCGGACGCGCGGGCCGCCTGCCGCGATCCGCGCATGCGCGCCGCGAACGCGACGTTGTCGCGCACCGTGAGGTGCGGGAAGAGCACGTAGTCCTGGAACAGCACGCCGATCCGCCGCCGCTCGGGCGGGAGGCGGTCCACCTCGCGATCGCCGATCCGCACGTGCCCCGCGTCGACGGGAACGAGGCCGGCGATCGCGGCGAGCAGGGTCGACTTGCCGGCCCCGTTGGGGCCGAGGACGGCGAGCGGATGTCCCGGCCGGACGTCGAACGCGGCCTCGACGTGATGCGTGCCCCGCGTGACGGAGACGTCGGCGTGGAGCTCGGGGCGAGCGCGCGCGCCGATCACCCGCGCACCCCGGGCAGCCACCGGTCGCGGAGCAGCAGCAGCACGCCGACCGACACCGCGAGCAGCAGCAGCGCGAGCGCGATCGCCTCGTCGGGGTCGGTCTGCATCGCCAGGTAGCTCGCGATCGGGAGCGTGCGCGTCACCCCTGGCAGCGAACCGGCGAACGTGATCGTGGCGCCGAACTCGCCGAGCGCCCGCGTGAAGCACAGGACGGCCCCGGCGGCGACCCCCGGCGCGACGAGCGGGAGCGTGACGTGCCGGAACACCTGCCAGCGCGATGCGCCGAGCGTGGCCGCCGCCAGCTCGGTGCGCCGATCGGTCGAGCGCAGGGCGCCCTCGACGGCGAACACGAGGAACGGCAGCGCGACGAACACCTGCGCGAGCACCACCGCGCCGGTCGTGAAGGGGATCGTGATGCCGAACAGGTCGTCGAGGATGCCGCCGAGGATCCCGCGCCGGCCGAGCAGGAGCAGCAGCGCGATGCCCCCGACCACCGGCGGGAGCACGAGCGGCACCGTCACCGCCGCACGGAGCAACCGGCGGGCGGGCGTCGGCCAGGCCGCCGCTCGGGCGAGCAGTGCCGCGAGCGGCACGCCGAGCACGAGGCACGCGCCCGTCGCGATGATCGCCGTGCCGAGCGAGAGCACGAGCGCCTCGAGCACCGACTCGCGCGCGAGCAGCTCGCCGAGCTCGCCCCACGGCGCCCGCCCGACGAGCGCGACGAGCGGCAGCACGAGCACCGCGAGCCCGAGGGCGGCGAGCACGGCGACCGGCCAGGCGAGCCCGCCGTGCGGACGCGGCGCGCCCCGACGGGAGGTGCCCGGCCGGGTACCGCCTCGCCCGTCCGCGATGCCGGGCGACCCCGGCGCGCTCACGGCGCGCCGAATCCGAGTCGATCGAGCACGTCGCGGCCGTCGGGACCGGTGACGAACTCCGCGAACGCGTCGGCCGCGACGGGGTGCGGTGCGCCATCGAGGACGGCGATCGGGTAGCGGTTGACGACGGATGCCGCGGTGGCGACCTCCACGCCCTCGACCTGCGAGCCGGCTGCACGGACGTCGGTCCGGTAGACGAGCCCCGCGTCGACCTCGCCGAGCGCGACCTTGGTCAGCACGGCCTTCACGTCGGACTCGAGGGTGTCGGGAGCCGCGTCGACGCCCTCCAGTGCGAGGAGTTCGACGGCGGCCGAGCCGCACGGCACGCGCTCGTCGCAGAGCGCGATGCGGAGTTCGTCCCGCGCGAGGTCGTCGAGCCCGGCGATGCCGGCGGGATTGCCCGCGGGCACCGCGAGCTGGAGCGTGTTCGTCGCGAACACCGTCGCGTCGGCGGCCAGGCCGGCGTCGGCGAGGTCCGCCATCGGCGCCTCGGCCGCCGCCGCGAACACGTCCGCCGGAGCGCCGGCGATCACCTGCTGCGCGAGGGCGGCGCTGCCGCCGTGGTTCAGCACCACCTCGACCTCGGGGTGTCGTGCCTCGAACCGCTCGGCGAGCTCCTCGAACGCCTCGGTGAGCGACGCCGCCGCGAAGACCGTGAGCGTGCCCGACTCGAGCACGCCCGTCGACGGCGTTCCCCGCGCGCTCGCCTCCGCCGCCGCGCCACCCGCATCGCCCGTGCCGCCCGAGCACCCGGCGAGTGCGGCGATCGCGGCGACGGCGAGCCCGGCGCGCGCGGCGCGAGCACGCGGCATCCGCCTCACCCCTCGACGCCCGCGGGCAGCTCGATCGAGACGACCGTCGCCTTCGCACTCGCCGCGGCGAGCATTCCGGGCTCGAGCCCGAGCTCGTCGGCCGCCTCGCGACTCATGAGCGAGACGATCCGGAACGGGCCCGCGCGCAGCTCGACCTGGGCCATCACGCCGTCGCGCCGCACGGCCGTGACGAGCCCCACGAAGCGGTTGCGTGCCGACGCGCGAGCGAGCGGGAACGCCTCGGCGAGGGCGCCGCCCCCCGGCTCGTCGCCGAGCACGCGGACGATCTCGGTGCCGTCGACCATGCGCATGCCGTTGGGGCCGCGTTCGAGTTCGATCCGGCCGGCCTCCGCCCACCGGCGCACCGTGTCATCGCTCACGCCGAGCAGCGCCGCGGCCTCACTGATGCGGAACGACGTCACGATGCGATCCGCGAATGCGTTTCCATACTGCGAATCTATCCGCGGAAGCGGATGCGGTCCAGTGGGCGAGGGACTGCCGCGCCCGGCGTCACCGCGCGTGCAGCTCCCGGAAGCGTTCCGCATCAAGTGCCATGATCCGCGTCGTCCCGTCGTTCGAGACCTCGCGGAAGCCGAGCCGTTCCGCCAGCGCCTTCGACGCGGCGTTGCCGACCGTCATGTGCGCCTCGACCACCGCCGCGTCGAGGTCGTCGAAGGCCAGCCGGAGCATCGCGAGGCCGGCCTCGGCGGCGTACCCCTTGCCCTGCCACTTCGGTCCGATCACCCAGCCCACCTCGAGGCGACGGGCACCGGGATCGAGGGTCCGCAGGTGCAGCGATGCGTCGCCGATGAGGTGGTCGCCCTGGACCACCGCCAGCGCGAGGAAGTCGTCCTTCTGCTCGAGCCGGTTGTGGCGGGTCCGGTTGAGCAGGTGCACGAACGACTCGGCACGGGTCCGGAGCGGCCAGGAGAGATGCTCGACGACGGCCGGATCGGACTGGAGCTCGTACCAGGTCTCGGCGTCGGCGAGGCGGTGGGGCCTGAGGCGCAGGCGCTCGGTGACGATCACCGGGGCGCGGATGCCGTCCGGGATGCGCGGGCCGCGCAGGAATCGGGGGCGTTGCGGGATGAGGTCGCGGACCAGGCGCACGATGTCGGTCGACGCCCGGTCACCGGCGCCGGGCGGTGCTCCTGTCGTTCGGCTCATCGAGGCCCCCTCATCACGCTTCCGCATTCATCCGCGTCGCGCAAGCACTCGTGGATCGGTGCTCCGCGGCGGCGGACCGCAGCACGTCCCACCATGGCCCGTGTTCGACGGTAGGCGGCGTAGCTGTGAAGACGGCAGGGATTGCCTGGGCCGGGCCGATCGGGTAGCCGTGCTGCGAGAATCGAGCCATGCCCATCGATCCGGATTCCCCGCGATACGCACGTCAGCGTGTGCTCCCCGGTGTCGGCGGGGACGGCCAGCGCCGGCTCGCGGAGTCCCATGTGGTCGTCCTCGGCGCCGGCGGGCTCGGCAGCGCCGTCATCCCGGTGCTCGCCGCAGCGGGCGTCGGGCGGCTCACGCTCGTCGACGACGACGTGGTCGAGCCCACCAACCTGCACCGCCAGACCCTGCACCACGACGCCGACGTCGGTCGTGCGAAGGTCGAGTCCGCGACGGATGCCGCGGCGCTCCTCGCACCCGATGCGACGGTGCACGGGGTCCGCGCGCGGTTCGACGAGGGCAACGCCGGCGAGCTGCTCGCCGACGCCGACCTCGTGGTCGACGGCACGGACGACATCCTGACGCGCTACGTCGCCGACGCCGCCGCCGCGCGTGCGGGCATCCCGCTGGTCTGGGGGTCGGCGGCGCGGTTCTCCGGGCAGGTCGGGGTGTCGTGGGAGGCCCGCGGCGTCTCGTACCGCGACCTCTTCCCGGAGCCGCCGGCCGACGCGGGCCTGAGCTGCGAGATCGACGGCATCCTGCCCTCCGTCTGCACGGTCACCGGCGGACTCATGGCCGGCGAGGTGCTGAAGCTCATCACCGGCGTCGGCGAGCCGATGCTCGGCCGCGTCGCGGTGTACGACGCGCTCACCGGGCGCACGCGCGAGATCGCATATGCGCGGGCGACGGATGCGACGGATGCGACGGATGAGACGGCGACGTCGGCGCGGTCCGCCGCGCACGGCGCTGCCGTGGCGTCGGCACGCACCGCTCCCGAGCCACCGACCCGGCCCGCCGTGCCCGCCGTGCCCGCGGAGGTCGAGCCGGCCGCGCTCGCCGCGGAGCTCGCCTCCGACCACCCGCCGCTCCTGCTCGACGTCCGCGAGCCGTGGGAGGCCGACCTCGTCGCGATCTCCGGGTCGACGTTGATCCCCCTGCACGAGCTCGGCGGCCGCACGCGGGAGCTCGACCCCGCGACATCCGTGGTCGTGTACTGCCACCTCGGCGTGCGGTCGCGCATGGCCGCCGAGCACCTGATCGCCTCGGGATTCGCCGACGTGCGGAACCTGGCCGGCGGCATCGACGCGTGGGCGCTCGACGTGGACCCCGGATCGACGAGGTACTGATGACGCGCATCCCGTTCGACGAGCACGCCCGGTTCGTCCGGTCCCTCCTCGCCTCGCTCGGCGCCCGGCCGACCGAGCGGGTCGCGGTCGCCGACGCACTCGGTCGCCTCACCGCCTCGCCCGTGGAGTCCCCCATCGACCTGCCGCCGTTCCGGAACGCCCAGATGGACGGCTTCGCGGTGCGGGCGTCGGAGCTCGCCGGGGCTCCCGTCGAACTTCCGGTCGTCGGCGAGTCGGCGGCGGCGCCCGGCACCCCCGCGCCGCTCGCGGCGGGAACCGCCGTGCGGATCATGACCGGCGCGCCCGTGCCCGACGGCGCCGATGCGGTGGTCCCGGTCGAGGACACCGAGCCGGGCGCCGAGCCCGATCGCGTCCGCGTCCTCCGCGCCCGCACCGCGGGCGAGTACGTGCGCGAGGCCGGGTCGGATCTCGCCGCCGGCGACGACGTGCTGCCGGCCGGCATCCGCCTCGCGCCCCGCCACCTCGCGGCCGCAGCGGCCTCGGGCCTCACGGAGCTGCTGGTGCGCGAGCGCGTGCGGGTCGCGGTGATCAGCACGGGCAGCGAGCTCGTCGAGCCGGGCGCGCCGCTCGGTCCGGGCGAGCTGCCGGACGCGAACGGCGTCGCGCTGCGGTCCGCCGTCGCAGCCTGCGGTGCCGTCGTCGTGCACGCCGGGCGCGTCCGCGACGACGTCGAGCGGCTTCGCGCGGAGCTCGACACGGCGGTCGACGCGGGCGCCGAGCTCATCCTCACGAGCGGCGGGATCTCCCAGGGCGCCTACGAGGTCGTGCGCGAGCTCGTCGAGCCGCTCGGCGCGTGGGTCGGGTCGGTCGCGATGCAGCCGGGCGGGCCGCAGGCCACGGCCGTGTACCGCGGGGTCCCGCTCATCGGCTTCCCCGGCAATCCCGTGAGCGCGCAGCTCTCGTTCGCGCTCTTCGTCGCGCCGTCGCTCCGCGCGATCGCCGGGCTCCCGGCCGCGCCGACCGAGCGGATGCCGCTCGCCGAGCCCGTGCGCTCCGTCCCGGGGAAGCGTCAGTTCCTCCGCGGGCGCCGAACCGACGGCGGGCTCGCGCTCGCGGTGGGCGGACCCGGTTCGCACCTGGTCGCATCGCTCGCGGCATCCGAACTGCTCATCGTGATCCCGGAGACGGTCGAGGCGCTGGCGGCCGGCGACGAGGTCGATACCGTGTTCCTATGAGCGAGCGTCCCATGAGCGAACTCACGCACCTCGACGACGACGGTCGCGCACGCATGGTCGACGTCGGCGGCAAGCCCGTGACGCGCCGCGTCGCGATCGCCGAGGGTCGCCTCGACACGACCGAGGAGGTCGTCGGGCTCGTCCGCTCGGACGGACTGAAGAAGGCCGACGTGCTGCCGACCGCCCGCATCGCGGGGATCTCGGCGGCCAAGCGGACGAGCGAACTCATCCCGCTCGCGCACATCGTGCCGCTCGACGCGGTGTCGATCGACTTCGGCTTCGATGGCGCCGCGGTCACCATCCGTGCCACCGCGTCCACGACGGGCCGAACCGGTGTCGAGATGGAGGCCCTCACCGCGGTCGCCGTCGCGGGCCTGACGCTGCACGACATGGTCAAGGCCGTCGATCCGGCGGCGCGGCTCGGCGGCATCCGCCTCGTCGAGAAGCGCGGCGGCAAGCGCGGGCTGTGGCGAGCGGATGACGCCGGGCCGGCGCTCCAGGCGGACGCGGTGTCGCACGAGGTGTCCGGGGCGGTCCGCGCGCCCGGGCACGACGCGAGCGCCGAAGCGACGGATGCCGCGGCCTCGCGTCGTGCGATCGTGCTCGTCGCCTCGACCCGCGCGGCGGCGGGCGCCGCCGAGGACACGACCGGTCCGGTGATGGTCGAATGGCTCGGCTCGCGCGGCTTCGCGGTCGGGGCGCCGCGCGTGGTCGCGGACGCCGACATCGCGACCGCGCTGCGCGGGGCGGTCGAGGAAGGACCTGCCGTCGTCCTCACGACGGGCGGGACGGGCGTGAGCCCCACCGACCGCACCCCTGAGGCGACGCTCGCGCTGCTCGATCGCGAGCTGCCCGGAGTGGCCGAGGCGATCCGCGCGGCGGGTCGGGCCGCCACGCCCACCGCGGCGCTGAGCCGCGCGCTCGCCGGGGTCGCCGGTGGGACCGTCGTGGTCAACCTGCCCGGCTCGCGCGGCGGCGTCGCCGACGGGCTCGCCGTTCTCGACGACCTGCTGCCGCACCTCGTCGACCAGGTCGCGGGCGGGGATCATGCGCCGCGCGGGAGCCACGGGGACGACATGGTCCACGCGGGCGACACGGCCCACGCGGGCGACACGGCCCACGCTGGTGGCACCGCCCACGCGGGTGGCATCGCCCGAGCTGGTGGCGCGGTCCACTCGGCTGGCACGGCCCACGCGGGTCACGCCACCCACCCGCGCCACGGCGACCTCGACACCAGCGCCGCGCACGGCGCAGTAGGGGATCGCGGGCACGGCGCGACGGGCACGGCCGCACCGGAGGGTATGGACACCGGCGAAGCCGATCGCCTCGAGCACGGAGGCGCACCGCATGCCTGAACCCGACCACATCCCCGCACCGCCCGCCGACGGCGCACCCACCGTCTACGCGGTCGTCACCGAGGCACCGCTCGACCGCGTCGCCGTCGAGGCCTTCGTCCTGTCGCAGCGCGACGGCGCGCTCGTGACCTTCGAGGGCGTCATCCGCGACCACGACCACGGCGATCCGGTCTCGGCGCTCGACTACTCGGCGCACCCCGACGCGGAACGCTTCCTCCGCGCGACCTGCCTCGAGGTGGCTCGTGAGACCGGGCTGACCGTCGCCGCCGCGCACCGCGTCGGCGCGCTCGGTATCGGGGATGTCGCGCTCGTGGCATCCGTCGCCGCCCCGCACCGCGCGGAGGCGTTCGCCGCCTGCGCACTGCTCGTCGACCGCATCAAGGAACGCACGCCGATCTGGAAGCGGCAGCACCTCGCGGGCGGCACGACGGAATGGGTCAACCTCTGACGTGCTGGTGTCGCCCCTTGCAGGGTCGCGTGCCGATCACGGATCGACGGGTGACGGGGTGACGGGCTGACGGATCGTCCGGAGCAGTCCGGTCAGCCGCCCGCGAACGGCGGCAGCACGTCGACCTGCTCGCCCACGAGCGCAGCCCGGTCGCGCCGAACCACGCCGTCGACCAGGAACGACCCGTTCGCCGCGACCCGGGCCATCGCCGGCCCGTAGCGCGCGACGAGCAGGTCGGCGAGCGCGCCGACCGTCGCAGCGTCACCGCCGTCGCCGGTGATCTCGATCAGCTCCTCCTCGAGGCCGGCCGCCTCGGCGGCCGCCGCGAAGTACCGCACGAGCACCGTGCGCCCCGGTGCCGTCGACTCGGGCGCCGTCGGCACGGCCGGCGTCGGCTCGGCAGCCGTGGCCATGGGCGCCGTCGGCGCGCCTGCCGTCACGTCCGTCGACGCCGCCGCATCCGTCGACGTCTCAGCCACCGATGCCCCCCATCGTCCTGACCGGTCGCACGAAGTCGATGTCGTCGATGCCGTGGCCGGCCTTCTTCGCCCACATCGCCGCACGCCAGACGTCGGCGATCTCGTCGTCGCCCGCGCCCGCGCGGAGCAGTCCGCGCAGGTCGGTCTCGTCGTCCCCGAAGAGGCACGAGCGCACGGCCCCTTCCGCGGTCAGGCGCGTCCGGTCGCACGCGCCGCAGAACGGACGTGTGACCGACGCGATGACGCCGACGGTCGCGGGCCCGCCGTCGACGAGCCATTCCTCGGCAGGCGCAGCGGGATCCTCGCGGCCGACGGGAGTCAGCGCGAAGCGCGTGCGCAGCACGGCGAGCAGTTCCTCGGCGTCGACCATGTGGTCGCGGCGCCACGCCTCGTCGGCGTCGAGCGGCATCTGCTCGATGAAGCGGAGCCGGCACCCGTGCTCGATCGCCCAGGCGAGGAGCGCCGGAGCGTCGTGCAGGGTCTCGCGCATGAGCACGGCGTTGACCTTGAGCGGTCCGAGACCGGCCCGATGCGCCCCCGCGATGCCGGCGAGCACCGCGGGCAGCCGGTCGCGGCGGGTCAGCCGTGCGAAGTGCTCGCGGTCGAGCGTGTCGAGCGAGACATTGACGCGCGTCAGGCCCGCGTCGCGCAGGGCGTCGGCGCGCTTGTCGAGCCCGATGCCGTTCGTGGTCAGGGCGAGCGGGGTGCCGGGAGCGGCCTCGGCGCTCCGCCGCACGATCTCGACGAGGTCGCCGCGCGTCAACGGCTCCCCACCGGTGAAGCGCACCTCGCGGATCCCCAGGTCGCGCACGGCGATGCCGACGAGACGGCCGATCTCGGCCGCCGACAGGAGCTCGTCCCGCGGGATCACCGGCAGGCCCTCGGCGGGCATGCAGTACGTGCAGCGCAGCGAGCAGGCCGACGTGATGGACACCCTGAGGTCGTGCGCGATGCGCCCGTAGCGGTCGACGAGACCCGCGACATCCGGCCTGCCGTCGACGGACGGCGCGTCGGAAGGCGCCCGACGGACGGCCGGGATGCCGAGCGCGATGGCAGCCATGACCCAACCCTACGCAGCGCACGGGCGGTCCGCGCCCGTCGGACGTTTCGTGAAGGTGACGGTTTCCGGCGAGGTTCCCGGGGACACCGCGCGCGCCGCGGCGGATGACGCCGCATCGAGTGGGACACGAGCCGTCGACCGATCGGATGCCGCGTTCGGATCGACCGGTGACATCGGCCCTTCGCGTCACTATCGTGAGACCGTCGGGAGGGGGCGCCATGTCGTTCATCACCAGGGGGTTCACGGGTCGCGGTCGCGAGCGGGACGACCGATTGCCGCCCGGTCAGACCCTCGTCGGCGACTTCCCGGTGCTCTCGGCCGGGCCGACGCCCGACATCGACACGGCGGACTGGGAGTTCACCATCCGCACAGAGTCGGGCGAGCAGCACTCCTGGAACTGGGACCAGCTGATGGCGCTGCCGATCGAGGACGTCACGACCGACATCCACTGCGTGACGCACTGGTCGAAGCTGGGCACCGGATGGCGCGGAGTCGCCCTGGACACCCTCTTCGAGGGCGTCGACACCGAGTACTCGTACACGATGGCGCACAGCTACGGCGGTTACACGACGAACGTGCCGCTCGAGGACCTGCTCGACGGCAAGGCCTGGATCGCATTCGAGTTCGACGGCGAGCCGCTCGATCCCGAGCACGGCGGCCCGGCGCGGCTGCTGGTGCCGCACCTGTACTTCTGGAAGAGCGCGAAATGGGTGCGGGGCCTGGTGATGATGGAGGACGACGAGCCCGGCTTCTGGGAGCAGAACGGGTACCACCTCCGCGGGGACCCGTGGAAGGAGGAGCGGTACTGGTGAGCGACGCGCCGGTGCCGCCCGCCGCCGCGGGCTCGACGGGCGAACCGTCGGTCGTCGGTTCCGCCGCGCCGCCGGCGGGTCCGCCCCGCGTCGCGGTCCCGCGTGCCGGATGGCACGTGGCGACGGTCGCCCGCACGCGGCGTGAGACGCCGAGTGCCGCCCGTCTCGAGCTCGACGTCGACAAGTGGCCCGGCAACGCCGCCGGGCAGCACCTCGACGTGCGGTTGACGGCCGAGGACGGCTACACGGCGACGCGCTCGTACTCGATCGCCTCCTCGGGTGCGGGCTCACGGGTCGTGCTCGCGGTCGACGAGTTGCCCGACGGCGAGGTCTCGCCCTTCCTCGTCGAAGCGGTGCGGGCGGGCGACATGCTCGAGGTGCACGGTCCGCTCGGCGCGTTCTTCGTGTGGCGGCCGCAGGACGAGGGTGGTGACTCGCGTCCGGTGCAGCTCATCGCGGGAGGTTCGGGCGTCGTGCCGCTGTTCGCGATGGCCCGGGCGCATGCGGATGCCGACGACCCGACGCCGTTCCGGTTGCTCTACGCGGTTCGGACGCCGGAGGACGTGTACTTCGCCGACGAGCTCGCGGCGCTCGCCGCCGCGCGAGCGCCGTTCCGGCTCGACCTCGTGTACTCCCGGCGTGTCCCGGACGGCTGGTCGACCCCGCCCGGGCGGATCACCCGCGAGCAGTTGGAGGCCGCTGCCATCCCCTCGGCGGACCGGCCGATCGTGTACGTCTGCGGCTCGACCGGCTTCGTGGAGCGGGTCGCCTCGTGGCTCATCGAGCTCGGGCACGATCCTCGCGACATCCGCACCGAGCGTTTCGGAGGAACCTGATGACCGGACACGTCGACGGCAACGCGATCGCCGGACCGCTCGCCGACTTCTTCTCGTTCGACGTGACGACGGCGACGGGTCGCTGCCGTGCGTGCGGCACGATGGCCGAGCTCGCTCGGGCGATGGTCTACATGAGTGGTGCCGGCACCGTCGTGCGGTGCGCGACCTGCGATCACGTGCTCGCAGTGCTCGTCGACACTGGGGAGCGCGCCTGGATCGACCTGGGCGGCGTGACCGCGATCGAGGTGCGGCGCTGAGCTGACTGGACCGGCGCTTGCGCCGTCGGTCCGGCCCACCGGCCGTCGGCCCGGCCCGCACGCCGTCGGCCCGAGGAAGCCGGAGGGGTGCAGCCGTCCGCGGCCGCGTCGGTCCCACCGCCTGCGATATCAGGGCGCCGGCTTCGCGCAGGGCATCGCCCCGTTCCGATCAGAAGGGTGGCGCATCGTCCTTCGCCGAGGCGGCTGCGCGTGGTGGAGCACCGTCGGTCCGCCGTGGGTCGGTTGCGCCCTTCTCGCTTCGAGGGTCGCGACGCGACCGGTCCGGCGAGGGTGTCTGTGTCTGTGTCGGTGTTGGTGTCGGTGTCGGTGTCGGTGTCGGTGTCGCCGTGGGCGTGGGTGGTCGGAGCCGACTGGTCGCCGTCGGCTCCGAGGGCGCGACCGCTGGTGTCGCCGCTCCGACTCGCGCCCCGGCGACGGGAATACGCACCGCCGGCTCGGTGACGTGAACTCGCCCCGCGGGAGATCGCCACTCGAGCGCGCCGTCCGCTCGATGTCGAAGCGACCAGGACGTCTGGTGCTTGAGGTGGTGGTGCGCCGGGCACAGGTGGGCGAGGTTGTGGAACGCGGTGGGATTGCCGTCGGCCCAGTCCTCGGAGTGATCGATGTCGCACCCGACCGCGGCCCGGTTGCAGCCGGGGAACCGGCACGTCTGGTCGCGCACGCGCAGCCAGCGCGCGAGATCGGCGGGCGGACGATACGTCGTGCGGTCGACGTCGAGCACCGTGCCCGAAACCGGGTGCGTGAGAAGCCGGGTGAACGACGGCGCGTGCGCCGCGAGTTCGCGGGCGACGTCGGGCGAGATCGGCCCGTACCCGTCGAGCCCACCGGGCGAGAGGTCGTGACCGAGGAGTGTCATGACGGGAACGGTCACGTGCACCGTCGGCCGGATGGTCGCGGCTGCGACGTGGAACGCGTCGCCGACAGGAGGGACGCCGTTCAGCAGGAGGTCGCGCACGATATCGGCGCGCAGCTGATCTGGCGTGCGCGGGTCAGCATCGCTCGCCGTCCCGGCCTCTGAGCCGTCGACGGCCTCGACGCCGACATCCGATCGACCGGACGACGTCGTCGACCGACCGGATGCCTCGGCCGCGACTCGCACGAGGCGGTTGCGGATGAGATGGGCGTCTTCGGCCGGGAGGTAGACGTGCAACCACGCCATGCCGTCTCGGGCGGGTTCGAGCTCGACCCGGCGCTCAGCCCGGGCTCGGGCATGTCGTGACGCGAGCGTCTCGGCGAGCACCTGCTCGCGAAGGCGGCGAGCCGTGCGGCGCAGCGTCGGGGCGGTGACGGTCTCGGCACGCGTCGCGAGTTCCGCATCGAGCCGCGAGAGTGCCTCGGGGTCGTCGAGATCAGTGGTCTCGTCGACGACCACCCGCGCATGCGCCTCGTCCAGACGCCCCGAGCGGAGCGCGTCGAGCGTCGCGGGCAGTCGAGTCGACAGCGTCCACGCCTCCGAGACGAGTCTCGTCATCGTTCGCTCCGGAAGCCGGAGGGCGGTCGCCAGTTCGGCGATGACCGCCCGCCGCGCCATCTCGCGCCGCCCATCTGCATCGAGTCGAGAAGACGTGAACGCCACGGCGTTGCTCATGGCAACGTCGACGGCGAGGTTGATCACGTCGACGCGCATCGCCGCCTGCATCGCCTCGATTCGCCGCGTCGTCACGGCGGCGTCGACGAGGTCGGCGAGGCTCTGCTGGGCGCGCGCGTACGGGGAGAACTCCGGCGCGTGGGCCGCCGACTCGAGCTGATCGGCGAGTGCGGTGGCCATGCATCGAGCCTACCGAGATTCGAACATATGTTCTCGTGTTGTGGAGAACTCGCTGCACCAGGACCAGTCCGGGCTGCAGGCGAGTCGAACGTGCGACTGCCGACGGCCGCATGGTCGTGGAAGGCTGAAGGAGTGTGGATCGCATGGATCGAGTTCGACCTCCTCCTCGGCGACGTGCACTCGCTCAAGCAGAAGCGCTCGGTGCTCCGGCCGCTCATCGCGGAGCTGCGGCGGGTGACCGAGGCATCCGTCGCGGAAGTCGGCAGCCATGACCTGCATCGCCGCGCCGCCGTCGGGCTCGCGGTCGTCTCCGGCGATGCCGGCCACGCGACCGACGTGCTCGACCGTGCGGAGCGTCAGGTCGCCGCGCACCCCGAACTGACGTTGCTGTCCGCGCGGCGCCGGATTCGGCGCAGCGACGACGACTGACCACGGGCAGTGTCGACGAGTGGTGCGATACCGAAACCCGGATGTCGCGGCTCACGCCACGCGCATCCCGTCCTTCCACGTCTCGGCGACGAGCGGGACACCGGGTCGATACGCGAGATGGACGTGCGAGGGCGCATCGAGCACCGCGAGATCGGCGCGCGAACCCGGTCGCAGCGCGCCGACATCCGTTCGCCGGAGTGCTGCCGCACCGCCCGCCGTCGCGGCCCGCAGCGCCTCGGCCGGCGTCATCCCCATGTCGCGGACCGCGACGGCGATGCAGAACGGCATCGAGCTCGTGAAGCTCGAACCCGGGTTGCAGTCGCTCGCGAGCGCGACGGTCGCGCCGGCGTCGATGAGGCGCCGCGCGTCCGGGTAGGGCTGGCGGGTCGAGAACTCGACGCCCGGAAGCAGGGTCGCGACGGTCGACGACCCGGCGAGCGCCGCGACGTCCGCGTCGGTCAGGTAGGTGCAGTGGTCGACGGATGCCGCGTCGAGCTCGACCGCCAGCCGGACCCCCGGCCCGTCGCCGAGCTGGTTGCCGTGCACGCGCACGCCGAGGCCGGCGGCGCGGCCCGCCTCGAGGACCCGCCGCGACTGCGCCTCCGTGAACGCGCCGCGCTCGCAGAACGCATCGACCCAGCGGGCGTGCGGAGCGCACGCCTCGAGCATCTCGCCGACGACGAGGTCGACGTAGGCGTCGGCACCGGGCCCCTCGGGCTCGCGGAACTCGAACGGCACGACGTGCGCACCCAGGAACGTGACCTCGTCGGTGACCTCGGCCGCGAGGCGCGCGAGGCGCTCCTCGTCGGCCACGCTCAACCCGTAGCCCGTCTTGACCTCGAACGTCGTGGTGCCCTGGCGGTGCAGTTCGGCGACGAAGCCGGCGAGACGCGCCCGCAGGTCGGCATCGCTCGCCGCGCGCGTCGCCGCGACCGTCGACCGGATGCCGCCCGCCTCGTAGGCGCGCCCGGCCATGCGGGCGGCGAACTCCTCGGCCCGGTCGCCGCCGAACACCAGGTGCGTGTGACTGTCGACGAAGCCCGGGATGACGGCGCGGCCGCCGAGGTCGATCAGCTCGACGTCGGCGTCCCAGAGCGACCGGTGCTCCTCGCCATCGCGTCGGTGCTCGCGCTCGTGGCGCAGCTCGTCCTCGTGCGAGGGCACGTGCGCCTCGCGCCCGATCCACGCGATTCGTCCGTCCTCGACGAGCACGGCCGCATCCCGCACGATGCCGAGCGGCCCGCCCTCACGATCGGGAGCCGGGTCGTTCGTCACGAGTTCGCCGACGTTCGTCAGCAGCATCCGTCGCACCGCACCGCCGTCGCTCATGCGCGCCGCCTCCTGCATCGAGTCATGATTCCGATCGTTGCGGCGCCGGCCCCGGCCCGACTGCTCATGCCTCCATCATGGGCACGTTCAGCCCGCGCTCGCGCGCGACCTCTACGGCGCGGTCGTAGCCCGCGTCGACGTGGCGCATCACGCCGGTGCCCGGATCGTTCACGAGCACGCGCGCGATCTTCTCCGCCGCGAGATCGGTGCCGTCGGCGACGACGACCTGTCCCGCGTGGATCGACCGGCCGATGCCCACGCCGCCGCCGTGGTGGATCGACACCCAGGTCGCGCCCGACGCGGTGTTCAGCAGCGCGTTGAGCAGCGGCCAGTCGGCGATCGCGTCGGACCCGTCGGCCATCGACTCGGTCTCGCGGTACGGCGACGCGACCGAACCCGAGTCGAGGTGGTCGCGGCCGATCGCGACGGGCGCGGACAGCTCGCCCGAGGCGACCATCTCGTTGAACTTCAGTCCCGCGAGGTGCCGCTCCTGGTAGCCGAGCCAGCAGATGCGGGCCGGGAGGCCCTCGAAGTGGACCTTCTCGCCGGCCTGCGCGATCCAGCGCGCGAGCCCGGCGTCGTCAGGGAACAGTTCCATCACGGCGCGGTCGGTCTTCGCGATGTCCTCCGGGTCCCCCGAGAGCGCGGCCCACCGGAACGGGCCGCGACCCTCGGCGAACTGCGGCCGGATGTACGCCGGGACGAACCCGGGGAACTCGAAGGCACGGTCGAAGCCCCCGAGCTCCGCCTCGGCGCGGATCGAGTTGCCGTAGTCGAACACCTCGGCGCCGGCATCCTGGAAGCCGACCATCGCGGCGACGTGCTTGGCCATGCTGCCGCGGGCGCGGGCGGTGAAGCCCTCCGGGTCGCGCTCGGCCTCGGCGTGCCAGTCCTCGAAGGCGACGCCGACCGGGAGGTAGGAGAGCGGGTCGTGGGCGCTCGTCTGGTCCGTCACGATGTCGACGTGCAGGTCGCCCGCCTGATGGCGGAGCAGCAGCTCGCCGAACACCACCGCGGCGTTGCCGACGACGCCGACCGATCGGGCCACGCCGGCGTCCTTCGCCTCGACGACCCGGGCGATCGCGGCGTCGAGATCGGCGGCGACCTCGTCGAGGTAGCCATGCTCGACGCGACGACGGAGCCGCGTCTCGTCGACGTCGACGATGAGCACGGCGCCGCCGTTCATGGTCACCGCGAGCGGCTGCGCGCCGCCCATGCCGCCGCAGCCCGCCGTGAGCGTGAGCGTGCCCGCGAGCGTCGCGGTCGCGGCATCCGCCCCTCGCTTCTCGGCGAGCGACCGCGCCACTGCCGCGAACGTCTCGTAGGTGCCCTGCAGGATGCCCTGCGTGCCGATGTAGATCCATGAGCCGGCCGTCATCTGGCCGTACATCGTGAGGCCGAGCTGCTCGAGCCGGCGGAACTCGGGCCACGTCGCCCAGTCGCCGACGAGGTTCGAGTTCGCGATGAGCACGCGCGGTGCCCACTCGTGGGTGCGGAAGACGCCGACGGGCTTGCCCGACTGGACGAGCAGCGTCTCGTCGGACTCGAGGCCCTCGAGCGTGCGGACGATCGCGTCGAACGCCTCCCAGTTGCGGGCGGCCTTGCCGGTGCCGCCGTAGACGATGAGCTCCTCGGGGCGCTCGGCGACCTCGGGGTCGAGGTTGTTCATGAGCATGCGCAGCGGCGCCTCGGTCTGCCAGCTCTTCGCGCTGAGCTCGGTGCCGCGCGCGGCGCGGACGGTGCGGGGGCCGGCGACGGCGTCGGCCTCGGTGGGTGCGGCGGTGGTCATGTTCCGATCCCACACCCTCGGCGGCCGGTCGACAACGGATGCCGCGGGGCTCGCGTCCGGGATACCGGACTGGACGACCGGTGGGAGGTCGTGCCCGTGGCGGAGCAGCTGACGAGGAACGGTGCGCGAGCGGGGGGATGCGCGAGCGGGGGATGCGCGGGCGGGGGACGCGCGGGCGGTGGACGCGCGGGACGTCGATACGCGTGAGGGCGACGCGTGGGAGCTCGAGGCTCCGGCGCCGTGCGACGGGACCTCGTTCAGCCGAGGCTGACGCCGCGCGCGGCCATGAACGGGATCGCGTCGGTCGCGGTGCCGTCGAGCCGCACCTCGAAGTGCAGGTGGCACCCGGTGGAGGCGCCCGTGCTGCCGACCGCGCCGATGAGGTCGCCGGCGGCGACGACCTGACCCTCGGCGACGAGGATGCCGCCGTCTCGGAGGTGCGCGTAGCCCGTCGTGACGCCGTCGCCGTGGTCGATGAGGACCCAGTTGCCGTAGGTGCCGTTCGGGCCGGCCGCGACCACGACGCCGTCGGTCGCGGCGAAGACGCCGGTTCCGCACTGCGCGGCGACGTCGGTGCCGCGGTGGAACTCGTTCACGCCGGGGAGCGGCTTGTCGGGCCGAGGCCCGAAACCGTCGGAGACAGACCCGAAGACCGGCGACGCCCACCCCTGGTCGCTCAGCTGCCCGCCGTCGACCGGGATGTTCGCGAAGGTCGAGATCACGTCGGAGGAGGCGAGCCGCGTCTGCGCGCCGTTCAGCGCGGCGCGCGCGGCGGCGACGACGCCCTCGGCGACGACGACGTCGTTCTCGAACCGGTCGATCGGGATGGCGTCGACCGCCTCCCACGCGGCGGCCGCGCGATCCTCGGCCGCGGTCGCGTCGGCGTCGCGGCGCTCGGCGATCGCCCGCAGGCGCTCGGAGTCGCCGGCCAGCTTCTGCACGCGGTCCATGCCGGCGAGGCCGGCGAGCAGGTCCTTGCCCGAACCCATCGCGGCGGCCATCGACCGCATCGCGGCGCCGTCGCCCTCGACCGCGTCGAGGTAGACGCTCGCGGCCGTCTCGGCGGTGTGCCGGGCGTCGGCCGCCTGCTCATCGAGACGCTCGGCGACGGCGCGGGCGACGGCCCGCGTGCTCCGGGCGGACGCCAGCGCGGACTCGGCGCTGCGCAGTTCGGTCATCGCGCGGTCGAGCTTCGTCCGCAAACCGGCGAGCGATGCGGTTCGCGAGTCGGCGGTGCCGACCGTGGTCACCTGGACCATCTGCGCGACGGGTCCGTCGCCGACGAGCACGAACGGTGCCGAGACGCCGGGCGCGTACGGCGTGGACGTGGGCGTCGGGCTCGGAGTCGGCGTCGGGGTGGGCGTCGGCGTCGGCGTGGGAGTCGGCGTCGGGGTGGGAGTCGGCGTCGGCGTCGGGGTCGGGGTCGGCTCGGGAGTCGGCGTCGGCTCAGGTGTGGGCGTGGGCGTGGGCGTCGGCTCGGGAGTCGGAGTCGGAGTCGGAGTCGGCTCGGGCGAGGGCTCGGTCGCCGGCTCCTCGGTCGCCGGCGGATCGGTCGGCTCGGTGTCGTCGGAGGTGGTGGCATCCGGCGTCGGCTCGGCAGTCGGCTCGGACGTCGCGGTCGTGGCCTCGGCCTCGGTCGAGACGGAGCCCGTGCCGATCTCCTCGGCACCCGCGGGGGCGATGGCGGACATGCCGAACAGCAGGCCACCGGCGATCGCTGCGACCGCGGCGGGGCACCTCCGGGCGGGCCTCGCTCGGAACGGGTCTCGCTCGTCGACGTCTCGGGTGTGGAACATAGGGCTTCCTGGGCCGGCAACCGCGCCGGCACCCCCCAAGTCTGCCCTGTTCCCCGAACTGCGCACAAGCACCGGATCGGCCGGGGTGGTCCCCCGTTCGGGGCGCAGCGTGCGGACGCGTCAGGCGACGGCCACGACGTCCGAGGCGCGACGCAGGACGTCGCCCCCGCGGACCGCCGCGACGACGCGCTCGATCTCCGGCGACAGGAAGCGGTCCTCGCCGGGAACGGCGCCGCTCGCCGCGACGAGCTCGACGACCGCGGCGGTCGCGGCACCCGGCTCGAGCGGAGCCCGGAGCGCGAGGCCACGGGCGGCCGTCATGACCTCGATCGCGACGACCCTCGCGAGGCCGTCGAGGGCACGACGGAGCTTCCGTGCGGCCGCCCAGCCCATCGAGACGTGATCCTCCTGCATGGCCGACGACGGGATCGAGTCGACCGAGGCGGGAACCGCGAGGCGCTTGAGCTCCGAGACGATCCCGGCCGCGGTGTACTGCGCGATCATCAGACCGGAGTCCACCCCGACCTCATGGGCGAGGAACGGCGGCAGCCCGTGGTTGCGGGCCTGGTCGAGGAACCGGTCGGTGCGCCGCTCGCTCATCGACGCGACATCCGCCACCGCGATCGCGAGGAAGTCGAGCACGTAGGCGACGGGCGCGCCGTGGAAGTTGCCGTTCGACTCGACGCGGCCGTCGGGCGTGAGCACGGGGTTGTCGACCGCGCTCGCGAGCTCGGCCTCGGCGACGGATGCCGCGTGCGCGAGCGTGTCGCGTGCGGCGCCGTGCACCTGCGGCGCGCAGCGCAGCGAGTACGCGTCCTGCACGCGCGTGCACTCCGGTCCCTTGTGGCTCGCGACGATCGGCGAACCTGCGAGCAGGTTGCGGAGGTTCGCGGCCGAGACGGCTTGTCCGCGCTGCGGCCGGAGCGCGTGGAGGTCGGCCGCGAAGACCGCGTCGGTTCCCAGGAGCCCCTCGACGCTCATCGCGGCGGCGATGTCGGCGGTGGCGAGCAGCGACTGCAGGTCGTGGATGGCGAGCGCCAGCATCCCGAGCATGCCGTCGGTGCCGTTGATCAGGGCGAGGCCCTCCTTCTCGCCGAGCTGCAGCGGCGTGATGCCGGCGGCGGCGAGGGCGGAGGCGGCATCCGCGACGCCCGCGCCTCCGTCGGTCGAGCCCATCGCGACGCGCACCTCGCCCTCGCCCATGGCGACGAGCGCGCAGTGCGCGAGCGGTGCGAGGTCGCCCGAGCAGCCGAGCGAGCCGTACTCGCGGACGACGGGGGTGATGCCCGCGTTGAGGATGGCGGCGTAGGTCTCCGCGGTCTCTCGGCGCACGCCCGTGCGGCCGGTCATGAGCGTCGAGAGGCGCAGCAGCATGAGCGCCCGCACGACCTCGCGCTCGACCTCGGGGCCGGAGCCCGCGGCGTGCGATCGGACCAGGCTCGCCTGCAGCTGCGCGCGGCGGTCCTCCGCGATGAACGTCGTCGCGAGTGCGCCGAAGCCCGTCGAGATGCCGTAGTGCGGCTGCGGGTCGGCGGCCAGGTCCTCGATGATCGAGCGGCTCGCGGCGACCGCGTCGAGCGCGGCCGGGTCGAGCTCGACGACCGCGTCGTGGCGGGCGACGGCGACGACGTCGTCGATCGAGAGCGGTCCGGTGCCGACGGTGACGGATGCCGCGGTGCGGGCGGCGGCGGGCGCGATGGTGCTCATGGTCCGATTCCACACGGTCCGCGTGCGTGCCGGAACACGGGGGAGTACGCTGCCGTCCGGGATACCGGACGGGTGTCGCCGAGACGGCGGCCGGGCCGGACCCGAGCGCAGCTGAGGGAAGGAGCCCGCGGATGTCGGACGCGTCGAAGGTGCCCGCCGCCGACCAGGTGCTGCGGATGCTCAGCCACCTCGCAGCGCAACGCGGGCCGGTGCCGGCCGCGTCGATCGCGACCGCGCTCGGGCTGCCGCGCTCGACGACGTACCACCTGCTCGGCGTGCTGCAGGAGCGCGGCTTCGTCGTGCACCTGCCCGAGGAGCGCCGCTACGGCCTCGGCGTCGCCGCGTTCGAGCTGTCGAGCGGGTTCAGCCGCCAGCAGCCGCTCACCCGCCTCGGCCGCCCCCTGGTCGCCGCGCTCGTCGACCGGCTCGGCGAGTCCGGCCACCTCGCGGTCCTGCACGGACGCGACGTGCTCTACCTCGTCGAGGAGCGCGCGCCGCGGCGGCCCTCGCTCGTATCCGACGTCGGCGTGCGACTGCCCGCTCACCTCACCGCCTCGGGCCGGGCGATGCTGCAGGCGCTGCCGCCCGCGCAGCTCCGCGCGCTCTACCCCGACCGGGCCGCATTCGCGGACCTGCCCTCGACGACGGAGGCCGCGCCGTGGACGTACTCGCGGCTGAAGTCGGTGCTCGCCGAGGCCCGGACGACGGGCGTCGCGAGCGAGCACGGCGAGGTCACGCGCGGGCTCGCCTCCGTCGGCGCACCGGTGCTCGACCACCTCGGATGGCCCGCCGCGGCGATCGCCGTCACCTTCGCGGAGGATGCGCCCGCCGAGCTCGTCGAGGCGGCGACCGCGGGGGTGCAGGATGCCGCGGCGACGCTGTCGCGGCGGATCGGGGCGCGCTGAGCGGGGCGCGCTGAGCGGCGCGCTGAGCGGGGCCCGGCTTCGGCGTCGAGTCGGTCGGCGACCCCGATCAGCCCGCCCGCGACGGGACCAGCCAGCCCCGCAGCATCCGGGTCACCCGGGGCAGCACCCAGTAGGTCATGATCGGCGTGAGCACGAGGGTCGTGATGAGCACCCGGAGTGCGAGCGGGACGTCCTCCCACCACGGCGCGAACGCGATGAGCAGCGAGAAGGCGAGGTTCACCGGGAAGAAGCCGAGCCAGATGCTCACGGCCTGCTTCCACCGCGGCGGTGCGGGCGGCAGTGCCGGATCCCCCTGCCCCGGGGCATCCGTCACCGCCGGCACCGACCCCGTCGCCGGATCGTCGAACCAGCCCTCGATGCCCGTGCGGCGCTTCGCGCGCTCGGCGCGAACGAAGTCGCGACCCATCTCGAGCCACCACGTGCGCTCGGGCGAGCGCTCCCACGCCTCGAGGGTCTCCTCGTTCGCGAAGCGGTAGAGCATGTGCCACACGTCGGAGTCCTCGCCGGCGCGCACCCACCCCGAGCCGAGGAAGCCCGGGTAGCGGTTGGCGAGGTTCACGCCGGTCTGCACCCAGACCGTCGCCTCGGCGATGCGGGCGGGGTCGACCTCGCGGCGGATCGACACGGTGATCGGTTCGGCGGCCATGCCTCCATCACAGCGCATGCGCGTGTCGGGGAGGTTGCCGTCGAGGGTCCCGGGTCAGCCGAGGTGCGCGTGCAGGAAGGCCGCGACCCTCTCGCGGAGCGCCTCGTCGAGGATGCCGATCGAGTGCGCATCGCCCGGCACGACCGCGAGCTCGACCTCGACCGCCGACGCGCCGAGGGTGTCGGCCAGGCGCTGCGACTGCGCGAGCGGGATGATCTCGGACTCGGCGTGCCCGATGAAGAACGGCGGGTCGGTCGGGTCCACCCACGCCGTCGGGGACGCGTCGATCGCCTGCGGGCAGGATTCGTCGGGCATGCCCGGCTCGCAGGCGAGGAAGTCGCCGACGATGCCGCGGAACCAGTCGGACGCGGCGTCCGCATCGAGCTCGGGCAGGCCGAGGCCAACCGGGCCCGACAGCTCGGCGACCGCGGCCACGCGCGACCCGACGTCGAGCGGCCCTTCGCCGAGCGTGCCGAGGAGTGCGGCGAGGTGCCCGCCGGCCGAGCCGCCGAACACGCCGATGCGAGCCGGGTCGACGTCGAACCGAGCGAGCTGCCCGGGCTCGCGCAGCCACGCGACGGCGGCGGCGACGTCCTCGATCTGCGCCGGGTGCACCGCGTCGGGCACGAGCCGGTAGTTGACGGATGCCGCGACGAAGCCCTCGCTCGCGAGCCACAGGCAGACGTTCCGCCAGTCGGCGTTCGCCTTGTCGCCGCGCGCCCAACTGCCGCCGTGCACCGAGACGACGGCCGCGCTCGTGCCCGCGATGGCCGATGCGGCGGGGCGGCAGACGTCGAGGGTCAGGATCGTGCCGTCCTCCGCCACCGCGTACTCGAGGTCGGTGTCGACGCGAAGGTCGGCCGGAGCCTCGAAGGTGCGGATGCCGATGATCTCGTTGCCCGCGACCTCGCTCGAGGCCTGCCGCGCGTTCGGGTCGAGCTCGCGGAGCGGCTGGTGGAACGCGGAGGCCACGGCGGCGACCGCGAGCGCTGCGCTCACGGCGAGGGCGATCCGCACGGACCGGCGACGCCGGCTGCCGCGGATGCCGGAGAGTCGGGTCATGGGTGGGGGCTCCGGGTCGGGGGTGAGGTGATGCTACCTCACGACCGTCGTGGCACGGACACCGGACCGAACGGTGTCAACGCGCTCGCGTTCCGGCGGCGCGTTCCGTTCGTGCGTTCCGTTCGTGATCGATCAGTCCATCGGCTCGCCCGTTGCGGGATCGATGAGCACGGCGGCGTCCTCGTACGGGGCGCCGAGCAGGACGAGGACGCGGATCCGGCGCTCGCCGGAGTCGTCCGCGACGGGCGAGCGCTCGACCGACACGATCACCGAATCGGGGTCGGCGATGCCCGCGACCTGCTGCGCGGTGTCGATGAACTCCGGGATCCGCGAGAAGTCGACGTCGTCGACGTCGAAGAGCGCGGCGGCCGGGTCCTCGGGCTGGATCGGCTCCGGGTCGCCGTGCGAGGTGCGGTCCCAGCGGTACTCGTAGCCGTCGATCGTGAGCGCGCCCGGCGAGCTCGGCGCGGAGGCGAGCGCGTAGTCGGCGTAGAACCCGATGCGCACGAACTCCGTTCCGCCGGTCTCGAGCGCGAGCGCGTCGACGATCTCCCGGTGCCGGTCGCCGAGCACGACGCCGGCGGTCGACAGGTCGCCCGAGGCGACGGCGCGGGTGAGCCGGCCGATCGAGTCGAACGCCGGCACGAGCACTGCGACGGCCGCGGCGACGACCACGAGGGCGAGGAGGGCGGTGCGCCACGGGCGCGGGGCGCCCGAGCGCGATGCGGCCACGGATGCCGGCGGGGTGCCGCTTCCCGAAGCGGGACGACCCGTGCGTGCGCCCGTGCCACCGCCCGTGCCACCGCCCGTGCCACTGCCCGGGCTCGTGCCACCGCCGTCCGCCGGATCGCTCCACCTCGGCGCGTCCGCGGCCAGGGGCACGGTGCGCTCGCTGCCGCTGCGCAGCCGCTCGGCGTCGCGCAGGCGCGCCCAGTCGGGCTGGGGCGCGAGATCGAGGACGACGCCGGGCGCCGCGGCGTCCGGTCGGCGCACCACGATGATCGAACCGGGCTGGAGGTCGTCGAGGTCCGACGGCGCGACCGTCGCCCGGAGGGACGTGGCGTAGGCGGCTCGGTCGAGCGGTGCGACGGTCAGCTCGAGGTCGACGGGCGAGGGTGCACCGGATGCCGCGGTGCGCCGCTGCATCCGCTCGACCCGCGCGAGCGCCGGATCGCCCGCCGGCGACGCTGCGGCGGAGGCCCCGGCGCGGCCCGTCTCGCGGAACGACCGGCTCGCGCTCCGGAGACCGGCGAACACGGCGGCGACGATCGAGATCGGCAGCGCGAACGACCAGGCGATGACGTAGCGCGGATCGCCGGTCGCGATCGCGCCGATCACGCCGCCGATCGTGACGCCGGCCGCGACCGCGGCGAGCAGGGCGAGCATGCGGGGACCTCCCGGTTCTGGTGCGATCAGCATGCCCGGTCGGGCCCGCCCGGCGCACCCACCCGATCGGAGGGCATGCGGGCGGGTCGTCGTCGCAGCTCGTCGATCGCCGACCGGGGGGCTTCCCGACGGAGGAGCCCTCTCCGGCGCGCGCTACTCGCCGACGGCGAGCGGACGGTCGTCGAGGAGGTCGGCGCCGAAGCCGACGAGCGACTTGGCCATGCAGATGCTCGCGGGCACGCCGACGTACCGTCCGAACGGCTCGACCCGCCGGTACCCGTGCTTGGCGTAGAGCGCCTGTGCGGGAAGGTGCTGGGTGCCGGTCTGCAGCACCAGTTCGCGGATGCCGCGGGCGCAGGCATCCGTCTCGACGTGCTGGAGCAGCAGGCCCGCGACGCCGGTGCCGCGCGCGGACTCGTCGACGTACATGCGGGCGATCTCGGCCCGACCGGGTCCGTGCCCGTCGTCCTCGATCAGCGCGACCATGCCGACCGCGGTGCCGTCGCCGTCACGGGCGACGAAGACGCTGACCCCCGGTCGCGCGAGTTCCGCCGCGTCGAGCTGGACGCACCCGGCTCCGGCGGGATAGAGCCCGCGGGCGTAGGAGGAGCCCGCCTCGAGCAGGCGCGCGATGCCGGCCGCGTGCGGCGGCTCGACGGAGATCGACGGCGGTGTGGTCACGACGAGAGCGTACGTCAGGTGCGTTACCGCTCCGTTACGTTCCCGTGGCGGAATGCGACCGTGCGGCGGATTCACAGGAGGGTGTCCGGTATCGTTGAACGGTCGGTTCTGGACACCGTGCGCGATGCACGGATGGGTTTGTGAGTCCTGAGGGCCGGTTCCCCGCGCAGTCCGCGCGTGGATAGTCACCGTATGTGAACGGCCCCGGTCGACGAAGCTCCCGGGTTCTCAGTCGTGCCGCGCTCGCGCGGCCGGTTGCCATGTACACGCAATGCAACCCAGGAAGCACCGATGCCCAAGAACAAGAAGCCCGCAGGCGGCCGCCCCGCCAAGAACTTCGACCCCTCGTATGCGAAGAGCTCGCGCCGCAGCACTCCGCGCGCCGGCGGCGCGCAGAAGCCCGGCTCGCGGAGCCCGGGCCACCGCGGCCACCGCCCCGAGGAGGCGGAAGCCCCCAAGGCTCGGTGGAGCCGCGAGGAGCGCGTCGCGAGCGGCCGGGCGCCGCATCGCGCCGAGCGCGCCGGACGCGATGAGCGCGCTTCCGATGGTCGGGGAGCACCGCGGAGCGGCTCGTACCGGGACCGTGACGACCGTCCTTCGCGTCCGCACGATCGCGCCGAGGGCCGCGCACGTTCGTACGATCGTCCGGAGCGCCCTGCGCGTTCGTTCGACCGGGACGACCGGGGCCCCCGCCGGTTCGACCGGGACGACCGCCCTGCGCGTTCGCACGATCGGGACGACCGGGGCCCCCGCCGGTTCGATCGCGAGGACCGCCCTGCGCGTTCGTTCGACCGCGACGGCCGCGCGCCCCGCCGATACGACCGGGAGGACCGCCCCGCTCGCTCGTACGACCGTTCCGAGCGCCCTGCGCGGTCGTTCGACGACGACCGCGGCCCCCGACGGTTCGACCGTGACGAGCGCGCCCCGCGCCGGTACGACCGTGACGAGCGTCCCGCTCGCTCGAAGGACCGCGACGACCGTGGCGCGCGTGCACACGACCGCGACGCGCGCCCTGCGCGGTCGTTCGACCGCGACGACCGTGGTCAGCGCCGCAGCCGCGAGTTCGACCGTCCCGGCTTCCGCGACTCCGAGCGCCGGCCCTCGTCGTTCTACCCGGCCGGTGCCCGAGGCCCGCAGAACGACCGTGCCGGCCGCTTCGGTCCGGCCGACGACGTCGTGCTCGAGCGCCTCGAGGCCGACGCCATCGTGGCCGAGGAGGTCGACGGCGTCCGCTTCGCCGACCTCGGCCTCGGCGGCAACATCGTCCGCGCGCTGAGCGACCTCGGCGCCGAGTCGCCGTTCCCGATCCAGGCCGCGACGATCCCCGTCGTGCTCGAGGGCCGTGACGTCCTCGGCCGCGGCCGCACCGGCTCGGGCAAGACGATCGCCTTCGGCGCCCCGACCGTCGAGCGGCTCATGCAGGACTGGGCGATCTCGGGCCGGTCCGGCGGCAAGCGCCAGATGGGCCGCAAGCCCCGTGCGCTGATCCTCGCCCCGACCCGCGAGCTCGCCCTGCAGATCGACCGCACCGTGCAGCCGATCGCGCAGAGCGTCGGACTCTTCACGACCCAGATCTACGGCGGCGTCCCGCAGGGCCGTCAGGTCGGCGCCCTCCAGCGCGGCGTCGACATCGTGATCGGCACGCCCGGCCGGATCGAGGACCTCATCGAGCAGGGCCGCCTCGACCTCTCGGAGGTCATGGTCACCGTGCTCGACGAGGCCGACCACATGTGCGACCTCGGGTTCCTCGAGCCGGTGCAGCGCATCCTCCGCCGCACGCCCGAGGGCAGCCAGCGGCTGCTCTTCTCCGCGACGCTCGACACCGGCGTGGCCGCGCTCGTCGACGAGTTCCTCGTGAACCCCGCGGTCCACGAGGTCGCCGGCGAGGACCAGGCCTCGAGCACGATCGAGCACCGCGTGTTCGTCATCGACAACCGCGACAAGCGCGACATCGTGGCCCGGCTCGCCGACCGCAACGGCAAGACGCTCGTCTTCTCGCGCACGCGCGCCTTCGCCGAGGACCTCACCCTGCATCTCGAGGACGCCGGCATCTTCGCCGTCGCCCTGCACGGCGACCTCAACCAGGCCAAGCGCACGCGCAACCTCCAGCAGCTGACCAGCGGCCGGGTCGACGTGCTCGTCGCGACGGATGTCGCGGCCCGCGGCATCCACGTCGACGACATCGACCTCGTCATCCAGGCCGACGCGCCCGACGAGTACAAGACGTACCTGCACCGCGCCGGCCGCACCGGCCGCGCCGGTCGCGAGGGCCGCGTCGTCACGCTGATCCCCCGGAACCGCCAGCGTCGCCTGTCCGAGCTGCTCGGCCGCGCCGAGATCGAGGTCGACTTCGAGGACGTGCGCCTCGGCGACGAGCTCCTCGCCGACCTCGGCCCGATCCGCACCGCGGCGCCCGCGGCCGACGCTGCGCCGACCGCCGAGGCGATCCCGGCCGCGGACGGCGAGCCGGTCGAGTAAGCGCGCCGCCCCCGCGGCATCCGCCTGCCCCCACCGCGCGAAGGCCCCGATCATCCGATCGGGGCCTTCGTGCGCTCGTGCGCCCGGAGCAGGCGCTCCCCTGCGTGCGGGACCAAAGGCGCGTGTCCGGCTCACCGCGACGCAGTAGCCTCGCGGCGACACGCCGAGGCGGCCCGCTGCGGCGGTCGGGATGAGGGGTTGGCAGCATGAGCGACGATCACGTGCCGAGCGGTGACCGGCCGACGAACGACGACCGGGTGCCGTCGGGCGACGGACCGGCGGGTCCCCCTCCGGCCGCCGGCCCCGGCCGCGGATGGTTCATCGGGTTCGGCGCCGCGATCGTGGTCCTCTCGTTCGTCGCGGCATTCCTGGGCGCGTGGCTCGCGCGCTCGGCCCAGACCGTCGAGGCCGAGCCGGCACCCACCGAGACCGCGGCGGCGGTGGACTACGAGGAGGCGCTCGAGGAGATCCTTCCCGCCGGTTCGGCAGTGCGCGCGGGTACCGGAGCTCCCGAATCGGGCAAGGGCTACGAAGGCGACGTGTACATCGACATCGCGAGCGCCGACCTCTACCTCTTCCAGGAGGACTGGGTGCTCGTCGGCAACATCCGCGAGGCGGCGGCCGAGAACCTGACCGGCGAGCAGGGCGAGCAGGGCGAGCAGGGCGAACAGGGCGAGCAGGGCGAGGCAGGCGAGCAGGGGGAGCAGGGCGAGCAGGGCGAGGCGGGCACGCAGGTCACGCTCGGTGTCGGTGCCCCCGACCAGGAGCGCTGCGAGGCCGACGGGGATCTCTACATCGACACCGAGTCGCTCGAGTTCTACGAATGCGCGTCGGGTGACTGGGTGCGCTTCGGGCCCGACGAGTCGTCGACGACGACACCGGAGCCGACGACGGGAGCGACCGCGGAACCCGGCCCGGTGGCGACCGAGGAGCCTGACGAGGGCTGAGGCCCGGGCCCGCCGCGTGGCGGGACGCGACGGCTCCGACTGGCGGATGTCGCGCCGGTTCGGCATACTTACTGACTGAACGGTCGGTTGTGAAAGCAACCGGACACGGATGACGCGGACGCCGCCCGGCAGCGTGCGACGGTCCCGACAACGCGGTCAGGAGCAGGACATGGCGGAGGCGTATCTCGTCGGCGGAGTGCGGACCCCGGTGGGTCGATACGGGGGAGCGCTCGCGAGCGTGCGACCCGACGACCTCGCGAGCCTCGTCGTCGGCGAGGCCATCCGCCGTGCCGGACTCGAGTTCGACGCGCTCGAGGAGGGCGCGATCGACGAGGTCATCCTCGGCGCCGCGAATCAGGCCGGCGAGGACAACCGGAACGTCGCCCGGATGTCGGTGCTGCTGGCCGGGCTGCCGGACTCGGTGCCGGGCATCACCGTGAACCGGCTCTGCGCGTCGGGCATGTCGGCCATCACCATGGCGGCGCAGGCGATCCGCGCGGGCGACGCCGACCTCATCGTCGCGGGCGGCGTCGAGTCGATGACCCGTGCGCCGTGGGTGCAGGCCAAGCCCGAGAGGCCGTGGGCCAAGCCCGGCGACGCCTACGACACGTCGATCGGCTGGCGCTTCCCGAACCCGAAGCTCCTCGCGCGCGCCAAGGCGACCTTCTCGATGCCCGAGACCGCCGAGGAGGTCGCGCGCATCGACGGCATCACGCGCGAGGACGCCGACGCGTTCGCCCTCCGCAGCCAGCAGCGCGCCGCCGCGGCCATCGACGCCGGCCGGTTCGAGGCCGAGATCGTCGGCGTGCCGACCGCGCGCGGCGACGTGCTCGTCGACGAGGGTCCGCGGAGGGACACCTCGCTCGAGGTGCTCGCGGGACTTCGCCCGGTCGTGAAGGGCGGCTCGGTCGTGACCGCCGGCAACTCGAGCTCGCTGAACGACGGCGCGAGCGCGATCGTCGTCGCGAGCGCGGCGGCCGTCGAGCGCTACGGCCTGACGCCGCGCGCCCGCGTCGTCGTCGGCACGTCGGCCGGGCTCGCGCCCGAGATCATGGGGCTCGGTCCCGTGCCCGCGACCGAGAAGGCGCTCGAGCGCTCGGGCATCTCGCTCGACGAGATCGGTTCGATCGAGCTCAACGAGGCGTTCGCGACCCAGTCGCTCGCGAGCATGCGACGGCTCGGACTCGACCCCGACCGGGTCAACGCCGACGGCGGCGCGATCGCACTGGGCCATCCGCTCGGGTCGTCGGGCGCGCGCCTCGTCGTGACGCTCCTCGGCCGCATGGAGCGCGAGGGCTCGCGCTACGGTCTCGCGACGATGTGCGTCGGGGTCGGCCAGGGCAGCGCGATGATCGTCGAGGGGGTGTCATGACCGACGTGCAGCGCGCCGACGACGGGCGCGTCGACCAGCGGACGAGCGAGCAGGGAGCGGATGCCGCGGCCGGGCCGCTCCTCGTCGAGCGCCGCGCCGACCGCGTCGTCGCGACCCTGAACCGGCCGGACAAGCGCAATGCGATCGACCAGGCCACGATCGACGCGATCCACGCACTGTGCGCGGAGCTCGAGGCCGAGCCGCGCCTGCTCATCATCACGGGCACCGACGGCGTCTTCGCCTCCGGCGCCGATATCGCGCAGATGCGCGAGCGCACCGCAGCCGACGCGCGTGCCGGCATCAACGCGAACGCGTTCATCCGGATCAACGAGCTGCCGATGCCCGTGATCGCCGCGGTCGACGGCTGGGCGCTCGGCGGCGGTGCCGAGCTCGCGTTCGCCGCCGACATCCGCATCGCCACGCCCGACGCGAAGTTCGGCAATCCCGAGACCGGCCTCGGCATCATCCCCGCCGCGGGCGCCACGTGGCGGCTGAAGGAGATCGTCGGCGCCGCGCGCGCCGCCGAACTGCTGCTCACCGGACGTATCGTCGACGCCGCCGAGGCGCTCTCGATCGGGCTGATCACGGCCGTGCACCCGACGGGCGACCTCCTCGCCGAGGCGCACGCGATCGCCGACCGCATCGCGAAGAACGACCCCGCCGCGACCATGGCGACCAAGCGCGTGCTGCGCGCACCGCGCGCCGACCACCCGCACGTCGACCTCGAGGAGCAGGCCGTGCTCTTCGACAGCCCCGAGAAGCACCGCCGCATGACCGAGTTCCTCGAGCGGCGATCGAAGAGGAGTGCCGGATGACCGAGTCCAGCGAGACCACCGCGCCCGAGCGGGTCGGCGTCCTCGGCGGGGGCCGCATGGGCGCGGGCATCGCGCACGCGTTCCTGCTGGCCGGGTCGCGGGTCGTCGTCGTCGAGCGCGATGCGGATGCCTCGGAGGCGGCCCGCACGCGCGTGCTCGACTCCGTCGCGGCATCCGTCGACCGCGGCACGACCGACGAGACCGCCGACGCGCTCGGCGCCCGGCTCGCCGTCGCGACCGACGTCGCCGAGTTCGCGGACGCCGACCTCGTCGTGGAGGCCGTCCCGGAGGACCTCGACCTGAAGGTCGACGCGCTGACCCGCGTCGAGGCGGTCCTGGGTGCGGACGCCGCACTCGCGTCGAACACGTCGTCGATCTCGATCGACGAGCTCGCCGGACGGCTCGATCGGCCCGAACGGTTCCTCGGCCTGCACTTCTTCAACCCCGTTCCCGCGTCGGCGCTCGTCGAGATCGTGCGCGGCTCGTCGACCGACGGCGCGCTCGTCGAGGAGGCCCGCGGCTGGGTGGAGGCGATCGGGAAGGCGCCGATCGTCGTGCACGATGCGCCGGGCTTCGCGTCGAGCCGGCTCGGCGTCGCGCTCGGGCTCGAGGCGATCCGCATGCTCGAGGAGGGCGTCGCCTCCGCCGAGGACATCGACGCCGCCATGGTGCTCGGCTACAAGCACCCGGTGGGTCCGCTGCGGCTCACCGACCTCGTCGGACTCGACGTCCGGCTCGGCATCGCCGAGTACCTGGCGGGCGAGCTCGGCGAGCGATTCGAACCGCCCGCGCTGCTGCGCCGCATGGTCGCCGAGGGCAAGCTCGGCCGCAAGACCGGCGAGGGCTTCCACCTGTGGGACGCGCAGTGACGCGCGTCGCCGCCACGACCACGGCCGCCACGGCCACGACCGAGGAGAACCACATGACCGGCATCCTGCCCAGCTACGTCCGCGACGCGTGGTGGACGCCCGGCGACGCCGCGGCGGCATCCGCGACCGAGGTGCGCGACGCGTCGACCGGCGAGGTCGTCGCGCGCGTCTCGACCGAGGGCCTCGACCTCGCCGGGGTGCTCGAACACGCCCGCACGGTCGGGCAGCGCTCGCTCGGCGAGCTCACGTTCCACCAGCGCGCGGTGCTGCTCAAGCAGATGGCGCTCGTGCTCACCGAGCGGAAGGCCGAGCTGTACGAGGTCTCCGCGCGCGCCGGCGCGACCAAGCGCGACTCGTGGGTCGACATCGACGGCGGCATCGGCGTGCTCTTCACCTACTCGTCGAAGGGGCGCCGCGAGCTGCCGAACGCGAAGGTCGTCGTCGACGGCCCGGTCGAGCCGCTCTCGAAGGACGGCTCCTTCATCGGGCGCCACGTCTACACGCGCCTGCCCGGTGTCGCCGTGCAGATCAACGCGTTCAACTTCCCCGTATGGGGCTCGCTCGAGAAGTTCGCGCCCGCGTTCCTCGCCGGCGTCCCGACCGTCGTCAAGCCCGCGACCCCGACCGGCTACCTCGCCGAGGCGTTCGTGCGCATCCTCGCGGAGTCCGGCCTGCTGCCCGCCGGCTCGCTGCAGCTCGTGTCGGGGAGCGTCCCCGACCTGTTCGACCACCTCCGCGTCGGCGATCTCGTCGGGTTCACCGGGTCGGCCTCGACGGCCGAGCGCCTGCGGGCGCACGACTCGGTGCAGACCGGCGGCGTGCGCTTCACGAGCGAGACCGACTCGATCAACGCCTCCGTGCTCGGCACCGACGCCGAGCCCGGCACGCCCGAGTTCGACGCGTACGTCGCGCAGCTCGTCGTCGAGATGACCTCGAAGGCGGGGCAGAAGTGCACGGCCATCCGTCGCGCGATCGTGCCCGCGGCATCCGTCGATGCCGTCGTCGACGCCGTGCGGGCGCGCCTGGCCGACAAGGTCGTGGTCGGCGACCCGCGCACCGAGGGCGTCACGATGGGCCCGCTCGCCTCGCTCGCCCAGCGCGACGAGGTGCTCCGTCAGGTGCGGAAGCTGCAGGATGCCGGTGGCGAGCTCGTCATCGGGTCCGCAGAGGCGCCCGAGGGCGTCGACGCCGACGGCGCGTTCGTCCAGCCCATGCTCCTGAAGTTCGCGGATGCCACGGCTGACGCGGTGCACGAGGTCGAGGCGTTCGGCCCCGTGGCATCCGTCATCGCCTACGACTCCCTCGACCAGGCGGTCGACCTCGTCGCCCGCGGCGGCGGCTCGCTCGTGACGAGCGTCGCCACGCATGATCCGGATGTCGCGGTCGCACTCGCGTCCGGCATCGCGGCGATGAACGGCCGCCTCCTCTTCCTCGATCGCGACGACGCGCGCACGTCGACCGGCCACGGTTCGCCCGTGCCGCACCTCGTGCACGGCGGCCCCGGCCGCGCCGGCGGCGGCGAGGAGCTCGGCGGCATCCGCGCCGTGTACCACCACATGCAGCGCACCGCGGTCCAGGGCTCGCCCGCCATGCTCACCGCCCTCACCGGCGTGTGGCACGCGGGCGCCGCGGCCCGGCCCTACGCGGAGACCGGCGAGGCGCACCCGTTCCGGAAGTCGCTCGCGGAGCTCCGGATCGGCGACCAGGTCGCATCGCCGTCGCGCACCGTGACGCTCGAGGACATCGAGACGTTCGCGAACTTCACGGGCGACACGTTCTACGCGCACATGGACGAGGCGGCTGCAGCGGCGAACCCCTTCTTCCCCGGCCGCGTCGCGCACGGGTACCTGCTGGTGTCGTGGGCGGCTGGGCTGTTCGTCGACGCCGCGCCGGGGCCGGTGCTCGCGAACTCGGGCCTCGAGAACCTGCGGTTCATCACGCCCGTCTCGCCGGGCGACGAGATCCGCGTGGAGCTCACGGCCAAGCAGATCACGCCGCGCGAGACCGACGAGTACGGCGAGGTGCGCTGGGACGCGGTCCTGAAGAACCAGCGCGACGAGCTCGTGGCGACGTACGACGTGCTCACGCTCGTGGCGAAGGAGCGGGCGGCGGTGCCGGTCGGGTAGCCCGGACCTCAGCCGCGCAGCGCGAGCGCGAACGGCAGCACGCCGGTCGCGCCCGCCTGCCGGAGCGTGCGGGCCGCCACCGTGAGGGTCCAGCGGCTGTCGGCGAGGTCGTCGACGAGCAGGACGCCACCTTCGGGGACGTCGAGGCCGTCGGCCGAGAACCGGCCCCAGACGCCCGCGAGCCGGAACGCGCTGTTGCCTCCAGGACCGCCCGTCGGGCCGCCGTCGACCGGCGAGAGGGAGCCGAGGTAGGGGAGTCGACCGACCTCGGCGAGTCCGCGCGCGAGCGAGTCGACGAGCTGCGGGCGCGAGCGCGAGGGGACGGATGCCACGGCCACGGGCCGTTCCGACCACCCCCACTCGGCGAGCACGCGAACGCACGCGTCGAGCACGCGCGGCGGCACCGGGGCGTCGGGTGCGTTCGGCGCGAACAGCTCGCGGAGCGTCGACCCCCAGCCGAGGTCGGTGAGCCGCGCGAGCGCGCGGCCCTCGGCGGCCTGTTCGGCGGGCGCGATGCGACCCTTCACGGGCACCCCGAGCCGGTCGGCACCGGTCGGCCACGCACGGCGCGGCTCGATCGGCACGCCGACCCGGTCGAGGGCGCTCGCGGCGGCGGCCGCGGCATCCGCATCGACCTCGCCCGGGTACCACGCGCCCGCGCATCGGTCGCAGCGACCGCACGGCGCCGCCGTGCCGTCGTCGAGGGAACGCTGGAGGAAGGCCATGCGGCATCCGTCGGTCGCCTCGTACTCGAGCATGTGGCGCTGCTCGGCCTCGCGTTCCTCGGCGATGCGGCGGTAGCGCTCGGCGTCGTACGTCCATGACGCTCCGGTCGCCACCCACCCGCCCTGCACGCGGCGCACGGCGCCGTCGACGTCGAGCACCTTGAGCAGCAGCTCGAGCGGCGTGCGCCGGATGTCGACCCGCGCCTCGAGCGCGGGGGTGGAGAGCGGCACGTCGGAGAGCTCGTCGATGACCCGTCGTGCGCGCTCCTCGTCGGGCATCGACGCGGTCGCGAAGTAGTGCCAGATCGCCGGGTCCTCGCGGCCCGGAAGGAGCAGCACGTCGGCGTTCTCGCTGGCGCGGCCCGCACGACCGACCTGCTGGTAGTAGGCGACGGGCGACGACGGCGCCCCGAGGTGCACGACGAAGCCGAGGTCGGGCTTGTCGAAGCCCATGCCGAGCGCGCTCGTGGCGATGAGCGCCTTCACCTCGTTGCGCTTGAGCAGCCCCTCGGACTCCTCGCGCTCCTCGGGGTCGGTCTGGCCCGTGTACGCGCGCACGTCGTGGCCGCGCTCTCGGAGCACGCGCGCAGTGTCGACCGCCGCCGCGACCGTGAGCGCGTAGACGATGCCCGAGCCCGGCAGGTCGTCGAGGTGGTCGATGAGCCACGCGAGCCGGCCCGTCGAGTCCGGCAGGCGCAGCACGCCGAGCCGGAGGGAGGACCTCGCAAGCGGGCCGCGGATCGTCAGCACGTCGGTGCCGAGCTGCTCCGCGACATCCGCCACGACCCGGCTGTTCGCCGTCGCGGTCGTCGCGAGCACGGGCACGTCGGCCGGGATTTCGGCGATGAGGTCGCGGAGCCGCCGGTAGTCGGGGCGGAAGTCGTGCCCCCAGTCGCTGATGCAGTGCGCCTCGTCGACGACGAGCATGCCGAGCCGGCGCACGAGCGAGGGCAGCTGCTGCTCGCGGAACGACGGGTTGTTCAGGCGTTCGGGCGAGACGAGCAGCACGTCGACCTCGTCGGCGTCGAGGCGGGCGAGCACCTCCTGCCACTCGTGCGCGTTGGCGGAGTTGATCGACACCGCGCGCACGCCCGCGCGCTCGGCCGCGGCGACCTGGTCGCGCATGAGCGCGAGCAGCGGCGAGACGAGGATGGTCGGGCCACCGCCCCGACGGCGGAGCAGGAGCGTCGCGACGAAGTACACCGCCGACTTGCCCCAGCCGGTGCGCTGGACGACGAGCGCGCGCCGGTGGCCCGCGACGAGCGCCTCGATCGCCTCGAACTGGCCCTCGTGGAACTCGGCGTCGTCGCGGCCGACCAGCTCGCGGAGCGCGGCGAGGGCGTCGGCGCGGAGGTCGCCGGCGATGGCGCCTGCGCCGGCACCCTCGTCGGCGCGCGCGGCGTGCGGGTGGGAATCGGGCATGAGCCCAGCCTCGCGCATGCGGCCGACAGTCGGCTGCGCGTCGCGGTCCCGCCCGATGCCCGGGGCACGCGCCCCCCGGCGGGCGTGAGCGGGTTCGCGCGGTGCGTCAACCCCTCCCCTCCGGGGGATCCGAGCGTAGGCTTGAGCACATCATGATCCCCCAGACCATGGGACGACGACCGGGAAAGGGGACGACATGACGCAACGGATCCGATACGGCGGCGCGGAGTTCCTGGCCACGGATGCCACAGCGGATGCCGTCCTCGATTACGCGGACGGCCTGGCGAGCGGCAACTCGGTCGCGATCGCCGACATCCACGCACGTCGGAGGGACGGCTCGACCGGGCGGGTCAGGATGCTGATCGGCGCGGGGATCCCGATCTCCGTCGAGGCGGTGACCGACGATGTCCCGCCGGTGGAGGAGCCGGAGGCGTCCGGCGGGCCGGCGACGATCGAGCGCTTCCGCGGCCTCGCGGCGGTCTTCCGGCGGCGGCCGCTGCCGGACGGGGACGGTCGACCCGACGTTCGGGCCTACGGCCCGTGGGACGAGCTCTGAGCCGCAACCCTCGGCGGGCCGGCATGGAGAGGCCGCGCCGGTCCGCGCGACTCCGAGGCCGCGGCATCCGACGTTCTCGACTGCCGTGAACGTGTCGCCGGAAGGCCCGCGTCCGATCTCCTCGGAGGTCGGCCGAGGGCGCCCGGACGCCGGATGTCCGGATGCGGCCCGGTGATTCGGCGACATCGCGCGTCTGGGTTACCCTTGCTCCTTCACCGCCGATTCCGACGATTCCACCCCCCGGTCACGGGATCGTCCCCGTCCCAAAGGGCAGAGATGTCACCCACCTCGACGCGGCTCCATGCCCTCGACGGACTTCGCGGGGTCGCCGCGGTCATCGTCCTCGTGCATCACTCGCTGCTGACCGTTCCGGCGCTCGCTGCACCGTACTACTCGATCCACGTCGACGGATTCGCCGCGATCCTCGCGTACACGCCGCTCCACCTCCTGTGGGCCGGCACCGAGGCGGTCTATCTCTTCTTCGTCCTGTCGGGGCTCGTGCTCGCACTCTCGGTCGGATCTCCGAGGTTCAGCTGGGCCGCCTACTTCCCCTCGCGACTCGTGCGGCTGTACCTTCCCGTCATCGCCGCCGTGGCCTTCGCCGCCGTGGTGTTCGCGGTCTTCCCCCGAGACCTGGGAGCCGAGAGCATCTGGATCGAGCGTCGGCCGGACACGATGACCTGGGCCGCAGCGCTCTCGGACGTCACGCTCCTCGGCGGGGTCTCCGGGACGGTGAGCCCGCTCTGGTCGCTGCAGTGGGAGGTCCTCTTCTCGCTGCTGCTCCCGCTCTACATCTACCTCGCCCGGCGCACGCCTGCGTGGGTGCAGCTCGTCGCGTACGCGCTCCTGTCCACCGCCGGCGTGCTCGGCCAGAACGGGGCGCTCACGTTCCTCCCGATGTTCGGGATCGGTGTCGCGCTCGCCGGGGTCTGGGACGCGCTCGGCGAACGCATCCAGGCGGCAGGACCCCGCCGGCGGATCGGCTTCGCCGTCTCAGCGACGACGGCCGCCGTGCTCCTCACGAGTTCCTACTGGATGCTCCTCCCGGTTCTCGGCGCGAGCGCGCGGGCGGTGACCCTGGTGCCGACCCTCGCCGGCGTCACGATCGTGATCATCGCGGCGGCTCACGTTCCCGCGATGACGAAGATCCTGACGATGCGGCCGGTGCTCTGGCTCGGTGCGATCTCGTTCAGCCTCTACCTCATCCACGAGCCGATCGTCATCGCGATCGGGGTCCTGCTCGAACGCCCGGCATTCACCGTGCTCCTGGCCGTGCCGATCGCCATCGCCGCTGCGGCGCTGTTCCACCGATTGGTCGAGCGTCCGGCTCACTCGCTGTCGCGGCGCGTGCGGGCGGATGCCGCCGAGCGACTCGTCCTCGTCGCCTGAGCCGCGCCCGGGGCCCACGTCCGCATCAGGGGAGGTGCGCTTGGAGCGCCGCGGCGAATCGCGCCGCGAGGTACGCGTGACCCGCGTCGTTCACGTGGAGTCCGTCGCCCGAGTCGAATCGCGCTGAGTTGCGCTGGGTGAACCACGGCGAGGGCGACGCGGGATCGATGTAGACGGCATCCGACTCCTCGGCTCCCTCGCGGACGGCATCGGCGCGTGCACTGTGGCGGACTCCTCCGCCGAGCGGCTCGACGGGTCCGAAGATCACGATCGCCGCGTCGGGCCAGTGCTCGCGTGCCGCCTCGACCGCGCCGACGACCGTTGCGACCTCCGCCCGGTGCGGAACGAAGTAGTCGTTGAGACCGCCCTGGAGGACCACGAGATCGAAGTCGCGGTCCGAGGCACGGTGCGCGTCCATCCGCTGACGGAACGCGAGATCGGTGCGACCGTTCGCGATCGTTCCCTGCGCGAACCCGGTGCCGCCGACCGCGTCGATCGTGATGTTCCAGGAGAGCGTCTCCGCGACGATCCGCACCCAGCCTCGATCGGGCCGGGAGGCGCCGATGCCCTCGGTGTAGGAGTCCCCGATGACCAGCACGGCCGGTTCGGAGGGCAGGCCCGCGAGCGGGTTCACGCTCCGAAGATCCTCATCGGCGAGCTCGCTGGACGCGAGTGGATCCGGCGCCAGCACGACGCTGCCCGCGCCACCGAGAACCGCGCCGAGCACGATCGCGGCGGCGATCCTGGCGAGGGTCCGGGTGCGCGAGCGGACTGTACGAGACGCGTCGAGCACGTGTCGATGCTACGGGACGCTGCACGCGCCGTCCGACCTCTGCTGCGGGGACGGTGGATGCGATCCGCGGGAAGCGCAGGCAGGAGGCGCGTCCTCTCGCGCGTGCTTGCGGTGCGCAATGTTAGTGACTAACATTTCGGCATGGCCACACTTCCTCTCACGGGCCGGGGCGCGCGCACGCGGCAGCGCCTCATCGATGCCGGCCTCGAGCTCATCGAGCGGCAGGGCTATGACGAGACCCCGGTGTCCGAGATCGCGGCAGCCGCCGGCGTCACGGAGATGACGTTCTTCCGTCACTTCGCCGCGAAGGAGCAGCTCGTCCTCGAGGACCCCTACGATCCGATCCTCGCCGAGGGAATCGGCGACGAGCCGCGCGAGCTGCCGCCGCTGCAGCGCGCCGCGCGAGGCATCCGATCGGCGTGGCGAGCCCTGCCCGTGACCGAGCATCCCGAGATCCGCCTTCGGGTGCGGATCGCCTCGCGCACGCCCTCGTTGCGCGGTGCGATGTGGCGCAGCACCGGCAACACCGAATCGGCGATCGTGGAGCGGCTCGTCGCCGACGGTGCGCCGCCGTTCGAGGCGCGGGTCGCGGCGTCCGCCGTGATCGCCGCGCTCGTCACCGGCACGTATGCGTGGGCCGACGGCGAGATCGACACGCTCGACGCCGCGATCGAACGCGCGCTCGACGTGATCGAGGTGACCGCGTGAGCACGGCGCGCACAGCGGTGCCCCGCTTCGAGGCGCGGAAGGTCTCGCGGAGCTTCCGCGGCGGCGCCGGCGTGCACGGCATCGACCTCGACGTCGCCGCGGGCGAGATCCACGCGATCGTCGGGCTCAACGGCGCGGGCAAGACCACGCTCATGCGGGTGCTGCTCGGCATGCTGCGGCCCGACGCCGGCACGGTCCGCGTGCGCGGCGTCGACGTGGTCGAGGCGGATGCCGCGACCTGGGCGCGCGTCGGGCAACTCGTCGAGCACCCGCTCGCCTACGCCGAGCTGACGGGGCACGCGAACCTGGAGGTCGCCGCGCGCCTGCACGGCGTCGAGCGCGGCCGCGTCCGATCGGTCGTGGACCGAGCGATCCACGAGTTCGACCTCGGGCGCTACGCGGGCGTGCGCGCGAGCCGGCTCTCGCTCGGCAACCGCCAGCGGGTCGGAATCGCCGGTGCGCTGCTGCACGATCCCGACGCGATCGTGCTCGACGAGCCGACGAACGGCCTGGACCCCGCCGGGGTGATCGTGCTGCGCGAATCGCTGCTCCGGCGCGCTGCGGCGGGCGCCGGCATCCTCGTCTCGAGCCATCACCTGGACGAGGTCGCGCGTGTCGCCGACCGGATCACGGTCGTCAACGACGGGCGGGTCATCGGCGCCCTCGACCCCGGCGGCTTCGACCTCGAGCGCGCGTTCTTCGCGCTCGTGCACGCCGACGACGAGGCACGGAGGGCCGCGGCATGAGCGGCCCACGCGCCGGCGACCGGGTCCCGGGTCCCCGGGCCGCGGCCAACCGGCCCGAAGGCCCGTGGGGCACGGGCCTGCACATCGCGATCGCCGTCGAGGCGCGCAAGGCGATCGCCTCCCGCGTCATGGCCTCGATCACGGTGCTCCTCGTCATCGGCGTCGGCGTGCTCGCCCTCGGGATGCTGCTGGCCGCGGCATCCGGCGACGCCCAGGTGCTCGCCAAGCTCGGGCCCCTCGCCGGCGTGCCGGGCTGGGCCGGGCTCGTCGGCGTCGTGCTGCAGATCACCGCCGCGGCCGGCGTGCTCGCATTCGGCGTCGCCCTCAGCTGGATGTTCGGCCGTGAGTTCGCCGACGGCACCGTCGCCGCGCTCTTCGGCCTGCCGGTCTCGCGACCCGCGATCGCGTTCGGCAAGCTCGCCGTCTACCTCGCGTGGTCGGTGGTGGTCGCGGCCGCCCTCACCGGCGTCGTCGCGATCGCCGGGCTCGCGCTCGGTCTCGGGGCGACGGATGCCGCGGGCGTCGGCTCCCTCGCCCGGATCCCGGTGCTCGTGGTGCTCTCCGCTCTCATCGCGACGCCGGCCGCCTGGGTCGCGACGCTCGGGCGGGGACTGCTGCCCGGCATCGCCGCGACCGTGGTGGTCATCGTGGTCGCGCAGGTCGCCGCGATCGCCGACGTCGGGGCGTGGGTGCCGTTCGTCGCCCCGGCGCTCTGGGCGATCGCGCCCGGCACCGTGCCGGCGGCCGCGCTCCTCACGGTGCCGACCGTGCCGCTCGCGTCCGGCGCGCTGTGTGCGCTCGCGTGGTCGCGACTGCAGCTCGATCGCTGAGGGCGTCGGCCGCGACTTGACCGCCCGGACGCGGCCGGTCACGCTGGACCGCATGCCCCACCAGCACCCGCTCCACGCCGACGTCGACGTGCCGTGCCTCTGCTGCGGGAGTGTGCAGCGCTTCCGGTTCGCCTCGGCGTCCGACCAGGTGGTGTGCAGTCACTGCCGGTCGCATCTCGGCCCCGAGCGGGCGGAGCAGCGCGACCGGGAGCACATCGTGCTCTGGCGGGGCATCCTCGAGGCGCACGACCGCGACGCGCGCGGCGCGGCCGAGGCGGCGGTGGCGGCCGCCTCGGACTCGGCCGAACTCGTGGCCCGGCTCACGGCGGAGCGCGACCAGCTGCGGGCGGGCGCCATCGACACCGCGAGCGAGGTCGGTGCAGCGCTCCAGGACCAGCTGCGCGATGACCGAGTGCGGCGCGCCGAGCGCGCGACGCAGCTCACCGCGAAGCGGGTCGACACGGCGATGGTCGCCCTCTGGCGACTGCAGGCGTTCCATCACCCGGACCCGAAGAAGCCGGGAACGTGCACCTGCGGACGACCACTGCCCGCCTGCGGCGAGAGCCGGATCCTCGAGGGCGTGCGCCAGGAGATGCTCGACTGGGAGCGGCGCAACCTCGAGCTGCTCCGCGCGGGGAAGCGGCACGGGCTGCCGCCCGAGCACCCCGACGTCGCGGGCGCCGCGGGCCGTCGCTGAGCGCCGGTCGTCCTCGGTCCTCCTCGGTCGTCGTCACCATCGGCGGGTGCACGGCCGCCGTGACCCGACGATCCTGGCGACGACCGGGCGCGGCGCGGACGGATCAGGCGCGCGAAGCGCCGGACGGCACCCGCAGCCCGTCGAGCGCGACCGCGACGACGTCGTCGGCCAGCCGCGCGGCATCCTCCCGGCCGCCGGGCCGGTACCACTCGACGATCGAGTTGATCATTCCGAACAGCAGCCGCTCCACGATCCGCACGTCGATGTCGGAGCGGAGCGATCCCTCGGCCTGCGCCTCGGCGACGAGCGCCGTGACGCGCTTGTCGAACGCGCGCCGTCGCGCGAGCGCGCGCCGCTCGACCTCGGTGTTGCCGCGCACACGCAGCAGCAGCGTCACGTACGGCAGTTCGGCGACGAGCACCCCGACGGCGCCGCGCAGCACGGCGTCGAGCCGGTCGGCGGCGCTGCCGCCGGCGGCCTCGGTCTTGTCGAGCACGCCCTCGAGCGAGCCGAGCGCCTGGTCGAGCGCGCGCTCGAGGATCTCGTCCTTCGAGGTGAAGTGGTGGTAGATCGCGGACTTCGACAGGCCGAGCCGGTCGGCGAGCACGCCCATGGAGGTCGCGTCGTAGCCGTACTCGTTGAACGCGGCGACGGCGACCTGCAGGATGCCCTGCTGGTCGTAGCCGGGGCGTCCCCGTCGGAGCGTCGTGTTCCCTGACATCCGCTTCAGTCTGTCACCCGCGCGGGCCGCGACTCAGCGCGGCTCGCGCAGGTCGTAGACCCGCTTGTACTTGCCCTCGCTGCGCGGCAGCGTGCCCGGCTCCTCGAGGCGCACCACGACGGACGAACCGATGAACTCCTTGATGCGTCCGGCGAGCACGACCGTCGCGGCCTGGCAGACGTCGACCTCGAGGTCGGGGTGGCGCTCGATCCGCACGGTCAGGTCGTCCATGTGGCCGGTGCGCGTCAGCTCCAGGATGAAGTGGGGCGTCAGGTGCTCGATGCCGAGCACGAGCTCCTCGATCTGCGTCGGGAAGAGGTTCACCCCGCGCAGGATGATCATGTCGTCGTTGCGGCCCGTGATCTTCTCGATGCGGCGCATGCCGGGGCGCGCGGTGCCGGGCAGCAGCCGCGTCAGGTCGCGCGTGCGGTAGCGGATGACCGGGAAGGCCTCCTTCGTCAGCGACGTGAAGACCAGCTCGCCCTTCTCGCCGTCGGGCAGCTGCTCGCCGGTGTTCCCGTCGATGACCTCGGGGAGGAAGTGGTCCTCCCAGATGTGCGGGCCGTCCTTCGTCTCGACGCACTCGTTGGCGACCCCGGGCCCCATGACCTCGCTGAGGCCGAAGATGTCGACCGCGTCGATGCCGAGGCGCTCCTCGATGCGGCGGCGCATCTCGTTGGTCCACGGCTCGGCGCCGAGGATCGCGACCTTGAGGCTCGTCGAGCGCGGGTCGATGCCCGCCTCCTCCATGGCGTCGGCGATCGTGAGCAGGTAGCTCGGCGTGCACATGATCGCGTCGGGCTCGAAGTCGCGGATGAGCTGCACCTGGCGGGCGGTCTGGCCGCCCGACATCGGGATCACCGTCGCACCGAGCTTCTCGATGCCGGCGTGCGCGCCGAGGCCGCCCGTGAAGAGGCCGTAGCCGTAGGCGTTGTGCACCTTCATGCCCGGCCGCACGCCGCTCGCGCGGAGGCAGCGCGCGACGAGCGTCGCCCAGCGGTCGAGGTCGTCGTGCGTGTAGCCCACGACGGTCGGGCGCCCGGTGGTGCCCGACGACGCGTGGATGCGCGCGACACGCTCCATCGGCACGGCGAACATGCCGAACGGGTAGGTGTCGCGCAGGTCGGCCTTGGTGGTGAACGGCAGCTTCGCGACATCCGCGAGGCTCCGGATGTCGTCGGGGTGCACGCCGTGCTCGTCGAACTTGCGCGTGTAGAGCGGCACGTTCTCGTAGGCGTGGCGCACGGTCCACTGCAGGCGCTCGAGCTGCAGCGCCTCGACCTCGGCGCGCGTCAGGCGCTCCTCGGGGTCGAGCTCGTCGGCGGTCGCGGGCACGAGGCCGGAGACGGTGGGCCGGAGCTCGGCGGGGTTCTGCGGAAGGGTCGTCGTCGACACGGTGGCTCCCGGGGGTCAGATGGTGCGGTTGGTGGAGATCGAGCGGCCGCGGAACTCGGCGACCGCGTCGCCCTGCTCGTCGACGACCGTCACGTCGTAGAGGCCCGTGCGGCCGCTGCGGGTGCGGCGCACGGCGGTCGCGGTGAGCGTCTGCCCCGCGACCGTGGACTTCAGGAAGGTGATGTCGGCGCCCGCGGCGACGGTGACCCGGTGGTCCTCGTTGCAGGCGATCGCGAAGGCCGTGTCGGCCAGCGTGAAGACGAGCCCGCCGTGGGTGATGGCGAACCCGTTGGTCATGTCCTCGCGGACGCGCATCGACACGACGGCGTGACCGGGATCGTCGCGCTCGACGACCATGCCGAGCATCGCCGAGGCGAGGTCGCGCTGCATCATCGCGCGGTTGAGGCGGTCGGATGCCGCGGCATCCGCCTGCTCGTCAGTGGCTCCGCCCGCGTCGTGGCGTCCGGTCGCGACATCCGTCATGCGCTGCTCCTCATCGAGTGCGGGGGGAGTCGTCGCGGGAGTCGTTGCCGCGACGCTGGACCTCAGCATATACTAACTGAACGATCGGTTGGTAAAGTGGTCCCGGCACCGCGAACCGCACCGGTCCCGAGAGCATTGGAGTCGACGATGACCGCACCCGCTGACCTGAGCGTGGTCGAAGACCAGGCCGCGCAGGCCCGCTTCGACGACCTCATCGCCCAGGACTCGCGCATCGAGCCGCGCGACTGGATGCCCGAGGCGTACCGCAAGACGCTCATCCGGCAGATCAGCCAGCACGCGCACTCCGAGATCATCGGCATGCAGCCCGAGTCCAACTGGATCTCGCGGGCGCCGAGCCTCAAGCGCAAGGCCATCCTCATGGCCAAGGTGCAGGACGAGGCCGGCCACGGTCTCTACCTCTACTCCGCTGCGCAGACGCTCGGCATCGGGCGCGAGGAGATGACGCAGCAGCTCATCGAGGGCAAGGCGCGCTACTCCTCGATCTTCAACTACACGACCCCGACGTGGGCCGACATGGGGGCCATCGGATGGCTCGTCGACGGCGCCGCGATCTGCAACCAGGTGCCGCTCTGCCGTGCCTCCTACGGCCCGTACGGCCGCGCCATGGTGCGCATCTGCAAGGAGGAGTCGTTCCACCAGCGCCAGGGCTTCGAGATCCTGCTCGAGCTCATGCAGGGCACCGAGGCGCAGCGCGAGATGGCGCAGGACGCCGTGAACCGCTGGTACTGGCCGAGCCTGATGATGTTCGGGCCGCCCGACGACCAGTCGCCGAACTCGGCCCAGTCGATGGCGTGGAACATCAAGCGCTTCTCCAACGACGACCTGCGCCAGCGCTTCGTCGGCATGCTCGTGCCCCAGGCCGAGGTCATGGGCGTGACCCTGCCCGACCCGAACCTGAAGTGGAACGAGGCCGAGCAGCGCTACGACATGAGCGAGATCGACTGGACCGAGTTCCACGAGGTCCTCGCCGGCCGCGGTCCCGCCAACGCCGAGCGGCTGCGCCGCCGGCGCGAGGCCCACGAGGAGGGCGCGTGGGTCCGCGAGGCAGCCGCCGAGTACGCCCGCAAGCAGGCACTGAAGCAGAAGGCGGTGGCGTGATGAGCACCCCGGGTGAGACCGGCACCGAGGCCTGGCCCCTCTGGGAGGTCTTCGTCCGCGCGAACCGCGGACTGAGCCACGTGCACGTGGGGTCGCTGCACGCGCCCGACGCCGACATGGCCGTCCGCAACGCGCGCGACCTCTACACGCGCCGCAACGAGGGCGTCTCGATCTGGGTCGTGCCCGCCGACGCGGTCACGACGAGCGATCCCGACGCGAAGGGCGCGTTCTTCGAGAGCCCCGCGGGCAAGAACTACCGGCACGCGGTGTACTACACGAAGTCCGAAGGGGTGAAGCACCTGTGAGCGACCTCGATCCCCACGGCGCGGCCGACCTCGATCCCCACGGCGACGTCACCGTCGACCGCGTCGCGCTCGCCGAGGAGTACGCCGGCGAGTCGGCCGGCGCCGGCCACGCGGCATCCGCCGACGTCGCCGAGTACGCGCTGCGCCTCGGCGACGACGCGCTCGTGCTCAGCCAGCGGCTCGGCGACTGGATCAGCCGCGCGCCCGAGCTCGAGGAGGACGTCGCGCTCGGGAACATCGCCCTCGACCTGCTCGGCCACGCGCGCTCGCTGCTGCACTACGCCGGCACGCACGACGGCCGCAGCGAGGACGACCTCGCCTACTTCCGCGACGAGCCCGACTTCCGCAACGCCTGGCTCTTCGAGCAGCCCAACGGCGACTTCGCGCACACCATCGCCCGGCAGCTGTTCGTGTCGACGTACCTCGTCGAGCTGTACCGTCGGCTCGAGCAGTCGACGGATGCCACGCTCGCCGCGGTCGCGGCGAAGGCCTCCAAGGAGGTCGACTACCACCGCGACCACGCCGCGCAGTGGACCCTGCGCCTCGCGGGCGGCACCGACGAGTCGCGCCGCCGCATGCTCCGCGCGGTCGAGCAGACGTGGCCGTACGTCGACGAGCTGTTCCACGACGACGCGCTCGTCGAGCGGCTCGCCGCCGACGGCGTCGCCGTCCTGCCGTCCTCGCTCCGGCCGGCGTTCGACGCCGTCGTCGACCAGGTCTTCGCCGAGGCCGAGCTCGCCCGGCCCGAGGGGCGGCTCGCGTTCGTCGCGTCCGGCGGCGGACGTGAGGGCAAGCACACCGAGCACCTCGGTCCGATGCTCGCCGAGATGCAGGTCCTCGCCCGCGCGCACCCGGGAGCGTCGTGGTGACCGCCGCCGACGTGCGGACCGGCACGACGGGCGAAGCGGATGCCGCGGCATCCGTCGCACGCCCCGTGCCGTCCGACCCCGCCTCGCGCGCCGCGTGGGACGTCGCAGCGACCGTGACCGACCCCGAGGTGCCCGTGCTCACCATCGAGGACCTCGGGGTGCTGCGCTCCGTGGCCGTCGACGACGCCGGCGTGCACGTCGAGCTCACCCCGACCTACAGCGGATGCCCCGCGATGGACGCCATGCGGGACGACGTCGTGCTCGCACTCACGCACGCCGGGTACGACGAGGTCGACGTGCGGATGGTGCTCTCGCCCGCGTGGACGACCGACTGGATGAGCGAGTCCGGCAAGGAGAAGCTCCGCACGTACGGCATCCAGGCGCCCTCGGGCCACGCGCCAGTGCGCGATGCCGGGCCGATCCGCCTGCAGATGGCGGTCAAGTGCCCGCGCTGCGACTCCCTGAACACCCGCGAACTCGCCCGCTTCGGCTCGACCTCGTGCAAGGCGCTCTACGAGTGCCGCGACTGCCTCGAGCCCTTCGACTACTTCAAGGTGCTCTGATGGCCGCGATCAATCTGGGCTCCACGGGGGCCCCGACCACCGGTGCCGCCGTCGGCGCGCTCGAGACGGATGCCGCGATCGCCGACGCGTTCCTCGCGAGCGCGGTCGGCGGCGACACCGCCCCGAAGCGGCGGCGCGCGCGCTTCCACTCGCTCGAGGTCGCCGAGGTGCGCCCGCTCACCGACGACGCCGTCGAGGTGACCTTCGCGGTGCCCGACGAGCTCGCCGACGACTACGCGTACCTGCCCGGCCAGTACGTCGCGCTGCGCCGCGACTTCGACGGCCACGAGCTGCGCCGGTCGTACTCGATCTGCCGGCCGCCGGTGCGCGGCAGCGTCTCGGTCGCGATCAAGCGCGACCTCGGCGGGCGCTTCTCGACGTGGGCGAACACCGAGCTCGCGGCGGGCGACCGCATCGACGTCATGAGCCCGCAGGGCACGTTCACGTCGGGGCTCGACTCGCTCGACGGCAAGCACGTCGTCGGCATCGCCGCCGGCTCGGGCATCACGCCGCTCATGGCGCTCGCGCACACCGTGCTCGCCCGGTCCGACGACGCGCGCTTCACGCTCGTTTACACGAACCGGTCGACGCGCGACGTGATGTTCCTCGAGGAGCTCGCCGAGCTGAAGGACCGCTACCCGTCCCGGCTCGCGCTGCACCACGTGCTCTCGCGCGAGCAGCGCACCGCGCCGCTGCTCTCCGGCCGCATCGACGCCGAGAAGCTCGAGCGCATGCTCGACGCCCTCATCCCGCCGGCGACGGTCGACGAGTGGTTCCTGTGCGGGCCCTTCGAGCTCGTGCAGCTCGCGCGCGACACGCTCGAGGCGCGCGACGTGCCGGCAGGCCGGGTGCGCTACGAGCTCTTCACGACCGACGCCGACCGCGCGACCGAGCCCCGGCACGGCCGACCCGTCACGGTCGAACGCGGCGAGCCCACGGTCGCGATCGAGTTCACGCTCGACGGCCTCTCGTCGACGGTGGACAGCCCGGTCAGCGCGAACGAGTCGATCCTCAACGCGGCGCTCCGCGTGCGCTCCGACGTGCCGTTCGCGTGCGCGGGCGGCGTGTGCGGCACCTGCCGGGCCCGCCTGGTCGACGGGAGCGTCAACATGACCGAGAACTACGCGCTCGAGCCCGAGGAGCTGGAGCGCGGATACGTGCTCACCTGCCAGTCGCACGCGACCTCCGACCGCGTCGTGGTCGACTACGACGTGTAGGACCGGGGCAGAGGGTTGCCCCCGAGTGCGCAGTATCGCGACGAGTGCGCACCTCGGAGCCTGCGCGCTCGTCGCGTATTCGCGCACTCGATGAGGAGAGGACCGAAATGATCGAGCTCGAGATCCACGACGACGTGGCCGAGGTCACGCTGAACGCACCGGGCAAGCTCAACGCGCTGGACGAGCAGGCGCTCGCCGAGCTCGGCGACGCCTACGACAACGCCGAGTACGCCGGCGTGCGCGCGCTCGTGCTGCGCGGCGAGGGTCGGGCGTTCTGCGCCGGCCGGGACATCACCGGCGTCGACCCGAGGGACGACGACGTGCTCGGCTACCTCGGCGGGCGCGTCGAGCCGTTGCTGAAGCGGATGGCGCGCTTCCCGGCGCCGACGTTCGCCGTCGCCCACGGCGCGTGCCTCGGCGTGGGCCTCGGCCTCCTCATCGCGAGCGACATCGTGTACGTCGCCGACACCGCGAAGATCGGCTCGCCGTTCAAGAACCTCGGCGCGACCCTCGACTCCGGCGGGCACGCGCTCTTCGTCGAGCGCCTCGGCGCGCACCGCACGATGGACCTCATCGTGACCGGCCGCCTCATGTCGGGCGACGAGGCCGTCGCCGCCGGGCTCTTCTCGCGGGTGCTCCCCGCCGACGACGTGCTCGCGGCCGCGCGCGCCGCGGCGCGGGACGCGGCATCCGGGCCCACCCAGGCCTTCATCGCCTCGAAGCGGCTCGTCGCCGACCTGCGCGATCACCGGCACGGGCTCTGGGCGTCGATGTCGGACGAGAACCGCGCCCAGGCCGCGCTCTGCGACACCGACGACTACCGCGAGGGGTTCGCCGCGTTCCAGGAGAAGCGCACGCCGCAGTTCACCGGCCGCGGCTGAGCGGGCGCGTGCCCGATGGCACGTTCAGCGCGCCGGGTCGTCGTCGCGGTCGCGCGCGTCCTCGTGCTCGGCGATGTCGCGGCCCAGGTCGTCCTCGATGAGCAGGTCGCGACGCAGCGCGTCGGTGCGGTAGGCCGCGCGGCCGAGCATGTGCGCGGTCATCGGCTGGGTGAGCAGCTGGAAGGTCATGATGAGGACGACCGTCGTCACCACGCCCCACGCGGGGACGCGGAGGACGATCGCGAGGAGCACGACGGCGAGGCCGAGCACCTGCGGCTTGGTCGCGGCGTGGAGTCGCGTGAGCACGTCGGGGAAGCGCAGCGCGCCGACGCCGGCGGCCATCGAGAGGAAGGCGCTCAGCAGGATGAGGCCGCCGATGCCGATCTCGGCGAGGTTCACGATTCGTCCTCCTTCCCGATGAAGCGCGCGATCGCGATCGAGCCGACGATCGCGAACAGCGCGAGCACGAGCAGCACCACGAGCGTGTCGGTGTGGCGGTTGACCGCCATCTCGGCGGCGAGGCCGCACATCGCGATCGCGAGCAGCACGTCGGTCGCGAGCGCGCGGTCCAGGATGGTCGGTCCGAGGACGATGCGCACGATCGCGGCGATCGCGCCGACGCCGAACATCACGCCCGCGGCGAGCCCCATCACGTCGAGCGCGCTCATGCGTCGTCCTCCCGTTCGGCGAGCTCCCCGGGGTCGGGCCGGACGGCGGTGATCGGGTGGCCGGTCTCGCGCCGATGCCGTCGAGCCGCCCGGACCGCCTGCGCCTGCTCGTGCGTGCCGATCGCGAGCACGATGCGCTCCTCGGTCGCGAGCACGTGCCGGCGGGCCTCGTCGATGTCGGCCTCGGTCCGCGTGCCGAGCGCGTGCAGGTACAGCAGTCCGCGCTCCCGATCGATGTCGACGACGACGGTGCCCGGCACGACCGTGATCGCCTCGGCCGTGAGCGTGGTGACCAGATCGGAGCGCGTGAGCAGCTGCACGGCGATGATCGCGTTCATGGGCTTCCAGCCCGGCCAGACCGCACGCGTCGCGACCTGGACGGAGGCGACGGCGACGTCGCACATCATCCAGAGCCCGAGCACCAGTCCGCGCCACGGGTTGAACCGTCCGCTGAGCAGCACGGGCGGTAGGTAGAACGCCCGCGTCACCGCGACCGCGAGCACGACTCCGGTCGTCACGGTGAGCACGTCGACGTGGTCCCAGAGGAAGACCCAGAGGGCGACGAGGCCCGCGAGCAGCGGCAGCTGCCGCCACACCGCCTGCCAGCGGGTCAGGTCGGCGGCGGAGGCCGGGACCGGGGGGTCGGGAACCGGCGGAGCGGGCGGTCGATCCGTGGCATCCGTCATCGCACACCCCCCGGGAACACGAGCGAGACGTACACGCTCGCATCGCGCAGGTTCTCGGCCGCACGGCTCGACAGGTCGAACAGCGGGCCGGCGAAGACGGTGAGCGCGATCGTGAGCACGACGAGCGCGGACGTCGCCGCGAGCATGAGCACGGGCGTGGTGCGCGTCGCGATGACGGTCGCGCCAGGCGCCTCCTGCACCGAGTCGATGAGCCGCGAACGGTACCCCTCGAGCTCGGCCTTCGGCCGCCAGAACGCGAGGTTCCAGAACCGCGCCAGGGCGTAGAGCGTGACGAGCGAGGTCGCGGCGCCGATCGCGACGACCGTCCAGATCAGCCAGTCGGGGCCGGGGGAGGACGTGCCGAGCGTCTCGGTCGACGGGGTCGCGCCGCCCGCGGCATCCGCCCCGGACACGAACAGGCCCACCTTGCCGAGGAAGCCCGAGAACGGCGGGATGCCGCCGAGGTTCATCGCCGGCACGAAGAACAGCACCGCCAGCATGGGCGAGGCGCGCCGCAGCCCGCCCAGGCGCGTGATCGACGTCGAGCCGCCGAAGCGCTCGATGAGCCCGGTCGTGAGGAACAGCGTCGTCTGCACGCTGATGTGGTGGATGACGTAGTAGATCGTCGCCGCGAGGCCCGCCACGCTCGCGAGCCCGATGCCGAAGATCATGTAGCCGATGTGGCTCACGAGCGTGAACGAGAGCAGGCGCTTGATGTCGGCCTGCGTCAGCGCGCCGAGGATGCCGATCGCGAGGGTCAGCCCCCCGATCACGAGGAACAGTATCGACAGGTCGGATTCGGTGAACAGGACCGTCTCGGTGCGGATGATGGCGTAGACGCCGACCTTCGTGAGCAGGCCCGCGAACACCGCCGTGACCGGCGCGGGCGCGGTCGGGTACGAGTCCGGCAGCCAGAACGACAGCGGGAAGACCGCGGCCTTGATGCCGAACGCGATGAGCAGCAGCAGGTGCAGGATCAGCTGGATGTCCTGCGGGAGTTCCGCGAGGCGCACCGAGAGCTGCGCGATGTTCGCGGTGCCCGTCGCACCGTAGACGAGGGCGATCGCACTGAGGAAGAACAGCGACGACACGAGGCTCACGATGATGTACGTCACGCCCGCCCGGATGCGCTCGCCCGTTCCGCCGAGCGTCAGCAGCACGTAGCTCGCCGACAGCAGGATCTCGAAGCCGACGTAGAGGTTGAACAGGTCGCCCGCGATGAACGCGTTGAACACGCCCGCCGAGAGGATCAGGTAGGTCGGGTGGAAGATCGACACCGGCGTCTCGCGGTGCTGGTCGGCGATGCCCTGGCCGACGGCGTACACGAGGACGCCGAGCAGCATCAGCGACGAGATGATGATCATGATCGCCGAGAGCCGGTCGACGACGAGCATGATGCCGAACGGCGGTGCCCACCCGCCGACCGCGACCGCGATCCCCGAGCCCGACTCGTCGACGCGCGCGAGGAGCACCGCGGCGATCGCCGCGACCGCGGCGAGCACGAGGGTCGACACGAGCATCTGCGCGCGGAAGCGGCGGCCGAGCATGAGCGCCACGGCGGCGCCGATGAGCGGCAGCAGCACCATCAGGGGAACGAGCGCGTCGGTCATCCGCGGCCCCCGTCCTCGTCGCTCGCCTCGAGCACGGCCTGCACGGCCCGGTCGTCCTCCTCGGAGCTGCGGTACAGGTCCGCGGTCTCCTCGGCGTCCTCGGCCATCTCGTCCTCGTCGACGATGAGGTCGCCGCGCTCGCCGAGCTGTGCGAGCCACCAGCTGCGGTAGATGAGCGCGAGCATGAACGCGGTGATGCCGAGGTTGATCACGATCGCGGTGAGCACGAAGGCCTGCGGCAGCGGGTCGGAGATCGCGTCCTCGTCGACGCCCTCGCCGAGGATCGGTGCGAGCCCGGTCATCCCGCCCATCAGGAACATGAACAGGTTCACGCCGTTGCCGACGAGCAGGAAGCCGATGAGCACGCGCGTGAGGCTCCGCTCCAGCATGACGGTGATGCCCGTGCCGAAGAGCACGGCGGCGACGATCACGAGCGTGAGCGATGCGGTCATGCGCGCACCTCCGCGGGGTCGGCGGGCACGGCGTCGGGGCCGGCCTCGTCGATCTGGCGGTCGATCTCGGCGCCGAGGGTGCGGAGGATGTCGAGCACGAGGCCCACCACCACGAGGTACACGCCGATGTCGAAGAGGGTCGACGTGCCGATCGAGAGCGTGCCGAGCACGGGCACCTCGGTCTCGAACCAGGTCGACTCGAACACGGTGAGGCCGAAGACGAGCGAGGATGCCGCGGTGCCGGCGGCCACGAGCAGGCCCGTGCCGAGCAGCAGCCCCGCATCGATCGGCGCGGCCTCGCCGAGCTCGTAGCGTCCGCCCGCGAGGTAGCGCGCGACGAGCGCGAGGCCCGCGAGGAGGCCGCCCGCGAAGCCGCCGCCCGGTGCGTTGTGCCCGACGAACAGGAGGTAGACCGAGACCACGATGGCCGGGTGGAAGAGCAGGCGGACGAGCACCTCGATGAGGATCGAGCGGTTGCGCGGCGAGAGCGTGCGGCCGGCCAGCAGCCAGGTCTGGCGGGTGGCGGCCGCCTCGGCCGCGGCATCCGTCTCGTGCTCGACGTCGGCGAGCCGGCGTCGCGCGGCGCGGATGCTGTCCGCCTGCTCGGGCACGGGCAGGAAGCGCTCGCGGCGGTCGACGTCGGCCAGCCGTGGCGCGCCGCCCATGCGACCGGACACGAAGATGAGGCTCGCGACGCCCGTCGCGACGGCGACGAGCACCGAGATCTCGCCGAGCGTGTCCCACGCGCGGATGTCGACGAGCAGGGCGTTCACGAGGTTCTTCGCGTGCGCCTCCTCGGCGAGGGCGGGGATGCCCTCGGCGATGCTCGGCCGCATGCGGGCGCCGAGCGCGACGATGCCGACCACGGCCATCACGATGCCGGCGAGCGCGCCGAGCGCGACGCGCAGCGGCGCGCGGACGACGGCGCGTCGCCCGGTCACGCGGCGCGGCAGGCGGCGGAGCACGAGCACCACGACGACGATCGTGAGGGTCTCGACGAGCGCCTGCGTGAGCGCGAGGTCGGGCGCGCCGCCCATGCCGAAGATGAGCACCAGGCCGTAGCCGGTCGCGCCGACGAGGAGCACCGCGGTCAGGCGCTGCCGGATGACGACCGCGGCCGAGGCGGCGAGGACCATGGCGAGGCCGATCACGGGCTGCGACGGACCGTCGGCGAGGCGGATGCCCTCGGGCCACGTGCCGTTCGCCGCGGCCGCGCCGCCGAGGCCCAGGATGAACACCGCGACGATCACGGCGAGGTAGCCGGGGAGGCCGCCCGACTGGATCAGGGTCGTCACGCGCGCGGCGCCCCGGTCGACGGCCCCCACGACGCGGAGGTACCCGCGCTCGGCGTCGATCGTGTCGGGCACGGCGGCCTGCGCGCGGCCGACGGCCTCGCGCCGCCAGACGAGCAGCACGCCGACCCCGATGACCAGCGCCGAGATCGCGAGGGCCGGCTCGAGTCCGTGCCAGAGCGCGAGGTGGTACTCGGTCGGCCCCGGCAGCGTCGCCGCGTAGGCGTCGAGCAGCGGTTCGATGAGCGGCAGCGCGAACGCGGTCGCGAGCGAGGCGGCGGCGAGGACCCCCGGGGCGAACGACATGAGCGCGGGCTCCCGGTGCAGCGGCGTCGGCTCGGCGCCGGGGCGCGACCCGAACGCGCCGGAGACGAAGCGCCAGCTGTAGGCGAAGGTGAGCATCGAACCGATCACCGCGGCCGCGAGCGCGACCCCGGCCCAGGCCGAGCCGGGTTCGCCGGATGCCGCGGCCTCGAGCTGCGCGGTGAACACGGCCTCCTTGGCCACGAAGCCGAGGAGCGGCGGCAGCCCCGCCATCGACGCCGCCGCGACCGTCGCGAACGCCGCGAGCCACGGCATCCGCCGCCCGAGGCCCGACAGCCTGCGCTTGTCGCGCGTGCCCGCGGCGTGGTCGACGATGCCGATCGTGAGGAACAGGGCGGCCTTGAACAGCGCGTGCGCGAGCAGCAGCGCCGTGCCCGCGAGCGCCGCGTCGCGCGTGCCCTGGCCGACGACGAGGATCAGGAAGCCGAGCTGGCTCACCGTGCCGTAGGCGAGCACGAGCTTGAGGTCGGTCTGCCGGAGCGCGCGCCATCCGCCCACCAGCATCGTGAAGCCGCCGATGCCGATCACGATCGGATGCCACACCGCCAGCTCGGCGTACCCGGGCGCGAGCACGGCGACGAGGTACACGCCCGCCTTCACCATCGCGGCCGCGTGGAGGTACGCGGACACGGGCGTCGGGGCCGCCATCGCGGCGGGGAGCCAGAAGTGGAACGGCACGAGGGCGCTCTTGGAGATCGCGCCGACGAGCACGAGCGCGACGCCGACCTCTGCGGCGACGCCCGTCACGGGATCGGCGACGAGCTCGTGGAGCGAGGTCGTGCCGCCCGCGACCGTGAGCACGACGAGTCCCACGAGCATCGAGAGCCCGCCGAAGGTGGTCACGGTGAGCGCCTGCAGCGCGGCGCCGCGCGCCTCGCGCCTGGCCGCGTCGTGCCCGATCAGCAGGTAGGAGAGCACGCTCGTGGCCTCCCAGAACGTGAACAGCACGAACACGTCGTCGGAGGTGACGAGGCCGAGCATCACGCCCGCGAACCCGAGGAGCAGCGCCGCGAAGCGGTTGAGCGACGGCTCGTCGTCGCGGAAGTACCACGTGCAGTAGAGCAGGACGAGCGCGCCGATGCCGGTCACGACGAGCGCGAGCAGCAGGGAGAGCGGGTCGAGGCGGAACGAGAGCGCGATGTCGAGGGCGCGGATCCACTCGATGCGCTCGACGAGGACCTCGCCGCCCGCGACGGCCGGCACGAGCGTCAGGAGCCATGCGAACACGGCCGTCGGCACGAGCGCGATGACCGGGAAGATGCGGCGACCCATGACCCCTGCGGCGAACGGCGTGACCAGGGCCACCGCGGCGAACGCCACGAGGGAGAGGATCATCCGTGCTCCCCCCGCGTGCGTTCCGACCGTCCGACCAGTCTACCGAGGGGGCGGAGGCGGCCCCGCGGCGCGGATGCCGTGGCCCGGCCGGGCTGGGAGGATGGGCGCATGCCGATCCTCATCGACCCCGCCGACCTCGCCGCGCGGCTCGAGCGCGAGTGGGACGCCCCGGTCGGCGCGCCACGGACGAGGGTGCTCGACGTCCGCTGGACGCTCGCCGAACCCGACGGCAGCGGTGCATACCGCGATGGGCATGTTCCCGGAGCGGTCTACGTGGACCTCGACGGCGAGCTCGCCGACCACGCCGCGGTCGGCGAGGGGCGTCATCCGCTGCCGTCCGAGGCCGCGTTCCAGCGGGCGATGCGGCGCTGGGGCCTGCGCGACGGAGACACCGCGGTGGCCATGGACGACGCGTCCGGCATGTCCGCGGCCCGGGCGTGGTGGCTGCTCCGGCACGCGGGCTTCGGCGACGTCCGGATCCTCGACGGCGGACTCGCCGCATGGCGTGCGGCCGGGCTCCCGCTCGAGCGGGGCGACGTGGTGGCCGAGCCGGGTGACGCGACCGCGCGGTTCGGCGCGATGCCCGTCGTCGACCTCGATGAGGCGGACGCGCTGGGCGCCGCCGGCGGCGGCGTGCTGCTCGACGCGCGTGCCGGGGAGCGGTACCGCGGCGAGGTCGAGCCGATCGACCCGCGCGCCGGGCACATCCCGGGCGCCGTGTCGGCGCCCACCGCCGAGAACCTCGACGGCGGGGGGCGCTTCCTCCCGGCCGCGGCGCTGCGCGCCCGTTTCGCCGCGCTCGGCGTCGACGGGGCCCGCCCCGTCGCCGTCTACTGCGGCTCGGGCGTCACCGCCGCGCACGAGGTGGCCGCGCTCGAGCTCGCGGGCGTCGAGGCCGCGCTGTACCCGGGCTCGTTCAGCCAGTGGTCCAACCGCTTCGAGCGACCGGTCGCGACCGGTGGCGCGCCGGGCGGCGACGCGTAGCGGCTCAGGTGTCCGCGGCCGCGGCCTCCGGCTCGGCGTCGTTCTCCGGCTCGGCCTCGGCCTCCCGCTCGGCCTCGCCCGCCGGCTCGGCCTCGCCCTCGGTCTCCGGTCGTCGGCCGACCGCGACGAGCGTCGTGATGTCGACGGTGGCCACGCCGCGCTCCTCGATCGCCGAGAGGTACCGCCCGCGCACCCCCTCGATCGCCTCGTCGTCGAGGTCGCCCAGCATCGCCCGCATGCCCGTGCCGATCACGAGTGCCCACGCGATCTCGGGCGTCAGGTCGAGGTGGCGCGGAACGGCCTCCGCGCGCACGTCGGCGAGTCCGCGCTCGGAGAGCCAGTGCGCGAACCCGCCCGCCGTGCCCGCGCCGGGCACCACCGGGCCGTCGTCCTCGTCGAGGCTCGGAACGCGTTCGTCGTCGGGCAGCACCGACGCGAGCAGTCCGGGAAGCGGCTCGAGCGCGCCATCCGCCCACACGGTCAGGACGACCCGACCGCCCGGCCGTGCGCACTGCACGAGGTGCGCGACGCCCGCCGCGACATCCTCGAAGAAGAACACCCCGAGCACGCACTGCACGAGGTCGTAGCCCGTGTACGGCCACGTCGTCGCGTCGGCCTCGTGCACGCGGAGCCACGGGACGTGCGCACCCGCGCGCTCGCGCAGCGTGTCGAGCATCGCGCTCGAGCGGTCGACCGCGTCGACGACGCCGCCCGGGCCGACCAGCTCGGCGGTCGGCAGCGCCGAGGCGCCGGCGCCCGCGCACGCGTCGAGCACGCGTTCGTCGAACTGCGGGACCGCCCGCAGCACCGTCGCCCGCGAGATCGGATCCCACAGCACCTCGTCGAGCTCCGTGAACGTCCCGGCCGCGTCGGTGAACACGCTCGCGACGTCGGGCTGGATCCCCGTTTCCCCCATGCGCACATTGTCGCCCGGTCGCGCGCGTTCGGGAAGACTCAGGGAATCGAGACATCCGGCGTGCAGACTTGTGGTTCACGTCTGCATTCCGACCCTGAATCGAGTACCCCTCCATGAACCGTGCCCTGCGTCGTGGCGCGCCCATCGCACTCGCATCCGTGTCCGTCCTCCTGCTCGTCGGCTGCGCGGGCGGCGGCGAGGAGACGCCCGAACCCACGTCGACGGATGCCGCGGCGGCGTGCCTCGAGGTCGAGGCGGGCGAGCAGAGCGACGCCATCGAGGTGTCCGGCGACTTCGGCGGCACGCCGACCGCGACGTTCGACGCGCCGCTCGAGGCCGAGGAGCTGCAGCGCACCATCGTGACCGAGGGCGACGGCGACGACACCGCGCCCGGCGACCAGGTGAGCGCCCAGGTGACCGCGTTCTCCGGCACGACCGGTGAGCAGCTCTTCTCGCAGCCGGCCACGCTCGAGCTCGCCGAGGGCACGCTCTACGACGGCTTCCGCGCCGGTGCGGACTGCGTGGCCCTCGGATCGCGCGTCGTCACCGTCGCGCCCGCGTCGTCGATCTACGGCGACGAGGGCAACGAGGGCATCGGCGTCGAGCCGGGCGAGACCCTGGTCATCGTGACCGACGTGCAGGAGCTCGTCGAGCTGCCCGTGCCCGGCGAGTGGACGGAGGACGTCCCGACCGTCGAGTACGCCGAGGACGGCACGCCGACCGTGACCATCCCCGACGCCGAGCCGTCGGACGAGCTGCTCGTCGCCGTCCTCGAGGAGGGCGACGGCGACGTCGTCACCGAGGACGACACGGTGACCGTCGACTACCAGGGCGTCGTGTGGGAGACCGGAGAGGTCTTCGACCAGAGCTTCGGCAACGCGCCCGTGCCGTTCTCGATCTCGGGCGTCATCCCGGGCTTCGGCGCCTCGCTCGTCGGCCAGCCGGTCGGCACGAAGCTGCTCGTGACCATCCCGCCGGCCCTCGGCTACGGCGAGGAGGAGTCCTCGAACGGCCTCGGCGGCCAGACCCTCGTCTTCTACGTCGAGATCACGGAGACCCGCACCGACGGCTGATCCGTCGGGCGGCATCCCCGCAGCTCACGTCGCGCCCGCGGCATCCCCCATCGAGGGCGGATGTCGCGGGCGCGGCGGTTCCGGCATCGGGCGGGGCGCCCCGGCGCGGGTGACCGGCGGCCCCGCTCCCGGCTCCCGGCTGCCGGCTCCCGGCTCCCGGCTCCCGCGGGTCAGCGAGCCGGCTCTGTGCTCCGCCGTGCGGCGACCAGCGCATCGAGCTCGTCGGCGATGATCGCCGCGGTGTCGTACCGGGCGATGCGGCGGGCCATCTCCTCCGACCGCTCGCGGAACGACGGCTCGGAGAGCAGCCGGTCGACCGCGGCCCCGACCGCAGCCGGCGTCGGCGTCCCCGTCCGCAGGGTGAGGCCGGTGCCGCTCCACTGGACGCGCATCGCGACGTCGGGCTTGTCCTCGGTATCGCCCGCGGCGACGATCGGCACGCCGTGGCTGAGGGCGTACTGCGTGCCGCCGAATCCGGCGTTCGTGACGAACACGTCGGTCTTCGGCAGGAGCAGGTCGTACGGCAGGAACTCGGCGGCGCGGGCGTTCTCCGGCAGCGGCCCGAGCCCCGCGACGGGTCGGCCGCCCGTCGCGGCGACCACGAGCACGTCGCGGTCGGCGAGCGCGTCGAGGGTCGGGCGGATGAGCCGGCCGAAGTCCTTGTTGTCGATCGTGCCCTGGCTGACGTGCACGACCGGGCGGTCGCCGTCGAGCTCGTGCCACCAGTCGGGCAGCTCGGTCGGGCCCGGCGAGGCCGGGAGGACGGTCCCGACGAAGCGGACGTTCGGAGCGAGGTCGCTGCGCGGGTACTCGAACTCGGCGGGCGAGAGCTGCAGGAAGCGGTCGCACAGCTCGGTCGCGTCGAACAGGAACTGCGGGAGCGCGGGCCGGCCGAGCTCGCGCAGCGTGCGGTCGGCGAGCGCCTGGGTCTTCCGGAACACCACCTTCGTGATGACGGCGTTGAGCACGCGGTTCCGGAGCCGGCCCAGGGCACCGGAGCGCGGCGCCATCCCGAGCCCGCCCGGTGCGGTGTCGACGCTCTGCTGCGAGAGCGGGATGACCCCGACCGCGATGATCGGCGGCCGGGAGGCCGGATCGTCGAGCAGCATCGGCAGAACGCCCATGAACGCGGCCTCGACGAGGACCGCGTCGGGCGCGAGCTCCTCCACGAGGGCCTCGAGCGCACGGAACTGGGCGGCGAGCGGGTGGACGAAGATCCGCTGGACGTCGTACTCGACCTTGGCGATGCCGCGGTATCGGTCGCGGTCGGGCAGGTGGTCCTGGATCACCCGGTCGTCGAAGTCGGCGATGCCCGGCAGTGAGCGGTGCCGGGCGCCCGCGGCCTCGACGGAATCGCGGAAGCGCGAGCCCGTGAGCACGGTGACCTCGTGGCCGCGGGCGACGAGGTCGCGCGCGATGGCGATGACGGGGGCAGCGTGGCCCTGGATGGGGTTCGCGCAGAGCAGGTAGGCGGACATGGATCGGCGGTTCTCCCGGAACGAGGGGATTGCCCGGCTGGGGCGAGCGCCGACATGGTCGTCGGCTCCCGGCCGACGCTACGGACGCGCGCACGGCGAAGGATCAGGGAGAGCCATGGAGATCCACAGGGTCAGCACCGAGGCTGGGGAATGCCCCGGTCAGCACGGATGTTGTACCTGTATCCGGAACCCCTGTCCGGAACGGAATGGAGGACGAGTGGGCATCAGCTACGTCGAGTTCGAAGACGATGCCGGCATCCTGCGCCGCTACCGCAAGCACGTCAACGGTCGCGGCCTCGTGGCGACGACCGCGAAGGTGGATGCGTCGGCGTTCGTCGACCCGACCGCATACGTCGATCCCGGCGCCGAGGTGCAGCGGGGCGCGACCCTGTCGCACGGCGCCTGGGTGGAACAGGACGCGATCGTCGCCGAGAACGCGACGATCGGCGTCAACGCCCGTGTCGGCCGCGGCGCGGTCGTCGGCCGCTTCGCCGTCGTCGGACCGTACGCGGCCGTCGGCGCGGGGGCCCGCGTGCAGAACGGTGCGCGCGTGCCGCGCGAGGCGACGGTCGCCGCGGGGTCGGAGCACCGCGCCTCCGGCGACGACCTGCGGCGCCTGGGCCTCGCGGCCTGAGCCCGCTTCGACGACTCGCAGCAACCGGATGCCCCGGGCGGATGCCCGGGGCATCGTCGTGTCGCACGGCATCCCGGGGCCCGCTGCGCAACCCGGGACGCGCGCGTCCACCCCGTGACGCCGCGCGAACATCCTGCGAGGATCGGGGCATGGCGAACGAACGCGAGCCCAGGCATCCGTCGACCGCCCCGGACTGGTGGAAGTCCGCAGTGGTCTACCAGGTCTACCCACGGAGCTTCCAGGACTCCGACGGAGACGGCATCGGCGACCTCCGCGGCATCCTGCAGCGCCTCGACCACCTCGAACGGCTCGGCGTCGACGTCGTCTGGCTGTCGCCGATCTACCGGTCGCCGCAGGCCGACAACGGGTACGACATCAGCGACTACCGCGACATCGACCCGACGTTCGGCACCCTCGACGACTTCGACGAGCTGCTCGCGGCCATGCACGCGCGGGGCATCCGGCTCGTCATGGACCTCGTCGTGAACCACACGTCGGACGAGCATCCGTGGTTCGTGGAATCGCGGTCGAGCCGTGACGACCCGAAGCGCGACTGGTACTGGTGGCGCCCCCCGCGGGAGGGCCTGGCCGGCGGCGCGCCCGGCGCGGAGCCGACGAACTGGCGGTCCTTCTTCTCCGGCCCCACGTGGGAGTGGGACGAGGCGACGGGCGAGTACTACCTGCACCTCTTCGACGTCAAGCAGCCCGACCTCAACTGGGAGAACCCCGAGGTCCGGCAGGCGGTCTACGAGATGATGCGCTGGTGGCTCGACCGCGGCGTCGACGGCTTCCGGATGGACGTGATCAACCTCATCTCGAAGCACCCGCACCTGCCCGACGGACCCGTCCGCGACGGGCGCGAGTTCGGCGACGGCGGCGCGTTCTACACCAACGGTCCGCGGCTGCACGAGTTCATGCAGGAGATGCACCGCGAGGTGTTCGACGGGCGCGACGGCCTCATCACCGTGGGCGAGACCCCCGGGGTCACGGTGGACGAGGCGCTCCTGTTCACCGACCCCGCACGGCGCGAGGTCGACATGGTCTTCCAGTTCGAGCACGTCGGGCTCGACCACGGCGTCAGCAAGTTCCACCCGCGCCGGCTCGAACCCGGCGAGCTCGCGGCATCCCTCGCCAAGTGGCAGGAGGGCCTCGAGGAGGTGGGCTGGAACAGCCTCTACCTCGAGAACCACGACCAGGCCCGCTCGGTGAGCCGATTCGGCGACGCGGAGGAGCACTGGTACAGCTCGGCCACCGCGCTGGCGACCATGCTCCACCTGCTTCGCGGCACGCCGTACGTCTACCAGGGGCAGGAGCTCGGGATGACGAACGCGCCGTTCGCCGACATCGGCGACTACCGCGACGTCGAGTCGCTGAACGCCTACGCCGAGGAGGTGGCGAGCGGCACGGCGGCGGCCGACGCCCTGTACGGCCTGAGCCTGATGAGCCGCGACCACGCAAGGACGCCGATGCAGTGGGACGCCACGCCTGATGCGGGCTTCACGACCGGCGTGCCGTGGCTCGAGGTGAACCCGAACCACGCGACCATCAACGCGGCCGCGCAGGTCGGCGACCCGGGGTCGGTGTTCGAGTACTTCCGGCAGCTCATCGCGCTGCGGCACGAACGGCCCGTGGTCGCCCACGGGTCCTTCGAGCGGGTGGATGCCGGCCACCCCGCGATCTTCGCGTTCGAGCGCGTGCTCGACGACGACCGGCTGCTCGTCGTGGTGAACCTCGCGTCGACGGAGCACGACCCGGTGTTCCCGCCGGGGTTCGCGGACCGGTGGCGCGACTCGCTGCCGGTGCTCACGAACACGCTGCCCGACGCGCCCGGCGCCTTCGACGCGCCGCTCGCCCCGTGGGAGGCCCGCGTCTCGTCGCTCGCCCCCTGAGCGCGCGGCGCGCCCGCGCCGCCCGCTCCCGCGCGCTCCCGCCCGCCCCCGCGCCCGCGGGCGCGCGCGCGATGGAGTGCGATTTCTGCGGTGGAGTACGCGGGAACCCGTACTCGTACGCAGAAACCGCGCTCCAACGAGTCGGCATCAGCCGCGCGGATCGGACGATGAGGTCAGTCGTCGTCGCCGTCCGCGTCATCCGCGTCATCCGCGTCGTCGTCCTCGACCGCGACCACGCCGAAGTCCTCGTCGAGCGAGACCTCGACGTACGTGCCGGAGTCGAGCTTCACGTCGACCTCGTAGGCGACGACGCGGTCGCCCTCGCGGTCGTCCTCGCGCTCGGCCTCGACGACCTCGCCCTCGCCGGCCTCCGCCAGTGCGGCATCCGTCGCCTGCTCGAGGTCGGCACCGGTGAGCTGCTCGTTCGCCTCGTCCTCGGTTCCGGATTCCTGCGACGAGCCGGCCGGGTCCTCCGCCTCGAAGCCGTCGGTCGCGGCGTACGCGATCGCGGTGCCGCCGAGGGCGAGCACTCCGGCGGCCGCGGCGGACGTGATCCAGATGGTGCGCTTCTTCATGGTCGTGCCTCCCGTTCGTTCGGTTCGACACCAGACTCGCCGGGGTGCGCTGAAGCCAGCCTGAAGCGTCCTGAACGCGGTTTCAGCGAACCGCGGGCGCGCGGGGTCGCGTCCCGGCGCATCGGTGCGTCAGCGAGCGGATGCCGCGGCCGGCAGCTCCACGCGGAGGCGTGCGCCGCCCGACGGCGCGTCCTCGACGCGGGCCTCGCCGCCGTGTGCGCGCGCGATCTCGCGCACGATCGCCAGTCCCAGGCCGCTGCCGCCGGTGTCACGGGCCCGCGAGTCGTCGAGTCGGACGAAGCGCTCGAACACGTGCTCGCGTTCGCCGGGCGGGATGCCGTCACCGTCGTCGTCGATCGTGATCACGGCGCCGCTCGCATCTCCGCCGCTCGCGCGGTCAGTTCGGCCGGGCTCCGGGTCGACCGCGAGCACGATCCCGGAGCGCGCATGGCGGGCGGCGTTGTCGACGAGGTTGCGGACGAGCTGCGCGAGCAGCGCGGCATCCCCGCGCACCCTCGTCGCGTGCACGCTCGACGTGTCGACCGCGACCGCGCCGCCACCACGGATCCGGGCCGCCTCGGCGAGCAGCAGGTCGTCGAGGTCGACCTCCGCGGGATCGGGGCGCAACGCGCCCTCGTCGGCGCGGGCGAGCACGAGCATCCCCTGCACGAGGCGTTCGAGCCGATCGCCCTCGGCGAGGACCACCTCGCCGAGCTCCCCGTCGCGGACCCGCTCCGGGTGGGCGCGAGCGAGTTCGGCGTACTGCCGGATCGTCGCGAGCGGCGACTTCAGCTCGTGCGACGCGTCCGAGATGAATCGCCGCTGCGTCGCCTGCGCCGACTCGAGCCGGCCGAGCATGCCGTTCAGCGTCTGCGCGAGGCGCGCGATCTCGTCGCCGGTCGCCGGTTCGTCGAGCCGGTCGGCGAGCGTGGTCGCGGTCACCGCGTCGACCTGCCGCCGCATCCGCTCGACGGGGGCGAGCGCACGCCCGACCACGATCCAGGCCGTGAGCGCGACGAGCGCCACCAGGAGGGGCACGGAGACGGCGAGCAGTCGCGCCACGGTGCCGAGGGTCTCGTCCACCGACTCGGTGCTGCGACCCACGATCACGGCGACCTCGTCGTCGCCCCCGTCGGCGTCGCTCTCGGCGTCCTCGCGGGCGAGGACGTAGGTCTCGTCGTCGACGCGGACGCTCGCGCCGTCGCGCAGGCCCGCCGCGGTAGCGGGCGCCTCCTCGCTCGCGGCGACGATCGCGCCGCCGGCGACGACCAGCACGATGCGGTCGTCGTCGAGCTCGCCGAGGTCGCCGAGCGACGTCGCGCCGCCCGCCTCGACCTGCGCCGCCAGCGCCGCGGCATCCTGCTCGGCCGAGGCCCGCACGCCCTCGAGGAGCGACGCGCGCAGCACGATCCAGAAGATCACGGCGCCGATCACGAGCGCCAGGGCGACGACGGATGCCGCAGCGAGCGTGATGCGGCCGCGGACACCGGTGCGGTGCCGGCGGGGCCTGCCCGCGGCATCCGCTCGGCCGGCCGCCTCAGCCACCGTCGGCCGCCAGCCGGTAGCCCGCACCACGGAGCGTCTGGATGCCGTCGCGCCCGAACGGACGGTCGACCTTGTTGCGCAGGTGCCGGATGTAGACCTCGACGATGTTCGGGTCGCCGTCGAAGTCGAAGTCCCAGACGCCCTCGAGGATCTCGCGCTTGGACACCACCTCACCGGGTCGGCGCAGGAGGAACTCGAGCACCGCGAACTCGCGGGCGGTGAGATCGACGGCGGTGCCGCCGCGGCGGACGGCGCGCGAGGCGGGGTCGAGTTCGAGGTCGCCCGCCGAGAGCACCGCCGGGCGAGGAGCGGCGCCGCGCCGGATGAGCGCCCGCACGCGCGCGACGAGCACCGCGAACGAGAACGGCTTCGTCAGGTAGTCGTCGGCACCCGTGTCGAGCGCCTCGACCTGGTCCCACTCGCCGTCCTTCGCGGTGAGCATGAGCACGGGCGTCCAGTCGTCGGCCTCGCGGAGCGCGCGGCAGACGAGGTAGCCGTTCAGTCCCGGGAGCATGATGTCGAGGAGGATCGCCGCGTAGCGGTTCTCGCGGGCGAGCCACAGTCCGTCGGTGCCGTTCGCGGCGACGTCGACCGCGAAGCCCTCGGCCTCGAGCCCGCGCTTCAGTCCCTCGGCGAGGCGCGTCTCGTCCTCGACCACCAGCAGCCGCATCGATCACCGTCCTCCGTCGGGCCCATCCTCCCGGATGCGCGCTGAAGCGGGGCTGAAGCTCGCGGCGGCGGCGGCGCGTGCCTCGACGGAGTGCGATCTCTGCGGTGGAGTGCGCGGACAATCGCACTCGCACGCAGAAACCGCACTCGCACGCAGAAACCGCACTCGCACGCAGAAACCGCACTCGAACGGGTCGGCGGCTCCTCGCGCTAGGCGGCGAGGCGGTCGGCGAGCAGCTCGAGGGTCCGCACGCGGCCCGGCGAGGCATCAGCCGGCTCGTCGGCACGGCTGCCCGCGACGGGCGCGAGCATGACCTCGTCGATGCCGTGCCGCTCGGCCAGCGTGCGAACGGCGGATGCCGCGGCATCCGCCTCGCCGATCACCCAACGCGCGCGCATGCGCGAGACGACCTCGTCGGCGTCGGAGTCGCGCGGGGCCGCCTCGGCCTCCTCGACGGTCTCGAGCGGGCGCATCGGGCGATTCAGCCGCAGTCGCGCCATCGCGTGCAGCTGCGGCAGCGCGCGGGCCTCGGCTTCGTCGGTCGTGTCGGCGACGATCGCGTTCAGGGTGAGGATCGTCTGCGGCGACGGATGCCGCTCGCTCGGGCGGTACCCCGACCGGTAGAGCTCGAGCGCCTGCTCGAGGCCCTCGCCCGAGAAGTGGTTCGCGAACACGTACGGCAGTCCCAGCTCGGCGGCCAGCTTCGCGGAGTAGTCGGAGCTGCCGAGCAGCCACAGCGTGGGCACGTCCGTCGCGGCCGGCGTCGCCTGGATCGGGTACTCGCGCCCGCTCGTCAGGCGCAGCGTCGCGCCATCCGGTGACAGCAGGCTCAGGATGTCGGCGACGTGATCGGGGAACCGGTCGACGTCGGCCGTCGGGCCGGAGATCCTCAGGAGCTGCGTGATCACCGGGTCGCTGCCCGGTGCGCGCCCGATGCCGAGGTCGATGCGGCCCGGCGCGAGCGCCTCGAGCGCCGCGAACTGCTCGGCCACGACGAGCGGCGCGTGGTTCGGCAGCATCACGCCCCCCGAGCCGACGCGGATGCGCTCGGTGCGCGCGGCGGTCGCCGCGATCAGCACGGGCGGGGTCGTGGACGCGACCGACGGCATGTTGTGGTGCTCGGCGAACCAGTAGCGGGTGAAGCCCAGGCGGTCGGCGGCCTGCGCGAGGGCGACGGATGCCGCGAGCGCCTCTGACGAGGACTGGCCGTTCCGGACGGGGACGAGATCGAGGACCGAGAGGCGTGGCGAGAGAGACATCCCCTGCTGCAACCGGGGCCCCGAGAGCGCTATTCCGCGGAGGTCCCGGCCTGCGGTCCGACCGGCCGGTCGCGTCGGATGCTCGGGATAACCCTGAGTGGATCGGCGGGATCGTCCTGATCTCCGGCGTCGACGCAGGCCGTTGTATGGGAGTCGCGTCGTGAGCGCCCCCGGTGATCCGGGCGGCCGTCGGACCAGGCCGCAACGGCCGCCGCCCGGCCCGCGACCATCACCCCGTGAAAGGACCACCAGTGAACCCGCTCGCCTCCGAGACCGTCGCGGCAGAGACCGCGGCGGCCACCGATCCCACCACCACGGCGCCGTCGGCCGCTCCGGCCGAGAGCGCTGCGCCGGCCGCCATGTCGCTCCGCGAGTCGTTCGCGATCCTCGCCGAACGCCTCGACGGACGGCTCTCCCTGCCGGGCGACCCCGACTACGACGCCGACCGGCTCGCCTGGAACCTCGCGGTCGACCAGCACCCCGCCGCGGTCGTCGTCGCGGCATCCGTCGCCGACGTCGCCCGCACCGTCCGCGCCGCCCGCGAGCTCGGACTCGCGGTCGCGCCGCAGGCGACCGGCCACAACGCCGGCCCGCTGGCCGAGGGGCGCGGCCTCGCCGACGCCGTCCTCCTCCGCACGCACGAGCTGCGCGCGATCGAGGTCCGGCCGACCCAGCGCATCGCGCGCGTCGAGCCGGGCGTGCTCTGGGGCGACGTCGTCGCCGCGGCGGCGCCGCACGGCCTCGCCGCGCTCGCCGGATCGAGCCACGACGTGGGCGTGGTCGGCTACACGCTGGGCGGCGGCGTCTCGTTCCTCGGACGCGCGCACGGCCTCGCCGCCAACCACGTCACCGCGGTCGAGCTCGTGACCGCCGACGGCGAGTTCCGTCGCGTCGACGCGCAGCACGATCCCGAGCTGTTCTGGGCCGTCCGCGGCGGCGGCGGCGACTTCGGCATCGTCACGGCGCTCGAGTTCGCGCTGTTCGAGATCGAGCAGGTCGTCGCCGGGGCCCTGTTCTTCCCCATCGAGCGCACCGAGGAGGTGCTGCAGGCGTGGGCCGAGTGGACGCGCTCGGTGCCCGACACCGTCACCTCGGTCGGACGCGTGCTGCGCTTCCCGCCGATGCCGGAGCTCCCGCCATTCCTCTCCGGGAAGTCGTTCGTGCTCGTCGAGGCCGTCATCCAGGAGGAGCCCGCGCGCGCCGACGCGCTGCTCGCGCCGCTCCGCGCCCTGGAGCCGGCCATGGACACCGTGCACCCGCAGGCCCCCGCCGAGCTGCTCCAGCTGCACATGGACCCGCCCGGCCCGACGCCCGGTCACGGCGACGGCATGATGCTCGCCGAGCTGCCGGCCGAGGCGGTCCGCGCGTTCGTCGCCGCCGTCGGCCCCGGCGCCGACACGGCGCTGCTGTCCGCGGAGATCCGCCACCTCGGCGGCGCGTTCTCACCGTCGGCCGCGCTCGAGGTCGCCGCCGACCGCGGACTGCCCATCCCGGGCGCCGTCGGCGGGCTCGAGGCCGAGTACCTGGTGTACGCCGTCGGCATCGCCGTGCCCGAGACGCTCCAGGCGGTCGTCGCCTCGCTCGGGCGCCTGCTCTCGCGCATCGAGCCGTGGCGTGCCTCCGTCGAGTACCTGAACTTCGCGGAGCGCCAGACGACGGGCTCGCGGTTCTTCGGCGACGACGGCCGGCTCGCGCGACTGCGCGCGGTCAAGCAGGCCGTCGACCCCACGGGGGTCATCCGCTCGAACCACCCCGTCGGCCGCTGAGGCGGCGACGCATCCCGACGGGCCCGGCGACCGCGCCGGGCCCGTCGCGCTGCGGGCCGCGGGCCTGGCTTGCATCCGTCGACCTCACTCGCGCCGGGACGTCTGCCGAATGGGTCTGTCGGTTCGGCCTCGAGGTTCCTAGGCTGGGGGACACGCGACGACGTCGTCGCCGGACCTGGGGGAGGGACGTATGACGGTTCACCACGAGCTGCCCACCACGACCGATTTCGCGACTCTGGCGGGTGAGCACCACCCCGCGATCACCATCTACGCGGCCACGTCACCGGTCGTCAGTGAGCGAGAACGCGCCGAGGTCGCCGTCAAGAGCCTCTTCGACGAGGCCATCGACCGCATCCGCTCCGGCGGCGCCGAGACCTCCGAGGTCGACGCACTCAAGGTCGAGCGCGACGCCGTGCTCGGCGACCGTTCGCTGTGGGCCGGGCTCTCCCGCTCCCTGGCGATCTTCGTCGCGCCGGGCTTCACCGACGTCTACGTGCTGCCGAACCGCCTCGACGACGCGGTGCACGCGGGCTCGCACTTCGTGCTCGGGCAGCTGCTCCGAGCACCGAGCCAGGATCAGGAGGCGTTCGCCGTCACACTGTCCTCGAACGAGTGGGCGCTCTGGCACGCGCTCCCGACCGCCCGCGCCGAGCAGATGCCGCTCGACCCCGACCTGCCCCGTAACCTCGACGACGCCGCGAACCGCGAAGCCGGCGAGGGCTTGCGTCGCCGCGGCGGCGGACACGGCGATCGGGGTACGAACGAGGGCGACCGACGCCCCGAGATCCACGACATCTACGCCAAGCGCGTCGCCGATGCCGTCTGGCACGAGCTCCAGGAGCACGACCCCGATGCGAGGGTGCCCCTGTTCGTGTTCGCGGCCGAGCCGCTGCTCAGCTCGTTCCTCGACCGGGCGCACAACGGGCGCCGCGTGGTCGGTGTGCAGGGCGGTCCCGACCGGCTCGGCGCCGCCGAGATCGACGGCGAGCTCCGCCAGCAGCTCGCGCAGCTCAACGTGAACGAGGCGAAGACCGCACTCACGGGCCTCGCCGACGGCAGCGCCGGGCGCGTCGAGCGCGACCTCGCCGCGATCGGGCGACTCGCCGCCGACGGCGCCGTCGAGTGCCTGTGGTTCGACTTCACGACGTCGGTCAACGGCACGCTCGACCACGAGTCGGGTGCGATCGAGTTCGCGACCGACCACGGCAACGGCGACGCGCTCTCCGACGGCCGGCACGCCGGCGACCTCTTGCCCGAGCTCGCGATGCTCGTCATCGCCCGCGGCGGCAAAGTCGTCACGGTGCGGGGTGACGACCTCGAGGATTCCGTCTGGGACGGGCCTGCGATGGCCGAGCTGAGGTTCGCGCTCACCTGATCAGGGGCTGCGGCGCCGGCCTGCCCGGTCGGCGCCGGGCGGCGCCAAGCGGCGCGGTCGACGCGGCCGACGCGGAGCCGCGCGGCGCGGCCGGCGCGGTGCGGTGCGGTGCGCCCGCCGGACCCTGCGTCAGACCGCCACCGCGAACCGGGGCGTGACGCCCGAGAACGCGTCGCGCAGTGCGCCGAACGCGCGACGCGCGGCATCCGCCATCGAATGCGCACCCACGGGCAGCGCGCGACGGGCGACCTCGGAGCGCCGGCGCGTGGTCGCCCGCGCGCCCGCGCCGAACGAGTCGTCGGCCTCGAGGACGGGGAGCACGACGGCGGGCTGGCACTCGAGGTGCACCTCCACCTCGTGCGTGCGCTCGTCCTCGATGATCGCCTCGAACGGGACGCGGACGTGCCGGAACCGACCGCGACGGCGCGGCGCGGCGGATTTCAGGCCGATCGTGAGACGGCCCGGGCTGGTGCCGCCGAACGGCGTGCGGCCGACCGCGACGACGTCGACGCGCCACAGCTCGCTCGGGCAGGTCGCCACACCCGAGAGATGGATGACGCGGATGCCGCCGGACGTGACCGCGACGGCGGCGAGGTCGTCGACGAGGACGTGCGCGTGATCGATCGTGTGGGCCATGTTCGCCGACGCTACGGATGTCAAGGCCGGGCGACATCAGTGCTGACGCTGAGATCGCGACCGTAGGCTGGCGGGATGCGATTCGGATTCTTCGTACCCCAAGGATGGCGCCACGACCTCGTCGGCATCGAGCCGGCCGACCACTGGTCGACGATGCACGGCCTCGCCGAGTTCGCCGACCGCGACGGCTCGCCGTGGGAGTCGATCTGGGTCTACGACCACTTCCACACCGTGCCCGTGCCGAGCGAGTCGGAGGCGACGCACGAGGCATGGTCGCTCATGGCCGCGTACGCGGCGTCGACCTCACGGGTGCGCCTCGGGCAGATGTGCACGTGCATTGCCTACCGCAACCCGGTCTACCTCGCGAAGGTCGCGGCGACGGTCGACGTGATCTCCGGTGGGCGGCTCGAGATGGGCATCGGCGCCGGATGGTACGAGCACGAGTGGCGCGCGTACGGATACGGGTTCCCCCACGCCCCCGAGCGACTGCGGATGCTGCGCGAGGGCGTCGAGATCATGCACCAGGCGTGGACGACGGGCCGCGCGAGCCTCGACGGCGAGTTCACCCGGGTCGACGGAGCGATCGTGCAGCCGCAGCCGCTGCAGGCCGGCGGCGTCCCCTTGTGGGTCGCCGGCGGCGGCGAGAAGGTGACGCTGAAGATCGCGGCGAAGTACGCCTCGTACACGAACTTCTACGGCAGCCCCGAGGAGTTCAGCCACAAGAGCGAGGTGCTGCGCGGGCACACCGACCGGCTCGGTCGCGACTTCTCCTCGATCGTGCGGAGTGCGAACTTCAACACGGTCATCGGCGAGACCGAGGTCGACGTCGAGCGACGACTCGAGGCCATCGAGGCGCGGGTCGCGGGTTCGGCGGGCGAGAAGGCCGCGGCGAAGTTCATGCACGACTTCCGTTCGGACGAGGCGATCGCCGTGGGCACGCCGTCGCAGGTCGTGGACAAGCTGCTCGACATGCGCTCGCGCGGCCTCGGCTACGCGATCCACTACTTCCCGGAGGCGGCCTACGACCGCTCCGGTCTCGAGCTCTACGAGCGCGAGGTCATCCCCGCCCTCGCCTGACGCCCTCGCGGGATCCCGTTCCCGGAACTTCTCGCCGATCGCCACCGTTCTCAGGAGGGCGCGCCGCGGTCTCCGGCGACACGCCGAAGGACCCCTGAGAACGGTGACGAGGGTCAGGCGGCGGCGACGGTCAGGCCGCGGCGACCGTCAGGCGGCGTCGCTCTCGGCGGCGAGCGCGGCGTCGAGCTTCGCGGCCAGTTCGTGGTCGGTGGGCTCGGTGAAGTGCGTGCCGTCGGGGAAGACGACCACGGGGATGTTCGTGCGACCCGAGATCGCCTTCGCGCGGTCGGCGCCGTCGGCGACGGTCATCAGGTCGATGTACTCGTAGTCCACGCCGCGCCGGTCGAGCAGGGCCTTCGAGCGGCGGCAGTCGCCGCACCACTCGGCGCCGTACATGGTGATGCGGGCGGGGTTCAGGTCGGTGGGGGAGGTCATGCAGATAACCTACGTGGGTATCCTGTGCCGTATTCCCAGAGAGCGAGCGGATGCCGCGTCGCGGGGTTCCGCGCAGCCTCGACTGGTGCGAGGCTCGGGAGCATGCAGTTCGAGACCACGATGTTCCAGTCGGGGAACAACACCGGCATCGAGGTTCCGGCCGAGGTCGTCGAGGCGCTCGGCGGTGGGCGGCGCGCACCCGTCGTCGTGCGGGTCAACGGCTACGAGTACCGCAGCACGCTCGCCGTCATGGGCGGCCGTCACCTGATCCCGTTCAGCTCGGACAAGCGCGCGGCGACCGGGATCTCCGGCGGCGACGCGATCTCGGTGGAGCTCGAGCTCGACACCGCCCCGCGGACGGTCGAGCCGCCCGAGGACTTCGCGGCCGCGCTGGACGCGACGCCCGGCGCGCGTGCGGCGTTCGACCGACTGGCCCCGAGCCACCAGAAGGCGCACGTGACGGCGATCACCGAGGCGAAGACCCCCGAGACCCGGGCGCGACGCATCGCGAAGGCCGTCGAGAAGCTGGTCGGCGGCTGACGCGCGCTACCCGACGGGCTCCCGCTCCCACGCCGGGAGCTCGATGCCGACCAGTCGCGCGAACGCACTGAGCTGGGCGACTCCCTGCGGCGTGCGAGGCAGCGCGTCGAGCAGCCCCGGCGAGTGGACCAGGTAGGCGGCGACCTGCGCTCGCGAGATCGCGACGTTCAGCCGGTTCTTCAGCAGCAGGAACTCGACTCCCCGCGGCGCGGCGGCCGCCGACGACGCGGCGAGCGACACGATCGCGACCGCGGCCTCCTGCCCCTGGAACTTGTCGACGGTGCCGACCGGCACTGCCGCGAACCCGGCACGGTCGAGCGCGTCGCGGACGACCGCGAGCTGCGCGTTGTACGGCGTCACCACGATGAGGTCGCGCTGTTCCAGCGGGCGCGGGACGGCTCGAACCGGTTCGCCGTCGCCGGGCACGATGTCGGTGAAGGCCCGCCCGAGCAGCGATCCGACGATCCGGACGACCTCGGCGGCCTCCTCGACGGATTCGGTCGTGTTGCCCTCGTGCTCGATCGGCACGGGCGTGAGTCCCGGTTCGACCCCGTCGATCGCGCGCAGCGCGGCGCAGTCGTGCGACGCGAGTTCACCCTCGTACGAGAGGGCCGAGACGGACGCCGCGAGCGCCGGGTGCATGCGCCGGCTCTCGGCGAGGAAGTAGCCGAACTCGCCGGGCAGCACGTCGTGCCCGTCGGCGATCCAGCCGAGCGCCGACATGTCGACCGGCTCGGGATGGGTGCCCTGGCTCACCTGCGGCAACTGCTGGGGGTCGCCGAGGAGCAGCAGGCGCCGGGCGGCCACCGACGCGGCGATCGTCGAGGCGAGCGAGAACTGCCCGGCCTCGTCGACGACCAGCACGTCGAGCGCGCGCCGGCCGACCCGGTCGGCGTTCGCGAAGTCCCACGCCGTACCGCCGACGACGAAGCCGGCATCGCGGTTGGCCGAGATGAACGCGGACATGCCGTCCTTGTCGATGGGGGTCCATCCGCGCACGACGCCGTCGTCGCGGTTCTTCGGCGCCTTCGCGATGCGCCGCGGGTCGAGCCCGGCGCCCACCACCGCGTCGAGCAGGTGCTCGACGACCGCGTGCGACTGCGCGACGACCCCGACCTTCCAGCCGTGGTGGCCCACGAGCCGAGCGATGACGTGCGCCGCGACGTAGGTCTTGCCGGTGCCGGGCGGCCCCTGCACCGCGAGGTAGGAGTCGTCGAGGTCGCCGAGCGAGCGCACGACCGCGCCGACGTACTCGTGATCGGGCAGCGGCGCGAGCGTGCCCGACCGCGTGCGCGGCGGGATGCGCCGCAGCAGGTCGACCGCGGCGTCCTTCGGCCACGCCGGGTGACGATCGACGATCGGCCGCGCCCACTCGGCGATCGCCGCCTTCTGCCGCCCCGCGGGCGGCGGGTTGCCCGGCACGAGCGCGAACGGCAGGTCTCGCCAGGTCTCGTCGACGGTCGAGCGTTCCTCGATGCGCACGCCGTCGGGCGTCGACTCGATCACCGTCGCCTTCGCCCATGCGCGCGAACCGGGGCGCCGTGAGAACGAGGGGAACGGCGCGGGCCAGTCGTAGAGCAGGTACAGGTCGGCGCCCGCGCTGAACCGGGAGCCGGGCGCGATGCGGCCCCGGAGCAGCAGCTCGCGTCGATCGAACTGCTGCCGGCCCTCGCGGTACCAGTCGTGCAGCACGACCGTGCGCGCCGGGTCGACGACGAGCACGTCGCGATGATCCTCCCAGGCCTCGAGCGGCTGCTCGACGCGGAAGAAGTGGCCCCACCAGAACGTCTTGAGCTCGCGCTCGTGGTAGTCGATCGCGGCGGCCGCGAGCGCGAGCGCGGTGCGATCGGGGTCGCCGCGGCGTTCGTCGGCGCCGCCCGCGAGTGCGGACAGCTCGGTCGCGAGCGGGCTCGCCGCGTACTGCTTGGCGGTCGGTTCGACGAGGAGCAGCGCGGGCACCGGCTCGACGCCGTGCGACCGCGCCAGGCCGAGCAGCCAGTCGCGCAGGCGAAGCGTCGACACGCAGTCGTACTCGTTGTACTCGGCGAGGTCGTCGAGCACGAGCCGCGCGCCGGCGGCGTCGCCCGTGGCGGCCAGCTCGCGGGCGCGCACGTACTCGAGGATCGAGTCGCCGCCCGACTTCACGTCGGCCTTGCGCAGCCGCTCGCCCATGTACAGCGGCTCGAGCTTCTTGATCGAGTACGAGCGGCTGCCGACGCGCACCGCGCGCTTGACGATCGGGTAGAGGTCGACGAGCACGCCGTCGGCGAGCAGCTGGTCGACCTCGGCCTCGCCGACGCCGTGGCGTGCCGCGATCGAGGTGAGGTGCGTCCGCTCGTAGCTCGCGTAGTGGTAGATGTGCAGGTTCGGATGCCGCTCGCGGCGCTCCTTCACGAATGCGAGGAACTGCACGAGCGCCTGGCGCTCCTCCGCGAAGCTGTGCGCCCAGATGGGCGTGAAGCGCTCGTCGACGTCGATCATGCCGAACAGGTAGTCGAGGCCCCACTCGGTCGCCGCGCCCTCGGTGTAGAGCGGGTCGCCCTCGAAGTCGAAGAACAGGTCGCCCGCATCGGGCTCGGGGATCGCCGCGAGGGCGCCCGGCTCGCGCACCTCCACGGGCGGCGGCATCGGCGGATCGTCGGGCGAGCGGTCACCGGACGCCTCGGCCGCGCGCAGCTCGGCCTCGGCGACGAGCTGCAGCCGCGCCTGCACCCGCAGGCCCTCGAGCGTCGCCTCCATCACGCCGTCGACGGGGCCGGCGGATGCCGCGAGCTCGTCGATCGTCGTGATGCCGGCGGCATGGAAGTGCGCGCGCTGCGTGATGCGCAGGCCGGCGACGAGGAGCAGGTCGCGGTTCGCCTGCACCTCGAGGTCGCACGTCGGGCAGCGCCCGTCGAGGGCGTAGCGCGGGTCGCCCCACGCGACGGGCCGATCGTCGGCGACGCGCTCCTCGACGATCTGCCGGAGGCGCTCGCGTCGCAGCAGGAACACCGGCTCGATGTCCTCCAGGCGATGCGAACTCGTCGTGCCGTCGCCGAGCAGGAGTTCGACGGTGTCGGCGCGCGGCACGCCGATGCGGTCGAGCTGCGCTGCGTAGGCCGCGAGCTGCAGCAGCGCCGTCACCCGAGCGCGGCGCGCGAGCTTGGAGTCCTGAACGAGGTAGCGGCCGTCGGGCTGCCGCACGATGAAGTCGGCGAAGCCGACGAACCCGTCGTCGACGAAGGTCGCCTGGAACACGACGGGCGCGCCCGACTCGAACGCCTCCCGCGTCGCGGCGACGGCCGCCTCGAGCTGGTCGGGGTCGCGCAGGTCGGGTCGTTCGATCTCGACGACGCCGTCGCCGAACTCGGAGCGGTAGCGCTCGAGCACCCGGATCTCGTGCGCATCGCCGAGCCGGCCCGCGCGCTCGAGCATGGCGTCGGCCACGGGCTCGAACAGCGTCTCGCGGCCGAGCTTGACGTCGAGTTCGCGCAGGAACGCGAACTCGCAGTCGGACGCCTTCTTGAGGTCGCTCGCGCTCGTGACCACCGTGCCGCCGGCCAGGTACATCGGGCTCCCTCCGCTGTTCCGTCGAGACCACGCTAGCCGCGGCATCCGACATCGCCGCCGGGGCGCGGTGCATCGCGGCCCGGCGGGTCGGCCCGGCCCCGCCCCGTCCGCCCGGCCCCGCCCCGCCCGCCCCCGTCCGCCCGGCCCGCCCGCGCCGGTCCCGCCCGGCCTCAGCGCACTAGCACGACCTTCCCGATGCTCCGCCCGGACGCCACGAGCGCGTGCGCCTCGCGGAGCCCCGCGGCGTCGATCCCGGCGATCTCGCGCGCGAGCGTCGAGCGCAGCCGCCCGTCCTCGAACATCGCGGATGCCTCGTCGAGCAGCTCGTGCTGGCGGATCATGTCGGGCGTCTCGAAGACCCCGCGCGTGAACATGGACTCCCAGAGCCACGCGATGCTCTTGGACTTCAGCACCCGGGCGTCCATATCGGGGTCCTCGTCGATCGCGACGATCTCGCCGAAGGGTCGCAGGACGTCGGCGTAGAGGGGGAGCCGGCCGGCCGTCGACGGCGTGAAGACCCGGTCGATGCCGTCGGGTGCGATCTCGCGCACGGCCGCGGCGAGGTCGCCGTGGTGGTCGACGACGTGCGCGGCGCCCATGCCGCGCACCCAGTCGCGCGTCTCGGGCCGCGACGCCGTGCCGATCACGCTGACGCCGGTGAGCGTCGCGGCGAGCTGCGTGAGGATCGAGCCCACGCCGCCGGCCGCGGCGACCGCGAGCAGCGTGCCCCCGCTCGACGCGTCGAGCCGGAACCGGTCGAAGAGCGACTCCCACGCCGTGATCGTGGTGAGCGGCATCGCGGCGGCCTCGGCCATCGACAGGTTCGCGGGCTTCCGGCCGACGAGGCGCTCGTCGACCGCGTGGAACTCCGCGTTCGTGCCCTGCCGGGTGATGACGCCCGCGTGGTAGACCTCGTCGCCGGGGGCGAACAGCGTCACCTCGGAGCCGACGCCCACGACGGTGCCCGCGGCGTCGTAGCCGAGCACGATCCGCGGGGCGTCGGCGGGGCGACGCATCCGCGTCTTGACGTCGACCGGGTTCACCGACACCGCGGCGACTTCGACGAGCACGTCGCGCGGGCGGAGCTCGGGAAGCGGCAGGTCGACGTCGGCGAGCGCGCGCTCGTCGTCGAGGGGGACGGATCCGGTTGCGGCGACCGCGCGCATGGTGTTCGGCAGCAGGCTCATACGAGAGGCCAACGGCACGAGCCGGTCGGGTGTTCCTTGCGACTCGAGCGCCGGCGCGCGCTGGGACGCCGCTCAGCCGGGCACCCGGCGCCGCGCACCGGAGCCTCGCCGCGCAACCTGGACCGGCGTAGGGTGTGCCGCGTGATCGGGTGGGACGAGGTGCGCGGGGTGGCGATGGCGATGCCCGGGGCGACCGAGGCGGTCAGCTTCGGGGTGCCGCACTGGCGCGTCCGGAACACGGGATTCGTGTGGGAACGGCCGCTCCGGCGCGCCGACCTCGCGTTCCTCGGCATCGACGAGCAGCCGTGGCCCGTCCTCGGCGCACGCGTCGAGGACGAGGCCGTGAAGTTCGCGCTCGTCGAGGACGACCCCGACGTCTTCTTCACGACCCCGCACTTCGACGGCTGGTCGGCGATCCTCGTTCGGCTCGACACGATCTCCCGCCGCCGGCTCGACGAGGTCGTCGCCGACGCATGGCTCGCCGTCGCTCCGAAGCGACTCGCGGAGGAGTACCTGCGCACCTTCGGCGACTGAGCGGCGGCTCGGCGCGCGGATGTCGCGCGGTCAGCGTCCGCCGGCGAGCGCCCCGCGCTCGAGCCCGAGCATGCCCTCGACGGCGCCGTGGATCATCGACCCGCGCGCGCTCGCGTCGCCCCAGCGCACGAGCGCCTGCGCGTTGAGGCCGTCGATCATGCCGAGGAGCTGCCAGGCGGCGGCCGCGGCATCCGTCGTCTGGAAGCCCGCGGTGGCCGATCCGTCTTCGATGACGCCCTGGACGACCGCCTGCCAGGCGTCCATCTGCTCGCGGACGGATGCCGCGAGCGCCTCGTTGCGCCGGCCGAGCGCCCACGCCTCGACCCACACGATCGTGACGTCGTCGCGCGTGCCGTCGAGGAGGGTGTCGAGCAGCGTGCCGAGGCGTTCGCGGGGGCCGGGGAGCGCGGCGAGGAGGTCGGCGACCTCTTCGATCTCCTCGGCCACGACCGTCGCGAAGGCGTCGGCGACGAGGGTCTCCATGCTCGGGTGGTAGTGCGCCACGAGGGCCGGCGCGACGCCGGCGTGGGCGGCGATGGAGCGGAGCGTCACCGCTGCGAGGCCCTGCTCGAGCGCGATCCGGCGCGCGGCCTCGGCGATCTCGGCGGATCGCTCGGCGGGGCTCTTGCGTGCGGCGCGCGTGCGGACGGGTGTTGACATCGTGCAGACAGTCTAGGTAGTCTTCCACGTTATTGATCGCATGATCAATAATATCGATCGGGTCGATCGAACATCCCGCCGTTGAACGATGAGGTTCCGCACATGAGCATCCAGACCCCCGAGGAGACGCGCGTCGCCGCGAGGTCCTCCCGCGCGCCCGGCGCGCCCGCGACATCCGCCCCGGCCGCCCCGGCCGCCCCGGCCGCCCAGCCCGCCCACGCCGCCCCGGCCGCCGACCGCGTCGGCCACGTCGAGCAGCACGGCACCGAGCACGTCCCCGCCTCCGAACGGCACGGCCGCCCGTCGAGCCTCTTCTGGGTGTGGATGTCGGCGAACGTCGGATACCTCTACTTCGTCGTGGGCGGTGTGCTCATGCTCCTCGGCCTGCCGCTGTGGGAGGCGCTCGCGATCACCGTCGTCGGCAACCTCTGGTGGGCGCTCGTGGGCTGGCTCGCGGTCAGCGGTCCCGCCTCGGGCTCGCCGAGCGTGTCGATCATGCGCGCGATGTTCGGCATCCGCGGCAACAAGGTCTTCGGCGCCGGGCTCGGCGTGCTCATCGGCCTGTTCTACGAGATCATCAACGTGGCGTTCGCCACGCTCGGCGCGATCGCCCTGCTGGCGCAGTTCGGCATCGGCCTGCCGTCCGGCGGCGAATGGGTCGTGCTCCTCGTCGTCGGCGTGCTGAGCTTCGTCATCGGCGTCTACGGCCACGCGACGATCCTCGCGCTCGCCCCGTGGTTCTCGGCCGCGCTCGCCGTCGTGTTCGTCGTGCTCGCCGTGTTCGTGTTCGGCGCCGCGGACTGGACGTACGAGGTCGCCCCCATGCCCGTGGCCGAGCACTGGGCCCTCGTCATGCTCGGCTTCGCGATCGTCGCCTCGAGCCCGCTGTCGTGGGGCATCGGGGCCGACTACGCGCGATACCTGCCGGCGGATGTCTCCAAGAAGGCCGTCGCCTGGTACACCGCGCTCGGCGGCTTCGTGCCCGCCGTGCTGATCGGCGCGCTCGGCGTCATCGCCGGCACGGCGATCGACATGACCGACCCCGAGCTCACCATCGGCGAGATCGTGCCGGCCTGGTTCACGCCCATCTTCCTCGGCATGATCGTGCTCTCGAGCATCACCAACAACGTGCTCGTCGCCTACTCCACCGGCTTCTACGCGCAGGCGCTGGCCCAGCGCATCTCGCGCGCGGCGACGACGATCGTCACCGGCATCGTCGCGACGGCGGCCGCCGGGTGGGTGCTGTTCCTGTCCCCGAGCTTCCTCGACGCGCTGAGCGCCTCGCTCGAACTCGCCGTCACCGTCTTCGGCCCGCTCGTGTCGATCTACGCGATCGACATCGTGCTCCGCCGCAACCGCTACGACGGCGCCGCCCTCGACGACACGCGCCCCGGCGGCCCGTTCTGGTACCGCGGCGGCGTGTTCCTCCCGGGCGTCGTCGCGATGGTCGCAGCCATCACGATCGCGGTGCTCTCGGCGAACACGACCCTCTACGTCGGCCCGATCTCGAACGCCCTCGGCGGCGCCGACCTGTCGGCCATCGTCGGGCCAGTGCTCGGCGCCGGCATCTACGCGATCCTCTGGCTGACCACCAGCCCGTACCGGGACCCTGCGAAGCGGCCGGGCGCGGCATCCGGTTCGTCCGTGGCATCCGCCTCGGCCGAGGCATCCGCTGCCATCATCGAGACGGATGCCGCGGCATCCGCCCGCACGAACGGAGACCCCGCATGACCTGGCGCATGCCCGCCGAGACCGCTCCGCACGAACGCACCTGGATGGCGTTCCCCCGCGAGGGCCTGACCCTCGGCGAGGGCGACGCGCACCGCGAGGGGGGCTACGCGGCCTGGACGGCGGTCGCCCACGCGGTCGCCGAGTTCGAGTCCGTGACGATGGTCGTCGACCCGTCCGAGCTCGCGCGAGCCCGGCGGATGCTCGGCACCGACTCCGGCATCGAGATCGTCGAGGCGCCCCTCGACGAGTTCTGGATGCGCGACTTCGGCCCCACCTTCGTCGTCGACGACGAGCGCCCCGGCGTTCTCGGTGCGGTCGACTGGATCTTCAACGGCTGGGGTGCGCCCGAGTGGGCCGAGTGGAAGGTCTCCGCCGGGATCGCCCGGTTCGCGGCCGCGCACGTCGGCGCCGAGCTCGTCAGCTCGGTGCTCGTGAACGAGGGCGGCGGCATCCACGTCGACGGCGAGGGCACCGTGCTCCTCACCGAGACCGTGCAGCTCGACCCGCGCCGCAATCCGTACGCCGACCGCGCCCGCGTCGAGGCCGAGATGGCCCGCACGATCGGCGCGTCCAAGGCGATCTGGCTGCCCCGCGGCCTGACCCGCGACTACGACGACTTCGGCACGAACGGCCACGTCGACATCGTCGCGACGTTCGCCGCGCCGGGCCGCGTGCTGCTCCACCACCAAGCGGATGCCGCGCACCCCGACTTCGAGGTCACGCGCGCGCTGCGCGCCCAGCTCGAGGGCGAGACGGATGCCGCGGGCCGCCCGCTCGAGATCGTCGACCTGCCCGCGCCCGCGACCCTCCGCGACGACGAGGGGTTCGTCGACTGGAGCTACGTGAACCACCTCGTCGTGAACGACGGCGTCGTCGCGTGCGGCTTCGGCGAGCCCGAGGCCGACGCCCGTGCGGCGGAGGTCCTCGGCGAGGCGTACCCCGGACGCCGCGTCGTGACCGTCGATGCGCGACCGATCTTCGCGCGCGGCGGCGGCATCCACTGCATCACCCAGCAGCAGCCCGCGCTGGAGGTCGTGCGATGAGCCCGGCCCGTCTCCAGCGCCATCCGCGGTTCACAGGAGGATCGGCGATCCGCAGGACGGAACCCGGCCTCGTCATCCTGTGCATCGACGGATCTCCTGTGCACGGAATCGACGGAGTCGCACGATGAGCCCGCAGCCCGCCGCATCCGACCGGCCGTTCGACGTCGTCGAGGCGTCGATCGCCGACCTCCGGGCCGCGCTAGAGGACGGCCGCACGACCGCGGTCGAGCTCGTCGGGGCGTACCTCGCGCGCATCGACGCCTACGACGGGCCCGACACGGAGACCGCGTTGAACGCGGTCGTCGTCCGGAACCCCGACGCGCTCGCCGAGGCCCGCGCCTCCGACGAACGCCGCGCGCGCGGCGAGGTGCTGGGGCCGCTCGACGGCATCCCGTACACCGCGAAGGACTCGTACCTCGTGAAGGGGCTCACCGCGGCATCCGGGAGCCCGGCCTTCGCCGGACTCGTCGCGCAGCGCGACGCGTTCACGATCGAGCGCCTGCGCGGCGCGGGCGCGATCTGCCTCGGCCTCACGAACATGCCGCCCATGGCGAACGGCGGCATGCAGCGCGGCGTCTACGGCCGCGCCGAGAGCCCGTACAACGCCGCCTACCTCACGGCCGCGTTCGGCTCGGGCTCGTCGAACGGGTCGGGCACGGCGACGGCGGCGAGCTTCGCGGCGTTCGGCCTCGGCGAGGAGACCTGGTCGTCGGGCCGGGCCCCCGCGTCGAACAACGCGCTCTGCGCGTACACGCCGAGCCGCGGCGTCATCTCGACGCGCGGCAACTGGCCGCTCGTGCCCACCATGGACGTCGTCGTGCCGCAGACGCGCACCATGGCCGACCTGCTCGAGGTGCTCGACGTCATCGTCGCCGACGACGCCGAGACGCGCGGCGACTTCTGGCGTGCGCAGCCGTGGATCGCGCTGCCCGCGGCATCCGCCGTCCGCCCGCCCTCCTACCGGGCGCTCCTCCCCGAGGCATCCGCTCCGGGGGTCGGTCCGCGTCATCCGGCACCGACCGAGCCCACGCAGGTGGCGCAGAACGACCCCCGGGGCGGGGGCGACGCCGCACTCGCGGGCAAGCGGATCGGCGTGCCGCGCATGTACGTCAACGCCGACCCCGGGGCGGGGACGGCCGAGCCCGGCGGCACGGTCGGCATCGGCGGGTCGACGGGGCAGCGCATCGAGACGCGCGACACCGTGATCGAGCTGTGGGAGGCCGCGCGTCGCGACCTCGAGGCGGCGGGCGCCGAGGTCGTGCTCGTCGACTTCCCGGTCGTGTCGAACTACGAGGGCGACCGCCCGGGCGCGCCGACCATCGCGACGCGCGGGCTCGTGAGCCCCGAGTACCTGAGGCGCGAGATCGTCGACCTGTCGGCGTGGGCGTGGGAGGACTTCCTGCGGGACAACGGCGACCCGGCGCTGCCGTCACTGGCCGGCGTCGACGGGTCGCGCATCTTCCCGCAGCCCGAGGGCGCGCTGCCCGATCGGTACACGGGCTTCGACGACGACATCGCCGAGTACCCCGAGTGGGTGCGCGCGCATCCGGATGCGAGCTGGGACGACATGCCCGAGCTCGAGGGCGGCCTGCGCGGCCTCGAGGAGACCCGCCGCGTCGACCTCGAGCAGTGGATGGACGACCTCGGCCTCGACGCGGTCGCGTTCCCGGCGGTCGCCGACGTGGGCCCCGCCGACATGGACGTGAACCCCGACTCCGCCGACCTCGGCTGGCGGAACGGCGTGTGGGTCGCGAACGGCAACCTGGTGCCGCGGCACCTCGGCATCCCGACCGTGACGGTGCCCATGGGGCTCATGCGCGACATCCGGATGCCGGCGGGCCTCACGTTCGCCGGACGCGCCCACGACGACACGGCCCTGCTGGCCCTCGCCGCCGCGTTCGAGGCGCTCGCGCCCAGGCGTGCCGCGCCGCCGCGCACCCCGGCGTTGTGACCCGGACCTGAGGTCGGCCGGGGCTACGCTGGCGCCATGGCGGCCAGCCGGACCCGCTCGGCGGTGTACTCGCGACGACGGAAGCGTCGGATGGCGCGCGTCACGCACGACCTCGACGCCGCGCAGTGGGACGCGCTCACGGCGGAGTGGGGCGGGTGCGCCTACTGCGGCTCGACCGGCCGGGCGCTGCAGCGCGACTGCGTCCTGCCGATCTCGCGCGGCGGCCGCTACACGCTCGAGAACGTGGTGCCGGCGTGCGGGTCGTGCAACGCGAGCAAGTGCAACGACGAGGTCACGTCGTGGCTCCGGCGCAAGAAGCTCGACGAGCGCGCCTTCCTGCTGCGTCACCGCGAGATCGCGGTCGCGCTCGCCGCGCGATTCGCCGACCCGGACGGCGGGACGAGCTGATCCGAGCCCGAGGACCGGGCGCTCAGCCGACGTCGAACGTGCGCTCGTGCAGGCCGGTCGCGCCGTCGGGCGCGACCGGCGCGCGTTCGGCAGTCTGCACCTCGCCGTCGGCGGAGATCGCGCGAACGCGCACGGTGTGCGAGCCGGGTGCAGCGTCCCACTCGTATCGCCACTGCACCCACGTGTCGGCGTTGATCGCCGTCGCGAGCGTCGCCGGCCGCCACGGCCCGCCGTCGACCTGGACCTCGACGGCGGCGACGCCCGTGTGCTGGTGCCAGGCGACGCCCGCGACGATGACGGCGCCCGCGGAGACGCCCTGCCCGGCGCGCGGCACGTCGATGCGCGAGGAGAGCTTGACGGGGCCGCGCTCGCTCCAGCCGCGATCCGACCAGTAGGCGCGTTCACGGTCGAACCGGGTCACCTCGAGCTCGGTGACCCACTTCGTCGCCGACACGTACCCGTACAGCCCGGGCACGACCATGCGCACCGGGAATCCGTGCTCGACGGGCAGGGGCGTGCCGTTCATGCCCACCGCGAGCACCGCCTCCCGACCCGGGTCGGTGAGCACCTCGAGCGGAGTCGACGCCGTGAAGCCGTCGATGCTGCGGGAGAGCACCATGTCGGCGTCGGCACCGGGCACGGCACGCGCGAGCAGCTCGCGGATCGGGTACCCGAGCCACACCGCGGTGCCGATGAGGTCGCCGCCGACCTCGTTGGACACGCAGGCGAGCGTCGTCACGCTCTCGCCGAGCGGCAGGGCGAGGAGCTCGTCCCACGTGAGCTCGACCTCTCGCTCGACCATGCCGTGGATCCGCAGCCGCCAGTCGGCCGGGTCGACCTGCGGCACGGTGAGCGCCGTGTCGATCCGGTAGAACTCGGCGTTCGGCGTGATGACCGGCGCGAGGCCGTCGATGCCGAGCTCCGCGGATGCCGGCACTCGCGCCGACGTCGCGGGCGCCGGCAGCCGCAGCGCCTCGCGCACCGCGCTCACCGCGCGCGAACCCGCCGACAGTGCGGTGGACGCGACCGCGGCGAGCACGCCGACCGCGGCGGTGCCGCCGACCCAGGCGAGGAAACGGCGCCGGTCGACCTCGGCGATCGACCCGGTCGACGCGGATGCCGCGGGCGTCCGTGCCTCGACGTCCCGCTCCGCGGGCGGCCGCTCCGCGGGCAGCCGCGCGAGCAGCATCGACAGCGCGGCCATCGCCGCGAGCGCGCCGATCGACGCGGGCAGGATCGCGAGCAGCGACGCGTTCGCCCGGGTCGCGGCGGCGAGCGCGCCGAACACGCCGAGGAGCGCGAAGATCCCGCGGCCCCAGCGCGGATGCCGCGCCTCGACCACCCCGGCGAGGGCCCCGACCGCGACGAGCACCACGCCGACGCCGATGAGCAGGGCGAGCTTGTCGCCGGTGCCGAAGAGGGCGATCGCGGCATCCTTCGCCCACGGCGGTGCGAGATCGATGAGCAGGCCGCCGATCGACGCGAACGGCGAGGCGGTGGGCGCGATGATCGCCGCGGCGAGCTCGCCCGCACCGGCGCCGAACGCCGCGGCCGCGACGCCCGCGAGCGCGGGTCGCAGCCGCCGAACGGGCGGGCGGTCGGTCGGCATGACCTCAGGCTACGTCCGGCGGCGCGGCGCGGCGCCCTCGCGGTGGGGAGCGTAAGCGGTTCGTAAGGGTGCCGCATCGTTCCTCAGGACTCAAGGCCCGGCACGACCCGGCAGCCTCTGCCTACGGTGGGAGGGCGTGGCGACAGGCGGTACGCGCCATCCGTCACCGGATCGAAACGCAGGCGAGGAGAGGGAACATGGCAACCTACGACGTGTCCGACCGATCGGCGATCGTGACCGGAGCCGGCAGCGGCATCGGGCGTTCGATCGCCCTGCTCCTCGCCGCGAGCGGGGCTTCGGTGATCGTGAACGACCTCGACGGCGAGCACGCGACGTCCGTCGTCGAGGAGATCCGCGCGGCGGGCGGGACCGCGGAGGCGTCGGTCGGCGACGTCACCGACGCCGACTGGATCGCGGCCTCCCTCGACGCGGCGAACGCGCTGGCACCGCTGAAGCTCGCCGTGAACAACGCCGGCATCGGCGGTGCGGTGGCGCTCATCGGCGACTACCCCGTCGACAGCTGGGACAAGGTCATCTCGGTGAACCTCAGCTCGATCTTCCTCAACATGCGCGCGCAACTGCCCGCGATCGCCGCGAACGGCGGAGGCTCGATCGTGAACATCGCCTCGATCCTCGGGTCGGTGGGCTTCGCGAACTCGTCGGCCTATGTCAGCGCCAAGCACGGACTCGTCGGCCTCACCAAGAACGCCGCGATCGAGTACGCCGCCCAGGGCGTCCGCGTCACCTCGGTCGGCCCGGCGTTCATCAAGACCCCCTTGATCGACGCCAGCCTCGATGAGGCGACGCAGCAGGCCCTCGTGGGCCTCCACCCGATCGGCCGTCTCGGCGAGCCCGAGGAGGTCGCCTCGCTCGTCGCGTTCCTCGGCAGCGACGCGGCGAGCTTCATCACCGGCAGCTACCACCTCGTCGACGGCGGCTACACGGCGATGTGACGACACCGTCGCCCGGCCGGCTCGCGCCGGCCGGGCGGCATCCGCCCCTACGTCCAGGGCAGCGCCGGGAGCAGCTGGTCGGTCAGGAATGCGAACGACTGGGAGACGGCGGTCGCGACCCAGCCGAGCAGGATCCCGACCGCGGTCACGATCCAGGCGATCGTCTGCTCCTGGCGGGTTCCGATCACGCGCCTGCCGTCGGCGTCCTTCGCGGTATTCGTGAGCGTCAGCACCAGGTCGACGAGCCACCAGATGCCGAAGCCGCCGACCGTGAGCAGCTTCAGGATGCCGGTGCCGACCTTGCCGAGGTAGAAGCGGTCGACGCCGAGCACGCCGAGCAGCCAGGCGAAGAGCCATGTCGCGATGAACGAGCGGTCCGAGGTGGCGGCCTGCGCGGCCCGCGCGACCTGCGGGTTCGGGCCGGGCGCCGGCTCGGGCTGGTAGGCGGTCATGACGTTCCCCCTTCGTCACCGGCCACGATGCCGGGCGTCGCGGCTCGTGGGCGGGGTCCTAGGTCCCTCGGCTGCGGGACAGGGCGGCGTCGGGTGCGACGGCGCCGGACGGCGCGTGGCCGGTGCGCGCCCGTTCCGCATCCGGTCAGTCGTGCGCTGCGACGAACTCCGCGACGCGGGGCGCGAGGCCGGCGCCCACCTCGGCGGCGGGGCGCTTCGCACCCTTCACCTCGAGCGAGTGGTTCCCGCCCTCGATCCAGTCGAGCACCGCCGACGGCGCGAGCCCGGCGACGAGCCGGTCGAGCTGCTCGTTCGGGATCGCGAACGGGTCGTTGCGCCCCTGCAGGAAGAGCATCGGCACGCCCGCGAGTGCGGGGAAGTGCTCGTCGCGCGACGTCTCGGGGCGCCCAGGCGGATGCAGCGGGTAGCCGAGGAGCACGAGCCCCGCGGCATCCATGCCCTCGGCGACGGCCATCGACGCCATCCGCCCGCCGAACGACTTCCCGGAGGCCCAGACGGGCTCGCCGTCGGCGGCCCGGGTGCGCGCGGCGTCCATGACCGCGCGCCACGTGGCGATGGCCACCGGCGGACGGTCGGGGAAGCGGCGCCCCGCCGCGCGGTAGGGGAAGTCGAATCGCACGGTCGCGACGCCGAGCTCGCCGAGCGCACGGCAGAACCCCGTGAGGAAGGGGTGGTCCTTGCCCGCACCGGCGCCGTGCGCAACGACGATCGTGGCGGTCGCGCCGTCCGGCCGTCGCAGCACCGCGGGGACCTCGCCGACGCCCTCGCCGACGTCGATCGTGAGGGCCTGCTCGTCGCTCATGCGTTCCATCGTGCACGACGAGACGGGGCCGGGACGACCCGAAACGTCCCGGCCCCGCGTGCTGCGCCCCCGCGCAGCATCCGTCACCCCGTCCCGGCGGCCCCCGCCTGCCGGTCGCCGCGCGCGGAGCGGATCGCCCCGATGCGCGCCACGAGGGTGACCAGGAGTACGACGGCCGCGGCGATCGCCGCGGCGATGCCCGTCGCCGTCGACGACGGCTCGTCGGTGAGGCGCCCGACGGCGACCCACGCGAGCCCCCACGACAACGACAGCGCCGGCGCGATGCGCCCCCGGCCCCAGATCGCGAGCGCGATGCCGACGAGCGCCGCGGCGGAGATCACGCCGATCGCCCACGCCTCGGCGGGCAGCCCCCAGCCCTCGAACCCGGCGGCCTGCAGCACCGCGGTCGCGTTCGCGGCCGTCGCCACGATCACCCAGCCGAGGTAGAGCCCGATCGACCCGTCGGTCACGACCGCGTCGACCACGCCGCTCGGCGGCATGCGTCGCAGCTGCACGAACAGCCACGCGAGGACGACCAGGAGGACGACGATCACGGGCAGGCTGAGCCAGAGCAGGTCGAGCTGCACGACGCCGATCCAGACGGCGTTCAGCACCAGTGAGGCGGCGACGGCGTAGCCGATGCGGCGGTGCCGCGCGCTGGTCCGCTGCGCGGGAAGCACCTGCCAGATCGCGTACGCGAGCATGCCCGTGTAGATCACGCTCCAGATGCCGAACGCGGAGCGCGCCGGCGCGATGAGCGTGGAGTCGGCATCGAGCCAGCCGCCGGCGGCGTCCTGGATCGGCGTGCCGCCTGCGGCGCCCGACCCGATGAAGGCCGCGACGATCGCGAGGAGGGAGGTGACGAGCACGACCGCCTGTCGGGTCGTGTCGGCGGCGCCGCCGCGCCGGGTCGAATCGGTTCGGGCTTCGGTGCTCGGGTCGGTCGTCGAGGTCATCGGATGGCTCCTCCGGTCTCGTCCGTCGTACGGGGTCCCGCTTCGGCGTGCTGCCGTGCCGTCAGCGTACGAACCTCGCCCGACGGCCACGTCAACCGTTCGATTGAATCCGTCCGGAGTCGTCGGTGGAGCCGCGCAGGGAGGGGTCGGTGCGACCGATGAGCCCGGGGTGCGCGGCGCGGACCGCGGGACCGGAATGGCCGCCGTGCCCGGCCGCGCCGCCTCGGCCTCCCGGCCCCCCGTGCCCGCTGTGCGGCGCGTGCCGCCCGCCCGAACCCGCGGTCGTGCTGGGACGCGCCGTGATCGTCGCGGCGAACAGCCGTCGGAGGCCGGCGATCCCGGCGCGGTTCCAGGCGGCGAGCTGCCGCGCCGCGCCGGTCCCGTCGCGAAGCAGCCCGCCGATGAGCTCGTGCACGAGCTCGCGGTCGCCGGCACGCTCGAGCGGCTCGGCGAGGTACCGTTCGAGCCCGCGGACGACCTCGGCTGCCGGCGCGAGCCGACCCGTCTCGGGGTCGAACGCACCGCCCGACAGGCCCGCGTGCGCGGCGTGGAGCGTCGCCGCGCTGAGCAGTTCCGGCGGCACGTCGGGATCGGGATCGGGGTCGTCGACCGAGCGCAGCGGCCGGACGGCGCCGGGGTCGGCGCCGTACCGGGCGTACTCGTCGACGGCCCGCACGACGAGCGCCCGGCAGAGCGCCGCGACGAGCAGGGTGTCGTCCGCGGTGAGCTGGGCGTCCGCCATCCGGAACTCGATGGTCGGCAGGTGCTCGGAGAGCCGCACGTTCCAGGCGATGAGCGCGAGGTCGGCGAGGCCGCCGACGCCGAGCATCTGACGCGTGCGGCGGTCGTAGTCGGCGGCGTCGGCGAACCGGGGCGGGCAGCCCGCCGTCGTCCAGCGGCGCAGCTGCACGGTGCGCCAGCTCTCGTACCCGGTGAGGTACCCCCGCCAGAGCGGCGAGTTGCCGGTCATGGCCGTGAGCAGCGGCAGCCACGGCCGCACCGCGTTCAGCGCGGCCACCCCGTGCTCGCGGCTCGGGATGCCGACGTGCACGTGCAGGCCGCTCATCTGGTGGTCGGCGATGATGCCGGCCATGTCGCGCACGATGCGGTGGTAGCGATCGGTGTCGGTGATCGACGGGAACGGATGCGCGTCGGGCGACGTGCCGACGCTCGCGACGCAGACGGCGTGGCGGCCGGCGTCGGCGTCGACCTCGCGCCGGAACGCCAGGAGCCGGTCGGCGGCCTCGCCGAGGTCCTCGAACACGGGCGACGCGTACTCGACCTGCGAGGCGAGGAACTCGGGATGGACGTGCTCGCCCCAGGCCGGGTCGGCGGCGAGCCGACTCCGGACGTCGGCCGCGACATCCGCCGGCAGCATCGTCTCGGGGTCGAGGAAGATGAACTCCTCCTCGATGCCGAAGGTCGTCATCGTCGCTCCTGCCCCGGGCCGGTGGTCCGAGGTGGGTCCCGGCGCCTCATGATCGCAGCGTGCGCCGCCCGCGCGGCGGTGTCAAGGGCTACCGCAGGGGGCCCGCGTGTGCGTGCCGTGCGTCGCGCACGTCGCTCGTCGCAGTGGCCCGGGGCTCACCCGGACGCCGTCGCCTCGAACACCTCCACGGGCTCGGCCAGCCCTTTCAGGACGAGGGCGCCGGCCGGGCGGAACGACAGCGCGGGGTCCTCGTTCAGCTCGACGACCGCCCGCGTGACGAGGGTCTGCCCGGCCGAGGCCGCGCCGGAGATCCGCGAGGCGAGGTTCACGGCGCGTCCGAAGTAATCGCCGTCCTGCATGACCACCGGGCCGGCGGCGATTCCCGCGTGGGCGGGCAGGCCGATCGTCGGTGCCGCGTCCACCATCTCGAGGGTCGCACGCACCGCGCGTTCCGGCTGGCGGAAGTGCACCATGACGCCGTCGCCGAGCCACTTGACCGGAGTACCCGCGTGGTCGGCGACGACCCGCTCCACCATCGCGCTCAACTCCCGGGCGAGGCGCGCACCGGTGGCGTCGCCCTGCGCGTCCGTGGCGCTCGTGTAGCCGGCGAGGTCGATGAAGACGAACGCCGGCGGATGCGCCGGTGCGGCGTGCGGCAGGGTCGTCTCGATCGCCCGCTCGATGCCCTCGACGATTCCAGCGGTCCATCCCCGCTCCTGCTGTCGGCGGTAGAGCGTCAGCACCATCTGCTCCATGAGCGGGGTGAGCTCCGCGCCGAGGTGCGCCGCCTCCTCGAGCGCCTCCCCGAACTCCAGCCCCGATCTCATCAGTCCGCCGACGATGTACGTCTGGAACAGCTCGTTCTCGGCCTCGGTGACCCGTCGCATCCCGTCGACGTACACCCGGCCGATGCGGACCATCGCGTCGATGTCCGCAAGCGCCGCGACCATCCCGATCAGGCGGAAGATCGACTCGTCGTCCCGTCGTGACCGGTCGTCGGGCTCGAGTCGCCGGCCGATGAGGGCGCTGCTGGTCTCGCGGATCACGTCGAAGGGGATCCCGAGCCGTGCGGCCAGCCGTCCGTACGTCTCGGTGCCGAGCTCGGCCCAGGACCGGTACTGCGGGGCGTCCATGAACGTCAGCGGCAGCCGACCCGCCGAGACCGCCGCACCGATCGTCTCGGCGTCGAGGCCGGCGCGATCGCAGGCCTCGATGAGCCGTACCCGCTGGACGTCGCTCGGGCTGAACGTGCCGTCGACGGCGGGCGCGACCACCCCGAACGTCAGCAGCCGCTCGACGAACTCGCGGCCCACGCCGGAGCGCTCGACGAGCTCGTCGAGGGTGTACCGACCGATCGAGCCGTCCACGCGGCCGAGCCTATTCCCCGCCCGGGGCGGCCGGCAGTGCCGCGTCGGGGGGGCGGGCGCCGCTCGCGGCCCCGCCGATCACCAGCCCCCGCCGATCACCAGCCCCCGCCGATCACCAGCCCTCGGCGAGCACCCGGTCGAGCATCGCGACGAAGAAGTCCGCGCTCTCGCGCGTGACGACGAGCGGCGGCTTCACCTTGAGCACGTTCCGGTGGTCGCCCGTCGGCTGCATGATGACGCCGAGCTCGAGCAGCCGGTCGCAGATCGCCGCCGTCTCCTCCGTCGCCGGCTCGAGGGTCGCGCGGTCGCGGACGAACTCGACGCCGAGGTACAGCCCGAGGCCGTGCACGATGCCGATGAGCGGATGCCGCTCGGCCAGCGCCTCGAGCCGGCCCTTCAGGTACGCGCCCGTGTCGGCCGCCTGCTGCTGGAGCCCCTCGTCGCGGAACGCGTCGAGCACCGTCAGCCCGGCGACGCTCGACGCCGGGCTGCCGCCCGTGGAGGAGAAGAAGTACCCGCCCGTGCGGTACCGCTCGGCGATCTCGCGCGTCGTGATGACGGCGCCCAGCGGGTAGCCGTTGCCGGCGGCCTTCGCGACCGCGATGACGTCGGGCACGACGCCCTGCTGCTCGAAGCCCCAGAACCACTCGCCGAGCCGGCCGTAGCCGGCCTGCACCTCGTCGGAGACCGCCAGCCCGCCGACCTCGCGGACGGCAGCGTAGACCTCGGCCAGGTAGCCGTCGGGCAGCGGGATGCCTCCGGCGTTGCCGGCGAAGCTCTCCGAGATGAACGCCGCGGGCGGGCGGCCGGATGCCGCGAGCTCGCGGATCCTCGCGGCCGCCTCGGGCCCGTAGTTCCGCGCGTCCACGCCGCGATGCCGGCCGCGGAACGGGTTCGGCGCGTCGACCGGATGCACCCAGTCGGGACGGGTCGCGAGGGCGTTCGGGTTGTCGGCGACCGACGTGCTCACCGCGTCGGACGCGTACGTCCAGCCGTGGTAGGCCTCGAGCAGCGAGACGACCTCGCGTCGCCCGGTCGCCAGCATCGCGACGCGGATCGCCAGGTCGGTCGCCTCCGAGCCCGAGTTGACGAGGAACACGGTGTCGAGCGGGTGGGGTGCGAGCGCCGCGAGGCGCTCGGAGAACTCGACGACCGCGCCGTAGTTGAAGCGCGAGTTGGTGTTGAGCGTGCGCAACTGCTTCGCGACGGCCGCGGCGAGCCCCGGGTGCCCGTGCCCGAGCGGGGTCACGTTGTTGACCATGTCGAGGAAGACGCGGCCGTCGGTGCCGACGAGGTGCTCGCGCCAGCCGCGTTCGATGCGCGGGGGAGCGTCGTAGTAGTGCTCCTGCACGTCGGCGAACGAGCGGTCGCGCCGCGCGACGAGGTCTGCGGCGTCGCGCGCGGGGTCGGCGGGCGGGTCGCCGCCTCCGTCGGACGCGTCGGCGCGCAGCGGCGCATCGGGACCGGCCCCGCGCAGCCCCATCGCCGTCGCCGGATCGATCGTGACCGCGAGCCATCCCCGTGCCACCTCGGGCCGCACGAGGTGCGGCACGTGGTGCGGCGCGTCGGACGCCTCGAGCCGGATCCGAGCGCGCGTGCGCGCCGGGATCGTGCCGTCGAGGATCGTCATGCCGTCGGCGGCCTCGACCACGAGTCGGGGCGCGCCCTCGGTGTCGCCGCGTCCGGCGCCGCTCGCCGAGAGCCGCGTCGCCGACGCGAACCACACGTCGATCCCCGTCGGCACGGTCGCCGCCGACTCGGCCGAGTGCGTGCGGCTCCGCGTGAGCCGGGGCGTCGCGCGTTCGAGCCAGGCCATCGGCGCGCCCGCGTCGAGCGCGGCGAGCGCGAGGCGCTCCTCGAGGCCGGGGTCGAGCCAGGCGCCCGAGTCGACGTCGTCCGACGTGATCGAGACGTCGATGCGGGCGGCGGCCGAGAGGTCGATCGCCGGGGCGGTCCCGATACGCGTCGCCTCCGGCGGCGCACCTCGACCACCGAGGTCGACGCCGAGTGCGTCGGCGATGAGGTGCGTCATCACGACGGAGCGCACCGAGACGGCCTGCTCGAAGATCCGCCACTCCCGTTCGACGCCCTCGGCCGCGTAGGCGTTCGCGCCGCCGTCGATCTGCACCTGCTGCTCGCCGCTCACGACGAGCACCGCGCCCCGCAGCACGACGAGGGGCCACAGGGCCCGCACCTCGGCGGGCGAGAGCGGCCGCAGCGCGTGGAACGCCCGCACGGCGGGCAGCACCGACCACGGTTCGGCGCCCGCGTGGTGCAGCACCGACGAGATCGTGATCGCGAGCTCGGCGACCGCCCAGCTCCGGGTCACGTCGCCGAAGTCGATCATGCCGTCGGGCATCCGGGTGCCGCGCCCGGTCGTGCACACGACGTTGTCGTCGGTGAGGTCGAGGTGCACGGCCTGGAGCGGCAGCCCGTCGGCGACGGCCTGCACGTCCGCCCAGGCGCGAGCCGCGGCATCCGTCACCTGCTCGCGCTTCGCCGGATCGGGGTGGACGTGCGCGAGCAGATCCACGACGCGGTCGGCGTGGCGCGGATCCCACTGGAGCACGCGGTCGAGCCCGGGATGGTCGAAGTCCGCGAGTGCGAGGCTCGCGTGCGCGGCGATCTCGCCCAGGCGAGCGACCACGGCGGGCGAGAGGTGCGCCGGCCCGGTGAGCGTGCCGCCCGGGAGGTACTCGAGCACACGGATGGCGAGTTCGCCCTCGCTCGTCTCGGCGACGACCGAGCGCGGGGTGCCGTCGTCGGCACGGCTCGTGGTCGCGATGCGCAGGTGCGGGGCCATGGCGGAGATCCGGGAGGCGGCGTGGTCCTGCGCGTCGACCTCGTCGGCCGTGAACGCGGGATTCGCGATCTTCACGACGCCGATCGGCGTGCCGACCTCGCGCGCTGCGCCGCGCTCGCCGCGGCTCCGCGCGAGGAAGTTCTGGTCCTGCTGGCTGCCGAGCGGGTCGAGGTGGACGTCGAGTGCCCACCGCTCGCGCACGATCGCGGCGACCTCGTCGGCGGGCAGGGCCGGCGCGGGCAGTTCGCCCGCCGAGAAGAAGTCGAATCCACGGAGGTTCCCGGGCTGGCTCATGTGCGCCCCTTTCCGCCTCGACCATAGCCAGAGCGGATGCCGCGGGCCGAGCGCCGCCGTGTCGATCGCAGCGCCGATCGTCCACCGGTCGGGCGACGCGCGGCCCGCCTGACACGGATGTCGGCGGCCCCTCGTACCGTGATGGCCATGACGAACCAGCCGCTTCCGACGCTCGAGCCCGACGTGCTCGACGAGCCCTGCCTGCGCTGCGGCTCCGCCGCGGTGCGAGTCATCGTGTACGGCCCGCTCGACCTCGAGGTCGAGGCCGATGCCACGGCCGCCGGTCTCTCCGACGAGGCGCCGATCTTCGACTGCCGCGACTGCGGCTTCGAATGGGGCGAGGCGATCCGCGACCTGCTCTCCTGAGCGCCGCTCCGCACGCGTGCTGGGGCGCTAGCGGGTTCCTCGATCGATGCGATCGGCTCGCAGCAGCCGGACCGCGGCGAGGGCGACGAAGGCGGCCCAGGCGAGGAGGCCGAGGAGCTTCGCCCCGTCCTCGACGAGGACCGACGCCCGGGTGGGCGGGTCGACGAGCAGGTCGACGAACGCCGAGACGCCGAGGCCGGCGAACATCCCGGCCAGGAGCATCGGGTCGAGCCGCTCGAGGATCAGCTCGTGGAACCGGCCGACGTACGCGAGGAAGCCGAGGCCGTACGCGGCGACGAGCACCATGCCCGAGATCGGGCCGAACGCGCTCGCCTCGTGGAGCAGGAACAGGTCGTCCGCCGCGACGACGAGGCTCAGCACCGCGGCCCAGACGAGCAGTCGACGGCCGTCGTGGTCAGCTCGGACGACCGCGGAGGCCGCGAGCGCAGCGCCGGCGGCGAGGACCATGGCCATCACGCCGAGATTCGAGACGAGCCCGTAGGCGGGGCTCGCGTCTCCCCGCGTCGCGGCGACGACCTGGGCGTCCCGGACGAGATCCGTCGGCGAGAGCCAGGGCTGCGTGACCACGACCGCCATCACCACGGCGACCGCTGCGGCGATCATCGCGGGAAGCCAGTCGGGCGTGCGACGGAATGCGTCTCGGGTCCGGTGCGGCGTGCGGGTCTCGGTCGTCGCGGTGATCGTGGGCTCCTCCCGGCGCCGCGGTCGCGGCGCCTCGATCACGTGAGCGTAGACGCGGCGGCCGCGAGGCCCCAGTCCTTGACAGATGCGCCGTTCGACGGCAACGCGCGGGCGCGAGCCGGGCTCGGGCGCCCTCAGGAGGGCGGGCCGGTGTCGACCTCGTCGGAGAGGAGCTCCTCTCGGATGCGGCGGAGGTCCTCGAGGAGGGATCCCAGAAGGATCCAGTGCTCGGACTTCGGGGCGGCGACCTGGAGCGGCGCCGTGAGCGCCGGGATGACCGAGGTCAGGGGCTCGGGGTCCACCTCGGCGAGGTGCACCGCCAGGCGGATGTCGTGCGCGACGCGATGCAGCTGCTCCGCGATCGCACGGACCGTGGGTTCGCCCGCGAGGCCGTCGTCGTAGTGATCGACGAAGGCACGGGTCATCCCACCGACCTGCGTGACGATCGGGCTGAGGCGCATCAGCAGCCGGCGCTGCTCGGCCAGGTCGCCGCGGTGCGCCGAACGGCGCGGGTTGAGCGTGAGCGACTCCTCGGCGTCGCTGATCGCCGCGCCCGCGGCATCCCGCATCGGGCGCATGAGCCGGACCTCGAGCATGAGCTCGGTCAGGTCGGCCGGGCTCTGGGGTGCGAGCAGTGCGTCCCCGAGGCGGTCGACGGATGACGCGAGCTCGCTGCCGAGGCGCGAGAGCTGCTCCCGCGCCGGCGCGGTGAGGACCGGCGGCACGATGAGGGCGTTCACGACGATGCCGATGACGGCGCCGATGAGGGTCTCGAGCACGCGATCGAGCGCGTACTCGGGCGACGTGCCGCCGAGCGCGAGCACGAGCATCGCACTGATCGCGACCTGGTTGGCGGTCGGGGCGGTCATCCGGGCGGCCCATGCGGCCAGCAGCGCCACGAGGATCGCCGCGAGGATGACCCAGCTGTTGGGGCCGAATACGAGCCCGAGCGTCGACGCGATCACGACGCCCGCGATGACGCCGATGCTTCGCTCGATGGCCTTGCCGAGCGACTGGTTCACGCTCGGCTGCACCACGAGCAGTGCGGCGATCGCGGCGAAGACCGGCAGCGGGCCGGGGATCAGCCACCCGGCGATCAGCCACGCGGCGACCGTCGCCACGGCCGACTTCAGCACCTGCAGGATCGGCGCCCGCCGGGTGGCGCGGAACCGCTCGGAGAACCGCATGCGCCCCACGCTAGCGGGCGCGCATCCGCTCGACCTCGGCGCGGTTGACGTCGGCCGCCCGTGCGAGCAGGTCGTTGGCGAAGGCGAGCTGCTCGTCGGAGAGCGAGTCGAGCACCTCACCCCATCGCTCGGTCACCCCCGCGTACGCGGGGCCGACCGCGGCCGCGATCGCATCGGCGTCGGCGGTGACGAGCACCCGGCGACGGTCCTGCGGATCGCGCGAGCGGGAGACGAAGCCGGCACGCTCCAGTCGGTCGACGACGGCCGTGATCGCTCCGCCTGCGGTGAGTCCCGTGCGCGCCGCGAGCTCGCCCGGCGTCGCCGGCCCGCTCGAGAGGAGGAGCCCGACCGCCTGCAGGTCGGTGCCGTTGAGGCCGGCGGAGCGCGCCACCGCGTCCTGGAAGAGCACGGCATGGGCCATGAAGTCGCGCATGACCTCGGCGTTGCGCGCCAGGAGGGCGCGACGGGTTGACGGTGAACGCGGCATCCGATATTCTCTCGATCTTAGAGAGACTCGGATATCGAGACTCTCGTTGTCGGTATCAGTCTATCGCCCGCCTCACGGGTGGAAGGAGGAGCGCCATGCCCACCGCGCTCATCGTCGGCGGCGGCGTGGTCGGGCCAGCTCTCGGCATGTTCCTCGCCCGCGCGGGCTGGCAGGCCCGCATCCTCGAGGCGTCACCGGCGAGGAACGCCGACGAGGGGGCCTTCCTCAACCTCGCGACGAACGGGCTCGACGTGCTCGACCAGCTCGGACTCCGCGACGCGATCCTCGCAGAAGGGCATCGCGCCGGTCGCATGGTCATGCTGAGCGGTCGCGGGCGAGAGCTCGGGGTGGTCCCCAACGGTCCGGCCGGCGACCTCGAGCGGGGCGGCGTGGTCGTCCGTCGCTCGCACCTGCACGCGGTGCTCCGCGACGGCGCGGCGAAGGCCGGCGTGCCGATCGAGTACGACGCTCGCGTGACCGGCATCCGCTCGTCGCGCGATGCCGCGACCGCAACGCTCGCCGGCTCCCGCGAGCTGCGCGCAGACGTGGTCATCGGCGCCGACGGCATCGGGTCGCTCACGCGAACCTGGATCGATCCCGGCGCGCCCGCGCCGACCTACACCGGTCTGGTCGGCCTGGGCGGATTCGCCAGGGTTCCCGGCATCGCGCCCACTCCTGAGACGCAGGTGATGGTCTTCGGCGCGCGGGCGTTCTTCGGGTACCTCGTGCGCGATGACGGACTCGGGTACTGGTTCGCGAACCTCACGAGCCCCGAGCCGGATCGCCGCGCACTCGGCGCGATCCCGACCGCGTCCTGGCTCGCCCGACTCGCCGAGCTGCATCGCGATGATCCGTTCCCCGTCCGGGAACTCGTCGCGCACACGGTCGGCGCGGTCAGCGCGTACCCGATCCACGCGCTCCCGAACGTGCCGCACTGGCATCGCGACCGCGTCGTCGCACTCGGCGACGCGGTGCACGCCACGAGTCCGAGCGCCGGTCAGGGGGCGTCACTCGCCCTCGAGGATGCGATCACGCTCGCGCGCGCACTCCGCGATGCACCCGACCACACCACGGCGTTCGACGCCTTCGTGCGGATGCGCCGTCCGCGCGTGGAACGCATCGTCGGCTACGCCCGGGCCGTCGACCGCAACAAGCGCGTCACGCGGTCGCGCGTCGGCATCGCCATCCGCGACGCCATGCTGCCCCGCTTCCTGGCCCGCGCGATGGACGACCATCGCAACGACGACCTGTACGCATACCGCGTCGACTGGAATGCCGAGGGCGTGCCCGTCGGGTGACGGACACGCCCGTTCATGCTGCGACGAGTGTCAGCTCGCGGCGGACTCGGCCCCGGCGTTGCGCTTCGGCAGCTTCCAGTCCGGGCGCACGAAGTGGCACGTGTAGCCCCACGGCATGCGCTGCAGGTAGTCCTGGTGCTCCGGCTCGGCCTCCCAGAAGGCACCCGCGGGCGCGACCTCGGTGACGACCGGGCCGGGCCAGATGCCCGAGGCGTCCACGTCGGCGATGGTCTCGATCGCGGTGTCGTACTGGGCGTCGCTCGTCGGGTAGATCGCCGAACGGTAGCTCGTGCCGATGTCGTTGCCCTGGCGGTTCTTCGTCGTCGGGTCGTGGACCTGGAAGAAGAACTCGAGCAGGTCGCGGTAGCTCAGCTTCTCGGGGTCGAAGACGACCTCGAGTGCCTCGGCGTGCGAACCGTGGTTGCGGTAGGTCGCGTACTCGACGTCGCCGCCGCTGTACCCGACGCGCGTGTCGATCACGCCCGGGAGCTTGCGGACGAGATCCTCCATGCCCCAGAAACAGCCGCCCGCGAGGACCGCGGTCTCGGCTCCGGGAACGGTGGTGATGGCGCCTGGCGTGGTCATGCGGTCTCCTCGGTGGTGGTGGTGGCGAACAGGTGGCGGTACTCGCCGTAGCCCTCGGCCTCGAGGTCGTCGAGGTGCACGAAGCGCAGCGCGGCCGAGTTGATGCAGTAGCGGAGGCCGCCGGCATCCGCGGGTCCGTCGTCGAAGACGTGGCCCAGGTGGCTGTCGGCACCCGCGGACCGGACCTCGACGCGCTTCATGAAGAACGAGCGGTCGACCTTCTCGGTGACGGCGGTCTCATCGATCGGGCGCGTGAAGCTCGGCCAGCCGGAACGGCTGTCGTACTTGTGCACGCTCGCGAAGAGCGGCTGCCCGGAGACGACGTCGACGTAGAGGCCCGGATCGTGGTTGTTCCAGTACTCGTTGCGGAACGCCGGCTCGGTCGCGTCGTCCTGCGTGACCTTGCGCTGCAGCGGGGTGAGGCGGTCGACCGCCTCGGGAGTCCTGCGATAGTCGTGTGACACGGTTGCTCCTTCTCCGGCGGCTCCGGCTGGGCCGCCCGGACGGTGTCACCGGCTGGGCCGGTTACATATTCATCCATGAAGAAGAACCGCCGAGCGGCGGCGGATGTTCCGCAGGATGCGCCCGCCCGCTGTGGGTTCGCTGTGAGCGGCCGGAGTGCCGTCGTCGGGCGGTGGTGGGAGGATCGGCGCATGGCCGATCGACTGATGCTCCTCGACACCGCGTCGCTCTACTTCCGGGCGTTCTACGGCGTGCCCGACTCGCTGAAGCGCGCCGACGGCACGCCCGTGAACGCGGTGCGGGGGCTCCTCGACATGATCGCCCGCCTCGTCGCCGAGTTCGAGCCCACGCACGTCGTCGCATGCTGGGACGACGACTGGCGCCCGCACTGGCGCGTCGAGCTCATCCCGAGCTACAAGGCCCACCGCGTCGAGCAGGTCGTGCCCGCCGGGCCCGACATCGAGGAGGTGCCCGACCCGCTCGAGGCGCAGCTCCCGATGATCCGCGAGACGCTCGGGCTCCTCGGCATCCCGATCGTCGGCGTCGCGGCGCACGAGGCCGACGACGTCATCGGCACCCTCGCCACGCACGCGACCATGCCGGTCGACGTCGTCTCGGGCGACCGCGACCTGTTCCAGCTCGTCGACGACGACCGCGGCGTGCGCGTCATCTACACCGCGCGCGGCATGAACCGGCTCGAGCTCGTCACGAACGAGTGGGTCGTCGCCAAGTACGGCATCGAGGCGTCGCAGTACGCCGACTTCGCCACGCTCCGCGGCGACACCTCCGACGGGCTGCCGGGCGTCGCCGGGGTCGGCGAGAAGACCGCCGCGGGCCTGCTCGGCGACTTCGGCTCGCTCGATGCGATGCTCGCGGTCGCCTCGGGCGATCAGGATGCCGCGGCCGCCGCGCCCGCGACGATGTCGGCGTCGATGCGCGCGAAGCTGACGGGCGCCCACGACTACCTCGCCGTCGCACCGACGGTCGTGAACGTGGTGCGCGACCTCGACCTGCCGTCGGCGGAGGAGCTCGGGGCACGGCTCGCGCCCGTCACGGGCGCTCGTCGCGAGACGCTCGAGGACCTCGCGGAGGAGTGGAACCTCGGCGGGTCGGTGCCGCGCGTGCTCGCGTCGCTGGACCGGGTCCCCGCGGGCTGAAGCGAAGCGGCTTCAGCGGCGCGCTTCGGGTGCGAGATGAGCGTCAACGTCGGACTCTCGCACTACCGCCCTCCTGTCACGCGCAGCCGCGGCCTCGCGCGTCGACCAACGCACTATCGCCAGGGCGGCGACAGTCGCGATGATCGAGACTCCGATGCCCGCCAGGAAGAAGCTCCACTCCCTCCACCGCAGCCCCGAGAGATCTTCGAAGTAGAGCCGGAATCCGTCGTCCGTGATGACTGGTCGGGCGGTCGTCCAGCTTTCCCTTCGCGATTCGAAGCGCGAGTTGCCCGCCGGCGTGTCGGTCGAGACTCCCTCTGCGTACACGAGATCCATATACGGGGCGACCAGGATCTGCGCGCGGCGCGTGCTTTCGAGCACTGAAGCCGCGTCATCGGCCGACGCGCTCGACGCCGCCAGGGCGGGGAAGGCGAACACTTGGCGAGTTCCCAGATCCGTCCAGAAAGGAATCGACGAGAACTGACAGGTGACGTAGTTGTACCATCCGCCGATCTGCCGATTCTCGGAAGCATCGCTTGTCACTTCCCAGGTCGAGTCGTAGGCGTACAGTTCTGTCGGCTGGATCACGGTGTAGTCGAGGGTCGACGCCAGCGCCACCGAGTCCGCAGGAACCACATCATCAGCCGTGACGAAGTCGGAGGCTTCCGCAATTTCTGCACGAGTATCGCTCGCGCGCAGGTATTCGACTACGGCTTTCTTCTCGAGGTTCGACAACGAATCGAAAGCCATTTCCTCAACGACGGCGAACCTCGGATCGTTGCAGCTGACCAAGGCTGACGCCACAGGCCCGGCGAGGACGATCGAGATACCTTCAGGGGCTCCTCCATCGGGAGGCTGAACCTGATCCGCCAACTGGACAGGCGTGCCGGAGGAAGCCTCCTCGACGTGTGGGGGATTGGTCGGCTCGGGCTCGGAATGAATGGGCTCAATCGTTCGTGTTCCCCCGGCGAGCGCCTCTGTCCCGAAGCTGAAACTGAAGTACATTCCGAGATTCGCGGATGGATCGTTCGGATCGACATCGAGGATCTGCGCGGTGATCACCGCGCCTTCGACCTCGTCGTGTACGGCGAATGCGACGAGAGAGGTGCGAGGAGGAACCTGACTGTCGCCCCACAGTTCCGCCAGCGCGAGCCAGACGAATACAACTCCGATGGCGGCAGCTGTCAGATAGCCGGCCATGGCCCATCTGCTACTGATCATCTTGGGCGCTCACCTTCATGCGCGGGCGGGACGTCACCGTGTCGATGATCGCCGGTATGAGTGCGATCAGGATGCTCGCGAGAAATCCGATGGCCACGAACCGCACTTGACGGAAATCGTCGACCGACGCCGAAGTGAAAGCCGCGCGGAGTTCGCTCACGGCAACGGCGCGTCGTGTCGGGTAGTCCCATGCCCCCCATTGATCAGCAAATGCGAGGGCGTCCGCGTTCGATGTGGTCGGCACGACGCTCGAGAAGTTCATCGCGAAGTCGGGGTCCGGGGCGAAGGTCACACGCCGGTCCGCATACACGTACGCCTCTTCGCCGGCGGACCCGTCGAACACGCCGCGCGCCACGATCAGATCGGGGAACGTGAACACTTCGTCGTCGCCCCAACCTTGCCAGAACACCGCCGGCTCGAATGCGCAGGTGAGCGTAGCGTTCCGAACCGAGGAGTACGTGCGTTCGTCGTCGTCGAGGCGTATCGTGCGTTGTCCGGGCTCGCTCCAGACTGTCGGCACCGCGACGACGAACTTCAGCTCGCTGATCTCATTGTCGACGGCTTCGCGCGACGCCGTCCGGCTTTCTTCGTGGTACTCGACTGCACCTGTCATGGGCGCAACGAGCAGATAGTCGCGCACACCATTCGCCTGTGCCTCGGAAAGCTTCGAAGCGGGCAGCGTTGCGAGATCCCACCCGTCGCCGTAGCAGGAGGGTTCGGCAAGCGCGGCGTCGCCACCGATCAGCACCGATACTCCAGCGGTGATCGTGGAGGCCACCGTGAAGCGCACCTCGATCGGTCGATCGCTGTTCACCGCGATGGGCTCGTCCACAATCGCCCAGCCCAACATCGCACCTTCGGAAGTGTTGGACGCGAACATGAACAGGCCGTTGTTCGCTGCAGGAGCGGCAGACGGCGGTTGCGAACTGAGAGTCTGCGTGATCAGAGTAGTGAGTGGGACGACCGCCGCCACGCACGCGACGACGGGGAGCAACCAACGCCGTCGGTGGCTCGCCCATTTCGATGCCGAGCGCGTCGCCTCGCGGAGCTGGCCGATGACTGTGTTCATGCGAATCTCGCTGCGCTTCGTTCGCGACGGCGCAGGAGGTTCGGAGGGCCTGCGTCGATCGCATGCGCAGTCCAGCCGCGGCCTAGGTCATCTGCTTGCTGCCCCATATCGTCCCCTACCCCCGCGCCCTTATCTATCACATGGAGGGGTCGGCATTGTTACCTTCGTCGAAGGAAGGGCAATTCCTGACGTTTGTCACCCGGCGCGCCTCATCCCACCAATTCGCGAGTACCGCGAGAACATTCACGTGACAGGGCAGATGAATGCTGGTAGCCCCTTCTTCGTGTGATCCTTCATGACCGTCATTGCGTGTGCACGTTCGTGGGGGCATCGGTATGCGACGACGGTCAAGCGCTGTCTGAATTCACTCTTCGTCCCGATGGTTTCGCTTCCTCTGGCAGGGCGTGCCACCGGACTGATTCGCGGTCAGTGATGCGCATCCTTGGATCCCTGGGTCGGGCACCCCGCAGAAAGGCGGTCCGGCGTCGGTTGACGCGTCAGCAGCCGGGGCCGTCGGGCACTGCGGCGCAGTCGCCGGTGACGAGGACGGTGTCGAACTCGCCGACGAGCACGCTGAGTTGCGGCGCCGGGAGGCTGAGCGTCCCGTCGATCCAGCGCCAGGCGGAGCCGTCGAACCGGTACTCGGCGACGTAGACCACGGTCGGCTCGACCGTGTAGCGGCCGGATGCGGCGTACGTGTGACTCGTCAGCGTCGGGGTGAACTCGGCGAGGCCGAGCTGCTCCCACGTGGCGCCGGGGTCCGCGGCGTGGACGAGGGTGCCGTCGGAGTGCCGCCACTGGTACGCGACGGGGTGGAAGCGCACCTCGGCCGGCCGGCCGAGCAGCGTGCCCGATCGGGTCTCGACGGATGCTGCGCCTATGAAGTTCGCTGGAAGGTCGACGACGGCCCATCCGTCGGGCTGCATCTGTCCTGACGGCACGCTCGGCCGGAACGACGCGATGTCGCGAAGGGTGACGGTCGGCTCGCCCGGTGCGACAGGCTCGGGCTCGGCGCCCTCGAATGCGCACACCGTGGGGTTCTCGGGGTTGCAGACGTCGCGCGGGGGAGCGACGGGGCGGGCGGGTTCTGCGGCGGAGATCGTCTTGGGGTCGGGGGTGTGGCCGTCGGCGGAGGAGTCGTGGGTGGACTTCCCCGCTCGAATCAGCTCAGCGATGATTTCTACGGTGTCGACTGGATCTGTTCCGGAGCCCGGAAGGATTATGCCGGCGAGGTCGGTGTCGGACGGTGTTGCATCGGTCGAGTGAGGTGCGGCCGCGACCGCGGCCACGGTGATTAGCAGAAGGAATCGTCCGACCATCGCTCGATCTCGCTAACGAGTAGTTGCCTTGGTTCGCCAGCCTCGAAGTGCGCGAGGATCGGTTGCACGATCTGGCGACCTTCCGGAGTCACGTCGTTCCCATCGGAATCGACGACGCGTGTCGCGGAGATGTCCCGGCAGAAATAGACCGAGACTATCGGGCTCTGCTCCGGCGAATATTGTGCGAGCTCCCCGCCGGAGACGGTCGCCGCGCCCTCGATATGTAGGCCAGCATCGTGTAGAGCTTCGAATTCAGCCTCCACCTGCGAATACAGGTCTGGGGTAACAAGGTCGCTCAGGCGCTCAGGTTGGGCGCCACCCTCATACCCCACCGCAGTCGAGGTGACGCTGTACGCCTCATACGCCTCGACCGCCGCCGCCAGCGCCTCCTCGTCGCTGTCGAACAGCGGCGGCTCCGCGACATCCGTCGTCGGGGTCGGCTCGGGCGCGGGGTCGGCTGTCGCGCACGCGGTGAGGCCCGCCAGCGTCACGCCGGCGAGGGCGAGCGCAGCGAGGCGACGGGGGAGGGCTCGGGGCATGCGGTCCAAGGTAGGGGATGAGTGCGAGGGGGAGCGCCGTCATCCACAGGCGGATGCGCAGAATGGGAGGCGGCGGCATCGGTCGACGAAGGAGGAAGCGCATGGGCGAGCTCGACCGTATCGAAGACGGCGACCTGGCGTGGCTGCGGCGCTGCGTCGATCTGGCGTGGGCGGCGCGCGAGCGCGGCGACCATCCGTTCGGGTCGGTGGTCGTCACCGCCGACGGGCGCAGCGTCGAGGGGATGAACACCGTGGTGACGCGGCGCGATCCGACCGGGCACGCCGAGACGAACGTCGTGCGGGCGGCGGCCGAGGTGCTCGACGAGTCCGAGCTCGCGGGCGCGACGCTCTACACGAGCACCGAGCCGTGCGCGATGTGCTCGGGCGCCATCTACTGGAGCGGCATCCCTCGCGTCGTGTTCGCGCTGTCGGAGGCGGGCCTGCGCGGGATCGTCGCCGAGCAGGAGGGCGTGCCGACGCTCAGCCTGCCGTCCCGGGAGGTGTTCGCGCGCGGCGGGCGCCCGGTGACGGTCGTCGGCCCGACCGAGCTGCCCGAGGCGGCCTCGGTGCACGACGGCTTCTGGACCTGAGGCCCGGCGATCGGACCGGGGCCGACCGAGTCTCAGCCGACGCGACCGCTGACCGCCCACGCCCGGGCGACGAGCGCGATGGAACCGTCGGGCCGGGTCGCCGCGTCCGTCGCCTCACGCATGCTCTCGCGGATCGCGCCGCGCGCGGCATCCGTCACCGACGCCAGGTAGGACGGCGCGGGACCCTGGCCGCCGAGGAACGGCGACCACAGGTCGTCGAAGTCGGCGAACACCGTGTCGACGTCGATGGGTTCGACGCCGACGGATGCCGCGTCCATGCCGGGCGCGCCCGACCAGAGCTCCACGAGCGGCTCGGGTCGGCAGATCGGGAAGCGCCGCCCCTCATCGAGCGCGGCCGCGTCGGCGTCGACCGACGCGGCGGCATCCCAGAAGATCCGCAGCAGCCGCATCCCCTCGACGTAGTCCCACACGTAGGCCGCGACGAGCGCGCCGGGAGCAGCGACCCGTACGGCCTCCGCGAGGGCGGCTGCCGGGTCGGGCACGAAGTTGAGGACGAGCCCCGAGACGACGGCGTCCGCGCTGTCGTCGGGCAACGGGAGGTGCTGCGCATCGCCCACGAGGAAGCGGGCCCCCGCACGGCCGGCGACGCCGGGACGCTCGCTCGCCACCGCGAGGAACCCCTCCGACGGGTCGACGCCGACGATCGTCGCCGGAGCCCACCGCGCGATCGCGGCAGCGGTGAGGGCACCCGTGCCGCAGCCCACATCGACCCAGCGGGCGCCGGGTTCGAGCGGGAGCCCGTCGACGAACCGTTCGGCGACGAGCCGACTCCAGCGGCCGATGTATCGCTCGTACGGCGCGCCCTCGTGCCAGCGGTCGGTCACGGCCATGGGGGTGTGTCTACGCCCATCGGTCTCGCACGGCAACCGGGTGCGAGTCAGGGCGAGCCCTGTCCCGGGTCGTCGATGCCCCGGATACGCTCCAGCTATGCACCCGAATCCGGCCACGCGCGCGCGTCCGGCCACGCACCCGAGTCCGCGAAGCGCGGCATCCGTCGCCCTCACCGTCCTCGCGCTCGCGGCGGCCGGCCTGCTCGCCGGTTGCGCGCCGGCCGGCCCGGTGGCACCCGCCGCGTCCGAGCCCGCAGCCACGACAGCGGCGCCGGAGCCGACCGAGAGCGCCATGCCGCCGGCGTCGGACGAGCCGATCGAGGCCGACGCCGACCGGCCGCTCGAGGCCATCGACGCGTACGCGCTGTGCCGCGCGCAGACGTACGCGTACTACCCGGGTGACTTCGCGCTGCTCGAGTACGCGCCGTTCGCCGACGCGACCGTGCTGATGCGCGACGACGGGCTGTGGTTCGTCTACATCGAGGTCGACGACGGCAACCGCCCGGCCGACCTCGTCGACTCGGGCGCGAGCAACTGCATCCTCGGCGGCACGATCGGGGAGCCGCAGTGGGAGCTGTTCGGCGTCGTGACGCGTGGGCAGGACGTCATCGACGACTACAACGCGCCGCTGCCCACCGCCTGACCGGGCCCGGCGACGGGGCGGATGCCGCGGCTCAGGTCGGCACTCCCGGCGCGGCCGGGCCGGTCGGCGCGAGCCAGTGCCCGGGGGCGGGGAGCATGACGCCGGCACTCGCCGCCGCGATCACGGCGAACGCGTAGATCGCGACGCCGATCGCGAGCCCGCCGAGCACCATCGCGAGCGGAACCGCCCACGTCACGCGAACGCCGGCCCGCCGGTACCGCGAGGGCGCCATCCCCGCGACCCAGATCGCCGCCGCGCCGAACCCCGCGATCCACACGGTGCGGAGGGCCTCGCCCTCGAGCGGCGCGAACAGCGCGATGCCGAGCGCGCCGACGCCGAGGAGCACCGCTGCCCACGCGAACAGTCGGCCCATGCCGAGCCCGCCGACGTCGTACTGGTCGCCGAACCACGGCGCCGGCGGCTCGCCGGTCGGGACGGCGCGGTCGTCGGGATCCTCGGGTTCGATGGGCTCGCGCGCGGGTCCGGTCATGCGTCGATCGTACGTGCGCCGCGCGCCGCGCCATCCGCTCGTGCTGCCTCGCCCGGTCGCGTTGCTCTGTTGCTCGCTTCTCCGGAGGATTCCGGCGTGTCGCCGGGATCCGCGGCGTGGCGTCCTGAGATGCCATGCGGTTCCGGCAGCGGGCCGTGAGAAACGTGTGCAACGGGTGTCGATCGTGGCGAGGGTGGATCGTCATCATGTCGACGGGCCGGACGTGCTCGGTACAGTGACCGCTGATGGCTGGAAGGAGACCTCCATGCGCTACACCCTGCTCATGCACTACCCCGAGGTGGCCGACGAACTCGACCCCGCGGCGATCGAGGAGGCGCAGCGCGCCTTCGCCAGCTACACGGAGACGCTCGAGGCCGCCGGCGCGCTCGTGTCCGCCGAGGTGCTGCAGCCGTCGTCGAACACCACGACGCTGCGCCTCGCGGATGGCGCGCTGCAGGTCCAGGACGGGCCCTTCGCCGACACCAAGGACCAGCTCGGCGGCACCATCGTGCTCGACGTCGCCGACCTCGACGCCGCGATCGAGTGGGCGCGCCAGGCGCCGCCGCTCCAGTGGGGCGCGATCGAGATCCGTCCGGGCGCCGTGTACACCGTCGCGGGCGCGTGGACGCCGAACGCCTGAACGCCCCCGCCCCGGACGGGGACGGGCATGCGGCGGACGCGGCCGGCGACGGGCGGGGCGCGGGCGACTCCGCGGGGGCCGGTGCCGCCGTCGCCCGCGCCGCGGCCGACGCCGCCGCGGCCCGCGCCGCGCGCGAGTCGTACGGTCGTCTCGTCGCGCTGCTCGCGGCATCCACCGGCGACCTCGCGCTCGCCGAGGACGCGCTCGCCGACGCCTTCGAGCGTGCACTGCGCGCGTGGCCGGATGCCGGCGTGCCAGCCAACCCCGACGGATGGTTGCTCACCGTGGCCAGGAACCGAGAACGCGACGAGTGGAAGTCCGCCGCCCGCCGCCGCGCCGCGCCGCTGCCGGAGAACGACGACCCGCGCCCCGCGCGGAACGACGGAACGCCGGAGTTCGCACACGACCCGATCGCCGACGTCGACCCCGACCGCATCCCCGACCGGCGGCTCGAGCTCCTCTTCACGTGCGCGCATCCGGCGATCGACCCGGCCGTGCGCACGCCGCTCATGCTCCAGGCCGTGCTCGGCTTCGAGGCGGTCGAGGTCGCTCGCGCCTTCGCCGTGCCGCCCGCCACGATGGCGCAACGGCTCGTGCGCGCGAAGCGTCGCATCCGCGACGCGCGGATCCCGTTCGCGGTGCCGGATCGCGGCGCGATGCCCGAGCGCCTGCCCGCCGTGCTCGAGGCGATCTACGGATGTCTCGCGCTCGACTCGCGCGGCGACGCCGAGTCGCTCGCGGGCGAGGCGCAGTACCTCGCCGTGGTGCTCGCCGGTCTCCTCGAGCACGAGCCGGAGGCGTGGGCCCTCGCGTCGCTGACGACGCTCGTACTCGCACGGCGTGGGGCGGATGCCACGGGGTTCGTGCCGCTCGACGAGCAGGATCCGGCGACGTGGGATGCCGACCTCCTCGACGAGGGCGAGGTCTACCTGCGCCGCGCGGCGCGGGAACGCGGCCGCGCACCGGGCGACACCGGCCCCGGCCCGGGCTCCGGCCCCGGCCCCGGCCACGGGGCGGCCCCGGGTCCCGGGCGGTTCGAGCTGGAGGCGGCCATCCAGTCGGTGCACGCCGGCCGCCGTCGCACCGGACGGACCGACTGGGCGGCGCTCCGGACCCTGTACGACGCGCTGCGCGTCGTCGCCCCGAGCCTCGGCGCGGAGGTGGCGCGTGCGGTCGTCATCGGCCGGCTCGACGGGCCCGACGCCGGAATCGAGGCGATGCCCGACGAGGCATCCGCGTTCCAGCCCTGGTGGGCCGCCCGGGCGCACCTGCTCGCTCGCGCGGGGCGGCCGGGCGACGCGGCCGACGCGTTCCGGCGGGCCGCGGGCCTGGCGACCGACCCCGGCGTCCGCGCGTACCTCATCGGGCGTGCCGAGCGGCTGGACGCCGACGCGCACCCCGGTTGACGCGCGGTCGGCGGCGCACGGCAGGATGGAACGGTCGGACCAACGAAGGGAACGCCCATGTCGATGCGGATCTGCGTGACCGGAGCCTCGGGGCTGGCGGGTCGCGCCGTCGTGGCCGACCTGCTCGATCACGGCTACGAGGTGCTCGCGACGGATGTCGTGCCGCCGTCGCCCCTGCTGCCCGCGCGCTGGTCGCGGCCCGACCTCGTGTATACGCAGGCCGACCTGACCGACTTCGGCGACACCGTCGAGGTGCTCTCCGGCGTCGACGCGGTCGCGCACCTGGCGGCCATCCCGGCGCCGACGATCTTCACGCCCGCGCGCACGCTGAACGTCAACAACGCGATGAACTCGAACGTGTTCCTCGCGGCTGCCCAGCTCGGCCTCGAGAAGGTCGTGTGGGCCTCGAGCGAGACGACCCTCGGGCTCGACTTCGGGCCCGACGCGCAGCCCGACTACCTGCCGCTCGACGAGGACCACTACCCGAAGCCGACGTCGACCTACTCGCTGTCGAAGGTGCTCGGCGAGACGATGGCCGAGCAGATCTCCGGATGGACGGGCATCCCGTTCGTGGCGCTGCGCTTCTCGAACGTCATCGACCCGACGCGGTACGGGGCGTTCCCGGGCTTCGAGAGCGACCCGACCTCGCGGCTCTTCAACGCCTTCGGCTACATCGACGTGCGCGACGCCGCGCAGTCGGTGCGCCGGGCGGTCGAGGCGGAGGTCTCCGGAGCCCGTGCCCACGTCATCGCCAACGCCGACACGGTCATGACCCGGCCGACGCGCGCGCTCATCGAGGAGTTCTTCCCGCACGTGCCGTTGAAGGCCGAGTTCGACGGCAACGCGTCGTTGTTCTCGATCGAGCGGGCGCGCGAGGAGCTCGGGTTCGAGCCCGAGCACGGCTGGCGGTGAGCCGGGCGCGCTCCGCGCGCCGACCGCCGCGGACCGCGCGCCGACCGCCGCGGACCGCGCGCCGACCGCTGCGGACCGCGCGCCGACCGCCGTCCCGGCCGGCTGGGGTCAGCCGGCGCCGGCGCCGGCCGGCATGAGCAGCGCGGGGAGCACCGAGATCGCGACGATCGCGAGGGCGCCGATGCCGAGCCAGATGCCGGCGATCGCGGCGGTCGAGGGGCGTTCGCCGACGCGTCGGGCCCGTGCCCGCGAGATCAGGCCGAGCGTCGAGGCGAACAGCGCGAGCGCCGCGAGGATCCCCGAGACGAGCGTCTCGCGGAGGGGCGTCGCGAACGCGATCGCGACGGTCGCGATGCCGAGCCCGAGCGCGGCGGCGCCGAGTGTGCGACCCCGCGTGCCGGGGCGCGGCGGTGTCACGACGGGGCCCGTGGTCAGGCGTCCGTCGTGAGACGGGCGTGATTCGGCTGCCGACATTGCGCTCCCCCCACACAGCTCGCGATCGATGTCACACAGCATCCTCCCGCGGCCCGGAACCGCATGACGCCGGATCTCGCCCTGTCGACGTTGCGATCCGATCACGACGGTTGCGATCCGGTCACGGTGGTTTCGACCGGGTCACGAATCGAGCGGGCCCTCCGTTTCGGAGGTCGGGTGCATCAGCGCGTGACGAGCCCGAGCGCGATGAGGCTCTCCGCCGACGCGAGGATCGCCTCCTCGCGCGAGCGGGGCGTCCAGCCGAGCATGCGCGTCGCCTTCTCGTGCGAGGCGTCCATCTTCCGGCCGAGTTCGGAGGCGACGGCGCGCACGTCGGGCACGAAGGGGGCGAGCACGCGCACGACCCAATCGGGCATCGTCCGCCTCGGGATCCGCGGCGCGCGATCGCCGAGCTCGGCGCGAAGCATCGCCGCCATCTCGGGGAAGCTGATCGAGTCGCCCGACACGGCGAGGAATCGTTCGCCCGCGGCATCCGGATGTCGCATCGCGAGCAGGTGCAGGTCGGCGACGTCGCGGGCATCGACGGCGTTGGTGCGTCCGTTGGGGAGCGCCGGCGCCACCCCGTTGAGCATGCTGAGGAGGAGGACGAGCGAGGTCGAGAGGTCGTCCCCGATGGCCGGACCGAAGACCGCGACCGGGTTCACCACCGCCAGCTCGAGACCGCCGCCGTCGCCGTCGACGTAGTCCCAGGCCGCACGCTCGGCCAGGGTCTTCGACCGCACGTACGGGCGGACGCCGGGCGCGTCGGGGTCGGTCCAATCGGCCTCGGTGAAGCGGTGCCCCGCGCTGTGGCGGTGCCCGTAGCCGATGGCCGCGAAGGACGAGGTCTGCACCACCCGGCGCACGCCCGCGTCGCGGGCCGCCCGGAGCACGCGGAGCGTGCCCTCGCGCGCCGGGCGGATCAGCTCGTCGTGGTCCTTCGGATCCTGCGCGGGGAAGGGGGAGGCCACGTGCAGCACGTGCGTGGCGCCGCGGGCGGCGGCGTCCCATCCGGCGTCGTCGAGCAGGTTGGCCGCGACGACGTCGACCTGCGACGGGTCGCCGCCGCCGAGCCGGACGAGCGCTCGCAGGTCGTCGGCGCGCGCCAGGTCGCGCACCGTCGCGCGCACGCGCGTGCCCTCGGCCAGCAGCCGGACGATGCAGTGCACGCCGACGAATCCCGTGCCTCCGGTGACGAGCACCAGGTCCTCGTCCATCAGGGCCTCCCGGGTCGGACTCTACCCGGACGGTCGGTCGCCGGTCCCGGAGGGGGACGCACGGCGTGCCGGGCCGGCGGCGCGGGACCGCCTCGGGACGGCGTGCCCGATCCTTGCGCTCGGTGGCATCCTTGCCATGGGAGGTGCGGATGGCGCGCAGGAACCACCGGGTGGCCGTGCTCGTGCTCGAGGGCGCGAAGCCGCTCGACGTCGGCATCCCGGCGCAGATCTTCACGACCCGGGCGAGCATGCCGTACGAGGTCCGCGTGTGCGGCGCACAGCCCGGGCCGGTGACCGGCGGGGACGGGCTCTCGTACCACGTGGCCGACGGGCTCGAGGCGTTCGAGTGGGCCGAGACGGTCTTCATCCCGGGGTACCGGCACCCCGACCGCGACGATCCGCCCGCCGCGGTCGTCGACGCGCTGCGCGAAGCGCACGAACGCGGAGCGCGCCTCGCGGCGATCTCGACGGGGGCGTTCGCGCTCGCCGCGACGGGGCTGCTCGACGGGCGCCGGGCCACGACGCACTGGCACTACACGCGCGCGTTGCAGGCGCGGCATCCGCTCGTCAGGGTCGACGAGAACGTGCTGTTCGTCGACGAGGGGCAGGTGCTGACGTCGGCGGGCGCGGCATCCGGCATCGACCTCTGCCTGCACCTCGTCCGCCGCGACCACGGCGTCGCGGTCTCGAACCACGCCGCGCGGCGGCTCGTCGCGGCGCCCTACCGGAGCGGCGGGCAGGCGCAGTACGTGCCGCGCGCATTGCCCGAGCCGCTCGGCGAGGTGTTCGCCGCGACCCGCCAGTGGGCGATGGAGCACGTGCAGGATCCGCTCACGCTCGCCGACCTCGCGCGGAACGCGAACGTGTCGCCGCGCACGTTCTCGCGGCGGTTCGTCGAGGACACGGGCTACACGCCCATGCAGTGGATCCTGCGCGCGCGCATCGACCTCGCGCGCGAGCTGCTCGAGCGCACCGACCTCGGCGTCGAGCAGATCGCCGACCGTGTCGGGCTCGGCACGGGCGCGAACCTGCGGCTGCACTTCCACCGCATCCTCGGCACCTCCCCGAGCGAGTACCGCCACACCTTCTCCGCCTGACGCGTGGTTCCGTTCTCAGGAGAATCTCGGCGTGTCGCGGGAATCGGGGTGTGTCGTCCTGAGGACGGTGCGGTTTCGCGGAGCGCTCCTGAGGAACGAGTCGGCCGCGGCGCGCGAGCGGGCGGGGCGGGCGGGCGGGCGACGGGTCAGCGGATGCCGCGGCCGGCGGCCGAGCGGTCCGCCGACGCCGAGCGTGGGGGAGCGGGCGGCGCGCTGCTCGCGGCCGACCCCCGGGCGCCCGAGCCGGGGCGGACCGGGATGCTGCCGGTCGACGTGAAGGTCGACAGGGGGCCCGTCGGGGTGCGGGCGACGGAGCGGGCGAGCGCCGCGCGGCGGCGGGCGCGGAGCGCGTTCGGGATGCCGGCGATCGCATCGGAGATGCGCGCGATCAGGATGCCGATGACGGCGCCGAGCGAGTTCGCGACGAGGTCGCGCGGGTCGGAGATCCGATCGGCCATCGGGATCTGCGCGATCTCGATGAGCAACGCGAATCCGGCCGCCATCGCGGCGGGCACGATCGGCGGCGCGCCCCGCACGGCGAACGCGAGCAGGGCGCCGAACGGCACGAAGAGCAGCACGTTCAACTCGAACTCGGTCCGCGAGCCGATCGCCCAGGTGTCGGCGTCGAACCAGATGCCCGGGTCGAGCACACCCCCGGGCGCCTGGTTCCCGTACACCGCGCCGGGGGCAGGGCCGAGCGTCAGCCACATGACGACGACGGCGTACGCGAAGAGCAGTACGGCGGCGGCTCGGGACGGGCGCATCCCCCGATCGTCCCGGCCGAACCTTTGTCGTTCCTGTGCGCCGGGTGGGAGGTCCGGCCCAGTCGGATGCCGACGCGAGGTTCGTCGTTCTGCGAGCACGAGTTGGCGAGATCCTTTCGCATGCTGTCGCTCCGGCCACTGCCGGGACATCCGTCACACCATGATGCTGGAACGTGCAACAGAGGAAAGGACCCCTGACGTCATGACCCGCATCGCCGTCAACGGATTCGGCCGCATCGGCCGCAACGTCGTCCGCGCGCTCATCGAGCGCGACGCCGACTTCGAACTGGTCGCCGTGAACGACCTCACCGAGCCCGCGGCGCTGGCGCGCCTGCTGAAGTACGACACGGTCGGCGGCCGCTTCGGTCGCACCGTCGAGGTGGACGGCGACGTCCTCGTGATCGACGGTCACCGCGTGAAGGTGCTCGCCGAGCGCGACCCCGCGAAGCTGCCCTGGGGCGAGCTCGGCGTCGACATCGTGCTCGAGTCGACCGGCCGCTTCACCGACGCCGAGGCCGCGAAGGCGCATCTCACGGCCGGCGCGAAGAAGGTGCTCGTGAGCGCCCCGTCGAAGGGCGCCGACGTGACGCTCGCCTACGGCGTGAACACGGATGCCTACGACCCCGCGTCGCACACGATCGTCTCGAACGCGTCGTGCACGACCAACGCGCTCGCGCCCCTCGCGAAGGTCCTCGACGACCTCGCCGGCATCGAGCACGGCTTCATGACCACGATCCACGCGTACACGCAGGACCAGAACCTGCAGGACGCCCCGCACTCCGATGCGCGTCGCGCCCGTGCGGCCGCCGAGAACATCGTGCCGAGCTCGACCGGTGCCGCGAAGGCCATCGGCCTCGTGCTGCCCGGTCTCGACGGCAAGCTCAACGGCGACTCGATGCGCGTGCCGGTGCCGGTCGGCTCGATCGTCGAGCTCAACGCGACCGTGTCGAAGGACGTCACCCGCGACGAGGTGCTCGCCGCGTACCGCGCCGCCGCCGAGGGCCCGCTGAAGGGCGTGCTCGAGTACTCCGAGGAGCCGCTCGTCTCGAGCGACATCGTCGGCAACCCGCACTCGTCGATCTTCGACGCCGCGCTCACCCGCGTCGACGGCAAGCACATCAAGGTCGTGGCCTGGTACGACAACGAGTGGGGCTTCTCGAACCGCGTGATCGACTCGCTCGGGCTGCTCGCCGCGGCCTGATCGCAACCGACTCCGGTCGGCCCGGGACCACGCTCGCCGGGTCGGCCGGCCCCGACATCGCGTCGGCGGGGGAGTGGAGCCCCCGCCGGCGCGATTTCGCGTCTGCCGGCGGGCGGGCGAGCCCGGCTCCTGCGAGCCGACCGGCGCGGACGGGCCGTCGCGGCCCGTCGCTACGTGCTGCCGCCGCCGGCGCGCGAGTACCGGGCGCCGGGCGGCAGCTTCTCGCGCGCCGCGCGGAGGATGGGCCGCGGCATCCGCTCGGCGTTGGCGACGAGGAAGGCCACGAGGCCGTCCGGGTCCACCGGACCCAGGTGCCGGAGCGCGATGCCCACCGGCTTCCAGACGACCGGATCGGGGTCCTCGAGCAGCACGCCGGCGAGCCGGAACACGTCGGCCCTCGCCTCGCCATCGCCCCGGCGCAGGAACCCGAGCGGTGCCGTCATCGCCGTGCGTCGCCGCAGCGGGTCGGATGCCGCGGCCAGCTCGAACAGGGGCTCGCGCGATCGGGTCGCGAGGTACTCCCCGATCACGCGCGGCGCCGCGCGATCGACCATGTCCCACGAGTCGATGCGGTCGTGCCGTCGGAGGTAGAGCTCGTACCGCTCGCGTCGCAGCGCCTCGTCGCGCGAGCCGCGCACCGAGAAGTCCATGACGCAGAACGCCGCGAGCCGAGGCTCGTACGCGGGCTCGTCGAGAAGCCGCTCGATCTCGTCGAGCGGCATGCGCGAGTGGCGCTTCGCGATGTCGAACAGCGTGCCCATCCGGAGCCCGAGCACGTCGGCGCCGCCGTGGTAGTGCCGTTGGGGGCGCTCGTCGGGCCGCGCTCCGGCGCGCAGCTCGGCGAGCAGGGAGGCGGCGGTCGGCGTGGCGGTGGCGGCCATGGCCCTCACGCTAGAGCCTGCGAGTGACATCGGGACGGAACCCCGGCGCGGTGGCGGCTCGCGAGCATCGACGTGCGCGTCCTCGCGGCGGCGACTGAAGCTGAGAATTCCTCCGAAACGGAGATCCGCATGCGTGCGCCGATGTAGCCTGAAACGAGGCGGGACCGGCAGGCGCCGGATGGCGACGACAGGAGTTCCGCCGGCGCACCGCCGGTGCGGGGAAGCAGGTCGTCATGACCGGAATCGTCGAGGTCGCGACCAGGAACACCTCCGCCCGCGGCGCCCCGACCAACAGCGACTTCACGGACCTTGCGCGACTGGTCAAGTCCGAGGGCCTGATGCGACGGCGATACGGCTACTACTGGACGAAGCTCGTCGCGGTGCCGGTGTCGTTCGCGGTCGCGATCGCCGTGTTCGTCTGGATCGGCGACACCTGGTGGCAGCTGTTCACCGCGGTGGGATTCGCGGTGCTGTTCACGCAGACCGCGTTCCTCGGGCACGATGCCGCGCACCGGCAGATCTTCCGATCCGGCAAGTGGAACGACTGGATCTCCCTCGTCATCGGCGACCTCTTCATCGGCATGAGCTACGGGTGGTGGCAGCACAAGCACACCCGACATCACGCGAATCCGAACGTGCTCGGCGTCGACCCCGACATCGACCTCCCCGTCATCGCCGTCACGCCCGATCGCGCCGCCCGGGCACGGACGCGGGTGACCAAGTGGATCATGTCGCATCAGGGCGTCTTCTTCTTCCCGATCCTGCTGCTCGAGGGGCTCTCGCTGCACGCCTCCAGCGTTCGCCGCGTGCTCGCGCGCGACCCCGTCGCCCGGCGCCCCGTCGAGATCGCGTTCCTCGCCATCCGGCTGGCCGGGTGGGTGACACTCGTGTTCCTCGTGCTCTCGCCGGGGGTTGCGGCCGCCTTCCTCGCCCTGCAGCTCGGGCTGTTCGGCGTGTACATGGGCATGTCGTTCGCACCGAACCACAAGGGCATGCCCCTCGTGCCGAAGGGTGCCCGACTCGACTTCCTCCGTCGGCAGGTGCTGATGAGCCGCAACATCCGCGGCAGTCGCCTGCTCGATATCGCGATGGGCGGTCTCAACTACCAGATCGAGCACCACCTCTTCCCATCGATGCCACGCCCGCACCTGCGCCGCGCCGCGCCGCTGATCGCCGAGTACTGCCGAGAGCGCGGGGTGCGATACACCGTGACCGGGCTGTGGCAGAGCTACGGCATCGTGCTGCGGTACATCAACCGGGTCGGTCTCGGCGAGCGGGACCCGTTCGCCTGCCCGCTCGTGGAGCAGCGGGCGAGCCTGACACCCTGAACGGCGCCCCGCGGTGCCGCGCACCAGGTGATCCTCTCCCTCCGGAAGGTGGTGGCGAGGTGTTCGCGGTACACCGTGCCACCTCGTTCCACGGATGAACGGCGTCGCCGGTCGCGCCACGCCCCCGTGGTCTCGCCGACACCGATCGCCCGCGACACGGATCGCCCGCGACACGGATCGCCCGCGACACCGATCGCCCGCGTCACCGATTCCGCCCGGATGTCGATCGCGCCCCGGCTCGTTCGACGTCCAGAATGAGACGGAATTCACCGCCTCGCCCGAACCGAGCAAAGGACGACCCATGCGCACCCTCATCGTGACCGAGTTCATCACCCTCGACGGCATCGTCGACTCGCCCGGCGGCGGCGACCACCCGCGCGCGGGCTGGACCTTCAAGGAGGTGCCGTTCGTCGAGGAGGCCTACGAGATCAAGGGCCGCGAGCAGCTCGAGGCGGGAGCGATGCTCATGGGCCGCGTCAGCTACGACGAGTTCGCGCCGGTCTGGCCGAGCATGACCGACGAGTTCGCCGAGTACAACGCGATGCCGAAGTACGTCGTCTCCTCGACGCTCCAGGACCCCGAGTGGAACAACACCACCGTGCTGCGCTCGCTCGACGAGGTCGCCGAGCTCAAGGAGGGGGACGGCGCCCCGATCATCGTGCACGGCAGCGCGACGCTCGCGAAGGGGCTCGCCGCGGCCGGCCTCGTCGACCGCTACCACCTGCTCGTCTTCCCGGTCGCGCTCGGCGAGGGCAAGCGCCTCTTCGACGGCGACGAGCAGGGCACCCTGAAGCTCGTCGAGCACGAGGCGTACTCGAACGGCGTCGTGAAGCACGTCTTCGACGTGGTTCGCTGAGCCGGGGCGAGCGGATGCCGCGGGGCGGGCGAGACGACGAGGCGATCGAGGATGCCGCGGTGGCGGCCGCGAGCGGCGAGCCCGCGCCATCCGCCTCACTGACGGTCGGCGACGCCGACCCGGTGACGGATGCCGCGCGGCGGCCGTGGTGGCGACGACGCCCGCCGGCCGACCACGACCGGCTCGCCCGCGGCATCTGGTGGGCCGGCCACGTGCAGCTCTTCATCGCGCTCGCGCTGCTCGTCGGATGCGGCGCGCTGGTCATCGCCGGCATCGCGCGCGGCGACCAGGGGCTGTCGTTCTCGGTGCTCGGCCTCGCGATGGCCGGCCCGTTCGCCATGTCCGGCCGCATGCTGCGGGCGAGCAGCGCATGGCGCACCTACTGGGGCCCGACCGATCGGCGGAACTGGGCGCCGCGAGCGGCCGTGCTCGTGGCGACGGTCGTCGGCATCGCGATCCTGTCGATCGTCGCCACGACCGTGATCGCGTACCTGATGCTTCCGTTCATCTGGTCCTGGTCGTCGTGACGACGCGGTCCGCGCCGTGCGGGCGTCCATCCGCACCGCCTGCCTGAACGTTCGTGCAGAGATCCCGCCGACGGGGAACAGCGCGGCCGCGGCATCCGTTGGCCCTCACCATGACCACTCTCGGAATCATCGGAGCAGGACACATCGGCAGCCAGGTCGCGCGCGCGGCGGTGGCGAACGGCTACGAGGTCGTGATCGCGAACTCGCGGGGACCGGAGACCCTGGCAGGACTCGTCGACGAACTCGGTCCGGCGGCGCGCGCCGCGACGGCGGCCGAGGCCGCCGAGGCGGGTGACGTCGTCGTCGTGACGGTGCCGTTCAAGGCGTACGCCTCGATCCCGGTCGCACCGCTCGCCGGCAAGATCGTCATCGACACGAACAACTACTACTGGGAGCGCGACGGCCGCGTGCCGGCGCTCGACGAGGGCCGCGCGACGGTGTCCGGCATGCTGCAGGAGCACCTGCCGGAGAGCCGCGTCGCGAAGGGCTTCAACCACATCCGCTCGGCGGAGATCACCAGCGACGCCCGGCCGGCGGGCGACCCGGGGCGCCGGGCGTTGGCGACCTCGAGCGACTTCGAGGATGCCGCGGCGTTCGTCACCCGTCTGTACGACGAGTTCGGGTTCGACACCGTGAACGTCGGGCCGCTCGACGAGAGCTGGCGCGTGGAGCGCGACCAGCCGGCGTACGGCCTGCCGCAGACGCGCGACGAGCTCGTCGCGAACCTCGCGCGCGCCGAGCGACCGCAGGCCGCCGCCTGAGGCGCCGGCCGCGGAACGAGATCTCGTCCGGGTGACGCGATCCGCGTGACGGACGCGCTCCGGACAGTCCCTGCGGGTCAGGGCGTGCCGTGACCCGCCACGACTGTCCTGACACTCCCCGACCGTGCCGTTCGAGTGACCGGACGGCGCGGGCGGGGCGTCGCAGTGTGACGGCGACACCTCCACCTTCCGCTTTGCGGTGAGGGCGGTTCGCGGTATCTTCCTCTGCACCGGTTGACGACGACGTCATGATCGCTCCGACGACCGAGAAGAGGAGACCATGATCTACGAAGACCGGGACCGCCTGAAGCGCGCCCTGCAGGCCAGCGCAGAGGGAACCAGCCGACAGCTCGAACTCGACGAGGCCGCACGCGAGTGCGCCGAGGCGCTGATCACGGGCGCGATCGACCTGGCTCAGGTCCACGCACAGCGCTACTCCGAGCTGAAGGGCGAGCCCGCCCCGGCCTGAGGCGACGGATGCCGCGTGCTCGCGCCGCGGTGCGGGAGGCGGATGCCGCGCGCTCGCGCCGCGGTGCGGGAGGCGGATGCCGCGTGCTCGCGCCGCGAACGCCGGCGCTTGCCGCGTGCTCGCGCGACCGCCGGCCGAAAACCGCGCGAAACGCGCCGGGTGCATACTGATCCCGAGCGCCGGGCCGCCCCCTCCCGAACCGGACCCCGGCGGGTGAGGAGACTCGGCATGAACCGATCCGTGCGCTTCGACGACATCCGCGCCCTGCTCGTCTGCCACGTCGACAACGCGGGCATCTCGCGCGTGAAGGTGCTGCCGCACCGGCGGCTGCTGTCGGCGAGCACGCACGGCGTCACGATCTCGCACAGCGCGGGCGTGCTGTTCTCGGTCGACGACCACCTCAACTCGACGCCCGACGTCGACCCCGTCGTGGGCGACCTGCGCGGCATCGCCGACACCTCGTCGATGGCCATGCTCGACCGCGAGGCGCGGCTCGCGTGGGCGCCGGCCGACCTCTTCTCGCTCGACGGCACGCCGCACCCGACGTGCCAGCGCACCGCGCTGCGGCGCGTGGTCGACGACGCCGAGGACGCCCGGGTGACCTTCACCGTCGGGTTCGAGCTCGAGTGCACGGTGTTCCGCCCGGCGGACGAGCCCGGCCGGCCGCCGGTGCCGGCGACCACCGGGCCGGCCTATTCGACGCGGGCCCTCCTCGAGGTGGAGGCGTTCGCGTTCGCGGCGCTCGAGGCGCTCGATGTCGCTGGCGTCCCGGTCGACCAGATGCATCCGGAGTTCGGCAGCGGCCAGCTGGAGTTCGCGTTCGCGCCGCGCGACCCGATGGCGGCGGTCGACGACCTCGTGCTCGCGCGAGTCGTGCTGACACGGCTCGCGCAGCGCCACGGCCTGCTCGTCTCCTTCGCGCCCGTGCCGATCCCGGGCGGTTCGACGAACGGATGCCACGTGCACCTGTCGGCGCGACGCGACGGCCGCAACGTCTTCGCCGACCCGAAGGCGAAGCTCGGGGTCACGCCGCTCGGTGCGAACATGATCGCCGGCATCCTCGACCGCCTCGAGGAGGGCGTCGCGCTCCTCGGAGGCAGCGTGCTCTCGTTCGCCCGGCTGCGACCGCACGCGTGGGCCGGCGCCGACGTCTGCTGGGGGCCCGGCAACCGCGAGGCGGCGATCCGATTCGTGCCCGGCCAGGCGGGCATGGGCGCCGAGCAGTCCAACATCGAGGTCAAGCCGGTGGATGGCGCGGCGAACCCCTACCTGGCGCTCGCGGCCATCCTCGCTGCCGCGCTCGACGGCGTCGCGCGCGACGCGGCGCCCCCGAAGCCCGTGCACGTCGATCCCTCGACGCTGACGGCCGCGCAACGCCGGAGCGCCGGCATCCGCCCCCTGCCCGCCGACCTCGGCTCGGCGCTGCACCGCCTCGAGTCGAGCGAGTTCTACCGCGGCGTCTTCGGCGACGTGCTCGTCGACGCGTACGTCGCGGTCCGCCAGCACGAGTGGGAGGCCTACGGCGAGCACGTGCCGGAGGACGTGGCGGACCTCGTGCGCTGGCGGTACTGAGTCGGGCGGGTCCTCCCTGCCGAGCGCTCGCCGGCGACGAGCGGCGGCCGGCGCCGGCGCCCGTCAGCCTGACGGCGTCGGGGTGGTGCCGAGATCTCCCGTCACGCGGGCGTGCGCGCCGAGCGGGCCCGTGAGCGCGAGCTCGAAGTGCGTGCCGTCGACGACCGCCGCGTAGTACACGCGGGTTCCGCGCGGCAGCTCGGCGAGTTCCGCCCCGTCGAGCGTGAGCAGGAGGTCCTCGTCGGTCGACACGGCGAGTTCTGCGGGGAAGGCCGCCGCGCTCCCGAGACCCGAATCGGCGTAGGAGCGCAGTCGACCGGCGGCGAGCGCCGCGGCATCCTCGAGTTCGCGCTCCTCGGACACGACCGCGAGGGCACTCGCTCGCGGCGATTCGGGCGCCGACCCGACGTCGAGGCGTTCCGCGAGCACGGTGATCGCGAGCGTCGGGACGGCGCCGAGCACCAGCGCGATCGCGCCGATCCAGATGCCGGCGATCGCCATCGGCGACGTCGTGCGCCGCGCGCGGCGCTCCCACCGCCGGGCGTACACCCCCAGCGCGACGGCGGCGATGCCCGGCAGGGCGAGCAGGATCGCGGTGGAGACGTCGCGGAACGGATTCGTCACGAGCTGCAGGCCGGCAAGGGCGCCGAGCAGCATCGAGAGCACTGCGGCGAGCCGGACCCGGGTCGGTTCGAGCGGACCGGGTGGGGTCGGTGCGGGCGTGACGGCGGTCTCGCTCGGCGCGTCGGTCCCACCGTCCGGCGTCGTCATGCGCGTTCCCCCTCACGTGCGGCGACGGTGCATCGTGGCCATCATCCTCGCGCGAGGTCACGTTTCAGGAGCGAGACGATTGCGATCCGGTCACGGCGCGTCGGCGGGTCTGCGCGTCGTCCGCGGCGCCTGTGCCGGATCCCCGGCTCGCCCCCCTCGGTCGCGACTCAGGTGACGATCGCGACGGCCAGGCCGTCCCACCCCTTCGCACCGATGGTCTGGAGCGCAGTCGCCTCGAAGCGAGGATCGGACCCGAGCAGGTCGAGGGCGCGCCGCGAGCCCTGCACCATCGGGTCGGCGGATGCCGCGTCGGCGACGTCGCCCGCGCGCACGACGTTGTCGACGACGACCACCGTGCCGGGACGTCCGAGCCGGGCCGCCCAGTCGAGGTAGGTCGCGTTCGACTCCTTGTCGGCGTCGATGAACACGAGGTCGAACGGCTGCTCGCCGCGCTCGGCCATCCGCGCGAGCGACTCCGACGCGGGCCCGACGCGGATCTCGACCTTGTCGCCGACCCCCGCCCGTTCGAGGTTCGCGCGCGCGACGTCCGCGTGCCGCTGCTCCAGCTCGAGCGTGACGACGCGACCGTCGGCCGGGATGCCGCGGGCGAGCCAGGTCGTCGAGTAGCCGCCGAGCGTGCCGATCTCGAGCACGCGTCGCGCTCCCGTCATCCGTGCGATGAGGTGCAGCAGCTTCCCGGCGAGGGGCGTGACCTCGATCGCCGGGAGGCCGGCGGTCGCGGCATCGGCCAGGCCCTGTTCGAGCGCCGGATCGTCGCCGACGAGGGTGTCGGCGAGGTAGCGGTCGACGCGTCGCTGGTTCTCGTGGGTGGGCTCGGCCATGGGGCCAGCCTCCGCCCGCGACGCCGTCGCGTCAATGCCGAGCCCCTCGTCGCGCGCCGCAGCCCGGGCCTCGGACCCTCAGCCGCGTCGCCCCGCGGAGGCGCCCCCGCCCCTGCGGACGAGGCGCGCGACGGCGGCGCGCAGGCCGATCTCGGTGCGTTGCGGGGGAGCCGATTCGAAGCCGTCGTGAAGGTGGACGGGACCGGTGAAGGCCATCGCCCCGCTCCATCCGGGGTCGGCCCACGGGGCGGAGCCGCCGTGCTGAGGTGTCACGTGGATTCCGGTGGCAGCGCTCATGTCATCCTCCTGAGGTGTCGTCATCGACGATCGGATCGCGCCGACGCTGCCCGCCCATTCTCCTCCTGTCACGGCGCGGCCGCATCGGGGATCGCGCGAGCCGCGGCATCCGGTCGGCAGCCGCGGGCCTTGCCGGGTGTCGGCGGACCCCGCGAGCATGGGTCGCATGGTTGACGCAGCCGCGCCGGATGGCGCCGAGCCCGAACCCGAACTCGATTCCGAAGTCGACCCCGCGCCCGGGCTCGACCCCGCGCCCATCCCCGCCCCGCCGCGTGCCATCTCGCCGGAGCAGTTCCACGACGCCGACGGGGTCGACGACTGGCGCGTGCTCTACTGGGGCGCGCACGCGTTCTTCCGGGCCTCGTCGTACGCCGCAGCGGCCCGGTTCGTGGCGGCGATCACGGCCCTCGACGAGGTCGTCGCGCACGAGCCCGACGTCGACCTGCGCCACGAGGGCGTGGCAGTGAAGCTGATCAGCCGCGACCTCCGCGACCTCAGCACGCGCGATGTCGAGGTCGCGCGCATCATCTCGCGCGTCGCGCGCGAGCAGGGCCTGACGGCGGATGTCTCGGTGCTGCAGGTCGTGCAGACGGCCGTCGCCTCGCCGCCCTCGGCCGACGTCACCCCGTTCTGGACGGCCGTGCTGGGGTACGTGCGGCCGAACGACACGCACCTCGTGGACCCGCTGCGCCGCGGGTCGTCCGTGTTCCTGCAGCCCGCGGAGCGGGTCGGCCCGCAGCGCGGGCGCATGCACGTCGACGTCTGCGTGCCGCACGACCAGGTGCACGCGCGCATCGAGGCCGCGCTCGCCGCGGGCGGCCGGATCGCCGACGACTCGTTCGCCCCCGAGTGGTGGACGCTCGCCGACTCGGAGAACCACGGCGTCGACCTCACGACATGGTGGGGCCGCGAGTCGACGCGCCTCGAGGAGGAGCGGCCCGGCGGCTGAGGCGGGCCGGCGAGATGCCCTCCGCCGGTTCGGTCCCCCGGCGGAGTGCCTCGCGAAGCGACGCCTCGCTCGCCCGATCGTTCATCGGGGCCCTTCCCGGTCGGGCCAGATCGCGATGTCGACCTTGTTGCCCGACGCGTCGGCCAGCGTCCACCATCCACCGTCCTCGGAGCCCGCGGCGATCCGGCCGCCGGCGCGGAGCGCCGCGTCGACGCGAGCCCGGCCCACGGCGCGCGGCACCGAGACGTCGAGGTGGAACGCGTGCTCGAGCGACTTCTCGGGCGGGAGTCCCTGGAACCACAGGCTCGGACCGCGGCCGTCGAGGTCGATGAGATCCTCCTCGCCGTGCTCGGCGTAGGCGAAGAGCTCGCGCCAGAAGGGTCGCACCGGGACTCCGGGTTTCGCGGCGATCGCGATCTGCACGGTCTGCACCTTCGACGGGTCCGGCTGCATGCCGAACGCCCGCGCCGCCGCCGAGACGCGGCGCGCGAGGTCGAGGTCGGCCTCGACGAGCTCGGTGACGTCGCGCGCGAGCCGGACGGCGAGCCCGTCGGCGCGCAGGTCGAGGTGCAGCCGGTCGGCGCCGTCCAGCTCGGCGAGTTCGGCCGCCAGCGCCGCGCTCCGCGCGAGCGACTCCGCGTCGAACCACGCGGTCGGCCCCCAGAAGACGACCGGCCAATCGTCGAGGTCGGATGCCTCGCGGAACGCCCCGAACATCGCTTCGCCGTGCTCGAGCTCGGCGGGCCCGGCGGCGACGATCGGTCGCGTTCGCGGTGCGGTCGCGGCATCCGTCGCCGAGGCGGCCGCATCGCCGGCCTCGGGCAGCGCGGAGGCCCCGTCCCACTCGCCCGTCGAGTGGTCGGCACCGGCGCCGTCGGCACCGGCCCGCCCGAGGCGCAGGACCTCGAGCGACGCGGGCTCGTCCTCGGGCACGGGGAGGTCGGGCCAGGTGACGAGGTCGACCTTGTTGCCGGCGGCGTCGGCGCACGTCCAGTACTGCGGCGCCTCGCGGTCGAACGCGAGGCGCCCGCCCGCGTCGAGTGCTGCGGTCAGACGCGTCGCGGCGACCTCGCGAGGCAGGGCGAGGTCGAGGTGCATCGCGTGCCGCAGCGGCCGCTCGGGGTCGAGCGGCTGGAACCACACCGACGGCGCGCGCCCACGCGGGTCGACGAGGTCGTCGCCGACGTGATCGTCGTAGCCGAGCACGGCCCGCCAGAACGGCAGCACCTCGTCGACGGGCCGGCTCGTCGCGATCGCGACCTGCACGTCCTGCGTGCGCTGCGGCTGCGGGGTGAGCCCGTGTGCGCGGGCGACCGCCGAGATCGCCCGTGCCCGCCCGGCGGCGCCGTCGTCGAGGTCGATGAGATCGCGCACGACGCGCACGATCACGCCGTCCGGCCGGACGTCGATGAGCGCCGGATGCTCCGCCAGCGCCTCGATCGCCGCGATGTCGGTCGCGAACGCCGTGCCGGCACGCACCGACCCGGTCGCGAAGCGCGCGACGGGCCCGCAGTACGCGACCCGCCAGTCGTCGAGCCCGTCCTCGGCGAGGAAGGCGAGCCGCTGCTCCTGGCCCATGCGTCCTCCGTCCCTGGGCGTCGCGCCCGACGCGCCGAAGATAGCGGAACATCGGCGGATCCGGAAGCCCGCCTCCGCCCGCGTCGGCGCCCGCGCCTGGGGCGGCGCCCGCGCCCGGGGCGGCGCCCGGGACGGCGCGCGGCAGGCGCGAGCCGGAGGCATCCGCTCGCCACCTCGACCGTGACGGACATCGGTGTCTCGTCCGACGCCCCCGCCCGCTTCTCGACCGTGACGGATGTGGGTGTCTCGTCCGACGCCCCCGCCCGCTTCTCGACCGTGCCGGACGTCGGTGTCTCGTCCGACGCCCCCGCCCGCTTCTCGACCGTGACGGATGTGGGTGTCTAGTCCGACGCCCCCGCCCGCTTCTCGACCTCGCGCGCGTAGTCGGGCACGGAGTTCGTCCACTGGCGGGGCGGGCGCTCGTAGCCGGCCGACGGCGGGCGCTCGGGGATCTCGATCGGGTCCTGCGGCACCGGCTCCCACGGCACCTTCGAGAGGATGTGCGCCATCACGTTGATGCGCGAGCGCCGCTTGTCGTCGCTCTCGATCTCGTACCAAGGGGCCTCGGCGATGTCGGTGTGCAGGAACATCGTGTCCTTGGCGCGCGAGTAGTCCTCCCACTTGGTGATCGAGCTGAGGTCGGTCGGCGAGAGCTTCCAGCGGCGCATCGGGTCGTTCAGGCGGGAGCGGAAGCGCTCCTCCTGCACGACGTCGGACACGCTGAACCAGTACTTCAGCAGGATGATGCCGTCCTCGACGAGCATCCGCTCGAAGATCGGCGCCTGGTGCAGGAACCGCTGGTACTCCTCGTTCGTGCAGTAGCCCATCACGCGCTCGACGCCGGCGCGGTTGTACCAGGACCGGTCCATGAGCACGATCTCGCCACCGGCCGGCAGGTGCGGCACGTAGCGCTGGAAGTACCAGCGCGTCGTGTCGCGCTCGCTGGGCGCCGGCAGCGCGACGATGCGCGTCTGGCGGGGGTTCATGTACTCCGAAACGCGCTTGATCGCGGAGCCCTTGCCCGCGGCATCCCGCCCCTCGAAGATGACCACGACGCGGGCGCCCGACTGCTGCACCCATTTCTGCATCTCGACGAGCCGCGCCTGCAGGGTCTTCAGCTCCTGCTCGTACAGCGGCTTCGGCATCCTCTTGCCCATCGCGGCACCCCTGCACCGAAGCCTAGAGCGGATGCCGCACTCCGCGGCCGAGTTGAGCGTTGAGTCGCGCCGCCTGCCGGGTGAGGTGGTCGCGCTCCGGGATCGTGGGCGCCGCCCGTGCGGCCTCGGCGTAGAGGCGCGCGGCCCTGGCCGGGTCGCCGTCGCGCTCGTGCAGCCACGCGGCGACCGCGTCGTAGCGCGGGAGCGCCGGATCGAGCTCGGCGAGGGCCGCGAGGCCCGCGCGCGCGCCATCCGCCTGCCCCACGGCGACGGCCCGGTTCAGGCGCGCGACCGGGCTGTCGGTGAGATGCACCAGCTCGTCGTACCACTCGACGATCTGCACCCAGTCGGTCTCGTCGGCCGTGGGCGCGTCGGCGTGCAGCGCTGCGATCGCCGCCTGCGCCTGGTACTCGCCGAGTCGGTCGCGGGCGAGGGCGGCCTGCAGCACGGCGACGCCCTCGGCGATGCGCCGGGTGTCCCAGCGCGACCGGTCCTGCGCCTCGAGCGGCACGAGTCGGCCCTCGGCGTCGGTGCGCGCCGGGCGTCGGGCGTCGTGCAGGAGCATGAGCGCGAGCAGGCCCGCAGCCTCCTCGTGCCGGGTCATGGCGGCGAGCTGCCTGGTCAGGCGGATCGCCTCGTCGGCCAGGTCGACGTCGCCCGAGTAGCCCTCGTTGAACACGAGGTAGAGCACGCGCAGCACCGTCGCGACATCCCCCGGCTCGGTCAGGCGCACGCCCGCGATCGTGCGCTTCGCCCGGCTGATGCGCTGCGCCATCGTCGCCTCGGGCACGAGGTAGGCGTCGGCGATCTGCCGGGTGGTGAGACCGCCGACGGCGCGCAGCGTCAGCGCGATCGCCGAGCCCGCGCTCAGCGACGGATGCGCGCAGAGGAAGTAGAGCTGCAACGTGTCATCCGTCGACGGCACCGGCCCGGGCGCCGGCTCGCGGTCGACCAGCTCCTCACGCGTTCGCCGCGACGTCTCGGCGCGGGCGGCGTCGAGGAACTTCCGCCACGCGACCGTGACGAGCCAGGCCTTCGGATCCCGCGGCGGGTCGTCGGGCCACACGCGGAGCGCCTCGACGAGCGCCTCCTGCACGGCGTCCTCCGCCGCCGGGAAGTCGGCTCCCCGGCGGCAGAGCACCGCGATGGCCTCGGGGATGAGGCCGCGCAGGACCGCGTCGTCCATCGGCGTCACTCGGTGACTGCGGGTGCCTCGTCGGCGAGGAAGGGACGCAGCTCGAGCCATTCGTGGATCGGGCGCCCGTCCTTGCCGGGCGCGGCCGAGAGTTCGCCGGCCAGCTCGAGGGCGCGCTCGTGCGAGTCGACGTCGATGATCATCCATCCCGCGATGAGGTCCTTGGTCTCGGCGAATGGGCCGTCGGTGACGGGCGGACGGCCGGGGCCGTCGTACCGCACCCATTCGCCCGTGGGGGCGAGGGCGTCGGCGCCGACGAACTCGCCGGTGCCCTCGAGCCGCTTCATGAAGTCGCGCATGTACTGCATGTGCGCGTCGAACTCGTCGGGCGTCCATTCCTCGAGCGGGACGTCGTTCACCCCGGCCGGCGCGCCTCGGTAGTGCTTGAGCAGCAGGTACTTCGCCATCGTGTCCTCCTTCGTGCCCTCCGGCCATTGTGGCCGGATCGGGTCGTTCACGTCTGGGACGGAGCGGGGCGTGCATTCTCGACATCCGCCTGCAACGTCTCGTCGTCCCGTCGTCTCGTCGTCTGGCACGGGATCGAGATGCCACTTGCGTCGGGAATGTCTTGCCGGATGGCGCCTCACGTGGCATCTCGGCGTGCGGCCCTCGGCGTGTGGGGTGCGGGTGCGGGTGCGGGTGAGACATCCGTTCTCGCCTGCGCGGTGCTGGTCGCGCGCGACCGCACCGGAGTACGCTCGCGCTCAGCGACCGTGGCGAGCGGATGGCGCGGCCGGCGCCACGAGGAGGCGGAGATGACGGTCCCCGAGATCAACTACTGGGCGGTACTGCTCGCGACCCTGTCGAGCATGGTCGTCGGCACGATCTGGTACGCGAAGGGCGTGTTCGGCACGCGCTGGTCGAAGCTCGCGAACGTCGACATGGACCAGGCCGCGTCGACCGCGGCGGGCGCCATCATCGTGACCGTGCTGGTGAGCTTCGTGACCGCGTGGGTGCTCGCCGGCGCCTCGACGATCGCGTGGCACTTCTACGGCGGCAGCTACCTCGTGGCGTCGCTGTTCACCGCGCTCATCCTCTGGGCGGGCTTCACCGCGGCGCGGTTCATCACGCACGACGCGTTCGAGCGTCGACCGTCGTCGTTGACGATCCTGAACATCGCGCACGAGCTCGTCACGCTCATCGTGATGGCGCTGATCATCGGGCTCTGGCCGCCGGCCGGCACGGTCTGAGACGCGGGCGCCGCTGGGCGCCCGACGCGTCGAGCGTGGCATGCGCCGGGCTCGCGGCGAGCGAGGGTGGCGTGTGCTGCGCGCCAGGGCCGCACGAGTCCCGGCATGCTCGCGGCATCCGCCCACCCTGCCGACCGTAGGATCGGAGAATGGCCGGATTCTGGGGCAAGCGCAAGCGCGAGGAGCTGCAGGCGCAGCAGGAGATGCAGGCCCAGGACGTCGACCTCGCGAAGCGGGCGCGCTCGGAACTCGTGGAGGCCGATGAGCGCATCCGGGTCACGACCGACGAGCTCGACTTCGCCGAGGCCGAGCTCGGCGCCGACGCGACATCCGCTCTGCGCGAAGCGATCGTCGCGGTGCGCACGCACCTCGGCGAGGCGTTCCGGCTGCACCAGCTCAACCACGACGAGATCCCCGACACGGCCGAGGAGCTCCGGGCCCGCAACTCGCGCATCGTGCAGCTCTGCGAGTGGGCGGAGGACGTGCTCGACGAGCACACGTCGGCGCTCGCCGAGCGCATCGCCCGCGCGCGGCGCGCGCCCGAGATCATCGCCGGCGTGCGGGGCGACGTCGCGCGGCTCCGCCAGCGCGTCCCGCACGCGCGCGAGACCGTCGACCGGCTCGCGGCGCGGTACTCGGACGAGGCCCTCGCCCAGGTCGAGGCGAATCCGGCCGAGGCCGAGCAGCTGCTCGGGTTCGCCGAACACGGCGTGGGTGTCGCCGAGCGGCGGCGCGAGGCCGGGCAGCGGGAGCAGGCGAACCTCGCCCTCGAGGCGGCCGTCGAATCGGTGCGCCGCGCCGCGACCCTGCTCGACGCGGTGGAGACGTTCGAGGTCGAGGCGCTGCGCGCCGAGTCGACGCTCGCCGCGATCGTCGAGGACTCGCGCGAGGACATCGTCGTCGCGCTCCGCGAGCCCCACTCGCCGACCGTCGCCGCGGCCATCGCCGAGCTGCAGACCGCGCTCGCCGCGCTGCCGGCCGCGGGCGTCAACACCGACCCCTTCTCGCAGCTGAGCCGCCTGCGCGAGGCGAACGCGGGGCTGGATGCCGCGATCGCCGCCGCGCGCGAACGTGCGGCTCGCCCGATCCCGCCGCTCGAGCATGTGCGGCACGCGATCGACGACGCCGACCGCCAGCTCGCCGTCGCGCGCGACGTGATCGCCGGCCACCGCGGTTGGATCGGCGCCGATGCCCGCACCCGGCTCGCCGAGGCCGAGCGCGTGCGCCTCGACCTCGACCGCTACCTCGGCCTGCCGGCCGCGACCGTGCCGGCCATCGGCGAGGACCACCGCGAGCCCGCGATGACCATGGCCCGCCGCGCCGCCTACCTCGCTGGCGAGGCCCTGCAGCTGGCCAAGCGCGACATCGACTCGTCGCGTCCGCAGGATCCGGGCCAGTGGGGCGGACCGGGCGGGCCGGGCTGGGGCGGCGGACGCCGCGGTGGCGGCGGCGACATGATGGGCGGCATCCTCGGCGGCCTCGTCATCGGCAGCATCCTCGACGGCATCTTCGACTAGCGGCGCCTGCCGCTGGCGCTGCGAGCGGCATCCTCGGCGGCCTCGTCATCGGCGGCATCGTCGACGGCATCTTCGACGGCATCTTCGATTAGCGGCGCCTGCCGCTGGTGCTGCGAGCGGCTGACGGCGTCGGCCTCGTCATCGGCGGCATCGTCGACGGCATCTTCGACGGCATCTTCGACGGCATCTTCGATTAGCGGCGCCCGCCGCTGGTGCTGCGAGCGGCTGACGGCGTCGGCCTCGTCATCGGCAGCATCTTCGACGGCATCTTCGACGAGCGGCGCCTGCCGCTGGCGCTGCGAGCGGCTGACGGCGTCGGCGTCGGTCTCGGCGGCGGCGTCGGCGGCGCGGGCTCGGCTGCGTCGGGCCCGTCGACCCACCCGTCCCCGACCGTCCCAGGCCCGCGCTCTTCATGGTGCCCTTCCAGCTCGGCTCGTAGAATTCATGCATGGCCGGGTTCTGGGCCGGGCGCCGACGCGGTGCTTCGGAACTCGAGGCCCGCGGCGCCGAGGCGAAGCGGGTCGGGTCGGCCCTGTTCGCCGCCGACGAGCGCATCCGGCTCGCCGCCGAGGAGCTCGGCTTCGCCGAGGCCGAGCTGGGGGCGGATGCCGCGACCGCGCGCACGGCGGCGATGCTCGTCGTCGCGCGCGACCGCCTGAACGAGGCGTTCCGGCTCAACCGCCTGAACCGCGACGCGATGCCCGCCGCGGCCGACGAGGTGCGTGCGCGCACCGTGCGCATCCTGGAGCTGTGCGAGTGGATCGAGCGGGCGCTCGACGAGCAGACCTCTGCGCTGGCCGAGCGGATGGCGCGTGGGCGCCGGGCACCCGAGGCGATCACCGGGCTGCGGGTCGACGTGGAGCGCCTGCGCGCCCGCATCCCGCCCGCCCGTGACACCCTCGCCCGGCTCGCGGCGCGCTATGCGCGCGAGGCGCTGGCCGACGTGGCATCCGGCCCCGCCGAGGCGGCCCGTTACCTCGGCTTCGCCGAGCACACGCTCGTCGTGGCCGGGCGGCGACTCGAGACCGGCGAGCGCGAGGCGATGATGGTGGCGCTCGAGGCATCCGCTCGTTCGGTGCGTCGCGCCGAGACGCTGCTCGATGCCGTCGACGGCTTCGAGATCGCGGCGCTGCGCGCCGAGACGGAGCTCGGCGAGCTCGCCGCGGACGCTCGCCGCGACCTCGCCGCCGCGCTCGCGGAGCTTCGCGCCCGTGGGGTCGCCCCATCGGGTTCGCCCGCCCTCGCCGCCGCGTCCGTCGCTGCGCCCGTCGGATCCCGCACACGGGCCATCGCCGATGCGGTCGTCGGGCTCGAGGCGGCGCTCGCCGCCCTGCCCGCGGCGGGGGTCGACACCGACCCGATCGGGCACCTCGATCGGCTCCGCGAGGCGCACGCCGCGCTGGGTGCCGCGGTCGCGGCGGGCCGCGAACGAGCCTCGCATCCGGCGCCCCCCGCGCGCCACGTGCATCACGCGGTGGCGGACGCCGACCGTCAGCTCGACCTCGCGCGCGACGCGATGGCGGCGCACCCGGGTCGCATCGGCGCCGCCGCGTTCGCACGGCTGGCCGAGTCGGAGCACCTCCGCATCGACCTCGGGCACTACCTGGGCAGCTCCGCATCGGAGGTCTCGGTCGTCGATCTCGATCATCGCGAGCGCGTGATCGAAGTGGCCCGTCGAGCCGCCGCGCTCGCGGCGGAGGCCCTGCAGCTGGCGCGGCACGATCTCGAGGGGGATCGGCGCCGCGGGCGGAGCTACGTCGAGGCGGTGCGCTGAGGGTCGCTGCGGGATTTCCCTCCGTCACCGCCGGCCGCGCTGCGCGCTCAGCCCACGCCCGCCAGGAGCTCGTCGAACACCTCGCCCGCGTCATCCCGCATTGCGAGTCGCCCGGACTGTCCCATCCACAGGGCCTGCAGGTCTCCGCGCCCCTGTCGCACGGCCTCGGCGCGGAATCGGCCGGTGATCCAGTTCTGCATCGGGAACGGCGCGGTCCCGCCGGCCGCCGACAGCTCGCGCACGGCCCGGTTGGCGGCGCCCCGCGCCATCCGCCCGCTCATCACCCGCGTGAGCACGGTGTCTTCAGCGGCGGTCGCCGCGATCGCCTCGCGGTGCGCGTCCGTCGTGGCCGATTGCCGCGTGCGCAGGAACGCCGAGCCGACCTGCACGCCCGCCGCCCCGAGTGCGAGCGCGGCCGCGACGCCGCGCCGGTCGGCGATGCCGCCCGCGGCGATCACGGGCACGTCGACCGCGTCGACGACCTGCGGGATCAGCGAGATCGACCCGACGAGCGCCTGCTCGGGTTCGCGGAGGAACGCGACCCGGTGCCCGCCCGCCTCGAGCCCGGTCGCGACGACCGCGTCGACTCCGCCCGTTTCGAGTGCGACGGCCTCCTCGACCGTGGTCGCGGTGGCCAACAGTCGGATGCCGCGCTCCCGGGCGCTCTCGACCACCCCTGCGGGCGGCACCCCGAACACGAAGCTCGCCACCGCCGGTCGCACCTCGAGCACCGCCGCCCACTGCTCCTCGAACGTCGGCAGGAACCGCTCGGGCGCCGCCTCCGGCACCGGCATGCCGAGCTCGTCGAAGAACGGGCGAGCGGATGCCACGGCCCGCTCGAACGCGCCCGGTTCGGGCGTGGCATCCGTCGCCATCGGCAACCAGAGGTTGAGCGCGATCGGGCGGTCGGTCGCGGCGCGCAGCGCCGCCGCCGTCTCCGTGATGCGGTCGGCGTCGTACCCGTAGAGCCCGAATGAGCCGAGGCCGCCGCGCTCGCTCACGGTCGCGGTCAGCTCGACCGACGACAGTCCGCCGAACGGTCCGAGCACGATCGGGTGGCGGATGCCGAGTCGCTCGGTGAGCCGCCTGGTCGCGTCGGTCATGGTCCTCCTCGGGTGTCGCGGCCGACTGCCGCGCTCGTCTGAATCCTCGCGCTCTCCGTGGTGCTCTCCGTCGCGCCGGGCGCCGCAGTTCCAGCACGTGCCGCTCTCGACGAGCGCTCCGCACTCCGTGCACGTGTCGGCGAGCCAGCACACGTCGCCGGTGACGCCATCATGGTCACGTTCCGGCTGCTCGAGGTCGCCGGATCTCGCCCCCGCGTCAGTCACGTGCCCATTGTCCCGCCGTCTCGATGGAGCCGCACCCGCGCGAGGTCGTCGGTGGCTTCGCACCGTGGCGGTGACGGCGGTGACGGCGGTGCCGGCGGTGCCGCACCGTGGCGGTGACGGCGGTGCCGCACCGTGCGGACGGCGGTGCCGAACCTGCTCGGGGTCGCAGAATGGCCTCGCGCGCGAGGTTGCTCATGCGGCCGACCGATCCGCGGGCTGCGCGAAGCGCGCGCGGCCGCCGAGTCGGGGTGTGCGGGCGGGGTCGACGTGCGGGGGAGGGATGAACCAGACCTCGGATCGGGTGGCCCGGATGTCCCACCCTCGCGGTGGATGCGGTGGTGGCAGAAGGAGCACAACATCACTCCGTTCGACAGATCGGTGTGGCCGGCGTCGCGTTCCCACCAACGGATGTGGTGCGCGTCGACGTAGGCGACGTTCTCGCCGCAGGATGCGCAGCCGCCGTCGCGTTCGGCGAGCGCGAGGCGCTGCGCCCGGCTGAAGAGCCGCGCCGACCGGCCGAGGTCGAGCGGCACGCTCTCCCGGCCGAAGACCGCGGGGATCAGTTCGGCGTCGGCGGCCATGCGCCGGGCGGTCGAGGCGGAGATCGGCTGCTCGAGGCCGTCGACCCGTGCATGACCGAGCCCGTCGACGAGGGTCTCGTGATCGAGGCGCACCACGACCGTCACCTTCGCGAGCGGGGCGAGTGTCTGCTCGCAGCCCAGCACGTGTCGTGCGATGGCGGCGAGCGCGTCGGCCTGGATCTGAGGGATCGTCCGTGTGTCGGCGACGATCGGGCGCGTGCGCGAAGAGTCGAAGGACTCGTCGACCGAATCTGCAGCGCCGGGATCGGCAGCACGCGTGTGAACTCCGGCCGGATGCGCGGTGGTCGCGCACGCTGCTCCCGAAGCGACGGCACCCGCCTGCGCACCCGCGTGCAGCGTTCCCGACCCCGCCGCCGCCTCGCGCCGCCGGAGCACGTCACTGACGAGCGTCTCGACCGCGGCCTTGATCGGCGCCGCGCTCTCGGGGTCGAGCCGTGCGTGGAGGTGGACCATGCCCGAGCGATCCTCGCGGATCGTGAGCGAACGCTCTTCGCGCAGCTGCTCTTCGCGCGGTTCGACGCCATCGCGGTCGAGCCGGGCCTCCGCCTCGCGGACGCCGCGCATGAGCAGGTCGAGCGACACGTCGCCCGCGAGCTGGACCAAGGCCGCCTCAGTGCGCCCCGCGAGCTCGGGGTCGGCGCGCACGCGCACCCGGTCGAGCATCGACGTGATCGCCGACGCCGCGTCGACGCCGATGCGACCGGACTCGAGCGCCGCCGCGACGTGCGGACGCCGCGCCGCCCCACGCTCGCCACCGAAGGTCTGCCGTTCGGCGGTCGCCGTGCCGACCGCGATGAGCTTCGCCGCGTCGTTCCGCGAGGCGCCGGTGGCGGCGGCGATCATGCGCACCGGATTGTGGAACCCCTGCGACCGCGCGAGGCCCGCCTGGCCGAGCTCCGCGTTCGACCGCTTCGACACCTCGGCGGCGACCTGCGCGAGCAGCGTCTCGGCGTCACGACGCAGGCGGGCGAGCGCGTCGGTCACGCGCACGAGCCCCGCGTCGCTCATGCGTTCGAGCTCGACCCGCCCCGCGGCATCCGTCGCCCCTGACCGCGGCAGCGCCGGCAGCGCAGGCAGCGCAGGCAGCGCCGGCAGCGCGCCCTGCCACGCCGCGCGCAACGCCTCGACATCGCGGTCGAGGGTGCGCAGCGGCTGTTCCATGACTCCATGCTGCACCGACCCACTGACATTCGAGGCTCGCGAAAATCACGCCTGATCAGCGAAATCGCCTGTGGAGAACGTCAGCGACGAGCTGCCTGTGGAGGACGAGTGGAACGACAGCCGGCGAGAAGATCCGAGCCCGTCGCGCCATGTGTTCGTTCCGTTCTCGTACCACTCCCGCCCGGGTGGGCAGGGTGGGAGCGGGATGGGAACCGGCGTCATGCGGGGGAGTCTGGCATGGTGTGCCGACATCCGCGCCGGCTCAGCTGCCGAGCAGCATCTGCATCCAGGCCGACCACGCCGCGTACGCGCCCAGCGGGATGGTCATCACGACCGCGAGCTGCCACAGCACCCGCCGCCGCCCAGCCCGCCCGACCTCGGCCCGAAGCCGCTCGAACGCGTCATGAACCACGACCTCGGCCGGCGCCATCCGCCCCCACGCCGCCGGCTCCGCCGCGACCTCCGCAACCCGCCCCACTACCTCCGCCGACAGCACCACCGCCCGCCGCCGCAGCCACCGCACCAGCTCCACCTCGCGGAGCACGACGACCTCCGACGGACGCTCGCGCACCGTCATCCGCTTCGCCCCGACGATCGCGACGATCGGCGTCACCTCCACGGGCATGCGCGCGGCGGAAGTGAGCAGCTTCGACGTGCGCCTCGCCTCGTGGGCGGCGTTGCGGAGGTGGTCGGTGCGCTGGCCGTTCACGAGGATGCGCTTCGCGCCGACCCACACGTGCTGCCGGCGGTGGTGCTTCGTGTTGATCGTGAACACGCCCGCAGGCCCGATCACGAGGTGGTCGAGGTCGCTCGACCCGGATCCGACGGGCACCGAGTGCTGCACGACCCACTCCGGCCCGAGCGCGCCGAGCCGCCGCGCGACCTCGAGCTCGCCGAACTGCACCGAAGTGGTGACGTCCGTCGAGTCGGCTTGGTGACGCTCGACCGCCGAGCCGCGGATCGGCGAGCTCGAGGCCCTCGCCGAGGCGAAGGGGTTCGACCCGGCCCGCTATCGGAGCGACTGGCGGCTGCAGCTGGGGTCGCTCGGCAGTGGCAACCACTTCATCGAGGTCTCGCTCGACGAGGCGGATGCCGTGTGGCTGTTCCTGCACTCCGGAAGCCGGGGTGTGGGCAACACGATCGCGCAGCACCACATCCGGGTCGCGCAGGAGCTCGCCCGCAAGTGGTGGATCGACCTGCCCGACAAGGACCTCGCGTACCTCGTCGAGGGCACGCCGGAGTTCACCCGGTACATCGCCGAGCTGCGGTGGGCGCAGCACTTCGCGCTGCTGAACCGCGAGGAGATGATGGACCGGGTCATCCGGCAGGTCTCGGAGTGGGTCGGCGCGGCGGTGGAGGAGCGGGAGCGGATCAACTGCCACCACAACTTCACCGAGAGCGAGGAGCACTTCGGCAAGCGGGTGTGGGTGTCGCGGAAGGGCGCGATCAAGGCCGACGCCGGCCGTCCGGGGCTGATTCCCGGCTCGATGGGCACGGCGTCGTACGTGGTCGAGGGCCTGGGTGATCGGATGTCGCTGAACTCCTCGCCGCACGGTGCGGGCCGGACGTACTCGCGCTCCGCCGCCCGGCGGACGTTCACGCAGGATCAGCTGCGGGAGGCGATGGCCGGCATCGAGTTCCGCGACACCGGCGCGTTCATCGACGAGATCCCGGCGGCGTACAAGCCGATCGACCGGGTGATGGCGGATGCCGCTCCGCTCGTGTCGATCCGGCACACGCTGCGGCAGATCGTGAACGTGAAGGGCGACTGATCTGTCGTGCCGGGGGACGGCGGCGATGATCTCATCGTCGCGACCGGGGAAAAGGTATCCGCGGGATACCTTTCCCCCGGGTTCGCGGACGTCTGCCGAGCCCGCGTCTCTCTCCGGGTGCGAGGGCGCGAGGGCGCGGGAGGCGGCGGCCCGCCTCAGAACGGCCAGATGACCGGAACCCACAGCACCGCGATGAGCACGTAGGCCAGGGCGAGCGGGGTGCCGAGGCGCCAGTAGTCGCCGAACCGGTACCCGCCCGGCTCCATCACCATGAGGTTCACGGGCGTGGCGATCGGAGTGAAGAAGGCGGCAGCGCCGACGACGGTGAGGGCCATCATGAAGGGCTGCACCGAGGCGTCCAGGGTGGCGGCGACCGAGACGGCGATCGGGATCATGACGAGCACCGTCGCCGCGTTGCTGATCACCTGCCCGAGCGCGAGCGTGAGCAGGCAGATCGCCAGCAGCGCGAGGTGCGGACTCGCCGTGCCGACGAGGCCGATCAGCCACCCGGCCACCAGTTCGGCCGCACCGGTCTCGATGAACGCCGTCGACAGCGGGATCAGCCCGGCGATGAGCACGACCGTGCTCCACTGGATCGACCGCCACACCTGCGGCAGGTCGAGCACGCGCAGGAGCACGATGGCACCCGCTGCGAGGAGGCCGGCGACGACCGGCGGCACGAGTCCCGACGCGAGCAGCACGACCATGGCGACGAGGACGCCGATGGCGCGTTTGGCGCCGCGACCGAGCGGCACGGCCCGGCGCAGCGACTGGGGCGCGGTGACCGGGATGATGCCGGGCAGTCGCACGTATCGCTCGAGGGCATCCCACGGGCCGCGCACGAGCAGCGAGTCGCCGGCGCGCAGCGCCTCCGGGTCGTCCTGCTCGGTTGCCGACGGATGGCGCTCGCCGTTCCGCTTGACCGCGATGATCACCAGGTTCTCGCGCAGGGTGGTCATGCCGGGAAACACCTTGCGGCCGATGTACACCGACCGCGGGGTGATCATCACCTCGGCGACGCCCTCGTCGGGCGTGTAGAAGGTGCCGGTGTCGAGGCTCACGTCGTAGTGGCGGCGGAACTCCCGAGCCATGGCCTCGGGGTCGGCGGGAGCGGTGTCGGTCAGCTGGTCGGCCTTCCGGTCGGGCAGGAGCCGGTCGCCGAACGCGACGAGGATCGCGATGCTGAGCGCGAGCAGCGGGAGCCCCGCCAACGCGAATTCGAAGTACCCGAACCTCTCGCCGCCGGCGCTGGCCGCGGCATCCGACACCAGGACGTTCACCGGGGTGCCGGTCAGCGCGAGCAGGGACCCGGCGTGCGACGAGAAGGCGAGCGGGAGAAGCAGCCGCGACGGGGCGATGCCCGCGTTGAGCGCGACCACGACGACGACGGGCAGCAGCGCGGCGACGGCGCCGTTCAGGCTGATGAAGGCGCTCAGCACCGCCACCATCAGGGCGATCACGACGGTGAGCTGCCGTCGTCCGGTGCCGGCCCGCTCGATCACCTGCTGGCCGGCCCACGCGGTCACGCCCGTGGCATCCAGCGCCTCGCTCACGACGAACAGCGTCGCGATGAAGATGACCGTCGAGTCGCCGAAGCCGGCCAGCGCCTGGGGGAGGGTGATCACGCCGGTCGCCCACAGCGCGAGCGCCACGCCGACGGCGACGAGCGCGATCGGGACGCGGCCGCTCACGAACCCGACCATCGCGAGCGCCAGGATGACGAACGTCGCGACGATCGGGTCGACCATGGCTCGACGCTAGTCGGAGCGGGGCGTCGCCGCACTGCGGATCTCCGCGCGCGGGTCGACGCTCATTCCGAGCGCTGGGCCCGCAGTTCCAACCGGTGCCGCCCTCGATGGCGCCCCGCACTCGGGGCAAGTCGCGGCGAGCCAGCACACGTGCCGGTGGGGGGCAGACGACGAGCCGGTCGACGTCGCGTCGGTCGACCTCGGTCTCGAACTCCGACAGGACGGTCGGATCGTCCGCGACCCTGGAAGCGAAGTCGTCGATTCGGCCGGCGATCTCGCCCTGGCTGGAGCCGAGAACTCACGGATTCGCAGCCGAGAACTCACGGATTCGCAGCCCAGAACTCACGGAATCGCACCGCTGAACTCACGGATTCGCAGTCCACGGTCTCGGTCGCATCTCGGCGATTCACAGGGTGACACATGGGCATCGATCTTGTTACCCTAGTGTCATGCCATACGGAGTCGCTGAATACGCCGCGAAGCTCGGGGTCTCCCGCGCTGCGGCGTACAAGCGCGTCCGAAGCGGTGCCGTCGGGGCGTATCGGGTGGGCTCGCAATGGGTCGTGCCCGAGCTGGCCCTGGCCGCGCCGCGACCGTCGGCGCGGCCGATGTCCGCTGCGAACGCCGAGATGCTGCTCGCGGCGATCTCGAGTGGTCGCGTCGCCGCATCCGACCCGGTGGTCCGACGGAGGATCGCCGAGAAGGTGGGCCTCGTGCGGTCGGGCGACGTCGACGCGCAGCGGTTCTGGAGTTGGGTCAGGGCGCGCTCGCCCCGACTGGCGCTCAGCGCGAGCGCGGCGGACCTGCCCGACCTGCTCGACGACCCCCGTCTCGTGCGGTCGGGGTTCTCCGACCCGCGCGCCGGCCTCGCGGCATCCGCTGTCGCCGAAGGCTACGTGTCGCCCGCGGATGTCGACGCCCTCGTCAAGGACTACCTGCTCGTCGAGAGCGACCGCCCGAACGTCTGGCTGCACGTGGCCGACATCGCGCTCGACGATGAGGGCCGCGCTCCGATCGGCTTCGTCATCGCCGACCTGCTCGACCACAGCGGCGCGCGCGAGCGCGGGCAGGCGGAGCAGCTGTTGAACGAGCTTCGCCGGTGAGCGAAGATCCGCCGCTCGTCGTCCTTCCGCCGCTGGCCGGCGCCGCTGACGAGTCCTGGGCCGGGATCCTCGATCTCGCCGACGAGGTGCCCGACGGGTGGTGCCTGATCGGCGGGTTCATGGTGCTGCTGCACCGTCTCGAGCGGGGCGCGGTGCCGACCTGGCCCACCGATGACGGCGATGCGGTCGTCGACGTCCGCGCGCGTCCGACGATGCTGCGGGACCTCACCGGGGCGCTGGTACGTCTTGGATTCGCGGCGGACGTGATCACCGCCGAGGGACACCAGCACCGATGGATGCGCGGGGCCGCGCCGATCGACGTCCTGCTTCCTGACGGGATCGGTCAGCGGGCCGGACGGGCGACCGGCGTCGGCGGCGCGACCACCCTCCAAGCACCGGGAACCACGTAGGCGCTCGATCGCGCGAATCCCGTCCGCGTGCAGCACGGGGATCGCGTCGGCAGGATCCGGCGCCCCGACCTGCTCGGGGCGCTCGTCGCGAAGGCGGCGGCAGTCAGCATTCCGGACGGCATTCGCGGGCAGCGTCACATCAGCGACTTCTGCAACCTCGCGCCGCTCGTCGGCGCCCGCGATCTTCGCGGACTGACGGTCAAGGATCGCCGACGGCTTCGAATCATGCTCGCGAAGGCCGAGGCGCATCCCGAGCTCGTCGCCGCCGTCGACAGCGCGGCCGAGGAACTGAAGCGAATTGCGCTCGCGATCGAGTAGCGGGAGCGGATCAACTGCCACCACAACTTCACCGAGAGCGAGGAGCACTTCGGCAAGCGGGTGTGGGTGTCGCGGAAGGGCGCGATCCAAGCCGATGCCGGCCGGCCGGGCCTGATCCCGGGTTCGATGGGTACCGCGTCGTACGTGGTCGAGGGCCTGGGGAATCGGATGTCGCTGAACTCCTCGCCGCACGGCGCGGGCCGGACGTACTCGCGCTCCGCCGCCCGGCGGACGTTCACCCAGGATCAGCTGCGGGAGGCGATGGCCGGCATCGAGTTCCGCGACACTGACGCGTTCATCGACGAGATCCCGGCGGCGTACAAGCCGATCGACCGGGTGATGGCGGATGCCGCGTCGCTCGCCGGGTGCGGCACACGCTGCGCCAGGCGGTGAACGTGAAGGGGGACTGACGGGTCGCACGCCTGCATCTCGGGGTGACGGATGCCGCGGCTCGCGCCCGCTCGGAGAGGGGCGGGTGCGAGTTGCGGCGGACCAGCTTTCACGAGCGATGTGTCGCCGATCGAGGGTCTTCAGACGGCGTACCAACGGGGTCCCTGGGCGAGAGACCTGCGGCACCATAGGCCTGTGACGCCACCACGTGGACTGAGAGTCGGGCATCGGCGCTAGCGGTCACCCGCTCCATAATCGAGTCCTCGAAGGGTCTTGGTCGGTTTGCGGGAGATCGGCCACGGCAACAGCTCGCGACCTGCGCCCGAATCCGGGTCCTATCGTTCGTCAGCCTTCATGGCCACGAGGTCGAGCCGCGGAGAACTCAAGCTGGTCGATCGGTCGTGAGGAACGCTCGATGGTCCGCCACTCTGATGCACACGTCCAGCGTGCCGAGGTCGGTGCCAGGTCCAGTCTCGTGCCAGTCGAAGTGAGAGGTGGAGACTGACTCGCGAATGCTGATTGGCCATGTTACGAGTGCTGCAAGCTACTCCCGCTTCCGTACCGGCCCGAATGGCGGTGTCCCTGTCGGACCGAGTCGCGTCTGGTCAGGCTGTCGCCTCTGTGCTGCCGCCCAGTGCCAAGCCAGCGAGACCTAGCCGCCTTGGATCTCTCGAAGAACATAGCGAGCAGCCGGGTTGCCTGTCTGGCGAGCTTCCGATAGCCACTGGATCAACGCATCGGTGCCGATGATGGCACCGAGTGCGAACGCCGCTGGACCGTGGCCCGCGTCTGCAGCCCTCCGATACCAAGAGGCGGCCTGTTCCTCGTTGTTGGCTGCCCGCATCATGTCCCCAAGGGTCGCCATCGAGTTTGCGTCACCTGCCGTCGCCGATGTGAGTACCTGGTGAACGGCGGCCGCTTCGTGAGCGCCGCCCGCCTTGGCCAGACCGAACCAGCGCAACGATTCGTCCACCTGTCCACGCTGGAGGCACTCGCCGGCCATCTTCACTGCCGCGTCTGCATCCCCGGCTTCGGCAGCACGGGTGTACCAGCGCGCAGCTTCGTGATGATCTCCGATGTTCACATACTGGTTGCCGAGGTTGTACATTGCATCGCGGCTGCCGGCCTCCGCTGACTCGAGATAGAACTGGATCGCGCGATTGGCGTCGCCGCGGCCGCCGTACAGGATGCCAAGCCTGAAGCTGGCGCCTTCATGACCGTGTTCTCGGGCTCTCTGGTGCCAGTCGATCGCTTCGTCGGACTGGGACAGGGACTCCTTAAGGAGTCCAAGCTGGTACATGGAGTCCGCATCACCGTTGTCCGCGGATTCCGTCATGACGCCGGTGAGTAGATCCTGTCGCGCCTCGGGCGTCATGCCAGCAACGAGCTGGTTAGGCTCCACCGAGTGCTTCTTTCGCCAACGTTCAAGCCAACCCAACGGAGTGCTCCCTTTCTTGCGGGCCTCGATTTGGCACCGAACTGAATTCTCCCATTCAGCGCACCCTTATCTGCTATCTCGGGCGCGCTCACCCCACTTCTGGGGTACGCCGCACGCCCCGGGTGACGTGATCGTGTCGGCTTCCGCAAGCGGATGCGGCGGCGGCACCGCCTCGCCATGCGTCTGTGGCTCGGCTGCTCGCGCTCAAGAACTCTCGCTGTAGTAGCGTGCCTACTCGAGTGTCGATCTCTGCAGGCGGAACGCCGATATGGGCGTTCGGCCGGGCACGCACATTCGCCGGTACCAATTGGTTCGCAACCGCTACGACAGGGCGTCGGGCAGAGGGAAGTGTGGTCGATCCGTGAAGTTGGTTCTGGGTGCACTCGCAGTGATGCTGGTCGGTACCGCATTCGGCTTCATTCTTCGGCCGTTCGCGGCGACCGCGCTCCTCGGAGATGAGACTTCGGATCGTGACGCCCAGGTCATCACGGCCATCTCCAAGTCCGAGGAGGTCGTGCTCATGAGCCTCGGAATCCAAGGAATCGCTGAACGCGAGACGAACAGCGAGCTCTGGGGAGTGGACGTTCCGTGGAGCGACCGGGCGACGTTCATGCAGTACGGCTTCACTGCGAAGCTGGGCATCGATGGTGCTGATGTGGTCATCACGCAGACCGGCGCGGGCACCTACCTCATCTCGATTCCGGAGTTCGTCTTCGTCGGGCACGACGAAGAGACGTTCGAGGTCGTGGTTGAGGACAATGGAGCCCTCAGTTGGATCACTCCTGAAGTCGACACCGCCGACATGATCACCAAGATCCTCAACTCCGACGCCGAGGCCAAGTACATCGAGGCCAATGAATGGGTCCTGCGCGATCAGGCGACGACCTTCTATGAGGGAATCGTGGCTGGCATCGATCCGGACCTCACCGTTGAGTTCGAATTCCGCGACTGACACCTGCAGCCGGTAGAGATCGCCGGCCACGAAAAGGAACGGAGCCCCACTTGTCGAACGACACCACCCTGCTCTTCCTGCACGGCGTCGGAACAGGCGATCAGGCCGACCTCTGGAAGAGTCGCCTCGCCGCGTCCCTGGCACGCCTGGGTTACCCCGAGCTCGATTCCGTGCGCGTGATCGCACCGAAGTACGCTCACGCGCTGAAGGACTGGGACGAGCGTGAGGAGCTTCCGGGACTGACGGTCAAGCACCCTTCCGGCGACGCGGCCAAGAGGAATCGCCGCGACTTCGAGCGCAGGGTCGGGGCCGTCGAGTATCGGCTCGGACGGCATGATCGAGGTGGAAGCCTCCCGGGCGGCGACGCACTGGTCGACCTCGCCCTCGGACATCCTGCGTTCGCGCAGGCGCGCAACTACGTGCAAGACCGTCAGATCCGAGCTCAGGTGCTGAACCGGATCCTCTCAAAGCTCCCGACGTCCGGCCGGCTCGTCGTCATCGGCCACAGTCTGGGTTCGGTCATCGCGGCCGACCTCGTGCGTCGGCTACCGGTCGAGGTCGAAATCACCGGGATGGTCACGATCGGCAGCCCTCTCGCGAACGCCGGCTTCGGCGTCGACAACCTTCGGGAGGTCCTGAAGGAACCGCCGGTCAATCTCTCTTGGTGGGTGAACTTCTGGAACTGGCACGATCCCGTCTGTGGGCGGCGTGGCGTGTCATCCGTCTTCCCGTGGATGATGGACCTGCGCGTCCGGACTGACCTCGGTCCTGATGTGCACAGCGCGGCGAACTATCTCGCCGCCGACGTCGTGGCAGACGCCATCGGTTTCGCGCTGTTCGGGTCCAGGTCCAAGGAACTCGAGACGATCGACCGTGGCCTCGACATCCCGCTCGACTCGACCGAACAACTCGCAGTCCTGGCGCTGCGGTACGGCCATCTGATCAAGAGCCAGCTCGGTGGGGATCAACGGGATCGTTTCGAGGGCGCCCTCCGTCAGGTGCAGGCGGCGGCTGTCGAAAGCATTATGAAGCGCAACGCAGACGCCAGCCGCGGTACCCCTTCGGCGATCGCTCGCCTCGCATTCGATTACTCGGATGCCGGAGCGTCGGTGCCGGAGCCTCTCCCCGCTCGCCACCTGACGAAGGACGATGCCGTCGTCCCGTTGACGGTATTCGCGGCCGAGAACATGATCCGTCCATTCGAGATCGCCGTGCCTGTGAACAAGCGTCAGAACGCGATGAGAGAACTCACCGCCGAGATGGGGCTCGGGAGTCAGTTCGGTGCCGACGTCTTTGATGCAGCCAAGCGCGCACATGAGGTCCTCAGCGGCGGGCGCGGGGTGGACTGGATCAAGTGGGGGGCGCTGGGCGTCGGTGCTGCGGCTCTTGCCGTGGCGACGGGTGGCCTGGTGCTGGCGGCCGGCGCGGGTCTGGCCGGTGCTGCCGCGATCACCAGCGCGCTTGCCGCGTTCGGTCCCGGCGGAATGCTCGGTGGCCTCCTGACGGCCGGCTCGCTCGTCGCTGCCGGCGGCGGCGGCATCGCGTACGGTCTCGCCAGCCCGGGGACGTCGGCGGAGACGCTGGAAACCGTTGTCGCGCGTCAGTTGGCAGCTGAGATCCTGCGTAAGCAGCACCGCCTCGATCCTGACCCCGCGGTGTGGAGGAACCTGGCGGAGACCGAGATCGAGGTCCGTCGCGCGTACGAGCGGCTCGATGAGTTCTCAGATGAATCCGCGCCGTCGTTGAAAGAGATGAAGCGAAAGATCGTGGCTCTCGAGCGTGCGCTCAAGTATCTGCGGGAGCAGAACCTCGAGCCGGGGGCTTCGGACGCCGCTCATGCAGGGGCGGAGTCAGTCGCGTAGCACCGGCTCAAGGTCGGGGCGTGTGACCCGCGCCTGCAGATGGCGGTTCGAACACTCGCTCACGCGCTCTCCCACAGGTGCCCCCAGCCTCGCGTGCTGGGGAGCGCCGCGCGCACGGCCGAGCGGGCCTCGTTGTGGCTTGCGCCGAGCAGCCGTGCGTAGGCGACCGCGACCGTCGGCGTCCGCTGCTCGGCGGCGACGCAGTGGACGAAGACCGTCTTGCCCTCGTCACGCAGCTGCCTGATCGCCCGCGCCGTGTCGGTGAGCACGAACGCCAGGTTCGGGTTCTTCGCCGGGTCGTCCTTGTCGATGAGCCAGACGTCGACCTGGTCTTCGCGCGCGACCTGCGCCGCGCGACGGCGCCCCCGCCGGCAGAGGGTCACGACCGCGTCGCATCCGTGATCTGGTGTGTTGATCGTGCCGAGCAGCACCCCCGAGTCCATGGGGTGCGGAACCGCCATCGCGCGTGACCAGCCGTGGTAGCCGTGATCGTCGGCGGCCGGCCATCCGCGCTCGTCGGGTTCCCCGCCTCGAGCGGTGAGGACCGCGAGCCGCACGAGGTCGGTGGCCTCGAGGTCGGGCCAGCCGTGGATCATCCGGCGGTAGCGGGCCGGGACGGCTGAAGCGCCCCAGCGAGCGCCAAGCAGCGCACCCGCGATCGCAGCCACGGTGTCGGTGTCGTGGCCCGCGTGCACCGCGGCGAGGAGCGCATCCCGCAGGTGGTCGCACTCGAACTCGCGGCGGTCGCCCAGTGTGGCGGTGATGGCGGCCCACGCGGTCAGGAGTGCGGGAACGCTCCCGCCATTCCGTCCGATGGAGGCAGGGTCCGCACCGGTGGCCGCGTCGATCCCCGCGGTCCACCGCGCCCGCCGCTCCGGGGGGATGAGGTCGAGTCCTCCCGAGACGTCGAACCTTCCCTCGAGAACGGCGACCCGGATGGCCTCGCACCAGAGCACGCACGAATCGCCCGCCAGCGGCTCCGCGTGCGTGAGCTCGCAGACCGCTCGAGCCGCGCGAGCGGTGTGCTCGCGATCGTCCAACGAGGCGAGCGCGACGATGCCGGTGCGCATGAGTCCGCCGTTGCCACCGCCGAGGCGGCTCCGCACGAAGACGCGGGCGGCGCTCTCCGCGAGTCGCGCCCCCGAGCCGGGGCCGGGCTCGACGCCGCAGAGCGCACTCGCCGTCGACGTGCCGATGTCGGTCGCGCCGTTCCGGAACCACCCGATGAACCGGTCCGCGATCGCATCCAGTGCCTCGGCGTCGGTCAGGTCGGCGCCGGTCGCCGCGACCTCGGCGATGCAGACGGCCATCTGCGTGTCATCCGAGTACTCACCCGGCGCGTAGGGCCCGAGCCCGCCGCCCATCATCTTCGGCTCGCTTTCGAAGCGCGGAGCGAACTCGTACGGCACCCCGAGCGCGTCGCCGGTGGCGGCAGCCAGGAGCACGCCGGCCGCGCGGTCGAGTTGCGCGGCCTTGAGGTCGACCTGGCGAGTGCGAGTGCGAGTGCCGGTCCGGGTGTTCTGCTGGTCCATGTGTCCTCCTGAAGAGAGAGATGAGAGAGCCGGGAGATCGGCGCGACTCAGGCCGCGAGCACGAGCTCGTGGCGCGGGTTGGTGAGCAGGGTGTGCAGCTCGTGGTCGTGCCAGCGGATGGCCGTGACATCCGCGTATTCGCTGCGACCGGCGATCGAGAGGCCGAGACCCGCCCGGCCGACGGGCGTGGGCTCGACCAGTGCCGCTCGGTTGATGAAGCGGATGGCACGCCGCGCGGGCGTCGCGACGGGCGGCTGTCCGAGCGCATCCATCGCTGCGGCCCGGACGATCTCGTCGAACTGCTTGGCGAGCATGCGCGGTGAGTCGAAGATCTCCGCCGTGAGCGGCTGCCCGGCGACGCCGATCAGCACGCCCACCTGGCCGGGAAAGGCGCGGAACCCCTTGGTGAGTTCCCGCAGGCGCGGCGCCGCGTGCTCGGCGTACTCGACGTACGACGACGTCGCGTTCGCGCCTACATCGGCTGCGTACGCGTTGACCCGGGCCCAGACCTCGCCTTGCTGGCTCTCGCTGCGGAGCGCGGCGCGCACCCGGGCTGATGCCCGTCGACCCCGCGTCGCGTGCTCGGCCGCACCGCTCCACCGTCCCTGCTCGACGCAGACCACGTCGAGCGGCGCTTCGGCGCCGGGTGCCAGCAGGATGCTGCGCGCGATCATCCGGTGCTGCATGCCGCCTTCCAGAAGCTGCCCCTCGAGCAGGAGCAACGGCAGGCCCGCGGTGTTCGCGACCGAGAGAGAGCCGACGTTGGGCCTGCCGGGGCGCTCGCCGACGCGAGCCTGGGTGGCGTCGATCGTGTACGAGACCGGGTGGATGTGCTCGGCCCAGATCGGGAAGACCGTCAGAGGCCCGCGGTTCGCGCCTCGTCCGACGTGGAACTCGTTCATGGCTGTCTCCTCACGCTTACTTATTGTTGACATGACAAGAATATGCCGTGGGTCGATTTATTGTCAAGAGCACATTTAGAATGGCGCCATGACGGATGCCACGCAGTACCCGCCGTTCGGCGTGACCGCAGATCTCGTGATCCTCACGATGCGCAACGACGAACTCTGCGTGGCCCTCATCGAGCGCAGGGCCGAGCCCTACAAGGGGCAGCTCGCGCTTCCCGGTGGGTTTGTGAGCCGCCACGGCGCGGATCGCACGCTCGAGGACACGGCGCTCCGCGAACTGCGTGAGGAGACCGGCATCGAACCTCACGAGGTTCACCTCGAGCAGCTCAAGACGTACTGGACCCTCGGCCGTGACCCGCGTCAGGAGGTCGTCACCGTCGCCTGGCTCGCACTGGGTCCGATTCAGGGTGAGCTGCAGAGCGGTTCGGATGCCGCGCGCGCCGACTGGCACACGATCGACGCCGCACTTGGTCAACGGCTCGCCTTCGACCACAACCAGATCCTCCGCGACGGTATCGAGCGGGCCCGGGCCAAGCTCGAGTACACGGATGTCGCGGCCACATTCCTGCCGCGGCAGTTCGCCATCGCCGACGTCCGTCGCGTCTACGAGGAGGTGTGGGGAGTCGAGCTCGACCCCGGCAACTTCCAGCGCAAGATGACCGGCGTGTTCGAGCGCGTGCAGGACGCCGAGCCCCGCAACGTCGGACGGGGGAGACCAGCTGCGCTCTACATGCGCAAGGCTCGCGAGTATCGGGATGCCTCCGGTCTCGTACCGATCGAGCCGCCGTTCCGGCGGATGGATGCCGCTCGCTGACATTCCACGCGAGATGCTCGGCGGCGTGGCACGATGACCACATGTCACCGACGAGTCCGCTCAACGACGACGCGACCGGGCATTACGCGCCATACGAGTACAGGATCGAGAGCTGGGAAGATCTGCAGGCCGCGATCAACCGGTTGGGCGAGGCGTACCGGGGCGAACGGTTCGTCTGGCGCGGCCACGCCGACGGTCGATGGGGCCTATCCAGCTCGCTCTATCGCGTGGTCGCGGAACAACTCGGTCGTATCCCCGTCGAGGACGACCTCGTCGATACCGAGAAGCGACTGTTGAAGCTGGCCCGCACCGAGTGGCGCCTCGACGGCGTCCCCGCCCTGCAGCTCTTCGCCCATATGCAACATGTCGGCGTGCCGACGCGTTTGCTCGATGCGACGCTCAACCCGCTCATCGCCGCGTGGTTCGCAGTCGATGCGACATCGCCCACACGCGATGAGGACGGACGCCTGTTGGCCTTCACTGTGAGGGAGCAGTTCCAGCTGAACTCCCGCTGGAACGGCAACACCCCACGATGGCACCCGGGCCACCTTCGACCGAGCGAGTGGGGAACGGGCCTCGGCCGCCGCGTCTGGCAGCCGCCGGCGTTGCACAGTCGGATTCCCGCGCAGAGCGCGGTCTTCCTGGTGGACGGTGTGCCGATCGACGGACCGCCGCACGCGTTGAGCCGTGTTCACCCCGACGAGGCGTCCACCTGGACCGCCGCCGAGCTGCGCACGATCGCGTCGATTCCCGTCCGGCTCGGCAGGATCAGCCCGCGGCCGCTCTCTGAATCGAAGGGCATCGTCTTCACCTACCGCATCACCGCACGGGCGAAGGCGTCGATCAGGCACCAGCTCGAGAATCGCTTCGGCTACAGCTTCGCCACGATCTACGCCGACATCGAGGGGCTCGCACGGTACCTCCAGCTGCGCCCCGGCATGCTGGTCGCCGAGGGGTCGACGAGCACGATCGATCGGCACGTCGGGGACCAGTGATCGTGCTTGGAATCAGTGGACTCGACTGGCATGACCGCGGTCGGCCGTCCCTCACTCGAATGGCGGCGCGCCGTGGCCGACCGGTAGGTCAGTGACTGGACGTCACGATGCTGCTCCGAGGTTGCGCGCGCGAATCGGCAATCGGGTCTGAGTGTCCGGCCGAGCGCGCAGTGGTCGCGGGTGGCTGCCGAGCGCAACCAGTGGGCCGCTACAGCCCGCGCCGCGCGGGGAGGCCGAGGACGACTTCGGCGGAAGTTTGGGTGATCTTGGCCGGGGTCGCAACGAAGTGGTACCCCGCCCGAGGGCGCAGCCGGACTGTGAAGCGGGTGTCACAGGTCGTGCCACTGTTCTTGCCTGCGTGTTCTGACTTCCGCCGGCATTGCTCGCCATGTGAGCACTGCCGCCGGTCACTGCGCCGCAATCGCGCGGGACGGGCAGGGAACCGCGCGGATCCTATTCGTCGCTGTAGGGCGCACCGGAGACCCCTCGCTCGCGAAGCGCAACGACGACTCGGTCGAGAGTCGGGCGAACAGCATTCCGCAGCGGCCGACCGCCCACGCGTATGGCCAGGGGGCTCAGCACGTAGTAGAGCCGCACGGCCAAGCGGCCGGGCCCACTCCCGAGCAGAGTCTGATCGCGGAACCGCCGAAGTACCCGGACCTCTTCGCAGTCGTACGAACCGTAAACGGCTGTCGCGACGTAACAGCCGCCGCTGCTCGGTGCCGGGGCTCTCTGCGACGTCGTCGGCAACGGCGAGATGAGGGACCGGGCATAGGCGAGTTCGTCCAGCCACCCCAGACGCCCCGCGGCTTCAACCAGCTTCGAGCCAACCATGTTCTGGGTTTGCCCTGCGGAAGGCCCATCTGTCCAGACCTTTGTGAAGAGGACGCGCCAGAGCTGCTTGTCCGGGTGCGGAGCGGTGTAGAAGTAGGCGTGAACCGCCTTCACACCGTCGATCTGGCTGCGCCCCATCTCCGCGAAATCGTGGGGATCAGCCGCCACAAAGCGGTCGATGGCCGCAATCACTGCTCGGCGCGGGTCCACGGTGCTCTCAGCGGTGCGGGTTGCCGGTGGCGAACCACCTGTATCGAAACGCCGTCCGTACACGGCCGCGTACGGATCCGGTCCCCTCCTGCCGAGAGACGGGAGGTAGTAGCCGTCATCCTCCCAGGCGACGAACTCCGATGTGTAATCCAGCGGGGCTCTGAGCTGCTGATAACCGTTCTTTCCCCATGCCACGACCGTGCCATCCGCGCAGAGAGCCAGTGAGTGATCGTTGCCGGCAGCCACCGACTCCACCGCCCGGAGCCCCGCGGGAACGGTGTGCCGAACCGGGCTGTTTCCCCAGCCGATCACCACACCGTCTCTCCGAAGCGCGAGGGCGTGCATCTCTCCGGCTGCGACTTGAGTCACGTCGTACAACTGATGACGGGGCGCCTCTCCGAAGGCCCCGTTGACCTTGACCGATCCATCTGTCTCTGTCGCCACCCAAGACGGAAGGGGGCCGCCTCCACCATCAATTCCGACGAACCTAGCTTTCATCGGCACCTTCGGAACACCGAACTGCGTCTCGCCCCAAGCGGCGACAGTGCCGTCGGAACGGATCGCGAAACAGCACTCCCAGCCTGACGCGACCGACACGACGTCGGCGAGGTCTGCTGGGGGATGGACGGTTCCGAACCCCATCTGTCCCCATACGACGACCGAACCGTCGCGCCTCACCGCGGCTGAGTGCCCTCCCCCTCCAGAGATGGCCACGACATCGTGGAGATCCGAGGGAACGTTCGTCGCGCCACGCGAATTGTTGCCCCACGCCACCACCGTGCCGTCCCTGAGAAGCGCGAGGCTGTGGGAGTAGCCGGCAGCGATCGCCACCACTTCGCCCAGCCCGGACGGTACATCAGTCTGTCCACGCTCATTGCTGCCCGACGCGAGCACCTTGCCGCCCGCCGTCAGAATCAGATTGTGCTGACCTCCCGCCGCGACCTGAATCACCCGGTTCGGAAAAGACCAGATGGCGGCCCCGGCAGTCACGCGCGGGTCGAGATGGATGGACACCATGCCGTCAGAAATCACTTCACTCCGATGTGCCGAGCTCATACGTACATGCCCCAACCGATGCGGAAGCGGTCGGGCCGAAGGTAATGATGGCAGAACTCGGAGGGCCCTTACGCCACCGCCTTCCGGGTTGAAGAGCATGAGGTGGCAGCTGGACCCAGAGCCGAGTCTTCTGGAATAGTCGTTCATCGTCGGATCTGTCGGCCAGATGTGCGCAGCAGGAGGATCACTTCGATGGGACAGGCCTGGCTGATGATTGCATCAGGTTCACCGGGGCGTGCTCAGGGGAGCGCCTATGGAGACGCGATCGGTCGGACCTACGTGTGGGACAGCCGCGTGCCCAATCATCACCTTCCGCAGGTCGGCGATCTTCTTCTGCTGCGCGGTGACACCGAGTTTCTCGGTGCATCTGTCATCGAGTCCATCGAACGGGAGGACGGGACGAAACTCCGACTGCGCTGTCCCCGATGCGGCCTTCACCAGGTGGCGGAACGTTCAACCGTCTCCCCTCGGTATCGATGCATGAAGTGCCACGAAACCTTTGACGAACCCGATGTCGAAACGATTCCGGTGACTCGTTATCGTGCGCGATACGACTCCTCGTGGGTCGAAGCCCAGACGAGTATCGCGCTGAGTGACATTCGAGCCCACCTCGTTCATCCCGCATCGCAGCACAGCATCAGCCCGCTTCGACACGAGGACTTGGATTCGCTGCTCGATGCCACGCTGGTACGTGGGGCGTCCATGATTCGGCGTGCTCGATCAGTCATCGAAGGCCATGCAGAAGCCATGGTTCGGGTTCGGCGCGGCCAGCAGGCATTTCGCTCGATGCTCCTCGATCGGCACGGGCAGAACTGCGCGTTCCTTGGGCCAACGCCGTCGGCGGCCCTTGAAGCGGCGCACCTCTACAGATATTCGAGAGAGGGGAAGCATCACGAAGACGGTGGGCTGCTGCTCCGCGCGGATCTGCACACACTGTTCGATCGTGGCCTGCTCGCCGTTGACCCTCGAGTGCTTCAGATCGATGTCGCTGAGGAGATTCGAGCCTTTGATGCGTATAGGGCGCTGCATCGCACGTCACTTCGTGTCGATCCGACCCCACAACAGCGATCGTGGTTTGCGATCCACTGGGAGGAGCACCGGGACTCGGGCGCCGAATGAGTAGTCCTGTATTCAGCGAACGACGCGAGCGCGGCGCCGACGTAGGGGCTAGCGCGCGCCGAGCGGCCGTCCGCGGGCGTCCTTCCACTCGGCTCGCCCGTTCGACTCCCGCCCGAGGAGAACGCTCGACCCTGCCGAAGGTGACGGGAAGTCGGTGGGCTTCGATAGCTCGTAGGTTCCGTCGGGTCGTTCGATGAATGCGCCGTCTGCGAGGAGACGATGGCGGATCGCGCGATTCGAGGCGCTGAGAGACGGCAGCACTCTCAGATCGGAGGTTGCGCTGAGCATGCGCATCCCATGCTCCCCGATCCGCTCGGCAGTGGCGGAGATGCCCGGAGCTTCGAGCCGGTAGACCGTTGCTTCGGTTGCGTCGCCTGACGTCTCGGCGCCTGAAGCTTCCTGCGACGGGTCGGGTGCCGACGGCGATCTGACGTCGACGCCGAGCACCCTCCGCAACACAGAATTGGGTGTGTCGACGAACGGCTCCGCCATCGCCTGCAGTGCTGCGAAGACCTCGTCGTCAACCTCGATCTTGCGCTTCATCTCGCAGGGCTCCTTTTCATCGCTGTGTGGTCGATTGACATGGATTGTGTGCCTCAGGGTCCTACGCCGCCAGGATCCGAGAGGCCACGCCCTCGATCCGCTCCGTGATCTCGTCGAAGTCGAGCGAACCGAGCTCCGCGTAGCCCGAGATCAGCACCACCTCCTTGAGGAGTCTCCGCGCGTAGTCCTCGGATGCCAGTCCCCCCGTCCGCTCGAAGTGGTCGAGGATCGCGAAGAGCACATCCGGACAGCCCGCGAGGTCGCGGTCCATGATCCCGAGGAAGGTGTCCTCGCGGAGGGAGATCACGTCGAGGTAGGCGAATGGATCCGAGCGCTCGGCGCTCAGGTGGCGCGTCATTCCGGGGTCATGGACGAGGTGGGCCGCCCACCACATCCGCGAGATCGAGTTGCGGACGAGCCGGTCACGATTCGGCGAGGTCACGATCCATCGGGCGTCGAACCGTGAGCCCAGGTTGCGGTCTGAGAGCGGCCACCGCTCCGCCGTGAAGTCTTGGAACGTGACGCAGCTGAGGTAGCTCCAGAGCCGGTGATCGGCCGCCTCATCGGGCTTCATGGCGCCGATCCACGTGTAGAGCGCGCGCGCGAGGTCGCTGAACTTCGCACTGGCCTTGAGCATCGCCCCGAGGTCGGGGCGCTCTCCGGTGAAGCTCCAGTCGGCGGTGAGTGTGTTCTCGGGTGTCCTCGCCAGACTCTCGATGATCGGAATCACCGCGTCGGCGGTCGCCGCCTCCTTCACCGCATCGGCGAGCCGACGGACACCGGCCTCGGTGAAGAGTTCGATCGTGTCGTGCATCAGTCTTCGTCCTCCAGCTCAGCGAGTCGGGTCAGGAGGCGCCCGGCGGGGTCGTCGAGGATCGTCTGCGCCTGCACCAAGGGCGGCTGGTCCTCGACACCGGCCTTGCGCACGAGCGCGGTCACGGCCTGGAACCACGGCAGATCGTCGAACTCTCCGTCGGCGTTCCGGATGGTGTCGAGGGCGCCCATCAGTGCCGGCAGCATCACGGCCCCGATCTGGACCTCGGGTCGACCCTCCTGCAACTGGAATGCCTCGAAGGCAGCCGGCGCGAGCCGGATGACGATCTGGTCGGGGTCGTCGAACGCGAGCTCGAGCCCTCGGCGCACCGTCTCGTGCTTCTCGATCCGGAAGCACGCGTCGAGTGGCGGGTCGAGCGGGTCGTAGTCCTTGAGCGCATCGAACTTGGTGCGATACGCGATGCCGAGGATGTCCCCGGCTCGCACATCGAACGAGGCATCGCCGAACACGGCGCTCTGTCGGGTGAGCCGGTAGCCCGGGATGGGGCGCGCGGCCACGATGAGGACCTCGACCTGAACGAGCCCGCGCAGGCGATCCTGCGGGAGCGTCGCAAGGTACCGGCGACTCCGTCCGACGTGCGAGATCAGCCGAGGCTCGCTCGAGAGGTAGCCGAACGCCGCGCCGCTCCGGGCGACGAACTGCAGCCGAGCAAGCCCGTCCTCGAGGAGGCCGAGCATGTCTTCGTCGTCGAGTTCGAGGTCGAACTCGACCTCGACCGTCGTGGTGCGGGCCGTCCGTTGCGCCTGTGCGACTCGGAACGTGGAGTCCACGTCGTCGAGTTCGGAGGACAGGATCGGATGGGGGAAGGACCACGTGTTCGTTCTAGCCATCTGATACTCCCAGTCGGTAGCGGTCTGCGTAGCTGAAGTCGACCTCGATGACGAGGGGGACCTCCGGTTCCAGGTGCAGGTCGCGGAGGGCCGCTGCGGTCGCCTTCACGGGTGATCGCTCCGCGCCGCGCACGACGAAGGCCGACTCGATTCCCGGCTCGAAGGCTTCACTCCCGCCTCCACCGACCGCCCGGAGGGCGAGGTCACCGCGCAGCTCTTCGGGCGAAGTGAGGACGATGGTGGTGTGCGACGCGCCTGCTGGGCGGAATGCGCGGAACCGGACGTCGCTCGACCGGATGCGGCTCCGACCGTCGCCTGCCGTCGCCTGGGTGTCGCGTCTGCCGCCGCTCGTCCGATGCGTCCCAGAACCGCCGGAGACGCCGGTCTGACCGGCGGGCCCGCCCTCATCCGCGATGGCGTGGGCGGGCAACGAGACCGCCGTGTTTGGCTTCCACTCCCGGTGAGTGCCGACGTCGGGTCGTCCGACGATCGCGCGCCCTTCGCGGTCGGATTCCCGCCCGTCGGTGGCGTCATGTGCTCCGTCGGTCGACGGAGGTGTCGGACCGGTCAGTCGGGCGGGGAGGAAGCGCGCGAGGCCGCGCACCTCGGCTCGGTCGCCGAGGCTCGCCGGGACGAGCTCGCGGAGTGCTTCGCGGATGAAGTCCTTGATCTGCTTCACTGCCGCGCCGTTGGACCGCCTGCCTCGCGCATTCCAACGGTCGTGAGCAGGGGGTTCGATGGATCGAAGCAGCTCGTTGCCCTTCTCGTCGCGGCACACGAACACGGCTGCGTACGGGACACTGACAACCTGGTGGCGGATGTTCTCGACCTTCATGAGCGGCTTGCGCATCAGCTGGGTCGCGCGGAATCTGTCCGGGACATCGAGCGTGGTCACCCTGAGTTCGACATCTCCGACCGTCGTGAGACGGGCTGCCTTGACCTGGCCGTCCCTGAATGCGCGATAGAACGGGAGAGTGGACTCGGCGAGGATCTCGTCAGCGACCAGCTCATCTTCGAGAGTGTCGGCGCTCAGCACCCAGTCGCCGTCGTCGGTCGAGCCCCTGACGATCAGTCGCCCCTCGTGGATCGCCGCCCAGAAGTTCTCGGCCGCACTTCGCTTGATGGTGCGCAGGCCGTCCGCGGCGCCGGCACCGACATAGTCGAGCACGTACACGTCGGTTCCGTTGGACACGCGCGGCACGAACGGCCCGATGCGGTCGATGCCCTTCGGGTACTCGAGGTCGTGCTCGACGGCGAGGTTCGTGAGGTGTCCGGTGCCCAGCCGCAGCACACCGTCCCCGTCGCGGAATCCGGCGAGCCGTGTTGTGGCGGCGAGGACCGGTTCGTCCTTGTCGATCGCCTTGGTGACGTAGGCGACGGTCCGCATCCGCGATGCGAGCACGCCGACCGAGGAGCCGATTCCGAAGGACCCCCCACGGTCCTCGTCACCGGCGGACGCCCCGACCGATCGGGTGAGGACGCTGAGCGGTGAGAACTGGTCGTCGATCGATTCGCTGCCGGTGAGACCCCGGGTGCCGGAATCTCCGACGCACAGCACCGGGACGTGCTCGGATCGGACGGACGTGAGCGCCGCGCTGAGGGCGTCCCGGCCCTCCAGCTGTTCGTCCTCGGTGATCTTCACGACGCGGGGCAGTACCTCGCGAAGCTGGTCGACGCCGGGGATCTGGTCGACCGGCATCGACTGCAGATCGAAGTCGACCTCGACAATCGACTCCCCCTTGGCCTTGGCGTCGAGGGAGTTCTGGATGAACTCTCTCGCCAGGGCCTGCTCGATGTCGGTGCCCGAGAAGTGCTCGGCTGCCGGGATGTTCGGCCCCTCGTAGCCGCCGCGTCCCTGCGCCTCGAAGTGGAATCCGTAGCCGGTCAGTGTCATCAGAACTTGATCCTCCGTCGTCCGCTGCCGGTCGTGAACTTGGCCTTGGTGTCGCGCACCTCGGCTTCGATGGCGCTGAAGAGCTTGCGTACCTCGTCGTCCGTGTACTCGTAGTTGCTCCGGTTGGCCAGATTGCCGATCAACTCGAGGTCCTTCAGCACGCGGTCACCGCGCGCTGAGGCGAGCCGTCGGAACTTCTCCGCCCTGGTCTCTGCGCTCATGTTGGCTCCCATCTGGAGCCCAGTATGCAAGAAGATCAGAATCTAGGCAACTATCGTTCTTTGTGTCACACTTGACGTACCAATGATGCCAATATGTGAGCGCAACCCTCGACCCCCGTTCGGGGGTGGCAGGTCGACGCGGCGACGCGCGATGGGCAGTATGAGATCGGAGGACCCGAACGTGACTGAAGAGGATCTCGACTTCAACGTCGGACTCGTGGCAGTGACCCTGCGAGCCGGCGTCGAAGCGTACGAGGGTGTACCGACGAGCGCAGGACGCGCCGGCACGGTGATGGAGGGGCAGCTGCGACTGGCCGAATTCTCGTCCAGCGACGGGCTGCTGATGACGGCAGGGATGATCGCGTGGCCCGACGCGAGCATGGATGTCCAGCCGCTCGACTTCCTCGCCGGTCCTGACGCCTACCGTCGTCTCGAGAGAGCCGGCCGAATGAGTCTGACCGATTCCGGGAACGGCAATCGTGTCGCGCTGCTGCGTGCACTGAAACACGGTGATCGCGGATGGCCGACGCTCGCGACCGTGAGCTGGGAGGAACTCGATTGGCTCGCGGGCAGCGACACCGTCGAACTGCTGGAGTCGCACGGCGCCACGCGAGTCGGTCGCTACGGCGACCTCAGGCCCGGTGCAAAGCGGTTCGTCGAGTCGCCGGCGTTCGAGGTCGGCCCGGATCCCGCGGAGGCCGTGTTCGCTGCGTTCGCGATCACCCGCGTCATCCCGATCATGAAGGACTTCGGTCGATCGGGCGTGGAGGTGCTGCACGCATGAGTGGGCGAGCCTTCGTGATGGAGTACCCGGAGCGTGAGTCATACGGCGAGGTGATGAAGGGCTATTTCTCGCTGATGCGTGGCTTCGGACTGGAGTTCGCGAGCCGGAGCGACCGCGTGCTGGGTGGGACCATGGGTGCCTCGTGGTTCCGGCACTATCAGGAGGAGCTGAAGCAGGAGGCGAGACTCAGGAACCGGAAGTTCGGCCGGGTCTCCCTCTCGGACCCGAGCTTCTTCCTGAACGACTTCCTCTACACCGAGGACTCGCTTTTCCGGAAGGTGATCGAGAACACCGGCGATGTTCGCGTTCTCGCCAAGAAGATCGTCGACACGCGCAATACGTGGGTCCACTTCAGCGAGGAGCCCACCACTGCTCAACTGCTCGATGCCGCCGTGCTGGTTCGACAGTTCGGCGAGAAGAACCACATGGGTGTCGCGGGGCCGGCGGCGCAGCTCGTGAAGCGTGTGACGAAGATCCAGAACGGCCGGTACCCGCCGGTGCCGAAGCCGACCCCGCCGACCGACGTGGTGACGCCTCAGCCCGAGACGGATGCCGCAGAGCCGTCAAGCGGCGCGGGCGCCGGTGAGCCGCCCGCCGCGATCCCTCTCCCCGAGCCTACCTTCGAACGACGCCCGCCGATCGGGGGGACTTGGATCGGTGACATCCCCCGCCGACGCGTTCGTGTGACGAAGACTCGCGACGTGGTCGACATCGAGACCGGGCGCTCCCTCCGGCCGGAGATCGACGGCGACCCGAACGAGAAGCTTCGGCAGTGGACCAGCGCGCGACCGATGGGCGAGCTGTGGGTCGCCGGTGACGGCGCCGTGGGAGGGTACGTGCGTGGGGTTCCGCGGCTGCTCGGCTATCTCGGTCCCGACCCGGTGGACGAGGTCGCGCGCGGATTCCTGCTGCCCCGCTTCTACGACCTGGTCGACGACCACCTCATCGACCTCGACTCCGGGGTCCGCCTGCAGGAGGCCGTCGACGGCGACACGGCTCAGGACGAGGCCCAGCGCCTCGACCGGGCCGTAGCCGAGGTCGCTCACGCAGGTGGCACCATCCGGCTGACGAACTTCGGCGACCTGCTCTATCTCGACGACGACGGGATGCAGCGCATCGCCGTCGTGAACCCGACGATGTGGTTCCCTTCGCACTTCATCGTCTGACGCCACCGATTCAAGACAGACCTCGCCTCCGACCCGACAGGAACCCATGAACCACACCAAGTCGCTGACCCTCACCGGCGCGCGCTCGATCGCCTGGCGCGACGCCCTCCCGACCGGACTGACCGGCATCGAGGTCGTCTTCGGCCGAGATGACTCGGATGTCGGTGAGGTGCAAATCGCTGTCGCGAATGCATCGGCGCGCCCGACCAAGGCGATGCTTGAGCAGGCGTGGAAGACCCGCGGTGCCGCTGTTGCCATGCCCGTCATCGTCGCGGCCGCTCATTCCGACGGGGTGTGGCTCTTCGACGGACGGGACGGCATTCTTGGCCCGGTCCCGACTGGCCTCGCGGAACGCCAGCTGCAGGCCGTGCTCGAGGAGCCGGATGGCATCGCCGCGCAGCAGCAGATCGACTCCGTCAAGCGGCAGCTCGAGTCTGGTGCCCCAGGCGGCTTCTCGAATCAGTTCCTGTTCGCGAGCTATCACCTACGGGTGAATGTCCCGAAGCGGGCGGACTGGCGGGAGGCGACAGGGCGCGCTGCGGCGCTCGTCACGGAACGGGGGAGGGCCCTGATCGCGGCGCTCGGGTTCACCGCAGAGCCCGTGAGCAACGCGTCCGGTAGCGCGCTGGTTCTTCGCACCGGGTCCGGATCGCGTCGGGCGATTGCGGTGCTCTTGGACGAGACCGAGCACTTCGAGCAGAGGAGCGCGAGATACCAGCTCTCACCCGTTGCGCACGGCTTGGAGGTCGCGGGTCGCGAGGAGGTGCCCTGGCTGGTAGTGCTTCGCCAGTCGACGCTCCGCCTGTACCCGGGACGAGACGGCGTCGGAGTCGGACAGCGTGGGCAGTCTGAAACCTACTTCGAGCTCGATCTCGCGATGATCGAGCCGGGGCTCGCCGGGCTACTTCCTCTGATCTTTTCAGCCGACGCACTTGAGCGCGGTGGCTCCGCGGAACAGATCCTTGAGGGTTCCGGCAAGTACGCCGCGGAGCTCGGTGCGCGGCTGCGTGACCGCGTCTACCTCGGTGTCGTGCCGCAGATCGCGATCGCAATCGCCGAACGACTCCCGCAGCTCGGCTATGCGATCGACGCCGATGGTCTCAAGGTCGCGTACGCCCTAACGCTGCGCGTACTCTTCCGCCTTCTGTTCCAGGCGTATGCCGAAGACAGCGGCCTGCTGCCCGCCGGCCGCAACGACTGGTATGACGCAAACTCCCTGCAGGCCTTCGTCGAGCGGGAGGCGAAGACGGATGCCGCTGAGTTCAGCGACTCCGCGACCTCCATCTGGCACGATCTCACGCAGGTCTGGGACGCGATCTACAGCGGCAACCGGAGGTGGGAGGTCCCCGCCTACGGCGGCAGCCTCTTCGATCCGACGACTGAGGAGGGTGCGCTTCTCCGACGCCTCGAATTGCCGGACAGCGTGATGGGGCGCGCGCTGCAGGAGATGCTTGTTGAGACCACCGAGGACAGCATTCGTGGCGCCGTCGACTTCCGGTCGCTCCAGGTGCGTGAGTTCGGCACCATCTACGAGGGACTCCTCGAGTCGTCGCTCTCGGTGGCCGAGGACGACCTCACGGTGGATCGGTCCGGCGCCTTCGTCCCGGCGAAGGAGCATGACGAGATCGTCGTGCGCGCCGGGGCGCCGTACTTCCACTCGGCGTCCGGCGAGCGGAAGGCGACAGGCTCGTATTTCACGCCGAAGGTCGTTGTCGATCACCTCATTGACCGCTCGGTCGCGCCGGCACTCGAGGCCCATCTCGCGAAGGTCCATGCGCTCGTTGAGGAGGGAAAGGATCGCGAGGCCGCGACGCTCTTCTGGGACTTTCGGGTGGCGGACCTCGCGATGGGGTCGGCGCATTTCCTCGTGGCCGCCGTCGACAAGATCGAGCGCGGCATGCGCGACTTCCTCACGGTCACTCCGGTGCCCGGAGTCCGGGCCGAGCTCGCCCGCCTCGCAGATAAGGCGCGAGAGGCGCTCGATGATGATGTCGAGGCCGCGAGTGCGATCACCGAGGCGCAGCTTCTCCGACGGCAGGTCGCGCGCCGCTGCGTCTATGGCCTCGACATCAACCCGCTCGCCGTGGAACTCTCGCGGCTCGCGATCTGGATCCACACCTTCGTGCCGGGCCTTCCGATGTCGAGCCTCGACCACGGTCTGGTGCTGGGGAATTCACTGACCGGCATCGGGACAATCGATGAAGCGCTTGACGCGCTTGCCGTCGGTGAACTCTTCGCGCCGCTGATCCGCGAACCGCTGGATGCGGCACGGACGGCACTTCTCGACTTCGCGAACGCCAGTGAGGCCGATCGGTCGGAGGTCGCTCAGGGTGCTGAACTCCTCCGCAGCGCTCGTGAAGCGGCAGGGCCTGCGAGGGCGGTCTTCGATGTAGCAGTCGCAATGAGGCTCGGCCTTGTAGCTCCGGGCACCGCATTCAGCTTGGAGGACATCTCGGAGATCGCGGGCAATGCAGAATTGCGGGAGGCGATTGAGCGCCTTTCGCCTGCGCACTTGCCGTACCTATTTCCCGAGGTATTTCTCCGGGACGCGGCCGGGTTCGACGTGCTTGTCGGGAATCCGCCGTGGGAGAAACTTCATGTTGAGGAACACCAGTGGTGGGGCCTGCGCATTCCGGGGCTTCGGTCCATGCCACAGTCGAAGCGGAGGGAGCGGCTGGCCGAGCTCCAAGCTGCGAGGCCCGACTTGGTGAAGCAGTATCGCGCCGAGATCGACGCCGTGGCGAAAGTGAACCAAGCGGTCGCGTCAGGCCCCTACCCAGGGCTCGGCTCGGCCCACCTCGATCTCTATCAGGCCTTCGCTTGGCGGTTTTGGACGCTCATTCGTGAGGGCGGGCGGAGCGCCATCGTGGTTCCGCGTGGTGCATTGTCTGGCTCAGCGTTGGCTACGTGGCGACGAGACGTGCTTGCTCGCGGGTCCTTCGTAGATGTCTGCTTCCTCTTGAATAACCAGAGCTGGGTGTTCCCGTCCGTCCATCCTCAGTACACGGTTGGACTGACCGTGCTCGAGCGCGGCGGCGACCACATCGCCCGGTTTTGTGGCCCGTTTGCCAGCGAGGCCGAGTTTGTCGTTGGAGCCGATAGTCTCGCGGAGGTGTCGGCGGATGAGTTCGCCTCTTGGTCTTCGACCGCAGCTTTTCCGCTAATTCCGGACCCGCAGTCTGCCCAGATCTTCCAGCAGATGAAGCAGTCGCCGCGCTTCGATGACTCACGTGCGGAATGGCGACTGCGGCCGATCCAAGGTGACTTCAACGCGGCCGGCGACAAGGACAAGTTCGAATTTGATCTCGAGGAGTCAGACGGAAGAATTCCTGTACTGGCTGGTGCGTCGTTCAACATCTGGAGCCCCGACTTCGGAGCGCCCTTTGCATACGGCAAGCCGGAGGTCCTGCGGCCTGCGCTCCTGTCTAAGCTGACTCGGGCAAGTGGCAATCCACGATCGGCCTACTTCGGGACCGAATGGGCCGACGGAAAGCTGCCGCTCGATCGTTCACGTATTGCGTTTAGGGATATCGCGCGAGCGACTGACTCGCGGACCACGATTCCGTGTCTCATCCCGCCCGGTTCCGTCTTGGTCCACAGCGCGCCGGTGCTGGTCACTCGCGCCGGGGGAGCTGGCGCTGAAGCATTCGCGCTCGGCGTGCTCGCTTCCATTCCGTTCGACTGGGCATCGCGCAGATGGGTCGAACTCCATCTCACATTCGAAGTCCTGTCGTCACTCCCGGTACCGCGATACACGCCGGGGAGTGCACTCAGCGATCGCGTCGTGGAGATCGCAGGTCGTCTGGCAGCGGTTGACGACCGATTTGAGTCTTGGGCACGTCAGATCGGCGTCGACGTGGGCACTGCGAACACCGAGCCGGTGAAGTCGGACCTCATCGCGGAGCTTGACGCCTTGGTGTCGCTCCTCTACGAGCTCACCGAGGAGCAGGTCCGGCACGTCTTCGCGACGTTTCACCGCGGGTGGGACTACCAGCCTCGACTCGACGCCGTCCTCGAGTACTACGCCGCATGGAAGGACCGCACATGACGCAGCTTCCCGTCTTCGCCACCAATCGTCAGGCGCCGCCGATGACGGTGGGCGAAGAGATCAACCGGCTCTTCCGCGTGAACCGTGAGGCACTGGCCGCAGCGCCCAGCGCGGCGATCGCGACCGCGTATCTGAACCCCGCCGGTTTCCTGCTCCTCGCCGACGAGCTGGAGAAGCTGCCGCGTATCCGGATCCTGCTCGGTGCCGAGCCGATCCCCGACCCGCAGATCCGCCTCGAGCCCGACAAGGCTGCCCAAGACCGACTCCGCGCGGCGCTCGCCGATCACGACAGTTGGCTCCGGGCGGAGCGCGATGCGCTCGGGTTCGAGCACTCGGCGACGGCGTCCGCGATGCGGCTCGTGGCGTGGTTGCGTGCGGCCGATGAGGCGGGCGAGCCCGTCGTCGAGATCCGTCGCTTCACCGGCGGATTCCTGCACGGCAAAGCATTCATCAGCAACCATCCGACGCACCCGGCGTTCCTCGCAGGATCGAGCAACTTGACTCTCGCGGGGCTCACCCGCAACGCCGAACTGAACGTCGGTGCCTCCGGCACGCATGGTTCGACGCCCCAGGTCATCGACTGGTTCGAGGAGTGCTGGGGCGACAGCGAGCCGTACGACCTCGCCGCGCTCTACGAACCGCTCTGGGCCGAGCACACGCCGTGGACGGTGTTCCTCCGGATGCTGCTCGAGCGGTACGGCGACCACCTCGAGGAGGAGGCGGCGGGCCCGACGAGATTCGAGCTGACCCGCTTCCAGGCCGACGGGGTCAAGCGGATGCGTCGGCTGCTCGACGAGATCGGCGGCGTGCTCGTCGCCGACGAGGTCGGTCTCGGCAAGACGTTCCTCGCCCTCGAGGTCATTGCCGCCGCGACCGAAGAACAACGCCAGCGGGTTCTGATCGCCGCACCGGCGGCGCTGAAGACCAGCGTGTGGGACCCGCTCCTCGAGCGGTACGACATGAGTCGACGTGTCACTGTGCACTCCTACGAGGAGATCCGGAGTCGCATGGACCGTGATCACCCCGACCACGCCGCGTTCTTCGACCGGGCTGAAGATGCCGCGCTGGTCATCGTGGACGAGGCCCATAACCTCCGGAACGCCGCGGCATCGAGGTCGATCGCGCTCGATCAGATCATCCTCGCCGGCGCGCATCCGAAGAAGGTGGTGCTGCTCACCGCGACGCCGGTCAACAACTCGCTGATCGACCTCGAGACGCTCGTCAAGTACTTCATCCGCGACGACGCCCGCTTCGCCTCGATCGGCATTCCGTCAATCCGGCAGTACATCCGCGGTGCACAGAAGCTCGACCCCGATGCGCTCACTCCCGGGCACCTCTTCGACCTCATGGATCAGGTCGCCGTGCGCCGCACCAGACGGTTCGTGAAGGACAACTACCGCGGCGAGACCGTACCCGGCCCGGGCGGCAGGAAGATCCCCGTCGAGTTCCCCGACGCCAAGGTCCAGCGCGTCGACTACGACCTCGATGGCCACGGCAGGGCGCTGGTCGACGCAGTCACGTATGCGCTCGACATCCCCGAGAACGAGCAGCACGCGGCATCCTTCGAGGTCAGACGCGGTGACCCCAGGCGCCTCCTGCTCTCCCGATACGCACCGAGCGCCTACCTGAAGTCGGCGAAGCTCGACGGCACGCAGGTCACCAACATGGGCCTGCTCCGCTCGGCACTGCTCAAGCGACTTGAGTCGTCACCGCGCGCGTTGGCGGCAACGCTCGGGGTGCTCATCTCGACGCACGAGGCATTCCTCTCCGCGCTGTCGAAGGGCCACGTGTTGATCGGCGGCGCGCTCCGCGACTACGTCAACTCCGAGTCCGAGGATCTTGAGGAGATCATCGAGAGCCTCGACGACGAGAGCGAACACCAAGCGACCCCGGCGAGCGAGTACCACGCCGACGTGATGAAGAGCGACGTCGAACTCGACCTCGAGCTCATCCGACACCTGCAGGCGCTCGCACTCGCAGCGGCGCACGAGGGTGAGCCGAAGGCCGACCGTCTCCTCGCCGAACTCGATCGGATCGCCGAGGCCGCGAAGCCGATCAGCCCGAAGGGCATCTCGTCGGAGGATCGACGGAAGGTCATCGTCTTCTCGACGTTCGCCGACACCATCCGCGACCTGCACGAGCGGCTCACCGTCGCGCTCGATGGAGTCGACGGAAATTCGCCGCTTGCCGACTACCGGGGCAGGCTCGCCCCGGCCATCATCGGCGAGTATGCCTCGGGGAAGACCGGTGGCATCCACCAGGCCAGTCGGGCGGCGGCGATCGCCGGCTTCGCCCCCCGCACAGCCGGGCGACTCGACGACGGAGGGAACCCCCTCGACGACGACCGCTATGACATCCTGCTCACCACTGACGTGCTCGCGGAGGGCGTCAACCTCCAGCAGGCCGCGCAGATCATCAACTACGACCTGCCGTGGAACCCGATGCGCATCGTGCAGCGACACGGTCGTGTCGATCGCATCGGCAGCGAGCACCCTGAGATCCACCTCGGCGTCTTCTTCCCTGCGAAGCATCTCGACGAGTTCCTCCGGCTCGAAGACACCCTCATCCGCAAGCTCAAGCAGGCGGATGCCGCGGTCGGTATCGGCACGGTCCTGCCCGGGGTGAGCGCGTTCCCGCCGCGGGACCACTACGACGCCGCCGACCTCGTCGAGGAGATCGAGATCCTCGTCGAGTCCGGCGGCGGTTCGGCGGCCGGCTCGGGTGAGGAGTACCGCCGCCGGCTGGCGAACGCACTCGACGAGGATCCGGGGCTCAGGACCACGCTCGAGCTGCTGCCGCACGGCATCGGCAGCGGATTCGAGAACCCGAATGTCGCCGGCAACGGCTTCGTCTTCTGCATGCGGATGGGCGACAGCGGGCGTGTCTGGTTCCGGAACGTCGCGGTCGGAGACGACTGGAACGCGGTCGACAGTGAGGAGTCGGGGCAGTCGGTCAACGACGACACGCTTGCCTCCCTCGTCGCCGCGGACCCCGGCGGCCCCGGGCGAGCGCGAGACCTCCCCGCTGAGGCGTTCCGTGCGGCCTACGACGCCTGGGCGCTCGCGCGGGACGACGCGCACGACGAGTGGATGCGCAGTACGGATCCGATCGCACTTGCGGGCGCGCTTCCACTCGCATTCCGGGAGGCTGCCCAGTTCGTCATGCAGCAGGCCGCTCTGCTCAGCAGTCCGCAGCTGAAGCGACTCGTGCGTCGTCTGAAGTCCGTGCCCACGACGAAGGCCGCCCGCGCGATGCGCCGCGCCCTCCGGAGCGATGAGACCCCGCGGGAACGGCTGGATGCCATCATCGCGGTGCTCGACGAGTTCGGCATCCAGGAAGCCGCGAAGGTCCAACCCCTCCCCGAGATCGACCTCGGTGACATCCGGCTGGTCGCGTGGATGGCGGTGCGCGGTACGAAGGGTGCGGCCACATGAGCATCGGGTCGACGGGCCGTGAGGAACTCCTCGATGAGCTCGCGGGGGAGGTCGCGCGAACGGGTTCGGTTGATCACGCTGTCGCGTCGCTTCAGCGCATGGGTGCGCCGAGGGCGCGCGTCGTCGTCGCGGCCGACGAGTTCCGCCGACGGGCGTCGACGATTCGGACGTCCTCCGCGCCGGCAGCGCTCATCGCGCCCGAGACGATCGCTGACGAGTGGTACCTCGGTTCACGCGACCAGGATCTGCGGTGGCACCGCGTCCGCGCCCGGCTCGCGCAGCGGATGGACGCGGCCTCTGTCGACTCCGTCGATACCGCGTCCGACAAGATCGTCTCGCTGCTGAGCGCTCCCAGCGTCGGCGCATTCAGCACGCGGGGGCTCGTCCTCGGCAATGTGCAGAGCGGCAAGACGACGAGTTTCATCTCGGTGATGGCGAAGGCGGCCGACGCCGGATATCGCCTCTTCATCGTGCTCTCGGGCACCACAGACTCGCTGCGGAACCAGACTCAGGACCGCATCGACACCGTCCTGACGGGCGGTGACGCGGGATGGGTATCGCTCACGGCGGCCGGTGCCGACGTGAGTGAGGATCCGCGGGGTGCATCGGGCGCGCTGCTCGCCACGTCGAAGCGGTATGTGATGGTCGTGAAGAAGCAGCCGCACCGCCTTCGGAACGTGCGCGACTGGTTGCGTGGCGCCGGGACGCTGATCATGCGGAAGACGCCGATCCTGGTGATCGACGACGAGGCCGACTCAGCCAGCATCGACGTCGGCGAAGAGGGTCAGCGGTCGGTCATCAACGGGCTCATCCGCGACCTCCTCGATCACCCGCGCGCCGCGTACCTCGCCTACACCGCCACCCCGTTCGCCAACCTGCTCATCGACCCGGGCGATGACAACGGACTGTACCCGCGCGACTTCATCGTCGACCTGCAGACGCCTCCGCAGTACTTCGGCGCGGAACGGATCTTCGGCCGATCGGAACTCAGCTCGGAGGATACCGACCGGTTGGACGGGCTCGACGTCCTCCGCACGATCGAGCCGGACGAGGCGAGACGGATGGCGTCCGGTGGGACCGACGGGCATCCGGTCGCGCTGGCTGCGGCATGCCGGTGGTTCCTGCTCGCCACCGCAGCTCGGCGGGTACGGTCGGGCGAACGAGCCGACTCGTCGATGCTCGTCCACACCTCGATGCTCGCGGACATACACCTCCAGACGCGGCGAGACGTCGATGCCGTGATCGCCGACATCCGGACCCGGCTCGAGACGGATCGCGAGGACGAGCTCGGACGACTGCGCGAGCTGTATGAGGCGGAGTCGCTCAGTGTGCCGTCGGACGAGTTCGGGAACACCACCGTCGACTTCGAGGCATTGACCGAGACGCTGATGCAGGTCGCCGCCGAGATACGCGTCATCGTCGACGACTACCAGTCGGCCGACCGGTTGGGCTATGTCGACGGCGAGCCGCAGACCGTGATCGTCATCGGTGGCAACACGCTCTCGCGGGGTCTCACGCTGGAGGGCCTCTGCGCGAGCTACTTCGTCCGCACCTCGAAGACGTACGACGCACTGCTGCAGATGGGCCGATGGTTCGGCTACCGGGCCGGCTACGAGGATCTCTGCCGCATCTGGATGCCCGACGAACTGAGCGCCTGGTTCCGTGACCTCGCCCTCGTCGAAGCCGAGATCCGGCACGAGATCCGGCGCTTCGAGCGTGAGGGGATCACACCAGAACGGGTCGGAGTCAGGATCCGACAGCATCCGGCGATGGCGATCACCTCGGCCGCCAAGAGCCGCCACGCCGTGAGCGCGCAGATGTCGTACTCCCAGGCGCGCGCGCAGACCGTCCTCTTCCCGCGGCGCGACGCCGAGTGGCTGCAGCACAACATCGCGGCGACGCGGCGATTCGTGCAGCGCATCTCGAGCAGCGGCATCCCGCAGAGCGAGTTCAGGTATCAGCGTGCCGGCTTCCGGCGTGTGCCAGCCGGACTCGTCACCGGGTTCCTGCACGACTACCGCATCCATGAACGGTCGCAGAGCCTGCGCGCAGAGCTCGTCGAGCGGTACATTGCCGGTGAGAACGAAGCAGGTGCGCTGTCGCACTGGAACGTCGTGTTCCTCCAGCGCCGGGTCGACGCGACATCCGCTCGGCCCGGACTGGACCTCGGACTGGACAGGCCCGTGCGACTCGCGAACCGGTCACCCATCGCCGGTGGAGACCGTAGCATCGCCAACCTGAAGTCGATCATCTCCACTGAGGACCGCCTCGCCGACCTCGACATCGGCCCCGCCGAGGTCGCCACCGTGCTGGAGGACGACCGTACCGACCCCGATGACATCCGCTACCTGGCGGCACGGGAGCGACTCGGCGTCACCGAGGGGCTTCTCTGCGTGCACGCGATCGCTTGCGACTCGATGCCCGATCTCACCAGGGCGAATCGCCACGGGCTGAAGAGAGTCGGGCTGCACGCCGTCGAGCATCTTGTCGGCATCTCGATGTTCTTCCAGACGTCGAAGCGTGAGGACTCGTCGGTCGGCTACGTGACGGCGCCCGACCCGATCGGCCATGAGAAGACATGACCCGCACAACACCGCCCACGCCACGCGGGCTTGCAGAACTGGGAGGACCGAATGCTCGATCTCGAAGATGAGAAGTACGCGCCGCAGGGAGGCGCAGACGCGGCGGCGGTGCGTCGCGCCCTCGGCACGACCGATATGCAGTTCTGGGACGTCTTCCTGAGAGAGACCGTGCAGAACAGCTGGGACGCGCGGCGCGGCGACCGGATCCGGTTCGACGTGCAGGTGTTCGAGCTCGACGGAACGCAGCGTGCTCGCCTCCTCAGCGAGATGTTTCCCGAGGATACGGGAGTCGAGCCGCTCGACCGCTTCCGCGCGGCCCTGACCGGAGCCGTCATCGACACCGATACTCAGACGACTCGCGTGACTGCCACCATGCTCGTTGCGACCGATGTGGGTACCAAGGGACTCGGCGGTCCCGTGCGCGCAGACGTGCGAGTCGATCCCGACACCCCCACGGACTTCAGGGAACTCGTTCGCAACATCGGACGTGACAGCAGCCGCGCGCTGGGTGGCGGAACCTACGGATTCGGCAAGGCAGTCCTCTACGACGCCTCGTCGATCAACACCTGCATCATCTACACGCAGATTCCGGACGCATCCGGGCAGATCGCGCAACGGCTCATCGCCGCACGGCTCGGCGAGCGATTCGAACGGGAGGACGCGATCTTCACCGGCCGACACTGGTGGGGGCGCCGCGCGGGGGACGGCATCGTGGATCCGGTCACCGGACCGGAGGCGCGCAAGCTCGCCGAGGCGCTCGGTATCGCGTCCATGGCGACTGACGAGACCGGCACGGCCATCGCCGTGCTTTCACCGGTGACCGTCGCAGAGGGGACATCGACTCCGAGCGATGTCGCAAAGGTGCTTCAGGACGCCGCGGCGAAGTGGATCTGGCCGCACATGATCGATCGCGGTGACGGGCCGGACATCGACTTCTCCTTCAGCGGGAACGGTGAGCTGCTCGAGCCGATCGACCTGACGCGGCACCCGGTGTACCGCCACTACGTTCGCGCATTCGAGACGGCCGAGGCGAACATCGCGAAGAGGGCCGATGCCGACGACTGGCCCGTCAGCACTCGCGCCATCTGGACGGAGCGTCCCAAGGGGTACATGGGTCAGTTGGCCTGGAGCACGGTGAGGATGCCGGAGATCGAGCGCATCGAGGAGTGGGAGACGACCCACGTCGCGCTCATGCGAAAGCCGCGCCTTGTCGTGAAGTACCTACCGGTGTCACCGCACCCGGACGGCGCGCTGCGGGCCGGGGTGTTCATCGCTGCCGATGCGCAGAACGACGCATTCGCGAAGTCTGAGCCGGCAGCCCACGACGACTGGCGCCCGACGACCGTCGAGCGCTATCAGCGGAGCCCGGTCCGCCAGACGCTGAACAGGATCCTCAGCCAGTTCAAGGTCGCATCCACCGCTGTGGCACCTGAGGCTCCGGAGACGCCGTTGACCGGCGTCGCCCATGTCTCGCGGCTCCTCGGGCGTGGGCTCCCCGGAGCGTCCGGGAGTGGAGCTGAGGTTCGGCCCAGGCGTCCGGGCACGCCCGGGCCGCCCGTGGTGAAGACGGTCTCAGTCTCGGCCGGAGCGGTGCGGTTGGGTGTGGATGACCGAGGCGTGTACGCGGATTTCGGGTTCAGGGTCGACTTCGCCGATCGGTCGTTTCTCGAGTCGCGCCAGATCGTGGCCACCGCCACATACGTACTTGACTCTGGACAGGCGGAACGGCGGGACAATGCGGCGCTCGACGAGTACCCCGAGATCGTCGGGTGGTATTCGGACGCCGGCACCAGGTTCGCCACCGGCGACAGGGTGAGGGCCGAGCAGGCGGTCGGGGACGGACTCGCCGTCCGAGTGCGACAACCGGCGATGTCCGCGACAACCGTTCGCTTCGCAGTGGAGATGATCGAGGCATGACCGCCGTCAGCCGTGGATACCTCACCCTCTCTCACGAGATGGTCCGCGTCGAGCCGATGCGCTTCGAGGTCGGCGGCGGTGAAGCCGACGTCGCCGTCCTGGGCCGGATCGAGGACTGGTCCTACTACCAGCCCATCGTGGTGCGCACCGTCATCGGGCTCGACGTCGAGAAGGCGGTCGCCAATCTCCGACTCCCCGCCGGCTCGCGTATCGATGCGATTCTGAGCTGGGTGTCGAGCGGGACATCACTCCGGGGAGCGTCCGCCCCGGTGCCAGCGGGCGCCGACACGACCCTCGAGGTCCGGATCGATGCCGGACTCGTGCGTGAACAACTCACTGTGACCGTGATGCTCGTGACCGGGTCGACGCCCGATGTCGAGCTCTACCCGCTGGCACCGGGCAACACGGGGTCGGTGCTCTGGGAGGAGACGACGAAGATCGACCTCGAGGGCATCGCATCCCGCCTGCCGGTCGTCGCGCAACCGTTCTCGCAGCATCTGCCGGATTCGACCGGCGCCATGTGGTGGCTCCACATCGCCGATGAGAACGCGGCGCTCGAGGTTCGAGCCGACAGCGTCCTCTGGATGTGGCTCAACTCTGACAACCCGATCATCGCCGAGGTGCTCGCCGGCGGTCAGTCACACGCACTCGAACGGACCACTCACCATATGTGGATCGACTTCCACCGACAGCTCGTCCACTTCGCAATCCGCCGCGATGATCTCGACCCGGAACAGGAGTATCCCGCGGGATCACTCGGCGAGCTGCTGCGCACCGTGGTTCATGCGACGGGCGAATCTCCTGAATCCCTCGGGCACCTCTATCGCTCCGCGCCGGGCGATTTCGAAATGCGGATCCAGGCCGCGTTCGGGCGGGAGGTGATCGCATGAGCGGGAGCACGATGCATCCGGCATACCCTCGCCTTGCCGCAGAGGAGGCCCACACGTTGATGCAGCGTCTCGGTCAGCTCGAGATCGACGAGCTGATCGCCGAGTCGTCGACCGACCTCACCGGGCTCAGCTACTACCCGATGGCGGTCACTCGGGTCGACGAGCCCGCCATCCGCGATATCCAGTCCCGTATCCGTCAGATCGCGAGGGGACACGGCTTCCCGGCCGAGGCTGCCACCAAGGAGCAGAGGATCGCGTTCGATCGCGAGCTGGCTGGCGAGATTCTCGACCTGATGCCGATGATGCCCGCGGACGCCGCGGACGAAGGTGTCTGGTCCTTCATCTCGCTCCGCGTGTGTCCGGGAGTCACAGCCTGGCGCTACCCGCCCGGCGCGCTCGACGACGACGGACAGAGGAGGGTGTCTCCCGACCGGTATCTCGGCCGCCCCCGCAATGTCTTCCGACGACTGTGGTGGAGGGCGTACACGCTCGGCCCGAATGTGAGCAGCCAACTCATCGAGGATGAGACCGTCGCCATCATGGAGCGACCCACCATCGGCGGATACCTGCCGTTGGCCCGCCTCGTCGCAGACCGGCAACTCCGTGCCGTCTCACTCGGCGACGGGCGAAGGCAGGATCTCCTCCGGGAGGCCGCCAAGCGGCTGCGTCGTCGAATGGGTTTCGTGTCGGTCTTCGCCCTCGGTGAGCGCCAGCTCGCTCGACTGGTTGATGAGGTCTACGACGAGGCGTACGTCGCCGTTCACGGTAAGCCGATGCCCGAGAACCCGGCACTCCCGCCGGTCGCCGATGTCGCGGACTCGGGCGTCGACATGGATGTCGCAATCGTGCAGGATGAGCCGGGCTCTGGCGTCTCCGGTGAATGGGATGCCGCACGAGCGGCGGGGGCGACTGAGGACACGATCGGGCTGTTCCTCGACGCGTGCGGCGAGCACGCCGAGGTCGTCGAGCGTCTTCTCACCCACCCGTCCTGGGATGAGTTCGTGGTCATCCGCGGTAACGTGCACCGGTACCAGCAGGACAGTCTGGCCGAGAGCCCCGCTGCGGCGAGGATTGCGTCCGATCTGGAGCAGCTCTTCGACCAGTGGGAGGACCTCACCGACGACGAGCAGACCGTGGTGTCAGCGGCGGCGCGATACTTCATCACCTTCGATGACGCGACACCCGACTACTACGTCGACGGCCTCATCGATGACGACGCGGTGGTGGAGGCTGCCTTCACGGCGCTCTCACGGACCAGGCCATGAGCGAGACGCTCGAACGGCCCCGAACCGAGTCGGTGGCGTCGCATCCGTTGTGGGAGGACCTGCGTGCCGAAGACGTCGAGTGGATCGACCTGTCGAGTGACTTCGTCGAATCTGCAGCAGAGACGATCGGCGCGCTCAGTGACGCCGGATGGTTGACGGCCATCGATGGATGCCGCGTGCTCGTGCAACCCCAGACCGGTGTCGGTGTTCTCGGAGGTGCGCGTCGGCCGGTCGCCGTCGATCTCCATGACCTTCGGGACCGGGTCGCGATCGCTCTCGGCTCCCTCCAAGGGGAGACGGCTCGTCGGACGGAGCAGCTGATCGGGTGCGTCGGTTCCGGACGGGTGAGCGTACGGTTCGTCGCCGCGTCGGATGGGGCCGGACGTCTGCCGGCGCCGTGCATGGTCGTCCACCTCCGCACCGGGCGGGTCCTGGTGCTCCGGACACGAGCGCTTGACCTGCCCGCTGAGCTCCGCCCGTTCGGTATGGGAGACGTCCCGGGACATCTCGATACCGACGTCGCGGAGGACGCGCCCCTCTGCGCGGAGTTGGTGGCTGCGTTCGACGCGTTCTGGGACGGGGTCGACGCCGAACGGATCCTGAGGCTTGATCCGAAGCGATCGAGCGAACTCCTGTCGGCATGGGAACGACGACTGCGGATGCCTCACCCGCCCGCAGATGATCGCCACGGGCGCCCGGAACCCGCGGTCTCCGGCGGTGACTCGCCGCATCGGATGCCTCGCGTCGCGCTGTCGGTTGCGGAAGTCTTCGAATCCGAGGAGGAGGACTGGCCGGCGGAACGCCACCCGGAGATCAGAGCGGTGGGAGAACCCGTTGCCGACTACCTCGATCTGGCGGCACGGACACCCCTGCTCGACGCGGAGACCGAACGGGAACTTGCGCGCAGGATAGAGGCTGGCGTCCTGGCGCGCGAGCGGCTGGAGGGTATGCCGGAGGCCGAACGGAGCTCGCCAGCGGCACGGGACCTGATGTGGCTTGTCGCGCGCGGCGAAGCGGCATTCGATCGGATGGTTCGGGCGAACCTCAGACTGGTGTATTCGATCGCCAAGCATCACGGCAGTATCGCCATGCCACTCATGGACGTCATCCAAGAGGGCAACCTCGGGCTCATCCGGGCGGTACAGAAGTTCGACCACACCAAGGGGTTCAAGTTCTCCACCTACGCGACGTGGTGGATCCGTCAGGCGATCACGCGGGCACGGGCCGACCAGTCACGTCTGATCCGGGTACCTGTGCATGCTGTGGACCGCATCGTGGCGGTGAGGGCAGCGGAGCGTCGGCTCGAGTCCGTGGCATCGGACGCGATCGCGCTCGAGCAGCTAGCGAAAGCGGCGGAGATGGACGCCGATGAGGTGAAGAGGTTGCTCGCCTGGGACACACCTCCCGAGTCGCTCGACCTCGTCGAATGCGTCGAGGCCGACGGGTTGACCACGACACGAGGGATGAGGCTCGCCGCCCCGGAGCTCTGGGATCTCGACGCCGCACTGGACGCGGAGTTCCTCACATCGGATGTCGAGGAGGCGCTCGCGGGCCTTCCCGACCGCCAAGCGATGATCATGCGCCTCCGCTTCGGTCTCGACTCCGGCGAACCGATGACGCTGGATCAGATCGGCGACGCGATCGGGGTGACGCGGGAACGCATCCGCCAACTCGAGAAGAAGTCCATCGAGGCTCTGCGGGCCTCCCGCACGGTCGCACCACTTCGTGAGTACCTTGGATGAAGTGCGGCGCCCCTGCGCCTGAGGGATCCACGGAAGGTACTGTCGATGACGGCTGCGGTCGAATGGTTGGTGGAGCAGACCCTCGAGGAGTTCGAGGACGAGACCACTGAAACATCGACGCTACCGGCGGCGTTCGCCCAGATGACCGCTGATCTCCTCACCGAGTCCGGGTATCTCACCGCCCCGCTCGTCGGTCACTCCGTCCGCCGAGGCGCGCGCATCTCCGCCGTGGACTGGGACGATGATCGCGACGTCCTCACGCTGGTGGCCGCTGCGTACGTGCCGGAAGACGCCGAAGTGTCGTCGTTCGACACTGAGATCCGGGCGGTTCACGCGTGGGCGACAGAATCCGTTCGTAGCGGCAGCGCGTGGTTGCCGTCCGATGATCCTGCGGTTGAACTCGCCGAGGTCGTCAGGTCTGTGGCAGACCGGATCGACGCCGTCAGGATTCTTCTGCTCACGTCGGCGACCTACGTCGGGTCCACCGTGGAGGCCCCCTCCTTGGGGGTGATTCCGAGCGTCGCCGAGGTGTGGGGAGCCGACAGGCTGGCGGGTCTCAGACAGACTGAGAACATTGGACCGGCTGCGCCGGTCGTCGCGTTCCCCGACGTGGAACTGTCGCCCGGAACGGTTCCCGGACTCGGGCCCTTCATCGCTGATGGGGACTATCAGGCGTTCATCGCGGTGCTCCCCGGTGATCTGCTCGCCGACCTGTACGCCGAGCACGGTGCACGTCTGCTTGAGATGAATGTCCGATCGTTCCTTCAGGCGCGAAACCGCATCAATAAGGGCATCCAACAGACACTGAAGACCGAACCCGAGCGATTCCTCGCCTACAACAACGGCCTTTCGATCACGGCCCGCGCTGTGGAGATGGATGCGACGAATACACACCTCGCGGCCCTCCGCTCCTTCCAGATCGTGAACGGCGGACAGACGACCGCCTCCCTCCACCACGCAAAGTATCGTCAATCCGTCGACCTCAGAGGTGTCAGGGTCCAAGCGAAGATCACCGTTGTCTCGTCCGGGTCAGAGAGTGATCTGGCAGGGAAGGTTTCGCAGTTCGCCAATGCGCAGAACCCGGTGCGGATGGCTGACTTCACGGCGAACAATCCGTTCCACATCGCGCTCGAGACCGTTGCGAAAGAGACAATGACGCCCGGGGGCGACACATACTGGTACTACGAGCGCTCGCGCGGTCGATACGCCGATGACCTCGCGGCCGCAACCGACCGAGGTGAGCACGCAGAGTTCAAGCGGCGATTCCCGCCAGCCCAGAAGCTGACGAAACTTGATGTTGCGAAGTTGGAGCTCACATGGGGCCAGCGCCCGAACATCGTCGCGCTCGGCGGGGAGAAGAGCTTCGCCTGGTACATGCAGTCGCTGCGCGACTCCGATACGCACGCCGTCCCGGATGACACATTCCTGAGAGACCTCGCCGCGAAGGCGCTGTTGTGGCGGACGACCGATCGCGTCATCGCCGACCTCGATCTCGGCGGATACAAGGCGCAGGCGGTCGCGTATACCCTCGCGCTGCTGTCCAACCGGAGCGCCCAGCGAATCGATCTCGATGGCATCTGGTCGAATCAGGCCGTCTCCGCGGAATTGAGTCAGCACCTCTCCGAACTTGCGCCTGTGGTGCACGCCACGCTCGTCGCGTCTGCCGGCAACCGGAATGTGACTGAATGGGCGAAGAAGGAGGAGTGCTGGGACGCGGTCCAGCAGCTCGAGTGGAACGTACCGGTAAGCCTGCTGGTCGAGCGAGAGCCGCGGGGCCGGCGAGTCGTGGCGCGTTCAGCGCCGAAGCAGAGTCTCCCGGCCACGGCTGCTGAGCGAGCGAATGAATCGCGCATCGTCGAGTACGGTGCCGAGGGTTGGTTCGCGCTCGCCGCATGGGCGAAGGACACCGACAACTTCCAGCCGTGGCAGCGCGGTCTCGCCTTCTCGATCGGGAAGTTCATCAGTTCGGGAAAGACCCCGACCGTGAAGATGGTCCGGCACGGCGTCAAGATGCTCGATGAGGCGGGCCGCCTCGGGTTTGAGCCTGCGCAGGTCTCACGGTGATCTGATGGAGGAGTCTTGGGCGTCATCGCCCGCCGCTCGCAACACGATGCGCGCCAATCCCGGACGTGACACCCGCCCCGAGCTCCAGGTCCGCCGTCTCCTGCATGGCCGCGGCCTGCGATATCGCGTCAACCTGGCGCCGGTCCCGGGATTGCGGCGCACCGCCGACGTGGTCTTTCCTCGTGAGAGAATCGCCATCTTCATCGACGGATGCTTCTGGCACGGCTGTCCCGTGCACTACATCGCGCCGAAGGCGAACAGCGCATTCTGGAGCGACAAAGTCTCGCGCAACCGCGGTCGCGATCTCGAAACCAACGCCCGATTCACTGAGGCCGGCTGGAATGTCCTCCGATACTGGGAACACGAGGCGCCGGAGGCCGTCGCCGCCGCGATCGAAGTCGCCGTGAAATCATCGCGAAGAGCGAGCCACGGGCGGGTCTGATCAGAAGAGCACCGGCTCGGGCATCGAAGCAATCGCGTCCGGCGTATCGACTTGCGTCACCTCCGATTCGCGGTCGAGCAGAGCAGCAACGACGTGCGCCAGCTGGTATGCCAGAAGGGGCGGCACCGCGTTCCCGACCTGGTGATACTGCTGAGTCCGATTTCCCGAGAAGTAGTAGTTGTCGGGAAACGACTGGAGCCGTGCCGCTTCGCGGACGGTCAGGCTGCGCATCTGCTCCGGGTCATAGTGAATGTAATAGTGACCGTCCTTCGCGATGTGCGAGGTGACGGTGGTTGCGGAATCGGTCGCGAGTTGGACCCGAAACCGGTCCTCGAAAGGCCGAAACTCGGCTGTCACGTTGGCGTGATTCGGGAGCAGCTCATCGGGGAAGTCACCGAGTTTGGGGGACCGCCGTGCTGCGCGGGCGAGTTTCGCCGCGAAGTAGTAGCGGAGCAGGTCCGACGGCATATGCGTTCTCGACTCGTGCTGGATGAACCCGCCCAGTCTGCTGTCCGCAGCCCAATGCTCGAATGCAGAGTCGGGAGCCGAATCTGTCGGCGTGACGAATGCGCCTCCTCGGGTCAGGCGGCGTTCGGTCTGAGGAGACGGTGCCTCAGCTGCGCCTCGTGCAGTTGCCCTGATGCTCTCCCACGCCTCGAGAGAGTCTTCACGGGCCGGAGAGACACCGGACCGAATCGCGGGCAGATGCCCCAACGCTCGATGGACCGAAACCGAAGTCCTCTTGACGAGGCGGGTCGGCCGTTGAGCGGATGAAAGGAACCCGCGCCGGACACCGAGAAGGATCACGCGATGACGCTTCTGCGGGACGCCGTACTCCTCGGATCGGATGACGAAGTCCTTGGGGAGAAAGCTGCCGGGCTCGCCGCCGACCACGAAGGAATAGAGGTCGTAACCGACCGATCCTGCGTGCTCCAGGTCATCGCGGATCAGATCGAACATCCGGGTCCCTCGGTTGGTCGACGACAGCAGCCCCTTGACGTTCTCCATGACGAAGACCGGCGGCTCGAACGTGTTGAGGATGTGCAAGTACTCCCGATACAGGAAGTGTTTGTGGTCGTCGTCGAACGAGTCATCGTTTCGACGACGTGACCGGCCGACGAGCGAGTATGCCTGGCAGGGCGGACCACCGACAAGCACCCAGTCGCCGCCCCTCGCACCTACGTCTTCGAGGGCGGCCTCGATCAACGCATCCGACGTCGTTCGATCCGCTCCCAGCTCGATCTGGTGCACTGCGCGCTCGGCCGCGGTGTACGCGGCAGCCACCTCCGGTGCGTTCACGAACTCGTCGAGCGTGCGTTCTCCGCGGATGAACTCGTAGTAACTCTCCGGGACTCCGCCGGGCGAACGCCGCAGGTGGTGATACGCGTGGCGCACGCGGAGCGTGGCGCAGGCCGTCGCGTCCATCTCGAACGAGCCGACAGTCTGAAAGACCGGCGCCCCGGCGTCCTCGCCGAGTCGGGAGAATCCCTCGTTGAGACCGCCCGGTCCGGCGAACACATCGATGACCGGAATCACCACGACTCCTCCTCAGTTGGCAGCGATCCAGGATAAGCCGGAAACGACATCAAGTCCAGGTGCCTTCCATGGCAGGCCGGAACGGGACTGTTCTGGCATTGTTGCGTGCACCTACGACACCTGAACGGAGCCATCCATGGCGCGAGTTGTCCGATTCATCCCAGGCGAGCAAGCGGTCCGAGCGCATCCCACCCAGCTCGACTGCTTCTTCCAGGTCATCGAGGACGACACGGGCTCCCGGCTACTGCACCTGTCGACCTTCGGGTCGGCCGACCGCGAGTCGAAGCCCAAGAGCAGCCAATCGATCCAACTCGATCGAGGCTCTGCGCGCGAGCTGATCGGCGTGATCGAGAAGGCGTTTCCAGGACTCGTCGCCAGTGGCGTCACATGGAGTGGGTGATTGAAGCCTCGTCATGGCATGTCACGCTCCGTGCCTCCCAGCCCGATCTCACGGAGGGACGCCAATCTCAAGCGAAGAGTCGAACCTGTTGCAAACCGATTGACAGTGGGTTAACTTGTGGGGGAGCGATACGGAGGTTGGCCCGATGACTCACTGGACCCCGCTGCTTGTCCCCGAAGAGGACTATCTCGAGTTCGCCTCACTCGTTGCGCTGCGACTCGCCCAGCGCCGCGTCCGGGACCCAGCGGACGGGCCCGAGGCGCTCCGCGTCGTTGCTCCCCAAGTCGACGATTCCGTAACGGCGACCGGCGGGCATGCCGCCGTTATGGCTCGAGCGCTCAACGCACTCAGGCCGTGGAGCGTCGAAGATCTTCGGCGCCTAGCCAAGGGCGAGACAGTCACCACGCAACGTTGGGCGCAGGTTCTCGACCTGTGCTCGCAGCGTGTCGGGGAGTTCCTGTCGACCCAAGACGTCGCCGCCCATACGGGCATGAGGGTCGAGGAGTGGCGAGATGCGCCTCGCAAGATTCAGCGCCACCTCGACCGGCACTACCCCAACGTTCCGGGATGGCCCCTTGCAGCGGTGAGTGGCCGGAAGCTCGGTCACACCTACGACCAGGCGTACTGGGCCATCAACGACGAGCAGGCATCTCGCTGGATGACGGTTCGAGGCGAGACGAAATGAATCCCTGGCCAGAAGACGATGAGGTCGATGCCGGTGAGCATGAGGGAGGTGAGGATCGTCGTTACGCTTCCCTCGCTGAGGCGTTTCAGGACCGTGGAACGCGACCCGAGAATCAGGCCTTCATTCGGGGGTTCCTGAAGAACGTCGACGTTGCGGGGTTCTACCGCCGAGGCAACTACATCAAGGTCACTCGACACAGCGGGGGGCCGGCACTGCAGATCCACGAGGGATACACCAACGGGTTTCGGTCCGCTGAGGACGTGATCGCGACGGCGGGCGACGTAGACCGCTGGGAGAGTCGGCGAGTTCGCCACACGTGGGGCATCACGCACCCGACGCACGGTTCCGCGCGCGGCGGTGACCTCCAGCGACAGGCCAGACGTGAAGGTGGCCGATGCCCGACCTGCGGCGACGTCCTTCCGCTCTCCGGGGTCTGCAACTGGTGTGCGGCGTGAGCTCGTCGGGTGGCCTCTGGGAGTTGATGCAGTCAAGTCGGGAATGCGTGCCACCCGGATCGGGCTCGACCACCCTCCGGTCACCCCCGCCCCCTCGCCGACGCACGGTTCCCTCGTCACCGTGGAAGTTGGCGGGCTCCGGTGCATAGGCGACGTATTTCGGGCCGAACTACGGCAGTCCCGTCGTCGTGATTGCGTGTGCCTACGCGGCCGCGTCGTCGTGAAGCACGACCCGCCCCAGCTCGATCTGCCCGCCGGGCAGCACCCAGTAGTGCAGACGACGCGCTGACGCGGTGTTGCGCTCGATCGCGCAGCGCATGGCATGTGCGCCGTCGTCGCGCACGAGATACGGGGCGCCACCGGATTCCGACGTTCGGAGATGGTGGAGCTCGCGGCCGTCCATGTCCTTCGCGCGGCCGGTGAGCACGTCGACCACGGCCTTCACGGCCTTCGCGAACTTGTCGGCGTCGAGCGACTCCAGCGACGGGGCGAAGTCGGGGCCCATGGTGTAGGTCGGGAGCGGGTGGGTCATCTTGTCGCAGGCGGGGATGCGCTCCACCCACGCGCAGGTGATCTCGTGTCGCACCCAGGAGTCGAGGTCAGGGAAACCGGCTCGGCGGTCCGCGAGGGATGTCTCTGTCGCGAGTGCCGGCTTCGAGCCGCGACGTGCATACTCGCGCAGGCGCCGACGACCCTCCGCCGAGTCGAGGCGAAGGGCGTCGAGCTCCCGGCGGAGCTCCGCGTTCTCGACGAGCAGCTCGCGCGCGCGACGGCGGCTGAGCTCCTCGGCGACGCGCAGGCGAGCCAGCGCCGAGTCGGTGAGGCCCGCCTCGGCGAGGCGCTGCTCGGCCGCTGTGCGACGGGCGCGCTCGGCTTCCAGCTCCAGCTGAGCCGACTGCAGGGCCGAGCGGCCGGAGGGCGGCGCCGCAGCGGGTGCCGGCGCCGCATCCGTGCCGCGCGCGGCGGCAGCGACCCGGTGCGGACCTGGGCGAGGCGTCGGGCGCGGCGCAGCGGGCGGAGCAACGGTCGACAGCACAGCGTCGGGCGCTGTCGGCGACGCGGCAGCCGTCGACTGGAACGAACCGCCCGGCGACTCGAGTGCCATCTCGACCGGCCCCTGCGCGTCGAGTGCGTCGATCTGCGCGGCGACCGCGTCCGCGTCGTCCGCGGCGCCGCTCGGGAGCGGACGATCCTCGCGCAGCCACGGCGTGCCGCCGGCGATGAGCGTCAGCGGCGGCACGACCGGCTCGTCGTCGTCCACATCGGACAGCCGCAGGTGCAGTGCACCGGTCGACAGGTGCACGACGCGCGCCGCCACCACCTCTCCCTCGCTGAGGAGCAGGTCCACGCGATCGAGCGGGTTGGGCGAGACATCCGTGCGATGCACCCTGACCCGATGGGAGGGGTGCAGCGCGAGCTCGGCCGCGTCGCCGTCGACCGACACCACCAGCGCGAGCGTCACCGATCCGTGCGGGAACGCGTTAGCCAGGTCGGCATCGGATGCCGCGGCGACGTCGACGACGAGGCGGTTCGCGTTTTCGTCGAGGGCGCCGGTCACGCGGCATCCCTCGACGAGCAGCCACTCGAGCGGCGTCGGCGGAGCGGTGAGCTCGGCCCAGATCGTCGCCATGCCGCCGTCGTCGAGCACGACGAGCGCGCGCGAACCGCCCGCAATGAACCCGCGCACCTCACCCGAGACCTGGCGCGTCCGTCGCGGCGCCCGGGCGAACAAGCCCGCCGCATGCGCATGCGCGACCGCATCCGAGACGAGCTGGTCGAGCGCACGTTCCGGAGCGCGCCCCGGGAACCGCAGCGGCGACCGCCGCCAGTCGGGATCGGCGGCGAGCCCCACCGGGTACGACCGGCCCGCGCCACCGTACACCTGCAGCATCGCCGGCAGCAGGTCGTCGAGGCGCATGCTCAGCTCGCCGGTCGGGAGCACGACCACGTCGGCCACGTCGCCGACCTCGTCGAGCAGCCGCGACGGGTCGAGCGGTATGGATGCCGCGGCATCCGAATCACTCGAGCCGTGCGCGGTCGTCACGACGACGAGTGGTCTCCCACGCCCGGGGTCGAGGATGCGGGCGGCGAGGTGCTCGACCGCATCGAGGGTGGTGATGCCTTCCGCCGTGCGCGGCGTCGTCGTCGCGGTAGGGCTGTTCATTCGGGTCATCCCTCCGGCCAGGGGATCGTGTGCTTACGGTAGCGGCGACCACCGACGTGGGACGCGGCGCCACAACGGTGCGAAGAGGACGCCTACTCGGCGGGGGCGCTCTCCAGCGGTGCCTCCGCGGGCACACGTTCCAGCGTCGTGTCCCCGAATCCGTCGAACAGCGTCGAGAAGAACACCGAGAATCCGGCGATCGTCCCGATGATCGAGATGACGATCGCGGACACGGCGTTCCCGCGGGTCCGGCCCGGGAGGGCGACCGCGACGATGCCGAGCACGAACGCCGCCGGCAGGAGCACCCAGCCGGCGAGGAACCAGCCCGGCCAGCACGCGAAGATCGTGCCGGCGATCGCCGCGACGAGGGCGATCCGACCGACCTGGTTTCCGCGGTGCTCGACGCCGGCGGTCGGGCGCGCGGCTGGGCCGACTGGGGCCGGTGCGGGCACGTCGTGCCAGCGCAATCCATCCCAGTACCGCAGCTGTCCGGCAGCGTGGGGCGCGGGGTACCACCCGGCGGGCACCGACGCTGCTGTGCCGTCCGTCATGGTGTTCCTCTCGCTCATGGGATGCGCGGTACGCACCCGGAAACGGGCTGACCGCGACGAGCGCGGCCGGCCCGTGGCATCCGCTACAGCGAGGCGAACGCCTCGAACGTGACATCGCCCGGCAGGCTGTCGACGTTCCAGAGCGACGACTCGAACTGGGCCGTGCCGCCGGCCGGAAGGCGCTCGATGAAGGTGAAGTCGCCGCCGACGATCGTCCCCGCGGCGTCGCGTGCGATCACCGACACCGTGACGAACTCCTGGTCCTCGACGAACGTCGAGGTGACCTTGCCGGTCACGTCCATCCAGCCGTACTCGGTCGCGGTGGCGAGGTCCGCGACGGTGAACGAGCCGGTCTCAGCTGCGGGCGAGGAGGTCGCGGCCGCGCTCGTCGGGCCGCGCACGTCGAGCTTTGCGATCGTGCCCGAGCCGACCGAGAAGAAGTCGCCCACGACGACCGTCCGGCCCTGCAGGACCGTGGTGTAGTTGCTGCCCGAGTCGAGGATGGTCCCGTTCGCGTCGAGCGCCTCGACCGTGATGCCCGCGGACGGGAACACGTGGTCGGCGTTCGGGTTCTCGAGCACGACCACGTACCACCACATGTCCGACTCGACGTCCTTGCCGAACGCGGTCTCGACCACGGCGAGCTCCTGGACGGCGGGCGCCTCGGGCTCGGCCGGGGGCGCGGCATCCGCTGCGGGCTCGGCCTCGTCACCGAGCTCGGTCTCGGTGCCGGATGCCGCGGTCGCTGTCCCGGACGCGGCCGCCTGCCCGGCCAGGTTCGCCGCGTTCACGACGTTGAAGATGAGCGACAGCACGAGAACGACCGCAGTGACGATCCAGGCGGCCTTGCGGTGCTGGCCGTAGCCCTCGAGCGGGCGGCCGAACTTGTCGCGCTGCGCACCGGCGAGCACGAGGATCAGGTCGACGAGCACCCACACGCCGAGGCCGCCGAGCGTGAACAGCTTGGCGAGGCCCGTGCCGACCTTGCCGAGGTAGAACCGGTCGACGCCGAACACGCCGACGAGCAGCGCGAGCAGCCACGTCACGATGAACGACTTCGGGGGCGCGTCGGTCGGCGCGGGCGCCACTGCCGGGTCGGCGAGCGTTGCGGTCGCAGCGGCCGCAGGGGCGACGGATGCCGCGGCGCCGGCGTCGGGCGCGGCATCCGCTGCCGGTGCGGTGTGCTCGGTCCAGGCGCTGCCGTCCCAGTACCGCTGTCCGCCGTTGCCATCGGGGTACCAGCCGGCGGGCGTTCCGGACTGCTCGGATGCGGGTGCCGGGGAGGCGGCTTCGCCGGTCGTGCCGGGCTGCGGCTCGGAGGCGTCGGGCTGGGCGCCGCTGGGTGGGGTGGTCGTCGAGTCGGTCATCTTCGTTCGCTTTCGCTGCGGTGTCGGATGCGTCGAATGAAGGTCCGCATCGCCGTCGGATCGACAGCTGACCGACGTTACTCAGCCGGTGCGACGCGAGGACCGCGCCAGCGGTCGAGCGGGTAGCAACAGGGGATGCGGAAACCGCGGCTGATCTGCCCCTGCTGCGGGATCACCCCCACAAGTGGTCACGCGCGGTCGTCCACGGCCCGCGAGACGAATGTCGGTGGCCCTCCCTACCGTCGGAATCTTCGGCTACGGCTGGAGTCAACGAGGAGCACCGACATGGGCTCGGACTCACCCCTCAGCGCGCGGATGCACGCCGCGCTCCAGGGCAACGGCATCAACGGCGACCACATCGATCGCACCGCCTTCCTCGCCGACGTGCAGGCGCTCGAGCTGCGGCTCGCGATCATCGACGACCGGTTCGACCGTCTGGCGGCGCGGCCGGATGACGCCTACCGCGACTTCCGCCGCGACACGCTCGCGCGCATGCGGTCCGTCGCGGATCGCGCCGGTGCGCTCGAGGCGGCAGGGCAGCTCGATCCGAACCGTCGCCGGCACGTGGCAGCAGTGCTGACGGTCTTGCAGCGGCGGATGGCGCAGATGGATGCGCGGCATGCGATGCACCGGGACCGGCGGGCGCGGCGGCGGGATGGGCCGCTGCTCCGGGAGGCCAAGGTGCTCGCGTAGTCCCCGAAGGCGCCTTCAGATGATCAGTCGACGGCCGAGTTCGGCCCCGGCAGATCTGGGTCCGGAACCGCCGTGATGTGCCTCGTCACGAACACCTTCTGCCGGGTCGGGTACGCACGACGACTCGTTCGTGCGGAGAAGTTCCGCTCCAGATCGAACTCGAGTGGGCCCAGCGCGGCGAGGTCCTCGACACCCTTGAGCCCGTCCTCCAACCGAAGGCGCAGGACCTCGGCAAGAGCCTCCACCTCCTCGAGTACCGCGTGGACGAGCCGCTCGAACTCATCAGTTACGTCGGGTGGAAGCCATTGGCTGATCGTCGGTGCCCAGATGCGGCGACGGTCGGGGCGTCCCGGCGTCGCCACCACCAGCGGCCAGGTCGTCGACAGTTCGCTCTGCGAGTGCGCGACCGTCGTGTTCCGATAGGCCCTGATCCGCTCGTGGATGTCGGTGAACGCGGCCGGGATCGCGATGTGGCGGTCCAGCCTCGAGCGCACCTTCGACGGTACGAATGCGCGGCAGTAGGCCACGACGGCCGCATCGACGAGGAAGCCAGCCATGTCGAGCTCATCCGCATCTCGGCATCGCGACGCGAACTCGAGTGCGGCGGCCGCCGGAGAGAGGTCGCCGCCGGCGAAGTGCATCAGCTCGAGATAGCGGCGCGCGTCTGGCGAGTCGGGCAGCAACGAGAACTGCGCGGACGCCGCCTCCTCTGCCGTGCTCACGGCACGAGCATATGGGGCACGCGGGCGTGCAATCCCACGTGCCTTCATCCGGTCGGTCGGCCGATTCGTGCCCTGATGAGCGCGGTCAGCACTTCGGGACGGACGCGTGCTGCTTCCATCGAGGGATTCCGGCGAGCCGTGTCGGCGATCCGGTGCAGCGTGCGCTGCGCGTCTCCGCGGGCGCCCGAGAGCGCGGGCTCTGCCATCCGCCACCCACCGATTTCCGTCGATTCGAATCGATGGGCGATCTGGAGCAGGTTGTGCAGGTCGGTGAGATCCTTCGCGGCATTGCGACTCTCGTAGGCCGCAGCCTTCAGGACGACCGCGATCTCGACGGTCGGAAGTCGCGTGGAGAACTCGAGAGCCGACGCATCGGTGAGGAGTACCCGAACGTCGGCCTCGATGGGATCGACGGCGAGCGCGAGGCGCACGCCTGGAGCGGCGTCGAAGCCGCGTCCGCCGACCTCCTGCCTGCCGAAGGTGCTCCCGTTCGCGGGGATCACCAGGTCGATGCGCTGTCCGCGCTTCTCATAGGAGTTGCCTGAGGTCGGCAGGTAGCCCGCTTCAGCGAGCAGCTCGTGGATGGTGCCGCTCGCGGCGACCTCGAGCGCGATCGCCGCGTCCGCATCGGCGGTCTGTCGGATGACGGCGTCCGGCGTCGGATACGCCGTCGTCAGTAGGCCGGCCATTTGACCGCCGACGATCCGTGCTTCGATATCTGTGGTCGCCGCCGAGACGTCCGCCAGCGCACGGAACGCCAGGTCGTCTGCGCGGCTGGTCGCGACGGTTTCGATGGTGCGCCTGATCACGCGGCGGTCCAGTTCCGCTCGATCGATTCGAGGAGGTGCTCGACCGCGTCGTCCGCGTCCGGACCGCCGATCCGCCTCACGTCGTGCGCGCAGATGAGCGGATCGACGTTTCGCGGGGTGGCGCCCGACGCGAACGCTGCGGCGGTCGCCCAGATGGTGGGGTCGGCCGGGACGGTGTACTCGAGGGTGGCGCGCTCGGGGTCGGACTCGGCGAAGCCGCTCGCGGCCAGGTCAAGACCGGTTCGGCCGTAGACGATCGCTCGGGTCGGCTTCCGCCAGGGCGCGATCAGGTCGGCCCCGGCATCGCCGGAGATGAGCACAGCCGCATCGCCGTCAGTCGCCGCGATGCGGTCGGCCTGTGCCACGACCGGTTCCAGTGAGTACCAACTCGACGTGATGCCTCGCGGACCGGGGTACTGCGTGAGGAACGCCTCGCTCAGCGCGCGCACATCGCGTGCCTGCCAGCCCGCCGAGTTTCGGGTGACGAGGTCGCCGAGATGCCGGAGCGATTGCGATACGGCAGCTTGGGTGACGCCGGCCTCCGTGGCGAGGTGGGACTGGGTGCGCGGATCTGGAGTCCTCGCGAGTACTCGAAGGAGCGCGTACCGGCCCCAAGGGACTCGCCGCGTGACCGTCTCCGACGAGAAATCGGTGGCCTCTGAGGGAGCGCGGTACTCCTTCCCCTCGAACATGAAGACGCCGTCGTGGACCGCTGCGACGGCGATTCGATTGTCCTCCGAGGCGAGCCTGCGGAGACCCTCGGTGAGTCGAGGTACGACGTACATGCGGAGCCCCGCACGTCGATCGTCGGTCCTGATGCTTCCGGGGGAGGGCGGCGTCTGCCGCACGTACAGCCGGGCATTCCGCTCCGCGACCGTCACGCTGTCGAACCTCTTCACCTCGACGGGTAGTCCTGTCGATGTGATCAGGTCGATTGCGTCACTCGGGGTGATGGCTCGCATCCCTGCCCTCCATAAGTTGAAGCGGGCAGAGCCAATATAACTTATAACGGGAATTGCCGTCATAACTTATACAGGCAAGGAGCACGGGACAGCCGTCGAGCCGGTCGGCCGCGACATCCGCCTCAGCCACCACCGCCTCCGGGCCCACCCCGATGCATCCACCTCTACCCCGGCGCATGATCCCCACGTAACCATCGAAAGTGGCCGGCCGCCCGCGCGCGGCGCCCAGCGCACGCGCGCGCACGACCGCCATCCGCAACGGAGGGGAGCGGATCATGGGCATGATCGACGGCAAGGAGCTCGACCCGGTCGAGGCACCGGACGTGCAGCGGCGGGTGGTCGTGAAGGTCACCGATGCGGCGCGGCGCGAGCGGGCGCTGAAGGAGCGCCCGGGTGAGCGGCGGGCGGGGGAGCAGGAGGACGACGTCGGCCGTGAGCTGGTCGATGCGGCCGCGTACCTCGGGGATGTGATCGCGGAGTACCAGGATCGGGTGGCCGGGGAGGCGTACCTCGAGCCGATGGTCGGGCGCGACGAGCGCGAGCGGCTCGGGCGGGGGCGGCGGGCCCGGTTCGACGGGTATGCGGCGATCACGGTGCGGGACGAGGCATCCGCTGCAGAGCTCGCCAAGGAACTCGACGCGCGCGACGATGTCGAGACCGCCTACGTCGAGGGCGGGCCGACGCCGCCGCCGGTGAACGCGAGCGACGACCCGCGCAGCGGCGACCAAGGGTACCTGGATGCCGCGCCCGGCGGCATCGACGCGCGGTGGGCGTGGGGTGCGACCGATGGCGCGGGCATCGGGTTCGTCGACCTCGAGCAGGGGTGGACGCTCAATCACGAGGATCTCGCGGCGGCCGGCATCACGATCATCTCGGGCGTGAGCCAGGCGTACCACGGGCACGGCACGGCGGTGCTCGGCGAGGTCGTCGCGGTCGACAACACGAAGGGCGGCGTGGGCATCGCGCCCGGGGCATCCGCTCGGGTCGTGTCGCAGTACCGCACGTCGACGAGCTACAGCACTGCGGCGGCCATCATCTCGGCGGCCGACGCGATGTCGCCGGGCGACGTGCTCCTGCTCGAGGCGCAGACCACCGCGGCGGGGTCGTCGACGTCGTACCTTCCGGTCGAGGTCGAGCAGGCGGTGTTCGACGCCATCCGCGATGCGGTCGACGCGGGCATCGTGGTCGTCGAGGCGGCCGGCAACGGCGGCAACGACCTCGACGACTGGACGGATGCCTCCGGCCGCCACCTGCTGAAGGTCGGCGACGACGACTTCCGCGACTCCGGGGCGATCATGGTCGGCGCCGCGTCATCCGCCGCGCCGCACTCGCGGCTGTCGTTCTCGAACCACGGCAGCCGCATCGACTGCTACGCGTGGGGCCAGAACGTCGACACCACAGGCGACGGATGGACCGGCACCTCGACCACGGCGTACACCGGGTCGTTCGGCGGGACGTCCGGTGCGTCGCCGATCGTCACCGGTGCTGCGGTGCTGCGGTGCTGCTTCAGAGCTGGCAGCGGGCGCGTTCGGGGCATCCGTTCTCGCCGGGCACCGCGCGCACCTGGCTGTCGTCGTCGCTCAACACGCCGAGCGCCGACCCGGCCACCGACCGCATCGGGGTCATGCCCGACCTGAAGGCGATCTTCGAGCGCATCGAGTGGAACGACCGCTTCACGGACATTGACGACCGGTTCGTGTACTGGGTGTACATCCTGTTCGGCATCATCGACGATGCGCCCGGGCTCATCTGGGTGCCGGGCACGGGGCCGGTGCCGGTCGACCCGCAGTGGCGGGAGCTCGGGGAGCGCGGGCGGCGGGAGCTGGTCGCGGCGATCGCGCGCGAGGCGCGGGCGTTCGACGGGCGGTTGACGGCGAAGCAGCTGGACCGGATCGCGGAGAAGGCGTTCAGACGGCTCGGGCGGTGAGGGGCGGATGCCACGCCTGTGACGCCGGCGGGGCACCCGACGACGGCGAGCCGCGGCGGAAGAGCTACCCCGCCGACCCGAATTCGAACACCAGCCGCGCCGGCACGTCGCCGTGCAGCACCTCGTCGACCGACGCGTTGACGTCGCCGAGGTCGCGCGGCATCGAGACGACTCGCGTGCGCCCGAGTGCGTGGAGCGCGAAGACCTCGGCGAGGTCCTGACGGGTGCCGACGATCGAGCCGATGATCGAGATGCCCTTCAGCACGGTGTCGAACACGGGCACCGTGAGCGTGCCTTCCGCGGGCAGTGAGACGAGCACCATCCGGCCGCCGCGGTTCAGCGAGGCGAAGGCCTGGTCGAACACCTGGGGCGCGACGGCGAGCACGATCGCGACATCCGCGCCGCCGAGCTCGGCGATCGCCGCCACCGGGTCGCCCTGCGATGCATCGACGGCGTGGTCGGCTCCGAGCTCGCGAGCGAGATCGAGCTTCTCGGGCGTGATGTCGACGCCGATGACCTCGGCGCCGACGAGGCGCGCATACTGCACCGCGAGGTGGCCGAGCCCGCCGACGCCCCACACCGCGACGCGCTCGCCGGGCACGACGCGCGCGTTCTTCACGGCTGCGTACGTCGTGACGCCCGCGCACGTGAGCGGCGCGGCATCCATCGCCGAGACGCCCTCCGGCACGGGCGCCGCGAACCGAGCGTCGGCGACGAGGTACTCGGCATAGCCGCCGTCGATCGAGTACCCGGTGTTCTGCTGCTGCTCGCACAGGTTCTCCCGGCCTGAGACGCAGAACCGGCATTCGCCGCACGCGTGCCCGAGCCACGGCATCGCCACGCGCTCGCCGACCGACCGCGACGTCACGCCCTCGCCGACCCGCTCGACGATGCCGACGCCCTCGTGGCCGGGGATGAACGGCAGCCCCGGCTTGACCGGCCAGTCGCCCCGCATGGCGTGGATGTCGGTGTGGCAGAGCCCGCACGCCTCGAGCCGGACCAGCACCTGGCCCGGCCCCGGCTCCGGAATCGGCCGGTCCTGCAGCGCAACGGGCCGGTCGAACGCCGTCACGACGGCTGCACGCATGATGTTCCTCCTGGTCGGTGGTCGGTGGTCGGCGCATGCGCCTCTCGGGCGCCGGGCTCCCAGTCTTCGCCGAGCGCGCCGGACCCGGCGGGAACTTGGTCCCTTCGAACGTCGGCCGGCCCCGCGGCATCCGCTCGCCCCGATGTCGCCACCCATCGCTAGGCTGCCGCGCATGGCCGGCGAACTGGACGACCCCGTGGTGGTGGACCTCCCGCTGCGCGGCGAGGGGTGGATGGCGGTCACGACGCCCGCCCACCGCGTGCCGAGCCACGGAACCGACATGCTCGGGCAGCGCTACGCGTACGACCTGCTCAAGGTCGACGGACGTCGCGGGGTGCACTTCCACCCCGCGAGCACGCTGCGGGGCGGGCTGCTCGGCGGGCGCGCGCGGGAGTGCTACGCGTGGGGTGCGCCGATCCACGCGCCGTTCGACGCCGAGGTGATGGCGGCGTCCGACGGGATGGCCGAGCGCGAGTGGATCCACCCGGCGCGCGAGATCGCGCGGTCGGTGAAGAACGCGGTGACGTTCTCGCCCGAGAAGATCCCCGAGATCATGGGGAACCACGTCGTGCTGCGGGCCGTGCCCGGCGCCGTCCGGCGCGCCGGCGGGGGCGTGCAACCCGGCGAGGTCTTCGGCGGATTCGCGCACCTCGTGCCCGGCAGCGTGGCCGTCGCCGCGGGCCAGCGAGTGGCATCCGGCGACCTCCTGGGCCGCGTCGGCCACACCGGCAACTCGACCGCGCCGCACCTGCACTTCCAGCTCATGGACTCCGCCGACCTGATGACGGCGAAGGGCATCCCGTGCGCGTTCCGCAGCTACGAGGTCGAGACGGATGGCGCGTGGGTGCCCGTGACGGACGGCATCCCCGGGCGTCGGGAACGGATCCGCGCGTCCGGTAGCTGATCGCACGACCGGCCCGCGTCGACCAGTGCGGGACGCGTGCCGCGCCCGCTTCGGAAAGCGGACGCATTCCGCCGTCGGTCCGAGTCGTCGGATACCCCCGGTTCGCCGGCGGCCGGTGGGTGAGGGTTCAGCCGTCCGTGTCGGTGCCGTCGGTGCTGTCCGTGCCATCCGTCTCGGAATCGTCGTCGTCCTCGGAGTCCTCGATCACCTCGATCACGACCGGGGTGCTCGCCTCCGATCCACCCTCGGTCGTCACGCGAAGGGTCGCCTCGTACGTGCCCGGCCCGGCGACGTCGAAGAGGAGCGAGATCGAGCACGGCTGTTCCGGTGCGACGGTCGCGCCGGTGCATCCGTCGTTGTCGATGCTGAACTCGCCCGACGCGTCGAGGGCGACGGAGTCGACGACGGCCGAGTCCGCCTCGTCGAGGTTCACCTCGAAGTAGGCGAAGTAGGGCAGGTCGAAGGGGAACACGATCGTGGCGCTCGACGCCCCGCTCGTCTCGACCCAGGTGAGCCGCACTTCGTTGGTCTCGACGGGCTCGGGCTCGGGCTCGGGTTCCGGTTCGGGGTTTGCGACCGGCGAGTTCGAGTCATCCGAGCCGGTCGAATCGGCCGTCGCGCAGCCGCCCATGAGCGCGAGGAGCAGTGCCGCGGCGCCGGCCGCGGCTGCGAAACGTGGGACGGCGTGCATCGTCATCCGCCTCCTGCCGTGAATTCGAGTCGGACGTCCCCGTCGTCGCGGAGCACGATGACGGGGCCGTCGCCGCTGCGCCATCCGTCGGGCAGCAGGAAGTACGAGCCGTCGGACTTCAGCAGCAGCCGGAGTCCGTCGTACCGGATCACGTACCTGCCGCCGTCGACGACGGGCGTCGGCTCGGCCGGCGGCTCGAAGCCGAGCGGGACGGCGCTGAACACGACGACGGATGGCAGCCGCTCGAGCTGACGTTCGACGTCCATGCCGCGACCGCGGCCGAGGGCGTCGGCGTACAGCGTCGACGCCCAGAAGAGGCTCGCGACCACGATCGTCGCGGTGAAGACCACGCCGCCTCGGCCCCATAGGCGTGCGAGTCGCTGCTTCGGGTCGGCGGCGGTGCGGCGCAGCACCGTCGCCGATGTGCCGGCCAGCAGTGCGCCGACGCCCAGCACCATCGGCGCGGCGAGGTAGTGCGTGCCCGGCGCGAAGCCGACGAACATCGCGCGCAGGGCGACGAGTACGCCGAGGAGCGAGACCGCCAGCGCGATCGTGGCGCCGATGCGAACCGGATGCCGCAGGGCCGGCCGGTCGAGGAGGATGTTCACGCCCGCGATGAGGCTCACCCACAGCAGCCCGCCGAGGCAGACCAGGATGATCGGCACGATCACCGCGTCGGCGCTGCGCAGGATGTAGTCGGTCGGCGTGAAGCCGAAGACGCTGGCGTCGACGCCGAGGTACCGGCTGCGCGAGTTCGTGAGCGTCCAGCCGAACCAGAACGCGAGCGCGGTGAGCACGGTCGTGAACGGCAGGAGCACGCCGATCCACTCGATGACGACCTTCGAGGTCGGGGTGGGCGGTGGGGGCTCGGGTGGGCTCGGCTCACTGGGAGGCGGCGGGAGCGGTGAGCCCGCGGCATCCGTCGTTCGCTCGGGCGCTGTGGCGACCGTGTCCTCGGATGGTGCGGGGACGCGCTCGTCGACTGGGCTCGGACCGTCCATGATGCTGCTCCGGGTGCCGTGTGCCGGAACGCGTCCGCCACCGTGCACACCGACGGTCCCACCATCCCGGCGCGGCCGCAACAGTGATGGCACCGAGATGCGAGCCTCGTGTCCCCAGAAGTGAGGGATTCTCTGTCGAGGGCTGGCGGCTCCTGATCTCTGGGGTCGAAACTCATCCCAGAGCCGCCGCGAGGGTCGCGGCGACATGATCCGAGGGAGAGATCATGGACTGGGAGAAGCTGGGCTCGACCGAGGTGCGACTGCTCGCGCTCCTCGGGCGCATCCACAAGGAGATCTTCGACGTCTTCCCGCCGCACGGGCCGATCCTGCTCGACCGCTTCGCGTCGGTCGCGCTGAATCCGCAACCCCTTCCGCCCGGCCCGGACCCGCTCGTGGCCGGCGCGGCGATGGCATCCCGGCTCGCGAACCAGGCGATCGACGCCTACCTCGCCGGTGACGACTCGCGGCCGCAGTGGCTCGACGAGATCATCGAGGAGTGGTGCGGCACGCCGTGGCCTCGACGGTTCCCACTGCCCTGGCCGCCGGACCCCGAGGGTGGACCGTTCCCCGACCCCTGGGATGTCGCGAGCGCCCGCGCCGCCGGGGCGCTCGTGTTCGCCTCACTGGCGACGCGCTTCGGGGGCGACGAGATGTCGCTCGCCTTCCGCGACGCGTCGCAGAGGCTGGCCGAGACCGCGGCGCAGGGCGCCGGCTGAGCCGTCGACCAGCACTGCAGTCGAACCGCCGACGTCCGATCACGTCGGCGGCTCGCTCGCCGCCCGACGCTACCGGTGCACGTGCGACGGCTCGCCGGTGACGCTCGTGATGTCGCGCTCGGTGGCGTGCAGCAGCCGCTCGGAGAGGTTGCGCAGCGCTCGCGCGACCGCGAGCTCGTCGCCGATGTCGGGCACGTTCGGATCGAGCGGATTCCGGTCGGCCTTGCCGACGCCGGTCACGTCCTGACCCGATGGCGTGCGAACGCTGGCCTCCGCCACCGTGTGGTTCTCGTCCTCGTCGATCTCGACGGCGATGCTCCACTGCTTCGTCGCAGTCATGGAACTCACCACCCTCCCCGGTTCGGTTCCGCCTTTCAGGGTATCGAGGGGGAGGGGTTGGCGGCGAGGGAACGTGGACGCCCGGCGACGGCGTGCCAGCGGCACCGCGCTACACCCATCCGCGCCGAACCGCCTCGGCGCCGAGTTGGATGCGGGTCGACACGCCCGCCGTTCCCATGAGCTCGGCGACCCGACGCTGCACCGTGCGCACCGAGATCCCGAGCTGGGCGCCGGCCGCGGCATCCGTCAGGCCCAGGAGCAGGAGCCTCAGCAGGTCGTAGTCGAGCGCGTCGTGCGCACCCGGCACGGCGCCGGTCGTGAGGATGTCGGCGGCCGCGGCCCATGAGTCCTCGAACACCGAGACCAGCAGGTCGAGCAACCCGCTCGGATGCACCAGCAGCGCGCCCATCGCCCGCTCGGTGCCGCGCGAGCGCATGGGCAGGATCGCCATCGACTCGTCGGCGATGACGAGTCGTGTCGGCAGGGTCGGCAGCACCCGGACCTCCTCGCCGTACGGGGCGGCCTCGCGTGCTGCCTCGATGAACCCGGGACGTTCGAGCAGTGCCTGCTCGGCGATCACGCGATATCGCACGCCCCGATGCAGCGCCTCGTCCTCCGCGCGGTTCTCGGTCGCATCGAGGAACGCCACGTCGCTCAGAACGAAGACCCGCACCTGCTCGCTCGCCGAGGCCTGCAGTTGCGCGAAGCGCTGGCGCACGGCATCCGCGCCGAGCACCACGTCGACGATGTCGGGCGTCTCGCGCTGCGTCGCGCCCGAGCGGTAGAGCTCGCTCAGCACCACGAGGGCCTCCTGCGCCTGGGCGAGGCCGCGCTCGCGGTCGAGCAGCAGGGGGCGCAGAGCGGACGACGGCGGGGATGCCACGACCCGGTCGGGAGCGGATGCCTGCCGTGCGATCAGGCCGAGGCGTTCGAGCTCGGCGAGCGCCTCGCGGACGCGGCCGGCGGGGAGGGCGGCGGATGCCACGATCTCGTCGACGCTCGCCGTCGGGACCTGCAGGAGCAGGCGGTAGACGGCGGTGTGCTCGTCGTCCAGTCCGATGGCCTCGAGCATCCGGACCTCCCGTCGCGGCCGTCATGGCGGATGACGGCCATGGCACGTCTCCGCCATCACCGTAGCCGATCGCCGTGAGAGGTTGCTTGGCAAGCAGTCAGCCAGTCCGAAAGGTTCCCCCATGCCCCCAACGACCACACCGCCGACGCCGCGTCGGCGGCACGCCGTGGCGGCCGCCCTGAGCGGCCTCGCGATCGGCGTCGCCGGCGTCGGCGCCGCTGCCGTGCCTGCCGCGGCGACACCGGCAGGCGACTCCGCCCCGCCCGCCTCGACGACGAGCGCGGCGCCCGGCGGGAGGCACTCGGTGACGCTCATCACCGGCGATCGTGTCACCGTCACCGACCTGGCCGACGGCACGTTCACCGTCGATCTCGAGCCGGCCACGCCCGGCGAAGGGTTCCAGACCGCGGAGGTCGACGGCGACCTGCACGTGATGCCTCGCTCGGCGATGCCGTACGTCGCGGCCGGCGTGATCGACGACGACCTCTTCAACGTCTCGCAGCTCATCGAGTTCGGCTACGACGACGCCTCGGTCGACGCGACCCCGGTCATCGTCGAGTACGACGAAGGACGGTCGCGCCGATCGGTCCCGGTCCCCGGCCTCGAGGTCGCCGAGTCGCTCGCGAGCATCAACGGCGCGGCGGCGGCAGCCGAGCACGCCAGTGCGACGGCGACGTGGGCCGCGCTCCGGGGAGCCGCGGCATCCGCCCGGCCGTTCGGCGCCGCCGCCCCCGGCGCTGCCGGGACCGACGATGCCGCACCCGACGCCGCCGCCCCCGAGCTCCGCGGCGGGATCGAGGCGATCCACCTCGACGGCAAGGTCCCGGCCACGCTCGACTCGAGCGTGCCGTGGATCGGCGCCGCCGAGGCGTGGGATGCCGGCTACACCGGCGAGGGCGTCACGGTCGCCGTGCTCGACTCCGGGTACGACGACACCCATCCCGATCTCGCGGGCGCCGTGCTGCCCGACTCGATGAGCTTCGTGCCCGGTGAGGACGTCGCCGACGACCCCCATGGCCACGGCACGCACGTCGCCTCCACCATCGCCGGCACCGGGGCCGCCGGCGGCGGCACCCACCGGGGCGTCGCCGACGGCGCCGACCTGCTCGTCGGCAAGGTCCTCGGCGCCGACGGGTACGGCCAGGAGTCGTGGATCATCGCCGGCATGGAGTGGGCCGCCGAGCGCGCCGACATCGTCTCGATGAGCCTCGGCACTCCCCAGGGCTCCGACGGCACCGACGTGATGTCGGCGGCACTCGACGAGATCGCCGAGGAGACCGGCGCCCTCTTCGTCGTCGCCGCGGGCAACTCGTCGGCGCCCGGGACCATCGGCTCGCCGGGCGCTGCGGCGTCCGCGCTCACGGTCGGCTCGGTCGACGACCCGACGGGCGCGCTGTCGTGGTTCTCGAGCCAGGGCCCGCTCCTCGGGTCCGGCGCACTCAAGCCCGAGCTCGTCGGTCCCGGCAACGACGTCACGGCCGCGCGCTCGGCCGACAGCGGGGGCGATGGCCCCTACCTCGCCATGAGCGGCACGTCGATGGCGACGCCGCACGTCGCCGGCGCGGCCGCGATCGTGAAGCAGCAGCACCCGGAGTACACGGGCGACGAGCTTCGCGCGGCCCTGGTGAGTACGACGACGGATGTCGGCCTGTCGCCGTACCAGGCCGGGGCCGGCGTCGTCGACGTCGACCAGGCGATCGACGCACCCGTCATCGCGACCGGGTCCGGCGACTTCGGCATGCTCGCCTGGGGCGAGCCGGCCACCTCGGTCGAGCGCGTCGTCGAGTTCGAGAACCGAAGCGACGCCGAGGTCGTGCTCGACCTCACGGTCACGCTCGACGACACCACGCCCGGGCAGGGCGGCGGCGGCATCGGGCCGCTGTCGGTGATCGCCCCGGCCGGCGTCCTCACGATGGACGCCGACCGACTCACGATCCCCGCCGGCGAGACCCGCTCGGTCATCCTCACGGCCGAGCCCGGCGCCGTCCCGGCAGGTGCGCAGTTCTCCGGCGCCCTCATCGCGTCGATCGCCGGCGAGCCGGTGACGCGCACCGCGCTCGGCATCATCGCCGAGGCCGAGCGCTACGACCTCACCGTCACCGCCACGGGCCTCGACGGCGAGCCCGCGGAGGCATACGGCTGGCTCTGGAACGCCGAGACCGGCGAGATCGGGGTCGTGCCGGTCTTCGGCGAGACGTCGCTGCGCATGCCCGCCGGGACCTACTCGCTCATGGCGTTCATGGACGTGGCCGAGTCGCCGGACGCCGTCGGCATCGCGCTCGTCGGCGACCCGCACGTCGATCTCGACGGCGACGCCACCGTGGCCTTCGACGCCCGTGCGGCGGAGCCCGTCACGGTCGACGTCGGCGACGACGAGGTCTCGCCGGTGTTCCGCCGCGTCGACTACCAGGTCGACGGCTTCCGCGGCAGCCTCACGCCGCCGGTCTGGGTCGACACGCTGTACGCGCAGCCGCTCGACGCATCCGACGCCGACAGCTTCGACTTCACGACGCGCTGGCGGCTGCAGCAGACCCTCGCGCTGACGGCGGGAGGCACGCCGCTCGACGTCATCGAGCAGGCCGGGTCGACGCCGTTCGACGGCAGCCTCCGTGCCCGCGCCGTGGACGTGGGCGCCGGCAGCGCCGACGAGTTCGCCGCGACCGACGCGGCCGGGAAGGTCGCCGTCGTCACCCGATCCGACACCGTCACCCCGTCGGAACGGGCGGCGAACGCGGCGGCATCGGGCGCGAAGCTCCTCATCGTGGTGAACGACGCCGACGGAGAGCTCAGCGAATGGGTCGGCGCCGACGACTACCTCACGCCCGTCGACCTGCCGGTCGCCGCCGTCAGCGGCATCCAGGGCCGTGAGCTGCTCGATGCCATGGCTGCCAAGACGGTCACTGTGAAGGGCTCGGGCGTCGCCGACGCGACCGAGATCTACGACATCGTGCGCTACAGCGAGGGCGAGATCCCCGACGACCTGCACTACGTGCCCGACGGGCTGGCGCGCATCGACACGACCTACCACGGCGACGGCGGCACCGTCGGCGAGTTCCGGTACGACTTCGTGCCGAGCACGCTGTACGGGTCGGGCTTCGCGATGCGGACCGCGCGGGGCCTCGAGCGCACGGAGTGGGTGAGCACCGACGAGGTGGAGTGGTACCAGGAGGCCTTCGTGCCCGGGCTCGGATGGGACGTGCGCGACGTTCGGCGCGCCTGGGAAGCCGGCCAGGTCGCGGAGTCGAGCTTCTTCGGCCCGATCGTCCGCCCGAACGTCGGCGCCGGGTTCTGGGCTCCGCATCGCAGCGGCTCGAGCGTTCAGGTCAACCTGCCCTCGTGGGCCGACGGCGCGAACCCCGACCGCACCGGTTCGTTCGACGTCTTCTCCGGCTTCGAGGATCGTGCGCAGCTCACCGAGCTCTACGTCGACGGCGAGCTCGTGGCATCGACGCCCTATCAGGCGGCGAGCATCTGGGGCGCGCCCGACGGGCAGACCGACTGGCGCGTCGTGAACACGGCCACCCACGACGGCTCGAGCCTGGCCTCGTCGACCGAGACCGTGACGGAGTGGACGTTCCGTTCCTCGGGCGCGGCCGACGACCTCACGACGCAGCTCCTGCCGATGATCCAGGCCTGGTACGACGTCGACATCGATGCATCCGGCCGGGTCGGTGAAGGTCGCAAGGCCGGCGCGGCGGTGCCGCTCGGCCTCGAACTCGGGCACGTCGCCGGGGCATCGGGTGCGGCTGAGCTCGCCGACGCCACGCTCGAGGTGCGGGTCGCCGACGGCGACTGGCAGTCGGTGGAGCTCGAGCTGACGGATGCCGGGGGAGAGGTCCCCCCGGAGGGCCCGGTCACGACCCTTCCCACGGGCCGGTCCTTCGTCGGAACGTACGCGGCGCAGCTCCACCTGCCCGAGGGTGGCGCGTGGGTCGACCTGCGGGTGACGGCGACGGATGCCGCCGGCAACACCTTCTCGCAGGAGATCGTCCGCGCGTTCGAGGTTGCCGCGGCCAAGGCCGCCGCGGTCCAGCCGCGCGGCGGCGCGAGCGGGTTGCGCCCCTAGGCGATCCGCGAGATGCGAGGGCTCCGGGCCGCGATGCCCGGAGCCCTCGCGTGCGTCCGCCCGGCGCCCGCGTCGGCGAGACGACTACGCCTCAGGCGGCGCCTCCTGCAGGGCGCGCACCTCGATCGGCGTCCGCAATGCGGCCGAGGCACGGGTCGCCCACTCGACGGCCGCTCGCTCGTCTGCCGTCTCGATCACCCAGAAGCCGCCCACGTACAGCGGCGCCTCGACGAACGGCTCGTCGAGCACGCGGGGCTCGGCGCCCGAGGCATCCACCGTCTTCGCCGTCGACGGCGGGTGCAGCCCGCCGGCGAAGCGGAACGCGCCCGACTCCACGAGCGCGGTGTTGAACTCGTCGACCGCGGTCATCACGGCGGCGAGCTCGGCCGGGTCCATGGCCTGCATCGACTCCATCGTCGGCTCGGCGGCCGAGTCGTGCGGCATGGTCAGGAAGTACTGCGTCATCGGTCTGTCCCTTCGTCAGGGGCGAATCGGATGTCGCCCTCACTCCATGCGTCGAACGGGAGATCGCTCGATCGACACCCATGCTGAGACGGCGGCACCATGGGCGCGCAGCTCAGCGCTGCCAGGCTTCGAGCTTCTCGGGGTTGAGCACGATCCACACGTCGGCGACGCTGCCGTCGACCACGTTCAGGTTCATGACGCCGATCACCGTGCCGTCGCGCAGCACGGCGAAGCCGGTGCCATCCGCCGTCGCCGCCGGGGCGATCTGGTCGGTCGGGTTCTTCGCGATGAGGCCCAGGAGGAACCGCGCGACGTTGTCGGCGCCGAGCACCGGCTTGCGCGCCGCCGAGACGAGGCCGCCGCCGTCCGATCGGAGCACCACGTCGGGGTCGAGCACGCGCGTGAGCGCGGCGAGGTCTCCGGCCTGCGCGGCGGCGGCGAACGCGGCGACGACGGCATCGTGCTCGGCGCGCGTGGCTCGGCGCGAGCGTTCGGCCGCGATGCGGCGGCGGGCGGATGTCGCGAGCTGGCGCACTGCGGCCGGGGAGCGGCCGACGATCTCGGCGATCTCCGGGAACGGGACCGCGAACACGTCGTGCAGCACGAACGCCACCCGCTCGGCCGGGGTCATCGACTCGAGCACGACGAGCAGCGCGCTGCTCACGGCCTCGTCGAGCGTGACGCGATCGAGCGGGTCGGTCGCGACATCCGTCTGGGCGGTCACCGAGCCCTGGCCGGCACCGGCTGAGGCGGTGGCAGCGGATGTCGCGGCCGCTCCGGTCCCCGCGGCGAAGAACCCGGAGGGGAGCGGCTCGGGCAGCCACGGCCCCACGTACCGCTCGCGACGCGCCCGCGCGGTGCCGAGCAGGTCGAGGCACACGCGCCCCGCGACGCGGGTCAGCCAGGCGGCCGGGTTCACGATCGCGGCGCGTTCGGCGTCGGACATGCGATACCAGCGCGCGTACGTCTCCTGCACCGCGTCCTCGGCCTCGCCGGTCGTGCCGAGCATGCGGTACGCGAGCCCGAGCAGCCGGCGCCGCTCGTCGATCACGTCGGTCAGGTCGTCGCGCCCGGCCGGGCGCGGGTCATCCGTCATCGTCATCTCCCTCTCCCCCCAGCATGACGACACAGCGGCCGGAACCGTGAGCCGCGTCACACTTCGGGCCCGCGTTTCGTCAGAGCTTGCATGAGCAGAATCCACTCGGCCGCGCTCGCAGCGTCGGCGGCCATCGCGTTCTTCGTCGGCGGCTGGGCGTTCTTCGCGCCCGACTCGTTCTACGACTCGTTCCCGGGCGTGCTCGGCACCTGGATCTCGACCGACGGCCCGTTCAACGAGCACCTCATCCGCGACGTCGGTGGCCTGTACCTCGGGCTCGGCGTCGCGAGCGTCGCCGGTCTCGTCTGGCGGAGCCCGGCGGTGTTCCGGACGCTCGGTCTCGCGTGGACGGTCTTCGGCGCGCTCCACCTCGGCTACCACGTCACGCACCTCGGCCACCAGGATGCATCCGACGACATCGCCGCGATCACGTCCCTCACGATCGCGCTCGCGCTCGGCGTCGTGCTGCTGATCCCCGATCGTCGCCGAGCGGATGCCGCGGGCCCCTCGCCGCATCCCGTGTCCGCCCGTCCCGCGTCCGCCCGTCCCGCGTCCGCCCGTCCCGCGTCCGCCCGTCCCAGGGCATCCGCCCACACCCCTGAGGAGGTATCCCGATGAGACTCGCCATCGCCGGCGCGACCGGCACCGTCGGCCGCCACGTCGTCGCCGCCGCGCAGGCGCGCGGCCACGACGTCCGTTCCCTGACCCGCCGCGACGGGCACGACCTCGAGGTGGGCACCGGGCTCGCCGACGCGCTCGCCGGCGTCGACGCGGTGATCGACGTGGCGAGCGTGGCCACCACCTCCACGCGACGGTCCCGCGCGTTCTTCGAGGCGGTGACCGGCAACCTGCTGCGCGCCGAACGCGAGGCCGGCGTCGGCCACCACGTCGCACTGTCGATCGTCGGCATCGACGGCGTCGACGCGGCGTACTACGCGGGCAAGCTCGCGCAGGAACGGCGCGTCGAGCACGGCGACGTGCCGTACACGCTGCTCCGCGCGACGCAGTTCCACGAGTTCGCCCAGCAGGTGCTGGCCCAGCTGTCGTTCGGCCGAATCGCCGTCATCCCCGTGGGCCGGTTCCGACCCGTGGCCGCTCGCGAGGTGGGTGCCCGGCTCGTCGAGCTCGCCGAGGCCGGGCCGTCGGGGCGAGCAGCCGACCTCAGCGGCCCGCGCGACGAGCGGCTCGCCGACATGGTGCGACGCATGCTCGCCGCCGACGGGGCGCGGCGTCGGGTCGTCGAGGTGCGGCTGCCGGGTGCGTTCGGGCGTGCGCTCGCGTCCGGCGCGATGCGGGGCGACGACGACGCGACACGTGGGCGGATCGACTTCGACGCCTGGCTGCGGTCGGCCGATCACACGCCGGTCGAGGCGAAGGCGGATGCCGCGGCATCCGCTCGGCTCGGGTGAGCGCGTCGATCGATCGGTCGATCAGCCGATCGCGTTGAACGGGTACTCGACCCGATCGAACCCCCACGTCTCGCGGAGCCATACGGGCACGAACGTGTCGAGGTGGCGCTCGAGCGGCGAGCCGACGAGGTCGTCGACGACCCACCACGACGACTCGGCGTCGACCGCCGGGTCGTCGTGCGGGTCGATGTAGACGCAGCCGACGAGTCGGGTCTCGTCGGCGTCGAGCACCGCGTAGTTGAACGTCTCGTGCGCGATGATCTCGCGCTCGTGGCGGGCGAGGTCGTCGCGGTCGGCCTCGAACGACATCGTCTCCGGCGGCCACCCCCAGGCCTCGCCGTACATCGCCCAGAGCCGTGCGCGCGAACCCATGACGGCCGGGTAGTCGATGTCGACGTCGCGCTCGCGGATCGGACGCAGGTGGAAGCCGTCGACCAGCTCGACGCGCTCGGGGTGGGTGAAGTCGCCCGGGAGCCAGGCATCCGGGTCCGTGGTGTCGGTCACCGGACCATCCTGCCCGCTCGGCTGCGCGCGGCGCCGGATCGACGCGGTCGCTGCGTCGGCTCAGCGGCGTCGGCTCAGCGGCGTCGGTTCAGCCGCGCCGGCCCGACGGCGCCGTGCTCCAGAGCGCCCAGGCCACGAGCGCCGGCTGCAGGAACAGCCGCAGGAACCGCGCCCGGTCGGTGCGCATGAGCGGCACCGATCGTCCGGTCCGCCAGTGGTGCACGTTGCCGGGGAACACCGCGACGAAGAACGCCGCGATGGCGAGGCCGACACGGCGGCGTTCGCGGGGCAGCGCGACGGCGGCCGCGCCGAGGGCGATCTCGACGGCGCCGGATGCCACGACGACCGCGTCCTTGTCGGCGGGCTCGGTCGCCACCCAGTCGGGCACGGCGATGCGGAAGCCCTTCCGCGCCCAGAACAGGTGCGAGAGCCCCGCGAAGACGAGCATGCCCGCGAGCAGCCATCGGGCGATCGAGCGGACGACGCCGAGCGCGCCGGGTCGGCGAGGGCGCCGGGTTCGTGCGGGGCGTCGGGTGCGTGGCGGCATCCGACCAGTCTGTCAGCGCGCGCGGCGCCGCCGCGCCGGGTTGCGGTCCCTCTCGCCGGGTCGCGCGCCCGCGCGGCGCGCGCGTATGCAGGATGAGACGCGCGATGCCCTCGCTACGGCCCCCGTGACCCGGCTCGTCCTGCGAACGCGAACGACGGATGGCTCGGCGCCGCCGCCCGCCGCACTACCGCACGACGCCGATCGCGAACCCGTCCCATCCCTTCGCGCCGACCTCACGTCGGCGTGCTGCTGTTCGAGCTCGAGCGTGACCAGGCGACCGTCGGGGCGGATGCCTCGGGCCAGGTGGATCGTCGAGGAGCCGCCGAGGGTGCCGATCTCGAGTGCCCGCCGGGCGCCCGCCGTGCGGGCGAGCAGCTCGAGCAGCTCGGGCAGCCGCGTCGCGTGGGGTTCGCGCGTCAACGGGCCCGGGAACGCGAAGGCGAGGCCCACCGGACCCCGCACTTCCAGAATACCGCCGACCCCCCGTCTTGCGGCAAGGGCCCAGTGAGGGCGGAGAATGGGCGGCCGACCGAACGGAGCCCGCCGTGGAACCACCCGTCATCAGCACGTTCGCGCTGCCCGAACGCCTCGCCGCCAAGGCGGCGCCCGACCTCATCGCCCACGACGAGCGGCACTTCGCCGCCATCGCCGAGAGCCTCGCGGCGACCGTCGCCGATCTCGAGGCGCGGCTCGCCGAGACGCGCCGCGCGGCGGGCGGCCACGGCCAGCAGGCGCTCGACCGCGACCTCGAGATCCACCGGCTGAGCGCGCGACTGCGCACCCTCCGTCGCTTCAGCCTCGACCTGTGCCTGGGGCGCATCGTCGAGGCGGATGGCGCGGACGGCGCGGACGGCGCGGCTGGCGCGCCTGGCGCGGATGGCGCGGCTGGCGCGGACGGCGCGGCTGGCGCGCTTGACGCGGATGGCGCGGATGGCGCGGATGGCGCGGCTGGCGCGCATGGCGCGAATAGCGCGCATGGCGCGGATGGCACGCACCGCGCGGAGCGCCCGGTCACGGCACCCGCCCCCGAACCCGTCTACATCGGCCGCCTCGGCCTGGCCGACCGCGAGGGGCGCCGCCTCCTCGTCGACTGGCGGGCGCCCGCGGCCGAGCCGTTCTTCGCCGCGACCCCGGCCGACCCGCGCGGGCTCGTGAGCCGCCGTCGGTACCGCTGGACCCGCGGACGCGTCACCGACTACTGGGACGAGGTCTTCACGCCCGACGCGCTCGACGGACGGCTGGCGCACCTCGCGCTCGACGACGACTCCGCGTTCATCGCGAGCCTCGGCGCGAGCCGATCGCCGCGCATGCGCGACGTGCTGAGCACGCTGCAGGCCGACCAGGACGCGATCATCCGGGCGAGCTCGCGCGGCGCCCTCGTCGTCGACGGCGGCCCGGGAACCGGCAAGACCGTCGTCGCGCTGCACCGTGCGGCGTTCCTCCTCTATTCCGACCCGCGCCTCGGGCACCGTCGCGGCGGGCTGCTCGTCGTCGGTCCGAGCCGGCCCTACCTCAACTACGTCGCCGACGTGCTGCCGAGCCTCGGCGAGGAGGGCGTGCAGACCTGCACCATCCGCGACCTGGTGCCGGAGGGAGCCGACGCCGCCCCCGAACCCGACGCGGCGGTCGCCCGCCTGAAGTCGAGCGCGCGGCTGCTCGCCGCCGTCGAGGCCGCGATCGCCGGGTACGAGCGGCCGCCCGTCGACGAGCTCGTGATCGAGACGCCGTGGCTCGAGCTGCGGGTCGAGGCCGATGCCTGGGAGATCGCGTTCGGCTCCGAGGCATCCGCTGCACCGCACAACGAGGCGCGCGCCGACGTGTGGGACGAACTGCTCACGATCCTCGTCGAGCCCTTCGCCGACGACGACGGGGTGCCGTCGGCGCAGCTGCGGGCGTGGCTCGCCGGCAGTGCCGAGCTGCGCGGCGCCTTCGCGCGCGCGTGGCCGGTGCTCGATCCCGCCGGCGTCGTCGCCGACCTGTGGTCGGTGCCCGCGTACCTGCGGCGCTGCGCGCCGTGGCTCGACGCCGACGAGGTGCGCGCGCTGCAGCGCGAGCACCCCCGCGCCTGGACCGTCGAGGACCTGCCCCTCCTCGACGCCGCGCGCCATCGCATCGGCGACCCCGAGGCGCTGCGTCGACGACGTGAGGCGGATGCCGCGACGCGCGCCCAGCGGCAGGTCATGGCCGACGTGATCGACGACCTGATCGCCGCCGACGACTCCGAGCTGCGGCTCATGTCGATGCTCCGCCTCGACGACGCGCAGGAGTCGCTGCGCAACGAGTCCGAACTGCCGAGCGCCGACCCCGACCTGCTCGCCGGGCCGTTCGCGCACCTCGTCGTCGACGAGGCGCAGGAACTCACCGACGCCGAATGGGCGATGCTGCTGCGTCGATGCCCGTCGCGGAGCATGACGATCGTCGGCGACCCCGCGCAGGCGCGCCACGGGTTCACCGAGTCGTGGCGCGAGCGCCTCGAGCGCGTCGGCCTGACCCGCGTCGAGGTCGCGTCGCTCACGATCAACTACCGCACGTCGGAGGAGGTGATGGTCGAGGCGGGTCCCGTGATCCGCGCCGCCATCCCCGACGCCAACGTGCCGACCTCGATTCGCAGCACCGGCATGCCGGTCGCGCACGGCGCGCGCGAGGACCTGCGCTCGATCGTCGACGGATGGCTCGCCGAGCACGACGAGGGCACGGCCGCGGTGATCGGCGATCCCGACTTCCAGGGCACCTCGCGCGTGCGATCGCTCACGCCCGAGCTCGCCAAGGGGCTCGAGTTCGACCTCGTCGTGCTCGTCGACCCCGAACGGTTCGGCGACGGCGTCCGGGGCGCGGTCGACCGCTACGTCGCGATGACCCGCGCGACGCAGCGCCTCGTCATCCTGCGGAGCGAATGACGGGAGCGTCGGCTTCGGCCCGGGCCTCGGCGTCGACCCCGCGCCGCGTCGCGGCCGGGCCGCCGGCCTCGCCGGCCTCGCGCTCGCCGTCGGTCGGCCCGCCGACCTCGCGCGCGGCGCCGGCCTCGACCCGGCCGTCACCATCGATCCGGCCGCCGACCCACGCCCGAGACAGCCCGGCCTGCACGAGGCGGGCGCCGGACAGTCGACCGCGCACATCCGGCCGGAGCTCGACCGGTCGCGCGACCGGAGGCGGGGCGATGCGCGCCCGCTCGGCGGCGGCGAGCGGCCGGTGCACCTCGATGTACTCGCCGCCGGGAAGCCGCACGATGCGCCCCGTCTCGAACCCGTGCGCGAGCACGTCGAGGTCGCGCCGCTGCAGACCGAGGCACACGCGCCGCGCGACCGAGAACCCGATCGCGGGTCCCACGACGAGCAGCACCTGGAGCGTCAGGATGACGCCCTCGAACGTCACCGAGAAGCCCGTCGCGATGAGGTCGGCGCTGCCCGCGGCCCACAGCACGGCGTAGAAGACGATGCCCGCGACACCGATGCCGGTGCGCGTCGGCGTCGTGCGCGGGCGGTCGAGCACGTGGTGCTCGCGGCGGTCGCCCGTGATCCACTCCTCCACGAAGGGGTAGGCGGCGAGCGCGACGAACCACACGCCGACGACGGCGAGCGGGGCGAGCACGGCGAGCGCCCACGTGCGGTCGAAGAGCACGAACTCCCAGCCGGATGGCACGAGCCGCAGCGCCCCGTCGAGGAAGCCGGTGTACCAGTCGGGTTGGCTCCCCGCGCCCGCGTTGCCCGGATCGGCCGGGCCGTACAGCCAGATCGGGTTGACGGTGACGGTCGCGGAGATCAGGACGAGCACGCCCGTCACGATCGCGAAGAGCCCGCCGGCGCGGGCCGCCGCGTTCGGCAGCAGCGGCACGCCCCGAGCGCCCACGAACTGCGCCGGCCCCGCCCGCCACGCCACCGCCGCCCGCAGCGCGACGAGCCCGATGAGCAGCGCCGGCACGATCACGACGTGCAGCGGGTACAGGTGCGCGATGACCTCGCCCGGGTATCCTCCGCCGAACAGCAGCGTCGCCAGCCACGTGCCGACGACCGGGATCCCGAGCGCCACGCCCTCGGTGATCCGCAGCCCCGTGCCCGAGAGCATGTCGTCGGGCAGCGCGTAGCCGCTCCATCCGCCCGCCAGGGCGATCACGAAGACCAGCACGAGCAGCAGCCACAGGCCGCGCCGCGGCCGGCGGAACGCGCCCGTGAAGAACGTCGTCACGAGCTGCATGATGATCGCCGCGGGCAGCAGCAACCCGGCCCAGTGGTGCGCCTGCCTGACGAGCAACCCGCCCGGGATGTCGAACGTGATCCGCATCGTCGACGCGAACGCCGCCGACACCTCGGCGCCGTGCAGCGGCGCGAATCCACCCTCGTACGTGGTCGTCGCGCTCGACGGCGTGTACCAGAACATGAGCAGGATCCCCGTGAGCGTGACGAGCACCAGGCAGGCGGCGGTGACGACGCCGAAGAGGTTCGTCCAGTGCGTGGGTACCGGTCGGCGCCGCGCCGCGGCGGTGAGGTCGGCGATGCGTCGGCCGAGGATCGTCGCGTTCGCGACGGATGCCGCCAGCCGATCGGTCACGGTGCTGCGCATGAGCTGCTCCTCCGACGAGTCGAACGGGTTCACCCATACGACCCCGCAGGGGCGCGAGGTGTGACATCCGCTCGTCGAAACCGCCACCGCGCACACCCCGGGCACGGCAATGGCCGGAGCCCGGCGGCTCCGGCCATTCCTCCCGGCGCGCGGGCGCACCCGCAGCTCGTCCCTATGGCTGCGAGATCTCCTCGACCGTCTCGGCGGTCGCCCCATCGGAGAGTGCCCTCGCGACATCCGCCTGGGCGATGATGCCGACGAGATCGTGCCCGTCGATCACCGGCAGGCGGCGGATCTGGTGCTCCTGCATCATCTTCAGCGCCTCGCGGATGTCGTCGCCGGCGCCGATCGTCACCGGCGTGCCCTCGGCGAGCTCGCCGGCGGTCACGGTCTTCGGGTCGCCGCCGTCTGCGATGCACTTCACCACGATGTCGCGATCGGTGAGCATGCCCTTCAGCCGGTCGTCGTCGCCGCAGATCGGCATCGAACCGACGTCGAGGTCGCGCAGCATCCGCGCCGCCTCGGCCAGGGTCTGGCCCTCCTTCACGCACACGGGCTCCGGAGTCATGAGGTCGCGTGCAACAGGCATTTCGATCTCCCTTCTCACGGTGAACGGGCATCGTAGGCACAGGCCGGTTCCCGCCGCAGGGGGCTTGACGGATCGCGCGGGAGAAGTCGTGGGGAAGCGTGGCCGGGGCGGGCGGCTTGACGCGCGCCGCGACGCGCGCAAGGATTGAGACGATTCATCGGAAATCGCTTTCCCAATGTCGGGGAGTGAACCGATGAACCGTGGCGAGCACGGACGCCGCGAACGCGAACACCCTTGACACCGATCGAAGGAGATCCAGTGGGTCCGAACGTTCGACGTGGCCGCGCGCGGCCACGCACCGCGATCATCGCGGGATTCACCGGCGCGGCACTCGTCGCCGGCGCCGTCCTCGCCGGCACGCCGGCCGTCGCCGCCGACGGCGAGATCGACCTCGCCTTCGACTTCGGCGGGCCGTCGACGCCCGTCGCCGACGGCTGGTCGGGCGTGAACCCCGGCACCGCCTACACCGCCGAGCGCGGCTACGGCTTCACGACCGCGCCCGCGTCCAACGGCTTCCGCGACCGCGGCGGCGACGACCTCATGGCGCGCGACTTCACGATCGGCAACACGCAGGCCTTCGCGGTCGACGTGCCGAACGGCACCTACGAGGTCACGACCTGGGCCGGCGACCTCATCGCCGGCAACACCACGAACTGGGACGTCGAGGGCACCACGTTCTCCGGCCCGCGCACGAGCTCCGGCGCCATCCACGAGCAGTTCTTCGAGGCGGTCCAGGTCGCCGACGGACAGCTGAACATCCGCGTCCCCGGCGGTGACGGCCGCATCAACGGCATCCGCGTCCAGACCCCGCTCGCCGCCCCGGCCGGCCTCACCGCATCCGAGATCGACGCCGACGGCGACCTCTCGGTGACGCTCGAGTGGCAGTCGGTGCCGGATGCCACGGGGTACGCGATCTTCCGGGCGACCCCGGGCGGCGTGCTCGCCGAGCTCTCCCGGGTGACGGACGGCGCGACCACGACGTTCACCGACGACACCGTCGCGCTGGGCGAGACGTACGAGTACGCGGTCGCCACCGTGAAGGGCGAGCGCGTCTCCCGGGCGAGCGAGCCGATCGAGGCATCCGTCGTCGACCCGGATGTCGCGGCGCCCGCGACCCCGACCGGCATCGAGACCAGCGCGATCGGTCGCGACGAGCTGACGCTCGAGTGGACCGACCCGGGCGACGCCGTGCTGTGGAAGGTGTACCGCTCGACGCGCGAGGACATCCCGTTCGACCTCGTCGCGACGGTCGAGGAGCCGACGTTCACCGACACCGACGTGCTCACGACGCGGCCGTACCTCTACCGGCTGGTCGCACTGAACGCGGGCGGTACCTCCGAGACGTCCGAGACGTACGCGACCGAGGTCGCGACGACGCTCGTGCGCCAGGCCGAATACCTCGACCGCGCTCCGGTCGCGGTCGAGCTCGGCGACGGCGAGGGCGTGTACCTCGGCTGGCGCCTGCTCGGCCTCGACGCGCGCGACCTCGGCTTCACGGTCCACCGCGACGGCGAGCGGATCACCGACGAGCCGGTGACGGGTGCGACGAACCTCGTCGACCCCGACGGCACCGCCGAGTCGACGTACCTCGTGACGGTCGACGTCGACGGACGCGAGGTCTCGGTCACCGACGACTTCGGCGTGTGGAGCGACCAGTTCCTCGACGTGCCGCTCGACCGGCCGGCCGGCGGCACCACCCCGACCGGGCAGGAGTACACCTACTCGCCCGGCGATGCGAGCGTCGGCGACCTCGACGGCGACGGCGAGTACGAGCTCGTCTTCCAGTGGTACCCGTCGAACGCGAAGGACAACTCCCAGTCGGGCTACACCGGCAACGTCTACCTCGACGCGATCGAGCTCGACGGCACGAAGCTGTGGCGCATGGACCTCGGCGTGAACATCCGCGCGGGTGCCCACTACACGCAGTTCCAGGTGTACGACCTCGACGGCGACGGCCGCGCCGAGGTGTCGTTCAAGACGGCGGATGGCACGACCGACGGCGTCGGCACGGTCATCGGAGACCCGTCGGCCGACCACCGCAACTCGAGCGGCTACATCCTGAGCGGGCCCGAGTACCTCACGGTGTTCGACGGCGCCACGGGCGCGGCGCTCGACACCGTCGACTACCTGCCGGGCCGCGGCAACGTGTCGTCGTGGGGCGACGGCTACGGCAATCGGGTCGACCGGTTCCTCGCCGGGGTCGGAACCTTCGACGGCGAGCGGCCGAGCCTGCTGTTCACGCGCGGCTACTACACGCGATCGGTGCTCGTCGCGTGGGACTTCCGCGAGGGCGAGCTCGTCGAGCGCTGGACGTTCGACTCGAACGACGCCGGCTCGCAGTACGAGGGGCAGGGCAACCACCAGCTCGTCACCGCCGACGTCGACCGCGACGGCCTCGACGAGGTCGTGTTCGGTGCCATGACGATCGACGACGACGGCACGCCGCTCTACAACACGCGCCTGTTCCACGGCGACGCGCTGCACGTCGGCGACCTCGACCCGGCGCGACCCGGCCAGGAGGTGTTCGGCGTGCACGAGTCGCCGAGCGGCAACGGCGGCGTCATCGCGTCGTTCCGCGACGCGGAGACCGGCGAGATCGTCTGGAAGACCGACGGCAGCCGCGACACGGGTCGCGGTGCAGCCGCCGACATCGACCCGACGAGCCCCGGCGCCGAGGCGTGGAGCATCGGCGGCGACGCCGCGTGGAACTCGCCGGTCGGCTCGCTGAAGTCGGCCACGGGCGAGGAGCTCTCGACCGACATCCCGGCCGCGAACTTCGTCACCTGGTGGGACGGCGACCTCACGCGCGAGATCACCGACCACGACTACGACGCGACGACCTCGACCGGCGTGCCGACCGTCTCGAAGTGGAACCCCGAGACCTCGAGCGCGGGGCGACTGCTCACGGCCGAGGGCATGTCGACGAACAACACGACCAAGGGCACCCCGATGCTCCAGGCCGACCTGTTCGGCGACTGGCGCGAGGAGCTCGTCGTGCGGCATGCGTCCAACGACGCGCTGCGCATCTACACGACGACGGATGCCACGGAGCACCGCATCCCGACGCTCATGCACGACCCGCAGTACCGGCAGGCGGTCGCGTGGCAGAACACGTCGTACAACCAGCCGCCGCACCCGTCGTACTTCATCGGCGAGGGGATGGCGGAGCCGCCCATGCCGTCCATCGCATACGCGGGCGAGCCCGCCGCCGATGTGACGGCGCCCGAGATCACGGGACTTCCGGAGGGGACGGTCGTGGACAGCGAGCCGCTCCAGCTCGCGATCGGCGCGACGGATGCCGAGAGCGGCATCCGCTCGGTGTCGGTGACGATCGGCGGCGAGGAGGTCGCGCCCGACGCGACCGTCGATCTCGCCGAGCTCGGGCTCGCGGGCGAGGTGACGGTCGTGGCGACCGCGACGAACCACGCCGGCCTGACGGCCGAGGCGTCGTCGACGCTGCTCGTCGTGCCCGACACCGGGGCGACCTCGGCGCCGGGACGCGCGAACCTCTCGAACACGAGCGGCTGGGAGTACGGCCTGCACGACGGGAACTACGACGTCGTGATGAACCTGTGGTCGGGCACGCCCGGCAGCATCTTCCGGCTGTACGAGAACGACGAGCTCGTGCTCACCCGGGTGCTCGACGCCACGGGGGCGCTGCCGCAGACCGCCGGCCTCACGATCGAGGGCAAGCCGAACGGCACGTACGTCTATACGGGCGAGCTCATCAACTCGGTGGGCGCCACGGCGACGACGTCGACGACCGTGAAGGTGACGGATGCCGCGCCGGGCACGCCGGTCGTCAGCCACGACAACGCCAACGGCAAGGCGTCGTCGTTCACGGCGACCGCGAACCTGTGGTGGGGCACGAACGCGACCTCGTACCGGTTCGAGCTCGACGGCGTCGTCGTCGGCTCGGGCTCGCTCGTCGCGTCGACGCCGAACGCGCAGTCGGCGTCGGTCCAGCTCACGGATGTCGCGCCGGGCACGCACACGCTCGTCGCGGTGTTCGCGAACGCGAACGGCGAGACGGCGTCGAAGCCCGTCAAGGTCACCGTGAAGTAGGCGGGATCGCCGCGCGAGGGGTCGGGGGCGGATGCCTCCGGCCCCTCGTCGTCTGCGGTGCTGAGGCGAGTACGCAGGATGAGCGGCGACAGGTCGCCGGTGCACCGACCTCGGCGCGGCTGATCCTGCGAACTCTCGTCGCCCGGTGGACGACGGTCGCCATCGCGACGGTCACGTCCGATTCCCGCCGACGGATGCCGCGCGGCGGGCGCCCCGACGCGCGAGAATCGAGGCATGACCCGTCGGCACGCCACGCTGCGCACGTCGCTCGGCGACCTGCTCGTGGTCGGCGGCGACGAGGGGCTCGCCGGGCTGTACTTCCCGGGCCACTGGCATCCGCCCGCAGCCGACTCGATCGGCACCGAGGTCGATGCACGCGGCGACGAGCTGTTCGGCCGGCTCGGCACGGAGCTCGACGAGTACCTCGCGGGACGCCGCATCCGCTTCGACCTGCCCCTCGCGCCCGCTGGCGACGACTTCCAGCACGCGGTGTGGGCGATGCTGCGCGAGATCCCGTACGGCTCGACCGTCACGTACGGCGAGCTCGCCGTACGGCTCGGCGACCGGAACCTCGCCCGGCGCGTCGGCGGGGCGGTCGGGCGCAATCCGATCAGCATCCTCGTGCCCTGCCATCGCGTGGTCGGCGCCGACGGGTCGCTCACCGGCTACGCCGGCGGCCTCGACCGCAAGCGTCGGCTGCTCGAACTCGAAGGCGCCGAGGTCGTCGCGCAGCGGCAGCTGTTCTGAGGGGCGCGGCGGCGAGGGCCGCAACGCAGTCGGCGAGATCGGCGGGGGACCCAGGTCGGAGTGCCGCTCGTTCGGCGACGATCGCAGGATGAGCGGGATCACACGTCCCGGTGCCGGCCTCTGCATCACCTCATCCTGCGAACTCGCGGCCGGTGGCGCGGGAGCCGGTGCGAATTCGCAGGATGAGACGGGCGCAGCGTCTCGAGAGGCGCCCGTGCGTCTCCTGATCCTGCGAACTCGCGGGGCTGGGGTGCCGGTGCAGGCGCGGGGACGGATGCCGCGGCTCAGCCTGCCGTGACGGCCGCCGCGGCGAGCAGCAGGCCGGCCGCGCACGCCCAGACCCGCAGGCGCGCCCCGCGACGCCACAGCTTCTCGGCCGCGAGCAGGCTCGCCACCACGATCGACGCGACGAGCGGATGCCCCGCCAGTGCCAGCACCGTCATCGCCGGGCCGCACGCGACCACGCACACGAGCCCGTTGCGAAGCCCGAACGCGCCTGCCGACCGATACGCCGCGGCGCCGCGCAGGCGGATCGGCGCGGTGCGGCAGCAGCGTGCGAGGGCGACCCGCTTGGCGGGCGCGAGCTCCCAGAGGGCGGCGGCCACCGTCGCGGCGACGAGCACCGCGCGGGTCGGCGCTCCGAGCACCGCGATCGCGGCGGCCGTCGCCGCGAGGACGACGGCGCCGAGCGCCAGCCATGCCGCGAGGTAGGCGCCCGCGAACGTCGCGACCATCGCGGCCCGTCGCGCCGGCCGGCTCACGTCGGCCACGTACCGCACCGATGGCAACGCGGTGGGCAGCATCATGGCCGCCGCCATGAACGCCCACATGGCGAGGCCCGCGCCGAGGCCGGCCGCGCTCGCGGCGGAGCCGAGCGTCGGCGCCGCGGCATCCGAGGCCGCCTCGAGCGTCCCCGCTGCGGTGAGCGGATGCCGGTGCCCCGCCGCCCCGGGCCCACCCCAGGTCGCGCCGCTCGCGACCGAGAGCGCCAGCCACGCCGACCACGCGGCGACCGCGACGCCGAGAAGTGCGATCTCCTCGCGCCGTCGTGTCGCGAGCCAGGCGCCGATGCCGAGGGCGCGCGCGGCCACCACGACGGACCAGCCCGCCCGGCCGTCCGCGCCCCGCGCGGCAGGCACGGGCCGACCCGGCGGAGCGGGTACGGCCCGACCCGGCGGAGCGGGCTCGGCCCGACCCCGCGGAGCGGGTACGGCCCGACCCGGCGGAGCGGGCACGGCCCGACCTGGCGGAGCGGGCACGGCTCGACCCCGCCGAGCAGGGCCGTTCGTGACCAGGGCGTTCGCCGACATCCGTCACCCCGCGAAGACGTCGATGCTGCCGATCGTGAGGTCGGGATCGGGGGAGCGGTCCGACGGCTGCCCGCCGAGGCGGAGCGCGACCCGCGCGACGGACGGGTTCCACGTGCTCGCCGCGATGAGGTCCTCGACGATCTCCGTGATCTCGAACGTGAACGACAGGCCGTGCTCGGAGTCCGGCTCGTCGGCCCGCTCGGCGCCGAACGTCGGCAGCGTCGCGACGAAGCGCGCCGCCTCGGGGTCGTCGCCGTCGGGGTCGAGGTAGAGCGCGTAGATGCGGTCGGAGTTCTGCGTGACCGACACGTGCTCGACGCGGATGAAGTACCGCGTGGGCGGCTCCGCCGCGCCCGCCTCCTCGTCGGCGACACCGAACGGGCCGCGCTCGGCCGGCTCGCGTCGCGCCGGCGGCGGAGGGGCGTCGAGCGGCAGCTCGAGCGTCGGCGACTCGCCTCCGGAGAGGCGGAGCGTGCGATCCAGGGCGCCGATGCGCTCGACCCTCCGCTGCTGCCGCTCGGGAAGGGGCTCGGGCGGCGGTCCGGCGGGCTCGTCGGCCCCGGCAGCACCGGCCCCGGGCGGGCGACGCCGCGCCGCGGCATCCGCCTCGCCCCCGTCGACGCCGAAACCGCCCCCGGCGACCGGCGCAGGCGGCTCGGGCACGCCGCCGGGACCGGCGGGCACGGGAACCGGCACCGGCGCGAAGACCCCGGCGAGCGCACCCACCCACTCGGGCTGCAGCACGCCCAGCACGAACACCGGTGCGGGCTTCGACAGGTCGTCGTAGGCGTACCCGAGGGGCCCGGTGTCGACGACGTCCGACGGATGCCACGGCTCGACGGTGGCGTCGAGCTGGAGGAACGGGAACGGCTCGTCGAGGTACGCGGTCGCGGTCTCGTCTCGTCCGACGCCCTGCGTGACCCGCCACACCTCCCAGAGGCGGTCGATGTTCGCGTGGTGCAGCCAGAACACCGGGTCGCGCCCCGCCACCGCCGGGTCGAGCATGTTGCCGCCGACGGAGTTGTGCACCGCGTTGTGCGGGGATCGTTCGAGCTGGCCGGTGCCGCCCGCCGCCTGATGGGTCGCGAGCGTGCGCTCGCCGCCGAAGGTCGTGTTCGCGAAGCGGTCGAAGACGCCGCTGAACGGCAGGTTGCGGTCGAGCCAGCCGGAGGTGTCGAGCGACGCGGGATCGATGAGGGTGTCGACGAGCGTGCGCTCAGGATCGAACAGCGCGTTCGGTGCGCCGTCCGGACGCTGCGGCGACCGGAACGGGTGCGGCAGGAACGCGGTGGCGGGCCGATGGTAGTTCCAGTACGGCAGCGCCCACGTCGCCTTCGTGTCGTCGTCGACGTCGGGCAGGCCCGCGATCACGTCGATCAGGATCCGCTCGAAGTGCGCCAGGTAGATGCGGTGCCACGGCAGGAAGTACCACGTGCCGTGCTGGCAGTTCGCGAGCAGCGGGTCGGCGACCGCGAACGGGGTGCCGTGCAGCGCGGCCTGGTAGTCCCACCGAGCCGGCGCCGTCCGGGCCGGATCCTGCAGGGCGGCGACCGCGCGCTCGTACGCATCGACGAACGGATGCCACGGGGCATCCGCCGTCGGCTGCAGCGCCCAGATGTCGTGCCGCACCCGCACCGTCGCGGGCGCCGGCCGCTCGACGGCCGCGGCGATCTCGTCGAGGCGCTGCACGGTGAGCGGCCCGACGTCGGGGAACGGGTTCGCGACGCCGAGTTCCTCCACCTTGAAGCGCACGACCGCGCTCTCGGTCTCGTCGCCGTATTCGCTGTCGACGCCGTGCACCGGCAGCAGGTCGGGCTGCCAGAGGAGCAGCGCCTCCTGCACCCTGCCGACCGCCGGACCGACCCGGTTCTGCGTCTTCGAGATGCGCTCCGGCGCGCCGCCGGCGATGAGCTCGAGCAGGTTGTCGCCTGCGAACAGCTGCGAGGTCAGCATGATGGGCCCCCGTTCCCTCATGCGGAGGCGGCCCGCGGCGCCCGGCGCGCCGCGGCGCGCTCCGATCGGCTGCAGGCTACTCCCGTGCGGGGATCGATTCCCTCCGGGCTGGCCCGGAGACGGCAGGGGATGGGCGGGGCACCGATCGAACCGGCAAGCGATGGGTTCGACGCGTCACGGCTCGCGGAATCACGCGGGCACGAACGCGTCGAGGTGCCGCTGGAGCGCCGACCCGATCGGATCATCGATGGCCGCCCCGGCGGCCCGGGTCGGTCGACGGGTCGTCGGGCGGGGCGATCACCGACTGGGGTCGGACCGCGGCGGTTGGCGCCCCGTACATGCGAAAGCAGGACGAGCCGCGCCATCCCGTCGCCTGGATGGGCCATGAAGCGGCTCATCCTGCGAACTCGATCGGGCAACCCGGTGCGGCGTCGGTCAGAGGTGATGCGAAAGCAGGATGAGGTGCGTCACATGCTCCGAGGAGGTGCCTGTCGAGCGGCTCATCCTGCGAGTTCGCCTGAGCGGGTCGAGGGCAGCTACGGGGTGATCGCCCAGGGCGAACGCGAGGACGAAACGCTTAGCACTCGATGATGGAGAGTGCTAATCTCATACCAAGTTGAGTCGAGGTGACTCAACTCCTGAACCGACGAAGAACATCCACGTGAGGAGACGCTCATGGCAATGACCTGGGACCCGTTCCGCGACCTCGACCGTCTCGCGGCGAGCATGATCGACTCGAGCCGCGGGCCGCGCATGATGCCGATCGACCTGCACCGCGACGGCGACCACTACGTCCTGTCCGCCGACCTGCCCGGGGTCGACCCCGGCTCGATCGACATCGACGTCGACGGCCAGCTGCTCTCCATCCGCGCCGAGCGCACGCTGCGCAACGACGAGAACGTCCGCTGGCTCGTCCACGAGCGCCCGAGCGGCTCGTTCCTGCGTCAGCTCACCCTCGGCGAGGGCATCGACACCGCCGGCATCAGCGCGCACTACGACAACGGCGTGCTGAGCGTGATCATCCCCGTGTCCGAGCGTGCGAAGCCGCGCAAGGTCGAGGTGCGCTCCGCGGCCGGCGACGTCGTGACCCCCGAGGTCACCTCCGGCGGCAACTGATCGGACCGGGCCGGCTCGCGGGCGCGAGTCGACCGATGAACCCAGGCGGGGCGGATGCGCGGCATCCGCCCCGCCTCGTCGTGCACGGATGACACGCGCCGCGGCCCGGCGCGCGACGATTCGGGCATGCCGGGCGCAACGGGCAGCGGAGAACCGGTCGAAGCCGTACGATCGGCGTACGCGCGAGCCCCGCGCGCCAGCCGAAATCCGCACAGCGCCAACCCCGCGGCACCCCGCCGTCCGCCGACACGACGCCCCCGATCCCCCTCGGAGCCCCCCGTTGAGAGCCCCCGCCGATGACGAGCCAACGCCGGACTTCGACGCGCCCGGCCGGGAATCCCGCCGTGCGGGCACGGGAGATCAGCTGCGGGTGCGGCGACGCGAGCGCAGCGCCGACGACCGTGAGCTCGACCACGACGACGACGTCGACGACGATGCGGCCGCACTCGAGCGCGACCGCTGGGCCATGCGTGCGAGCGCACACCCGGGGCGCCGCCCCCGTCGCCGGGCGGCAACCCTCACCCTCGATCCGGACGAGCACCACGACCCGGACCGACGCCGGTACTTCCTGAGTTCGATCCAGCCCAGCGGCGACTACGAGGCCGTCATCGTCGCGATCACCGACGGCGCGCGCCGCCGCTACTTCAGCTCGCGCGACGGCTCGCACTTCATCGAGGTCGACGAGCTCTCGTTCGAGCAGCGACGCAAGAGCGGCTCGCGTTCGATGCTCGAGATCGGCGAGCACGAGTTGCGCGAGCTCGAGGGCGCGCTCATCTTCGTGCGGCCGCTCGACGGGCGCGACCCGATCGCCGAGGTCGCCGCCGCGAAGAAGGCGTCGCTCGAGGCGACGCGTCCGATGGCGATCGTGCCGGAGGCGCCGGTCGATCGCGGCCCCGCTCCCAGGGCGGCGGGCGAGGCGATGACGGATGGCGCAGCCGGCGCCCCACGCGACCCGGACGCGGTCGTGGCGGACGTGCCGTCCGAGGTCGAGGAGGCCGAGACCGACCCCGAGGCGAGCGAGCCGGGCGTGCGGCGACGCTCGACGTTCGAGCCCGTGCGCGAGCCCGTCGAACCGGCTGAACCGGCTGAACCGGCCGAATCGCCCGAACTCACCGAATCGCCCGAACTCACCGAATCGCCCGAATCGCCCGAATCGCCCGAATCTCGCGAGCCGACCGAGCCGACCGAACCGACCGAACCGACCGAGCCGGCCGAGCCGGCCGAGTGGGCGGAGTCCGCGGCAGCCCGCCCGGATCTCGGCGCAGGAACGGAGCAGGACGCGGCGGAGTCCGCCCCGGCAGCTGCAGCGGGCGGAGCGCCCGCAGCCGCCGAGCCGGATGAGGCCGCCGGATCCCCGTCATCCGCCTCGACGGCGGTCGCGCCGCCCGGCCCGGTCGAGCCGGCACCCCCGGCCCACCCCGTGGTGGCGCCTCCCGCGCCGCCCGTCGCCTCCGCACCGCGCCGTGGGCCCCTCACGGCGCTCGAGGCCGTCGCCCAGGTCGCGCTCGCGAAGGGCATCGCATTCGCCGCGCATCGCGGTCAGCTCGACAAGAGCGGCACCCCGTACATCGACCATCCCGGACGCATCGCCGAGCGCTTCGACCCGGCGACCGATCCGATCGCGGCAGCCGCCGCCTGGCTGCACGACGTGCTCGAGGACACGCCGATGACCTCGCGCGAGCTCTTCGAGGCGGGCATCCTGCTCGAGATCGTCGGCGTCGTCGAACTGCTCACCCGTCGGCCCGAGGTCACGCCCGACGAGTACTACGCGCGCATCCGGCGCCATCCGGTCGCGCTTCGCGTGAAGCTCGCCGACATCGACGACAACACCGCGCCGTGGCGGCTGCGCCGCCTCGACTTCGCCAAGCAGCAGCGCCTCGCCGAGAAGTACCGCCACGCGCGTCGCGCGCTCGGCGTGGAGTGACGCGCCGGGTCGGACGGCGCGTCCCTCACCTCGGGACCTTCGCCCCGTGCGGCGAGCGGTCGCCGGCGGGTACCGTGTGGCCCGCGGCCGGCCGAGCCGTGAGACAAGAGCGGGAGCACCGGGTTTCAGGCGGCCTTCCCTTCGGGGCTGCGCCAAGCAGAGCACGGCTGGTCCCACCCGCCGCCGGACGCCCGTGAGCGCTGCGGGGCGCGTGCGCGACCGCCGAGGGTCCCGAACCGCGCGGACCCCGGGCGGCCCGCGCTACTCCTCGACGCCCGGATCGCCGCCCTCGAGGCCGCCGTCGGTCGACTCGGTCATGGGCTCGTCGCTCTCGGGGTCGCCGGGGGTCTCCTCGGCGGGCATCGGCTCGTCGCGGACCTCCTCGTGCTCCTCGTCGGCGCGTCCGGTGCCGCCGGGGTTCGTCGATTCGCTCACGGTGTCCTCCTCGTCTCGCTGGGCATCCTGCGAGCAGGCTACGTGCGGGCCGGGCCGTCCGCACGGGGTTGACGACGCTCGAAGACGAGCACGCGCAGCAGCAGTTCGAGCGAGTGCTGCACGCGATCGTCGGGCCAGCCCTCCGGGTCCTCGACCGACTTGATCTCGTACCCGCGGCAGTAGAGATAGAGGATGTCGGCGATGCGCGCCGCCTCGTCGCGGTCGGCGTCACGGGCGCCGTCGAGGAAGCTCTCGTACGTGGCATCCGTCACCGACCGCAGCAGTTCGTAGGCGCTGTCGTGGCCGGCGCGGACGTCGGCGATGACCTCGATCCAGAGGCTCCGGAACACGGACTCCTCGGGGGAGGAGGTGCACATCCAGCGCGTGAGCGCCGCGAGACGCTCGACCCCGAGGAGCCCGCCCAGCTCGTCGCGGCGCTCGGCATCCCACTGCGCGCGGGCGTGCTCGAGCGCGTTGGCCATGAGCTCGGCGCGGCTCGGGACGAAGTGGGTGATGAACGCGGTCGAGCGGCCGAGTCGCTCGGCGACCGCGCGCAGCGTGACCGCGTGCGTGCCGCGCTCCTGTGCGACCTCGACCGTGGCGCGCGCGATGTCGGCCAGACGCTCGGTCGTGTCGACTTCGGCCGGCAACGGCGGCTCCCTTCGGCCTGGTCGGATGCCGCGTGCCGGCAGGCCGCGCAGCGACCGGACGGTGCCCGGCTCGGGTGACGGGCGAGAGACGGACGCCGCGGCATCCGCTCGTTGACATCCCGCCGCGCACCACACTAACGTCACTGCAGGCGTTGTCAAACACTGTTTGAAAAAGATGGAGGGTCGCGTGGCGGCGAGCAGCGGAGTCGCGAAGGACGGGGTCGAGGGCGGTGCCGTGAACGGGGGCGTCTCGTTCTGGATGCAGCAGGTCGGCGTGCCGGCGGAGCGCCCGCCGCTCGCCGGCGACCTCGATGTCGACGTCGCGATCGTCGGCGGCGGCTACACCGGGCTCTGGACCGCGTACTACCTGAAGCGCGAGCAGCCCGACCTCCGCATCGCGGTGCTCGAGCAGCGCTTCGCCGGGTTCGGCGCATCGGGGCGCAACGGCGGATGGCTCACCAACTCGGTCACGGGCGGGCGCGAGCAGTACGCGAGGAGCCACGGTCGCGACGCGGCGATCGCGCAGCAGCGCGCGCTCAACGAGACCGTCGACGAGGTGATCCGGGTCGCGGCGGCCGAGGGCATCGACGCCGGCATCCACAAGGGCGGCGAGCTCGAGATCGCCACCGCCCCGGCGCAGCTCGCGCGCCTGCGCACCGCGGCGGCGGCGGAGCGCGAATGGCCCGCGACCGACGTCGTCGAGCTCGATGCGCGCGAGGCCGCCGCCCGCGTGAACGTGGCGGGCGTGCTCGGCGGGCTGTGGCATCCGCACTGCGCCCGGGTGCACCCCGCGAAGCTCGCGCTCGGGCTCGCCGCTGCGGTCGAGCGGCTCGGCGTCGCCATCTACGAGGGCACGCGGGTCACCGGGCTCGCGCCCGGCGAGGCTCGCACCGAGCACGGCACCGTGCGCGCGCAGCACGTGCTCCGTGCGACCGAGGGCTTCACGCCGAACCTGGCGGGCGAGCACCGCACGTGGCTCCCCATGAACTCGTCGATGATCGTGACCGAGCCGCTCGCGGCATCCGTCTGGGATGAGATCGGCTGGGACGGCCGGGAGACCCTCGGCGACTTCGCGCACGTCTACATGTACGCCCAGCGCACCGCCGACGACCGCATCGCGTTCGGCGGTCGCGGCGTGCCCTACCGCTACGGCTCGCGCGTCGACGTCGACGGCGCGACCCAGCCGCGCACGATCGAGAGCCTCACGGCCCTGCTGCACCGGTACTTCCCGGCCGCGGCGGATGCCGCGATCGATCACGCCTGGGCCGGGGTGCTCGGCGTCCCGCGCGACTGGGCCGCGACCGTCGGGCTCGACCGCGCGACCGGCCTCGGCTGGGCCGGCGGATACGTCGGAACGGGCGTCACCGCGACGAACCTCGCCGGGCGCACGCTCCGCGACCTCGTGCTCGGCCGCGACACCGACCTCACGCGGCTGCCGTGGGTGAACCACCGGGCCAGGCGCTGGGAGGTGGAGCCGCTCCGCTGGCTCGCCGTGCAGGCGATCTACACCGCGTACCACGCCGCCGACCGCGCCGAGCTGCGCGGGCGGGCCTCGACGTCGCCGATCGCGAAGGTCGCCGACCTCGTGGCCGGGCGCTGACCCGGCCCGCCCGCAGCTCGCGTGGGATGTGCAGGCGACCGTGCGCACGCTCGACGTGATCGTCGACGACTGACGCTCGCCGCCGACCCGTGCATGACGATCCGGAGGACGGCGTGCTGGGCGGCCGCGTCGCCCGGGTTCTCATGCGCGAACCACTCCGGTCGGAGCATGCGAGCGGTTGTGGCGCCGGAGTGTGCCGGGGGAGTACCGTGCGGATCAGCGGAGCGGACCTTCGCTCCGAGGCGGGAGCGTCGAACATGGAACTCGCTGCGTCGTCATCCGGGAGCGGACTCGGAACCGCCCTGCTGCCCGTCGTCGCCCTCGTCGCATCCCTCGTCGCCGCCGGCGCAGTCGGCTCGCTCATCGTGTCGTGGCTCGGCCGCCCACGCGACGACGTGATCCCGTCCACCACCGATCCCGAGACGGTCGGCCTGCTCCCCGTCGGATACGTGTCGGGCCGCGCGTCGAATCGCTGGCTGCCGGCGACGGTCGTGGAGCTCGCGCTCGCCGGGGCGATCACGATCGAGGACCGCCGCGACGGGGCGCGCGAGGGGAGCGCCCGCGACATCCGCCTCGTGTTCGGGGCCGACCTGCCCGCGGTGCATACCAGCGAGTCGGCGGACGACACGGCCGACCTCGTCATCGCGATGTTCGCGCCCGGGCTGACGGGCGGCACGGGCGTCGTCGCGCACGGAGCGAGCATCCCGGCGGACCGGGTCGTCGTCCGGAACGGGGAACTCGTGTCGACGACGCGCCGTCGATTCGGCGCCGCGGCCGACGTGTACCGGGACCCCCGCCCGGTCGGACGCTTCCGGGCAGCGACGATCGGCGGGGCCCTGGCGGTCGGGCTCGGGCTGCTCGCCGTGCTCCTCGGCGAGGGCGGCGCCGACTCGATCGCGTGGATCGCGATCGCGATCGGCGCCGTCGCGCTCGGGGTGCGGGCATTGATGCCGCGGTGGATCCCGTTGAACGCGGCCGGCCTCGCGCTGCGCGCGAACGCCGCGCGCCGTCGCGACGAGCTCGCCGCGCTCGACGTGCGCGATCCTGCGACGGCCGAAGCCGTGCTCCCCTGGGCCGTCCTGTTCGACCAGGCCGACGTGGTCGCGCGGATCGCGGACGTGCTCGGCAGCCGCGAGATCGCGCCGCGGTGGTACTCCGCCCCGGAGGGGTACCGACCCGATCGGGTCGCGTCGTGCCTCGCCCTGACGAGCGCCGCGCTCGTGCAGCCGATCACCGTCGGCGTCGGGTCGGGCGACGGCCGGTTCGGCGTGCCGCTCACCGAGGAGTACTGGGTGAAGCAGCTCCGCGGCGGGTACTTCTGGGATCACGGCCGGTTCGGCGGCTTCGCCTACGACAGCTCCGGCAACTTCGACGGGCTCGGCGGCGGCTTCGACGGCGGCGGGTTCGACGGCGGCGGGTTCGACGGCGGCGGCGGCGGTGGCGACGGCGGAGGCGGCGGCGGCCCGTGATACCAGCGCTCGCCGTTGCGGGCGCGGTGATGTCACGAGCCTCGCCCGGAGCGCCGAGCGCGACGGCCCGAGGTGATCAGGCCGGCGACACCGACGGGAACGTCCAGCTCCCGTCGACGACCTCCGGGCGCGGGCGGTACATCCGCACGATGTAGTTCCAGCCGTCCATGATCCCGATGCGGTTCGGGCGCCCGTCGTCGGGGCCGCCGAAGTTCACCGTGACGCTGCCGTCGTCGTTCGGCGTCGCCGTCACGCTGTTCACGCTGACCAGACCGTCGGTCTCCTCCATGAAGCCGTCGGGGTTGTACACCGTGATCGACCAGAACGCGTCGACGGGCACGTCGCCGACGGTCAGCGACGTGGCACCCACCGGCAGCCCCGGCTCGACGTTGAGGTAGAACGCCTCGGAGGTCGGCAGGCCGCCCCAGCCGGCGGCAGTGCCGAGGAGGTGGTGGACGGGATCGACCTCGTCCTGGCGTCCGAACGAGCGGGTGAATCCGCCGACGCCGCGCGCGAGCGTGAGGAGCGCGGTCCGGGTCTCGGTGAGCGAAGCCTGGTCGTAGTCGGGCGTCGGGAACGGGTCGGCGGATGGCGCGTCGAGCGCGAACGCGTCCTGCAGGGCGTTCACTGCGGCCACGTCCGCCTCGTCCTCGGGATCCACGAGGATGCGCGGGACCACGACGACCCAGCGCGTCCCGAGGTCGTCGGCGTGGAGGCGGTGCGTTCCGGGCTCGTGGAACACGACGGGGATGTAATGGTCCTCGTTCACGACCATGACCGAGAGGTAGCGGTCGCCCGCGTCCGGGATGGTCAGGCTCGCGCCGTCCGAGACGTCGACGACGGCCATGCTGTAGAGCGTGTCGCGGTTCTGCCGGATGACCGGCTGGTTGTCGAGCGGCGTCGGCACGCGGTTGTGCATCCACTTCGCCGTCCCGCCCGCCTGCCCCGCGAGCTCCGCGAAGGTGCGGTTCGTCTCCGCTCGCGCGAAGTTGTCGACGTTCACGTGTTCCGCCATCGTCATCCCCCTGATCGGCTGCCGGTCGGGCTCAGCCTAGGCGGCGGGCGGATGCTTCGGGGGAACCCGACGCGAACGCCGGCGGAGTCGGCCGCGCCGTTCGCGGCCGTGCGCGGCGGCGCGACGCCGGCCCGGTCTCATGCCTCGACGAACCTCCGGCCGTAGAGCCGCTCGGCGTTCCGCCACGCGACCCCTTCGGCGATCCGGGTGGCCTCGTCGACCGGCCAGCCGTGATCCGCGACGTATCCGCCGAGCACCCGCGCCGCGGCATCCCGCCACAGGCGCGCCCCCAGCAGCACGCGCTCGGGCACGCCCCACGCGTCGCTCGAGAACAGCACCCGCGAGAACGGCGCGAGGTCGAACGCCTCGCGCACCACCGAATCGGCGTTCGCCCCGAGGAAGCCGACCGCGAGCCCGACGTCGACGAACACGTGCGGGAACACATGGGCGAGCCAGCCCGCCTCGCGCACGAACGGGGAGCAATGCAGGAACGCGATCCGCCCGCCGGTGCCGGCGGTCGCCGCGACGAGTGCCTGCATGCGCGCCGGGTTCGACGCCTCGAGCACGAGGTCGGCGTCGCCGAACCCGGCGTGGACCTGCAGCACCGCGCCGCGCTCGAGCGCCCACCAGATGAGGTGGCGGATGATGGTCGGGTCGGTCAGGCGAGGGCGAGCGGATGCCGCGGGGCCGGCGTCGCCCGCGCCCGCGCGCTCGGAGGCGGACCAGACGTCCGCGGCCGAGCGCACCTCGACGGCGGTCGGACGCGCGGGGTCGAGCCCGAGCCCGCACCGGTGAGCGGCGACGGTCTTGAACGCGACCGCCTCGGCCGCCGCCGCCTCGAGCGCCGGCCCGAGCCGTGCGACGAACTCGCCGCCCGAGGAGCTCTCCGCGAGCACCCGCTCGGCGATGGTCTCGAGCCGGGCCACCCGGTGGACGCGCGCGTCGGCGAGCCGCGCCATCCGCTCGTCTGCCATCAGCAGGTCGGGCCGATGGCCGTCGTCGACGAGGTACGCGGCGATGCCCGACGCGCGGAGCAGCCGGCGCGCGACCTCGTCGGCGCCGAGCGTGCGGCGTGCCGCGAGGTAGGCTGCCGGGCTCGCGAAGCTCGGCAGCCCGAGGAGCGGTGCGCAGTGCCGACGCAGCGCGAATCCCTGGCCGCTGTCGAAGACGTCGGCGACCGAGGCGGCGTGCTCGGCCTGCGTCAGCGCGTCGAGCAGGTCCGCCTCGGTCGGGTCGGGCAGCAGGCCGTGCGCGTGGTGGTCGACGAGCGGCATCCGCTCGATCGCCTCGGCCAGGCGCTGCTCGGCATCCGCGCTCATGTCGCGATCCTCTCGCGAACGAGCGGTCGCGACTACCCGAGTCGCTTCTCGAACCAGAAGTCGGCGTACGGCTCGCCGTTGAAGTCCGGGATCTCGTCGTACCCGTGCGTGCGGTACATCGCGATCGCCTCGGTGAGCGTGCGGTTCGTGTCGAGCCGCACGACGCGCGCGCCGAGCCGCAGCGCGGCCTGCTCGATCTCGCGGAGCAGCCGGCCGCCGAGCCCGAGCCCGCGCGTGCTCGACGCGACCCAGAGCCGCTTGATCTCGGCCGGCTCGTCGCCGTGCAGCTTGAGGCCGACGCAGCCGACCGGTTCGCCATGGAGGAACGCGACGAGGAACGTGCCGTGCGGCTCGCGGAACTCGTCGTCGGGCGTGGGGCGAGTGTGCCCGGGGTCGAAGCCGAGGTCGAAGCGCTCGGCGAGCTCGGCGAAGTACGCGGCGACGCTCGCACGCGCCGCCGGATCGGACGGATCGACGACGCGCACCTCCACGGCCGACGCCGTCATGAGCCGCTCCACCTCGTCCATCGCCGCGAGCAACCGGTCCCGCTGCCGATCGGTGAGCGGGTCGAGGATGCCGTCGACGAGCGCGTCGGACGACCGGTCGAGCTCGGCGCGCTCCACCACGCCCTCGCCCGTGAGGTGCGCGACGCGCACCCGTGAATCGGATGCCGCGGCCTCGACTCGCACGAGTCCATCGGCCTCGAGCGCGCGCAGCTGCCGGCTGAGGTACCCGGAGTCGAGGTCGAGTCGCTCCCGCAGTTCGCGGAGCTCGGCACCAGTGCCGCCTGCCGCGCCGATCTCCCACAGCAGTCGCGACTGGCCGAGCGGGCGGCCGCGGGCGAGGTACCCCTCGTCGAGAGCGCCGATGCGCTCGGTCACCGTGCGGTTGAAGCGGCGCACCCGGGCGATCGCCTCGCCGTGAGCTGGAGCCGTACCATTCATATCTCTGACTCTAGTCAGAGAACGTCGACGCGCGCACCCGCTGGGAACGCCGTCCGCATGAATATCCGGCCGATGCCCGCCTCCGGCGCTGCATCCGGGATCTTCAAGCACGAATGCATCGGCAGGCATGACGGATCCGCACGAAAACCTGCGACCTTTCCGCCGGTGTCTTGACGGAAAAATCGAGGCTCCGTTTGATGAACGCGAAGCACAAACGGGGAACCCGGCGCCGCGTCGAGACGATCGACCGAGCAGGCGGCCGGGCGACGCCCCATGGTCGCGCGCACCCTCGGTGCGCGGACCCTGCTGCGCGCCCGCGCGGCGACTTCGATGGAGAAGGAGCACACCTGATGCGATGGAGATCAGCCAGCCTCGGGGCTGCGGCGGCGCTCGCCGCGGCCGGCCTCGTCGGCGGGGGCCTGCCGGCCTTCGCCGGACCCCCGGTCGCGGCGGAAGCGGCCACGGCGGCCACGGCAAGCGCGGTGACCGACCCCGGCACCTACACGAACCCGGTCACGGCCGGCGTCGTCGACACGTTCCCCGACCCGGCGATGATCCGCGGCAAGGACGGCGCCTGGTACGCCTACGGCACCACCAACCCGATCTTCAACAGTGTCGGCGAAGCGGGCGAGCACATCCTCCCGGTGCTCCGCTCGACCGACCTGGTCGACTGGGAGTACGTCGGCGACGTCTACCCGGCGGACGAGCTGAAGCCCGGGTACTGGGCGTCCGGCACGCGGCCGTGGGCTCCCGACATCCGCTACATCGACGGGCTCTACCACCTGACGTACTCGCTCTCGAACGGCGGCGTCGCGCTCCTGACCTCCGAGACGCCCACCGGCCCGTGGACCGATCACGGCCTGTACTTCGGCGGCGCGCAGGTCGCGGGCTGCCCGACGGGCAACATCGACCAGGCGATCTTCACCGACTCCGACGGCACGCACTACCTCTACTGGGGCAGCTACGACGTCATCTGCGTCTCCGAGCTGACCGCCGACGCGACCGAGCTCACCGGCGAGGTCACGCAGATCGCGCAGGGTCGACGGATGGAGGGCGGCTACGTCGTGCAGCGCGACGGCTGGTACTACCTCATGTACTCCGACGCCGGGTGCTGCGACGGCGCCTTCAGCGGATACACCGTCAAGGTCGGGCGCGCCGACAACCCGAGGGGCCCGTTCGTCGACGACCACGGCGTGGATCTCATGGCCCTCAGCAGCAAGGGCGGCTACGTGCTCGCCTCGAACGGAAACGGCTTCGCGGGACCCGGGCACAACGCCATCCAGACCGACCTGTCGGGCCAGGACTGGATGGTTTACCACGCCATCCCGACCGACGATCCCGACTTCCCGACCGTGCAGACGCGGGCGGGCAACCTGAACCTCTCGAAGCGGCCGCTCATGATCGACCGCCTCGACTGGATCGACGGATGGCCCGTGGTGAACGCCGGCGCCGGACCCTCGAGCGGCGAGCAGGTCGCGCCCGCCACCGAGCCCGTGCTCGGCACCGACTTCGACGGCGGCGTGCCGAGCGCCTGGCCGCTGCGGGGTGACGGCTCAGTGGCGACGGCGAGTGAGACCGACTCGGGCGACTTCGCACACGTGATGCCGGCCGCCGGCACGACCGAGGTCGTGACCGACGACGAGGTGAGCGGCGACCTGCGCGTGCAGGCCGACCTCCGATTCGGCGAAGCGGATGAGGCCGGCTCCGCCGGCACCGCCGCACTCCGCGTCGGCGCCCGCGGGCAGAACGGCGCCTCGGCCACGATCGACCGCGAGTCCGGCGAACTCCGCCTCGAGGTCCGGCAGGGCGCTCGCACGACGGTCGACTCCGCGCCGCTCCCGGCCGACTTCGCGTACGACGCCTGGCACGTCGTCGGCGTCGAGTGGCGCGGCGACTCGGTCACGGCGGACGTGTCCGGCGACGCGTTGCGCGAACCGCTCGCCGAGGTCGCGGTCACCGTGCCGAAGAACGCCGTCTCGGAGGGGCCGATCGGCATCGCGGCGTCCGGTGCATCCGTCGACGCCGACAACCTCAGCGCTGCGGCGCTGTACGCGCCCGTCACCGAGCGGGTCGCCGACCCGGAGCTCGGCGAGCTGCTGCCCGAGTACTCCGACGAGTTCGGCACGGCGGGAGCGCCCGCCGAAGCGGATGACGCGTGGGGCTGGGTCCGCAAGCCGGCCTCTGGGCCGACGGTGACGGACGGCTCGCTCGTCTGGCCGACGCAGTCGGCCGAGCTGCACACCGGCAACAACACGGCCTCGGTGCTGCTCCGGGACGCGCCCGAGGGCGACTTCGTCGTGGAGACGAAGCTCACCTTCGACGGCACGCGCGGCAACCAGCAGGCGGGACTCGTGCTCTACGAGCACGACGACCGGTACGTGAAGCTCGCCCACTCGATCCTGCCGCTGAACCGCAAGCCGGGGCAGTTCCTGCACGAGGTCGAGTTCGGCAAGGAGGCGGAGCGTCCGACCACGCCCACGCCGACCGCGGTCGCGAACGCACCCATGTTCGGAGCCGCGCCCGCCGAGACGACCTGGCTGCGCGTGTACGCGCAGGTCGACGAGGATGCCGGCGAGTGGGAGTTCCGCATGGCGTCGAGCACCGACGGCGAGGACTGGCAGTGGGGCGGCGTCTGGACGTTCCCGGTGCAGGGCGACATCCGGATCGGCCTGATCTCGATGAACGCCACGGGTGCGACGGCGGAGTTCGACTACGTGCGGACCTACGGCATGGGCGGCGACGATCGGGTGTTCCCGGTCAGCTGGCCCGTGGCGATGCCCTACGGCACGGCCGATGCGCGCGAGGAGCTCATGCCCGACGACGAGAACTCGATGGTGCTCGACCTCGAACTGCGCCCGCACGACGAGGAGCTCGGCCGGGTGTGGATGCGGGACACGTACGTGAACCGCTTCGAGGTCGACGGCGAGACGATGTACGTCGCGACCGGCACGACGCGCGCGGAGGGCCTCGAGAAGGCGGGCCCGTGGAACGACGGCATCTACGTCTGGACGGCGCCCGCGCTCGACGGGCCGTGGACGCTCGCCGACACGACGGGCCTCCGGCCCGACCAGCCGAAGGGCAAGGTCTGGTCGCCCGAGTTCGTCGACGAGAACACTGCCGACCGGGTCGTCGTCGCCGACTGGCAGGCGTACAAGAACCCCGACGACCCGGCCGCCAAGGCAGGCAACGCGTGGGCGCCCGAGCTTCACTTCATCGACGGCAAGTGGTACCTCGTCGCGTGCATGGGCGACAAGTCGACGCTCACGGGCTCGTTCATGCTCGTCAGCGACGGCGGCCCCGAGGGGCCGTACCGGAACATCGAGGGCAGCGTCGAGCACCCGCTCGGCGAACCCGTGCGGGCGAGCAACCCGCAGTACTACCACATCGATGGCGGGCTCTTCGACGATGGCGACGCGACGTACCTGGTGCTCCACAACGACCTGTACGCGAAGATGACGCCGGACATGGAGAACCTGGAGACGCCGACGAGCCTGCCGACGTTCACGCAGCGGAAGTACTCGCCCGAGCCTTACCTCGAAGGCGCGACCGTCACGAAGGTGGGGGAGACGTACTACCTGATGCACGCGGCATGGGCGCTGAAGGGCGGCACGGCGGATGATCCGACCTGGTCCTACCTGCCGAACACGGGCGCGAAGGACCAGTACGACGCGATCGTGGCGACCTCCGACTCGTTCGAGGGCCCGTACTCGGTGCGGCGAACCCTCGGCGTCGGGGCCGGCCACAACAACATGTTCGTCGACGACGACGGCACCGTCTGGGCGACATTCTTCCGGAACCCGAACTTCGGGCACTGGGCGGATCCGTCGCGCATCGACGACGCCGCGGTGCCGGGCGTGGTGCGCCTCGAGCAGTCCGGGCCGACCGGGGAGGTGCTCACAGTCGCCCGGTCGGCCGACTGAGACGCGCGCACGGCCGGGGCGTCCACCTTCGGGTGGGCGCCCCGTTCGCGTGGCGCGAGCGGACGCGGCATCCGTTCTGCAAGGACCGCAACCGATATCGGAAGTTTTTCTGCCGGGTTGTTGACGGAAAAATTCGCAGTTGAGAGTCTTGCACGCATGTCGACGACGACCGGAGTCCACGCCCTCGTGAGGCGGACCCACGAGGAGCGCGTGCTCGCCGCCCTCCGGGCCCACGGTGCGCTCAGCCGCGGCGAGCTCGCGAAGCGCGTCGGGCTCAGCCGCACGACGCTCTCCGAAATCACGGCGAACCTCCTCCAGCGGGGTGCGATCATCGTCGCCGACACGGATGCCGCGACTCGCGCCGGCAGCGGCCGCCCCGCCGAGCGGCTCGCCCTCGACCCCGACTCCGGCCAGTTCCTCGGCGTCGACTTCGGCCACCGCCGGGTCCACGTCGCGGTCGCCGATGCGTCGCACGAGATCATCGCCCAGGGCGTCGAACGCTACGACGACGACCCGCCGTGGGCCGAGCGCCTCGAGATCGCGTTCGACCTCATCGACCGCCTGAGCCGCGACACGGGCGTCCACTTCGGCGCCCTGCAGTCGATCGGCATCGGCGTACCCGGACCGTACACGGGCGCTCGGGCCGGCATGCCCGCGGTGAGCTGGAAGAACCAGCTCGCGCCCGACGGCGTCGACCTCGCGTTCGCCGAGCGCTTCGGCGCCCCGGTCGTCGTCGACAACAACACGAGGCTGGCCGCGCTCGCCGAGGCGATCAGCCGCCCCGACGCGGTCGACAACCTCATCTACCTCCGCCTCTCCGACGGCGTGGGCGGCGGCCTCGTGGTGTCGGGCCGGCTCGTGACGGGCTCGCGCGGCTTCGCCGGCGAGCTCGGGCATGTGACCGCGAACCCGTCCGGTGCGGCGTGCCGATGCGGCAAGCGCGGATGCCTCGAGACCATCGCCTCGGTCCCCTCGATCCTCCGGGCGTGCGGCGAGGCCGGCGCCGACGTCGAGACGCTCGACGACCTCGCGGAGGCCGTCGCCAAGGGGGATCCGGCGGTCGACGCGGTGCTCCGCGAGGTCGGCTCGTCGGTCGGGCGCGTGCTCGGCGCCGCCGCCATGACCCTCAACCCGCGCGAGGTCGTGATCGGCGGCGAGATCGTCCGCATCGCGCCCGTGCTCGTCGAGCAGGCCGCGGCGACCCTCCGCTACGAGCTCTACTCGATCCCCTCCGACCAGCCGCACATCGTGCGGGCCGCGCAACTGCGCGACAGCGACGGCGCCCTGGGCGCGATCGCCGCGATCTTCCACCAGTCCCCCCTCCTCGCCGGATACCCCGACCCCGCGGCATCCGCCGAACCCGTTCAGCAGCAAAGGAGCGCACTGTGAACGCCACGCACACCCCCACCCGGTGGGAGGTCGCGCCATGACGGAGGTCCGCATGTCCGAGGCACCGTCGCGCGCCGACATCCAGCCGTACACGATGAGCTCCTCCGCCGTGCACGAGCACCTCCCGGCCGACGGGCCCCACCCGCAGAAGCCGGCCCGCGCGTCGCGTCGCCGGATGAGCACGCGCACCAAACTGCTCATCCTCAACGCCGTCTCGATCGTCGGCGGTATCGCCATCTGGTGGGCCCTCGCCCTGAACGGCTTCCAGCTGCCGACGCCGCCCGAGGTCGTCGAGAAGGCGATCCAGCTCTGGAACGCCGGCATCCTCCAGGAGGACATTCTCGCGAGCCTCGGCCGCGTGCTCGCCGGTTTTCTGCTCGGCTCGGCGGCGGCCATCCCGGTCGGCTTCCTGATGGGCTGGTACACCGTGGCGCGGGGTCTCTTCGAGCCGTGGATCCAGTTCTTCCGCACCATCCCGCCGCTCGCGCTGCTGCCGCTCGTACTGGTGCTCCTCGGCATCGGCGAGGTGCCGAAGATCGTCGTCATCTTCCTCGCCGCCTTCCTCGCGTGCGTCATCTCGACGTACCAGGGCGTCGTGAGCGTCGACAAGACGCTCATCAACGCGGCCCGGGTGCTCGGCGCGAAGGACGGCACGATCTTCGCCCGGGTCGTCGTCCCGGCGTCGACGCCGTTCATCCTCGTCGGCATGCGCGTCGGCCTCGGCTCCGCATGGGCCACGCTCGTCGCCGCCGAGCTGCTGGCCGCGCAGGCCGGCCTCGGGCGACGGATGCAGGAGGCGCAGATCTACTACGACCTGGCGACCATCTTCGTGGGCATCGTCCTGATCGGCATCCTCGGCCTCGTCATGGACCGCCTGCTCCTCTTCGCCGAAACCAAGCTGACCGGATGGCAGGAACGCCGATGACCACCATGAACCCGGCGACGGCCACCGCCGCCAAGATCTCCGTCCGCGAGGTCACGAAGACCTTCCCGCTGAATGGCGAGGAGTTCACCGCCCTCGACCGCGTCTCGATCGACATCGCCGACAACGAGTTCGTCACCGTAGTCGGGCCCTCGGGCTGCGGCAAGTCGACGCTCATGAACGTGCTCGCCGGACTCGAGACGCCCACCGCGGGCGAGGCGCTCGTCGACGGGCGATCGGTCTCCGGGCCCGGCCCCGAGCGCGGTGTGATCTTCCAGCAGTACGCGCTCTTCCCCTGGCTGTCGGTCCGCAAGAACGTCGAGTTCGGCCTCAAGGTGAACGGCGTGCCTCGAGCCGAGCGCCGCGAACGAGCAGAGCACTTCATCGAGATGGTCGGACTCCAGCAGTTCGCCGACGCGCTCCCGAAGATGCTCTCGGGCGGCATGAAGCAGCGGTGCGCGATCGCCCGCGCCTACGCGGTGAACCCCTCGATCCTCCTGATGGACGAGCCGTTCGGCGCACTCGACGCCCTCACCCGCGTGAAGCTGCAGGAGCAGCTGCTCGAGACGTGGAGCCGAGAGAAGCGCACCGTGATGTTCATCACGCACGATGTCGACGAGGCCGTGTTCCTCGCCAACCGCGTCGTCGTGATGGCTGCCCGGCCGGGCCGGATCTACGACGTCATCGAGGTCGACCTTCCATACCCCCGCACGGAGGACGTGCGGCTCAGCCCGGAGTTCGGCGAGCTGCGCAACCGCGTCTGGCACGCGGTCTACCACCAGGAGCCCGGCACCGCTGCCGGAACGGCGTCGCACTGACGCCGGTCGCCTCCGGCCGCGCCCCCACGCCTGACCGCGTCGACCGACCCCCCACCGATCCGCACCACCCCCAACCCCAACCGCATCACCCCCAACCCCACGAAGGGAAGCACAGCCATGCGAATTTCCAGGAAGCTCCTCGGCACCGCCGCCGTCGGCGCCGCCGTCGCACTCCTCGCGACCGGATGCGCCTCGGGCGACGGCTCGAACGACTCGGCCGCCGCCGAGAGCGAGTACGACGACGTCCTCGAAGTGAAGTTCGGGTACATCCCCGACTTCAACGGCACGAGCCTCCTCGCGATCGCCGAGGACCAGGGCTACTGGGAGAAGTACGGCCTCGACGTCGAGACGCCGTCGTTCACCAACGGTCCGCTCCAGATCCAGGCGCTCGGCACGGGCGACCTCGACTTCGGCTACATCGGGCCGGGTGCCTTCTGGCTGCCCGCCAGCGGCGAGGCGAAGATCATCGCCATGAACACGCTCGGCCAGTCCGACCGTGTCGTCGGCCAGCCCGGCAACGAGTCGATGGAGGACCTGCGCGGCAAGACCGTCGCGGTGCCCGAGGGCACGTCCGGTGACATGATCCTGACGCTCGCCCTCGAGGACGCGGGAATGACCAAGGACGACGTCGAGCTCGTGCCCATGGAGCCGTCCGCAATCGTCTCGGCACTGGCATCCGGCCAGGTCGAGGGCGCCGGCTTCTGGTACCCGGCCCTCGCCACCGTGAAGGAGCAGGTGCCCGACCTCGTCGAGATCGCGCAGAACTCCGACTTCGAGGACACCGTCGCCTTCCCGACTGCGTTCGTGGCCGGCAACGACGTCGTCGAGAACGAGCCCGAGAAGGTCGACCGCGTGCTGAAGGCACTGCGCGACGCGATCACCTTCCGCTACGAGAACCCCGACGAGGCCGTCGAGCTGACCGCGGCGTACAACGCCCTGGACGCCGAGGCGGTGGCCGCGGATGCCGCGAACAACAAGGTGCTCTCGCTCGAGGAGCTCGACACCCTCACCGAGGACGGCAGCGTCGACTCGTGGCTGAACGGCATGCAGGACTACTTCGTGGCAGCCGGCAAGCTGACCGAGGTCGCCGAGCCGTCGTCCTTCTACACCGGCGACCTGTTCCTGCAGGCGGGCGAGTAGTCACGCCATGGAGCCGAGCAACATCCTCTTCCTCATGACCGACCAGCACCGGGCGGACACGCTCGGGGCGTACGGCAACGCGATGGCGGCGACGCCGGTGCTCGACGAGCTGGCCCGCACGGGCACGCGCTTCGACCGCTGGTACACGCCGACCGCGATCTGCACGCCGGCTCGCGCGAGCCTGCTGACCGGCCAGGCCCCCTTCCGCCACCGCGTGCTCGCGAATCACGAACGCAACGTCGGCTATCTGGAGGACCTCGCCGAGGGCAGCTTCACCTTCGTGGAGGCGCTCCGCGAAAGGGGCTACAACACGGGACTCGTCGGCAAGTGGCACGCCGGCACCGAGAAGAACGCCGCGGACTTCGGCTTCGACGGCCCCGACCTTCCCGGATGGCACAACCCCGTGGAGAACGAGGACTACCTCGGCTACCTGGCGGAGCACCACCTGCCGCCGTACGCGATCAGCGACCGCATCCGCGGCACCCTGCCGAACGGTGGGCCGGGCAACCTGTTGGCTGCCCGGCTCCACCAGCCGGTGGAGGCGACGTTCGAGTACTACCTCGCGACGCGCACGATCGAGCTGCTCGAGCGGTACGCGGCCGACGGTGAGCGCGATGGCACGCCGTTCTTCCTCGAGCTGAATTTCTTCGGTCCGCACCTGCCGTACATCGTGCCGAACGAGTACTTCGACAAGTTCGACCCGGCAGAAATCGAGCTGCCGAAGTCGATCGCCGAGACCTTCGAGGGCAAGCCGCCGGTGCAGCGCAACTACAGTGCGCACTGGACGTTCGACACCATGCCGATCGAGGTGACACGCAAGCTCATCGCGGTCTACTGGGGGTACGTCGCCCTCATCGACGAGCAGATCGGCCGCGTCATGGAGGCGCTCGAGCGGCTCGGACTGGTCGACGACACGGCCGTGTTCTTCACGTGCGACCACGGCGAGTTCACGGGCGCGCATCGGTTGCACGACAAGGGTCCGGCGATGTACGAGGACATCTACCGCACGCCCGGTCTCCTCCGCATCCCCGGCGGACCGGCCGGGCAGGTGCGCACCGAGTTCGTGAGCCTGCTCGACTGCACGGCGACGATCCTCGAGCTCGCGGGCATCGACCCGTCGCCGGCGGTCGACTCGCGCAGCCTCGTTCCGTTGGCCGCGGGCGAGCAACCCGAGTGGGCCGACGACATCGTCTGCGAGTTCCACGGGCACCACTTCCCGTACCCGCAGCGGATGCTCCGGAACGACCGCTACAAGCTGGTCGTCAACCCCGACTCGGTCAACGAGCTGTACGACCTGCACGTCGACCCCGACGAACTGCTCAACGTCTACGAGCACCCCGAGCAGCGCGGCATCCGCAACACCATGATGCAGCGCCTCTACGGGCTGCTCCGCGATCGCGGCGACAACTTCTACCACTGGATGACCACGATGTACGACGTCGGCGAGGTCGACTACGACCCGACGCAGAGCGGGCTCGACGAGACGACGTACCAGGCGGGAGAACGAGCGGATGCCGCGGCATCGGTCGCCGTCGCGCCCGTCGAGCCGGCGGGCAGCGAGCGGCGGTCCGCATGACGGCGCAGCGCCGGCCGAACATCGTCATGATCCTCACCGACGACCACGGATCGCAGGCGATCGGCGCGTACGGGTCGGTGCTCAACGCGACGCCGCGCATCGACGAGATCGCCGCGAGCGGATGGCGCTTCGACCACTGCTTCGCGACGAATGCGCTCTGCTCGCCGAGCCGCGCGTCGATCCTCACGGGCACGTACAGCCACGTGAACGGGGTGTCGACGCTCGTGACGCCGATCGATGCGAGCCAGCCGACGTTCGTCTCGCAGCTGAAGTCCGCCGGGTACCGCACCGCGATGGTCGGCAAGTGGCACATGGGCGAGCACGAGGGCTCGACGCCCGAGGGGTTCGACTACTGGGACATCCTCATCGGGCACGACGGGCAGGGGGAGTACTGGGACCCGCTGTTCCTCTCGGCCGACGGCGAGCGGATCGTCGAGGGCTACGCGACGGACCGCATCACCGACCTCGCGTTCGACTGGCTCGACTCCCTCGAGGGCGACGACCCGTGGTGCGTGCTGATCTACCACAAGGCGCCGCACCGACCGTGGGAGCCGAAGCCCGAGGACGCCTCGCGCTTCCGCGACCGCGTGCCCGTGCCGTCCACGTTCTGGGACGACTACGACACGCGGTCGTCGTCCACCCGGCGCGCACTCATGCGCCTCGCCGACAACCTGAACGAGGAGGACCTCAAGGTCGCGCCGCCCGAGGGGCTCTCGTACGAGGAGCTCGCGCTGTGGAAGTACCAGCGGTTCATGGAGGACTACCTCGCGTGCGTGGCATCCGTCGACGACAACGTGGGCCGCGTGATCGACCGGCTCCGTGAGCGCGGCGAGTTCGACGACACGCTGCTCATGTACGCCTCGGACCAGGGGTTCTTCCTCGGCGAGCACGGCTGGTTCGACAAGCGGTTCATGTACGAGGAGTCGCTGCGGATGCCGCTCGTGCTGAGCTGTCCGCGGGCGCTCGAGGGCGGGCGGGTGTTCGAGGGCATCGTCACGAACGTCGACTTCGCGCAGACGATTCTGGATGCCGCCGGTGTCGCGCCGCATGATCGGATGCAGGGTCGCAGCTTCTGGCCGGACCTGCTCGGCTCGCCGGAGTCCCCGGCCGCCGAGGGAATGTACTACCGGTACTGGGAGCACGACGACACGTTCCACCACGCGCCCGCGCACTACGGCTACCGCACGCATCGGTACAAGCTCATCTACTACTACAACGACGGGCTCGGGCTGCCCGGCACCGGGCCGTTCACGTATCCGCCCGAGTGGGAGCTGTACGACCTCGAGCGCGACCCGGAGGAGATGCGGAACGTCGCGCACGATCCGGCCTACGCGGAGGTGCGCGCCGAGCTCGAGCGCGCGATGTGGCTCGAGCAGGGGCGCCTCGGGGACACCCCGCACCCCAGCCAGCCGCGACCCGCGGGCGTCCCCGCCGCCGCGAGCGGCACCGCTGCCGCGAGCGGCACGGCCGCCCTCCATTCCGCATGAGGATCCGGGCGATGCCCGCCTCCGGCGGCCCGACGCCCGGATCCTCATGCGCGGAGGTGGCCGAGGCGACGCCTGAGGTACCTCAGACGCGGCTGCGAGGAGGCCGGGGGCGAAGATACGACACCCGCCCGATACATCCGACCCACCTCAGCGAGGACCCTCAGTGCAGGTGGTCATCACCACCACGCACGAAGGGATCGGGTCATGGACCTCGCACACGGCTTCCTCGCACAGCAGATGACCGAGCACGACCAGCGCGACGCCGAGCGCCGCGCCGAGCGGGACGTGCGGCGCGCCGAGCGCCGGGCGGTCCGCGTCGAGCGGCGCCACGCGCGCCGGGCCGCGCACCTCGCCCTCGCGCGATGACGTCCGACCCGGTGACCGGCGTGCCGGCTCAGTCGCCGGCGTTCACCCGCACCGACGGGATCCACTCGACGTCGACGCTCGACGGGTCGATGCCCGCCGCCGTGAGGCGATCGGTGAAGGCCGAGACATCCGGAGCCTCATCGCCGCCCGTGATGCGCACGAGGTAGGACAGCGCGGAGACGTAGTCGACCGAGATCACGTCGAGGTCGTTCGTGAGCGCCCACGCCTCGGCCGCCTGCGAGATGTTCGACTGCTGGGTGTTCAAGGTCGTCGTCACCAGCGTCGACAGCGACAGCGGGATGGCGACGAGCACGAGCATGCCCGCGATCGCGAGGTTCGACCGCTTGCGGTTGACGGCCTTCACGCCCGGCTGCGGCGCCTGGTGACCGATCCGGCCCCAGCGCTGCACCCGGTAGACCGCCATGATCACGACGCCGGTGCCGAGGATCGCCGCGACGTTCGCGACGAACAGGATGAGCGAGCCGACCGAGCTGCCCCAATCTCCCGACTCGGCCGCGATGCCGACCACGACGAGCGGCGGCACGAGCGAGATCGCGATCGCGACGCCGGGGAGCGTGTCGGAGATGTCCTTGCGGACGAGCGCGATCGATCCGACGGCGCCGGTCGCGAGCGCGGCGAGCAGGTCGATGAGCCCGGGGGTGGCGCGCGCGGCGACCTGCGAGTTCGTCTGCTCGGTGAGCGGCGTGGCGGCGAGGAGGCCGACCCCGTAGCCGATCGCGATCGCCGCTGCGGCCCCGCCGATCATCAGGAGCAGGGACAGGGTGAGGTTGCGGCGGTCGCCGAGCACGGTCGCGAGCATCGTGCCCTGGATGGGCAGCATCATCGGGGCGACGATCATCGCGCCGATGACGGTGGCGGTCGAGTCGCCGACGACGCCGGCCGCGGCGATCACCGACGAGAGCGTGAGCAGGATCCAGAACCGCTGGATCTTCCGCGTGCGCTTCGGGCCGTCGAAGAACACCGAGTCCCGCATGTCCTCGATGCGGTTCAGCGCATCGGACGGCGGCGGCGGGTAGATCGGCTCGGGTTCCGCCGGCGATGGCTGCGACATGGGTGGGCTCCTCGGCTCGGACCGGGACCGTCACGGTCTTCGAGCCGAGCGTACGACGAGGGGCGACGGATGCCACGGCACCGCCGCGCGCGACCGGTCGTGTCGCGGCATCCGCCCCATCCATTCGCTCGCCGCACGCGCGAAGCGGGCCCGCCCCCGAGGGGACGGGCCCGCCTGCGTCATCCGATCCGGATGGTGGAGCGTCGGCTCACGGGTTGACGACGTGGACCGTCATCGTGCCGGCCTCGTTCTGCTCGGTCACCGTGACCTCCACACCGGCGCCCGCGACGATGACGCCGCCGAGCGGGTTCGACGAGTGGAAGAACGCGTTCACGTCGGCGTCGGTGAACGTCGGCTTCTGCATCGTCGTCCCGTCGGAGCCGACCGCGGCGATGTAGTCCACCTCCTGGCTCTTGCCCTTGCCCACGAGGACCTCCTTGTGCAGGGAGACGGCGTCGATCGTGTCGAGGCCGAAGGTCGCGTCGAACGGCTGGCGGCGGTTGCTCGGCGCCGTGCCGTCCGCCCAGGTGAACTTCGCCGGGTTCGCGTCCACCGGGAGCGCGAGGCCGTGGCCCTGGTGCTCGATGGTGTTGTTGTCGCTGTACGCCTCGTCGATCGCCCACACGAGCATGCCGTCCTGGAACGGGAAGTGCTCGACGTGGTCGGGTGCCGTGTAGCCCTTGTCGAACTGGTAGGGACCGTGCTCGAGCGTCGCGTCGTAGTCGACGTAGGTGCGGTTCTCGACGAGGTAGTAGCGGTCGCCCTCGCTCGTCTCCGTGCCGGTCGACCGCTTGAAGCCGCCGCCCGCCGCGGTCCAGCCGTTGTCGCCCGACTCGACGTCGTCGGTGAGCAGCGTGGTGCCGCCGCTCTTGATGACGATGTCGTCGAGGAACGCGCCGGCGTAGTGCACGCCGCCGTCGGTCTGGTAGCGGAAGCGGAACTGCGTCTCGGCACCACCGGGAACGCTGTAGCGGAGCGTCGACCAGCGGCCGTTCGACGAGCCGTCGAGCGGCTTGCCGACCTGGGTCCAGTTCGCGCCGCCGTCGGTCGAGACCTCGGCGTAGAGGTAGTCGTAGCCGGCCTCGATGTCGTACCAAGCCTTGGCCGTGACCGTCGCCGAGCGCACGCCGGTGAGGTCGAGCGTGCGGGTCAGCGTCGTGTTGAGGTCGTCGGCGCTGCCGGTCCACCACGCGTAGGAACCCGAGTTCGGGGCGGTGTAGGTGCTCTCGATGCCCGCGTCGGCGACGTCGATGACGAGCGCCTGCTCCTGGTCAGCCACCTGGCGGGCGGCCGGGCTGAGCGTGAACTCGCCGGCGTCGCCGGCGCCCTCGTCGACGACCGCGTAGTCGAGCCAGCCGAGCTGGAGCTTCTCCCACGGGCCCATGTAGTTCGGCTTGGTCCCGATGTCGTCGGTGCCGTCGCCGAGCCACGACCCGCTCGACATGAGCGTCCAGAACGACGTCGAGTTCTCGCCGCCCGCGGTGTCGTAGAAGTCGGGCAGGCCGAGGTCGTGCGCGTACTCGTGCGCGAAGACGCCGAGGCCGCCGTTCTCGGGCTCGACCGTGTAGTCGCCGATCCAGAAGCCGGAGTCGCCGATCTCGGTTCCGCCGAACTTCACCTGGGTGCCGTCGACGGTCGGGCCGGTCTGCCCGAAGTCCGTCGAGTTGACGTACCAGCGGTGCGACCAGATCGCGTCCTCGCCCTGGGCGCCGCCGCCGGCATCCTCGCCCTCGCCGGCGTGCACGGCCTGGAAGTGATCGAGGTAGCCGTCGGGCTCGTCGAAGTTCCCGTCGCCGTCGAAGTCGTAGCGGTCCCACACGTCGAAGCTCTCGAGCTCGGCCTGGATCTCGGCCATCGTCGCGCCGTCCGCGACGCGCGACTCGTACCACGCGTCGGCCGAGTCGGCGATGAACTGCCACGCCCCGCCGTAGTCCTCCACGCTGTTGTCGCCGTACGTCGAGGCGTTGCCGGGCACCTGCACCCAGTCGCTCACCTCACCGTCGACGGTGTAGTTCCCCGCCGACTGCTTCGAGTAGAAGTCGGCCATCGACTCGCCGTCGCCGAAGAAGAGGTCGTCGTAGTACGCCTGGTCGAAGTCGGCGCGCCAGTGCGTGCTGTTGTTCACCGTGCGGTCGGGCTCGGCGATCTCGTTGTGCAGCGGGCCGGGCGTCGTGCCGAGCTTGCCGCTGCCCTGGTCGCCGAACTCGGCGAGGATCGTGAACAGGCGCCCCGTGCCGGAGACGGCGGCCTGGTAGTACTTGTCCTCGGCGAGCTGCACGACGCCGTCCTCGCCGGGCGAGGCCTGGCCCGACAGGATGAGCTCCTGCGCGGCCTTGCGGCGCTCGTCCTGGCGTTGCGTGAGCGGGCCGGGGCGGTTGTCGGGTCGGGCGGCGACCGCGGAGGTCGACTCGGTAGGGGAATCGTTCGCGGGAACGGCGATCGCGGCCGGGCCGAAGGCGGCCCCGGCGACCATCGTCGCGCTCGCTGCGGACACAGCGAGCCATCCGCGCGTGCGTTGCTTCACATGCGCTCCTAACAGGGAATTCGCCCGGGATTCCCGGGCAAGTGAAAGGGACGCTAACACGCACCCCCGACCGGGGGGAAGAGTGCCGAGGGGTCTTGACGATCCCTCGGAAATGGGGCACTCGGATGTCGCAGCATCCGCCGCCCGTTGCGGCGCGTGCGCACGAATCGGGCGCCTGCTCCCGACGCAGGCGTCGATTCGTGCGCACCCGGCCGCGATCGCGAACGCGGTCAGGCGGCCGCGCGCTGCCCCTCGACGAGGTCGCGGAGCGCGTCGACGAGCGGCGTCGTGGGCCGCCCGATGAGGCGTGCGAGGGTGTCGTCCGACCCGGCGAGGTCTCCGCGTGCGATGCCCTCGTCGATCGACGCGACGAAGCCCGCGGTTCCCTCGTCGAGGCCCGCGGCCACCAGCGACGCGATCCGCTCCGCGGGGGCCTGGTCGACGAACGCGACGTCGCGCTCGAGCACCTCGGATGCCGCGGCCGCGAGCTCAGCGAAGCTCCACGGTGCGTCGCCGCCGAGCTCGTACACCTCGCCGACGTGCCCGTCCTCGAGGAGCACGACCGCGGCCGCCTCGGCGTAGTCGCGGCGCGCGGCCGACGCGACCCGGCCCGAGCCCGTCGCGGCGGCGATCACGCCCGTCGATGCGGCGACCGCGACATCCTGCGCGTAGTTCTCGGTGTACCAGTTGTTGCGGAGGATCACGGCCGGGACGCCGACCTCGGTGATGACCTCCTCGGTCCCGCGATGCTCGGCCATGAGCGCGAGCTCGCTCGTCGCCGCCTTCGGTCCGCTCGTGTAGGCGAGCTTGCCGATGCCGGCCGCCTTCGCGGCCTCGATGACGTTGCGGTGCTGCGCGACGCGCTCGCCGAAGGCCGTGCCCGAGACGAGCAGCACGGCGTCGACGCCCTCGAGCGCCGGCGCGATGGTCTCGGGGCGGGCGTAGTCGAGTTCGACGGTGCGGATGCCGCGTGCCGCGAGGTCCGCGATCTTCGCCGTGTCGCGTGCGCCCGCGATGACGTCGGCGGTGGCGGCGCCGCGCTCGAGCAGGGCCTCGACGACGAGGCGGCCGAGGTGGCCGGAGGCGGCGGTGACGAGGATGGTCATGGGAACTCCCTTTCGATCGGTTCACCGTGGCGCAACCGCACCGAGCTGCCATACCTTCCCTTTCGGCGGTACCCACTTTGAAGTAAGGTACCCACGTGACGGTGAGTCTTGCGCAGATCCGGGAGACATCCGGCGACGTCTTCACGGACGGCTGCCCCACTCGCGTCGTGCTCGACCACATCATGAGCAAGTGGGGCGTGCTCGTGCTGCTCGCGCTGACCGACGGCACCCTCCGCTGGGGCGAGCTGCGCCGCGAGGTGGAGGGCATCAGCGAGAAGATGCTCGCCTCGACGCTGCGCACGCTCGAGGCCGACGGGCTCGTCGCGCGCACGTCCTACCCCGAGGTGCCGCCTCGCGTCGAGTACGCGCTCACCGACCTCGGCCGGGACCTCATGGACCGCATGCTCCCGCTCGTCGAGTGGGTCGCGGCGCACGCCGACGGCATCGTCGCGCGCTGACCGGGGGCGGCCGCCCGCCCTCGCCCTCCCGCCCTCGCCCACCCGGCGGACGCGGGGGCGGCGAGGTCACGCGAATCGACCCTGGGCGGCGGCTCCACGTCGATTCGCGTCACGTCACCGGGACGGGCGTCAGCCGACGTCGACCTCGATCGTGTCGCCGACCGCGATGCGGTGCCCGCCCGAGGCGGCGCCCTCCGCGCCGCCGTCCTCCAGTTCGGGAATGATCCGGATCCCGAACCACGTCGCGCCGTCCCACTTCCGGTGCCGCGCGAGCGTCCGGATCGGCTCCTTGCCGCGGGCGAGCGTCACCGGGTCGATCGTCGTCATCACGCAGCGATCGCAGATCTCGCCGAAGCGGAAGCGCACGCCGCCGATGCGGACGTGCGTCCACGAGTCCTCGGCGAACGGGATCTCCCCGTCGATGACGACGTTCGGGCGGAAGCGCACGACGTCGAGCGGCGGCACGTCCTCCGGCGTCCAGGCGTTCAGCTGCGCGAGCGACGCCTCGCTGACGAGCAGCAGCGGGCCCGCGTCGGCGAGCGAGAGCCCCTCGCCGGGGCGGCCGCCGTGCGCCGGGTTCACCGGGCGCTGCACCGGGTCGGGCTGCCAGACGAGCCGCAGCGGCATCCGCATGCGATCGCTCAGCCACGCGTCGGCCTCGTCACCCGCGGGCAGCGCCTCGTGCTGGCGCGAGTGCCCGACCGGGATCGGCGCCGCTCCGATCGGCGGGTCGACGCGCAGTGGCTCGCCGGCGCCCGGTGCGGCGAGGAGCAGGCCGCCGTCGGCGAGCGGTTCGGCCGTGAGGCCGAGCAGCGCCTTCGCCTCGCGCGCGGTCACGGGCGCGCCAGCCGGATCGACCACGCCCCACCGCCGGTCGCCCTCGAGCCCCCACGGGCGCACGATCGCCGAGCCGACGTCGAGGCCCGCGAACGACTTCACCGGGTGGAGACGGAGGCGGGTCACGCGCATCCGCTCACGCTAGCCGACGTGTCGGCCGCGCGTGCGAGCATGGACCACATGCCCGCCGACCGACCGCACGACTGGCGCGCGGCGCTCGCCGGGCTCGATGCGGCCTCGAGCTCCGACGCGGCCGATTCGACGACGGATGCCGCGGCCGCGCGCGGCACGGGCGACCTCCGCCCGCTCGGGCTCCAGTTCGAGCTGCGCCGCCGGATCACCAGGCGCAGCGGCGAGTGGCGCGGACCGCGCGACGAACCCGCACGCCGGGCGTCGGCGGTCGACCGGCTCGCCGTCCGCCCGGTCGCGCAGGGCGCCCGCGGCGCCTGGATCAAGAACGGCCTCACCTGGCAGAACATCGCCTACCAGGCCTCATCGGCGGGCGTCGACCCGGCGCAGTCGCGGTGGTTCGCGCAGTTCGCGCTGCTCAAGGGCACGACGCCGTCGGTGCACGTCTACGGCTCCGAGTGGATCACGGTCGACGAGTTCGAGAGCCCGCTGCTGTGGCCGCTGCTCGTCGAGGCGGGGCGGCTCGGCATCGCGCTCGTCGGGTCGGATGTCACGCCCTCGGTCGTGCTGCACGGCGCGGCCGGGATCGGGCTCGACGCGAGCCGCGCCGACGGCGACCTCGCGCTGACGCCGACGCTCACGCTCGACGGTGAGGCGCGGCCGCTCGCCGGGGCGGCCGTCGGAATCCGCTCCGTCGCCGCGCACGGCCTGTACCGCTTCGACCTCGATGCCGGCCGCATCGAGCTCGCACCGGTCCTGTCCGGCCTGGGCGCCGCCGAGCTCGCGCTGCTCGCCGCGCCCGAGGCGATCCGCGTCCCCGCCGCCGAGGTGCCGGAGTTCCTGACGATGCACGTGCATCCGCTCGCCCGCACGCTCGCGATCACGAGCCGCGACGACACGTTCGAACTGCCGCCCGCGCCGCCCGCGACGCTCGTGCTCGACGCCCGCTACGAGCCCGACGACGTGCTGCGCCTGGCCTGGCGGTGGGAGCACGCCGACGGCCGGACCTCCGAGGTCGACCCCGCGGCCGAGCTCGATCCCGAGATCGACGACGACCTCGTCGCACGCGTCGCGGACGAGCTCGGCTGGGTGCCGTTCGAGGCGGTCCTCCTCCGCGGCATCGACGCCGCCGAGTTCGCGGTCGAGCGGATGCCGCGGCTCGAGGAGCTCGCAGCGCGCAGCCCCAGTCCGTTCCGCATCGACGTGCGCGGCGAACGCCCCGACTACCGCGAGGCGACGGAACGGCCCGAACTCGCGGTCTCCCTCGTCGAGAGCCGCAAGCGCGACTGGTTCGACCTCGGCGTCGTCGTGACGGTCGCCGGCCGGAAGGTGCCGTTCATGCCGCTGTTCCGCGCGCTCGCGACGGGCCGCAAGCGGCTGCTGCTCGTCGACAAGAGCTACCTCTCGCTCGACCTCCCCGTCTTCGACGAGCTCCGCGACCTCATCGAGGAGGCCGGCACGCTCGACGAGTGGGAGACCGGCGTCCGCATCCACCGCAGCCGCTCGAGCCTCTGGGCCGACTTCGAAGACCTGGCGGATGTCGCCGAACCTGCGCTCGAATGGCGCGAGACGGTCGCCGGGCTCGAGCGCGGCGCCGTCCCCGAACTCCCGCCTCCGGCGGGGCTCGCGCTCCCGCTCCGGCCCTACCAGCTCGACGGGTTCCGATGGCTGGCGTTCCTGCACGCCAACCGCCTCGGCGGCGTGCTCGCCGACGACATGGGCCTCGGCAAGACCGTCCAGTGCCTCGCGCTCGTGCAGCACGCGCTCGAGGGCCGAGCGGCCGCCCGCGACGGCGAAGCACCCGAACGCCCGTTCCTCGTCGTCGCCCCCACCTCCGTCGCGTCGAACTGGGTGCGCGAGGCGGCGCGGTTCACGCCCGGGCTGCGCGTGGCATCCGTCACCGCGACGACCGCCAAACGGCGCACCGGCCTCGCCGAGATCGCGGCCGACGCCGACCTCGTCGTCACGACCTACGCCGTGCTCCGGCTCGAGGCGGAGGAGTTCGGTGAGCTCGAGTGGGACGGGCTGATCCTCGACGAGGCGCAGTTCGTGAAGAACGCGGCGACGCGCGTGCACGAGGCGGCACGCGGCATCCGGGCGCCCTTCCGCATCGCCGTCACCGGCACGCCGCTCGAGAACCACCTCGGCGAACTGTGGGCGATCCTCCGGATCGTCGCGCCCGGGCTGTTCCCGTCGCGTCGCGCGTTCGACGAGCGCTACCGCCGCCCCATCGAGGAGGACGGCAACGGCGAGCGCCTCGACCGGCTGCGTCGGCGCATCCGCCCGCTCGTGCTGCGCCGCACGAAGGAGGCCGTCGCCCCCGAGCTGCCGCCGAAGCAGGAGCAGGTGCTCGAGGTCGACCTCGCGCCCGAGCACCGGCGGCTGTACGACCTCGTGCTGCAGCGCGAGCGGCAGAAGCTCCTCGGGCTCGTCGACGACCTCGACCGGCAGCGGTTCATCGTCTACCGCTCGCTCACGCTGCTCCGGCTGCTCGCCCTCGATGCGAGCCTCGTCGACGCCGACCGCCACGCCGGCATGCCGTCGGCGAAGCTCGACGCGCTCTTCGAGCAGCTCGACGACGTGCTCGCCGAGGGGCACCGCGCGCTCGTGTTCAGCCAGTTCACGTCGTTCCTCGACCGGGTGACCGAACGGCTGGATGCTGCTGGCGTGCCGTACGCGCACCTCGACGGGTCGACGCCCGCGCGCCGCCGCGACGCGGAGGTGGCGCGCTTCCGCGCCGGCGAGGCATCCGTCTTCTGCATCAGCCTGAAGGCCGGCGGCTTCGGCCTGAACCTCACCGAGGCCGACTACGTGTTCCTCATGGACCCGTGGTGGAACCCGGCGAGCGAAGACCAGGCGGTCGACCGCGCGCACCGCATCGGGCAGGACAAGCAGGTCATGGTCTACCGGCTCGTCGCCGCGGGCACGATCGAGCAGAAGGTCATGGAGCTCAAGGCGAAGAAGGGCGAGCTCGCGGCATCCGTGCTCGACGACGGGGAGAGCCTCAGCGTCGCGAGCCTCGACGCCGACGACCTGCGGGGCCTGCTCGAGGGGTAGCCGGAGCTCCGGACGCGTGACGCCTCAGGCCACCGGCGGTGCGTGCGTCGTTGCGCGCTGCTCGGCCATCCGCACGCGCTCCGCCGCCCGGAGCCGCCGGATCCACTTGTCGCCCTCGACGGCGACGACGACGAAGAGCAGCAGGACGAGGCACTCGAGCCACTGCCATCCGGTGAGCGACACCGTGCCGAGCAGGCGCTGCAGGAATCCGAGCTCGGTCGAGAGGATGATGATCAGCACCGGCCAGACGAGGAGCTTCGCGACCGCCGCGATCGGCGCGACGAGGCCCGACTCGGGGGAGCGGCGCATCATGAGCGCGCTGAGCACCGTGCCGAAGCCGACGATGACGTACGCCATCGTCATGGACGCGCTGGGCTCGTCGGGACTCGGCGCATCCGGTCCCCACACGAGCGGCACCAGCGAGACGAGGAAGACCACGAGGCCGTACCCGAGCCACTCCGCGACGGCGTGCGGGTTCACGATCCCGAGCCGCGGGTCGCGCGGCGGATGGGACATGGTCGCCGGCGGCGGGGCGTCGGCGGCGATCGCGAGCACCGAGAAGAGCGTCACGAAGAAGTTGAGGAAGAGCACCTGCGCGGGGAAGAGCGCGACGCCGTCGGCGATCTGGAACGCGCTCGCGGCGAGGAACAACAGGATGAGGCTGATCAGCTGCGTCATCTGGAAGCGCAGGAACGCGGTGATCTTCGCGTAGACGATGCGGCCGAGCTCGACGGCATGGACGAGCGTGGCGAAGTTGTCGTCGGTGAGCACGAGCTTCGCGGCCTGCTTGGTAACCTCCGAGCCCGAACCCATCGCGACGCCGACGTCGGCCTGCTTGATGGCCGCGGCGTCGTTCACGGCGTCGCCCGTCATCGCGACGATCGCGCCCTGCGCCTGGAGCAGCCGGACGAGCCGGAGCTTGTCGTCGGGCGTGACCCGCCCGAACACGTGCAGGTCGGGCAGCCGTTCGGTCAGCTCCTCGTCGCTCATCCCCTGCAGCTCGGCGCCGCTCACGGCACCGCGGCCGAGGCCGAGCTCGCGGCCGATCGCACCGGCGGTGACCGCGTGGTCGCCGGTGATCATGCGCACCTCGATGCCCGCCGACGCGGCGACCTCGACGGCCGTCTTCGCCTCGGGCCGCAGCGGATCGACGATGCCGACGAGCCCGATGAGCGTGAGCTCGCCGACCCACGACATCGGGTCGGCCGCGACGCGGCCCTCGTCGGCGTCGTCGAGGAACCGTGCCGCGAACGCGAGCGTCCGCAGGCCCTGGGCCGACATGCCCTCGAGCTCGCGCGTCGCGGCGTCGGCGTCGACCGGCTCGACCTCGCGGTCGGTCGTGAGCATCGACGTGCAGCGCCCGAGGACGACATCCGGCGCCCCCTTCACGAGCAGCACGAGGCGCGTCTCGCCGCGCACCGGCATGCGCTGCAGCGTCGCCATGAACTTGTAGTCGGAGTCGAACGGCACCTCGGCCAGGCGGGGGAAGTCGCGGCGCGCGGCATCCGCGTCGATGCCGAGCTTCGCGCCGAGCACGATGAGCGCGGCCTCGGTCGGGTCGCCCACGACGACGCCCTCGGTCGACACCGTGGCGTCGTTCGGCAGGCTGATCGCGAGCCCGAGCGTCTTCGCCTCGACGGGCTCGTCGGTCGCACCGAGCATCTGCCCGGTGAACGAGTAGCCCTCGCCGGTCACGCGGAAGTGGTCGCCGCCCATCCACGCCGTGCGCACGGTCATCTCGTTCATGGTGAGCGTGCCGGTCTTGTCGGAGCAGATCGCGCTCGTGGCGCCGAGCGTCTCGACGTCGTTGAGGGATGCGACGATCGCGCGCTCCGCGGCGAGCTTGGACGCACCCCATGACAAGAGCCCCTGGACGAACACCGGCAGGCCCGTCGGGATCGCCGAGATCGCGACCGCCGTGCCGAGGAAGAGCAGCTCCTCGACGCTCTGCCCGCGCACCGCGCCGATCACGATGATCACGAGCACGGCTCCCCACGCGATGAGCCCGAGCACCTTCGTCAGCCCGTCGAGTTCGCGCTGGAGCGGCGACTTCCCCGAGTCGACCTCGGTGAGCAGCGACGCGATGCGGCCCATCTGGGTGCGCATGCCCGTCTCCGCGACGACGATCCGCGCCGTGCCACGGGTCACGGAGGTGTTCTGGAACACCATCGCGGTGCGGTCGGCGAGCGCCGTGTCGGCCTCGTTCGCGGTCGGGCCCTTCGGGATCGGCAGCGACTCGCCCGTCAGCGCCGCCTCCTGCGTCTCGAGGTTCGCCGCGCGCAGGATGCGCCCGTCGGCGGGAACGAGGTCGCCCGCCTCGAGGTCGACGATGTCGCCCGGCACGAGCCCCGTGGCATCCACCAGCCGGATCGAGCCGTCGCGGAGCACGCGCGCCCGCGGGGTCTGCAGCTTCGCGAGCGCGTCGACGCTGCGGCGGGCCTTCAGCTCCTGCCGGGTGCCGCTGATCACGTTGTAGAGCACGAGGATCGCCACGATGATCGCGGTCGAGACCTGCCCGATGAGCAGTGACACGATCGCCACGGCGATGAGCATCAGCGTCATCAGCTGGCCGACCTGGCCGAGGGCGATGCGCCAGGCGTTCGGCGGCGGGGCGCTCACGAGGGCGTTCGGCCCGACGTCGGCGAGCCGGGCCGCCGCGTCGGCGTCGGCGAGCCCGCGGGCGGCGTCGCTCCTCGCCTCCGCGACGGCGTCGTCGGGCGGGAGCGACCACCAGGCGGTGCCCGGCTCCTCCGGCGACGGCGACTGCGGCGATTGCGGTGACTGCGGCGTGGTGTCGATGCTCACCGGACCCCCTCGGGAACTCGTCTGGGCACACCCTAGCGGCGGCGGGGGCCGGGCACACCAGAATGGACGGCGGAGGTCGACGATGATCACGCACGAGGTCCTGAACCAGGCTCCGCCCCGCGAGGGCGTCGACGAGTTCGCGGCGAACGCCCCACTCGTCGAGGCGGTCGCGCGGTGGGGGACGGCGGCGCACTCCGGCGGTGCGGCGGGCTCGACGGGCGGTGAGGCCGGCTCCGCCGGCGAGGCGACGGATGCCGCGTCCCGCGCGCTGCACGACCTCGGCCGCCTGGTCGGCTCGGCGGCCTTCCAGCGCGATGCCGAGCTCGCGAACGCGAACCCGCCGCGGCTCGTCGCGCACGACCGCTGGGGCGAGCGCATCGACGAGGTCGAGTACGACGAGTCGTACCACCGCATCATGTCGGCGGCGACCGCCGCGGGCGCGCACACGTCGGCGTGGGCCGACCCGCGGCCGGGCGCGAGCGTCGATCGGGCGGCGGCGTTCCTCCTCCTCGCGCAGGTCGAGCCCGGGCACGCGTGCCCGATCTCGATGACCCACGCCGCCGTCCCGACGCTCGAGCGCGCGGCCGACGGGTTGCAGGCCGAGTGGATGCCGCGGCTGCTGAACCGCGAGTACGAGCCCGGGCTCGGCGGCGCGGCAGCCGCGCCCAAGCGCTCCGCGCTCGTCGGCATGGCGATGACCGAGAAGCAGGGCGGGTCCGACGTGCGCGCGAACACGACCCGCGCCGTGCCGCGCGCGGGAGGCGGCATCCGCTCGGACTGGGGCGCCGAGTACGGCCTGACCGGGCACAAGTGGTTCTGCAGTGCACCCATGAGCGACGCATTCCTCGTGCTCGCGCAGGCGCCGGGCGGGCTCTCGTGCCTCTTCGTGCCGCGGGTGCTCCCCGACGGCACGCGCAACGTGTTCCGCATCCAGCGCCTGAAGGACAAGCTCGGCAACCGCTCGAACGCGTCGAGCGAGATCGAACTCGACGACACGAGCGCCTGGCTCGTCGGCGACGAGGGTCGCGGCGTGGCCACGATCGTGCAGATGGTCACGCGCACGCGGCTCGACTGCGTGCTCGGCACCGCGGCCGGCATGCGGCAGGCCGTCGCCGAGGCCGCATGGCACGTGAGGCACCGCCGCGCCTTCGGCGCGCTCCTCGTCGACCAGCCCGCGATGGCCGCGGTCGTCGCCGACCTCGCGCTCGAGTCGGAGGCGGCGACGATCACGGCCGTGCGGCTCGCCCGGGCGTACGACATCGACGCATCGGAGTCCGGGCAGGCGTTCCGGCGCCTCGCGACCGCCGTCGCCAAGTTCTGGATCTGCAAGCGGGGCCCCGACCACGCGGCCGAGGCGCTCGAGTGCCTCGGCGGCAACGGCTACACCGAGGGCTTCCCGCTCGCGCGGCGTTATCGCGAGCAGCCGCTGCTCGCGATCTGGGAGGGTTCCGGCAACGTGATCGCGCTCGACGTCCTGCGTGTGCTCGCCCGCGAGCCCGAGGCGTTCATGGCGTTCTTCGACGTCGTCGGCGAGGCGGCGGGGGAGCATCCCGCGTTCGACCTCGCGCTCGCCGAGGCGCGCGCCGTCGTCGGCGAACTGAGCGGGGCGGATGCCGCGACCGCGGCGTTCCGCGGGAGGGAACTCGCCGAACGACTGGGGCTCGTGCTCCAGGCGTCGCTGCTCCTGCAGCACTCGCCGGGGCCCGTGGCCGACGCGTTCGTGCGCTCGCGGCTCGAGGGCGACGGCGGGTCGATGTACGGCGCGCTGCCGCCCGGCGTCGACGTCCGCGCCATCCTCGCCCGCGCATGACCGTCGCGACCGTGCGTGGCGTCGCGTTCGGCCGACGCGAGAGGATGGCCGCATGAAGGATCGCGCGAACTGGCTCGTCGTCGCGCAGTTCGTCCTGCTCGCCCTCCTGCTGCTCCCGGGCGACCCGCTCTGGGCAGGGCAGCAGGCGACCGTGCTCGCGGTGCTCCTCGTGATCACGGGGCTCGTGCTCTCGGGGGCCGGCGTGATCGCGCTCGGCCGCGACCTCGTGCCCTGGGTCGAACCGCGCGAGGGCGCCGCGCTCCGGACCGACGGCGTGTTCCGGCTCACGAGGAACCCGATCTACGTCGGGCTCCTCATCGCGACCGCCGGCTGGGTGATCTGGCGGGCGCGCGTCGAGCTCATCGTGGTGTGGGTGCTCCTCGCCGTCGTGCTCATCGTCAAGGCCCACCTCGAACAGCGCCGGCTCCTCGAGCGCTTCGGCGACGAGTACCGCGAGTACGCCGACCGGACGCCGCTGCTGCTCTGGGCCCGCGGCATCCGCTGATCGCGCGCTACGGAACCGGTTCGCCGGCCCCCGCCGTCGCGGCATCCGTCGCCGACTCGGGCGTCGCCCGCATCGGACCGGCTTCGAGCAGCCCCTCGATCGCCCGCAGCGGGATCGGAGCCCAGTCCGGGCGGTTCCGCGTCTCGTAGATCGCCTCGTAGACCGCCTTGTCGAGCTCGAACGCCGCGAGCAGGTCGCGGTAGACGCTGAGGTCGATCCCGGATGCCGCGACGTACCCGTCGAGGAAGGCCTGCCGAGCGGATGCCGCCCACGCGCGCGCGTCGGCCGCCTGTTCCGGTCTCGCGAGCCCCGTCGCGCCGGCGACGTAGTCGAACGAGCGCAGCATGCCCGCGACGTCGCGGACCGGCAGGTCCGGTCGTCGGCGCTCGGCCATCGGCCGCATCGGCTCGCCCTCGAAGTCGAGCAGGAACCATCCGCGCCCGGGCGCGAGGATCACCTGGCCGAGGTGGAGGTCGCCGTGCACGCGCTGCAGGTCGGGCCAGGCGCCGGCCTCGGCGCGCGCGTAGAACGAGGCGATCGCGGCGCGGTGGGGCTCGAGCGCCGGCACCTCCGCGACGGCGATGGTCAGCCGCCGGTTCCAGGCGGCCGCGACGGCCGCGATCAGTTCGGGCGCGGCGGGCTCGCGGCCGAAGCTCGCGCCGAGCGCGGCGTGCACCTCGGAGACGGCGACGCCGAGCGCACGCGCCTCAGCGGAGAAGTCCCGACCGGATGCCGCGGCGAGCAGCGCCACGCGCCAGGCGTCCTCCACGCCGGGCAGGAACTCCTGCGCGAACGCGAGGTGCCCGCGGGCGCGGCCCTCCGGGCGGCCGACGTCGTCCCATTCGCCGATGACGTCGCCCACGACCGGCGGGATGTGCGGCGAGCCCGAGGCCGCCAGCGCGGACTGGAGGGTCACGTCCGGGTTCTCGCCGTGGTGCAGCTGCCGGAACACCTTGCAGATGACGGGCGCCGCGCCGTCGGGGCGGTACACGATCGACGTGTTCGACTGCTCTCCGCCGAGCACGGTCGCGGGCACCTCGTCCGCCCGACCGGGCAGCCCGTCGGCGTCGGGACCGGAGGCCGGGTGACCGACCGCGGACGCGCCGTGGGCGACCGCCCTCGCGCCCGTGCGGATGAGCGACAGCAGCCCGCCCGTGAACGCGGGGTCATGGGGTCCGTCGTAGACGTGCGTGCCGTCCGCGAGCACGCCGACCAGGTGCGCCTCGGCGCCGGCGACGGACCCGGGTCTCTCGACGATCGGGACCTGGTAGAGCACCGGCGGCTCCGCGGCGTCGTCCATCACGAGGAGCGACAGCGCCCGGACGCCCGGCTCGGTCGCCGGCAGCTCCCATGCGCCGATCCTCCGGAGGATCGGGGCGCGACCCTTGCCGCCGAACCACCGTTGCTCCGGCATCCAGGCCGCGATCGCCCCCAGCGCGCCGTCCATGCCTGAACACTAGGGCGGCGCGGTGCCGTGCGCGAGGCGCCACGCGTCGGTCGTCCCCCGGACTGGGTGGTTCGGCCGCGGAGCGCGGTGTCCGGCGCGTGGAAGCCGTGCCGCGGCATCCGCTCGGCCCGTGGGTCGGTCAGGTGAAGCGGTCAGGCGAGGCGGTCGGTGCCGCGGTCGCGTCGTCGCCTGCGCGGCTCGTCGAGGCCGAGGTGCACGCGCGTGTTGCGGCGCTCGATGACGATGAACAGCGAACCGACGAGCCACAGCGGAACCTGCGTGAGGAAGGCCGTGCGGAACGCCTCGAGCGTGTAGGTGTCTGGCGTGCCGGCGCCCTGCGCGTCCATCGCGATGCCGATGAGCAGGATCGCGAGGAGCGCCGCGAGGAACCCGCCGACGTTCGTGATGCCCGTCGCCGTGCTGAGTCGGTGACTCGGGTTGAAGGTGCGCGCGTGGTCGAAGCCGATCATCGACCCCGGTCCGCCGGTGCTCATCGCGAACGCCAGCACGAACAGCAGCCAGAGCGGCGCGGGCCCCGGCCAGAGGATGACGGCGAGCCACGCCACGAGCTGGATGCCGATCACGGGCAGGACCAGCAGGCGCGATCGGTTCGTGGGGTGTCGGATCGACAGCGCGCCGATGACCGGGCCGACGAGGATGCCGAACACGACGTACACCGTGAACAGCAGCGACGCCATCGCGGGCGTCAGGCCCTCCCCGACCGTGAGGAACGGGAAACCCCAGAGCAGCACGAACGCCGTGCCCGAGAACGGGGTCGTGAAGTGCGACCAGAACGCCAGCCGCGTGCCCGGGTGCGCCCACGACTCGCGGAAGCCCTGGCGGAGGTCGGCCGACGAGCGCACGACGTGGATGGCGCCGGTGACCGTGTCGACCGAGACGTCCTCGACCCGCCCGGGCGGCCGGTTGCGGATCACCGCGAACGTGAGCACCGTGAACAGCGCGCCGAGTCCGGCGAGCGAACCGAACGCGATCGTCCAGCTCGTCGCGTGCAGCAGCGCCGCGAGCGGCAGCACGGCGAGGATCTGCCCCGACTGGCCGACGAGGCCGGTCAGCTGCACCATGAGCGGCGCCTGCCGTTCCGGGAACCACACGGCGATGACGCGCAGCACGCTCGGGAACACCGCGGCGTCACCCGCGCCGAGCAGCATGCGCGCGAAGATCGCCCAGCCCACGTCGGGCGCGAACGCGAGGACCAGCTGGCCGATCCCCATGAGCGCCATGCCGATCGTGATGATCGGGCGTGCACCGAACCGGTCGAGCAGCAGGCCGACGGGGATCTGCATGCCGCCGTACACGGCGAGCTGGATCACCGCGAACATCGACAACGTCGAGGCGTCGGCGTCGAACCGGAGCGCGGCGTCCACGCCGACCGCCGACAGCGACGAGCGGTTCGTGACCGAGACGATGTACGCCGCGACGCCGACACCCCACACCAGCCACAGGCGCCACGTCGGGGCGATGGGGAGCGGAGTGGGGATCGTCACGGCCCTTCGAGGCTACCCCGCCGCGTGCCGGGAGACGGCGGAGCCCGGGTCGGATCGTCTCCGGCCCGGGCTCCCGTCGAGTCGTTCAGCTCAGGGGTGCGTCGGCGGCCGCGTCAGCGGCGCCCTCCAACCCGAGGAGCGCCTCACCGGGCGTGCCGCCTGCGGCCTCGGCCTCCATCGCGAGCTCGGCGTCGACGTCGTAGGCCGCCTGCTCGAACTGCGAGTTGTAGAGGCGGTAGTACGCGCCCTGCGCGGCGATGAGCTCGTCGTGCGTGCCCTGCTCGACGATGTCGCCGTGCTCCATCACGAGGATGAGGTCGGCGTCGCGGATCGTCGACAGGCGGTGCGCGATGACGAACGACGTGCGCCCCTCGCGGAGCGCCGCCATCGCATGCTGCAGCAGCAGCTCGGTGCGCGTGTCGACCGAGCTCGTCGCCTCGTCGAGGATGAGCACGCTCGGTCGGGCCACGAACGCCCGCGCGATGGTGATGAGCTGCTTCTCGCCGGCCGAGACGTTGGAGGCGTCCTCGTCGAGCACGGTGTCGTACCCGTCGGGCAGCGAGTGCACGAACCGGTCGACGTAGGTCGCTCGCGCCGCGGCGACGATCTCGTCGTCGGTCGCGTCCTGCCGGCCGTACCGGATGTTCTCGCGGATCGTGCCGCCGAACAGCCACGGGTCCTGCAGCACCATGCCGGTGCGGGCGCGGACATCGTGACGCGTGAGCTCGGCGATGTCCTGGCCGTCGATGAGGATGCGACCGCCGTCGAGCTCGTAGAACCGCATGACGAGGTTGACGAGCGTGGTCTTGCCGGCGCCCGTGGGACCGACGATCGCCACCGTCTGCCCGGGCTCGACGCGGAACGACAGGTCGCGGATCAGCGGCCGGTCGGGCGTGTACGAGAAGGCCACGTGGTCGAACTCGATCACGCCGCGCCCCTCGACGGCCGCGGGAGCGTCGGCGGCGTCGGCCTCCTCCTCGTCGGCGTCGAGCAGCTCGAAGACGCGCTCGGCCGAGGCGGTGCCGGACTGCACGACCGCGGCCATGCCGCCGAGCTGCGAGAGCGGCTGGGTGAACTGCTGCGAGTACTGGATGAACGCCTGCACGTCGCCGAGCCGGAGCTGGCCGCCGGCGACCATGAGGCCGCCGAGGACCGCGATGCCGACGTAGGTGAGGTTCCCGATGAACATCATGCCGGGCATGATGATGCCGGCGAGGAACTGCGCCTTGAACGCGGCCTCGTAGAGCTCCTCGTTCTCCGCGCGGAACTTCTCGCTCGCGTCGCGCTCGCGGCCGAAGACCTTCACGAGCGCGTGACCCGAGAACGACTCCTCGACCCGCGCGTTCAGGCGCCCGACCTTCCTCCACTGGATGCCGAAGGCCGCCTGCGACTTCGGGCCGATGACGCCGAAGATGACCGCCATGAGCGGCAGCGCGACGAGTGCGACGAGCGAGAGCTGCCACGAGATCGAGAACATCATGACGAGCACGCCGATCACCGTGAGGATGCTCGTCAGCGCGCTCGAGAGCGACTGCTGCATCGTCTGGGTGATGTTGTCGATGTCGTTCGTGACGCGCGAGATGAGCTCGCCGCGCTGGGTGCGGTCGAAGTAGCTGAGCGGCAGGCGGTGGACCTTCGCCTCCACCTGCTCGCGCAGCCCGTACATCGCCCGCACCATGATCACGTTGATCACGTAGCCCTGGATCCAGGACAGGATCGACGCCACCACGTAGAGCAGCAGCACGATCACCACGAGCTGGCTGAGGCGCACGAAGTCGATGCCCTCGCCGGGTGTGAGCGTCGCGGCGGAGACGATGTTCGCCAGGTCCTCCTGGCCGGTCGCGCGCAGCTGCTCGACGACCTGCTCCTGCGTGACGCCTGCGGGCAGCTGCAGTGAGATCCAGCCCTCGAAGATGACGTTCGTCGCCTCGCCGAGCACCCTCGGCGCGATGACCGTGAGCACGACGCCGATCGCGCCGAGCAGCGAGACGAACGCGAACGACCACTTCCAGGGGGCGAGGAGGCCGAGCATCCGGCGGAAGCTGCGGCCGAAGTCCTGCGCCTTGCCCGGGGCCACCGAGTCCCACGAGCCGGAGTTGATGCGCGCCTCCTCGGCGAGCTGCTGCTCCTCGAGCTGCTCGAGCGTCGGCTGGCTCGCCTCGGCGAGCGCCACCTCGGCGCGACCGCGCGCGCCGCGGCGCTTCGGGGTTCCGTTGTCGCGGCTCATGCCTGGGTCTCCACTCCGAGCTGGGATTCGACGATCTCGCGGTAGGTCTGGCAGGTCTCGACGAGTTCGTCGTGGCGGCCGAGGCCGACCACGCGGCCGTCCTCGAGCACGACGATACGATCGGCGTCGGTGATGGTCGACACGCGCTGCGCGACGACGACCTTCGTCACCTCCGGGAGCTCGCGCCACAGCGCCTGCCTGAGCCTCGCATCGGTCGTGAGGTCGAGCGCGGAGAACGAGTCGTCGAACACGAGGATGTCGGGGCGGTGCACGATCGCGCGTGCGATCGCGAGGCGCTGGCGCTGCCCGCCTGAGACGTTCGTGCCTCCCTGCGAGATGCGGCCGTCGAGCCCGCCCTCCATCGCGGCGACGAAGTCGCGGCCCTGGGCGATCTCGAGCGCGTGCCAGAGATCGTCGTCGGTGGCCTCCTCCCGCCCGAAGCGCAGGTTGGACGCCACCGTGCCGGCGAACAGGAACGGTCGTTGGGGCACGAGTCCGATCGTCTTCCAGAGCTCGTCGAGGTCGGCCTCGCGCACGTCGGCGCCGTTCACGAGGACGGCACCCCCGGTCACGTCGAAGAGTCGCGGGATGAGCGAGACGAGCGTGGTCTTGCCGGCACCGGTCGAGCCCACGATCGCGATCGTCTCTCCCCGCTCGGCGCGGAAGGACACGCCCTCGACGACCGCGTGCTCGGCGCCCGGGTACGCGAACGCGACATCCCGGAACTCGACCGTGCCCGGCGTCGGGAACTCGGAGACCGGCCGCTCGGGTCGCGGCAGGGTGGTCTCGGTGGCGAGCACCTCGCCGATGCGCTCGGCGGAGACCGCGGCGCGCGGGATCATGATCGTGGTGAACGCGGCCATGAGCACGCCGCCGAGGATCACGCCGACGTACTGCATGAACGCGAAGAGCGTGCCGACCTGCACGTTCCCGGCGTCGACCTCGGCCGCGCCGAACCAGATCACGCCGATCACGGTGAGGTTCAGGACCAGCATGAACAGCGGGAACAGCGTGATGAACAGCGTGCCGACGCGGCGCCCGACGTCCATGATGTCGTGGTTCGCGACCTCGAACCGCTGCTGCTCGATGGGCTCGCGGACGAACGCGCGGACCACCCGGATGCCGGTGAGCTGCTCGCGCATCACCCGGTTGACCGCGTCGAGGCGCTGCTGGAAGCTCCGGAACAGCGGCACCATCCGGCTGATCACGAGCGCCGCGACCACGAGGATCGTGAGCACCGAGGTCCAGATCAGCCAGCTGAGCCCGACATCCTGCTGGAGGGCCATGATGATGCCGCCGACCGCCATCAGGGGCGCGCTCACCAGCATGGTCGCGCCCGTCATGGCGAGCATCTGCACCTGCTGCACGTCGTTGGTGTTGCGGGTGATGAGCGAGCCCGGCCCGTAGTGCGAGACCTCGCGCTCGCTGAAGCCGCTCACCTTGTCGAAGACGTCGTTGCGGATGTCGCGGCCCACGCGCATCGCGGCCTTGGCGGCGAAGTACGTCGCGATGATCGCCGCGATGATCTGCCCGAGCGAGATCAGCAGCATGAAGGTGCCGGTCGACCAGATGAAGCCGGTGTCGCCCTTCGACACGCCCTCGTCGATGATGTCGGCGTTCAGGCTCGGCAGGTAGAGCGTGGCGAGCACCGACAGGAACTGGAACAGGAGCACGCCGGCGATGAGCCACCGGTAGGGCTTGAGGTAGCGGATGAGGAGTCGTCCGAGCATGGTTCTCCGCGAGGTGCGTACAGGGTCTGCGAGCGCGGGATTCCGCGTCGTCGGGCTCGGGCCGTCGCCCGAGTCGCATCGTCAATACTGCATCCAAGCGGATGCCGCCGACATAGGTCGGACGGCCGATATCGCTGACGGCTGAATCGAACCGGAGACTCCCACCCGGTCCGATCCCGTTCTCCGGACGCCCCCGCCGATCGGTGCGCTTCTCAGGAGGAGACGCCGAGGGAGCTGCGACACGCCGGGACACTCCTGAGAAGAGCAGGCCCGGAGCGCGGCGCGCGGCGCCGCACATGATGATGGGACGCGCACCCCCGCGATGCGCGCCCCATCAGTCCACGGCCGTTACGAGCGGAAGGCGTCCTTCACGTTCTCGCCGGCCTGCTTGAGGTTGGCCGAGGTCTGCTCGCCCCGGCCCTCTGCTTCGAGTCGCTCGTCGTCGGTCGCCTTGCCGGCGGCCTCCTTGGCCTTGCCCTTGAGCTCCTCGGCCTTGTTGCCGATCTTGTCGGACTCACCCATTCGGGGCCCCCTTCCGATCGTGCGCCGCGTTCGGGTGCGACGTCGACGGCAACGTTACGAGGACCGCCGGACCGTTCCCAGCCCTTGTCACCGGCGGACGCCTCTGCTAGCGGAGCAGGGCGCCGGGTCGGGTCGCGGATCGCACGCACCGTATCGAGGACGCGGGCTCGGCCTCAGGGTACGGATGCGGACGATCCTCGCCCCCGCCCCCGCCCCCGCCCCCGCCCCCGCCCCCGCCCCCGCGCACCGAGGCACGGCGCGCGACGAGCCGGCGCAGTGACGACCGCACCCGGCGGCCTCCGCACCCGGCGCGGCCTCCGCTACAGCGGCCGCGTGAATCCGACCCGATGCTCGCCCGGTCCGTCGTAGTCCCGCCACGCGGGGACGCCGTCGACCATCGTGTCGCCCGTGAGCTCGAAACCCATCGCGAGGTGGAACCGCTGCGAGCGGACGTTCGGCGGACCGGTGATGGCGTCCACCCGAACGCAGCCGCGCTCCCGCATGGCCTCGAAGAAGCGCTCGTAGAGGGTGCGGGCGAGGCCGGTGCGGCGCTGGTCGGGGCGTACGCCGACGAAGTGGATGTACGCGACCTCGGGCTGCGACTGGGATCGGAATCCGACGAGGAACCCCGCGAGCTCGCCGTTCCCGTCCTCGACGATCGTCGAGGTGTCGGCGAAGTGCTGGAAGAAGAGGCGCGGGAGCAGCATCGCGAGCCGTTCGCCGCCCGGCCGCTCCCACCACGGGCCGATGACGGCGACGACGCGGGCGTGGTCGCGGACCTCGGCGCGGCGGAACGAGAGCGACGGATGCCGCGGGTCTGCGTCGAGGCGGGGGGCGGGCGCGTCGCTCATCCCTCGATGATGCTCCACGCGAGCCGCCGCGGCACGCGCGGTGGTCCGGCGACCCCGGCCGGGCTGTCTACCCTTGACGGGTGACCCGAGCCCTCCTCGCCCGCCCGCGTCGGGCCACCGCCTCGCGGCGCACGCTCGGGTTCGGCGTCGGCGCGGCGGCGCTGCTCGTGCTCCTGTCGGTGCGGGTGCTCGCGCCGGCCGGGACCGGCGATGCGCTCTCCGACGGCGTGCGCGACGGCATCACCCTCGCGATCAGCGTCGTGATCGAGTCCCTCCCGTTCGTCTTCCTCGGCATCGTGCTCTCGATCGCGGTGCAGCTCTTCCTGCCGGCCGACCTCCTGATGCGCCGCCTTCCGCGCACGCCGTGGCTGCGGCGGGCGGTCGTCTCGCTGTTCGGCGTGCTCCTGCCGGTCTGCGAGTGCGGCAACATGCCGCTCGCTCGCGGCCTGATGCTGCGCGGCCTGTCGGTCGGGGAGTCCATGACCTTCCTCCTCGCGGCGCCGATCCTGAACCCGGTGACCATCGTGGTCACCTACCAGGCGTTCGGCTGGGAGGACGGGATCCTCGCGTGGCGCATCGTCGGCGGGTTCCTGATCGCGAACCTGGTCGGGTGGCTCTTCAGCCGCCATCCCGATCCGATGCAGCTCCTGACGCCGGGCTTCCAGGCCGCGTGCGCGCACGCCGCCGACGAGGCGCACGACCACTCCGGCCCCGGCTCCGGCCCCTCCGTGTCGTCGGTGCGTGCCCGCCGCGCGGTGCGCATGTTCGCCGAGGAGAGCTCGGCCATGCTCCCGGCGCTGTTCGTCGGCTCCGCGATCGCCGGCGCCGTGCAGATCGTGATCTCGCGCGAGGTGCTCACGAGCGTCGGACAGGACGCGGTGTGGTCGGTCGTCGCCCTCATGCTGCTCGCGTTCGTGATCTCGATCTGCTCCAACGTCGACGCGTTCTTCGCGCTCGCCTTCGGCTCGACGTTCCTCCCGGGCGCCATCATCGCGTTCCTCGTGTTCGGCCCGATGGTCGACATCAAGATGCTCGCCCTCATGCGCACGACCTTCACCGCGCGCACCCTCGTCCAGCTGACGACGGTGGTCGCGCTCGGATCCCTCGCCATCGGCCTGGGGGTGAACGCGCTTGCGTGAGTTCCCCGACCGCTGGCAGGGCGTGATCCTCGCCGCGATCGGCGTGGTCGCGACCGGATGGCTCGCCGCCACCGGGCGACTCGGGCTCTACATCCACCCCCGCTACTTCGTGTTCACCGTGGTGATGGCGGTCGTCGCGACGGCGTTCGTCGTCGCGGCGTTCGCCGTGCTCGCGGTCGGTCGTCGACGGGCGACGGATGCCGCGGGCACGCTCGATGCCGAGGACCCGGCCCCGCTCGGCGCCGACGACGAGCACGACCACGAGCACGGCCCCACCGCCCGGAGCAGGTCGGCGTCCGTCCGCCGACGCGCGGCGAGCCTCGCCGGCGCGGCCGTCGTCCTCGCCGCCGGGGTCGCGCTGCTCGTCCTGCCGCCCGCGACGCTCTCGACCGCGACCGCCGAGAATCGCGAGCTCAACTCGGTCGCCGCCGTCGGCGACGCGCCCACGGAGCTCGTCGGCGGCGACACGTCCGCGTTCACGGTGAAGGACTGGGCGCTCGTGCTCCGGCAGGGTCCCGACCCGGCCGACTTCCCCGGCGCCGTCGAGCTGACCGGGTTCGTGCTCCCGTCGCCGGACAGCGACGACGTCTTCTACGTGACCCGCTTCACGGTCACCTGCTGTGCGGTGGACGCGCAGCCCGTCGGCGTGCCCGTGCACCTGCCCGGCTGGCAGGAGCGGTTCGCGGCCGACGACTGGGTCGCCGTGGAGGGCCGGATCGCCGCGGCCCCGGCGGATGCCGCCGTGCCGACGGTCCTCGTGCCGGAGACGATCGAGCCCACCGGCGAACCGGAGACGCCGTATGTCCACTGACGCCGCCCGCCGGCGCTTCACCCGGCTCGTCGTCGCGATCGTGACGGCGCTCGGCCTGCTCGTCGTGGCGCTCGGCGCGGCGAACGCGTTCCGCGGACCGCGGGTCCTCGAGACCCTCGCCGCGGTCGACGACGCCGCGAGCGTGGCCGGCGCGGTCGTGGAGTTCCGCCTGAACCAGCCCGTCGCCGCGCCCGATGCCGGTGCGCTCGAGGTGAGCCCGGCCGCCGGCGCCGAGGTGAGCGTCGACGACCGCGTCGTCCGCGTCGTCTTCGATGCGCCGCTCCTGCCGTCCACCGACTACGTCGTCGAGGTCGCGGGCGTCCGCTCGAGCTCGGGCGGTCCGGAGTCCACGCTGCGGCACGGGTTCCGCACGGACGACGAGGCCATGCACGTGCTGCAGCGCGTCGACGGCGGCGACGACCGGGTGGTCCGTCGAGCGACCGGGGGCGGCGAGACGGAGGTCGTGCTCGCGCTGCCCGTCATCGAGGAGTTCGCGCACGCGGGCGACGTGGTCGCGGCGATCGAGGAGCGACCGGATGGGACCGAGGGCCTGCGATTCGCCGTCGCCGGCCAGTCGACCGCTCCCGCCGAGCTCGTGCTCCCGCGCTCGGGCGGGCTCCGCTCGCTGCAGGCGTCGTCGACGAGCGGTTGGATGGGGGTCCTCCTGGAGGACGACCGGGGATCGGGCACGCTCCACCTGGTGGATGTCTCCGACACGGCGGCCGGCTCGCCGGCGCCGGTCCTCGGCCTGGACGGCGAGCCCGTCGAGGTCTCCGAGTACGCCTTCGTGCCCGGCGCGGCCTCGGTCGTGGTGCTCGATCGGAGCGGGGCGATGCTCCTCGTCGACGCGACCGGCCTGCGGCCGGCGGCGCCGCTCGGCTCGCACGCCCGGATCCTGGGGTTCGTCCCCGGCACCAGCACCGTCGTGGTCTCCGACCCGGACCGCGTCGCCGCGATCGACCTCGCCTCGGGCGAGACCGTCACGCTCGACCTGCTGCTTCCCGACCTTCCGGAGGGCGCCTACCCCGGACGCGTGAGCCCGCTCGACGACGGCGGCGCCCACCTGCTCGAGGTGCTCCTGGGCGACGGCGGCGCGGGGTTCGCGTCGCTGCTCGCCCGGGTGGACGCCGACGGCACGGCGATGCTCTTCCCGCCGCCGGAGGGCAGCCGCGTGATCGGCCACTGCCCGGCCCCCGGCGGCGCGCTCGTCGCCGTGGAGACGGCGCCGGTCGCGAGCGCCGGCGGGGAGACCGGGTCATCGGACGCCGACGCCATGACCACGCTCGTCGAGGTCGGCACCGGGCGGGTCGTCCTCAGCCTCCCGGGCGGCGAGTCGGACTGGTGCCGCTGACGGGGTTCAGCCCCCGAGTGCCACACCGAGGGCCGCGCATGCCACGACGAGGGATGCGACGGCCGTCAGCACGCTCGCGGCCGTGAGCACGCGAACCCGCGGGTCGGCGACCGGTCCGCCCCATGGCCGTTCCGTCCGCAGGGGCACCGTCGCAGTGTCGGGGAGTCGCTCGGGCAACCGCATCGTCGCATGCATCGCGGGCTCCTCGGCCGTGCGCGCCGCCTGGGCACGGGGGTCGCGGGCCGACACCTCGGCGGCCGACGTGTGGGGCGTCCATCCCGTGCCGTCCCAGTACCTGAGCGTGTTCGGCTCGGTCGGGTCGCGGTGCCACCCCGCCGACGCGGGATCGGAGGCGGTCACGCCGCTCCGGCGCGGCGCGCCCGCACGGCGCGCACCGAGAGCTGGGCCGCGGCGGCGACGAGCAGCGCGGCGAAGAGCCATCCGCCCACCGCAGGGGGGATGAGGAAGGCGAGCGCGACGCCCGGAAGCGACGCGACCGTCGCGGCGATGCCGACGACGAGCGCCACGCGCAGGTCGACGAGCCCGCCGCGGAGGTTCTTCGCCGAGCCGCTCACCGCGGTCGGGATCATCGCGACGAGCGACGTGCCGCGGGCGATGAGGTCGCCGAGGCCGAAGATCGTCATGAACGCGGGGACCATGATGAGCCCGCCGCCGACGCCGAAGAGCCCCGAGGCGATGCCGACGACGAGGCCGAGCGCCACGAGCCCGAGGGCGGGACCGGGCTCGAGCGGCACCGGGTCGGCGGCGCGGTCGGGGGTGCCGAGCGCGAGGCGGACGGCGACCACGACGAGCAGTGCGATGAACATCCACCGCAGCCACTCGAGCGGGAGCCGAGCGAGCAGCGTCGCGCCGATCCATCCGCCGGCGATGCCGCCGACCGCCACGAGCCCCGCGGCCACGAGGTCGACCTGGCCGTTCACGAGGTACGCGATCGAACCGGCGACGGCCGTCGGCACGATCGCGGCGAGCGAGGCCGCCGAGGCGCGGCGCTGGTCCATCCCGGCGAGCAGCATCAGGAGCGGCACCATCACGATGCCGCCGCCCACGCCGAAGAGCCCCGAGAGCAGGCCGCCGAGCACTCCGACGACCGCCAGGCGCCAGGCGGCCGGGCGGGCGGGCGCGGCGTCGGCGGGATCGGGTCCGGGGGTCGGCACCCGGTCACTCTAGCGGCGGCGCGGGCCGACGACCGACGGGGACCGGTGCCCATCCCGGGTCGCGATATGACGCGCGCCCCTGTGCTCGGGCGTGGTCGATGCGATACGCTCGGAGTTCCTCCACATACGCGGGCGCCCGCCCGTATCACGATCGATTGCCCGGAGGCGGCACGTTCCGCAGGCATGACCCGAGACCGAGGGCAACGCGTGCGACGCACGGCCGGTCCCTCGGACCCACCGCCCGTCGGCATCCGTCGTCGGGCCTGCGGACGGCCGAACGGCCGAACGTGACGGGCCGAACCGTTCGGCCCGGTTCGAACGAAGGACACAGCAGCATGGCAACCGGAACCGTCAAGTGGTTCAACGCCGAAAAGGGCTTCGGCTTCATCGCTCCCGCCGATGGGAGCCCCGACGTCTTCGCCCACTTCAGCGCCATCACGGGCAGCGGCTACCGCTCGCTCGAGGAGGGCCAGAACGTCGAGTTCGACGTGGTCCAGGGCCAGAAGGGCCTCCAGGCGGAGAACATCCGCGCGATCTGATCGCGCGCGGGCGATGCCGCCCGCACTTCCCGGACGCCGGGTCGGACACGTTCCGGCCCGGCGTCCGGCGTCTCCGCGGTACCCGCGCGCCGCCGACGGACCGCGTCCGCCCGGGACTCGTGCGGAGGCCGGCGTGTGACGAGGTGCGGCGGCGGTTCGCCGTCTCCTCCCAGCGTGCGCCGATAGATTCGACATCCCGGATGAAGGAGTCAACATGCAGTGCCCCACCGACGGCGCCGTGCTCGTGATGAGCGAGCGCAGCGGCATCGAGATCGACTACTGCCCGACGTGCCGCGGCGTGTGGCTCGATCGCGGCGAACTCGACAAGATCATCGAGCGCGCGGCGCGGGAGTTCGCATCGCCCGGCGGTGCCGCAGCGGTCCCGCCGGCGCCGCAGGCCGCACCGCAGCAGCCGGCGCCGCAGCAGCAGGGGTATCCGGCGGACCCGATGGACGCGCTCCGGCAGGCCCCGGGCGGCTACGACGACCGTCGGTACGACCGCGGCTACGACCAGGGGTATCCGCGGCGCAAGAAGAAGGACAACTGGCTCTCCGAGCTCTTCGACTGACGAACTCGCACGCCCGCACGAGGGCGCCCGGCCCTCCGGTCGGGTGCCCTCGTCGTTTCCGGTCAGCCGGCGGGCGCCGCCTCGCCGTCGCCCGCGGCCGACCCGCCGCCCGCAGGTGTCGGCTGACCGATGTTCACCATCCACTGAACTCCGAAGCGGTCGGTGAGCATGCCGAACGCGTCGCCCCATGGCGACGTCTCGAGCGGCAGCACGACGTCGCCGCCCTCGGCGAGGCCCTCCCAGTAGCCGCGCAGCGTCTCCTCGTCCTCCGGGCCGCCGCTCAGCGACACCGCGAAGTTGGTGCCCGCCTCGTAGGGCATCTCGTTGGGGGTGTCGGCGCCCATGAGCGTGAGGTGCTCGGCGACGAGTTGTCCGTGCATGATCTTGTCGGCCTCGGCGGCCTCGTCGCCCTGGCCGAAGTCGGCGAACGTGCTGAGCGTCAGCTCGCCCCCGAGCACCGATCGGTAGAACTCCATCGCCTCGCGAGCCTGGTCGCGGAAGCTGAGGTACGGGTTGAGCGTGACGGACATGGCGTCTCCTTCAGCGTCGAGGGCGGGGCGCAACGCACCCGCACGGCAGATCATGCACCTCACGGCCGACATCCGCGAGAGGTGTTGACGGGCCGGGTGGACGAGCGTACGTTAACAACCACTGAGTTGATAAAGCGATTGGTTGAATAATGGATGCCGCAGCCGCCGACGAACGGCTCGACCGCGCCTTCATGGCGCTGGCCGATCCGGTGCGGCGCAGCATCGTCGCCCGGCTCAGCCGTGGGCCGGCGACCGTGACCGAACTCGCCGAACCGTTCGACATCACCACCCAGGCGGTGTCGAAGCACATCCAGGTGCTCGAGACCGCCGGCCTCGTCACCCGGAGCCGCGACGCCCAGCGTCGCCCCGTGCACCTCGACGCGGCCGCGCTCGAGACGCTCACCGAGTGGATCGACCGCTACCGCCTCATCCACGAGCAGCGATTCCGTCGCCTCGACGCGCTGCTCGCCTCCGCCGACGGCTCCGACGCCGCGGCATCCGCCGAACAGGATTGAGATCATGACCACCGAGACCACCAACCCCGTCACCATCGACGCACCCGAGGGCCTGCCCTACGTCGACATCGAGCGCGTGTTCGACGCGCCCGTCGCGGCCGTCTTCGACGCCCACCGCGACCCCGAGAAGGTCCGGCAGTGGCTCGGGCCGCGCGGCTACGAGATGCAGGTCGAGCGCTGGGACTTCCGGCCGCAGGGCGGCTACCGCTACGTCCACGTCGACCCCGACGGCAACCGCTGGGCGTTCAACGGCACGTTCCACTCCGTCCGCGAGAACGAGTTCGCCGTGCAGACGTTCGAGTTCGAGGGCGCTCCGGATGTCGTCAGCCTCGAGTCGATGACCTTCGAGGACCTGGGCGACGGCCGCACGCGCCTGCGCGGCCACTCCGTCTACCCGACCGTCGAAGCCCGCGACGCCATGGTCGAGCACGGCATGGCCAAGGGCGTGACCGAGGGCTACGAGCGACTCGACGGCCTGCTGGCCGGGTGAGCCGCGGCATCCGCCACCGCACCAACGGAAGGAGCACCCCATGGACTGGACCCTCGAGGTCGTCATCGTCCCGGTCGCCGACCTGGATCGCGCGATCGAGTTCTACCGCGACCGCGTCGGCTTCGCGCTCGACCACGACACCCGGGCGGGCGAGCACCGGTTCGCGCAGCTCACGCCGGCCGGCTCGGGCTGCTCGATCGTGATCGGCACGCTGCCGGCCCAGAGCGAGATGGCGCCCGGGTCGCTGAAGGGCCTCCAGCTGGTCGTCGCCGATGCCGAGGCGGCGCGCGCCGAGCTCGTCGCCCGCGGGGTCGACGCGGGCCCCGTCCAGGTCATCGACCCGCGCGACGGCGGCACGTTCTTCGGATTCGCCGACCCCGACGGCAACACCTGGGCCGTCCAGCAGATCCGCGCGCGCGGCGAGCGACCGCTCATCCCGGTCGAGGCGCGCGGTCGGTTCGGCGACGAGCAGGGCGCCGACGGGCCGACCGCCTGAACGCGGCACGTCTGCTCGGGTGCAGGCCACCGGTCCGGAATCGGACCTCGACGGACCGGTGGCCCGCGCCGCACGATGGGAGCATGCCCTCGCCCGAGATCCTGCGGTACGCCGCGTTCACGACCGACCCCGCCGGCGGCAACCCCGCCGGCATCGTGCTCGACGCCGGCGGCCTCGACGAGCCCGCCATGCTGCGCATCGCGGCCGAGGTCGACTACGCCGAGACGGCGTTCCTGACGAGCACGGCCGAGGGCGCCGTCGCACCCCGCGGCATCCGCTACTTCTCGCCCGTCGCCGAGGTGCCGTTCTGCGGACACGCGACGGTCGCGACCGCGATCGCCCTCGCCGAGCGCGAGGGCGTCGGCACGGTGCGCTTCGCCACGCCGGTCGGCGAGGTGCGGATCGACACCGAAGAGGTCGACGGACGCCTCGTCGCGTCGTTCACGAGCGTCGAACCGTCGGTCGAGGCCATGCCCGGCGACGTCCTCGCCGAACTGCTCGACCTGCTCGGGCTCGATCGTGCGGCGCTCGACGAGCGTCACCGGCCCGCGATCGCGTACGCCGGCAACCGTCACCCGGTCCTGGTGGTCGCGGATGGCGCGGCCTTCGACGCGTTCACGTTCGACCCGGTCGTGGCGCGCACCCTGATGGACGCGCGCGGCTGGCCCGCGACGATCACGGTGCTCCACCGCGAGCCGGACGCTCCCGACGGCGGGCTGCGCTTCGAGGCCCGCAACGTGTTCCCCGTCGGGCGTATCACCGAGGACCCGGCGACCGGCGCCGCGGCCGCCGCCGTCGGCGGGTACCTGCGGGAGTCCGGCGCCGTGCGGCCGCCGGCCCGGGTGCGCATCGCCCAGGGTCGTCACGTCGGTCGGCCGAGCGAGCTCGTCGTCGACATCCCGGAGCACGGCGGCATCGTCGTGAGCGGGTCGGCGGTGCCGATCGCGGCGCCGTGACCGTCCTCGCCGTCACGACCACGCCCACCACCCTGCGCCCGCGATTAGGCTCGGACGGGACATCCGTCGAAGAGGAGCAACGCATGCAGACCCGCACCCTCGGCCGCACGGGCCGCACCGTCTCGGTCATCGGACTCGGCACCTGGCAGCTCGGCGCCGACTGGGGTGAGGTCGACGAGGCCGACGCGCTCGCCGTGCTCGACGCGTCGCACGAGGCGGGAGTCACCGTGTTCGACACGGCCGATGTCTACGGCGACGGGCGATCCGAGACGCTCATCGGCCGCTGGCTCGCGGCGAACCCCGACGCCGGCGTCGCCGTGGCGACGAAGATGGGGCGACGCATGCCTCAGGAGCACGACAACTACGTCCTCGACCACTTCCGCGCCTGGACCGATCGGTCCCGCCGCAACCTCGGCGTCGAGACGCTCGACCTCGTGCAGCTGCACTGCCCGCCGACCTCCGTATACTCCGACGACGCGGTGTACGACGCGCTCGACACGCTGGTCGCCGAGGGCGCCGTCGCGGCGTACGGCGTGAGCGTCGAGAAGGTCGACGAGGCGCTCGCCGCCATCGCGCGCCCGAACGTGGCCACGGTGCAGATCATCCTCAACGCGTTCCGGTTGAAGCCGGTCGAGGAGGTCCTGCCGGTCGCGACGCAGTACGGCGTCGGCATCATCGCGCGCGTCCCCCTCGCGAGCGGGCTGCTCTCGGGCCGCTACACCATGGACACGGAGTTCGCGGCGAACGACCACCGCTCGTACAACCGGCACGGCGAGTCCTTCGACGTCGGCGAGACGTTCTCTGGCGTCGACTACGCGACCGGCGTGCGCGCGGCGTCCGAGTTCTCGGCGCTCGCGCGCGAGGCGGCACCGGAGGCCACGCCGGCGCAGGTCGCGCTCGCGTGGGTGGCCGGGCAGGACGGCGTCTCGACCGTCATCCCGGGCGCGCGCAACCCCGAGCAGGCCCGCGCGAACGCGGCCTCCGGCTCGCTCGGGTTGCCCGAGTCGTTCGACGCGGCCGTGCGCGAGCTGTACGACCGCGAGATCCGCGCCTCGGTGCACCACCGTTGGTGATCGGGCGGAACCCCCGGGACGGATCGACGTCGTTCCCCTCGGGTTCCGCCGCTCGGCCGGCCGGCGGTGACGCATGATCGACATCCTCACCGGGTTCGCGGTCATCGCGCTCGCCGTGGTCGTCGGCTGGATCGCCGCCCGCACCGGCGTGCTCGGCCCGAACGCGCGGCCGGTGCTCGCGCGCCTCAACTTCAACGTCCTCTCGCCCTTCCTGCTGTTCTCGGTGCTGTCGACCGCCGACGTGCAGGCGCTGTTCTCGGCGCTGCTGCCGGTGTCGGCGATCGCCGCGGTCTCGGTCATGCTCGTGTTCGTCGCGGTGTCGATGCTCGTCCTGCGGCGCGGAATCGCGCGCACGACGATCGGCGCGCTCGCGAGCGGCTACGTCAACGGCAACAACATCGGCATCCCGATCGCGCTGTACCTGCTCGGCGACGCGGCGTACTCGGCGCCGATCGTGCTGCTGCAGCTGCTGCTCTTCGCGCCGGTGGCGCTCGCGGTGCTCGGCGCGGCCGTCGAGGGCCGGACCTCCGTCCGCGGCATCCTGCGCTCGACCTTCACGAACCCGATCATCATCGGCTCGCTCCTCGGTGTGCTCGTATCGGTGTCGGGCCTCGAACTGCCGCCCATCGTGCAGGATCCGATCCACCTCATCGGGCAGGCGGCCGTGCCGCTCATGCTCATCGCGTACGGCATCTCGCTGCACGGCACGCGGCTCCTCGAGCCCGGCACGGGGCTGCGCGACGTCGTGATCGCCGCGACGCTGAAGCTCGCGATGATGCCCGTGGTGGCGTGGGCCGTGGGGGCCTTCGTGTTCGGCCTCGACGGGCGGGACCTCTCCGCGGTCACGGTGCTCGCGGCGCTGCCGACCGCGCAGAACGTGTTCACCTTCGCACAGCGCTACGAGACCGCAGAGGTGGTGGCGCGCGACACGGTGTTCGTCACGACGGTCGGGTCGGTGCCCGTGCTGCTGCTCGTGACGGTGCTGCTCGGCTGACCGGCCCGCCACGCGGCATCCGCTCGCACCGCGTCGGCGCGACCGCCGCGCCCCAGCACGCGGCATCCGCCTCTCGTCGATGTGCCCGGTTCCGTCGTGACGGTCGGAGGCGCGAGGATGGTGCAACGCACCGAGGCGAGGAGACCCGAATGCCCTTCCTGCGCGATGGCGGCGCCCCGCTCGTCGAACTGCCGCTCGCCCAGCGGCCGGCCGACGGCTACCGGTTCGCGCTGCGCGAGCCCGTCGTCTACCTCGACGAGCCGAGCGGACGCCGCTACCGCGCCCCGGCCGCCGGCGAGGCACCGCCGCCCGCCGGCATCACCGACCTCGCGTCCGTGCCGACGCCCCTGTGGGGGCTCATCGCGAGCTACGGACGCCAGTCGGCCCCGGCGATCCTGCACGACGCGCAGTCGCTCGCGGCGGCCGCGCTCGACGACCCGGCCGCCGCGCTCGCGCAGCGCCGGGAGGACGACGACGTGTTCCATCGGGCGCTCCGCGAGCAGGGCGTGCCCGTGCTCCGTGCGCGCCTGATGTGGGCGTGGGTCTCGGCCGACCGCGAGCGCACGTACGCCGGATGGCGCGGATGGCTCCTGCTCGGCCAGGTCGCGCTCGGCGTGATCGCGGTCGTGGCCGCGGTCGTGCTCGCGATCATCGCCCATCCGGCATGGCTCCTGCTCGCCGTCGCGCCGGCGCTCGCCGCGTTCGCCTGGGGCGGGCTCGCGCGCCTCGTCATCGCGCTCACCTACCCGCTCGCGCTCCTCGGGCCCGTGCTCGCGGCGCAGCTGCTCGCCGTCGGCGTGTTCCGTGTGGTCGAGGCCATCGTCGAGCTCATCGCGGGCGGCGACGTGCGCTCGGTCGTCCGGCCGACCGCGGTCCCCGGGCCGGAGGGCCGCGAGGGGGGCGCGGCATGACGCGCGAACCCGGCCCCGTCGTCGTGATGGGCGTCTCCGCCTCCGGGAAGTCGACGATCGGGGAGCGGCTCGCCGATCGCCTCGGCGTGCCCTTCGTCGACGCCGACGACGTGCACCCGACGGCGAACGTCGAGAAGATGCGCGCCGGCATCCCGCTCGACGACGCCGACCGTCGACCGTGGCTCGACCGGGTCGGCGAGGTGCTCGCCGGGTCCGCACGGCCGGGGATCGTCGTCGCCTGCTCGTCGCTGCGACGCGCGTACCGCGACCGCATCCTCGAGGCGGCGCCCGCGACGCGGTTCGTGCACCTCGATCTCTCGCGGGAGGAGCTCGCCGCGCGGGCCGGCGCCCGACCGGACCACTTCATGCCGCCCACGCTCCTGGCGTCGCAGCTCGCGACGCTCGAGCTCCCCGCCGGCGACGAGCCCGCGCTCGTGGTCGACGCGTCGGCCCCGATCGACGAGGTCGTCGAGGCCGCCGCCGCGTGGGTCGCAGGCGGCGGCGACGGCGAGGCCGGCGGGCGGCCTCGCGCCTGAGGGGCGTCGCGGCACCTTCAGGGCTACCCCTGATGCCCGCGACCAGCCCGCTCCGTAGCGTTGCTCCTGGTCGAGCACCGCGGACATGCAGGGGGAACTGTCTCCTCGGCGCCGACCGGAGAGCCGGCCGCGCCGAGCCCGACCCGAGCGGGCGGCGCGGGCCGGCTCCCCCCGGATCCGACCGTGCGGCGAGCGCCTTGGGGGAGGCGCCGCCGCACGGCGTCGGTCCGACGGCCGGCACCCGGCCGCCCGGGCGGCCGTGCGCGCGGGCGCCCGCGACCGCCCCGCATGCGGCAGACTCGAACGGGTGACCCCCACCCTCCTCGACGCCGCCCCGCGCCCGTACGACGCCGATGCCATGTACGACGCGTTCGTCGAGTGGGCCGAGGGTCGAGGTTTCGCCCTCTACACCGCGCAGGACGAGGCGGTGATCGAGCTCGTCTCGGGCGCGAACGTGATCCTGTCGACGCCCACGGGCACGGGCAAGTCGCTCGTCGCGGTCGCCGCCCACGCGGCATCCGTCGCGCGCACCGCCGCCGACCGCGATGCGGGCCGACCGTGGGGCCGCACCTACTACACGGCGCCGATCAAGGCGCTCGTCAGCGAGAAGTTCTTCCAGCTCGTCGACATCTTCGGCGCCGCGAACGTCGGCATGGTCACGGGCGACAGCTCGGTGAACGCCGAGGCGCCGATCATCTGCTGCACGGCCGAGATCCTCGCCAACCTGGCGCTCCGCCAGGGCGCGGATGCCGCGGTCGACCAGGTCGTGATGGACGAGTTCCACTACTACGGCGACCCCGACCGGGGCTGGGCGTGGCAGGTGCCGCTCATCACGCTGCCTCGCGCGCAGTTCGTGCTCATGTCGGCCACGCTCGGCGACGTCACGGCGATCGCCGACGACCTCGCGCGACGCACCGGCCGCGACACCGCCCGGGTGACGGGGGTGGAGCGGCCCGTGCCGCTGCACTTCTCGTACGCGAAGACGCCCGTGCAGGAGACCGTCGAGGACCTCCTCGCGACGAAGCAGGCGCCCGTCTACATCGTGCACTTCTCGCAGGCGGCCGCGATGGAGCGCGCGCAGGCGCTCTCGTCGATCCGCGTCGTGACGCGCGAGCAGCGCGACGAGATCGCCGAGGCGATCGGCGGGTTCCGGTTCACGACCGGATTCGGCAAGATCCTCTCGCGTCTCGTGCGCGCCGGCATCGGCGTGCACCACGCGGGCATGCTGCCGCGCTACCGCCGACTCGTCGAGACGCTCGCCCAGCGGGGCCTGCTGCGCGTGATCTGCGGCACCGACACGCTCGGCGTGGGCATCAACGTGCCGATCCGGTCGGTCCTGATCACCGCGCTGTCGAAGTACGACGGGCAGCGGATGCGCCAGCTCTCCGCGCGCGAGTTCCACCAGATCGCGGGGCGCGCGGGTCGTGCGGGCTACGACACCGCGGGCACGGTCGTGGTGCTCGCGCCCGACCACGAGATCGAGAACGAGACGGCCGTCCGCAAGGCGGGCGACGACCCGAAGAAGCTGAGGAAGATCGTCCGCAAGAAGCCGCAGGCCGGGTTCGTCACGTGGGGCGAGGGCTCGTTCGAGCGCCTCGTCGCCGCGGAGCCCGAGCCGCTCGTGCCGCAGCTCTCGCTGAGCGCGGCCATGCTCATCAACGTCGTCGGCCGCGGCGGCGACGTGGCCGGCGCCATCCGCTCGCTCGTCTTCGACAACCACGAGCCGCGCCCCAGGCAGGTCGAGCTCGCGCGCCGCGCACTCGGCATCCTGCGCACGCTGCGCGATGCGGAGGTCGTCCGCATCACGCCGGCCGTGGAGGCCGGACGCGCCTACGGCGTCGACCTCAGGCTCACGGTCGACCTGCAGCCGAACTTCGCGCTCAACCAGCCGCTGTCGCCGTTCGCGCTCGCCGCGATCGAGCTCCTCGACCCGGAGACGAGCGAGCAGGGCACCGGCCACTACTCGCTCGACGTCGTGTCGATCATCGAGTCGACGCTCGACGACCCGCGCCCGATCCTCTCGCAGCAGCAGTACAGGGCCCGCGGCGAGGCGGTCGCCGCCATGAAGCGCGACGGCGTCGAGTACGACGAGCGGATGGCGCTGCTCGAGGAGGTCACCTGGCCGAAGCCGCTCGACGAGCTGCTCGCGCACGCGTTCGAGACGTTCGCGTCGAGCCAGCCGTGGGTGCGCGACTTCGAGCTCAGCCCGAAGTCGGTCGTGCGCGACATGTTCGAGCGGAGCATGTCGTTCGGCGAGTACGTGTCGTTCTACCAGCTCGCCCGGAGCGAGGGGCTCGTGCTGCGCTACCTCTCCGATGCGTTCCGCGCGATCCGCCAGACGGTGCCCGACGAGCACAAGGACGAGGAGCTGCTCGACCTCATCGAGTGGCTCGGCGAGCTCGTGCGGCAGGTCGACTCGAGCCTCGTCGACGAGTGGGCCGAGCTCGTCGACCCGCGCTCGCACCTGCCCGAGGACGAGGCGCCGGTCGTGCCGCCCGCGCCGCCGTCGGTGGTGACGAACCGCCGCGCGTTCACGGTGCTCGTGCGCAACGAGCTGTTCCGCCGCGTGCAGCTCGCCGCGCTCGAGCGCGACGAGGAACTCGCCGAGCTCGACCCCGACGTCGGCTGGCCCGACGTGCTCGACCGCTACTACGGCGAGCACGACGACATCCTCACCGGCGGCCCGGCGCGATCGCCGCGGCTCGTCACGATCGACGAGACGGATGCCGCGGCCGGCACCTGGCGCGTCGAGCAGGTGATCGACGACCCGGCCGGCCACCACGACTGGCGCATCCGCGGCGAGGTCGACCTCGAGGCGTCGGCCGAGGAAGGGTTCGCGGTCGTGCGGATCGCCGAGGTCGTCCGGCTCTGAGGGCCGCGCTCGGCGCCGGTCCGCCGGCTCGGAACATCGCGGTCCGCGTGTACGCGGTGGAACCGATCGCGACGGCGGGGCGTCAGGCCAGCGCGAGGAGCCCCGCGGCGACGAGGGCGAGTGCGAGGCCGGCCCACTGCACGGGCGCGATGCGCTCGCGCAGCACGAAGGCCGCGAGCAGGATCGTGCCGGCCGGGTACATCGCGCCGAGCACGGCGGCCACGGCGAGGTCGCCCGCCCGGATGCCGAGGAGCAGCAGGACGTTCGCCGTGGCGTCCACGACGCCGCACGCGAGCGCGAGGGCGAGCGCGGTGCGCAGCGCGCTCGAGCCCCGCGGCGCGCGCGGCGCCGCCTCGGGCGGCGCGGGCGGCATCGCACGGGGCGCCGCGACCCGGAGGGCTGCCGAGCGTGCGCGCACCGTTGCGAGCAGCGCGACGGTTCCGAACGCCGCGAACAGCAGGATCGCCGAGACGACGCGGTTGGCGACGAGCGGCACGACGCCCGAGGCATCCGCGGTGCGGGAGATGACGATGTAGTAGCCGCCGATGGCGAGGCCGGATCCGACCGCGAGCAGCAGGCCGTGCGCGCTCGGCCGCACGGCGCCGCGCTCGGGCACGAACCCGACGAGCACCACCGCGACGAGTGCGATGCCGATGCCCCACACGCCGAGCGGGCCGAACCGCTCGTCACCGACGAGCGTTCCCCAGAGCATCGGCGTGATCGCCGACATGAGTGCGGTCAGCGGCGAGAGGATGCTCATCGGGCCGATCGCGAGGCAGGCGTAGAGCAACGCGATCGCCACCGCGCCGACCACGCCCGAGAGCGCACCCCAGCCGACGTCGGCCGCCGTCCACTCGCCGCCGAGCACGGGCAGCGCCGCGAGCATCGTCACGAGACCGGCGACCGCCGCGACGGCGGTCGCGAGCAGCGCCCCGAGGCGACGTGCGGCCAGGCCGCCGAGGAAGTCCGCCGCGCCGTAGACGATCGCACCGGTGAGCGAGAGGACGGCGGTGAGCATCGGGGATCAGCCTAGACGCGACCGCCGATCCTGCTCATCTGAGCGACGACCTCTGCTCATCCGAGCAAAATCGGCCCGATCCGTTGAACGCCGGATGACGAACGGGTCAAGTCCCTTCCCACCGTCGCGACCGCGCCTTAGGCTGCGGATCAGTGCCTGCCATACCCGGGGCGGGCACGTGCGACGCCGGGGGAGCGCAACGGCAGGTCTCCCGCATCCGTCCTTGCAGAGGAGATCACGCAATGCAGCAACGTTCCCCCGGTGCGGCCCGAAACCGCGCCACGTCCACCCGCGGCCGTCGCGCCGCCGGCGTCCTCGCCGGCGCCACCGCGCTCGCGCTGGCCCTCGGTGGTGCCGTGTCGGCGCAGGCCGCACCGTCGCCGAAGGGCTTCGAGTCCCGGTCGGTCGACATCAACCTCTTCACCATCAACGACTTCCACGGTCGCATCGAGCAGGCGGGCACTGCCGCCGGCATCGCCCGGCTCTCGAGCGCCGTCGATCACTTCCGTTCGCAGAACTCGAACACCGTCTTCGCCGCCGCCGGCGACATGATCGGCGCGTCGACGTTCACCTCCTTCATCCAGGACGACGTGCCCACGATCGAGGCGCTCAACGCCGCGGGACTCGACGTCAGCTCCGTCGGCAACCACGAGTTCGACAAGGGCTTCGCCGACCTCACCGACCGCGTGATGCCGCTCGCCGACTTCGAGTACCTCGGCGCCAACATCTACGACAAGGCCACGGGCGAGGTGGCGCTGCCCGAGTACTGGCTCCAGAAGTTCCAGGGCGTGACCATCGGCTTCGTCGGCGCCGTCACCGACGAGCTCCCCTCGCTCGTGAGCCCCTCGGGCATCGAGGACATCACGGTGGGCAGCCCGGTCGAGGCAGCCAACCGCGTCGCCGACGAGCTCAGCGACGGGAAGAAGGGCAACGGCGAGGCCGACATCGTCATCATGCTCGTGCACGAGGGTGCGGCCACGACGAGCATCGAGTCGGCGACCGACCCGAACAGCCGGTTCGGCGACATCGTCCTGAACGCGAACGACAACATCGACGCGATCGTCTCGGGCCACACGCACCTGCCGTACAACCACGTGATCGACGGTCGCCCCGTCATCTCGAGCGGCCAGTACGGCGAGCGCTTCAGCAACATGGAGATCAGCTACGACCGCGCGACGAAGTCCATCACCAAGATGGAGAACACCCTCTACACGATGGCGACCGCGTTCGACGCGAACAACAACGTGACGGCGTGGCTCTACGAGCCCGACCCCGAGATCGTCCCGATCGTGACCGCGGCCACCGAGATCGCGAACGAACTCGGCAGCGTGGTCATCGGCGAGACGTCGGCCGCACTCAACCGGGCGCAGCGTCCGGGCGTCGTGAACGGTCAGCCTGCGCTGGTCGAGAACCGCGGCGGCGAGTCGACGCTCGGCAACCTCGTGGCGGATGTGCAGCTCTGGGCTCTCGAAGCCGATGGGACGCGGGACGTGGACATCACCTTCATGAACCCGGGTGGCCTCCGCGCCGACATCGACGCGGGTGAGACGACCTACCGCGAGGTCGCCAACGTGCAGTCGTTCGCGAACACGCTCGTCACGCTCGACCTCACCGGTGCGCAGATCAAGGGCATCCTCGAGGAGCAGTGGCAGCCCGCGGGTGCGTCGCGACCCTTCCTGAAGCTCGGCGTCAACGAGGGTCTGACCTACACGTACGACCCGACCGCCGCGCAGGGCTCGCGCATCAGCGAGATCTTCCTCGACGGCGTGGCGCTCGACCCGGCGGCGACGTACTCGGTCGGTGCCAACTCGTTCCTCGCCTCGGGCGGCGACAACTTCGTCACCTTCCGCGACGGCGTGAACAAGGCCGACAGCGGCAAGATCGACCTCGAGGCCATGGTCGACTACTTCGAGACGTTCGGCACCGTCACGCCCGACTACGCGCAGCGCGCGGTCGGCGTCGACGTCGTCAGCGTCGCGGGCGGCCAGGCCACGGTCGACCTCTCGTCGCTCGACTTCAGCACGACCGAGCCGAAGGCGGGCACGGTGACCGTCTGGCTCGACGACGTCGAGGTCACGACGGTCGCGGTCGACCCGTCCTTCCCGAACCCGGCCACGTTCGATGAGATCGGCCGCGCCTCGGTGACCTTCGCCATCCCGGCGGGTGCCACCGCGGACTCGCGGTTCATGATCACGACGCCGACCGGCACGACGAGCTCGTTCACGCTCCCGCTGTGACCTGAGCGCGATCGACGCGAACGGCCCCGGGCGACTCGCCCGGGGCCGTTCCCGTGCCCGACGGGCGGTTAGGCTGGTCGGGTGACTTCACGGGGTGCACGCGCGGCGCGCGGCGCGGCCATCGCCGCGTTCGCGGTGCTCGCCGCATCCCTCGCGCACACCGTCGGGGGCGGCACCCCGCCGGGCCCGATCGCCCTGGCGCTCGCGCTCGCGTTCTCGATCCCCGTCGCGATGGTCGTCGTCGGCGGGCGGATGCCGCTGATCCGCGCCTCGGTCGCGGCGCTCGTCGCGCAGACCGCCCTGCACCTGCTCTACTCGGTGGGCGCGGCCGGGACCGCCGGGCCGGCGGCATCCGTCGACCCCCACGCGCTGCACGCGAGCGGCGCCATCCCACTCGACGCGTTCGTCGCGGTCGACCACGGCCACGCGGCGATGCCCGTCGCGCACGTGGCGGCGGCCGCCCTCACCGTGGCGTTCCTCGCGGTCCTCGGCCGGGCCCTCGCCGTCGTCGTCGCGGTGGCCGGCGCGCTCGCGCGCGGCATCCGCCTGCTCGTCGCCGCCATCACGGGCGCGCCCGCGCCGGCCGGTCACGACCTCCGCCCACCGGTCGAGCGTCGAGCCGGTCCGCCGCGTCTCGGCATCCTGCTCCTCTCCATGCTCCGGCACCGCGGCCCGCCCGCGACGGTCGCGGCCGCCTGAGCGGTCACGCACCCGGAATCCGTTCGCGCCGACGCGCCGAACCACTGCCGACGAACACGGCACCGCGTCCGCGCACCCCATTGGAGAAGAAGCACACCCATGCGATCCATCACCCGCACCACCGCCGCCGCCGCGACCGCCCTCGGCGCCGGCACCCTCCTCGCCCTGGCCGCGCCCGTCGCGGCGCAGGCGCACGTCGTCGTCACCCCGAGCTCGACCGCCGCGGGCTCGTACGCCGTCCTCGAGTTCGCCTCGGGGCACGGCTGCGACGGCTCGCCCACGACCTCGTACGCCGTCGAGATCCCCGAGTCGATCCTCTCGGTGACGCCCACGATCAAGCCCGGCTGGGAGGTCGAGAAGGTCATGGTCGAGCTCGACGAGCCCGTCGAGGGCGCACACGGCGACGTCGTCGCCGAGCGCGTCGGCCAGGTCGTGTACACGGCCGGGACGCCGCAGCCCGACGGCTACCGCGAGACCTTCGAGATCCAGGTGCTGCTGCCCGAGGATGCCGCGGGCGAGCTCCTCGAGTTCCCGGTGCTGCAGTCCTGCGTCGAGGGCGAGAACGACTGGAGCGAGTCGGCCGGCTCCGACGGCGCGGAGCCCGAGAGCCCCGCGCCGGCGATCGAGGTGACCGAGGCGACGGGCGACGCGCACGGCCACGCCGAGAACGAGTCGGAGGAGGCTTCCGACGAGCACGAGGCCGAGGAGACCGCGGCGACGCAGGGCTCGGTCGACGTGGTCGGACGCGTGCTCGGAATCACCGGCCTCGCGGTCGGCGCGGCCGGGCTCGTCGTCGCGATCGCCGCGACGCGACGGAAGAAGGCCTGACGACCATGTCGCGCCGGAGCATTCGGCTCGCCACGGCCGGGGCGGCGCTCGCCGCCCTGGCCGGGGTGGCCGGCCCCGTCTCGCCGGCATCGGCCCACAACACGGTCATCGCGATCTCGCCAGACGGCGAGGAGACCGTCGTCGAGCAGCCCGGGACCGTCTGGCTCGAGACGAACGACGCCCTGATCGACACCGAGGGTGCCGCGGCGATGGACGTCGTCGGGCCCGACGGCCGCCACTACGCGACCGGGTGCGCGGCGGTCGACGGTCCGATCGCGAGCGTGGCGGCCGAGCTCGGCGAGCCGGGCGAGTACACGGTCGTGTGGCGCGTCGTGTCGGCCGACGGCCACCCGATCTCGGGCGACTTCTCCTTCGACTGGGAGCCCGCCGACGGGCAGGCGCTCGCCGAGGGGGCGGCGGAGTCGCCCTGCGCCTCGACGACCGGATCGGGCGATGCGGAGGGCACGGACGCCGAGGTCGACGACGAGGCGAGCACGACCGGCTCGGGTGCGACGACCGATCTCATCTGGATCGGCGCCGGCGCCGTCGCGGTGATCGCGGCGGCGCTCGTCGCGTTCCTCTTCGTGCGACGCCGGCCCGGACACGATGCCGCGACGGAGGCCGCCCCGTCGGACGAGACATCGACGGAACCGGCCGAGGCCCACGACGCCCCCGACGGCGACGTCCCAACGGCCGACCGAGCGGACCTTCCCGAGGACGACGGCCGGACCCGCTGACGCGTGGACCGGCGCCGACGTGATCGTCGGCGCCGGCCCGCGCGTGCGCCGACCCGAGGCGGCAGCGCAGCCCGCAGCGCGGGCCGTCCTCGCTGCGCCGCACCTCCGCCCGCTGCCTCAGGCGCCGGAGAAGGCGTCCGGCGGCAGCGCGGTCGCGCCGTCCTCGATGGCCCGGACGAGGCGGTCCGCGACGGCGGCCGGCTCGTGCCCGGGTGGGAATCGCGGCGCCGTGCCGAACAGCGGCCGCCCGGCGAGGCCGGTCTCGGTGTGGCCGGGACGCGCGTCGACCAGGCGGATGCCGCTGCGCCGCAGTTCCCGACCTGCGGCCGTCATGTACGCCGCGAGTGCGGCCTTCGACGCCGAGTAGCTGGCGAGCCCGGCGGTCGGCAGCTCCGAGACGATCCCGCTGAGCGTGAGCACCACGGGTTCGCGGCCCTCGGCGGCCGCCTCCCGCAGCGCGGGCAACGCGGCCGAGACGATCCGCATCGGCGCGAGCGCGTTCACGGTGAACAGCGTCTCGAGGTCCTGCGCGGCCGTGGCGGCGACGTCGTCGAACGCGACGACGCCGGCCGCCACGACGATCACGTCGAGGCCGCCGAGCGCGTCCCGCGCCCGGCCGACGATCTGCTCGGGGGCGTCCTCCTCCACGAGGTCCATGGCGATCGTCGCGCCGAGGTCCGAGCGCTCGCGAAGGCGCTCCTCGTCGCGCCCGTGCAGCGCGAGCCGTGCCCCGCGTTCCGCGAGCCGGTCCGAGATCAGCGTGCCCAGTGCGCCCGTCGCACCGACGACGAGGACGCGGGCGTGCTCGAGGGTGGTCATGGCGCGAGCCTAGGTCGGCCGGTACCGGTCGGCGCCGACTTCACAGGACTCTCGCACCGCACCCGTCCTCCCCAGCCGTCGCCGACGGTCCGGACCGATCGGCAGGACCTGCCGGTCGGTGCCGCCGGGTAGGGTCGTCGGGTGAGCTGGAGCGAGCACCCCGACCCCGCCGACGCGGCGCCGTGGGCCGACGAGGTCCCGTGGGACCCGGACGAGCTCGCGCCGCCCGACGACGAGTGGGCGCCTCCGCCTCCGTCCGAGACGGCGGGCCGTGCCGTCGACGACGACCGGATGCCGCGGGGCGGCGCCCCGGCCGCGGCACCGGTCCGCTTCGACTCGGCCGTCGATGCGCTCCGCACGGTGTACGGCTACGACGCGTTCCGCGGCGAGCAGGCGGCGATCATCGACCACGTCGCGGGCGGCGGCGACGCCGTGGTGCTCATGCCCACGGGCGGCGGCAAGAGCCTCTGCTACCAGGTCCCGGCGCTCCTCCGCGAGGGCACGGGAGTCGTGGTCTCGCCGCTCATCGCCCTCATGCACGACCAGGTCGACGCGCTCGTGCGCAACGGCGTCCGCGCGGGCTACCTCAACTCGTCGCAGTCGCCCGCCGAGCGCGCCGCCGTCGAGCGCGCGTACCTCGCGGGCGAGCTCGACCTGCTCTACGTCGCGCCCGAGCGCCTCGGCTCCGAGCAGACGAAGCGGTTCCTCGAACGCGGCACGATCGCGCTCTTCGCGATCGACGAGGCGCACTGCGTCGCCCAATGGGGCCACGACTTCCGCCCCGACTACCTGGCGCTCGCCGAGCTCGCGGAACGCTGGCCCGACGTGCCGCGCATCGCCCTGACCGCGACCGCGACCGAGGCGACCCACCGCGAGATCACGGAGCGGCTCTCGCTCCGCGACGCCCGGCACTTCGTCTCGAGCTTCGACCGGCCGAACATCCAGTACCGGATCGCGCCGAAGCTCGACGTGCGCCGGCAGTTGCTCGACTTCGTGCGCACGGAGGGCCGCGACGCCGACGGCACCCCGGTCGCGGGCATCGTCTACGCGCTGTCGCGGGCGAGCACCGAGAAGTTCGCGGCCTTCCTCGCCGCGAACGGCGTCGACGCGATGCCGTACCACGCGGGCCTCGACGCCGCGACGCGTCGCCGCACACAGGAGCGCTTCCTCCGGGAGGACGGGGTGGTCGTCGTCGCCACCATCGCGTTCGGCATGGGCATCGACAAGCCCGACGTGCGCTTCGTCGCCCACGTCGACCTCCCGAAGTCGGTCGAGGGCTATTACCAGGAGACCGGGCGTGCCGGTCGCGACGGCCTGCCGTCGACGACCTGGCTCGCGTACGGCCTGCAGGATGTCGTGCAGCAGCGCCGGATGATCGACGAGAGCCCCGGCGACCTCGCGCACCGCCGCCGCCTCGCCGCCCACCTCGACGCCATGCTCGCGCTCTGCGAGACGGTGCAGTGCCGCCGGCAGAACCTGCTCGCCTACTTCGGGCAGCAGAGCGCGCCCTGCGGCAACTGCGACACGTGCCTCGAGCCGCCCGCCTCGTGGGACGGCACGGTGGCATCCCAGAAGCTCATGTCGACGATCGTCCGGCTGCAGCGCGAGCGCGGGCAGCGCTTCGGTGCCGGGCACCTCGTCGACATCCTGCGCGGCAAGCGCACCGCCCGCGTCGAGCAGTACGGCCACGATGCGCTCGCGACGTGGGCCATCGGCGCCGATCTCTCGCAGGCCCAGTGGCGTGGCGTCGTCCGCCAACTGCTCGCGCAGGGCCTCCTGCAGTCGGTCGGCGAGTACGGCGTGCTCACGTTGACGGATGCCTCGGCCGACGTGCTGTCGGGCGAGCGCGAGGTCGCCTTCCGCACCGAGCCCGAGCGTCCGACGCGCTCGTCGCGCTCGTCGCGTGCCGCGGCGCCCGCGGCAGCCGATCTCGAGCCGCGCGACGCCGAGCTGTTCGAGGCGCTGCGCGCCTGGCGTGCGGGTGAGGCGCGCGAGCAGGGCGTGCCCGCCTACATCGTGTTCGGCGACGCGACGCTGCGCGCCGTCGCGGTGCGGCGTCCAGGCGGCGTGGCCGAACTCGACGGCATCTCGGGCATCGGCGCGAAGAAGCTCGACGCGTACGGCGAGGCCCTCGTGCGGGTCGTCGCGGAGCACGCCGGGTGAGCGAGGTCCCGGGTCGCACGTGCGGCGATCCGCCCGAGAGAGGCTCCGCGGCACCGGAGCCGTCGACGACTCGAGCGCCGCGATGCTCGCGCTCGCATGCCCGCCGTCGCTAGCATCGGCCCCAGGGGTCGCCACCGGGGCGGCGCGGATTCGGGGGAACGCAGATGTCGACAGCACAGGGCAGCCGGCCCACCACGATCACGATCATCGGCGTCCTCGCGTTCGTCGCGGGCGCGATCGACATGATCTCGGGCGTCATCCTCTTCTTCCTCCTGCCCAATCAAGAGGTCGTCGACGGCTTCGGCGGGACCGGGCCGCTCATCACGGCGGCGATCGGCTCGATCATCGTCGGCCTGATCACCGCCGTCCTCGCGGGCGGCCTGCTGCGGGGCAGCCAGCCGGCCCGGCTCATCGTCACGGTGCTCCAGGTGTTCTCGCTCATCGGTTCGCTGTTCATGGCCGTCGCGTACCTCGGCTTCCCGGTCGGCGAGTGGATCGGCCTCGCCGTCTCGGCGATCGTCCTGATCCTGCTCTGGACCCCCAAGGCGAGCGCGTTCTTCACGCGGTGACGCGGCCGACACGATGAACCGATCACCGGATCGACGGAACGAGGAGCGGACATGACCGGACAGGGCATCGAGGGCGTTCGGCGCCCGGCGGCGGTGACGGTGGTGGGCGCCCTCGTGTGGGTGAACGCCGCACTCGATCTCGTGGCGGGCTTCTTCCTGCTCACCCTCGCGACCATCGGCGGCGACGACGCCGCGACCCGAACGACGTGGGCGATCATGGGGTCGGTCTCGTTGATCCTCGGCGCGATCGCGGCCGTCGTCGCCTTCGGGCTGATGCGCGGCAACCCGGTCGCTCGGATCGCGATCACCGTGATCGAGGTCTTCTCGATCGTCGCGTCGGTGGGCGCCGCGGTCGCGAACCCGTCGGGAGCGGTGAACGAGGTGGTGAGCGCCCTGGTCGCGGTCGCCATCCTGCTCCTGCTGTGGTCGGGGGAGTCGACGCGCTTCTTCCGCGGACTGGCGCCCGACCAGCCCGCGGACGGCTGAGCCGCCGAGATACTTGTCGATCATCCAAGGTCGAGACCTCCTCGGTTTGTAGGGTTCTGCAATCGCGCTCGGATGCCGCGAAGCGGCGTTTGTAGGCGACGGACGCAGTTCTCACGCCATCCGGCGCGCCGCCGTACCGTGAAATCCAGCCCTATTCCGCGTACGAAGGACGAACCGACGATGGTCGACACGGCATCCCGAACCGACGCTGCTCCTGTTCCCAGCACCGAGCGCCCCGGCACGCCCGAGCGCGCCGCGGCCGCGACCCCGGCGAACACCCCGATCGACGCCAGCGCGGCTCCGGTCGTCGACGTCGACGCGCTCGCCCGGCAGCTGCTCGGAACCTGGCCCGAGGCGCGCCTCGCCGCGCGCGAGCGCGCCGCGCGGTCCGAGTTCCAGCGCGTCGACGGGCAGGACATGGCCGCGCACCGCGAGCGGGTCCTCGGCCAACTGAGGCTCCTCGTCGAGTCCGGTGCCGTGCACAAGGCGTTCCCGACCTCACTCGGCGGCGCGGACGACCACGGCGGCAACATCGCCGCATTCGAGGAGCTCGTGCTCGCCGACCCCAGCTTGCAGATCAAGTCGGGCGTGCAGTGGGGCCTCTTCGGGGCCGCGGTGCTCCACCTCGGCACCGCGAAGCATCACGAGAAGTACCTCCCCGGCATCATGAGCCTCGAGGTGCCCGGTGCGTTCGCCATGACCGAGACCGGCCACGGCTCGGATGTGGCGGCCATCGGCACGACGGCCACCTACGATCCGGAGACCGAGGAGTTCGTCCTGAACACGCCGTTCCGCGGCGCGTGGAAGGACTACCTCGGCAACGCGGCGCTGCACGGGATCGCAGCGGTCGTCTTCGCCCAGCTGATCACGAAGGGCGTGAACCACGGCGTGCACGCCTTCTACGTGCCGCTCCGCGACGAGGCCGGCGAGTTCCTGCCGGGCATCGGGGGCGAGGACGACGGGCTCAAGGGGGGACTCAACGGGATCGACAACGGCCGTCTGCACTTCACCGACGTCCGCGTGCCGCGCGAGGACCTGCTGAACCGCTACGGCGACGTCGCCGCCGACGGCACGTACTCGAGCCCGATCTCGAGCCCGGGCCGCCGGTTCTTCACGATGCTCGGCACCCTCGTGCAGGGTCGCGTCTCGCTCGACGGCGCCGCGACGATCGCGAGCGCGATGGGCCTCGCGATCGCGATCACGTACGGCACGCAGCGACGGCAGTTCAACGCCGGAAGCGACACCGACGAGGAGGTGCTGCTCGACTACCAGCGGCACCAGCGTCGCCTGCTGCCGAAGCTCGCCACGACCTACGCGCAGTTCTTCGCGCACGACGAGTTCCTCGTGAAGTTCGACGCGGTCTTCTCGGGCGCGGCCGACACCGACGACGACCGCCAGGACCTCGAGACGATCGCCGCGGCGCTCAAGCCGCTGTCGACCTGGCACGCGCTCGAGACCCTGCAGGAGGCGCGCGAGGCCTGCGGCGGCGCGGGCTTCCTCGCCGAGAACCGCCTCGTCGGACTCCGCCAGGACCTCGACATCTACGTCACGTTCGAGGGCGACAACAACGTGCTGCTGCAGCTCGTCGCGAAGCGACTGCTCACCGACTTCTCGAAGCAGTTCGCGAAGGCGGACGCCGGCGCCATGGCGCGCTACGTCGTGGCTCAGGCCGCCGACCGCGCCTACCACGGCACGGGCCTCCGCCGGCTCGCCCAGACCGTCGCCGACTTCGGCTCGACCGCCCGCTCGGTGCACGAGCTCCGCGACGAGGAGACCCAGCGCGAGCTGCTGACGGACCGCGTCGAGGCGATGATCAGCGAGATCGCCGGCCGCCTGCGCGATGCCCGCAGGCTGTCGAAGCCCGAGCAGGCGGCGCTCTTCAACCGCAACCAGAACGAGCTCATCGAGGCTGCTCGCGCCCACGCCGAGCTGCTGCAGTGGGAGGCGTTCACGCGCGGGCTCGCCCGCACGGAGGACCCGGGCACGAAGCAGGTGCTCACCTGGCTCCGCGACCTGTTCGGCCTCGGCCTCCTCGAGAAGCACCTCTCGTGGTACCTCATCCACGGGCGCCTGTCGCCGCAGCGTGCGCAGGCCGTGTCGGCCTACATCGACCGGCTCGTCGAACGTCTGCGTCCGTACGCGCTCGACCTCGTCGACGCCTTCGGCTTCGCACCCGAGCACCTGCGCGCGTCGATCGCCTCGGGCGCCGAGCAGCAGCGACAGGACGAGGCCCGCGCCCACTACGCCGCGCAGCGCGCGGCCGGCACGCTGCCGACCCCCGAGAAGTCGGAGAAGGCCAAGCGGTAGCGGATGCCGCGTGAGGCGGGCCGGGCGCGCAGCGCCCGGCCCGCCTCACGTGCAACGGGGTCAGCGTCGCGGCGTGCGCGGCGAGTCCTCGTCCTCCCCGGGCGGCTTCATGATCGCGCCGGCGGCGAGCCCGACGGCGAGGCCCGCGGCGAGCCACAGCCAGAACCCGGTCCAGAGGCTCACGACGAGTCCGATGATGAGCCCCACGACGAGCCCGACGATCAGCTGGCGTCGGCGAGCGGGGGAGAGCGGTGCGCGTTCGGGCATGGTGCCAGCGTAGGCGGCGCGGTCAGATCAGGCCGAGCGCGCGCACGGCCTCGCGTTCGTCGACGAGTTCGGCCACCGAGGCGTCGATGCGCTCGCGCGCGAACGCGTCGATGCCGAGCCCCTCGACGACCCGCCACGCGCCGTCATCGGCGACGACCGGGAACGACGAGATCAGCCCCTCCGCGACGCCGTATTCGCCGTTCGACCAGATCGCCGCACTCGTGCGACCGCGATCGCCCGTGCCGAGCATCCAGTCGCGCATGTGGTCGATCGTCGCCGACGCCGCCGACGCCACCGACGACGAGCCGCGCACCGCGATGATCTCCGCGCCGCGCTTGGCCACGCGGGGGATGAACTCGTCCGCGAGCCACTCGTGCGCGGCATCCGTGCCGCCGAGCCGGGCGGCGAGGAGCGCGGGCACGGGGTCGCCGTCGGCCGTCGCGTGCGCGACATCCGGGAACTGGGTCGCCGAGTGGTTGCCCCAGATCGTCACGCCGCGCACCCCGCCGACCGGCGTGCCGACCGCGGCGGCGAGCTGGCCGAGAGCCCGGTTGTGGTCGAGGCGGGTGAGCGCCGTGAATCGGTCGTTCGGCACGTCGGGCGCGTGCGACGCCGCGATCAGCGCGTTGGTGTTGGCGGGGTTGCCGACCACGACGACCTTCACGTCGTCGGCGGCGTGGTCGTTGATCGCGCGGCCCTGCGGCCCGAAGATGCCGCCGTTGGCCTCGAGGAGGTCGCCGCGTTCCATCCCGGCCGTGCGCGGCCGGGCGCCGACGAGCAGCGCGGCGTTCGCGCCCTCGAACGCGACTGCCGGATCGGCCGTGACCTCGACGTGCGACAGCAGCGGAAACGCGGAGTCCTGCAGTTCGAGGGCCGCACCCTCGGCGGCGCGCAGCCCCTGCGGGATCTCGAGGAGATTCAGGCGCACGGCGGTGTCGGGCCCGAGCAGTGCGCCCGAGGCGATGCGGAAGAGCAGCGCGTAGCCGATCTGCCCCCCGGCGCCGGTGATCGTGATCGTGACCGGTCTGCGGCTCATGGCTCCGAGCCTACGCCGTGGCGGTCACCACCCCATCGAGCCGGGACCGCCCTTGAACGGGCCCGCCACTCGGGCGGTGATCCAGCCGCCGTAGAAGCCGCCGGGCTGCGGGCTGACCCGTTCGCCGTCGACCGTGCAGGCGTCCATCGGGGCCGCGTAGACGGCGACGCGATCGCGGAGCGCCTCGAATCCCCGCGACGGGGTCGGGTAGTTCCACGCGGCGCGGCCTGCAGTGCGCTCGCCGCCGACGACGTCGAAGTACCTCGCCGCGCCCTTGAACTCGCAGAACGACGCGCCCGCCGCCGGCACCAGCGCACCCGGCGCGAACGCGTCCATCGGCAGGTAGTAGACGGGCGGATGGCTCGTCTCGAGCACGCGGACGACGTCGCGGGTGTCCACCACGCGTTCGCCGCCGAGGTCGATCGTGACGCGCACGTCGAGGTGCTCGGCCCGCGGCGGCCTGGGGTAGTCCCACACGGACTCCTGGCCGGGGCCGACCGGATCGGGGACGGGGCGCATGACCGCACGGTAGGCGGCGACGCTGGGAGGGCGCCGACACCGTCGCGCCCGGATGCCGGGGCGGCGCGCCGCGAGCGCGCCATCCGCTCGTCCACTACCGTGAGCGGACAAGGGGGAACGATGAGGGAACTGTATCCGGAGATCGAGCCGCTCGAGACGGGGATGCTCGACGTCGGCGACGGCCAGCACATCTACTGGGAGGTGTCGGGCAATCGCGACGGCAAGCCGGTGGTGTTCCTCCACGGCGGCCCCGGCGGCGGCACGAGTCCCGCGCACCGTCGCCTCTTCGACCCCGCGAAGTACCGCATCGTGCTGTTCGACCAGCGCGGGTGCGGCCTCTCGATCCCGCACGCCTCGGAGCCCGGCGCCGTGCTGTCCGCGAACACGACCTGGCACCTCATCGCCGACCTGGAGCGCCTGCGCGCGCACCTCGGCATCGATCGCTGGCAGGTGCTCGGCGGATCGTGGGGCAGCGCGCTCGCACTCGCGTACGCGGAGACGCACCCCGAGCGCGTGACCGAGCTCGTGCTGCGCGGCATCTTCACGCTGCGCCGGCAGGAGCTCGACTGGTTCTACGAGGGCGGGGCGTCCGCGATCTTCCCGGACCTGTGGGAGGACTTCCTCGCGCCGGTGCCGATCGGCGAGCGCATGCACCTCATCGAGGCCTACCATCGGCTGCTGACCGATCCCGATCCGGCGGTGCACCAGCCCGCCGCGATCGCCTGGTCGCGCTGGGAATCCTCCACCATCACACTGCTGCCGCAGGCCGACACCATCGCGCGGTTCACGTCGCCCGAGTACGCCACCGCATTCGCGCGCATCGAGAACCACTACTTCCGCCACGGCGGCTGGTGGGCCGAGGGCCAGCTCATCCGCGACGCGCACCGGCTGCGCGGCATCCCCGCCGTGATCATCCAGGGGCGGTACGACATGTGCACGCCCGTGATGACCGCCTGGGACCTGCATCGCGTCTGGCCCGAGGCCGAGTTCCGGATCATCGACGATGCGGGCCACGCCTTCGACGAGCCGGGGATCCTCGACGCGCTCATCGCGGCGACGGATCGCTTCGCCGGCGACGGAGAGGAGCCGGGCGGCGGGTTCGGTGGCCCGGGCGACGGGCACGTCGAGGGCGGCGAGCCCGAGGGCGACGGCGCGGAAGGCGAGCACGGGGAAGTCGCGCAGGACGTCGAGGACGACGAACGCGAGGAGCTCGACGACGGTGGCGTCGACGCGTCAGATGACGACGGCACGGACGACGACGTCGATGACCATCACGACGACGACACCGACGACGTCGACGACGTCGACGACGTCGATGACGATGACGACGACGATGACGATGACGATGACGACGATGACGACACCGACGATGACGACGACACCGACGATGACGACGACACCGACGATGACGACGATGACGATGACGACGGCACCGACGACGATGTCGGGGACGACACCGACGACGATGACGATGACGACGGCACCGACGACGATGACACCGACGACACCGACGAGGATCGGCCGTCGAGCGTAGCGCCCGACGACGCCGAGCGGAAGGCGCAGGCCGTCGACGAGCCCGAGCGGTAGTTTCGTGCCATGACGTTCAATCCCAAGGCGGACATCGGCGGCGGCAAGACCTCGCGCCGCGGACGCAACACCGGGATCGCCGTCGGCGGCGGCCTCGGAGTGCTCGCCGTCGTGCTCATCGGATCGTTCCTCGGTGTCGACCTCACGGGCTTCCTCGGCGGTGGGACGGGAGGCTCGACGGGCGAGGACTCGTCGCTCGAGCAGTGCCAGACCGGCCAGGACGCCAACGAGCAGATCGACTGCCGCATGAAGGGCGCGGATGCCTCGCTGGACGCGTACTGGTCGGAGGTGTCGCCGAGCATCGGCGTCGACTACGTGCGGCCGCAGGGCTTCGTGCTCTTCAGCGACGCGGTCGCGACCGGCTGCGGCAACGCCTCATCGGCCACGGGCCCGTTCTACTGCCCGCCCGACCAGACGATCTACATCGACACCTCGTTCTACGACCAGCTCGAGCAGCGGTTCGGCGCCGAGGGCGGCCCGCTCGCCGAGATGTACGTCGTCGCGCACGAGTACGGCCACCACATCCAGAACATCGCGGGCGTGCTGGACTCGACGCGCGACGGGCAGACCGGGCCGACCTCGAATGCGGTGCGCGTCGAGCTGCAGGCCGATTGCTTCGCCGGAGCCTGGGCCGGCGCAGCGGCGACGACGGAGGATGCGAACGGCGAGACGTTCCTCCAGCCGATCAGCCGCGACGAGTACCAGCAGGCCATCGATGCCGCGGCCGCAGTCGGCGACGACCGGATCCAGGAGGCGACCCAGGGTCAGGTGACCCCGCACACCTTCTCGCACGGCACGAGCGAGCAGCGCGTGCGCTGGTTCGCGGCGGGGTACGACGAGGGCGTCGGCGTCTGCAACACGTTCGAGGTCGACGGTTCCGAACTCTGACCCCGGCGGGCCCGGTCAGCGACCGACGGCGTCGACGAGGATGCGGCCCAGCTCGGCCGGTCGCGTGAACTGCGGCCAGTGGCCGGTCGGCAGGTCCACGTAGTCGACGTCGCGCATCGCGGCGAGCTCGCGGACGAACGGTGCGCCCTCCGCCACCCAGGCGAGGATCTGCGAACTGGGGTACTCGCACGTGATGATCGTCGTCGGCACGTCGAGCCGGCGCTCGTCGGCCAGCCGCAGCGGGTCGGTCGCGACGGCGGCCGGCTCGGGGATCGCCCGATCGCGGAACCGGCGGCGGAGCTCGTCGTCGAGATCGGCGAGCATGCCCTCGCCGAACGCCGACCAGTCGGGCAACGGGATCTCGTCGCCGACGACGGGCAGCTCGTCGTTGATCGGATCGCCGTCGCTCATGGGCGCCGCATCGACGTAGACCACGCGGGCGACGCGATCGGGCCGGGCGTCGGCGACCGCCTGCGCGACCGTGCCCCCGCCCGAATGCCCGACGAGCACCACGCGCCCCTCGAGCTCGTCGACGAGGCCGAGCACGGCGTCGACGTGGTCGGCGAGGCCGATGCCGGCGCGCGCCGCGTCGGGCCGCTCGAGGCCGGGAAGGGTCACCGCACGGACGCGATGCCCCGCCTCCTCGAGGGCGGGGGTCACCTCGTTCCACGAACTCGCATCGAGCCAGAAACCGGGGATGAGGATGACGTCCATACCCCGGACGTTACCGGGTGCCGCCGACGCCGGCCGTGACCTCGACCTCCGGAGCGCGCACCGGACGTGCGGCGCCGCGCCGCGGCATCCGTCGACTGCTCGCGAGAGCGAGGAGCACGATGCCGGAGGCCAGGACGGCGAGCCCGAGCACGGCCGTCGTGGGCAGGCGCTCCTGGAGCACGAGCACGCCGAGCAGTGTCGCGGTGAGCGGTTCGGCGAGCGTGAGCGTGGCGACGGTCGCGGGCGTCAGGCGCTTCAGCCCCGCGCCGAAGAGCAGGTAGGCCGCGGTCGTCGTCACGAGCCCGAGCCAGAGCGCCATCGCGAGGCCCTCGCCGGTGGCGAGCCAGGCCGTCTCGGTCGCGAGCAGCACGGGAAGGCTCACCGCCGCGGCGGCGCCGAACATGGCGCCCATGCTCGCGGGCGACGTCCACCCGCGGTCCAGGAGCGACTTGCCCGCGAGCGTGTACACCGCGTACGAGGCCCCGGCGCCGACGGACGACGCGACGCCGAGCGGGTCGGCGGCGGTGGGTCCGGTGCCCGAGGCCGACGCCAGCACCGCGACCCCGACGGTCGCGAGCGCGGTGGCGAGGACCCAGGTCGGCCCGGGGAACCGCCGGCGCAGGACCCAGTCGAGCACGCCCGTGAGGACCGGAGCGGAGCCGAGCGCGACCACGGTGCCGATCGCGACGCCGTTGGCGGCCGTGCCCGCGAAGAACGCGGGCTGGTACGCGAGCACGCCCGCGGCGCCGATCAGGACGACGACCCAGGCGGGGCCGCGGGGGACGCGGTCACCGGACGTCGGCGCGACGGATGTCCCGGTCGCGTCGCGCCGACGTCCGGCGACGTGCATGGCGAGCGCCACTGCCGCGAGGGCGCCACCGCCGATCAGGATGCGCGCCGCGCCGACCGAGAGCGGATCGGCCTCGGGGCCGAGCGCCTGCGCGGTGCCGGTCGTGCCGAAGCAGACGGCGGCCGCGAGCACGAGCAGCACGGAACGCATGGGCTCGATTGTTCCACAATCCCCGTCGCCCGTGAAGATCACCGCACGATCGGATCGGGCCGCCGCCGGGCCCGATAGGATTCCGGGGGTCGCCTCGCCGCGGCATCCGTCACGTCATCGCCGAGGGGGCGCGCGACCCGGCGCACGGTGCCCGCACCGCGAGCGGCCTGCCACCACCCGGAGGAGGACCAGTGCGCGCCGTCATGTACCGCGGATTCGGCGACGAGCCCGAACTCGTCGAGGTCGACCGACCCGCCTGCCCGCCGCGCGGCGCCGTGGTGCGCGTGCGCGCGACCGGGCTCTGCCGCAGCGACTGGCACGCGTGGATGGGCCACGACGCCGGCATCGCGCTGCCGCACGTCCCCGGCCACGAGTTCGCCGGCGAGATCGCCGAGCTGGGTTCCGAGGTGACGGATGCCTCGGGCTGGGCCGTCGGCGACCGCGTCACCGCGCCGTTCATCTGCGCGTGCGGGCGATGCCGCGAGTGCCTCGCCGGAAACGAGCAGGTCTGCGACGCGCAGCGCCAGCCCGGCTTCACGCACTGGGGCTCGTTCGCCGAGTACGTCGTCGTCGACGAGGCCGAGCTCAACCTCATCCCGCTGCCCGACTCGCTCGGCTTCGTCGAGGCCGCCTCCCTCGGCTGCCGGTTCGCGACCGCCTACCGTGCGATCATCACCCGGGGTCGCCTGCACCCCGGCGAGCAGGTGGCGGTGCACGGATGCGGCGGGGTCGGCCTCTCGGCGATCATGATCGCCGTCGCGGCCGGCGTCCCGGTCTACGGCGTCGACGTCTCGGACGCCGCGCTCGCCGCGGCCGCGGAACTCGGCGCGACGCCGATCCGCGGCGGCGAGGGCGCGGCGGAGCGCGTGCGGGAGGCGAGCGGCGGCGGCGTCGACCTCTCGGTCGACGCGTTCGGCAGCCCCGCGACCTCGTTCGCCTCGGTCCGCAGCCTGAGGAAGCGCGGACGGCACGTGCAGATCGGCCTCATGCTCGCCGGCGACGCGACCGCGGCGATGCCCATGGACGCCGTGATCGACGGCGAGCTCGAGATCCTCGGGAGCCACGGCATGGCCGCGCACGAGTACCCCGACATGCTCGGCGCGGTCGCCTCCGAGGCCTTCCGCCCCATCGAGCTCGTCGGTCGCACGATCGCGCTCGAGGCGGTTCCCGAGGCGCTCGCCGCGATGGGGCGGGCCGGGGGAGCGGGCTCGGGCATGACCGTCGTGGAGCTGTAGCCCGTCGGCGGAGTGGCCGGCGCGGGCTCGCGTCTCAGGCGACGTCGGGCAGACGGCGGGGCCGCGGCGCTCGGGCCGGCGTCGCCGGTGCCGGGATGGGCACGGGCGCTGTCCGCCGGATCGGCGCCGCCGCGGGCACCTCGACCGGCTCGGCAACGATCACGAGCCCGTCGCGCGAGGACGCGGCATCCGCCAGCAGCACGAGCCACGCCCGGTTCATCGCCGGTCTCCCCCGTTCCGAGTAGCGGAACTCGAGCGCGACCGACGGGCCGAGCCAGAGTCCGACCTCGCGTCCGTCGACGGTCGCGGTGAAGGCGAACGACTCCCGGCGGCGAAGCTTGCCGAGCACGACGACCTGGAGATGCGCGAGCGTGCGGTCATCCAGGGGAACCGACAGGCGGCTGTCGTAGACGAGTGAACCCATCTCGGCCGGACTCCTTCCGACGGCGGGGGTGGTGCGGGGTACGCGGGCGGCGCCGACCTCGCGGTCCCCCTCCGTCGAGTTCGCGCCGCCCGCAATGCAGACGCTAGGTCGTGCCTCGACCGGCGCGAGGACGCGGTGGTGAACTGTTCCGATTCCGGATATCCATCGCGCGTGTCACGACGTACACTTGCCGAACCCGGCACACCCCCGACGCCGGTCAAGAGGATGGTCATGGTCGGACTCGCCCGGTCCGCGTTCGACACGCGCGACCCCGAAACCGCATGTCGCGCGTTCGAGCCGATGGTGCCGCGCCTCGCGTTCGGTCGCGCCGACCCGGGCCGATTCCGGGTGCGGCTGCGATTCGACGCCGCGCCGTCGTTCACCGTGATCGAGTACGCGTTCGCCGCCCCCGCCGCATCCGTCGCCGGTTCCGACGACCTCGTCGTCATCTCCGCCAAGGGACGCGACTTCGCGCTGCAGCACGGGCGATCGACGGTCGACACGACCCTGCCGTACCTGCAGCCGCCGGAGGGGCTCGCCGCCCGGTGGGATGGCGTCGCCGCCCGGGCGATCATGCTGGACCGGGCGGGCGTCGCGGCGGTGGCGCGCACCATCACGGGCGAGCCGTCGACCGAGCCGGGCTTCGTCGACGTGGCGCCGCGCAGCCCGGACCTCGGGCGCCACTGGGAACGGATCGCGCATCGAGTCCGGTCGGCGATGCTCGCCGCGCCCGAGGCGTTCGCGGAGCCGGTCGTGGCGCAGGCCGCGTTCGCGCGCCTCGCGGTCGCGTACGTGTACGCGTTCCAGGCCGTCCGGCTCGACCTCGAGGGGCGACGGATGCCGGTGGGCCCGCGGTCCGCGATCGTGCGGGCCGCCGTCGACCACATGCACGCGCATGCGGCGGAGCCCATCACCGTACAGGCCGTCGCCGACGCCGTGCACATCTCGTCGCGAGGACTGCACGCCGCGTTCGTCGCGGAGTTCGGCCGGTCGCCGTCGGAGTACCTCCGCGACATCCGCCTCGCGGGCGTTCGCGACGAGCTGCGTTTCGCGCCGCCGGCCGACGGCGTCGCCGCCGTGGCGCGCCGCTGGGGGTTCGTGCACCTCTCGCGCTTCGCCGAGGCGTACGCCAGGGAATTCGGCGAGCTGCCCTCGGCGACGGCGGGCGCGACGGCGGGTGCGCGGCGGCGGCCGCCTACAACCGCTCGAGGATGAAGTCGACCCGCGCTTCGGGATCGAGTGCGGGGACGCGGACCACCGGGATCGGCAGCGACAGGTAGACCTCGAGCAGGAGCTCGTGGATGCGGTGCTGCGCCGCGGCATCCTCGGTCCTGGCGTAATCGCGATGCAGCGGCAGCAGGTCCATGACGAACGCCTTCCGGTATGGCACGTGGGCGAGCGCCTCGAGGAGCGCCGGCGACGGTTCGAGGCCGAGCAGGCGGTGGTACGCGAGCGAGTCGGGGACCGCGCGGTCGAGGAAGACGAGCTCCTCGGGGTCGAGCTCGGACTCCTGCGCGAGCTGGAGGGCGAGGACGTTGAGCTGGAACTCGCCCTGACGGGAGCGGATCTCCTCGACCGAGTGCCCGCCGAGCCGCATCAGGTCGATGTAGTGACGGCTCTCCTCGATCGTGGTGCGGTAGCCGCGCTGCCGGAGCAGGTCGACCGTCGTGGTCTTGCCCGAGCTCGGACCTCCCGTGATCACGTACCAGCGCGTCATGCCGACCCCCACTCGGATGTCCCGTGAACGGATCGTATCGCCGAGCGAACTTCCCATGTGGATTCCGCGATTGCCGCCGCCGCGGCACCGGAGTAACATTCGCGCCGGGCGGGGCGGAAGCCGGTTCGGGGGATCGGGGCATTCCGCGCCACGGCAGTCGGGGGAAGGCATGCCGAACACCGTCGATCAGGCGATCGCCTTCGCGAAGGCGCACCCGACCAAGGACGTCGGGGATGGCGGGCCGTCGTGGGCGGCATGGTGCGCGGCACTCGTGTACTGGGCCGGCGGATTCGGGCGGTCGTTCGAGACTGCGATGATCGCCGGTTCGAATTCGGGAACGCTCAACGGGGACTGGCGGAAGGCGCCGCGCGGCGCCATCCACTATTGGGCCGGCGTCTTCATGAACGGTGTCGAGTGCGGCCATACGGCGATCGATATCGGCGGGGGCAACCACACCCTGCTCATGGCATCGTCCCGCGTCGACAACTTCGGCACCGCGATCGGGACGATCACCTTCGAGGACTACAACCAGCCGAGCTACCGCGGCTGGTCGATGAGGTGGGGCTCCGAGACGCTGGCGGGAGTGGACCTCCTCGGGCGTCCGAGACCCGACGATGAAAGGGACGACGACATGACCTTCCGCATCGTGAACCCGACCGACCCGGGAGACAACGCGCTCTACGCGCTCTCCGACTCGGGGCGCTGGGTGAAGATCAGCAACCCGGCGGATCTCGTGCTCCTGCAGAAGTTCCGCGATGGCGATATCGGCGACATCACCAAGGGCCAGGTGAGCATCATCAGGCAGTACCTGAGCAAGTTGTCGCCGACCGCGCCGCCGTTCGACGCGCAGGCGTTCGCCGCGGCGGTCGCGAAGCGACTCGTCGGACGGATGAACGATTCGATGGACGTCGAGCAGGCCGTGAACGAGGCCATCGAGGAGCAGGTGCCGCCGCTGGAGGAGGAACCGCTGATCGTGCGGCCGGGATGACTCGGGCCGTCACGCTCGTCATGAAGCGCGCACCGCACCGAGAAACAGAAGAACCCCCGGTCTCCCGGGGGTTCTGACTGTGGCTCCGACCGGCATCGATCCGGTGACCTTTCGATTTTCAGTGAGCCTGGGCGGTTTTCGCTCAGTTCTTGTGGTTGCGATATCGCGCTGATCAGGGATTCCTCCAACCGGTCGCAGTTAGTTTCAGTTCGTCTTCGCGCATTCAATGGCACATTAATGGCACAAGAATCGCGGGTTCACCCGGTCGAGCAATCCGGCCGCGGTGTTCGATTTTTTCGATTTATCCGCGTAGTATGAGCGGCATGAGCACCTCGACCGACGTGCCGCGCGGGGCACGCAAGGCACACACCTACCTCCCTGAGGCGGACGCCCGCGAGGAACTTCTCGACTTCGCCGAGCTGCTGCGCGAGCTCGAGGTGTACATCGGGCAGAGCTCGTCGAACGCCGCCCTCGTGGATCCGCATGGCAATGCTCGTCCCATCCCGGACGAAATCTTCCGCATCCTCGACCAGGTCACGAACGCACTCGCGGCGGGCGATGGCATCACGATCGTCCCGCAGGGCATGACCATGACGACACAGCAGGCCGCGGACTTCCTCGGGATCAGCCGGCCGACGCTGGTCAGGCTGCTGGAGGCCGGTGACATCCCGTTCGACCAGCCCGGCCGTCATCGCCGCGTCAGGCTTGAGGACCTCGTCGCCTACCAGGCGAACTTCCGCGCCGAGCGGCGCGCGGCGCTGCGCGAACTGCAGCGTGCGAACGTGGGAGCGAAGGTTCAGGTCGGCAACCCCGCCGACGTGAAGCGCCTCTCGGAGCTCGACGGGGAGTGAGCTTCCCGGCCTTCTTCGATACCAACGTCCTCTACGGGGCGCTCCTCAACGATTTCATCCTGGAACTCGCGGACCGCGGACTCTATCGCCCGCTGTGGTCGAAGGACGTTCTGTTCGAACTCGCGAAGAACCTGGTGAAGAACGGTGAGGACCCGGCGCTCGTCGCTAAGCGGGTCGGAACCATGGAGCGCTACTTCGCCGACGCGATGGTCACCGGATACGACGACATGGTGCCGGCGATGACCAACGACCCGAAGGACCGTCACGTCCTCGCGGCCGCCGTCCGCGGTGGTGCCGAGCTGCTCGTGACCTTCAACACAGGGGACTTCCCGGCGGACTCCGTCGAGCCTTTCGATCTCGACGTCGTCCATCCGGATGACTTCCTCCTCGACCAGCTCGACCTGTATCACGCGCCCACGCTCCGCGCTCTAGTCGAACTCGTCGAGGGTTACGACTCCCCAGCCATGACCGTCGACGATTTCCTGCTCGCGCTCACCCGCGCTGGCGTTCCGAAATTCGTGGAGGCTGCGCGCGCGAAGCTCTATTGATCCGATTGGGTTGAATGAGTAGGAGTTCGAAGGCCGTCGCTCGGGCTGAGCCCGCAACTTCGGGGAGCACTCCGAATTAGTCGGACACAGCGGACCCCGCGACACTCATCCGCGATGGCAGTAGGTCGAGAATCCAGTGGCGCGTCGTTGTCCAACCCAGGAACATCCGCGAGTCGCTGCCTCGATCACCAACGGCAGCGAGTCGCAAGCCGTCCAGGAGGGTGCTCATGGCAAGCGAACTGCCATGCGCGTGGCGGGCGGCGCTCACTGCCTCGAGCATCTCGTGCGTTGAGACGAGGCTGAGGTAGAAGACTGCTTGCCGCCATGCGTAGGCGGCATCCTTGATGGTCGCCAACGGCCGATGCTGCTGTCCTGCGAGTGCGAGGAGTCGTGCAACGCGTTCGAACGCGGCGCTGGCAAGAGCGTCCCATGGGTGAGTCGGCAGGATGCCGGCTTCGACGAGCGCCGCCAGGTTATGCGTGGTCAGAATCTGCGCTTGCTCGATCACGGCCCCGTTGTGCGCCACGGACCATCGATCGTGGGTCGCCGCGCCCGCCCGCGCGAAGCACAGGTCGCCGAAAGTCGGTCCAATCGGCGGCTGGACGCGTGCACGCGGCCAATCTGGACGCGACCATGCTCGACGGGGCCGCGTGGATGGCTGCGTCGGTTCGGCGAGCGCGACAATCTGTGCCCAATCAATCGCGTAATAGCGTTCGTACAGCGAGCCTGACAGCGTTCGCGCAGCGACCTGCGCGGACCGCCGGAACTTGTCCGAGAACCGACCCATGAAGATGTCGGCGGCCAGTTCCTCGACGAGTGGAATGTCTCGACCAGCGGTCGCCATCAGCTGCTGAAGCTCTTGGATCAGCGGATTCGGGAGGATAGTTGCAGGGAATGCGTCGAGCGCGAGAGCACCGACACGCCTGAGGACTGCCGTCGCTTCGTCTGCCGCGCCACGGCCGTGCCCAAGCGTGACCTTGACCCACGGCAGCTCTGTGAGCTGCACCTGCTTCTCCAGGTTCACGAGGAGGAGCGACCGCCGCCGGCGGAACGCTCGATAGTTCGCGGCAGACAGGCGCGCGAGGGCAGGGTCGCCGAACGTTGACGCCACGACGGTGCCGCTGATCTGCGGAACCAGGTCCGCGAGCACCTCTGCCGAGGGAATGACACCCTCGCTCACGAGTTGTTCCACCGGGGCGGAATGGGCCCGAGCAAGGACGCGGTCCACGACCGGAGGCATCGGACTTCCGCCGGGGATCCCGGACGCGGCGGCCTCGGACGGGCCAACGGGCAAACTGAATGCGCTCGGATTTGCAATGCCCCGCATCGGATCGAGGCCCTCGAGCCGCGATGAGGCAAGCCGCGCGAGCTGGGCATGGCTTGGGGTAGCCGCTACTTGGTTCTGAGCAGCGCGGACGGCTGCGTGCTCGGAACTGCCGGGGATGCCCCGCTTGGCAACCATTGAAGTGATGACGTGATGCAGGAGCCCGAGTCGGCGAGAACTCAGAGTCCGGCCCTCGACGAGGTCCCGCGTAGACGCGAGCAGGATCGCAAGGTTGTCCTTCGGCCTGCGGTGCTTGGTGCAACGCGTGTGGACCGTTGCGAGGCGGTCATACTCGGCGAGAATGCTGGCCGCATCGCTCAACCAGTCGGTGGCCGGCCGCGTGTTGAGGCGTTGGCCGTCGAGCAGTTCCAGCATGTGCGTGAGCACCCGGTCGGCGAGTGGATTCCAGACTGCAAGGGCCTCGCGCTGGGTCTCGACTCGCTCGCGATCTCGCCTGCTGACGAGTGCTTGGCGTGCATCGCCCGCCGAAAGTCGGAAGACGTGATCCGGGGGCGACTGCGTCGCCGCCGCACGCTTGGGCGCGAAGCGGAGTTTCTCGGAGTACGGCGCGATCGCTTCGAGGAGTTCGAGGGCACCGGCACGGTCACCCGAACGCACGAGCCACGCGACTGTCAGCAATGCAGCGTCTTCAGGAACCTCGACTGTGTACGTGCCACTGTCGAGCAATTCGTACAGCTCCTTGAGGCCGGCGTCGGTCAAGTAGTGACCGAACAGCAGCCGACGCGCGGGGTCCAACCCAAGGCGCCGTGCCTCGGCTATCTCGTCCGCGGCGATCGGACCTGCAGCGACGGCGTTGCCTGTTGCGAATCCACCACGGAGAACCTCGAGTGTGACCCACGCGGGGAGTCCCGACACAGGCGTCCGCGACCCGACCATGACGTCGGCGTTGGCCATCGCACTGATGGCGTGTGACCAACGAGCGGCCCGATTGTCGGCGCGCCGACGAACGTCCGGGTCCTCGTGAGTCGTTGCCGTCAGGAAGGCGTTGCTCAATTGGCCGATTGCGTAGCCGTTCATCTCGTCCAAACTTCGTCGTTCCGCCGACGTGGCAGGTTCTGCCCCTGCGCCCTCCGGGTCCAGAGCCCGGTGCTCTACTACTGAGCTACACGCCGCAACGAAGCAACCTTAGCTGGAGAACTCCGTTCGCCCGTTTGCCCGCGATCGCGCCGCGGCTATAGACCGAGACCGCGGCGCTGCGGTGTTCGGCCGCGATCGGCGGCATCGGGCGGCGGATGAATCCTCCGGTGTGATGGTTCACCGCTCCTCGACAGCCCAGCCACCGACTCTCGCGCTGCGGCCGTCGCGCTCACGAGTCCCCGATCCGAGCGGTCCCGCTCGAGCGCGAGCGTGAACTGCTCACGAGCGTCATCCAGATCGGATGCCACGACATGCAGCCGATTGGCATCCCGCCCCCGCGTCATCCCCACATACACGCTCGCCGCATCCATGCTGTCGCTCAGCACAGTGTGCGATTCGAGCAGGCTGGCGCCTTGTATCCCAAAAGCGGTCGAGGCATACGCGAGATGGGTGTGCTCTGTTACGTACTCCGCCGGCAGTCGCACAGTCCGCGGCCTCGTACCGGCGCCCGACTCCTTCGCCCAAATCGCTCCGTCGTCGGTCACGCTGTGAACGACCCACGTTTGCCGATTCGCCACTCGTGCTGTCGAGTCGTTCTTACGCGTCTGAATCACGTCGCCGGGCCCGATGCTCAACCCGTCCTTGCCGGTCGCCGTGCGGGCGTCGTCGACCTCACCATCGCGCACGCGCTGGCTACGAACGCGCTCGTTCAGCTCTCGCGCCTCTTCGTTCGTCGCAACCGTGATCGCGTCATCGTCCCGTCTCTCGCGAGCGAGCGTATCGAGCAGCTCATCCGGGCTTCGATGCATGACGACGAGTCCACGTGCCTGCAACTCCTCGAACAGCGACGAAGGATCATCCCCTCGACGCATCCGGATGGTGAGCACGGCGTACCCGGGGTCGGTGAATCGGTGCACGGTCGTCATGCTGTGCACGCGGGGGAGGAGTTGTGCGGCGATGTCGAGCACGCCGCCGCGGCCGACCGCGGCGAGCTGCGCCCGATCGCCGACGAGCGCCAGCGTTGCGCCGTACTCGTCGGCGACGGCCAGGAGCGCGAGCGCTGTGTCCTGGTCGAGCATGCCGGCTTCGTCGACGACGATGCGCTCACCACGGGCGAGTCGAGCGGATGCCGCGGGGCCGGCGTATGGGGCATCCGTCTCTGGGTCGCGATCACCGACGGCGAGCCGAGTCCAGACGCCGTCGCGATTCCACCGCCAGCCGTACGCGTGCACCAGCTTCGCGACGCTGTCGGCCGTGATCCCGAGTTCCTGGTGCGCGACATCCGCCGCCTTCTTCGTCGGAGTGACCACCCGTGTCGCGCGACCCTGTGAGGCAGCCGTCGCGACCGCGGCCGCCAGCATCGTGGTCTTGCCCGCGCCCGCGGCGCCCTCCACGACAACGAGCGGGTCGGCGGACGCGACCGCGGCGGCGGCCCTCGCCTGCGCCGGATCCAGCCCCAATCGGCGTGCGATGCGGCCCACGTCCGGCGGACGGTTTCGGGATTTGGTTGCGCGCGCACCGAGGAGATCGCGTAGCCGGGTCTCGCAGGCGATGACGCGCACGCTGGTCAGGTGAGCGACGTGCTCGGGCGCAGGGCCATCCGGCGGAAGGACGGACAAGCAGTCCTCACTCGCCAACCGAGTCGCAAGCATGATCAGCTCGCGCAACGGCCGCGGGGCGGTTCGCACGCCGGCCTTTGTGATGATCCGCGTGGCTTGGTCTTGAATGTCGTGCACCGTCCAGGTCGATGCGGCTGCCGCGCACCGGTCGAGTGCTCGGGATGCGACATCCTGAACTCGAAGTTCATCGAGCGCAATCGGCATGTGCGCCGACTCGCGCTCGAGATCGGAGCGATAGCCGGCATCCTCAAGCTCCGCCTGCCAAGCCGACTCGCACCCGAGCGTGGTTGGCCTCTTGTGCGGCCGTTCGTGGTCCCAGGCCATCGCCGCGAGTCGCGACAACGCGGCCGGTCCAGGCTCCTCATCGGGATGCTCGAGACGCCAGTCCTTCTCGAAACGCGACAGGTTGCGCGCAACCTGCTCGGCGCGTTTGCTCATCACCGCGTTGAACGGCCGCAACTCGGCCACTTCGCCGGTCACGGGATCGAGCGTGAGGCCGTGCGCGTCGAGGGCGGCCGCGAGTTGCGGATGAGCAGCGATGACGGCCGTGCCGAGCGAGCGGATCGCACCCTGCTGCCGGAACAGCGCCGCCGTGTCGAGGGCCCGCCACGCATCGTCGGCCCACACTCTCGTGCCCACCTGGAAATGGATGTGGCGGTGCGGGTCTCCGGCGCGCGATGTCTTGTGCGAGACGGCTACGGTCTCGAGTTGTTCGACCGGCACCACCCGCTGCGCGCCGCGCGGTCCGACTCGGGTGACAGAGTGCTGACCGAGCCAAGCGCGGATCTCTGCGACCGCATCGCGCTGGGCAGCGTCGAGCGCTTCGGAAACCTCGGGGTGCAATGCTGCCGCGATCGACAGGGACTTGGGCGCGTTCACGACCATCTCCGCGAAACGCGGCGAGCCATGGCGGCCGTCGCCGGGCAAACGGGGCTTGCCCATCGCCTCACCGGTCAGCGGGTTGACCCAGTCGACCCACTGCGCGTACTCGTCGGGCGTCAGGGCGCCCTCGCCAATCACCTCGCCGGCGCTATCGACGACAGAGAACTCGGCGAGGGATGGCCCGCCCTCGAGGTAGTACTCGTCCGCGCGCGATCGATCCGACTCGAGGTAGCGGCGCGCGTCTGCTCCGGAACTCCGGTACAGGATCACGCCGCCCTTCATTGCCGCCTCCGAGCTAGCTCAGGTTCTTGCAACTACCTACGGTAGCATACGTCCATTCAGAACTGGAGCGAGTGCATACGTTGTTGCGGTGGAGTCGATCTAGCATCCGGGGCGGGCGGTCGCGGGGTCTGGATGCGATCCGACTAGCATCTAGCCGATGGATGTTTCTGAGGACGTCGATGCGCTAGGTTCAAGGTCTCGGCCACCTGTAGGCATCCCTATCCACGAGATCGTGCTGTATGAGGCGCTGGACCGGCACGCTGCCCGGCTCTTCCCGCCAGGTGCTGGCCGGAGTACCTACATCATCACTGAGCCGGAGCTTGGATTCGGTCGACCGGACGCAATATTGCTAACCATCTCGTCCGTGTCCCTGAGTGCGTTCCGTCGTCGAGGGCTTCGTTTGCCGAGCTTGAACGCGGCGAAGAGTCTGAGCGGCGAAGGAAGCAGCCTCACTGAGCGGCATGCACGAACGCTCTCGCGTGATCTGGAGCGCGCCGGATGGTCCGAGCATGACCTGCGCATGGCCAGTGGCATGGTGGCCGATGCGCTTGCGGTCGAGGCCAAGTTGGGTGAGTGGCGACGTGCAATCCGTCAGGCAGCTGCCTACCGCGTGGGTACAGGACGTTCGGCGGTGTTGCTCCCTGGCCACGTGGGAGATCGAGTTGACGTTCGGAACCTGGAGACCCACTCCGTCGGGCTGCTTCTCGAAGAAGACAGGTCGATCAGATGGAAGCTGGCCGCACCCAGGTCGGAAGTCAGTGTCAGTCGCCGGGCATGGTTGACGGAGCTATTGCTTCGCGGCCTCGATTCAGACGCAGCTCACAGGGTCACCTGATCGGCGAACATAGTGAGCGCTTCCCGATACGCTACGACACGATTTCTGTAGCTCGGGTCAGGCAGAAGACCGGCCGCGCCAATCGAGTCCCATAGCTCAATGGCCCTCTCCAAGCTATTCATAACCGCGCCGACTCGAGCTGCTGCATCGGATTCGCCACTCAGGATCGCTGCGCGTGACGATAATGCCACCATGTGTTCCACTTGAGCGTCAACTCGGCCCAGCTCATCGAATGGAGTCGCTTCGAAGCGAGCGATCTCTGACGCCGTGAAGATTGCATCGCGCAGCCGCGACTCAAAGAGCAGCGCTGTCTCGGTCTCGGCTCGGGGAACCGACCAAAGTCGCTTCAAGTGTGTCCGGACGGCCGGGGCCCGCCCGCCGCTAGCAGGTGACATCCATTTGGAAGAACTGAACTGGCGCAGAGTGTATGACCACCCGGCTCCCATCGCGTCCGCACCAACCGCCAGTCCGAGCAGTCCCTCGAAATCCGTGAATCCCCAAGTGACTTCGAAGTCGTTGAGTTCACCGAGCGCGTGAATCAGCCGGAGTAGATTGCTAAGTTTTGTGGGCGCCCACGGCGTGGGTGGGTAGTTCGTCGAGCCTCGACTAATGAGCAGGTAGAAGCCGCGTACCGGAAGTGAAGTGGCGACGTTCAGCCAGCGCTCGATCGACAGCCAATCAGAAAGTCCGGCCTCATCAACTGCGAGCGTTGCGACTGTCCGATCTGCACCCCATGCTTGGCTTGCCGTGCGCGCGAACTGAACCGAGAGCGGAGTCCAGATGTCTGCGAACGAGTCTTGTAGAGGGCCCGGAGCGATCCAACGACCTTCTGGGTTGACGGAACCATTCAGCCGTCCAACCTGATCGACGTGGGCTGCGATTGACTGCGCGTCTTGCGCCCACGAAAGCCCGTCGAATGCCAGCCCGTGACTCTCGTGATTGCGGCCCCGACCTCCAGGTTGGGTCGAATAGAGGTATGTCTGCGGATCGATTAGGACATTGAGGCCGTTGTCCCGAGTCCACTGAGCCGTATCCGCAAGCGCACGAGAGTCCTCGTCGCCGGGGCTGAGAATCACACCGCCTAGGTGGCCACCGCTGAGGACGGCAGGCAGCTTCATTCCCTTTCCGTATCCCTGTTGAATGTAGAAGGTCATTTGATACCCAGCTTCTCCATTGGCAGTTCGGGCGTGCGGTAGCGGCCGTAAATGGCCGGCGATAGTAGCCGTCCCAGGACCTCACGGACGTCGTCATCGAGGTCATCGTTCGCAAGGTCAGCCGGGGTGAAGCCAACCAGCGCCTGCAGGTACGCGCCTGCGGAAATGCCCGGGCGATAGAAGGGGTGCGTACCTCTGACGGCCTCGAGAACCGTCAGCCCGATCAGGTACTGGTCCGTTCGAAAGTCGATCTGCGCGTTACGTCGTTGTTCGAACTGCTCGGGCGCTGCGTAACGTGGGGTTTTCGGTGAGGCAAGTTCGGAATCGGTGAGCGCCGACATCTCGGTGACGAGTACAAGGCCGAGGTCTAGGAGGACTGGGGTTCCATCGCCGTCGTACGCGATGTTGCCTGGCTTGATGTCGCGATGCACGATCTTCTCAGTACCCCACAGCGCGGCCGAGGCCTTTAGAAGTGAGATCAGGAGGCTCCGAATCTCTGCGCGATCGAGTGGGCCATCCACGAGGCGGTCCTCGAGGGTGCCACCGCTGTAGAAGGGTTCTTCAAAGCAGAGGTAGCTGGACTCACCGATCCTCACGACGGTTGGTGCGGAGATCAGCGAGACGACGTGGGGGCTATCCACGGACCCCATACTCGAAATCTCGCGAGCCGTTCGATCAGGCATCTGGTCAAGGTCGAACTCGTCTGGTTCATCGCTGATCGGAGAGCTATAGATCACCTTCAGGACGTGTGTGCCCTGATCAGTTGACGCGCGGTATGCCACCTTGAACGAGCCCTGCCCGAGCGCTGGGGTCGTGAGGTTGAGGCCCGGGAAGGACGCGCGCACTTCGTCGTCAGTAAATGGGAGTGGGGGAAGCTGGGGCACCTTCGACTCCTTTTGGCGTGCAGGGCGCTGTAATTGGGACGCGGCAGTCGAGCTTCAACCGTTTGTGTCAGGGCCAGACATGATCCTAGAGGGACGGAATGTTTCCGCTCGCTGTACGGTGCACGTGTGTCGGGCCCGGTTATTCAGAAGGGCGCTGGTCGCCGCTCCAACTTGAGCTTCTAGCCGGCGCGGCCCCGACGCCCGGGTGGCAGCAGACCGCGCTCGCGGGCTCTTGTGACCCAACCCTGTGCGGTGGAGAGGGCGACGCCGTTGACCTTCGCCATCGTCGAGCTCGGGTTGGCGTCGCCTTGCTGCGTCAGCCGGCCGTGCTGCAGCGCGACCAGTTCGTAGAAGTCCGGCACCTTCTTCGGGTCGCCCAGCGGCTTGAGCAGGTCGCGCTCGCTGACTTTGCGGCCAGACGGCAGCACGATCTTGCCGCCGGTGATCGTCTCGGTGCGCTTCATCGCGAAGAGGCGCTTGTTGATCGCGGCCTCGATGCGCGCGGTTGGCAGCTCGCGGAGCAGTTGGCTCGTGATCGGGTCGCCCGGGCGCCAGGGGAGATAGATCACGCCGGTGATTCGGATCTCCTCGGGCACGGCGAAGAGCTGGCGCTGAAGGCGGATCATCACGCGAGTATGTGTGGCCTCATGCTCGAGGTAGCGCCACCGCCCGTCGATCGTCTCGTTCTCGGTCGAGGTGCGCTGGGCGTTCAGCTGCGACTCGGTTGTCGCGCTGTCGTCGTATCTGAGCACCGCATCGATCTGCGCACTCGCATCGTCGTCGCGCTCGCCCGGGAAGGGGCTGGGCAGGTGCCAGCCTTCGGGCAGGTCTTCGGCGAGCAGCAGGCCGTCGTGCGGCACATTGCCTGGGCGGTGCGGGGAGTCCGGCATGCGACGAGTCTAGCCACACAACTCAGATACTTGCCGAAACCCGTGCGCGGAGATAATCTCAGGTACTTGCAAATAGCCGCGCATGGGTCGGCATGCACGAGATGCCAGCAGGCGGCCGATGAGTCGAGGGGGAGCGTTATGGCCGATACCGCGTGGAGGGTCGAGTATCTGAGCCGAGTCGAGGCGGCCGAGCGGTGTCGCATCCCGGTCTCGAGCTTCGACAAGCTGCGCCACGACGGGCTCATCCCCGAGCCCGACGCCCGCATGGGCAAGCACCTGCTCTGGAGCGCCGACACGATCGACGAGCTGCTCGCGCGGGGTGGAACGGATCACTGATGGCCGGGCGGCCGACGAAGGACACCCCGTCGCGGGTCGATCCGCGCACGGGCCGGCCGCTGCCCGAGGGCATCCGCTGGCGCGCCGACCGGCAGCGCTACCAGATCCGCGTCGTCGGCCCGAGTGTCGAGGGCGGCGCCGCCGAGCGCTCCCGAACCTTCCTGACGCTCGCCGAAGCCAAGCGCGAGCTGGCCAAGATGGTCGCCGGTCGCAACCCGAACGGCTCGATGACGCTCGACCAGTGGCACGAGAAGTATTGGCCGGCGATCGAGGCGTCCATCCGACCGGCTACGGCCCGCAGCTACGGCGTGGCCTGGCGCCTTCGCGTGAAGCCGAGCCTCGGCCGCCATCGGCTCGAGGACATCACCTCGCCGATGATCGAGTCGGCGATGGTCGCGTGGTCGGGCGGGGCATCCGCCAAGAACGATGCACTCGCGGTGCTCTCGCGGCTGCTCGATGGCGCCCGCCGCTCTCGGTTCATCGACTACAACCCGGCGCGCGAGGTGAAACGGCCGAGTATGCGCGAGTCGATTTCGCCGGTCTCGCGTGCGCTGACCTTCGACCAGATCCGCATCATGCTCGAGCTGGTGCCCGATGGCGTCTACCGACGCTACCTCGCGGCGCTGGTCTACACGGGCATGCGGGCGGGGGAGGCCACCGCTCTTCGGGTCGGCGACATCGACTTCGGCCGCGGTGTCATCCGTGTCAGCCGGTCGTTGAGCCCGGGCATGCGTGGCGAGCTCATCGAGCAATCACCGAAGAGTCACAAATCGCGGGACGTCCCGCTGATCGACGCGCTGCGTCCGTATGCCGAGGCTGCGGCACGCGGAAAGCGTGCGAGCGACCTGCTCTTCGACGGCGCCGACGGTGGGCGCCTCACGAGCCACAACGTGCGCCGAGCCGTCGACTGGGACGAGTTGCGCGTCGCGATCGGCAGACCGGACCTGCGCATCCATGACCTGCGCCACACGTTCGCGACGATCCTCTTCGACGCCGGCGCGAGTGCACCTGACGTGCAAGCTACGCTCGGCCACTCGAGCCTCCAAGTCACCGAGCGCTACTCACGCGCGCGAGAGGGAGTCGCGCTCCGCGCCGGCGCCGCACTCAACGAGGCGATCAGAGCCGACGGTCTCAAGCCCAGCGGCGACCCGGGTATGGCACACGAGGATGCCCCGGCCCGGCGTTAATGGCACAACAATGGCACACGCTCACCGCAGGCCAGGCCCGACTGCCTCGTGAAACGACGAAACCCCCGGTCGCCCGGGGGTTTCACTTGTGGCTCCGACCGGCATCGATCCGGTGACCTTTCGATTTTCAGTCGAACGCTCTACCAACTGAGCTACAGAGCCTCGGGGTGCCGAAGCACCTCGATGATAAGGAGAAAGCCCCTTCTCTCGAAAGGGAAAGGGCTCGTCGCCTGAGCGACCCTGACGGGACTTGAACCCGCGACCTCCGCCGTGACAGGGCGGCACGCTAACCAACTGCGCCACAGGGCCTCGTAAAGAAGCTGTTCAATTGTAAACCCATCGTCTGGGTGACCCCAACGGGATTCGAACCCGTGCTGCCGCCGTGAAAGGGCGGTGTCCTAGGCCGCTAAACGATGGGGCCGGAAGGTCTCGCCCGAGGGCTCGACCGCCGAGAAGAAAGCATACGCATACCTCGCCCAGAATCCAAAACGGGCCCGACGAGACACGCCACTCGCCGCGGAAATGCCCGATCCGCGGTCGATCCGAACCTAGTGTGGCAGGGCCACTGCCCGCATGGCGGGTACGCGAGCGCGGTGCCGGCCGGCCCGCGCGGATGGGGAGTCATGCCGCGGAACGATGCACGCCGAGCCCCCAGGGGGTCGCGGATGCGCGCGCTCGCGGGCGCGCTCGTGATCGTCTTCGCCGCGACCGCCGGCGTGGTCGCGAACCCGATCGCCGCGACCGCGGCCGACTACCCCACGTGGGAGGAAGTGCAGAAGGCCAAGGCGAACACCAGGGCTGCGGCGCAGGCGGTCGACGAGATCATCGGCCTCATCGCCGACCTCGAGGCCAACGTCGAGGCGACCCGCGCCGAAGCCCAGCGCCGCACCGAGGAGCTCCTCGTCGCGCAGCAGGAGTACGACGACGCCGTGCGCCGCGCCGACGAGATCCAGGCGCAGGCCGACGAGGCGAGGATCGAGGCCGAGGAGGCCGAGACGAACGCCGGACAGCTCGCGGCGCAGCTCTACCGGACCGGCGGCTCCGACCTCGGCGTGAACCTCATGTTCGACGCCGGCGACGCCGCCCGCACCGACGAGCTGCTCGCCAAGCTCGGATCGATGGAGAAGCTGGTCGAGCGAACCGCGGACATCTACGAGCAGGCCAGGGAGGCCGGCAACACCGCGCAGTCGCTCGCCGACCAGGCCGAGGTGGCGCGGGCCGAGCGCGAGAAGCTCCGGATCGCGGCCGAGCAGGCGCTCGCCGCCGCGCAGGCCGCGCAGGCCGCGGCCGAGGAGGCGCTGGCCGAGTCCGAGGAGAAGAAGATCGAACTCGACCAGCAGCTCAAGTTCCTCAAGGACAAGGAGGCGAAGACCGCCGCCGCGTACCAGGAGGGTGAGCGCAAGCGGAAGGAAGAGGAGGAGCGTCGACGGCGCGCAGCGGCGGCCGCGGCCGCAGCTGCGGCGGCAGCAGCTGCCGCAGCCGCAGCGGCCGGCGGTGGCGGCAGCAGCAGCGGAGGCGGCGGCGGCGGCCAGACCGTGTCCTCCGGCTGGTCCAAGCCCGCCTACGGCTGGATCTCCGGCAGCTACGGCCCGCGCCAGGTCATCTGCAGCGGCGGCTACTGCTCGAACTCGTTCCACTACGCGACCGACCTGGCGACCGGGTGCTCGGCGCCGATCTACGCGGCGAACTCCGGCACCGTGGTCTACGCGGGCTGGTCGGGCAGCTACGGCAACTTCATCAAGATCGACCACGGCGGCGGCATCTCCACCGGGTACGCGCACATCCGCGAGGGCGGCCTGTTCGTCGGCTACGGCCAGCGGGTGAGCTCCGGGCAGGTGATCGCCTCGAGCGGCACGACGGGTGCGTCCACCGGATGCCACCTGCACTTCGAGGTCTACAGCGGCTGGAGTCGGATCGACCCGGTCCCGTTCATGGCCGCGCGCGGCATCTCCCTCGGCTGAGGCCGGCGCCCGGCCGGCGCGGCGCGACGAGGGGGCGAGCCGTCAGGCTCGCCCCCTCGGTGCGTGCGGGCGGATGCCGCGGCATCCGCTCGGGCTCAGTGGCCCGGGTAGGCCTCGATCGCCTTCGCGATGAGCGACTCGGCCTCGGCGGCGTTCGCCCAGCCCTCGGTCCTGACCCACTTGCCGGGCTCGAGGTCCTTGTAGTGCTCGAAGAAGTGCTCGATCTCCTTGCGCGTGAACTCGGGGATCGTGTCGACGTCCTGGATGTGGTCCCAGCGGGGGTCGCCGGCGGGCACCGCGATGACCTTCGCGTCGCCGCCGCCGTCGTCGACCATGTTGAAGACGCCGACCGGGCGCACCTTCACCCCGACGCCGGGGAACAGCGGGTACTGGGTGAGCACGAGCACGTCGAGCGGGTCGCCGTCGTCGCCGAGCGTGTTCTCGAAGAAGCCGTAGTCGGTCGGGTACACGAAGTTCGTGTAGAGCACGCGGTCGAGGAACACCCGGCCGGTCTCGTGGTCGACCTCGTACTTGTTGCGGCTCCCCTTGGGGATCTCGATGACGGCGGCGTACTCGCCCATGTGCTCTCCTCGTTTCGGATGGTGGAGTCGTGGAAGTCTCGGGAGCCGGAGCGGCTCCGGGTCGACGCGCGCCCGGATCGGCGCCGCGAGCGACGGAATAAGGTTACGTGATGCCCTCGGAGCGCCGACCCCGACTGACGCCGCCGATCGCCGACGTGCGACGCGCGGTGCGTGCGGTGCTCGCGCCGAGCGACGATTCGCCGCTCGCCCTCGTCGCGCTCTCGGGCGGTCCCGACTCGCTGGCGCTCGCTGCTGCGGCGGCCTTCGAGGCGCCGAGATCCGGATGGCGCGCCGGCGCCGTCGTCGTCGACCACGGGCTTCAGCCGGGTTCCGCCGAGACCGCGGATGCCGCGGCAGCCGTCGTCCGCGACCTCGGCCTCGATCCGGTGCTGGTCGAGCGGGTCGTGGTTGGCGCCGCACCCGGTGGCGACGGTCCCGAGGGCGCCGCCCGCTCCGCCCGGTACGCCGCATTGGACGGCGCCGCCAGCACGACCGGCGCCGAGGTCGTGCTGCTCGGCCACACGCTCGACGACCAGGCCGAGACGGTGCTGCTCGGGCTCGCGCGCGGCTCGGGGGCGGCGAGCCTCGGCGGCATGTCCGCGCGCTCGGGCCGATACGTGCGGCCGCTCCTCGGAATCCGTCGCGCGACGACACGGCAGGCGTGCCTCGACGCAGGCCTCGCGCCGTGGGACGACCCGCACAACCTCGACCCCGCGTACGCGCGCGTGCGCGTCCGGGAACGGGTGCTGCCCGTGCTCGAGGCCGAGCTCGGCCCCGGCGTCGCCGACGCGCTCGCCCGCACCGCGGAACAGCTCCGCGAGGACGAGCAGGCGTTCGCCGACCAGATCGAGGAGTTCATCGAGGAGGTCTGCGAGCCCGCGGAGGCGGGCATCGCGATCTCGGCGCCCGTGCTCGCGGCGAATCCGGCCGCGCTGCGGCAGCGCATCATCCGGCACGTCGTGGACAGCGAGTTCGGGGTGTCGCTGAGTCGCGTCCAGACGCTCGAGGTGGCCCGGCTGGTCACCGACTGGCACGGGCAGGGGCCGATCGACCTGCCCCGCGGCATCCGGGCCACCCGGGCCGGCTCGCACGTCGTCATCTCGGCCACCGGATCGACCGAGGTGCTGCCGCACGATCACTGACCGCCACGGCGTAGGCTCGTGACATCCGTTCGCCCAGACGCACGAAAGAGGAGCACGGGATGGATTCGCGCGAGATCGAGGCCGACCTGACCGAGGTGCTCGTCACCGAGCAGCAGATCCACGACAAGCTCGCCGAACTCGCGCGCGTCATCGAGGTGGACTACGAGGGCAAGGACCTGCTCCTCGTCGGCGTGCTGAAGGGTGCGGTCATGGTCATGGCCGACCTCGCGCGCGAGCTGCGGTCGCACGTGACCATGGACTGGATGGCCGTCTCCTCCTACGGGGCCGGCACGCAGTCCTCGGGCGTGGTGAAGATCCTCAAGGACCTCGACTCCGACCTCTCCGGGCGGCACGTGCTCATCGTCGAGGACATCATCGACTCGGGCCTCACGCTCAGCTGGCTCACCGGCAACCTCGCCTCGCGCGGTGCGGCCTCGATCGAGATCTGCGCGCTGCTGCGCAAGCCGGATGCCGCCAAGGTCGAGATCGACGTGAAGTACCTCGGCTTCGACATCCCCAACCGGTTCGTCGTCGGCTACGGGCTCGACTTCGCGGAGCGGTACCGCAACCTGCGGGACGTCGCGATCCTCGCCCCGCACGTCTACAGCTGAGGCCCGACCGGCGCGCCGATCGGAGTCGTCCATGGCTGAGGCGGAACGCCGCACCAGGGTGAAGGACGCGGGGGCCGCCTTCGCGAGCAACTGGCGCAACCGCGACCTGCGCCGCGCCCAGCTCAGCTTCCTCGGCGCATGGACGGCGGAGTGGGCGTTCACGGTCGCCCTCGGGATCGTCGCGTATCGCGACGGCGGCGCCGCAGCCGTCGGGCTCGTGGGCCTGCTCCGGATGCTTCCGTCAGCACTGCTCGCGCCGCTGCTCTCGCCGATCGCCGATCGCGGGCGCAGGGAGCGCGTGCTGATCCTGGTGTCGGTGGTCCGAGGAGCCGCGACCGCGGCCGCGGCCGTCGTCGTCGCCGTGTCGGGTCCCGCATCCGTCGTCTACGCGCTCGCCGTGGTCTCCACGATCGCGGCGACGCTGTACCGGCCGGCGCACTCCGCGCTGCTTCCGTCGCTGTGCCGCACGGGATACGAGCTCGCGAGCGCCAACATGGTGCGCGGGCTGCTGGACTCGGCGGCGACGGTCGCCGGGCCCCTGCTGGCGGCGGTGCTGCTCCAGTTCACGGGGGTCGACGTCGTGTTCGCCGTCGCCGCCGCCGCGTCGTTCGCGGCCGCCGCCCTGCTCGTGCGGCTCCGCTACGACGCTCCGCCTCGCCCGTCGGCGCCGGAGCGCCCGAACATCGGCCGGGAGGCGCTCGAGGGGCTCCGCGCGGTCGGACGGGACCGGGACCTCGTCCTGATCCTCGGCCTCGCGGCGGCGCAGTCCCTCACGCGTGGCGCGCTGACGGTCCTGTCGGTGGTCGTCGCCATCGAGCTCATCGGCACGGGCGAGCCCGGCGTCGGCGCCCTCATGACCTCGGTCGGGGTGGGCGCCGTGCTCGGGTCGCTCGGTGCATCGCTGCTGATCGGGACCGGGCGGCTCGGCGGATGGTTCGCCGTCGGCGTGGCGCTCTGGGGACTCCCGATCGCGCTCGTCGGCGTCTTCCCCCAGCAGGCGGTCGCGCTCGTGCTGCTCTCGTTCGTCGGCGTCGGCAACGCCCTCATCGACATCGCCGGCTTCACGCTCATCGGCCGGATCGCGCCCGACGAAGTGCTGGCACGCGTGTTCGGCGTGCTCGAGAGCACGGTCGCGGTGTTCGTCGGGATCGGGGGCGTCGTCGCGTCGGCGCTGATCGGATGGTTCGGGATCCAGCCCGCGCTCGTCGCGATCGGGCTCCTCTGCCCGGTGCTCGCGGCGGCGTCCTGGTGGCGCCTCCGCGGGCTCGACCGGGTCGTGGCCGCACTCGACCGCGAGATCGGGCTGCTGCGACGCGTCGACATGCTGTGCATGCTGCCCCTCCCCTCCGTCGAGCAGCTCGCACGCGGCCTCGAGCCCGTGTCCGTGGCATCCGGGACGACGGTGTTCGCACAGGGCGACCCCGGCGACCGCTACTACGTCATCGAGTCGGGCGAGGTCGACGTCGTGCGCGACGGACGCCGCGTGGCCGAGCTCGGGCCGGGGGAGGGCTTCGGCGAGATCGCGCTCATGCGCCCGACGGGGCGGATGGCGACCGTTGTCGCGCGGAGCGACCTCCGGCTGCAGGCGCTCACGTCCGACCGGTTCCTGCCGGTGGTGATGGGATACACGCCGAGCGCTGAAGAGGCGACGGCGACGGTCGACGACATCCTGTCGCAGTACGAACCGGGGGACACGCCGGGCGAGGGGTGAGGGCGCGGCGCGCTTTCAGCGGCTGTGCCCGTGGTCCGCTTCGCGCGCTGCGCGCTTTCAGCGGCTGTGCCCGTGGTCCGCTTCGCGCGCTGCGCGCTTTCAGCGAACAGGCAGCAGGTGTCCAGTGGCCAGAGGGTAGCCTGCTAGCACCATGAACATGAAGAAGATCCTGCGCGGGCCGGTCCTCTACATCCTGCTGGCCATCGTCGCGGTCTGGATCGGGTCGACGCTCATCACCCAGTCGGGCTTCCGCGAGGTGTCGACCCAGAAGGGGCTCGAGCTCCTCGACGACGGCAAGGTCGCGGCCGTCAAGATCGTCGACGTCGAGAATCGCGTCGACCTCACGCTCGCCGAGGCCGAGGACGACCTCGGCACGCAGGTGCAGTTCTACTACGTGACCCCGCGCGGCGACGACGTCATCGCGGCGGTCGACGCGGCGAACCCGGCCGACGGATTCGACGACGAGGTCCCGCAGCCGAACTGGTTCCTCTCGATGCTCGGCATCCTGCTGCCGCTCGTGCTCATCGGCCTGTTCTTCTGGATCATCCTCTCGGGCATGCAGGGCGGCGGCAATCGCGTCATGCAGTTCGGCAAGTCGAAGGCGAAGCTCGTCTCGAAGGAGAGCCCCAAGGTCACCTTCGCCGACGTCGCCGGGGCCGACGAGGCCATCGAGGAGCTCCACGAGATCAAGGAGTTCCTGAAGGAGCCTGCGAAGTTCCAGGCCGTGGGCGCGCGGATCCCCAAGGGCGTCCTGCTCTACGGGCCGCCCGGAACGGGCAAGACCCTGCTGGCGCGCGCGGTCGCCGGCGAGGCGGGCGTGCCGTTCTACTCGATCTCGGGTTCCGACTTCGTCGAGATGTTCGTCGGCGTCGGCGCGAGCCGCGTCCGCGACCTCTTCGACCAGGCCAAGCAGAACGCGCCGGCGATCATCTTCGTCGACGAGATCGACGCGGTCGGTCGCCACCGCGGCGCCGGGCTCGGCGGCGGGCACGACGAGCGCGAGCAGACGCTGAACCAGCTGCTCGTCGAGATGGACGGCTTCGACCCGAAGACCAACGTCATCCTCATCGCGGCCACCAACCGACCCGACATCCTCGACCCGGCCCTGCTGCGCCCCGGCCGCTTCGACCGCCAGATCGGCGTCGATGCGCCCGACCTCAAGGGCCGGCAGAAGATCCTCGAGGTGCACTCGAAGGGCAAGCCCCTCGCCAACGGCGTCGACCTCGAGGTGCTCGCGCGCAAGACGCCGGGCTTCACGGGCGCCGACCTCGCGAACGTCCTCAACGAGGCCGCGCTGCTCACCGCCCGCTCGAACGCGCAGCTCATCGACAACCGCGCGCTCGACGAGGCCGTCGACCGCGTGATCGCCGGTCCGCAGCGTCGCACGCGGGTGATGAAGGACAAGGAGAAGCTCATCACGGCTTATCACGAGGGCGGCCACGCCCTCGCGGCGGCGGCGATGAACCACACCGACCCCGTGACGAAGATCACGATCCTCCCGCGCGGCCGCGCGCTCGGCTACACGATGGTGCTCCCGCTGGAGGACAAGTACTCCGTGACGCGCAACGAGCTGCTCGACCAGCTCACCTACGCGATGGGGGGCCGCGTCGCCGAGGAGATCGTGTTCCACGACCCGTCGACCGGCGCGTCCAACGACATCGAGAAGGCGACCGCGACCGCGCGGAAGATGGTCACCGAGTACGGCATGTCGGCCAACGTCGGCGCCGTGAAGCTCGGCCAGTCGCAGGGCGAGGTCTTCCTCGGCCGCGACATGGGCCACCAGCGCGACTACTCGGAGGAGATCGCCGAGACGGTCGACGTCGAGGTGCGCACGCTCATCGAGCAGGCGCACGACGAGGCCTGGCAGGTGCTCAACGACAACCGCGACATCCTCGACCGGCTGGCGGCCGAGCTGCTCGAGAACGAGACGCTCGACCACAACCAGATCGCCGAGATCTTCAAGGATGTGCGGAAGCTCCCCGAGCGCCCGCTCTGGCTCTCGAGCGACCGGCGACCGGTCTCCGACCGCCCGCCGATCCCGTTCCCCAGCCAGAAGGCGCCGATCGACCAGGGCGCCGTCGACGGCGGAGTCGACTCGGGCACGCCGGTCGAGGAGGCCAAGGCGTCGCGCACGCCGAGCACGAAGCCGCGTCCCGCCACGGCGTGAGCCGCGGTCCGGGCGCAGAGGAGGGTGCCATGACGGGGTTCGATGCCGACCGCATCGAGCGCGCCGTGCGCGAGCTGCTGTTCGCCATCGGCGAGGACCCGGACCGGCCGGGACTCGAGCGCACGCCGCAGCGCGTCGCCGAGGCGTACGCGGAGTACTTCAGCGGCATCGGCGCAGACCCGCTGGCGCATCTCGCCGACACGGTCGCCTCGGGTGACACGGCCGCGGGCGTTCCCGCGACCTCCGACGCGGTGGTGCTGCGCGACCTCGCCTTCCGCTCGGTGTGCGAGCACCACCTGCTGCCCTTCACCGGCACGGCGCACGTCGCGTACGTCCCGGGCGACCGGATCGTCGGGCTCGGCCGGATCCCCGCGGTGATCGACACGATCGCCAGCCGCCCGCAACTGCAGGAGCGCATCGCCGAGGAGGTCGCCGATGCCCTGGTCGCCGGGCTCGACCCGCGCGGCGTGCTCGTCGTGATCGACGCGGTCCACGGGTGCGTCACGTCGCGCGGCGCGCGCCAGGAGCGCAGTTCGACGGTGACGGTCGCGAGTCGCGGCGAACTCGCCGAGCCCGCGGCGAGGGCCGAGATCATCGCGCTGATCGGATCGGGACGCGGTGCCTGAGCCGGTCGCCCGCGACGAGCGCGGCGCGGGCGCGCCGGTCCACCGGGCGTCCGGACCGCTCATCATGGGCGTCGTCAACGTGACGCCCGACTCGTTCAGCGACGGCGGGCGCTGGTTCGACGCCGACGCGGCGATCGCGCACGCGACCGAACTCGCCGCGCAGGGCGCCGACGTGCTCGACGTGGGCGGCGAGTCCACGCGGCCCGGCGCCGCGCGCGTCGACCCCGAGGAGGAACTGCGCCGGGTCATCCCGGTCATCCGCGGTCTCGCGGCTCGCGGGTTCCGGGTGAGCGTCGACACCATGCGCGGCTCGACCGCCGCGGCCGCCGTCGACGCGGGGGCCGAGATCATCAACGACGTCTCGGCAGGGCTCGCCGACCACGACATGGCCCGGATCGCGGCCGACTCCGGCGCGACCTACGTGGCGATGCACTGGCGCGGCCACTCCGACCGGATGGACGACCTGGCCGAGTACGGCGACGTCGCCCGCGACGTGCGCGACGAGCTCTCCCGGCGCGTCGACGAGCTCGTCGCGGCGGGCGTCGCGGTCGAACGGCTCATCCTCGACCCCGGACTCGGCTTCTCCAAGCGCGCCGAGCAGAACTGGGAGCTGCTGGCGAACCTCGACGTCCTCGCCGAGCTCGGCCTGCCGGTGCTCGTCGGGGCCTCGCGCAAGCGGTTCCTCGGCGCGCTGCTGCCCGACGGGGCGCCCGTCGAGGACCGCGACCTCCCGACCGCGGTCGTCAGCGTGCTGGCGGCGCAGGCGGGCGCCTGGGGGGTCCGCGTGCACGACGTCGCCGGAACGCGCGTCGCACTCGACGTCGCCCGCGCATGGCAGAGTGGACGACGTGGCCAGCACTCGTGATCGGATCGCCGTCACCGGCATCCGCGTGCGCGCGAACCACGGCGTCTTCGACTTCGAGCGCGAGCAGGGGCAGGAGTTCGTGATCGACGTCGAGGTCGCCGTCGACCTCGCCGCTGCGGCATCCGGCGACGAACTCGCCCGCACCGTCCACTACGGCGAGCTCGCGGTCGCGGTGGCCCGCGCCGTCGAGCGCGACCCGGTCGACCTCATCGAGACCGTCGCCGAGCGCGTCGCCGTCGTCGTCCTCGGGTTCGAGGGCGTCGAGGAGGCGACCGTCACCGTGCACAAGCCGCAGGCGCCCATCGAGGTGCCCTTCGACGACGTCGCCGTCACCGTCGTGCGGAGCCGCGCGTGACCCGGGCCGTGATCGCGTTCGGCGCCAACCTCGGCGACCGCGAGGCCGCCATCGCCTCGGCCACGCGGGAGATCGCCGAGGCGGAGGGCAACCGCCTCGTCGCCGTCTCGCCCGTCTACGAGAGCGCGGCCGTCCGGCTCGACGGCGTCGACCCGGACGCCCCGCGGTACCTCAACGGGGTGATCGTCATCGAGACCGACCTCGAGCCGCATGCGCTGCTCGACCTGCTCCAGCGCGTCGAGACCGAGCACGGCCGCACGCGTGAGACGCGCTGGGGCGACCGCACGCTCGACCTCGACCTCATCGACCTGGGCGGCCTCCGGCTCTCCGACGATCGGCTCGAGCTCCCGCACCCCCGGGCGTGGGAGCGGGCCTTCGTGCTGCAGCCGTGGCTCGACGTCGAGCCCGACGCCGAGATCGCCGGGCGCGGGCCCATCGCGGCGCTGCGAGCCGAGGCGACCGACGAGGTGGTGCGCCGGTGAAGCGCACGCACGCCTCCACCCTCGTCGTGTTCACGGTGGTCGGCCTCGCGGTCGGCTACCTCGGCGAGCTCGCGCTCGTCTCGGGCGGCGCGACCGCGCTCGTGCCCCCGATCTCGCTCGCGGTCACGCTCTTCGGCATCGGAGCCATCGTCGTGCTCGTCGCCTGGCCGATCCGCCAGGCGGTGCGCGGCGAGGCGAAGCGCCGGGTCGACCCGTTCCGCGCCGCCCGCATCGCGGTCCTCGCCAAGGCGAGCAGCGTCACGGGCGCACTCGTGCTCGGCGTCGGCGTCGGCATCACCCTCTTCCTGCTCTCGCGCAGCGTCCTGCCGCCGTCCGGGACGATCTGGATGGCGCTCGCGACCGCGATCGGCGCGGCACTGCTGCTCGCCGGCGGCCTCATCGCCGAGTACTTCTGCACGCTTCCGCCCGACGACCCCGAAGAGGAGGGTTCGGCGCATGCCTGACCCCGACGACACCGCATCCGACGCCCCGGAGCACGGCGGGGCGCTCGCCGACGACCCGTCGGCCGCGCACGTCGACGACGACTGGCGACGCGTCTCGCCGAAGCACGTCGTCGTCGAGGTCGTCGGCTCGTTCATCGGAGCGGGCCTCACCGTCGCGGTGCTCCTCGTCGTCGGCGCGTGGTTCGAACTGCCGTGGGCGACGTGGGCGGGCGTCGCGATCGGCGTGATCGCGCTCGTGTCGATCGCGTTCGAGCCGCGTCGCGTGAGGTCGATCGGGTACCGCCGGCGCGCCGACGACCTCGTCTTCCGCCGGGGGATCATGTTCCAGCGCCAGGTCGCGGTGCCGTACGGGCGGATGCAGCTCGTCGACATCACGCGCGGCCCGGTGTCGCGCGCGCTCGGCCTCGCCGACCTCAAGTTCGTGACCGCCGCCGCGGCGACCGCCGTGACCCTGCCCGGCCTGCCGATCGACGATGCCGAGCAGCTCCGCGACGAGCTCGTCGCCCTCGCCGAGACCCGCAGGGCGGGCCTGTGACCGAGCCCGCGGTGCGCGCACCGATCGGCCCGCTCGCCGACGGCGAGTGGCATCGGCTGCATCCGTCGAGCCCGCTGCTGCGCGGCGGGCTCGTGTTCCTCGCCGTGCTCGGCTTCGTGATCGCGAACCTCAGGGAACGCGTGGTCGAGGTGTTCGTCCTGCTGTTCGCCCCCGGCGCCGAGGCGCCGGGCGGATCCCCCGAGTTCGGCGGCGACTGGGGCGAGGACCCGATCACGGGCATCGTCACGCACGGGCTCGTCGGCTGGGCGCTGCTCGGCCTCGCCGTGGTCATCGTGCTCGTCGTCCTCGGCTTCTGGCTCGCCTGGCGCATGCACACCTTCCGGGTCACCGAGGAGGCGCTCGAGGTGCGCAGCGGCATCCTGTTCCGGTCGCACCGGAGTGCGCGACTCGACCGCATCCAGGGCATCAACGTGGCCCGTCCCGTCTTCGCGCGACTCTTCGGCGCTGCCAAGCTCGACGTCTCGGTGGCCGGGCAGTCGGGCAACGTCGACCTGTCGTACCTCGGCTCGGCGCAGGCCGATCGCCTGCGCGGCGACCTGTTGCGCCTGGCGTCCGGCGCTCGCCGGACCGATCAGGCGGGGCCCGGTGCAACGGACGGCGCGGGCGCGGAGGCCCCGGCTCCGGCGACGACGGATGCCGCGGCCGACCTCGACCACCTGCCCGGCGCGCCGACCGCCGTCGGTCGGGCGGGGGCGGTCGTCGGCCGTCGCGTCGACGAGTTCCTGGCCCCGGAGCTCGATCCCGACCTCGCCCCGCCGGAGTCCGTCGTGCGGCTGCCGCTGCCCCGGGTGATCGCTTCGGCGTTGCTCGGCGGCTCGATGATCTGGCTCGTCGCGATCGTGGCGATCATCGTCATCGCGTTCGCCACGGGTGCGGTGTGGATGCTCTTCACGTTCATCCCGGCCGCGATCGGCGTGATCAGCTACCTCTGGTCGCGGATCACGGGATCGCTGCGCTACTCGATCGCCGGGACCCCGGACGGCGTCCGCATCGGATCGGGCCTGCTCTCGACCGCCAACCAGACCATCCCGCCGGGTCGCGTCCACGCCATCGAGGCGTCGCAGTGGCTGCTCTGGCGGGCGTTCGGCTGGTGGACCGTCCGCGTCAACGTCGCCGGGCAGTCGATCTCGCAGGCGGCCGAGTCGGCCCGCCGCACGCTCGTCCTCCCCGTCGGCACGGCCGACGACGTGCGCCGCGTCATCGGCCTGCTCGCGCCCGATGCGCTCGACGAGCTCGCGCCGCTGCTGGATGCGGGACTCGCGGGCACCGGACCGGCGCAGGGGTTCACCTCGGCGCCGCGACGCGCGGCCTGGATCCGCCCGTTCTCCTGGCGGCGGATCGGCATCGCGGTCGAGGGCGGCACGGCGGTGCTCCGCAGCGGATGGCTGCTCCGCCGCCTGGTGCTCGTGCCGCTGGCGCGCATGCAGTCGGTCGCCGTCGCAGCCGGTCCCGTGCGTCGCGGCCTCGGGCTGGAGTCGCTGCGCATCCACACCGTCGTCGGCCCGATCACGCCCGAGGTCCCCGCGCTGAGCCGCGACGACGCGGCAGCGGCGTTCGGCGCGATCGCATCGGAGGCGGTCGACCGCGCGCTCCGCGACCGCAGCGACCGGTGGGGGGCCGAGCATGCGTCCTGACCAGCGCGCCGGACGACTGGGCGTCGGCACGATCGGCGCCGGGCGGGTCGGGGCCGTCCTCGCATCGGCTCTGGGCGGCGCGGGCCACGCGCTCACGGGCATCGCGGCGGTGTCCGACGCGAGCCGCGAGCGGGCGGCCGCCATGCTGCCCGAGGTGCCGGTCCTCCCGCTTCCCGAGATCGTCGAGCGCAGCGAACTCGTGCTCCTGGCCGTGCCCGGCGACGAGCTCGGCTCCCTCGTCGACGGCCTCGCGACGGCGGGCGCCTGGCGACCCGGCCAGCTCGTGGTCCACACCGCGGCCGCGCACGGGGTCGGCGTGCTCGAACCCGCGATGCGAGCCGGCGCGATCCCGCTCGCCATCCACCCCGCGATGTCGTTCACCGGCACGAGCGTCGACCTCGGTCGGCTCGCGGGCACGTGGTTCGCGGTGACCGCCCCGGCCCCGGTGCTGCCGATCGCGCAGGCGCTCGTCGTCGAGATGGGCGGCGAGCCCTTCGTCGTCGCCGAGGCCGACCGGCCGGCGTACGCCGAGGCCATCGACACGGCGGTCTCGTTCTCCACCGCGATCGTCGACCAGGCCACGGGCATCCTCGAGGGCATCGGGATGCGGCGGGCCGGCGCCGTGCTCGCGCCGCTCGTGCGCAGCTCCGTCGAGAACGCGCTCGCGCGCCACGACCCGGGGCCGCTGGTCGACGGGGCGGCTACGATCGACGGGGCCGACGACGAGCGGCCGTCGGGAGGTACGGCGTGACGGGCGACGACGAGCGGGCACCCCGCGCCGGCGGCACCGCGACGGCCGCGGGCGGAGCGACCGGCACCGGCGCGACGGTCGGCGCCCCAGAGGTGCACGCCACGATCGGCGGGGTCCGCGACGCGGTCGCCGCGCTCCGCGCCGCAGGGTGCACGGTCGCGTTCGTGCCGACCATGGGCGCGCTCCACGAGGGCCACCTCACCCTGGTGCGCCGCGCACGCGCGATCGCGGACGCCGTCGTCGTGTCCATCTTCGTGAACCCGCTGCAGTTCGGCGCCGGCGAGGACCTCGACCGCTATCCGCGCACGCTCGACTCCGACCTCGGCGCGCTCGCGCGCGAGGGCGCCGACCTCGTGTTCGCACCGACCGCCGACGAGATGTACCCCTACGGCGCGGTCGAGACGAACGTCACCGCCGGCCACGTCGGCACGCTGTACGAGGGCGCGTCGCGGCCGGGCCACTTCGACGGCATGCTCACCGTCGTCGCGAAGCTGTTCCACATCGTGCGGCCCGACATCGCGGTCTTCGGGCAGAAGGACGCGCAGCAGGTCTTCCTCGTCCGGCGGATGGTCGCCGACCTCAACGTGCCGCTCGCGATCGAGATCGTGCCGACGGTCCGTGAACCCGACGGCCTCGCGATGTCCAGCCGCAACCGCTACCTCGACGCCGACGGCCGGCGCACCGCGCTCGCCCTGTCCGAGGCGCTCGCCGCCGCCGGGGCGGCCGCCGGCGACGGGCTCGACGAGGTGCTCGCCGAGGCGGCGGGAGCGTTCGGCGACCACGACGGGATCGAGCTCGACTACCTCGTCGTCGTCGACCCGACGACCTTCCTGCCCGTCGACGACGGCGCGACCGGCCGGGCCACCGTGCTCGTCGCGGCGCGGGTGGGCGGCACGCGGCTCATCGACAACGCCGACATCGAGCTCGGCTGAGCCGCGGCATCCGGCTGCCCTTCAGGTCGGCGCGACGCGGCGGGATACGCTGGTGGCTGGCATCCCCTCGGATGCGCACCCCACCGACCACCCCCACACCGGAGACGCCATGGCCGACGAGACCACGCACGAGCCGACCGCCGAGGAGATCTCGGAGCAGAAGGCCGTGCGACTGGCCAAGCGCGAGCGGCTCATCGCCGACGCCGCCGACCTCGGCGACGGCGCCTATCCGGTCTCGGTCCCGGTCACCACGACGATCCCCGAGGTTCGCGCGCGCTTCGTCGGCCTCGGCGTCGACGAGCGGAGCGGCGAGACGGTGGGCGTCTCCGGTCGCGTCGTGCACCTCCGCAACACCGGCAAGCTGTGCTTCGCGGCGCTGCAGTCGGGCGACGGCAGCCGCATCCAGGCCATGGTCTCGCTCGGCGAGGTGGGCGAGGAGGCGCTCGCGGCCTGGAAGGACCTCGTCGACCTCGGCGACCACGTCTTCGTCGCGGGCGAGGTGATCACGAGCCGCCGCGGCGAGCTGTCGATCATGGCGACCGAGTGGCGGATGGCGGCGAAGGCCATCAACCCGCTGCCGAACCTGCACAACGAGCTCTCAGAGGAGACGCGCGTGCGCAGCCGTTACCTCGACCTGATCGCCCGCGAGCAGGCGCGGCGCAACGTGATCGACCGCGCCACGGTCAACGCGAGCCTGCGCTCGACGTTCGCGAACCTCGGCTTCATCGAGGTCGAGACGCCCATGCTGCAGGTCATGCACGGCGGCGCATCGGCGCGCCCCTTCGTCACGCACTCGAACGCGTTCGACACCGAGCTCTACCTGCGCATCGCGCCCGAACTGTACCTCAAGCGCGCGGTGGTCGGCGGCATCGAGCGGGTGTTCGAGATCAACCGCAACTTCCGCAACGAGGGCGCCGACTCGACGCACAGCCCGGAGTTCGCGATGCTCGAGGCGTACCAGGCGTACGGCGACTACCACTCGATCGCCGACCTCACGCAGAAGCTCATCCAGGATGCCGCGTACGCGATCGCCGGCTCGCACGTGGTCACCTGGGCCGACGGCACCGAGTACGACCTCGGCGGCGAGTGGGACCGCCTGTCGATGTACGGCTCGCTCTCCGAGGCCATCGGCGAGGAGATCACGCCCGAGACGCCGATGTCGCGCCTGAAGGAGCTCGCCGACGCGGTCGAGATCGAGGTCGACCACCCCCTTCCCGGCAAGTACGTGGAGGAGCTCTGGGAGCACCACGTGAAGTCGGGCCTCACCCGGCCGACGTTCGTCATGGACTTCCCGCTCGACACCTCGCCCCTGGTGCGCCAGCACCGCTCGATCCCCGGCGTCGTCGAGAAATGGGACCTCTACGTGCGCGGCTTCGAGCTCGCGACCGGCTACTCGGAGCTCGTCGATCCCGTCGTGCAGCGCGACCGCTTCGTCGAGCAGGCCCGGCTCGCCGCGGGGGGCGACCCCGAGGCGATGCGCCTCGACGAGGAGTTCCTGCGTGCGCTCGAGTTCGGCATGCCCCCGACGGGCGGCATGGGCATGGGCATCGACCGCCTGCTCATGGCGGTCACGGGGCTCGGCATCCGCGAGACGATCCTGTTCCCCCTGGTCAAGTGAGGCGGATGCCACGATGAACGACTACCTTCCCAAGAACGAGCTCGAGCCCGAGCGCGACCCGAAGCAGCCGTCCTTCGCGCGGATCGCGATCTGGGTGATCGTCGGCGCCGTGGGCCTCTACCTCCTCGGTTCCGGCATCTGGGGCATCGTCACCGCCGGCTGAGGATTCCGCGGGTATTCTGGAACGGCTATGGACGATTTCTGGCTGAACGCGATCTGGTCGCTCGCGCCGACCGTGCTGATCGGACTCATCTTCTGGTTCGTGATGCGCTCCCTGCTCCGCGCCGACCGGACGGAGCGCGACGCGTACGCCAAGATCGAGGCCGAGGAGCGTGCGAAGCTCGCCGACGAGCAGCACCGAACCGCGTAGCCGGGCATGACGGCAGCGCAGATCACGGCGATCGTCGCCCTGCTGGTGCTCGTCGTCGACATCGTCGTGCGCGTCGTCGCGATCATCGTCGTCCCGCGCAATCGCCGGCCCACGGCGGGCATGGCGTGGTTGCTCGCGATCTTCTTCATCCCCTACCTCGGGGTGCTCTTCTTCCTCCTGATCGGCAACCCGAAGCTTCCGAAGGCCCGGCGGGAGAAGCAGGCCGAGGTCGATCGGTTCATCCGCGAGAGCACGCACGGCGTCGAGCAGATCAGCGACCAGACCGATTGGCCCGACTGGTTCGAGGGCGTCGTGCGCCTGAACCGCAACCTCGGGGCGATGCCGCTCATCGGTCACAACAGCGCGCGGCTGATCGGCGACTACCGGGCGTCGCTCGACGCGATGACCGAGGCCATCGCCCGGGCGCGCCGGTACGTGCACGTCGAGTTCTACATCCTCGCGTACGACGCGACGACGGCCGGCTTCTTCGACGCGCTCGGCGACGCCGTGGAGCGCGGGGTCGAGGTGAAGGTGCTCCTCGACCACATCGCCTCGCGGCGGTCGAAGGGGTACCGGCGCACCATCCGTCGACTCACCGACATGGGCGTCGACTGGCGCCTCATGCTCCCGGTGCAGCCGTTCCGCGGCAAGTACCAGCGCCCCGACCTGCGCAACCACCGCAAGATCCTCGTCGTCGACGGCGAGGTCGCGTTCATGGGCTCGCAGAACATCATCGATCGCAGCTACAACAAGCGCACGAACATCCGGCGGGGACTCAAGTGGCAGGAACTCGTGGCCCAGGTCGAAGGGCCGATCGTGTCGGGCCTCGACGCGATCTTCGCGACCGACTGGTACCTCGAGACCGGCGAGGCGCCGTCGCGCGAGGAGCTGATCCCCTTCGCGCAGCCGCCGGCCGAGCAGAACCTCGACTGCCAGGTCGTGCCGAGCGGTCCCGGGTACCAGAACGAGAACAACCTCAAGCTCTTCCTCGCGCTGCTCTACGCCGCGCGCGAGCGCATCATCATCACCTCGCCCTACTTCGTGCCCGACGAGGCGATGCTCCGTGCGATCAGCGGCGCCACGCAGCGCGGCGTCCACGTCGAGCTCTTCGTCTCCGAGATCGGCGACCAGGCGCTCGTCTACCACGCGCAGCGCTCGTACTACGAGGCCCTGCTGCGGGCGGGCGTGCGGATCTACATGTACCGGGCGCCGTTCATCCTGCATGCGAAGCACTTCACGATCGACGACGACGTCGCCGTGATCGGCTCGAGCAACATGGACATCCGGTCCTTCGAACTCAACATGGAGGTGTCGCTCCTCGTCCGCGGCGCGTCGTTCGTCCGCGAGATGCGCGCGGTCGAGGACGGCTACCGACGCGACAGCCGTGAACTCGGCCTCGAGGAGTGGATGCGGCAGCCCCTCCGGTCGACCGTGCTCGACAACCTCGCGCGACTCACGTCCGCGCTGCAGTAGGTCGACGGAATGGCCGGGCGCGCGCGTCTCCTCCTCCCGGTCGTCGTCGCCGCAGGTGCGACCCTCGCGGCGGCGTTGCATGCTCCCGGATGGGTCCCTCCCCCCGGGAGCGCGGCCGGTGCCCCGGCCGCGGATGACCGCGTCTCGCCGCTGCTCGCCTCGCCGCTCGTCGCGCCGCCGACGAGCTACCCCTTCCAGCCCGAGCTTGCGACGGTCGCCGACGATCCGACCGATGCGTCGATCGACCGCGGCGTCATCCCGTACGACGAGATCGCGCCGAAGCTCAACGGCCTGACCGCTGTCAGCGACCGGATCTCGGTGCAGGTCGTGGGGGAGTCGGCGCTCGGCCGCGACATCCACCTGGTCACCCTCACGGCGCCCGAGGACGCCGACGAGACGAAGCGCCAGACGACCTACCGCGAGATGATCACGCACGACCCGGCGGCCGCGGCGAAGAGCGCGTCGCTGCTGGCGGACTACAAGGTGCCGATCTGGTTCAACGCGAACATCCACGGCGACGAGTGGGAGGGCACCGACGCCCTGCTCGAGTACATCGAGCACCTCTCGACCGCGCCGTACGCCGAGGTGGCGGACGTGCTCGAGCACCACCGGCTCTACTTCACCGTCGCCAACAACCCCGACGGCCGGGCGCTCGGCCGGCGCGCGACGGCCGACGGGTTCGACGCCAACCGCGACATGATCACGGGCGCGACCAGCGAGGCGCGCATCATCCGCGACCTGTCGCGCGTCATCCGGCCGACGTTCTACGTCGACCTGCACGGCTACACGAACGTGCTGCAGGTCGAGCCCTGCGGTCCGCCGCACGGTGAGAACTACGAGTACGACCTCTTCCTCCCGCACGCGTACGCCGCGGCGCTCGAGGTCGAGGAGGCCGTGACCATGGCCGACATCCCCGGCAACACGTACCTCGACCGCACCACGAACCGCGTGACGACCGAGAACACCGGCAACATCCGGATCCCCTACCGCGACCTCCGCGCGGGCTGGGACGACTGGCCGCCGATCTTCACGCCGCAGTACGTGGCCTACCACGGCGCCGTCGCCAACACGGTCGAGCTGCCGCTCGGGCGTGTGAGCCCGTCGAGCGATCCGAGGAACGCGGCGAACTCGGCCGTCAATATCGACGTCGCGGGGGTCGTGATCGCCGCCTCCGTCGACTACGCGCTGGAGCACTCCGCCGCGCTGCTGTCCAACCAGATCGAGATCTTCCGCCGTGGGCTCGCGGGCGAGCCGCTCGTCGAGATCGCGGCCGACGTCGATCCGGCCGAGGTGGCCGAGCCGAGCCAGTGGGCCCGGATCTGGGATGGGACCGACGTGAACTCGGCCGAGTTCCCGCGCGCGTACGTCATCCCGGCCGGCGCCGCGCAGCGATCGGCGACGGACGCCGCGAACCTCGTCGACCAGCTCATCGCGAACGGCATCGAGGTGCAGCGGGCCTCCGCGGCCTTCACGGCCGACGGCACCAGGTACGAGAGCGGCTCATACCTGGTCGACATGCACCAGCCGCTCCGCGGCATGGCCAACGTGCTGCTCGCGGACGGCTCGGACGTCTCGGACCGCGTTCCCGAGACGTACGACATCTCCGCCTGGAGCCTGGCTCTCCTGTGGGGCGCCGACGTCGACGCGGTCGGTTCGACGGGCGATCCCGCCCCGGAGGCCGAACTCGAGGACGTCGCCGAGGCGGCTCCCACCGGCTCGGTCCCGGTCGACGGCGCGTACCTCGAGCTCGCCACGCCCGGCGTGGCCGAGTACCGGGCGGTCAACGCATTGCTCGAGTCGGACGTCCCGGTGTCGGCCTTCGCCGACGGCTCGGTCGTCATCGAGGCGGATGCCGCGGGGCGGGCCGCCGCCGTGGAGGTCGCCGACCTCACCGGCGTCGCGTTCACGGCGTCCGACGGATCACGGCTGGGCGTCGAGGAGAGCACCGGGCTCGACGACCTCACGATCGCGTACTCGGGCGGCGTCGACGAGCTGAAGACGCTGCGGGAGCTCGGGTTCGAGGATCCGATCGCGATCTCGTCGGCCACGCTGGCGAACGGCACGGCGGGCCTCGACGCGGTCGACGTCCTCTGGATCGGCGGCGCCCTGGTCTTCTCGTCGTCGCATGCCGTCGGCCGGGCCGAGGTCGAGGAGTACCTGGCGGCCGGCGGCGGCGTGGTCGGCGAGGGAACGGCGATCGCGGGCTTCGCGAACGCGTTCGGCCTCGTGACCTCGACGGCGAGTTCCGGAACGAGGGGGTCGAACGGCATCGCGTCGGTCGACCCCGTCGACGGCGGTCTCCTCGGCACGTACCCGCAGGACACGGCGTTCGTCTCCCCGGCGGTCTGGTACTCGAACCTCGGCGCGAACGCCGTGGTCGAGCAGACCTACGCGGCCGACCCGTTCATCTCGGGTCACTGGCGCGACTCGACGGGTCGTTCGACGGCGGACGCCGCGGGGCGTGCCTCGGCCGTGTCCGCCGAGACCGAGGCGGGCAACCGCGTGCTGATGTTCGGCACGTCGATGAACTTCCGGACCCACCCGGTGGGGCAGTTCGGCCAGATCGCGCGCGGGCTGTTCTGGGCCGGCAGCGAGGGCGCAGAGGTCCCCGCTCCGTAGTTCGACGGATGCCACGGGAGGCGTCGCTCGGGACGCGTTCCCGGCCGGGGCGGTCGCATGTCCGGACCGGAAGCTTCTTCGCTTCTGTGGGAATTTCTGCGAATGTCTTGCTTTCTATGGGAACAGCGAGGTAAGCTCACACAAACGCAGGTTGAACGACGAGCTGGCACGGAGGCCGCATGTACGCGATGGAGCGACACGAGCACATCCTCGACGCACTCGCCCGGACCGGGCGGGTCTCGGTCGCCGGCCTCGCCGACGAACTCGACGTCACCGCCGAGACCATCCGCCGCGACCTCGACGCGCTCGAGCAGGCCGGGCACCTCCGACGCGTGCACGGCGGCGCCGTCGGCACCGGCCGAGCCAGCCTCGCCGAGACCACGGTCCTCGAGCGCACGGGCCAGCGGGCCGAGGCCAAGCGCGCGATCGCGCGCGAGGCGATGGCCCTCGTGCCGCCGACCTTCACCGGGTCGATCCTGCTCGACGCGGGCACGACCACCGGCGCGCTCGCCGACGCGCTCGCGGGCTGGCAGCCCGCGTCCGGCACGCCGCCGCTCACGGTGTACACGAACTCCGTCCCGATCGCGGCGCTCCTGCACGGCAGTCGCGACCTCGTCGTCCGGATCATCGGGGGCACGATCCGCGGCATCACGAGCGCCGCGGTCGGACCGTCGGCGATGGCGCAGCTCGCCGAGATCCGCCCCGACATCGCGTTCATCGGCACGAACGGCGTGAGCGCCGACTTCGGCCTCTCGACGCCCGACGAGCTCGAGGCCCAGGTCAAGCAGGCGATGGTCGACCGCGCCAGGCTCGCCGTCGTCCTCGTCGACTCGTCGAAGCACGACGACGAGGCGCTGCAGCGCTTCGCCGCCCTCGACGAGGTCGACGTGCTCATCACCGACGCGCCGCCCGGTCCCGCGCTCGCCGTCGCACTCGACGAGGCCGAGGTGGAGGTGCGGGTCGCATGATCGTCACGCTGACCGCCAACCCGTCGCTCGATCGCACCGTCGAGCTCGACCGGGTACTCGCCCGTGGCGAGGTGCAGCGCGTCGCCCGCAGCGTCGAGGAGCCCGGCGGCAAGGGCGTCAACGTCACCCGCGCACTCGTCGCGGCCGGCGCCGACTCGGTCGCCGTGCTGCCCGGCCGGTCCGACGATCCGCTGATCCTCGCGCTCGCCGCGGCCGCCCTCCCGGTCGTCACCGTTCCCATCGCCGGGCGACTGCGCTCGAACATCACGATCACCGAGCCCGACGGCGTCACCACGAAGCTCAACGAGCCCGGCCCCGCGCTCGACGACGACGAGCAACGCGCCCTCATCCGCGCCGTGGTCGAGCGGTCGGCGGATGCCTCGTGGCTCGTGCTCGCCGGCTCGCTCCCGCCGTCGCTGCCCGACGACTTCTACGTCCGGGTCGTCCGCGACGTGCGCGCCGCGGGTGCGTCCGCACGCATCGCCGTCGACACGTCCGGCGCCCCGCTCGCCGCCCTCGTCGACTCCGGCGAGGAGATCGACCTGATCAAGCCGAACGGCGAGGAACTCGCCGAGCTGACCGGCGAGATCGACCCCGACGCCCTCGAAGCCGACCCCGAGCGGGTCGCCGGGCTTGCGGCGGGGCTCGCGCCCCGCGGCATCCGCTCGGCCCTCGTCACGCTCGGCTCACGGGGCGCCGTCCACGTCGCGGCCGGGGGCGCCTGGTTCGCCCCCGCGCCGCGGATCGATGCGCGCAGCACGGTCGGCGCGGGCGACAGCTCGCTCGCCGGCTTCCTGCTCGCCGTGACCGAGGGGGTGGGGCCCGACCGGGCGCTCGCCCAGGCGGTCGCACACGGAGCGGCCGCCGCGTCGCTTCCCGGGTCGGCCGTGCCCAGCCGGGCGCAGGCCGACGCGTCCGCCATCACCGTCACCAGAATCCGGGGCGCCGTCGCCCCGGCCGTCCACTAGGAGGAATCGATGTCCACCGTCATCGACCAGCGACTCGTCAGCCTCGACGAGCCGATCGGCGCCGACAAGGCCGCCGTCATCCGGGCCCTCGCCGACGCCGTCGTCGCCGCGGGCCGCGCCACCGACACCGACGCGCTCTTCGCCGACGCGTGGGCTCGCGAGGAGAAGGACTCCACGGGCGTGCCCGGCGGCATCGCCATCCCGCACGCGAAGTCCGACGCCGTGACCGAGCCCACGCTCGCGGCGGCCCGGCTGCCCGAGGGCGTCGACTTCGGCTCGTTCGACGGGCCGGCCGACCTCGTGTTCCTCATCGCCGTGCCGACGGCCTCGACGCAGGACCACCTCGCAGTGCTCTCGACGCTCGCCCGCTCGCTCATCCGCGAGGACTTCGTGGCGTCGCTGCGCTCCGCACCCGACACGGCGGCCTTCGTCGCGCTCGTCGACGAGGCGCTCGCGCCCGAGCCCGAGGCGGCGCCCGCCGCAGCGCCCGCCGCGACGGCGGGTGCGCCGGCCGGCGCTGCCGGTGCTGCGGCCGGCACCGCGGCCTCCGCATCCGCCGAGCCCGCGGCATCCGCCCACGGCAGCGGCGCGCCGGTGCTGATCGCCGTCACCGCGTGCCCCACCGGCATCGCCCACACCTACATGGCCGCCGACGCGCTCGCCGCGGCCGCCAAGCGCGAGGGCGTCGAACTGCACGTCGAGACCCAGGGCTCGTCGGGCTCGACGCCGCTGGCGCCCGAGGTCATCGCACGGGCCGATGCGGTGATCTTCGCCGTCGACGTCGACGTGCGCGACAAGAGCCGCTTCGCCGGCAAGCCGGTCGTCCAGGGCCCCGTGAAGCGCGGCATCGACCACCCGACCGAGATGATCGACGAGGCCCTGGCCGCCATCGCCGACCCCTCGGCACCGCGCGTCACCGGCGAGGCGACCGCGACCGCGACCGCCGCGGCCGCGAACGAGCACTTCGGGCAGAAGGTGAAGCGCGTGCTCCTCACGGGCGTCAGCTACATGATCCCGTTCGTCGCCGGCGGCGGCCTGCTCATCGCGCTCGGCTTCCTCTTCGGCGGGTACGACATCACCGAGACGGCGGGCGAGATCGTCACGACGAACAGCCTGTTCGACCTTCCCGAGGGCGGCCTCCTCGTCTACCTGGGTGCCGTGTTCTTCCAGATCGGCGCGATCTCGATGAGCTTCCTGGTTCCGGCGCTCGCGGGCTACATCGCCTACGCGATCGCCGACCGGCCCGGCATCGCGCCGGGCTTCGTGGCCGGATCGGTGGCGGGCCTGATGGGGGCCGGCTTCATCGGCGGCCTAGTCGGCGGCCTGCTCGCCGGATGGGTGGCCCTGATGTTCGCCCGGCTCGACGTACCGCGCTGGCTCCGCGGACTCATGCCGGTCGTGATCATCCCGCTCGTCGCGTCGATCGTGGCCTCGGGGCTGATGATCGTCGTGCTGGGCGGTCCCATCGCCGCGTTCTCCACCGCGCTGAACGACTGGCTCGCCGGCCTGTCCGGTGCCGCCGCGGTCGTGCTCGGCCTGATCCTCGGCGCCATGATGGGCTTCGACCTCGGCGGCCCGGTGAACAAGGTCGCGTACTCCTTCGCCGTCGCCGGACTCGGCGCCGCGACGGTCGAGAACCAGGCGCCGCTCATGGTGATGGCCGCCGTCATGGCGGCGGGCATGGTCCCGCCCCTCGCGATGGCGCTCGCCACCGTGCTCGACCGCAAGCTGTTCACCCCGGTCGAGCGCGAGAACGGCAAGGCCGCCTGGCTGCTCGGCGCGGCGTTCATCTCCGAGGGCGCGATCCCGTTCGCCGCGGCCGACCTGTTCCGCGTCATCCCCGCGATGATCCTCGGCGGCGCGGTCGCCGGCGCGATCTGCATGGGAATGGGCGTCACCTCGCAGGCCCCGCACGGCGGCATCTTCGTGTTCTTCGCGATCGGCAACCTGCTGTGGTTCGTGCTCGCGATCATCGCCGGATCGGTCGTCGGAGCGCTCGTCGTCATCGCGCTCAAGCGCTGGGCGCACCGCCGCACCGTCCGCGAGGAGGTCGCGGAGGGCGAGCCCTCGATCGTCGCGGCCTGAGCGGCACGGCATCCCGGCGGCCGGCACCCATCGCGGTGCCGGCCGTCGGTCGTGCGTGCGGTGCGACGCCGCTGCCGAGGGTTGCCCTCGGGGTCGCGCGGCGCCCGCGACCGAGACGAGCGGATGCCGCGGCTCAGCGCCGCGGCTTGAGCCGCACGGTCGGGAGCTCGGGCGCCGGCAGCGGGTCTCCGTCGTAGCCGCCGACGACGCCGAACGGGCCGTCGGGGTCGTTGCGCGCGATCACGTCGGACTGCCACCGGCGACGGAACTCGACGATCTCGTCGTGCGAGCGGCCGATGAAGTTCCACCACATGACGAGCTCCTCGCCGAAGGGCACGCCGCCGAGGAGGACCACCCGCACGGGGTCGGCGTCGGCACGCAGGCGCACCCGCTCGTGCCCGCGCTCGAGGTGCGCGAGCTGCGCCCACGGCACCTCGGTCGCGGCATCCGTGCCGGGCACCTCGACGAACGCCGGACCGGCGTCGACCAGCAGGCCGTGCTCGAACGTCGGGTCGAGCGCGAGCTCGACCGTGCCGCCCGCCGGGAGATCGACCTGCGCGCCGAGGAGCGGGGAGAACACCGTGACCGGGGCGGCCGCGGCATCCGTGGTGGTTCCGTCGCCCGCCAGCTCGCCGACGAAGACGCGCACGGTCGCATCGCCGACCCGGAACGGGGTCGTGTCGGCGTGTTCGAAGAACGGCGCGATCGAGCGCGCATCGTCGGGCAGCACGACCCAGAGCTGCACCCCGTGCAGGCGCGTCGTGCCCGGCGTCGACACCTCGGAGTGCGAGATGCCCCGGCCGGCCGTCATCAGGTTCACGCCGCCCGGTCGGACCAGCTCGTGGCTGCCCGTCGAATCGCGGTGCTCGATCTCGCCCTCGAACAGCCAGCTCACGGTCTGGAGCCCCGTGTGCGGATGCGGCGGGACCACCATGCCGCCCGTCTCGGCGACCTCGTCGGGGCCGTAGTGGTCGGCGAAGCACCAGGCGCCGATCGTCGTGCGCCCGCGCTGCGGGAGGGTGCGGCGGACGGGCATCGCGCGCGGTCCGCCGAGGGGGACCTCGCGGTACTCGTACACGTCGACGCCGGGGCCCGTGGCCTCGTCGGGCGGGCAGAGCAGTTCGACGGGATCGCGCTCGAGGTTGCTCATGCCCGAATCCTACGCGCGGGGCGGTAGGGCCGGAGGTCCCGATCCCGGCGTCGTGTCCGTGGAAGCATGACCGCCATGACCGTGCTCACCGACGTCCGCCGCACCCGTCGCCTCGCGCTCGCCGGGGCGGCGATCGCCTCGGTGCTCCTGCTCACCGCGTGCAATCCCGGCTCGGGAGCGGTCGAGGACTTCCCCGGGCTGCCCGTCGCCGAGGAGGAGGCCGAGGCGGAGGCCGGCGGGGAGGAGACCGACCTCGGCGGATCCACCGAGGACCAGACCGATGAGGAGGACACCGTCGAGGTGCCGGAGCCGACGGGCGACGAGCCGTACGTGCAGTACCTCGACGACGGCGGCAAGCTCGCGATCACGATCTGGGGCTCGTCGACCTGCCCGGTCGTGCCGACCGAGCTGAAGGTCGTCGCAGAGGCCGGCGAGGGCAACGCGGTCGAGGCGGTGCTGCCGGAGCCCGAGACCGGTCCGTGCACCGCGGACTTCGTCCCGCACACCACCGTCTTCTGGACCCCCGTGTTCACCACGACGACCGAGCCGCTCGAGGTCACGATCGGCGACCAGGTCGTGACGGTGCCGATCAAGTAGCGGCCGATCCGTCGGGCCGGCCGACCGCGCGGACCGGGCGCTCCGGGTCGCCGGCCCCTCAGCCGTGCCCGAGCGTGAGGTCGACGAACAGCTCGCTCGCGACGCGTTCGAGGTCGTCGCGCACGTCGGCGGGGTCGCCGCCCGGCGGAACACGCACCACGATGTGCGCCTCGAAGAGCCGCCCGCCGGCCATGGGCGCGTCGCGCTGGCCCGTCGTCATGGTCTCGATGCTCAGCCCGTGCCGAGCGAGCACCGCGGAGACGTCGCGCACGATGCCCGGGTGGTCGTTGCCGATCAGGTCGATCCGGAAGGGCGTCCACGCGGCGGATGCCTCGGCCGCAGTCCGCGCGTCGACGCCCGGGTGCGCCGAGACCTCCATGAGCCCGTCGAGCCCGTCGAGCGCGGTGCGCAGCGCGGCCTCCTGCTCCTCGGGGACCTCGACGACGACGATGCCGGCGAACTGCCCCGCGAGCTCGGCCATCTGGCTCTGCTCCCAGTTGCCGCCGTGCTCGCCGACGACGTCGGCGAGCGCCTCGACGAGTCCGGCGCGGTCGTCTCCGATGACGGTCAGCACGAGTCTGGGCATGCGTGCATCCAACCATGCGCCGGATCGCGCGTCGAGGGTGTCAGCGGCCGGTCGCCGGCGCCGGCGGGCCTGCGTCGGCGGCGGGCCCCGCGGCATCCGCTCGACGCAGCACCAGCAGTTCGCCGATCTCGCAGTCGAGCACGCGACAGATCGCCTGCAGCGTCGAGAAGCGGATGGCGCGCGCCCGGTCGTTCTTCAGCACGCTGAGGTTCACGACGCTGACTCCGACGAGCTCGGCGAGCCGAGTGAGCGTCAGGCCGCGGTCCGCGAGCAGCTCGTCGAGCCGGCAGTGGACGTCGTGCGCCTCGTCGACCTCGGCCGGCGCCATCAGACGAGCCCCTCGGTGTCGCGCTGCAGGCGCTCGCCGACGGCGAAGGCGGTCGCGATGATCGCGACGACGAACGCCCCGAGGACGTACGGCATGAGGTCGACGCTCATGATCACGTTGTCGAACTCGCGGTCGGAGATGCGCGCGAACGCCCCGTTGGCGGACATATTGCGGAAGAACGGCACCGCGGCGGCCCCGAGCAGCCCGACGGTGCCCGCGGTGCCGACGAGCCGGGTGTTGCGCCGGCTGAACACCCGGCCCCTGAGGGTCGAGGCGCTGAGCAGGACCAGGCAGGCCACGACCGCCGCGACGGTGACGGCGAAGAGCACCTCGGCCACGACGAGGGCGACGAGCGACGCACCGGGCAGCTCGTCGGTGAAGAGGTACGCGCGGTCGAGCTCGACGGTGACGGGCGCGCCGCCCGGGCCGATCGGCGCCTCGGCGGGCGTGCCGGCGAACTCGGCGAGCACGCGGACGTCGCGGGAGGTGAGTGCATCGACGATTCGCAGGACGGCCCCGACGACGGCCCAGGCGACGATCCCCACTCCGGCGACGATGAAGGCCCGGATGCCGATCGTGTCGGCGCGCGAGGGGGTCTGGGGTGCGGTGCGGAGGTTCAGGTCCACGGCGAGGCCTTTCATATCGAGGAACGATAATAACGATATTCGATATGGTACGGATGCCGCGCGACACTGTCAACCGGCCCGAGCCGCCACGAGGCATCCGATCGGCTCGTCGCGACGAACCACGTCACGGGGCGTGCGCCCATGGCGAACACCGGCCCACCACGCAGCGACGGTCGTTACCGTTGAACGTAACGACGCCCCTACCCGGCGTCGGCGAGGAGTTGAGATGTTCGAGAGATTCACGGACCGAGCCCGTCGTGTCGTCGTCCTGGCCCAAGAAGAGGCCAAGATGCTGAACCACAACTACATCGGCACCGAGCACATCCTGCTCGGCCTCATCCACGAGGGTGAGGGCGTGGCCGCCAAGGCGCTCGAGTCCCTGGGGATCTCCCTCGATGCCGTCCGCGAGCAGGTGCAGGACATCATCGGGCAGGGCCAGCAGCAGCCGACGGGGCACATCCCGTTCACCCCGCGCGCCAAGAAGGTGCTCGAGCTGAGCCTGCGCGAGGCGCTGCAGCTCGGCCACAACTACATCGGCACCGAGCACATCCTCCTCGGCCTCATCCGCGAGGGCGAGGGCGTCGCCGCCCAGGTGCTCGTGAAGCTCGGCGCCGACCTCAACCGCGTGCGCCAGCAGGTCATCCAGCTCCTCTCCGGGTACCAGGGCAAGGAGCAGGTGCAGGTCGGCGCGAACGAGCAGCAGCAGCCGCAGGGCGGCTCGCAGATCCTCGACCAGTTCGGCCGCAACCTCACGCAGGCCGCGCGCGAGTCGAAGCTCGACCCGGTCATCGGCCGCGAGAAGGAGATCGAGCGGGTCATGCAGATCCTCTCGCGCCGCTCCAAGAACAACCCCGTGCTCATCGGCGAGCCCGGCGTCGGCAAGACGGCGGTCGTCGAGGGCCTCGCCCAGGCGATCGTCAAGGGCGAGGTGCCCGAGACGCTGAAGGACAAGCAGCTCTACTCGCTCGACCTCGGCTCGCTCATCGCCGGTTCCCGCTACCGCGGCGACTTCGAGGAGCGCCTCAAGAAGGTCACCAAGGAGATCCGCACGCGCGGCGACATCATCGTCTTCATCGACGAGATCCACACCCTCGTGGGTGCAGGCGCCGCCGAGGGCGCGATCGACGCCGCGTCGATCCTCAAGCCGCTGCTCGCCCGCGGCGAGCTCCAGACCATCGGCGCGACGACGCTCGACGAGTACCGCAAGCACTTCGAGAAGGATGCCGCGCTCGAGCGCCGCTTCCAGCCGATCCAGGTCGCCGAGCCCTCGCTCCCGCACGCGATCAACATCCTCAAGGGCCTGCGCGACCGCTACGAGGCGCACCACAAGGTGTCGATCACGGATGGCGCGATCGTCGCGGCGGCGAATCTCGCCGACCGCTACATCAGCGACCGGTTCCTGCCCGACAAGGCCATCGACCTCATCGACGAGGCCGGCGCCCGCCTGCGCCTGTCGATCCTGTCGTCGCCGCCCGAGCTGCGCGAGTTCGACGAGAAGATCGCCGTGGTCCGCGCCGCGAAGGAGACCGCGATCGAGGAGCAGGACTTCGAGAAGGCCGCGTCGCTGCGCGACGAGGAGAAGAACCTGCTCGGCGAGCGGCTCCGCCTCGAGAAGCAGTGGAAGTCGGGCGAGGTCAAGACGACCGCGGTCGTCGACGAGGGCCTGATCGCCGAGGTGCTCGCCCAGGCCACCGGCATCCCCGTCTTCAAGCTCACGGAAGAGGAGTCGTCGCGACTGGTCTTCATGGAGAAGGCGCTGCACGAGCGCGTCATCGGGCAGGAGGAGGCGATCTCCGCACTCTCGAAGACGATCCGCCGCACGCGCGCCGGCCTCAAGGACCCGAAGCGCCCCTCGGGGTCGTTCATCTTCGCGGGTCCGACGGGCGTCGGCAAGACCGAGCTCGCCAAGGCGCTCGCCGAGTTCCTCTTCGACGACGAGTCGGCGATGATCTCGCTCGACATGTCGGAGTACGGCGAGAAGCACACGGTCTCGCGACTGTTCGGCGCCCCTCCCGGCTTCGTCGGCTTCGAGGAGGGCGGTCAGCTCACCGAGAAGGTGCGCCGCAAGCCGTTCTCGGTCGTCCTGTTCGACGAGATCGAGAAGGCCCACCCCGACATCTTCAACTCGCTCCTGCAGATCCTTGAGGAGGGCCGCCTCACCGATGGCCAGGGCCGCGTGGTGGACTTCAAGAACACCGTCATCATCATGACGACGAACCTCGGCACGAAGGACATCTCGGGCGGCCCCGTCGGCTTCCAGGTCGAGGGCGACACCCGCACGGGCTACGACCTCATGCGTGCGAAGGTCAACGAGGAGCTGAAGAAGCACTTCAAGCCCGAGTTCCTGAACCGCGTCGACGAGATCATCGTGTTCCCGCAGCTCAGCAAGGAGGAGCTGCTGCAGATCGTCGACCTGTTCATCAAGCGTCTGGGTGAGCGCATGCTCGACCGCGACATGACCGTCGAGCTCACCACCGCGGCGAAGGAGCGTCTCATCGAGGTCGGGTTCGACCCGACGCTCGGCGCCCGTCCGCTGCGTCGCGCGGTGCAGCACGAGGTCGAGGACCGCCTGTCCGAGAAGATCCTGCACGGCGAGCTCAATTCGGGCGACCACGTGCACGTCGACTTCCGCGACGGCGAGTTCGTCTTCACCACCACCCAGCGGGCCCTGCCCGTCGGCGTCGGCGTGAACACGGGCGCGGCCCTCGGCACCGGACCGGCGACGCCCGACCTGGCGGCCGGCCAGTAACCCGGGTTCCATCACGACGGGGCGGATGCTGCGGCATCCGCCCCATCGTCGTCTCCGGGGGCCGACGTGGGAACCACCTCCCCGTCAACGGGTGCCTCGTCGTGCGCGACGGGGATATCGTCGAAGGATCGTTCCCCGGGCGAGGACTGCGAGGCGATCGACGATGAGCCACCAGCTGCTGGACTGGGCCGAGGCGAGCCTGCCGGAGATGCTCGCCGACCTCGAGCGGCTGATCCGGGTCGAGTCTCCGTCGGCCGATATCGAGGCCGTCGCGCGCTCGGCCGACGCGGTCGCCGCGATCGGCGAGCATCGGCTCGGCTTCGCACCCGAGCGGATCGTGATCCACGGGTGCACGCACCTCCGCTGGCACCTCGGGTCGCCGGAACCCGACGCCCCGCGCGTCCTGCTGCTGGCGCACCACGACACCGTGTGGCCGATCGGCTCCCTCGAGACCCATCCGTTCTCCCTGCAGGACGGCGTGATCCGGGGGCCGGGCTGCTTCGACATGCTGACCGGCCTGGTCATGGCCGTCCACGCGGCCGCGCACCTCGGGCACCTGCCCGACGCGGCCGTCACGCTGCTCGTCACCGGCGACGAGGAGCTCGGATCGCCGTCCTCGCGCGAGCTGATCGAGCAGGAGGCGGACGGCTGCGTCGCCGCGCTGGTGCTCGAGGCGAGCGGCGACGGCGGTGCGCTGAAGATCGGACGGAAGGGCACGTCGAACTACCGCGTCGACATCACCGGTCGAGCCGCGCACGCGGGCCTGGAGCCGGAGAAGGGCCTGAACGCGACGGTCGAGCTCGCGCACCAGGTCGGCGTCGTCGTGGGGTTCGCCGACGCCTCGGTCGGAACGTCGGTCACACCGACCCTCGCACGCGGCGGCACGACCGTGAACACCGTGCCCGCGCACGCGTCGTTCGACGTCGACGTGCGGGCGCTCACCGCGTCCGAGCAGCATCGCGTCGACGCGGCGTTCCGCTCGCTCGCGTCGGCCACCGGAGCGCGCATCACGGTGCACGGCGGGGTCAACCGTCCGCCCCTCGAGGTCGCCGCCACCGAAGGCGTGTGGAACCGTGCGCGCGCCGTGGCGAACGAACTCGGCCTCGACCTGCCCGACGCGATCGTCGTGGGCGGGGCATCCGACGGGAACTTCACCGCCGGGGTCGGCGTGCCCACGCTCGACGGCCTCGGTGCCGTCGGCGGCGGGGCGCATGCCGACCACGAGCACGTGATGGTCGCCGACATCCCGATCCGCAGCGCACTGCTCGTCGGGCTCATCCGCGACCTGCTCGGGATCGACGCGCACGCGAGGGACGCCTAGGCCGACCGCCCGTCATGCCGCGCCCCGCGCGCGCAATACGATGAGCGGATGACGCAAGCCTCCATCACCGTGCGCCGAGCGCGCACGCCAGACGTGCCGAAGATCGTGGACCTCGTCGAGCCGCTCGTGGCCCGTCGGATCCTGCTCGGCAAGGAGCGCGTCGACCTGTACGGCGCGGTCCAGGAGTTCCGCGTCGCGGAGACCGCGGACGGCGTGGTGGTCGGCTGCGGAGCGCTGCACGTCATGTGGGAGGACCTCGGGGAGGTCCGCACGCTCGCGGTGCACGACGAGTGGCTGGGTCACGGCGTCGGCCACGCGCTCCTGTCCGCACTCGAGGAGGACGCACGCGAACTCGGCCTCAGCCGGCTGTTCTGCCTCACGTTCGAGGTCGCGTTCTTCGGCCGGCACGGGTTCGAGGACATGGGCGCCGAGACGGTAGATCCGACGCTGTACGCCGAACTCGTGCGCTCGCACGACGAGGGCGTCGCGGAGTTCCTCGACCTCGCACGCGTCAAGCAGAACACCCTCGGCAACACGAGGATGCTGAAAGTCCTCTGAGCGTTCCTCACCCGCATCCGGGCACGCCGCACGACCGCGTCGGCGGGCCCGCCGAGCCGCCGTAGCCTGAGCCCATGTCGACCAACCGTCCCGCGCCAGGGCGCCTGCCCGCCTCCGTGTACCGACGTCGTCGGCTCATGGTGCTCCTGGGGCTCGTCGCGGTGATCGTCGCGGTCGTGCTCGTCTTCGTCCGGCCGGGCGCGAGCCAGGGCGACGACGTCGGAGCGACGACGCCCCCGAGCACCCCGGCCACTTCGGGCCCGGCCACCGACGAGGCGGCGGCGACGGATGCCGCGGAGCCGCCGGCGACGGAGGCCGCCGAGCCCGCGGCCGATGGCGACCCCTGCCGTGCCGAGCAGGTCACGGTCGAGGCGGTGACCGACAAGGCCGTCTACGCCGCGGGCGAGCAACCGAAGCTCTCGGTCACCATCACGAACACCGGGTCGAACGTCTGCGTCCTGAACGTCGGAACCGCGGCCCAGGTGTTCACGATCACGAGCGGTGCGGACACGTACTGGACCTCGACCCACTGCCAGGTCGACCCCGTCGACGCCGAGGTCTCGATCGAGCCCGGCACGCCGGTGTCCTCGAGCGAGCCCATCACGTGGGACCGCACCCGGTCGAGCGCCGACACGTGCGGCGGCGAGCGGGCGACGGTTCCCGCGGGCGGGGCCTCGTACCACCTGAGCGTGGCGGTCGACGGGTTCGAGTCGTCGACGTCGAAGCAGTTCCTCGTCTACTGACGCGACCGCCGGCGGATGTGTCCGCGTGTGACGCGCTGCCGTTGATCCGGCGAGGAATCCTCAGCAGGATCGGACCGGACCAACCACCCTCCGGTCCACGGGGTCCGCGGTGTCACCTCGCGCCGCGGGCCCCCGACCGCGAGCGGATGCGCGGCGGCCGCCTCGGTAGGCTGGGGTGATGGCCGGTGCGAAGCGTTCGAAGCCCAAGCAGCCCGTCGAGTTCCGCTCGCAGGCGCTCGCCGAGGCCCTCGAACGTCAGGACATGGCGGCGGTGGCACTCGCGCTGCGGAACGGCAACACGATCGTGCCGCTCATCAAGCCCGGGCCGCGCGACACCCCGCTCGACGGCGGCGAGGTGTGGACCTACCGCGACCCGAACACGGGCGAGGTCGCGCTGCTGCTCTTCAGCGACGCCGAGCACAAGCCGGCGAACCTGCCGCCCGCGGTCGGCCTGCAGAGTCCGGCCTGGCTGAAGACGTTCCTCACGCGGTACCAGTCGACGATCACGACCGTCTTCCTCGACATCGCCGGACCGCACCCGATGCAGGCGTCGCCCGCCGAACTGCTGAAGGCGCTCGAGGTCTAGCCGCCCCGCCCCGGATCAGAACGCCGCGTCGAGCTCGCGCTCGCGCGCGCCCGAGGCGGCCATCATCGCCCGTTCGACGGCCGCGCGCACGCTCCCGAGCTCGTCGTCGAGGAGCGCCCGGTAGCCGAGCCGCGCGGCCTCGGCCGCACGCTGCCGTGCCGACGCGACCGGTCGCACCTCGCCGGCGAGGCTGATCTCGCCGACCGCGGCGAGGTCGTGGGGCACCGCGCGGTCGCGCATCGCGCTCGCGATCGCGACGGCGATCGCGAGGTCGGCCGCGGGTTCGACGAGTCGCACGCCGCCCACCGTGGAGACGTAGACGTCGTGTTCGCCCAGCTGGCGGAGGCCGGCTCGGCGTTCCAGCACGGCGATGATCATCGCGACGCGCGACGGGTCGACCCCGTTCACCACGCGCCGCGGCTGCGGGGCCTTGGTGCCGACGACGAGCGCCTGCACCTCGACGGGGAGCGCGCGACGGCCCTCGAGCGCGACGGTCACGCACGTGCCGCTCACGGCGTTCCGCGAGCGGCTGAGGAAGAGCCCGGACGGATCGGGCACCTCGGCGATGCCGTCGCCCGTCATCTCGAAGCAGCCCACCTCGTCGGTCGGCCCGAAGCGGTTCTTGAGCGCCCGGACGAACCGCAGCGCGGTCTGCCGGTCGCCCTCGAACTGGCAGACGACATCGACGAGGTGCTCGAGCAGGCGCGGGCCGGCGATCGTGCCGTCCTTCGTGACGTGGCCGACGAGCAGCACGGGCAGCTGCCGCTCCTTGGCGACCCGGATGAGCGTGGAGGCGACCTCGCGGACCTGGCTCGGCTGGCCCGGGAGCCCGTCGGAGAGCGCGCTCGAGACGGTCTGCACCGAGTCGACGACGAGCAGCTCGGGGGAGACCTGGTCGACCTGGCCGAGGATCGTGGCCAGGTCGGTCTCGGACGCGAGGTAGAGCTCGTCGTGCAGCGCACCCGTGCGCCCGGCTCGCAGGCGGACCTGCGCCGTCGACTCCTCGGCGCTGACGTAGAGCACGCGGCGGCCGGTCGCGGCGACGCGGGCGGCGACCTCGAGCAGCAGCGTCGACTTGCCGACACCGGGCTCGCCGGACAGCAGGATGGCGGCGCCCGCGACGATGCCCCCGCCGAGCACCCGGTCGAACTCGCCCACCCCGCTCGGTCGGTGCGTCGCATCGTCGCTCTCGACGATCGCCGAGATCGGCCGGGCGGCGCGACCCGCGCTCGGCACCACGGCCTGCAGGCCCCGGACGATACCCGTCTCGGTGCCCGCCTCGACGACCGTGCCCCACTGCTGGCACTCGGCGCACCGGCCGACCCACTTGACGGTGCTCCAACCGCATTCGGTGCATCGGAACGCGGTGGTGGGTTTCGCCATGCCCTGAGACTAGGGCCGGCCCCCGACATCCGCCGGGACATCCGCCGCCGTGGCCGGGGCGGGCCCTGGGGCATCCGTCACCGCCCGCACCGACGCCGCGGGCGCGAGAGAGTCATCGACGGGGAACCGGGCCTCGAGCGACGCCAGTACGGCGGGCCGGAAGGCGTCGGCCCACACCTGGTACCCGTGGTCGTTGGGGTGGAACCAGTCGTTCGCGAAGTGCGTGAAGATGCGCCGCCACCCGCGGACCCGGGTCTCGCGGTGGAGGCGCACGACCTCGAGGCCGCGCTCGGCGGCCACGCGCCGGAGGATGAGGTTCGCGACCGCCACCTTCCGCTCGTTGTGCGGGAAGTAGAAGAACGGCAGGTCGGCCACGAGCGCGTGCGACGGGACCGCGGCGAAGATCTCGCGGAGATTCCGCTCGAAGGCCTCCTGATCCCACTTCGCGATGTCGTTCGCGCCGATCGAGACGGTCATCACGTCGGGTCGGAACTTCGCGAGCTTCGGCAGCTGGTCCTGCACCGCCAGCGAGGTCGTCGCGCCGGAGACGCTGAGGTTCACGACCCTGACGGTCCGCCCCGTCGTGTCGCGCATGAGCCGTGCGAGCAGGCCCACGTAGCTGTGATCGGGGCGGCTCGCTCCGATGCCCTGCGCCGCGCTGTCGCCGAGCGCGACGTAGAGGATCTCGCCGCGGACCTTGGCGTGATCGCGCCACCACTTCGAGTGCACCGGCAGGGTCTCGTTCAGGATGAGGCTGTTCTCGGTGATCCGCGCCCGGAAGCGCCGCCACGTCGCGCGCACGGCGAGCGCCACTCCCGCGATGAGCGCGATCGGCACGAGCGCAGCGATGACGGATGCCGCGGGCGGACGTTCGTCGACCATGGCGCGACGCTATGGCCGGTGTCTGAACGGGCGCTGAACGAGGACCGAGCGGGCGGAACCGTCGCGGCCGGGCGGGGACCGCCGCGACATCCGCTCGTTTTGGCACCTCGCGCCGGGGCCGCTATCATCGATCTCGGTACCGTGTCCGAGCGGCCGAAGGTGCAACTCTCGAAAAGTTGTGTGCGTGAAAGCGCACCGTGGGTTCAAATCCCACCGGTACCGCCGACCGAACGCCCCGCATCCGAGTGATGCGGGGCGTTCGTCGTTCCGGCCCGGAGTGCGCTCCGCCGGCCTCACCACCCGCTCCGCGTGGGCGTGTGCCCCTCGCGCGCCTCGTCCGGCATCGGCATCTCGGCGCGGAGGCCGAGCAGGCGGACGGCGCGGCCGGTGTCGCGTTTCGCTGCGAGGTCGAGCACGTGCGCGAGGACCTCGTCGTGGTCGCTGGTCGGCGGTCGCACGCGGCGGCTGAAGGTCTTCGTCGTGAACGGCACGTAGCGCACCTTGAGCGTCAGCCCGATCACGGGCCGGCCCTCGGCGGCGACGTCGTCGAGCACGTGCGCGACCAGCTCGCGCAGGGCGGCCTCGACCTCGGCGGGTTCCGTGAGGTCCTGCTGGTACGTCGTCTCGCGGCTGTGGCCGCGTGCGACCCAAGGGGTGTCGTCGACCACGCGCGAGCCCTCGCCCCGGCCGACGAGTCGGTACCAGGGACCCATGCGCGGGCCGAACTCCCCGACGAGCACGTCGAGATCGGCGCCGGCGAGCTGCGCCACGGTCTCGATGCCGTGCGCGGCGAGCCGCCGGGCGACGCGAGAGCCGACACCCCACAGGGCGGTGACCGGCCGCTCGCCCATGACCGGCATCCAGTTGGCGGCGGTGAGCCGGAACACGCCCTGCGGCTTGCCGAACCCGGTCGCGACCTTCGCTCGCAGCAGCGTGTCGCCGATGCCGACGCTGCAGTGCAGGCCGGTGCTCTCGAGCACCTCGCGTTGGAGGTCGCGAGCGGTCGCCTCGGGGAAGGCGGCGGTCACCCCGACGAACGCCTCGTCCCAGCCGAGCACCTGCACGACGGCGCCCGGGTGCCCGCGAAGCGTCTCCATGACCCGCGCGGATGCCGCGGTGTAGGCGCCGGCGTCGACCGGGAGGATCACGGCGTCGGGCGCCTTCCGGGCGGCGATGCGCAGCGGCATCCCCGACCCGACGCCGAACTCGCGCGCCTCGTACGACGCGGTGGAGACCACGGCGCGCTCGGTCGGGTCGCCGCGTCCGCCCACGATCACCGGCCGGCCCGCGAGTTCCGGATGCCGCAGCACCTCGACCGCGGCGATGAACTGGTCGAGGTCGACGTGCAGCACCCAGGCGTCGGTGCGTTGCCCCATGCGGCCAGACTCCACGGCGCGCGAGCGTCGCGCAAGCGACCCGCGGGCGCGCACGCCACGCTCGCCTCGGCTCGCGCGGGATACCGCCCCGGAACACACCCGTGCAACCTCTTGCACTCAGGAAGCATTCAGGAGGACAGTTGGCACCAAACGGAAGGAGAATCGATGAGTTTCCTCGCATTCCTGCTCCTCGGCCTCATCGCCGGAGCGATCGCCAAGCTGATCCTGCCCGGCAAGCAGGGCGGCGGCTGGTTCATCACCCTCCTGCTCGGCGTCATCGGCGCCCTGCTCGGCGGGTGGCTCGGCAGCGTGCTCTTCGGGGTCGGCCTGGAGGAGTTCTGGGACCTCAGCACGTGGCTGCTCGCCATCGGCGGTGCCATCGTCGTGCTGCTGATCTACGGACTCATCGTCGGTCGACGCAAGACCGCCTGATCCACGAAGCTCCACCCGAACGGCCCGGTCGACCTCGCGTCGGCCGGGCCGTCGGCCGTCCGGGCCCGTTGCGGCGTCCGGGCCCGATCGCCCACTCGGAACGAGTGCTCAGGCTGCGGCGCGCGCCTCGGCGAGCTCGACGAAGCGACGCAGCATGCGCTGCGGTTCGGTGACGGATGCCGCGCGCACGCGCTCGCTGAGGGCGTCGAGCTCGTGCGCCGGGAAGTACCCGTGGTGCCGGTACACGCCCGCCCGGGCGATGAAGTCGGCCGCGGAGACCTCGGGGTGGAACTGCGTCGCGTACACGTTCGCGCCGACCCGGTACACCTGCACCGGGCAGCCCGCGGAGCGGGCGAGGTGCACGGCGCCGTCGGGCAGGCGGCTCGTCGCCTCCTTGTGGCCGACGAGGGCGTCGAAGCGGGCGGGCAGGCCCGCGAGCAGCGGGTCGGTCCGGCCGGTGTCCGTGAGCGTGATCTCGACGGGCGCCGCCTCCTCGCCGTGGAGCGTCCCCACCTCGCCGCCGAGCACGCGGGTCAGGATCCCGATGCCGTAGCAGGTGAAGAGGACCGGATGGTCGGTGGCGACCGCGCGTTCGGCGAGGCGTGCCAGGTCGGCCTCGACGCGGAGCTGCGTCGCGTGCTTGCCGTCCTCGGCCGTCGTCACGTTGTACGGGCTGCCGCCGACGATGATCCCCGAGTAGCGACGCGGGTCGAGGTCGCCGATCGACTCGACGTCGAGCCGGATGTGGTCGAGCCGGCCGGCGTCGAGCCCGGAGGCGCGGCGCACGGACTCGTACTCGGGGCCGACCGCCTCGATCTCGGGTCGCGCGGACAGGAAGAGGAAGTCGTTCGGCAGGGTCATCGGCGCTTCCCGCCCTTCTTCCGGGCCTGGCCCCCGGTGCGTCGGCCGCCGCCCGAGCCGCCTCCGCGGCCGCGGGTGCGCACGGGCCGACCCGACGCGGCTCGACCGCGCGGACCTCCGTCGCGTCGTTCGGTACGCGCGTCGCGAGCATCGTCGGCCTCGGCCGGCGCGCCGCTCCGCGAGCTCCGCGCCGTCCGGCCGCGGACCACGCCCACGAACTCCTGGATGTCGTCGTCGTCGCGCTCGACGCGCCACACCAGCGCGATGCGCGTGGCCGCGGCATCCGTCACCGGGACCGCGACGACGTCGCGGCGGTGGTGCAGCCGTGCGACGCCGTGCGGGAGCATCGCCCACCCCGTGCCCGCCGCGACGAGTTCGACGGTCATCGCGGGGTCCGCCTGCTCGGGCGCCCGCGGTTCGTCGGCGAGGTCGGCGAGCACGAGCCCCTCGGCGTCGGCGAACGCGTGGTCCTTGGGGAGCACGGCGACCGCGATCTCCTCCCAGAGCGGGATGACGTGCAGGCCCTCCTCCTCGACGGGCAGGCGCACGAACGCGAGGTCGGCCTCGCCCGCGTGCACGTCGGCGAGCTGCTCGGGCTCATCGACCCGCGTCGCCTCGAGCGGCAGGTCGGGCCGTCGTTCCGCCCACGCACGGAGCCACTTCGCAGGGCTCACCCCCGCGACGTACCTCAGCCGCAGCGACACGTCCGTCCTCATTCCCGCCGCGCGCGCGGCGCTCTCAGGGTAACGCGGGGCGACCCGGTCAACCGGTCCGATGCGCGCCGAGCCGCCGACGCGACTAGCGTGGAGGGGTGAACGCCGACAAGCCCCGCCAGTCCCAGTCGATGAAGCCGGAGACGGCGGCCAAGAAGCTCGGCGTCCTGCTCGACGCGACGCCCGAGGAGTTCCGTTCCTCATCCGTCACGCGCGACCAGCTCGCCGCACTGCAGGCCGACCCGCCCGAATGGCTGGCGACCCTGCGCCGCGAGGGCCCGCACCCGCGGACCGTCGTCGCCGCGAAGCTCGGCGTCTCGAACTCCGGTCTCGCCCGCGCGGGCATCAGCGACCCCCTCACGACCGCCGAGATCAAGGCGCTGCTCGAGGCGCCGCCCGCGTGGCTCGTCGAGGAGCGCGCCCGTCAGGCCGGCGTCCGCGCCGAGAAGCGCCGCATCGCCGAGCGCGACGCCGAGCGCTCGGCGCGCGGCGACGACGGTCGCGGTGGCGGTGGCGGCGGCTCGGGCGTCTGAGCCCAGCGCGCGCCGCGCTCCGAGCGGCGTTCAGGCCGCGTAGCGCGCCGCGAGGAACGCCCGCACATCGCCGATCTCGCGGTCGGACACGGAGTGGCCGAGCCCCTCGTACACGCGCTGGTCGAGCGACGCGTGCTCCGGCAGCCACTCCTGCGTGCGCACCACGGAGCTCGCCGGGATCACCTCGTCGGCCGTGCCGCGCCCCCAGAAGACGGGCGGCGCGAGCTCGGCCATCCGCTCGTCGCCCTCGCGCGCGCCCGGCAGCGCGAACCCGGCGAGGCTCACCGCGAACGCGAACCGGTCGGGTGCGCGCCGCAGCAGCTCGAGCGCCATGGCGCCGCCCTGCGAGAAGCCGAGCAGGCCCACGGAGGTCTCGCCGGGCGCGACCCGGTCGAGCCACTCGATGATCGCGGTCGTCGCCTCGTCGGCGCCGGTCATCGCGAACTCCTCGCCCTGCGCGAGCAGTGGGAACCAGGCGTGCCCGTAGCCGGTGGAGATCGGCGCGCGCAGCGACGCGATCGCCGGCTCGAGGGGCAGGTACGGGCTCAGCCCGAAGAGGTCGCCCTCGTGCGAGTTGTACCCGTGCAGGAGCACCAGGAGCGGTCGCCCCTCCCGGTCGGACGGCGAGGCCGACCACATCACCGCCTCGTCGTCGATCCGCATCCGGGCATCGTACCCCGGGGCACGTGGGGCAGAATCGACCCATGGCCGTACGCACTCCGGACCCGGACTGGAACCCCGACGACGAACCCGTCGTGCAGCCGCCCGCGAACCCGGGCTGGCTCTCCGACCTCGAGCTGGCCGAGATCCGCGGCCGGCTGCCGCTGCTCTACGTCGAGGCGGTGCCCGTGCGCGTCGACGGCGTCGGGCAGGTCACCGAGGTGGGCGTGCTCCTCCGCGCGAATGCGGTCGGCGAGATGACGCGCACGCTCGTCTCCGGCCGCGTCATGTACGGCGAGACCATCCGCGACGCGCTCTTCCGCCACCTCGAGAAGGACCTCGGGCCGATGGCGTTCCCGCTGCTGCCCGCGAGTCCGGTGCCCGCCACGGTCGCCGAGTACTTCCCGATGCCGGGCATCTCGCCGTTCACCGACGAGCGCCAGCACGCGGTCTCGCTCGCCTACGTCGTGCCCGTCACGGGCACCTGCGAACCCCGCCAGGACGCCCTCGAGGTCACCTGGGTCTCGCCGGCCGAGGCCGCGAGCGACGCGTTCTGCGCCGAGATGGAGGGCGGACGGGGCGTCCTGCTGCGTCGCGCGCTCGCCGCGTCCGGCGCGCTCGACTGAGCGGATGCCGCGGCGCCCTCCGGCACGCGGCGTCCCGCCCCACCGAGCGGCCGTGCGCGTCAGCGCACCATCCGCACCTCGTGGATGCTCTCGCCGAGGAACGGCTCGTCGTGCGAGGCGCCGTCGGCCGTGAAGCCGTTGCGCTCGTAGAAGTGGATCGCGTGCTCGTTCGCCGACGGCACCCAGAGGTAGACCGAGTCGTCGCCGACGGCGGCGTCGAACAGCTTCTGCCCGATGCCCATGCCGTGGTGCGAGTCGAGCAGGTGGATGAAGAAGAGCTCGCGCTCGCGGGGCGCGTCCGCGTCGCGCGCGGGCCCGGCTCCGGCGAACCCGACGATCTCGCTGTCGACGAGGGCGGCGACGTGCGTGAACTCCTCGCCCTGGCTCATCCAGTGCGTCCAGAGTTCCGCCATGCGGCGCGGGGAGAGGTTGGCGAGCGTCGCGGCGCTCACCAGCTGGTCGTAGTCCTCGTGCCAGCACTGCGCGTGGACCCGGCCCAGCGCCTCGGCGTCGGAATCGCGGATGGGACGGATGACGACATCGGCAGCGACCTCGGTGCTCATGCGGCACAGGCTAACCCGGGCCACCGTCGCGGGCGAAATCGGCGACGGCCCCGTCACCCTCCACGGGTGCGGGGCCGTCGACGGCGCGATCGGGGCTCAGCCCTGCGCGCGGCGGTTGGTCCGCGCGCTGCGGTTCGGCGAGACGAGGCTGCCGACGCGCAGGGGCTGCTTCTGCGATCCACGAGCGGATGTCGCGCGCTGCGCGCCCGTCGTCTGACCGCCGCGCGACTGGCCGCCGCCCTGCTTCGGCGCGTGCGCCTTCGCCTCGGCGGGGCGGCCCGAGCGGTCGCGGCGCGGCGCGGCGGGAGCGACGTCCGACTGGCCGCCGCGGCCGCGGCTGCGCCGGCCCTGGCCGGCCGGCTGGGCGACGCCGCCGGCGCGCTCCTCGCGCGCGGCGCGCTTGCGCTGCGCGTTCGCGCCCTGCGAGCGACCGCCGCCCTGCTGGGGCTTCGCGTCGCGCGGTGCGGGCTTGACGTACGGGGCGACCTGGCCGACGAGCTGCACGACCTCAGGCGAGGCCGGCGCAACGCGCTTCGGAGCGACGCGGATCTCCGCCTTCCGGAGGAGCTTGCCGAGGTCGTCCATCTGGCCGGGCAGGGCGATCGTCACGACGTCGCCCTCGCTGCCGGCGCGCGCGGTGCGGCCCGAGCGGTGCAGGTACGCCTTGTGCTCCATGGGCGGGTCGACGTGGATGACGAGCTCGATGTCGTCGACGTGCACGCCGCGCGCGGCGACATCCGTGGCCACCATGACCTTGACCGACCCGTCGCCGAAGGCGGCGAGGTTGCGATCGCGCTGCGGCTGCGAGAGGTTGCCGTGCAGGTCGACCGCGGGGATGCCCTGCTCGGTGAGCTTCTTCGCGAGCTTCTTCGCGTGGTGCTTCGTGCGCATGAAGAGGATGCGGCGGCCGGTGCCGGACGCGAGCGTCTTCACGAGCTCGTGCTTGGCGTCGGTGTCGGCGACCTCGAACACGTGGTGGGTCATCGCCGCGACCGGGGAGTGCGCCTCGTCGACCGAGTGGAGCACCTCGTTCTGCAGGTAGCGCTTCACGAGCCGGTCCACGCCGTTGTCGAGCGTCGCGGAGAACAGCAGGCGCTGCCCGCCCGCGGGGGTCTTGTCGAGGATGCGCGTGACGACCGGGAGGAAGCCCAGGTCGGCCATGTGGTCGGCCTCGTCGAGCACCGTGATCTCGACGGCGTCGAGCGTGACGAAGCCCTGCTTCATGAGGTCCTCGAGGCGACCGGGCGTGGCGACGACGATGTCGACGCCGGCACGGAGCGCGTCGACCTGGCGCTTCTGGTTGATGCCGCCGAAGATCGTCGTGACCTTCAGGTCGTACGCGGCGGCCAGCGGCTCGAACGTCTGCATGATCTGCGTCGCGAGCTCGCGGGTCGGTGCGAGCACGAGGCCGAGCGGCCGGCCCGCGCGGCGACGGCCGCCGGCCAGGGTCGTGCCGAGGCGCGCCACCATGGGCAGCGCGAACGCGATGGTCTTGCCCGAGCCGGTCTTGCCGCGCCCGAGCACGTCGCGTCCGGCGAGCGTGTCGGGCAGGGTGTCGGCCTGGATGGGGAAGGGCGTGGTCTTGCCGTCGGCGGCGAGGACCGCGACGAGGGGAGCGGGCACGCCGAGCGCGCCGAAGGTGATGTCGGTCAAGGGGGTCCGTTTCGGGATGGCACGGCCGGATGCGCCGGTGCACGAGGCGGCAGCGGCGGATGGACCCGGCGGTGGGTGGTGGCGAAGACGCCGGTCGGCGAATCCGTTCGCCGTATGAAGTCATCGGGCGAGAAGCCCGGAAGCGTGTCTACGACGCAGGCGGCGCGTTCGTCGCGCACGCCGCGGACCACCATAGCAGGCGCCGGCACCGCGAACCTGAGCGCGGACGCGCGACGGGTCAGCGCGGCATCCGCTCGCCGACCGGGACGGGCTCGCCCAGCGTATTGCCCTGGGGTGCGAGCGGGCACGACCACGACGGGTCGTACGCGCACGACGGGTTGTAGGCGAAGTTGAAGTCGACGACGAGGCTGTCGTCGTTGCCGCCCGAGCCGAGGTCGGCGCCCTTCGCGGTGTCGAGCACGTAGCGCCCGCCGCCGTACGTGCCGCCGGGGGCGCCGGCGAGGCCGTCCTTGACCGGAAGGAAGATGCCGCCGCCGTACGACGTCAGCCGCCAGACGTCGAGCGTGCCGAGGTAGGGGAGCCGCACCGTCCCGACGAGCGAGAACGGGATCTTCCCGTCGTTCGAGCTGTCGACCACCATCCGCTGCGGCTCGTCGGGACGGCGCACCTCGAGCTCGAACCGCCAGTCGGGGTCGTACGGCGCGATGTCCAGCCCGGTGAACCGCGCGCGGTCGTCGGGAAGCAGCGGCGACTGCGGATGCCCGCCGAACAGCTCGTCCCGCCCCGACCGCCACAGTTCGTGGCCCTGCGCCGGATCGTGGACGCTGAGGTGCCGCACGCCCGCGTAGAGCGAGAAGACGTGCCGTCGCCAGTCGGCGAGCTGCAGCGCGCCGAGGGAGGCGGTCACGGGGTGCTCCCGCGATCGGCGCGCGGCGCGGCGCCGGCGACCCCGGTCCGGCGTGCCTCGGCACGCGCCGCGTCCGCCGTGCCCGGCGGGTCGTACGCCCACGTCGGCGCGAGCTGACGCAGCCGCCGCCCGCGGTACTGCCAGAACGCCCACGTCGGGTACCAGTAGAGCGCGTCGAGCGCGCCCGCGCTCGCGCGGAGCTGGTCGCGGTACAGCGTCCGCCCGTCCGGGAGCGGCGAGATCGCCATGCGGTGGTCCCAGTGGCGGAAGGCCGCGAGCGGCCCGGTGACCGCGCCGCCCGAGTCGCGGAGCATCCGCACCCCGGAGGGCAGTCCGCCCGGGTAGGAGACGTCGACGTACTCCTCGCCGCTCGGCGCGATGCCGAACGCGAGCGAGCGCATCCGGTGCGGCCCCTCGGGCCACGTGGCCGGGAACCCCTCGGCCTCGAGCGACTCGAAGTCGAGCCACGGCGCGACGACCTCGCGAAGCACGGCCGGGCTGCGGATGGCGCGCCACGCGGCATCCGCATCGCAGTCGAGGGTCAGCTTCAGGAGCACCCGCATGGCACGACCCTAGGGGCCGACGGATGGCACGGCAAAGCCTCCGCGCCGGATTCACGGGCGTCGCACGGCGGCCACCCGGCCGGCGCCCGGGCGATCCCGCTAGGCTCCCGCCATGGCCGACGCCGCTGTTTGGCTGCCCTCCCTCGTCGTGTTCGGCACGGCCGCGGTCGCGTTCGTCGCGGGCGTGGTCGGGCTCCGACGGCTGGGGGAGCGACGCGAGGCCCGCGACGCCGATGCGGCCCGCGAGCTGGAGCGGACCGCGAAGGCCCGATTGGTCGGCGCCGACGAGGCCGTACGCGACGCGACGCAGGAGATCCGCTTCGCCGAGGCGCAGTTCGGGCCCGAGACGGCGCGCGAACTCGGCCAGGCGGTCGAGCGGGCCCGCGGATGGCTCCGCGAGGCGTTCCTCCTGCAGCAGCGGCTCGACGACGCCGAACCCGGCACCGCCGCCGAGCGCCGCGCGTGGAGCACGCGCATCGCGTCGCTCTGCGCGTCGGTCGAGGGCGCGCTCGCCGACGCCGGGTCGGTGCTCTCCGCGCGGCGCGCCGCCGAGCGCGGCGCGGTCGACGACGCCCCCGCCCTGCGCGAGCGCGAACGGCGCCTGGCCGCGAGGCGAGCAGATGCCGTGTCCGCCCTCGAACGGCTCGGCACCCGGTTCTCGGCATCGGCGCTGGCCGGCGCGCAGGGCGCGCTCCGCCGGGCCGACCACGACCTCGCCGCCGGGTCGGCGGCACTCGACGAGGCCGAGCAGCGGCTCGCGGACGCGCCGGGAGCGCCGGTCGCTGGGATCCTCGACCGGTCCGCGCACGCGCTGCAGCGCGCCGAGCGCGAACTCGACCGGGTGGAGCACGTCGAGCTCGAGCTCGCCCGGGCGGCGGAGGAGGCCGGCGCGGAGGCGGCGTCGCTCGACGAGGAGCTCGTGGCCGCGCGGCGCGAGCGCGATGCGGCCGCCGATGCCGACGTCGGCTCCGCGCTCGCCGTCGTGATCGGCGAGGTCTCCCCGCTGCTCGTCGGCCGCGAGGGCCGCGCCGCCGACCCGTTCTCCGAGCGCGACCGGCTGCGGGCCGCGCGCGACCGGCTCGAGGCGGCGCGCGCGACGGCCCGCCGCGCCCAGGACCGCCTCGACGGCGCCCGGGGCGCCCTGCCCGGGGCGATCGCCATCGCCGAGAGTCAGATCCGCGTGGCGGGTGAGGCGCTCGAACGCGCGCGGGCGTTCGCCGGCGCCGACGCGCGGACCCGGCTCGCCGAGGCGGAGCGGCAGCTCGGCATCGCGCGCCGCGAGCCCGACCCGGTGGCCGCCCTCGATGCGGCGCGGCGGGCCGCGTCGCGCGCGAGCGACGCCGAGGCCCTCGCGCACTACGCTGCGCTGCACCGCTGAGCGGCGCGCGGCGCGCCCGGCGCAGTGCGTCCGCCCGGGGCGACGACGCTACTTGGCGCCCGCGATGAGGATGTCGGCGCCCGAGGTGTACGACGCGTCGTCGGAGAGCAGGTAGGCGACGGCCCCGGCGATCTCGTGCGGCTCGCCCGGCCGCCCCATCGGGATGTTGCCCGCGCGCTCGTCGGGCGCGTTCGGCCGCCCCGCGGCCGCGTGGATCTCGGTGCGCGTCGTGCCCGGCGACACGGTGTTCAGGCGAACGCCGACGCGCGCGAACTCCTTCGCGAGCCCGACCGTCATGATGTTGAGCGCGGCCTTGCTCGCCGCGTAGGGGATGTAGGTGTTCGGCGCTCCGTGCGTCGCCGCGCCTGAGGAGATGTTCACGATCGACCCGCCGTCGCCGCCGTGGTCGGTCGCCATGTGCGCGATCGCCGACCGGCAGAGCACCATGGGTGCGAGCACGTTGATCCGGAACACGAGCTCCGACTCCTCGATCGATCCGTCGAGGAACGGCCCGATGAGGCCCGTGATGCCCGCGTTGTTCACGAGCCCCGTGACCCGGCCGAACCGGGCGACCGCTTCGGGGACGATCTCGGCCGCGCGGTCGAGGTCGGCGAGGTCGAGCTGGAGGAGCTCCACGCGCGCACCCGCCGCGCGGCATCCGTCGGCCACCGCCTCGGCCTCGTCGCGCCGCTCGCGGTAGGTGAGCACCAGGTCGTGGCCCTCGGCCGCGAGCCGCTCGGCGATCGCGCGGCCGATGCCGCGGCCGCCGCCGGTGATGATCGTCACGGGTCGCGCGTCGACATTCGAGGTCATGCACCCACCCTACGAGTGGGCCCGCCGGCGGCCATCGCGTAGCCTGACGCGGTGAGCGAGACCACCCAGCCCTCCACCGTCTCCGCCCCGCCCGCCGCGCAGGCGAAGTACCAGGTGCGCTTCGACCAGGGCGCCGACGGCGTGCGGCGGATCGCGCAGGGCGCGGACGTGCTCGTGTGGGTCGACCAGGTGACGGATGCCGCGCTCGCCGCGGACGACCCCGCCGCAGCGGCCCTCGTGCCTGACGCGGCCCTCGCCGATGCGCCCGGGACCGTGGTCGTCGCGGCCCTCGGCGACGCCGCGGCGGTCGCCGCCTGGATCCTCGCCGAGCAGGAGCGCCTCGGTCGCCGCGCATACCTCGCGATCGTGGCCGCCGGGCGGGCCGACGGCGGCTTCGCCGCCGACGACGTGCTCGCGGCCGGCGCGGTGATCGACGCGCTCACCGAGCTCGGCATCGACGACACCTCGCCCGAGGCGGCCGTCGCGTGCGCGTCCTACACCGGACTCCGGCGGGCGGTCGCGCACCTCGCCACGGCGTCGGTCGCCGGCCGAGAGGCGATCGCCGCGGGAGCCGAGGCCTCGGTGCTCCGCCGGGCCGCGAGCCGTGACGACGCCGCGACCGTGCGAGTGGTCAGGCGGCGCTGAGCGCGACCTTGCCCGACTTGCGCGCGCGATGCGCACGGACCTTCGCGCGGTTGCCGCAGCGCTGCATCGAGCACCACCGGCGGCTCGCCGCCCGGGAGGTGTCGAGGTAGACGATCCCGCAGCCGCCGGCGCAGATGCGCACGCGGCCGTGGTTCGCCTCGCCGAAGCAGTCGACCGCGTCGCGCGCGATCGTCGAGAGCGCCTGCCCGACGGTCTGCACCGAGCGCCCGGCCTGGCGCGAGCCGCCGGCGAGGGTCGGCGGGATGTCCGGGGTCGCGGCGTACAGGTTGACGACGTCGATGTCGGCCGTCGCGAGCTCCTCGCCGCGGCCCGCCGCGAGCGCCAGGCGAGCGATCGCGTCGCGCAGCGAGGAGGCGTCGAACAGGTCGCGCGAGCGCGCGGGCGCGACGGGCATCGGGAAGCGGTCGCGCATCCACGCGGTGAGGTCGTCGGGCGAGTTCAGCCGCGCGGGCGCGACGGCGACGACGACGGGGATCCCTCCGGTGTAGGCGAAGTCGAGCGCGAACGATCCGGAGTCGAACCACCATCGCCCGCTGTCGTCCGTGAACCACTGGCCGACGGGGATCGAGACGGTCGAGACGGGCACCGGACCAAACTACCCGTTCGCATGGCGCGCGTTCGCCATGCGTCGTGCGGCACGCGCGTCATGCGTCGTGCGGCACGCGCGTCATCGGTTGCATCATCGGTTGCGTCGTCGGGCACGGCGCCGGTCGGTGGGCGCTTCCGGCGGCCGCGTCAGTCGCCGGCCGCGCTCGCCGCGGCCCGGCGCATGGCCGTGGTGATCTCGCGGCGGTGCCACACGATGAGGTTGCGCCGGTCGAAGCCGCGGCGGCAGAGCCCGCAGCTGAGCGGCCGGCTCGGCTCCCGGTAGCGGTAGTGCTCGTGCCCGACCGGGCAGCGGCCGACCCATGGTGCGAGCTCGTCGGCGACGGCGCCGTCGTGCGTGCGCCGGCCGACGTAGCCGAGGTCGGCGGCGATGCTCGCCCACCGCGGGCCGTGCCCGGCGCGCGGGCCGGCGATCGCATGGGCGACCTCGTGCAGGAGGATCTGGTGGATCTCGTCGTCGTCGTAGCGGGCCGCGAGGTAGCGGGAGACCGAGATGCGCTTCTCGGTGTAGTTGCAGAGCCCGGCACGCTTCTTGGCGTTGTCGAAGCCGAAGCTCCACGCGTGCGGATCCAGGTGCAGGGCGATGAGCGCCTCCGCCCAGACCCGAACCCTCGCGAGATCCGCCATGCGATCGAGGATATCCCCGGGAGTACCGGCAGCGGCCGGATCCAGGGGTCCCCCGAACGGGGGACCGGCTCGAGGTCGACGCGACCGGGCCCGTCGGAGACCGGGCTCAGCCGGCGTCCTCGACGGGGATCCGTACGAGGCGGTCGTCCCCGTCGCGCGGCGTTCCCCGGCCGTCGGTGTTGCTCGTCAGCGCCCAGAGCTCGCCGTCCGGCCCCGGCACCACGTCGCGCATCCGCCCGAGCTCGCCGACGAAGGCGGCGTCCACGTCGCTCGGCGAGGTGATCGCGGGCGAGGCGAACCACAGCCGCTCACCGCGGAGCGCCGCGAGCACGATCGTGTCGCCCACGATCGCGATCCCCGACGGGCTCGCCTCGGAGGTCGGCCACTGCACGGCCGGGTCGCGGAACCGGTCGTCGCCCGCGCGCCCCTCCACGACGGGCCACCCGTAGTTCTCGCCGGGCTCGATGCGATTGAGCTCGTCCCACGTCCGCTGTCCGAACTCCGCCGCCCACATGCCGCCCGCGGCATCCCATGCCAGCCCCTGCGGGTTGCGATGGCCGAGGCTCCAGACGAGCGTGTCGAACGGGTTGCCCGGCGCCGCCCCGCCGTCGGGCGTCATCCGCAGGATCTTGCCGCCGAGCGAGTCCCGGTCCTGCGCGAGGTCGCCGTCACCGGCGTCGCCCGTCGTGGCGTAGAGGTAGCCGTCCGGCCCGACCGCCAGGCGCCCGCCGTTGTGCCGGCTGCCGCGGGGGATGCCGTCGAGCACGACCTCCGGTTCGCCGAGTCCCAGTTCGCCGGGTTCACCCGTGAGCGGCATCCGCACGATGCGGTTGTCGTCGTCGCTCGAGAAGTACGCGAAGACGGATGCCGCGTCGGCGCCGTCTCCCGGAAGGTGGGCGAGTCCGAGCAACCCGCCTTCGCCGCCCGCGACGACCCCCGGAACGACCGCGACCTCCCGGAGCCGGCCGTCGGCGAGCACCTCGACGATGCGACCCGCGTCGCGTTCGCTCACGAGCACGCCGCCGTCGGGCAGCCGCAGGATCGACCACGGAGCCTCGAGCCCGTCGGCGAGCGTCTCGGCCTCGCCGACGGGCCGCACCGCGGGCGGGGCGGACACCGCCGGCGGGGTGGTCTCGGACGAGCCCGGCGGGTTCACGACCGGACCGGAATCGGGCTCCGGCGCGCAGCCCGCCACGAGGATCGCGGTCGCGGCGAGCAGGGCGGTCGTCGCCGCGCGCACCCCCGGGCGCGCGCGCCGCGATCCCGTCGGTCCGAGCACCATCGGCGACCTCCTCCGGGTTCGCGCGTCGTCACGACCCCGCCCGCCCAGTCTGCGCGAGGGCGCGGGAGAATGGGAGCATGCAGCGCGCGATCGACCTCAACGCCGACCTCGGCGAGTCGTACGGCGCCTGGAGCATGGGCGACGACGAGGCCATGTTCGGCGTCGTCTCGAGCGCGAACGTCGCCTGCGGGTTCCACGCCGGCGACCCGCTGACGATGGTGCGCAGCGCGCGGCTCGCCGCCGCGCACGGGGTGGTGCTCGGAGCGCACCCGGGCTATCGCGACCGCGCCGGCTTCGGGCGGCGGGCCCTCGATGTCTCCGTTGACGAGCTTGCGGCCGAGCTCCTCTACCAGCTCGGCGCGCTCGACGGCATCGCGCGGACCGTCGGCGTGAGCGTCGCCTACGTCAAGGCGCACGGAGCGCTGTACCACCGCCTCGCGGCGGACCGGTCCGCCGCGGCCGCCGTGGCCGACGCGCTCGCCGCGGCCGCCCCGGGCGTGGTCGTGCTCGGGCCGCCCGAGAGCGAACTCGAGCGTGCGGCGTCGAGCGCCGGCATCCGCTACGCCCGCGAGGCGTTCATCGATCGCGGCTACCTCGCCGACGGCCGGCTCGTGCCGCGCGATCACCCCGACGCACTCGTGCACGACCCCGCGCGGGCCGCCGATCGCGCGCTCGAACTCGTCGAGACCGGCGGCATCGCCGCGGCCGACGGCGCCCGCGTCGAGCTCGCACCCGACTCGCTCTGCCTGCACGGCGACACCCCCGGATCGGTCGGCATCGCGCGCGCCGTGCGGGCGGCGCTCGCGACCGCCGGTCATGACGTGCGGCCCTTCGCATGAGCCGCGGCGAGCCGAGGCTGCTGCCGTCGGGGCACTCCGCGATCCTCGTGGAGTGCGACGACCTCGACGGGGTGCTCGCGCTGCACGATGCGCTCGCGCGGTCGGTGCCCGACGGCGTGGTCGAGCTCGTCCCCGCGGCGCGGACGTTGCTCGTCGCGGTCGACCCGGAGCGGCTGCCGCTCGAGTCGGCGGCGAACTGGATCCGCCGCGCGTGGCGCGCCGCGGCGGCGGGCGACGCGGCCGTCCGGGCCCAGGTTGCCGACGCCGCTGCCCGCGCTGCCGCCGCTGCCCGCGCCGCCGGCGCCGCCGGCGCCGCCGGCGCCGCCCGCGCGGCTGACGCTGCCGCCGCGGCCGACCTCGCCCGCGCGAACGGCGAGCCCGGTGCCAGCGTCCCGGCCCCCGGCACCGACGACCTCGTGCTCGACGTCGACTACCGCGGCGCCGACCTCGCCGACCTCGCCGCGCACCTCGGCGTGACGCCGGAGCACCTCGTGGCCCGGCACGTCGCGGCCCGGTGGCGCGTCGCGTTCATCGGCTTCGCGCCCGGCTTCGGCTACCTCGTCGCCGACGACTGGCCGTTCGACGTGCCCCGGCTCGACGTGGCGCGCACGCGCGTCCCGCCGGGGGCGGTCGGGCTGGCCGGGGCCTTCTCGGGGGCCTATCCCCGTGAGAGCCCGGGCGGCTGGCGCCTGATCGGGCGCACGGATGCCGCGCTGTGGGACCCCGACGCCGACCCGCCGGCACTCCTCGTGCCCGGGCGCGGCGTGCGCTTCCGGGAGGCCCGCGCATGACGCTGCTGCGCGTCGAGGCGACCGGCGGCCGGGTGCTCGTGCAGGACCTCGGCCGACCGGGCCTCGCGCACCTCGGCGTCGCCCCGTCCGGGGCGCTCGACCGCGGGGCGCTCGCGCTCGCGAACCGGCTCGTCGGCAACCCCGACGGACTCGCGGGGCTCGAGGTCGTGCTCGGCGGCTTGCGGTTCGCGCCCGACCGCGACCTCTGGTTCGCCGTGACCGGCGCGTGGGGCTCCGTGCGCGTCGCCGGCCGCGAGGTCGGGCCGTACCGGGCGGCGCGCGTGCGCGCGGGCGAGTCGGTCGAGCTCGGCGCCGCCGACCGCGGCCTGCGCTACCTCGTCGCTGTCCGCGGCGGGATCGACGAGCCGCCAGTCCTCGGGTCGCGCAGCCGCGACACGCTCGCCGGCATCGGGCCGGAACCCGTCGCCGCGGGGCGCGTGCTCGCCGTGGGGCTCGAGCCCGCGGCATCCGTGCCCCTGCTCGACGACGACGCCGCCTACCCGCCGCCGACCGGCGCGATCACGCTGCGCCTCCTCGCGGGGCCGCGGGCCGACTGGCTGACGGATGCCGCGCTCGCCGCGCTGCACGAGGCGCGCTGGCGCGTCTCGGCGTCGGCCGACCGGGTCGGTGCCCGGCTCGAGGGTCCGGCGCTCGAGCGGCGCATCGCGCACGAGCTCGTGAGCGAGCCGACCGTCGCGGGCGCGATCCAGGTCACGGGTGCGGGCGTGCCCACCGTGCTGCTCGCGGACCGGCCGGTGACCGGCGGCTACCCCGTCGTCGCGATCGTGGATCCCGCATCGCTCGACCGGCTCGCGCAGGTGCGGCCCGGGCAGGAGGTGCGCTTCCGCCACGCGTGATCCGGCGGCGGGCGCCGGCGCCTCCGACGCGGCGCCTACGGCTTCGCGAGGAAGACGGAGCGTGCCGGCGGCGGCGACGGCACCGCCGTGGCATCCGTCACCACGGGCGCGCCCGCGATGAACCGGGTCAGCTCGGCGCCCTCGACGAGCTTCGCCGGCGCCGGATCGCTCGCGAGCCGGCGGGGCATCGAGTCGAACGGCAGCGGCTCGTCGGAGGCGTACATGACGACGTTGCCGAATCGCCGGCCCTTCAGCATGCCGGTGTCGGCGGCGATCGCGACGTGCGCGTACACGTGCGCCAGGGTCGCCGCCTGCGCGCGCGCGAACGCCAGCCCGGCGCCGTCGGCGACGTTCACCGCGACGATGCCCCCGGGCGCGAGCCGCGGCGACACGAGCCCGTGGAACTCGGCGCTCGTCACGTGCGCGGGCGTTCGCGCACCGGAGAAGATGTCGACGACCGCGAGGTCGACCGCGCCGTCGAGCCCGGCCGGCAGCTTCGCGAGCACCTCGCGCGCGTCGCCGTGGCGCACGCGCACCTGCGCGCCGCGCGGGAACGGCAGGTTCGCCCGGACGAGGTCGACGAGGTCGGACTCCAGCTCGATCACCTGCTGCCGCGAGCCGGGCCGCGTCGCGATGACGTAGCGGGGCAGCGTGAACGCGCCGCCGCCGAGGTGCAGCGCGGTGACGGGCCGGCCCTGCTCGCGCACCAGGTCGATCGCGTGCCCGATGCGGCGCACGTACTCGAAGCCGAGCCACTCTGGTTGCTCGAGGTCGACGTGCGACTGCGGGGTGCCGTCGACCGTGAGCGTCCACGAGCCGGGGCGGGTGCGCGACTCCTCGAGTCGGGCGAGGTGTCCGCTCACGGAGAGGCGTCGTTCGAGTTCCGGCACGGATGCCACGCTACCCGCGCCGGCTCAGCACGCGCCCCACAGCACCACGTCGAGGCGTGCGCCCTGGAGGACCTCGGCGGGGAACGGGCCCGCCGCGCGGAGCCGTTCGATCACGCGCGGCGGGACCGACGGGCCGGCGACGATCACGGCGTTGCCCTCCTCGGAGCCGGCGAGCACCTCGGGCGGTCCCGCGACGAGCAGGTCGGCCGCGGGGTCGGCGCGCGCGATGCCCCGCGCCTGCGCGGCGAGGCGCGGCCCGCCCGCGGCGTCGGCCACGTTGACGACGAGGAGTCCCGTCGGCCCCAGCCGGCCGAGGCACGCCCCGAGGAACGCGGGGTCGTCGACGAATGCCGGAGCGTCGAGGCGCGAGTACAGGTCGACGATCACGAGGTCGAACCGCAGGCCGGCGTCGAGACGCGCGAGCGCGTCCCGAGCGTCGGCGACCATGAGCGAGACGCCCGATCCCTCGGGCAACGGCAGCCGCTCGGTGACGAGCGCCACGACCCGCGCGTCGGCGTCGACCACCACCTGCCGCGAGTCCGGCCGCGTCGCGGCGACGTACCGAGCGAGGCTCATGGCGCCGCCCCCGAGGTGCAGCACGGCGATCGGGGCACCGGGGTCGGCGACGGCGTCGATCACGTTGCCGATGCGCCGGACGTACTCGAAGAAGAGCCGCGTCGGCTGCTCGGCGTCGACGTGCGACTGCGCGGCGCCGTCGACGAGCAGCGTCCAGCCCGTCGACGAGAACACGTCGCGCTCGAACTCGATTGCGGGCGCCATGGGGGCATCGTCGCACGCGGGCGCGCACGATGGCCAGCGGGCGGGGACGGGCGCCGACGCCCGTCGATGGTCCGGCCGGATCGAGCGGATGGCGAGGGGCTGACGCTTCGTCCGACGACGACCTCAGACCGAGGCGGACACCCGACCGAGCGGCGACCGGATGGCGCGTGCCGCCTCGTCGGGCGAGATCGCACCGTGCAGGCGCAGCCACTCGATCGCGCGGCGACGGTCGTCGAGCAGGTGGGCGCGCTCATCGTCGGGGATCCCGTCGAGCGCGGCGCCGAGTCTCCGCTCGCGCTCCAGCCGGGCGGCGGTCGGCTCGTCCGCGTCGGTCCCGGTTCGCGCGGCGGTCCGGCCGGGCCCGACGGTCTCCAGCGCGCCGGTGCCCGGCCGTGCCGCGGCATCCGTCGCCCCTCGCCGCCGGGCCGCGGGCCGGCCGGTCACCCCGACCAGGGCGCCGAGCAGGGCGACGACGATCGCGAGGGCGAACCACGCCGGCCAACCCGGAACGTCCTGACGGATGCCGACGAGCCCGGTCCCCACGGCGATCAGCGCCGCGAGCACGGCCGTGATCGCGCCGATGCCGCCGGTGTCGGGCCGACCCCGCGCGGCCCTGACGAGCAGCACGACCTGCACCGCGCCCGCCACGAGGAGGGAGATCCCCGCGATCGGCACGGCGATCGACCCGTCGACGTCGCGGATGCCGAACGGGTCGCCGACGAGCGCCGTGAGACCCCAGGCGGGGGCGGCGATGACCGGGAGCGCGACGAGCGCGGCGATCACGATCCCTGCGCCGAGTGCGAGGCGGATGCCGCGGCGCTGGGCCAGCACGCCGGCGGCCGCGGGGCCGAGCGCGCGGAGCGCGTCGGGGTGGTCGCGGAGCACGTGCGCCTCGAGCTCGTCCCAGTCGACGCGTGCTCCGCGCGGCAGGGTGCGGACCCAGTCGGACGCGTTCGGCGTCCGCGAGGCTCGGCTCATGCGCCGGCGGCCGCGTTCGCGCCGGAACCGGGTCGCGTCTCCGACGGCGACGGCCACGCCTCGACGTCGGCGCGGGTCGCGGCATCCTCCGGCAGGGGCAGAGCCCCCCAGTCCTGCCCGCCTCGCACCCGGCCGAGCGACCGCGTGACCGCGCGCACGTCGTCGATGACGTGGGGGAGCAGGTCGGGCAGCGTCGGCTCGAGCGTCACGAGCACCATCGTGGTGTCGTCGGCGAAGCAGGCCTGCGTGCCGATGAGGTGCTCGGCGCGCGCCGCGGCGCCGACGCCGGCACCCGTGTCGGCGGCGCCGGGCAGCGCGTCGCCGTGCACCCATTCGACCCCAGGGCCGAGGCGCGCGCCCGCGACGTGCTCGGGGTGCGCCGCGCGGTTCGCCCGCAGCGCGTGGGCGATCGCGGCGCGGCCGGGCGAGGCGAGCACCGAGACGCGCACGGTGACGGGCATCGGCACCACGGCCGGCCAGTGCAGCAGCACGAGGTGGTCGTCGCCGCGACGGTCGAGCGCGTGCGCGAGCATCGACGGCACGAGGTCGGGCGACCCGCCGGGCCAGGCCGCGCCGAGCGCGAGCACCCGAGAGGACGTCGTGGCGACCCACGCGTCGCGGGACGCGGCATCCGTCACGGGCGGCACCTCGACCCAGCGCTCGCCGACGTCGGCGACGAGTTCGTCGGCGCTCACGCGCCCCCGCCCCCTGCCGGCGGGAGCCAGCGGAGGGTCGCCACGTGCGCGTCGATCGTGAAGCGCGTCGCCGCGAGCAGCGGGTCGTCATCGGGGGTCTCCGGCTCGTGCGGCAGCACGGCCGTGAGCAGCAGGGCGCGTCGCCGCCCGCTGCCCGGCACGGGCGTGAGGTAGCGGACGGTGGTCACGCCGATGCGCACGCCGTCCTCACTGCGAACCTCGCGCTCCTCGAGCCGGATGAAGCGCTTGTCCTCGCCGAGCGGGGTCGCGCCGCGCGCGATCAGGCCGGCCACGAACTCGTCGAGCGTCGCGCCGTCGAGGCCCGACTGCACGGACGCCGTGACCGAGGCGGGGACGAACGGCACGCCGTCGCCGCTCGAGGTCTGCAGCATGACCGCGACGCCGCCGCTCTGCCGCAGCCCCGTGAAGGCGTTGGTCACGGCCGCTCGGGCCGCCGCCCACAGGTCGGGACGGTGCGCGGCGGCGAACCGCGAGCGCAGGTCGGCGAGCAGTCGGTCGCGCGCCTCGTCGGTCGCATCGAGGCGCGACCAGCCTTCGGGCAGCATCATCGTGAACTCGGGGTCGCGGGCCGCACCCAGCGCCTCGCGCAGGCTTCCGGTCATCGAGCGAGCCTATCGATCCGCGCCGACGACGCCGTCGTACAGGCTGCTCCAGAGCCCCTGGCCGGTGCCCCACGAGAGACCCGTGTTCACACGGCCGAGCTGCGTCCAGATGGTGCCGATGACGATGTCGGCGGGCGCGCCCGAGGCGGCCGCCGAGGCGGCCTTTCCGGTGAACAGCCGGGCGAGCGAGTCGACGAGGCGCCCGTCGGTGCCGTGGTTGCGGACGAGGTGCGAGAGGCCGTTCCGGATGCCCACGACGCCGGAGCCCGAGAACCGGAACGCGGCGGTCCCCGAACCGAAGACCGTCGAGATCTCGGTGCGGATGGCGCTGCGCCCCGCTCCGGTGAGGAGCCCGCCGAGCACCGAGTCGGCGAACTTCGCCGACCCGAGCTTGCCGAGGCTGCCGAACGGGATGACCGCGATGCCGGCGAGGATCACCTCCTTCCAGCCCGTGTCGCCCCTCGCCTTCTGGTAGACGGTGAGCACGAGCGTCGCGATCGAGACGATCGCCGCGAGGGCGGCCACGAGCGGGCCGCCGACGATGATCGCCGCGATCGTGAGCACGATGCCCACGATCTTCAGGACCTCGAGCGTGCCCGCGACGAACCCGTCGACCCGGTCCCAGAACCCGTCCTCGATGCGGCCGTCGAGCACCTCGCCGACGTTCGCGGCGGCGTGCTCGAACGCCTCCTCCCAGGTGTCGACGTCGCGGTCGAAGAGCTCGGCCTCGTCCTCCCACGCGTCGTATGCCGCCTGCCGAGCGCGATCCTGCGCCGCGGCCGCCGACGCCTCGTCGCCCTCCGGGTCGCTCGGGGTCAGGTACGGCGGGCGCTCGCCCTCGAGGAAGCCGGGCGTGGCGAGGTAGTCCTGCCAGAGCTCGTCGCACGTCTCGGCGCGCCGGTCGATCCGGGGCTGGACCTCGGCGAGCGCCTCGCCGTAGGCCCGCACGACGGGGCCCGTCGGCCGGTACATCTCGCCGGCCCGTCGGAGCTCCTCGTGCACGTCGCCGACGACGTCGCGGAGCTCGGCCATCGCGAGCCCGCGCTGCCCGGCGGCGCCGTCCGCGATCGCTCGGAGCGTGGCCGCGCTCTCGATCATGTCCGTGCCGAGCTGCTCGATCTCCGAGCCGCGGCGGATGATGGTCGACGGCGTGCCTTCGAGGCGGCGGATGGTCCGGCCGCGTGGCGAGGTGGGGTGCATGGCGGGTCCTTCCGGGGCGGGTCCGGGTCAGTCCTGTTCGAACCCGGCGGCCGTCTCGCGGTCCCAGGCGCGGAATCCCTCGAGCACGCCGTGCACGTGCTCCTGCACGCCGGCGACGTCCTCGGCGAGGTTCGCACGGCGGTTGTTCCAGCGGTCCTCGAAGTCCTCGACGGCCTCCCGGAGGTCGTTCCGGCCGAACGGATCGCCGATGGCGTCCTCGAGGACGTCGGCCCGCGACTCGGCCTGCTGCAGCTCGGCCGTGATGGACTGCAGCTTCGCATCCAGTTCGGCGAGCTCCCGGTAGCTCACGACGACGTCGGTCATGCCGGCTCCTTCCCGTCCGCGGGTCACGGTATCGGGGGAGCGGGGCCGGGCTCCATGGGGAGCGATCCCCATGCGGGTCGAGGCGGCACGATCGCCGCGGCGAGCGGATGTCGCGGGCTCCAGGGAGTGCCGAATGGCGCCTCCACCGGGGCGTCCTCCCGCGGTTCGCGCGGGTTATACCCGAGATGCGCAGACAAATCAAGAATCCAACTGGACACGGCGCGTCATCCGGTCTATGCTTGACCTTTGCGCTCCCAGACCCACTATGCCTTCATATTGCGGTCGGCTTCTGCGTGCCGGGTCTCCCGGCATCCGCACCACGTCTGAGGGGTCAACTCCACCACCACCGACAGTGAACCGGCTCCGAGAGGGGCCATGGAGGTCATTTCCTTGGCTGCTGCGCGCAACGCATCCACGCCCACCCCCAAGAACGGACGCGGTGCAAGCCGCCTCTCGTTCGCGAAGGTCACAGACACCCTCACCGTACCCGATCTCCTCGCCCTGCAGACCGAGAGCTTCGACTGGCTCGTCGGCAACGAGGCGTGGCGGGCCCGCGTCGAGGAGGCCGTCGAGTCCGGCCGTCAGGACCTTCCCGAGGCCACCGGCCTTGAGGAGATCTTCGAGGAGATCTCGCCCATCGAGGACCTCGGCGAGACCATGCAGCTCTCGTTCTCCAACCCCGAGCTCGAGCCGCCGAAGTACACCATCGACGAGTGCAAGGAGAAGGGCAAGACCTACTCCGCTCCGCTGTACGTCAATGCGGAGTTCATGAACCACCTCACCGGTGAGATCAAGACCCAGACGGTCTTCATGGGCGACTTCCCGCTCATGACCCCCAAGGGCACGTTCGTCATCAACGGCACCGAGCGCGTCGTCGTCTCGCAGCTCGTCCGTTCGCCCGGCGTCTACTTCGAGCGCACGCCCGACAAGACCTCCGACAAGGACATCTACTCGGCGCGCGTCATCCCGAGCCGCGGTGCGTGGCTCGAGTTCGAGGTCGACAAGCGCGACCAGGTCGGCGTGCGCATCGACCGCAAGCGCAAGCAGTCGGTCACCGTCTTCCTGAAGGCGCTCGGCCTCACCTCGGAGGAGATCCTCGAGGAGTTCGCCGGCTACGAGTCCATCGCGCTCACCCTCGAGAAGGACAACATCCTCACGAAGGAGGAGGCGCTCAAGGACATCTACCGCAAGCTCCGTCCGGGCGAGCAGGTCGCGGCCGAGGCTGCGCGTGCGCTCCTCGACAACTTCTACTTCAACCCGAAGCGCTACGACCTCGCCAAGGTCGGCCGGTACAAGATCAACAACAAGCTCGGCCTCGAGGCGCCGCTCACCGACTCGGTGCTGACGGTCCAGGACATCGTCGCCACGATCAAGTACCTCGTCGCCCTGCACGAGGACCGCCCGACCCTGCCCGGCCGCCGCGGCGGCAAGGCGGTCGACATCCGCCTCGACGTCGACGACATCGACAACTTCGGCAACCGCCGCATCCGCGCGGTCGGCGAGCTGATCCAGAACCAGGTCCGCACGGGCCTCTCCCGCATGGAGCGCGTGGTCCGCGAGCGCATGACCACGCAGGACATCGAGGCGATCACGCCGCAGACCCTGATCAACGTCCGCCCCGTCGTGGCCGCGATCAAGGAGTTCTTCGGGACCTCGCAGCTCTCGCAGTTCATGGACCAGAACAACCCGCTGGCCGGCCTCACGCACAAGCGCCGCCTCTCGGCGCTCGGCCCCGGCGGCCTCTCGCGCGACCGCGCGGGCGTCGAGGTCCGCGACGTGCACCCCTCGCACTACGGCCGCATGTGCCCGATCGAGACGCCGGAAGGCCCGAACATCGGCCTCATCGGCTCGCTCGCGTCGTTCGCGCGCATCAACTCGTTCGGCTTCATCGAGACCCCCTACCGCAAGGTCGAGGGCGGCAAGGTGACCGACCGGATCGACTACCTCACCGCGATGGAGGAGGACGACTACATCGTCGCCCAGGCCAACGCGCCGCTCGACGGCAAGGGCCACTTCATCGAGGAGCGCGTGCTCGCCCGCCGGAAGGGCGGCGAGGTCGACCTGTTCCCGGCCGACGAGATCGGCTACATGGACGTCTCGCCGCGCCAGATGGTGTCGGTCGGCACGTCGCTCATCCCGTTCCTCGAGCACGACGACGCGAACCGCGCCCTCATGGGTGCGAACATGCAGCGCCAGGCGGTGCCGCTGCTGCGCAGCGACTCGCCGTTCGTCGGCACGGGCATGGAGGGCTACGCCGCGATCGACGCCGGTGACGTCATCACCGCCGACCGTGCGGGCGTCGTCACCGAGGTCTCGGCCGACGCGGTCACGCTGCAGCTCGACGAGGGCGGCACGCAGACCTACTACCTGCGCAAGTTCGACCGCTCGAACCAGGGCACGTCGTACAACAACCGCGTCGTCGTCTCCGCGGGCGACCGCGTCGAGGTCGGCGAGGTCATCGCCGACGGTCCCGCGACCGACAACGGCGAGCTCGCGCTCGGCAAGAACCTCCTCGTGGCGTTCATGCCGTGGGAGGGCCACAACTTCGAGGACGCGATCATCCTCAGCCAGAACCTGGTGAAGGACGACGTCCTCTCCTCGATCCACATCGAGGAGTACGAGGTCGACGCCCGCGACACCAAGCTCGGCAAGGAGGAGATCACCCGCGACCTCCCGAACGTGAGCCCCGACCTGCTCGCCGACCTCGACGAGCGCGGCATCATCCGCATCGGCGCCGAGGTCCGCCCCGGCGACATCCTGGTCGGCAAGGTCACGCCGAAGGGCGAGACCGAGCTCTCCGCCGAGGAGCGCCTGCTCCGCGCGATCTTCAACGAGAAGAGCCGCGAGGTCCGCGACACGTCGCTCAAGGTCCCCCACGGCGAGCAGGGCACGATCATCGGTGTCAAGGTGTTCGACGCGCAGGACGGCGACGACGAGCTCGGCTCGGGCGTCAACCAGCGCGTGGTCGTCTACATCGCCCAGAAGCGCAAGATCACCGAGGGCGACAAGCTCGCCGGCCGTCACGGCAACAAGGGCGTCATCTCGAAGATCCTGCCGGTCGAGGACATGCCGTTCCTCGCCGACGGCACGCCGGTCGACGTCATCCTCAACCCGCTCGGCATCCCCGGCCGGATGAACTTCGGCCAGGTGCTCGAGACCCACCTCGGCTGGGTCGCCAAGCAGGGCTGGAAGGTCGACGGCAACCCCGAGTGGGCCAAGCGCCTGCCCGAGGTCGCCCGCGAGGCCGAGCCCGGCACCAAGGTGGCCACGCCCGTGTTCGACGGCGCGCTGGAGGAGGAGATCGCGGGTCTGCTCGACTCGACGCTCCCCAACCGCGACGGCGAGCGGCTCATCGACTCCAGCGGCAAGACGCAGCTGTTCGACGGCCGTTCGGGCGAGCCGTTCCCGTACCCCGTGTCCGTGGGCTACATGTACATCCTGAAGCTGCACCACCTGGTCGACGACAAGATCCACGCCCGCTCGACCGGCCCGTACTCGATGATCACCCAGCAGCCGCTGGGTGGAAAGGCGCAGTTCGGCGGCCAGCGCTTCGGCGAGATGGAGGTGTGGGCGCTCGAGGCCTACGGCGCCGCGTACGCCCTGCAGGAGCTCCTCACGATCAAGTCCGACGACATCCTCGGCCGCGTCAAGGTGTACGAGGCCATCGTCAAGGGCGAGAACATCCAGGAGCCCGGCATCCCCGAGTCCTTCAAGGTGCTCATGAAGGAGATGCAGTCGCTGTGCCTGAACGTCGAGGTCCTCTCGGCCGACGGCACCGCGGTGAGCCTCCGCGACACCGATGACGAGGCCTTCCGCGCAGCGGAGGAGCTCGGCATCAACATCTCCGCGCGCTTCGAGTCGTCGAACATCGACGAGATCTGATCCGCCAGGCATACGAGAACGACTTCAGGAATCTAGGAGAGAAATTGCTCGACGCAACGACGTTCGATGAGCTCCGTATCGGCCTGGCGACCGCCGAGGACATCCGCAAGTGGTCCTACGGCGAGGTCAAGAAGCCCGAGACCATCAACTACCGCACGCTGAAGCCCGAGAAGGACGGGCTCTTCGGCGAGCAGATCTTCGGACCCAGCCGCGACTGGGAGTGCGCCTGCGGCAAGTACAAGCGCGTCCGCTTCAAGGGCATCGTCTGCGAGCGATGCGGTGTCGAGGTCACCAAGTCCTCGGTCCGCCGCGAGCGGATGGGCCACATCGAGCTGGCCGCGCCCGTGACGCACATCTGGTACTTCAAGGGCGTGCCCTCGCGCCTCGGGTACCTGCTCGACATGGCGCCGAAGGACCTCGAGAAGGTCATCTACTTCGCCGCCTACATGGTGATCGACGTCGACGACGAGGGTCGTCACGCCGACATGCCCGGCCTCGAGAACGAGCTCCGCCTCGAGATCAAGGCCATCGGCGACGCCCGCGACGCTCGCATCGCCGAGCTCATGCAGCGCAAGGAGGAGGAGCTCGCGGCACTCGAGGCCGAGGGCGCCAAGTCCGACCAGAAGAAGCGCGCCGAGGCTGCGGCCGACAAGGAGATGTCCGGCGTCCGCAAGTCGGGCGACGAGCAGATCGCGCACCTCGAGCGCGTGTGGGAGGACTTCCGCACGCTGAAGGTCGGCGACCTGAAGCCCGAGGACTCGGTCTTCCAGGAGCTCCAGGACCGCTTCGGCATGTACTTCGAGGCCTACATGGGCGCCGAGGCGATCAAGAAGCGCCTCCTGTCGTTCGACCTGGCCGCCGAGGCGGAGGACCTCCACCTGCAGATCGCCGAGGGCAAGGGCCAGAAGAAGATCCGCGCGATCAAGCGGCTCAAGGTCGTCAACTCGTTCCTGCAGACCGGCAACTCGCCGGCCGCGATGGTCCTCGACGTCGTCCCGGTGATCCCGCCGGAGCTGCGTCCGATGGTCCAGCTCGACGGCGGCCGCTTCGCGACCTCCGACCTGAACGACCTGTACCGCCGAGTGATCAACCGCAACAACCGCCTCCGTCGCCTGCTCGACCTCGGCGCGCCCGAGATCATCGTGAACAACGAGAAGCGGATGCTGCAGGAGGCCGTCGACGCGCTGTTCGACAACGGCCGCCGCGGCCGCCCCGTGACCGGTACCGGCAACCGCGCCCTGAAGTCCCTGAGCGACATGCTCAAGGGCAAGCAGGGTCGCTTCCGCCAGAACCTGCTCGGCAAGCGCGTCGACTACTCGGGCCGTTCGGTCATCGTCGTCGGCCCGCAGCTGAAGCTGCACCAGTGCGGTCTGCCCAAGCAGATGGCGCTCGAGCTCTTCAAGCCGTTCGTCATCAAGCGCCTCATCGACCTCAGCCACGCGCAGAACATCAAGGCTGCCAAGCGCATGGTCGAGCGTTCGCGCCCGCAGGTGTGGGACGTGCTCGAGGAGATCATCCGCGAGCGCCCCGTGCTGCTGAACCGTGCGCCCACGCTGCACCGCCTCGGCATCCAGGCGTTCGAGCCGCAGCTCGTCGAGGGCAAGGCCATCCAGCTCCACCCGCTCGTCTGCGCCGCGTTCAACGCGGACTTCGACGGCGACCAGATGGCCGTGCACCTGCCGCTGTCGGTCGAGGCGCAGGCCGAGGCCCGCATCCTCATGCTGGCGTCGAACAACATCCTCAAGCCGTCGGACGGCCGTCCGGTGACCCTGCCCTCGCAGGACATGATCATCGGCCTGCACCACCTGACGACGGTCATCGAGGGCGGCGCCGGTGAGGGCCGTGCGTTCTCGTCGATCGCCGAGGCGATCCTCGCGTTCGACCAGAACCGTCCGGGCGAGCCCGTGCTCGACCTCGGCGCGACGGTGAAGATCCGCCTCGACGACCTGCACTTCGCCGAGGGCCAGGAGCCCGAGGGCTTCGTCGCGGGTCAGCCGTTCCTGATGGAGACGACCCTCGGTCGCGCCCTCTTCAACGAGGCGCTTCCCGCGGACTACCCGTACTTCAACGCGCAGGCCGGCAAGTCGCAGATCTCGCAGATCGTCAACGACCTCGCCGAGCGCTACCCGAAGACCGAGGTTGCCGCGACGCTCGACCGGATCAAGGACGCCGGCTTCCGCTGGGCGACCCGTTCGGGCGTGACCGTCGCGCTCTCCGACATCGTCGAGCTGCCGCAGAAGCGCGAGATCGTGTCGAAGTACGAGAAGCAGGCCGCGAAGGTCCAGTCGCAGTTCGAGAAGGGTCTCACGACCGACCTCGAGCGTCGTCAGGAGCTCATCCAGATCTGGACCAAGGCGACCGACGAGGTCGCGAAGGCCATGCAGGAGGAGTTCGCGGCGAACCAGGGCAACACCATCAACCGCATGGTGACCTCGGGCGCTCGTGGTAACTGGCTGCAGGTGCGCAACATCGCCGGCATGCGAGGCCTCGTGAACAACCCGAAGGGCGAGATCATCCCGCGTCCGATCATCTCCTCGTACCGCGAGGGGCTGAGCGTGGCGGAGTACTTCATCGCCACGCACGGTGCCCGCAAGGGCCTGGCCGACACGGCCCTCCGTACGGCCGACTCGGGCTACCTCACGCGTCGTCTGGTCGACGTCTCGCAGGACGTCATCATCCGCGAGGACGACTGCGGCACGGGCAAGGGCCTCGAGATGCCGATCGCGGCGGTCGACGCCGCGGGCACCCTGGTGCGCGACCCGAACGTCGAGAACTCGGTGTTCGCCCGGTCGCTCGCCGCGGACGCGGTCGACGCCAAGGGCGAGGTCGTCGCCGAGGCGGGCGAGGACGTGGGCGACGTGCTCATCGACAAGCTCGTCGCGGCCGGGGTCGAGTCGATCAAGGTCCGCTCGGTCCTGACCTGCGAGTCGGCGGTCGGCGTGTGCGCGAAGTGCTACGGCCGTTCGCTCGCGACGGGCAAGCTCGTCGACATCGGCGAGGCGGTCGGCATCATCGCCGCCCAGTCCATCGGCGAGCCCGGCACCCAGCTCACGATGCGCACCTTCCACACCGGTGGTTCGGCCTCGGCCGACGACATCACGCAGGGTCTTCCCCGCGTGCAGGAGCTCTTCGAGGCCCGTACCCCCAAGGGTGCGTCGCCCATCGTCGAGGCCCCGGGCCGCATCACGATCGACGAGACCGAGAAGCAGCGCAAGGTCATCCTCACGCCCGACAACGGCGACGAGCCCATCGCGTACAACGTGCTCAAGCGTTCGACGCTGCTCGTGGAGGACGGCCAGCACGTCGAGCTCGGCCAGCAGCTGATCGTCGGCACGGTCGACCCGAAGGAGGTCCTCCGGGTCAAGGGCGTGCGCGAGGTGCAGAAGCACCTGGTGAACGGCGTGCAGGACGTGTACCGCTCGCAGGGCGTGCCGATCCACGACAAGCACATCGAGGTCATCGTCCGGCAGATGCTCCGCAAGGTCACGGTCGTCGACCACGGCGACACCGACCTGCTGCCCGGTGAGCTCGTCGACCGCTCGCGGTACAACGAGATCAACCGGACCGCGCTCACCGAGGGCCGGAAGACCGCGTCGGCGCGCCAGGAGGTCATGGGCATCACCAAGGCCTCGCTCGCGACCGAGTCGTGGCTGTCGGCGGCGTCCTTCCAGGAGACGACCCGCGTGCTCACGCAGGCCGCCATGGAGGGCAAGTCCGACCCGCTCGTCGGCCTCAAGGAGAACGTGATCATCGGCAAGCTGATCCCGGCCGGTACGGGCCTCGCCAAGTACCGGAACGTCACCGTCGAGGCGACCGAGGAGGCGAAGGCGGAGCGGTACCCGAACCGCATCTTCGCCGACGACGCGTCGTTCACCGAGGGCGACCTCAGCTTCGTCGACTTCGACTCGTTCTCGAGCGACGACTTCACCCCCGGCAACTACAGCTGATCCACGCGGGCGGCGGCCACGCCGCCGCCCGCGATCGCACGAACGGCCCCGGAGCGATCCGGGGCCGTTCGTCGTCCGATCCGGCGCACCTGATGACGACACTCAGGTGCGCGGGCTAGTATCTCGGGCGGTCGCCCCATCCGAATCCGACCCGGAGCCCACATGCCAGACGCCGCCCCCGCCTCCCGCCGATCGAGGACGCTGCTCATCGTCGCCGCGTCCGCGCTGGTGATCGCGGTCGTCGCGCTCGTCGCCGCGCTGGCGCTGCCTGCGCCGGGCAGCGAGTCGGCCGAGCCGACCTCGCAGTCGCGCCCCGCGCCCTCCGCCGAGATCGCCCCCTCGCCGGTGGCGGTCCCGACGCCGGAGCCGGTCCGCGACGAGCGCATCCCGACCGACTGCGCGGCGATCTACACCTTCGACTGGTCCAGCACCTTCGCGCCCGGGTACGTCCTCAACCCCGAGTGGTCGACCGCCGACGGCGCCCCCGCGCTGTTCGGCACGGACGACCCTGGCGCCCTTCCGATCCTGCAGGAGACCTCGCAGCTCACGTGCTCCTGGCTTCCGCCCGAGGGCGGCGACGGACGCATCGGACTCGTCACCGACGTGGCGAGCCTCGACGAGGCGCAGACCGCCGCCGTGATCGCGGCGTTCCAGGCCGCCGGCCAGGAGTGCTACCAGGAGGAGGGCGGCACGCGCTGCATCGCCGAGTGGGAGGGTGTCGCGGGCTCCGCCGGCGAGTCGCACTTCATCCGCGAGGGGCTCTGGATCGCCACGCGCTGGGACGGCCCGGCCGTGAGCGGCTACACGCTCGACATCGCCGCACAGCTCTTCGCCTGATCCGCGTGAGCGGGCGCGAGCCCGACGCGCCGTTCCGAACGGCGCCGCCACGACCGCGAAGCGCCGCGCGCGATCCGCGCCCGAACGGTGCCGCATTGCTAGAGTGAGCCGCACCACGGGCGGTACGGTCCTGCCCGGAAGGAGCGGACGATGAGCAGCACGACCCCCGGATCCGAGCCCGACCGCCGCGATCTCGACGGCGACGGCCTGCCCGATCGGCCCGTCGCCGACGACGGAACGACCGCCGCGGAGACGCCCTCCGTCATGGATGCCACGACCGATGACGTGTCCGCCGCGCAGGCGGAGGTGGACCCGACGGCTCCCGATGCGGAGCACGTCGACCGCGTCGAGCACCCGGATGCCGCGACCGACCCGACCACGTCCGGCGATGAGGAGCACGCGTTCACCGGAACCGAGGGTGCGGCCGAGTCCTCCGCCGAGCCGACGACCGTCGCGCCCGAGGCGTACGACCCGCTCGCGGACCGCGATGATGCCCCCGTCGAGCGCTCGGAGCTCGACGCCGCCGTGGAACGGGCACGTACGGAGCATCCGCCGGTCGACGACACCACCGAGATCGACGAGACCCCCGAGCCCGTGCGCGCCCAGGAGGTCCGCCGTGAGACCGGCGTGCCGGAGACCGTCGGCGCCGCGGGCATCGGTGCCGCGGCCGGAGCGGGCGCCGCGACCGCGGCCCCCACGGCCCCCGCACCGCCGGCTCCGCAGACGATCTACGTCCAGGCGCCGACCCCGCCGCGCGAGAAGGGAAATCGCGGCTTCGGCGTGCTCGTCGGGCTCATCGCCACGGTCGCGTTCGCGCTGCTCTACGCCGGCATCTCGTACCTGGTGATCACGTGGTACGGCGCGGGGCGGGGCGACGGGGTCCGCGTCTACACCGAGTTCCTCGCGCAGCCCGTGTTCTGGATCCCGGTGATCTTCTTCTTCCTGGCGTTCGCGCTGCTCGCCGCGATCCTCAACCGGGCCGCATGGTGGGCCTGGGCGGTGTTCGGCCTGGGCGTCGGAATCCTCGTGTACCTGTCCTACATCGGCGGTGCCCTGCTGACCGTCGCGGCGTGGCAGTTCACCCCGCAGCAGGCTGCGGACTTCATCGCCGAGCGCTGGGTCGACCCGTTCGCGATCATCGCCTTCATCGTCGCGCGCGAGCTGCCGATCTGGTTCGGCGGCTGGATCGCGGCACGCGGCCGGACGGTCGGGGAGCGCAACATCCGGGCGCGCGAGGAGTACGACCGGCAGCTCGCGGCAGGCCCGCGGCCGGTGACCTCCGCGCGCTAGCGGAGGCTGCGCTCCGGGTACCCTCGTCTGGGGTGCGCTCGCCAATGGTGAGCGCTCCCCATCGACGTGGCGCACCCGGCCTGCTTGGGTGGCTCCCTGACCCTGCACACCCGAGGAGCGCTGTTGAGCATCACGATGCAGACCGCCGAGCCCGTCCCCGGCACCGGTCCCGACGGTCGGCCCGACCCCGCGTACGCCGCGGCCCTCGGGCTCGTGCCCGCTCCGAACGGTCGTCGTTCCGCCGCGTTCACGATCGACGCGGCCGTGTGGGTGCTCGTCGCGGTGCCGGCGGTGATCGGCTGGGCGCAGCTCGTCGTCGCAGTGACGGCGACCGGCGCCGGGGCGTTCCAGAGCGCGGCGGATGTCGCGGCGCTCGTCGGCCCGCTCGTCCTGGTCGGCGTGGGGCAACTCCTCGTCGGCGTGCTCGGCATCGTCCAACTCGCGCTGCACGGTCGTCGCGGGGTGACGATCGGCAAGGCCTCGGTCGGCCTGCGCTCGGTGAACGTCGCGACCTTCGAGCGGCCGGGGTTCTGGCGCGTGACGCTCCGCGCCCTCGTGCTCTGGTTCTCGCAGGCCGTGCTGCCCGTCATCGGCCCCGCCCTGTGCTTCAGCTCGGGTCTCTGGGATCCGGAGGGCCGCGGCCGAAGCTGGCTCGACCGGATCGGGCGCTGTCTCGTGGTCGACGCGAGGAACGGGCTCGACCCGTTCGATGCGAAGGCGTTGCGCCACGCGCGCCGGCAGGTGGAGTCGGAGCCGCTCGCGCGGCGGGCGACCCTGCCCTCGCTGGCGTCCGAGCGCGGCGTCGACGAGCGCACGTTCATCCCGGCGGCGCGATCGAGCTCAGGCGTGGTCGCCGCGCCGCCGTCCTCGCAGGGCGCGTCGGAGGCCGCGCCCGGCGGGTGGACCCCGCCGCCGCTCGGTGCGCCGGCCCCCGGGCCGGCTCCCGGGCCGTCTCTCGGGCCCGCAGCCACGCTCGTCTTCGCCGACGGCGCGCGGATCGCGGCATCCGGCACCATCCTGCTCGGGCGCGGCCCGGCGCGGAGCGACGCCGACCCCGCCGACGCGGCGCTCGTCCCGCTCACCGACCCCACCATGGGGCTGTCGAAGACGCACGCCGCCGTCGAGGTCGACGGCCGCGGCATCCGCGTCACCGACCGGTGGTCGAGCAACGGCACGTCCCTCGTCGACGCGGCCGGCGTCGAGCGCGAGCTCGAGCCCGGCGTGCCGCACGTCGTGCCGCCGGGCTCGGCGGTCCGCCTGGGCGGACTCGAGTTCCGCGTCGAGGCGGTGCGCGCATGAGGCTCAAGCTCGGGCTGCGCCGTCAGTCCGGCGCCGGGGTCGACGTGGTCGTCACGGCCGACGCGACCGCCACGGTCGGCGACGTCGCGCGCGCCGTCGCCGAGACCGACCCCGCCGCGGCGCACCTGCCCGCCCACCCCGGCCCGCTGACGCTCGCCGTCGCACCGCCCACCTCTTCCGAACCCGTCGTGCTCGACCCGGGCACGCTCGCCGCCGACGCCCCGATCGGGTCGGGCTTCAACGCGGCCGTCGTCTCGCCGGCGGCACGGACCGCGGCGACCGACGCCCCGGTCGCCGTCATGCACGTGCACTCGGGCCCCGATGCCGGACGCGAGTTCCCGGTGCGCCGCGGACACGGCGTCATCGGCCGCGCCGCCGACGCCGACGTCGTGCTCGCCGATCCGCTCGTCTCGAAGCGGCACGCCCGCGTCGAGGTCGACCAGGCGGTCGAGCTCGTCGACCTGAACTCGGCCAACGGCCTCCTCGTCGACGGCGGCCAGGTCGCGCGCGTGCGCGCGCTCCCCGGCGTCCGGGTCACGATCGGCGACACCGTCGTCTCGTTCAGCGCCGTCGCCGGCACGGATGCCGCGACCGACCCCGTGCTCGAGCGCGGCGGGGCCCTGATGTTCAACCGGTCGCCCCGCGTCGAGGCGCGGTACCCGGGCACCGCGCATCCCGAGCCGCGCGTGCCGAGCGAGGAGACGCCCCGGCTCTTCCCGTGGCCGATGATCGCCTCGCCGGTGCTCATGGGCCTCGGCATCTTCGCGATCACGCAGCGGCCTGCGTCGCTCCTCATCGTCGTGCTGACGCCGATCATGCTCCTCGCCAACTACATGGGCCAGCGCATGGGCAGCGGCAGGAAGCTCCAGCGCGAGGTCGAGACGTTCGAGGTGCGGCTCGAGGAGCTCGAGGAGCAGCTCGAGCGCGAGCGGCACGTCGAACGCGAGCGCCGCCACGACGAGACGCCGCCGGTGGCGACCGTGTACGAACAGGCGATGCGCCTCGGCCCGATGCTCTGGACCCGGCGCCCCGAGCACTGGAACTTCCTCGCGCTGCGCCTCGGCGTCGGGCGCGCCCGCAGCCGGAACTCGATCCGCGACTCCGAGGGCGCGAGCGACGGGATCCCGAAGTACGCGAGGCAGGTCGACGTCCTGCGCGAGCGCTACCGCGACATCGACGACGTGCCGGTCATGGAGCTCCTGCCCAGCTCGGGCGCGCTCGGCATCGCCGGTCCGGCGAATCACGCCGCAGACGCGCTGCGCGGCCTCGCCGTGCAGCTGTTCGGACTGCACGCGCCGAACGACGTCGTCGCGGCCGCGATCGTCGACCCCGCCTGGAGCCGCGAGCTCGACTGGCTGAAGTGGCTGCCGCACACCTCGGGGGAGCGGAACCCGGTCGCGGGGGCGGCGCTCGCCGACAGTGCGTCGGCGGGCGCGGCGCTCCTCAACTCGCTGGAGGAGCTCATCCTGCAGCGCCTCTCCGCGGCACCGGTCCGTCGTGGACCGCTCGCCGACGAGGACGGATCGATGGCACGCGGGTCCCGCATCGGCACGCCGGGCGGGGTGCGCGAGGAGGCGCGACCCGACTCCGCCCTCATCCTGATCGTCTCGGCCGAGGCGCCCGTCGATCGCCCCCGGCTCGTCCAGCTGATCGAGCGCGGTGCGGAGGTCGGCATCCACGCGGTCTTCGTCGCCCCCACGGTCGAGTCGCTGCCGGCCGCGTGCCGCACCTTCGTCGACGTCGCGAACGGGCTCGACCGCGCCCGGGTCGGCGTCGTGCGGTCGGGCGTCGACTACGCCGACGTCGCGGTCGAGGGCGTCTCGCTCCGCTACGCCGAGGTGTTCGCCCGCCGGCTCGCGCCGGTGGTCGACGCCAGCACGGTCGTCGAGGACTCGAGCGACCTGCCGCGGAGCGTCTCGATGCTCTCGCTGATCGGCGGCGAGATGGCGCACGACGCCGAGAGCGTGGTCGAGCGGTGGCGGCAGAACGCCTCGATCATCGACCGTTCGGGCGCGAAGCTGCCGCGCCTCAGGCGGGCGGGGACGCTCAAGGCCTTCGTCGGGCAGGGCAGCCCGGACGCCATGACCCTCGACCTGCGCACGCAGGGTCCGCACGCGCTCGTCGGCGGCACGACCGGCGCGGGCAAGTCCGAGTTCCTGCAGGCGTGGGTGCTCGGCATGGCGGCCGAGTACAGCCCTGACCGGGTGAGCTTCCTGTTCGTCGACTACAAGGGCGGCTCGGCGTTCGCCGACTGCGTCGAGCTGCCGCACTGCGTCGGGCTCGTGACCGACCTCAGCCCGCACCTGGTGCGTCGCGCACTCACGAGCCTTCGCGCCGAGCTGCACCACCGCGAGCACCTCTTCAACCGGAAGAAGGCGAAGGACCTGCTCGAGCTGGAGAAGCGGCAGGACCCGGAGACGCCGCCCGCGCTCGTCATCGTGATCGACGAGTTCGCCGCCCTCGCGGGCGACGTGCCCGAGTTCGTCGACGGCGTCGTCGACATCGCCCAGCGCGGCCGCTCGCTCGGCATCCACCTGATCATGGCCACGCAGCGCCCGGCAGGCGTCATCAAGGACAACCTGCGCGCGAACACCAACCTCCGCGTCGCGCTGCGCATGGCCGACGAATCCGACTCGCGCGACGTCGTCGGCGACGGCGTCGCAGCGGGGTTCGATCCCGGGATCCCGGGTCGCGGCATCGCCAAGACCGGGCCGGGACGACTCGTGCCGTTCCAGTCGGCGTACGCCGGAGGATGGACGAGCGACGAGCCCGGGGCCGCCGACGTGCGGCTCGCCGAGCTCCGCTTCGGCTCCACGATCGTCTGGGAGCGCGAGGGCGTCGCCGACGACGACGTGCACGCGGGCGACCCCGGGCCGAACGACCAGAAGCGCATGGTGGACGCGTTCATCCGCGCCGCGACGGCCGCCGGCATCCCGGCGCCACGGCGCCCCTGGCTCGACGACCTCGCCACCACCGTCGCCGTCGAGGAGCTTCCGATGCTCGGCGACGGCGAGGTCGTGTTCGGCCTCGCCGACGTGCCCGAGCGCCAGCTCCAGGCGCCCATGTCGTTCGTCCCCGACCGCGACGGCGCGATGCTCGTGTACGGCACGAGCGGCTCCGGCAAGTCGACGCTGCTTCGCACGCTCGCCGTCTCGATCGGCATGCGCCCCGAGCTCGGCGGCACCGAGGTGTACGGGCTCGACTTCGGTTCGGGCGCGCTCCGTTCGCTCGAGGCGCTGCCGCACGTCGGCTCCGTCATCGCGGGCGACGACCCCGAGCGCATCCAGCGGCTCCTGCGTACGCTCGACGAACTGCTCGATCGCCGCGGGCGGGCGTTCAGCGCGGCGAACGCGGCCAGCCTCACCGAGTACCGCGAGCTCAGCGGCATCCGCGAACCGCGCGTGCTGCTGCTCATCGACGGTTTCGCGCAGTTCAAGGCCGACTGGGACTCCACGACGGTCCGGATGCCGTTCTACAACATCGTCATGCGGCTGCTCGCCGAGGGCCGGCCGCTCGGCGTGCACGTCGTCGCGACCGCCGACCGCTCGGGCGCGGTGCCGACCGCGGTGAGCGCGAACGTCACCAAGCGCATCGTGCTCCGCCTCTCGGACGAGAGCGGCTACCAGGTGCTCGGCGTGCCGAAGGACGTGCTCGACGATCGCTCGGCGCCGGGCCGGGCGATCGTCGACGGGCTCGAGACGCAGGTCGCCGTGCTCGGCGGCACCGCGAACGTCGCCGAGCAGACGAAGGCGCAGGGTGCGCTCGCCGACCGCCTGCGTGCGGCCGGGGCCGTCGAGGTCGCACCCATCCGGTCGCTTCCGGCGTCCTTCGGCGCCCACGAGCTGCCGAGCTCGATCATGGGCGAGCCGGCCCTGGGGCTCTCGGATGACACGCTCGCACCGATCGGCTTCGAACCCGTCGGCACGTTCGCGATCACCGGTCCGCCGCAGAGCGGCAAGACGACCGCGATGCGCGCCGTCATCGACGCCGTGCGCCGCCACGACCCCGAGGTGCGGCTGTTCCACATGGCGGGTCGCCGCGCGGCGCTCGCCGGCCACGTGGACTGGATGCGCAGCGCCACGAGCGTCGAGGACGTCAAGGCGCTCGCCCGCGAGCTCCTCGACGTGATCGGCGATCCCACCGTGCCCGGGCGCTACCTCATCGCGGTCGAGAACGTGACGCAGTTCGCCGACTCCGACGCCGAGCGGCCGCTGAAGGAGCTCTTCCAGGCCGTCAACCGCAGTGACCACTTCCTCGTGGGCGACGCCGACGTGGCGAACCTGTCGAGCGGGTTCGGATTCGTGGGCGACTTCAAGGCCGGACGCCGCGGCGTCGCCCTGAGACCCGACGCCTACGACGGCGACTCGGTCTTCAAGACGCCGTTCCCGAAGGTCAAGCGCTCCGACTTCCCCGAGGGTCGCGGGATCTTCGTCCAGAACGGCCGCGTCACGACCGTCCAGATGCCGCTCGTCGGATGATCGAGTGCGGCGGCCGCGGCACCCGGCCGGATCGACCCGGCGGGTGGGGAGTGCTCCCCATGGGCCGTCGCCCGAGGCATCCGTAGTCTGTTGACACCGGCTCGCAGTCGCGGGCACATCCCGAACGAAGGAAGGTTCCACCATGGCTGCAGACTTCGGCGCCTCGTACGGCGAGATGGAGGCGATGGCGAGCAAGCTGTCCGATGCGCGCGACGACATCCAGTCGCAGCTCGACCAGCTCAAGAGCTCCGTCGACAACCTGCTCGGCAACGACTTCAAGACCCAGCACGCCTCGGGCAAGTTCGGCCAGGGCTACGAGGAGCTCACCACCGGCCTGAAGAACGCCGTCGACGGCATCGGCGAGATGGGCGAGGCCCTCCGCGGCATGATGCAGGCGATCCAGGACCTCGACCAGCAGCTCGCCGGTCGCTGACCCTCCGCCGTGCGGCGGCCGGCCACCCGCCGGCCGCCGCACGGCGTTCCACCGCACGCCCCGTGATCATCAGGTGAGGAGCACCCGTGGGAGACGGAGTCGAGATTCCGCTGACCTCGATGCAGGAGCTGGACCAGGCCCTGAAGGACATCGTGGTCGAGTTCGACGAGGCCGGCGGTCGCACCGGCCGGCTCGTCGAGGCCATCGGCCGGCCCATGGGCCGTTCGGGCCTCCGCGACGCCGCCGACGAGTTCGAGGCCGCGTGGGACGACAAGCGCGAGACGCTCAAGGGGCACCTCGTCGAGCTCCAGCAGCGGGTCGAGGCCGTGAAGGACGGCTGGGCGTCGCTCGACCGCGACCTCGCCGCCCAGCTCGAGACGACGTGACGGACTGAGCATGGGCGACAGCGCGTATTTCCACCGGTTCATGCCGGACTCGCCGAAGGGTCGCGAGATCGAGCGGCTCGAGGGCGACGCCTCGGACATCATCGAACGCGGCACCGCGATCGAGGACCTCGGCCTGCGGATGCAGAAGGCCGCGAGCACGCTCCGTCTGATCGCCGACGGCCAGGTCGGCCGGGGCGAGTCGCTCGACGCGGTCCGCGACCAAGCCGAGGAGGTGCACGCCGACCTCCGGACCGCGGGACTGCGCTACTCGCCGAGCGGCACTGCGCTGCGCGCCTACGGCGAGGCGGTCGCCGACGTGCAGTGGCGGCTGGACTCCGCGGTCCGCCGGTGCGAGGAGCTGTGGGAGACGGTGCGCAGCCGCGCCTCGGCGGTCGACGAGGCCGACGGCACCCCGGCCGACCCCGACGGCTCCACCTCCACGCGCGACGATGCGCAGGCCCAGGCCGACGGCGCGCTGCAGACGGCCGAGGAGGAGTGGCGCGAGGCCGCCGCGACGTTCGACGGCTTCTACGACACCTGGGATGCCGCGTACGACGCCGCGCTCACCGGTCTCGAGGAGGCGAACGAGGACGGCGTCGAGGACGGATTCTGGGACGACGCGCTGCCCGTCCTCGACTTCATCGTCGAGGTGCTCGAGGTCGTGGGTCTCGTGCTCTTCGTCGCCGCCCTGATCGTCGGCGGCCCCCTCGTCGCGATCCTCGCGACCGCCGCCGCGCTCATCACGCTGGCCGCCACGATCGTGCTGTACGCGAAGGGGCGGAAGAACGGCATGGACCTCGGGCTCGCGATCGTGGGCGTCATCCCGTTCGGCAAGCTCGGACGCATCTTCGCCGCGGCAGGCGAGGGCAGCGCCTTGGCACGGGTCGGCAAGCCGATCGGGCTCTTCCTCGGGTTCGACGACGTCAGCGCCCTGCGCACGCATGTCGGCACCATCGGCCGCAACGCGGCGGATGCCTGGAACGCCGGTGACAACCTCGTCCCGTGGGTCCAGACGTCGGTCGTGAGCCAGATGGTGCGCGAGACCTCGGCGGGATGGCGGTACGTGATGGAGACCACGCAGCTCTCGAACAGCTCCGACGTCTTCCTGGGTCGGCTCTGGGGCGTCGGGGATTCGCTCGCGGACTCCGTCGACTCGGGCGCAGCGGGCATCGTCGACATCGTGGCCGGCTCCAAGCAGCCGTGGGCGCAGGGCATCCAGATCACCGACTTCATCACCGGCGAGGTCGCCGAGTCCGCCGAGGATCGGCTGGTGGACTCGTGGCGGTGAGTCTCCGCGACGAACTGACCGGTTCCGCCCGCACGCCGGTCCCGCCGTTCGTGCTCCTCCTGCCGCCCGGGTGGGTCTCGGTCGAGCCGACCCGGGAGACCTTCGACGAACTGCTCGGCGCGGTCTCCGCGAAGATGCGCGCGGAGCACCGCCCCGACCTCGATGCGCGGTTCCGAGCCCTGGTCCGGCGTGCGTCCGACGAGTTCCTGCGCCGCGATCCGGTACGGCTCGTCTACCAGCGTTCGGTGCCCGCCGACCGGATGCTCCCGCTCGCGATCACGGCCGCGCGGGTCGTCGGGGCCGCCGGGGCGACGCTCGACGGGCAGGTCGCCGAACTCGTGCGGACCCGCGGTGCGCGGCCGCTGGACGACGCCCGCGTCGTCATGCGCTGGACGTCGGACTCGTCGCACCGGATCGACGGAGGGATGCTCCGGACGCGCTCGTTCGACTACCTCGTCGCCATCCCCGGGACGGGCCGGCGCGAGGCGCTCGTGTTCACGGCGGTCGTCCCCCTCGCCGCGGGCGGCGAACGCCTCGACGACGAGACCGCGGAGGAGTTCGGCCTGCTCGCCGATGCCATCCTGGCGACCTTCCGCTGGAGCGGCGCCTGATGCGGTTCGAGATCTCGTACGACGAGCGCGTGTGGGCGGTCATGCCCGAACCGGATGCCGCGGCCGACGGCCTCTGGATCGCCGAGCAGCGCATGCGCCTCGCCAACGGACCGTTCGGCGCCCACCTCGCGGCGTTCGAGGGCGCCGCACGCGAGGCGCTGGCACGCCGCCGGACGGGCGGTGTCACCTCGCTCTTCTTCCGCCCGGAGTCGGTGCCTGCGACGGGCGTGCTCCACGTGGGCCTCGTCGAACGGCGGGTCGACGAGCGCGAGGGTGCGCTCGCCTGGCTGCCTCCGGGCACGACGCCGCGGATCGACCCGGCGGTCGCGACCTTCGAGACCGAGCTCGTGCGTCGCGGGCAGCGCATCGCCTACGTGAGCGATCGCGACGCCGCCGACGGCGCCCCGCTCGCCGGTCTCGTGTACGGCCTTCCGCTCGACGACCTCACGGGCTACGTGGTCGCCGAGGAGGCGCACAGCGACGTCATCGGGCTCATGCAGGCGCACGCCGACGCGATCGTCGGGTCGCTGAAGCTCGTCGCATGAGCCAGGGGACGGCGGCCGAGTGGGCCGAACGCGCCGACTCGACGGCGCTCGCCGTCCGCCGCGACGAACTCGACCGTCGTGCGCTGGCGGGGCTGCCCGAGACGCGCGACGCGCTCGCGGCGCTCGGCCTCCGCTCGGCTCGTGAGCTCCGGCAGTGGCGCGAGCGCCGGCTCGCGCAGCTCGCCGACGAGGAGCCCGGCGTCGCCGCCATCCTGATGCCCCACCACGCGGTGACGGCCGGATACGTCGTGGCATCCCTGGCCGTCGCGGTGGCGTACGCCCTGTTCTTCAGCCGGGGGAACCTCGGCCTCGAGTCCGAGGTGGTCGCGTCGGCCGTCGCGCTCGCCATCGGCGCGGTCGTGATGGCGTTCGTCGTGCCTTGGTCGCCCCGTCGGCGCGTGACGGCGGGCGACACGACGATGGCGTGGATCGTCGCCGGCTTCGGCGCGTCGGCCTCGGTCGCGACGGCCGTCCAGGCCGGACGTGCCGGAGGCGGACTGGTCGTCGCGGTCGTGGTCGCCCTCCTGAGCGGGATCGCCCTCGTCGGCATGGCCGTGACGACGACGCTCCGACGAGTGCGGATTCCGCGGGCCGTCAGGGAGCACGAGGCGGCGCGGGTGGCGGAGGTGCGCGAGGAATTCGGCGATGCGGTCGCCCGAGCGCGACGCGACGGCGGCGATCAGGTCGCGGCGGCCCTCGCGCGGTCGGATCCGGAGGCCGTGGATCACGCCAGGGCGGAGCTCGCCGCCGCCTACGACGTGCTCGTCCGCCGCGGCCTGATCGCCGCGCCGGCCGTTCCGCACGAACCGGGGCTGCTGCTCATCGACGACCCGGTCGGGCGTGCGGCCCGCGCGATCGGCCTGCCCGACCGCGACCCGCTCGTTCCCGCGCTCGCCCGCACGCGCTGAGCGGCGAGGGGGAGTGCGGCGGCGGCGTGTGCTGCGGGCGATCCGGGCGGGCCGCGACGCACCGGCGTAGGCTCGGAGAATGGCGTCGAACCCGGTCTCCGCATGGCCCGTCGCCGGCTTCGCGGCCGCCCTCGACCTCGCGCTCATCGTCGCGACCTTCGGGTTCGTGAGCCTGCTCGCCGACCTCGAGCCGATCCCGGATCCCGCCGCAGGGCGGCTCGTCGGACCGATCACGATCGGCGCGGCCGTCGGCGCGCTCCTGCTGCTCCTCGGGACGACCCTCGGGCGGGGGATCCGGTCGTGGTCGCTCGCGGGCCTCGCGCTCCTCGTCACCTGGGCGACGGGCGTGGTCGCGGGCACGATCGCGTACGCGGCATCCACCGGGACGATCCTCGCCGCGTTCCTCTTCGCGCTGTCGTTCATGTCGGTCGGGTTCGGCCTCATCATCCCGATCGCCAGCGCGCTCGTGGCGCTGCTGGCCGCCGTGACCGTCCGCGCGGGCGAGGGCGGAGTCGAGCGGCCGAGGTGGCCGTGGGAGCGCGACGACGAGCAGTGATCCGGACCGGCCGCAGCCGGACATCCGTTCACCGCTTCGCCGTCGCACGCGCCCGCCGGCAGTAGGGTGAACCGCGTGGAGGGATCGGTCGAGGCCCGGGTGAGCCACGAGGTCGACCGCTGGCTGGCGTGGCTCCCGCGGTGGCGGCCGGGCACGCATCGCGGTCGGGTGCGCCTGTGCACGCGGTGCTTCGGCTCGCCGATCCTCGCGGCGGCCGGGCTCGACGTCGACGTGCCGCACCCGGTGCAGCACGCGTTCTCGATGCGCATGAAGGGCATCATCGACGGCGCGGTCGACGATTACACCGCCAGGAACCTGCCCATGCTCCATCGCGAGATCCGGCTGGCCGAGGAGCGCAAGGCGCGGCGCCCCTATCGAGCGGGCGAGGGCCTCGATCCGGAGTTCCTCGGCCTCGACCTCGACCCCGACCCGACGCCCGGCGAACCGTTCCTGTTCACCCTGCAGGGACTCGAGGCGGATGCCGCGGCCGAGGCCGCCGAGCCCGCGCCACGTCCCTTCACGCCGCAGGAGAAGGAGGCCCTCCGCGAGGAGGTGCGCCTCGCCGACGACTTCGCCAAACAGCTCGGCCGGCGGATCTGCGCCGAACTCGCCAGGCACCGGCAGCGCATCGCGAACGCCGTCGAGCGGCTGGTCGAGCCGCAGGTGGCCGAGCTCCTCGCCGACCTCGACCGCGAACTCGACGCCCCGGGCTGGTCGAACTGAACGGGCGGCGGCCGCCGGATGTTCGCCGTGGGCGTGCGGCGGCCATTTGACCGCATCGTGACGCCGGATTACCATTGGTCGGGTGTGCGCGTTGCCGCGCGCTCGTGCCGTGCCCGCGGATCCTCCGATCCCCGCGACCGGAACGGGTTCTCACAGGGCGCACACCAGGGCACCGGCCGCACGGCCGGGACGCCCCCACGGCATACCCACCACTGAAGGCAGCGCCGCTCGGCGGTGCCGGTGGGTCGTGATGTGAAATCCATCAACGCTGTCACCGTGCAGCACCAACAAGGAGAAGCAGTGCCAACCATTCAGCAGTTGGTCCGCAAGGGTCGCTCGCCGAAGGTCACCAAGACCAAGGCTCCCGCCCTGAAGGCCAACCCCCAGCAGCGCGGCGTGTGCACGCGTGTGTACACCACCACCCCGAAGAAGCCGAACTCGGCGCTCCGCAAGGTCGCTCGCGTGAAGCTCTCGAACGGCACCGAGGTCACCGCCTACATCCCCGGTGAGGGCCACAACCTGCAGGAGCACTCGATGGTGCTCGTCCGCGGCGGTCGTGTGAAGGACCTCCCGGGTGTCCGCTACAAGATCATCCGCGGCGCCCTCGACACGCAGGCCGTCAAGAACCGCAAGCAGGCTCGCAGCCGCTACGGCGCGAAGATGGAGAAGAAGTAATGCCTCGCAAGGGACCCGCTCCGAAGCGCCCCGTCGTCGCAGACCCCGTCTACGGCTCGCCGGTCGTCAGCCAGCTCGTCAACAAGATCCTCGTCGACGGCAAGAAGGACCTCGCCCAGCGCATCGTCTACGAGGCGCTCGAGAACGTCGCGAACAAGTCCGGCCAGGACGCCGTCGCGGTCCTGAAGAAGGCCCTCGACAACGTGCGCCCGACCCTCGAGGTCCGGTCGCGCCGCGTCGGCGGCTCGACCTACCAGGTCCCCGTCGAGGTCAAGCCGCACCGTGCGAACACCCTGGCGCTGCGCTGGCTCACCAGCTACGCCAAGGCCCGCCGCGAGAAGACCATGACCGAGCGTCTCACCAACGAGATCCTCGACGCCTCGAACGGCCTGGGTGCCGCGGTCAAGCGCCGCGAGGACACCCACAAGATGGCCGAGTCGAACCGCGCGTTCGCCCACTACCGCTGGTAGCGGGCCGAGCGGATGCCGCGGGCCTCGCGCTCGCGGCGGCCACGCGGCATCCGCTCACCCCCCACCCTTCCCTTCCTGAACATCCGGAGGAACCCCGTGGCACTTGACGTGCTCACCGACCTGAACAAGGTCCGCAACATCGGCATCATGGCGCACATCGATGCCGGCAAGACCACCACGACCGAGCGCATCCTGTTCTACACGGGCGTCAACCACAAGATCGGCGAGACGCACGACGGCGCCTCGACCACCGACTGGATGGAGCAGGAGAAGGAGCGCGGCATCACCATCACGTCCGCCGCGGTCACCTGTTTCTGGAACAAGAACCAGATCAACATCATCGACACCCCCGGTCACGTCGACTTCACGGTCGAGGTCGAGCGCTCGCTCCGCGTGCTCGACGGCGCGGTCGCCGTCTTCGACGGCAAGGAGGGCGTCGAGCCCCAGTCCGAGACCGTGTGGCGCCAGGCCGACAAGTACGACGTCCCCCGCATCTGCTTCGTCAACAAGATGGACAAGCTCGGCGCGGACTTCTACTTCACCGTCGACACGATCGTGAAGCGCCTCGGCGCGAAGCCGCTCGTGCTGCAGCTCCCGATCGGCGCCGAGAACGACTTCATCGGCGTCGTCGACCTCATCGAGATGCGCGCACTCGTCTGGCCCGGCGACGCCAAGGGCGACGTGACGATGGGCGCCAAGTACGAGGTGCAGGAGATCCCGGCCGACCTGAAGGACAAGGCCGAGGAGTACCGCCAGCAGCTGCTCGAGACCGTCGCCGAGACCAGCGACGAGCTGCTCGAGAAGTTCTTCGGCGGCGAGGAGCTCACGGTCGCCGAGATCAAGGGCGCGATCCGCAAGCTCACCGTCAACAGCGAGATCTACCCCGTGCTCTGCGGCTCGGCGTTCAAGAACCGCGGCGTCCAGCCCATGCTCGACGCCGTCATCGACTTCCTGCCGTCGCCGCTCGACGTGCCCGCAGTCCAGGGCCACGACGTGCGCGACGAGGAGAAGATCATCGAGCGCCACGCCGACGCGACCGAGCCGTTCTCGGCGCTCGCGTTCAAGGTCGCGGTGCACCCGTTCTTCGGTCGCCTCACCTACGTGCGCGTGTACTCGGGTCGCCTCGACTCCGGTGCCCAGGTCATCAACTCGACCAAGGGCAAGAAGGAGCGCATCGGGAAGATCTTCCAGATGCACGCCAACAAGGAGAACCCGGTCGACTCGGTCACCGCCGGCAACATCTACGCCGTCATCGGCCTCAAGGACACCACGACCGGCGACACCCTGTGCGACCCGGACAACCAGGTCGTCCTCGAGTCGATGACCTTCCCGGAGCCCGTCATCGAGGTCGCCATCGAGCCGAAGACCAAGGCCGACCAGGAGAAGCTCGGCACGGCCATCCAGAAGCTCGCCGAGGAGGACCCGACCTTCCGCACCGAGCTCAACCCGGAGACCGGCCAGACGGTCATCAAGGGCATGGGCGAGCTGCACCTCGACATCCTCGTCGACCGCATGAAGCGCGAGTTCAAGGTCGAGGCGAACGTCGGCAAGCCGCAGGTCGCCTACCGCGAGACCATCAAGCGTGCCGTCGACCGTCACGACTACACCCACAAGAAGCAGACGGGTGGCTCGGGCCAGTTCGCGAAGATCCAGTTCAAGCTGGAGCCGCTCGAGGTCGAGGGTGACAAGACCTACGAGTTCGAGAACGCCGTCACGGGTGGTCGCGTCCCGCGCGAGTACATCCCGTCGGTCGACGCGGGCTTCCAGGACGCGATGCAGGTCGGCATCCTCGCCGGCTACCCGATGGTGGGCGTCAAGGCGACCCTCGTCGACGGTGCCGCCCACGACGTCGACTCCTCGGAGATGGCGTTCAAGATCGCCGGTTCGATGGGCTTCAAGGAGGCCGCTCGGAAGGCGAACCCCGTCCTGCTCGAGCCGCTGATGGCCGTCGAGGTCCGTACTCCCGAGGAGTACATGGGCGACGTCATCGGCGACCTGAACTCGCGCCGCGGCCAGATCCAGTCGATGGAGGACGCCGCCGGCGTGAAGGTCGTGCGTGCGCACGTCCCGCTCTCGGAGATGTTCGGCTACATCGGAGACCTGCGGTCCAAGACCTCGGGCCGCGCGGTGTACTCGATGGAGTTCGAGAGCTACGCGGAGGTCCCGAAGGCCGTGGCCGAGGAGATCGTCCAGAAGAACAAGGGCGAATAAGCGCCCGAACGCACGGACCGACAGGTTCGCGTAACATAACAACACAACCCCGTAGCACACCGGTCGCAATCCGGCGCCCGGTGCTGCTACACGGATCCTGAGGAGGACCCACAGTGGCTAAGGCCAAGTTCGAGCGGACCAAGCCGCACGTCAACATCGGAACGATCGGTCACGTCGACCACGGCAAGACCACGCTCACCGCAGCGATCTCCAAGGTGCTCGCCGACAAGTACCCGTCGGCCACCAACGTGCAGCGCGACTTCGCGTCGATCGACTCCGCTCCCGAGGAGCGCCAGCGCGGCATCACGATCAACATCTCGCACGTCGAGTACGAGACGCCGAAGCGCCACTACGCGCACGTCGACGCCCCTGGTCACGCCGACTACATCAAGAACATGATCACCGGTGCGGCCCAGATGGACGGCGCGATCCTCGTGGTCGCGGCGACCGACGGCCCGATGGCCCAGACGCGCGAGCACGTGCTGCTCGCCAAGCAGGTCGGCGTGCCCTACCTGCTCGTCGCGCTGAACAAGGCCGACATGGTCGACGACGAGGAGATCCTGGAGCTCGTCGAGCTCGAGGTCCGCGAGCTGCTCTCGTCGCAGGGCTTCCCCGGCGACGACGCTCCGGTCGTCCGCGTCTCGGGCCTCAAGGCGCTCGAGGGCGACGAGAAGTGGGTCAACTCGGTCCTCGAGCTCATGGAGGCCGTCGACGACTCGATCCCCGACCCCGTGCGTGACAAGGACAAGCCGTTCCTCATGCCGATCGAGGACGTCTTCACCATCACCGGTCGTGGCACGGTCGTCACGGGTCGCGCCGAGCGCGGCACGCTGAAGATCAACTCCGAGGTCGAGATCGTCGGCATCCGCCCGACGCAGAAGACCACGGTCACGGGCATCGAGATGTTCCACAAGCAGCTCGACGAGGCCTGGGCCGGCGAGAACTGCGGTCTCCTGCTCCGCGGCACCAAGCGCGAGGACGTCGAGCGCGGCCAGGTCGTCGTGGCCCCGGGCTCGGTCACCCCGCACACGAACTTCGAGGGCACTGCCTACATCCTCTCGAAGGACGAGGGCGGCCGTCACAACCCGTTCTACGCGAACTACCGCCCGCAGTTCTACTTCCGCACCACCGACGTCACCGGCGTCATCACGCTGCCCGAGGGCACCGAGATGGTCATGCCCGGCGACACCACCGACATGACGGTCGAGCTCATCCAGCCGATCGCCATGGAGGAGGGCCTCGGCTTCGCCATCCGCGAGGGTGGCCGCACGGTCGGCGCCGGTACCGTCACGAAGATCATCAAGTAGTTCTTCGCGATCGCGACCTGCAAGGGGTCGGGCCCTCGGGCCCGGCCCCTTCGTCGTGTCCGGTAGCACAGCGGCGCCACCGCGTCCAGATCCGGGCACGGCATCCCTTCCGAGGACCCCTCGGGTTAGCCTTGTCCGGATGGTTCCCCCGTCGATCCGAACGCGAGCCGCCGTGCGGCCCGAGATCCAGGCTCTCCGCGCCCTCGCGGTGGGTGCCGTCGTGCTGCACCACGGGTGGCCCGCCGTGGCCCCGGCCGGCTACATGGGGGTCGACGTGTTCTTCGTCGTGTCGGGCTTCCTCATCACCGCGCTGCTGCTGCGCGAGTCCGCCCGCACCGGGCGGATCTCCCTCCGGGACTTCTACCTCCGTCGGGCTCGGCGCATCCTGCCCGCCGCGATGGCCGTGCTCGCCGTCGTCACGGTGCTCACCTCCCTCGTCGTGCCTCGATCGGAGTGGCGCGCCTACTTCCGCGAGGTCATCGCGAGCGCGCTCTACTTCGAGAACTGGCTGCTCGCCGCGGACTCGCAGGACCCGGCGCGCGACGACCTGGCCTCGACTCCCGTCCAGCACTTCTGGTCGCTCTCGGTCGAGGAGCAGTTCTACCTCGCCTGGCCGCTGCTCATCATCGCCGCCATCGCGTTCGCCGCGCGCCGGGCGCGCGACCCGCGACGGGCGCTGCTCGTCGTGCTCGGCACCGCGACCGTCGCATCGTTCGCCTGGAACGTCGCCCTGACGGCCCAGGACCACAACCTCGCGTACTTCTCGACCTTCACCCGGGTCTGGGAGTTCGGCGTCGGCGGCATCCTCGCCATCCTCGCGCCGGAGGTGCGCCCCGGGCGCGAGCGGACGAGGGCGGTGACCGGATGGCTCGGCCTCGTCCTCATCGCCGTGCCGATCGCGACCTTCCGCTCGCCCGAGGTGTTCCCCGGGCTCGTCGCGCTCGTCCCCGTCGCCGGCGCGCTCGCGGTGATCTGGGCCGGCATGCCCGCGGCACCGTGGTCACCGGCTCGCGTGACCGGTCTCCCGCCGGTCCAGTGGACCGGCGACATCTCGTACTCGCTCTACCTCTGGCACTGGCCGATCTTCATGTTCGTGCCGTTCTTCACGGGCATGCCGAGTCCGCCTTGGCTGATGGTGCTCCTCGTGGTCGCCTCGTTCGCCGTCGCGGCGGCCTCGAAGCGCTGGATCGAGGACCCGGCCCGGTTCGGGGGCGTCAGATCTCGATGCCGTCGATCGTCGTCCGAAGCTCGATCGCGCCGTCGACGCTCCGCGCGACCGTGCACGCCTTCGCGATCGCGCGCGCCATGATCCCGGCGAGCTTCTCGCGTTCCGCCGGCTCGAGCGCCGAGAGGTCGACGATGATCTCCTCGTCGATCTCCCGGTAGCGGTTGTCGTCCTCCGAGGTGCCGTGCGCCCACACGGTGATCGCGACGTCGTTCCCCAGTCGACGGGCGGCGACCGAGTCGGCGCTCATTCCCGCGCACCCCGCGAGCGCGAGCTTCAGCAGCTCGCCCGGCGTGAAGTGCCCGGGCGCATCGACCGGGCCGATGAGCACGGTCGACCCGCGCTCGTTGAGGCCCTCGTACGTGCGCGTGCCGGTTCGCGTGACCGACACGCTGCCCGGTCCGATCCGCTCGCCGACCGCGTGCGCGTGCTCCGTCATCGAGTCCTCCCTCGGCTCACCGTCCACCGATTCCACCACGCCGAGGGCCGCCGCGGCATCCGCTCGACTGTGAGGATCCGGTGAGCCGCCCGGTCGCGACACGCCCGGGTTGCACGGAAGCACCCGGATATGGCAAACTCGTTGAGTTCAACATTTCGAACGGCGTGCCTTGCTGCGCTCCGTTCGGATCACTGCCAGGCAGTGCATAGCCACCGAAGCTCCACGGAGCCCCACGGGTCAGGCTAGGCCGCGGGCAGCAGGACACACAACCGACCACCACCATTTCGAGCATGGGTTCGCACCTGCATGCCCATGCCCGTTTTCGCGAGTGCGACACGCCCGAGCGCGGGGGTCGGTTGGGGCTCGAAGGTCGAGCGTGCCGAGGCCACCGCGCAAGCGGGGTGGCTTCGACAGGCTCGATCACCGGCCTTTGACAGAAGAACAGTGGTGCTTCACATGAAGTGGCTACGCGGCGTCCGATGCCCTCGGAAGGGGTAAGACGCCTTGACAGAGAGAGAGTCAGCAATGGCGGGACAGAAGATCCGCATTCGACTGAAGTCGTACGACCACGAGGTCATCGACACCTCGGCGCGGAAGATCGTCGACACGGTGACCCGCGCGGGCGCCACGGTCGTCGGCCCCGTGCCGCTTCCGACGGAGAAGAACGTGGTGTGCGTCATCCGTTCGCCCCACAAGTACAAGGACAGCCGCGAGCACTTCGAGATGCGCACCCACAAGCGCCTGATCGACATCGTGGACCCGACGCCCAAGGCCGTCGACTCGCTCATGCGTCTCGACCTTCCGGCCGACGTCAACATCGAGATCAAGCTCTGAGGTACGACATGTCCACCACTGCAAAGAACGTGAAGGGTCTGCTCGGCACCAAGCTGGGCATGACCCAGGTGTGGGACGAGAACAACAAGCTCATCCCGGTCACCGTCATCGAGATCGCCCCCAACGTGGTCACCCAGCTCCGCACGCAGGAGCGCGACGGCTACGCGGCCGTCCAGATCGCCTCGGGCGCCATCGACCCCCGCAAGGTCACCAAGCCCCTCAGCGGTCACTTCGAGGCCGCCGGCGTCACGCCGCGCCGCCACGTGACCGAGGTGCGCACCGCCGACGCCGCGGACTACGCGCTCGGCCAGGAGCTCACCATCGACGGCACCTTCGAGGCCGGCCAGCTGGTCGACGTCGTCGGCACGTCGAAGGGCAAGGGCTTCGCCGGTGTCATGAAGCGCCACAACTTCGCGGGCGTCTCCGCGTCGCACGGTGCCCACCGCAACCACCGCAAGCCCGGTTCGATCGGTGCGTCCTCGACCCCGAGCCGTGTCTTCAAGGGCATGCGCATGGCCGGTCGCATGGGTGGCGAGCGCGTCACCGTCCTCAACCTCCGCGTGCACGCCGTCGACGCCGAGAAGGGCCTGCTGCTCGTCAAGGGCGCCGTCCCGGGCGCGCGCGGCCGTCTCGTGTTCGTCCGCAACGCTGTGAAGGGAGCCTAAATTGGCTACCGCCGACAACACCATCGACGTCCTCGACGTCACCGGGAAGAAGTCCGGCTCGATCGAACTGCCCGCCGAGCTCTTCGACGTGCAGACCAACGTGCCGCTGATCCACCAGGTCGTCGTCGCCCAGCTCGCCGCCGCGCGTCAGGGCACGCACAAGACCAAGACCCGCGGCGAGGTCTCCGGCGCCGGCCGCAAGCCCTTCAAGCAGAAGGGCACGGGCCGCGCCCGCCAGGGCTCGATCCGCGCGCCGCACATGACCGGCGGTGGCGTCGTCCACGGCCCGCAGCCGCGCGACTACTCGCAGCGGACCCCCAAGAAGATGATCGCCGCGGCTCTGCTCGGCGCGCTCTCCGACCGCGCTCGCGGCGGCCGCATCCACGCGGTCGAGGCGCTCGCAGGCGAGACCGCGAAGACGAAGGACGCCGTCGCGCTCCTCGCGTCGGTCGCCCCGTCCAAGCACCAGCTCGTCGTGCTCGCGCGCGACGAGGAGCTGTCGGAGCGTGCGGTCCGCAACATCCCGACCGTGCACGTGCTGCCGGTCGACCAGCTGAACGCCTACGACGTGCTCGTCTCCGACGACATCGTCTTCAGCAAGGCCGCGCTCGAGGCGTTCATCGCCGCGAAGACGGCGAAGAAGGAAGAGGTCTCCGCATGAGCGCCGCGCACAACAAGGACCCCCGCGACATCATCATCGCGCCGGTGGTCTCGGAGAAGAGCTACAACCTGATCGACGAGGGCAAGTACACGTTCATCGTGGACCCCCGCTCGAACAAGACGGAGATCAAGCTCGCCATCGAGAAGATCTTCAACGTCCAGGTCGCCTCGATCAACACCCTCAACCGTCAGGGCAAGACGCGTCGCACCCGCTTCGGCATGGGCAAGCGCAAGGACACCAAGCGCGCGATCGTCACCCTCAAGTCCGGCTCGATCGACATCTTCACGAACGTCGGCTAAGGAGCAGAGGAACCTCACTATGGCTATTCGCAAGTACAAGCCCACGACCCCGGGTCGTCGCGGTTCGTCGGTCGCCGACTTCGCCGAGATCACGCGCTCGACGCCCGAGAAGTCGCTGCTCCGCCCGCTCTCGAAGTCCGGTGGTCGCAACAACCAGGGCCGCATCACCACCCGCCACGTCGGCGGCGGCCACAAGCGCCAGTACCGCGTCATCGACTTCCGTCGCAACGACAAGGACGGCGTGCCCGCCAAGGTCGCGCACATCGAGTACGACCCGAACCGCACCGCGCGCATCGCGCTGCTGCACTTCGTGGACGGCACCAAGCGCTACATCATCGCTCCCGACAAGCTCAAGCAGGGCGACCTCGTGGAGTCGGGCCCGGCCGCCGACATCAAGCCCGGCAACAACCTGCCGCTGCGCAACATCCCGACCGGTACCGTCATCCACGCCATCGAGCTCCGCCCCGGCGGCGGCGCGAAGATGGCCCGCTCGGCCGGCGCCTCGGTGCGCCTGGTCGCGAAGGACGGCCCCTACGCGCAGCTCCGCCTGCCGTCGGGCGAGATCCGCAACGTCGACGCGCGCTGCCGCGCGACCGTCGGCGAGGTCGGCAACGCCGAGCAGTCGAACATCAACTGGGGCAAGGCCGGCCGCAAGCGCTGGAAGGGCGTCCGCCCGACCGTCCGCGGTGTCGCGATGAACCCGATCGACCACCCGCACGGTGGTGGTGAGGGCAAGACCTCCGGTGGTCGTCACCCGGTGAGCCCCTGGGGTCAGCCCGAGGGTCGCACCCGTCGCCCCAACAAGGAGAGCGACAAGCTCATCGTCCGTCGTCGCACCGTCGGCAAGAAGCGCAAGTAGGAGTAAGAGAAGATGCCTCGCAGCCTCAAGAAGGGCCCCTTCGTCGACGAGCACCTGCTTCGCAAGGTCGCCACGCAGAACGAAGCGGGTTCGAAGAACGTCATCAAGACGTGGTCGCGTCGCTCGATGATCGTCCCGGCCATGCTCGGCCACACGATCGCCGTGCACGACGGCCGCAAGCACATCCCGGTGTTCGTCACCGAGACCATGGTGGGCCACAAGCTCGGCGAGTTCGCACCCACCCGCACCTTCCGTGGACACGTGAAGGACGACAAGAAGGGCCGCCGCCGCTGACGCGGTGGCGTGAAGGAGGAGAGAAATGGTGGAGTCGATCGCCCGCGTGCGTCACATCCGCGTGACCCCCATGAAGGCCCGCCGCGTCGTCAACCTGATCCGCGGCAAGCAGGCACAGGAGGCCCTGGCCATCCTGAAGTTCGCCCCGCAGGGTGCGAGCGAGCCGGTGTACAAGCTCGTCGCCTCGGCCATCGCGAATGCTCGCGTCAAGGCCGATGCCACGAACACCTACCTGGACGAGCAGGACCTCTACGTGAAGACGGCATTCGTCGACGAGGGCACCACCCTCAAGCGATTCCAGCCGCGCGCGCAGGGTCGTGCCTTCCGCATCAACAAGCGCACGAGCCACATCACCATCGTGCTCGGCACGCCCGAGGAGGGTACGAAGTAATGGGTCAGAAGGTCAACCCGTACGGCTTCCGTCTCGGCATCACCACCGACCATGTGTCGCGGTGGTTCTCCGACTCGACGAAGCCCGGACAGCGCTACGCCGACTACCTCGCCGAGGACGTCAAGATCCGTCGCCTGCTCCAGACGTCGCTCGACCGCGCGGGAGTCTCGCGCATCGAGATCGAGCGCACCCGCGACCGCGTCCGCGTGGACATCCACACGGCTCGCCCGGGTATCGTGATCGGCCGCCGCGGCGCCGAGGCCGAGCGCATCCGCGCCGACCTCGAGAAGCTCACCGGCAAGCAGATCCAGCTCAACATCCTCGAGGTCAAGAACCCCGAGGCCGACGCCCAGCTCGTCGCGCAGGGCATCGCCGAGCAGCTCTCCGCACGCGTGGCCTTCCGCCGCGCGATGCGCAAGGGCCTGCAGGGCGCGCAGCGCGCCGGCGCCAAGGGCGTCCGCATCCAGGTCTCGGGCCGCCTCGGCGGCGCCGAGATGAGCCGCTCGGAGTTCTACCGCGAGGGTCGCGTGCCGCTGCACACGCTCCGCGCGAACATCGACTACGGCTTCTACGAGGCCAAGACCACGTTCGGCCGCATCGGCGTGAAGGTCTGGATCTACAAGGGCGACATCACCAACAAGGAGCTCGCCCGCGAGCAGGCCGCCCAGAAGCCGTCGCGTGACCGTAACGACCGTCGCCGCGCGCCCCGCGCGCAGGAGGCGGCCGCAGCAGGAGTTGAGGCATAACCATGTTGATTCCCCGTCGAGTCAAGTACCGCAAGCAGCACCACCCCGGCCGTTCGGGCCAGGCCACCGGCGGCACGAAGGTCTCCTTCGGCGAGTACGGCATCCAGGCCCTGAGCCCCGCTTACGTGACGAACCGTCAGATCGAGTCCGCTCGTATCGCCATGACGCGTCACATCAAGCGTGGCGGCAAGGTGTGGATCAACATCTACCCCGACCGTCCGCTCACGAAGAAGCCGGCCGAGACCCGCATGGGTTCCGGTAAGGGTTCGCCCGAGTGGTGGGTCGCCAACGTCAAGCCGGGCCGGGTCCTCTTCGAGGTCTCGGGCGTCTCCGAGGAACTCGCTCGCGAGGCCATGACCCGTGCAATCCACAAGCTGCCCCTCAAGGCACGCATCATCAAGCGCGAGGAGGGCGACGCATAATGGCCGTCGGTTCCAAGGAGCTCGCTGTGACCGAGCTCGACACCTTCGAGGACGAGCGTCTCGTCGACGAGCTGAAGAAGGCCAAGGAGGAGCTGTTCAACCTCCGCTTCCAGGCCGCCACCGGTCAGCTCGAGAGCCACGGCCGCCTGCGTGCCGTGAAGCGCGACATCGCCCGCATCTACACGGTCATCCGTGAGCGCGAGCTCGGCATCCGTGCCACGCCCGCGCCGGTCGAGGCGCCCGCAGCGCCCGCGAAGAAGACGAAGAAGGCCAAGGCCGCTGAGGCGACCGAGGCCGAGACGAAGGAGGCCTGATCATGGCTGAGACCAAGAAGGCTGCGGCCGAGGTCGCCGAGACGGCCGAGCTCGTCCGCGGGTACCGCAAGGTCCGTCGCGGCTACGTCGTCAGCGACAAGATGGACAAGACCATCGTCGTCGAGGTCGAGGACCGCGTGAAGCACCCGCTGTACGGCAAGGTCATCCGCCGTACGTCCAAGGTCAAGGCGCACGACGAGCAGAACACCGCCGGCATCGGCGACCTCGTCGTGATCTCCGAGACCCGCCCGCTCAGCGCCACCAAGCGCTGGCGCCTGGTCGAGATCGTCGAGAAGGCCAAGTAAGCCCCCGGGCTTGCTTCCCAGAAGGAGTACGAAGTGATTCAGCAGGAATCCCGGCTCAAGGTCGCCGACAACACGGGCGCCAAGGAGCTGCTCACCATCCGCGTGCTCGGCGGTTCCAGCCGCCGCTACGCGGGCCTGGGCGACGTCATCGTCGCCACCGTCAAGGACGCGATCCCGGGCGGCAACGTGAAGAAGGGCGATGTGGTCAAGGCCGTCATCGTCCGCACCGTGAAGGAGACCCGTCGCCCCGACGGCTCCTACATCAAGTTCGACGAGAACGCCGCGGTGATCCTCAAGAACGACGGTGACCCCCGTGGCACCCGCATCTTCGGGCCGGTCGGCCGGGAGCTTCGCGACAAGAAGTTCATGAAGATCATCTCGCTGGCGCCGGAGGTGCTGTAACCATGGCGAAGATCAAGAAGGGCGACCTCGTCGAGGTCATCTCGGGCCGCAGCCAGGCTCGCGGTGGAGACCGCGGCAAGCAGGGTCGTGTCATCGAGGTCCTGGTCGACCAGAACCGCGTCGTGGTCGAGGGCGTGAACTACGTCACCAAGCACGTTCGCGTCGGCCAGACCCAGCGCGGCACCAAGACCGGCGGCATCGAGACCCATGAGGCCCCGATCCACGTGTCCAACGTCGCGATCGTCGACCCGGAGACGAAGAAGCCGACCCGTGTCGGATTCCGTACCGAGACGGTCACCAAGGACGGCGTCGAGAAGACGGTCCGCGTCCGCTACGCCAAGAAGTCAGGTAAGGACCTGTAATGACTGACACCGCGACTGCCGCGCCGGCTGGCAAGATCCAGCCGCGCCTCAAGCAGAAGTACAAGACCGAGATCACGAAGGCCCTGACCGAGGCGAACGGGTACACCAACCCGCACCAGGTCCCCGGCCTGACGAAGATCGTCGTCAACATGGGTGTCGGCGAGGCCGCGCGCGATGGCAAGGTCATCGACGGCGCCATCGCCGACCTCACGAAGATCACCGGCCAGAAGCCGCAGGTCACCAAGGCCCGCAAGTCCATCGCGCAGTTCAAGCTGCGCGAGGGTCAGCCGATCGGTGCGCACGTCACGCTGCGCGGCGACCGGATGTGGGAGTTCCTCGACCGCCTGCTCTCGCTCGCGCTGCCCCGTATCCGCGACTTCCGCGGCCTCTCGGACCAGCAGTTCGACGGCACCGGCAACTACACCTTCGGTCTCACGGAGCAGTCCGTGTTCCACGAGATCGACCAGGACAAGATCGACCGCGTCCGCGGCATGGACATCACCGTGGTGACCACCGCCAAGTCGGACGACGAGGGTCGCGCGCTCCTCAAGGCGCTCGGCTTCCCGTTCAAGACGGTCGACAACGCGTAGTAGACTCTACGAGTTTGTGCCCGCACGGGTCGGGCTCCGGGAGGAATCCGGGAGCCCGCCCGGCACGGCATTCGGGGATGCGCAACCGCGCATCTCCACCACCACAGGTCAGTCCCCGTGTAACGGGTCCTGAAACCTGGTGAACGTAAGGAACCACTGTCATGACGATGACCGACCCGGTCGCTGACATGCTGACGCGCCTGCGCAACGCCAACTCCGCGCACCACGACACCGTGTCGATGCCGCACTCGAAGCTCAAGGGCCACATCGCCGAGATCCTCAAGTCCGAGGGATACATCTCCGGCTTCGAGGTCGCCGACGCGCGCGTGGGCAAGACGCTGACGCTGCAGCTCAAGTTCGGCCCCAACCGCGAGCGTTCGATCGCGGGCATCAAGCGCGTGTCGAAGCCCGGCCTCCGCGTGTACGCGAAGTCGACCGAGATCCCCAAGGTGCTCGGCGGCCTCGGCGTCGCGATCCTGTCAACTTCCAGCGGTCTGCTGACCGACCGCCAGGCCGAGAAGAAGGGCGTGGGTGGGGAAGTCCTCGCCTACGTGTGGTAGATCCATGTCACGAATCGGACGACTTCCCATCGACATCCCCGCCGGTGTCGACGTCAAGGTCGACGGCCGCGCCGTCACCGTGAAGGGCCCGAAGGGCGAGCTCGCGCTGACCGTCGCGCAGCCCATCGAGGTCAAGGTCGAGGACAACCAGGTCCTCGTCACGCGCCCCGACGACGAGCGCGAGTCGCGCTCGCTGCACGGTCTCACCCGCACCCTCATCGCCAACGACATCCTCGGCGTCACCCAGGGCTACTCCAAGGGCCTCGAGATCGTCGGCACCGGGTACCGCGTCGCGCAGAAGGGCAGCGCGGTCGAGTTCGCGCTCGGCTTCTCGCACCCGGTCACCGTCGAGCCGCCGGCCGGCATCACGCTGACCGTCGAGGGCAACAACAAGATCACCGTCTCGGGCATCTCGAAGCAGGCCGTCGGTGAGACCGCCGCCAACATCCGCAAGATCAAGAAGCCCGAGCCCTACAAGGGCAAGGGCATCCGCTACGCCGGCGAGGTCGTGCGTCGCAAGGCCGGAAAGGCTGGTAAGTAATCATGGCCGTCAAGAGCAAGTCGGCTGCGCGTTCGCGCCGCCACACCCGGCTTCGCAAGAAGATCGTCGGCACCGAGCTGCGTCCCCGTCTCGTGGTGACGCGTTCGGCCCGCCACGTCTTCGTGCAGGTCGTCGACGACAGCAAGGGCCACACCGTGGCATCCGCCTCGACCATGGAGGCCGACCTCCGTGCATTCGAGGGTGACAAGACCGCCAAGGCGAAGAAGGTCGGCGAGCTCGTCGCCGAGCGTGCGAAGCAGGCCGGCATCGACGCAGTCGTGTTCGACCGCGGCGGCAACAAGTACGCCGGTCGCGTCGCCGCGATCGCCGACGGAGCGCGAGAGGCAGGACTGAGCCTGTGAGCACTGCAAGCACTGAGAATCAGGGCACTGTGAAGGAGACCGACGTGGTCGCAGAGGCACCCGTCGAGACGGCAGCTTCCTCGGAGCCGCCGCGCAACGAGCGCGAGGGCCGTCGTGGCGGCCGCGACCGCGGCCAGGGCCGCGACCGTCGCGACCGCGACGCCGAGAAGAGCCAGTTCCTCGAGCGCGTGGTCACCATCAACCGCGTCTCCAAGGTCGTCAAGGGCGGCCGTCGCTTCAGCTTCACGGCGCTCGTCGTCGTGGGCGACGGCAACGGCCTGGTCGGCGTCGGCTACGGCAAGGCGCGCGAGGTCCCGACCGCGATCTCGAAGGGCGTCGAGGAGGCGAAGAAGAACTTCTTCCGCGTCCCCCGCGTCGGCGCGACCATCCCGCACCCCGTGCAGGGTGAGGCGGCCGCCGGTGTCGTCCTGCTGCGCCCGGCGTCGCCCGGTACCGGTGTCATCGCCGGTGGCCCGGTGCGTGCCGTGCTCGAGTGCGCCGGCATCCACGACGTGCTGAGCAAGTCGCTCGGTTCGTCGAACACCATCAACATCGTGCACGCCACGGTCGAGGCGCTGAAGCAGCTCGAGGAGCCCCGCGCCGTCGCCGCCCGTCGTGGTCTCGACTACGACGAGGTCGCGCCGGCCCGTCTCCTGCGTGCCGAGGCCCAGGCGGCCGAGGCCGCCGCAGCAGCGAAGGCAGGTGCCTGATGGCCAAGCAGCTCAAGGTGACCCAGATCAAGTCCAAGGTGAGCGAGAAGCAGAACCAGCGCGACACGCTGCGCAGCCTCGGTCTCAAGAAGATCGGCCAGAGCGTCGTTCGCGAGGACACCCCCCAGGTGCGCGGCTACGTGAAGACGGTCGCCCACCTCGTGACGGTTGAGGAGATCGACTAATGGCCGACGAGAAGAAGGACGTCGCCGCCGAGGAGACCCCGAAGAAGGCTCCCGCGAAGAAGGCCGCCGCGAAGCCGGCTGCCGAGAAGAAGGCCGCCGCGAAGCCGGCTGCCGAGAAGAAGGCTCCGGCCAAGGCCGCCGCCGAGTCCGACGACGCGAAGGCCGAGAAGGCCCCCGCGAAGAAGGCGCCGGCGAAGGCCCCGGCCAAGAAGGCCGCCGCCAAGAAGGAGTCCGAGGACGTCGTGCGCGAGCCGGTGCTCAAGGTGCACCACCTGCGCCCGGCCCCCGGTGCCAAGAAGGACAAGACCCGCGTCGGACGCGGTGAGGGTTCGAAGGGCAAGACCGCCGGTCGCGGCACCAAGGGTTCGAAGGCCCGCAACAACATCCGCCCCGGCTTCGAGGGCGGCCAGCTTCCGTACCACATGCGTGCGCCGAAGCTCCGCGGCTTCAAGAACCCGTTCCGGGTCGAGTACCAGGTGGTCAACCTGGACAAGCTCGCCGAGCTCTACCCGAAGGGCGGCGACGTCACCGTCGCCGACCTCGTGGCGAAGGGTGCGGTCCGCAAGAACGAGCGCGTCAAGGTGCTCGGCAACGGCGACATCCAGGTGAAGCTCAACGTCGAGGTCGACAAGGTCTCCGGCTCCGCGGAGCAGAAGATCGTCGCCGCCGGCGGCTCGGTCAAGTAAGGCCACTGCACCACACACGGAATTCGAGCCTGTCGGGACCTCGCGTATGATTCACGGGGGTCTCGACAGGCTCGAGCCGCATTCATGCTGACTGCGGCGTCAGTAACAGGAGGACGAGTGTTCAACGCCATCGGGCGGATCTTCCGCACCCCCGACCTTCGCCGGAAGATCGGGTTCACGCTGGGCATCATCGCCCTGTTCCGCCTCGGCTCGTTCATCCCGGCGCCGTTCGTGGACTTCGGCAACGTCCAGCAGTGTCTCGCGGCGAACCAGGGTGCGTCGGGCCTCTACGAGCTCGTCAACCTGTTCTCGGGCGGCGCCCTGCTCCAGCTGTCGATCTTCGCGCTGGGCATCATGCCGTACATCACGGCCTCGATCATCGTGCAGCTGCTGCGCGTGGTCATCCCGCACTTCGAGACCCTCTACAAGGAGGGCCAGTCCGGCCAGGCCCGTCTCACGCAGTACACGCGCTACCTGACGATCGCGCTCGGCGTCCTCCAGTCGACGACGCTCATCACGGTGGCCCGCTCGGGCGCGCTGTTCCCGGCGAACTCCGACCCCGCGTGCTCGCAGCTCATCACGAACGACGCCTGGTACGCGATCCTGCTCATGGTCGTCACCATGACCGCCGGCACCGGCCTCATCATGTGGATGGGCGAGCTCGTCACCGAGCGCGGCGTCGGCAACGGCATGTCGCTGCTCATCTTCACCTCGATCGCCGCGACGTTCCCGACCTCGCTCTGGGCGATCGGCGTCGCCCGTGGTTGGGACGTCTTCGCACTCGTGATCGCGATCGGCCTGCTCGTGGTCGTCGCGGTCGTCTTCGTCGAGCAGTCGCAGCGCCGCGTACCGGTCCAGTACGCCAAGCGCATGGTCGGGCGCCGCACGTACGGCGGCAACAACACCTACATCCCGATCAAGGTGAACATGGCCGGCGTCGTGCCCGTCATCTTCGCCTCGTCGTTGCTCTACCTGCCCGCGCTCATCGCGCAGTTCAACCAGCCCGCGGCGGGCGAGGAGCCGCAGCCCTGGGTCGTCTGGATCACCAACTACCTCACGCAGGGTGACCACCCGCTCTACATGCTCCTGTACTTCCTGCTCATCGTCGGCTTCACGTACTTCTACGTCGCGATCACGTTCAACCCCGACGAGGTCGCCGAGAACATGAAGAAGTACGGCGGGTTCATCCCCGGCATCCGTGCCGGCCGACCGACCGCCGAGTACCTCGACTACGTGCTCACGCGCATCACGCTCCCCGGCTCGATCTACCTGGGCCTCATCGCGCTCCTGCCGCTCGTCGCGTTCTCGTGGTTCGGCGCGAACCAGAACTTCCCGTTCGGCGGCGCGTCGATCCTGATCATCGTGGGCGTCGGCCTCGAGACCGTGAAGCAGATCGACGCCCAGCTCCAGCAGCGCCACTACGAAGGACTCCTCCGATGACGCAACGCTCCTCCGCCCGCTTCCTGATCGTCGGCCCGCAGGGCTCGGGCAAGGGCACGCAGGGCGTGCTCGTGGCCCAGGCGTTCGGCGTCCCGCAGGTGGCCACCGGCGACATCTTCCGCGAGAACGTCACGGGCGGCACCGAGCTCGGCAAGCGCGTCCAGGCGATCATCGAGGCCGGCGACCTCGTGCCCGACGCGCTGACGAGCGAGCTCGTGCGCGACCGCCTCGAGCAGTCGGATGCCGCGCGCGGCTTCCTCCTCGACGGGTACCCGCGCAACCGCGGGCAGGTCGACGACCTCGAGGCCTTCCTCTCGGGCCGGGGCGAGTCGCTCGACGCCGTCATCGAGCTCGAGGTGCCGCGCGACGAGTCGATCACCCGGCTCCGACAGCGCGCCATCGACCAGGGCCGCACCGATGACACCGAAGAGGTCATCGCCAACCGACTCGCGATCTACGAGCGCGAGACGGCTCCCATCCTCGACGTCTACCGCGAGCACGGCCTGGTCGTCCGCATCGACGGCGTGGGCACGCTCGACGAGGTCACCGAGCGCATCTTCGCGGCGCTCGCCGAGCGCGGCCTGCAGCCGAACGGCGACGGCGCAGCCCGTCGCAGCGCCGGCGCCGCGTAACCGGCGCACCGGGTGTTCGGCCGACTGAGGCTCAAGACCCCCGCCGAACTCCGTGCCATGGTGCCGGCCGGCGAGGCGACCGCGGCGCTGCTCGCGGCCGCGCGCGAGCGGCTCGTGGTCGGCGCGACCCCGCTCGAGCTCGACGCCATCGCCGACGCGGTGATCGCCGCCCGCGGCGGTCGCTCGAACTTCCGGCTCGTCCCGGGCTACGGCCACGCGCTCTGCGTGTCGGTCGACGACGACGTCGTGCACGGCATACCGGGCGACCGCCCGTTCCGGCCCGGTGACATCGTCTCGGTCGACGGCGGTGCCGAGGTCGACGGATGGAACGGCGACGCCGCGTTCACCGTGGTCCTCCCGGACCCGGCCCGCCCCGACGTGGTGCTCGCGCGCGAGCAGCTCGCCGCGGCGGCCGATCGGTCGCTCTGGGCCGGGATCGCCGCGCTCGCCTCGGCGAGCCACCTGAACGAGGTGGGTGACGCCGTCGAGGCGTCCGTCGAGGCCTCGGGCGACTACGGCATCCTCGAGGGCTACGGCGGCCACGGCATCGGCCGCGCGATGCACGAGGATCCGTCGGTCTACAACCACGCGGTGCGGGGCCGCGGGCCGCGCGTGCGGCCCGGGCTCGTCGTCGCGATCGAGCCGATGATCACCTCGGGCGACCCGGCGACGTTCGTGCGCGACGACGGCTGGACCGTCGCGACCGCGGACGGCGGCGACGGCGCGCACGCCGAGCACAGCGTGGCCGTGCACGCCGACGGCATCTGGGTGCTCACGGCTGCAGACGGCGGGGCCGCCGGGCTCGCCCCCTACGGCGTGCGGCCCGTGCCGATCCCCTGACCGCCCGCTGCGCGGCATCCGTCAGGTCGACGGCATCCGTCAGGTCGACCGCATCCGTCAGGTCGACATGAGGCCGGACAGCTCCGCCAGCAGGCCGGTGTAGTCGTTCGCGCCGCGGACCAGGCGGCGGACGTTCTCCGGCTCGGAGAACGCCTCGACGAACTGGTCGAAGACCGCCTGGAACTCGGCTCGTCCGTCCTCGGCGAACGCGATGAGCGCGACCACGTGCACGTTGGCATCGCCCCACTCGATCGCCCGCTCGTCGATCGCGATCGCGATCGCGCTGCGGGTCGCGGTCATCGCCATGGCGTGGGGAACGGCGAGGAGGTCGGTGAATGCGGTCGACGACATGCGCTCGCGCTCGAGGGCGCCCTCGACGTACGCCTCGTCGATGACGCCCGCGTCGATGAGCCGGTCGCCGAGCAGGCGGATCACCGCCTCGCGGTCGCGGCCGCCGACACCGCGTACGAAGAGCTCGGGGCCGATCGTGTGCGAGAGCGTGGAGGCCAGCCGCGCGCGACGTCGGCCGCGGCGGAGGCGGGCGACCTCGGCGCGGACGCGGTCGATGTCGTCGGCGGTAGGGAAGGGCGCGACGGTGACGACGGCGGGCATCGGCGAGGCGGGCGCGAGCACCGCGACGACGAGATCGGCCTCGGAGGGGTCGCCGTCGACCAGGTCGGCCTCGTCGCCGAGCGCGCCGCGCAGCCGGTCGACGAGCAGCTGCCGGGCGTCGTGGTACTCCGGCACGTCGACCGCGACGCGGACCACGTCCCCACGCGAGCGGGTCCGCTCGAGCTGCGCGCCGAGGTGCATCGCGAGGTAGGCGATCTCGTCGTCGTTGACCGTGATGCCCTCGAGTCGCGCGAGCTCGCTCGCGAGGTACACCGCGAGGTCGTAGATCATCGGGTACGCCGACTTGATGGACGCGGTCAGCGGATTGCGCGAGTAGCTCTGCTCGGCGGCGCGCGCGGCGAGGTTCTCGACGTGGAGCGCGAGGCGCTCGATGAAGCGGTCGTCGCCGAGCTCGACGAGCCAGTCCCGGGAGATCCGCGCCACGATCTCGCGGACGACCTCGTCGCGGGCGGGCCCGATCCGGGAGGTGGCGACGCGCGTGCCGACCAGGCGCGCGAGGTGCTCGAGCTCGGCGGGCGGCAGGCGGACGTCGAACTCGGCGCGCACGCGTCGGTCGAGGAGCACGGCGAGGTCGGACCGCGCGGTGCTCGGGGCACCGCCAGCGTCGCCAGGAGCCGCCCCGGTCGGCACGGTGCCGGTTGCGGAGGTCGCCGCTCCGCCCGTCGGGCCGAGCACGCGATCGCGTCCGACCCGGTCGAGCGCGATCGCCACGTGCAGCAGCACGTCGTCGAGCGCGTACTCGTTGGGCGCGTAGCCCGCGTCGCGCAGGCCCGAGACCAGCGCGGTGCGGAAGGGCTCCATCGATGGGAATCCGGCGCGGAGGGAGGAGAGGTCTCGGATGCCGCGCCGGCTCTCCTCGCGCACGAGCGAGCCGAGGAGCCGGCGCATCGCGGTCTCCGGACCGACGAGCTGAACCCGGCTGCCGTCGCGCGCCAGCGAGAGGCCCGTGCCCCGCAGCCGGGCGCGCACGCGCCCGAGGTCGGCCTCGACCGTCGACTCGCTGACGTGCGCCGTCTCGGCAACCTCGTGCACGTCGAGGCCGTCCGGCGCGTCGACGAGGTCGCGGATGAGGCTGGCCCGCCGGCCGTCGGGACTCCCGGCAGCGGCCGTCGCCGACCGCGCGTGCAGCACTCGCGCCCACGCGGACCGGTCGAGGCGGTACCCGTCGGGTCCCGACTCGACGACCACCTCGCCCGTGCGGTTGGCCTGCGCGACGTAGGACCGGACCGTGCGGTCGGACACGCCGAGGCGATCCGCGAGCCGCGCCGCCGTCACCGCGCCGTCGTCGTCGGCGAGGGCCTCGACGAGGCGCTCCCAGTTCTCCGGCACGTTCCGCTCGCTTTCGATCCCCGCGACCATCGCCCGCTCGGCTCGCACGTGCGTCGGGCGGGGTGCAGCCCAGTCAACCACCTGCCGCCGCGGCGGGGGAGCGGTTGCCGCGCATCTTCCGGGGGCCCGGAAAGCGATCTGTTGGCGGCGGCCGCGGCGACCGGAGCAGACTCGGGATGTTCGCGGCATCCGCCGTGACCGATCGAAGAGGACCGGGCGAAGCCGGGCGAGGAGGCAGGCGATGCGGATCGTCGTGGTGTGCGGAGCGGGTGCGTCGAGCACCTTCGCCGCGCTGCGCATCAGACGCGCCGCCGAGGCGCGCGGCATCGCCGCCGACGTCCGGGCGGCGGGGGAGCAGACCCTCGCCGAGGCGCTCGCTGGCGCCGACGCGCTGCTCGTCGGCGTGCACCTCGTGCCGCAGCTCGGATCGGTGCAGCAGCTCGCGCTCGAGGCATCCGTGCCCTTCGCCGTGCTGCCCGACGAGACCCGCACGCTGGACGGCGACGCGGCACTGGATCTCGCGATCGCGATCGCCGGAGCCCGAGCATGAACACGCCCACGCCGCGCAATCCCGTTCCCTGCGCGAGGCCGCGGGTCTATGGTGAACACGGGAACGGACACCAGCGACGGAGGCCGGAGACATGGTGGAGCGCACTGTTCGAGTCGGATCGAGCCACGGACTGCACGCCAGGCCGGCCAAGCTGTTCACGCAGGCCGCCGCAGCATCGGGGGCCAGTGTCACGATCACGAAGGCGGGAGGCGCTCCCGTCAACGCGGCGAGCATCCTCGCCGTCATCTCGCAGGGCATCGACCACGGCGACGAGGTCACCGTGGCCGTCGACGGCGGCGACGAGCAGCGCGTGCTCGACGAGCTCGTCGAGCTGCTCAGCACCGATCACGACGAGTAGCCCGAGGCGTCCGTCGCCCATCGAACCGAACGGGGAGGGCGAGTGATGGAGTTCAGAGGCACCGGCATCGGCCAGGGCGTGGCCGTCGGACCGGTCGTACGGATGGCGGAGCGGCTGCCGGAACCGGTTGACCGACCGAGCCACCTCGATCCGGCCCGCGAGGAGGAGCGAGCCCGCGCGTCGGTGTCGGTCGTCGCGGACGACCTGCAGCGGAAGGGCGCGCAGGCCGGCGGCGCCGCGCAGGACGTGCTCGAGGCGCAGGCGATGATGGCCGAGGACCCGACCCTCATGGACGACGTCGTGAAGCGGCTCGCCGAGGGCAAGACCGCCGAACGCGCCGTGTTCGAGGCGTTCGCCGCGTTCCGCGACCTGCTCTCGTCGATGGGCGGCTACATGGGCGAGCGCGCCGCCGACCTCGACGACGTGTCGCAGCGCGTGGTCGCGCACCTGCTGAAGGTGCCGGCGCCGGGCGTGCCGAACCCCGGCCACCCGTTCGTGCTCGTCGCGCGCGACCTCGCACCCGCCGACACGGCCCTCCTCGACCTGACGCAGGTGCTCGGCCTCATCACCATCGACGGCGGCCCCACCTCGCACACCGCGATCCTCGCCCGCGAGAAGTCGATCGTCGCGGTCGTCGGGGCAGCGGATGCCGCGGGCCTGGCCGACGGCGACACCGTGATCGTCGACGCCGAGAACGACCTCGTCGTCCAAGGGCCGGCTCCCGACGAGGTCGTGGCCGCGCAGGAGCGGATCGCCGAGCGCGCGGCGCGCGCGGCCGCTCCGATCACGCCCGGTGCCCTCGCCGACGGCACCCCGGTGCCGCTGCTGGCGAACCTCGGCTCGGCCGACGGCGCCGAGGAGGCGATCGCCCTCGGGGCTGAGGGCGTCGGGCTCTTCCGGACCGAGTTCCTGTTCCTCGACGCGAACACCGCGCCATCCGTCACCGACCAGCAGGCGCAGTACACGCGCATGCTCTCGGCGTTCGCCGGCAAGAAGGTCGTCGTGCGCGTGCTCGACGCCGGAGCCGACAAGCCCCTGTCGTTCCTCAACGACGCGCCGGAGGAGAACCCCGCGCTCGGCCTGCGGGGGATCCGCGCCCTGCGCCACTCCGAGGTCATCCTGCGCGAGCAGCTCACCGCGCTCGCCGCGGCGGACGCCGCGACCGACGCCGACCTGTGGGTCATGGCGCCGATGATCGCCACCGTCGAGGAGACGCGGTACTTCACCGGGCTCTGCCGCGAACTCGGCATCAAGGTCGCCGGCGTGATGGTCGAGACCCCGTCGGCGGCGCTGATCGCGGCACACATCCTGAAGGTCGCCGACTTCGCGTCGATCGGCACGAACGACCTCACCCAGTACACGATGGCGGCCGACCGGCTGCTCGGCACGGTCGCGAACCTGCAGGATGCCTGGCATCCGTCCGTGCTCCACCTCGTCAAGCACGTCGGGGATGCCGGCCGCGTCGACGGCCGTCCCGTCGGCATCTGCGGCGAGGCCGCCGCCGACCCGCTCCTCGCCGTGGTCCTCGTCGGCCTCGGCGCCACCTCACTGTCGATGTCCGCATCGGCACTCGCAGACGTCCGCGCCTCCCTCGCGCGGTACACCCGGGAGGATGCCGAGCGCATCGCCCGGGCAGCCCTGGCCGCAGAGGGAGCGGCCGAGGCGAAGCAGGCGGCGAAAGCGGCCGCCGAGTCCGCACCCACCCCCACCGGCACGACCGTGCCGTGACCTGCACTGGAGGCAGCCATGACGACGACGTCAGCTGAGGCGAAGCGACCCGGGGGAGCCCGAGTCCACGTCCAGAGATTCGGAACCTTCCTCAGCGGCATGATCATGCCGAACATCCCCGCGCTCATCGCGTGGGGCATCTTCACCGCGTTCTTCATCGGCGTCGGATGGACGCCGAACGCGGACCTCGCGACCATCGTCGGTCCGTTCATCCACTACCTGCTCCCCATCCTGATCGGGTACACGGGCGGCTCGATGGTGTACGGCATCCGCGGCGGGGTGGTCGGCAGCATCGCGACCTTCGGGGCGATCGCCGGGTCCGACCTGCTGATCGCCCAGGTGAACGCGACCCTCCCCGAGGACAACCAGCTCGGGCAGATCCACATGTTCATCGGCGCCATGATCCTCGGACCGCTGGCGGCCTGGACGATGAAGCGGCTCGACTCGATCTGGGAGGGCAAGGTCCGCGCGGGCTTCGAGATGCTGGTGAACATGTTCTCGGCCGGCATCTGGGGCTTCGTCATGGCCGTCGTCGGGTTCTACCCGGTCGCGTGGCTCGTGAACGGCATCATGAACGCCCTCTCGACCGCGGTGAGCTGGCTCGTCGAGACGAACCTGCTGCCGCTGACCAGCATCATCATCGAGCCGGCGAAGGTGCTCTTCCTGAACAACGCGATCAACCACGGCGTGCTCACCCCGCTCGGCCTCTCGCAGGCGGCCGAGGAGGGCTCGTCGATCCTGTTCCTGCTCGAGGCGAACCCCGGCCCCGGCGTTGGCCTGCTGCTGGCGTTCACGTTCTTCGGCATCGGCGCGGCGCGCGCGTCGGCACCGGGAGCGGCCGTGATCCAGTTCTTCGGCGGCATCCACGAGGTGTACTTCCCGTTCGCGCTGATGAAGCCGATCCTGATCCTCGCGCTCATCGCCGGCGGCATGACCGGGGTCACCACGAACATGCTGCTGGACGGCGCCCTCCGGGCTCCGGCCGCGCCGGGCAGTATCATCGCGGTCCTCGCGCAGACCGCTCCGGGAGCGTACTTCGCCGTGATCCTCTCGGTGATCCTGTCGGCGGCCGTGACGTTCGCCATCTCCGCGGTCATCCTGCGGGCGTCGCGCAAGCGCGACCTCGAGGCGATGGCCGTCTCCGACGACGCGTTCGGCGCCGCGATCACGCAGACCGAGGCTGCGAAGGGCAAGAGCTCCGACGCGCTCTCGAACCTGCGCGGCGGTGCGGCGACCCAGGCAGGCGGCGCCGGCGGTGCCGCGACCGGCACGATGCGCGAGATCAAGAACGTCGTGTTCGCCTGCGACGCCGGAATGGGTTCGTCGGCGATGGGCGCGAGCGTCCTCCGCAACAAGATCAAGAAGGCGGGCATCGAGGATGTCACGGTCGTCAACAAGGCGATCGCGGCCCTCGACTCGTCGGCGGATCTCGTGATCACGCAGAACCAGCTCACGGAGCGGGCACGTCACCAGACGCCCGATGCCGTGCACATCTCGGTCGACAACTTCATGAACTCGCCGAGGTACGACGAGGTGGTCGAACTGATCGAGGCGCAGAGGGAGCGCTGATGAGCATCACCCGATGACGCGACGCCCGGGTCGCGACGCCGCACCGCCTGCGGCGTCCGCGGCCCGGGCGATCCCGTCGTCGGTCCACCCGCGCGATCGAGCGCGAGGCCCGCTGCACGACCCACCAGAAACGCCGAGGAAGAAGGAGTTCCGATGACCGACCAGATCCTGTCGCCCGAGAACGTGCGCATCGTGCCGGGCGGCGCGACGCGCGACGAGGCGATCCGTGCGGCCGGCCGCATGCTCGTCGACACCGGAGCCGTCGACGAGGCGTACGTGGACTCGATGCTCGAGCGCGAGTCGACCGTCTCGACGTACATGGGCAACTGGCTCGCCATCCCGCACGGCACGAACGAGGCGAAGGACCTCATCAGGAAGTCGGCGCTCACCCTGCAGCGCTACGACGAGCCCATCGACTGGGGCGGTGAGGAGACCCGGTTCGTGGTCGGCATCGCGGGGATCGGCGACGAGCACCTCGAGATCCTGTCGAAGATCGCCATCGTGTTCTCCGACGAGGACCAGGTGAACACCCTGCTGGCCGCGGGCTCGAGCGAGGAGTTGCACGCGCTGCTCTCCGAGGTGAACGACTCGTGAAGGCCGTCCACTTCGGCGCCGGCAACATCGGCCGCGGCTTCATCGGGCTGCTGCTCCACGACGCGGGCTACGAGGTCGTGTTCGCCGACGTGAACGCCGAGCTGATCGATGCGCTCGCGGCATCCGATCACTACACGGTGCACGAGGTGGGCGTCGGCGCACGCGACCTGGTCGTCGACCGGTACCGCGCGATCAATTCCCAGACGGATGGCGCCGCCCTCGCCGCGGAGCTCGCCGACGCCGACGTGCTCACCACGGCCGTCGGCCCGAACATCCTGCGCTTCATCGCGCCGCACGTGCTGCAGGCGCTGCGCGACCGCTCGCCCGACGCGCCTCCCCTCGCGGTCATGGCGTGCGAGAACGCGATCGACGCCACGAGCCTGCTGCGCGAGGAGACCCGGCACCTGGCCGGCCCCGACGAGTGGCTCGAGCTCGAGCGGCGCGCGGTGTTCGCGAACACGGCCGTCGACCGCATCGTGCCGGGGCAGCCCGAGGGAACCGGACTGGACGTCACGGTCGAGACGTTCTCCGAGTGGGCGATCGAGGAACCGCCGTTCGGCGACGCGCCCCCGGTCATCCCCGGCGCGCACTTCGTCGACCGGCTCGGGCCGTACATCGAGCGCAAGCTGTTCACCGTCAACACCGGGCACGCCTCGACGGCGTACTTCGGCTTCCTCGCCGGGCACGACCGGATCGCCGAGTCGCTGGCCGACCCGTCGGTCGCCGAACGTGTCGAGCGGGTGCTGCACGAGACCTCGGCGCTCATCGTCGCCAAGCACGGGTTCGGCGAGGGCGAGATGACCGAGTACCGCGAGGTCATCCTGTCGCGCTTCCGCAACGAGTCGCTGCCCGACACCGTCGAACGGGTCGGGCGCCAGCCGCTTCGCAAGCTCTCGCGGCGCGAACGCTTCATCGCCCCTGCCGCCGAGCTCGCCGAGCGAGGGCTTCCGGTGGACGGGCTGCTCGCCGCCGTCGAGGCGGCGCTCGGCTTCGACGTGCCGGCCGACGCGGAGAGCGTCGAGCTGCAGGAGCGGCTGCGCGCGGACGCACCCGCGACGTTCGTCCGCGAGGTGTGCGGCATCGAGCCGGGACATCCGCTGCACGACGCACTCGTCGAGGTGGTCGAACGCCGAAGCGCAAGCTGACACGCGGCCCGACTGGCGAATCAGGACTGATTCGCCTATAGTTGACCCTTGGTGTTTTGCACGCCCGCTTCGGCATGCCCGATGGCATCCGTGGGCGTGCATCATCATCGCACGACCGAATACCCAAACTCCAAGCGATAGTGAGGCTATGGCCAAGAAAGACGGCGTCATCGAGATCGAAGGCTCGGTCATCGAGGCACTCCCGAACGCCATGTTCCGGGTGGAGCTGACCAACGGGCACAAGGTGCTCGCCCACATCTCCGGGAAGATGCGCCAGCACTACATCCGCATCCTCCCCGAGGACCGCGTGATCGTGGAGCTGAGCCCGTACGACCTGACCCGCGGCCGCATCGTCTACCGCTACAAGTAAGGGCTGTTCGGAAAGTAACGACCCGCGGCACCCCGCGGGTACGAGGACAGCGAAAAAAGGAACCACGACTGTGAAGGTCAACCCCAGCGTCAAGCGCATCTGCGACAAGTGCAAGGTCATCCGCCGCCACGGGCGCGTCATGGTGATCTGCGAGAACCCGCGCCACAAGCAGCGCCAGGGCTAGTCCCGCGCCGACGTGATCGAACACGGCACTTCCAAGAACCCGCGCCGCTGAGGCGCCGGGGGACACCCTCGGACGGAGGCCGAGGCACCGGAAGTGCTCCACACCTCCGACACATCCAACAGGAGAAGCCACCATGGCACGTCTGGCAGGAGTCGACATCCCGCGCGAGAAGCGCGTGGAGATCGCACTGACCTACATCTACGGCGTCGGTCGTACCCGCGCGCTGGAGACGCTCACCGCGACCGGCATCGACGGGAACATCCGCGTCAAGGACCTCAGCGACGACCAGCTCGTCGCGCTCCGCGACCACATCGAGGGGACCTACAAGGTCGAGGGCGACCTCCGCCGCGAGGTGGCCGCCGACATCCGCCGCAAGGTCGAGATCGGCTCCTACGAGGGCATCCGCCACCGCCGCGGCCTCCCGGTCCGCGGCCAGCGCACCAAGACGAACGCTCGTACCCGCAAGGGCCCGAAGCGCACCGTCGCCGGCAAGAAGAAGCCCGGCCGCAAGTAACCGCTCGCGCCAAGATCTAGGAGATTTCGACAATGGCAGCACCCAAGGCGGCTACTCGCAAGCCGCGCAAGAAGGAAAAGAAGAACATCGCCGTGGGCCAGGCCCACATCAAGTCGACGTTCAACAACACCATCGTGTCGATCACCGACACGACCGGTGCCGTGATCAGCTGGGCCTCGTCGGGCGGCGTCGGCTTCAAGGGCTCGCGCAAGTCGACCCCGTTCGCCGCGCAGCTCGCCGCCGAGTCGGCCGCGCGCCAGGCGCAGGAGCACGGCATGAAGAAGGTCGACGTCTTCGTCAAGGGCCCCGGCTCGGGCCGCGAGACCGCGATCCGCTCGCTCCAGGCCGCGGGCCTCGAGGTCGGCAGCATCAACGACGTGACGCCGCAGGCGCACAACGGCTGCCGCCCGCCGAAGCGCCGCCGCGTCTAGCACTCCCATCCCGGTGATCGAGTAGGCCGCAGGCCGGTTCGAGATCGAAGGTCTCGATTCGCGCCCGGCTGCGCCGGGCGCTACTCGACCACCGGGTCACGTTCTCTCACACAACTCAAGATCCTCGAACTCGCAGGTGTCATATAGCGGACACCCTGCCGAAAGGAATCACCAGTGCTGATCGCACAGCGTCCGACGCTCACCGAAGAGAACATCTCGGAGTTCCGTTCGCGTTTCGTGATCGAGCCCCTCGAGCCGGGCTTCGGTTACACCCTGGGGAACTCGCTCCGTCGCACCCTCCTCTCCTCGATCCCCGGCGCCGCCGTGACGAGCATCCGCATCGACGGCGTGCTCCACGAGTTCTCGACCGTGCCGGGCGTGAAGGAGGATGTCACCGAGATCATCCTCAACATCAAGAACCTGGTCGTCTCCAGCGAGCACGACGAGCCGATCACCGCGTACCTGCGCAAGCAGGGCTCGGGTGAGGTCACCGCCGCCGACATCTCCGCTCCCGCGGGCGTCGAGGTGCACAACCCCGAGCTGGTCATCGCGACCCTCAACGAGTCGGCGAAGTTCGAGCTCGAGCTCACGATCGAGCGCGGCCGCGGCTACGTGTCGGCCAGCCAGAACCGCAACGAGTACTCCGAGGCCGGCCAGATCCCGGTCGACTCGATCTACTCGCCGGTGCTCAAGGTCACCTACCGCGTCGAGGCGACGCGTGCGGGCGAGCGCACCGACTTCGACCGCCTCGTGGTCGACGTCGAGACGAAGTCCGCCATCTCCCCGCGCGACGCGATCGCGTCGGCCGGCCGCACGCTGACCGAGCTGTTCGGCCTCGCGCGCGAGCTCAACAGCGCCGCCGAGGGCATCGAGATCGGCCCCGCGCCGGTCGACGCCGTGCTCTCGAGCGAGCTCTCGATCCCGATCGAGGACCTCGACCTGTCGGTCCGCTCCTACAACTGCCTCAAGCGCGAGGGCATCAACACGGTGTCCGAGCTCGTGGCACTGTCGGAGTCGCAGCTGATGAACATCCGCAACTTCGGCCAGAAGTCGGTGGACGAGGTCAAGGACAAGCTCACCGAGATGGGCCTCTCGCTCAAGGACTCGGTCCCCGGCTTCGACGGCGCCCACTTCTACACGGGCTTCGACGACGAGAACTAGCAGGCCACGGGCCGCACCAACCCCACACCACTGGAGATAACGAACCATGCCGAAGCCCACGAAGGGCCCCCGCCTCGGAGGCGGACCCGCGCACGAGCGCCTGCTGCTCGCGAACCTCGCCGCCGCGCTGTTCACGCACAAGCGGATCACCACGACCGAGACCAAGGCCAAGCGCCTCCGTCCGTTCGCCGAGCGCCTGGTGACCTTCGCCAAGCGCGGCGACCTGCACGCGCGCCGCCGCGTGCTCGCCGTGATCGGCGACAAGTCGGTCGTCCACGAGCTGTTCGCGGTCATCGCGCCCCAGGTCGCCGACCGTGACGGCGGCTACACCCGCATCACGAAGATCGGCAACCGCAAGGGCGACAACGCCCCCATGGCCGTGATCGAGCTCGTGCTCGAGCCGGTCGAGCCGAAGCAGCGCGCCGCCAAGCCGGCCGCCGCGCCGGTCGCCGACGAGGCGCCCGCCGAGGAGGCCCCGGCCGAGACGCCCGAGGCCGAGGTGACCGAGGCCGAGGCCGCGGTCGACGAGGCCGCCGGCGCCGAGGCGTCGGAGGAGTCGTCCGAGGCTCCCGCCGAGGAGACCGAGGCCGCCGAGGCGAAGTAGCCCCGCGCATCCCGCACCCGGAGCCCCCGCAGCGACCAGCTGCGGGGGCTCCGTGCGTCCGCGTCACGCGGCGGCGGGCACCGTAGGCTTGGCTGCGTGGGAGGACAGGGATGACGCTCAGGATCCGGCTCGACCTCGCCTACCAGGGCACGGGGTTCGCCGGCTGGAGCCGGCAGCCGTCGCTGCGCACGGTCCAGGGGGTGCTCGAGGACGCCCTCGCCACGCTGTTCCGTCGCGAGGGTGCTGTGCCGCGCCTGGTGGTCGCCGGGCGCACCGACGCCGGCGTGCACGCGACGGGCCAGGTCGCGCACCTCGACGTCGAGCCCGACGCGTTCGCCGCCGTGACTCGACCGAAGCGGGGCGACGCGGCGGGCGGACCGGCCGACGACCCGTTCGGAGTGTTGCTGCGCCGGATCACCGGCATCCTCGGCTCCACCGACGACGACGTCGTGGTGCGCTCGGCGCGCCCTGCGCCCGACGGATTCGACGCCCGGTTCTCCGCGGTCTGGCGCCGGTACGCCTACCGGGTGGCCGATCTCGCGGCCGACCGCGACCCCCTGCAGCGGCATCGGACCGTCTGGGTCCCGCGCCGGCTCGACGCGGAGGCGATGGATGTCGCCGCGCAGACGCTGCTGGGGCTCGGCGATTTCGCGGCGTTCTGCAAGCCGCGAGAGGAGGCCACGACCATCCGCACGCTGCAGTCGTACCGGTGGCGACGCGACGCCGACGGCGTCCTCGTCGCGTCGCTCCAGGCGGATGCGTTCTGCCACTCGATGGTTCGTGCGCTGGTCGGCGCGTGCCTCGCCGTGGGCGAGGGGCGGCTGGATGTCTCGGGACCCGCGGCGCTCATGCAGGCGGGCGAGCGGACCAGCGCGTTCAAGGTGCTCCCGGCCAGGGGGCTGACGCTCACGGAGGTGGGCTATCCGCCGGACGAGGAGCTCGCGGCCCGGGCCGAGCAGACGCGGGCACGTCGTGAATTGCACGCGAGCGGTCTCGTCGGCTAAGATCTCCCTTTGGTGCCGTCGACTGCGTCGGTACCCGATGTTGAGCCCTCCACCGGAGCGTTCCACCCGCATCGCGGGCGAACCCCATCGGAGCGGGATTCACGAACCCCTCACTCGATCAGAAAGCAGCACTACTGTGACGCGCACCTACACCCCGAAGGCGAACGAGATCCAGCGCGACTGGGTCGTCATCGACGCCACCGACATCGTGCTCGGCCGCCTCGCGAGCCACGCCGCCTCGATCCTCCGCGGCAAGCACAAGGCGATCTTCGCGAACCACGTCGACACCGGCGACTTCGTCATCATCGTCAACGCCGGCAAGGTCGCCCTGACCGGCCAGAAGCTCGAGCAGAAGAAGGCCTACCGCCACTCCGGCTACCCGGGCGGCCTCAAGGCCGTCGGCTACGCCGAGCTCCTCGAGAAGAACCCCGTCCGCGCCGTCGAGAAGGCGATCCGCGGCATGCTGCCGAAGAACTCGCTCGGCCGCGCCCAGATCAAGAAGCTGAAGGTCTACGCCGGCCCGGAGCACCCCCACGCGGCCCAGCAGCCGAAGCCGTACACCCTCACCCAGGTCGCCCAGTAAGCCCGGCGCAGAGCGAAAAAGGACTCAGACACCACCATGGCGAAGATCGCAGACCAGATCGACCAGGCTCCTGAGAGCTACACCACCGAGTCGGCTCCGGCCGCCGCTCCCGCGGCGCGCCCCGTGCTGAACGTCTCGGGCGCGGCCGTCGGCCGCCGCAAGCAGGCCATCGCGCGCGTGCGCGTCGTGCCGGGTGCGGGCACCATCACGGTCAACGGCCGTGAGTTCGCGGACTACTTCCCGAACAAGCTCCACCAGCAGCTCATCACCGACCCGTTCACCGTGCTCGAGCTCTCCGGCTCGTACGACGTGACCGCGCGCATCACCGGCGGCGGCCCCTCGGGCCAGGCCGGCGCGCTCCGCCTCGCGATCGCGCGTGCGCTGAACGAGATCGACCGCGAGAACAACCGTCCGACCCTCAAGAAGGCCGGCTTCCTCACGCGCGACGCCCGCGTCATCGAGCGCAAGAAGGCCGGTCTCAAGAAGGCGCGCAAGGCGCCCCAGTTCTCGAAGCGCTAGTCTTCGGAATCCTGGATGCCCCGGCTCTTCGGAACCGACGGGGTCCGGGGCCTGGCCAACCGTGAACTCACGGCTGACCTGGCCCTGGGCCTCGCCCAGGCGGCTGCCGCCGTCCTCACGCAGGGTCGGCACGCCGACGAACTGCGCGCCGCGGGCCGCCGTCCCGTGGCGGTCGTGGCTCGCGATCCGCGCGTCTCCGGCGAGTTCCTCACCGCCGCCGTGTCGGCCGGCCTCGCCAGCTCGGGCGTCGACGTGCTCGACGCCGGCGTCATCCCCACGCCTGCGACGGCATTCCTCATCGACAGCATCGGCGCCGACTTCGGCGTGATGATCTCCGCGTCGCACAATCCGGCTCCCGACAACGGGATCAAGTTCTTCTCGTTCGGCGGCACGAAGCTCCCCGACGAGGTCGAGGACCGCATCGAGTCCCACCTCGGCAGGCAGAAGCTCGCCCCGACCGGCGACGGCGTCGGCCGGATCCGCCGCTTCGCCGACGCCGAGGACCGGTACGTCGTCCACCTGCTCGGCACGCTGCCCAACCGGCTCGAGGGGCTGAAGGTCGTCCTCGACTGCGCCCACGGCGCGGCGGCCGGCGTCTCGCCGGAGACCTTCCGGGACGCCGGGGCCGAGGTGATCGTGATCGGCGCCGATCCCGACGGCATGAACATCAACGACGGCGTCGGCTCGACCCATCTCGAACCGCTCCAGCGAGCGGTGCTCGAGCACGGCGCCGACCTGGGCATCGCGCACGACGGCGACGCCGACCGCTGCCTGGCCGTCGACGCCGAGGGCCGGGTGGTCGACGGCGACCGCATCATGGCGATCCTCGCGGTGTCGATGCACGAGCGCGGCATGCTCACCGACGACACGCTCGTCGTGACCGTGATGTCGAACCTGGGCCTGAGGCGCGCGATGGCCGAGCGCGGCATCCGCGTCGTCGAGACCCGGGTCGGCGACCGCTACGTGCTCGAGGCGCTCGCAGAGGGCGGGTTCGCGCTCGGCGGCGAGCAGTCGGGTCACGTGATCATGACGGAGTTCGCCACCACCGGCGACGGCGTGCTGACCGGGCTTCACCTCGCGGCCGAGGTGGCGCGCACGGGCAGGACGCTGGCCGAGCTCGCCTCCGTCATGACGGTCTACCCGCAGGTGCTCGTCAACGTCCGGGACGTCGACCACCACGGCCTGGACGACGACGCCGGCATCGCCGATGCGGTCCGCGAGGTCGAGGCCGAGCTCGGCGACACGGGCCGGGTGCTGCTGCGCCCCTCCGGCACCGAGCCGATGGTCCGCGTCATGGTCGAGGCGTCCGAACAGGATGCCGCCGACGCGCACGCGGCGCGGCTGGCCGAGGTCGTCCGCACACGCCTGGCGCGCTGAGGCGCGCCGACCGTGCACCGGTCGCTCAGAGCTTCCGGAGCAGCACCCTGGACACGGTGTGGTCGGCGTCCTTGCGGAGCACGAGCGAGGCGCGCGACCGGGTCGGCCGGATGTTCTGGAGCAGGTTCGGCTCGTTGATCGACTGCCAGATCGAGCGCGCCCGTGCGCGCGCCTCGTCCTCCGTGAGGCTCGCGTACCGATGGAAGTACGAGCGCGGATTCGAGAAGGCGCCGCGCTGGAGCTTGAGGAAGCGCTCCTCGTACCAGCGCGCGATGTCGCGCGTTCGGGCGTCGACGTAGATCGTGAAGTCGAAGAGGTCGCTGACGGCCAGGCGGTGCCCGGGGCCCGGGGGCTGGAGCACGTTGAGGCCCTCGATGATGAGCACGTCGGGGCGCCGCACGGTGATCTGCGCGTCGGGCACGATGTCGTACGCGAGGTGCGAGTAGAACGGCGAGCGCACCTCGGGCGCACCGGCCTTCACGTCGCTCACGAACCGCAGCAGCGCACGTCGGTCGTACGATTCGGGGAACCCCTTGCGGGCCATGAGCCCGCGGCGCTCGAGCTCGGCGTTCGGGAACAGGAAGCCGTCGGTGGTGACGAGCTCGACGCGCGGCGTGTGCTCCCAGCGCGCCAGCAGTTCGCGGAGCAGTCGGGCGATCGTGGACTTGCCGACTGCGACGGAACCGGCCACACCGATCACGAACGGCGTCGATTCGAAGCGTTCGCGGAGGAAGGTGCTCGTGACCTCGTGCAGCGCCTTCGTGCCTCCGACGTAGAGGTTGAGGAGCCGGCTCAGCGGCAGGTAGACCTCGGCCACCTCGGTGGGATCGAGGGGCTCGCCGAGGCCGCGCAGCTGCACGATCTCCGTCTCGCGGAGGGGCGACGGCATCGACGGCGCGAGGGCCGCCCAGGAGGCGCGGTCGAGTTCGACGAACGGGGAGATCTGCGGCGTGTGCGTCGACGGGCTCTGCGGATCGGGCACCGGCACAGTCTAGTGCGGTGCGGGAGGCGGGGACGGGCCATCCGTCGTGGCGCAGGGCGCTCGATCGGGCCCGGCCGACGCCCAGTCGCGCGTGGCTACAATCGAGCCCATGTGTGGAATCGTCGGATACGTCGGAGAGCGCAACAGCCTCGACGTCCTCATGGGCGGCCTGCGACGCCTCGAGTATCGCGGCTACGACTCGGCCGGAGTTGCCGTCGTCGGTGACGCGGGTGAACTGGAGTTCGCCAAGCGCGCCGGCAAGCTGCAGGTGCTCGCCGACGAACTCGAGCGGCACCCGGTGCACCGGGGCGGCACCGGCATCGGGCACACCCGGTGGGCGACCCACGGCGGCCCCACCGACCGGAACGCGCACCCGCACCTCGGCGACGACGGCCGCCTCGCCCTGATCCACAACGGCATCATCGAGAACTTCTCCGAGCTGAAGGAGGAGCTCGTCGCCCGCGGCGCCGCCTTCGCCTCCGAGACCGACACCGAGGTCGCGGCCGTCCTCCTCGGCGAGCTCTACCGCGAGACCGGCGACCTCCGCGAGGCGTTCCGCAGGACCGTCGCGCAGCTCGAGGGCGCGTTCACGCTCCTCGCCGTCCACGAGGACGAGCCCGGACTCGTCGTGGGCGCGCGACGCAACTCGCCCCTGGTGATCGGCCTCGGCGACGGCGAGAACTTCCTGGGGTCGGATGTCGCGGCCTTCGTCGAGTTCACCAAGCGCGCCGTCGCGATCGGACAGGACCAGATCGTGGCGATCACCGCCGACGGCGTGACCGTGACCGACTTCGACGGCGCGGTCGTCGAGGTCGAGCCCTTCGACGTCGCCTGGGACGCCTCGGCCGCCGAGAAGGGCGGCTGGTCCTCGTTCATGCGCAAGGAGGTCTCCGAGCAGCCCGATGCCGTCGCGAACACCATCCTCGGCCGTGTCGTCGACGGCGTCGTCACGATCCCCGAGCTCGAGGGGTTCGGGGATGACGAGCTCCGCGACATCCGCCGCATCACGGTCATCGCGTGCGGCACGGCGGCCTACGCCGGCATGGTGGCGAAGTACGCGATCGAGCAGTGGGCGCGCGTCCCCGTCGAGGTGGAGCTCAGCCACGAGTTCCGCTATCGCGACCCGGTGATCGACGAGCACACGCTCGTCGTGTCGATCAGCCAGTCGGGCGAGACCATGGACACGCTGATGGCGGTCAAGTACGCGCGCGAGCAGGGGGCCCGGACCATCTCGGTCTGCAACACCCAGGGCGCGACGATCCCGCGCGAGTCCGACGCGGTCGTGTACACGCACGCCGGGCCCGAGGTCGCGGTCGCATCGACGAAGGCGTTCGTCGCGCAGATCACGGCGCTCTACCTCTTCGGACTGCACCTCGCGCGCGTCCGCGGCACGCTCACCGAGTCGGAGCTGGCCGTCCAGATCGGCGAGCTCCAGGCGATCCCCGCGAAGATCGAGACGGTGCTCGAGCAGGCCGACCGGGTGGGCGAGCTCGCCCACTGGATGAGCGACACGCGCTCGGTGCTCTTCCTCGGGCGGAACGTCGGGTACCCGATCGCGCTCGAGGGTGCGCTGAAGCTCAAGGAGCTCGCGTACATCCACGCCGAGGGCTTCGCCGCGGGCGAGCTGAAGCACGGTCCGATCGCGCTCATCGAGCCGGGCCAGCCGGTCTTCGTGGTGGTTCCGAGTCCGCGCGGCTCGGCGAACCTGCACCCGAAGGTCGTCTCGAACATCCAGGAGATCCGGGCGCGCGGTGCGCGCGTCATCGCGATCGCCGAGGCCGGGGATGCCGCGGTGCTGCCGTTCGCCGACGAGGTGATCCGCATCCCGCTCGCGGCGCCGCTGTTCGAGCCGCTCCTCGCGGTCGTGCCGCTGCAGATCTTCGCGATGGAGCTCTCGCAGGCGAAGGGGCTCGATGTCGACCAGCCGCGGAACCTGGCGAAGTCGGTCACGGTCGAGTGATGCGGGTCGGGCGCCGGCCGGTCCGGCGCCCGGACGCCCGGCGAGTGCGGCAGACTCGAACCGTGAGGTCGGAGATGGACGAGTGATCGCGGGCATCGGCATCGACGTCGTCGACATCGCGCGCTTCGCGCGGTCGCTCGAGCGCACCCCGGCGCTGCGCGACCGCCTGTTCGCTGAGAGCGAACGCGACCGCCCCGCCCGCTCGCTCGCCGCGCGGTTCGCAGCGAAGGAGGCGCTGATCAAGGCCCTGGGGGGCCACGCCGTCATCCGGTGGCACGACATGCGCATCGTTCAGGACGAGGACGGCAACCCCGACTTCGCGCTGTCCGGTGCGCTCTCCGCTCACGTCGTGTCCCTCGGCATCGACCGGGTCCACCTCTCGATGAGCCATGACGCCGGCATCGCGAGTGCGTTCGTCGTGCTCGAACGCGGGGTCGGTCGCGTCGCGACCTCACGCGAGGCGCTCGCCGCCCCCGATCTCGCCGAGGAGGCCGAGTGAACCCCCGACACGTCATCTCGCCGTTCCGCGAGGCGCTCATCGACCTCGACGCCGTCCGCGAGAACGTCGCCGCGATCGCCCGAACCGTCGCGCCGGCCGGGGTCATGGCCGTGGTGAAGGCCGACGCCTACGGTCACGGTGCCGCCCAGGTCGCACGCGCCGCGCTCGCCGGGGGCGCCGCCCGGCTCGGCGTCGCCGACCTCGACGAGGCCCTCGCATTGCGCGACGCCGGCATCGACGCGCCGGTCCTCGCCTGGCTGCACGACCCCGCCGCGCGCTTCGAGACGGCCATCGTCCACGACGTCGACCTGGGCGTCTCGTCGCTCGCCCAGCTCGAGGCCATGGCGGATGCCGCGGTCTCCGCTGGTCGCGTGGCGAACGTGCACCTCAAGCTCGACACCGGTCTCAGCCGGAACGGCATCCCGCGGGTCGACTGGGACGAAGCCGTCGCCCGCGCCGCGGCGATCGAGGCCGCGGGTCGCGTGCACGTGCGCGGCCTCTTCAGCCACCTCGCCAACACCTCGCCGGAGGAGGACGCCGCGCAGCTCGCCGCGTTCCTCGACGGCGCCGCCGCGGCCGAGCGCGCCGGACTCTCGCCGGAGCTCCGCCACCTCGCCTCCACGGCCGCCGCGCTGCGGGTGCCCGAGGCCCGCCTCGACATGGTGCGGATCGGCATCGGGATCTACGGCGTGCCGCCGTTCGGCGACGGCACGACGGCGGCCGACCTGGGCCTGAGGCCGGTCATGACCCTGCGCGGCCGCGTCGCCGCCGTGCGGCGCGTGGAGCCCGGCACGGGCGCCTCGTACGGGCACACGTGGCGGGCGTCGCGTCCGACCACGCTCGCGCTCGTCCCGCTCGGCTACGCCGACGGGATTCCGCGGCAGGCGTCCGGGCGGGCGGAGGTCGCGATCGGCGGTGCCCGGCATCGGATCGCCGGACGCGTGGCGATGGACCAGTTCCTCGTCGACGTGGGCGAGACCGAGGTCGCCGTCGGCGACGAGGTCGTGCTCTTCGGCGACCCGGCCGCGGGCGCGCCGTCGGCCGACGACTGGGGCGACGCCGCGGACACCATCGGCTACGAGATCGTCACCCGCATCGGGCAGCGCGTCCCCAGGACGCACATCGGGGGCGCCTGATGCGCCGCGCCGTCCCGGACACCGAGGCGATGGAGGCGCTGGGTCGCGAGCTCGGCCGGGTACTCCGCGCCGGGGACCTCGTCATCCTGACCGGCCCACTCGGCGCCGGGAAGACGACCCTCACGCGCGGCGTCGGAGCGGGCCTCGGGGTCCGCGGACCCGTGCAGAGCCCGACGTTCGTGCTCGCACGCACGCACCCGAGCCTCGTCGGCGGCGCGCCGCTCGTGCACGTCGACGCCTACCGGCTCGGCGGCGCGGCGGAGCTCGAGGATCTCGACCTCGACTTCGCGCGCTCCGTGGTGGTCGTGGAATGGGGCGCCGGGCTGCTCGACGACGTCGCCGACTCGTGGCTCGAGGTCGTCATCGCCCGACGACGCGGGCACGAGGGCGCGGGCGTGCTCGACGAGGAGGACCGCGGCGTCGCCGCCCCGGAGCTGGACGCGGACGAGCCGAGGACGGTCGAGCTGCGCGGGCACGGGCCGCGCTGGGCGGGAACCCCGTACGCCGTCCAGCCGCAGCTCGAGGACTGATCGCGGGCCCGCCGCTCCGGGCTCCCGGCGGCCGCGCAGCGACGCGCATCTAGGCTTGATGCCATGCTCCTCGCGATCGACACGTCCACCGGGACGAGCGTCGCCGTGGTCGACCTCGACGGCGGGATCCTCGCCGAGACCGGCACGAACGACACCATGCGACATGCCGAACTCATCGGCGACGGGATCCGCGACGTGCTCGCCCGCGCCGGCGTCCGGCCGGTCGAGCTCTCGGGCGTCGCCGCCGGCATGGGGCCCGGGCCGTTCACGGGCCTCCGCGTCGGCATCGCCGCGGCACGCGCGTTCGCGCTCGGCGTCGGCCGTCCGGTGGTGCCGGTCGTGAGCCACGACGCCGTCGCGCACGGGTGGTATGCCGCGGGCGGTGCGGGCCCGCTCCAGGTGGTGACCGACGCGCGCCGTCGCGAGTCGGCCGTCACCGACTACGACGGCCTCGACGCCGACGGGCTGCCGGTCCGGCTCGCCGCGCCGCGCCTCGAGCCGCGCGACGCGGTGCCGGCGCCCCGCGGCATCCGCCTCGACGCCGACACCGTCTCGGCCGGTTCCCTCGGGCTCGTCGCCGAGCTCGCCCACGCCGCAGGGCGGCTGCCCGTCGCGAGCGACGAGGCGCTCTACCTGCGCGCTCCCGACGTCACCCCCTCGACCGGCAAGCGGGTGCTGCGATGAGCCTCATGCTGCGCCGCGCCGGGCTCGACGACCTCGACGCGATCATGCGCCTCGAGCGGGCCACCTTCGCGAGCGACGCGTGGCCCGAGTCCGCCATGCGGAGCGAGCTCGTCGCGCCGCACACGCACTACCTCGTCGCCGTCGACGACGCCCGGCCCGACGAGCCCGTCGCGTACGCCGGGCTGCTCGCGCCCCGCGGCTCGGGCCAGGGCGACATCCAGACGATCGCCGTCGACGCCGCGCATCGGAGGGCGGGCCTCGGCCGCGCGCTCATGCACGCGCTGATCGACGAGGCCCGCCGACGCGACGTCGCCGAGCTGTTCCTCGAGGTCCGCGCCGACAACCCGTCGGCGCGGAACCTGTACGACTCGCTCGGCTTCGTCGAGATCGGCGTCCGGCGCGGCTACTACCAGCCCGACGGCGTCGACGCGATCGCGATGCGGCTCGACGTGCCGCCCGCCGTCGCGCGCCCGGCGGCGGAGATCGTCGCGCCGGCCTCCGCCGGCCCCCGCCGCAGCACCTCGGGAGGACCGCAGTGAACCGCGACGCGCCGCTCGTGCTCGGCATCGAGACCTCCTGCGACGAGACCGGCATCGGAATCGTGCGCGGCACCGAGCTGCTCGCCAACGCGATCGCCTCCTCGATGGACGAGCACGCCCGCTACGGCGGCGTCGTGCCCGAGGTCGCCGCGCGGGCGCACCTCGAGGCGCTCGGTCCCACCATCCGTGCCGCGCTCGCCGAGGCATCCGTACGTCTCGACGACCTCGATGCCGTCGCCGTGACCAACGGGCCCGGCCTCGCCGGCGCGCTCATGGTCGGCGTCGGTGCGGCCAAGGCGCTCGCGCTCTCCCTCGAGAAGCCCGTCTACGCGGTCAACCACCTCGTCGGCCACGTCGGCGCCGATCTGATCGGCGACCGGCCGCTCGAGACGCCGAGCGTCGCTCTGCTCGTGTCGGGCGGGCACACGTCGCTGCTGCTCGTGCGCGACCTCGACTCCGACGTCGTTCTGCTCGGCGAGACCATCGACGACGCCGCGGGGGAGGCCTTCGACAAGGTCGCCCGGCTCCTCGGTCTGCCGTACCCCGGCGGACCCGAGATCGACCGCGCCGCGGTCGGCGGCGACCCCGATGCCATCCGGTTCCCGCGTGGGCTCACGCGCCCAAAGGACCTCGAGCGGCACCGGTACGACTTCTCGTTCTCGGGGTTGAAGACCGCGGTCGCCCGCTGGGTGGAGCAGCGCGAGGCCGCGGGCGAGCCGGTGCCGCTGGCGGATGTCGCGGCGAGCTTCCGCGAGGCCGTCGTCGACGTGCTCGTGTCGAAGGCGATCGCCGCCTGCACCGACCTCGGCGTGCCGCGGCTGCTGCTCGGCGGCGGCGTGGTCGCGAACCGACGGCTGCGCGAGGTGGCCGAGGCGAGGGCGGATGCCGCTGGCGTCGCGCTGCGGATCCCGCCGCTGTCGCTCTGCACCGACAACGGTGCGATGATCGCCGCGCTGGGCGCGCGCCTCATCATGGCCGGCCACGAGCCGTCCTCGCTCGGGTTCGGAGCCGACTCGACGCTGCCGGTGACCGACATCCGGAGCTGAGACCGCTCGTCCGCTGATGCGAAGCGGTCCCCACCGCGGCACGTGGCCGGTGCGCGCTATGGTGAGCGAAGACCCCGCGATCGCCGGGTAGACGACCCGCGCCGCGAACGTTGACAGCGCCCTGCGGCGCTGCCAGCATTGCCGGGTCCGCGCATGCACGAGAGGAAACCGCACCATGACCGACCCCAACACGCCCGACCCGAACGCCTCGAACGTCCCGCCGCCTCCTCCCGCTCCGCCGGCGCAGCCCGCGTACGGCTCGACCCCGTCGTACGGCACCAGCCCGTCGTACGGGGCGCCCGCGACGCAGCAGAAGACCAACGTGCTGGCGATCGTCTCGCTCGTCTCGTCGTTCTTCATCTCGCTCGTCGCCATCATCACCGGCCACATCGCGCTGAGCCAGATCAAGAAGACGGGCGAGCAGGGCCGCGGCCTCGCGATCGCCGGCCTCATCATCGGCTACATCGGGCTCGTGGTCGGGATCATCCTCGCGATCGTCTGGTTCGCGATCCTCGGTGCCGCGATCAGCAGCGGCAACGTCACCTCGTACTGATCCACCCGCTGCACGGAAGGGGCTCGGCATGAGCGATCCCACCAACCCGGACCGACCGACGGAGCCGGCACCGCCGACGCCGACGGAGCCGACCGTCCCGGTGGAGCCTGCCGAGCCCACCGTGCCTGCGGAACCCGTCGAGCCGACGGTTCCGACCCCGCCGACCGAGCCGACCGTTCCGCTCGAGCCCGAACCGGAGCCCGTGCCGCCCGCCGCGCCCGAGCCGCCCGGCACGCCCGAGCCGCCCGGCACGCCCGAGGTCCCGGGCGCGCCCGTGCCGCCGAGCGCGCCGGAACCCCCGGCGCCGCCCGCTCCGCCCAGCGCGCCGCCGCCCGCGGCTCCGGGGCCGCCGGCCATGCCGTACGGGGCCCCCGCCGCGGCGGCGACCCCGCCCGTGCCTCCGGCGCCGCCCGCGTCGGGACCGTACGATCCGCCGACGTCGAGCCCGGGGGGCATCGGGGCACCGATGTCGCCGACGGGCGCGTACGCCGGATACGGCTACGCTGCGTCCTCCACCACCGCGCCCGCGCCGTCCAGGCCGACCCCGGTGCTCAGCCTGATCTCGCTCATCGCGGGCATCATCGGCATCGTCGGCTCGCCCGTCGCCATCATCCCGTTCGTCGGCGGTGTGCTGCAGCTCATCGTGCCCGCCGCCGCCGTCGTCCTCGGTTTCCTCGGGCGCAGCAGGGAACCGGCCGCGAAGGGCATGTGGCTGACCGGCCTCATCCTCGGCTTCGTCGGCATCGGCATCGCACTGCTCTCGTTCATCCTCTGGGGCCTGCTGTTCTCGATCGGGAACGGGTTCGGGTACGGGTACGGCTACTGAGGTGAGGGCGTGACGGACGAGCGGATGCCGCGACCGGCCGAGCCCGGGCGGAATCCGCCCGGCGTTCCGGGTCCGGGCGGCGCGGCGCAGGGCGCACCTCCGAACGCCGCTCCCGCGCCCGACGCTCCCGCGCCCGACGTTTCCGCGCCCGACGTTTCCGCGCCCGACGCTCCCGCGCCCGACGCTTCCGCGCCCGACGCTCCCGCGCCCGACGCGCCCATGCCACGCGGACCGGAGCGTCCGGGATCGGCCGACGCGCCGACCGCGGCGCCCGAGCGCGAGTTCGACGTCCCATACGACACGGGGGCGCTGCACGGCCTCCCGACCGGCCAGCTCCTCGCCGTCGGCCGACCGATGCCCGAGGCGTTCGAGACCGGGTACGAGGAGGAGGAGGAGCAACGGCGCGTCTACAGCCAGGTCGCCGCGGTCATCGGCAGCCTCGGTGCGGCCGCATCGCTCTTCGTGGGCTGGATGCTGCCGCTGTCACTCGCGGCGATCGTCTTCGGCGTGCTCGGGCTCCGACGTGAGGAGCACGGCAGGACCCTCGCGTTCGTCGGCATCGGCACCGGCGTGGCGGGTCTCGTCTTCTCGGGCGTGTGGATCGGCTACTACGCGATCGTCTTCGGCGCGATCTCGACCGCCTGAGGTTCCGGGGGCGCCTACAGGCGCTCGACGAGGATCGCCACGTGGCGGCCCTCCTCTCGCGTGAGCACCACGGTCGCGGCGGCATCTCCCTTGAGCTTGAGTCGCGTCCGGAGGGCGGCCGGATCGACGTCGACCCCGCGCTTCTTGATCTCGAGCGTGCCGACGCCGCGCTCGTGCAGCGCGCGGCGGAGACTGCGTTCATCCGCGGGCAGGCGTTCGATCACTCGGAAGCCCCGTGCGAACGGCGTGTCGACCTCGCGGTCGCCGGTGAGGTACGCGATGCCCTCGCTCAGCATCCACGCGCCCATCGAACGCGCCAGGTCGCCGATGAGCCGGGCCCGGATCACGGCGCCGTCGGGCTCGTAGAGGTAGTCGCCGAGGGGGCCGACGGGGGCGTCCTCGCTGTCGGCGGGGGCGACGAGCTCGTCCGCGCCGTCGCCGCGGATGACCAGCGCGGCGCGTCCGACGCCCGCGCGCGCGAGCGCGCCGGTCCAGACGACGAGTTCCACGACGTCGCCGTCGACGGAGACCCACTGCGCCTCCGTCCCGTCGGGGATGACGTCGCGATCGGTGCCCGGGCCGAGCTTGACGCCCACCGGCATCCGTTCGGCGAGGCCGAACACGAAGTCGAGCGAGGGCGAGTAGTCCGCGGCATCCGAGAGTCTCGTCGTCGTGCCGCCGGCGATCGTCCGTCGCGCCGGGTCGAGCCAGGCGGCGTCGATGCCGCCGAGTGCGACGTCCTCGGCGCGGGCGTGGAGCACGTGCACCCTCGGGAAGGGGGTGAGGTTGAACGCCGCCACGGCCGCGGTCACCTCGTCGGCCTCGGCCGCCGTCACCTCCAGGTCGACCGCGGCGAGGGCGAGCGCGTCGCCGCCGATACCGCAGCCGAGGTCGGCGACGTGCCCGAGCCCCGCGCGGGCGTACCGGCCGGCGTGGAGCGCTGCGACCCGGAGTCGGGTCGCCTGCTCGAGCCCCGGCTCGGTGAACAGCATCCGGTCGGCGAACTCGCCGAACTTGGCACGTGCCTTCGAACGGAGCCGGGACTGGCTCAGCACCGCTGCGACGAGCCCGGGATCGTGGCCCTGCTTGCGGAGGTCGGCCACGGTCTTCACGACATCGGCCCTGGACGAGTACGGCGGCAGCGAGTCGAGCAGGGCGAGGCCCTCGGCAGAGAGCAGTCGCACCAGCTCGTCGCGTTCCACGCCGTCACGCTAGCACCGCGGCATCCGTTGGCACTCACGTTGCACGAGTGCCAGAACCACCATAGACTCGCTTTAGCACTCTCACTCAGAGGCTGCTAACCCAGTCTTCGTCAAGAAAGAGGTCAACCGTGTCGGTTTCCATCAAGCCGCTCGAGGATCGGATCGTCATCAAGCAGGTCGAGGCCGAGCAGACCACGGCTTCGGGCCTGGTCATCCCCGACACCGCCAAGGAGAAGCCCCAGGAGGGCGAGGTCGTGGCGGTCGGTCCGGGTCGCATCGACGACAACGGCAACCGTGTCCCGCTCGACGTGGCCGTCGGCGACAAGGTGATCTACTCCAAGTACGGCGGCACCGAGGTGAAGTTCGGCGGCGAGGACTACCTCGTGCTGTCGGCCCGCGACGTGCTCGCGGTCGTCGTCCGCTAGTCGACACCGACATCGACGCGGCCCGGATGCCATCGGCATCCGGGCCGCGTCGCGTCTCCGGGGCACCGCACCCCGCCGTGGGCGGCACGGCGCGGTTGCGACGTGGGCCGGATGTCGTCGGCTGGCGGCAGTCCCGGTGCCCCGTCGTGTCGGAGCCGACGCGTAGGCTGGCACGGTGTCATCCGCTCCGTCCACCGACGCGCCGGCGCGCGTCCGGCCCGACGGCGTGAGCCGCGCGGGCTTCGTGTACGCGGTCTCCGCGTACGCGCTCTGGGGCTTCCTGCCCATCTACTTCATCGCGCTCGCCCCGAGCGGGCCGATCGAGATCGTCGCGATGCGCATCCTGCTCTCGCTCGTCTTCTGCGCGATCCTCATCGCTGCGACGCGCACGTGGCGGGCGTTCCGATCGCTCCTCCGCGACCGTCGCGTCGTGCTGACGATGGGCGTCGCCGGCGCGCTCATCTTCGTCAACTGGCTCACCTACGTCTTCGCGACCCTCACCGGCCACGTCGTCGAGGCGGCGCTCGGCTACTTCATCAATCCGATCGTGACCGTGTTCCTCGGGGTCCTCGTCCTCCGCGAACGGTTGAGCGCCACGCAGTGGACGGCCGTCGGCATCTCCATCGTCGCCGTCGTCGTGCTCGCCGTGGGGTACGGCCAACTGCCGTGGATCGCCCTCGTGCTGGCCTTCAGCTTCGGCTTCTACGGCCTCATCAAGAAGCGCGTCGGCCACCGGGTGGACGCCGTGTCGGGCCTCACGCTGGAGACGGCCTGGCTCGCCCCGCTCGCCGCGGTCCTCCTCGTCGTGGTCGCGTCGACGACCGGGCTCACCGTCGGCTCGGTGAGCGGATGGCACACGCTGCTGCTGCTGGCCGCGGGCGCGGTCACCGCGGTGCCGCTCCTCCTGTTCGCGGCCGCTTCGAGACGCCTGCCGCTGACGTACATGGGATTCATCCAGTACTTCGCGCCGTTCATCCAGTTCGTCGTGGGCGTCGTGGTGCTCCGCGAGCCCATGCCGCCCGAGCGGTGGGTCGGCTTCGGGCTCGTCTGGCTCGCGCTCCTCGTGCTGACGTTCGACCTGGTGCGCGGCGCCCGCGCCGCGCGACGGGCGGCGAACCTCGAGCCCGTCTGAGCACCGAGGACCCCCCGAACGGGGCTGGAGCATCGGGCTCCGGAGGCACGCCGGATGCGCGATTCCGCACCGGAAACGGCCGATTGCTGCGGAGAAACGCGCGCGGATGTCGCTGAGATAACGATTCCGTGTGCGTTACCGGGTTGTGATCGGGGCAATCTTGTTTCCCCTCTGGGGGCGCAATACGGTCGATACATCGGCGTCGCCAGACGCTGTTTGTGTACCGATCCTTCAGTCCCAAGGAGCATCATGAGCGTATTCGCGAGGGCCACCGGCTCGCGCTCGTCTCGCGCGGCCTGGACGGGCATCGCCATTGCCGGCGTATCCGCCCTCCTCCTCACCGCGTGCAGCACGGGTGGCACCACCACCCCGGAAGAGTCCGAGGAGCCGGCCGACACCGGCGACGCCCTGGAAATCGAGGCCGGTGAGCGCGACCTCACCCTGAAGGTCGGCACGATCCTGCCCCAGTCGGGCACGCTCGCCTTCCTCGGCCCGCCCGAGGAGGCCGGTGTCGCACTCGCCGCGGAGGAGATCAACGAGGCCGACGCGGGCATCCAGGTCGAGGTCGTGTACCGCGACTCCGGTGACACCACGACCGACATCGCCACCGTCTCGGTCACCGACCTCCTGTCGCAGGACGTGTCGGCGATCATCGGCGCCGCGTCGTCGGGTGTGTCGTTCACCGTGATCGACCAGATCACCTCGGCCGGCGTCGTCCACTTCTCGCCGGCCAACACGTCGCCCGACTTCACGGAGTACGAGGACAACGGCCTCTACTTCCGCACCGCGCCCTCCGACCTGCTCCAGGGCGAGGTCCTCGGCAACCTGATCGCGGAGGACGGCGCCTCGACGCTCGGCCTGCTGGTCCTCAACGACCCGTACGGCACCGGGCTGGCCGCCGCCACCAGCGAGGCCTTCGAGGCCGCGGGTGGCGAGGTCGTCGCCGAGGAGCTCTTCAACACGGGTGACTCGAACTTCGACGCGCAGCTCTCGGCGATCAACGCCGCGAACCCCGACGCCGTCGCGGTCATCACGTTCGACGAGGCCAAGGTCGTCGTGCCGGCGCTCGTCGGCGCGGGCTACCCGGGCGACCAGCTGTACTTCGTCGACGGCAACCTGGCCGACTACAGCGCGGACTTCGCTCCCGGCCTCGTCGCCGGTGCGAAGGGCACGCTCCCCGGCCCGGAGCTCGAGGCGAGCTTCGAGGACCGCCTGCTCGGCATCGACCCCGACCTCGACAGCTTCAGCTACGGCCCGGAGTCGTACGACGCCCTCATGCTGATCGCGCTCGCGGCCTACGCCGCGAACAGCACGGCCGGCGAGGACATCGGCGCCTACCTGCAGCAGGTGTCCGGCGGCTCGGGTGACGGTGAGACCGTGACCTCGTTCGCCGACGCGGCCGCGCTCCTCGCCGAGGGCGAGCAGATCGACTTCGACGGTGCGTCGGGTCCGATCACGCTCGACGAGAACGGTGACCCGACCGAGGCCACCATCGGCATCTACGAGTACGCCGACGACAACACCTACACGCGCATCGGCTGATCGGCCGACACGCAGCGAAGGGCCCCGGCTTCGGCCGGGGCCCTTCCGCATGCCCGCAGCACACGCGGCGAACAGCGCGCGGAGATCCAGCGCTCGCTCTCGGGTTCGTACCCGAACCGGCGGAGCTCCTGGCTGCGCCGGCATGCGCGGCGAGCTTCGTCGCTCACTCCTCGCACCCGTCGCGGTCCGACGGCGCGGGACTCGGCGACGACGATCGGGGATTTCGGGCGTAGAGCTCCATCGCTGCGCCGGGGAACGAGATCAGGTACTCGGTCACGGGGTCGCCCTGCACACGACGTGCGGTGCCGCGAGGGGGGGTTCGGCCACGTCAGCCGGTGCGCATCCCCTGCCCGAGCAAACGAGCGCCGACACGACGAAGGGGGCGGATGCCGTGGCATCCGCCCCCTTCGGGCGCTGGAACGAGCGAGTCAGTCCTGGCCGAGCGTACCCAGGTAGAGGCCGATGACCTTCGGGTCGTTCAGGAGGTCGCGGCCGGGGCCCTCGTACGCGTCGCGGCCCTGGTCGAGGACGTAACCGCGGTCGCAGATCTGGAGGCACCGACGCGCGTTCTGCTCGACCATGATGGTCGTCACGCCCGCACGGTTGATCTCCTTGACGCGCAGGAACGCCTCGTCCTGACGGACGGGGGAGAGGCCGGCACTCGGCTCGTCGAGCAGGAGCACGTGCGGCCCCATCATCAGCGCGCGTGACATGGCCACCATCTGGCGTTCGCCGCCCGAGAGCGAACCGGCCCGCTGGGTGAGGCGCTTGCCGAGCTCGGGAAAGATGTCGACCACGAACTCCAGGCGGTGCTTGAGGTCCTTGGGCTTCTGGAAGAGGCCCATCTCGAGGTTCTCCTGGATCGTCAGCGACGGGAACACGTTGTTCGTCTGCGGGACGAACCCGACTCCCTTGGCGACGAGCTTGTTCGCCTTCTGGTTCGTGATCTCATCGCCCTGCAGGAAGATCCCGCCCTCGCGCACCTTCACGAGGCCGAAGATCGCCTTCAGCAGCGTCGACTTGCCGGCGCCGTTCGGGCCGATGATGCCGACGAGCTCGCCGTCGCGCGCCGTGAGCGAGCACCCGTTGAGGATGTTCACGCCAGGAAGGTAGCCCGCCGTGACGTCGCGGACCTCGACGACCATGGCTCGGTCGTCGACCGCGGCGCCGGCGCCGGTGGACTCGGGGCCCGGTGTGGGTTCACTGTTCGTCATCGATGAGCTCCTTTATGGCTTCGACGTGACCGGTGTCGGTCGAGCCGATGTCGGTGTCGTGGTGCGCGCCGAGGTAGGCGTCGACCACGGCAGGATCGCGCATGACCTCATGCGGATCTCCCTCCGCGACGATCTTGCCTTCGGCCATCACGATCACCCAGTCCGCGATGTGGCGGACCATGTGCATGTCATGCTCGACGAAGAGCACCGTCATGCCCTGCGACTTCAGGTCGAGGATGTGGTCGAGCAGCGACTGCGTGAGCGCGGGGTTCACACCGGCCATCGGCTCGTCGAGCATCACCAGCGTGGGGTCGCTCATCAGGGCGCGCGCCATCTCGAGGAGCTTCCGCTGCCCGCCGGAGAGGCTGGCCGCGTAATCCTCCTTCTTCGTGTCGAGCTTGAAGCGGGCGAGGATCTCCTCGGCCTTCGCCTCGATCTCATCCTCCTGCTTGCGCCACAGGAACGGCAGGACCGACCGGAACAGGTTCTCGCCGGTCTGCTGCTTCGCGCCGAGCTTCATGTTGTCGAGCACGGTGAGCAGGCCCAGCGCCTTGGTGAGCTGGAACGTCCGGATGAGACCCATCCGGGCGACCCGGTACGCCGGGACGTGCGCCAGCGAACGACCATCGAACTGCCACTTGCCCTCGTCCGGCTTGTCGAAGCCGGTGAGCAGGTTGAAGAACGTGGTCTTGCCGGCGCCGTTCGGCCCGATCAGCGCCGTGATGGCTCCGCGCGGGATCTCGACGTGCGCGACATCGACGGCCGTGAGGCCGCCGAACGTGCGCTTGACGCCGTCGGCGACGATGATCGGGTCGACCTTCTTGCAGCCGGGACCGGCGTCGCCGACGTGGAGGCCGGTCGTCTTGACCGGCGTCGTGGGAGTGACGTTATCGGACAAAGGCCAACTCCTTCTTGTTGCCGAAGATGCCCTGTGGCCTGAATACGACCAGGAGCATGATCGCGATGCCGACCAGGATGAATCGCAGCTGGCCGGCTTGGACCTGCGTCATGAACGGGAGCCAGCCCGCCTCGACCGCCCGGGCCATGAAGCCCGAGAAGAACGAGAGCAGCACCCAGAAGATCATCGAGCCCACGATGGGGCCGAGGACCGTCGCGGCGCCGCCGAGCAGCAGGATCGCGTAGATGAAGAAGGTGAGGGACGTCTGGTAGTTCGCCGGGACGACCGCGCGCGGCATGATGAAGATCATGCCGGCGAGGGTGCCGAAGACGCCGCCCAGGATCAGGCTCTGCATCTTGTACGAGTAGACGTTCTTGCCGAGGGCGCGCACGGCGTCCTCGTCCTCGCGGATGCCCTTGATGACGCGGCCCCAGGGGCTGCGCATCAAGAGCCACGTGAACACCGCGGCGAGGATGACGATGGTCCATCCGAGGATGCGGATCCACCAGTCGTAGGCGTTGTAGGTGAACGGGCCGAAGCCGTACGTGCCGGGCGGGATCGGATTGAGCGCGGCGAGGCCGCCCTTGTAGCCCTGGAGCCCGCTCGCCGAACCGGTCACGTCGTCGAACGTGTTCGTCGTGAAGATGAGCCGCAGGATCTCCGCGGCAGCGATCGTCACGATGGCGAGGTAGTCGGCCCGCAGGCGCAGGGTCGGGATGCCGAGGATCAGGGCGAACACGATGGACGCGCCGATGCCGACGAGCACGGACGCCCACACGGGGAATCCGAAGGAGAGCGTCGAGATGGCGTACCCGTAGGCGCCCAGCGCCATGAAGCCCGCCTGGCCGAAGTTCAGCAGGCCGGTGTACCCGAAGTGGATCGCCAGGCCGAGGGCGGCCAGGGCGTACGCCGCGGTCGTCGGGCTGATGAGCTCCTGCGCCGCGTTCGAGAAGATCTGAATCCAGTCGATCATGGTCGGCCCCTTATCCGATTCTCTCTCGGCGACCCAGGATTCCCTGCGGTCGGAACAGCAGCACGAGGATCAGCACGAGCAGCGCGCCCACGTACTTCATGTCGCTCGGCAGCCAGAGCGTGGAGATCTCGATGAAGAGACCCACGATCAGCGAGCCGACGAGGGCGCCGAACGCGGTGCCGAGACCACCGAGAGTGACCGCGGCGAACACGAGCAGCAGGATCTGGAAGCCCATGTCCCAGCTGACGCCGGGGCGGAAGTACGCCCAGAGGATGCCGGCGAGGCCCGCGAGGCCGCCGCCGATCACCCAGACGATGCGGATGACGCGGTCGACGTCGATCCCGCTCGCTGCGGCGAGCGGAGCGTTGTCCGAGACTGCGCGAGTCGCCTTGCCGATGCGGGTCCGCAGGAGGAAGAACGCCACTGCGAGGAGCACGACGATCGAGGTCGCCATGCTCGCCACGTCGATCCACGAGAGCAGGATCGGTCCGAGCTGGATCTCCCTCGGCAGGGTCGCACCCGGGAGCTGCCGTGTTCCGCCGCCGTAGAAGAACTGGTAGGTGTACCGCAGGGCGAGCGAGAGGCCGATGCTCACGATCATCAGCGGGATCAGCCCCACCCCGCGCTTGCGCAACGGTTTCCAGAGCCCGGCATCCAGGGTCCAGCCGAGGCCGGCCGACAGGGCGATCGCGATCAGGATGGCGAGCCACACCGGCACGTTCAACGTGACGCTCAGCGTCAGCATCATCAACGCGCCGAACGTGATCATCTCCGCGTGCGCGAAGTTGGAGAGCCCGGTCGTTCCGAAGATCAGCGAGAGGCCGATGGCGGCGAGCGCGAGCAGCAGGCCGAAGTTCAGGCCGTTCACGACGCGGATGAGCACCTGGGCGCCGTAGTCCGTCGTCACGCGCTGGCCCTCGCCGAGGAAGAAGTTCACGGCCTTCCGGTTCGTGAGGCCGAACTCGGCCTCGACCGTGGACTGGCCGTCCTCGACGATCACGCCCTCGGGCAGCGTGTCCTCGTCGAGCGTCAGCTCGTAGGCGCCCTCCTTCTCGGGGACGCCGATCGTCCACTGGCCGTTCTCATCGGTCTCGGTCTCCGCTTCGAATCCGTTGCCGGACACGGAGATGGACACCCCCTCGAGCGGCTCGTCGTTGTACTTCACGTTGCCGCTGAAGAAGTACTCGAACTCCTCGGCCTGGCCGTCCGTACCCCCTTCGTCCGCCATCGCAGGGGACGCTGCGATGCCGGACAGAGTGAGTGCGGACAGTAGGAGTCCGAGGAGGATGAGCCACCTCCCACGGGAACGTGGGCGGACTGATTGCGTGGATTCCACTGCACCTCCAAAGGTCCCGGTATGGGGGTCGACCGGGTTCGCCTTTCCTGCGACGACGTCGTCACAGTACGTGCCGATTATGTCCCAGGTGTTTCGCAGCCGGGCACAAACGGCCCTCGATTGTTATCCGGGGAATGGCGGCGACGCAAACTCGCTTAAACTCTTCTGTACCGCGACGATGCGCCCGTGCCCGCGAACCCGCGGTGCGCGGGCCGTCGAGCACGACTCGAGACGAAGGGGCGACATGGATCAGGCCGATCCGTTCGGATTCACTGGACTGACGTACGACGACGTCCTGCTGCTGCCGGGGCACACCGACGTGATCCCCAGCGAGGCCGACACCAGTTCGCGCCTGACGCGGCGCATCACGGTCGCGACCCCGCTGCTCTCTGCGGCGATGGACACGGTGACCGAGGCCCGCATGGCGATCGCCATGGCTCGACAGGGCGGCATCGGCATCCTGCATCGCAACCTCTCGATCGCCGAGCAGGCCGAGATGGTCGACCGGGTCAAGCGCAGCGAGTCGGGCATGGTCTCCAACCCGGTGACCACGACGCCGGATGCCACGGTGGCCGAGGTCGACCGGCTGTGCGCGACGTACCGCGTGTCGGGCCTTCCCGTGATCGACGCCGACGGCGTGCTCGTCGGCATCATCACGAACCGCGACATGCGGTTCGTCTCCGACTTCGAGAAGCCGACGACCAAGGTGGCCGACGTGATGACGAAGGCGCCGTTGATCACCGGGCGCGTCGGCATGGATCCCGACGAGGCCGTGGCGATCTTCGCCCAGCACAAGGTCGAGAAGCTGCCGCTCGTCGACGACTCGGGGCGCCTGACCGGCCTCATCACCGTCAAGGACTTCGACAAGTCCGAGCAGTACCCGAACGCGACGAAGGATGCCGAGGGGCGCCTGCGCGTCGGCGCGGCGATGGGCTTCTTCGGCGACGCCTGGGAGCGGGCCGAGGCGCTGCGCGACGCCGGGGTCGACGTGCTCGTCGTCGACACGGCGAACGGCGAGTCCGCAGGCGTGCTCGACATCATCCGACGGCTCAAGGGCGATCCCACGTTCGCGCACATCGACGTGATCGGCGGCAACGTCGCGACGTACGAGGGTGCGAAGGCGCTCGTCGACGCGGGCGCCGACGCCGTCAAGGTCGGTGTGGGCCCGGGCTCGATCTGCACCACGCGGGTGGTCGCGGGCGTCGGCGTGCCGCAGGTCACCGCGGTCTACGAGGCGTCCAAGGCGACCGGCCCGGCCGGCGTACCGCTCATCGCGGACGGCGGACTGCAGTACTCGGGCGACATCGCGAAGGCGCTCGTCGCGGGTGCCGACACCGTCATGCTCGGTTCGCTGCTCGCCGGCACCGCCGAGAGCCCGGGCGACCTGGTCTTCCAGAACGGCAAGCAGTACAAGACCTACCGCGGCATGGGGTCGCTCGGCGCGCTGCAGACGCGTGGTGAGAAGACCTCCTACTCGAAGGACCGCTACTTCCAGGCCGACGTCCCGAGCGACGAGAAGCTCATCCCCGAGGGCATCGAGGGCCAGGTGCCGTTCCGCGGCCCGGTCTCGGCGGTCGCGTACCAGCTCGTCGGCGGCCTCCGGCAGTCGATGTTCTACGTCGGAGCGCGGACGGTCGCGGAGCTCAAGTCGAAGGGCCGCTTCGTCCGGATCACCCCGGCCGGGCTCAAGGAGTCGCACCCGCACGACGTGCAGTTCGTCGTCGAGGCGCCGAACTACACGAGGTAGGTCAGCGCGCGTCCGCGATGCGGCTGATCGCCTCGGCGAGCACCTCGGGCGAGCACGCGAGGTTGAGCCGGGCGTGGCCGCGCCCGGCGTCCGCGCCGAACATGGGCCCGTTGGCGAGCGCGACGCGCGCGCGCTCGAGCGCGACCGCCGCGGGATCGTCGCCCCAACCGAGCGCGGAGAGGTCGAGCCACGCCAGGTACGTGGCCTGCGGAACCCGGTACCGCACGTCGGGCAGCTCGTCGGCGAGCAGTTCGGCCAGCAGCCGCCGGTTGTCGTCGATCGAGCCGAGCACGCCGTCGAGCCATCGGCCGCCGTGCCGGAACGCCGCGATCGACGCGATCGCGCCGAACTGGCCCATCCGCCACTCGACCTCGTAGGGGAACGACGCGCGCACCGCGTCGCCGCGCTCGCTCGCGGTGAGGATGAGGGCGGCCTTCAGCCCGGCCAGGTTGAAGGCCTTCGTGGCCCCGGTCACCGCGATGCCGTGCTCCCGCGCGGCATCCGACACCGTCAGGAACGGCACGTAGCGCGACTCGGGCTGGGAGAGCGGTCCGTGCACCTCGTCGGACACGATCGTGGTATCGAATCGTGCGGCGAGTCCGGCGAGCGCCGCGAGGTCGTCACGCGAGTGCACGACGCCGACCGGGTTGTGCGGGTTGCAGAGCACCATGGCGCGGGCGCCGTCCGCGAACGCGGCCTCGATGCCGGCCAGGTCGAGCGACCATCCCTCGTCGATGCCCCCGGCGAGCGGCACGTCGACGACCGAGGCCCCCGCCTCGGTGACGAGGTCGAAGAACGGCGGATAGATCGGCGGGTTCACGATCACGCCGTCGCCATGCCCGACGACCCGGCGCAGCACCTCGACGATGCCCATGCTCACGTCGGCGGTGCAGGTCACCCGGGCCGGGTCCGGTTCCCAGCCGAGCCGCGCGGCGGCGAACTCGGCGAACGCCTCCGCGACCGGGAGGCTGCCGGAGTTGTAGCCCGTGTCGGAGCGGCGGATCGCGGCATGCAGTGCCTCGGCGATCGGCTCGGCGAGCGGGTAGTCCATCTCCGCGACGGGGAGCGGCAGCACGTCCGGATCGTAGCTGCGCCATTTCGCGCTGGTCCGGGTGCGGAGGAGGTCGAGCGGATCTGCGGCGACGCGGTGCATGGGTCAAGCCTGCCCCACCGAGCCGCGCGGCGGGACGATGCCACGTGGCCGTGCCGCGGCATCCGTCTTCGGCTATTCTGGTCGGCTGCCCATCCGGCGGCGCGGCGCAGGCCGCTGTCTTCCGAAACGGAACCGCTCCCATGGGCTTCATCGACGTCAACGGCGTCTCCTTCTCACTGCCGGACGGCAGGCCGCTCCTGGCGGACCTCGCCTTCCGCGTGACCGAGGGTCGCACGACCGCGCTCATCGGCCAGAACGGCGCCGGCAAGACGACGCTGCTGCGCATCGTCCGCGGCGACCTGCGCCCCGACGAGGGGAGCGTGCAGGTCGTCGGCGGCCTCGGCGTCATGGACCAGTTCGTCGGTCGCGGCGAGGTCGTCGAGGGCGTCGAGCGCACGGTGCACGGCCTGCTCGTGTCGGTCGCGCCCGAACGCGTGCGCGCCGCGGCGATCGAGCTCGAACGCGCCGAGAACGCCCTGATCGAGACGGATGACACGGCCGCCCAGATGCGGTACGCGTCGGCGCTCGCCGAGTACGCCGAGGCGGGCGGCTACGACCAGGAGGTCGTCTGGGACCACTGCACGATCGCCGCGCTCGGCATCCCGTTCGAGCGGGCGAAGTGGCGCGAGCTCGCGAGCCTCTCGGGCGGCGAGCAGAAGCGGCTGGCCCTCGAGGCCCTGCTCCGCGGACCGGAGGAGGTGCTGCTCCTCGACGAGCCCGACAACGCGCTCGACGTGCCGGGCAAGCGCTGGCTCGAGCAGCAGCTCAGGGCGACGCCGAAGACCGTGCTCCTCGTCTCGCACGACCGCGAGCTGCTCGCACGCGCCGCCGACCGGATCGTGACGCTCGAGGCCGGCGCCGCGGGCAGCACGGCCTGGGTGCACGGCGGCTCGTTCCGCGGCTACCAGGCCGCTCGCGAGGAGCGCTTCGCCCGCCTCGACGAGCTCCGGCGGCGCTGGGACGAGCAGCATGCGCAGCTGAAGCAGCTCGTGCAGACGCTCAAGGTCAAGGCGACGTACAACGACGGCATGGCCTCGCGCTACCAGGCGGCGATCACTCGGCTGCGGAAGTTCGAGGAGGCCGGACCGCCCGAGGAGCGTCCGCCGGCGCAGGCCGTGTCGATGCGCCTGCGCGGCTCCCGCACGGGCAAGCGCGCCGTCGTGTGCGACGGTCTCGAGCTGACCGGGCTCATGCGCCCGTTCGACCTCGAGGTCTGGTACGGCGACCGGGTCGCGGTGCTGGGCTCGAACGGATCGGGCAAGTCGCACTTCCTGCGCCTGCTCGCGGCCGGCGGCAGCGATCCCGACCGGGCGAAGGGGCATGTGACGGATGTCGGTTCGACCCTCGCCGCTGTTCCGCACACGGGTTCCGCGTCGCTCGGCGCACGGGTCGTGCCCGGCTGGTTCGCGCAGGGGCACGAGCTGCCCGGGCTTCGCGGGCGCACGCTCCTCGACATCCTGCATCGCGGCGACGCGAACCGGGAGGGCATGGCGCGCGAGGCGGCGAGCTCGGCGCTCGACCGCTACGGACTGGCCGGTTCGGCGCTCCAGCAGTTCGACGCGCTGTCGGGCGGGCAGCAGGCGCGCCTCCAGATCCTGCTGCTCGAGCTCTCCGGTGCCACGCTGCTCCTTCTCGACGAGCCGACCGACAACCTCGATCTCGTGTCGGCCGAGGCGCTCGAGGACGCGCTCTCTCGGTTCGACGGCACCGTGCTCGCGGTCACGCACGACCGCTGGTTCACGCGCTCGTTCGACCGGTTCGTGGTCTTCCGCTCCGACGGCGAGGTCGTCGAGGCCGACCAGCCGGTGTGGGACGAGCAGCGGGTGGTGCGGGCGCGCTGAGCGCGCGCGCCCGCCTGCGCCCGCCGTCCCCGCCGTCCGTGTCGCAGTCCGAGGCCCTTCGGTAGGGTTGAACGGTGACCCAGGAGATCGAGATCGGCCGCTCCAAGCGGGGCCGTCGCGTCTACGCGTTCGACGACATCGCCATCGTGCCGAGCCGGCGCACCCGAGACCCCGAAGACGTCTCCGTCGGCTGGTCGATCGACGCGTACCAGTTCGACATCCCGTTCCTCGCAGCGCCGATGGACTCGGTCGTCTCGCCGCAGACGGCGATCATGATGGGCCAGCTCGGCGGGATCGGCGTGCTCGACCTCGAGGGCCTCTGGACCAGGTACGAGGACCCGGAGCCCGCGCTCGCCGAGATCCGCAACCTGACCGACGAGCGGGCGACCGCGCGCATGCAGGAGCTGTACTCCGAGCCGATCAAGCCCGACCTCGTGACCGAGCGCCTCGCCGAGGTGCGCGCGGCAGGCGTGACGGTCGCGGGCGCGCTCTCGCCGCAGCGCACCCAGGAGCTCTACGAGACCGTCGTCGCCGCGGGCGTCGACCTGTTCGTGATCCGCGGCACGACCGTGTCGGCGGAGCACGTCTCCAAGAACCAGGAGCCGCTGAACCTCAAGAAGTTCATCTACGAGCTCGACGTGCCGGTCATCGTGGGGGGCGCTGCGACCTACACCGCGGCCCTGCACCTGATGCGCACGGGGGCGGCGGGCGTGCTCGTCGGCTTCGGCGGCGGCGCGGCCTCGACCACGCGTGCCACGCTCGGCATCCACGCGCCGATGGCGACGGCCGTGGCGGACGTCGCCGGCGCGCGCCGCGACTACCTCGACGAGTCCGGCGGCCGCTACGTGCACGTCATCGCCGACGGCGGCGTCGGTGCGGCGGGCGACATCGTCAAGGCCGTCGCCTGCGGTGCCGACGCGGTCATGCTCGGCGCCGCGCTCGCGCGCGCGACCGACGCGCCCGGCGGCGGATGGCACTGGGGCCCCGAGGCGCACCACTCGATGCTGCCGCGCGGCCAGCGCGTGCAGGTCGGCCAGGTCGCCCCGCTCGAGGAGATCCTCTACGGCCCCGCTCCCGCCGCCGACGGCACCGCGAACCTGGTGGGTGCGCTCCGCAAGTCCATGGCGACCACCGGCTACTCCGACCTCAAGGAGTTCCAGCGCGTCGAGGTCGTCGTCGCGCCCTACCGGTCGGCGTAGCGAACGACGCGACGCGAGGCTGTCAACCTGCTCCGATCCCCGGCCGATCCCATGGTCCGGCGAACCGCGCTCGGGTAGCGTGGGGACGACGGGCGTGACCGCCGCGGTCCGCCCGGGGATGGGGAGCGACGATGGCGAGACTGAAGTCGGTGACGCGTTCGAACAAGCTCGGGCCGGAGGAACGCGAGGCGGCGATCGCCCGCCTCAAGGAGAAGGAACTCGACGTCCTCGTGGTCGGCGGCGGCATCGTCGGCACGGGTGCGGCGCTCGACTCCGTGACGCGCGGCCTGTCGACCGGGCTCCTCGAGGCGAGGGACTGGGCGTCCGGCACCTCGAGCCGGTCGTCGAAGCTCGTGCACGGCGGCATCCGGTACCTCGAACAGCTCGACTTCCGGCTCGTGCGCGAGGCGCTCATCGAGCGAGGCCTGCTGCTGCAGCGCATCGCCCCGCACCTCGTGAAGCCCGTCCGGTTCCTGTACCCGCTGCAGAAGCGCGTGTTCGAGCGCGTCTACATCGGCGCCGGGATGCTGCTCTACGACATCTTCAGCTACTCGGGGGGCCGCCCGCCGGGCGTCCCGCACCACCGGCACCTCTCGAAGCGGCAGGTCATGCGCGCCATCCCGTCGCTCTCGAGCGATGCGCTCGTCGGCGGGCTCACCTACTACGACGCACAGGTCGACGACGCGCGGTACGTGGCATCCCTCGCCCGAACCGCGTCGTTCTACGGCGCGCACGTCGCGAGCCGCGTGAAGGTCGAGGGCTTCGTCAAGGTCGGTGAGCGCGTCGTCGGCGTCAAGGCGCACGACCTGCAGACCGACGAGCACTTCGAGATCCGCGCCAAGCAGGTCGTGAACGCGACGGGCGTGTGGACCGACGACACCCAGCGCATGGTCGGCGAGCGCGGCACGTTCAAGGTCCGCGCGTCGAAGGGCATCCACCTGGTGGTGCCGAGGGACCGCATCCAGTCGGCGATGGGCATGATCTTCCGCACCGAGAAGAGCGTCCTGTTCGTGATCCCGTGGGGCCGGCACTGGCTCATCGGCACGACCGACACCGACTGGAACCTCGACAAGGCGCACCCCGCCGCGACCGCGGCCGACATCGACTACCTCCTCGAGCACGTCAACGCGGTGATGGCGATCCCGCTCACCCGCGAAGACGTCGAGGGCGTGTTCGCCGGGCTCAGGCCCCTGCTCGCGGGGGAGAGCGACCAGACCTCGAAGCTCTCGCGCGAGCACGTCGTGGCGCACACCGTCCCCGGGCTCGTCGTGGTCGCGGGCGGCAAGTGGACCACCTACCGGGTGATGGCGAAGGACGCGATCGACGCCGCAGCCGACGCGCTCGACGGCCGGGTGCCGGCGTCCACGACGCAGGACATCCCGCTGCTCGGGGCCGAGGGCTACCAGGCGGCGTGGAACAAGCGCGGCAAGATCGCGCGCGCGTTCGGGGTGCACAAGGTGCGCATCGAGCACCTCCTGAATCGGTACGGCACGCTCACCGACGAACTGCTCGACCTGATCCGCGAGAACCCCGAGCTCGGCGACCCGCTTCCCGGGGCCGACGACTACCTCGGCGCCGAGGTCGTGTACGCCGCCTCGCACGAAGGTGCCCTCCATCTCGACGACGTGCTCGCGCGGCGCACTCGCATCTCGATCGAGGCGTGGGATCGCGGGGTCTCCGCCGCGCCCGTCGCGGCGCGGCTCATGGCCGGGGTGCTCGGCTGGGACGCCGACCGCGAGTCGCTCGAGGTCGAGCGCTACCTCCAGCGCGTCGCCGCCGAGCGCGCGTCGCAGGAGCAGCCCGACGACGAGTCGGCCGACCGGGTCCGCCTCGAGGCGCCCGACATCGTCAAGGTGGACTGAGCCGCAGGTTCGAGGCGCCGCGGCGGCGCGCCTCGGGCCCGCCGCTCGCAGGGACCGCGCATCCCGCCCGGCTAGAATCGCAGGCGACATGCTCCGGATGATGCTGCGCCCGCGCTGGGTGCTCGCCCTGATCGCTGCGCTCGGCATCGCGGCCGCCTTCGCGCTCCTCGCGCAGTGGCAGGTCGACCGTGCGGTCGAGCAGGCGACCGTCGTCGAGCGGCCCACCGAGCAGGTCCGCCCGCTCGCCGACGTCGCGGAGCCCGACGGGCCGACCGAACAGGCCGCGACCGGGCAGCGCGTGTCGTTCACCGGCACCATCGTTCCGGGCGACACCGTGCTCGTGCAGGGCCGATTGAACGAGGGCGTCGCCGGGTGGTGGGTCGTCGCCCACGTCGAGGTGACGGATGCCACGGCCGGCGGCCTCCCCGTCGCGGTCGGCTGGACCGACGACGAGGAGGCGGCGCGCGAGGCGCTCGCCGCGGTCGACCGCACCGCCCGGTCGGACGGCGAGGTCGGGTTCGTCGGCCGGTTCCTGCCGAGCGAGGCGCCTGTGGCGCCCGACGAGGGCGACGACCCGCAGTCGATGACGACCGTGGCGGTGGCGCACCTGATCAACGTGTGGGCGGACTACGACGATCGCCCGGTGTACTTCGGCTACGTGACCACGACCGAGCCCGTCGCCGGCCTCGAGGCGATCGACTCGCCGCCGCCGCTGCAGGAGTCGGAGCTCAACTGGCTGAACGTCTTCTACGCCGTCGAGTGGGTCGTCTTCGCGGGCTTCGCGGTGTTCCTCTGGTACCGGCTCGTGAAGGACGCCGTGGAGCGAGAGCGCGAGGAGGCGGAGCAGGAGGCGGAGCAGGCCGCCGCCGCCGGGGCCGGGGCGGCGACGCCGACGGACGCGGCACGGGACTGAGCCGGGCTTCCGCCGTCGGCGAACTCCGGACGCGGCCTCCGTCGACGGGGTGAGGATGCCGGTGTGGGCGATGACGACGTGGCACCCGACGAACTCGCGGCGGACGACCCGCTCGACGCGTACTCGCGCGTCGTGACGCGCGTCGCCGACGACCTCCTGCCGAGCATGGCCAGCCTGTCCGTTCGTTCCCGGCGCGGACTGGGCACGGGCAGCGCGAGCGTGGTGTCCGCCGAGGGGATCCTGCTCACCTCGGCGCACGTGGTCGCGGGCGCCGAACGCGCCGAGGCCGCCTTCGCCGACGGCACGGCCGTGGACGCCGACGTGATCGGACGCGACCCGCTGTCGGACCTCGCCGTGCTCGGGTCGCGCGGCGACGTCCCCGCGCCCGTGCCGCTCGGCGACGCGCGCACGTTGCGGGTGGGTCAGCTCGTCGTCGCGCTCGGTACCCCGCTCGGCCTGGCCGGCAGCGTGACCGCGGGCATCGTCTCGAACCTCGGGCGCTCGCTGCCGACGGCGGCGGGCCGCGTGGTCGACGAGGTCATCCAGACGGATGCCGCGCTGAACCCGGGCAATAGCGGCGGCGCGCTCGCCGACGGAGCCGGGCGCATGGTCGGCGTCAACACCGCGGTCGCGGGCGTCGGGCTCGGCCTCGCCGTGCCGATCAACCCCGCGACCCGGGCGATCATCGACGCGCTCGTCGCGCACGGTCGCGTCCGTCGCGCCTGGCTCGGCATCGCCGGTGCGCAGGTGCGTCTCGCGCCCGAGCTCGCGGCGCGGGTCGGTTCGCAGACCGGGCTCCAGGTCACGGGCGTGGTGGCGGGCAGCCCCGCCGAGGCGGCCGGCATCCGGCCGGGCGACATCGCCGTGAGCCTCGACGGCACGGGCATCGTGACCGCGACCTCCATCCAGCGGCTCATGGTCGAGGGTGCGATCGACCGCGAGGTCGAGATGACGCTCTGGCGCGGCGGCGCGCTCGTCGACGTGTTCGTCGTGCCGCGCGAGCTCGTCGGGTCGTGACCGGCCGCCGCCGCGGGTGGCGCCGGCGCGCGACATCCGTCACGGACTTCGGCCGGCCGGCCGCATCGTAGACTGGACGGCATGCCCCTCGAGCCCAAACCGGCTGATTTCCCGCGCATCCGCGGGGCCCTCAAGTTCTACATGGTGGCCTCGGTCATCACGGGCGTCATGCTCCTCCTGCTCTGCGCGGAGATGCTGCTGAAGTACGTCTGGCACCTCGAGCTGTTCGCGTTCGGTCCGAACGGCCTGCTCTCGTTCGAGCCCGTCGCCGAGACGCCCGAGGGGCTCGAGTCGACCGGCACGGGAGTGAACCTGTCGACCGGCATCCTCATCGCGCACGGCTGGTTCTACGTCGTGTACCTGTTCAGCAACTTCCGACTGTGGAGCCTCATGCGCTGGCCGTTCCCGCGCCTGCTGCTGCTCGCCTCGGGCGGCATCGTGCCGTTCCTCTCGTTCTTCCTCGAGGCCCGCATCGGGCGCGAGGTGCGCAGCTACCTCGCGAAGCGCGAAGCGGATGCCGCGGCCGCCGCGTCGACGTCGGGTGCCGCGCCCGCCGGGGCGCCGACCGACTCCGACTCCGACACCGATTCCGAGCCCGTGGAGGCCGCCCAGTGAGCGAGACCCAGCAGCGACCCGTCCTCGTCGTGGACTTCGGCGCGCAGTACGCGCAGCTGATCGCGCGACGCGTGCGCGAGGCATCCGTCTACTCCGAGATCGTGCCGCACACGATCACGGCCGAGGAGGTGCGCGCGAAGGACCCGGTCGGCATCGTCCTCTCCGGCGGGCCGTCGTCGGTGTACGAGCCGGGCGCGCCCGCGCTCGACCCGGGCATCCTCGCGCTCGGCGTGCCGACGCTCGGCATCTGCTACGGCTTCCAGGTCATGGCGCAGCAGCTCGGCGGCGAGGTCGCCCACACGGGCCACCGCGAGTACGGCTCGACGGCCGCGACGGTGCGCGTCGACGACCGCAACACGCTGCTCGGCGGGCAGCCCGAGCACCAGACCGTGTGGATGAGCCACGGCGACTCCGTGGCGGTCGCGCCCGAGGGCTTCGAGGTGCTCGCGTCGACCTCGACGACCCCGGTCGCCGCGTTCGCGAACGACGAGCAGGGCTTCTACGGCGTGCAGTGGCACCCCGAGGTCAAGCACTCGCCCTACGGGCAGGACGTCATCGAGAACTTCCTCCACCGGGCCGCGGGCATCCCCGCCGACTGGAACCCCGACAACGTCATCGCCGAGCAGGTCGAGCGGATCCGCGCCCAGGTCGGATCGGCCCGCGTCATCTCCGCGCTCTCGGGTGGCGTCGACTCCGCGGTCTCGACCGCGCTCGTGCACGAGGCCGTCGGCGACCAGCTCACGGCCGTGTTCGTCGACCACGGGCTGCTGCGCAAGGGCGAGCGCGAGCAGGTGCAGCAGGACTACGTCGCCGCGACCGGCGTGCGCCTGGTCACGGTCGACGCCGCCGACACGTTCCTCGCCGCGCTCGCCGGGGTCACCGACCCCGAGGAGAAGCGCAAGATCATCGGCCGCGAGTTCATCCGCGCCTTCGAGCAGGCCGAGCGCGACCTGGTCGCCGAGGCCGCGGCCGAGGGCGAGCCCGTGAAGTTCCTCGTGCAGGGCACGCTCTACCCCGACGTCGTCGAGTCGGGCGGCGGCACGGGCACCGCGAACATCAAGAGCCACCACAACGTCGGCGGCCTGCCGGAGGACCTGCAGTTCGAGCTCGTCGAGCCGCTGCGCACCCTGTTCAAGGACGAGGTGCGCGCGATCGGCCGCGAACTGGGCCTGCCCGAGGTCATCGTCGGCCGCCAGCCGTTCCCCGGCCCCGGCCTCGGCATCCGCATCGTCGGCGAGGTCACCCGCGACCGGCTCGAGGTGCTGCGAGAGGCCGACGCCATCGCGCGCGCCGAGCTCACCGCGGCCGGCCTCGATGCCGAGATCTGGCAGTGCCCGGTCGTGCTGCTCGCCGACGTGCGCTCGGTCGGCGTGCAGGGCGACGGCCGCACCTACGGCCACCCGATCGTGCTGCGCCCCGTCTCGTCGGAGGACGCGATGACCGCCGACTGGACCCGCGTGCCGTACGACGTGCTCGCCAAGATCTCCAACCGCATCACCAACGAGGTGCCCGAGGTCAACCGGGTCGTGCTCGACGTCACGTCGAAGCCCCCGGGGACCATCGAGTGGGAGTGAGGCGCGAGTGGGAGTGACCGGCTAGCCTGAGCCGCATGGCGGTCATCGAGAACTCCAAGCTCAGCGTCATCGGTGCGGGGAGCGTCGGCGCGAGCCTCGTGTACGCATCGCTCATCCGCGAGTCGGCGAACCAGGTCGCGCTGTACGACATCGCGGCGGAGAAGGTCGAGGCCGAGGTGCTCGACCTCGCCCACGGCACGCAGTTCACGCGGTCGAGCGTGATCGGCGGGGCCGATCTCGACGTCGTCGCCGACTCGCACGTCGTGGTGATCACGGCGGGCGCGAAGCAGCAACCGGGGCAGAGCCGGATGGAGCTCGCGGGCACGAACGTCGGGATCCTCGAGCGACTGCTGCCGCAGCTGCTCGAGCGCGCGCCCGACGCGATCTACGTGCTCGTCACGAACCCCGTCGACGTCCTCACGGTCGCGGCCAGGCAGATCAGCGGGCTCCCCGCGGAGCGCGTGATCGGCTCGGGCACGGTGCTCGACACGTCGCGCCTGCGATGGCTGCTCGCGAAGCGAGCCGGCGTGCTGACCTCGAGCGTGCACGCCGACATCGTGGGCGAGCACGGCGACACCGAGTTCCCGCTGTGGTCGAACGCGCGAATCGGACCGGTGCCGATCCTCGACTGGACGGGCGGCGAGCGGTTCTCGCTCGACGAGCTCGACGGCATCGCCTCCGAGGTGCGGAACGCCGCGTACACGGTCATCCGCGGGAAGGGCGCGACGAACTACGCGATCGGTCTCTCCGGCGCGCGCATCGTCGAGGCGCTGCTCGACGATGAGAAGGCCGTGCTGCCCGTCTCGACGGTGCACTCGGCGGCGTCTGGGCTCGGGCTCGACGGTGTTGCGCTCTCGATCCCGTCGGTCGTCGGCGGCACCGGCGCGTTCCCGATCGCCGAGACGCCGATGTCGGAGACCGAGGCGGGGCTGCTGGCGGCATCCGGTGACGCCATCCGAGCGACGATGCGGACGCTCGGACTCTGACGATTCCGGATCTTCCCGTTGCGATGTCGATCGGGCGTCTTCCCGTTCGACGTCATCAGTGAGAGGGTCGGAACGCGACCCGGACACGCTGAGGAGCGAACCACCATGACGAAGTACATGCTGATCATGCGAGCTGACGACACCGCCGTCGAGGCCTTCCAGGACATGCCGTTCGACGAGGTCATCGCGGCGATGGGCCGCTACAACGAGGAGCTCATGAAGGCGGGCGTCATGCTCGCCGGCGAGGGGCTCTCCGACGCGAGCGAAGGCTTCGTCGTGGACTTCTCGGCCGAGCCCCCACTCGTGACCGACGGCCCCTACGGCGAGACGAAGGAGCTGTTCAACGGCTTCTGGATCCTCGACGTCGCCTCGAAGGAGGAGGCCGTCGAGTGGGCCCGCCGATGCCCGCTCGGGCCCGGCACGAAGCTCGAGGTGCGCCGCGTGAACGACATCGAGGACTTCCCGCAGGACAACGAGTGGATCCAGAAGGAGGCCGGCTGGCGCGCCGAGCAGGCCGAGCGCCTCGCCGAGGACGCCCGCCGCGGCGCCGCCAGGGCGTGAGCCGCACCATCCGCACGTGACCGACGACGAGCAGACGGATGCCGCGGCGGCGCGCCCGGCGGACCCCGAGTCCGCCCGGCGCGCCGTCGCGGCCGTGTGGCGCATCGAGTCCGCGCGCATCGTCGCGACGCTCACGCGCATGGTCGGCGACTTCGCGCTCGCCGAGGACCTCGCGCAGGACGCCCTGGCCGAAGCCCTCGCGCAGTGGCCGGCGACCGGCATCCCGGCGAACCCCGGCGCCTGGTTGACCGCCGTCGGCAAGCGCCGGGCGATCGACGGATGGCGCCGACGCGAGCGCTACGACGATCGGCTCGCCGCGATCGCGCACGACCTCGAGCGCGAGCAGGCCGAGGCGACGGATGCCACGGGGGACCTGCCGTACGACCCCGACGCGATCGACGACGACGTGCTGCGGCTCGTGTTCGTGTCGTGCCATCCGGTGCTCTCGCGCGAGGCGCGCGTCGCGCTGACGCTGCGCGTCGTCGGCGGGCTCACGACCGAGGAGATCGCCCGGGCGTTCCTCACGCCCGTGTCGACCGTGCAGCAGCGGATCGTCCGGGCGAAGAAGACGCTCGGTGCGGCCGCCGTGCCGTTCGAGGTGCCCGGCCGCGAGGAGTTCCCCGCGCGGCTCGGCACCGTGCTCGGCGTGCTGTACCTGATCTTCAACGAGGGGCACTCGGCGTCGGCCGGCTCCGACCTCATGCGACCGGAACTCGGCCGCGAGGCGCTGCGGCTGGCACGCGTGCTCGCCGGGCTCGTGCCGCGCGAACCCGAGGCCCACGGCCTGGTCGCGCTGATGGAGCTCACCGCCGCGCGGTTCCCGGCGCGGCTCGACGTGAACGGCGACCCGGTGCTGCTCCCCGACCAGGACCGGCGGCGGTGGGACCGGTCGGCGATCACCCGCGGCCGTGCGGCGCTCGCGCGCGCCGACGCGATCGGGCGCGGCCGCGGACCGTACGCCCTGCAAGCGGCCATCGCCGAGCAGCACGACGTCGCGGCATCCGTCGACGACACCGACTGGGCGGGAATCGTCGCGCTCTACGAGGCGCTCGGGCGGGTCGCGCCGTCGCCCGTGGTGGAGCTCAACCGTGCGGTCGCCGTCGCCATGGCCGACGGGCCCGATGCGGGGCTCGCGATCGTCGACGAGCTCGCGGCCGACGGGCGGCTGGCGCGGTACCACCCGCTGCACGCCGTCCGCGGCGAGCTGCTCGAGCGCCTCGGTCGAACGGATGACGCGCGCGCCGCGTTCGCGGAGTCGGCGCGCCTCACCGCGAACGAGCGCGAGCGCGCGGTGCTGCTCGCCCGCGCATCCCGCCCGGGTGCGCGCTGACGCGGAGACGGCGAACGGGCCGCCCCAGAGGGGACGGCCCGTTCGAGCGGCGCGAGGTGCGAGCGCTAGTCGCGCGCGATCGCGAGGATGCGCAGGATCTCGAGGTACAGCCAGATGACGGTGACCATGATGCCGAAGGCGCCGGTCCAGCCGTACTTCTTCGGGGCGCGGTTGCGCACGCCCTGCTGGATGAAGTCGAAGTCGAGCACGAGCGAGTACGCCGCCATGATGACGACGAGGATGCCGATGATCACGCCGAGCGGGATGCCGGCGATCTCCAGGCCGCGCACGCCCCACGGGTCGTCGGTCACGCCGAAGAGGATGAGACCGAAGTTCACCAGCGAGAACACGAGGTAGCCGATCATCGCGACGAGGAAGATCTTCGTCGCGCGCTTCGACGCGCGGATCTTGCCCGAGGCGAAGAGCGCGAGCGTCACGCCGACCACGACGAGCGTGGCGATGACCGCCTGGGCGACGATGCCGCCGCCGTAGGCCATCTCGTACCACGCCGAGATGCCGCCGACGAAGATGCCCTGCACGCCCGCGTACGCGAGGATCAGCGCGGGCGACGGCTCCTTCTTGAAGATGTTGACGAGGGCGAGCACGAAGCCGACGAGGCCGGCGCCGATCCAGAGGAACGGCACGGACTCGACCGTGAGCCAGCCGATCGCCGCGCCGACGAGCAGCACGCCGAAGGCGGCGGCCGACTTCGCGATGGAGTCCTCGATCGTCATGACGTCGCGGTCGGGGAGCGTCGCGGGCTGGTTGTACATGTCCTGCAGCTGCTGGGCGGACATGTCCTGTGCGACAGCCACCGCCCCCTGGCCGGAGGTGAACGCCTCATTGCGTGAGAAGGCGGGGTTGTTGAGAGCCATTGCTGTGGTTCCTCTGCTTTCGGCTTTCCGTCGTGTGGAGGGGAATCGTGCGACCTCGCGGTCGCGTCCTCCAAACCTACCGGTTCTGACCGTGTCAACGCCGAGAGAATGCCCGGCATTCCGGCGCGGATGCCGCGTTCGCGCTCGCTACGCTTTCCCCATGCTGCGCGACCCGGCCGAGCGCCCCCTCGTCATCGGCCACCGGGGCGCGTCCGGCTACCGGCCCGAGCACACCGAGGCCGCGTATCGGATGGCGTTCGCGCTCGGCGCCGAGGCGGTCGAACCCGATCTCGTGGCCACGCGCGACGGCGTGCTCGTGCTCCGACACGAGAACGAGATCTCGGGCACCACGGATGTCGCATCCCGCACCGAGTTCGCCTCCCGACGCACGACCCGCGAGGTCGACGGCCGCCCGCTCACGGGCTGGTTCACCGAGGACTTCACGTGGGCCGAGCTGTCGACGCTGCGTGCGACCGAGCGGCTCGGCGGCGTCCGCCCGCACAGCGCCAGCTTCGACGGGCGCTACCCGATCCTGCGGTTCCGCGACCTGCTCGACCTGCTGGACGCCGCGACCGACGAGCAGCGCCGCATCATCCGCCTCGTCGCCGAGTTCAAGCACGCGACGCACTTCGCCGCGCTCGGCCTCGCGCTCGAGGAGCTGTTCGCCGCCGAGCTCGCGGCGGCCGGGTGGGGCCGCGGGGACGACCGGCTCGTCTCGGAGTCGTTCGAGCCGGGCCTGCTCGACCGGCTCGTCTCGGCGGGCGTGCGCGGCACGCGCGTGCTGCTCGTCGAGGACCGCGGCGCGCCGTACGACCTCGTGGCCGCCGAGGGGTCGGCCGCGCGGCACTACGACGCGTTCGTGAGCGAACGCGGCCTCCTGAGCCTCACCGGGATCGTGCACGGCGTGAGCGTCGGCAAGGGGCGACTCGTGGGCGGTCCCACCGGGTCGACGGCGACGGATGCCGCGGCCGCACGCCGCGCGCACCCCGACGCCGCGCTGCGCGGCTCCGACCTCGTGGATGCCGCGCACGCGGCCGGGCTCGCGGTGTACACGTGGACCCTCCGCCCGGAGAACCGGTTCCTCGCGCCCGAGTTCCGCCGCGGCTCCTCTCGGAGCGCGTGGGGCGACTGGCTGGGCGAGTTCACTCGGATCATGGACACCGGCGTCGACGGCGTCTTCCTCGACCACCCCGACCTCGGCCTCGAGGCGCGGCGCGCGTTCGCGGGCGACTGACCGAGGCGCGCGACCGGCGGAGTCGCGGCCGAGACGTCACGATCGGCGGGTGCACCGCGCATCCGCGACCGTCGTGCGAGGGCGACCCGGGTCGCGGCCGGCGGACGGGTGGGGTGTCGGATGGCGCGCCTAGACTTGACGGGACATGACGCTGATCCTCGACCCCGACGACCCCACCGGCTGGCGCGAGGCGCCCGTCGCGGCCTCCGACGCGCGTGAGGGCGGGGCGCGGGGCGCCGGCCACGCGGCATCCGATCGCCTCACGGCCGGCCTGAACCCGCAGCAGCGCGAGGCGGTGGAGTACCGCGGGCCCGCGCTGCTCATCGTCGCGGGTGCGGGGTCGGGCAAGACGCGCGTGCTGACGCACCGCATCGCGAGCCTCATCGACGGGCGCGAGGCGTGGCCGAGCCAGATCCTCGCGATCACGTTCACGAACAAGGCCGCGGCCGAGATGCGCGAGCGCGTCGAGGCGCTGCTCGGCGAGGCCGCAGGCGGCATGTGGATCTCGACGTTCCATTCGGCGTGCGTGCGCATCCTGCGCCGCGAGGCCGAGGCGATCGGGCTGTCGTCGACGTTCACGATCTACGACTCCGCCGACCAGCGCACCATCCTGAAGCGCATCATCAAAGAACTGGATGCCGACACGCTCGGCTTCACGCCCGCGAGCGCCCAGGCGAAGATCTCGAAGCTCAAGAACGAGCTCTCCGACGTCGAGACCTACGCGCGCAACGTCAACACGAACGACCCCAACGAGGTGATGTTCCTCGAGATCTTCCGCCAGTACACCAGGCGGCTGCGCGACGCGAGCGCGCTCGACTTCGACGACCTCATCAGCGAGACCGTCTACCTCTTCCGCGCGTTCCCGAAGGTCGCGGCGCTCTACCAGCGGCGGTTCCGGCACATCCTCGTCGACGAGTACCAGGACACGAACCACGCGCAGTACGCGCTGATCCGCGAGCTCACGCGGCCGGTCGAGCCCGACGTCGTCGCCGAGCTCGATGCGCACGGCGTGCTCGTGCGGGGCATGACGGATGCCACGGGGCGCATCCCCGGCGCCTCGCTGACGGTGGTCGGCGACTCCGACCAGTCGATCTACGCGTTCCGCGGTGCCGACATCCGCAACATCAGCGAGTTCGAGCGCGACTTCCCCGGTGCGAAGGTGGTGCTGCTCGAGCAGAACTACCGGTCGACGCAGAACATCCTCTCCGCCGCCAACGCCGTGATCTCGAACAACTTCGACCGCAAGGACAAGAAGCTCTGGACTGCCGACGGCGACGGCGACAAGATCACCGGCTACACGGGGTACTCGGCGCACGACGAGGCGCAGTTCGTGGCCGACGAGATCGAGGCGCTGCACCGGGCGGGCGTCGCGTACCGCGACATCGCCGTGTTCTACCGCACGAACGCGCAGACCCGTGCGCTGGAGGAGATCTTCGTGCGCTCGGCGCTGCCGTACCGCGTGGTGGGCGGCACGAAGTTCTACGAGCGCGCCGAGATCAAGGACGCGATGGCCTACCTCATCGCGGTCGCCAATCCGCTCGACGAGCTCGCCATCCGACGCATCCTGAACACGCCGAAGCGCGGCATCGGGCCCGCGACCGAGACGTCGATCGCGACCTTCGCCGAGCAGAACGACCTGTCGTTCCGGCAGGCGATGCGAGCGGCCGACGGCCTCGGGCTCGGGCCGAAGGTGACGAAGGCGATCCTCGAGCTCGCGAACCTGCTCGACGCCGCGGCCACCATGCTCGTGCCGTCGCAGAAGGGCCTCGACGAGGGCACGAACGAGGGCGCCGCGAAGGTGTCCGACGTGCTCGCATGCCTCATCGAGGGGTCGAAGCTCGTCGAGACGCTCCGCGCGAGCCGCGACCCGCAGGACGAGACGCGCGCCGAGAACGTCGAGGAGCTCCTCGCGCAGACGAAGGACTTCGACCGCGAGAACCCGGGCGCGGGCCTCGTCGACTTCCTCACGCAGGTGTCGCTCGTGGCCGCCGCAGACGAGCTCGACGACGCGTCGGGCACGGTCTCGCTCATGACGCTGCACACCGCGAAGGGCCTCGAGTACCACGCGGTGTTCCTCACGGGCCTCGAGGAGGGGCTGCTCCCGCACCAGATGTCCGCATCGGAGCCCGGCGGCCCCGCCGAGGAGCGGCGCCTCTTCTACGTCGGCATCACGCGGGCCCGCAAGCGGCTCTTCCTGTCGCTCGCGATGAGCCGTGCGCAGTTCGGCGAGGTGTCGGTCGCGATGCCGAGCCGCTACCTGCAGGAGATCCCCGACGAGCTCGTCGACTGGAAGCAGTCGCCCGGCATGGCGAACAGCCGCGGCGGCAACCAGCCGCGAGCGCTCAACGCCCGCCGCGGCGGGTACGGATCGGGCGGCGGCGGGGCCTGGGGCACGCGCGACCGCGACCTCGAACGGTTCAGCGTCACGAAGTCGGCCGCGCCGAAGGCCGAATGGGCCAACCGCGTCACGGGCACGGTGCGCGACAACGGCGATCTGACGCTCGAGGCGGGCGACCGCATCCGCCACACCGACTTCGGCGAGGGGACCGTGCGGCAGGTCACGGGCGAGGGCACGAAGCGCATCGCGCACGTCGCGTTCGACGCGGCCGGCCAGAAGAAGCTGCTGATCAAGATCGCGCCGATCGAGAAGCTGTGACCTGGCCGATACGCGCGCAGCGCACCGTGTACGAGAACGCCTGGATCCGCGTCATCGAGGACGACGTGGTCCGCCCCGACGGCACCGAGGGCATCTACGGGGTCGTCGAGATGCGGCATACCGCGGTGTTCGTCGTCGCGCTGACCGACGCCGACGAGGTGCTGCTCGTCACGGTCGGCCGGCACACCGTCGGCCGGTCGATCGAGGTCCCCGCCGGCGGCTCCGACGGCGAGGATCCTCTCGTCGCCGCACGCCGGGAGCTCCTCGAGGAGACCGGGTTCGAGGCCGACGACTGGCGCGCGATCGGTGCGATGAACGCGCTGAACGGCATCTGCCGCGCGCCCGAGTCCGTGTGGCTGGCGACCGGGCTCCGGCCGGCCGCAGGTCGGGAGCACGGCGACGCCGTCGGCCACGCGCACGGGCAGGCGGAGGAGGGGATCCACGAGGTTCGTGCGGTGCCCTGGGCGGAGGTCATGCGGATGGTGCGGGACGGCGAGATCACCGACGGCGAGACCGTCGCGGCGCTCATGTACGCGGCCCTCGCGCTCGGTCGCGTCGGCTGACCGATCAGTCCGGCGGCGCCGTCCCGAGCGCCGGCGGCCACGGTACCCGGTTGATCAGCGCGATCGCGTCGAACGGTGCGCGCACCTTGATGTCGTTGTCGAAGTAGACGTAGGCGTCTCGTCCCGCGTCGAGGTGCGCCCGCACCCATCCGGCCCATCGGTCGAGCGAGGCGGCGTCGTACCCGGATGCGTAGAGCTCCTCCTCTCCGTGCAGGCGGGCGTAGGCGAAGTCGGCCGTCGTCCGGTCGAGGCGCGGGTACTTCCCGGCCGTGTCCGCGGTGACGGATGCCGCACCGTGCCGCGCGAGCAGGGCGGCCCAGGCCTCCGCCTCGGACTCGAACGACGCATGGCGCACCTCGATCGCGTGACGCAGCGGCGCATCCGTGCCGACGGGGAAGGACGAGCGGCCCTCCATCCGCTCGTCGTGGCCCGCGGCGAGGGCCGCGGCATCCGCCCTCGATCTCGGAAGCCGCGCGAGGAACGCGTCGAGCAGGTCGGCGTCGAACGCGAGCGTCGGCGGAAGCTGCCAGAGCAGGGGACCGAGCTTCGCGCCGAGCTCGAGCACGCCGGAGGCGAAGAAGTTCGCCAGCGGTGCGTCGACGTCGCGCAGCCGCTTGATGTGGGTGACGAACCGCGGGCCCTTGACCGCGAAGACGAAGCCGTCGGGCGTCCCGTCGCGCCAGCGCACCCAGCTGGTCGGGCGCTGCAGGGAGTAGAACGAGCCGTTCAGCTCGATCGAGCTCATCCGATCGGCGGCGTACGCGAGCTCGTCGGCCTGCCGCAGGCCGGCGGGATAGAACGAGCCGCGCCAGCGCGGATAGCGCCAGCCCGAGATGCCGATGCGCGCCTCGGACACGCCGCCCGCTAGATCGCCCCGCCGAGCAGCGAGCCGATCGCCCAGGTGACCGCGAGAGCGAGTGCGCCGCCGACCACGACCCGCGTGATCGCCCGCCCGCGCGGCGCACCGCCGATCCAGGCGGAGAGCCAGCCGGTGATCGCGAGCGCGACGACGACCGCGACGAACGTGGTCGCGACGCGCCACTCGGGCGGCGGGAGCAGGATCGCGAGCATCGGCAGGACGGCCCCGATGAGGAACGATGCCGCCGACGCCCACGCCGCGTGCCACGGGTTGACGACGTCGACCTCGGAGATGTGCAGCTCGGCCTCGAGGTGCGCGGCGAGCGCGTCGTGCGCCGTGAGCTCGCGCGCGACGAGGTCCGCCGTCTCGGGCGTCAGGCCCTTGCCGCGGTAGATCTCGGCGAGTTCGGCGAGCTCCTGGTCGGGCATCGTCGCGAGCTCGGCCTTCTCCTTCGCGATGAGCGCGTGCTCGGTGTCGCGCTGGCTGGAGACCGACACGTACTCGCCGAGGCCCATCGAGATCGCGCCCGCGATGACCGAGGCGACCCCCGCGATGAGGATGGCCGCGACATCCGTCGTCGCTGCGGCGACGCCGACCACGAGGGCGGCGACCGAGACGATGCCGTCGTTCGCGCCGAGCACGCCCGCGCGCAGCCAGTTGAGCTTCTCGTGGACCTTCCCGTCGTGCGGGTCGGCGCGGTGCACCGGTTCGGCCGTGGCATCCGTCATGTCGGCAGTCTCGCAAAGCGGAGAGGAGCTCGCCAGCATGGTGAGGCTCACCTGAGCGGCCGGCCGCGCGTCGCCCCGCGCCCGGCCGCCGGCGCTCGACGCCGCGCGGTTCGGCGGCCCGTCGGCGACGGAGTAGCATGGTCGCGGCTCGACTTATCTCGACATCGAGGTATCTTGACGTCGAGACTCTCACAGCCGGGCCTCTCACCCACCCATCCCTGCGCGCAATCCGCGCGGAACGATAGGAAGCAGAGCGTGGATCTTTACGAGTACCAGGCCAGAGACCTCTTCGAGAAGTACGGAGTGCCGGTGCTCCCGGGCATCGTCGCCGACACCCCCGAAGACGTGCGAGCCGCAGCCGAGAAGCTCGGCGGCGTCGTCGTCGTCAAGGCGCAGGTGAAGACCGGCGGCCGCGGCAAGGCGGGCGGCGTCAAGGTCGCCAAGAACGCCGACGAGGCGGAGGAGGCCGCGAAGGCGATCCTCGGTCTCGACATCAAGGGCCACGTCGTCAAGCGCGTCATGGTCGCCGCGGGAGCGAAGATCGCGCAGGAGTTCTACTTCTCCGTTCTCCTCGACCGCGCCAACCGCTCCTACCTGTCGCTCACGAGCGTCGAGGGCGGCATGGAGATCGAGCAGCTCGCCGTCGAGAAGCCCGAGGCGCTCGCCCGCATCGAGGTCGACCCGGGCACCGGCATCAGCCCCGAGAAGGCCCGCGAGATCGCGGTCGCCGCGAATTTCCCGGCCGAACTCGTCGACAAGGTCGCGGACGTCTTCGTGAAGCTGTACGACGTCTACACGGGTGAGGATGCGACGCTCGTCGAGGTCAACCCGCTCATCCTCGACGAGGACGGTGACGTCATCGCGCTCGACGGCAAGGTCACGCTCGACGAGAACGCCGAGTTCCGCCACCAGGGCCACGCGCTGCTCGAGGACAAGGCCGCGGCCGACCCGCTCGAGGCCAAGGCCAAGGAGCTCGACCTCAACTACGTGAAGCTCGACGGCGAGGTCGGCATCATCGGCAACGGCGCCGGCCTCGTCATGTCGACCCTCGACGTCGTCGCGTACGCCGGCGAGGCGCACGGCGACGTGAAGCCCGCCAACTTCCTCGACATCGGCGGCGGTGCGTCGGCCGAGGTCATGGCGAACGGCCTGTCGATCATCCTCGGCGACCCGCAGGTCAAGAGCGTGTTCGTCAACGTCTTCGGCGGCATCACCGCGTGCGACCAGGTCGCGAAGGGCATCGTGGGCGCGCTCGCCGAGCTCGGCTCGGCCGCGAACAAGCCGCTCGTCGTGCGCCTCGACGGCAACAACGTCGCCGAGGGCCGTCGCATCCTCGAGGAGGCGGCGCACCCGCTCGTCACCCTCGCCGAGAACATGGACCAGGGCGCCGACAAGGCCGCCGAGCTGGCGAACGCCGCGTAGTAAGGGATTCAGACATGACGATCTTTCTGAACAAGGACTCCAAGGTCATCGTCCAGGGCATCACCGGCGGCGAGGGCACCAAGCACACTGCGCGCATGCTCGCGGCGGGCACCCAGGTCGTCGGCGGCGTGAACGCGCGCAAGGCCGGCACCACCGTGCTCCACAAGACGCAGGACGGCTCCGACGTCGAGCTGCCCGTCTTCGCCTCCGTCTCCGAGGCCATCGAGGCGACCGGTGCGGATGTCTCGATCGCGTTCGTGCCGCCGGCGTACACGAAGGACGCGGTGGTCGAGGCCATCGACGCGGAGATCCCGCTGCTCGTCATCATCACCGAGGGCGTGCCCGTGCAGGACTCGGCCGAGTTCTGGGCCTACGCCAAGGAGCAGGGCGGCAAGACCCGCATCATCGGCCCGAACTGCCCCGGCATCATCAGCCCCGGCGAGTCGCTCGTCGGCATCACGCCGGCGAACATCACCGGCAAGGGCCCGATCGGCCTCGTGTCCAAGTCGGGCACGCTCACGTACCAGATGATGTACGAGCTCCGCGATCTCGGCTTCTCGACCGCGATCGGCATCGGCGGCGACCCGATCATCGGCACCACGCACATCGACGCGCTCGCCGCGTTCGAGGCCGACCCCGAGACGAAGGCGATCGTCATGATCGGCGAGATCGGCGGCGATGCCGAGGAGCGCGCGGCCGACTTCATCAAGGCCAACGTCTCGAAGCCGGTCGTCGGCTACGTCGCGGGCTTCACCGCGCCCGAGGGCAAGACCATGGGCCACGCGGGTGCGATCGTGTCCGGCTCCGCCGGCACCGCGCAGGCGAAGAAGGAGGCCCTCGAGGCCGCCGGCGTGAAGGTGGGCAAGACGCCGTCCGAGACCGCCCGACTGCTGCGCGAGGTGTACGAGGCGCTCGGCGCGTAAACGAGCGGATGCCGCGGCCCGCGCCTGCACGCACGGGTCGCGACTCGCAGGGGAGGACCCCGTCGGCGATGCCGACGGGGTCCTCCGCGTTCTCAGGTTGTCGTGCCTCCTCCTCGGATCACGGGTCGATGACGATGGTGCACACCACGGTCCTCGGTTCGAGGTCCTCGATCGTGATGCTCGGGTCGTCCATCGCGTCAGCCAGGCTCACGCTGTCCGATCCGGCCACGTCGCACTCGATGCTCGAGAACGTGCCGCCGTCGACCTGCGAGTTCACGGAGACCGTGACGTCGGTCAGCGGCGTGTTGAGGAAGCTCACCGTGACCGGGTCCTCCTCGTCGGCGCAGTCAGGGCCGACCACGATGCTGACGTCCTGTGCGCTGTCATCGCTCACATATCCGTCAGGCACTGTCTCCGTCACGGTGTAGTCACCGACGAGGGAGGAGATGACCAGTCCGTCGAAGCAGAGCTCGCCGTCGGCATCCGTCGAGCCGCTCAGCCCTGGGGCACTGAGGTTGCCGCCCGTGACGGTGAAGCCGACGCCCTCGTGCGGATGGGTCTCGCCCAGTCCGTCAGCGGCGTGCTTGCGTTCCTTCACGATGAGCAGCGAACCGGTCTGCGGCACGTTGGTGTACGTGCAGTCGACCGTCTGACCCGAGGTGAGGTCGAACGACACGGTTCCGGCGGCGACGTCGGTGACGATGTCGCCGGGCTCGTATCCGGTGCTGGCGGAGCAGTCGATGCTGTCGAGTGCCCAGCCGGCGGGGATGTCGCTCTCGTCGACGACGTAGTCGGTGCCGAAGAACACATCGTCCCAGGTCTGGACGCCGTCATCGGTCAGATCGAACTCGAGGACCGGCGGTTCGGCGTCGGACTCGACCGTGAAGTTGCGGTCGAAGCCGAACAGCGTCGTGTTGGGATCCTCATCCGGGACGGTCTCCTTGCGGATGGTCACCGTGCCGCAGTTGCTGATCGGCGGTGTCGGCTGGAGGATGGTGTCCTTGTAGTCCGCGGTGTCGGAGTTGCCGGTCACCGTGCTCGGGATGGTGTTCGCGAATGTGAGGCATCCGGTGACTCCGCCGAAGATGGTGTCCGTCAGGTTGACGGCGGCTTCACCGCGGAACCCGTCCGCGCTGTACGCGGCCTGCGACACGGTGGCGTCGAGCGCCATCGGTGCGCCGAGCAGCAGCGTGCCCGAGCTGTCGTCCCAGACGCGCAGGTACAGGTCGAGGCTGCCGCCCTGCTGATCCCAGAGGATCATGAAGTCGCCATCGGTCCGGTTGGCCCAGGGGTTGCAGTTCGCGATCAGGTCCGCTTCGGTCGCATTCTCGTAGTCGCATTCAGCGGGTGCTTCCTCCTGCATGAACTCGTACGCGATGAACCCGCTTCCGGTGTTCTTGTCGCGCTCCCACGCGAAGTACAGCCAGTCGTCACCGGTGGTGAGGTCCTTCGCGGTGTCCAGCCAGGCACGGCGCAGGTCGACCTGGGCGTTCGGGTTCGTGCTGCCCAGCGTGGGGACGGCGTCGTCGTGGATGACGCCGATCTTCGTGGTGTTGGAGTTGAGCGGTCCGAGTTCCTTGACGTTGCCGAAGTCATCGGTGATCTCGGTGGTGCCGGCATCGGGCACGACCCCGTCGATGTTGTACGGGCCGTCCTCCGCGATGGCCGGACTCGCGATCATGACCATCGCGATGGCAAGACAGCTCGCCGCCGCTGCGGCGAGCCCCCGCCGCGTCCGGGTTGATCTTCCGGACGCTCGGGTACGGGTTGTCAGGGGCATCTTCGCCTCCCGGTTCGCAGTTTCATCCGGTCCGGGCGGGCCGGACGTTCCGCTGCGGGCGAGCGGGCGAATCTCGGGTGGTTCGCCTTCGGCGCGTCCGGTGACGGGGGTAGGTCGTCACGGGCGTGCGTCGCGCCGTAGTGGTCTCAACGCCACTCCGCACGGTACTCCGACATCGACGACGCCGAAACCATTAGTGAGGATTGCTCGTGTCCCCAGATGGGGGGACGCGCGGTGAGGGTCCCGCCGACGCTGCCGGCGGGACCCTCGCGTTCAGATCGGAGCTGCCTTCTCAGCTCACGGGTCGATCACGATGGTGCACACGACCGTCCTCGGCTCGAGGTCGTTGATCGTGATGCTCGGGTCTTCCTCGGCATCGGCGATGGCCACCGAGTCGGAGCCGTCGACGTCGCACTCGATGCTCGAGTACGTGCCGCCGTCCACCTGCGAGTCGACGCTGACCGTGATGTTCGTGAGCGGTGTGTTCACGAACTCCTTGACGGCGCCGGCGTTGGCGCTGTCGCAGTCGGCCGCCTCGGTCACGTTGGCGGTCTGGGTCCCGACCGGCGCGTAGCCGGCGGGCACCGCCTCGGTGATCGTGTACATGCCCGCCAGTCCGCTCACCAGCAGCCCGGTGGCGCACGCCACGCCGTTCGCGTCGGTCGTGACGGTCATACCCTCGGCGGGCAGTTCACCGCCCGTGATCACGAAGTCGACGCCTGCGTGCGGGTGGTCCTCACCCAGACCGTCCTCCGCGTGCTTGCGGAGCTTCGTGATCTCGATGGCGCCGACCTCACGGTCGTCGTGGAACGTGCACGTCACGGTCTCGCCCGGGCTGAGCCCGATCGCGGCCGGGTCCGAGCCGTCGTCGCACGTCGCGCTCACGAGGTTCCAGTAGTCCGGAACCGTCTCGGCCACGTCGTAGGTGCCTGGGTCGAGGTCGGAGAAGGTCTCCGAGTCCTTACCCCCTGGGCCCGCGGCGGTCGTCGTCAGCGTGAACGGCGACGGTGCGAGCGTGCTCGAGGTGAACTCGAACGATCCGGTCCCCGAATCGGTGATCTTCTCCACGACGATCGATCCGGCTGCCCGGTTCGTGTACGTGCAGTCGAGCAGGTCCTCGGCGTCATCGATGTCGAAGGTCACCACCGCGCCGTTGATCTCAGGCGTCACACCGGAACTCGCCTCGCAGTTGACGCCGACCAGCTCCCAGCCCGCGGGCAGCGTACCCTCGGTCACCGTGAGGTCGGTGCCGAAGAGGACGTTGTCGTACGACTTGCTCTCGCCATCCTTCAGCGAGAACGTGGAGTCCCCTGCGACCAGGGTCGCCAGCGTGGTCGAGTAGTCGAACGACGTGTCGGTTCCATCCGGACTCGGCTGCGTCACCTTGCGGATGATCACCTGGCCGCCCGTCTGGTTGCCGTACGTGCAGTCGAGTACGTCGTCGGCATCGTTGATGTCGAACGTGACCATGCCGTTCACCAGATCGATGTCCGGCGTCACTCCGGAGCTCGCGTCGCAGTTGATGGACTCGAGCGCCCAGCCGGTCGGCAGTGTGTCCTCGGTGATCGTGTACCCGGTGCCGAGCAGCACGTCGTCCCAGGTCGCATTCTCGCCGTCCTTCAGCGAGGCCGTCGGGTCATCCGGACCGGTGAGCCGGTCGAGGTCGGTCGAGAAACCGAACGACGATTGGCTGGGGTCGGGACTCGGGTCGGTCGCCTTGCGGATGATGACGGTGCCACCGGTCTCGTTGGTGTAGGTGCAGTCCAGTGATTGGCCTGCGTCGAGGTCGAAGGTGACGGTGCCGGCGGCGACGTCGGTGACGATCTCGCCGGGGCCGTAGCCGTCGCTGGCCGAGCAGTCGATGCTGTCGAGGGCCCAGCCGGCCGGGATGTCGCTCTCGTCGACCACGTACCCGGTGCCGAAGGGCACGTCGTCCCACGTCATGGAGTCGTCATCGGTGAGGTCGAACGTGAGGTCCGGTGGTTCGGCGTCCGATTCCGCTTCGAAGGTCCGCTCGAAGCCGAACAGCGTCGTGTTGGGATCCTCGTCCGGGACGGTCTCCTTGCGGATGGTCACGCTGCCGCAGTTGCTGATCGGCGGTGTGGTCTCAAGGATGGTGTCCTTGTAGTCCGCGGTGTCGGAGTTGCCGGTCACCGTGCTCGGGATGGTGTTGGCGAACGAGATGCACTCGTTGGCGCCGCCGAAGATGGTGTCCGTGAGGTTGACCGCGGCTTCACCGAAGAACCCGTTCGCGCTGTACGCGGCCTGGGACACCGTCGCGTTGAGCGCGGTCGGCGCTCCCAGCAGCAGTGTGCCGGAGCTGTCGTCCCAGATTCGGAGGTACAGGTCGAGACTGCCGCCCTGCTGGTCCCAGAGGATCATGAAGTCGCCGTCTGAGCGGTTCTCCCACGGGTTGCAGACGGGGATCAGGGCTGCGTCGGGCCCGTCGTAGGCGCAGGCGTCCGGCGCTGGTTCCTTCATGAACTCGTACGCGATGAAGCCGCTGCCGGTGTTCTTGTCGCGCTCCCATGCGAAGTACAGCCAGAAGTCGTCGTCGGTGTCCTGCTCGACGCCCAGCCAGGCGCGGCGCAGGTCGACCTGGGCGTTCGGGTTGGTCTCGCCGAGGGTCGGCACGGCGTCGTCGTGGATGACGCCGATCTTGGTGGTGTTCGAGTTGAGCGGTCCGACCTCTTTCACGTTGCCGAAGATGTCGTCGATCTGGGTGGCGCCGGCGTCCGGCACGGTGCCCTCGATCGACCATGGGCCGTCGGCCGCGACGGCCGGGCCGGCGATCATGACCGTCGCGAGGGTGAGACAGCCCGCCGCAGTAGCAGCGAGCACCCGTCGCGTCCGAGATCTCTCGGACGAACGGGTTCGGGTTGTCAGGGGCATCATCGCCTCCAGGTTCGCAGTTTCGTCCGGTCCGGGCGGGCCGGACGTTCCGCTGCGGGCGGTGGACGGACTCGGGTGGTCCGTCATCGGCGCGTCCGGGGACGGGGGTAAGGACGTCTCCGGGCGTGCATCGCGCCGTAGTGGGTCTCTCAACGCCGATCCGAACGTTACTCTGACGCGAGGAATGCTCAGTACCCCAGATCGGGGTACGCGCATGGCAGCATGGGAGTCATGGACGAGGTCGATCCCGGGAGCAACGATCCGGAGCGGAGGCCAGCCCATGCGACGGCGCCGCCGAGCGCCGTGGACATCGTGCGCTCGAGCTTCGTGACCGAGGAGTCGGTGTACGGCGTCATCCTCGTCTCGGGCATGATCGTCGTGGCCGGCGGTCACGGCGACAGTTCGTGGTCGGTGTTCTGGACCGTCGTGCTCACGGTGCTCGTATTCTGGGCGGCCCACGTGTACGCGGGAACCGTCGCCCACCACGGCATGGACGACCACCGCATGGTGGGGCTCGGCGAAGCGTTCCGCGGCGCGATGCGCCGGTCGCTCGGAATGCTCGTCGCGGCACTGATCCCGGCGTTCATCCTGCTGCTCGGTGCGACACGTGCCATCCCGGACCCGATCGCGATCTGGACGGCGCTCTGGGTCGGCGTCGGCGTGCTCGCGGTGCTCGGCTTCATCGCGTTCCGCCGGCGCGGCGCGAGCCTGCTCATCCAGGTCACCGGCGCGCTCGGCACGGCCGCGTTCGGCGTCGCCATGATCGTGCTGAAGGCGTTCGTGCACTGACGTCGGATGTCTCGGCGCGGCGTGTCGCGGGACCATCGTCCTCTCGCGACGAAGGCACCTCGATATCGTCGGCATCGTGGCCGACCGGGGGAGTGGTGCGCACATGACCGATTCGACGAATCCCGACGACGACCTGCGCGCTCGCATCGCCGCGCTGGAGGCCGAGAACGAGCGATTGCGCGCGGACGCCGCGGAGACCCGCGACCTGTCTGCGGACGTCGCGGCCGCGACATCCGTCACATCGGAGCGGCCGAAGCGCCGACGCGGCCGCACCGTCGCTGCGGTCGTGCTCGTGGTCGTCGGACTCCTCCTCGCGCCGATCGCCGTGATCACCGCGTGGGCCCGCGCCGAGCTGGTCGACACCGACCGGTTCGTCGCGACGTTCGGGCCGTTGGCCGAGGACCCGGAGGTCCAGGCATTCCTCGCCGACGAGGTGACGACGGCGATCGAGGAGCAGGTCGACATCCCGCAGCTGACCAGCGACGTCTTCGACGGCATCCGGGCGCTCGACCTGCCGCCGCGCGCGGAGGATGCCCTGTCACTGCTCGAGGCCCCGGCGGCCCAGGGTCTCAGCTCGCTCCTGTCGTCGACGGTCGATCGCGTCATCCAGTCCGAGGCGTTCGCGAACGTCTGGGACGCCACGCTCCGGGCGAGCCACACGCAGTTCACCGCGGCGCTGCAGGGCGACCCCGACGCGATGCTGGAGATCGGCGGTGACGGCACCCTCTCGGTGCAGCTCGGCCCGATCATCGAGGCGGTGAAGGAACGCCTCAGCGAGCAGGGGGTCGGGTTCGCCTCGGCGATCCCGGTCGTCGAACGCAGCGTCCAGGTCGCCCAGGCCGATTCGCTCGTGCTGGTGCAGACCGTCTACGCACTCGCCGTGGCGGTCGGCACGTGGCTGCCGCTCATCACGCTCCTCCTGCTCGCTGCGGGCGTGGTGGTCGCGAAGCGCCGGAGCGTCGCGCTCGCCTGGACCGCGGGGGGGCTCGCGCTGACGATGCTCCTCACGCTCGCGGGATTCGGCACCGGCCGGCTCTTCTTCGTCGGCACGGTGAGCCCGTCGATCATGCCCAGGGGCGCCGCCGAGTCGATCTACGGGGGCCTCACCGAGCTCATGGTCTCGACGCTCACCGCGCTCGCCGTGCTCGCGCTCGCCGTCGCGATCATCGCGTGGCTCTCGGGGCCGTGGTCGACCGCGCGCCGTGTGCGGGGCTTCTCGGACGACGCGTTCGGCGCCGTCCGGCGGAGCGCCGCGGAGCACGGCATCTCCACGGGTCGCTTCGGCAGGGGGCTGCACCGCTGGCGGGTCGCGGCGTACGCGGCGATCGCCGTCGTCGCGTCGCTCGTGCTCTGGTTCAACCGGCCGCTCGAGGTGTCGACCGTGGTGTGGACCGTGGTGATCGCGGTGCTCGCCGTGCTCCTGGTCGAGCTCCTCCGGCGGCCCGAGACCGAACCGGCGCCGGAGGTCGCCCCGGAGTCCGTCCCGATCGCGAGCCCGTGACCCGGACCGCCGACGCCGACTGACCCGCGGCCGCGGCACCCGCTCGCCGCCGTTCCAGCACGTCGTGCGCGGGGCTCGCCGCGCCCGCGTTAGGCTCGCGTGCGATGAGACGCACGACGATCGCCCTGCTGGCCGCGCTCGAGGCCACGGTCGCGGTGCTCGTCGGCCTCGGGCTCGCACTCGTGCCGCTCATGCTGCTGTGGGCGGTCCACTTCGGGCTCGCGGCGCCGGTCGACGCCTTCTTCCGCGCCGCGGCGGACGCCTGGCTGCTCGGTCACGGCGTCGACCTCGCCGTCCAGCTCGACGCCTCGACGACGGCCCTGATCGGCGTCGCCGGCGCCGACGCGCCGTTCACCGTCGGCATCGCGCTGCTCGGCTTCGCCCTGGTCACGTTCCTCTTCGGCCTGCGCATCGGCCGCCGCGCGACCGCGACCGGTACGCCGATCGTCGGGGCGGTGTCGGCGGTCGTGGTGACGGCGCTGCTCGGCAGTGCGCTCGCGGTGCTCGCCGCCGCGCCCGCGGCTCAGCCCGTGGTGTGGCAGGCGGCGGTGCTCCCCGGGGTCGTCATGGGCGCCGGGGTGGTCGCCGGCGTCATGGTGGCATTCGGCCGGTCGGGCTGGGCGACGGATGCCGCGACCAGCGCCGTGCGCGACCGGCTGGATTCGCTCCCGCTCGTCGCGTGGGCCGGGGTCCGCTCCGCGATCCGGGTCGGCGTGGGGTCGGCCGTCGGGGTCGTCGGGGTCGCCGCGGCGCTGCTCGCCGTGCGCGTGTTCCTCGACCATCCGACGATCATCGGCCTCTCCCAGGCGCTCGGTGCCGGCATCGACGGCGGGATCGCGATCACGCTCGTGGAACTGGCGCTGCTCCCGAACTTCGTGGTCTGGACGGCGTCGTGGATGCTCGGGCCCGGCTTCGCGCTCGGCGAGGGCACGATCGTGTCGCCGAGCGTGACCCTCATCGGGCCGGTCCCGGGCCTGCCGATCCTCGGCGCGCTCCCAGCGGAGGGGGCCCCGCTCGGCGTGCTCTGGCTCGCCCTGCCCGTGCTCCTCGGCTTCGGCGGCGCCGTGCTCGTCGGCCGCGGCAAGCCCGAGCGCGACCCCGAGCCGTGGTGGGCGACGCTCGCGGTCGGCGTCGGCTCCGGCGTGGTCGCCGGCGTCGTGCTCGGTGTGCTCGCGTGGGGTTCCGGCGGCGCGGTCGGGCCGGGGAACCTGGCCGTCGTCGGGCCCGATCCGCTGCTCGTGGCCGGCGTCGCTGCCGCGAGCGTCGGCGTGGGCGCGATCGCCGGGGCGTTCGCCGCCCGGGCGCGCTCCCGCCACGTCGAGGAGGACGCGCCGACTCCGGACGCCGTCGAGACGGTCGAGTTCGAGGGCCTGACACGGGGGAGCCGCGGCCGCTGAGCGCGATTTCGACGCCATCCGGCCCCGTGTTATCCTCGCGGACAACAAGCCATCGGATCCCCTGACGCGCTGCGGCGCGCCCCCGTGGCTCGCGCGCCACCGCACCGAACTCGACGAGGAGTCCCATGTCCCAGACCGCTGCCCCGACGCGGCCCGCCTCCGCCCCCGATCCGGCCACCCCGGCCGCCGGCCGCCACGACGGCAAGGGCCTCGCCACCGGAACGCTCGGCCTCTGGGGTTCCACGGTCATCGGCCTCGCCTCCACGGCCCCCGTCTACTCGCTCGCCGCGACGCTCGGCTGGGTCGTCCTCGCGGTCGGCGCGCAGGCGCCGATCGCGTTCATCATCGCGTTCGCGCCGATGCTCCTCATCGCGTTCGCCTACCGCGAGCTCAACCGCGAGATCCCCGACTGCGGGACGACGTTCACCTGGGGCACCAAGGCGTTCGGCCCGTGGATCGGCTGGATGGGCGGCTGGGGCGTCGCCGTCGCGGGCGTCGTCGTGCTCGCGAACCTCGCCCAGATCGGCGGCATCTACTTCTGGCTGCTCATCGACGAGTCGCTCGCCGAGGACCCGGTGGTCGTGACCGTCACCGGCGTCGTCTTCATCGCGGCGATGACCTGGGTCAGCTGGCGCGGCCTCGAGATCGGCGAGCGCCTGCAGAACGTGCTGCTCGCCATCCAGTACCTCGCGCTCGCCGCGTTCGTCGTGCTCGTCGTCGTGCAGTTCGCCACCGGCACCGCGCCCGCCACGGCGACCCTCCCGAGCCTCGAGTGGTTCAACCCGTTCGGGTTCACGGACTTCTCCGCGTTCGTCGAGTCGATCCTGCTCGCGCTGTTCATCTACTGGGGCTGGGACACCTGCCTCGCCCTGAACGAGGAGACGAAGGACCCGAAGCGCACGCCCGGCCGCGCCGCCGTGCTCACGACCGTCATCCTGCTCGTCACCTACGTCGGCGTCACGGTCGCCGCGATGGCCTACGCGGGCCTCGGCAGCGAGGGCTCCGGGCTCGGCAACGAGGCGAACGCCGACGACGTGTTCTTCGCCCTGAAGGACGCGGTGTTCGGACCCTGGTCGTGGCTGCTCGTCGTCGCCGTCATGATCTCCGCGGTCTCGTCGACGCAGACCACGATCCTGCCCACCGCGCGCGGCACGCTCGCGATGGCCGTCTACCGCGCGCTCCCCGAGAAGTTCGCGAGCGTGCACCCGCGTTTCAAGACGCCCGCCTTCTCGACGCTGCTCATGGGCGCCGTCGCGATCCTGTTCTTCGTCGGCATGTCGCTCATCAGCGACAACCTCATGCAGGACACCATCCTCTCGCTCGGCCTCGCGATCGCGTTCTACTACGCGATCACCGGCTTCGCGTGCGTCTGGTACTTCCGGAAGACCCTCCGCGAGAGCGCGCGGAACCTGTGGTTCCGCGGCATCCTGCCGTTCGTCGGCGCCCTGCTGCTGTCGGCGGCGTTCGTGTTCTCGGTGGTCGACATGCTCGACCCCGACTACGGGTACACCGTGCTGTTCGGCGTCGGCGGCGTCTTCGTCGTCGGGGTCGGCTCGCTCGCGCTCGGCGTGGTGCTCATGCTCGCCTGGGCGGCGTTCCCGGCGTCGAAGCCGTTCTTCCGCGGCGAGGCGCTCAACGAGGAGACCGAGGTCCTCGTGCCCGACGAGGACGAGCTCGTCATCGCCTCGTCCGAGCCGGCGGGCCGGTCGTCCACCGGCCGATGACGGCGAGCGGATGCCGCGGCGCGAGCCGGCGGCATCCGCTCGCGTCATTCCCGCCCGCCGCGCGCGTCGTGTGCGCAGCTGCGCGGACGGCCCCGTGTCATCCGCTCGTCTGCGCGACGGGTACCCTCGTAGGGTGCTGAAGCTCGTCGTGCTGATCTCGGGCACGGGTTCGAACCTCCGTGCGCTGCTCGAGGCGTCGGAGGACGCCGAGTTCCCCGCGAGGGTCGTCGCCATCGGCGCCGATCGCGACTGCGAGGGGTTGGCGCTCGGCGAGGAGTTCGGGATCCCGGCCTTCACCGTGCCCTTCACCGCCTACGACTCCCGCGAGGCGTGGGGCGAGGCGCTCATCGCGCAGGTGCGCGCCTGGGGGGCCGACCTCGTCATCCTCTCGGGGCTCATGCGGCTCGTGCCGCCCGCCGTCGTCGACGCGTTCAGCCCCTTCCTCATCAACACGCACCCCGCGTACCTGCCCGAGTTCCCGGGGCCGCACGGCGTGCGCGACGCACTCGCCGCGGGTGTCACCGAGACCGGTGCGAGCCTGATCGTCGTCGACAACTCGGTCGACGGCGGCCCGATCATCGCGCAGGAGCGCATCCCGGTGCTGCCGGGCGACACCGAGTCGACGCTCCACGACCGCATCAAGCCCGTCGAACGGCGCCTGCTCATCCGGGCGGTCCTCGACATCGCCAACTCGCACCTCGACCTGAAGGAGCTCGCCGCATCATGAGCGGAGCACGCATCGACCCGAGCCTCTACCGCGAACGGGACCTCGTTCCCGTGAAGCGCGCGCTCATCGCCGTGAGTGACAAGTCGGGCCTCGTCGAGCTCGCCTCGGCGCTCGTCGACGCGGGCGTGGAGGTCGTCTCGACCGGCGGCACCTCGAAGGCGATCGCCGACGCCGGGCTCCCCGTGACGCAGGTCGCCGACGTGACCGGCTACCCCGAGCACCTCGACGGACGCGTGCGCACGCTCCACCCGGCAGTGCACTCGGGCCTCCTCGCCGACCTCAGGCTCGAGCACCACGAGCGCGAGCTCGCGCAGCTCGCGATCGCCGCGTACGAGCTCGTCGTCGTGAACCTCTACCCGTTCGTCGAGACCGTCGCCTCGGGCGCCGAGGCCGACCAGATCATCGAGCAGATCGACATCGGCGGGCCCGCGATGGTGCGCGCGTCGGCGAAGAACCACGCCAACGTCGCCGTCGTCGTCTCGCCCGACCGTTACGACGAGGTCGTCTCGGCCGTCCGCGACGGCGGCACCACGCTCGTGCAGCGCCGGGCCCTCGCGCGCGAGGCCTTCCGCCACACGGCGACCTACGACATCGCCGTGGCCTCCTGGATCGGCAACGTCGTCGCACCCGACCAGGTCGCCGACGAGTCGCCCTTCCCCGCGTGGGTCGGTGCGGCGTGGACCAAGGACGCCGACCTCCGCTACGGCGAGAACTCGCACCAGCGCGCCGCCCGATACTCGGCCGTCGGCGGCCGCCCGGGCATCGCCCAGGCACGGCAGCTGCACGGCAAGGAGATGTCGCACAACAACTACGTCGACGCGGATGCCGCGGTGCGGGCCGCCTACGACTTCGAGGCGCCGGCCGTGGCGATCATCAAGCACGCCAACCCGTGCGGCATCGCCGTCGCGGCATCCGGCGCCGCCGACCCGATCGCCGACGCCCACCGACGTGCGCACGAGTGCGACCCGGTGTCGGCGTTCGGCGGCGTGATCGCAGCGAACCGCACGGTCACGCGCGAGATGGCCGAGACGGTCTCCGGCATCTTCACCGAGGTGCTCGTCGCGCCGGGCTTCGAGCCCGACGCCGTCGAGGTGCTCACGCAGAAGAAGAACATCCGCCTGCTCGAGCTGCCCGAGGGCTTCACGCCGCCGGTCACCGAGATCCGCCAGGTCTCAGGGGGGCTGCTGCTGCAGCAGGCCGACCGGTCGTTCGCGCCGGCCGCCGAGTGGACGCTCGCCGCGGGCGAGCCCGTCGACGAGGCGACGCTCGCCGACCTCGAGTTCGCGTGGCGCGCGTGCCGCGCGGTGAAGTCGAACGCGATCCTCCTCGCCTCCGGCGGCGCCTCCGTCGGCGTCGGCATGGGCCAGGTCAACCGCGTCGACTCGTGCAAGCTCGCGGTCGAGCGGGCCGGCGAGCGCGCGGCCGGATCGGTCGCGGCATCCGACGCGTTCTTCCCCTTCGCCGACGGCCTGCAGATCCTCCTCGACGCGGGGGTCCGCGCCGTGGTCCAGCCCGGCGGATCGGTGCGGGACGAGGAGGTCGTCGCCGCCGCGAAGGCCGCCGGCGCGACCATGTACTTCACGGGCGAGCGGCACTTCTTCCACTGATCGGCTCTCGCTCGTCGATGGCGGCCCGGTCGGCCGGTCCGGATCGGCGGATACACGATCCGGCTCGCCGTGGCGACCGCGCTCCCTCCCTCGCGCCCGATCGTATATCCGCCGTCGCGGGCGGCGCCGCCGCGGTGCCGCTCGGACGTATCCTTGAGGTGAGGGCGCCCACGAAGCGCCCGCACCGCCGCGCCCACAAGGCGATGAACAAGGAGAACGATCGATGACGATCACCCACGCCCCGGTCCCCTCACCCGACGCCGGGGTCCACGCAGCCCTTCCACTCGACGCCCCCGACCACGAACGCGTGCTCATCACGCGAGGTGCCCGATCGGGGCTCACCATCATCGTCGCGGTGCACTCCACCGCACTCGGCCAGGCACTCGGCGGGGCCCGGGTCTGGCACTACGAGCACTGGACCGACGCGCTCGCCGACGCCCTGCGGCTCTCGCAGGCCATGACCCTGAAGAACGCGGCGGCCGGGCTCGCGCGCGGCGGCGGCAAGTCGGTCGTGTGCATCCCCGCCGGCGAGACCCTCGACGAGGCGCGCCGCCAGGACGCCATGCTCGACCTCGGCGACGCCGTCGAGTCGCTCGGCGGCGCCTACATGACGGCGGAGGACGTCGGCACCAGCGCCGAGCTCATGGCCGTCGTGCACGAGCGCACCGAGCACGTGTGCGGCCTGCCCGCCGAGCAGGGCGGCGTGGGCGAGCCCGCGGATGCCACCGCGGCCGGCGTCCACGCCGGGATCCTCGCGACGCTCGACCACGTGTTCGGTTCCCGCGAGGTCGCGGGCCGTCACTTCGTCGTCGCCGGCCTCGGCCAGGTCGGCGGGCGCCTCGCGCGCGCCCTCGCCGCGGGCGGCGCCCGCCTCACGGTCACCGACGTGCACGAGGGCAAGCGCGCCCTCGCCGACGAGCTCGGCGCCGCGTGGGTCGACCCGGCCGACGCGCACCGCGTCGAGGCCGACGTGTTCGTCCCGTGCGGACTCGGCGGCGTGCTGACGCCCCCGGTCGTGCAGGAGCTCCGCGTGCGAGCGGTCGTCGGCGCCGCGAACAATCAGCTCGCCGAGCGCGACGTGGCGCGGATGCTCCGAGGCCGCGGCATCGCCTGGGCCCCCGACTTCGTCGTGAACGCCGGCGGGGTCGTGTACCTCGACCTCGCCACGGCGCCGGGCATCGGCCAGGACGAGCTCGACCGGCGGATCGCCGGCATCGGCGACGTCGTCGGCGCCGTGCTCCGCGACGCCGACGCGGCAGGCATCACCACGCTCGCGGCGGCCGAGCGCCTCGCCGCCGAGCGCCTCGCGGCCGCGCGCTGACCTGTACGGGCCGAACGGGGCGGCGGGCGACCGTCGCCCCGTTCCGTCGCTCCCGCGGGCCGGATCCCCGGTGCTCCCGACCGCTCGCGGGCGTGCGTGGGAGCACCCCTCCCGGCCGATAGGCTCGTGCGCATGACGCCCCCCGCGACCCAGCCTCCGGCCGTGCCCGCCCCCGATCCCGCGCAGGCGACGGTCGCCCGACGCTCGGTCGCGGCGTTGGCCTCCGCCGGGTCGGTCGCGCTCATCGCGTTCGGCGCCGGCGTGCTCGCGAACCTCGTCTCGCGCGACCAGAACCCCGTGGTCCTCGCCCAGGTCGTGCCCTACTTCCTCCTCGCCTCGGCCGTGCTCTGGGGGCTGCTCAGCATCGGCAACGCGGTCGGCGCGCTGCGCGCGTGGTTCCTCGCGTTGCCCGTCGGCCTGACCTCGGCGGTCCTCGCGACCCTCATCGCCGCGAGCGCCAACGTGCTCTCGAGCGGCGTCCAGGTCTCGGCGCAGGTCTTCTCGCTCGTGCTGTCGAGCCTGCTCGGGCTCAACCTCCTGTTCATCGTGGCCGCGGTGCTCGCCGAGGTGTTCGTCGCGCCCCGTGTCGCCGCGTGGGTGCTCGCGCACCGCCCGCGGCGTGCGTCGCGCCGCGTGGCGCTCGTGCGCATCCCGGCGTCGAACCTCGACGAGGGCGAGCTCACGCACCTCGAGCGCCGGCCCGTCGACCAGGCCCTCGCCGACGAGCAGTGGGACGACTACTGCGCCGCGCTCGTCGCGGAGGGGTGGGAGACCGTGGAGGTCGACGCCGCACCCGACCTGCCGGACTCGGTGTTCATCGAGGACACCGTGGTCGTCTTCGACGGCCTCGCCGTCATCGCGAACCCGGGCGCGGAATCGCGCCGGCCCGAGGTCGATGCCGTCGAGCGCACCGTGCGCGCCCTGCCGGGCATGTCGGTCGCCCGCATCACCGCCCCGGGCACCCTCGACGGCGGCGACGTGCTGAAGGTCGGCTCGACGGTGTACGTCGGCGCCTCGTCGCGGACGAACGCCGAGGGCATCCGCCAGCTCCGCGCCATCCTCTCGCCCCTGGCGTACACCGTCGTCGCGGTGCCGACGGCCAAGGCGCTGCACCTGAAGAGCGCGGTCACCGCGCTGCCCGACGGCACGATCATCGGGTTCCCCGACCTCATCGAGTCGACCTCGCTGTTCCCGCGCTTCCTCGCGGTGCCCGAGCCCGAGGGCGTCGCCGTGGTCGTGCTCTCCGACGAGACGCTGCTCATGTCGGCGTCCGCGCCGCGCTCCGCGGAACTCCTCTCCGGGCTCGGCTACCGCGTGGTGACCGTCGACATCAGCGAGTTCGAGAAGCTCGAGGGCTGCGTCACCTGCCTGTCGGTGCGGGTGCGCTGACCGGATCGACGCCGGGGCCGGCGCCGGCCGGCGCACTCGTCCGGCCGCCGGCCGCCTCCGCCGCCCCGCCGGCCACCGCACGGCCGTCGTGCAGCTCGATCACACGGTCCGCCCGGCGGACGAGCGCGGGATCGTGCGTCGTGACGACCGCGGCAACGCCCTCGGCGTGCACGAGGTCGGTGATGAGGTCCATCACCGTGGCCGCGGTGCCGCTGTCGAGCTGGCCGGTCGGCTCGTCGGCGAGCAGCACGCTCGGGCGTGCGGCGAGCGCCCGGGCGATGCCGACGCGCTGCTGCTGGCCGCCCGAGAGCTCGTAGGGGCGCTGCGCCGCGTGGGCCGCGAGGCCGACGAGTTCGAGCGCGTGCGCGACGCGCGCGTCGCGTTCGCCGGCCGGGAGGCGCTGCAGGCGGAGCGGGACCTCGACGTTCTCGGCGGCGGAGAGCACCGGGATGAGGCCGAAGGACTGGAACACGTAGCCGACGCGGTCGCGGCGCACCGCCGCGAGCGCGTCGTCGTCGAGCGCGCCCAGGTCGTCGTCGCCGAGTGCGACCCGGCCCGCGGTCGGGCGGTCGAGCCCTCCGAGCAGGTTGAGCAGGGTCGTCTTCCCGGCGCCGGAGCGGCCGGTGACGACCACGAGCTCACCCGGAGCGACCTCGAGCGAGACGTCGTCGACGGCGACGACGTCGCCCGCGCGCGACGTGAAGACGCGGCGGAGGGATTCGGCGCGCAGCGTGCTCATCGGGACTCCTCGGGGTCGCGGCGGATGGGTGCCTCGGTGCGGTCGGATGCCTCGGGGCGGTCGTCGCCGGTGGTGCCGTCGCCGTCGTGCGACGGCGACTCCACGGCATCCGGCGGCCCGTCGAGCCGGCGCGCGCCCTCGTGCCCGGGCCACACCCCGACGTGGTCGGGCTCGAGGGCGAGCCGCACGCGGTCGCGCAGCTCGAGGCTCGTGACGAAGTCGTGCGGCAGCTGCAGCCGCCCGACGCGGTCGAGCACCGCGAACTCCTCCGCGATCGCGTGCTCGGTGCCGTGCTCGTCGACGTGCGTCGAGCGGAGCACCTCGGTCGAGGTGCGGCCGTCGCGGATCTGCACCGTGCGACGCACGTGCTCGGACACCGACGGGTCGTGCGTGACGATGAGCATCGTGACGCCGAGCTCCTCGTTGACCGAGCGCATGGCCTCGAGCACCGACGCGGAGGTCGCCTCGTCGAGCTCGCCCGTCGGCTCGTCGGCGAGGAGCACCTCGGGGCCGTTCGCCAGCGCGACCGCGATCGCCACGCGCTGCTGCTCGCCGCCCGACAGCTCCGCCGGTCGCCGGTCGGCGACCTCGGGCACGCCGACGAGCTCGAGCAGCTCGCCGATGCGGGCCGTGCGAGCCGGTCCGCGGACCGCCTTCGCGACGCTCATGGCGAGCGCCACGTTCTCGGCGGCCGTCAGGTACGGCAGCAGGTTGCGGGAGGTCTGCTGCCAGACGAAGCCGACCGTGTTGCGGCGGTAGTCGACGCGCTCGCGGCCCCGCATGGCGAGCAGGTCGTGGCCGGCGACCCGGGCGACGCCCGCCGTCGCGGTGTCGAGCGCCGACAGGATGGTGAGCAGCGTCGACTTGCCCGATCCCGAGGCGCCGATCAACGCGACGAGCTCGCCCGGGTCGATGCGCAGGTTCAACCCCTGCAGCGCCTGCACCTCCACGCCGTCGGCGCTGAAGATGCGCACCAGGTCGGTGCACAGGATGTGCGGTTCCACGGTGGCCTGCGTCATGCTCAGCCCTCCTCCTCCTTGCGCATCGCCCGCGCGGCGCCGACGCGCCCGCCGACGTGCGCGGCGACGGCCGCCGCTGCGGCCGAGACGATGACGGATGCCGCGACGACGGCGCCCACGAGGACCCAGTCGAACGTCACGGCCGGGGCGATCGCGCCTCCGGTGAAGCCGCGCAGGTCGACGCCCTGCAGCACGATCACGGGCACGAGCGCGCCGAGCGCGACGCCCGCGACGATCGCGACCGCCGTGACGGGTCCGATCTCCCACGCGACGATGGCGCGTTCGCCGCGCCGGCCGAGCCCGAGGGTGGCGAGGAGCGGCAGCAGCCGCTCGCGCGCGGGCTGGCCGACGAGCAGCGTGAGCGCGAGTGCGAGTGCGGTGAGCAGCGTGGCGGCCACGATCGCTGCGACGAGGCCGGCGCGGAGGCCGCCCGAGTCGGGCTGGGCGCGGAGGCGATCTGCCAGGCCGTCGGCGGTCGTCGCCTCGGCGCCGGCGCCCGCGATCTCGACCAGCTCGTCGCCCACCACGGCGGGGTCCGCACCGGGCGCCACGCGCACGAGCACCTGCCGTGGGACGAAGGTCGCCGCGAACGGGTCGGCGTTGACGCGATCGACGATGATCCAGGCGTCGCGCGAGGTGAACGGGCTCTCGGCCGACGGGGTCCCGACGACCTCGAGCGCGCGGCCCTCGAGGTCGACGTCCTCGCCGTCGGACATCGCCTCGGCGACCGGGGGCGAGACGAGCACCGGGACGGGCTCGACGGTATCGGAGAGCGCGTCGGGCATCGCCAGGGCGTCGGTGCGGCCGGCCTGCACGCGCTCGACCTCGTCCCGGTCGAGCACGATCACCGTCGTCGAGCGGGTGCGGCCGTCGATGTCGAGCTGGGCCGGCGTCGTCGAGTACACGGGGGCGATCGCCTCGACCCCCGCCGCGGCGGCCATGTCGGCGAGCTGGTCCCGTGTCAGCGGTACGCCCGAGATCGCGAGGTCGGCGCCGACGCGTCGCTCGCTCGCGGTCGCGATGCCCCGGTCGAGGGTCGAGAGGACGACGGTCGACGTCACGGCGACGGAGACGCCGACGACGACGGCCAGCACGGGCACGAGGCCCGCGCTGGGGTCGCGCAGCGCGCGCGCCGACCCGAGGAAGGGCACCAGGCCGCGACGACGCGACATGCGGCGCACGAGCGCGCCGAGGGGCAGGGGGTAGACGCGCAGCACGAGCACGCACGCCGCGAGGGCGAGCAGCAGGGGAGCGGCGGCGAGCAGCGGGTCGACGCCGACCTCGGCCGCACCGGCCGTGCCGCGTTGCACGAGCAGCACGCACGAGACCGCGGCGACGAGCACGACGAGCGCCTCGACCACGACACGCGCCCGCCCCGGGCGCGTGGCGCCGAGGTCGGCCCTGGCGCGGCGCAGCGGGCTGAGCTCCGGCGCCCGGGCGACGAGCAGCGCGGGCGGGGTGAGCGCGAAGACCGCGGCGATCCACCAGCCCGCCACGCCGGGAACCCCGGGGGTCGCGGCGATCGCGATCGCCGCGCCGAGGGCGGCGGCGGGCACGCCGATCGCGAGGCCCTCGGCGAGCAGCACGCCGCGGAGCTGTCCGGGCGCGGCGCCGCGCGCGGCGGCGAGCTCGAGTCCCGTGCGGCGCCGCTCGAACACGACGCGCGCGCCGAGCACCAGGACCGCGATGGCGACGCCGATGGGACCGGAGGCGATCATCGCGAGCACGGCGTCGACGGCGGCGGCCGCGGCGACCGCATCGACGAGGATGTCGCGGAGCCCGGTCGTGAACCCCACCGTGCCGACCGTCGACACCGTGAGGTACGGGACGAACGTGCCCGGCGGCGCCTCGGGCATGTCGACCTCGATCCAGCGACCCGACCCGAGCACCTGCGACGTGCTCGCGAACTCGCCGAGCTGCGCGGCGAGCCCGGGAGCGTCCGAGGCGCGGACCGCCGCGGCATCCGTCGGGATCCACGACCGCATGTCGAGCGCCAGGGCGAACGGCGCGAACTCGGGCCAGGACGCCGGGTCGATCCACGCCACCGCGGTGTACTCGGGCGGCGCGAGCCCGTTGTCGACGACGGAGGCACGGAGCGCCGTCGGCAGGTGCGTCCACAGCCCGGCGTCCGCGTCCGCGGCCTCGGCCGTGCCGGCGAGCCGCACGAGCACCTCGACCCCCGTGTAGTCGATCGAGCGGACCTCGCCGATCGGCCACGCCATGGCCTCGGCCACCGATGCCGCGAGGAGGATCTCGATGGGTTCGTCGCGCGGCTCCTGGATCGGCCCGGGGAGCGGGGCGGGCCACTCGCCGTCGACGAGCACGAGGTGCTCGCGCATGCGCGGGTCGAAGCCCGGCTGGATCCGGTACTTCGGCGACGCGGGCCCCGCGCCCTCGACGCGCGCCTGGACCGGGCCCGAGACGGCGACCGTCATCGGGTCGCCGGTCGTCGACCGCAGGGGCTCGGGAAGCGAGTCGCGCACGGCGGAGAGCCGTTCCTCGTGGCCGCCCCAGACCGGTTCCACGTCCTCCGGGAGGTCGGTCCCCGCGGTGGAGGGCCCGATGTCCGGTCCCATCGGGGAGGCGGCGACGAGGTCGATCTCGGACGCCGGATGGCTCGCGAGCCGCGTCTCGAGGGCCGCGGTGTGGACGTCGGCGACCGCGCGGGGCGCCGCGACCGCGAGGAAGGCGGCCGCGCACACGAGCAGTGCGAGCGCGATCGACGGCAGCGGTCCGGCGGCGAGCTGCCGGAGGACCAAGCCCACGGCCGAGGTGCGCGAGCGATGTCGGGTCATCGATCCTCCGTTCCGGGGACCGCCGTGCTCGCGCGTGCGCCGACCGAGCGCGCGGCGGCGAATGCGATCACGAGGCATCCGGCGACGAGGACGGCGAGCGCGGCCGCGAGCGGGAACCACGACGTCGTGAACGTCGGCTCGAGCCCGGCGGCCGAGCCGGGCACCGCGGCCATGCCGAGCTCGGGGGCCGTGAGCCGGGCGACGGCCAGTCCGATCCCGAGTCCGATGGCCGTCGCTGCGATCACGAGGCCGACGAGCTCGGCGCGACGCGCCGAGGCCTGCAGCCGTGCGGTCGCGCCGAGCGAGCGCAGGACGGCGAGTTCGCCCGAGCGGGCCGTCGCGAGCGCCGCCACGAGGCCGGCGAGTGCGACGAGCGCGAACCCGGCGGCGCCGGCGGCACCGATCCAGAGGGCCGTGATCGCGGGCGCGACCGTGGCTGCCGCGGATGCTCCGGCGCGGGTGTCGACATCGGCCGCGACGCCCGCCGCGTCGACGAGCGCCACGGCCGACCCGGCGGCGTCCGGTCCCGAGATCCAGAGCTCGTCGAACTCGGGCACTCCGGCGTCGGCGGCGAAGGCGGCGGCGGAGAGCGCGCCGAGGTCGACGAGGATGCCGGGACCCACGCCGGGGAGGACGTCGACGACGTCGGCGATCTCCGCACGGACCGTCGCGCCGCCGGTGCGGAGCCGGAACTCGATCGGGTCGCCCGGATCGGCGGCCACGAGTCCGGCGAGTGCCCGGTCGATCACGACCGGGACGGCGGCGTCGGCGTCGGAACCGCGCGCGGCGGCGACGAGCCGGTCGGTGGGCGTGCGGCTCGACACGGCGAGCGTGCCGTCGAGGTCGGATGCCGCGCCTGCGCCGGCGACGTCGACCTGGAGTCCACCGGCGCCGCCGGCCATCCGGGCCTCGACGCCGAGGATCGTGAGCCCCGAGAGGTCGGGTGCGGTCGCCTCGAGGCGGAGGGCGGTTCCGGTCCCGGCCTCGCCGGCCGGGAGGCGATGGGCCGCGCCGTCGGCGTCGAGCAGCCACACCGAGATCGCGGCTCGTGGGGCGGCGGTGCCGCCATCCGTGCCGATCGCGCCCGTCGCCGCGTCCGTCGGTGGGTCGTCCGATGCCGACGTCGCACCGACGGAGCTGACGGTCACGTCGAGCACGATCGTCGAGCCCGGCTCGACCGCGGCGCCGCGCGAGGCCACGAGCGCGTCGCGCACGTCGGTGGCGAGCGGCGAGCCGGCGCCGGGCGCCGCTTCGGCGAGGCGCGCGACGGGGAGCGCGACGATGCCCACCGGATCGGAGCCCACGCGGGCCTCGCCGCGGTGCACGGGGATCGTGACGGTCTCGTCGGGCAGCTCGCCCATGGCGTCGACGCCGGCGGGGACGCCGCCGTCGACGACCTCGCGGCCCGCGAGCTCGACGCGGGCCTCACCGCCGAGCGAGGCCGCGGAGGCCGCGCGGTCGAACGCGCGCCACGACCCGTCGACGGCGGCGCCGAGGGCGAGCCCGCCCGCCGCGAACGAGAGCACGAGGATCGCGGAGGCGTACACGGGCGTGCGGCGTGCGAGCTGCCGTGCGGGCAGTGCGGGAACGAGCCCGACGCGGCCGCTCGCCCATCGCTCGAAGACGCGGAGCACCACCCCGGTGACGGCGAGCGCGCCGACCGCGAGCGCGAGGAGCACGAGCACGGGGGCGAGCGACGCGAGCGGGTCGACGCTCGTGCCCCCGGTCGCCGTGCGGACGATCGGCGAGCCGTACAGCCGGAACTGCCAGAGCGAGACGCCGGCGAGGACCACGAGCAGCACGACGCCGCCGGCGGCCACCGCACGGCCCGCGCGCCCGGTCACGTCGCCCGCGCCGCGCACGACCGGGCGGCGGGCGTCGACCCACGCGGTGCCCGCGTGCACCGCGACGACCGCGATCGCCACACCCGCAGCGACGGCCCACGCCGACACGCTCGCGTCGGCGTCGCCGGGCGCGAGCACGGCGAGGGCGACGGATGCCGCGAGCGCCCCGACCAGTGCGGTGGGGACGGCGATCGCGAGCGCCTCCACGGCCGCGCTGCGCGTGATCGAGGCCGGCGAGGCGCCGCGCGCGAGGAGGAGCGTCGTCTCGCCCCGTCGCTCCGTCGCGAGGAGCGACGCCATCCGGAGGAGGGCGACGAGGCCCGCGACCCCCAGCAGGAGCACGGGCAGCGGGGCGAGCGCGCGGGCCGCGTCGAGGCCCGCGAGCACCGCGTCGATCGTGCCGGGGAGGCCGCCCGAGCGCACGATCCCGTCCGTGCCGACCGCCGCATCGTCCTGCAGGGCGGGCAGCACGAGCGGGATCGACGCCTGCAGGGCGGCGAGATCGGCGGGCTGCGTCGTGGCCGGGTCGATCGTCGCGGTCCAGCGCACGGCGACCGCGGCGCGGGCGTCGGCCGCGGCCGACTCGTCGACGAGCAGCGGACCGAGCGCCCCGTCGGCCGAGCCGGTCGCGAGGAGCGGATCGCCCGCCCACTCGGGCGCACGGGGATCGGTCGGCAGCCAGGTCCCGACGACGAGGATGCGCACGCCGTCGAGCTCGAGGACGGCGCCGGGCGCGAGCCCCGCGCCATCCGTCGCGCCGGCGTGGATCGCGCCGGGCACCGCGCCAGCCTGCTCGGCGGCGGCCCGGGCCCCGGCCTCGTCGGGCCACGCGCCGTCGACCAGCTCGGCGCGCTCGGCGGCGGCGGGGTCGGCGAGCAGCACCACGCCCGCTTCGGCCTCGGCGCCATCGACCGGACCGCCGCCGAGCAGGGCCACCGGGTCGCTCACCACCGACCGGCGGACGTCGGCACCGTGGGCGGCGACGAAGCGGTCGAGCACGCGGCCCGCGGCATCCGCCTGCGCACCGGCCGCGTCGGAATCTGAGGCGAGGCGCGTCTGCCAGGTCACCGCGCCGTCGGCGCCGTCGGCGGCGGCGATCCCGGTGCGCGCTCCGGCACCCGGCGCGGCGACGAGGATGCCGAGCACGGTCGCCAGGAACGCCGTCAGCAGCAGCGAGACGGCCGCCGAGCCGGCGAGCACGCCGAGGCGTGCGCGCGAACGCGCCGTCAGCAGGCGTGCCGGTGACACGCGACCTCCTCATCGTCGGGTCGCACGCGCGGAGGGGCGGGAGGGTGCCGGATCCGCCGCGTGTCGGGATCGGGACAGCGTACTCCCGAGATCGGGTCTTGTGTCATCCGCGCGCTGGGGCATAATCTGAAGGGCTGTCCGCCGGGGACCCATCCGAGCGGGCGAAGGGTTCGTGAACCACGACGACGCAGGAGGACGACATGAAGTACACCGGCATCTCCGCCCGCACGGTCGCGGCGTTCGGTGCGCTCGTCTCTCCGCACGCCGACCCCGCCACGGTCCACCGGGGCTAGCCCCGAGCACCGTCCAGCCGGCGGGACGCCGGCCGATTCCCATGCGGAGCCCATCTGCTCCGCGTCGCTTCCGCTCGCGCGCCGCCGTGCGCGCGGCATCCGCGTCTCCCTACGACGAGGTCCGCATCCACGCGACCCGTCGCGCACTCCCGGAAGGAACCCCGGCGTGACCGCCACCGAATCCACCCTCCACCCTCCACATGCCGAGCGCATCGGAACGGTGCGCGCGCTCCTGCGACTGCGCACCTACGTCGGCCCCGCCATGACGGCGATCGCCCTGAGCATGGCCGCCTACCTCGTCGCGCAGCTCATCGCACTGGCCATCCCGCAGGTGCTCGAGGCAATCGTCGACGGGCCGCTCGCCGAGGGCGACCGCGAGGCGATCGTCCCGCTGTCGCTGCTCGTGCTCGCGCTCGGGGCCGCCGAGGCCGCGATGTTCGCGCTGCGCCGCTGGCTCGTCATCGGCCCGACCACGAAGGTCGAGGCGCGCATGCGCAACGCGCTCTACGCGAAGCTGCAGGACCTGCCGGTGAGCTTCCACGACCGCTGGCCGAGCGGGCAGCTGCTCTCGCGTGCCGTCAGCGACCTCGGACTGATCCGCCGCTGGCTCGCATTCGGCCTCGTGCTGCTCGTCATGAACCTCGTCGTGATCGTCGTCGGCGCCGTGGTCCTGATCTCGATGAGCTGGATGCTGGGGCTCGTCTTCCTCGTGTGCTCGATCCCGCTGTGGATCGTGGGCTACCGGTTCGAGGGCCGGTACTCCGAGGTGTCGCGTCGCAGCCAGGACCAGTCCGGTGACCTCGCGACCGCGGTCGAGGAGTCGGTGCACGGGATCCGCGTGCTGAAGGCGTTCGGCCGCGGCAAGCACGCCCTGTCGTCGTTCCGCGCGCAGGCCGAGCAGCTCCGATCGACCGAGATCGAGAAGGCGCGTCTCGACGCGAACATCTGGGTGTGGATCCTCATCGTGCCCGCAGTGGCCCTCGCGATCTGCCTCGTGCTCGGTGTCCAGCTCGCCGCCCAGGGCCAGCTCTCGGTCGGCCAGCTCGTGGCGTTCTTCGCCACCGCGGCGGTGCTCGCCTGGCCCATCGAGTCCATCGGCTTCCTGCTGGCGTTCTCCCTCGACGCGCGGACCGCGACGGACCGGTACTTCGACATCATGGACAGCGAGAACGAGGTCCGGGATCCGGCCAGGCCGGCGACCCTGGCCTCGCCCGTCGGCGAGCTCGCGTTCACCGACGTGCGCTTCCGGTACCAGGACTCGCCGGAGCGCTTCGGCGACCTGCTCGACGGCGTCGACCTCGTGCTCCGGCCCGGCGAGACGATGGCACTCGTCGGTCTGACGGGCTGCGGGAAGACGACCATGACGGCGCTCGCGACGCGCCTCTACGACGTGACCGGCGGGTCGGTGACGCTCGACGGCGTCGACGTGCGCGCGTTCCGCCGGGAGGAGCTGCGCCGCCACATCGCGATGGCGTTCGAGGACGCCACGCTCTTCTCGGCGTCCGTGCGCGAGAACGTGCTGCTCGGCCGTCCGGAGCTCACGGGCGACGCCGCGACCGACCCGGCGGTCGCCGCCGAGGCCGAGCGCGTGCTCGACGAGGCGCTGCGCATCGCGCAGGCCGGCTTCGCCCACGGGCTGCCCGACGGCGTCGACACGAAGGTCGGCGAGGAGGGCATGAGCCTCTCCGGCGGCCAGCGGCAGCGACTCGCGCTCGCGCGCGCGGTCGCCGCGAAGCCCGCGGTGCTCGTCCTCGACGACCCGCTGTCGGCGCTCGACGTCACGACCGAGGCGAAGGTCGAGGCCGAGCTCCGGACCGTGCTCGCGTCGACCACCGCGCTGATCGTGGCGCACCGTCCGTCGACCGTGATGCTGGCCGATCGCGTCGCCCTCCTCGAGGACGGGCGGATCACGGCGGTGGGCACCCACTCCGAGCTCCTGCGCGAGTCCGAGCACTACCGCTTCGTCATCTCGAGCCTGGAGGACGGGGAGCGTCGTGCGCAGGCGGAGGCATCCGACCTGATCGACGGCGAGGACCTCACCCCGGCGGCCGACGCGGCCGACGCGACCGCCGCGGGCGAACCCGCAGTACCGGCAGAACCGAAGGAGGCGATCCGATGAGCACCGTGACCGGCGTGCAGGGCGAGGAGCGCGACGAGTACTCGAAGGCCGAGTCGCGCTCGCTGCGCCGCCGCAGCCTGCGCCTGCTCGGGTCGCTGCTGCACCCGCTGCGCGCGCAGCTCTGGGTGACGATGGCGGTCGTCGTCGTCTCGACGGGCGCCCAGGTGGCCGGGCCGGCGATCATCGCGTACGGGATCGACCGGGGCCTGCCCGCGCTCATGCAGCAGGACTGGCTGCCGGTCGGGCTCGCAGGCCTGGCCTACCTCGTCACGGGCGTCGTGGGCGCGTTCCTCATCGCGTGGTACATCCGGATGGCGGCGCGCATCAGCCAGGCCGTGCTCATCGACCTGCGCACGCGCGTGTTCCTGCACACGCAGAAGCTCTCGCTCGAGTTCCACGAGTCGTACACGTCGGGCCGCATCATCTCGAGGCAGACGAGCGACCTCGACGCGATCCGCGAGCTCATGGACGAGGGCATCAACCAGCTCGTGCGCGGCCTGCTGTACATGCTGTTCACGGCGATCGCGCTCGTCTGGCTCGACTGGGTGTCGGGGCTCGTGCTGCTCGCCACGCTGATCCCGCTCGTCGCCATGACGCGCTGGTTCCAGGTGCGCTCGCAGAAGCTGTTCCGGCGCTCGCGCGTCGCGAGCGCCTCGCTCATCGTGCAGTTCGTCGAGACGATGACGGGCATCCGCGCGGTGCAGGCGTTCCGCTCGGAGCGCCGCAACGAGCGCGCCTTCGGTGACCTCGTCGAGGACTACCGCGACGTCAACGCCCGCGCCCTCGGGCTGTTCGCCGTCTACAACCCGGCGCTCAACTTCATGGGCTACGTGGCGGTCGCGGGCGTGCTGCTCATCGGCGGGTTCCGCGTGGTCGACGGTGCGCTCGAGGTGGGCGTGCTGCTCGCCGCGGTGCTCTACACCAAGCGATTCTTCGACCCGATGGAGGAGCTGGCGATGTTCTACAACTCGTACCAGTCCGCCGCCTCGGCGCTCGAGAAGATCTCGGGCGTGCTCGAGGAGCAGCCGAGCGTGCCGGACCCGTCGGACCCCGTGGACCTGTGGAAGGCCGACGGCCGCGTCCGGTTCGAGTCCGTCGAGTTCGCGTACACGCCGGAGCGCGTGGTGCTGCCGAGGTTCGACCTCGACGTGCCGGCGGGCCAGACGGTGGCGCTCGTCGGATCGACCGGTGCCGGCAAGTCGACGCTCGCGAAGCTCATCTCGCGGTTCTACGACCCGAGCGACGGCGTCGTCGAGCTCGACGGCGTCGACCTGCGCCGCCTGCACCCGAAGGACCTGCGCCGCGCGATCGTCATGGTCACCCAGGAGGCGTACCTGTTCTCGGGCTCAGTGGCCGACAACATCGCGCTCGGCAAGCCCGAGGCGTCCTTCGACGAGATCGTGGCGGCCGCGAAGGCGGTCGGCGCGCACGAGTTCATCGAGGGCCTGCCGAACGGATACGACACCGACGTGAACAAGCGCGGCGGGCGCGTCTCGGCCGGCCAGCGCCAGCTGATCTCGTTCGCGCGCGCGTTCCTCGCCGACCCCGCGGTGCTGATCCTCGACGAGGCGACGAGCTCGCTCGACATCCCGAGCGAACGACTCGTGCAGGAGGGCCTGCAGACGCTGCTCGCCGACCGTACGGCCGTGATCATCGCGCACCGCCTCTCGACGGTCGCGATCGCCGACCGCGTGCTCGTCATGGAGCACGGCCGCATCGTCGAGGACGGCGCTCCCGCCGACCTCATCGGCGGCACCGGGCGGTTCGCGGCGCTCCACGCGGCCTGGCGCGACTCGCTCGTCTAGCAGCGCGCGAGGGCGGATGCCCCGGGCTCGGGCCCGAGGCATCCGCCCTCGCCGTCGGCGCCGTGCGTCAGCCGGCGCAGACCTCGACGACCGGCGTGCGCGCGATGCCGTTGAAGCCCGTGGCCGTCGCCCACGTGTACGCGCCCATCATCGGCGAGACGAGCAGGTCGCCGTCGGCGAGCGGCGGCAGCGGCAGGCGGCGTGCGACGACGTCGACGCTGTCGCACGTCGGCCCCGCGAGCGTGACCGGCACGCGCGTGCGCGTCAGCACGCGCCGCGTGGCGCGCTCGGCCGCGTCGTCGCCGACCGGCTGCACGCCGAGCTCGGCGGCCGCGAAGATCAGCGCGTGCACGTCCTCGGCGGGGATGTTCGAGTACGCGCCGTAGAGGCCCTCGTCGAGGTGGTGCCAGCGCCCGTCGGAGCGCTCGTTCGTGCCGATCACGCGCGTGACGAGCATCATCGCCGGCGCGGCGACGAACCGGCCGGGTTCGACGACGACGCGTACGTGCGCGGGCACGTCGACCAGGGCCGGCCGGATGCCGCGGGCCAGCTCGGCGAGCGCGGGCACCGGTTCGTCGTAGGCGACCGGGAACCCGCCGCCGAGGTCGAGCAGCTCGAAGCGGATGCCGTGCCGCGCCTCGAGCGAGCGCATGAGCCGGAGCGTCGTCGTGATCGCGCGCACCCACGGCGTCGCGGAGGTGGTCTGGCTGCCGACGTGGAAGGTGAACCCGCGCACCGCGAGCCGCGAGCGCAGGCACAGGTCGACGAGCGCCGGGGCGTCCTCGGGCGCGACGCCGAACTTCGACGACAGGTCGGACTTCGCCTCGGGATTCGGGAACGACAGCCGGACGAGCACGCCCACGTCGTGCGTGGGGAGCCCGGCGAACTTCGCGATCTCCGACGGCGAGTCGACGACGAAGGTGCGGATGCCGCGCAGGTACGCGCCCGTGAGGTCGGCCACCGACTTCACGGGGTGCGTGTGCAGGCAGCGGCCGACCGGCACCCCCTCGCGCTCGAGCAGGTCGATCTCGCCGCGCGAGGCGACCTCGAACGAGGCGCCGAACCCGTGCACCGCACGGATCACCGCGGGGTGGGGGAGCGACTTGGTCGCGAAGTGGATCGCGGCGTCCGGCAGCTCGCGCCGGAGCGCGAGCAGCTGCGTGGCGACGCGGTCGACGTCGAGGAGGAACAGCGGCGAGCCGTGCTCGCGCACGAGCGCGGCGAGGCGGATGCGCTGCGCGTACGTGGCGAGCTCGCGTCGGACGTGCTCCCGGTGCGGCGGCCGTTCCGGGGGCGGCCCGGTCGCCGTGCCGAGGCGCCGTCGCGCCTGACGCGCTCGTCGCGGGCGCAGGCCCACGGTCGCGCGCGCCGGCGCGTCGGGCGGGAACGGCGCGAGCCGGTCGAGGTCGGTCGCGGAGTGCGGCACGAGCGTCATCGGAGCGCCCCCTCCAGTCGAGGCGCCGTCGGCGCCGGGACACCGGGAACGGCCCGGCGAGCGGCGGGTTCCCGACCCCGAGCGGGGGCCGCGCCCGCGGCATCCGCCCCTCCGTCGGGCAGGATCAGGCGGCGACCGGACTCGAACGACACGATCGCGACCGCGTAGAACACGGCGTCCGCGGCGAGCTTGCCCACGAGCCATCCGGTCGGGTTCGGGCCGAGCGCGCTCGTCGCTGCGACGAGCAGCGTGGGCCGCACGAGGAACGTGTCGAGCACCTCGGCCGGGCCGAACTCGGCGACGACGCCGCGGAGCGTGAGGACGGTCGCGACGAACGCGCGCTCCGCCGCGCGGCGGTGCCGTCGCACGCGCCGCGAGGCGAGGTGCCCGCGGATGCCGCGGACCACGACGAGCGCGTAGTAGCCCACGCTCTCCGCGACCGTGCCGGCGACCGCGGCCGCGACGAGCGAGTTCGTCGCCCGGTACGCCGCGGCTGCACCGGCGATGGCCGCGATCGTGCCGAGCACCTCCAGCGGGAGGTAGCGCGCGATCCAGCGCGCGATGCGTCCGTGATCCGATCCGAGCATGCGCCAAGCGTCACGCCGCCGCGCGCCCGCCGGATCGGGGCGGTCACCCGAGCGCGGTCGGGGTCACCCCTGAACGGCGACCGTCAGGCGAACGGCGCGCGGTCGACCCGATCGTCCACCTCCGGCAGCCGACGGAGGAGCTCCGGCATCCACCAGACGACGTTCGCCCAGACCACGATGAACGCGGTCGCGGCGATCGTGTCGACGAGCAGCGAGACGATGCCGTCCGTGATGACCCACGCCAGTCCGTACGCGGCGAGGCCGGCGGCCACCGAGACGATCGTGACGGTGATCCAGTTGACGACGTTGATCCGGACGACGCGTCGGCGTGCTCCCGCATCGGACCTCGTGTCGCCCGCGAGCTGCTCGCCCTCGAGCTGCTCGCCCTCGACGACCGGCGGCCGGTACCGGATGCGGAGCCAGTCCCGGGTGAGCGCGATCGCGACGGCCGCCGCGCCGATGGAGAGGACGATCCAGTTCTGCTCCTGCGGGATCTCGAGCACGGCCGGCGTGTCGTCGCCGGTGACGAGTTCCGCGACCAACTGCACGGCCGGCAGCAGGCCACCGAGGAGGGCGAACACCGAGATCATGCCGACCGTCCGGGCGTCGCGCCCGGGAATGGGTGCGCGCGTCGCCGTGGAGGCCGCCCGGGCGGCGACCGCGGTGAGCACGACGGTGACGCCGAGGCAGAGCAGCATGAGCAGGACGTTGCTGCCGATGATCGCGATCATCAACGGGACGACGCTCGCGATCGCCACGCCCGCCATGAACCACGTGGGGCGGAGCGCGCGCGACCTCGCCTCGACGGTCCGCTTCCTGAGCTCCTCGTCGCCGATGGCCGCGGCCACCGCCGACCAGTGACGCAGCCGCGAGGTGACGGTCCCGAGGATCGCCGCGATCGCCGCGAGGGCCGACACGACGGCCACACCCGTCCACCAGGCCGAGTCGAACCGGATGTCCTCCCAGGTGAGCAGCCACGCGACCGCCGCGACGAACCCCGAGACGAGTGCGAGCCGGGGCGGGTCGAAGAGCGTCGGGATCGGGACCATGAGCGGCCGGAGGAGGAAGAGCACGGCCCAGGCGAACCACCGCGTTGCCGATCGCACGGGCTGGACCACGACCCGGTCGAAGAGCCGGACGGCCCGCGACGCGATCGCGAAGCGGTACGACGGATCGAGGTTGAAGATCGTGTCGGTGCCCGCGCGCAGCCGGCTGCGGCGCGCGGTGCCGGCGCCCGCACGGCGCGCGTCCGGGACGACGGGCTCGGACGTGCCGGCCCCGGGTGCGACCGTGTCGGGTGCGACCGCGGCATCGCCGTCGGATGCCGCGGGCTCCGGCTCCGCCGGCGGCACCGGTTCGAGCGGGGACAGCCGGAGCGTCGCGAGCCGCGGGTCGTCCGCTTCGGCCAGGACCGCGTCCTGCAGCAGGCGCACCGCACGGTCGGCCTGCACCTCGGCCGGCGCGAGCGACGCGAGGAACCGGGTGATGCCCGCAGCGCCGTCGAGCCGTCCCCACCACCAGTCGTTGACGCGCCAGTCGCGGGCGAGGAACCCGAGGAAATTGCCGATGCCGTACCCTGCGAGCTTCGAGCCCCGGTCGAGCGAGACCTCGGCCGACGCCGCCTCGACGGCCTCGGCCGCCTCGCGCGCGGTGAGGTCGCCCTTCCTCAGCACCGCGCCGAGCATGGTGTACCAGCGGTCGACGACGAGCGCGCGGAACTCCTGCGGATCGGCCGGCGGCTCGTCGACCCCGATCGCCCAGTACCGCACGCTCGAGAGCGCGGGCGGGATGCCCGCCGAGTGGTAGAGCGGCGGGAGGTCGGCGGCCGACAGGATCGGCCCGCCGAGCGGGCGCCACGGCGAGGCGGCCCAGTCGGCGGTGAGCTCGCGCGCACCCGTTGAGATCTCGCGCTCGACGTTGACCGTCGCGATGCGCAGCCGCACGACGGCGTTGTCGAGGTTCGCCCAGAGGTCGGGCTCGCGGAAGCGGCGGCTCTCGGCGAGCCACGCGTCGATCCACCCGGCGAGGTCGGCCGAGGTCGGATGGGCCCCGGTCTCGGCGAAGGCCGCCGTCCGTTCCAGCACGTGGGCCGTGACGCGGTCCCGCCACGCGAGCGCCGCCGTGAGCGCGTCGTACGCCGCCTCGCGGACGGCGGTGAAGGCGAATCCCTGCCGCGCGCCGGCCTTCTCGGGCAGGGCCTCCAGCGCCCGCGCCCAGCCGAGCACGCAGTTCGCGGCATCCGCGAGCGCCAGGGGGGAGCGTGCGAACGCGTCGCGGTGGGACGCCGACAGCGCGGCGACGCGTTCGCGGGCGGCGTCCGTCAGGCCGATCAGCCGGATCCGGGGGATCGGCCGGTAGCGCCGCCGGTGTTCGAGCGACGAGTGCAGTTGCCAGAGGCTCGGTGCCGCGATCGTCTCCGCGAGGTGGTCGGCGAGGTCGACCGCGAGCGCCCGGAGGTAGGCGGGGCGACGCGCCGTGATGCCCGTCGGATCGGCCAGCGCGCTGACGATGAGCGGCGCGGCGCTCTCGAGCCTCGCCCTGGCCACCTGCTGCTGGGTGTTGAACCGCTGGAGCTCGGCGACCTCGCGGGCGACCGACTCGCGCCGCACCTGCCGATCGAACATCGCCTTGATCGCGCGGAAGAACCGCGATGCGTTCGGGTCCCAGTCGACGCGGCCGCCCAGCGGCGGATCCGGCTCGGGGTCGAGGAACACCATGGCCCGATCCGCGCGTCGCTCCGAGACGCGCGAGCGCGCGGCACGCAGCGCGCGTTCGATCGGCACGTTGTCGAACACCGCCCCGTCGACGACCCGGTACGGCGTCGTCGCCGCGGCGCGGTGCCCGGCGAACGCGAAGCGCATGCCCGGACCCCCGTCGATTCCGGCCTCGTCGCCGGCGCCGGCGTCGCCCCGGAACGAGGCGATCGCGGCCGGCTCGAACCCGCCGGGCAGCGACGAGGTGGACCGCGCCGCGAGCGCCAGCCGGTCGAGGTTGGTGCGGTCGTCCTCGAGGACCGCGGGATCGACCGGCCGTCCGGGCCGGTCGCGTTCCGGCCGGCGCGCCGGGATGCGGTTGTCGAGCGCGTGGTCGTCCGCACCGACGAACCGGAAGTGCCCCCGGCCCTCGTTCGCGTCCTCCTCGTACTCGTCGGCTGCGTCGATGACCGTCGCGGAGAGGTCGACCGCCGTGTAGTCGGACACGAGGTCGGGGTGCCGGTCGGAGGTCCCGTAGATCTCGGTCAGCGCCTCCCGCGTCCTCGCGCGGAAGTAGTCCTCGCCCTGCATGAGCGCGAGGATCCCGCGGGCACCGGGCGGGTGCAGCAGCCCCCAGAATCCGCCGACCGTGCCCCACGTCTCCAGCAGGCCCTCGAGGCCCGTGCCCGCGCGCTGCGCGACCGCGTAGACGACGGCGTTCAACCCGCCCGCGCTGGCGCCGGCCAGCAGGTCGAACTCGACGCGGTCGTACCCCGCGGCATCCAGCATCTCGGCGTACGCCTGGAGCCGCGCGAGCACCGGCGGGGTGAACGGATGCTCCGCCGTCTCGGGGACGAGGGCGAGCGTCACGTCGCCGTCGTCGTAGAGGCGGATGCGGCGCAGCAGGTCGAGCTCGGCGACCGTGCCGCCGATCCAGACGGCGAGGCTCACGCCGCCCCGCATCGCGAGCGCCACGCGCAGCGTGCGGTTGAACGACGGCGTCGCCTCGGGATGCTTCGCGAGGACGCCCTCCACGCGCTCGTCGCTCGCGACGGGAACGAGCCGCACCCGCCGACCGGTGGTCGAGACCGGCTCCTGCGAGGGTGGGGCGGATGCCGGTGACGTGCCGGGTCGGACCATGACGCTCCTCGGGTGACGGCGCGGGCCCGCGCCTGGGGATCGCGTGGGGCAGGGAGCGCGATCGGATCCCAGCGTGGCACGGTCGGGCCTCCGGATGCACGGGGCTGTCCCCACAACGGGGTCCGGCGGCCGGAGGTCGCGGCGCGTATTCTCGGCGACAGGCGGCGCATGGACGTCGGGGGCTCACGCACGCCTTCGATCGGAGGTGCCTGAATGGTTGAGCGCACGGAGGAACGGCCCCTGAGGGTCGCCATCGCGGACGACGCGCTGCTGCTTCGCGAGGGCATCGCGAAGGTGCTCGAGGGCGGCGGCATCGAGGTCGTCGCCTCGGTCGGCACCGCCGACGAGCTGCTCGCGACGCTCGACGAGGTCGAGCTCGACGCGGCGGTGCTCGACATCCGCATGCCGCCGACGCATCGCGACGAGGGCATCGTCGCGCTCGAGCGCATCCGCCGGGACGGCAGCGAGATCGGCATCCTCCTGCTCTCGATGTACGCCACGCCCGAGTACGCCCTTCGCGTGATGGGCGCGGGCAGCGGCACCGGGTACCTCCTGAAGGAGCGCGTCTCCGAGCCGCAGACGCTCGTGCGCGCGGTGCAGACCGTGGCGTCCGGCGGCTCGGTGGTCGACCCCGAGGTGGTCGAGCAGCTCGTGCAGCGCACGCGCGCCGACGATCCGCTCGCCCGACTGACGGAGCGGGAGCGGTCCGTGCTCGAGCTCATGGCGCAGGGCTACTCCAACGGCGGCATCGCCCAGACCCTCTTCCTCGGCCTCAAGACCGTCGAGACCCACGTCCGCAGCATCCTGCAGAAGCTCGACCTCGAGGAGTCGCCCGAGCACCATCGCCGCGTGCTCGCGGTGCTGACGCTCCTCGGCCAGAGGTGATGCCCTGGTGATGGCCCCCGGCCGCCGCGGGCGCATCGCACGCCGGACCGCCGTCATCGCGTCCGTCGTCGCGATCAGCCTGTTCATGGAGGTCTCGGGCTACCTCGCCACGCCCGCGGAGCTGCGCCCGGAGCTGTCGTGGACCACCGTGCACGCGATCGTGCCGCTCGTCTTCGCCGCCTGCGCGGGCGTCGCCTGGGCGATCGGGCCGAACCCCGTGCCGGCGCGCCTGATGATCGCGTTCGTCCTGTTCTGGATCCCGCAGGCCTTCTACCCCGTCATCGAGACGCTCGGATGGCTCTGGCCGATCCTCCGCGGCGTCGACCTCGGCTGGGCGGTGGTCGCGGGCATCCTCGTGCTCGTGTATCCGCGCGGCGGACTCGGCGACCGCTTCGACCGGGTCATCGCGACGACCGCGCTCGTCGCGACCGTGGTGAACTTCTTCACCGTGCTGGCGCTCGCCGGCCCGGACGCCGTGCCGTGCGACTGCGCGCCGAACGCGTACCGCCTCGCGGAGGCGCCGACCGTGTTCGCGATCGTCGACATCGGCTACCGGTTCGTCGGCGTCGCGCTCGCCGTCGCGATCGCCATCCGCCTGCTGCTGCGCTGGGTGCGCGGCAGCGTGCCGGCGCGCGCCGTCGCGTTCCTCATGCCGCTGGCGCTGCTGTCGTGGGTCAGCACGCTCGCGGCGCAGATGGTCCGCTACGCCACGGGCGTCCCGGCGAACCTCGCACTCGAGACCGTCTCGCTCATCGCGATGGCGTCGGTGCCCGTGTGCTTCGTCGCGGGCATCGCGCACGCGCGCAACATGCGGGCGCGCGTCGCCGACCTCATGCGCATCACGCGCGAGGGCGCCGACCGCGGGCTCTGGGCCGAATCGCTCGCGCGCACGCTCCGCGACGACTCGGTGCGCGTCTACTGGTGGGAGGAGGAGCGCGGCCGGTACGTGGACGCGGCGGGCCGGCCCATCGACTCCGGCGCGGAGGGTCGGGGCCACAGCATCCTGCCCGTCGCCTCGCCGAGCGGCCTGCCGATCGCGCTCATCCGGCACGACCGCGTGCTCACCGACAACATGCGCCTGCTCGACGGCGTCTCGAGCGCGCTCCGGCTCTCGGTCGACAACGGGCGGCTCCGCTCCGAGATCGAGCGCACGCTCGAACAGGTCCGGCAGTCCCGCCAGCGCATCGTCGAGGCGGGCGACGAGGCGCGCCGGCGCATCGAGCGCGACCTGCACGACGGCGCGCAGCAGCAGCTCGTCGCCGTCGGCATGCAGCTCCGCATGGCCGCGAACGGCGCCCGCTCGGCCGGCGACGACGCGCTCGCCGCCGACCTCGAGCAGTCGATCGCGACGCTGAACCAGGGTCTCAAGGAGCTGCGCGAGCTCGCGCACGGCATCCACCCGACCCTGCTCTCGCAGGGCGGACTGACGCTCGCGCTGCCCGAGATCGCGGGTCGCTGCCCCGTGCCCGTCGACATCGCGGTGCAGCCCGAGGGGCGCCTCGCGGAGCTCATCGAGTCGACCGCGTACTTCGCCGTCGCCGAGTCCCTCGCGAACGTCGCCAAGCACTCGAAGGCGACACGTGCCTGGGTGCGCGCCTACGTCGAGGGCGACGAACTCGTCCTCACGATCCGCGACAACGGCATCGGCGGCGCCTCGCTCGACCGCGGGACCGGGATGCTCGGCATCGTCGACCGCATCGACGCGGTCGGCGGCACGGTCCAGCTCGACAGCCCGCGCGGCGCGGGGACCACGGTCACCATCCGGATGCCGGCGCACCTCGAGGGCACCGCCGACCTGCCGGGTTCTGGGGCGGGCCTGCTCGTCGCGGCCGACCCGGGCGTCGAGGCACCGGATGCCGCGGCAGCGCCGGATCCGGGGCGTTCGGTCGCACCGGGCGTCGTCGGCTCGCCCGCCGACGTCTGACGTCGGGGTCGCGCACGAGGTCGACGCGGGCGGGCACCGGCGGCGGGGGAGGGTGACGGGCCGGCGTCCGTCCGGCCGGTGGGAGGTCGATCAGCCGCGCCAGCGGCACGCCGCGAGGTCGATCCGGTACCCGTCCTCGTCGTCGACGGGACGGATCGGCACGCCCTCCGCGACGTAGTGCTCGCGAGCCGCATCCGCGTGACCGGCCGGCGGGCGCCCGCCCGCACGGACGACGCGCCACCACGGCACCTCGCCCCCGTAGCGCGCCATGACCTGGCCGACGGCTCGCGCTCCGCGCGAGCCGAGTGTCGCGGCGACGTCGCCGTACGTCATGACGCTGCCGGGCGGGATGTCGGCGACCACGGCGAGCACGGCGTCGACGAAGCCCTCGCCGTGCCGCGGCATCCGTCGCTGCTGCACGCTCCCGGGCCGGTCTGCCCGCGGCTCAGCCGGCGAGCTGGAGCGCGCCGATGACGTCGCCGTACTGGGTCTCGCCGACGTCGCGGAAGCCGATGCGGTGGAAGAACTCGCCGGGGCCCTCCTCGCCGGGCTCCCACAGCACGGTGATGCGGTCGAACCCGCGGCGCTTGGCCTCCTCGGCCAGCGCGTGGGCGAGGAATCGGCCGACGCCCTTGCCCTGCGCCTCGGCGTCGACGTTGATGCGCCAGATGCAGGCCCGGAACTCCTCGTGCTCGTTCTCGGGGTCGAAGTTGCCGTGGATGAACCCGACCACCTTGTCGTCGTTCAGGGCGACGCGCTGCCACGCCGTCGCGGGATTCACGACGGACGCCTCGGCGGCGTAGGTGACCGGTGCGATGAACTGCTCCTGGCCGGGCTTCAGCGACAGGGTGTTCGCGGCGACGATGTTCGTCGCGTTCAGTTCTTCGAGTCGCAGATCAGCCATGCATCGCAGCCTAACCGCATGAGGTGGCGCGTCGGTAACCCTCATGCAACCGGATGGGTTCGAAACGGCGAGGGCGGACGGCATCGTCCGGCTGCGTCCATCGAGGCGGTCGATCTCTCGATGTCGAGATATTCCGGCGACGCGGTAAGCTGTTCGACGGCGTGTCCGGACACCCCCGAGACTTCCTCGCTTCCCAGCAATCCCACGAGATCCCAAGGAGACCGCCCCTTGTCGAAGATCAAGGTCGAAGGTACCGTCGTCGAACTCGACGGCGACGAGATGACCCGCATCATCTGGCAGGCCATCAAGGACCAGCTCATCCACCCGTACCTCGACGTCAACCTCGAGTACTACGACCTCTCCATCCAGAAGCGCGACGAGACCGACGACCAGATCACGGTCGACGCGGCCAACGCGATCAAGAAGCACGGCGTCGGCGTCAAGTGCGCGACGATCACGCCCGACGAGGCGCGCGTCGAGGAGTTCGGCCTGAAGAAGATGTGGCGGTCGCCGAACGGCACCATCCGCAACATCCTCGGCGGCGTCATCTTCCGCGAGCCGATCATCATCTCGAACATCCCGCGGCTCGTCCCGGGCTGGAACAAGCCGATCATCGTCGGCCGCCACGCGTTCGGCGACCAGTACCGCGCCACCGACTTCAAGTTCGACGGCCCCGGCACCCTCACCATGACCTTCACCCCGCAGGACGGCTCCGAGCCGCAGCAGTTCGAGGTCTTCCAGGCGCCCGGCTCGGGCATCGCCATGGGCATGTACAACCTCGACGCGTCGATCCGCGACTTCGCGCGCGCCTCGCTGAACTACGGCCTCGACCGCAACTACCCGGTCTACCTCTCGACCAAGAACACGATCCTGAAGGCCTACGACGGCCGCTTCAAGGACATCTTCCAGGAGGTCTTCGACACCGAGTTCAAGGAGAAGTTCGAGGCCGCCGGCATCACCTACGAGCACCGCCTCATCGACGACATGGTCGCGGCGTCGCTCAAGTGGGAGGGCGGCTACGTCTGGGCCTGCAAGAACTACGACGGCGACGTGCAGTCCGACACCGTCGCGCAGGGCTTCGGCTCGCTCGGTCTCATGACCTCCGTGCTCACCACGCCCGACGGCAGGATCGTCGAGGCCGAGGCGGCGCACGGCACCGTCACGCGCCACTACCGCCAGCACCAGCAGGGCAAGCCCACCTCGACCAACCCGATCGCCTCGATCTTCGCCTGGACGCGCGGCCTCGCGCACCGCGGCAAGCTCGACGGCAACCAGGAGCTCATCGACTTCTCGCACACGCTGGAGGAGGTCATCATCGAGACGGTCGAGTCCGGCGCCATGACGAAGGACCTCGCGCTCCTCGTCGGCCCCGAGCAGGAGTACCAGACGACCGAGCAGTTCCTCGACACGATCGACGCGAACCTCAAGGCGCGCCTGGGCGCCTGAGCCGCCTCACGCCCGCGGTCCGAAGGGCCGGATGCCACGTGGCATCCGGCCCTTCGCCGTTCGCGCGCGCCCGATCGAGTGCGATCTCTGCACTCGAGTGCGGGATGAACGCGCTCCACCGCAGAGATCGCCCTCGATCGTGCCCGAGGTGCCGTTGGTCACCGCGGGATCCGCGGAGGCGGGTGAGGATGGGGGCATGGCCCGCGGCATCCGTCTCGTCCGTCGCTATCCGGTCGTCGCGCTCACGCTCGCGATCGGGCTGACCGGCGTCGCGCTCGCGCTCGCGGGCCAGGGATGGCTCGTGGCCTGGATCTTCAGCGGGTACGCGCTCGGCGTGGCGGCGTGGCAGGCGGTCGGCATGGTGCGGGACATCCTCCGCGGGCACTGGGGGCTCGACATCCTCGCGGTCACCGCGATCGTCGCGACGGTGGTCGTGGGGGAGTACGTCGCCGCGCTCATCGTCGTGCTCATGCTCACGGGCGGCGAGGCGCTCGAGGACTTCGCGAACCGGCGCGCGAAGCGCGAACTCGACGCGCTCCTCACGCGTGCGCCGCAGCACGCGCACCGCGTGGTCGACGACCACTTCGTCGACGTGCCGGTCGACGAGGTCGCACCGGGCGACGTGCTGCTCGTCCGGCCGAGCGAGATCGTTCCCGTCGACGGCGAGCTGCGTTCGGTCGAGGCATCCGTCGACGAATCCTCGATCACGGGCGAGAGCGTTCCCGTCGAGAAGCAGGCGGGCGACGCGCTGCTGAGCGGTTCGGTGAACGGGCTCGCGGCGATCGAGATCACGGCGACGGCGCGGGCCGCCGACAGCCAGTACCAGCAGATCGTCGCACTCGTCGCCGAGGCCGCTGCGAGCAAGGCGCCCGTCGTGCGACTCGCCGACCGTTACGCGGTGCCGTTCACAGTGTTCTCGCTGCTGCTCGCCGGGTTCGCATGGTGGATCTCGGGTGACCCGGTGCGATTCGCCGAGGTGCTCGTGCTCGCGACGCCGTGCCCGCTGCTCATCGCCGCACCCGTCGCCTTCATCGGCGGGATGAGCCGCGCGGCGCGGAACGGCGTGATCGTGAAGGGCGGCGGGGTGCTCGAGCAGCTCGCACGAGCGCGCACGGCGGTCTTCGACAAGACGGGGACGCTCACGCACGGGTCCCCCGAACTCGTGGCCGTCCGCCCCGAGGCCGGTCTCGACGCCGACGAGCTGCTCGGGCTCGTGGCATCCGCCGAGCAGTACTCGTCGCACGTGCTCGCCGAGTCGATGATCGAGGCCGCGACCGCGCGGGGACTTCGCCTGAAGGAGGCCTCCGGCGCGCGCGAGGCCGCGACCAACGGCGTCGTCGCGCGCATCGACGGGCGCGAGGTCGTGGTCGGGAAGTTCGCCTTCGTGGCCGCGCACGCGCCCGACGCGCGACGCACGGTGATCGAGCCGGGAGAGCTCGCGATCTACGTCGCGGTCGACGGGGCGTATGCGGGCGCACTGCTCGCCCGAGACCGCCTCCGCGACGACGCGGCGGCGACGCTCGCCCGGCTCGACGAGCTCGGCGTGCACCGGACGATGATGCTCACGGGTGACGCGCAGGCGACCGCCGACCATATCGCCGCCGAGCTCGGGATCGACCGCGTGCGCGCCGAGTGCCTGCCGGCCGACAAGGTGGCGGAGGTCGCGGGCATCGCCGAGCGGCCGGTCATCATGGTCGGCGACGGCGTCAACGACGCCCCCGTGCTCGCCGCGGCCGACGTCGGCATCGCGATGGGCGCGCGCGGTGCGACGGCGGCGAGCGAGTCCGCAGGCGCGGTGATCCTGGTCGACGCCGTCTCGCGCACCGCGAAGGCCGTCGAGATCGGCCGCGACACCGTGCGCATCGCGCTGCAGAGCATCTGGATCGGCATCGCCGTGAGCGTCGGACTCATGCTCGTCGCGACCTTCGGCGTCATCCCGGCGACCGTCGGAGCGCTCCTCCAGGAGGTGGTGGACCTCATCACGATCCTCGCCGCGCTCCGCGCCATCGGCGGTCGGCGCGACGCGCGGGCGGCGGCCGATGCTCCCGAGCGGCAGCGCGCAGCGGCATCCGCCCACTGACCCGGGATGCGTTCGGAGCCCCGGACCGACCGGCCGACCGACCAGCCACGATCCCCGCGACGCCGACCCGCAGGGACCCGGCCGAAGGTCACGGGTTTGTAAAGAAAGTGAACGAATTCCGTCGGAAGGGTTGCGCCGAGGTTTGTTCGTAAGGTCTACTAACAAACGTGACGGCAACGGAAGCAGCACCCGGGCAGGCGCCCGCAGGCACCGCAGGCAACGGCGATCGCTCGGTCGCCGCGCCCACCCCCGCGGGTCAGCTCTTCGCCGGTCGGGCACTCCGGACCTCGGGCAAGGTGCTCCCCGAGCACGCCCGCAGCCACAACCGCTCCCTCGTCCTGCAGACGCTCTACAGCATGGGCGCGCAGAGCCGGGCGGATGTCGCGCGAGAGACGGGTCTGACGCGCGTCACGATCTCCGACCTCGTCGCCGAGCTGATCGGGGAGGCGCTCGTCGTCGAGCTCGGCCAGCGCGAGCACTCCCGCCCGGGCAAGCCGGCGACGCTCATCGACATCGACCGCGCCGGCCACCACGTGGTCGCGCTCGACCTCTCGGAGCACACGCGTTTCCGCGGCGCGGTGCTCGACCTGGACGGCGGGACCGTCGCACGCGCCGAGGTGGCGCTCGACGGCGCGACGGGCGAGCGCGCCTTCGAACTCGTCACCGAACTGCTCGACGGACTGCTCGCACTCACGACGGCGCCCGTGCTCGGCATCGGCGTCGGCTCGCCGGGTGTCGTCGAGCCGAACGGCGTCGTCCGTTCGGCGCCGAACCTCGGCTGGACCGACCTCCCGCTCCAGGAGCGGTTGCAGGGTGCGTTCCACCTGCCCGTGCACGTCGCCAATGACGCGAACGTCGCGGTCCTGGCCGAGCACGCCGGCGCTCCGGGCGACCTCCTGCTCGTCAAGGTCGGCCACGGCGTCGGCGCCGGTCTCATCGTCGGCGGCCGCCCCGTGCTCGGCGCCGGCAGCGCCGCGGGCGAGATCGGCCACGTCGTGGTCGGAACCGACGGCGGACCGCGCTGCGCGTGCGGCAAGCACGGCTGTCTCGAGGCCTGGCTCGCGGTCCCCCGACTGACCGCCGAGCTCGACCGACTCGGCGACGCGGATGCCGCGGCATCCGCCCGCGAAGAGACCCTGCGGGAAGCGGGACGACGCCTCGGCATCGTGCTCGCTCCCGTCGTCGGTGCGCTGAACCTCTCCGAGGTCGTCATCAGCGGACCGACGGAACTGCTTGACGGCCCGCTGCTCGAGGCGGCCGCCGAGACGGTCCGGAACCGGACGATGGCGGAACACCACCGGGATCTGAGGCTCCGGATGACCGCGCACGGGCAGGACATCGTCCTGCGCGGGGCGGCCGTCATGGTCCTCTCCGGCCAACTCGGGGTCTCCTAGGCCCCACCCCCTGCACCAAGGGTGGGAGCACCCCCGCTGCCACCTCCGCCCTACGAAAGGAAACCACGCAATGAGGAAACTCGGCATCGTGGCGCTCGGCGCCGCGGCTGCGCTGACCCTCGCCGGGTGCGCCACCACCGGAGGCGACGCAGCCTCCGATGAGAACGCGGAGATCCGCGTCTGGCTCGTCGGCACCGACACCCCCGACGCGGCGCGCGAGCTGCTCGTCGAGACGTTCGAGGAGCAGCACCCCGGCTCGACCCTCGTGATCGAGGAGCAGTCGTGGGACGGCCTCGTCGACCGCCTGACGACGAGCCTCTCCGGTTCGGACAGCCCCGACGTCGTCGAGGTCGGCAACACGCAGGCCCCGGCGTTCACGTCGGCGGGCGCCTTCATGGACCTGACCGACCACTACGACGAGCTCGGCGGCGACGACCTGCTCCCCGGCTTCGTCGAGGTCGGTTCCTACGACGAGAAGTTCTACGCGGCGCCCCTCTACTCGGGCTCGTCGCTCGTCTTCTACAAGAAGGACGCGTTCGCCGCGTCGGGCATCGAGGTCCCGACCACCCTCGACCAGTACGTCGACCAGGCGATCCAGCTCGCGAACGACAACCCCGGCAAGTCGGGTGTCTGGTGGCCCGGCCAGAACTGGTACGCCGCGCTGCCCTACATCTGGGAGGCCGGCGGCGAGGTCGCGGTCCCGGACGGCGAGGAGTGGGATGCCCAGCTCAGCTCCGCCGAGTCGATCGAGGGCCTCGAGATGGTCCAGAAGGTCATGACGGAGGCCTCGCTCGCCCCGAAGGACGCGAACGAGTCGAACCCGCAGGTGGGCTTCTGCGACGGCACGTCGCTGCAGCTCGCGGCTCCGGCCTGGGTGAAGTGGTCGATCCTCGCCCCCGAGGACGCCGAGACCCCCGGCTGCCCCGACCAGGAGGAGAACCTCGGCGTCTACGCGCTCCCCGGCGCTGACGGCGACGCCGCCCAGGTCTTCGCCGGAGGCTCGAACATCGGCATCTCGGCCAACACGCAGCACCCGGAGCTCGCGCTCGACGCGCTGAAGATCATCCTCTCGGACGAGTTCCAGACGATCTACGGCGAGAACGGCCTCGTCCCGGCGAAGCTCTCGCTCGGCGACACGCTCGGCACCGACGAGGTCGCCCAGGCGATCTCCGCCGCGGCCGGCAACGCCAAGCTCACCCCGGCCTCGCCGAAGTGGGCCGACGTCGAGGCGGCGGGCATCCTGCAGGACCTCTTCGTGAACATCGCGCAGGGCGGCGACGTCGCCCAGCTCGCCGAGGAGGCGGACCAGCAGATCGAGGACATCCTCAACGGCTAGTCCCTTCCCCCGCGGTGCGGCCGCGCGCACACGTGACGTGCGGCCGCACCGACTCCCACAAGGCCCCGGGCCGGCAGTGCCCCACACACGCTGCCGGCCCGGAACCGTGAGCGGGCACCGCCCGCGGCATCCACACCTCGCCGTCAGACGCAGGAGCCCCACATGACCACCACCGACACCGGCCTCCCCGCGGCCGTGAGCGCGGTCGACGGCGAACGCATCGTCACGCCGCAGCCCACGCCGCCGCCGAAGCGTCGCCGCTTCAGCCGCCGCGCCGGGGGCCTCACCCCGTACGGCCTCCTCGTCCCCGCCTCGCTCGTGCTCGCCGCGATCGTCGGCTGGCCCCTCATCCAGCTCCTCGTCACGTCGATGCAGGAGTTCGGCCGTGCGCAGGTGTTCGGCGCCCCGCCGACCTGGGTGTGGTTCGAGAACTACGTCTCCGTCCTGACCGACGTCACCTTCTACGAGGTGCTCGGCCGGAGCCTCGTCTTCGCCGCCGTGTGCGTCGTGACCACGATGGTCCTCGGCACGCTCATCGCGCTCCTGCTGCAGCGCCTGCCGAAGGGGTTCCGCCTGCTGCTCTCGCTCGGCATGCTGCTCGCGTGGGCGATGCCGCCGCTCTCGGCGACCATCGTCTGGGGCTGGATGTTCGACACCGACTACGGCATCATCAACTCGGTCCTCGTGAACGGGTTCGGGCTCGAGCAGTTCCAGCAGCACTCCTGGCTCATCGATCCGCTCAGCTTCTTCCTCGTCGCGGGCATCATCATCGTCTGGGGCGCCGTGCCCTTCGTGGCGTTCACCATCTACGCCGGCCTCACCCAGGTGCCCGACGAGGTGCTCGAGGCGGCCCAGCTCGACGGCGCCGGCGCGTTCGCGCGCTTCCGGCTCATCACCTTCCCGTACCTCAAGCCGATCTTCCTCATCACGACGATCCTGCAGATCATCTGGGACCTCAAGGTCTTCACGCAGATCTTCGCGCTGCAGGACATCGGCGGCATCCGCGCGCTCACCAACACGCTCGGCGTGTACATCTACCAGGTCTCGATCGCGGGCGGCGACTTCGGCACGGGCGGTGCGATCGCGGTGATCACGGCGATCATCCTGATGATCGTCTCGTTGTACTACGTCCGCCAGACCATCAAGGAGGAGGAGCTGTGAGCGCCACCACCGCCATCGTGACGGGGTCGAGCACACGCCCGGCGCCCGGCAGCCGGCGCGGCCGCAACCGCCTCTCGACCGCGCTCTGGAGCGCCCTGTCGGTCGTGCTGTTCGCGCTGTTCGCGTTCCCCGTCTACTGGATGGTGAACACGTCGTTCCAGCCGAACAACCAGATCCGCGGCTCCGAGATCCACTTCTGGCCCGACAACTTCACGCTCCGCAACTACGCCACCGTGCTGTTCGACCCGGGTCGCACCCCGTTCGCACCGGCCGCGGTCAACTCGCTCGTCGTGACGCTCACGACGGTGCTCGTGGCGCTGATCTTCGCGTTCCTCGCGGCGATCGCGGTCACCCGGTTCCGGTTCAGGAGCCGGCGCGGGTTCATCGTGATGATCCTCGTGATCCAGATGATCCCGGGCGAGGCGATGATCGTCTCCATCTTCCGGGTGATCGACGGATGGCACCTGCTGAACACCCTGATCGGCCTCACCATCGTGTACGTCGCGACGGTCCTGCCGTTCACGATCTGGACCCTCCGGGGATTCGTGAACGGCGTCCCGGCCGACCTCGAGGAGGCGGCCATGATCGACGGATGCTCCAGGTCCGGCGCCTTCTGGCGGGTCACGTTCCCGCTGCTCGCCCCCGGGCTCGTCGCGACCGGCGTCTTCGGCTTCATCCAGGCGTGGAACGAGTTCGTGATCGCGCTCGTGCTGAACGCCCGGCCCGAGATGATGACGCTGCCCGTCTGGCTCCGCACCTTCCTCGTGGCGAACGGCACGACGAACTGGGCGGCCATCATGGCGGGTTCGACCCTCATGGCGATCCCGGTGATCGTCTTCTTCCTCATCGTCCAGGGGCGGATGACGAGCGGCCTCGTGAGCGGAGCGGTCAAGGGATGAGCACCAGGATCCAGGGCGGCGCGGGCCAGGACCTGCGCCGCGACATCCTCACGACCCTCCTGCCCGGGTTCGCCGGGCCCGAGGCGCCCGAGTGGCTGCTCGGCCTGCTGCGCGAGGGCCTCGGAGGCGTGTGCGTCTTCGGGTCGAACGTCGTCTCGCCCGCGCAGCTCGCGGGACTGACCGCCGGGCTGCGCGCGGCCAACCCGCTCGCGGTCGTCGCGATCGACGAGGAGGGCGGCGACGTCACGCGCCTCTTCTTCGACCGCGGCGCGCCCTACCCGGGCAACGCGGTGCTCGGCCGCATCGACGACCTCGACCTCACCCGCGCCGTCGGGCGCGCGGTGGGCGACGCGCTCGTCGCGGTCGGCTGCACCATGACGTTCGCACCCGACGCCGACATCAACTCGAACGCGCAGAACCCGGTGATCGGCGTGCGCAGCTTCGGCGCCGAGCCGGGCCTCGTCGCCCGGCACACGGCGGCCTGGGTCGAGGGCGTGCAGTCTGCCGGCATCGACGCGAGCGCGAAGCACTTCCCCGGACACGGCGACACCGCCACCGACTCGCACCTCGCCCTGCCGGTCGTCGACCTCCCGGTGGAGGCGCTGCACGAGCGCGAGCTCGCGCCCTTCCGCGCCGCGATCGAGGTCGGCACGCGGTCGATCATGACCTCCCACATCCTGCTCCTGCAGCTCGACGCGGAGCACCCCGCCACCCTGTCTCCCCGCATCCTGCACGGCCTGCTCCGCGGGGAGCTGGGGTTCGAGGGCGTCATCGTGTCCGACGCCCTCGACATGGCCGGGGCGAGCGGCGGGCGCGGCATCCCCGAGGCTGCCGTGCTCGCGCTCGCCGCCGGCTGCGACCTGCTGTGCATCGGCACCGACAACACCGGCGAGCAGATGGAGGAGATCGCGCAGGCGATCGCCGACGCCGTCGCGTCCGGTCGGCTGACGGCCGATCGGGTGACGGATGCCGCGGCTCGCGTGCGCGCGCTCGCGGCCGGATCACGCGCAACGGGCGAGCGCGGTGGCGCCGCGGCATCCGCTGCGCCCCTCGTGGCCGGAGGCGAACCGGGCCTGCCGGTCGACCTGCCCGAGGATCTCGCCGACCGGGTCGCGGCATCCTTCCACATCGCACCCGGAACGCTCGACCGGTTGTGCGCGACCGGCGCCGTCGGCACCGTGGTGCGGGTGGAGACCGTCGCGAACATCGCCGTCGGCGGCGTGCCCTGGGGGCCGTTCGCCCTCGCCGCCGCCCCGGACGAGGCAGCCCCCGCCCCGGCCTGGCTGTCGGATGCCGCGGAGGTCGTGCTCGACGCCGCGACCCCGCTGCCCGATCCGGCCTCGCTCGCCGGACCCGTCGTCGTGATCGGCAAGGACCTGCACCGGCACGCCTTCGCGGTCGACGCGATCGAGCGCCTGCGCGCGGAGCGCGCCGACGTCGTGACGGTCGACATGGGCTGGCCGAGCGAGGACCTGGCGTTCGCGGACGTCGCGACCTTCGGCGCCTCGCGCGGCGTGGCCGCGACGCTCGCCGAGCTCGTGCACGACGCGCTCGCCGCCGCGGCGGAGGTGTCGTGAGGCTCGGGATCGACATCGGCGGCACGAAGACCGCGGCCGTCGCGATCGGCGAGGACGGCGAGCTCAGCGACCAGGTCCGCATGCCGACCGGGTTCGGCGCGGACGCCGTGGTCGCCACGGCGCTCCGCACGGTCGAGCGGATGTCGGAGCTCGCCGGCGTCGACCCGCACGCGTTCCACTCGATCGGCATCGGCATCCCGGGCTCCGTCGACAGCGCGAGCGGTCGGGTGACCCACGCGGTCAACCTCGGGCTCGAGGGGCTCGACCTCGGTCCGCGGCTCGCGGACCGGCTCGGCGTCGACGTGCGGATCGAGAACGACGTGAAGGCGGCGGCGCTCGGCGCGCATCACCTGCTCGGCGTCGCCGACGGCATCCGGGCGCACTCCATGGCCTACCTCAACCTCGGCACCGGGCTCGCGGCCGGCATCGTGCTCGACGGGCACCTGCTGCGCGGCGGGCGGGGCGTCGCGGGCGAGATCGGGCACATCCCGGTCGACCCGACGGGGGAGCGGTGCCCCTGCGGGCAGCGCGGATGCCTCGAGACGCTCGCGTCGGGCTCGGCGCTCGCGACGATGTGGCCGAGCACGCACCGCTATCCCGCGATCGACCTGTTCGACCGGGCGGATGCCGGCGAACCCGGCGCCGTCGCGGTGCGCGAGCGCTTCCTCGTGGGCGTCGCGTCGGCGGTGCGCCTGCTGGCCCTCACGACCGATGTCGACGACCTCGTCATCGGCGGGGGGCTCGCGGCCCTCGGCGACCGGTTGCTCGCCGGCACCCGTCGCGTGCTCGACGGCTGGGCCGGGGACTCGGCGTTCCTCGCTTCGCTCGACCTGCCCCGCCGGGTGCAGGTCATCCCACGCGGATTCCCCGCGGCCGCCGTCGGCGCCGCGCTCATCGGCGAGGAACTGGAGGTGCCGGCATGGCAGAGGTCGTGATCGTCCGCGACGACGGGGAGGCCGGTGAGCTCGCCGCGGGCGCGATCGTCGAGCTCGTCCGTTCGCGTCCCGACGCGGTGCTCGGGCTCGCGACGGGGTCGACGCCGCTCACCACGTACCGCGCGCTGGCGCGGCGCATCGACGCCGAGGGCCTCGACGTGTCCCGGGTGCGCGGCTTCGCGCTCGACGAGTACGTCGGCCTCCCCGCCGGCCACCCGGAGGGATACCGCCAGGTGATCACGCGCGAGGTCGTGGAGCCGCTCGGGCTCGCGCCGGGGCTCGTCCGGGTTCCGAACGGCGACCCTGCGACGATCGCCACGGCCGCGGAGGACTACGACGCGGCGATCGCGGCGGCGGGCGGCGTCGACCTGCAGATCCTCGGCATCGGCCGCACGGGCCACATCGGATTCAACGAGCCGGGTTCGTCGCTCGCGTCCCGCACGCGCGTGAAGACCCTCACCGAGCGGACCCGCGTCGACAACGCGCGCTTCTTCGACTCGATCGACGACGTGCCGATGCACTGCGTCACCCAGGGGATCGGCACGATCCTCGAGGCCCGCCACCTCGTGCTGCTCGCCTTCGGCGAGGCCAAGGCCGAGGCGCTCGCGGCCGCGGTGGAGGGTCCCGTCTCGGCGAGCCAGCCGGGCTCGGCGATCCAGCTGCACCCGCACGCGACGGTCATCGTCGACGAGGCGGCCGCGTCGCGGCTCGCGCACGCCGAGTACTACCGGTACGCGTGGGCCAACAAGCCCGACTGGCAGGGCATCTGATCCGGGCGAACGGATGCCGCGGCATCCGTCAGCTCGGGACGAGCCGGCGCACCGTGTCGAGGTAGGCGTCGGCGTCGAAGTCGTCGAGCAGGGTCGACTGCACCATGAAGCCGGGCGCGAGCCCCATCAGCACGGGGACGACGCGTCGCGCGTACTCCGCCGGGTCCTCGTGGGCCCGCTCGGGGTGCGCCGCGGCCCACTCGGCGACGAGCCTGCGGAGGAGGTCGCGCACCGGTCCGAGGAACGAGTGCACGAGCGTACGGACGGACGGGTCGATCGCGGCCTCGGACCAGACCTGCAGGAACATGGTCGGGGCGATCGCGTCACGGCGCATGCCGTCGATGATCGTGGCCATGATCTCGCCGGGTGCGAGCGGCCCGTGGTCGGCGCGGAGTTCGGTGAGCTCGACCGCCCGCGCGCCGAGGATGCGTTCGGCGACCGCCGCGAACAGCTGCTCCTTGCCGGCGAAGTGCCCGTAGATCGCCCCCGCCGAGAGACCGGACTCGGTGATGATGTCGGACATCGACGTGCCCCGGTAGCCCTTCGTCGCGAAGCGGCGGAGCGCGGCGGCGGTGATCTCGTCCCGGCGTGCCTCGCGGTACTCCTCGCTCACCTTCGGCATCGGCCGCCCCCCTTCGTCTTGACGATCCTACGACGCAGGAGCATTATAAAGAACGAGCATTCGTTTTTTATGAAAGGACGACCATGCACTCCCACCTCACCCAGCGCACGCCGATCGGCCGGGCCGTCGGCATCGGCGCCGTCCTGTCGCTCGTCGTCGGCGTCATCCTGCTCGCCTTCGCCTGGCCGTCCGTCACGGCCGAACCGAAGGACCTTCCGGTCGGCGTCGTCGGCCCCGACGCGTCGGTCGCGCAGGTCGAGGAGCGCGTCGCCGACGAAGCCGGGGGCGCCATCGCGCTCGAGCGCTACGACGACCGCGACGCCGCCGTCACCGCGATCGAGGAACGCGAGGCCTACGGGGCGATCGTGCTCGGCGCGGCGCCGACCGATGGCCCCGAGGTGCTGATCGCGACCGCGGCGAGCCCCGCCGTGGCGCAGCAGCTCCGCGGCCTTGCCGCCGAACTCCAGGCCGGCATCGACGAACAGCTGCGCGCCGCGCTTCCCGCGCAGCTCCGGCAGGTGCTCGAGGCGGCGGTGACGGCCGCGGTCGCGCAGGCCACGGGCCAGACGGGCGCCGACGCGCCGAGCGCGCCGTCCGTGCCCGAACTGCCGTCCGTCACGGTGACCGTGACCGACGTGGTCCCGCTCGCCGAGACCGACCCGACCGGCACCGGCCTCGCGGTGGCCATGTTCCCGCTCGTCCTCGGCGGCATGCTCGGCGGAATCGCCGTCTCGCTCGTCGTCATCGGGGCGATGCGCCGGGTCGCCGCCGTGGTCGCGTACTCGGTGGCGGGCGGTCTCCTGCTCACCGGGATCCTGCAGGGCTGGTTCGGCGCGCTCCAGGGCGACTACTGGCTGAACGCGTCCGCGATCGCACTGGCCCTCGCGGCCATCGCCGCGCCCATCACCGGTCTCGTCGCGCTCATGGGCCGTGCCGGCATCGGCGTCGGCGCCGTGCTGTTCGTGCTCGTCGCGAACCCGATCTCGGCGGCCACCGTGCCCGTGCAGTTCCTCGCGGCGCCGTGGGGCGCCATCGGACAGTGGTTCCCGCCGGGCGCCGCCGCGACTCTGCTCCGCGACCTCTCGTACTTCCCGGACGCGCCCATGGCGTTCCCGTGGCTCGTGCTCGTGGCGTGGGCCGCCGGCGGCATCCTGCTCTCGCTCGTCGGCCACTTCCGCACCGCGGGCGGCGCGGAGAACGACACCGAGGCCGCGCACGCCGATGAGGAACTCGCCGCGGCGGAGACGCACGCCGAGGCACCGGCCGGCGCTCCGGTCGACGCCCCGGCCGACGGCGAGTCCGGCCGTCCGGCGGGCCGCGACGCGGCCCCGGTGGGCTGAGCCGGAGCGATTCGGCACGACCCCGCGCCGCGGCATCCGATGCGTCGGATGCCGCGGCGCCGGCGTCCAGCCGGCCCGGTTAGGCTTTCACCTCGTGAACGACGCCACCCCCGAGCCGACCCCGACGATCGGCGCCAACGACCTGCTGCGCTTCCTGCTCGAGATCTTCGCGATCGTGACGCTCGGCATCTTCGGGTTCACGGCGTTCGCGCTGCCATGGCCGGGCGTGCTGCTCGGCATCGGCCTGCCGCTGCTGGCCATCCTGCTCTGGGCGCTGTTCCGTTCGCCGAAGGCCGTCTTCCACGTCGACCCGTTCGTGAAGGCGCTGGTCGAGATCGCGGTGTTCTCGGCCGCCGCGATCGCCTGGTGGGTCATGGGTCAGCCGGTCGTCGCGATCGTGTTCGCGGTCGTGGCCGCGGTGAGCGGCGTCGTCAATGGGCGGCGCGAGTTCGGCGCCTGAGGCCGCCTCGCGCGGCCGTCGGCACGTTCGCCGGCCGCGGGCGCCGCGTCAGCGGAAGATGACCGTCCGCTGCCCGTCGAGCAGGACCCGACGTTCGGCGAACCACTTCACCGCCTGCGAGAGCGTGCGGCTCTCCTCGTCCTGGCCGATGGCGACGAGCTCGGCGACCGAGCGCGAGTGATCGACGCGGACCACGTTCTGCTCGATGATCGGGCCCTCGTCGAGGTCGCTCGTGACGAAGTGCGCCGTGGCGCCGATGAGCTTCACCCCGCGCGCATGCGCCTGCCGGTAGGGGTTCGCGCCCTTGAAGCCGGGCAGGAACGAGTGGTGGATGTTGATGCAGCGCCCCGCGAGCGCGTCGCACAGCTCTGGCGAGAGGATCTGCATGTAGCGCGCGAGCACGACCAGCTCGATGTCGTAGTGGTCGACCGCGTCGAGGATCCGCCGCTCGAACTCGGCCTTCGCCTCCGGCGAGGTCACGGGCGCCGACTCGAACGGCACGCCGTAGAAGTCGACCAGGTCGCGCAGGGTGCCGTGGTTCGAGAGCACGAGCGGGATCTCGACCGGCAGCTGCCCTCCGCGCTGGCGGAAGAGGAGGTCGTTCACGCAGTGGCCGGCCGTCGAGGCGAGCACGAGGGTCCGCAGCGGGCGGCCGACCTCGTCGAGGTGCAGCTCCATGCTCCAGCGCTCGACGACCGGCGCGAGGGCAGCCTCGAACTCGGCGCGGTCGGCGGGCGACTCGACCTGCACGCGCATGAAGAAGCGGCCCGTGTCGTGGCTCGCGAACTGCTGGCTCTCGGTGATGTTGCCGCGCGCGGCGACGATCGCCCCGCTCACCGCGTGCACGATCCCGGGGCCGTCGGTGCAGCTCAGCGTCACGGCCCAGTGGGACAGGTGCGGGCTGTGCGGCTCGGCCTCCGTGCTCATCCGGACAGCGTACCGTCCGGGGAATCCGCAGGTTGCGGCGGTTACACTGGGCACGGTCGTGCGGACACCGACGGCCCCGGGCGCGCACGTGAGCGCGTAGTCGACCCGCCGCAGGCCCAGCCGCGAGCGGGGAACGCCGTCGGATGACCTTCCTCATGCCGATCCTCTCCTCGTCGCGCTCCCGCGCGACCGACACCATGCCGTGGCGCGCGCTCGTCGCGCTCGCCGCGGCCGTGTTCCTGTCCATCACCATCGAGATGCTGCCGACCGGGCTGCTGCCCGAGATGAGCGCAGACCTCGGCGTCGGCGCCCCGCTCGTGGGCCTGCTCGTCTCGGTGTTCGCCTTCACGGTCGTCGTCACGTCGACCCCGCTCACCGCACTGCTCAGGCGGATGCCGCGGCGCACCCTCATCACCGTCGTGCTCGTCGTGCTCGGTCTCTCGACGGCCGCCTCGGCGCTCGCGCCCGACTACGGTCAGCTCGTCGCGATCCGCATCGTCGGCGGCGTCGCCCACGGCCTGTTCTGGGCGCTCGTCGGCGCCTACCCGGCCCGGCTCGTCGCCGAGCGGAACCTGGGCCGTGCGGTGTCCGTCGTGCTCGGCGGCGGGACGCTCGCACTCATCGCGGGCGTGCCGCTCGCGACCGCGCTCGGCCAGGCGGTCGGCTGGCGCTGGGCGTTCGGCGTCGTGGCGGTCCTGACGCTGGCGGGTGCGGCCGTCGTCCGCGCGGTCCTGCCGGCGGATGCCGCGTCCGCGCGTCCGGGGACGCACGACGTCGCGGCGGGCTCGACGCCCACGTCGTCCCGCGGCGCGATCGCACCGGGCGCCGCATCCGCGGCGATCGACGCCGACGGGCCCGTCGCGAGTCGGAGCATGCGCGGCGTCGTCGCGGTGAGCATCGTGACCGCCGTGGTCATGATCGGCCAGTACGCGGCGCTCACCTACGTCGCCCCGCTGCTCACCGACGTCGTCGGCGCGTCGCCCGCCGCGGTCGCGCCGCTGCTGTTCGCATCGGGGCTCGCCGGCGCGGTCGGACTCCTCGTCGCGGGCAGCCCGATCGCGCGCGACAGCGTCCGCGCGCTCGTCGGCGCGATGCTGCTGCTCGCGATCGCGCTCGTCGTGATCGCCGCCGAGCCCGGGCTGTGGCCCGCGATCATCGCCTACACGGTGTGGGGATTCGCGTTCGGCGCCATCCCGCCGCTGCTGCAGACGCGGCTGCTGCAGGCCGCGCCGCCCGATCGGCGGGACGCCGCGAGCGCGCTCTACACGACCGCGTTCAACGTCGGCATCGGCGGCGGCGCGCTCATCGGCGCGGTGCTGTTCGACGCCGTCGGCATCGGCGCCGTGCCCGTCGCCTACGCGGTCCTGCTCATCGTCGCCATGCTCGTCGTGGTGCGGTCCACGCGCGCGGAGCGCGCGCGAGCGCGCGTGGTGGAGGCGTAGCGCGCCGAGCGCCGGCTCAGGAGTAGCGCGCCGACGCGGTCCACTTGTGGTTCGCCGGGGCGAGCAGCTCGACGACCGCGATACCCCACTCGTCGAGCTCGACCGTCGCGAAGGCCACGTCGTCGGCGAGCAGCTCGACCTCGGCGCCCGGCTCGCCAGTGAGCTCGAGCGTGAGGTTCGAGCCGAGGGCGTCGACGACGAGCCCGAGCTCGGCGATCGGATCCGGCTCGACGGGCGGGGCGGGTTCGATCGTCGGTTCGGGCACGGGGGCCGGTGCGGGCTCCGGCGCGGGCGGCGGCGGCGCGGGCGGCGCGGGCGCGGGCGGCGGCTCGACCGGTTCCTCGACCGGTCGCACGGGGTCCGGCTCGTCCGTGATCGGTGCCGGCGCGGCATCCGGAATCGACGGCACCGGAGCCGGCGAGGGGGCGACGGGCGCCTCGGCGGCGAGCGCCGTCGAACCGCGTTCGGGCGCGGCATCCGTCTGCGCGACCTGTGGGAGCACGAGCAGCGCCACCGCAGTCGCGGCCACGAGCACGGCGCCGCCGACACCAGCGCCGACGGTCATCGCCGCGCTCGCGCCGGACGCCGAGGCGGTGCCCGCACCACTCGCGGCGCCCGCGGATGCCGAGCTCGTCGCGCCGGCCGTGCCGACGACGGCGTCGCCCGCGGCGCCGGCCGCTCCCAGTCCGGCGAGCCCCGTCGCGCCCGCGGCCGCCGTGGCGGCGGGTGCCGTCGAACCGAGCCATGCCGAATACGCCGTCGCCGCGGCGGGCCCGGCCGCGAGCGGCAGCAGGACGAACGCGAGCCGCATGCCGACCTCCCGGGCCTCCGCGGCGACGACCGTGCACTTCGCGCAGCCGTCGAGGTGCGCCTCGACCTTCGTCGTGTCGCGCGTCCGGAGCCGACCGCGCATGTAGGCGCCGAGCCGGTCCACGGTCCAGCCGCACTCTGGCTCGTGGTGGGCGTCGGCGAGGTGCGCGCGGATCCACTGCTGGCGCAGGCCCTCGCGCGCACGGTAGGCGAGCGCCGCGGTCGCATTGGCGCTCATGCCGAGCAGCGGCGCGATCTGCTGCGGCGACATCCGCTCGACCTCGGCGTACCAGAGCACCTCCTGCCAGCGCTCCGGCAGTCCACGGAACGCCTTCGCGGTCGTCGACCGGTCGAGCGCCTCGAGCGCGGCCGCGTCGCCCGTCGCGGGATCCTCGACCGCGTCGAGCTGGTCGAGGGGCGTCTCGCGGTTGGCACGACCCCAGCTCGCGGCCGTGTTGCGGATGGTGGTGAACAGGTACGGCCGGAACGCCCCCGTCGGCCCCTTGCCCGACCGGATCGCGTCGAAGGTCCGCGTGAACGCCTCGGCCACGAGGTCGTCGGCGTCGAGCGTCGTGTGCGAGCGGGCGACGGTGCGAGCGGATGCCTCGTGGCGGCGCCACAGTTCGGCGTACGCCTCGCGGTCGCCGGTGCGGGTCGCCGCGATCAGTTCGGCGTCGGCGAGCGCGGATCGTGCAGGGGTCACGTGCCTGGTCCTCCTCGTGCGGGCGCGCGCGCCCGGGCCGAGCGCGACGGCCTTCGGGTGCCGGCGGTCCGCGCCGGGCAGGTCTCGCGTGCGGCCACGCTCATTCCACCAGATGAGCGGCCCGATCGCCCAACGCGGTCGCCGCGATGGCCGACCCGGTGGGCCGTGGGCGACGGATCGCGCGAAGTGGCGTCATGATCGGCCCGGGACGGCGTCTCTCATGGCGAGGGACCGCGCACCGGGGAAGGGCCGGGCGGTCGCTCGGGTCGAAGCGGACCGCGTGGGGGATCGCGCGGCACGGCGACCGGGACGGAGCGCGGGGGCGAGGGGAACAGGCCCCCCGCTCCGCCCGGTGAGGCCGCCCGATCGAGGGTCCGCGGATTCGTCCGACCGGAACAGGTCTGCGCTCGTGCGCTCCGCCCGGTGAGGCCGCCCGGTCGATGGTCCGCGGATTCGTCCGACCGGAACAGGTCTGCGCTCGTGCGCTCCGCCCGGTGGGGGCGCCCGGTCGATGGTCCGCGGATTCGTCCGACCGGAACAGGTCTGCGCTCGTTCGCTCCGCCCGGTGGGGCCGGCTCAGGCGATGCGCTCGCCTGCGCCCCACACCGCGGCGACCGCGAGGTCGTCCTCGAGCAGGACCGCGTCGGCCGCGAAGCCCACATCGAGCCGGCCGAGGTCGCCGGCGCGTCCGATGGCGGAGGCCGGCGTGACCGTGAGCGCGCCGATCGCCTCGTGCAGCGGGATGCCGGAGTCGAACACCGCACGACGCAGCGCCTCGTCCTGCGTGAGCGTGGATCCGGCGATCGAACCGCCGCCGGCGAGACGAGCCACCCCCTCGCGGACCTCCACCTCGAGCGAACCGAGGACGTACGCGCCGTCGGACGACCCGGTCGCGGCCATCGCGTCGGTCACGAGCGCGACCCGCCCGGGCGCCCCTGAGAACGCGAGGCGCACGACATCCGGGTGCACGTGCACGCCGTCGCCGATCACCTCGAGCGTCACGTGGTCGGCGCGCATCGCGGCGACCACGGGCCCGGGGGCGCGGTGGTGGATGCCGCGCATCCCGTTGAACGCGTGGGTGAGGATCGACGCACCGGCGTCGAAGGCGCGCAGCGCCGTCTCGAAGTCGGCGCCGGTGTGGCCGACGGCGACGGCGACGTCCGCGTCGACGAGGCGCGCGATCGCCGCCTCGGCGGCGCCGTGCTCCGGCGCGATCGTGATCTGCCGCAGCGTGCCGTCGGCGGCGGCGAGCAGCCGGTCGAGCGCGTCGTCGTCGGCGGTGCGCAGCATGGCGGGGTCGTGCGCCCCGCGGAAGTCGTGGTCGAGGAACGGTCCCTCGAGGTGGGCGCCGAGCACGAGCGGGTCGGATGCCGCGACCGCGGCGATCGCGCGGAGCCGTTCGGCGAGCACGTCGACCGGCGCCGTCACGAGCGAGCAGACGCTCCGGGTCGTGCCGCGCGCCCGGTGCACCGCGAGCCCGGTCCGGATGGCGTCGACGCCGTCGTCGAACGCCGCGCCGCCCGCGCCGTGGCAGTGGATGTCGACGAATCCGGGCGTCAGCCATCGGCCCGCGGCATCCGTCACCTCGGCCTCGCCGGCCAGCACCGCAGGCGCGTCGCGCCACCCCTCGCCGATGCCGCGATCCGCGATCCGGTCGCCCTCGAAGCGCACCCATGCGTCAGGGACGGTGTCGCCCCCGGAGACGATGCGGGCGGAGTGGACGACGGTCGTCGGCGCGAAGGTCACCGGGCCACGATAACGCCGGTGCCGCACGCATCGCCGGGGTCGCGACCGCGCGCGTCATCCGCGGCGTGGGCTCGCGGCATCCGTTGCTATGCTTGGCGGCGTCGCGACTGGCGTTGAGATGGGTGACCATCGGGGAGCGACTGGCACGGACCGACCGCACGCCTGGGCCGGTACGCGAGGCCTCTGGGCGCGAGTCGCGCACGAGGCGATTTCCGCAGGTCCGCATGTCATCTTCGAAGGAGCCATCCCTTGGCTGAATCACTCACCACCGACGCCCCCGCCGACGCCGTCGCGGGCGACGCATCCGTCTTCAACGCACCGCTCGCCGAGGTCGACCCCGAGATCGCCGAGGTGCTCGAGCAGGAGCTGAACCGCCAGCGCTCGACGCTCGAGATGATCGCGAGCGAGAACTTCGTGCCCGTCTCGGTGCTGCAGTCGCAGGGCTCGGTGCTCACGAACAAGTACGCCGAGGGCTACCCGGGTCGCCGCTACTACGGCGGCTGCGAGTTCGTCGACGTCGCCGAGAACCTCGCCATCCAGCGGGCCAAGTCGCTGTTCGGCGCCGAGTACGCGAACGTCCAGCCCCACTCGGGCGCGACCGCCAACGCGGCCGTGCTCTCGGCGATCGCGACGCCCGGCGACACCATCCTCGGCCTCGAGCTCGCGCACGGCGGCCACCTGACGCACGGCATGAAGCTGAACTTCTCGGGCAAGCTCTACAACGCCGTCGCCTACGGCGTCGACCCCGAGACCTTCCAGGTCGACATGGACGTCGTGCGCGACAAGGCCCTCGAGCACAAGCCGCAGGTCATCATCGCCGGCTGGTCGGCGTACCCGCGCCAGCTCGACTTCGCCGCGTTCCGCGAGATCGCCGACGAGGTCGGCGCGAAGCTCTGGGTCGACATGGCCCACTTCGCCGGCCTCGTCGCCGCGGGCCTGCACCCGAACCCCGTTCCGCACGCCGACGTCGTGTCGTCGACGGTGCACAAGACGATCGGCGGCCCGCGCTCGGGCTTCATCCTGTCGCGCGACATGGAACTCGCGAAGAAGCTGAACTCCAACGTCTTCCCCGGCCAGCAGGGCGGCCCGCTCATGCACGTGATCGCCGCGAAGGCGACCGCGTTCAAGATCGCGGCGTCCGAGGAGTTCAAGAACCGCCAGGAGCGCACGCTGAGCGGCGCCCGCATCCTCGCCTCGCGGCTCACCGCCGACGACTCGCGCGCGGCGGGCGTCGACGTGCTCACGGGCGGCACCGACGTGCACCTCGTGCTCGCCGACCTCCGCACGTCCGAGCTCGACGGCCAGCAGGCGGAGGACCGGCTCCACGAGGTCGGCATCACCGTGAACCGCAACGCGGTGCCGTTCGACCCGCGCCCGCCGATGGTGACCTCGGGCCTGCGCATCGGCACGCCCGCACTCGCGACCCGCGGCTTCGGCGACGCCGAGTTCACCGAGGTCGCCGACATCATCGCGCTCGCGCTGCAGGCGAACCCGGATGTCGCGGCGCTCCGCTCGCGCGTCGAGTCGCTCACCGCGGCCTTCCCGCTCTACCCGGGCCTCCAGCAGTAGCGACGGCCCCGGACCGGGCACCGGGAGCGCGGTCACCGCGCTCCCGGCCCGGGACGCGACGACAGAATGAGGAGACCCGAATGACCGCCATCACGCTCGACGGCGTCGCCACCGCGGCCGCCGTGAAGTCCGAGCTCGCCTCGCGCATCACCGACCTGCGGGCCAACGGCGTCGTGCCGGGCCTCGGGACCCTGCTCGTCGGCGACGACCCCGCGTCGAGGTCGTACGTCGCGGGCAAGCATCGCGACTGCGCCGAGGTCGGCATCGAGTCGATCCGCGTCGACCTGCCCGCCTCGGCGACCTCCGCCGACGTGCGTGCCGCGATCCGGGACCTGAACTCGGCGCGAGAGGTGACCGGATACATCGTGCAGCTGCCGCTGCCGACCGGCCACGACGAGAACGCGATGCTCGAGCTCATCGACCCCGACAAGGACGCCGACGGCCTGCACCCGACGAACCTCGGCCGGCTCGTGCTCGGCATCGAGGGCGACCTGCACTCGCCGCTGCCGTGCACGCCCGCCGGCATCGTCGAGATGCTCCAGCGCTACGACGTCCCGATCCGCGGGCAGCACGTCACGGTCATCGGCCGCGGCCTCACCGTGGGCCGTCCGCTCGGGCTGCTCTTCACGCGCAAGGGACTGGATGCCACGGTCACGCTCACGCACTCGCGGACCCGGGACCTCGCCGCGGAGGTCCAGCGCGCCGACATCGTGGTCGCGGCCGTCGGCGTGCCGCACATGGTGAAGCCCGAATGGGTGAAGCCCGGCGCCGCCGTGCTCGACGTCGGCATCACACGCGTCGCCGACGAGGAGACCGGCAAGGGCAGGCTGACGGGCGACGTCGACCCGGCGGTCGCCGAGGTCGCGGGCCACCTCTCGCCGAACCCGGGCGGCGTCGGCCCCATGACGCGCGCGATGCTCCTCGCCAACGTCGTCAAGGCCGCCGAGATCAAGCTGCACGGCCGCTGAGCCGCTCGCACCGGCATCCGCCGTCAGCCTGACCGTCGCCCGCCGTTCACCCGGCGTGCACCCCGCGGACGCGTCGCGCGAATAGCTTCGCGCCATGAGCCGCAGCCAGCCCGACGAGGCCACCGCCGCCGGTCAGGCCGAGCCGGGTCGGCCCGCGGACGGCGCAGGCGCGTCGGGGGACCGCGCCGCCCGTTCCCGGCCCGACCACTCGGCGGCCGACGGCGGTGCATCGAGCGGCGCCGCGCGCGCCATCGCGATCATCCCGGCCCGCGGCGGGTCGCAGGGCCTGCCTGGCAAGAACGTGGCACGCATCGGGGGAGTGCCGCTCATCGCCCGGGCCGTGCACGCCGCGCTCGCCTCGGAACGCATCGACGGCGTCGTCGTGACCACCGACGACGAGGAGATCGCCGACGCCGCGCGCGGCGCCGGAGCCGAGGTGGTGGAGCGCCCCGCCGACCTCGCGAACGCGACCGCGACGAGCGAGTCGGCGCTGCTGCACGCGATCGAGGCGCTGGGCCGGGCATCGGGGGCGGATGGCGCGGGCGCGCCCGCCGACGTCATCGTCTTCATCCAGGCGACCTCGCCCTTCATCGACCCGGCCGACCTCGACGCGGCCGTCGCACGCGTGGCGGAGGGCGAGCGCGACGTCGTGTTCGCCGCGACACCGACGCACGGGTTCCTCTGGCGCGAGCGCGCGGACGACGCCGACGGCGCGAGCGCCGTCGGCGTGAACCACGACCCGTCGAACCGGCCGCGGCGCCAGGATCGCGACCCGGAGTTCCTCGAGACCGGCGCGTTCTACGTCCTGCGGACCGACGGCTTCGTGCTCGCCCGGCACCGCTTCTTCGGCCGCATCGGCATCCAGCGCGTGCACCCCGACACCGCGATCGAGATCGACGACGCCGCCGACCTGGCCCGGGCGCGCGCGCTCGCGCCACGCGTCGACCGGCGCCTCGCGGGCGGCATCGCCGCGTCGCTCGCCCGACGCGAGGGCGTGGCGTGGGTGGCCGACCCGCGCCATCCGTTCGTCGACGTCGACGCGGTCGTCACCGACTTCGACGGGGTCCACACCGACGACACCGCCATGGTCGACGAGCTCGGCCGCGAGTCCGTCCGGGTGAGCCGCGCCGACGGCCACGGCGTGGCGCGGCTGCGCGACGCGGGCATCCCCGTGCTGATCCTCTCCGCCGAGGCCAACCCGGTCGTCAGCCGCCGGGCCGAGAAGCTCGGCGTCGACGTCATCCAGGGGCTCGCCGACAAGGGTGCGGCCCTCCGCGAGTGGGCCGCGGCCCGCGGCATCCGCCTCGATCGCATCGCCTACCTCGGCAACGACCGCGGCGACATCCCCGCCCTCGACCTCGTCGGCTGGCCGCTCGCCGTGCCCGACGCGGCCCCCGACGCGCTCGAGCGGGCCCGCCACGTGCTCGAACGGCACGGCGGGCACGGCGCGGTGCGCGAGCTCGCCGAGCTCGTGCTCGCGGCGCGCGACGCGAAGCTCGGCTCCGCGGCATCCGACCTCGCTCGCGAGTCGCGCGAGCTCGATCCCGCCCATCCCACGCGCGAGCAGCGCGAGGCCATCGCCGCGGCGTCCTCCGCGACCTGACCCACCCACGAAAGCGAGCCAGCATGTCCGTGCGCATCGGCCACGCCGCCATCGGCGAGTACGAGCCCGTCTACGTCATCGCCGAGATCGGCCTCAACCACAACGGCGACGTCGAGATCGCCAAGCGCCTCATCGAGGTGGCCGCGCACGCCGGCGCGCAGGCCGTGAAGTTCCAGAAGCGTACGCCCGACATCTCCACGCCCGAGCACATGAAGCTCACGCCGCGCGAGACGCCGTGGGGCACCATGACCTACCTCGAGTACCGCCACCGGGTCGAGTTCGGCCGCGACGAGTACGCCGAGGTCGCCCGGCACGCGGCCCTCCACGGCCTCGACTGGTTCGCCTCGCCGTGGGACGCGCCGGCCGTCGCCGACCTCGAGTCGTACGGTGCCGTCGCGCACAAGATCGCGTCGGCGTCGGTGACCGACCTCGAGCTGCTCGAGGCCGTGCGCGACACGGGCCGGCCGGTCATCCTGTCGACCGGCATGTCGACGCTCGACGAGATCGACCGCGCGGTCACGGTGCTCGGCACCGAGCGCCTCGTGATCATGCACGCCACCTCGAGCTACCCCATGCCGCCCGAGGAGGCCAATCTCCTCATGATCCCCGCGCTGAAGCGCCGTTTCCCCGGCGTGCCGATCGGCTACTCGGGCCATGAGCGCGGCCTGCAGATCTCGCTCGCCGCGGTCGCCCTCGGGGCGGTCGCGGTCGAACGGCACATCACGCTCGACCGCACCATGTGGGGCTCCGACCACTCGGCCTCGCTCGAGCCGCAGGGCCTCGAGCACCTCGTGCGCGACATCCGCATCATCGGCGACGCGCTCGGCGACGGCGTCAAGCGCGTCTACCCGGGCGAGGAGGCCCCGAAGGCGAAGCTCCGCCGGGTGCTCGCGTGACGGCTGCCGAGGCGGGCGTGCCGGTGACGGATGCCGCGGCGCGGCGTCTGCTCGTCGTCGGCGACTCGGACTCCTACGTGAAGTGGGGCGCGGCGCTCGCCTCGACGCTGCCCGGCGGGTGGACCTCGCGCCTGGTCGTGGTGGCCTCGCCGGTGCAACCGAGTCCGAGGCAGCTCGTCCATGCGCTCGCCGGCACGCGCTTCGCGCCCGAGCACGCGCGGGTCCTGCCGCTCGACGGACGCCCCGGCCGCGCCGGCCTCGACGAGGAGCTCGACGACTTCGACCCGCACGCGGTGCTGCTCGCGCTGCGCGGGCCGTTCGTGCGGGTCGTCGCGCCGAGGCTCCTCAGCCGGCGGAACCGGCCGGTGCTCGTCAGCGGCTTCCCGGGCCTCACGATCCCGGCCGTGCCGAAGGCCGTGATCTATCGGGAGCAGACCGACCTCGTGGTCCTGCACAGCCGTCGCGAGGTGCGGGAGTTCCGCGCCAACGCGGCCGAGCTCGGCGTCGATCGCATGTTCGGGCTCGCGACCCTGCCGTTCCTGGCGGGCGCGTCGGCCGGGGGTGCGCCGACGCAGACGCCGGCACCGGATGCCCGGACGTCCGCGTCGACGGATGACGCGGCGCCGGCCCGCACCGATGTCGTGTTCGCCGCTCAGGCGAAGGTGCCCGTCGCCCGCGAGGACCGCCTGGCGGTGCTCGCCGCGCTCGCCGAGCTCGCCCGTCGCGAACCCCGGCGCCGCGTGGTCGTCAAGGTTCGCGCTCGGGCGGGCGAGGCCCAGACCCACGATGAGGCGCACGACTACGCCGGACTCGTGGCCGACCTGGCGGCTGCGGGCGGGATGCCGCAGAATCTCGTGGTCGAGGACGGACCCATGGCGGGTCATCTCGCCCGGGCCGGAGCGCTGGTGACGGTGAGCTCGACGGCCGCGCTCGAGGCGATCGCGCTCGACATCCCGACCCTGCTCATCGACGACTTCGGCGTGTCGCCGGGCATGATCAACACGGTGTTCGAGGGCGCGGGCCTGTTCGGCTCGACCGATGACCTCTCAGCCGGGCGCTTCTTCCGCGCCGAGCCGGGCTGGCTCGCCGACAACTACTTCCACGGGGCGGGTGCCGACGACTGGGCGGCGCGGCTGGCGGCGCTCGTCGAGGCGCGCGAGATCGTCCCGCTGCCGGAGCTCGAGCGTCGCCACGACCTCTCGGGCGGCGCGCTCCGCACCGCGTTCGAGCGACGCCGCATGCTCGGCGGGCACGACCGGACCCTCTCGGGCGCGCTGGCGTGGGGCGTCGGCGTTCCCGCTCGCGGCGTCGTCCGGCGGATTCGTCGCGCACAGCGTGGGATCGCACAGGCGGTGTCGCGTTCCGCGGGTGCGGAGGCCGGTGCGACCTCAGTCGACCGGAGCCGTGTGCCGGTCGACGTGCGCGAGGTACGCCTCGGCGTTCCGGCGGATGCCGGCCTGCTCGTCGGCGGTGAGCTCGCGCCGCACCTTGCCGGGGACGCCCGCGACGAGCGAGCCGGGCGGCACGACGGTGCCCTCGAGCACCACGGCACCGGCCGCGACCAGTGACCCGCGCCCGATCACGGCGCCGTTGAGGATCGTGGCCCCCATGCCGATGAGGCAGTCGTCCTCGACGGTGCAGCCGTGGAGCACCGCGCGGTGCCCGACCGAGACGCCCGTGCCGATCGTGACGGGGTAGCCGGCGTCGACGTGGCAGACGACGCCGTCCTGCAGGTTCGAGCGCTCGCCGAGCGTGATCGGCTCGGCCTCGGCGCGGAGCACCGCGTTGTACCAGACGCTCGACCGCGCGGCGAGGCGCACCCGGCCGACGATCACGGCGCCCAGTGCGACGAAGGCGCTCGGCTCGAGCTCGGGTGCGGGCACGTCGGCGATGGTCAGGATCCGGGCGGACGGGTCGGCGCTCATGCGGCCAGCCTATTCCGCGCTCGCGTCGCGTCGCGTCCGCCGGAGATCCGGCGATGCACAGGACGTTCGCCGTCCGTTGCGTCCTGCGGATCGCGGGGACTCCTGCGAATCGTGGGGTCAGTCGCCCGGGTCGCGGCGTCGACGGCCCAGGGCGATGCGGATGGCGCGGACCGCGGCGCCGACGGCGAACACCGCCACCCCGGCCGCGATCGACACGATCGGCAGCGTGACGACGAGCACGACGCATCCGACGGCCCCGAACCAGGACAACCACCGCGGGACGAGCCGCTCGCCAACGGGCTGCGTGAGCGCCGACGCGTTCGCGACGAGGTAGTAGAGCAGCACGCCGAACGACGAGAACCCGATCGCGCCGCGCAGGTCGGCGACGAGGATGAGCACGACGACCGCGACGCCGGTGGCGATCTCGGCGACGTGCGGCACCCCGAACCGCGGATGCACCGCCGTCAGCGCCCGCGGCAGCTCGCCGTCGCGCGCCATCGCGAGGCTCGTGCGACCGACGCCCGCGACGAGCGCGAGCAGCGACCCGAGCGCGGCCACGCCCGCGGCGATGCGGACGACGGGCTCGGCCCAGAGCCATCCGGCCACCGCGACCACGTCGACGAGCGGGGCGACGGATGCCGCGAGCGCATCGGCCCCGAGCGACCCCACGGCCGCCGTGCCGACGAGCACGTACACGACCACCACGATCGCGAACGCGACGCCGATCGCGCGCGGGATCGTGCGGGTCGGCTCGCGGACCTCCTCGCCGAGGGTCGCGATGCGCGCGTAGCCCGCGAACGCGAAGAAGATCAGGGCTGCGGCCTGCAGGACGCCGTACACGTCGGGCGCGGCATCCGTGGCCTGCAGCTCGGCGGTCGGGGCGGGCGCGCCGACCCCCCAGCCGACGCCCGCGATCGCGGCGAACCCGGCCACGACGACCACGACCAGCACCGCGATCACGGCCGACACGATCGCCGACGCGACCCGCGCGGTGCGGGTGACGCCGAGCACGTTGACGCCGACGAGCACCACGACGGCCGCGATCGCGACCGGCTTCTGCCACGCGGGCGGCACGAGGTACGCGGCCGCCGTGAGCGCCATCGCGGCACAGCTCGCGGTCTTGCCGATGACGAAGCCCCAGCCCGCGAGGAACCCGGCCCAGGCGCCGAGACGCTCCCGGCCGTAGCGGTAGGCGCCGCCCGACTCCGGGTAGCGGACCGCGAGCTGCGCGGTCGACCCGGCGTTGGCGAACGCGACCAGCGCGGCGACCGCGAGGCCCGCGAGGAGCCACCCGCCCGCCGCCTGCGCCGCCGGCGCCCACACCGCGAACACGCCCGCTCCGATCATCGCGGCGAGCCCGATCGCGACCGCGCCCCGGAGTCCGAGGCGGCGGGCGAGGCGCTCGTGCGGCGCGGCGGAATCGGTCACGTTCGCACCCTACGGCAGGGCGGTGAACGGGCGGGAACGGTCGAGCTCGGACCGGCCCGCGGCGTCGAGGCGTGCCGACGCCGGGTGCCGGGCCGGGCGGCACGAGCACGGGTGCCGCTGGCATCCGCTCGTAGGATCGAGGTCATGACGCTCGAGCCGACCGCAGCCCCCTCGCACGCCGCCGTCGACAAGGTCGCGGCCGCACTCGCGGCCGACGGGATCGAGCCGCGCATCGTGTGGTTCGACGACGCCGTGACCACTGCGAAGCTCGCGGCCGACGCGCTCGGGGTCGAGGTCGGGCAGATCGCGAACTCGCTCGTGTTCACGCTCGACGACGAGCCGATCCTGGTGCTCACGTCGGGTGCGCACCGCGTCGACACCGACTGGCTCGGCGCCGAGCTCGGCGGCACGATCGGGCGCGCCTCGAAGGAGGTCGTCAAGGCCGCGACCGGCCAGGTCATCGGCGGCGTGGCTCCGGTCGGCCATCCGTCGCCCGTGCGCACCTTCGTCGACGTCGACCTCGCGGCCTACGACGAGGTCTGGGCCGCGGCCGGGCACGCGAAGACGGTCTTCCCGACCACGTTCGACGAGCTCGTGCGCATCACGGGCGGCACGCCGACCGCGGTCGAGCCGGGCTGAACCGTCCGGCCGCGATCGAGCGGCGCCGAACCCGGGCGTCGGTGGCACCCGACGCCTCCGGCGCAGGTCGCGCCTACGCGTCGCGGCGCGCGCCCTGCGCGGCGCGGACCGTGAAGACGCCCGGTTCGCGGTAGCCGTGCTCGGCGAACGCCTCGACGACCTTGCGGCCGACGACGGGCACGAGCTCGTCGATCACGAGCGCGATCGCCGCGCCGCCGAAGCCGCCGCCGGTCATGCGGGCTCCGATCGCGCCGTTCGCCTGCGCGGTCTCGACGGCGAGGTCGAGCTCGGGCACCGAGATCTCGAAGTCGTCGCGCATCGACACGTGCGACGCGTCGAGCAGCGGGCCGATCGCCCCCGGGCCGTGCTCGCGGAGCGTGCGGACGGTGTCGAGCACGCGCTGGTTCTCGGTGACCACGTGCCGCACGCGGCGGAACGTCTCGTCGTCGAGCAGGTCGCGCGCGCGGTCGAGGTCGTCGACGCGCACCTCGCGCAGCGACTCGGCGCCGAGCGCGGCGGCGCCCGCCTCGCACGACGCGCGCCGCGCGGCGTAGCCTCCGGTCGCGTGCGCGTGGCTCACTCGCGTGTCGACGACGAGGAGCGACAGCCCCGCCTCGGCGAAGCCGAGCGGGATCACGTCGGCGTCGAGGCTGCGGCAGTCGAGGAAGACGCCCGCGTCGGCCTCGCCGAGGAGCGACGCGGACTGGTCCATGATCCCGGTCGGCGCGCCGACCGCGCGGTTCTCGGCGAGGCGTCCGATCTTCGCGAGCGTCGGCCGGTCGAAGCCGAGTCCCCAGTGCTCGTCGAGCGCGAGCGCGACGGCGCACTCGATCGCGGCCGACGACGACAGGCCGGCCCCCACCGGCACGTCGGAGTCGATGTGCAGGTCGACGCCGCGCACGTGCGCGAGGTCGGCCCCGGACTCGCCGAGCGCCCAGACCACGCCGAGCGGGTAGGCGGCCCAGCCGCTCATCGCGTCGGGCGACAGCTCGTCGAGGTGGACCTCGATCGTCTCGGGCGAGAAGGTCGAGGAGACCCGCACGACCCGGTCGTCGCGGTCGCCGAGCGCGACGGTCGTGCGACGGTCGATGGCGAAGGGGAAGACGAACCCGTCGTTGTAGTCGGTGTGCTCGCCGATCAGGTTGACGCGGCCGGGCGCCGACCACACGCCGGCGGCACGTCGGCCGTACTGCTCGGCGAAGCGGTGCTGGGCGGAGGCCACGGCGTCGGTCACAGGACAACTCCTTCGATGGCGGTGCGCAGTGCGGCGGACTGCGTCTCGGGGGGAACGTCGCCGATCCAGGCGCCCATGGCGGCCTCGGACCCCGCGAGGTACTTCAGCCGGTCGGCCGCGCGGCGCGGGCTGGTCAGCTGCATGGTGAGCCGGACGTCGTCGCGGTGCGCGTGCACGGGCGCCTGGTGCCAGGCGGCGATGTACGGCGTCGGCGTGTCGTAGAGCCGGTCGACGCCGCGCAGGAGGCGGAGGTACACGCGCGAGAGCTCGTCGCGCTCCTCGGCGTTCGTCGCCGCGAGGTCGGGCACGTGGCGGTTGGGGACGAGGTGGACCTCGATCGGCCAGCGCGCGGCGAACGGCACGTACGCGGTCCAGTGCTCGCCGGCGATGAGCACGCGCTCGCCGGAGCGTTCGCGCTCGAGGACGTCGGCCTGCAGCGTGGGGCCGTACGCCTCGATCGCGGCGAGCAGCCGCTCGGTCCGCGGCGTCACGTAGGGATAGGCGTAGATCTGCCCGTGCGGGTGGGGGAGCGTCACGCCGATCTCGCGCCCGCGGTTCTCGAACGGGAACACCTGCTGCACGCCGGGCATCGCGGAGAGGGCCGCCGTCCGATGCGCCCATGCCTCGATGACCGTGCGGGCGCGCGAGACGGTCAGGGTGCCGAACGAGCCCTCGTGCTCCGGGCTGAAGCACACGACCTCGCAGCGGCCGTGCGAGGGCAGGCGGCGCTCGATCCCGACGGCGCGAACGTCGGCGAGCGCGGATGCCGCGGCATCCGTCACGCCCTCGGCCGGCCAGTCGGGCAGGTCGGGACCGAACGACGGCGACCGGTTCTCGAACACGGCCACGTCGTAGCCGCTCGGGATCTCCGACGGGTTCGTCGCGGTCTGCGGCGCGAGCGGGTCGGCGTCGGCCGGCGGGAGGAAGACGCGGTTCTGCCGGGCGGCCGCGATCGAGACCCATTCGCCCGTGAGCGGGTCCTGCCGCATCTCCGCGACCGCGGGCCGCGGGTCGAGGGCGCGGGCGTCGATCGCGCGCTCGGCGGCGAGCGTCGTGTCGGCGTCGTCGAAGTAGATGAGCTCGCGGCCGTCGGCGAGCGTCGAGCGGCGCACGGCGATGCGCGGGTCGAGGATGCCGGGTTCGGTCTGGTGCACGGCGCCACCGTACGCGATCTTCGTTTCAGAAACAAGTGGGTTTCGTATTGCAAAGTGGGGATGGCGCGACGCACACTGTCCTCATGCATCCCGACGCCGCGCACCGCCGCAGGCTGACCGCCGACCTCGTCAGCGAGCGCGGCTTCGTGCGCGTCGTGGAGCTCAGCGAGTCGTTCGGCGTGACCCCGGTGACGGCCCGGGCCGATCTCGACGCGCTCGAGCGGGCCGGGGTCGTCCGTCGCGTCCACGGCGGCGCGGTGCCGTCCGGCGCGGGCGCCGCCGAGCCGAGGCCCGAGCGCGAGCCGAGCTTCGAGGAGGCGCTCGCGGCATCCGTCGTGCCCAAGCAGCTCATCGGCGAACGCGCCGCCGCCCTCGTCCGGAGCGGGCAGAGCGTCATCCTCGACGTGGGCACGACCACGTTGCAGGTCGCGCGTGCGCTCCGCGCCAGGGACGACCTCGACGACGTCACGATCTTCACCAACGGCCTCTCGATCGCGCTCGAGCTCGAACCCGAGATCCCGCGATTCACGGTGGTGGTGACGGGCGGCACGCTCCGACCGAGGCAGCACTCGCTCGTCCATCCGCTCGCCGGTTCGGTGCTCGACGAGGTGCACGTCGACCTCGCCGTCATCGGCTGCAACGGCGTCGACCCGAAGCTCGGCGTGACGAACGCGAACCTGCCGGAGGCATCCGTCAAGTCGCTCATGCTCCAGCGCGCGGCGCGCGCCGTCGTCGTGGCCGATGCGTCCAAGCTCGGCGAGGTCCACCTCGGGCGCATCGCACCGGTCGACGCGTTCCACGCGCTGGTGACGGATGCCGCGGCCCCCGCGGTCCTCCTCGGCGAGCTCCGCGACGCCGGGCTCCAGGTGCTCGTCGCCCGGGGGCCCGACCGGCCCTAGGGTGGAATGCATGAATCTCCCCACGGGCGATCAGTTCGAGCTCGAGACGACCACGTCCACGGGCGACGTCCGCGCGACCGTCACCGCCGTCGCCGCGGGCCTGCGCTCGCTCACCATCAACGGGATCGACCTCGTCCCGTCGTTCGGCGAGGACCAGACGCCGCCGTCCGGTTCCGGAATCGTGCTCGTGCCGTGGCCGAACCGGATCCGCGACGGCGTCTGGCGGCACGGCGAGCAGACCCACCAGCTCGCGATCACCGAGCCGGCGCGGCACAACGCGATCCACGGACTGCTGCGCTACGCCGAGTACGTCCCCGTCGAGCAGGACCGCGACTCGGTGACGCTCGCGGCGACCATCTACCCGCAGCTCGGCTATCCGTTCCTGGTTCGAACCGCGGTGCGGTACGAGCTCGTGTCGGACGGGCTCAAGGTCACCCACTTCCTCGAGAACGTCGGCGGCGAACCCGCACCCGTCGCGGTCGGCACCCACCCGTTCCTGAAGATCGGCGGCGTGCCGACGGAGGACCTGGTGCTGCGGCTCGACGCCGCCAGCCACCTGGAGGTCGACGAGCGCCTGCTGCCGACGGGCGAGGTGCCCGTCGACGGCACCGAGTGGGACTTCCGCGATGGTCGTCGCGTCGGCGACGTCGATCTCGACGACGCCTTCGGCGAGGTCGCCTCGGTCGACGGCACGGTCGAGCACGTGCTCGTCGCGCCCGACGGCCGCTCGGTGTCGGTCTGGGCCGACGACGAGTTCGCCTACGTGCAGGTGTTCACGACCGACTCCTACCCCGGCGAGAGCCGGGCGATCGCCGTCGAGCCGATGACGGCGCCGGCCGAGGCGTTCAACTCCGGCAAGGGGGTGCGCTGGCTCGACCCGGGCGAGCAGTGGGAGCTGAGCTGGGGCATCCGCTTCGCCGGGTTCACCGCCGAGTGACGCCGACCGTGCGGGCGTCGCCGCCGCACGGTCGTCGCATCAGAAGGCGCAGCTGCCGGAGTCGACGCGCTCGCTGAGCGACGGCGCCTCGTCGGCGAGCGGCTCGAGGGTGCCGACCGGCACCGCGAAGCCGACGTTGTCGACGGTCTGCGACTTCGCGAACACCACGCCGCCCACCTCGCCGTCGCCCGTGAGCACCGGGCCGCCGGAGTTGCCGTGGTCGACCTCGGCCGCGAGCGTCACCACGTCGCGCGAGGTCGCATCGCCGTCGATCGAGATGGTGATCGGTCCGTTCGCCATAACCCGTGCGGCGCGCAGTTCGAGCGGGCCGCCGAAGGGGTAGCCGGCGACGGCCACGTCGGTCTCGGCGCCCGGCGCTTCGGCGATCTCGAGGGGGGCCACGTCGAGCCCCTCGACCGCGATGAGCGCGAGGTCGACCTCGGGATCGAACGCGACCACCCGCCCCGGGACCGGTCCGCGGCCGGGGGCCTCCACGATGGGCTCGGTGACGCCCGCGACGACGTGCGCGTTCGTGACGATGCGGTCGGGCGCGACGACGAAGCCCGACCCGGTGAGGTTGCCGCCGCACTCGAAGGCCAGGCCCGTGACCCTGACCACGGATGCCGCGGCCGCGTTCAGCTCGGGATCGTCGACGCCGCCCGACGGCAGCTCCGGCGCGACCGTCGGCCCGTCGAGCACGCCCGTGAGCCAGGGGATCGCCTCGCCGAACGCGGCGGTGCGGAGTTCGGCCATGAGCGTGCGCGCCGGCTGCGGCGTGACCTGTTCGATGCCGCGGACCACCCACGAGCTCGCGACCGCGGGGGAGACGACGGGCACGCCCATCGATCCCACGCCGGAGGCGACGAGCGCGATGACGAACGCCGTCACCATGGTGTTCACGATCGCGCCGAGCACGCGGTCGATCGGCCCGAGCTTCACGGCGTCGGCGCCGCGGCCGAGCGCCCGGCCGATCGCGCCGCCGATCGACGCGCCCGCGACGAGGAGCAGCACCGCGACGGCGATCGCGATCGGCGCCCGCCACTCGGGCGCGGCGACGAACGAGACGACCCACGGCATCGCGACGTAGGCGGAGATGCCGCCGGCGACGAGCCCGAGGAGCCCGCCGAGCGTGCGCAGCAGGCCGGCGCGCCATCCGTGCACGAGCGCGCCGACGAGGACGAGCACGAGCAGGATGTCGAGGACGAGGCTCCAGGTCATGCGGGGTCTGCTCCGATCTTCCGACGACCAGCCTGTCGCATCCGGCTCGGAGCCTGCTGAGGGCGCCGGGGCGGGAACGGCGACGACGGCCCCTCCCGCCGGGGAGGAGCCGTCGTGCCGGGTCGGCGTGCGTCAGCGACTACTGGGGCAGCAGCACCGAGTCGATGAGGTAGACGGTCGCGTTGGCCGTCATGACGCCGCCGCAGATGACGCTCGCGTCGTTGACCATGAGGTCGTCGCCCGACCCGGTCACCTCGACGGTCCCGCCCTGGACGGTGGTCTGCGTGCCCACGACCTCCTCGGGCGACAGCTGACCGGGCACCACGTGGTACGTGAGGATCGAGGTCAGCAGCGCGCTGTCGGTCTGCAGCGTCTCGATCGTGGCGGCGTCGATCTGCGCGAAGGCGTCGTCGACGGGCGCGAAGACCGTGAACTCATCCCCGTTCAGCGTGTCGACGAGGTCGACGTCGGGGTTGAGCTCGCCGGACACGGCCGCGACCAGGGTGGTCAGCAGCGGGTTGTTCGACGCGGCGACGGCCACCGGGTCCATCGCCATGCCCTCGACCGAGCCGGCACCGTCCGGCACCTGCTCGGCGTAGCCGGCGCATCCCGGCCCGACGAGGTTCGCCGCCGGGTCGGCCATGCTCTCCTCGGTCTCCATCGGCTCCTCGCTCATCGAGGTCTCGTCGTCGGTCGCGGCCTCGTCGGTCGTGCCGGCGCTGCAGCCGGCGAGTCCGAGCGCGGCGACGGCCACGATCGAGAACGCCGCCAGTGCGGTGCGGTGCGTGCTGCGCGTGGATCGCATCGGTCTCCTCCTTGGGTGTGGGCGACCCGCCTGCGGGGTCGTCGGGTGGGGTTCGGTGCGGCGCGGATGCCGGATTGGACGCGTCGCGGAATCCGGATCGATCCGGACCGTTCAGGGGGTCATCCCCACTGTTCGTCCAGCCGGGTTCGCCTAGCGTCGGATGCATGACGACGACATCCCTGCGTGCCGCCGCCGATTCCGAGCTCACGGGGCTCGCCGCGTGGGCGGTCGACCTGATGGAGACCCTCGGCGCGCCCGGCGCCGGGCTCGCGATCGCGCTCGAGAACCTCTTCCCGCCGCTGCCGAGCGAGGTGATCCTCCCGCTCGCGGGCTTCACCGCGAGCCGCGGCTCGTTCGGCCTCGTCGAGGTCCTCGCCTGGACGACCGCGGGATCCGTCGTGGGCGCGCTCGCGCTGTACCTCGTCGGCGCGCTGCTCGGCCGGGCGCGCACGCGCGCGCTGGTGAAGGCGGTGCCGCTGGTGGATGTCGCGGACGTCGACCGTACGGAGGCCTGGTTCGACCGCCACGGGCGGAAGGCGGTCCTCCTCGGCCGCATGATCCCGATCTTCCGGAGTCTGGTCTCCATCCCGGCCGGGGTCACGCGGATGCCGGTCGCGTGGTTCCTCGGCCTCACCACCCTCGGCAGCGTCATCTGGAACACCGTGTTCGTGCTCGCCGGTTACCTGCTCGGCGAGAACTGGCACGTCGTCGAGCCCTGGGCCGACGGCCTGCAGGTGGTCGTCATCGCGGCCGTCGTGCTCGCCGTGGCAGTGTTCGTCGGCAAGCGGGTCGTCCGGATCCGCGAACATCGCCGCCGCGTCTCGCGCGGCGAGGAGGCCCCCGGCGGCATCTGAGCCGGGGTCCTGCGTGATGCACCGCCGGAGTACTAGCGTGGTGCCGTGGCCGGCGGAGCCGTGCGGGACCGTGGTCGCATCGCCGGGATCCGACGGCGACGCGCCGGGGCTCCGTCATGATCCCCGTCACCGAGTTCGCGCGAAGCGGCGACGCCGATATCGCCTACAAGGTGGTCGGTGAGGGAACTCGCGACCTGCTTGTCGCGTTCCCGCTCGTCTCCAACGTCGACGTCTTCTTCGAGCTCTCGGAGAACGTCGAGCTCGTCGAGCGGCTCGCCGCGCTCGGCCGGGTGATCCTCTTCGACAAGCGGGGCGCGGGGATGTCCGACCGGGCGACCGCGCCGGTGGGCGTCGAACAACACTCCGACGACCTGGTCGCCGTGCTGAACGCGGCGGGCAGCACGCGTGCCGTGCTGCTCGGCTGGTTCGACGGCGGCGCCACGTGCCTCGTGACGGCGGCGCGCCACCCGCTCCGCGTCGAATCCGTGGTGGCGGCCGAGGTGCTCGCCAGGGGCCGACCGGCCGAGGGCTTCCCGTGGGGATTCGCGTCGCCGTTCGGCGAGGTGGCGATGCGCAAGCTCGTGACCATGGGCTGGGGCCAGAAGGCGATGGCGCGCATGATGGCTCCCGAATGGGCGGGCGACGCGAGGCTCATCGACTGGCTCACGCGGTACGAGCGCCTCTCCGCCCCACCGAGCGGTGCTGCCCGCGTGCTCGAGGACGCCCTCGACCTGGACATCCGAGATCACCTTCCCGACGTCACGGCCCCCGTGCTCGTGCTCCACGACCTCGGCTACCCCGGCCTCCCGACCGAGCCGTTCCGCTGGTTGGCCGACACCCTCTCCGACGGAAGGCTGAAGCTGGTCCGCCAGACTCCGGGAGCTCCGTTCGTCCTGCCGGGCGACGAGACGATCGACGAGATCGAGGAGTTCCTCATCGGCACGCGCAGTGGCGGGCGGCGCGAACTCGCGAGCATCGTCTTCACCGACGTGGTCGGCTCGACCGAGGAGCTCGCCGGCTCCGGCGATCGTCGATGGGGCAACCTGCTGGCCGCGCACCGGGACGCGGTCCGCCGCTCGATCACGACCTTCGGCGGGCGGGAGGTCAACACCGCCGGAGACGGATTCGTCGCGTCGTTCGCGCTTCCGTCATCTGCGCTCCGCTTCGCGGTGGAGGCGGTCGCGACCGCCGGCGACCTGGGCCTGGGCCTCCGCGCCGGGGTGCACTGCGGGGAGGTGCTCGTACGAGACGAGGACATCGTCGGCATCGCGGTCCATGTCGCCGCTCGGGTCTCCGCCCTCGCGGGCAGCGGAGAGGTGCTCCTCACCGACACCGTCCGCGTGCTCGTGGAGGGCTCCGGGATGGAATTCCGATCCGTCGGCGAGCACTCCTTGAAGGGCGTACCGGGTCACTGGTCGTTGTACCGCATCGAGGCGGGGCCCCGATGATCCCCGCGACACGGTACGCGTCCCGGAACGGCGTCGACCTCGCGTACAAGGTGTTCGGCGAGGGCGACCGCGACATCGTGCTCGCGTTCGCGTTCATCTCCAACGTCGACGTCTTCTGCGAACTGCCCGAGCACCTCGAGTTCATCGAGCGACTGCGGGGGCTCGACGCCCGGGTCATCCTGTTCGACAAGCGCGGCACCGGGCTCTCCGACCGCGGGGGCCTCGACGCGACCGTCGAGGACCATGCCGACGACCTGAGGGCGATCCTCGACGCCGCGGGCAGCACCCGCGCGTCGATCATCGGGTGGTTCGACGGTGGGGCGACCGCGATCGTCACCGCCGCACGTCATCCCGAGCGCATCGAATCGGTCATCGCGTACGAGGCGCTCGCCGTCGGCCACGCCGACGAGGGATTCCCCTGGGCGATCGATGCCACGTGGATCGCGAGTCTCATGGCTGGCCTCGAGCCGTCGGAATGGGGCCGGGGACTCGTCGTCCGGCAGTTCTGGCAGGCGGATGGCGCGGATCGGCTCGTCGCGTGGTGGGAGCGCTACGAGAGCATGTCGGCGACGCCGAGCGCCGCGCGGCGGCTCGCCGAGGCGATCGCGGCCGTCGACATCCGGCCCCATCTCGCGTCGGTGCGAGCCCCCGTGCTCGTCCTGCACGACACCGCGCTCGACGCGATCGAGGAGGCGCCCATGCGGTGGCTGGCCGATGCCCTGCCCGGTGGCCGGTTGCAGCTCGTCCGGCGATCCTCGGCGCTGCCCGCCGTCCTCCCCGACAGCGCGCTCGTCGACGAGATGGAGGAGTTCCTCACGGGGACGCGCAGCGGCGGGCACCGCGACGTGCTCACGACCGTCTTCACGGACATCGTCGGGTCGACGGCCGCGCTCGCCGAGGCCGGCGACGAGCGCTGGCGCAGCATCCACGCCGCGCACGACGACGCGCTGCGACGCTCCATCGCCAGGTTCTCCGGGTCGGAGGCGAACACGACCGGCGACGGCATCGTCGCGACCTTCCCGCTCCCGTCGTCGGCCCTGCACTTCGCCACCCAGGCCCTCGAGTCGGCCGCCGCGCTCGGCCTCGAGTTGCGCGTCGGCGTGCACGCGGGCGAGCTCATCGTGCGCGGCGACGACCTCATCGGGCTCGCCGTGCACGCGGCGGCCCGCATCTGCGCGATCGCCGAGCCCGGCCGCATCATGGTGAGCGACGCGGTCCGCGTCCTCCTGCTCGGCCTCCCGTTCGCGTTCGAGGAGGCGGGGGAGCACGAGCTCAAGGGCGTGCCGGACCGATGGCGGCTCTGGTACTGCGTCGACGGGCCGGATGGCGCCGTCGCGCCCCCGAGCTGAGCTCCCGCCGCATCGGCGCGTCGCCGGTCCAATCCCCGGTGCGCACCGCACCGAATCACCGTCGACCCTCCCCGCACCGCAGGAGCACCGCATGACCCTCGTCCAGGCACCGCGCCGAATCGCGTACCGCGCCGCGCACACGGCAGCGGGACGACGACCCGGGCGGTCTGTCATGCTGGGACTCGTGACGGACGGCGAGCTCGAGCGCGCGGCATCCGCCCCGACCCTCGACGACCTGCTCGTCGCGACCGGCTCGGGGGACCGGGCCGCCTTCGGCGACCTCTACGATCGCACCGCCGCCCGCATCTTCGGGCTCGTGCGCCGCGTCGTGATCGACCCCGCCCAGGCCGAGGAGGTGGCGCAGGACGTCTTCCTCGAGGTGTGGCAGACCGCACCGCGATTCGACCCCGGTCGCGGCTCGGCGATCTCGTGGATGTTCACGCTCGCGCACCGTCGCGCCGTCGACCGCGTGCGGTCGGCCCAGTCTGCGCGGGACCGGGACGCGCGGATCGGCGCGCGCGACCTCGACGTCCCGGTCGACAGCGTCGCCGAGGCCGTCGAGGTCCGGCTCGACCACGAGCGCGCGCGGGTGGCGCTCGCCGAGCTCTCCGACCTGCAGCGCGAATGCGTGACGCTCGCCTACTACGGCGGGCTGACCCAGTCCGAGATCGCCGAGCGGCTCGACGTCCCGCTCGGCACCGTGAAGACCAGGATGCGCGACGGCCTGATACGACTGCGCCGCGTGATGGGGGTGAGCGCATGACCGAGCCCGAGTTCCCCGAGCGTCCGGATCCCGACGACCTGGACGCCCTCCTCGCGGCCTACGCGCTCGACGCCGTGACCGACGAGGAGCGCGCCGTCGTCGAGGCGCGACTGGCCGAATCGCCCGAACTCCGTGCCGAGCTCGCCGGTCACCGTGCCGCGGCGGACGCGCTCGCCGAAGCGGTGCAGCCCGTGCCGCCCCCGCCCGCACTGAAGGCGTCGATCTTCGACCGGCTCGACGGGGTGGAGCAGGTTCCCGCGCCCGCGGCGCCTGCGCCCGCCGCCCCCGCGCCTGCCGCCGACCCGGTCGTCGAGCGACGCGAGCCCGCGGCATCCGCCAGCGGACGCGCCGATCGCGAGGCGCGCCGGCGCTGGTTCCAGCGACCGGGTGCGATCATCGCCGCTGCGGCGGCCGCCGTGCTCGTCGTCGCGGGAGCGATCGTGGGCGTGAACTGGCCGGGACCCGCGGGGTGGGGTGCACAGCGCGAGGTGCAGGCGATCGCGTCGGCGCCCGACGCCGAATCCACCACCGTGACCTCGGCGGAGGGCGGCGAGGTCACGATCGTCTGGTCCGAGGAGCTCGGCCGGTCGGCCGTCCGCGCCTCCGACCTGCCCGACGTCGGCGCTGACTCGACCTACGAGCTCTGGTACATCGACGAGGCCGGCGCCACACCCGCCGGCACCTTCGACCCCGACGACGGCGAGGCCTTCGTCGTGCTCGACGGCGTCTTCACCCCCGGGGTCGTCGTCGGCATGACGGTCGAACCGGCCGGCGGCTCCGAAGCGCCCACGACCGAGCCGATCGTCGTCGTCGAGACCTGATCCGGTCGGTTAGGGTCTGATGGGGCCGCGCCCCACGACCACCACCCCGACGACGAGGAGTGACGCATGCGCATCGGCATGTTCCTGGGCTATGCCGGCGGATTCCGCGAGGCCGCGGACGAGGTCGCCGAACTCGAGCGCGCAGGCGTCGACCTGGTCGTCGTTCCCGAGGTCTACTCGTTCGACGCGGTGAGCCAGCTCGGGTTCCTCGCGGCGCGCACCAGCCGGATGACCCTCATGAGCGGCATCCTGCAGCTCTACACGCGCACGCCCTCGCTCACCGCCATGACCGCCGCGGGCCTCGACTACGTCTCGGAGGGACGCTTCGAGCTCGGCATCGGCGCCTCCGGTCCGCAGGTCATCGAGGGCTTCCACGGCGTGCCCTACGATGCTCCGCTCGGCAGGATGCGCGAGATCGTCGACGTGTGCCGCATGGTGTGGCGCCGCGAGCGCGTCGTGCACGAGGGCCGCAACTACACGATCCCGCTGCCGGCCGACCGGGGCACGGGCCTCGGCAAGCCGCTCAAGCTCATCAACGAGCCCGTGCGCGAGCGCATCCCGATCACGATCGCCTCGCTCGGCCCGAAGTCGGTCGAGCAGACGGCCGAGATCGCCGAGGGCTGGCTGCCGATGTTCTTCCACCCCGAGCGAGCCGCCGACGTCTGGGGCGCCTCGCTCGCGACCGGGCGCGCGCGCCGCGACCCGGAACTCGGGGAGCTCGACGTGTTCGCGAGCCCCGCGCTCGCGATCACCGACCGCACCGAGCTGGTCGAGGCCGCGATCGCGGCCGTGAAGCCGAACCTCGCGCTGTACATCGGCGGGATGGGCGCACGCGGGAAGAACTTCTACAACGACCTCATCGCGAGCTACGGCTACGCGACCGAGGCCGAGCGCATCCAGGACCTGTACCTCGACGGCCGGCGCGAGGAGGCGATCGCGGCCGTGCCCGACGAGCTCGTGCGCGCGATCTCGCTCATCGGCTCGCCCGCGGAGGTCGCCGAGCGCGTGGCGGCGTTCGCGCGCGCCGGGGTCACGACGCTGAACGTCGCGCCACTCGGGCGCGATGCGGGGGAGCGCCTGGCGCTGATGTCGGGGCTCCGGCGCATCGTCGGCTGAGCCGGCGCGCCCGGGCAGTGCCGGGGGCCGGGCCGGCGAGCGGTGCCGCCCTGCCCGAGCAGCGCCGGGGCGCGACGCGATGCGTCGATACGCCCGCATCGCCCTCGCGTCGACTCCCCAGTTCGAGGGTGTTCCCCGTACCGCGCCGCGGACGTACGCTCGGTGCACCGCACGTGGCAGTGCGGAAGGGGACACCTGGGGAGGAGCCGCCGCGTCGGGGCATCGAGGCCCTCCACGTCCTCGATCCCCCACGGCGGTGCCCGGTCCGCCGGTCGCCGCGACACGCCGGTCGCGTGGCATCATGGTGCCGACCGGGGGAGCACGCCCGCTCCAGCGGACGGGGAGGTCGGATGGCCCGCAGTGATGCCGTCGACGCGATCGTGGTCGGATCCGGTCCCAACGGGCTCGCCGCGGCCGTGACGCTCGCTCGCGCCGGACTCTCCGTGCGCGTCTTCGAGGCTGCGGCCGAACCGGGAGGCGGCTCGCGCACCGCCGAGCTCACCCTCCCCGGATTCCGGCACGACGTGTGCTCCGCGGTCCACCCGATGGCGCTCGCGTCGCCGTTCTTCCGGGCGTTCGGGCTCGACCGGCGGATCGAGATCCGCGTCCCCGAGCTCTCGTTCGGCCACCCGCTCGACGGCGGGCGCGCCGGCATCGCCTGGCGCGACCTCGATCGCACCGCGGAGGGGCTCGGCCGCGACGGCCGAGCGTACCGGCGCCTGCTCGCGCCGCTCGTCGCGCACGAGGGGGCCGTGACCGAGTTCACGGGGTCGACGCTGGTGCGCGTGCCGCGCCATCCGCTCGTCGCCGCGCGCTTCGGACTGCGCGCGCTCGAACAGGGGACGCGCGCCTGGAACGTGCGGTTCCGCGAGGACCTCGCGCCCGCGATGCTGACCGGCGTCGCGACGCACGCGATCCGTCCGCTGCCGAGCCTCGGGACGGCCGGCGCGGGGCTGGTGCTCACGATGCACGCGCACGCGCGCGGGTGGGCGATCCCGGTCGGCGGCAGCGGTGCGATCGTGGCCGCGCTCGTCGACGACCTCGTCGCGCACGGCGGCGAGGTGGTGACGGATGCCGCGGTCGACGACCTCGCGGCGCTGCCGCCGGCGCGCGCCGTCGTGCTCGACGTGACGCCGCGGGCGCTCGCACGTCTCGCCGGCGACCGGCTGCCGGCTCGGTACCGACGGACGCTGCGGCGCTTCCGCTACGGGAACGCCGCAGCCAAGGTCGACTTCGCGCTCGCCGGCCCGGTGCCCTGGGCGAACCCGGACCTCGCCGCGGCGGGCACGCTGCACCTCGGGGGGTCGCGGGAGGAGATCGCCGCGAGCGAGCGCGACGTGTCGCAGGGGCGCCATCCGTCGTCACCGTACGTGCTGGTGTCGCAGCCGTCGACGCTCGACGACACGCGCGCGCCCGGAGGGCGCCACGTGCTCTGGACGTACACGCACGTCCCCTCGGGTTCGACGCTCGACCCGACCGAGGCCGTCACCCGGCAGGTCGAGCGCTTCGCACCCGGCTTCCGGGACCTCGTGCTCGCCTCGTCGTCGCGCTCGGCCGAGCAGATGCAGGCCGAGAACGCGAACTACATCGGCGGCGACATCGCCTCGGGAGCGCCGTCCCTCGCGCAGCTGGTACGCCGCCCGGTGCTCTCGCCCGATCCGTGGCGCACGCCGCTCGACGGCGTCTACCTCGCGTCGGCCTCGACACCCCCCGGCCCGGGCGTGCACGGCCTCGCCGGCTGGCACGCGGCCACGAGCGCGCTGCGCCACGAGTTCGGCCTCGGGATGCCACGGCTCGCGCCGTGATCCGGTGGGCCCCGTCGGGCTCGAACCGACGACCTACGGATTAAAAGTCCGCTGCTCTGCCAACTGAGCTAGAGGCCCCCGTCCAGACTACCCCGGCGACCGTGGTCACTTCGGCGGCGTCGAGCACGATCGGACAGCGATGTCGTCGGGCACGCATACGTTCGTCTCGACCTCGCGAAGGGACAGCCCGTGAAGACCTGCTCGACATGCCGACGCGAGCTCGCCCTCTCGGAGTTCAACCTGCGATCGAGGTCCGCCGACGGCCGGCAGTCCGTCTGCAGATCGTGCAATGCGGCGCGCGCGCGCCGGTACTACACCGAGAACCTCGAGAAGCACCGCAAGGCGGTCTCCGAGCAGGTGGCGAAGACCCGTGCGGCGCATCTCCAACGGATCGGTGCCTACCTGCTCGAGCACCCGTGCGTCGATTGCGGTGAAGCCGACATCCGGGTGCTCGACTTCGACCACCGCGTCGGGACTCGCAAAGTGGCCGAAGTGATGAAGCTCGCGAAGGCGGCGTATTCGTGGGAGCGCGTCGCGGCCGAGATCGCGAAGTGCGATGTGCGCTGCCGGAACTGTCACGCGATCGCGACGTACCAGCGGATCGGTTCCGACTGGCGGTCCGCCGTCCTTCGCGCTGCGCAGGCGACGAGTCCAGCGGAGTGAACAGCCGGTGTTCGTCGATTCCGCCGAGGGCGGAACCCGCCGCCGAGCGGAGCGGTTCCCAAGCTGCCGGGGTATCGTGTCCGCGATGACCGCAGACTTCCACCGCCCCACGCGCTTCCCGCCGCGCATGTTCGAGGGCTATCTCGGCGCCGAGGACCCGGCGTACGTGAGCCGCGTCGCGCACGACACCGCGGCCGCGGTGCTCTCACGGGTGCGGGCCGATCCCGACCCCGAGGTCGTCCGGCGCCTCGTGTCGTACACCGACGAGCACGGCATCGACGCGATCGCCGAGCTGTGGTCGCAGGCATCGCCGAAGAGCCTGCCCGGCGCGCTCTGGCGCATCTACCTGCTGCGAGCCATGATCCGCCAGGACGCGCAGGGCGTGAGCCTCGCGTTCCAGCGCGGGACCGAGGTCTCGCACACCATCGACCCCGTCGTCGCCGGTGCACCGACGCCGGCGGGCCCGGCCGAGGTGCGCGAACTCGCCGACACGATCCTGCGGGGGCTCTTCTCCGGTGACTTCGCGGCGGCCCTCGAGCGCGCCACGGCGTTCTGCCGGGTCGCCGCGGCCGGGTTCGCGAGCCTGGCCGACGACGCGGATGCCGCGGACGCCGTGCACCCCGACCGGCCGGGCATGCTCACCCAGCGTGCCCTGCGCCTCTCGGCGCTCGGCGAGGAACTCGCCGCATGCGCGCGCCTCTGGCGCCACGACAGCCTCGACTGACGCGACCCGGACGCGGGGAATAGACCCGCCGCCGGCCTCGTTTAGACTGTTCGTGGCCGGTCGCAGTAACCCCGGGCTCCAATATTCGCCGCTTCGAGCGGCCTCGCGCCGAGAGGCGTTCTGCGGCCGGCCTCTTGCTTGCGCGCTCGCCTTCGCCGCCACGGCGCGGCCCTCGTGAGCGCGGCCGCGGCCCGCGCGGCGTAGCATCGAGGAATGGCCGACACCGTCTCGTTCCTCGTCGACCCGCTGCCCGCCGGTGCGTCGGCGGAGTTCCTCGAGGCGTCCTTCCGCGAGATCGAGCCGGGCTCGGGCGCGCTCGCGGTCAACGACCTCGCGCCGCACCGCGGCGACGGCGTCTTCGAGACCCTCGCGGTCGTCGACGGCCACGTGCAGGAGGTCGAACCGCACCTCGCGCGACTGGCGAACTCGGCCCGCCTCACGGAGCTGCCCGAGCCGAACCTCGAGCAGTGGCGGCTCGTCATCCGCCGCGCCGCCGAACGCGTCCCGGCGGAGGGCGAGTTCGCGGTGAAGATCGCCCTGAGCCGCGGCGTCGACCCGGGCACGACACCCACCGGGTGGGTGCACGTGACTCCGGGCGCCGACTTCACCGCGGCGAGAGAGCGCGGCATCCGCGTCATCACCCTCGACCGCGGCGTGTCCCGCGGCGCGGGGGAGCGGGCGCCATGGCTGCTGCTCGGCGCCAAGACCCTGAGCTACGCGTCGAACATGGCCGCCATCCGCGAGGCGAAGCGCCGCAGCGCCGATGACGCGGTCTACATCTCCTCCGACGGATTCGTGCTCGAGGGGCCCACGTCGAGCCTGATCGCGCGCCTCGGCGACGAGTACGTCACGCCGCCTCCGGCCGCCGGCATCCTGCACGGCACGACCCAGCGCAGCATCTTCGCGCACCTCGAGGACCAGGGACGCCGGGTCGCGTATCGCGACCTGACGCTCGACGAGCTCAGGGCAGCGGATGCCGCGTGGCTGGTGTCGAGCGTGCGCATGGCCGCGCCGATCGCCGAAGTCGACGGCGCGCCCCTGCCCGTCGATGCGGAGACGACGGCGGCACTGAACGCCTACCTGCTGAGCCCGCGCGACTGAGTGCAGGGGCTGCCGCCCGACGCGGTCGCGCCGCAGCGACGACACGGCCCGGTCCCCGCGCGGGGACCGGGCCGTCGTGTGCCGGAGCCGGGATCAACCGAAGCGGCCGGAGACGTAGTCCTCCGTGGCCTTCTCGGTCGGGTTCGAGAAGATCGTCGTCGTCTCGTCGTACTCGATGAGCTTGCCCGGCTTGCCGGTGCCCGCGATGTTGAAGAACGCGGTCTTGTCGGAGACGCGCGAGGCCTGCTGCATGTTGTGGGTCACGATGACGATCGTGTACTCCTGCTTCAGTTCCTCGATGAGGTCCTCGATCGCGAGCGTCGAGATCGGGTCGAGGGCCGAGCACGGCTCGTCCATGAGGATGACCTCGGGCGAGACCGCGATGGCGCGCGCGATGCAGAGACGCTGCTGCTGCCCGCCCGACAGGCCCGAGCCGGGACGGTCGAGGCGGTCCTTGACCTCGTTCCAGAGGTTCGCGCCCTGCAGCGAGGTCTCGACGAGGTCGTCGGCGTCGGACTTCGAGATGCGCTTGTTGTTGAGCTTCACGCCCGCGAGCACGTTCTCCCTGATCGACATCGTCGGGAACGGGTTGGGGCGCTGGAAGACCATGCCGACCTGACGACGCACGAGCACGGGGTCGACGTCGGGGTCGTAGAGGTTGTTGCCGTCGATCAGCACCTCGCCCTCGACGCGCGCGCCCGGGATGACCTCGTGCATGCGGTTCAGGGTGCGGAGGAACGTGGACTTGCCGCAGCCCGACGGACCGATGAACGCCGTGACGCTCCGCGGCTCGATCTCGAGGGAGACGCCCTCGACGGCCAGGAACTTGCTGTAGTAGACGTTCAGGTCTCGGACTTCGATGCGCTTGGACACTTCGGTTCCTATCTGGGGGTCAGCGACCGTACTTGGGCGCGAAGATCCGCGCGACGAGTCGGGCGACGAGGTTCAGCACCATGACGATGAGGATGAGCGTGAGGGCGGCCGCCCACGCGCGGTCGAGGTACGCCTCGGGCGGGTTCCCCTGGTTGGCGTACTGGGTGTAGACGAAGACGGGCAGCGACTGCATGCGCCCCTCGGTCATGTCGTAGTTCATGCTGTTCGTGAAGCCGGCCGCGATGAGCAGCGGTGCGGTCTCGCCGATGACGCGGGCGATCGAGAGCATGATGCCGGTGGTGATGCCCGCGATCGAGGTGGGCAGCACGACCTTGACGATGGTCAGCCACTTCGGCACCCCGAGGGCGTATGCCGCCTCGCGGAGCTCGACCGGGACGAGCCGCAGCATCTCCTCGCTCGAGCGGACGACGACCGGGATCATGAGCACCGCGAGGGCGACCGCACCGGCGATGCCCGTTCGGGTGCCCGGGCCCCAGAAGATCGCGAAGAGCGCGTAGGCGAAGAGGCCCGCGACGATCGAGGGGATGCCCGTCATGACGTCGACGAGGAACGTGATGCCCCGGGCGAGCCGGCCGCGACCGTACTCCACGAGGTAGATCGAGGTCATCAGGCCGATCGGGATCGAGATCAGCGCGGCGGTGCCGGTCATCAGCAGCGTGCCGATGATCGCGTGCAGCGCGCCGCCGCCCTCGCCCGTGACGTTGCGCATCGAGTAGGTGAAGAACTCGGCGTCGAAGCGATTGAGCCCGAGCGTGACGACGGTGATCACCAGCGAGACGAGCGGCACCATCGCGATGAGGAAGGCGCCCGTGACGAGGGCGGTGACGAACCGGTCGGTCGCACGCCGCGAGCCTTCGACGATGCGGGAGAGCAGCGTGATCGTGGCGACGTAGAACAGGGCTGCGACGACGAGAGTGCCGACCCAGTTGAACTCGGCGCCCGCGAACGCGATGACCGCGAAGAGGCCGGCCGACACCACGAGGCTCGCGCCGAGCACCATCCACGAGGCGCCGTTGGGCAGCTTGCCCGCGGTGAGCGAGTTGCTGACCGGCGCCGCCGCGGGGCTGCGGGTCTCGGGAGGGGTGATCGTCGTGGTCATCAGTTCGCTCCCGAGAACTCGGCACGGCGAGCGACGATCCAGCGGGCGATCGCGTTCACCGCGAAGGTGACGATGAAGAGGATGAGGCCGGTCGCGATGAGCACGTTGACGTTGATGCCGTACGCCTCCGGGAAGCTCAGCGCGATGTTCGCGGCGATGGTCGACGGGTTCACCGACGTGAGCAGCTGGAAGGTCACCGCGCCGGTCGCGGAGAGCACCATGGCCACGGCCATCGTCTCGCCGAGCGCACGGCCGAGGCCGAGGACGGCGGCGGAGATGATGCCCGGGCGACCGAACGGGAGGACCGCGGTGCGGATCATCTCCCAGCGGGTGGCGCCGAGGGCGAGCGCGGCCTCCTCGTGGAGCACCGGGGTCTGCAGGAAGACCTCGCGCGAGATGGCCGTGATGATCGGCAGGATCATGACCGCGAGCACGATCCCCGCGGTGAGGATGGTGCGGCCGGTGCCTGAGACCGGGCCGGCGAAGAGCGGGAACCAGCCGAGGTTGTCCACGAGCCAGGAGTAGAGGGGCTGGACGGCCGGGGCGAGGACTCCGATGCCCCAGAGGCCGAACACGACGGAGGGCACGGCGGCCAGCAGGTCGACGATGTAGCCGAGCACGGACGCGAGCCGTCGCGGCGCGTAGTGGGAGATGAAGAGCGCGATCCCGATCGCGATCGGCAGGGCGATGATCAGCGCGAGTGCCGCCGCCCAGATCGTGCCGAAGACGAGGGGGCCGACGTACACCCAGAAGTTGGTTTCGAGGATCGACGCGTCCTCGCTGTCGGCGAAGAATGCCGGGATGCTCTGGACGATGAGGAACGTCGCGACGGCGGCGAGCGTGACGAGGATCATCGAGCCGGCGAAGACCGCCGACTTGGAGAAGACGCGGTCGCCTGGGCGCTGCTTCGCCCGGATCGGCGCGGCTGCGGTGGTCATTCGGGAGATCCTCCGGTCGAGATACGGGGAACACGGCCGTGCCCGGCCCGGTGCTCCGGATTCGGAGCACCGGGGCCGGGCACGATCGTCATTACTGGATCGAGTCGATCGCAGCCAGCGCCTGCTCGCGCAGGTTGTCCGAGATCGGAGCGGAGCCTGCGGCCTCGGCCGAGACCTGCTGGCCCTCCTCGCTCGCCATGAACTCGAAGTAGGCCTTCACGAGCTCGACGTTCTCGGGCTCGGCGTACTCCTGGCAGGCGATCTCGTAGCTGACGAGCACGACGGGGTAGGCGCCGCTGTCGGGCGTGCGGTCGAGCTCGAGCGAGAGGTCGCCGTCGGGGCGGCCCTCGACGAACGGCGACGCGTCGACGATCGCCGCCGCAGCCTCCGGCGAGTACGGAACGAACTCGTCGCCCACGCCGACCGCGACGGTGCCCAGCCCCTCGGCGCGCGACGCGTCGGCGTAGCCGATCGTGCCCACGCCGTTGGTCACGGCGTCGACGACGCCCGAGGTGCCCTGGGCGGCCTCACCGCCCTCGAACGGCCACTCACCGTCGGCCTCCCAGGTCCACACGTCGGGTGCGGCCGAGTAGAGGTAGTCGGTGAAGTTCTCGGTCGTGCCCGAGTCGTCGGAGCGGTGGACCGGCGTGATCGCCTGGTCGGGCAGTTCGACGCCCTCGTTCGTCGCGGCGATCGCCTCGTCGTTCCAGTTGGTGATCTCACCCGCGAAGATGCCGGCGATCGTGGCCGGGTCGAGGTCGAGGCTGTCGACGCCCTCGAGGTTGAAGATCACCGCGATGGGCGAGATGTAGAGGGGGAGCTGGATGATCGACGAGTCGGGAGCGCACTTGGCGAAGCCGCCCGCGGCGAGCTCCTCGTCGTTGAACGCACGGTCGGAGCCGGCGTAGTCGCTGGCGCCCTCGAGGAACGTGTCGCGACCCGCTCCTGATCCGGTCGGGTCGTAGTTGATGGTGACGTCGGGGTTCTCCGTCTGGAACGCGGCGATGAGGGCCTGCTGCGAGGCATCCTGGGCCGACGAGCCGGCCCCGATGAGGTTGCCGGAAAGCGTCGACTCCGAGCCGGTGTCGCCGCTGTCGGCCGTCTCTTCGTTCGCGGCGCAGGAGCTGAGCGCGAGAGCCGCGGTCATGGCGATGACGGCGGGCGCGCCGAAACGCTTGAGGTTCACGTGATTCCCTTCCGGGGGTTGTGTGCAGGAAGTGGGGCCGGGTGCCGACCCGCCTGCGACGCTAACCAGCGTGCGTGACGAGCGTCCCCCACGACGGTGAACAGAAGGTGAACGGGGGCTTTCGGAGCGGATGCCGCAGCTGGGAATCGTCGGGGATCCGCTGGGAGTCCGCGGAGGACTACGCGACGGGCGCGTGCGTCTCGATCGCGATGATGCCCGACGACGGGTTGGTCGACGACAGGTGCACGACGCTGAACGCGCCGACCTCGAGGCTCGCGGCATCCGTCACGTAGGAACCGAGCGGCGTGCCGGTCGCGAGCGCGATCTCGCGCATGATCTCCGGCATCACCGGACCGTGGCCGCAGATGACCGCCGTCTTGCCGACGCGCACGCGCTTGCCGATGACCCGCCGGACCTCGTCGTTGCCGGCCTCCCACGCGTCCTGGCTGATCCCGTCGTCGCGCTTGACGGGGATGCCCGTCTTCGCCGACAGCGGCGCGACCGTGGTCACGCACCTGACGGCGGGGCTCGAGACGATCTTCCTCGGCCGCCAGGCCAGGACCGTGCCGACGAGCGCCGCGGCCTGCTGCACGCCTCGCTCGACGAGCGGCCTGGCCGTGTCCGGCCCCTTCCACGACGAGCGGGCCTGCGCCTTGCCGTGCCGGAGCACGATGAGCGCGAACGTCTGCGTCACGCCCTGCTCGACGAGCGCCGCGAAGTTGTCGAGGATCTCGCGGTCGGGCTCGTAGGTGAGGTAGCCGCGGGCGCGCTTGACGGGCACCCACTCGAGCGCGGCGATCTCGGCGTTCGGCCGGAAGGTCGACGCGAGGATCGCCTTCTCGGTCACCTCGGCCGCCCAGTAGTGCACGATCTTCTCGCGGCCGCTCGGCAGGGGGTACCGGGAGACGCCCACCGGGACGCCCAGTGCGACCGACAGCCCGGTCTCCTCCGCGATCTCGCGGACCGCGGTCTGCGGCAGCGTCTCGCCGGGGTCGACCTTCCCCTTGGGGATCGTGACGTCGCCGTGGACGGTGCGGTGCACGACGAGCACGTTGATGCGCCCGTCGATGACGCGCCAGCAGACCGCGCCTGCCGCGTAGACGGCGGTGGCGACCTGGCTCATCGACGAGCCGCCCGGGAGGCGCGTTGGGCGACGCGCTTGCTGCGCTGGGCGACACGTTGGATGCGGAGGTGCTGCAGGTCGTCGAGCGGGCGGCCCGCGTCATCCGTCGAGTGCCTCGTCCAGGTGCCGTCGCCGGCGAGCCACCAGGATCCGGTGCGTTCGTCCATCGCCTCGTCGAAGAGGCCGGCGATCGCGGCCAGGTGGTCGGGATCGGTCAGCCGGACGAGCGCCTCCACGCGGCGGTCGAGGTTGCGGTGCATCATGTCGGCCGAGCCGATGTAGGTCACGGGGTCGCCGCCGTTGCGGAAGGAGAAGATCCGCGAGTGCTCGAGGTAGCGGCCGAGGATGCTGCGGACCGTGATGTTCTCGCTCAGGCCGGGGATGCCGGGCCGGAGGCTGCAGATGCCGCGCACCCAGATCTCCACGGGCACGCCGGCGTTCGACGCGCGGTACAGCGCGTCGATGATCGCCTCGTCGACCATCGAGTTGACCTTGATGCGGATGCCGGAGGGCCTGCCCTCCTGCGCGTTCCGGGTCTCCTCGGCGATGAGCTTCAACAGGCCCTTCCGCAGGTGCAGCGGCGCGACGAGCAGCCGCTTGAACTTCTTCTCGATCGCGTAGCCCGACAGTTCGTTGAACAGCCGGGTGAGGTCCTTGCCGACCTGGTCGTCGGCGGTGAGCAGGCCGAGGTCCTCGTAGATGCGGCTGGTCTTCGGGTTGTAGTTGCCGGTTCCGATGTGGCTGTAGTGCCTGAGCCCGGTCTTCTCCTGGCGGATGACGAGGGCGAGCTTGCAGTGCGTCTTCAGCCCGACGAGCCCGTAGACCACGTGCACGCCGGCCTTCTCGAGCTTCCGGGCCCACGTGATGTTGGCAGCCTCGTCGAAGCGCGCCTTGATCTCGACGAGCGCGAGCACCTGCTTGCCCGACTCCGCGGCGTCGATCAGCGCCTCGACGATCGGGCTGTCGCCCGACGTGCGGTAGAGGGTCTGCTTGATCGCCAGCACGTCGGGATCGGCGGCGGCCTGCTCGAGGAACGCCTGGACGCTCGTCGCGAAGGACTCGTACGGGTGGTGCAGCAGCACGTCCTTCTCCGCGACCGCGGCGAAGATGTCGGCCGACCGGTTCGGCTCCGACGGCTGCAGCTGGGGGTTCGTGGTGGGCACGTGCGTGGGGTAGTGCAGCTCGGGCCGATCGATGCGCGCGAGGTCGAACAGGCCGCCGAGGTCGAGCGGCGACGGCAGGACGTAGACCTCCTGCTCCGTGACATCCAGCTCTCGGACGAGGAGGCCGAGCGTCACCTCGTCCATGTCGTCGGAGATCTCGAGGCGGATCGGCGGGCCGAACCGGCGGCGCAGCAGCTCCTTCTCGAGCGCCTTGATCAGGTTCTCGGTCTCGTCCTCCTCGATCTCGACGTCCTCGTTGCGCGTCACGCGGAACACGTGGTGGTCGAGCACCTCCATGCCGGGGAAGAGATCCCCGAGGTGGTTCGCGATGAGCTCCTCGAGCGCGATGTACCGCGCGTCCTCGACGGTCTCGGTCGGGTCCACGCGGACGAACCGGGGCAGCATCTGGGGCACCTTCACGCGCGCGAACTCCTGGCGGCCGGTGCGGCTGTTGCGCACGCGCACCGAGAGGTTCAGCGAGAGTCCCGAGATGTAGGGGAACGGGTGGGCGGGATCGACCGCGAGCGGCATGAGCACCGGGAAGATCTGCGTGCTGAAGTAGTTGTGGAGGTGCTCGCGGTGCGCTTCGTCGAGCTCGCCCCAGGAGACGATGCGGATGCCGGCTTCGGCCAGCGCCGGCTTGACGAGCTCCTGGTACGCGGCGGCGTGCCGCGACTGCAGTTCGTGCGCCTTCTGCGAGATGTCGGCGATCACCTCGTGCGGGGTGCGCCCGACGTTCGTCGGGACCGCGAGCCCCGTGTTGATGCGACGCTTGAGGCCCGCGACGCGGACCATGAAGAACTCGTCGAGGTTCGACGCGAAGATCGCGAGGAAGTTGGCGCGCTCGAGCACGGGCAGCCGCGGGTCCTCCGCGAGCTCCAGGACGCGCTGGTTGAACGCCAGCCAGCTGAGCTCGCGATCGAGGTAGCGTTCGGCGAGGAGCTCCGGGGCGCCGTCGATGTCGAGCGGCTCGAAGTCGTCGTCGAAGTCGCTCGCCGTGCGGTCGTCGTCGAGGGTGCTCTCCGCAGTCATCCACACATCATGCCACCGGGCTGCGACGCGGTGGTGAAGCGCAGGTCACCGGGCGGTGACGTTCGCGTCCTGCTCGTCCTCCTCGTGGACGTTGAACCGGTAGCCCACGTTGCGGACGGTTCCGATCAGGCTGTCGAGATCGCCGAGCTTGGCCCTGAGGCGACGGACGTGCACGTCGACGGTGCGGGTGCCGCCGAAGTAGTCGTACCCCCAGACCTCGCTGAGCAGCTGCTCGCGGGTGAACACGCGCGACGGGTGGGCCGCGAGGAAGCGCAGCAGCTCGAACTCCTTGTAGGTGAGGTCGAGGGTGCGACCGTGCACCTTCGCCGAATAGCTGGCCTCGTCGATGACGACGCCCGACGTCTGGATGCGCTCGGCGGGCTGGGCCGCCTGCGCGCGCCCGAGCGCGAGCCGGATCCGCGCATCGATCTCGGCGGGGCCCGCCTGCTCGAGGATGACGTCGTCGACGCCCCAGTCCGAGGACACCGCGGTCAGCCCGCCCTCGGTCACGACCAGGATGAGCGGGACCGAGAGCCCGGTGGTGCGCAGGATCTGGGCGAGCGCCTTCGCGCCCGCGAGGTTGGTCCTGGCGTCGAGGAAGACGAGGTCGGCCTCGGGCGCGCGCACCAACTGATCGGGTGACGCCGGAATCACGCGCACCCGATGCGTCAGGAGAGACAGGGCCGGGAGAACGTCTTCGTTTGCTGCCGGCGTCAGGATCAGCAGCTGCGCCACGCACACCCTCCAGTAGTAAGGTGCGGTCAATACTACGGGACGGCGGACGGCCGGCGATGGACACGGGGACGCACATGACGCAGGACGACGCGGAGGCACCGGCGACGGGGCTCGCACGGTGGGCCGTGCCGGCCGTCTGGCTCATCTCCCTGATCGGCACCGCGGTCGTCGTCGGGCTCGCCTGGGCCGGTACCTCCGACTGGTTCCACGACTCCGGTCCGTACGCCGCGCTGGGGGTCCTCGGCATGGTGTTCGCGGCATCCGTCATCGCGGCGCTGCTGCTGCAGCTCGCCTCGCGACGACCCCACGGGTACGTCGGCCGGGTGAGCGCGTCGATCGCCGGCGCCGTCGTCCCGGTGGCCGTCGGGGCGCTCGCGCTGCTTCCGGTCGTCGGCTGAGCACCGGGTAGACTCGCACCATGTCCTCGCTGCTCGCGCTCGAACTCTTCTTCATCGGCCTGCTCGGTCTTGCGAGCCTCACCATCGCGTGGATCAGCGGCGTCGTCGTCTACAAGCTCTTCAAGGGGCAGCGCTAGACCGTGATCGAACTGCCGGTCGACCTCCCCGCGGAGCTCGTTCCGCTCTCCTGGCTCATCGGGGTCTGGGAGGGTTCCGGCGTGATCGACTACGCCATCGGCGACGGTTCGGTCACGCACGAGTTCGGGCAGCGCGTGAGCTTCAGCCACGACGGCCTGCCGTACCTCAACTACACGTCATCGACGTGGCTGTTCCCGTCGACGGATGACGGCGAGCCCACGCCGCTCTCAGCGGAGACCGGCTACTGGCGGCTCGCCCGCCCGCTCGGCGAGGGCGACCCGGGCCCGGCCATGCTGCCCGCGGTCGGTCCGACCCGGTTCCCCGACGCGGAGTCGGTCGAGACCCTGCGCAACGGCAACGGCGGCTTCGACCTCGAGGTCTCGATCGTGCACCCCGGCGGAGTGAGCGAGCTGTACCTCGGCCAGGTCAAGGGGCCGCGCATCGACCTCGCCACCGACGCCGTCATGCGCACGGCCGGAGCGAAGGAGTACGCGGCGGCGACGCGCTTGTACGGCCTGGTCGAGAACCACCTGCTGTGGGCGTGGGACATCGCCGCGCTCGGACAGGACCTGCGCACGCACGCGTCGGCCCGCCTCGCGAAGGTCGACTGATGACCGGTTCGCCGTTCCTCGCCCTGCCCGGCGCGGTCGCCGGGGATCCGCCCGACGAGGGCGTCGCCGCCCACTACGGCAATCCGATGGTCGAGCAGCGCCGCCTCGAGGCGGGTCGCGCGATCGTCGACCTCTCCCACCGCGGCGTGCTGACGGTGTCGGGCCCCGACCGGCGGTCGTGGCTGAACTCGATGGCCAGTCGCGCACTCGACCACCTCGCGCCGGGCGAGAGCGCCGAGGCGCTGTTCCTCGACGCGTCCGGCCACGTCGAGCACGCCGTGCACGTCGTCGACGACGGCGAGCGCACCTGGCTCGTGCTCGAGGGCGACGCGGCGCCGGCGCTCGCGACCTGGCTCGACCGCATGCGGTTCATGCTGCGCGTCGAGGTCGCCGACGCGTCCGAATCCCACGCCGTCGTCGGGGGGATGCCGCGGGGCGACGACTTCCCGGTGGAGCTCCCCGTCGGCGCCCTCGTCTGGCGCGATCCGTGGCGGCAGGTGCTGCCCGACGGCTACGGCTACGCTCCCGAGGCCGGTCACGCCGGCGCCGACTGGCGGTACGCCGAGGCGATCGTGCCGCGCGAGTCTCTGCCCGAGCTCGCCGCCTCGGTCCGGGGCGGCTCGGTCGAGGTCGCCGGTGCGCTCGCGCTCGAGGCCCTCCGCCTGGCCGCCTGGCGGCCGCGATTCGCGACCGAGGTCGACGAGCGCACGCTGCCCCACGAACTCGATTGGTTGCGGAGCGCGGTCGACCTGAACAAGGGCTGCTACCGCGGTCAGGAGACGGTCGCCAAGGTCGTGAACCTCGGCCGCCCGCCGCGTCGTCTCGTGATGCTGCACCTCGACGGCAGCGACACCGTCCTGCCGAAGCGTGGAGACGCGGTTCTCGCCCTGAAGGTCCGACCCGAGCCCGCGCCGGGGGAGGAGCCCGAGCGCCGGGTGGTCGGCGCCGTCACGTCGGCGGCCATGCACCACGAACTCGGTCCGATCGCGCTCGCCGTCGTCAAGCGGGCCGTGCCCGTCGACCTCGAACTCATCGTCGAGAGCCACGGCATCGACGTCGCGGCCGCGCAGGTCGAGGTCGTTCCTGCCGGTGCCGCTGCGGCCGTCGACGTGCCCCGCCTGCCGAGGCTCGGCATCCGGCCGTGACCCGGTCGCCCGGCGGGGCGACCCGCCTGGCCGTTCGATACGGGCGATTGCGCGACTCCCTGCCCGCCATCCTGCAGATCACGGTCACGGCGATCGCGGCGTACTCCTTCTCGCTGTTCGTCGTGGGGCACGAGCAGCCGCTCATCTCCGCTCTCGTGGCGATCACGTCGCTCGGGTTCGTCCGCGACGCGCGCCCCATCCGGGTGCTCGAGACCGTCGTCGCCATGACGCTCGGCATCGCGCTCGCCGAGGGACTCCTCCTCGCGGCGGGCAGCGGGATCTGGCAGTACGCGCTCGCCCTGGCGGTCACGCTCGCGGTCGCCCGCTTCCTGTCGGGCAACGCGTCGTTCGCGATCGCGGCGGCCGTGCAGTGCTCGCTCGTGATGCTCGTGCCGGCGCCGGAGGGCGGCCCGTTCGTCCGCACGCTCGACGCCGTGGTCGGCGGCGTGTTCGCCCTCCTCGCGACCGCCGTCATCCCGCGCGATCCGCGCCGCACGGCGCTCCGCGACGGGCGACGGCTGCTCGACGAGCACGTCGCGGTGCTGCTCGAGCTGGCGGGCGCGCTGCGCGAGGGCGGGGCGGATGCCGCGGGGCGCGCGCTCTCGCGTGCGCGCGCGACGCAGCCGCTCGTCGAGGCGTGGACGTCGAGCGTCGACTCGGGCATCGCCATCGCGCGGCTCTCGCCCGTCGTGCGACGGGCGCGGTTCGACCTGGAGCGGCAGCGAGCGATGCTCTCGGGCGTCGACCTCGCCACGAGGAATCTCCGCATCGTGGCCCGCCGCATCGAGTGGAGTCTCCGCGACGGACGCTCGCGCGGCGCCGTCGCCGACGTCGTCGCGCGGATCGCCGTCGCCGTGGAGGTGCTCGACGAGTCGCTGCGCGACGTCTCGCAGCAGCCGATCGCGAGGCAGGGCTTCGCCGAGATCCTGCGACACCTCGATCCCGTCGCGATCCTGCCCGACGGCCCGCAGGGCGATCGGAACACGCTCGCGGCGCTGCGCCCGTACCTCGTCGACCTGCTCACCGCGACCGGGCTCGACCTCGAGGAGGCGCGGGCGATGCTGCCCGGCGAGTGAGCGAGGGGCGGCCGCGCGACGACCGACCGCGCGGATCAGCCGGGCGCGACGGCGTCCCAGTCGAGCGTGACCTCGCCGAGGCGCCAGCGCCGCACTCCGTCGTGGACGGGCCAACCCGCCTCGCGGAGCTCGCGGACGACCGCGATCCATCGTTGCGACGGACCGTACACCGACAGCGGTGCGTGCACGCGCCAGCCCCGGTCGAGCGCGGCGAGCAGCTCGTGCACCCGCTCGCCCGGCACGTTCCGGTGGATCAGCGCCTTCGGCAGGCGCTCGGCGACCACGGACGGCACGTCGAGCCCGGTGAGGCGGAGGCTGATCGTGAACGTGCGGGCGCCGGCATCCGTCACGCCCGCCCAGCTCGCGACCCGGCCGACCTCGTCGCACGTCCCCTCCACGAGGAGGCCGCCCGGCGCGAGCCGCCCGGTCATGCGGGCCCAGGCGTCGGCGACCTCCGCCTCGTCGTACTGGCGCAGCACGTTGAACGCGCGGATCACGGCCGGTGCCCGCCCGTCGGGAACGGGCACCTCGAAGCCGCCGAGGCCGAACGCCACGGGCAGGTCGTCCGCGAACGGCGTGCGGCCCGCGCGCACGTCGGCGAGCTGCGCGTCGGCGGTCCGCACGCGCGTCGGGTCGATCTCGAGCCCGAGCACGCGCACGTCGGGGCGAGCGCGGCGGAGTCGCGCGGCCAGCTCGAACGCCGTCACCCCGCTCGCCCCGAACCCGAGGTCCACGACGAGCGGGTCGGCCGCACGTCGGAGCTCCGGCTGCTCGGCGATCCAGCGGTCGACCCGGCGCAGGCGGTTCGTGTTCGTCGTCCCGCGCGTGATGGATCCGACCGGCATGCTCCCAGTGTCGCAGCCGCGGCGACCACGCGGCATCCGTCACCGGTCGCTCGCCGCGCCACGCGGCATCCGTCACCTGACGACCCCGCCCGTGGCGGGCTCCGACCTCGCCGCTAGGCTGGAGCGCATGGTCTACACCCTCGTGCTGCTGCGCCACGGCCAGAGCGACTGGAACCAGAAGAACCTGTTCACCGGATGGGTCGACGTGCGACTCAGCGACCTCGGTCGCTCCGAGGCCAGGCGCGCCGGCGAGCTGCTCGTCGAGAAGGACGTGCTCCCCGACGTGCTGCACACCTCGGTGCTCACGCGGGCGATCCAGACGGCCGAGATCGCCCTCGAGGCGGCCGACCGATCGTGGATCGACGTGCGACGCTCGTGGCGGCTCAACGAGCGCCACTACGGCGCGCTGCAGGGACTCGACAAGGCCGAGACCCTCGAGAAGTACGGCCAGGAGCAGTTCATGCTCTGGCGCCGCTCGTTCGACACGCCGCCGCCGCCCATCGCCGACGACAGCGAGTGGTCGCAGGTCGGCGACCCCCGCTACGCGAACCTGTCCGACGATGAGATGCCGCGCACCGAGTGCCTGAAGGACGTCATCGCGCGCATGCTCCCGTACTGGGAGTCCGACATCATCCCCGACCTGAAGGACGGCAAGACGGTGCTCGTCACCGCGCACGGCAACTCGCTGCGCGCGCTGGTCAAGCACCTCGACGGCATCTCCGACGACGACATCGCGGAGCTCAACATCCCCACGGGCATCCCGCTCGTCTACGAGCTCGGCGACGACTTCATGCCGACCAGGCCCGGCGAGTACCTCGACCCCGAGGCCGCCGCCGCGGGCGCCGCCGCGGTCGCCGCCCAGGGCAAGAAGTAGTCCCACCCGGGAACGACGCGAGGGCCGAGCGGATGTCGCATCCGCTCGGCCCTCGTCGTGTCGCCGGGTGGGCGGCCGGCTCAGACCGGCTCGGGCACCCAGTCGCCGGTCGCGAGGTACACGACCTTCTGGGCGATCGACACGGCGTGGTCGCCGAACCGCTCGTGGTAGCGGCTCGCGAGCGTCGAGTCGACGGTGTCGACCGCCTGGCCCTTCCACGTCTCGCCGAGCACCTTGTCGAACACCGAGAGGTGCAGCGCGTCGACCTTGTCGTCCTCGTTGCGGATCGCCTCGGCGAGCTCGACGTCCTGCGTCTCGAGCAGCGTGACGAGCTTGCGCGCGATCTCGACGTCGAGCGCGCCCATCTCGATGAAGGTGGGGCGGAGCGACTTCGGCACCACCTTGTCGGGGAAGCGGTAGCGGGCGAGCTGCGAGATGTGGGTCGCCAGGTCGCCCATGCGCTCGAGCGACGCCGAGATGCGCAGCGCGCTGACCACGATGCGCAGGTCGCGCGCGACCGGCTGCTGGCGGGCCAGGATCGTGATGGCCAGCTCGTCGAGCGCCTGCGCGCGCTGGTCGATCAGGTTGTCGTCGGCGATGACCTCCTCGGCGAGACTCACGTTCGACTCGTTGAAGGCGCGGGTCGCCTTGTCGATGGCCTCCGCGACGAGCGTCGCGATCTCGACGAGGCCGTCCTGAACCTCGCGCAGTTCCTGCTGGAACACCTCACGCATGTGTTTGACCCCTTCGATGGTCTCGGGCTCCCACGACGGGCACGCGGGACGACCGGTCGAAGACCGGCACGCGACATCCTCGCCGTCGAAGGTGAACGGCAGGTGCCGTGCTGCTGAACTCTCATTAACCTACCCCTGCGCGCGGACGCCCCGGGTGAAACGCAGGTGACCGGGGTGGTTATGGTGGTGCCATGGACTCCACCTGGTCGGTGCTGGTCGCGCTGACCTTCGGCATCCTCCTCGGGGCCGGGTTCACGGTCGTGCTCCACATGGCCGAGCGCCGCGGCCAGAGCGCAGCTCGCGTGGTCGCACCGACCATCCCCGACGGCGTCGACCAGGTGCTCGACGTGCTCGAGTCGGCCGGAGTCGTGCTCGACCCGTCCAACAACGTGCTCCGCGCCTCGCCCGGCGCGCTCGCCATGGGGCTCGTGCGGAACCAGATGCTCGCGCACCAGCAGCTCGTCGACCTCGCCGCCGACGTGCGGAGGACCGGCGAGCCGATCGCGCTCGACCTCGAGCTGCCGCGCGGGCCGTTCGGCGACGCGACGATCCGGCTCCAGGTTCGCGTCGCCCGGCTCGGCACGCGGTTCGTCCTGCTGCTCGCCGACGACCGCACCGAGGCGCACCGCCTCGACGAGGTGCGACGCGACTTCATCGCGAACATCAGCCACGAACTGAAGACCCCGATCGCCTCCGTGAGCCTCCTCGCGGAGGCGCTCGACCAGGCCGCCGACGAGCCCGACCAGGTCCGCCGGTTCGCCGATCGGCTCGGCGTCGAGTCGACGCGCCTCGCGCACATCACGGGCGAGGTCATCGAGCTGTCCCGACTGCAGGCGCGCGACGCGCTCCGTCGCGACGAACTCGTCGACGTCGATCGCGTGGTCGCCGCCGCGGTCGACCAGAACCGCGTGGTCGCCGCAGCCAGGGGCGTCGACGTCGCCGTCCGGGCGAAGTCCCGCGCCGAGGTCTACGGCGACGAGGCGCTCCTCGTCGTCGCCCTCCACAACCTCATCTCCAACGCGATCGCCTACTCGAGCGAGGGCGGGCGCGTCGGGGTCGGGGTCGTCGTCGACGACGACGCCGTCGAGATCTCGATCGCCGACCAGGGCATCGGCATCGCCCCGGAGGACCTGGACCGGGTGTTCGAGCGCTTCTACCGCGTCGACCAGGCCCGATCCCGGAACACCGGCGGCTCCGGCCTCGGCCTCAGCATCGTGAAGCACACCGTCCAGAACCACGGCGGCGACGTGCGCGTCTGGTCGCGCCCGGGCCGGGGCTCGACGTTCACGATCCGCCTCCCGCTCGCGGAGCGACCGATCGCGCGCGAGGTCCCCGAGGCCGTCGAGCCGACCTCCGCCGGGCCCGCGTCCGTCGCCGAGGACACCAAGACCCGTATCGCCGCGGCACTTCCGGCCGCGCCATCCCGAGGAGACCGAGAGTGACCCGCATCCTGCTCGTCGAGGACGAGATCGCGCTGAGCGACCCGCTGAGCTTCCTGCTCGAGCGCGAGGGCTACGAGGTGGAGGTGGCCGCTGACGGCCTCGCCGCGGTGGCCGCATTCGACCGGGAGGGCGCCGACCTCGTGCTGCTCGACCTCATGCTCCCCGGCCTGCCGGGCACGGAGGTCTGCCGCGAGATCCGGCAGCGCTCGAACGTGCCGATCATCATGCTCACCGCCAAGGACTCCGAGGTCGACATCGTGGTGGGCCTCGAGCTCGGCGCCGACGACTACGTGACCAAGCCCTACTCGACCCGCGAGCTGCTGGCGCGCATCCGCGCGGTGCTCCGCCGCCGCATCGAGCCGGAGGACCTCGACGACGCGATCATCGAGGGCGGTCGGGTGCGGATGGACGTCGATCGCCACACCGTCGAGGTCGAGGGCGAGCCCGTCGCGATGCCGCTGAAGGAGTTCGAGCTGCTCGAGCTCCTCATGCGCAACGCCGGGCGCGTGCTCACGCGCGGCCAGCTCATCGACCGGGTGTGGGGCAGCGACTACTTCGGCGACACCAAGACCCTCGACGTGCACATCAAGCGCATCCGTTCGAAGATCGAGGTCACGCCCTCCGAGCCCGTGCAGCTCGTGACCGTGCGCGGGCTCGGCTACCGCTTCGAGGCCTAGCGGTACGAGAGGAGCGGATGCCGCCGGCTCGCGCCGCGGCATCCGCTCTCGTGGCTTCAGGCCCGGGTGGGACGCCCCCTACGGGACGAGGTCCTCGTATTCGGGGAGGCGGCCGTCGAGGACGGGCACGTTGATCTCGACCCCCTCGGCGCTGCCGGCCTGGAGGTAGACGGAGATGAGGCCGCCGACCTCGGCGTCGAGGTTCTCGATGAGGAGCGGCTCCTCCTCCGCGGTGCCGAGCGAGACGGTCTCGCCGCCGTCGACGTCGATCTCGAAGGTGTCGCCCTGGTCGACGAGCTGGACCGAGAGGGTCTCGTCGTCGGTGGTCGGGTTCGTCACGGACATGACGAGGTTGCCCTCCTCGCCGTCGTCGCTCACGATGAGCACGTTGCGCACGTCGAGCCCGCCGACGTCGGCCGAGACTCCGTCGCTCGGGTCGTACTTCTCGGTGGTGGCCTGGTAGGTGATCATGGCGCAGCCGCTGCCGCCGATGGCGATGCCGAGAGCCAGAGCGGCGGATGCCGCAAGACGCGCCTTCACAGAACCTCCAAGGACGAGCGTGCGCGCAGCGGAATGCGACCCGCGCGCGTGGGATCGAGACGAGTGTAGCCTACGGCGTCGACGCCATCCGGGAGGGGAGCGAACCTTAGCACTACCTCGGTGTGATATCCTGAAAGTTGCCGAAAGGACGTCTATTCATGCTGTTTGAGGTTGGCGAGACCGTTGTCTACCCCCACCACGGAGCCGCGACGATCGTCGAAGTCAAGAAACGCATCATCAAGGGCGAAGAGAAGCTCTACCTCAAGCTGAACGTCACGCAGGGCGACCTCGTCATCGAGGTTCCCGCCGAGAACGTCGACCTGGTCGGCGTGCGTGACGTCATCGGCAAGGAAGGCCTCGACAAGGTCTTCGAGGTGCTCCGCGCCCCCTTCACCGAAGAGCCGACCAACTGGTCGCGCCGCTACAAGGCGAACCTCGAGAAGCTCGCCTCGGGCGACGTGATCAAGGTCTCCGAGGTCGTGCGCGACCTGTGGCGCCGCGATCAGGACCGCGGTCTCTCGGCGGGCGAGAAGCGCATGCTCGCGAAGGCCCGCCAGATCCTGATCTCCGAGCTCGCGCTCGCAGAGAAGACCGACGAGGAGCAGGCTTCCACCGTCCTCGACGAGGTGCTCGCCTCCTAGGCCGAGCTCGTTCGACGATCGCCGCCTGCGCTGACGCGCACGGCGGCGATCGTCGTCTCCCGGACGTCCCGGACCGGGGCGATCGACCCGCGTCGGTCGGGGGTCGGGCGGCTACGGTGGAGGGGTGAACGACTCCACCGTCGCCGTCATCGTCGTCGCCGCCGGCTCCGGCACTCGACTCGGGCATCCGGAACCCAAGGCCCTCGTCCCCCTCGGCGGCGACACCATCCTCGGCGTCGCATTGGATGCCGTGCTCGGCATGCGCGAGGCGCCCTACGTCGTCGTGGTGGCTCCCGCCGACCGCGTCGACGAGGTGCGGGAGCGCTGCGTGCCGCGCGCGGCCGCGGCATCCGTCGACCTCGTGGTCGTCGCGGGCGGCCTCACCAGGCAGGAGTCCGTCGCACGCGGCATCGCCGAGCTCCCGCGCGAGGTCGAGGTCGTGCTCGTGCACGACGCCGCGCGCCCGCTGGCGCCCTCGCAGGTCTTCGACGAGGTCGCCGCAGCGGTCGAGGGGCGTGGGCGCGGGATCGTGCCCGGCCTTCCCGTCGTCGACACCGTCAAGCGCGTGGACGCCGAGGGGCACGTCCTCGAGACGGTCGACCGTTCGGAGCTCGCCGCGATGCAGACGCCCCAGGGCTTCCCGCGGGAGGTGCTCGAGTCGGCCTACGCGTCGGCGGGCGCCGAATTCACGGATGACGCGGCGCTGGTCGCCGGCGCAGGGGTGGCGGTCGACGTGGTGCCCGGCGATGCCCGCGCCTTCAAGATCACGGTTCCGTCCGATCTGCACCGGGCGGAGCAGCTGCTCACGGAGCGGGCCGCAGCGGCATCCGCCGCAGCGACGCGGGCCGAGCCCTCGAGCCGGCGCGCGCTGCCCGCGCACGCCGCGACGCCGCGAGTCGGCACCGGCATCGACGTGCACGCCTTCTCCGACGATTCCGAGACGCCGTTGTGGCTCGCCGGCCTGCGCTGGCCGGGGGAGCGCGGACTCTCCGGCCACAGCGACGGCGACGCGGTCGCGCACGCGATCTGCGACGCGCTGCTCGCGGCGGCCGGCCTCGGCGACATCGGCGGCATGTTCGGCACCGCCGATCCGCGGTTCTCGGGCGCGCACGGCGAGGTGTTCCTCGGCGAGACCGTCCGCCGGCTCGCCGACGCGGGGTGGCGAGTGGGCAACGTCTCCGTCCAGGTCGTCGGCAACCGCCCCAGGCTCGCGCCCCGCCGCGCCGAGGCCGAGGAACTGCTCACCCGCATCGTCGGCGCGCCCGTGAGCGTCGCCGCGACGACGACCGACGGACTCGGCTTCACCGGCCGCGGTGAGGGCGTCACCGCGATCGCGACCGCGCTCGTCGTGCCGTCCTGAAGTCGCGCCTGACCGGTCGGGCGGGCACTCCGCCGGTACGCTTGACGGGTGACGCTGCGACTCCACGACTCGAAGGCCCAGGCCCTGCGTGACTTCGTGCCCCTCGAGGAGGGGCACGTCGGCATGTACGTCTGCGGACCCACGGTGCAGTCGAGCCCGCACATCGGGCACCTGCGGAGCGCACTCGTGTACGACATCATGCGGCGCTGGTTCCTCGCGCGCGGGTACGCGGTCACGTTCGTGCGCAACGTCACCGACATCGACGACAAGATCCTGAACGCCGCCGCCGAGGAGGGCATCGGCGAGCAGTGGTGGTCGCTCGCGTACAAGGTCGAGCTGGAGTTCACCGCCGCCTACAACGCGCTCGGCATCCTGCCGCCGACCTACGAGCCGCGCGCGACCGCGAGCGTGACGCAGATGCAGGAGATCATCCGGCGGCTCATCGACCTCGGACACGCCTACGCGGCGCCCGACGGCTCGGGCGACGTGTACTTCGACACGGGCAGCTGGCCGTCCTACGGCGAGCTCACCCGTCAGGCGCGGGAGAACATGGAGGCGGCCGCCGACTCCGACCCGCGCGGCAAGCGCGACCCGCGCGACTTCGCGCTGTGGAAGGGGCACAAGGCGACCGAGCCGCGCTCGGCCGGGTGGGCCTCGCCGTGGGGGCCGGGCCGGCCCGGATGGCACATCGAGTGCTCGGCCATGGCCGCGCGCTACCTCGGGCCCGAGTTCGACATCCACGGCGGCGGCCTCGACCTGCGCTTCCCGCACCACGAGAACGAGCTCGCCCAGTCGACCGCGGCCGGTGACGGCTTCGCGCGCTACTGGGTGCACAACGGACTCGTGAACATCGGCGGGCAGAAGATGTCGAAGTCGCTCGGCAACTCGGTCTACGCGTCCGAGCTCACGGTGCTCGCCTCGCCGCTCGCCGTCCGGTACCTGCTCGGCCAGGCCCACTACCGCTCGACGCTCGACTACTCGCCCGACTCGCTCGCCGAGGCCGAGGCGGCGGTCGATCGCATCAGGACCTTCCTCACGCGGGTCGACCGGCGCCTCGCCGGCACGCGCTACGCCGGCGAGGGGGCGGATGCCACGTGGCCGGACGCCTTCGCCGAGGCGATGGACGACGACCTCGGCGTGCCCCAGGCGCTCGGCGTGCTGCACGAGACCGTCCGCGCCGGCAACCAGGCGCTCGACGGCGAGGACCTCGCGACCGCGGCCGACCTGCGCGGGCAGGTGCTCGCCATGGTCCGGGTGCTCGGGATCGACCCGACCGACCCGGTCTGGTCGACGGATCCCGGCCCGGCGGCCACCGCGCTCGACACCCTCGTCGCCCGGCTCCTCGACGATCGCCGCGCTGCGCGCGAAGCGAAGGACTGGGCCGCCGCCGATCGCATCCGCGCCGAGCTCGCGGACGCCGGGATCACCATCGAAGACAGCCAGACCGGAACGCATTGGAGCCTCACGTCATGAAGGGCAGTAGCGGAAAGCCTCGCGCGGGAGCCGTGCGCAAGAAGGGCAAGGGCCAGAAGGTCGGGACCGGCGGCCACAGCCGCAAGGCGCTCGAGGGCAAGGGGCCGACGCCGAAGGCGGAGGATCGGCCGTACCACCAGGCGCACAAGCGCAAGGCGGCGGCCGAGCGTGCGGCGGCGAAGTCCGGTGGGCGCGGCGGGCAGCGCCCCGGCGCCCCGAGAGGCGCCTCCGGTGCCGCGCGTCGGGCGAAGTCGGGAGACGAGTCCGAGATCGTGACGGGCCGGAACGCCGTCGTCGAGGCGCTGCGGACCCGCATCCCCGCGACGACGCTCTACATCGCGGCGCGCATCGAGATGGACGACCGCGTCAAGGAGTCGATGAAGATCGCCACCAACCGCGGCATCCCGATCCTCGAGGTGATGCGCCCGGAACTCGACCGGCTCGCGGGCGAGGGCGGCGTGCACCAGGGCGTCGCGCTCAAGGTGCCGCCGTACGAGTACGCGCACCCGGTCGACCTGCTCGACGAGGTCGTCGACTCCGGCGAGACGCCGCTCTTCGTCGCGCTCGACGGCGTGACGGATCCGCGCAACCTCGGCGCCATCATCCGCTCGACCGCCGCCTTCGGCGGCCAGGGCGTCATCGTGCCGCAGCGCCGTTCGGTCGGCGTGACCGCCTCGGCGTGGAAGACCTCGGCGGGCGCGGCGGCGCGCGTGCCGGTCGCGATGGCCTCCAACCTCACGCAGACGCTGAAGGCGCTGAAGGAGCGCGGCGTGTTCGTGCTCGGCCTCGACGGCGATGGCGACGTCTCGCTGCCCGGCCTCGACTTCGCCGACCGGCCGATCGTCATCGTCGTCGGCTCGGAGGGCAAGGGCCTCTCGCGCCTCGTCACCGAGACGTGCGACGCCGTGGTCTCGATCCCGATCTCGGCGGCGACCGAGTCGCTGAACGCGGGCATCGCGGCCTCCGTCACGCTCTACGAGATCGCGAAGCTGCGGGCCGACTCGGCCGGGTAGCCCGCGGAGCGCCATCGCCCTGGGTGCGGCGAACGGGAAGCGGGGGGAGTGGGGCCCGATACGGGGCGCTCCGCCTCCTCCCCGACCACCGGGGGCGTCAGACCTTGAGGCGCCAGTCGCCCTCGTCGTCGGGGTCGTGCACGGGCACGGCGGACGTGTCGGGCGCCACCGCGGGCATCGCGGTGGTGATCGCCTCGGTCGGCGGGCCGATCACGGTGGCCTCGTCGCGTCGGTGGCGCAGCACGTCGTTGATGTACGAGGTCAGCGCCTCGGCGAGCGGGATGTCGTGCCCTTCCCGTTGCGCCAGGTACCACCGGTGCTCGAGCAGCTGGTGGAACACCTCGGCCGGTTCGAGCTTGCCTCGCAGCTCCTGCGGGACCGCCCGCACCACGGGTTCGAACACGCGCATGAGCCACTCGTGGGCGACCATCTCCTCGTCGGCGTCCTTCCGGTACGCCGCCCGGTAGGAGTCGAGGTCGTTGAGCAGGCGCCGCGCCTGGTTCTCGCCGGCGTCGAGGCCGGTCAGGCGCAGGAGGCGCCGCTGGTGGTGGCCGGCGTCGACGACCTTCGGCTGGATGCGCAGCGTCGTGCCGGACTCGTCCGTGCGGATCGCCAGCTCCTCGATGTCGAACCCGAGGTCGTTCAGCCGGTTGACGCGCTCGTTGATTCGCCACCGGTCGGCCATGCCGAACGACTCGCTGCCGGTGAGTTCCTTCCACAGGTTGCGATAGGCGTCGACGATGCCGTTGGAGATGTTGACGGGGTCGAGTTCGTCGGCGACCCGGCCGCCGGCCTCGAGGTCGAGCAGCTCGCCCGCGATGTTGACCCGGGCGATCTCGAGGTCGTTCTCGCGCTGGCCGTTCGACAGGCCGCCCTCGTAGAGCTTGCCGGTCTCGGCGTCGACGAGGTAGGCGGCGAACGCGCCCGCATCGCGTCGGAACAGCGTGTTCGAGAGCGAGACGTCGCCCCAGAAGAAGCCGATGATGTGCAGCCGCACGAGCAGCACCGCGAGCGCGTCGACGAGGCGCGTTGCGGTGTCGGGCCGGAGCGTCTGTGAGAACAGCGCACGGTAGGGCAGGGAGAAGCGGAGGTGCCGGGTGACGAGGACGGGCTTCAGGCCCTCCCCGTCGGCATCCGTGCGGTTGGTGATGACGGCCACCGGCTCGACGCACGGGATCTCGAGGCGCTGCAGCGTCCGCAGCATCTCGTACTCGCCCTCGGCCATCTCGGCCGTCGTCTCCTTGATGGCCACCACGTGACCACTCAGGTGCGCGAAGCGCACGAGGTGGCGCGAGATGCCCTTCGGCAGCGCAGCGATGTGCTCGCTCGGCCAGGCTTCGAGGGGGAGGTCCCACGGGAGGTCGAGCAGTGCGGGGTCGGTCGACGCCGACGTGATCGAGAGTGTGCCGCTCATCAGGGACAGCGTACCGGGGAACGACGAAGCCGGCCGGGCCGAGGGCCCGACCGGCTTCGTGGACGACCGGAGGTCAGCTGGCGACGGCCGACTTCAGCAGGCGCTCGCCCGACTCGGCGTCGAACACGTGCACATGCTTCGGGGTCGGCATCAGGTAGACCGTGTCGCCCGCGAACGGGTGGCTGCGGCCGTCGACGCGCGCGACGATGTCGGTCCGCTTGCCCTCGATCTCGGAGTGGCCGTACAGGTAGCCGTCGGCGCCGAGCTCCTCGACGAGGTCGACCTTCACCTCGAGGCCCTCACCCTGCGTGTTCGAGACCTGGATGTCCTCGGGGCGGACGCCGATCGTCACGATCGGGCCCGAGGCGGAGGCGAGCGCGTCGCGCTCGACATCCACGGTGGCCGTTCCGAACATCACGCCGCCCTCGACGACGTCCGCGTGGAAGAGGTTCATGGCCGGCGAGCCGATGAAGCCCGCGACGAACACGTTGCTCGGCCGCTCGTACAGCTCGCGAGGGGTGCCCACCTGCTGGAGGACGCCGTCCTTGAGCACCGCGATGCGGTCGCCCATCGTGAGCGCCTCGGTCTGGTCGTGCGTGACGTAGACCGTGGTGACGCCGAGACGGCGCTGGAGCGACGCGATCTGGGTGCGGGTCTGCACGCGGAGCTTCGCGTCGAGGTTCGACAGCGGCTCGTCCATGAGGAACACCTGCGGCTGGCGCACGATCGCCCGGCCCATCGCGACGCGCTGGCGCTGACCACCCGAGAGGGCCTTCGGCTTGCGGTTCAGGTACGGCTCGAGGTCGAGGAGCTTCGCGGCCTCGAGGACGCGCGCGGCACGCTCGTCCTTGCCGACGCCCGCGATCTTGAGCGCGAAGCCCATGTTCTCGGCGACGGTCATGTGCGGGTACAGCGCGTAGTTCTGGAAGACCATCGCGATGTCGCGGTCCTTCGGCGGCACGTCGGTGACGTTGCGGTCGCCGATGAAGATGTTGCCCTCGTTGACCTCTTCGAGGCCCGCGAGCATGCGGAGCGACGTGGACTTGCCGCAGCCCGAGGGACCGACGAGGACGAGGAACTCGCCGTCCGCGATCTCGAGGTCGAGCTGGTCGACGGCGGGACGGGTGCCACCGGGATAGAGGCGGGTGGCCTTGTCGAACGTGACTGACGCCATGGTTCTGTTCTCCTTCACCGGCAGGTACGTGCCGGACGATCCGTAGTGAATGGAAACGCCGACCTCGATGTCGACGCCCCCTCAGTATGCCATGGGTTCGCGGCGCCCCATCCGCGCGGCGTCGGCGGCCGCGCCGTCGGCCGCGTCGTCCGATGATGCGGGCGGAGGGCGCGTGCAGCGCGCGTCCGGGCGCCGTTTGGGCGATTCCCAGTGATCGCTCCTACACTCTTCGGTGCGTGCGCCTGCATGCACGCGCGCCCCCACAGCGACCCGGAGTTGACCCACGATGAGCACTGGCGGATCAGAGCCACGCCCCACCCGCAACCAGCGACGCGAAGCGGCTCGCGAGAAGGCCCGCGTCCTTCGCGAGGAGCAGAAGAAGCGCGAGCGCCGCAACCGGTTCCTCATCCAGGGCGGCGTGGTCGTCGCGATCGTCGCGGTCGCGGCCCTGATCGGCACGCTGATCTTCAACAGCATCCGTCCCGAGGGGCCGGGCCCGCAGAACATGGCGAGCGACGGCATCCTGCTCGTCGGCGGCGAGAACGGCATCGAGCCCGTCCAGACCCCGGCGATCCCCGCGGGCGGCGAGCCGACGGCCACCGTTCCCGACGAGAGCGGCACGGTCGCGAACATCGTCGTCTACCTCGACTACCTGTGCCCGTTCTGCGGCCAGTTCGAGACGACGAACTCCGAGACCATGCGCACCATGGTCGAGCAGGGCGCGGCGACCCTCGAGATCCACCCGATCGCGATCCTGACCAACAAGTCCGCGGGCACCCAGTACTCGCTGCGCGCCGCGAACGCCGCGGCCTGCGTGGCGGAGGAGTCGCCCGAGGCCTTCTTCGACTTCAACGCGCTCATGTTCGAGAACCAGCCCGAGGAGCTCACCGCCGGCCTCACCAACGACGAGATCAAGGAGCTCGCCGCCGAGGCGGGCGCCGCCTCGTCGGTCGACTCGTGCATCGACGACACGACCTTCAAGAGCTGGGTGCAGGATGCCACGGAGCGCGCGCTCACCGAGCCGATCCCGAACTCCGAGCTCGCGTCGGTGACCGGCACCCCGACCGTGCTCGTCAACGGCAAGCAGTACGTCGGCTCGCTGGAGGACCCGGCCGAGTTCCAGGCGTTCGTGCTGCAGGCGACCGGCGAGAGCTACTCGGAGTCCGAGGCGACCCCGACGCCGACGCCCACGCCCGACGCGGGCTGAGCTCCGACCTCCGATCGCACGACGACGGCCCGGCCGACCGGCCGGGCCGTCGTCGTGCGTGCCGGCGCCACGGCTCGGTAGGATGTCAGGGTCCCATGCCGGCTTGGCGCAATTGGTAGCGCACCGCTCTTGTAAAGCGGTGGTTACGGGTTCGAGTCCCGTAGCCGGCTCGATGTCGAGATCCTCCGGCGGTCCCGACCCGGTCGCGGTGTCGCACTCGCCCGAGGCGTCGACCGATCCGGTCGCGCACCCGCATCACCACGCACATGCCGAGTCGTCCCGCGTGCCCCTGTGGGTCGCGATCGCGCTCACGGTCGTCACCGGCGGATTCGTCGCGCTGCAGTCCCGGGTCAACGGCGAGCTCGCGCGTGCGCTCGACGACTTCTCGGTGGCCGCGGCGATCTCGTTCGGTTCCGGACTCGTGATCCTGCTCCTCATCACCGCGGCCTGGCCGGGGGGTCGCCGCGGCGTCGCTCGGCTGCGCGACGCGGTGCGCGCGCGGCGGATCGCATGGTGGATGCTCCTCGGCGGCGTCGCGGGCGCGTGGTTCGTGGCCACGCAGGGGCTCTCGGCGGGTGTGCTGGGCGTTGCCCTCTTCACGGTGGCGATCGTCGCCGGCCAGACGATCGGCGGCGTGGTCTTCGACGTTGTCGGTCTCGGCCCCGGCGGTCGCCGGCCGCTCAGCCCGACCCGGGTCGCCGGTGCGGCGCTCGCCCTCGTCGCGATCGGCTGGGCCGTCTCGGCGCAGGTCGCGGAGGCGGTGCCGCTCCTGCTCATGCTGCTGCCGTTCTCGGCCGGCGTCGGCGCGTCGTGGCAGCAGGCGATGAACGGCCGCGTCCGCACCGCGTCGACGAGCGCCCTCGCGGCGACGCTCACGAACTTCCTCGTCGGCACCATGGTGCTCCTCGTCGTGATGCTCGTGCACGCGGCATCCGTCGGTTGGCCGACCGCGTTCCCGACCGAGCCGTGGCTCTACGCCGGCGGCGCGATCGGCTGCGTGTTCATCGCCGCGCAGGCCGTGCTCGTGCGCCGCGTCGGCGTCCTCGTGCTGGCGCTCGGCCTCGTCGCGGGCCAGCTCGCCACGGCGCTCGCGCTCGACCTGCTCGTGCCGACCTCGGCGCGGCCGGTCGGGTTCGCGACGGTCGGCGGCACGGTCCTCGCGCTCGTCGCGGTCGCGCTCGCGAGCATCCGGTGGCGCCCGGCGCGCCATCTCGCGGCCGAGTCGACGTCCGCGACCACGTTCGACGGGTCCGGTCCGATCACGCCAGCGCGCTGAACCGCTCCTCGACGCGAGCGCCGGCGCGGCGCTGGGGCCGGTCGGCGGCGCTGCGGCCGCCGACGTACAGCCAGCCGAGCAGGTGCTCGCCCTCACCGAGCCCGTGCATGCGGGCGACGGCCGGATGCCGCGTGAACGGGCCGGTGCGCCACATGACGCCCCAGCCGGCGTCGTCGAGCAGCAGTGCGAGCAGGTGGCCGACCCCGGCCGCGCACGCCTCCTGCTCCCATGCGGGCACCTTCGGGTGCGCCCGCACGACCGCGACCAACGCGAGCAGCAGGGGAGCGCGGAGCGGCTTGGCCGCGAGCTTCTCGGCGGCCGCGCCCTCGAGGCCGGATGCCTCGGCGAGCGCCGCACCGAGGTCGGCACGCGCGTCGCCGCGCAGCGCGATGACGCGCCACGGTCCGAGGGCGGCGTGGTCGGGAACCGTGGCGGCGGCTCGGAGCAGGTCGGCGAGCTCGGAGTCCGTCGGCGCGGCATCCGTCACCTTCGGCCAGGAGCGGCGCGCGAGCACCGCCTCTCGGACGGCGGACACGCTCAGGACTCGGGCGTGAAGTCGAGCGCGATCGAGTTCATGCAGTAGCGGTCGCCTGTCGGCGTCCCGAAGCCGTCGGGGAAGACATGGCCGAGGTGCGATCCGCAGTTCGCGCAGCGGACCTCGGTGCGCACCATGCCGAGCGAGGCGTCCTCGAGCAGTTCGACCGCCTCGGGGCGCACCGATTCGTAGAAGCTCGGCCAGCCGCAGCCGGAGTCGAACTTCGTGCCCGACTTGAACAGCTCGCTCCCGCAGGCGGCGCACGCGTAGACGCCGGCGCGCTCCTCGTCGAGCAGCTCGCCCGTCCACGGGCGCTCGGTCGCGGCCTCGCGGAGCACGGCGTACTGCTCGTCGTCGAGCTCTGCGCGCCACTCGTCGTCGGACTTGTTCACCTGGTACGTCATGGGTCTCCTCGGGTCGGCCGTCTTCCATCGTCGCAGCTTTGCGGCGCGTCGGGTGCAACGTGTCCCGGCGCGACCGTGTTCCCGGCCCGTCGGCCCGGCCCGTCCCGCATCGACCTCCGGCCGCGGTGGCCGCGTTCGGGCCGCGCCGTCGCGTGCGGTGGGCTCGCGGCATCCGCTCTCTAGGATGTGCACGACGGGTGACCGCGACGGGAGCGAGGTGCGATGGACGGGGACGGGCTCGACGAGGCGCAGCGCGCCATCCTCGCCTTCGAATCACGACCCTGGCGCGATCCGGCGCGGAAGGCCGATGCGATCCGCGACGAGCTCGGGCTCTCCGCGGCCCGGTACTATCGCCTCCTCGGCGCACTCGTCGACTCGCCGGCCGCGCTGCGGTTCGATCCGATGCTCGTCGGGCGACTCCAGCGGCAGCGCGACGCCCGCGCGCAGTCACGTGCGCGCCGAACCATCCCGACCGCCCGGCCGCTCGCCTGAGCGCCCCGACCGACTGGACCCCAGGTGCAGAAGTTCCCCCGCGACCGGTTCGACTCGATCCCGCACGGCATGGACCGGGTCGGTGCGCATCGCGCGCCCGCGCGCCGCGGGCGTCGCTGGGTGACCTTCGCGTGGGCCGCGCTCGCGACGGTGGTGCTGGCCGGGATCGGGATCGCCGCGGTCGCGGCGTACAACCAGCGACTCGACTTCGACGACACCGCGCTGCCCACCGGAACGGCGTCGCCGGGGCCGACGGCGGAGCCCACGCTGGCACCCGACGTCAGCGTCGCGGTCCTGAACGGCACGTCGACCAGCGGCCTGGCGGCACGCGCCGGCGAGACCTTGACCGCTGCGGGCGTGCCGGTCGGCATCACGACCAACGCCGACCGGTCCGATATCGAGCAGACCGTCGTGTACTACGCCTCGGCCGACCTCGAGGGCGCCGCCAGGGGCGTGGCGCAGCAGCTCCCGGAGGCCGAGGTGCGATTGTCGGAGGAGTTCGGCGAGGAGGGCATGCAGCTCGTCGTCGTCCTCGGGGCCGACTACGCGGAGGCCGTCGCCGGATGACCCGGTGACCGAATCGTTGCCATTCTGCGACCATTCGCGCCGTCGGAAACCTTGTGCGGGGCCGCCGCGCCGTGAGTATCTAGAACCGGCCGCTCGAACACCCGTGTGAGCACCCGGCGCCGGTCCCCGTCGTCGACGTCGGCACGACGACGGCCCGGTACAGCCGACGGCACGTGCTGACTTCGATACACGGCAACATGGGAGCAACGCATGGCGAACGGAACCGTGAAGTGGTTCAACGCTGAAAAGGGATACGGATTCATCACCGTCGACGGTGGAGGCCAGGACGTCTTCGTCCACTACTCCGCGATCGACATGAGCGGCTACAAGGTCCTCGAGGAGGGCCAGCAGGTGACCTTCGAGGTCGGGTCGGGCTCGAAGGGTCCGCAGGCCGAGGCGGTCCGTCCCGCCTGAGTTCGGTACTTCGGAAGCGCCGCCGGATCCCCCGGCGGCGCTTCCGCATGTCCGTGGAGTCCCGATCGCGTCCCGGCTCGCTTGCACTCGATGCATGCGAGTGCCAGAATCGGTTTAGCACTCGTTCGATTCGAGTGCTAACCCCAAGGTTCTTAGACGTCCGGGAAGGGACGAGAGACACACATGGCAAAGATCATTGCTTTCGATGAGGAGGCCCGCCGCGGGCTCGAGCGTGGGCTCAACCAGCTCGCCGACGCGGTCAAGGTGACCCTCGGCCCGCGCGGCCGCAACGTCGTCCTCGAGAAGAAGTGGGGCGCCCCCACGATCACGAACGACGGCGTGTCGATCGCCAAGGAGATCGAGCTCGACGACCCGTACGAGAAGATCGGCGCCGAGCTCGTCAAGGAGGTCGCGAAGAAGACCGACGACGTCGCCGGTGACGGCACCACCACCTCGGTCGTGCTCGCCCAGGCGCTGGTGCGCGAGGGCCTGCGCAACGTCGCGGCCGGCGCCGACCCCATCTCGCTGAAGCGCGGCATCGAGAAGGCCGTCTCGGCCGTCTCCGAGGAGCTGCTCGCCGCCGCGAAGGAGGTCGAGACCAAGGAGGAGATCGCCGCCACCGCGTCGATCTCGGCCGCCGACCCCCAGATCGGCGAGATCATCGCCGAGGCGATCGACAAGGTCGGCAAGGAGGGTGTCGTCACCGTCGAGGAGTCGAACACCTTCGGCACCGAGCTCGAACTGACTGAGGGCATGCGCTTCGACAAGGGCTACCTGTCGGCGTACTTCGTCACCGACCCGGAGCGCCAGGAGGCGGTCTTCGAGGACCCGTACATCCTCATCGCCAACCAGAAGATCTCGAACATCAAGGACCTGCTCCCGATCGTCGACAAGGTGATCCAGTCGGGCAAGCAGCTCCTGATCATCGCCGAGGACGTCGACGGCGAGGCCCTGGCCACGCTCGTCGTGAACAAGATCCGCGGCATCTTCAAGTCGGTCGCCGTCAAGGCCCCCGGCTTCGGCGACCGCCGCAAGGCGCAGCTCCAGGACATCGCGATCCTCACCGGCGGCCAGGTCATCTCCGAGGAGGTCGGCCTCAAGCTCGAGAACGCGACGCTCGACCTGCTCGGCCAGGCTCGCAAGGTCGTCATCACCAAGGACGAGACGACCATCGTCGAGGGTGCGGGCGACCCCGACCAGATCGCGGGCCGCGTCGCCCAGATCCGCTCGGAGATCGAGAACACCGACTCGGACTACGACCGCGAGAAGCTCCAGGAGCGCCTCGCCAAGCTCGCCGGCGGCGTGGCCGTCATCAAGGCGGGCGCGGCCACCGAGGTCGAGCTCAAGGAGCGCAAGCACCGCATCGAGGACGCCGTCCGCAACGCGAAGGCCGCGGTCGAGGAGGGCATCGTCGCCGGTGGTGGCGTCGCCCTCATCCAGGCCGGCAAGGTCGCGTTCGAGAAGCTCGAGCTCTCGGGCGACGAGGCGACCGGCGCGAACATCGTGAAGGTCGCCATCGAGGCGCCGCTCAAGCAGATCGCCCTGAACGCAGGCCTCGAGCCGGGCGTCGTGGCGAACAAGGTCGCCGAGCTCCCCGCGGGCCACGGCCTCAACGCCGCGACCGGAGAGTACGGCGACCTGCTCGCGCAGGGCATCATCGACCCGGCGAAGGTCACCCGCTCGGCGCTGCAGAACGCCGCGTCGATCGCCGGCCTCTTCCTCACCACCGAGGCGGTCGTCGCCGACAAGCCGGAGAAGGTCGCCGCCGCTCCGGCCGACCCGACCGGCGGCATGGACTTCTGAGTCCACGCGGACCGGTTCCGCTTCGCGGCATCCGCCGCACCACGCGCGAAGGGCGCCTCCCGAGGGAGGCGCCCTTCGTCGTGCCGGGGAGCGTCGGATCCGCCGCCGTCAGCGCACGAACAGGCGCGCGTTCGCCGCCTCGACGTCGCCGTAGTGCAGCGCCGCCGCACCGAGGGCCTGATTCAGCCCCGCGAGGCTCTGCTCGACGTGCTGCTGCGTCGCGCGCCAGTCGTGCACGGCGGCCTGGAACGCCGACGAAGCCTGACCCGACCACGAGCCCTGCAGCCCCGTCAGCTGGGCGAGCAGTGCGGCCACCTCCGATTGGATCCGCCCGATCGTGGCCTGCATGCTCTGGGTCGCCGCGTGCACCTGCTCGCTGTCGACCTGGTACCTCGTCATGGTCTGTCTCCTTCCGCTTCGCGCTGCTGCGAACGTAGGAGAACGTACGAGGTGGGAGGCGGGCGGCGCGCTCCGGGACGGGGATCGGCGACGCGCATGGAGCCGCGGCGCCTGTGGAGGACGGCGTCGACGCAGTCGACTGCGCCGACGTGGTGCCGGTCGCCGGCGCGCCCCGGCACCCGCGCCCCCGCTGCAGCGCGGGGCGCGCGTCGCTCAGCCGTGCTGCACCACGCGCGGGCCGCGCCTCGCTCAGCCCTGCGCGACCGGTTGGGGGGCCGCGCTCGAGCCGGCGAGCGGGAGCGCCACCCGGAAGGTCGCGCCGCCGCCGGGCGTCTCCACGACGTCGACGTGCCCGTTGTGCGCCGACACGATCGACGACACGATGGCGAGCCCGAGGCCCGAGCCGCCCGTCTCGCGAGTGCGCGAGGTGTCGGCCCGCCAGAAGCGCTGGAAGATCTTCTCCCTGATCTGCGGCGGGATGCCCTCGCCGTGGTCGATGATCTCGAGGAGGGCGCGCTCGGCGCCGTCGTCGACCGACACGCGGATCTCGATCGGGCTCTCGACCGGCGTGAACCGGATCGCGTTGCCCATGAGGTTCGTGATCACCTGGCGGATCTTGTTCTCCTCCGCGAGCACGACCGCCCGGCGCACGGGCACCACCTCGACCGCGGCGCCGGCGGCCGACGCCCCGCTTCGGGCGGCGTCCGTGGCCGTCTTCGCGCCGCCGTCGCCGCCTCCTGCGTGCGTCGTCGCGGAGGCATCCGCTGCCGCACCGCTTCGGGCCTGGGCACCGCGACCGGCTCGACCACCCGCAGCGGTCCGGCCTCCGCGTCGACCGCCCCGCGCCGGGGCGCCGACCTCGTCGGCGGCGTCGCCCGCGCGCCGGCCGCGCAGCCGGGCGAGCGTGGCGCCGGCGAACGCGATGGGTCCCGGCGAACGCCCCGCCGCGGCATCCAGGTCGACCTCGACCTCGGCCGCGACCACCTCGGTGGAGCCCGTCGCGATCGCCTCGGGCGCGATCACGGTGACGGTACGGCCGGGGTTCGCCGCCATCGCATCGAGCGCCGCGTCGCGTGCGAGGGGAACGAGATCGACCTCGGTCAGGTCGAGCGGCTTCGCCTCGTCGAGGCGGGCGAGCGCGAGCAGGTCCTCCACGAGGCCGCCCATGCGGATGGCCTCCTTCTCGATGCGGTCCATGGCCTGGGCGACGTCGTCCGGATCCTGGAGGGCGCCCATGCGGTACAGCTCGGCGTAGCCGCGCACCGACACGAGCGGGGTGCGGAGCTCGTGCGATGCGTCACCCACGAAGCGGCGCATCTGGTCGATCGTGCGGGCGCGGTCGCGGAACGCCCGGTCGATGCGGTTGAGCATCGTGTTGAGGGAGCGGTTCAGGCGCCCGACCTCGGTGTTCGGCGTGGCGCCGCCCAGGCGCTGGCTGAAGTCGCCGTCGGCGATGGCCGCCGCCGTCGCCTCGACCTCGCGGAGCGGCGTGAACGTCGTCGTCACGAGCATGCGGGTGAGGAGCGCGCCGACGAGCACGACCCCGATGCCGAAGCCGAGGAAGATCGTGAGGTAGGCCGCGAGGAGGCGCTCGGTGTCCTTCGACGAGATCGCGATGAGGATCGGTGCGAGGTTGCCCTGCTCGTCCGCGTACATGACGGCGTACACGCCGCGGAACGTGAGGTCGCCGTTCGCGTCGGGCAGTGAGAAGACGTGGTAGCCGCCGCCGACGTTCTGCGCGTAGACGTCGGCCTGCGTCAGCTGCTTGGGGATGAGCGGGAAGGCGCCCGGGTCCCGAGTGCCCCAGTTGTGCGTGAGGAAGCTGCCCGAGTTCGCGTCGTAGACTGCGACGAACACGTCGTCGGAGGCGTTGATGTCGAACGCCCCGCCGTCCGGGTCGGAGCCGTCGTCGCGCGTGAGGTAGTCGGCGATCTTGCTCGACGCGATCGACTCGAGCTTGGTCTCGAGCTGCGACTCCACGTACGACCGGAGCATCGCCGCCGTTCCGATGCCGGAGACCAGGAGCCCGAGCGTCAGCATGAGGACGGTGACGCCCGTGATCTTGGTCCGGAGCGAGATCCGGCTCCACCGGTCGGCGAGGGTCTGATGCATGGCGGGCCGAGTCTACGGATCCTCCCTGAGCCGGTGCTGGGCTACGACTTCGACTTCAGCATGTACCCGAAGCCGCGCTTGGTCTGGATGAGCGGTTCCGAGGAGTGCAGGTCGAGCTTGCGGCGCAGGTACGAGATGTAGCTCTCGACGATGCCCGCGTCGCCGTTGAAGTCGTACTCCCACACGTGGTCCAGGATCTGCGCCTTGGAGAGCACCCGGTTGGGGTTCAGCATCAGGTAGCGCAGCAGCTTGAACTCGGTGGGGGAGAGCTCGACGGGCACGTCGCCCACGAGGACCTCGTGCGTGTCCTGGTCCATGGTGAGCTCGCCGGTGCGGATCACCGCGTCCTCCTCGGCGTGCATCGTGCGGCGCAGGATGGCGCGGATGCGCGCGACGATCTCGTCGAGGCTGAAGGGCTTGGTCACGTAGTCGTCGCCGCCGACCGTGAGGCCGGTGATCTTGTCCTCCGTGTCGTCCTTCGCCGTGAGGAAGAGGATCGGCGCCGTGTACCCGGCCGACCGGAGGCGCTTGGTGACGCCGAAGCCGTTCATGTCGGGCAGCATGACGTCGAGGATGATGAGGTCCGGCTCCTCCTCGAGCACGGCCGAGATGGTCTGCGCGCCGTTGGCCACCGCGCGCACCGCGAAGCCCGCGAACCGGAGGCTCGTCGTCAGCAGGTCGCGGATGTTGGGCTCGTCGTCGACGATGAGGATGCGTGGTCCGTCACTCATGCAACGATTCTGCTGCGCGTGGGCTGAAACCTGGCTGGGAATTGCTCGAATGCAGCGCGAACGGATGCCCTGAGCCGTCGCCGCCCGCAGGCGACCGTGAAAGACTCGCGGGATGGCACGCGAACGAGTGGTGGTCGTCGGTGGGGGCCTGACGGCGGCGCGAGCCGTCGAGTCGATGCGGGAGCACGGCGTCGACGACGAGATCGTGGTCGTCGTGGAGGAGCACCGGTGGCCGTACGAGCGGCCGCCGCTGTCGAAGGGGTACCTCGCCGGCGACGAGCCGTCGAGCGCGATCTACCCGCTGGATGCCGCATGGTACCGAGAGCACGACGTCGACGTGCGGCGCGGGGTGCGGGCGACCGGCCTCGACATCGTGGCCCGGACGCTCGCGACCGACGCGGGCGAGCTCCCGTGGGACCGCCTGCTGCTCGCGACCGGCGCATCGCCGAGGCGGTTCGATGGGCCGGGCGCGGGGCTCCGCGGCGTCCACGTGCTGCGCACGCTCCCGGACTCCACCCGCCTGCGGACGGCGCTGCGCGAGGGCGACCGGCGCGTCGTCGTCATCGGCTCGAGCTGGATCGGCCTCGAGGTCGCCGCGGCGGCGCGGACGTACGGCAACGAGGTCACGGTCCTCGGGCGCGGCGAGGCGCCGCTCGTGGGCGCCGTGGGGCGCGAGCTCGGCGGCATGTTCGCCGACCTGCATCGCGAGCACGGCGTGGACGTCCGCACCGAGGTCGCGGTCTCGGCGATCGAGGGCGGGCGCGGGCGAGCGGTCGGCGTCCTGCTCACGACGGGCGAGGCGCTGCCGGCCGACCTCGTCGTCGTCGGCATCGGCGCGACGCCGAACGTCGAGCTCGCGACATCCGCTCGCCTGACCGTCGACGACGGCATCGTGACGGATGCCGCCTTCCGCACGAGCGCCGACGGCGTGTTCGCCGCGGGCGATGTCGCCAGCGTGTTCAACCCGACGCTCGGTCACCGGCTGCGCGTCGAGCACTGGGACAACGCCGACGCGTCGGGTCGCGCGGTCGGCCGGGTGCTCGCCGGCCAGGACGTCGAGTACGACGAGATCCCGTACTTCTTCACCGACCAGTACGACCTCGGCATGGAGTACTCGGGATACGGCGAGCTCGCCGAGCGCGCCGGCCTCGTCGTGCGCGGCGACCTGGCGACGCGCGAGTGCATCGCGTTCTGGGTGCTGGACGGCCGGCTCGTCGCTGCCATGAACGTGAACGTATGGGACGTCAACGACCAGGTGCAGCGGCTCATCCGCTCCGGCGAGCCGGTCGACCCGGCCGCGCTCGCCGACCCCGATGTGCCCCTCGCCTCGATCGGCGCCTCGGCGTGAGCGGAGCGGTGCGCCGGATCGGCCCGCGCGAGTTCGACTTCCAACGGCAGGTCGCCGTGATGGCGATCGTGAACCGCACGCCCGACTCCTTCTACGACCGGGGTGCCACCTTCGCGCTCGACCGGGCGGTGGAGGCCGCGCACGCGGCCGTCGCGGACGGCGCCGACTGGGTCGACATCGGCGGCGCCAAGTTCGCCCCCGGCCCGCCGATCCCCGTCGACGAGGAGGCGGACCGGGTGGTCCCCGTGATCGCCGCGCTCGCCGGCTCCGGCGCCGTGATCTCGGTCGACACGTTCCACCCCGAGGTGGCCCGCCGCGCGATCGCGGCCGGTGCTCACGTGATCAACGACACGACCGGCATCCACGACCCGGCGATGGCCGACGTCGTCGCCGACAGCGATGCGACCCTCGTGGTCACGCACAGCCTCGCCGCGCCGCGCTCGCCGCTCCCGATGCCGCGGTACGACGACGTCGTCGCCGAGGTCGCGGCGTTCCTGCGCGAGCGCATCGACCTCGCGCGCGCGCACGGCGTGCCCGACGAGCGGATCGTGATCGATCCGGGCCACGACCTCAACAAGAACACGCTGCACTCGCTCGAGCTCACCCGGCGCCTCGACGAGATCGCGGAGATCGGGCCGCCGCTGCTCGTCGCGCTCTCGAACAAGGACTTCATCGGCGAGAGCCTCGGTCGCCGCGACCGTCGCGACCGCCTCGCGGGGTCGCTCGCCGCGGCCGTGTACTGCATCGGCCGGGGGGCGCGGATCGTGCGCGTCCACAACGTGCGGGAGACGGTCGACGCGGTGCGCATGGTCGAGGCGATCGAGGGATGGCGCGAGCCCGCGTTCCTCGAGCACAACCTGCAGCCCGGAGCGGCGGGATGATCGCGGGCATCGCGGCCTCGTCGGATCGGCCGCCGTTCGACGCGGACCGGATGCACGCAGCGTACGCCGTCGACGTCGTCGACTCCGGCGGACGGCAGGGCACGTTCTGTCGCGTGAACATGGTGTCGAGCCTCGACGGCGCGGCGACGCTGGCCGGCCGGAGCGGCGGGCTCGGCGACCCCGAGGACCAGCGGCTCATGTCGGTGCTGCGTTCGCACGCAGACGTCGTGGTGGTCGGCGCGGCCACGGTCCGTGCCGAGGGATACGGCGGTGCCGCGGTCGTGGCCGAGGATGCCGCGTGGCGCGTCGCTCGCGGCCGTGCCCCGCAGCCGCGCTTCGCGATCGTCTCGACCGGGCTCGGCCTGGGGCCGGAGCATCCGTTCTTCGCCGAGGCCCGGGAACGGCCTCTCGTCCTGACGAGCCGATCCGCGTCGGCGGAGCGGCGCGCGGCGCTCGCCGAGGTCGCGGACGTGATCGTCGCGGGTGACGACCGGGTCGACCTGCGGGCGGCGTTCGCCGAGCTCGCCCGGCGCGGCCTGCGCTCGGTGCTGTCCGAGGGCGGACCTCGCCTGCTCGGCGAGCTCGCGGCCGCCGACCTCGTCGACGAGCTGTGCGTGTCGATCGGGCCGCTGCTCGTCGGCGGCGACGCGGGCCGCATCGCGGCGTCGGGGCAGGAGGCGCCGCGTGCCCTGCGGTTCGTGCACGCGATCCGGGGCGAACGCATGCTGTTCGTGCGCTCGTCGCGCGACGCCCCGGCCGGCGACGGGCCCGCATTGACACGCTCGCGGGGCGCCGCCTAGCCTCTGCGTGCGGCGCACGAGGGCCCGCTCGACGACGAGGAGAGGTGACCGGGTGAGCGTGGATGCGGCCGACCGGACCCGGGTGGACGACGGCGTCGGGACGGGAGCGCGAGGGAAGGTCTGGGCGACGCCCGCCTTCTGGTGGCGCCTGGCGATCGTCCTCGTCGTGCTCTGGGGCCTGGTCGCGGGCGAGCGGCGACTGGCCCACTTCACGACCCAGAGCAACGTGATCGTGTTCGCGTACTTCGCCGGAGCGCTCTACTGGATGGTGCGTCGCTCCACGACCGCGCCGCCCGCGCGGGTGCTCCGGGGCGGGGTGACGACGTGGATCCTCACCACCATGGTCGTCTCGCACGTGCTGCTCAATCACTTCGAGAACCCGATCCCGGGCCTCTTCGTGAGCGATCCGACCGACCAGCTCGCCAATCGCGCGATCTTCGCCATGCACTACGTCGTGCCGGTCATGGTGCTCGTCGACTGGCTCGCCTTCGGACCGCATCGCGTGGTCCGGTGGCGGGATGCCCTCTGGTGGCTCGTCTACCCGACCGCGTACGGGCTGATCTTCCTCTGGCGCGCGCTCGCCCTGCCCGAGGTGCCCGACCGGTTCCCGTACCCGTTCCTCGACACCGATGCGCTCGGCGCGTTCGGATCGTTCGTGGAGATGCTCGAGGTCGTGGGCTACATCGCGGTGCTCGGGGTCGTCGTGATGGGGCTCGACCGGCTCGCATGGTGGGTCGGCGACCGGTGGCGGCGCGTGCGCGGGCGTGCCGCGGCATCCGTCTGACCTCGCCGCACGGCCGGCCGCCCGGCGGCCGTTCAGGCCGCGAGCGCGTGCGCGTCGAGGATCGTGTAGCTGTAGCCCTGCTCGGCGAGGAACCGCTGGCGGTTGAGCGCGAAGTCCTGGTCGACGGTGTCGCGCGCGACGAGCGTGTAGAAGTTCGCCGACAGGCCCGACTCCTTCGGTCGCAGCAGCCGCCCGAGGCGCTGCGCCTCCTCCTGGCGCGACCCGAACGATCCCGAGACCTGGATGGCGACCGTCGCCTCGGGGAGGTCGACCGAGAAGTTCGCGACCTTCGACACCACCAGCACCGGCGTCCTGCCGTCGCGGAACTCCTGGAAGAGCCGCTCGCGCTCGTCGACCGGTGTCGCGCCGGTCAGCTGCGGTGCGCCGAGTGCGTCGGCGAGCTCCTCGATCTGGTCGAGGTACTGGCCGATCACGAGGATGCGCTCGCCGGCGTGCTTGGCGACGAGTTCCCTGACGACGCCGAGCTTCGCGGGCGCGGTCGCGGCGAGTCGGTAGCGCTCCTCGTCGGCGGATGCCGCGTACGCGAGGCGCTCGGACTGCGGCAGGTCGATTCGCACCTCGTAGCAGGCGGCGGGGGAGATGAAGCCCTGGGCCTCGATCTCCTTCCACGGCGCGTCGAACCGCTTCGGGCCGATGAGCGAGAAGACGTCGCCCTCGCGGCCGTCCTCGCGGACGAGCGTCGCCGTGAGGCCGAGGCGGCGGCGCGCCTGGAGCTCGGCGGTCAGCTTGAACACCGGGGCCGGCAGCAGGTGCACCTCGTCGTAGACCACGAGGCCCCAGTCGAGCGCGTCGAGCAGCGCGAGATGGGCGTACTCGCCCTTCCGCTTCGCGGTGAGGATCTGGTAGGTCGCGATCGTGACGGGCTTGACCTCCTTCACCTGCCCCGAGTACTCGCCGATCTCGTCGGCGGTGAGGCTCGTGCGCTTGAGGAGCTCGTCGCGCCACTGGCGCGCCGAGACCGTGTTGGTCACGAGGATGAGCGTCGTGGTCTTCGCGGTCGCCATCGCGCCCGCGCCGACGAGGGTCTTGCCCGCGCCGCAGGGGAGCACGACCACGCCCGACCCGCCCTCGAAGAAGTTGTCGACGGCCTTCTGCTGGTAGTCGCGCAGGTGCCATCCGTCCTGCTCGAGGTCGATCTCGTGGGGCGTGCCCGGCGTGTAGCCGGCCAGGTCCTCGGCCGGCCACCCGAGGCGCACGAGCTCCTGCTTGAGCTGGCCGCGCGCCCAGGCCTCGACGAGGAAGCTCGTGTCGTCGATGCGCTCCGTGAGCAGCGGCGCGACGCGCTTCGCACCGGCCACCTCGGTGAGCACCGCGAGGTCGTCGCTGCGCAGCCGCAGCGCGCCGTCGTCGGTGCGGTCGACCACGAGCCGGCCGTAGCGGTCGACGGTCTCGCGCATGTCGACGGCGACCGTCTGCGGCACCGGGAACTTCGCGTAGCGCTCGAGCGTGCCGAGCATGTCGTCGGCCGTGTGGCCCGCCGCGCGCGCGTTCCACAGGCCGAGCCGCGTGATGCGGTACGTGTGGATGTGCTCGGGTGCGCGTTCGAGTTCGGCGAAGATGGCGAGGTCGTGCCGTGCGTCCTCGGCGAGCGGGTTCGCCACCTCGAGGAGCACGGTGCGGTCGCTCTGGACGATGAGGGGGCCGTCTGACATAGCGGACGAGTCTATCCCGGGTTCCCGGGCACCGGCTCCGAGCGGCCGGATGCCGCGGGGTCGGGCGCGCCCGCCCGGCCGGATCGGCCGACGCGGCATCCGGCGCGGCCGTGTCGGACGCGGGATGCGGTCAGCTGCCGGCCGGCGCCGGCGCGACCGCCGCGATCGCGGAGATCGGCAGCGTGCGCTCGATGTCGGACTTGCGGTCGCGTGCGCGCAGCCGGCCGTTGGCGACGCTCGCCGGCGCCAGGAGGTAGTCGGCCGTGTCGCCGCCGGGCATCCGCACCGTCACCGTCAGCGTCTCCTTGGCGCGAGCCGCCGCCTCGAGCTGGCGCGCGAGCCAGGCCTGCTCGGTGCCGCCGCCGGCGTCGGCCTCGGCCAGGCGATCGAGCATGGCCTCGACCGGGTCGGTCCGCGGTGCCGGTGCCGCCGCGTGCCCCACGTGGTGGCGTCGGAGGCGGATGATGCGCCCCTCGGCGTCTTCGGCCGCGACCGGGTAGCGCGCATCGCTGAGGCCCCAGAACACCACGTCGGGAGGGAAGCGGGAGAGGAGGCGGTGCGCGCCGTCCTGGCGCAGGCCGAGCGAGGAGAGCGCCTGGTCGACGAGCAGCGTGCCGATGAGCTGCGCGTCGTCGGACCGGACCGAGGCGCGCGCGGGGGCCTCCGACGGGTCGGCGGCGCCGACCCGCACGGCTCCGAAGCGGGCCGCCGACTCGCTCAGCAGGTAGGCGAGCGGCTGCGGGATGCCGGTCAGCGAGATCTTCTCGAGGAAGGCGCGGATGCCCTCCTCGCTGTCGCCCGCCGCGAGGGCCCGGTTGACGGATGCCGCGGTGACCCGGTAGCTCGATGCGAGGTCGCGGCCCTCGACCTCCGCGAACGCGCGGAGTCGCGCGTCGAGCGACGGCTCGAGCGGGCCAGGGGAGACGACCGTGAGGTCGTGCTGGACGTACACCTTGTCGACCTGCTGCGGGAAATGGCGCGCGAGCCGCTCCGCGGCGCCCGCGAGGTCCCCGGAGAGGACGAGCGAGGCCGTCTCGAGCGGCTCGCCGGCGACGGCGAGCCCGAGCGCCTCGGCGTCCTCCAGGAGCCGGTCCATGCCGTCCCGGAGCCAGGCGCCGCCGCCGGGGTAGTACCAGGCGACGTCGTCTCGGATCGAGGCGGAGCTGAGCGCCTCGCTGCGACGCACGACGAGGTCGCGGAGCGGCGCCGGGATGCGGGCGCGCCATGCCTCCGCGAGCCGGGTCCATCGTGCGCCGGTGCCGAGCAGGATCCACTCGGCGCCCGCGTCGGACTCGAGCCAGACCGGGCCGTCGCGCACGATCAGGCCCGACTCGGTGGCGCGTCGGACCAGACGCGGGAACTCGTCGAGCTCGACGCCCGCGGCCTCGGCGAGCCGCTTCGCATCGGGCAGTGCGAAGCCGCCCTTGGCCAGTTCGCGGGCGGGCTGCACCGCGAGACCCGCGAGCAGCTCGGCGGTCGCGGCGACGGTGCCGTACGCGGTCTCGGCGGCGCGCCGGTCGAGGAGCCCGGTGTCGGGCCGGTCGCGGGGCAGCGCGACGGGCGGTGCGTGCGCCGCGAGGGATTCGAGGCTCGGCAGGTCGACGTCGAGGCGGGCGCGCAGGCGCGCACCGACCTCGGTCGGCACGTGGATGCGTTCGTCGTCGCGGAGGAGGAGCAGCCGTGCCTCGAGGCCGGCGAGCACGCTCGCGGGGTCTGCGGCCAGGCCCCCGGCGAGGTCGTCGGCGCCGAGCCGTCGCAGTTCGTCGGACAGCAGGCCCAGGTCGGTCCAGCCGGCGTCGTCGGTAGTGGCGGCCGCTGCGGAGAGCACGGCGAGCGCGGGCCGTTCGAGGCGGTCGATCGCATGGTCGATGGAGTCGGGCGCGGTGAGGGCCTCGGCGAGGTCGAAGAGGTCGCGGACGTTCGAGTGGTCGAGCTCTCGAACCGCCAGCGCGGCCGCGAGCCGCTCGCGCGGAATCGCGCGGAGCCTCGCGGCGAGCACCAGCATGGCCGTCAGTCCGCGCCCTGTCGGGACTCACGCGAGCGGCGGACGCCGTTGACGATGAGCAGCACGATCAGGAGCACGAAGCCGATCGGCAGGCCGATGAGCGGCAGCATGAGCACGAACGGCCAGACGCCCTGGCTGAAGCCGTCGTCGGCGCCGGCCCCGGCGAGCGTGCCGATCATGACCGCGAAGAACGCGATGATCGAGAGCCCGACCGTGGCGGCGACCATGTAGGCGAGGATGCGCTCGAGGCGATGGTCGGTGATCGGGCCCTGGTTGCTCACGCTCCCAGAATAGGCCCCACGGCCGATCCGGGGGATGCCGGACCGTAGACTGGGAGGCGACGTCGCCGCGGTTTCCGGCGCGCCCATCGAGACAGCGGGAGATCCATCGATGCCCACCGGCAAGGTCAAGTTCTACGACGAGGAGAAGGGGTTCGGCTTCATCAGCGGCGATGACGGCCAGGAGGTCTTCCTCCACGCCTCGGCACTTCCCGCCGGTGCGACCGTGCGGTCGGGGACGCGGTTGGAGTTCGGGATCGCGCAGGGCAAGCGCGGAGCGCAGGCGCTCTCGGTGCGCGTGCTCGACGCGCCGCCCAGCCTCGCCCGCATGCATCGCAAGCCGGCGGACGACATGGCGGTCATCGTCGAGGACCTGGTCAAGGTGCTCGACGGCATCGGCGCGAACCTCAAGCGCGGGCGGTACCCCGACAACGCCCACAGCCGCAAGATCGCGGCCCTGCTGCGCAAGGTTGCGGACGAGCTGGATGCCTGACGCGGAGAACGGCGAGGGGGCGGCGGCCGATGCACGCGTGCCCGTGATCGCTGACGAGGTGCTGCTCGCCGCCGTGGACCTGGCGCGCGGCGCACTGCTCGAGGTGACCCCTGCGCAGACCGTCGGATCGGTGATCGGCCACGTGGCCGAGGGCGAGCACGTGCTCTCGCTGCACTTCGCCGCCGACCTCTCCGGCTATCCCGGATGGCACTGGTCGGTCACGCTCGCGCGTGTCGAGGAGGCGGAGCCCACCGTGCTCGAGACCGAGCTGCTCCCCGGTGAACGGGCGCTGCTCGCGCCCGAGTGGGTGCCGTGGTCCGAGCGGCTCGCCGACTACCGCGCCGCCCAGGCCGCGGCCGCCGAGGCGGATGCGGCCGACGAGGAGGACCTCGACGGCGACGACTCGGGCGACGGCGAGGGCGCCGACGGCGGGTTCGACGACGACGAGGCCGACGGCTCCGACGACGACCTCGACGCGGAGGACGACGCCTTCGGGGACGACGCCGGCGACGACGCGTTCGACGGCATCGACATCGACGCGCTCGACGCGGACGGCGACGACGATTCCGGGGAAGACGACGACGAGGCGGACGAGCCCGACGAGGCGGACTCCGACGACGCGGACGACTCCGACGTCGACGACCGGGCGCACGGCACCGACTAGACGTACGAGACCGTCGGAGGTCGCACCCTCACGGCCGGTCCGTCGCCACCGGCCGGCCGCGACGACGTCGCAGCTGCACGGCGACCAGTCCGACGACCCCGAGCGCCACGCCGACCGCGGCCGCGGCGATGAACCACGAGAACCCCGACTCCGCGAGCGGAGCCGCGAAGGCCAGGGCGAGCACGAGCGCGAGCAGCCAGCCGAGGGTCCCGGCGAGCAGCGCCTTGCGCGCGTCGGCACGCGCGGGCGCCGGATCGGGGCGCCGCTCGGACTCGGACAGCCACAGGCGCATGCCGTCACCCTATCCGTTGTGTTCGAGCACCCAGTCCAGCGAGGCGGTGAGTGCGCGGACGTCGTCGGGCTCGATCGCCGTGAAGGTCGCCACTCGGAGCTGGTTGCGGCCGAGCTTGCGGTAGGGCTCGGTGTCGACCACGCCGTTGGCCCTGAGCGTCGTCGCGAGCGCGGCGGCATCCGTCGTCTCGTCGAAGTCGATCGTGACGACCACCTGCGAGCGGTGGTCGGGGTCGGCCACGAAGGGCGTCGCGACCGGCGTGCCGGCCGCCCAGTCGTAGAGGATGCCGGAGGACTCGCGCGTGCGCGCGTCGGCCCAGGCGAGCCCGCCCGACGCGTTCATCCACTCGAGCTGGCTCTCGAGCAGCAGCAGCGTGGCGAGCGCGGGCGTGTTCAGCGTCTGGTCCAGGCGCGAGTTGTCGACCGCGTTCTTCAGCGAGAGGAACTCGGGGATGTAGCGATCGGATGCCGCGATCCGCTCGATCCGCTCGATCGCGGCGGGCGACATGATCGCGAACCAGAGTCCGCCGTCGGACGCGAAGTTCTTCTGCGGCGCGAAGTAGAGGACGTCGAACTCGGCCGGGTCGGCGGTCGCGCCGCCCGCCGCGCTCGTGGCGTCGACGACCGTGAGCGCTCCCTCGTCGCCGCGCACGCGGCGCACGGGGGCCTGGACGCCCGTCGAGGTCTCGTTCTGCGGCCACCCGTACAGGTCGACGCCCTCCAGCGGCTCGGCGTCGACGCGCGAACCGGGTTCGGCCTTCCGGACGTCCGGGGCCTCGAGCCACGGGGCAGCCGCGGCCTTGGCGAACTTCGCACCGAACTCGCCGAACGAGCAGAGCTGCGCGCGCCGCTCGATGAGGCCGAACGCCGCGGCGTCCCAGAAGGCGGTCGAGCCGCCGTTGCCGAGCACGACCTCGTAGCCGTCGGGCAGCGAGTAGAGGTCGGCGATGCCCCGACGCACGCGACCGACGAGCTGCCTGACGGGGGCCTGCCGGTGCGAGGTGCCGAGCAGGCGCGGGCCGACCTCGGCGAGGTGCGCGAGCTGCTCCGATCGCACCTTGGACGGTCCGCAGCCGAAGCGGCCGTCGGCGGGCAGGAGCGACGAGGGGATCACGAGCTCAGGCATGGTCCGATCTTAGGCGCGGCCGATTCGCCATGGCGGCGGATGACGCGGGGTCGGGGGTTCGCGACGTCCATCGTGGCGCTCGGCGGCATGTCGGCCGCGGCCAGTAGTCTGTTCTGATGCACGAGGCGCCCCACGGCCGAGGAGGAGCGAGTTGACCGACCTCATCGACACGACCGAGATGTACCTGCGCACCATCCTCGACCTCGAGGAGGAGGGCATCGTGCCCCTGCGGGCCCGGATCTCGGAGCGCATCGGGCACTCCGGTCCCACCGTGTCGCAGACGGTCGCGCGGATGGAGCGCGACGGGTTGGTCGTCGTCTCCGGCGATCGCCACCTCGAGCTCACGGCCGACGGCCGCCAGAAGGCCGTCCACGTCATGCGCAAGCACCGGCTCGCCGAGCGACTGCTTGCCGACGTCATCGGGCTCGACTGGGAGTACGTCCACGAGGAGGCGTGCCGCTGGGAGCATGTGATGAGCGAGCACGTGGAGCGGCGTCTCGTCGAGATCCTCGGCCAGCCCACCCACTCGCCCTACGGCAATCCCATCCCCGGGCTCGAGGAGCTCGGCGTCGAGCCGGCCGCTCCGTTCATGCAGGGCGTGCGCAACGTGCTCACGGCGCTCGACGAGGGCGACGGCGCGGCCGAGGGTGTGATCCGGCGGCTCGCCGAGCCCGCCCAGTTCGAACCCGAGCTGCTCGGACGCCTGAAGTCCGCGGGAGTGCTCCCGGGCACGCGGGTCTCGCTGCGCCGGGAGGGCCGGTCCGTCGTCGTCTCGGTCGAGGGTCGTGACGACCGGCTCGAGCTGCCCGCCGAGCTGGCGGGCCACCTCTTCATCGGCGACTGAATCGGGACCGCCGCCCCCTGGCGCGGCGCCCGGGCCGACAGGGCTTCGGATCCATCCGCGGAGCGGTTTCCGGAGTGCCGATTCCGGCGCACCGTGATCGAAATGTGACAATCGACGACCTCTCGCGTATTCTCGGTCGAGTCCGCCGGCGACAAGCCAGCCGGAGGAACAGGGTCGAGACGCCTCCCGCGCTCACCGCTCGGCCCCGATACCCGTGACGCGCCCCCCGGCGCACAGGTGAGACGAAGCTCAGGCCTCGTGGGGCGGAGGACACGTTTTGGCTCGATTCCCCCGGCGCCGCTCCGGCGCGACCACCGCCCCCAAGCCCAGGACCGGAACCGCGCTCGTTCGGCGCGCGACGCCGGCCGCCCCAGCGGCTCCCGCGACAGCCACGGACGCCGCGATGCAGGCGAAGCTCCAGCAGGACTCGCTCGGCCGCCGCCTCCGCCGAGGCAGCGCGAAGAACGTGATGGTCATGTCCGTCGCGGCCGGCCTCGTCGGCACGCTCGCGATCCCCGCCTACGCGTTCGCGCCGGGAAGCGACGGCATCGAGTTCGGCGCCACCGCGGCGACCCAGCTCACCAAGGCCGCCCCGCAGGACGTCCAGGTCGCCGACGACGTCATCGCCGCGCCGATCTCCGAGGACGGCTACGACGCCGTCACCGGTGAGGAGATCCGCGCTGCCGAGGAGGCCAAGCGCGCCGCGGAGGAGGCGGCCGCCGCCGCAGAGGCCGCCCGGCAGGCCGCCGCCGAGGAGATGACCTCGTACGCCGCGGCCGCGAGCGAGTACACCCCGGCCGCCGTCTACGGCTCGGCCGACCCCGCCAGCGTCTTCTCGGTCGCGCAGCAGTACCTCGGCGTGCCCTACGTCTACGGCGGCGCCACGCCCGCCGGCTTCGACTGCTCCGGCCTCGTCCAGTACGTCTACGCCCAGTTCGGCATCAGCCTCCCGCACTCGTCCTCCGCGCAGGGTGCCGCCGGTACGCAGATCCCCGTCTCCGAGGCCGTCCCCGGCGACCTCGTCGTCATGAGCGGACACATCGGGTTCTACGCCGGCGACGGCATGATCCTCCATGCCCCCTACGAGGGCACGGTCGTCCGGGTCCAGCCGATCTGGACGAGCGACTACTGGATCGTGCGGATCTGACGTGTGAACAGCATGTGAAGCGTGTCTCGAATGGCGTGCCGGGAGGACCCGGCACGCCATTCGTGTCGTAGCCTTGGATCCTGACGATCTCGATACCGGGTAGGGGAAGTCCGATGGTCGGTCCGCGCAGCAGCACTCATTCCGCGGGTGCGCGCGTGCTCTACGACCAGCGGCGCAGTAGTCAGCCGAGTCGCGACCGCGCCGGGATGCCGACGGGCACTGTCTTCACGACGGTGCCCGTTTCGCGTCTCCGCGGCGGTCGCGCGCACCCCGCGGCATCCGGATCGTCCTTCCCTTCACGCGGCTGGAAGCCATCCAGCACCGATCGAAAGGCACCCCATGCGCACCCTCGTGCTCAACGCCGGATATGAACCCCTCGCGGTCGTCTCGTTCAAGCGCGCCCTCCTGCTCGTCATGAACGAGAAGGCCACCGTGATCCTGCACGACGAGGGGAATCCGGTGCACGGCACGAACAGCGACTGGGTCCGGCCCAGCGTGATCCTGCTCACCCGGTACGTGCGGACGCCGCGCGTGCACCAGGTGCCCGTCAGCCGCCGCGGGGTCCTGCGGCGCGACGAGCACCGTTGCGCGTACTGCGGCAAGTCGGCCGGCACCATCGACCACGTCCTGCCGCGTTCGCGCGGCGGCCGCGACACGTGGGAGAACCTCGTGGCCTGCTGCCTGCGGTGCAACAACTCCAAGGGCGACCACACGCCGGCGGAGATGGGGTGGACGCTGCGGATCACGCCGCGCATGCCGCACGGTCGCGGGTGGGTGGTGCGGGGCTTCGAGCGGCCGCTCCCGCAGTGGAGCGACTTCCTCGAACGCGCCGCGTAGCGGGCGGCCGACGCGCCGGGAACGGCATCGTGACAACCGCTCGGGCCGTGCCCTAGGGTGGTACGAGTCCGGAGCACCCCCGGTTCCGGAGACCCGAAACGCCCCCGCGTGCGCTCCCCCCAGAGGCGGCGCGGGACCCGGAGGTTCACGACCCTTGTACGGTGACGACTCGCACGGCCGGCCCCCGAGCCTGCGGCCACGGCGCCCTGCACTGCCCGTCGACGGTTCGCCGAGTCGGATGCCCGGCGGCGACGTGACGCCGCGGCCGGATGCCGCGCCGGCCCCGCCCGTCAGGGGGCGCCGCGCGGACCGCGAGCGCCCGGCGGACGGTGCGGCGGCGCCGGAGCGCGCGGGACTGCGGGATCGATCGGCGCTGCGCGAGACCGGATCCATGCCGCCGCCCGCGCCCTCGCTCGCACCGGAGCCGGCTCGGCCCGCGCGTCCCGAGTCGTACCGGCCCCGGGCGGAGCCGATCGCCCGGCCCCTGCCCGACCGGGCGCCCGCGGAACGGATGCCGGCGCCGACGCCGCACCGATTCCCGCGCGAGGAGGCGCGGCGCGATGTCGAACCACCAGCCCGCCGGAGCGAGACGCGCCCGCCCGTCGAACCGTGGCGTCGCGAGCAGGTCCGCCGCGCCGCGTCGGCGCCACCGGCGCAGCGTCCCGACTCCCCGCAGCCCGCGCCGCGTCGTGAGGGCCCCGCTGGCGGGGCCGGCGCGCCCGGTCGCCCGGCCGCTCCCGGTCGACCGGCCCAGGCTGCGCCGGTCGCGCGCCGTGCGCCGTTCCCCGAGGCGGTCGCCGTGCCCGCCGCGACCCCGGCCGATCCCGCGGGGATCCCCACCGCCACGGCGGTCGGCGTTCCGGCGACACGCTCGTCCGCGACCCCCGCGCTCGCGCGTGCGACCGACGCAGGCGGTGCCGCCGGCGGGGCCTCCACCGCGGCTCCTGCGGGCGCCGCCCAGCCCCGCGGCGCGGTCCGAGCGGCGTCGGCGCGTCGTCGCCCGGCGGCGGCATCCACCAGCCCGGCCGGCCGTGCGAGCGGCCCGGTGGCGCGTCGGAACGGACCCATGCGGGTCGCGGCGACGGTGTTCCTGGTTCCCGCGCTCGTCGGAACCGTCGCCCTGCCCGCCTACGCGTTCCTCCCCGGCGGGCATCTGCCCGGCGGGTCCCCGACGAAGTTCAGCCTGTCCGTCGCCGAGGCGCAGGCGCTCGAGGTCTCCGACCAGGCCGCGGGAGCTCCGGTGTCGAGCGACACCTTCTCCGTCACGACCAAGGAGGAGATCGATGCGGCGGCCGCCGAGGCCGCTGCGGCCGAGCGCGCGGCGTGGGAGGCCGAGCTCGCATCGCGGGGGACCGGCGAGTACGCGATCGTGGCGCAGCAGGCCGAGGGCGACGACTACCCGTGGTGGTACGAGACGCCCGACGACTACGGCGGCGGCCTGTCGCCGCTGCGGTACTACTACCGCGAGTGCGTCGACTTCGTCGCGTGGCGCCTGAACCGCGACGCCGGCGCGACGGGCGCGCCGTGGAAGTGGGACTGGAGCAACCTCGCATCCGGCAGCGCCTGGATGTGGGCCGACGAGTGGGCCGCGAAGGGGTGGCCGTCGAGCAGCGAACCCGTCGTCGGCTCGGTCGCGTGGTTCCCGTACAACCATGTCGCGTACGTGCAGTCGGTCAACGGCGACGGCACGGTCACGATCGAGGAGTACAACTGGAACTCCGACCACTCGTACCACGTGCGCACCATCCCGGTCGGCGAGGCGCTCTACCTCTACCCGCCGGCCTGACCGTTCGGGTGCCGTCGACCGCGCGTTCCGATCGCCTAGCGTGACAACATGGCGAAACCGCCCCGCGAAGTTGGACGTTCCGGACAATGACCGCGACCGACTCCCGCCGATAGCCTGAGGCTTCCCCTTCCCCACCAGCGAAGCAAGGTGACCGCGATGACGCAGCCCTCAGACGACAGCCGGTTCGACGAGAACGGGTTCGTCGACGAGCTCGCGCCGTCGACGTCCGCGATCGTGGTGCTCGGCTACAACTGAGCTGCGATCTCTCCGGTCCGTCGGTGCGGTCCCGCGGGATCGGGCGGCACCGGTGCGCCCGCTAGACTCGACCGGTCAGCCTCTGTAGCTCAATGGAAGAGCAGCTCCGTCCTAAGGAGAGGGTTGGGGGTTCGAGTCCCTCCAGGGGCACCATCGCGGATGGCGCATCCGACCTCGGCGGTAGCCGGGCGTCGCACGGGTTCACGCACCCGACCGAGGGCGATAGCGTGGGCGGGTGAGCACGCCGATCGATCCCACCGCCACGTCCGCCTGGTCCGAACTCGAGGCCCATGGCGCCTCGTTCGAGCCCGACCTCCGCGCCTGGTTCGACGCCGACCCCGGTCGCGTCCAGCGCCTGAGCCTGCCGCTCGCCGACCTGCACGTCGACCTGTCGAAGAACCTCGTGACCGACGAGATCGTCGCCGCGCTCGTGCGGCTGGCGGAGGAGACCGGCGTCGCCGAGCGGTACGCCGCGATGCTCGCGGGCGAGCACATCAACACCACCGAGGACCGCGCGGTGCTGCACACCGCCCTGCGCCGTCCGAAGGGTGCCGTGCCGGCGCTCGTGGTCGACGGGCAGGACGTCGACCACGACGTCCACGAGGTGCTCGATCGCGTGACGGCGTTCGCCGAGCGCGTGCGCTCCGGAGACTGGGTCGGCGTGACGGGCAGACGAGTGGAGCACGTCGTCAACATCGGCATCGGCGGGTCCGACCTGGGGCCGGTCATGGTGTCCGAAGCGCTGAAGCCCTACGCCGACGCCGGCATCGACGCTCGGTTCGTGTCCAACATCGATCCGACCGACCTCGCTCAGAAGACGGCCGGCCTCGACCCGGAGACGACCCTCTTCATCGTCGCATCGAAGACCTTCACGACGCTCGAGACGCTCACGAACGCGCGACTCGCGCGCGACTGGCTGTGGGCCGGGCTCGAGGCCTCGGGCGCGATCGCCGCCGACGAGGCATCCCGCACCGACGCGGTCGCCCATCACTTCGTCGCGGTCTCGACCGCGCTCGACAGGGTCGCCGAGTTCGGCATCGACCCGCAGAACGCGTTCGGGTTCTGGGACTGGGTCGGCGGCCGGTACTCCGTCGACTCCGCGATCGGTCTGTCGCTCGCGATCGAGCTCGGGCCCGAGGCGTTCCGCGAGCTCCTCGCGGGCTTCCACGCGGTCGACGAGCACGTCCGCACGACACCGCTCGAGCGGAACGTGCCGGTCCTCATGGGGTTGCTCAACGTCTGGTACACGAACTTCCTCGGCTCCCAGTCGCATGCCGTCCTGCCCTACGCCCAGCAGCTGCACCGCTTCCCCGCCTACCTGCAGCAGCTGACGATGGAGTCGAACGGCAAGTCGGTCCGCTGGGACGGCTCTCCCGTGACGACCTCGACGGGGGAGGTGTTCTGGGGCGAACCCGGCACGAACGGCCAGCACGCGTTCTACCAGCTGATCCACCAGGGCACGCGCCTGATCCCGGCCGACTTCATCGCGTTCGTCAACCCGGCCTACCCGCTCGCCGACGACGGTCGCGACGTGCACGGACTGTTCCTCGCGAACTTCCTCGCACAGACGAAGGCGCTCGCGTTCGGCAAGACGGCGGAGGAGGTCGAGGCCGAGGGGACGACGGGGGCCCTCGTCGCCGCACGCACCTTCGGGGGCAACCGGCCGACGACCTCGATCTTCGCCCCAGCGCTCACCCCTGCGGTGCTGGGCCAGCTCATCGCGCTGTACGAGCACATCACGTTCACGCAGGGCGTCGTCTGGGGCATCAACTCCTTCGACCAGTGGGGCGTCGAGCTCGGGAAGCAGCTCGCCATGCAGATCGCCCCGGCGATCGAGGGCGACGAGGCGGCGCTGGCGGCACAGGACGCCTCGACCCGGGCGCTGCTCGAGTACTACCGGTCGTACCGGCACGGCTGAGGCCGGCGCGTGCGGAACCGGATCGCACCCGGTCCGATCGCTCCGTGGCAACCCCTGTTCCGCGGCGGTCGGCGAGACTACGCTGATGCACACGCATGTGCGGTTCGGAGATCTGCTCCGTCACGGTGTCGGAGGTGGACGTGGGGAAGCTGACGTACGATTCCACGCTGGGCGTGGACTTCGATGACCGAGTGCTCGCGCACCTGCAGCTCGTCATCGGCGCCAAGCTCCGCCGCGGTGAGTCGTTCTACTTCAGCTGGCGCGACGATCCCGCGATCGGCGACGGGCGCAGCACGCTGTGGATGCATCCGCGCATCCCGCTGGTGTTCAAGTACGCGGGCGGCCGTCAGCCCTCGATCAACCGCGCCTGGGTCGATGCGCTCATGGCCACGGCGAACTCTCCGGGAGGGCTCGTGCTCGTGCCGGAACCCGAGGTGAGGAACTCCGCGGATCCGAACGGAGGGCACGAGTGAAGCGCGTCAACATCATGTACGGCGGCGCCCAGTACTCGGTCGGCGAGGCCGACGTCGAGGCGATCAAGGCGGCGATCGAGCAGGCGCACCGCAACGGCATCGCGGACTGGATCACGGTGAACTTCGGCGAGGGCCGCCCGCAGCCGGCGGAGCTGCTGGTCGGCCCGGGCATCCCGGTGAGCATCGTGCCGATCCCGTCGGATGACCCGGAGCCCGGGGAGGACCGCGAGGCGCCCCTGTCGGACGAGTCCGGGACGGGGCGGTCGTCTTCCACCGAACTCGACGGCTGAAGCGCTCGCGGCGGATCGGTCGCCGCGGGATCCTCGGTCACCGGATCGGAGGCCACTCCAGGTCGTCCGTGTCGCCGCTGTCGTCGAGACCGCCGTTGTCGGATCGGCCGACCAATGGCCGCGCCGTCGAGAGCGCCGTCGTCGCCGCCCGCAGCCTGGTCACCAGGTCCTCGTCCTGGAGCTCGTCCTGGTCGGTCTCGACCGGCTCACTGAGCAGTTGGCTCGCCGGGCCGATGAGCAGTTGGGCGTGTGCGGTGGTGCCGTCGGCCGCGCGGATCGGGATGTCGATCGACGCCGCGGTCCGCTGCGACGCGAGCGCGGCCGCGTACTCGATGACCGCGTCCGCGATCGCGCTCCCGGTGAGCAGCTCACCGCCGGCGTAGTGGATCCGATCCATGCTTTCTGGTCTACCGGTCGCGGCGGGGTGGACTCAACGGCTTGCGCGTACGCCTCGGACGTGGTGTCATCCGCGCGACCCGTCAGACCCAGTCGGTCGCGTGCGTCCAGCCCGCCAGGTACGCGCGCTCGTTCGGACCGAGCCGGACGCCGGAGCGGGGCACCGGACGGTCCTCGAGTTCGCAGAGTTCGAAGATGCGCCGCACGACGACCGCACGCAGCGGCGCGGTCGGCTGCTCGAGGATCTCACGCTGCAGCGGCGCCTCGAGCATGGGCCACCATACGCCGATGGACGGGAGCACCGCGGTCTCATGCTCGGGTCGATCGAGGAGGGAACTCATTGCGCTCGCTCCTGCGTGATCCGCCCGTCGTCGTCCTGGACGGCGACGCGCTCCTCGGCGTCGGCGTCCTCCTGCGCACGCGCCCGGCGCTCGACCTCCTCGATCGCAGCGTCGGCGACGCGGTCGTCCTCCGATTCGTCGGCGTTCCGCCCGTGTCCCTCCGGTTCGGTCATCGTCACGCTCACCTCTCCGTGGTTTCGCGCGCCCCCGAGCGCGACTCCGGATTCCGATGGTACGCGGCGGGTCCGTCTGCGGGCAGTCCCTTGACCCTCCCGAACCTCGGTGCTACTCCGAGCGGATGGCCGGGCTCGCGCGGTCGACGGATGCGGGTGTCGGCGGCGGGGAGCATGATGGGCGGATGGACCTGCCGGTGATGCCGCCCGTCAAGCCGATGCTCGCGAAGTCCGTGAAGGCGATCCCCGACGTCGGCCACGTCGAGCCGAAGTGGGACGGCTTCCGCACCATCGTGTTCCGAGACGGCGACGAGGTCGAGCTCGGCAGCCGCAACGAGCGCCCGATGACGCGGTACTTCCCGGAGCTGGTCGAGGCGTTGAAGCGGAATCTGCCGGACCGGTGCGTGGTCGACGGCGAGATCGTGCTCGTCCGTGACGGGCGACTCGACTTCGACGCGTTGCAGCAGCGCATCCATCCGGCAGCGAGTCGCGTGGCGATGCTCGCCGAGCAGACGCCGGCGTCGTTCGTCGGCTTCGATCTCCTGGCGCTCGGCGACGACGATCTCACCGCCCGGCCGTTCGCCGAGCGGCGCGCGCTCCTGGAGGAGGCGCTCGCCGCGACATCCGACCCGGTCTTCGTGACACCGGCCACGGGCGACCTGGCCGAGGCGGAGGACTGGTTCGCGCGATTCGAGGGTGCGGGACTCGACGGGGTCGTGGCGAAGCCGCTCGACGGGGCGTACCTGCCCGACAAGCGCTCGATGTTCAAGGTGAAGCACGAGCGCACGGCGGACTGCGTGGTCGCCGGGTACCGCTGGCACAAGACCGGCGGCATCGTCGGTTCGCTGCTGCTCGGCCTGTACGGCGACGACGGCCGCCTGCACCACGTCGGCGTCGCCGCATCGTTCCCGATGACCAGGCGCCGCGAGCTCGTCGACACGCTCGCACCCTTCGTCGAGGAGGACCCGTCGCGGCACCCGTGGGGGGAGTGGGCCGACCAGGAGGCGCACCGCAGCGGCCGGATGCCCGGCGCGGTCAGCCGATGGAGCGCCGGGAAGGACCTCTCGTTCGTCCCGCTGCGACCCGAACTCGTCGTCGAGGTCGCCTACGACCACATGGAGGGCGACCGCTTCCGGCACACGGCGCAGTTCCGTCGGTGGCGCACCGATCGTGCGCCCGAGAGCTGCACGTACGAGCAGCTCGATGCGCCCGATGGGCTCGACCTGGGCGAGATCCTTCCGGTTTCGCGCTGACGCGGCCGCCGGACGAGCCGCCTGCCGAGGTCGGGCGCCGACACCGACCGCGACGCCGCCCCGCGGCATCCGTCGCCCGCGCGCCCTCAGAGCACGGCGCGGAGCCCCGCCGAGTCGGCCGTGTGATGCTCGAAGACGAGGTTCGTCTCGGTCAGGGCGACCGCGGGATTCGCAGACAGGTTCTTCAGGACGAACTGTCGCACGTGCTCGCTGTCGCGCACGCGCACGTGGATGAGGAAGTCCTCGCTGCCGCCGAGGAAGAAGAGCTGCGCGACCTCGGGCTCGCGGCGGAGCTCGTCGGAGATCTGCTCCATGAGGTGGCGCGCGCCCGGCCTGATGCGCACCGAGACCAGCGCCTGGAGGGTGAAGCCGAGTGCGGCGGGGTTGATCTCAGCGGTGTAGCGCGTGATGACGCCGCGCTCGCGGAGCGAACGGACGCGAGCGAGGCACGTCGACGGCGAGACGCCGACTTCGCGGGCGAGGTCGACGTTGGGAATGCGGGCGTTCTCGTGCAGGAGGGCGATGATCTGCCGGTCGATGTCGTCGAGCACGACTCGGGCGGGTTCGCGGAACTGCGGCAGATCGGTCATGCGGGCGCTCCTGTACGAACATTCGAGACGGATGCCGTGAGTCTACCGAACATCATGCGGAACCGCTTCCCAACAGGCGAATATGCGGCGACCATGGAAGCACACATCCACACAGCATTCGGAGCGTACCCATGCACGTCGGCGTGCCTGCAGAGATCAAGAACAACGAATTCCGCGTCGCGATGACGCCCGCCGGAACGCACGCGCTCGTCCAGCGCGGTCACCGCGTCGACATCCAGGCGGGTGCCGGCGAGGGCGCGGGCTACCACGACGACGAGTACCGCGCGGTCGGCGCGAACATCGTCGCGACCGCCGACGAGGCGTGGGCGGCCGAGCTCGTGCTGAAGGTGAAGGAGCCGATCGAGCAGGAGTACGGATTCCTTCGCGAGGACCTCACGCTGTTCACCTATCTCCACCTCGCGGCCGACCTGCCGCTCACCCGCGCCATCCTCGACTCCGGGGTCACGGCCATCGCCTACGAGACGGTGCAGCTGGCCGACCGGTCGCTGCCGCTCCTCACCCCGATGAGCGAGGTGGCGGGCCGGCTCGCGCCGCAGGTCGGCGCGGCGTCGCTGCACGCCTCCAAGGGCGGCCGCGGCGTCCTCCTCGCCGGCGTGCCCGGCACGGCCCCCGCGAAGGTCCTCGTCATCGGCGGCGGCGTCGCAGGCGAGCAGGCCGCGGCGACCGCCCTCGGCATGGGCGCCGACGTGACCGTGATGGACATCTCGCTGCCGAAGCTCCGCGAGATCGACGCGCGCTACGAACACCGCATCAAGACCCTCGCCTCGTCGCCGTACGAGACGGCCCGCCAGGTCCGCGACGCCGACCTCGTCATCGGCGCGGTCCTCGTACCCGGGGCGGCGGCGCCCAAGGTCGTGACCGACGAGATGGTGGCGACGATGAAGCGCGGCGCCGTGCTCGTCGACATCGCCATCGACCAGGGCGGTTGCTTCGAGGGATCGTGCGCGACCACGCACGCCGAGCCGACGTTCCGGGTGCACGACGCGATCTTCTACTGCGTCGCGAACATGCCCGGAGCGGTGCCCGCGACCTCGACGCCGGCCCTCACCAACGCCACGCTGCCGTACGCGCTGAAGATCGCCGACCTCGGCTGGGAGGCCGCGCTCGCCGCGGACCCGGCCCTGGCCAAGGGGCTCAACGCGACGGCCGGCAAGCTGACCAACGAGGGCGTCGCGAAGGCGCACGGACTGGAGCTGTCCTCCCTCGTCTGACGCCGGGGTGCCCGACCAGGCGCTCCGTGAGCACACGACGGCCGCCGACCCGATCTCGCATCGGGCGGCGGCCGTCATGGTATCCGCGGGTGCTCGTCCGTCAGGACAGGGAGAGGAACAGCTTCTCGAGCTCGTCGAAGTCGAGACGCTCGCCCGAGCCGTCGACCTTGCCGTCGGGGTCGGCGGCGCAGTCGCGCATGGCCGTCGAGATGACGGCGAAGCCCGCGCGGTCGAGTGCGCTCGACACGGCCGCGAGCTGGTTGACGACCGTGCGGCAGTCCGCGCCCGATTCGACGGCGTCGATCACGGCGTTGAGCTGGCCGCGGGCGCGCTTCAGGCGGTTCGCGATCCGGCGCTGGGCGTCGGTCGTGGACTCGTTGACGACGGTGGTCATTCGGCACCTCCGAGGGTGATGGGGAGTCCGGCGCGGTACCACTCGGTGATGCCGCCGGAGATGTTCACGGCGTCGACGCCCTGCGTCGACAGGTATTCGGTCGCCTGCGCGCTGCGGCCGCCGGCGTGGCACATCACGTAGACGGTGCGGTCGCGCGGAACCTCGTCGAGGCGTTCGACGAGGGTGCCGAGCGGGATGTGCTGGGCGTCCTGGATGCGGGCCTGAGCGAGCTCGGCGTCCTCCCGGACATCGAGGATCCAGGCATCCGACTCGGCGTGCACCTCGGCGGGGGTGATCGACTTCATGTGCGGCTCCGGCTCGTGATCGTGCGTGGGCTGTCGACGACAACCATACCCCCATGGTATCAATACCCGGTGGGTATCGAAATCCGGCGCAGCGCGGCGATGCTCCGGGGGATCCGGCCCGTCCGCCGTATGGTGTCGATGTGCAACGGCTCGATCGGAACGACGGGGACGACTTCCTCGACGACGGGACCGAGACCCCTGCCGCCGTGCGAGCCGGGTCGACGGACCCGGCGCGCGACCCCGCGACCCCCCACGCGGTGACGCTCGGCGACCCCACCGTCGTCGCCGGCAACATCGCCGAGCCGAGCTGGCGTCGCTGGCACGCCGAGCTCCGCGATCTCGGCGGGCGTTCGCCGCTCATCCACTTCGACGATGCCCCGCGCACGCGCATCGAGCTCTCCACGACGCATCCCGGCGGACTGCCGCAGTTCATCACCGGCAAGTCCACGCTCCTCTCGAGCCTGATCCGCGACGAGCTCGCGCTCCGCAACGCCCGGCTCGCCGCAGCCGAGATCACGCAGAAGGGCGTCGAGCTCCGCTCCGTCCGGGGCATCGAGTCGGTGCACCTCGCGATCGGCCTCGCGTCGTGGCAGTCCGCGGGGGAGGACTTCCTCTCGCCCGTGCTCCTCCGGCCCCTCGCCATCCGTCGATACGGTCGCGACTTCGAGCTGAAGCTCAAGGGCCAGCCGTTCCTCAACCCGGCGCTCGCGCGCGAACTGCACGAACGCTTCCAGATCACGCTCGACGCCGACGCATTCGTGGCGCTCGCCATCACGAACGGCGTGTTCAAGCCGCAGCCCGTGATCGATCGACTGCGCGGCCTGACGTCGCACCTGCCGTACTTCCACGTGGCGCCGCGCCTCGTGGTGTCCTCGTTCGCCGAGGTCGGTCCGGCCATGGGGGCGGATGCCTCGCGGCTCGAGCACCCCGTCATCGACGCGATCGCCGGCAACCCGAATGCCCGCGCGGCAGTGTCGCGCACTGCGGACGCGCCGCGGATCGTTCCGCAGGACGAGCGGCCGCCGTCCACCGACCGGCTCCTGCTCGACGCCGACCCGGAGCAGGAGCAGGTGATCGCCCGCATCGAGCAGGGCGACTCGATCGTGGTCAAGACGCTGCCGGGCACGGGCGGCACCCAGACCATCGTGAACGCGATCGGCGCGCTCATCGCGAACGAGAAGCGGGTCCTGGTCGTCGGCGCGCGGCGTGCGAGCCTCGACGGCATCGCGCACCGGCTCGGCCAGGTCGGTCTCGGTGGGCTCGCCGTGAGCACCGAGCGCCTCCGTCGCGACCTCATCCAGTCCATCACGCGCAACGAGAAGGCCGAGCAGCCGCGCATCGCCGACATCGACGACGCGCTCGTGCGCCTCCGCCGCGTCCTGCTCGACTACCGGCACGCGCTCACGCGACGGGACGGCGAACTGGGCGTCTCGGTCCTCGATGCGCTGACCGCGCTCGCGGGGCTCGCGTCGATGGCCGAGCCGCCCGACACCACCGCGCGGCTCGACCGCGGGTCGCTCGTGGCCCTCGCCGAGGGTCGCGACGCCGTGGCCGGCGACCTCGTCCGCGCCGCGACGCTCGGCGAGTTCCGCTACGGGCCGGGCGACTCGCCCTGGTACGGCGCCGACTTCGCCACCTCCGAGGAGGCGGCCGCCGCCCACGAGCTCGCCAAGCGGCTGAGCGCGAGCGACGTGCCGCGGCTGCTCGATCGAGCCCGCGCGCTCATCGGGCAGACGCGACTGCGCCAGTTCGAGTCGGTCGCCGAGCTCGGCGTCTTCCTCCGCCTGCTCCACGACGTGCGCGACACGCTCGACAAGTTCCTGCCGTCGGTCTACGACCGGCCGCTCGGCGAGCTCATCGCCGCGACCGCGCCGCGCCGCGAGACCGGGATGTCGGGTGCGAACCGGCGCCGGTTGAAGCGACTCGCGCTCGAGTACGTGCGGCCGGGGGTGCACGTCGGCGACCTGAACGGCGCGCTCCGCGGCATCCAGCAGCAGCGCACGCTGTGGCACCGGTACTCGGAGGCCGGTGCCGTCCCCAGCGTGCCCGTCGGACTCGACGACGTCCACGTCGCGTACCACACGGTCGCCGCCGACCTCCACGAGCTCGATCGGCCGCTCGGCCTCATCGGCACGCCGAAGCGGCTCGCCGCGCGGCCGCTGCGCGACCTGGAGGCGACGCTCGTCGGCCTCGCCGCCGAGTCCGAGGTGCTCCTCAACCTCCAGGAGCGGACGGCGCTGCTGCAGAAGCTGCGCGGCCTCGGCCTCGATCCGCTGCTCGTCGACCTCGCGAAGCGCCATGTGCCCGAGCAGCAGGTCGCCTCCGAGCTGGAGCTCGCGTGGTGGCAGTCGGTCTTCGAGACCATGCTCGCGGGCGATCCCGCGCTGCTCGGCGCGAACACGAGCGTCCTCGACCGGCTCGAGTCCGACTTCCGCCTCGTCGACGACGCGCACGCCTCCGCGGCCGGCCCCCTGCTCGCCTGGCGCCTCGCCGAGGCCTGGCGCGTCGCCCTCGTCGACCAGCCCGAGGAGGCCGAGCGCCTCCGGCGCATGCTGCGCGGGGATCGCGTGCGCCCCGACCGGGTGCACCGCGAGGCACCGCACCTGTTCCGGCTGCTCGCACCCGTCTGGCTCGCGTCGCCGTACGAGGTTCCCGAGATCGATGACGCGATCCGGTTCGACACCGTCCTGCTCGTCGACGCCGGCGCCACGACGATCGCCGAGAACCTCGGCGCCATCCGTCGCGCGAACCAGGTCGTCGCCTTCGGCGATCCGGTCACGCAGACGCCGACCCGGTTCGAGATCGCGGTCGCGGCGGACGCCGACGCCGATGAGCGGCCCGCGTCGGAGCACGGCGTCGACGCGCTGCACGCGGACTCCGCGCTCTCGCGCCTCGCCGACCTGCTGCCGACCCTGACCCTCACCCGCAGCTACCGCGCCGGCGGCGAGGACCTGGCGGAGCTCGTGAACCGGCGCTTCTACGGAGGTCGGATCGTTTCGATGCCGTGGGCCGGCAGCTTCCTCGGTCACGGCAGCCTCGGGCTGCACTACGTGCGCGGCAACGGCCTGCCCGACCCCGTGACGGGCACGGTCGAGAGCCTCGACGCCGAGGTCGCGAAGGTCGTCGAGCTCGTCATGGAGCACGCCGTCAAGCGCCCGCGCGAGTCGCTCATGGTCATCACCGCGAGCGCGCGGCACGCCGCACGGGTGCACCAGGCCGTGCTCGCCGCGTTCGCCAAGCGCAGCGACCTGTCCGACTTCATCCTGCGCGACCGCGCCGAGCCGTTCACGGTCCTCACGCTCGAGCAGGCCGTCGCGCAGAGCCGCGATCGCGTCGTGTTCTCGATCGGCTACGGCAGGACCCCGCACGGCCGCCTGCTGTCCAACTTCGGCGCGCTCGGCGAGCCCGGCGGCGAGCGGCTGCTCGCGGTGGCGATGACGCGCGCGCGGCGTTCGATGGACATCGTGACCGCGTTCCGACCCGAGGACATCGACGCCGACCGCCAGCGCCACGGGGTCGTCGCGCTCGCGAGCGTGCTCTCGCACACCGAGGAGCAGAAGGACGGGCTGCGCGACCGCGGGCGCGGGGACCCCATGCTCGTCGACCTCGCGACGCGACTGGAGCGCCGCGGCATCCGGGTCAGCGTCGGTCATCGCGACACGCTCTCGCTCGCCGCCGCCCACGCGGGCAGGGCCGTCGTGGTCGAGACCGACCAGGCACTCGTCGGCCAGAGCCTGCGCGAATCCCTGCGCCTTCGGCCCGACGTGCTGCGTCGCCTCGGATGGCACTACCTGCGGGTTCACAGCTTCGAGCTGTTCGGCGATCCCGAGGCCGTCGCCGAGCGCGTGGCCTCCGTGCTCGGACGGGGCACGCCGCCCGCCGAGGAGGAGGCCGCGAGCGCGTGACGGCTCGGTCCGATCGCGACTCCGGCCCTGCGCGGGGCGATGCCGGGCAGCCGGATGACGGGCAGCCGGATGCCGCGCGCCCGCGTCAACGCGTCGAACGCGCGCGCGGCGCGCGCCGCGCGCGCCTGACTCCGGCCCCGGGGACGGATCCGTCGCCCGAGACGGCCGTGCCCGGCGCGCACGGGTCGACGGAGGACGGCGCCGCGCCGCCGGCGCGCCCCGAGGACGAACGGATCACGCGGGAGCGCCCGCCGCACTGGTGAGACGGCGAAGCGCCCGCGACCTCGGTCGACGGACGCTCCGTTCGCTCGATCGCGCTACTCGGCTCGGTCGGCGCTCGACCGCCCCTGACGGTCGGCGGCGAGCAGGTCGCGGATCTCGGCGAGCACCGTGAGCTCGGTCTCGGGATCCTCCGCCTTCGGCTCGCCCGCCTGACGGCGTGCGTCGGCGCGCTCCTTCAGGATGTTCATGGGCATCACGAAGACGAAGTACACGACGGCGGCGACGATGACGAAGGTGAGGACGGCGCCGAGCACCGCGCCGAACTTCACCTCCGCGACGCTGCCGTCCATCGTGGGGATCTGCCAGATGAACGCCTCGTCGAGGCTGTCGGCACGGAAGAGCGCGCCGATCAGCGGGTTGAACAGGTTGTTCACGATCGAGTTGACGACGGCCGTGAACGCGGCGCCGATGACGACGGCGACCGCGAGGTCGATGACGTTCCCCCTGAGGATGAACTCCTTGAATCCCTTGAGCACGTGGGGTTCCTCTTCTCTTGCGGTGCGGTGCGGTGCGGTGCGGTGAGAGCGGGCGGTGCGGCGGCCTATGCGGCGGTCGGGGACGCGCTCGTCGTCGAGCCCGAGGCCGACGCCGATCCGGACGACGATCCGGACGACGCGGAGGATCCCGACGACGAGGACGAGTCGCCCGACGACCCGCCCGACTCCGATCCGGTTGCGCCGCCCTTCGCGGCCGCCCGCGAATCGGTGCGGTAGAAGCCCGACCCGTTGAAGGTCACGCCCACGATGCCGTAGAGCTTGCGGAGGCGTCCGCTGCACGCGGGGCACTCGGTCAGCGACTCGTCGGTGAAGGCCTGCTGGATGTCGAAGGCCTCGCCGCACTCGGTGCAGCGGTAGGAATAGGTGGGCATGGTCCGGCTCCGGAGTCCGTCGGTGGCGTATGGGGTGGCGTACGTCGCGGGGTTCAGAACGCGACGATCCGCGTGGGCGTCACGACGCCGTTCACCGGCTGGTCGTGCACCTCCCGCGGGACCTCCTCGACGAACTCGCCGTCGAAGACGATGGCGTACACCGGAGGACATTTTCCCATCGAACCGAGGGTCTTGTCGAAATACCCGCGTCCCCACCCGAGGCGCATGCCCGTGGCATCCACCGCCGCGGCCGGTACGAGGATGAGGTCGACGTCGTTGATCGCCATCGGGCCGAGGAGTTCGCCGACCGCCTCGGGCATGCCGTGCAACCCGGTCACCTCCGCCTCCTCCTCACCGACCGTCCAGTCGAGCAGGCCGTCCTCGCGCGTGATCGGGAAGAGGACCCGGATGCCGTTCGCCTCCGCCCAGTTCACGAAGGGACGCGTGTCGGGCTCGGTCGGCATCGAGAGATAGCACGAGAGGGAGGTCGCCCCGGTGGAGCCGACGAGCTCCTGCAGCCGCGACGTGAAGCCCTCCGTCGACTGCTCGCGTTCGTGCGCGGGCATGTTCCGCCGGCGCTCGCGGAGCTCGGCGCGGAGGATCCGCTTGACCACGGTCGGATCGTCGGGCATGGCAGCCATCCTAGGACGACCGGTCGGGCCGAGGCCGACGCCGTACGGCTACGCTGAAGCGCATGACTGAACGGATCACGAAGGCCGTCATCCCCGCGGCCGGCCTGGGAACGCGCTTCCTGCCCGCGACGAAGGCGATGCCGAAGGAGATGCTGCCGGTCGTCGACAAGCCCGCGATCCAGTACGTCGTCGAGGAGGCGGTCGCCGCCGGCCTCACCGACGTGCTGATGATCACCGGCCGGAACAAGAACGCGCTCGAGAACCACTTCGACCGCGTCGCCGAGCTCGAGTACACGCTCGAGCAGAAGGGCGACACCGCCAAGCTGCAGCAGGTCAACGAATCGACCGAGCTCGCCCAGATGCACTACGTCCGCCAGGGCGACCCGAAGGGACTCGGCCACGCGGTGCTGCGCGCCGAGATGCACGTCGGCGACGAGCCGTTCGCGGTCCTGCTCGGCGACGACATCATCGACGAGCGCGACGTGCTGCTCACCCGCATGCTCGACGAGCAGGTCGCGCGCGACGCGACGATCGTCGCCCTCCTCGAGGTCGACCCCGACAGCATCCATCTCTACGGTGCCGCCCAGGTCGAGGAGACCGACGACCCCGACGTCGTCAGGATCACCGGCCTCGTCGAGAAGCCCGCCAAGGAGGTCGCGCCCTCGAACTACGCCGTCATCGGCCGGTACGTCATCAAGCCCGAGGTGTTCGAGGTGCTGCACCGCACCGAGCCCGGGAAGGGCGGCGAGATCCAGCTCACGGACGCGCTCATGGAGATGGCCGGCGACGTCGAGGGCACGGGTGGCGTCTACGGCGTCGTCTTCCGCGGCCGCCGTTACGACACGGGCGACAAGCTCGACTACATCAAGGCGGTCGTCCAGCTCGCGTCGGACCGCGAGGACCTCGGCGCGGACCTGCGCGCCTGGCTGGTCGAGTTCGCCGCCGGGCTCGAACGGGACTGACGTGCCCGCGGCATCCGTTCCGACCCTCGTCGACGGGTCGCTGACGCTCCGGCCGATCCGCGTGCGCGACGCGCGCCAACTCGAACGGGTGCTCCTGGACAACCGGGCCTGGCTGCGTCGATGGGAGGCGACGTACCCCGGCGGGGGCACGGTGATCGATGCGCGGGCGAGCATCCGCAATCTCAACGCGCATGCTCGCGCGGGCACCGCGCTTCCGTTCGTGCTCGAGTGGGAGGGCGAGCTCATCGGGCAGTTGAACGTCTCCTCGATCACGCACGGTTCGCTCGCGTCGGCGTCGATCGGCTACTGGGTGGCGAAGGACGTCGCGGGGCGCGGCATCACGCCGACCGCCGTCGCGCTCGCGACCGACCACTGCTTCCGCACCCTGCGCCTGCACCGCATGGAGATCTGCATCCGACCGGAGAACGGGCCGTCGCTCCGTGTCGTCGAGAAGCTCGGCTTCCGCTACGAGGGGCTCCGGCGACGGTTCATCCACATCGACGGCGACTGGCGCGACCACTTCGCGTTCGCGCTCGTCGCGGAGGAGGTTCCGGGCGGGGTGCTCCGACGCTGGCGCGAGGGGCGGGCGCCGACGCACGCCGCGGCCATCCCGGAGGCGGACCGCGAGGCCGCCCGGACCCCCCTTCGGGTGGGTGATCGCTGACACGCCCCACGGCGAGTGGGACCGGCACGGCGCCGTGACCTAGCGTGGTCCCATGGATCCGATCGGCGGCGGCGTACTCGTGGCGGTGGCCGCGACGCTCTGGATCGCCTATCTGCTCCCGAGCTGGCTCCGCCGACGCCAGTACCTCGCGACCGAGCGCAACGCCGTGCGCCTGCAGCAGACCCTCCGGATCCTCGCCGAGACCGCCGAGGCGCCCGAGGAGGTGCGCACGGGGGTGACCGCCCGCGAGGTCGCCGCCCAGGAGCGGATCCTCCACGAACACGAGCTCGCGGTGCGCCTCGAGGCACAGGCGGCCGAGAACCTCGCGATCGCCGAGCGGATCGCCGCCGAGGAGGCCGCCGCGGCCGCCGAGCGCGAACTCGAGGCGCAGGCCGAGCTCGCGAAGCAGGCGGAGCGCCAGGAGGCCGCGCGGCGTGCTGCCGCCGAGCGTGCGGCGGCGGAGCAGCGTGCGGCGCAGTCCGCGACCGACGCGGACGGCGCCTCCGCGCCCCGCACGCCCGCGCCGATGTCCGCGGGCTCGAACGCCGCGGCCCGCCGGTCGCTCCGCCGGCGTCGCGCGATGTGCTCGCTGCTGCTGCTGGCGTCCCTGATCGCGGTCGTCGTCGGCCTCGTCGTGCTCGCCTTCGGCGGGACCGGACTCGTGGCCCTCGGCGGCGCCGGCGGGATCGTCGTCGCGATCACCGGTCTCGTGGCGCTCGCGCGTCGACGCCCGGCCCCGGTCGTCGCCGTGCGCGCACCGCAACCGGTCGCCGAGCCGTTCGAGCCGATCGACGTGGAGGAGCCGGCCGCGGCCGAGGCACCCGGCTGGACCCCGCAGCCGCTGCCGAAGCCGTTGCACCTCTCCCGCGGCACGATCGCGGCGAGCGTCATGGCGTCGATCGCCGAAGCCGAACAGCTGAAGCGCGCGACGAACGATGCCGAACTCGCCGAGCGCGCCGAGCGGATGGAGCCGCGCGTGCCCGTGCTCCGCCCTCCAGTGGCATCCGTCGACGAGGCACCGACGGAGGCGGTCGGCGACGCGGTGGCGCGGCGTCAGACCGCCTCGGCGTCCGACCCGGCGAACCCGTACGCCCGCATGGGCATCGTCGAGGGCGCTGAACCGGGCATGAGCGACCTCGATCAGGTGCTGCGTCGGCGACGGACGGCCGTCTGATCCGGCTGGTCCGGACCACCTCCCGGAGGATGGTAGAGTCGTTGACGGCTCGGGCCCATGGCGCAGTTGGTAGCGCGTCTCGTTCGCAATGAGAAGGTCGGGGGTTCGAATCCCCCTGGGTCCACCAACCTGATGAAGCCCCCGGAATCCGTTCGGATCCCGGGGGCTTCGTCGTTCCCTCGTACGCTGGTGGCATGAGCGACGCGATCGACCCCGACCGGATCGACCGGGGGGTCGCACACGCGCTGACCCGGCGCAAGGACTACGGCGAGGAGCAGCTCGACGAGTCGCAGGTCGCGGCCGATCCGTTCGTGCAGTTCGGCCGGTGGTTGGCCGAGGCCGATGAGCGCGGGGTGTACGAGCCCAACGCCATGGTGCTCGGCACGATCGACCCGGAGGGGACGCCGTCGAGTCGCACGGTCCTGCTCCGCGGGGTGGACGATCGCGGGTTCGTGTTCTACACGGATCGCTCGTCGCGGAAGGGCCGGGCCCTCGCGGCGAATCCGAGGGCGACCCTCCTGTTCCCGTGGTACCTCATCCATCGCCAGGTCATCGTCGGCGGCGACGTGGTGCCGATCGGCGACGACGAGTCGGATGCCTACTGGGCGACGCGGCCGTACGGGTCGCGCATCGCGGCGACCGCCAGCCGCCAGTCGCAGCCGATCGGGTCGCGTGCGGACCTCGAAGCCCGCGTGCGCGACCTCGAGGAGGAGTACGCGAGCGTCGACGACGTGCGGCGCCCCGAGCGCTGGGGCGGCTACCGCCTGGACCCGGGGCGCGTGGAGTTCTGGCAGGGACGCACCTCGCGGCTGCACGATCGGCTCGTGTTCACGCGCGACCGTGGAGCCGCGGCATCCGGATGGCGGGTCGAGCGGCTGCAGCCGTAGCCGGTCGGACGGGCGGTCCCGGGCGAGCGGAGTGCGTCGGCGTGCCCGGAGCGCCGCCGAGGCGGGCGTAGGCTGGAGCGGATGTCGCAAGACCCTCCCGTTCGCGAGGCGAACCACCACCGCTGGCGCGCGTACTGGGTGTGCGTGGGCGTGGCCGCACTCACGATCATGGACCTGACGAAGGTCAACGTGGCGCTGCCCTCGATCGAGGAGGCGCTGGGCGCCGGTCCGACCGAGCTCGGCCTGCTCGTCTCGGGGTTCGTCCTGGCGTTCGGGCTCACCCTCGTCCCCGCTGGCCGCATCGGCGACCAGGGCTCGCGCAAGACGATGTTCATCGTGGGGCTCAGCCTCTTCGCCCTCACGAGCCTCGTGTGCGCGATCGCGCCGAACGCGACGGTGCTGCTCGTCGGCCGCCTCCTCCAGGGGGTCGCCGCGGGCATCCAGATGCCGCAGGTGCTCGGCCTCGTCCAGCAGCTCTTCCAGGGGGCGGAGCGCGGTGCCGCGTTCGGCCTGTTCGGTGCGACGATCGGCATCGCGACGGCGTTCGGCCCGACCCTCGGCGGTCTGGCGATCGCGATCGGCGGGCCGGAGGACGGCTGGCGCGGGATCTTCTGGATGAACGTGCCGCTCGCGCTCATCGCGATCGCCTTCGCGGCACGCCTGCTGCCGGGGCGACCCGTCGGCGAGACCCGGCGCATCTCGCTCGACCCGGTCGGCGTGGTGCTCTTCGGGATCGCGGTCGCGTCGCTCATGTGGCCGTTCCTCCTCACCACCGGATCGCCCGACGACGACCCGGCACGGTGGTGGACGCTGGTGGTGTTCGCGATCGCGCTCGCGGGCTTCCTGTGGTGGGAGCGGCGGTATGCGGCATCCGGCCGGGCACCGCTCGTGCCGCTCGACCTGTTCTCGCTCCGCTCGTACCGGAACGGCACGCTGCTCGCGACGGTGTACTTCGCCGCGATGCCCGCCTCCTTCCTGCTCACGACGCTGTACCTGCAGGAGGGGCTCGGCCTCGCGCCCGTCTTCGCGGGGATGGTCACGATCGGCTTCGCCCTCACGAGCGCCTACACCTCGTGGCTCGGAGGTCGCCTCGTCAATCGCGTGGGGCGCCCGCTCGTCGTCGCCGGGCTCGTGTTGCTCCTCATCGGCTTCGGGCTGCTCGTCCTCGTCGCCGTCGCGACGCCGCCCGAGCTCACGCCGTGGTTCATGGCCGCGGTCATGCTCATCGGCGGCGCCGGCGGAGGGTTGGTGATCGCGCCGAACCAGGTGCTCGCACTCGCGGAGGTCCCCATCATGCGTGGCGGGCTCGCGGGCTCGGTCGGCCAGCTCGGGCAGCGGATCGGGACGGCGATCGGGACTGCGGTCGCGCTCTCGCTGTTCTACTCGACGATCTTCCGCGAGCAGGGCGGCGAGCCGCGGATCGACGTCTTCCACCAGGCCTACGCGATCGGCATCGCGGCCGTCGGCGCACTGCTCGTCGTCGCCCTGCTCGTCGGGGTGGTCGACCTCCGCCAGCGACAGGTCGGTGGCCGAACCGACGGCGAGCGTGCGGCGCGCGACGGGGGCGCCCGGACCGGACTGCCGGAGGGGGAACCGCCGCCCCGCCGTGCGATCGATCCCGAACCCGACGGTCCCGCCTCGGCCTGATCCGGCGGGTCGGCTCAGGCGGCGATCGTGCGTTCGGCCTCGAGCAGGCGCGCCAACTCGGCGGCCGAGAGTTCCCGTCCGAACGCCGGATGTCCCGGCTCGAGCGCGCGGCCGTTGCCGAGCGCTCCGCCGTCGACGGGGTCGAAGCCCAGGTCGTCGATGATCCGGGCGACCGTTCCGCGCGCGGCCGCATCGTCGCCGACGACGGCGATGGCGCGTCGCAGCGGCGAGCCGGGCGGCATCGGGTCGTCCTCCATGTCGTGGTAGCCGAGGTGGTTGAGCGACTTCACGACGCGTGCGTCGGGGTTCAGGGCGGCGTGGATCTCACTCGTCGTCCGCTCGTCGGCGTCGACCTCGGGGATGTGCCCGTCGACGGGCGGCCAGTAGTTGGTGGCGTCGACGACGACCTTCCCGTCGAATGCCGCCCAGGGCACGGTGTCCGCCTTGCCGAACGGCACGGCGACGACGATCACGTCGGACTCCGCGGCGAGCTGCGCGGCTTCGGCGACCCGTGCGCCGGGCGCGACGACCGAGACGAGGAGTGCGAGCGCGGTCTGGCGGGGAGACCCGGCGAGGGCGACGTCGTACCCGGACTCGACGAGCAGCCTGGCCAGCGCCGTGCCCACCTTGCCGGCGCCGAAGATGCCGATCGACGGTCGTTCCGTCACGTCCGCTCCTCCACTCCCGGCGCGCGGCTCGCAGAACGCGCCGACCAGGCGCCGGTCGTCCGGCACCGTCTCCTTCCGGGAACGCACGCTGTCGGGCGGGCATTCCCGAACCCCACGGAATAGTCTCTCAGCAGACGGGGTTCCGATCAGGTGTATGCACATGCATCGATCACACGAACAGGGGAGCAGCGGATGACGCGCCACCACGAATTCGGACTCGACACCTTCGGCGACGTGACCCTGGGCCCCGACGGCGAGCCGCTGCCGCAGGCCCAGGTGCTGCGCAACGTGGTCGCGGAGGCGGAGCTCGCCGATCGCCTCGGCCTCGACTTCTTCGGAGTGGGGGAGCACCACCGGCACGAGTTCGCGATCTCGGCGCCGGAGGTCGTGCTCGCGGCGATCGCGGGCCGGACGGAGCGGATCCACCTCGGCTCGGCGGTCACGGTCCTGAGTTCCGACGACCCGGTGCGGGTGTACCAGCGCTTCGCGACCCTCGATGCGGTGTCGGGCGGTCGTGCCGAGGTCATCCTCGGCCGCGGCTCCTTCATCGAGTCCTTCCCGCTCTTCGGCTACGACCTGAGCCAGTACCAGGACCTCTTCGAGGAGAAGCTGAACCTCTTCTCCGCGCTGCTGCCGCAGGAGCCCGTCACCTGGACCGGCAAGCTGCGCGCGTCGCTCACCGACCAGGAGGTCTTCCCGAAGGTCGAGCACGGAGGCCTGCGCACCTGGGTCGGCGTCGGCGGGAGCCCCGAGTCCGTCGTGCGCGCGGCCCACTACGGACTGCCGCTGGTGCTCGCGATCATCGGCGGCAGCCCTGCGCGGTTCGCTCCGCTCGCCGAGCTCTACCGGAAGGCGCTCGCGCAGTTCGGCCACGAGCCGCAGCCGGTCGCCGTGCACTCGCCGGGCATCGTCGCCGAGACCGACGCGCAGGCGCTGGAGACCCTCTGGCCGCACTACGAGGTCATCATGAACCGCATCGGCCGCGAGCGCGGCTGGGGCGCGGTGACCCGTGAGCACTTCGAGAGCGAGTCGAGCCCGAACGGCGCGCTCTACGCGGGCTCGCCGGAGACCGTTGCGCAGAAGATCGCCGCCACCATGCGCACGCTCGACGCGCAGCGGTTCGACCTCAAGTACTCGAACGGCACGCTGCCGCACGAGGCGATGCTCCGCACCATCGAGCTCTACGCGACCGAGGTCGTCCCTCGCGTGCGTGAACTGCTCGCCGACGACGAGGCGGGCGAAGCGGATGAGGTGGGCGAAGCGGATGCCTCGGGCGAAGCGGATGCCTCGGGCGAAGCGGATGCCTCGGGAGCGGCGTCCGACGGCGCCTGACCGCTCTGCGGGCCGAGCTAGGGCTTCGCGGGCGCGACGCGTGCGGTCTTCGTGGCCGCCCTGCGCCGAACCGCGGTACGGAACCATGCCGCATCGGGCATCCGCGCCAGGAAGCTGCCGGCGAGGATCGTGATGAGCACGTAGCCGGTGGCGAGCGGCGCCAGCGCGGGCTCGATGCCCGACCCCACCGCGAGTCCCGCGATGACGATCGAGAACTCGCCTCGCGGCGCGAGCACCAGCCCGGCGCGCCACTGGCCGAGCGTGCCCACGCCGGCGCGCCGCGCGGCGTACGCCCCCGAGACGAGCTTCGTGAGGATGGTCAGCGCGGCGAGGGCCGCGGCAGGCAGGAGCATCGAGACGATCGCCGACGAGTCGGTCGTGAGCCCGAAGAACACGAAGAAGATCGCGGCGAACAGGTCGCGCAGCGGCGTGAGGACGGCGCTCGCGTTCGCGGCGACCCGCCCCGAGAGCGCGATGCCGACGAGGAACGCACCGACCGCGGCCGAGACGCTGACCTCCTGTGCGAGGCCCGCGACGAGCATGACGAGCCCGAGCACGCCGAGGAGCAGCGGCTCCGCGTGCTCTGCCGGGAAGAAGCGCGAGATGATGTGGCCGTGCCGCAGGGCGACGAAGAGGATCACGATGACGATCGTGACCGCGATCGCCACACCGATCGCGCCCTGCACCAGGCTCATCCCCACGACGAGCGCCGAGAGCACCGGCAGGTAGAACGCCATCGCGAGGTCCTCCATGACGAGGATCGCCAGGACCCCGGGGGTCTCGCGGTTGGAGAGCCGGCCGAGGTCGCGCAGGAGCTTGGCGATCACGCCCGACGACGACACCCAGGTGACGCCGGCGAGCGCGACCGCGGCGATCGGTCCCCAGCCGAGCAGCAGCGCGACGGCCGCGCCGGGAAGCGCGTTGAGCACCGCGTCGAGGATGCCCGCGCGGCGTGACGAGCGCAGGCCGATGACGAGCTCCTCCGCGGTGTACTCGAGGCCGAGGAGCGCGAGCAGCAGGATGACGCCGATCTCGGCGCCGGTGGCGAAGAACTCCTCGCTCGCCTCGAAGGGGAGCAGCCCGCCGTTGCCGAACGCGAGGCCGAGCAGGAGGTAGAAGGGGATCGGGGAGAGGCCGATGCGGATGGCGAGACGCCCCAGGAGGCTCATGGCGAGGAGCAGCGCGCCGACTTCGATGAGGAGCAGCGTGGTCTCGTGCATCGGGCCCCCGCGGTCAGTCGGGGCCGTTGGCGAGCAGTCGGGCCAGTCGGTCGAGGCCGTCTCGGGTGCCGACGGCGACGATGACGTCGCCGGCGCGCAGGACGTCGGCCGGAGTCGGAGACGGGATCACCTGTCGGTCGCGCATGATCGCCACGATCGACGAGTGCGTGCGCGTGCGCGCCTTCGTGTCGCCGAGGGGGTGGTTCAGGTACGGCGAGTCCGTCGGCAGTGCGATCTGCTCGGTGAACAGCCCCGTCGTCTCGTCGGAGAGATTGGTGAGGCGGGCGAGCATGACGGAGGCGCCGAGGACGTCGGCGAGCGCGGCGGCCTCGTCGTCGCTCAGCGCGATCGTGTCGCGGCACTCGTCCGGGTCGTCCTCGTCGAAGACCCCGAGATCGCGTTCACCGTCCCGGTGCGACACCACACTGATGCGTCGACCGCTCTCGGTCACGAGGTCGTGGCGGAAGCCGATCCCGGGCAGGTCGATCTTCTCGATGCGAATTCCCACGTTCGCCATGCTAGACCCGCTGGAGCCGCTCGCGGCCGAGGAACGCTCAGGATCGGCGGGAGCCCGTCGACTCCCGGTCCGCGCCGGCAGCCCGGTTCAGGCGGATGCCGCGGCGCGGGTCGTCATCGTCAGGACGGGCGTGCCGCCGTCGTCGTCGACGGAGAACGCGACGTGCACCTCGCCGAGCTCGCCGAGCGAGTCGACGTGCGTGCCGCCACACGGGATCCGCGCCGAGGCGTGGGGCAGTTCGCACACCCAGGTCCTGCGGTCGGTGAGGTCATCGCCCACTCGTTCGATGCGCACCTTCGCGTCGTCGCCGACCCATTCGGCGAGCGTCGCGTCGACGGATGCCGCGAGCTCGTCGAGCGCGTCGGCGAGCCCGGTCGCGTCGAAGCCGGCCCGGCGCAGCGACTTGTTGAGCCGGTAGCGGTCGACCGAGCCTGAGGGTTCGATCCGCGAGGAGGCGATCGCGATGCCGTCGAAGTCGGGCGCGCCGAGCGCATCCTCGCGGGCGGACTTCGACCAGCGGCCGGCGAGGGCGCGGTTCAGCGCGAGCGATGCCGCGTGGCAGGCGGTGTGGCCGATCGAGAGCGAGCGGCGGGTCGCGGCATCCGCCTCGAGCTCGATCTCGTCGCCCTCGCCGATCTCGGCGTCGGCGTCGACGAGATGTGCGACGAGGAACGCCCATCCCTCGGTACCGGGGCGCACCGGGATGGCGCCGATGTGCAGGTCGCTGCCGTCCGTCGCCGCGACGACGGCGTCGCGGATCGCGAACTCGCGGCCGTCGGCTCGGAGCACGCCGGCATCCGCCGGCTGGTCGGGCCACGCGGCGTCGACCGGGTGGATGCTCGTGCGATCGGTGATCACGGCGAGGCGGTCGTCGTACGGGGCGACGACGAGGACGCGGGCGTCGGTGCGGAGTCCTCCTGCGGGATAGGTGACGATCGTGTCGGCGCCGGGCAGCGCCATCAGACGCCGGACTCGCGCCGGCCGAGGACGTTGAACGGGATGGCGAGCGCGAGCGACACGCAGACGATGCCGCCGAAGAAGACGAGCGCCTCGAAACCGGGCACGGCGTCGGCGATGCCGAACAGCCACATGCCGAAGACGAACAGCGCCATGGCGACGAGGAACGGGAACACGCTCACGAGGGACCTCCTTCGGACGCGGCGGAGCGCCGCGGCGCCAGTCTAGCGAGCACGGGCGCCGCCTCGTCGTGCCGTCAGTCCCGCACCGGACCGAGCCACGCGTTGGCGATCGTGTTCAGCGCGCCGTCGTCGCTCGACGGGTGGAAGACGCCCGCGAGGACGTCGCGTTGGAGGCGGCCGAGCTCATCGCCCGCGAAGTACGTGCCCCCGCCCGCGACTCGCACGGCCGCATCCACGACGTCTCGCGCGGTCTGGACGGTGCGGACCTTGACCCCGGACAGCTTGGCGAACCAGAAGGGGCCGTGGTCGACGCCCGTGGCGACGTCGGTCGCGAGCGCCCAGAGCTGCGGGCCGACGCCGTCGAGCGCGAGCGCCGCCTCGGCGATCCGCCGGCGCACCGCCGGATCCTCGGAGCGGGGGAGTCCGGTGCGCGCCGAGGTCCGGGAGCGCGCGGCGTCGACGGCGAGGTCGAGCGCCCGCTGGGCGAGGCCCGCGTACACCGCGCTCAGGAAGAGCTCGAAGCACGCGAAGATCGCGAAGACGAAGGGGTCGGGGTTGGGGCCGGGGTCGAGCCGGCGCACGATGCGGGCGCGTTCGGCGACCGCGCCGTCGAGCACGGTCGTCCGGCTCTGCGTGGCGCGCATGCCGATCGTGTCCCAGTCGTCGAGCGTGCGCACGTCCGGGTCCTCGCGGTCGATGAAGCCGTAGACGAGCTTCGGCCCGTCGGGCGAGGCGGTGTCGAGCCCGTGCACGCCGAGCCGCGTCCACGCGGGCGAGAGCGAGGTGAAGATCTTCCGGCCGGTGTAGCGGACGCTTCCGTCGCGCTGCGGTTCGGCGACCGTGCCCGAGCCGAACAGCATGAGGTCGTTGCCGGCCTCGCTGATGCCGAACGCGAAGACCTCGCCGCCGGCCGCCTCGGCGAGCACGAAGTCGAGCCCGTCGTCGCCGCGGTCGTGCAGCACCCGGGCGACGCCCGTCCAGACGAGGTGCATGTTCACGCCGAGGGCCGTCGCAGGGGCGGCGGTCGCGAGTCGCGACTGCGCCCGGACCACGTCGGCGAGGCCCCAGCCGAGGCCGCCGAGATCGACGGGGACCAGCGCGCGCAGGTACCCTCGTTCGGACAGCTCGGCGAGGTCGTCGCCGAAGAACGCGTTCTCCCGGTCGTAGCGCACCGCGCGTTCGCGGAACCGGGTGAGCAGGTCGTCGTCGAGCAGGGTTTCCGGCGTCGTCTGGGTGGTCACGGCGCCAGCCTACGCCGGGCCGCCGGTGCCGCTCGGGGTGCGCCCGGCGCCGGTTCCGCCCGCGGCATCCCCAGGGGCGGTGGAGCCGCTCGCTCCGCCGCCGTCGCCGCCGCCGGGAGGCCTGCGCCCGCCCCGGTTCGCGAGCAGGATGACCCCGACGACGATCGCCCCGAGCACGGCGAGCAGCACGAGCCACGGCAGCATGACGCCGATCACGACGAGCACTCCGGAGACGAAGGTCGTCAGCGCGTTCCATCCCGCGGCGAGACCGCTCCAGAAGTCGTCGGGGCCGGCCTCGGGTGCGAGCCCCTCGGAGAGCAGCTCGACCGTCAGCGTCGAGTAGGCCACCTGGTCGGCCAGCTGGTCGCGCCGGGTCGCCAGGGAGTCGAGCTCGGACTGACGGGCCGTGAGCTCGGACTCGATCGCGATGAGGTCGCCCACGTCGTCGGCCTCGGCGAGGAGCGCGCGGAGGCGGTCGATCGAGGTCTGCAGTGAGCCGATGCGAGAGTCGAGGTCCTGCGTCTGCTCGGTCACGTCGGTCGCGTCGAGCTGGACCGAGTCGACGTCTCCGAGCTCCCGGAGGTCGGCGAGCACGTCCTCGAACCGGGCCGCCGGGATGCGGACCACGAGCGTCGCCCGCGCCTGCTGGGTGTCGGTGCCCGGCGTCTCGGTGCGGGAGTCGATGCGTCCGTCCGCTCCGGTCACGAGCGCGGCGACCTCGGCGGCCGCGTCGATCGGATCGTCGACGGTGACCGCCATCCAGCCGGTCGTGACGACGCTCCGGTCCTCGTCGATCGAGCCCGCCTGCTCGTCCTCGGTGAACGGCTCCTCGTCGCGCGGCGCGACGCCGCCGTCGGCCGGCGCCTCGACACCGACGTCTGGTTCGCCCATCTCGCTGTCGGATCCCGTCGAGCCCATGCTGCAGCCCGTGAGGAGGATCGCGGAGAGGGCGGCGAGGCCTGCGAGTCGGAGCCGTCGGCTGGTCATGCCGTCACGGTAGCGTTCGGGCACGGGCCGTTGTCTGGGTCCGGGCTGGAAGTCCGGTCACGATCGGGTTGCGCTCGTCCCCTTCCGCGCGCCGCGCCGAACGGCCGGGGGGTCGTAGAACTGGCCGTGGTAGCCGAGCAGCACCGGATGCGGAAGGCGGGCTCGCGCGACCTCGGTGAACGACCCGGCGTCGAGCACCAGCAGGAACGAGGTTCCACGCGCGGCGTCGAGCACCACGGAGAGGACGACGCCGTCGTCCTCGGCGTCGCGGCCGGGGCGCCCGACGAAGACGCCCTCGCCCGGGTGGCAGCCGGGCTCGTGCCAGGTCGCCGTCGCACCTCCCGCGATGTCGATCTTGACGAGCTGGTCGTAGAACCCGCGCCCGTCCCGCACTCCGACGCCGTACACGTAGCGCAGGGCGGGGCTCGTGTTGCGCCGGGCGTAGTCGACGTTCGGCAGCTCGAGGCCGGTCGGGGAGAGCTCGTCCGCGCGCAGGCGCTCGTCGGCGCCGTGCAACGGGACCCGGAGGCGTCGGAGCGTGCCCGGAGGGATCCGCACGTCGGGGTCGGAGAGCCGATGCAGGTAGAACGACTCGATCACGGACGCGTCGTCGTAGGCGACGAGGTCGACGACGACCTCGTCGCCGTCATCGTGGGCGTTCACGTGATGGAACGCGAAGAACGGGTCGGCCGTGGCCGACCGGACGTGATCGCCCGTCGCGCGGTCGAACACGTGGATCCGGGTCCCGCGCTCCGGCTTCCAGCGGAAGTTCTCGATGTACGGGCGCAGCCACAGCAGGAGCGAGATCGGATTGACCACGAGGGGGAACTCGACCAGGACCAGGTACCGCTCCGACATGCCGAAGGAGTGGATGTAGGACGGCTCGCGCACCTCGCGCGAGGCGACGGTCTCGCCTCGCAGCAGTCCGGGATCGCGCGTGTCCACCCGGCGGAAGGCGTAGGTGCTCACGGCGCCGTACCTGGTCACGAGGTTGATCGCCTCGTGACGCGCCTCGTCGACGTGCGGATGGACCGTCGTCATCCGCCCGAAGTCCGACCGGTCCCACCCGGCCACGCCCACGGTCCGGAGCGTCTCGGGGTCGAACTCGACCTGGATCGGCGTCTCGGCGAGCGCGAGGAAGTGCTCGGCGACGCGGGCGATGTTCACCTTCGCGCTGTCGGTGACCTGCGGGTCGAACACCGCCATGGCCCGTGCGAACAGCGACCGGCACGGATCGGTGGCGAACTCGGGGTAGGCGATGCGGCCCTCGTCGCGAGCGATGCGGTAGGACTCGGTCTCGAGGAAGCGATTGGCGTAGGAGACGCGGCCCTCGTGGATCGTGAAGCGATGCAGCATCGCGAGCCCGTCGAACCAGTGGCGGTACCGCTGGGAACCGACCCGGAACGTGCCGGGACCGTTGCGGAGCAGCGATCCCGTGAGCCAGCGGGGCAGGACCCCGTCGACCGGGACGTCGTCGAGTGCGACCTCCGGGCTCTCGCCGAAGCCGTGGATCGCGTAGTCCGCCGTCATCGCACCTCCGCGTCGATCGGTCGGTCCGTCGCCGGCACCCTGCGCGACGTCCGTTCGCCACGCCGGATGAGGTCGGCCGCGATCTTGCCCGATGCCAGAACCGCCGGGATGCCGGCTCCGGGGTGGGTGCCCGCCCCCACCAGGTACAGGCCGTCGACCCGTGCCGATCGATTGTGCGGGCGGAACCACCCGGACTGGAAGAGCGTCGGCTGCAGCGAGAACGCGGCGCCGTGCGGGGTGTTCAGCACGTCTCGGAAGTGCTCGGGACCGATCGCGTGCTCGACCGCCAGGTGCGCGGCGAGCCCCGGCAGGTACCGGCGGTCGAGCGTCTCGATCACGAGGTCGCGGATGCGCCGGGCCTCCGACGCGGGCACGGTCTCGCCGTCGGCGAGCGGCGGAGCTGCGACGAGCACGTACATCGCCTCGCATCCCTCGGGCGCCACCGTGGGGTCGGTCCGCGTCGGCAGGTGGACGTAGAGGAACAGGTCGTCTCCGCTCAGCGGCCGGGCCGCCCGGGCCCGCGCCCTCCTCGAGCGGGGGAACACGCGGCCGAGCACGCGACGGGAGTCGCCCGTCAGGAACAGGTTGTGATGGGCGAGCGGCGTCGCGGGCCAGGTCCGGTCGGCGCCCAGGTAGAGCACGTGCAGCGACATGCTCGGTCGCCCCGCCGGAGGACCCGCACGGCCCCGCGACCGACCGAGCAGCCGTTCGGCGGTGTAGGCCGGATCGGCGTTGGAGACGACGACGTCGGCGTGCCGCTCGCTGCCGTCCTCGAGCCGGACGCCGGTCACGCGGCCCGATCGCACCAGGATGCGCTCCACCGCGGTACCGCACTCGATGCGCCCGCCCAGCCGTTCGAGCAGCGCACCGAGTGCATCGACGATCGCGGCGGTTCCGCCGACCGCGTAGTGCACGCCCCAGCGGCGCTCGAACTCGACGATGAGCGAGTACAGGGCGGGCGTGCGGGCCGGATGACCGCCGATGAGGAGCGGATGGAACGCGAGGGCGCGCCGGAGGAAGGGGTCCCGCACGCAGCCGTCGACGAGGCGTTGCACGCCGAGGGCCGCGCGATGGCGCAGCAGGAACGGGAGCATGCGCAGCATCACGTGCAGCTGCATCATGGGGCGCTCGGTGTAGGGGTAGAAGGCGTCGAAGATGCGACTGATGCGTCCGCTGAGCCGGACGTAGCCCCGCTCGTCGTCGGGGCTCCGGCGCGCGATCTCCTGGCGCATCCGCTCGGGATCGGCGTGGAAGTCGAAGGAGGCGCCGTCCGCGTCGAATGCGCGGTAGAACGGATCGAGCGGCACCAGCCGGACGTGGTCCTCGAGCCGCTCGCCGGCGAGGGCGAACAGCTCCTCGAACATGAACGGAGCGGTCAGGACCGTCGGGCCCCCGTCGAACCGGTATCCGTCGAGCTCGTAGAGGTAGGCCCGCCCGCCGATGCGCTCACGCTGCTCGAGCACCGTGACCTCGTGTCCCGCCGCCGCAAGGCGGATCGCCGCGGCCAGGCCCCCGAACCCGCTTCCGATGACGACCGCCCGCATCCGGTCACCATAACGGCGGCGCGGGTGCCACGCCGTCCATCGTTCGATGGATCAGTCGTCGTCGGGGTCCCGGCCCGTGCGCTCGCCGGACTCGAGGGTCGCGATGGCCGCGACGTCGTCGTCGTCGAGCCGGAAGGAGAAGACGTCGAGGTTCTCGGCGATGCGTTCGGGGCTCGACGCCTTCGGGATCACGATGGTGCCCTGCGCGACGTGCCACGCGAGCACGACCTGCGCGATCGAGCGGCCGTGCTTCGCGGCGATCGGGGCGAGCACGGGGTCTCCGAGCAGTCGCCCGCGCGCGAGCGGCGACCATGCCTCGGTGCGGATGCCGACGCGCTCGTGGAACGCCCGGAGCTCGCGCTGCGGCAGCCACGGGTGCAGCTCGACCTGGTTGACGACGGGCGCGACGCCGGTCTCGTCGATGATCCGCTCGAGGTGGTGCGCGTGGAAGTTGGAGACGCCGATCGAGTTCACGCGCCCCTCGTCGCGCAGGCGCACGAGCGCCCGCCACGTGTCGACGTAGCGGTCGCGCGACGGCACGGGCCAGTGGATGAGGAAGAGGTCGAGGCGGTCGAGTCCGAATCGGACCATCGCCGCGTCGAACGCGGCGAGGGTCTCGTCGTAGCCGTGGTCGTCGTTCCAGACCTTGCTGGTGACGAAGACCTCGTCACGCGGCAGGCCGCACTCGCGGACCGCGGCGCCGGCCTCGGCCTCGTTGCCGTAGAGGGCCGCGGTGTCGAGGTGGCGGTACCCGAGTCCGATGGCGGTGACCGCCAGCCGCGCGGCATCCGCCGCGGGCACCTTGTACATGCCGTAGCCGACCTGCGGGACGGCTCGTCCGTCGGCGAGGGGGATCATCGGTGCGAGGGGCGGATGCGACATCCGTTCGCCTTTCGTCGGGAGCTCGACGGCTCCGGGTCGGTCGGGTCGGTCGGGTCAGCTGGGCGTGATCGCGACCGGCTCGGTGTCGGGGATCGGGCTCGCGTCGCGGCCGCGCAGGTCGGGGTGCCATCGCCGCGCCAGCGCGGGCACGAGGAATCCGAGGAACGCGAGGACGGTCGCCGCCCAGAACGCGCCGACCGCGTCGTAGCCGTCGATGAGGAAGCCGGCGAGCGCGGAGCCGAGCGCGGCGCCGATGAGCTGCCCGGTGCCGACCCATCCGTACGCCTCGGCGGTGTCGGAGAACTTCACGCTCGCCGAGACGATCGCGAACAGCACCGCGAGCGCGGGAGCGATGCCGATGCCGGCGATGAACAGGGTGATCGCGAGCCACCAGAAGTCCATCGAGAACGCCGCGAGCGCGGTGCCCGCGAAGACGATGAACATGCGCCGGGCCGTCGACCACGGCCCGATCGGGACGTGCCCCAGGCCCAGTCCGCCGGCCAGGCTGCCGATCGAGAAGATCGCGAGCACGATGCCGGCGTCGGCGCCGTCGTGTCCGAACGCGGCGACGACGCCCGCCTCGATCGCGGCGCACGCGCCGATGAGGAGGAAGCCGACGATCGTCGCGAGCATGACCGGCGGGCGCAGGAGCACCTTCCCGAAGGCGCGCTTCGAGCGCGGGATGCGCACGCGGCCGAGTTCGGGGGAGGAGATGAACCAGATCCCGCCGACGACCATGAGCACTGCGGCGAGCAGAATGCCCCACACCGTGCCGATCTGCGTCGAGACGAACGTCGTGACGACGGGGCCGACGACCCAGATGATCTCCTGCGCCGAGGCGTCGAGCGAGAACAGCGGCGTGAGCTGCCGCGAGTTGACCATCTTGGGGTAGATGGTGCGCACGGCCGGCTGCACCGGTGGGGTCGCGAGGCCGCAGACGAATCCGATGGCCATGTAGAGGGGCACGGTGAGCGGCAGCACGCCGATCGCGACGACGGACGCCACGCACACGATGAGCGTGAGGATGAGCACCGGTCGCATGCCGAACCGGCCCATGAGGCGGCTCGTCATGGGCCCGGCGATGGCCTGGCCGATCGAGGTGGCGGCCAGCACGAGCCCGGCGGCGCCGTACGAGCCGGTCTGCTGCTCGACGTGCAGCAGGAAGGCGAGCGAGAGCATGCCCGACGGGAACCGTGCCGTCAGCTGGGCGGCGATGATGCGAGCGACGCCCTTGGTCCTGAGGAGATCTGTGTAGCCGGCCACGGTGGCTCGATCCTATCGACGCGGATGCCGCGGGCTCGGCCACGCCGAAGGTATCAGTCCTTCCATATATAACGATGAACTGATAGGATGTCGCCGTGCACGCGTTCGACGTCCTCGGCGACCCGGTGCGCCGCCGCATCCTCGACCTCCTGGCCGACGGCGAGCGACCGGCGGGCGCCGTCGTCGACGTCGTCGCGGCCGAGTTCGGCATCACGCAGCCGGCCGTGTCGCGGCACCTGCGCATCCTGCGCGAACACGGGTTCGCGAGCGTCCGCGCCGAGGGCGCGCGCCGCATCTACGCGCTCGAGCCGACCGGGCTCGACGAGGCATCCGCCGCCCTCGAGCGCTACCGCCGGGTGTGGGCGCAGCGCCTCCACGCCCTGCACACCGAGATCGCGCGCGGACGGCGCGCCCGACGGAAACGCGCATGATGGCCGTGACCGGTGACATCCTGCCCGACGAGCCCGGCTTCGAGCTGCGCTTCGACGACGTCTACGACACCGACCCCGACGACCTGTGGGAGGCGATCACCACCCCCGGACGGCTCGCCCGATGGATGGCGGCCTACCGCGGCGACTTCCGCCCCGGCGGGCGCTGGCAGGCGCTCACGCGCGACGGCGACGTCTACTGCGACGGCGAGGTCGTCGCGTGCGACCGGCCGAACGGGTTCACGACGACGTGGACCGTGGTCGGCGAGGCGCCCACGGTGCTCACCGTGCGCCTCGAGCCCGTCGACGGCGAACGCACGCGGCTGCATCTGCGGCACGAGCACGTCATCCGCGCCGACTACGGGCCCGGCTGGCACACGTATCTCGAGAGCCTCGGCTGGCACCTCGCGGACCCGCTCGCGCCGAAGGATCGTGCCCGGTGGGACGCCCGCTTCGCCGAGCTCGAGCCGGGCTACGCCGCGCGGCTGGCGGCGATCACTCGGCCAACGCCCTGAGGACCCGCTTCACCGACACGGTCTCGGCGGTGCGCAGCTCTTGGGCGAAGAGCCCGACGCGGAGCTCCTCGAGCATCCAGCGCACGCGCACCAGGCGCTCGTCGGCCTCGCGATCGATCGGGAACGTGCCGCCGGCCTTCCCGTAGGCGCTGCGCGCCTGGTCGAACTCGGTCACGAGCTGGCGGTCGCGACCCGGGTTCTCCTGCATCCGGCGAACGCGGAAGGTGATCGCCTCGAGGTAGCGGGGCAGGTGCCGCAACCGGTCGAGTCCGGTCGCCGACACGAAGCCCGGCGGGACGAGGGACTCGAGCTGCGAGCGGGCGTCGGCGAGCGCCGCCATGAGCTGCAGGCTCGACGCCTTCGCGATCGCGCGGTCGGCCTCGCGCGCCGCCACCAGGATCTTCGACACCAGCCCGACGGTCTCGAACATCCGGTCCACGACGTGCGCCGAGACCGCGTCGCGGACGGCCTCGAACTCGGCCCGCGTGCGCACGAGTCCGTCCGGATGGCGCGCGGCGAGCTCCGAGTCGACCACGGCAGCCAGGCAGTCGTCCAGGAGCGCGCGCGGGCCGGCGTAGGCGCTCGACGCGAGCGCGAGCTTCTCCTGGTTCGACAGGTGCTCCTGCACGTAGGCCACGGGCGTGGGCGTCGCGAGGACGAGCAGGCGACGGATGCCCCGGCGCGACGCGCGATCGCGCTCGTCATCGGTCGGGACGAGGCGCAGGGCCACCGACGCGCCCTCGTCGACGAGGGCGGGGTACGCGCGGACGACGTTGCCCGCCTGCCGGGTGTCGACGTGGGACGGGAGCTCGTCCCAGTCCCAGGTCGTGAGACCGGAGCGCTCGGCGAAGGCCGCGGCTGCGGCCCGCCCGTCGCGCGCCGCGCGATCGCCCGCGCCGCCCGGCCCGGCGGGGCGCCCGGTGCCGGCCTCGCCGTTCGTCCCGTTGCCGCGCGAGGGATCGTGGCCGTCGCGGTCCGTCGCGCCGACGGCGGACGCCGGCCCCGCGGCATCCGCCTCGCCTCGACCGCGCCGCCCGGCGGGTGCGCCGGCGAACGTCGAGGCGACCGCCCGACCCGCGCGCTCGGCGAGGCGCGCCTGCAGCGCGCCGAGGTCCTTGTCCTCGCCCACCGGTCGTCCGCGCTCGTCGACCGCGCGGAACGTGACGCGCAGGTGCGGCGGCACTCGCTCGAGGTCGAAGTCATCGGCGGTCACCGGGGCGTACGTGAAGCGCTTGATCACGCCGGCCACGGTCTCGGCGAATGGCGCTCGCGCCTCGCCCGACTCCGGCCCCGCCGGCAGCTCGGCGGCGATCTTCGCCGCCCACTCGGCGGCCGGGACGACCTGGCGCCGGAGCACCTTCGGCAGCGTCCGCAGCATCGCGGTGATGAGCTCGTCGCGGAACCCCGGCACCTGCCAGTCGAACCCGGTCGGCTCGAGGCGGGGGAGGAGCACGAGCGGCACCTGCACGGTCACGCCGTCGTCGTCGGCGCCGGGCTCGAACCGGTAGCGCAGCGTCAGGTTCTGGTCGCCCTGGCGCCACCGGTCGGGGAGCCCGCCGTCGGCCGTCACCTCGTCGACGCCGAGGAGGTCGGCCTTCGTCATCGTCAGCAGGTCGGGACGCGCCCGGTGCTCGGCGCGCCACCAGCGCTCGAACGCGCGGGCGTCCGTGGCATCCGCCGGCACTCGCGCCTCGTAGAACGAGACGACCGCCTCATCGCCCGCGAGCACGTCGCGCCGGCGCGTCCGCTCCTCGAGCTCGCCGAGTTCGCGCCGCAGTTCCCGGTTCCGGCGGATGAACCCGTAGACCTTCCCGTCGAGCCGGTTCCAGTCCCAGTCCTCCTCGACGAGGGCGTGGCGGATGAAGAGCTCGCGCGCGAGCGCTGCGTCGACCCGGGCGAGCTGTATGCGCCGCTTCGGGATGATCGGCACGCCGAAGAGCAGCACCTTCTCGTCGGCGACCGCCGACCCCTGACGACGCTCCCAGCGCGGCGACGAGTACGAGCGCTTCGCGAGCGGCCCGGCGAGCTGCTCGGCCCATGCCGGGTCGATCGCGGCGGCCGTGCGCGCGAACAGGCGGCTCGTCTCGACGAGCTCGGCGGCCATGATCGCGGCCGGGGGCTTCTTCGCGAGTGCCGAGCCCGGGAACACGACGAATCGCGCGTTGCGCGCTCCCGCGAACTCCGCCTGTTGGCGGCGTCCGCGTCGCTCCGACTCCCGCTGGGCGCCGGCGCCGCCGCGGCCGCTCGAGGTGCGGCTGTCGTCGCGGATGCCGATCTGCGACAGCAGGCCCGCGAGCAGCGAGCGGTGGATGCCGTCCGGGTTCGGAGCACCCGCCGTCGTCGCCACGTGCAGGCCGAGCGGCTTCGCGAGCCGGACGAGCTGGCGGTACAGGTCCTGCCACTCGCGCACCCGGAGGTAGTTGAGGAACTCGGTGCGGCACATGCGACGGAACGCACTGCCGGAGAGCTCGCGCTGCTGCTCCTCGAGGTGGTTCCAGAGGTTCAGGAGGGTCAGGAAGTCGCTCGTCGGGTCGACGAACCGCGTGTGCATGGCGTCGGCCTGCTCGCGGCGCTCGAGCGGGCGCTCCCGCGGGTCCTGGATCGTGAGGCCCGCGACGATCGCCAGCACCTCGCGGCTCACGCCCTGCGCCTTCGACTCGAGCACCATGCGCGCGAACCTCGGCTCGATCGGCAGCCGGGCCAGCTGACGCCCGATCCGGGTGAGCTGCGGGCCGCCCGCGGCATCCACCTCGTCGATCGCCCCCAGCTCGCGCAGCAGGTCGACGCCGTCGCGGATGCCGCGCGCATCGGGCGGCGTGAGGAACGGGAAGTCCTCGACCGCGCCCAGTCCGAGCGAGGCCATCTGCAGGATGACCGCCGCGAGGTTCGTCCGCAGGATCTCGGGGTCCGTGAACTCCGGGCGCCGGTCGAAGTCGTCCTCCGAGTAGAGGCGGATGGCGATGCCGTCGCTCGTCCGGCCCGACCGGCCCGAGCGCTGGGAGGCCGAGGCCTGCGAGATCGGCTCGATCGGCAGGCGCTGCACCTTCGAGCGCACCGAGTAGCGGCTGATGCGCGCCGTGCCGGCGTCGACGACGTACCGGATGCCGGGCACCGTCAGGCTCGTCTCGGCGACGTTCGTCGCGAGGACCACCCGGCGCCGGAGCCCCGCGACCTTCGACGGCTCGAATACGCGGTGCTGGTCGGCCGAGGACAGGCGACCGTAGAGGGGGAGCACCTCGGTCAGGTCCGCCGCGCCGCGCCGCGCCGCGTGCACGCGCACGGCGACCTCGGCGTCGCGGATCTCGCTCTCGCCGGAGAGGAACACGAGCACGTCGCCCGGCGCCTCGCGCCCCAGCTCGTCGAGGGCGTCCAGGATGCCGCGCTGGATGTCGCGATCCTCGGCGGCCGCGCCCTCGTCGTCGGCCTCGTCGGTTCCGCCCGAGCCGGCCGACTCGGCGACGAGCGGCCGGTAGCGGACCTCGACCGGGTAGGTGCGGCCGGACACCTCGATGATCGGGGCGGGGACGCCCGCGCCGTCCGCGAAGTGCGCGGCGAAGCTCTCGGGGTCGATGGTCGCGCTCGTGATGATCACGCGCAGGTCCGGACGGCGCGGGAGGAGGCGCTTCAGGTACCCGAGCAGGAAGTCGATGTTCAGGCTGCGCTCGTGCGCCTCGTCGATGATGATCGTGTCGTAGCGGCGGAGGTCGCGATCGCGGTGGATCTCGTTGAGCAGGATGCCGTCGGTCATGACCTTGATGCGCGTGGCCGCGCTCGCGCGATCGGTGAAGCGCACCTGGTAGCCGACGAGGTCGCCGAGTTCGACGCCGAGCTCCTCCGAGACCCGCTCGGCGATCGTGCGCGCCGCGATGCGGCGCGGCTGGGTGTGCGCGATCGACTCGCGCCCCAGCTCGAGACAGATCTTCGGCAGCTGCGTCGTCTTCCCCGAGCCCGTCGCGCCCGCGACGATGACGACCTGGTGATCGCGGATGGCGCGTGCGATGTCGTCGCGTCGACCGCTGACCGGCAGGTCGGCCGGGTACGTGATTGTGGCGGGGACGGGCGCAGGCATAGCCCTCCATCCTAGCGGCGGGCGGGCGCGTTGCCCGGTGGGCGCACGTTCCGGGCTCGCGTGGTGCGCGCGTTCGAGGCTCCGCCCGTTCGCGCCCGGCGAACAGGGGATGGAACTCGGAGCCGAACCGTGTTGCATGACGACATGACCCAGATCTCGACCAACCAGGTCCCTCGCGTCCAACTCAACGACGGGCACTCGATCCCGCAGCTCGGCTTCGGGGTGTTCAAGGTCGAGCCGGCGGACACCGAGCGCATCGTCACGGATGCCCTCGAGGTCGGCTACCGGCACCTGGACACCGCGCGCATCTACGGAAACGAGGAGGGCGTGGGCCGGGCCGTCGCGGCGTCGGGCCTGCCCCGGGAGGAGCTGTACGTCACGACGAAGCTCTGGAACGACGACCAGGGCACGCAGTCGGCCCTCGACGCCTTCGAGGGCAGCCTCGAGCGGCTCGGGCTCGAGTACGTCGATCTCTACCTGATCCACTGGCCGGTTCCCGCGCAGGACCGCTACGTCGAATCGTGGCGTGCGCTCGAGCAGATCCGGGAGTCGGGCCGTGCCCGGTCGATCGGCGTCTCCAACTTCATGGTCCCGCACCTCCAGCGACTCCTCGACGAGACCGAAGTGGTGCCGGCCGTCGACCAGATCGAGCTCCACCCCGCGCACCAGCAGCCGGAGGCGGTCGAGTTCGCGGTCGAGCACGGCATCGCCGTCGAGTCGTGGGGCCCGCTCGGGCAGGGCAAGTACCCGCTGCTCGAGCTCCCCGAGGTGACCGAGGCGGCCGAGGCGCACGGCAAGACGCCGGCGCAGGTCGTCATCCGCTGGCACCTGCAGCGCGGGTTCATCGTGTTCCCCAAGTCGAACCGGCGCGAGCGCATGGCCGAGAACTCCGACGTGCTCGACTTCGCGCTCTCCGAGGGTGAGATGGATCGCATCACCGCGATCGAGCGGGCCGGCCGACTCGGCCCCGACCCGCAGCACTTCGGGTGATCGACGCACGCGATCGGCGCGTGATCGGGGGTTCGGCCGGCCGGCCGGGCCCCCGGCCCGGGCGAGCGGATGGCGCGACACGCGCGGGATCCGAGACCGATTTGTGATCGCGGCGGAGTGCTGCGTATCTTTGAACACGTCGCCGCGGCGGCCGGGAGCGGAAGCCCCGGACGAAGCGGTCAGCACTTAGCCAAACAGCCTCGTAGGCGCTCTTGCGACTCGGTTGCTTCAAGCCTAAGATGACGATTCCACACCTCCTCGATCGAACGCCCTCGGGTCGTCGGTTCGGGTCCTCCAATCGGCACGTCCGGGTGGACGGGATCCGCAGGATGGCGTGGTACAGTGGGGAAGTTGCCCTGGTGTGGCTCGGCTCGGTTTTGAGACGGTCTGCCGGGTGCGTCCGTTCCTTGAGAACTCAACAGCGTGCACTATGTTCAATGCCAATTTTTTGAACCCCGTGTTTTCTGCCTTTTGGTGGGGGACGGGTTTCCTTTGATTGATGGACAATTTGATGTTTTTTTGTCAGTTGTTTCTCTGTCAGTGATTGAACTTGACTGGCCTTTCGGGGTTGGTTGAACCATTTTTTTTGGAGAGTTTGATCCTGGCTCAGGACGAACGCTGGCGGCGTGCTTAACACATGCAAGTCGAACGATGAAGCCTAGCTTGCTGGGTGGATTAGTGGCGAACGGGTGAGTAACACGTGAGTAACCTGCCCTGGACTCTGGGATAACCCCGAGAAATCGGAGCTAATACCGGATAGGACCTTGAGCGGCATCGCTTGGGGTGGAAAGTTTTTTCGGTTTGGGATGGACTCGCGGCCTATCAGCTTGTTGGTGAGGTAATGGCTCACCAAGGCGTCGACGGGTAGCCGGCCTGAGAGGGTGACCGGCCACACTGGGACTGAGACACGGCCCAGACTCCTACGGGAGGCAGCAGTGGGGAATATTGCACAATGGGCGCAAGCCTGATGCAGCAACGCCGCGTGCGGGATGACGGCCTTCGGGTTGTAAACCGCTTTTAGTAAGGAAGAAGGGGGGCCTTCGGGTTTCTTGACGGTACTTGCAGAAAAAGGACCGGCTAACTACGTGCCAGCAGCCGCGGTAATACGTAGGGTCCGAGCGTTGTCCGGAATTATTGGGCGTAAAGAGCTCGTAGGCGGTTTGTCGCGTCTGCTGTGAAATCCCGAGGCTCAACCTCGGGCCTGCAGTGGGTACGGGCAGACTTGAGTGGTGTAGGGGAGACTGGAATTCCTGGTGTAGCGGTGGAATGCGCAGATATCAGGAGGAACACCGATGGCGAAGGCAGGTCTCTGGGCACTTACTGACGCTGAGGAGCGAAAGCGTGGGGAGCGAACAGGATTAGATACCCTGGTAGTCCACGCCGTAAACGTTGGGCGCTAGATGTGGGGACCTTTCCACGGTTTCCGTGTCGTAGCTAACGCATTAAGCGCCCCGCCTGGGGAGTACGGCCGCAAGGCTAAAACTCAAAGGAATTGACGGGGGCCCGCACAAGCGGCGGAGCATGCGGATTAATTCGATGCAACGCGAAGAACCTTACCAAGGCTTGACATGACCGAGAACGCCGCAGAAATGTGGAACTCTTTGGACACTCGGTTACAGGTGGTGCATGGTTGTCGTCAGCTCGTGTCGTGAGATGTTGGGTTAAGTCCCGCAACGAGCGCAACCCTCGTCGCATGTTGCCAGCACGTTATGGTGGGGACTCATGTGAGACTGCCGGGGTCAACTCGGAGGAAGGTGGGGATGACGTCAAATCATCATGCCCCTTATGTCTTGGGCTTCACGCATGCTACAATGGCCGGTACAAAGGGCTGCGATGTCGTAAGGCGGAGCGAATCCCAAAAAGCCGGTCTCAGTTCGGATTGAGGTCTGCAACTCGACCTCATGAAGTCGGAGTCGCTAGTAATCGCAGATCAGCAACGCTGCGGTGAATACGTTCCCGGGCCTTGTACACACCGCCCGTCAAGTCATGAAAGTCGGTAACACCCGAAGCCGGTGGCCTAACCCTTGTGGAGGGAGCCGTCGAAGGTGGGATCGGTGATTAGGACTAAGTCGTAACAAGGTAGCCGTACCGGAAGGTGCGGCTGGATCACCTCCTTTCTAAGGAGCATCTGGAGGCTTTCGGGCCTTCCAGGCGCCGGATCGAGCCGTTCGTGCTCGCCGGTAGCTCATGGGTGGAACATTGACATAGGCATCAGCTGCAAGGGTCTTGACCTAGTACGCCGTCCTTCGGGGTGGTTGGAACGGTGGGGGTCGGCGGGGTTGGTGCGTGCACGCTGTTGGGTCCTGAGGGACCGGACACGGCCTGGTGCCCTTCGGGGTGCGGGGTGGGGATGGTTTCCCTTCAGGCCTTCATCGAAGCCGGCGGTTGCTGGTGGGGGTGGGGGTTCTGGCCGTCTGTTGAGAACTACATAGTGGACGCGAGCATCTTAGATTCAATGTCTTCGGACGTTGGGTCACAAGGTGAGTCGCCGGTTGGGTGCCTTTCGGGGTGCCCGGTTGGCGTATTCACTGGTCAATTTCGCATCCGGGCCTTCGGGTTCGGGTGCACGAATTCGATCGAACTCATGTGATTTCAAGTTTCTAAGAGCAAACGGTGGATGCCTTGGCATCTGGAGCCGAAGAAGGACGTCGTAATCTGCGATAAGCCTCGGGGAGCTGATAAACGAGCTGTGAGCCGAGGATTTCCGAATGGGGAAACCCCGCCAGGCCCTTCGGGTGACCTGGTGACTCCCGCCTGAATGTATAGGGCGGGTAGAGGGAACGTGGGGAAGTGAAACATCTCAGTACCCACAGGAAGAGAAAACAACCGTGATTCCGTGAGTAGTGGCGAGCGAAAGCGGATGAGGCTAAACCGGTCATGTGTGATACCCGGCAGGGGTTGCATGGTCGGGGTTGTGGGACCTCTCTGGTCGATCTGCCGGTCGGCCGCGGTGACGCGTCAGGTATAGACGAATCGGTTTGAATGCCGGACCGGAGTGGGTGTGAGTCCCGTAGTCGAAATGCCTGGCGGCCCGGAGGGGGATCCCAAGTAGCACGGGGCCCGAGAAATCCCGTGTGAATCTGTCAGGACCACCTGATAAGCCTAAATACTCCCAGATGACCGATAGCGGACAAGTACCGTGAGGGAAAGGTGAAAAGTACCCCGGGAGGGGAGTGAAATAGTACCTGAAACCGTTTGCTTACAAACCGTCGGAGCCTCCTTGTTGGGGTGACGGCGTGCCTTTTGAAGAATGAGCCTGCGAGTTAGTGATCTGTGGCGAGGTTAACCCGTGTGGGGTAGCCGTAGCGAAAGCGAGTCTGAATAGGGCGTTTTAGTCGCAGGTTCTAGACCCGAAGCGAAGTGATCTATCCATGGCCAGGTTGAAGCGACGGTAAGACGTCGTGGAGGACCGAACCCACTTAGGTTGAAAACTGAGGGGATGAGCTGTGGATAGGGGTGAAAGGCCAATCAAACTTCGTGATAGCTGGTTCTCTCCGAAATGCATTTAGGTGCAGCGTTGCGTGTTTCTTGCCGGAGGTAGAGCTACTGGATGGCCGATGGGCCTCAACAGGTTACTGACGTCAGCCAAACTCCGAATGCCGGTAAGTGAGAGCGCAGCAGTGAGACGGTGGGGGATAAGCTTCATCGTCGAGAGGGAAACAACCCAGACCACCGACTAAGGTCCCTAAGCGCGTGCTAAGTGGGAAAGGATGTGGAGTTGCACAGACAACCAGGAGGTTGGCTTAGAAGCAGCCACCCTTGAAAGAGTGCGTAATAGCTCACTGGTCAAGTGATTCCGCGCCGACAATGTAACGGGGCTCAAGCACGCCACCGAAGTCGTGGCATTGCCGCATATCGATAGGCCTTCGTGGTCCAGTCGTGGTGATGGGTAGGAGAGCGTCGTGTGCCGGGTGAAGCGGCGGTGGAAACCAGCCGTGGACGGCACACGAGTGAGAATGCAGGCATGAGTAGCGAAAGACGGGTGAGAAACCCGTCCTCCGGAAGACCAAGGGTTCCAGGGTCAAGCTAATCTGCCCTGGGTAAGTCGGGACCTAAGGCGAGGCCGACAGGCGTAGTCGATGGACAACGGGTTGATATTCCCGTACCGGCGAAGAACCGCCCACACGAGATCAGGAGTGCTAAGCATCCCAAGACCTGGTGATGTCCTTCGGGACGGATCCTGGTGGCGGCGTGCGACCCCATCTGGTGGAGTGAGCGTGATAACAGGTGTGACGCAGGAAGGTAGCCCAGCCCGGGCGATGGTTGTCCCGGGGCAAGCGTGTAGGCCGAGTCGTAGGCAAATCCGCGACTCGTACAGGCTGAGACGTGATGCGGATGAAAAGTGGGTGATCCTATGCTGCCGAGAAAAGCATCGACGCGAGGTTCCAGCCGCCCGTACCCCAAACCGACTCAGGTGGTCAGGTAGAGAATACCGAGGAGATCGAGAGAATCGTGGTTAAGGAACTCGGCAAAATGCCCCCGTAACTTCGGGAGAAGGGGGGCCCGATTCGTGAAGGGACTTGCTCCTGGAGCGTTGACGGCCGCAGAGACCAGTGGGAAGCGACTGTTTACTAAAAACACAGGTCCGTGCCAAGTCGCAAGACGATGTATACGGACTGACGCCTGCCCGGTGCTGGAAGGTTAAGAGGACCGGTCAGCTCTTCGGAGCGAAGCTGAGAATTTAAGCCCCAGTAAACGGCGGTGGTAACTATAACCATCCTAAGGTAGCGAAATTCCTTGTCGGGTAAGTTCCGACCTGCACGAATGGCGTAACGACTTCCCAGCTGTCTCAACCGCGAACTCGGCGAAATTGCAGTACGAGTAAAGATGCTCGTTACGCGCAGAAGGACGGAAAGACCCCGTGACCTTTACTACAGCTTGGTATTGGTGTTCGGTGTGGCTTGTGTAGGATAGGTGGGAGACGGTGAAGCGGGCACGCCAGTGTTCGTGGAGTCATTGTTGAAATACCACTCTGGTCACTCTGGATATCTAACTTCGAACCGTGATCCGGTTCAGGGACAGTGCCTGGTGGGTAGTTTAACTGGGGCGGTTGCCTCCCAAAGAGTAACGGAGGCGCCCAAAGGTTCCCTCAACCTGGTTGGCAATCAGGTGGCGAGTGTAAGTGCACAAGGGAGCTTGACTGCGAGACTGACAGGTCGAGCAGGGACGAAAGTCGGGACTAGTGATCCGGCAGTGGCTTGTGGAAGCGCTGTCGCTCAACGGATAAAAGGTACCTCGGGGATAACAGGCTGATCTTGCCCAAGAGTCCATATCGACGGCATGGTTTGGCACCTCGATGTCGGCTCGTCGCATCCTGGGGCTGGAGTAGGTCCCAAGGGTTGGGCTGTTCGCCCATTAAAGCGGTACGCGAGCTGGGTTTAGAACGTCGTGAGACAGTTCGGTCCCTATCCTCTGCGCGCGCAGGAAATTTGAGAGGATCTGACCCTAGTACGAGAGGACCGGGTTGGACGAACCTCTGGTGTGCCAGTTGTTCCGCCAGGAGCACCGCTGGTTAGCTACGTTCGGGATGGATAACCGCTGAAAGCATCTAAGCGGGAAGCCGGCCTCAAGATGAGATTTCCATCCCCTTCGGGGGGAGAGGCTCCCAGCCAGACGACTGGGTTGATAGGCCAGATGTGGAAGCACCGCAAGGTGTGCAGCTGACTGGTACTAATACGCCGACAACTTGACAATCACCACACGTACACCGTTTCAAGGCGGGTGTACGTGGCCTGATGACTCGCGTCCACTCTGTGGTTCCCAACAGACGGAGAACACACCACAACACAACACAGCACACCCCCACCACCCCGGCCCCGGCCGACACCACGGTGGGGGACACCGAGACCACCAACACCCACCCCGCATCCCGGGGCGGGACCAGTTGGTTCCAGAGTTTCGGCGGCCATAGCGCGAGGGAAACGCCCGGACACATTCCGAACCCGGAAGCTAAGACTCGCAGCGCCGATGGTACTGCAGGGGCGACCCTGTGGGAGAGTAGGACACCGCCGGACATTCCTCACGGAAGAGCCGCCCAGAGTTGGGCGGCTCTTCCGCATTTAACCACCCCACCCGCACGGTCGACCGCGCGGCGAGGGCAGGACGCTCTCGCCGACACTACGGCGGTGGGGCGCAAGCCCCGGAACTCCGGTGCAAGCGGGCCTACGCTGGGTCGATGGCGAATCGACTTGCCGAGGCGCTCAGCCCGTACCTCCGCGCGCACGCGGACAATCCCGTCGACTGGTTCCCGTGGGGCGAAGAGGCGTTCGCGCAGGCGCGCCGGCGCGACGTTCCGATCCTGGTCTCGATCGGCTACGCCACGTGCCACTGGTGTCACGTCATGGCCCGCGAGAGCTTCAGCGACCCGGCGATCGCGGACGTGCTGAACGACCGGTTCGTCGCGATCAAGGTCGATCGGGAGGAACTCCCGGAGGTCGATGCGAGCTACCTCGCGGCGGCATCCGCATTCACGAGGGAGCTCGGCTGGCCGCTCACGGTGTTCGCCCGGCCCGACGGACGGGCCTTCTACGCGGGGACGTACTTCCCGCCTCGGGCGCATCCCGGCATGCCCGCATTCCGCGACGTGCTCGAAGCCGTCGATGAGGCGTGGCGCGAGCGCCGTGACGACCTCGATCGCACGGCCGAGGCCGTGGGCGAGGCGATCGCCGCGGCAGCCCGTTCCCGCACGGACGCGCAACTTCCGGCGCGGGCCGCGCTCGACGACGCGGTGCGGCAGCTCGAGGCCGATGAGGACGTCGTGCACGGCGGATTCGGCGTCGCGCCGAAGTTCCCGGTGGCGCCGGTGCTCGGCTTCCTCGCGGTGTCCGGCTCCGACGGTCGTGGGCTCGCGACGCGGACCATGCGGAAGATGGGCGCGTCCCCGCTCCGCGATCCGGTCGAGGGCGGCTTCTTCCGCTACGCCACCCGGGCGGACTGGAGCGACCCGCACTACGAGCGCATGCTCACGGACAATGCGCTCCTGCTCGAAGCCGCCGCCGATCTCGCGACCGGCAGCGATCGGGCCGCGTTCCTCGACGACCTCGCGGCGGGGATCGTGTCGTTCCTCGTCGAGCGGATGCAGCTTCCGGGCGGCGGATTCGCCGCGGCGCAGGACTCCGAGAGCATGATCGACGGCCGGCGCGACGAGGGTGGCTACTACCGGCGGGATGCCGCGGGCAGGGCGGGACTCGAGCCGCCGGCGCTCGATACGAAGCTCCTGACGGGATGGAACGGACTCGCGATCGGCGCGCTCGCGCGCGCCGGGCAGGTGTTCGGCGCCGACCACGCGATCACGGCCGCGCGACGCGCCGCGGATCGTCTCCTCGCCGAGCATGTCCGGGACGACGGGACGCTGGTGCGCGCCTCGCTCGAGGGCCGCGCGTCGGACGCGCCCGCGACGCTCGAGGACACGGGCATGTTCGCGGGCGGCCTGGTTCGGCTCGCCGCGGCGATCGGCGAGGCGAGGTACGCGGTCGCGGCGCGGGATCTCGTCGATGCCGCGGCCGTGGCGGCGGAGCGCTCGACGGCGCGCGACGTGGCGGACGGACCGGTCGGAGGCGACGATGCGCCGACGTCGTCCGTCGTGTCGGCGTCGGGCGAGGAGCCCGGGAGCGCGAGTGCGGCCCCGTTCGCCGCGCCGGGCGGGGGCGACCCGGTGCTCGCGGCGCGCGGACTCGGCTTCGCCGACGACCCGGCCGAGGGCGCCGCGCCGTCCGGGCTCACATCGTGCGCCGATGCGTCGCTCCGGCTCGCGGCGCTGGGCGCGGGCGAACGGTATCGCGAGCTCGCGGAGGCGGGCATGCGGTGGGTGGCGGGCATCGCGCCGACGCGTCCGATCGCGTTCGGGGGCGCCCTCGGCGTGATGGCACGGCTCATCACGCCGCTCGTGCAACTCGTCGTCGTGGTTCCGGACGACGCCATCGGCCGCGCACCCGAGCCCGAACTCATCGGCGAGGCACGGCGGCAGGCGGCATCCGTCACCGTCACCGTGACCGAAGCGCAGGCGGATGCCTTCGCGAGAGCGGGGTTCGAGCTGTTCGAGGGCCGATCGGCCGTCGACGCGCACGCCACGGCGTACCGCTGCCGCTCGTTCGTCTGCGCGCTGCCCGTCACGACGGCCGACGCCCTGCGCGAGCTCGTCGTCGGCTGAGCGGGCCGCAGCGACCTACGATGGTCGCATGCCCGCGCCCGCACGAACCCCGACGTCCCCTGTGGTGACGACGGCCGTGGCCGTCGCGGCCGACGTCGCGCTCGTCGTCGTGTTCGCGGCGATCGGCCGAGCCAGCCATGACGAGGCCGTCGACGCCATCGGGATCTCGGAGACCGCGTGGCCGTTCCTCGTCGGGCTCGCGATCGGTTGGATCGTGGTGCGCGGATGGCGGCATCCGCTCGCCGTCCGACCCACCGGCGTCTCCGCATGGCTCGCGGCGGTCGTCGTGGGCATGCTGCTCAGATTCGCGGTCGGCGCCGGGACGGCCCCGGCGTTCGTGATCGTGGCGTCCCTGACGCTCGCGCTGTTCCTGCTGGGCTGGCGGGCCGTCGCCGCCGCGGTACGACGGGCCCGTTCGCGCGCACGACGCGACGCGGAGGTCGCCCCGTGAATCCGATCGAGTGGTTGTTCGACGCGCAGTTGGTGATCGGCGACCAGGTGATCCTGTGGCGCGAGATCGTCGGCAACGCCTTCGGCCTCGCGTCGGCGGTCGGCGGCCTGCGTCGCAAGGTGTGGGCGTGGCCCGTCGGCATCGTCGGCAACGCGCTGCTCTTCACCGTCTTCCTCGGTGCGGTGTTCGGCACGCCGAACCCGGTGAACCTGCTCGGTCAGGCGGCGCGGCAGGTGATGTTCATCATCGTGTCGATCTACGGCTGGATCCAGTGGTCCCGGAACCGCCACGGCGACGCGTCGGCGCCGGCCGTCACGCCGCGCTGGGCGACCGGGCGCGAACGCGTGCTGCTCGTCGCGCTCCTCATCGGCGGCACGCTCGTGCTCACGCCGATCTTCCGGGCGCTCGGCTCGTTCGAGCCGGTGTGGGCCGACGCGTGGATCTTCATCGGTTCGCTGCTCGCGACGTGGGGCATGGCCCGCGGCTGGACCGAGTTCTGGCTGATCTGGGTCGCGGTCGACGTCGTCGGGGTGCCGCTGCTCGTGAGCGCGGGCTACTACGCGTCGGCGATGCTGTACCTGTTCTACGGCGTCTTCACCCTCATCGGCTTCATCACCTGGATGCGGGTGCAGCGACGAGCGGATGCCGCGACCGCGCCGGCCGCGGCCTGAGCCGGGTCCGAGGTACCGCGGGCCGGATGCACGGCGCTCGCGGCGCCGCTGTCACCAGGCGGTCGGCACCCGCTCGAGCATGCTCCACACGGCCGAGCTGAGCTCGGGGTGGTCGAGCGCGATCTCGCGCAGGATCTCGAACTCGAAGCGCTCCGCTGCGCCGCGGCGCGCGGTCGGGTGGTACGCCCGCGCACGCGCGGGGCTCCAGCGGTCGGAGTGCAGGCGCTCCTCGCGGAGGGTGGCGACGACCTGCTCGTCGACCGACGGGAGCTCGGGCAGGAACGCCCACGGGTCCTCGCCGAGACGGCAGCGCAGTTCGATGAGCGCGGAGAGCTCGTCTCGTGCATCCTGTCGCAGGCGCTCGAGCGTGATCGGCTCTGCCATGTGCGACCTCCCCTCGCTCGTTCGATCGTAACCGACGCTACTTGCCGCGTGTGTCGCGCGGGTTACACGCCATCGCCCGGGATGGACGCCCGGTGACGGGCAGATGTCGAACGGGGGACGCCGCGGGGACGGCTGGTTGAATGGACCGGTGAGCACACCCGCTGGCCGGTCCGCCGAACCGTCCGATCCGTCCACGGACGACGCCGTCGACGCCCTCGCTGCCGACCTCCGGGCGGCGGGGTACACCGTGGCCGCCATCGAGGCGCTCTGGGAACGCGGCGGCGCAGCGTCATCGACGCATCCGGGTGCGGCGCTGCGCCGCGGCCACCGCGTGCCCGCGTTGCGGGCGCTCGAGCGGGTCGAGCCCGGCGAGCCAGGCCTCGCGACGCTCGTTCGGTGCTTCGTGCTGGGCGCCCCCGTGGCATCCGCCGAGCTGGCCGACGCGCTGCCGACCCTCGGGTTCGAGCGTGCGCAGATGCTCGGGATGGTGCGCGCGGACGAAGACCGGGCCGTGCCGGCCATGGACCTCCGGCCGTACGCGTTCGTCGACGCGGGCGGGGCGGGGGAGTGGTGGATCGCGTCGGATCCCGGCGAGCTCGCAACAGGCGGGGCGCTGCCCGAGGAGTACGTGCTCGGGGTCGGCGGTGCATCGATGACGTTGAGCGGCCTGCTCCTGCAGCGACCCGTCGCGACCACGTTCGACCTCGGCACGGGGTGCGGCATCCAGGCCATGCACGCGGCGCGGTTCAGCGAGCGGGTGATCGCGAGCGACATCTCGGAGCGGGCGCTGCGGTTCGCACGGCTGAACGCGCGACTCAACGGCACTGACGGCGTCGAGTTCCGGCTCGGGAGCCTCTACGCGCCGCTGGCCGGCGAGCGCGTGGAACGGATCGTGTCGAACCCGCCGTTCGTGATCACGCCGCGGCGGCAGGACGTTCCGGCATACGACTACCGCGACGGCGGACTCGTCGGTGATGCGATCGTCGAAGCCGTCGTGCGCGGCGCCGCGGACCACCTCGTCGACGGCGGCATCGCGCAGCTCCTCGGCAACTGGGAGTACCGACGAGACGGCGACGATCTGCAGGACGGGCTCGAGCGCGTCGTCGGCTGGGCCGCCGGGTCGGGACTCGAGTACTGGATCGTGGAACGCGAGCGCCAGGATCCGAGCGAGTACGCGGAGACCTGGATCCGCGACGGCGGGACGCGCCCGGGCACCCCCGTGTTCGAGGAACTGCACGGCGCGTGGCTCGAGGACTTCTCGGCGCGCGGCGTCGAATCGGTCGGGTTCGGCTACGTGCTGCTCCGCCGTCCCGCCGACGGCCGTGACGCGACGCTCGCGCGCGCCGAGCGGCTGCACGGACCGCTCGGCGACGTGTCCGGCGGGCTCGCGGCGCACCTCGAGGCGTGCCTGGGGGCATCCGACCTCGTCGCGGCGCTCGACGATGCCGCGCTCCGCAGCCTGCGCGTCGCCGTCGCGGAGGACGTCACCGAGGAGCGGCACCACTGGCCGGGGACCGAGCAGCCGACCGTCATCCTCCTGCGGCAGGGCGGCGGCTTCGGCCGGGTGGTCGACGCGGGCACCGGGCTCGCCGCGCTCGTCGGGGCGGCCGACGGCGAACTGCCGCTCGGCGTGCTCGTCGACGCGATCGCCGACCTGCTCGAGGTCGACCGGGCGGAACTCTGGGACGAGCTCGCGGCCGCGACGCGCGAGCTCGTCGCGGGCGGCCTGCTGCGGCCCGTCGTCGACTGACCCGGCGGGGCCGCCGTCGCCCTGGCGGCGAGCAGCGAACGCCTGCGCTCGCGCCGTGCTCGCACGGTGCTCGCCGGGGCGCTCGCGCACGGCGAGATCCCCGTCGGCGGCGGTATCCTCGTGGCTGCCACCGAAAGCGAGCCCATGCCCGAGTCCCCACTCTCCGATTCGCCCTACGAGGTGCTCGGCGTGCCCGCCGACGCGGATGCCGCGGCGCTGCGCCTCGCGTACCGACGCGCCCTGCGGCACGCCCACCCCGACACGGGCGGCGATGCGGTGCGGTTCCACGCGGTCCAGCGCGCCTGGGAGCTCGTGGGCACGCCCGAGGCGCGTGCGGCGTTCGATCGCGGCTCCGGCGGCGGCATGGCCGAGCCGCAGCACGAGGCGTGGGCGCCCGCGGCGCCCCGGCCCCGACGCGACTCGCGGCCGATGGCGCGCGCCTACGGTCACCCGGGCGGCTGGAGTCGCGAGCGCTACCTCGCCCTCATCCGCGAGTGGGCGGGCCGCGGCGTGACCCTCGAGGACCCGTACGACCCGGCGCTCGTGCGATCGGCGCCGCGCGACATCCGTCACGTGCTCGCCGATGCGCTCGCCGAGGAGGAGACCGCGCGAGCGCTCGCGTCGCTCGGCATCGCGTACACCGTCTGGCACGACATCGCGACGGATGCCGCCGGCCCGGGGCTGCCGCCGAAGCTCGATCACCTCGTGCTCGGACCGACCGGACTCATCGCCATCCAGTCGGAGGACTGGGGCGGCCCGGTGGCGTTCAAGCGGGGCGAGCTCATCGGCGAGGCGCTCGCGGGGGAGCGGCCGATCCGCCTGCTGGCGGCGCGCGCCAAGGCCGTGACGCGCGCGGCGCGCGTCAGGCCGACCGCCCTCGTCGTGGTCGTGCCCGACGAGGACGCGAGCGCCCCGCTCGAGGTGGGCGGGTCGGTGCGCGGCGCCGCGGCCGTGCTCGTGCGGCGGTCGCGGCTGGCGAGCGCGATCCGCGACGGCGTTCCCGGGTCTCCGGTGCTCGGCGGGGCGGACGTCATGGAGATCCGGAGCCGGCTGCAGGCCGCCATCCGCTTCGCCTGAGTGGTTCGGCCGCCGTGGCGGTGCCGATGGGCGGCGACGTCCGAACCATCCGTCGACCTTTGCCAAGATGGAGGGATGGGCACCCCTGACGTCGACGCGTACATCGAGGACTTCACCGCGTTCGTGACGGCATCGCCGTCGTCGTACCACGCGGCCGAGGAGGTCGCCCGGCGGCTCGTGGAGACCGGATTCGAGCGGCTGGACGAACTCGACCAGTGGCCGACGGGTCCGGGGCGTCGCGTGGTCGTCCGCGACGGCGCGGTCATCGCGTGGACGCAGCCCGAGGGCGCCGAGGCGACGATGCCGTTCCGCATCCTCGGCGCGCACACCGACTCGCCCTCCTTCAAGCTCAAGCCGAACCCGTCGAGCGCCGCGGCGGGCCTCGCGCAGGCGAACGTCGAGGTCTACGGCGGTCCGCTGCTGAACTCGTGGCTCGACCGCGAGCTGCGCCTGGCGGGCCGTCTGGCGACGCGCGACGGTGCGACGCACCTCGTCGCGACCGGTCCGCTGCTCCGGATCCCGCAGCTCGCGGTGCACCTCGACCGCGGCGTCAACACCGACGGGCTCACGCTCGACAAGCAGCGGCACGTGCAGCCCGTCTGGGGCGTGGAGACGCTCGGGGACCCTGCCGACATCGTGGCGCACCTCGCGGCGCTCGCGGGCATCGATGCGGAGGAGGTGGCGGGCCACGACGTGCACGTCGTCGATGCGGCCGCTCCCGCGCGCTTCGGCCGGGGTGAGGTGTTCCTCGCGTCGGGCCGGATGGACAACCTCACGTCGGTGCACGCCGGGCTCACCGCCCTCATCGACGCGCCGGCCGATGCCGGGCACATCAGCGTGCTCGCCGCGTTCGACCACGAGGAGCTCGGCTCTGAGTCGCGGTCGGGCGCGAGCGGACCGTTCCTCGAGGACGTGCTCGCGCGCATCGGCGCCGGCCTCGGCGCGGGCGTCGAGGATCGTCGTCGCGCGTTCGCCGGTTCGTGGCACGTCTCGAGCGACGCCGGACACGCCGTGCACCCGAACTACCCCGAGCGGCACGACCCCGTGAACCTTCCGGTGCTCGGCGGCGGGCCGCTGCTGAAGCTCAACGCGAACCAGCGGTACGCGACGGATGCCGCGGGCGCGGCGCTCTGGGCGGCGGCGTGCCGGGCGGCCGGCGTGCCGACCCAGGAGTTCGTCTCGAACAACGCGATCCCGTGCGGCTCGACGATCGGGCCGCTCACCGCGACCCGGCTCGGCATCCGCACGGTCGACGTCGGGCCGCCGCTGCTGTCGATGCACTCCGCCCGCGAGCTCGCGCACGTCGAGGACCTCGCGGCGCTGGGCTCGGCGATCGGGGCGTTCTTCCGCGGCGCCTGAGGCGGGCCCCCCGCCGGCAGTCTGGCGGGATCTTGCGCACGCTCGACCGGATGCGCGCCGGACCGACGCGTGGTCCGGTGCGAGCATCGGAGCATGACGAACGCGATCTCCTCCGTGCCGGCCGCGCCCGCGGCATCCGTCGACGGGCTCTTCGCCCACGTCGCCTCGCCCGAGGACGCCGTCCGCCACTTCCGGGCGCGACTCGGGTTCGAGACCGACGTGTCCGACGTGGCCGGGGCGCTCGCCACATCCGACCCCGGCTTCGTCCTCGTCGACACGCGGAGCGAGGCCGCGTGGGCGGCCGGCCGGATCCCCGGCGCCGTCCACGTGCACGGGCGCCGCATCGCCGACGTCGCCCCTGAGCGCTTCGCGCCGGGGACGCCGGTCGTCGTCTACTGCTGGGGACCGGGCTGCAACGGCGCGACCCGCGCCGCGCTCGCCTTCGCGAGCCTCGGGCACCCGGTGAAGGAGATGCTCGGCGGATTCGAGTACTGGGCGCGCGAGGGCTTCGAGGTCGAGCGCGACGGCGGCCGGGAGCGCCGAACGGTCGACACGCTGACGAACGTGGCGACCGGCGCGCCGGTCATCGAGTGCGCGTGTTAGGGGGACACGGGTACCTCGACGCCGGAACGGCCTCGGGGCGGCCGGGGACGGGTCAGCGGAGCGGGCCGCGTCGCTGCTCGAGCCAGAGCGTGTGCTCGCGAAGTCCGTTGCGCACGGCCGCCTTGATGATCAGGTAGCCGATCCACAGGCTCAGCGCGATGACCGCCAAGTAGATGAGCGAGCCGATGATGAGGGCGGCGGCGCTCAGCCCGCCGAGCGTGCCGGGGTCGAAGTTCGGGTCCACTCGGCTACCTTCGCAGAGTCGGGGCCCGCGCCGGAAGGGACCCATCCGGGGGACACGGCCCGCTTCAGCACTCGATGACGTTCACCGCCAGGCCGCCCTCGCTCGTCTCCTTGTACTTCGACATCATGTCGATGCCGGTCTGGCGCATGGTCTCGATCACGGTGTCGAGCGAGACGACGTGCGTGCCGTCGCCGTGCAGTGCGAGCCGCGCGGCCGAGACCGCGGTCGACGCCGCGATCGCGTTGCGCTCGATGCACGGCACCTGGACGAGACCGGCGACCGGATCGCAGGTGAGGCCGAGGTGGTGCTCCATGGCGATCTCGGCGGCGTTCTCGATCTGCGCCGGGGTGCCGCCGAGCACCGCGCAGAGCGCGCCCGCGGCCATCGCGCAGGCCGAGCCGACCTCGGCCTGGCAGCCGCCCTCGGCGCCGGAGATCGACGCGTTCTTCTTGACCAGGCTCGCGATCGCCGAGGCCGTGAGCAGGTAGCGGCGGATGCCCTCGCGGTCGGCGCCCGGCACGTACTTCAGGTAGTAGTGGCCGACGGCGGGGATGATGCCCGCAGCGCCGTTGGTGGGCGCGGTCACGACGCGGCCGCCTGACGCGTTCTCCTCGTTGACCGCGAGCGCGAACGCGTGCAGCCACTCGGTCGACGTGTCGCGGACGTGCTCGTCGCGGTCGTACTCCTCGAGCCTGCGACGGACCTCGGGCGCGCGTCGCTTGACCCTGAGCCCGCCGGGCAGCGTGCCCTCGGTCGCGAGGCCGTGCGCCACGCACTCCGCCATGGCGTCCCAGATGGCGTCGAGGCCGGCGTCGATGCCCTCCTCGCCGTGCACCGCGACCTCGTTGCGCCAGGAGATGTCGCAGAGGCTGACGCCGTGCTCCTCGCAGAGCGCGAGGAGCTCGGCCGCGGTCGAGTAGGGCAGCGGATGGCGCAGCGCCTCGGCCTGCTCCGGTGCATCGCCGTCGCGTCGGATGAATCCGCCGCCGACCGAGTAGTACGTCTCCTCGGCGATCGGCAGGGCGTCGTCGTCGCCCCATGCCTGCAGCGTGAGCGCGTTCGGGTGGCCCGGGAGCCGCGTGCGCGGCTCGAGCGAGACGTCGGACTGCGACATCCGGATCGGGTGCCGGCCCGCGAGGCGGACCTCGGCGCCGTCGCCGAGGCGCGTCCACGCGCTGCGGACCTCGTCGGGGTCGCAGTCGTGCGGGGCGAGTCCGCCGAGGCCGGCGATCACCGCGTCGGGCGTGCCGTGCCCCAGCCCGGTGGCGCCGAGCGAGCCGTAGAGCGAGCACGTGACGCGGCGCACGCGGTCGAGACGGCCGTCGTCGGCGAGCCCCTCGACGAACACGCGTGCGGCCCGCATGGGTCCGACGGTGTGCGAACTCGAAGGGCCGACGCCGATCGAGAACAGGTCGAGGGCTGAGACGAACGCTGTCACCCCTCAAGGCTACGTCGCAGCACGCGCAGGCATTCGCCGTGGATTCGCAGAATCGTGCACGCGACGCGGGCTCGGTCACCGGAATGCATCGTTCGAAGCATAAACGCGGCTTTTAACGACGCGTAAGCAAAAGCTGAGGGTATGACGTGCAGCTATCAACGTCAATCATTGACAAGCACGCATGGAGGCGAATAGGGTGATCCCGCAATATGTCGCCTGAAGCAACATATTCGTCGCCTCAGGCGCTCGAAGGTCCACTCGAAGGGGAGAACGACCCATGAAGCATCCTGCCAAGCTCGCCGTCACGGGGCTCTGCGCCGCCGGCATCACCCTCACCCTGGGCATCGCGGCCGTGCCCGCCCAGGCCGACGACGACTACGACGTGCTCGTCGTCGGCGAGACCCTCGGGTTCCGCCACTCGCACATCGACGACACGACCAACGCGATCATCGCGCTCGGCGACGAGCACGGCTTCGACGTCGACGTCTGGGACCCGCCCCAGGGGAGCTCGCCCGGCCAGCCCGCGCTGACGCTCCCGAGCTCGCCGTTCACGACCGCCGAGGACCTGTCGAAGTACGCGACGATCATCTTCGCGTCGCCCGTGGACGCCACGAACAACCTCGACCCCAACCGCCCGCGCCTGCTGAACGACACCGAGCTCGCGGCGTTCCAGGGCTACATCCGGGCGGGCGGCGGATACGTCGGGCTGCACGCCGCGACGGACTCCATGCACACGGTGCCCTGGTACAGCGAGCTGACCGGCGGCAGCGCCCGCTTCCGCAACCACCCGGCGCAGCAGACCGCGACCATGCGGGTCGAGAGCCCGACGCACCCGTCGACCGAGATGCTCCCGGCCGAGTGGGTGCGATTCGACGAGTGGTACAACTTCACGACGAACCCGCGTGAGGACGTCCATGTGCTGATCACCCTCGACGAGTCGACGTACAACCCGGGCTTCGGTCGGATGGGCGAGGACCACCCGATCGCGTGGTGCCACAACTTCGAGGGCGGCCGGTCGTGGTACGAGGGCGCGGGGCACACCGACGCCTCGTGGTCCGACCCGCTCTTCCTCAGCCACATCCTCGGCGGGATCGAGTGGACGGCCGGGGTCGTCGAGGGCGGCGGCGACTGCGTGACCTTCGCCGAGGTCGGCGGCGTGCTCGACGGACTCGCCGACGGATCGATGCGCGCGGAGATGCTGGGCAGCGGCGTGGGCGAGTACCTCGCCGACGCGGAGGCCGCGGCCGATGCCGGCGACCACGCGACCGCCACGGCGATCCTGCGCCAGGCCCACGCGAAGGCGCACGGCCTCCAGGACGAGCTCCTCGTGGCGAAGATCGGCGACCTCATCGAATGGCAGGAGGGCCTGACGTCCTGACGTCGCTCGAGCCGACTCGAACGACCGGGGATCAGCAGATCCCCGGTCGTTCGCGTTGCACGTTCGGCCGGGGCACAGGCGGCGGCGCGTAGGCTGGTCCGGATGCCCACGACCGACGCCATTCCGACGTTCCGCACGCCCGGCCCCGACGCCGACGGCGTCGTACTGCGACGCATGCGCGACCACGAGACCCGAGCGGTCGGCCGGCTCGTGCGCGACGCGTACGCCGGCGACTACGCGCTGACGGAGGCGTACCTCGACGAGATCGAGGCCGTCGGCGAGCGTGCGCGCGAGCACGAGGTGTGGGTCGCGGCGGACGCCTCGAGCGGCGAGCTGCTCGGGACCGTGACCGTGCCGCGAGCGGGCCGGCGCATGTCGGCCGTCGCTCGGCACGAGGACGAACTCGACTTCCGGTTCCTCGGCGTCTCGGCGGCCGCGCGCGGGCGCGGCGTCGGCGAGGCCATGGTGCGGCACATCATCGCGCTCGCCGCGGGCCGCGGCATCCGTCGCGTCGTGCTCAACACGGGCGAGCAGATGCGCCCCGCCCGCCGGCTCTACGAGCGCATGGGCTTCGAGCGCCTCGCCGACCGCGAGTTCACGTTCGACCGGCCGGACGGCACGCCCGTGCACATCCTCGCGTACGGGATCGACGTGCCGCGGACGAGCGGCGGCCCGGGCGTCGCGACGGCGCCCGCCGCCTGACCTCGCCCCGGCACGACCTGCCGCGGGCCTGTCGGGGGTGCGGCGTAGTCTCACGGTGTGGCCTCCCTCGACGACCTCAGGCGCATCGCCGTCGAGCTGCCCGGCAGCGAGGAGCGCGCCACGACGGGCGGCGCCGCGTGGTTCGTCCGCGGGCGGCTCTATGCGTGGGAATGCCATCCGTGGCCCAGCATCCCCGCCGATATGCGGGCGATCATCGCGGCCGAGCTGGTGGTCGGGGTGAAGGTCGCCGAGACGGTCGACGCCCTCGCGCTCGTCCAGATGGCGCCCGACGTCTTCCTCCGTACGACCACGGCGTGGGGTGAACCGAAGGTGGCCTTCCGCATGTCGGCGATCGATCGGGGTCACCTCCGCGAACTGGTGACCGAGGCCTGGCACGTGCAGGCTCCGAAGTACCTGCGCGCAGAGTTCGACGACCGTGAGGGCGCCGGCGCGGGTGCGGACGCGGGCGCGGGCGCGGGTGCAGGCGCGGCCGCACGTCGCGATGACCTCAGCGACCGCCGCGACGGCTCGTGATCTGGCCGGTGTCGAAGCCGAGCAGGTGCAGTCCGCCGTGGAAGCGGGCGTGCTCGACCTTGATGCACCGGTCCATGACGACCGTGAGCCCCTGCTCCTCGCCGTAGTACGCCGCCTGCTCGTTCCAGATGCCGAGCTGCACCCAGATCGTCGTCGCGCCCGCGGCGACGACCTCGTCGACGACCGACGGGATGTCGCTGCCGCGCCGGAACACCACGACGATGTCGGGCACCTCGGGGAGGTCCTTCAGGCTCGCGTAGGCGGGCTGGCCGAGGATCTCGGTCTCGTTCGGGTTCACGAAGTAGACGCGGTAGTCGCTCGACTGCTGCAGGTAGGTGCCGACGAAGTAGCTCGACCGCTGCGGCTTCGGCGAGGCGCCGACGATCGCGATCGACTTCGCCGCGTTCAGGATGCGCAGGCGCTGCCTGGCGTCGGGTCCGATCCAGGTGCGCTGCGACGTCAGCAGCTTCGCCAGCGGCGAGCTCGCGGGGAGCTCGCACGAGAGGCCGTTGACGAGGCGAACGGTCGCGACATCGGATGCCACGGCATCCGCCCCGGTCACGGCCGCGGCGGTCTCGGCCGCGGCGGTCTCGGGCGCGGCGGTCTCGGCCGACGCGCCGGCTGCGGAGGCCCCGGTCTCGCTCGCGATGCTCATCGGGCGCCTCCCACGGCGGTCAGAACGCGGTCGCGCGTCGCGGCGGTCACGGCCTGGTCGAGGTCGGCGATGACGTCCTCGACGTCCTCGATGCCGACCGAGAGGCGCACCACGCCGGGCAGCACGCCCGCGTCGAGGAGCTGCTGGTCGGTGAGCTGGGCGTGCGTGGTCGACGCGGGGTGGATGATGAGCGTCTTCGCGTCGCCGATGTTGGCGAGGTGGCTCGCGAGCTCCACCGACTCGATGAGCTTCTGGCCGACCTCGCGGCCACCCTTCACCTCGAAGCTGAACACCGATCCCGGGCCCTTCGGCAGGTACTTCGCGGCGCGCTCGAAGTGCGGGTGGTCGGGCAGGCCCGCCCAGAACACGCGCTCGATGCGCGGGTCGGCGTCGAGCCACTCGGCGACCCGGCGGGCGTTGTCGATGTGGGCCTGGATCCGGTACGGCAGGGTCTCGACGCCCTGGGCGAGGAGGAACGCCGAGTGCGGCGCGAGCGCCGGCCCGATGTCGCGCAGCTGCTCGGCCCGGAGGCGCGTGAGGAACGCGTACTCGCCGAAGTTGCCCGACCACTGCAGGCCCCCGTAGCTCGGCACGGGCTCGCCGAAGAGCGGGAACTTCTCGGAGTGCCAGTCGAACCGGCCCGACTCGACGACGACGCCGCCGAGCGTCGTGCCGTGACCGCCGAGGAACTTCGTCGCCGAGTGCGTGACGAGGTCGGCGCCCCACTCGATCGGCCGGTTGAGGTACGGGGTGGCGATCGTCGAGTCGACGATGAGCGGGATGCCGTGCGCGTGCGCGACGTCGGCGAGGCCCTCCAGGTCGGCGATCTCACCCGACGGGTTCGCGATCGTCTCGACGAAGAGCGTCTTGGTCCGGTCGGTGATGGCCGCGGCGTAGTCGACGGGATCGCTCGAGCGCACGAACGTCGTCTCGACGCCGAAGCGGCGCAGGGTGACGTCGAGCTGCGTGATCGAGCCGCCGTAGAGGTTCGCCGACGCGACGATGTGGTCGCCCGCGCCGACGAGGCTCGCGAACGTGATGTACTGCGCCGACAGGCCCGACGCGGTGGCGACGGCGCCGAGTCCGCCCTCGAGGCTCGCGACGCGCTCCTCGAAGCTCGCGACGGTCGGGTTGGCGAGGCGCGAGTAGATGTTGCCGTACTTCTGCAGGGCGAACCGGGCCGCGGCATCCGCCGTGTCGTCGAAGACGAACGCGCTCGACTGGTAGATCGGGAGCGCGCGGGCGCCCGCCTCGGCGTCGGGGATGTTGCCCGCGTGGATGGCGCGGGTCTTGAAGCCGTATTCGCGGTCTGCCATGGGGACACGGTAGTCCGGTCGGCCGCGCCGTCCGGCCCCTGCCGTAACGCAGGGCAACGGATGCCGCGGCCGCGCTCTCCTACGCGCCGAGCACGTCGTCGGTCGAGACGACCCGGGCGAAGCCGCCGCCGTCGAGGTTGACGGCCGTCGCTCGTGCGAGTTCCTCTGCGGTGAGGCGGATGCCGCCGGGGCCGCTCATCGCGAAGGTGTGCGTGGCGTCGATCGGCAGGACCACGTCGTAGCCGAGGTTGCCCGCCATGCGGGCGGTGGTCTCGACGCACTGGTTGGTCTGGATGCCGCAGATCACGAGCCGACGGATGCCGCGCTCGCCGAGCCACGCGTGCAGGTCGGGCTCGCCGTAGAACGCGGAGTTGACGTGCTTCGTGACGAACAGGTCATGCGGGGCGTCGGCGACGACGGGCTTCAGCGCATTCCCCGGGGTGCCGGCGGCGAGCGGGGAGCCGGGCTCGCGCGAGTCGTGGCGGACGAGCACGATCGGCCGCGAGGCATCCGCCCATGCCTCGACGAGGCGACCGATGTTCGCCTCGGCCCCGGGGTTGTCGCGCTCGCCCCAGTAGTCGGGGTCGTCGAAGCCCTGCTGCACGTCGATCACGATGAGGGCGGCGGTGTCGTCGGAGTCCATGCGACCATCGTCGCGTCGCGGGCGGTCCGTCGCGCCCGGCGCGACTGCCATTCCCCCGCGACCGCCTGCCAACCGCGCGCCGGCCGGGTGATGCTGCTGATGCGGTTCACAGGTAGATCGGCGATCCGCAGGAGGAAATCGTCGATCTGGCCGTGCAGACCGCGGAATCTCCTGTGAAGCGGGCCCGGTCGGCGCGCGGCGCACCGCGGATCGGCGGCGGGTACCGTGGGGCGGGTGATCCTCGAGCACGCCGTCCTGCCCGTCGTCCCCGGCCGCGAGGCCGAGTTCGAGGTCGCCTTCGCCGATGCGAAGGCGATCATCGCCTCGATGCCCGGCTTCGTCGACCTCACGCTGTCGCGTTCGCTCGAGACGGCCCACGAGTACCTGCTGCTCGTGCACTGGGAGCGGCTCGAGGACCACGACCCGGGCTTCCGTGGCTCGCCCGAGTACCAACGATGGCGGGAGCTGCTGCACGGGTTCTACGCGCCGTTCCCGGTGGTCGAGCACTTCCGCGAGGTCGTCTCCATGCCCGCGGAGGGCGCCCGATGAGCGCCGTCACCCGGGTGGAGACGGTCGTCGTCGGCGGCGGCGCGATGGGCGCCGCGACCGCGTGGCAGCTCGCGCGGCGCGGCCGCGACGTCACCCTGCTCGAACGGTACGAGCCCGGCCACCGCAACGGCGCCTCGCACGGCGCGTCGCGCAACTTCAACGTCGCCTATGCCGACCCGACGTACGTGCGGATGCTCGTCGAGGCGCTGCCGCTGTGGCGCGAGCTCGAAGCCGAATCCGGCACGTCGCTGCTCGAGCTCGTGGGCGTCGCGAACCATGGCCCGGCTCGGCAGTTCGACGCCGTGCACGCGGCACTCGCCGCCGCCGGAATCCCCGCCGAGTTCCTGCCCGTCGAGGAGGCCGGGCGCCGCTGGCCCGGCATCCGCTTCGACACTCGCGTGCTGTTCAACGAGCGGGCGGGGCGGGTCGACGCGGATGCCACGATCTCGGCGCTGCACGCGACGGCGGCCGCCGACGGCGCCGACGTGCGGCACCTCACGCGGGCCACGCGGATCGAGGTCGTCGGCGACGATCGAGTGCGCGTGGCATCCGTCACGGACGCAGGAGCCGATGAGGTGTTCGAGGCGCGCACGGCGGTCGTGACGCTCGGCGCCTGGACCACGACGTTCATCGGCCTGCTCGGCTGCCGCGGCTCGTCGTGACGCAGGAGCAGCCGGCGCACTTCGCCGTGCGCGACGAGTCGGTCGCGTGGCCGAGCTACAACCACTTCCCGGGTGCGGAGGCGGACGGCTACGGCTACTGGCGCTCGCCGGTGTACGGGATGCTGACGCCCGGCGAGGGCGTGAAGGCCGGATGGCACGGTGTCGGGCCCGTCGTCGATCCGGATGCGCGCGACTTCCTGCCGGTCGCCGACCAGCTCGCCGACCTGCAGCGCTACGCGCGCGACTGGCTGCCGGGCGTCGACGCCGACGCCGTGACGCCGATCAGCTGCACGTACACGACGACGCCCGACGAGCACTTCGTGCTCGACCGCGTCGGACCGATCGTCGTGGGTGCGGGCTTCTCGGGGCACGGCTTCAAGTTCACGCCCGTGGTCGGCCGGATCCTCGCGGACCTCGCCGACGGCTCGCGGCCGGCGCCCGCGCTGTTCGCCGCCGACCGCGCGATCGCGGCGGACGCCGGGTCGCCGACCGGCCTCGCCGGCCGCTGAGCCGCGCTCGTCGCGGCATTCCGCCGGCCCGCGGCATTCGCGTGCGGCGGTATGCGCTGGCCCCACGGCCTGCAGGAAATGCCGCGATCTGCAGGACTGATTCGCGAATCGCGGCCTGCGCATCGTCGGATCTCCTGTAGACCGGGTGTGCGGCATCCGCTCACCTGCACAGGGCGTGATCAGGCCGGCTTGCTAGCCTCAGGGGAGGTCGCGTGAGGCGGCCCCGGACGAGGGAACCCAGTACCCGGAACGCGACAAGACTGGCCGAAGGAGTGCCGTCATGTCGTGGATCGTCCTCATCCTCTCCGGTGTGCTCGAGGCCGTGTGGGCCACCGCCCTCGGGAAGTCCGAGGGCTTCGCGAAGCTCTGGCCGTCGGTCGTGTTCGGCGTCGCGCTCCTCCTGAGCATGGGCGGGCTCGCCTGGGCGATGCGCGGCATCCCCGTCGGCACGGCGTACGCGGTGTGGGTCGGCATCGGTGCGGCGCTCACGGTGATCTGGGCGATGGTCACGGGTGAGACGGATGTCTCGTGGGCCCGCCTCGCGCTGATCGCCGGGCTCGTGGGCTGCGTCGTGGGCCTGAAGCTCGTCGACGGCGGCGGCCACTAGCCCGCCCGCGCACGAAGGGTGCCGAGCGGCGCACCCCGCGCCATCCGGTGTGTAAAGAATGCTTGACACGATGTCCAGAATGGTTGACACTGAGCATGTCAAACATTCTTCACATCGGAGGACCCCCGGATGTCGTACGAAGAGAAGGGCACGTGGTCGTTCCTCGTGGTCGCGATCGTGACCTACGGGGTGTACCTGTGGCTCGTGCTCGGGCAGCTCGCCGCGGGTACGCCCGTCGAGCAGGCCGACTACGCGATCCCGATGCTGTGGACCATCGGCGGCGCGATCGTGCTCGGCATCGTCGCGCGCATCGCCATCGAGATCGTCACGCCGAGCGAGAGCCGCCGCGCCGACGTCCGCGACAAGCAGATCGACCGCGCCGGCGAACAGGTCGGCAACTCGCTCGTCGTGATCGCGGCCATCGGCGCGCTCGTGCTGGCGATGCTCCAGGTGCACTGGTTCTGGATCGCGAACGCGATCTACCTCGGCTTCGTGCTCTCCGCGGTGCTCGCGAGCCTCGCGAAGCTCGGGATGTACCGTCGAGGGCTGCCCGAATGGTGAAGCCGACCCGGGTCACGAACGACATCCGGACCCTCCGTTTCCGGCACGGCGAGATGACGCAGGCCGAGCTCGCGGAGCGGCTCGGCGTCACTCGCCAGACCGTCATCGCCATCGAGCAGGGCCGCTACTCGCCCTCGCTCGAGATGGCCTTCCAGATCGCTCGAGTGTTCGGGGTCCCGCTCGACGACGTGTTCCAGTACCCCCATGAGGAGGTGTCGGCATCATGAGGATCGCCGCCTATCACCGGTACGGTGCCCCCGAGGTCGTCGGGGTCGAGGAACGAGCGCGGCCGGAGCCGGGCCCGGGCGAGGTGCGCGTGGTCGTCCACGCGGCGTCGGTCGGGGCAGCGGATGCCGCGGGGCGGTCGGGTTCGCCCTGGTTCGCCAGGCTCGCCTTCGGGTTGCGTCGCCCGCGCAACGCGGTGCTCGGGTCGGACTTCGCCGGCGTCGTCGACGCGATCGGCGAGGGCGTGACCCGCTTCGCCGTCGGCGACCGCGTGTTCGGGGCGACGGGCGCCGACGGCGGCGCCCACGCCGAGGCGGTCGTCGTGGCGGAGCGCGGGGCGATCGTCCCGCTGCCCGACGGCCTGTCGGTCGAGTCGGCCGTCGCGATCTGCGACGGGGCGATGACGGCACTGCCGTTCCTCCGCGAGGGCGGGCGCGTGCGGCCGGGCATGCGCGTGCTCGTCAACGGCGCCTCGGGTGCCGTCGGGTCTGCCGCGGTGCAGCTCGCCGTGCAGTCCGGCGCCGAGGTCACGGCGGTCTGCGGTCCGGCGCACGTCGAGCTCGCGGCATCCCTCGGTGCCGCTCGCGTCATCGACCGCACGCGAGACGACGCGTTCAGCGCCGGGGCGCCCGGCGCCCCGTTCGACGTCGTGTTCGACGCAGCCGGGAAGTCGAGCTTCCGCCGGGCCCGGCGGGTGCTCACCGCGCACGGCCGCTACCTGACCACCGTGCCGAGCTGGGCGATCATGCTCCAGCAGCTGACGTCACGGCTCGGCCGGCGCCGCGCCGTCATCATGTTCACCGGGCTCCGCTCCGCCGAGGCGAAGCGACCCGACCTCGAGGAGCTCGCCGCGCTCGCCGTGTCGGGCGCGTTCACGCCGGTCGTCGACCGGGTGCTGCCGCTCGGCGCCGTCGCCGAGGCGCACCGCATCGTCGACACCGGCCACAAGACCGGCACCGTCGTCGTCACGCCCGTGCCCGAGTACCAGGAGGCGTGATGCGCGCGGTCATCCAGAACGGGTACGGCGGGCCCGAGGTCCTCGCCGTCGCCGACCTGCCCGAGCCGGGCGCACCCGGCCCGGGCCGGGTCGCGATCGAGGTGCATGCTGCGGGCGTGCACGCGGGCGACGTGTGGATCATGCGCGGCGAGCCGTTGCTGGTCCGCGCGGCGTTCGGCCGGAAGCGGCCCAGGCAGCCGATCGTCGGGCGGGATGTCGCGGGCGTCGTCACCGCGATCGGCGACGGCGTCACGGCCCTCGCGGTCGGCGACCGGGTGTTCGCCGAGTCCGAGGCCGGCTTCGCCGAGACCGTCGTCGTCGACGCGCGGTTCGTGCGGCGCGCGCCCGCGAACCTCGACGACGTGCACGCCGCCGTCATGCCGGTCTCGGGGACGACTGCGCTCCAGGCGCTCCGGCTCGCGGGCGTCGGGCGGGGTGATCGCGTGCTCGTGATCGGCGCGTCGGGCGGCGTCGGAACCTACGCCGTGCAGCTCGCGGTCGCGCTCGGCGCGACGGTCACGGGTGTCGCGAGCGCGGCGAAGGCCGACCACGTGCGCGCCGCGGGAGCGAGCCGCGTCATCGACCATCGGACCGAGGACGTGACGGCCGACGGCGCGACCTACGATGTCGTGATCGACCTCGTCGCCGCGCAGTCGATCGGCGCGCTGACGCGCATCCTCGCGCCGCGGGGCACGCTCGTCCTGTCGGCCGGCACCGGCTCGCGCACGCTCGGACCGCTGCCGCGCATGGCCGCCGCGGTGTTCCGGTCGCCGTTCACGCGACGACGCCTGAAGCCGCTCGCGGCCCGGCGGAGCGGCGACGACCTCGACGAACTGCGCGCGCACGCCGAGGCGGGTCGCGTGCGGCCCGTCGTCGACGAGGTGTTCCCGCTCGACCGGGCGCCCGAGGCGTTCGCGCGACTGGCGTCGGGCTCGGTTCGCGGCAAGGTCGCGATCCGGGTGCGCGGCGACGATGGCCGGGCGGATGCCGCGGCCCGCGCGGATGCGGACGCCGGCACCGATCGCAGCTGACCGGCGGCGGGCGGCGTCGAGCCGAGCTGACCGGCCGCCGGCCGCGCCTCAGCCGAGCAGCACCGCCCCGTAGGCGAGCGCCGCGACGAGCACCCACGACGCCAGCCCCGTGACGAGCGCGCGCCATCCGGTGTGCAGCAGGGTCGCGACGCGGATCGACGCGCCGAGCGCGAAGAGCGCCATCGCGAGGAGCGTCGTCTGCACGAGATCGGCCGCCTCGAGCACGGCCCCGGGCACGGGCACGAAGGTGCGGACGAGCACCGCGATGAGGAAGCCCACGATGAACAGCGGAACGATCGCGGGTCGCGGGCCCGCGGCATCCGTCGACCGTCGCCGCTCGACGCCCGCGGCGATCGCGACCATGGGCGCGAGCAGCAGGACGCGGGTGAGCTTGACGACGACCGCCACGGCGAGCGCCGACGCGCCAGCGATCTGGGCGGTCGCGACGACCTGACCGACGTCGTGCACGCCGGCGCCGACCCAGTGCCCGAACTGCGTCGCCGACAGGCCGAGCGGGTGCCAGAGGGCGGGCAGCACAGCGATGGCGAGCGTGCCGCACAGCGTCACGAGCGCCACCGGGCGCGCCTGCTCGCCGTCGCGCGCCCGCACGGTGGCGGCCATCGCGCCGATCGCCGACGCGCCGCAGATCGCGAACCCGCTGGCGACGAGGAGCGGCTCGTGCCCGGGCAGGCGCATCACGCGGCCGAGCGCGATCGTGCCGAAGAAGGTGAGGCCGACGACGGCGACGGTCGTGGCGATCGTGATCCAGCCGAGTCCGGCGATGTCGGCGAGGCTGAGCTTCAGGCCGAGCAGCACGATGCCGATGCGGAGCAGCGTCCGCGCCGAGAGGGCGAGGCCGGGTCGGAGTGCACCGTCGAGCGCCGGCCGCAGCGCCGGAACCTGGCCTGCGACGATGCCCGCCGCGACGGCGACCGTGAGGAGCGGCACGGCCGGGACCGCGAGGTGGACGAGCCACGCGAACGCGGCGGCCGCCGCGGCGACGACGAGGCCCGGCGTCCGCTCCCGCCATCGACGGCCGGCCGCGACCGGCGTGCCGTCGTGGGGCGCGCCCAGTCCGTCGCCGTCGCCCCGGTCGCTCATCCCCACCCCGGCAACCAGAAGTGCAACTGCCGGAAGTCGGGCGTCACGGGCATCGCCGTCCAGAGCGGCAGGAAGAAGAGCGACACGGCGAGCGCGACCCCGAGGAACACCGCGACCGTCCCGATTCCCTGCTGGCGCCGCCACCGCGGATCGTCCGGCCGGCCGAGCACGAGCCCGATGACCGCGGCGAGCGCGAGCAGCAGGTACGGCTCGTAGGCGATCGTGTAGAACTGGAACACCGTGCGGTTCAGGTAGATGAGCCACGGGAGGTACCCGGCGGCGATGCCGACGAGGATCGCGCCCGACGTCCACTCGCGGTAGTGGGCGAACCGGTAGACGAGGTAGACGGCCGCGAGCGTCGCCGCCCACCAGATGATGGGGTTCGGGATGCCCATGATCGAGGACCAGCACTCGGCCTGGCCGCATCCTCCCGAGCCGTCGGTCGTCGACGCGAAGTACATGTTCGTCGGGCGCCAGGCGATCGGCCAGGTCAGCGGGTTCGCCTGCCACGGATGGGGCGACGCGACGCCCACGTGGTAGCCGTAGGCGGCCTGGTGGTAGTGCCACAGGCTCTGCAGCGAGTGCGGCACCCACGACCAGAACCCGGTCGCCGCGTTGCCCGGCTCGCCGGCCCAGCCGCGGTAGTACCCGCCGTCGGTGACGAGCCACCCGGTCCACGAGGCGAGGTAGACGAGGCCGGCGACGGGCACGAGGAGGAGGAAGGTCGCGGGCGCCTGCTTGAGCAGCGTGCCCTCGACCCAGAAGCCGAGGCCAGCCCGGCGGCGCGCCATCGCGTCGACGAGCACGAGATAGAGGCCGAACGCGGCGATGAAGTACAGCCCCGACCACTTCACCGCGGTCGCGGCGCCGAAGGCGACCCCCGCGGCGACCACCCAGGGCCGCGCCCAGATCACCGGCCCCCAGTGCGGGTCGCCGCCGTCCGCGCGGAGCGCGGCGATCCGCTCGCGCAGCCGCGACTCGGTCGCCGCCCGGTCGAGCAGGACGAACCAGAACCCGATCAGGCAGAACAGCATGACCCAGTTGTCGAGGAGTGCGACGCGGCTCATCACGATCGCGTTGCCGTCGATCGCGAGCAGGAACCCCGCGATCACGGCGACGAGCGTCGAACGGAAGAGCCGCCGCCCGACCATCGCCATGACGAAGACCGCGACGGTGCCCGCGAGCGCCGTCGACGCGCGCCACCAGAACGCGCTGTCGGCGCCGAAGAGCGCCATGCCGAGCCCGATCATCCACTTGCCGAGCGGCGGATGGACGACGTACGCCGGGTCGTCGGAGAACACCTCGGTGTCGCCGCGCGCGAAGTCCTCGTTCGCGCCCTCCGGCCACGCCGACTCGTAGCCGTTCGCGAGGAGCGTCCACGCGTCCTTCACGTAGTACGTCTCGTCGAAGACGACCGCCTGCGGGTGCCCGAGGTTCCAGAAGCGCAGCACGGCGGCGAGCAGCGTGACCGCGATCGGGCCCCCCCACATCCACAGCGCGCGGCGGCGCGGCGTGCGCAGCAGGTGCGCCCACCACGCGTCGAGGCGCGTGCCGACGGCCTGACGGGGCGCGGCCGACGGGGCGACGGATGCCGCGGGCTCGCCCGAGGCCCTCCGCGACGCGTCGTCGGGGCCGCCCGCGTCCTCATCGGGCGGGGGCTCCCCGTGCCCGTCGCGCGCGCCCGCGTCGACCCCGTGGAGACCCATGCGCTCCACTGTAACCGCGCGCCCCGCGGCGCCCGTGCGTCAGACTGGACCGGTGATCATCCTCGCGGCGACGCCCATCGGCAACCTCGGCGACGCGTCGACGCGGCTCCGGCAGGCGCTCGAGGACGCCGACCTCGTGGCCTCGGAGGACACGCGCGTGACGCAGCGCCTGCTCGCGGCTCTCGGGATCGCGAACCGGCCACGTCTCATCGCCCTGCACGAGCACAACGAGCGCGCCCGCGCGGGCGACCTCGTCGAGCTCGCGCGCGACGGCGACCTGCTCGTGCTGAGCGACGCCGGCATGCCGACGGTGTCGGACCCCGGCTTCCCGCTCGTGCAGGCCGCCGTCGCCGCGGGCGTCGACGTCACCGCCATCCCCGGGCCGAGCGCCGTCGTCACCGCGCTCGCCGTGTCGGGGCTGCCGACCGACCGGTTCGCGTTCGAGGGCTTCCTGCCGCGCAAGGCGGGGGAGCGCGCGCGGCGTCTCGCCGAACTCGCGGGCGACCGTCGCACGCTCGTCTTCTTCGAGGCGCCGTCGCGCCTGGCGGCGAGCCTCGCTGCGCTCGCCGAGGCGTTCGGCCGCGACCGGCCCGCTGCGGTGTGCCGCGAGCTCACGAAGCTGCACGAGGAGGTCCGCCGTGGGCCGCTCGACGAGCTGTCGGCGTGGGCCGAGGGCGGCGTCCGCGGCGAGATCTGCGTCGTGGTCGGCGGGGCGGCCGAGGCGCCCGTCGCCGATGCCGACGAGGCCGTCTCGCGGGTCGTCGCGCTCGCGGCATCCGGCACCCGGTTGAAGGACGCCGCGGCGCTCGTCGCCGGCGAGACCGGGCTCGGCAAGCGCGACCTCTACGAGGCGGCGCTCGCAGCCCGCTCCGGTCGCTGAGCGGCAGATGCGCCCGACAGGACTTCGATGCATTCGCATGCATCGAAGTCACAGGTCGTTCCCATGCGGCTCACACCCACCGGGCGCACGCTAAAGGCATCGGTCACACCACGGGGGGTGGGAACCATGGGCAAGGCAGTCAGGTTCGGGCGGTTCGGCGGGCCCGAGGTCCTGGAGGTCGTCGACGTCGAGACCCCGCGACCCGGTCCCGGCGAAGTGCTCGTCGAGGTCTTCGCGAGCGGGATCTCGCCCGTCGAGACGGCCGTGCGCAGCGGAGACCACCAGGATCGATGGCCGGTCGAGTTCCCCTCCGGCCAGGGGCGGGACCTCGCCGGCGTCGTCGACGCGGTCGGCGAGGGCGTGACGCGGTTCCGCCGGGGCGACGAGGTGATGGGGTACGTCGCGCGCGGCGCGCAGTCCACCCACGTGGCGGTGCCCGAGTCGCAGCTCATCCCGAAGCCGGTCTCCCTGTCATGGGAGGTCGCGGGCTCGCTGTACGTCGCGGGGACGACCGCCCTCGGCGCGGTCGACGGTCTGAATCTCGGCCCGCGCGACCTCGTCGTCGTGACCGCGGCCGCCGGGGGCATCGGGTGCCTCGCCGCGCAGCTCGCGAGAGCGCGCGGCGCCGCGGTGATCGGCACGACCGCCGAGTCGCGGTTCGACTTCGTGCGGCAGTTCGGCATCGAGCCGCTCGCGTACGGCCCGGACCTCGCCGAGCGAGTCCGGAAGATCACCGATCGCCCTGTCACGGCGTTCCTCGACTTCCTGGGCGGGCAGGTCGCGGAGGCCGCCGAGCTCGGCCTCCCGGCGTCGCGCGTGTTCACCACGACCGACTGGGGCGCCGTCGAGGACCACGACGCCGTGAAGCTCTGGGCCGGCGACACCATCGCGCTCAGCCGCATCGCGCAGCTCGCCGCCGACCGCCAGGTGCGGCTGCCGATCGCCGACGTGTTCCCGCTCGCCGACATCGCCGACGCCTATCGTCAGCTGGATCACCGCGACTCGGCGGGGAAGATCGTGATCGGCATGAAGATGGTCGACTACCCGGGGCAGAAGATCCGGCCCGCCGGGCGGCTGCGCGAGCAGGACCTCACGATCGGTGTGGCGACCCCCCACGAGCGCATGCAGGTGGAGGAGCAGGTCCCGCCCGTGATCGCCGACGGTCGGGCGCGGCAGCGGCGCGCGGACGCCCATGCGAGGCTCGACCCCGTCGCGACGGACAGCGGCACGGACGCCGCCTGAGCCCCGCCGCCCGGGCCTCGCCGACGCGCGGCGGGGCCGGCCGGCGGCGGCCGGCGGCGCCATTCGCCCCGGCGTAGCGGGCGCCCGCGCGCCCGTAGGATTGTCGGCATGGCCGACGCCTCCTCGTTCTACATCACGACCCCCATCTTCTACGTCAACGACGTGCCCCACATCGGGCACGCGTACACGGAGGTGGCCGCCGACGTGCTCGCGCGGTGGAACCGCCAGGCGGGGCGCGACACGTGGATGCTCACCGGCACCGACGAGCACGGCCAGAAGATCCTCCGCACCGCGACCGCGAACGGCGTGAGCCCGCAGGAGTGGGCCGACAAGCTCGTCGCCGAGGCGTGGAAGCCGCTCCTCGACACCGTCGACGTCGCGAACGACGACTTCATCCGCACGACCGACGAGCGCCACGAGCGCAACGTGCAGCGGTTCCTGCAGAAGCTCTACGACGAGGGCCACATCTACACCGGCGAGTACGAGGGCTACTACTGCGTCGGCTGCGAGGAGTACAAGCAGCAGTCCGAGCTGGTCGACGGCACGGGGGAGTACGAGGGGCAGCTCGTCTGCGCCATCCACTCCAAGCCGGTCGAGCTGCTGCACGAGAAGAACTACTTCTTCCGCATGTCGGCGTTCGCCGACCGGCTCCTCGCCCTCTACGAGGAGCGCCCGGACTTCGTGCAGCCCGAGTCGGCGCGCAACGAGGTCGTGAGCTTCGTGCGCCGCGGGCTCGACGACCTGTCGATCTCGCGGTCGACGTTCGACTGGGGCGTGAAGGTCCCGTGGGACGAGACGCACGTCGTCTACGTCTGGTTCGACGCGCTCCTCAACTACATCACGGCGGTCGGCTACGGCGAGGACGACGAGCAGTTCGGCAGCCGCTGGCCGGCGCAGCACCTCGTCGGCAAGGACATCCTGCGCTTCCACGCCGTGATCTGGCCCGCGATGCTCATGGCCGCCGGCCTCGAGGTGCCCGCGGGCGTGTTCGGCCACGGCTGGCTGCTCGTCGGCGGCGAGAAGATGTCGAAGTCGAAGCTCACGGGCATCGCGCCGTCGCAGATCACCGACACGTTCGGGTCCGACGCGTTCCGCTACTACTTCCTCTCGGCGATCTCGTTCGGCCAGGACGGATCGTTCTCGTGGGAGGACCTCGCGGCGCGCTACCAGGCCGAGCTCGCGAACGGCTTCGGCAACCTCGCCTCGCGCGTCATCGCGATGATCGGCCGGTACTGCGGCGGCACCGTGCCCACGGGCACCGACGCGGCCCGGACCGAGGCCGACGACGCGATCCGGCGCATCGAGGCCGAGGCGACGGATGCCGCGTGGCAGGCGATCGACCGCCTCCAGATCCACGAGGCGATCGCCGCCACGTGGAAGCTCGTCGACGCCCTGAACGGCTACATCACCGAACAGGAGCCGTGGGTCCTCGCGAAGGACGAGACGAAGCGCGCGCGCCTCGAGGCCGTGCTCGAGACCGCCTACCACGGCGTCGGCACGCTCGCCGTGCTGCTCTCGCCGGTGCTGCCGAAGGCCACCGAGAAGCTCTGGACCGCGCTCGGCGCGCCCGGCACCGTCCAGGAGCAGCCCATCGACCGCGCCCACCAGTGGAGCGTCGGGACGCAGACCGCCGCGCTCGAGCCGCTGTTCCCGCGCGTGGAGGCGACCGAGTGACGGCTGGGGCCGACCACCTGCGCACCCGCTCCGACGGTGGGCGTGCCGCCGAGTACCCGCCGTCGCCCGAGCCGCTCCGCGTCCCCGTCTACGACAACCACACGCACCTCGAGATCGCCGACGGGGCGCTGCCGCTCACGGCCCACGAGCACCTCGAGCGTGCAGCGTCCGTCGGCGTGGCCGGTGCGGTGCAGGTCGGCACGGATGTCGCGACGAGCCGCTGGTCGGCCGAGATCGCCGCGCGCGAGCCGCGCCTGCTGGCCGCCGTGGCGCTGCACCCGAACGAGGCGCCCGAGCTCGACGGGCGTGGTGAGCTCGACGCGGCACTCGCCGTGATCGACGAGCTCGCGGCGCAGCCGCGCGTGCGGGCCGTCGGCGAGACCGGGCTCGACTTCTACCGAACGGGCGAGGACGGCCGCGAGGCGCAGTTCCGGTCGTTCGAGGCGCACATCGACATCGCGAAGCGCCACGGCATCGCCCTGCAGATCCACGACCGCGACGCGCACGACGACGTCGTGGCGACGCTGCGCCGCGTCGGTGCGCCCGAGACGACGATCTTCCACTGCTTCTCCGGCGGTGAGGACCTCGCGCGGCTCGCCGGCGACGCCGGCTGGTACTGCTCGTTCGCGGGAAACGTCACGTTCAAGAACGCCGAGACCCTGCGCGAGGCGCTGCGGGTCGTGCCGCGGGACCGGATCCTGGTCGAGACCGACGCGCCGTACCTCACGCCCGTGCCGCTCCGCGGTCGGCCGAACGCGCCGTACCTCGTGCCGCACACCATGCGCTTCATGGCCGACCTGCTCGCCGCCGACCTCGACGAGCTGTGCGCACAGGTCGCCGCGAACACCGAGCGCGCGTACGGCTCATGGGCCGACGGCCTCGCGGCGGGTTCGCCGTGACGCGGCGCGCCGCGTGCACGGGGGGCGCCGCCTGCCGCAGCATCGGGAGCGTGCGGGGGAGCAGCGCGTGAACGCGCATCGGCACGAGGCCGACGGCGGCGGCGCCGTCAGGCCGCGTCTGCTCGGCCCTGCCGAGATCCGCGACCTCGCCGAGCTGCTCGACGTGACGCCGACCAAGAAACTCGGGCAGAACTTCGTCCACGACGCCAACACCGTCCGCCGCATCGTGCAGACCGCGGGCGTGCAGCGCGGCGAGACCGTGCTCGAGATCGGGCCGGGGCTGGGGTCGCTGACCCTCGGCCTCCTCGAGGCGGGCGCCGACGTCATCGCGGTCGAGATCGACCAGCGGCTCGCCGCGCAGCTGCCGCACACCGTCTCCGTCATGCAGCCCGGCACGTCGCTCACCGTCGTCCGAGCGGACGCGCTGCGCGTGGCCGAGCTGCCCGGAGAGCCCACCCGGCTCGTCGCGAACCTGCCGTACAACGTCTCGGTGCCGGTGCTGCTGCACCTGCTCGAGCACTTCCCGTCGCTCACGTCGGGGATCGTCATGGTGCAGGCCGAGGTCGGGCACCGCCTCGCCGCCGATCCCGGTTCGAAGGTCTACGGCGCGCCGAGCGTCAAGGCCGCGTGGTACGGCGACTGGCGCACCGCGGGGCACGTGTCGCGCATGGTGTTCTGGCCGGTCCCGAACGTCGACTCGGTGCTCGTCGGCTTCGAACGCGCCGCCGCGCCCGGCGACCCGCCGGGCACCGAGGAGGAGCGGAGGGCGGTGTTCGCGATCGTCGACGCCGCCTTCCAGCAGCGTCGGAAGATGCTCCGCCAGTCGCTCTCAGGCGTGCTCGGCGGCTCCGCCGCCGCGGCGAGCGCGGTGCTCCAGCGCGCGGGTGTCGACCCACAGGCGCGCGGTGAGCAGCTCATCGTCGACGACTTCCTGCGGATCGCGCGCGCCGCGGCATCCGGCGCCTGACCCGGACGATCGCCGGCTGGCGCCCCTCGCGCCGGGCGTCGACCCGGCGGTACGGTGTCGGCATGGACGAGGGTGACGTCGGTTCGAGTCGTGACGCGGTCGGCGACGCCTCGGTCCGCGAGGCGACGGGCCGCGAGCGGACCGAGTGGTTCGACCTGCTCGACGAAGCCGGCGCGGGCGAGTGGACGCACGCCGCGACGGCCGCCTGGCTCGCCGGCGAGCAGGGCGTGGACCCGTGGTGGTCGCAGCACCTGACGGTGGCGTACGAGCAGTCGCGCGGCATCCGCTCGCCCGGCCAGCGACAGGACGGCTCCTTCGAGGCGAGCGTGTCGCGCACCGTGGCGCTCGACGCGGTGGCCGCGCTGCACGCGCTCGTCGACGTCGTGGCCGTCGAGCTCGACGCGCAACCGCTCGCGCGGAACACGTCGGCTCGGAACCCGACCGCGCGGTTCCCGCTCGACGGCGGCGAGTTCCTGCTCGCCGGGTCGAGCCCGCGCGGCGAGGGGAGGTCGTCGATCTCGCTCACCTGGGGCCGGATGCCCGACGGCTCGCGCGTCGCCGAGGTGAAGCGGGCCATGCGCGACTGGCTCTCCCGCGTCGGCTAGCGTGGTGCCATGGTGTTCCCGGCGACCGACGCGGCAGTGCACGTCCGAGCCCCCGGGAAGATCAACCTCTTCATGCGGGTGGGCGCACTCGACGACGACGGGTACCACGACGTCGCGACCGCCTACCAGGCGGTGTCGCTCTACGAGGACATCCGCGCCTGGCCCGACGACGAGTTCTCGGTCTCCTTCGGCGGCTCGGTCGACACGTCGGACCTGCCGGCGGATGCCTCGAACCTCGCGATCCGCGCCGCGAAGCTGCTCGCCCGCCACGCGGGCGTGCCAGGCGGCGTGCGGCTCGAGATCGACAAGCACGTCCCGATCGCCGGCGGCATGGGCGGTGGGTCGGCGGATGCCGCGGGCACGCTCGTCGCGTGCGATGCGCTCTGGGGCACGGCCCTGCCGAAGGAGGAGCTGCACGCGCTCGCCGCGTCGCTCGGCGCCGACGTGCCGTTCGCGCTCACCGGCGGCACGGCGATCGGCACCGGTCGCGGCGACCGGCTGAGCCCCGCGCTCGCCACGGGCTCGTTCCACTGGGTGCTCGCGATCGCCGACTTCGGGCTCTCGACGCCGGCGGTGTACGGCGAGCTCGACCGGCGACGCGACGCCGGCGTCGACCCCGAGTGGCGCGACGGGCACCACGGAGCGCGGAGCGCGCTCGACTCGCCCACGGTCGACGCAGCGATCCTGCATGCGCTGCGCGCGGGCGACCCGCGGCAGCTCGCCGTCGCCCTGCACAACGACCTGCAGGCCGCCGCCGTCGGCCTCGCGGCAGGTCTCGCGGCCGTGCTCGACCTCGGCGAGCAGAACGGCGCGCTGGCCGGGCTCGTCTCGGGCTCCGGTCCGACGGTCGCGTTCCTCGTCGACGACGCCGACAGCGCGCTCGAGCTCCAGGTGGTGCTCTCCGCCGGCGGACTGACGGCGTTGCACGTGCACGGTCCCGTGCACGGCGCCCGCGTGCTGCCCTTCTGACGCGGGCCGACACGGGACTCGGCCACGGCGCCGGGCGCGGCCGGCCCGCGCCGCACGGGGCGAAGTAGGGTTGAGCGCGACATGGCACACCTCCTCGGCGCCGAGCGCCTGCACCTCGAGTTCCCCACGCGCATCGTCTTCGACGAGGTCACCCTCGGCATCGACGAGGGTGACCGCATCGGCATCGTGGGGCGCAACGGCGACGGCAAGTCGACGCTGCTGAAGCTGCTCGCCGGACGGCTCGAGCCCGACGCCGGGCGCGTGACCGTGCGGCGCGGCGTGCGGATCGGCATGCTCGACCAGGCCGACACGATCGACGCAGATCTCACGGTCGCGGAGGCCGTGGTCGGCGGCATCGAGGAGCACGTCTGGGCGGGCGACGCGAAGGTGCGCGACGTCATCGCGGGCCTCCTCGGCGACGTGCCGTGGCGCGGACGCGTGGGCGACCTGTCGGGCGGCCAGCGCCGCCGCGTCGGGCTCGCGGCGCTCCTCGTCGGCGACTGGGACGTGCTGTTCCTCGACGAGCCGACGAACCACCTCGACGTCGAGGGCATCGCGTGGCTCGCCCGCCACGTGAAGGGTCGCTGGGCCGCGAGCGACGGCGCGGTGGTCGTGGTCACGCACGACCGGTGGTTCCTCGACGAGGTGTGCACCGCCACCTGGGAGGTGCACGACCGGATCGTCGAGCCCTTCGAGGGCGGGTACGCCGCCTACGTGCTGCAGCGGGTCGAACGCGACCGCATGGCCGCGGCATCCGAGGCCAAGCGCCAGAACCTCATGCGCAAGGAGCTCGCCTGGCTCCGGCGCGGGGCACCCGCCCGCACGTCGAAGCCGAAGTTCCGCATCGAGGCCGCGAACCAGCTCATCGAGAACGAGCCGCCCGTCAGGAACCCGGTCGAGCTGAACCGTCTCGCCGTCTCGCGGCTCGGCAAGGACGTCGTCGACCTGCTCGACGTCACCGTCGAGTACCCGGTGCGGGACGGCGCGCCCGCGGGTCTCGAGACGCGGTCGGCCGCTCCCGACGGTCGGCCGATGAAGACGGTGCTGCACGAGCTCGAGTGGCGCATCGCGCCGGGGGAGCGGACCGGCATCCTCGGCGTCAACGGCGCCGGCAAGTCGACGCTGCTGAAGCTCGTGACGGGCGAGGTGCAGCCGACGACGGGCCGCGTCAAGCGCGGCAAGACCGTGAAGATCGCGGTGCTGAGCCAGGAGCTCGCCGAGCTCGCGGAGTGGGCCGACGAGCGCGTGAGCGCGGTGGTCGCGGCGCAGAAGACGGCGTACGTCGTCGGCTCCGGCTCGAAGGCCGTCGAGCTCACGCCGGGGCAGCTGCTCGAGCGGCTCGGCTTCACCAGCCAGCAGCTCGCCACGCCGGTGAAGGACCTCTCGGGCGGGCAGAGGCGGCGGCTGCAGCTCCTGCTCATCCTGCTGCAGGAGCCGAACGTGCTGATCCTCGACGAGCCCACGAACGACCTCGACACCGACATGCTCGCCGCGATCGAGGACCTCCTGGATGCGTGGCCCGGCACGCTGCTCGTCGTGAGCCACGACCGCTACCTCGTCGAGCGGGTGACCGACCGGCAGGTCGCGATCCTCGACGGGCACCTGCGCGACCTGCCGCGGGGCGTCGACCAGTACCTCGAGCTGCGGCGGCAGCAGCAGGCGACGGATGCCGCGGAGCCGGCGCGGACCGCCGCGACACCGGCCCCGGGCGGCTCGGGTGCGGGGACGGCCACGCCCGCCCTCGCGGGCGCCGACCGACGCGCGGCCGAGAAGGAGATCTCCTCGATCGACCGGCGCCTCGAGAAGCTCCAGTCGCAGATCGCCGAGCAGCACGAGAAGCTCGCGCGGCACGACCAGTCCGACTACGTCGGCCTCGGCACCCTCGGCGACGAGCTGCGATCCCTCGACGACTCCGTGGCCGAGCTCGAGACGCGCTGGCTCGAAGTATCCGAGCAACTCGAGCGCTGACATCGCAGGATCTGTGACGCATGATGACCCGGTGGTCATTCAGGCGCAGATCCTTCGCCTACCGTGGAGATGCGCCCGCGAACGCGGCAACGACGCCCCACCGCCACCAGCGGTGGGGTTCGTCGTGTCCGAGGCACCACCGCCACCAGCATCCGATCGCGCGCGCCGACTCGTGAAAAGGAACTCCGCCATGCCCAGCACCACCGTCAAGCTCATCGCCGCGCTCGCCGCAGCACCGCTCGTCATCGGCCTCGCCGCCTGCTCGGCCGCGGGTGCCGCCGAGGACGACGTCGTCCGCATCGGCGTGGTCGGCAAGTCCGACCCGCAGTGGCCCGCGTTCGAGGAGGCCGCCGCGGAGGCCGGCATCGACATCGAGCTCGTCGACTTCGCCGACTACACCCAGCCCAACCCGGCGCTCACCGAGGGCGAGCTCGACCTCAACCAGTTCCAGCACATCGTCTACCTGGCCGACTACAACGTGTCGTCCGACGCCGACCTCACTCCGATCGGCGCGACCGCGATCTACCCGCTCGGCCTCTACTCGCTCGAGTACGACTCGGTCGAGGACATCCCCGCCGGCGAGACCGTCGCCGTTCCCGACGACCCCTCGAACCTCGCCCGCGCCCTCCTCGTCCTCCAGTCGGCGGGGCTGATCGAGCTCGATGGCGGCGGTTCGATCTTCTCGACCGTCGACGACATCGACGAGGCGAACTCGAAGGTGGAGGTCACCCCGCTCGAGGCCTCGCTCACCCCGACGAGCCTGCCCGACGTCGCGGCGGCGATCATCAACAACGACTTCGTGCAGGACGCCGGCCTCACCTTCGCCGACGCGATCGCGCAGGACGACCCCAGCGACCCGAACGCGCTGCCGTACGTCAACGTCTTCGCCGCACGCGCCGACGACGCCGGGAACAAGACCTACCTGAAGCTCGTCGAGATCTTCCAGACCGACCCCGAGGTGCAGGCCGGCCTGCTCGAGGCCTCGGGCGACACCGCGGTGGCGCTCACCACCCCGGTCGACGAGCTCGCCGACTCGCTCGCGACCGTCGAGGACGACACCCGCGCCCAGGGCTGATCGGCTCGGGCCGAAAGCCGACACCACGACGCATCCGCCGCACGCGCGGGTGGCGCGCCCCGATCGGGCGCCGCCACCCGCTCGCGTGCGTCGAGGAGGTATCCCATGGCGCTCGTCACCCTCGAGCACGTCACCAAGTCCTACCCGCCCGCCGGGCGCGGCGCCGAGGCCGTCACCGCCGTCGACGACGTCTCCCTCGAGATCGAGGCCGGCGACGTCTACGGCATCATCGGCTACTCCGGCGCGGGCAAGTCGACCCTCGTGCGGCTCATCAATGCGCTCGAGCCCGCCACGAGCGGCTCGATCCGCATCGACGGCCGCGAGATCACGGGCCTCCGCGAACGCGAGCTCCGCGGCATCCGCCTCGGGATCGGCATGATCTTCCAGCAGTTCGAGCTCTTCGACGCGAAGACCGTGCGCGGCAACGTCGCGTACCCGCTGAAGGTCGCCGGCTGGGCGAAGGCCGACATCCGCGCGCGCGTCGACGAACTGCTCGCGTTCGTCGGGCTCACGGACAAGGCCGGCGCGCACCCCGACCAGCTCTCGGGCGGGCAGAAGCAGCGCGTCGGCATCGCCCGTGCGCTCGCGACCCGTCCGCGCATCCTCCTCGCCGACGAGGCCACGAGCGCGCTCGACCCCGAGACGACGCAGGAGGTGCTCGCGCTCCTCCGGCGCGTCAATCGGGAGCAGGGCGTCACGATCATCGTCATCACGCACGAGATGGACGTCATCCAGTCGATCGCGACGAAGGTCGCCGTGATGGACCGGGGCGGGGTCATCGAGCACGGCGACGTCTTCGACGTGTTCTCCGCCCCGCGGCATCCGTCGTCGCAGAAGTTCGTCGGCACGGTCGTCAAGGGCGTCCCGTCGCCCGCCGAGCTCGCGGTGCTCCGCGAACGGCACGAGGGCCGGATCGTGACGTGCTCGTTCCGCGACGGCGACGCGTCGCAGGCGCGCGTGTTCCTCGACCTCGCCGAGGCCGGGCTCGAGTTCGAGCTCGTCTACGGCGGCATCACCGACATCCGCGGTCGCGCGTTCGGCCACCTCACGCTCGCCGTGCGCGGCGACGACGCCGCGATCGACCGCGCGCTCGTCGCGGTCGCCCGGCACGCCGACGTCACGGAGGTGCGCTGATGGACCGGCTCCTCGAGCTCGGCCCCGAGTTCTGGGCCGCGGCGGGCGAGACCCTGTACATGGTCGCGCTCACGATGCTGTTCGGCGGCGCCGGCGGGTTCCTGCTCGGACTCGGCCTCTACGCGACCCGCCGCGGCGGCCTCCTGCCGAACGCCGTCGTGAACAACGGGCTCAACGTCGTCATCAACTTCTTCCGCCCCATCCCGTTCATCATCTTCATCGCCGCGGTGCAGCCGCTCACGCGCGCGGTGATCGGCGTCGGCATCGGGACGGACGCCGCGATCTTCGCGCTCTCGCTCGCAGCGGCCTTCGCGATCGGGCGCATCGTCGAGCAGAACCTGCTCACCGTGCGACCCGGCGTGATCGAGGCGGCGCGGTCGATGGGCGCAGGGCCCTGGCGGATCCTCGCCACCATCGTCGTGCCCGAGGCGCTCGGTCCGCTGATCCTCGGCTACACGTTCATCGTCATCGCGGTCATCGACATGTCGGCGATGGCCGGGCTCATCGGCGGCGGCGGCCTCGGCTACTTCGCGCAGCTGTACGGGTTCCGGCAGTTCGAGCCGGTGGTCACCTGGGCCGCGGTGCTGCTCATCGTCGTGTTCGTGCAGGTCGTGCAGTACGTCGGCAACTGGCTGGCGCGGCGGGTGCTCCGGCGCTAGCAGGGCGAGCGGATGCCGCGGCGGCGCGCTGCGCGACGGCGTCGCGCCGGGCGGGCCTCGCAGACCGCGGCATCCGCTCGCCGCTCAGGCGAAGCCGAGTGAGAGCTTCCGGAGCAGCGCCGCGAGCCGGCGCTGCTCGGCGGGCGGGAGGCCGGCGAGCAGTTCCGACTCGGAGTCGACCAGTCGCGTGATCGCCGCATCCACGCGCGTGAGGCCTGCGGGCGTCATCTCGACGAGGATGCCGCGGCCGTCGTGCGGGTCGGTCTGACGTGTCACGAGCCCCCGCGCGACGAGCCGGTCGATGCGGTTGGTCATCGTGCCGCTCGAGACGAGCGTCTGCGCGAGCAGGGCCTTCGGCGGCAGGCGGAACGGCGTGCCCGCCCGCCGCAGCGCGGAGAGCACGTCGAACTCCCACGACTCCAGCTCGGAGCGCTCGAACGCCTGCCTGCGCGCCCGGTCGAGCAGCTTCGCGAGTCGGCCGACGCGCGAGAACACCTGCAATGGCGCGAAGTCGAGGTCGGGTCGCTCGCGCTCCCAGTCGTCGACGATCCGGTCCACCTCGTCCTGCTCGCCGGTCGTCATGCGGCCAGTATCCCACCGGCCGCAGGGGGCCTGCCGCGCGGGCCCGCGCGTTCGGGGCGACGGATGCCGCGTGGCAGACTTGAGGGCGGCGCCCGCGGGCCGCGCAGCCCGCGCCGGGGCCGGTCCGCCATGGTGTAACGGCAGCACGACAGCCTTTGGAGCTGTGAGGACCAGGTTCGAATCCTGGTGGCGGAGCATGGACGACAACCTCGCGATCATCGTGCTGGCAGCGGGTCAGGGCACCCGCATGAAGTCGGCGACGCCGAAGATCCTGCACCCCCTCGCGGGCGCGCCGATCATCGCGCACGTGCTGGCCACGGCGCGCGCGCTCGACGCAGCGCACGTGGTCGCGGTCGTGCGCCACGAGCGCGATCTCGTCGCGGCGGCCGTCGAGGCGGAGTTGCCCGGGGTGATCATCGTCGACCAGGACGACATCCCCGGCACCGGGCGGGCGGTCGAGCAGGCCGTCGCGGCGCTGCCCGACGACTTCGAAGGCGACGTGCTCGTGCTGAACGGCGACGTGCCGCTGCTCAACGCCTCGACGCTCGCCGAGATGCTCGAGCGCCACCGCGCCGATTCGCTCGCGGCATCCGTCCTGTCGGCCCGCTCCGACGACCCGACCGGGTACGGCCGCATCGTCCGCAGCGTCGAGGGCGCCTTTGACCGCATCGTGGAGCAGAAGGACGCCACCGACGACGAGCTCGCGATCGACGAGATCAACGCGGGCGTGTACGCGTTCGGCGCGGCGGCGCTCCGCGACCAGCTCGCGAACCTCACGACTGAGAACGCGCAGGGCGAGAAGTACCTCACCGACATCATCGCGTTGCTCCGCGCGGCCGGCTCCGAGGTGAAGGCGCGGCCCGTGTCGGAGCCGTGGCTCGTCGCGGGCATCAACGACCGCGCGCAGCTGTCGGAGACGGCGGCACGCCTGAACGCGCTCATCGTGCGCGGGTGGCAGCTCAACGGCGTGACGATCGAGGACCCGGCGACGACGTGGATCGACCTCGCCGTGCGCATCGAGCCCGACGTCACCATCCGGCCCGGCACCCAGCTCAAGGGCGCGACCGCGATCGCGTCCGGCGCGGTCGTCGGGCCCGACACGACGCTCGTGGACTGCGAGGTCGGCGAGCGCGCCGAGGTCAAGCGCACGGATGCCACGCTCGCCGTGATCGGCGCCGGAGCGTCAGTCGGCCCGTTCGCCTACCTGCGGCCCGGCACGGTGCTCGGCGCCGACGGCAAGATCGGCACGTTCGTCGAGACCAAGAACGCGCACATCGGCGCGGGCAGCAAGGTGCCGCACCTCTCCTACATCGGCGACACCGAGATCGGTGAGGGCTCCAACGTCGGCGCCGGGTCGATCACGGCGAACTACGACGGCGTGAGCAAGCACCGCACGACCATCGGCTCGCACGTGCGAACCGGGTCGCACGGCGTCTTCGTCGCGCCCGTTACGATTGGGGACGGGGCGTACACGGGGGCAGGCACGGTCGTCCGCAAGGACGTGCCGGCCGGTGCACTCGGCGTCAACGTCGCTCCGCAACGCAACATCGACGGATGGGTTCAGCAGCACCGCGTCGGAACCGCGGCCGCGCAGGCGGCCGAGGCCGCGCGCGAGGCAGGCGAGACCGACGTGAGCGATGCCGAATAGGATCCCGGCCGGGCCGGTGGGAAGGACTGCAACCATGTCGGGAATCGAGACCACCGGATCCAAGCGGCTCGTGCTCGTGTCGGGCCGCGCGCATCCGGAGCTCGCGAAGCACATCGCCGCCGAGCTCGGCAGCGAGCTCGTCCCGACCGACGCGCGCACCTTCGCCAACGGCGAGCTGTACGCCCGTTACGACGAGAGCGTGCGCGGCTCCGACGCGTTCGTCATCCAGTCGCACGCGGCGCCGATCAACGAGTGGCTCATGGAGCAGCTCATCATGGTCGACGCGCTGAAGCGCGCCTCCGCGAAGCGCATCACGGTGGTCTCGCCGTTCTACCCGTACGCCCGGCAGGACAAGAAGGGCCGCGGCCGCGAGCCCATCTCGGCGCGCCTGGTCGCCGACCTCTACAAGGCCGCCGGCGCCGACCGCATCATGTCCGTCGACCTGCACGCGGCGCAGATCCAGGGCTTCTTCGACGGCCCGGTCGACCACCTGTTCGCCATGCCCGTGCTTCTCGAGGAGTTCAAGAACTCGCTCGACCCCGAGAGCCTGACGGTCGTCTCGCCCGACATGGGCCGCGTCCGCGTCGCCGACATCTGGTCCGACAAGCTCGGGGCGCCGCTCGCCATCATCCACAAGCGCCGCGACCCGCTCGTGCCGAACCAGGTCTCGGTGCACGAGATCGTCGGCGAGGTCGAGGGGCGCGTCTGCCTCCTCGTCGACGACCTGATCGACACCGGACGCACGATCGTGAAGGCGGCCGAGGCGCTCAAGGCCAACGGGGCGACCGGGGTGGTCGTCGCGGCCACCCACGCCGTGTTCTCCAACCCGGCGACCGAGATCCTCCAGTCCGACTTCATCGATCGCGTCGTCGTCACCGACACGCTGCCGATCCCCGAGGAGAAGCGGTGGGACCGTCTCACCGTGCTCCCCATCGCGCCGCTCCTCGCCCGTGCCATCCACGAGGTCTTCGAGGACGGCTCGGTCACGAGCATGTTCGACGGGGCGGCCTGATGGCGGATGCCGCGTCCAGGCCCTGGCTCGCGAGCTACGCGCCCGGCGTGCCGAACTCCCTTCCCGCGCCCGGGGGCTCCCTGATCGACCTGATCCACGACACCGTGGCGCAGTACCCGGACCGCCCCGCGCTGGAGTTCTTCGGTCGCGTCACCAGCTACGCCGAGCTCGGCGAGCAGATCGATCGCGCCGCCGAGGGCCTGCGCCGGCTCGGCGTGCAGGCGGGCGATCCCGTCGCCATCGTGCTGCCGAACTGCCCGCAGCACATCGTCGCGTTCTACGCGGTGCTCCGACTCGGCGCCATCGTCGTCGAGCACAACCCGCTCTACACGCCGCGTGAGCTCCGCCACCAGTTCGAGGACCACGGGGCGCGCGTCGTCATCGCGTGGGACAAGGTCGTCGCCACCATCCAGGACTTCCCCGACGACCTCGCGATGCGGCACGTCGTGTCGGTCGACCTCACGCAGGCCATGCCGTTCACGACCCGCGTCGCATTGCGGCTGCCGATCGCGAAGGCCCGCGAGTCGCGTGCGGCGCTCACCACGAGCGTGCAGGGCGCCGTGCCGTGGCGCGAACTCGTGGCATCCGATCGCATCGCACCGCACATCCACGCGCCGCGGGTGGGCGACGTGGCGCTCATCCAGTACACGAGCGGCACCACGGGCAACCCGAAGGGCGCGACCCTCACCCACGCCAACCTGCTCGCGAACGCCGCGCAGGCGCGCGCCTGGGTCCCCGACATCGAGCGCGGCACCTCGGTCGTCTACGCGGTGCTGCCGATGTTCCATGCCTACGGCCTGACCCTGTGCCTGACGTTCGCGATGAGCATGGGCTCGCGGCTGGTGCTGTTCCCCCGCTTCGACCCCGATCTCGTGCTGAAGGTCGTGAAGCGGCATCCGCCGACCTTCCTGCCTGCCGTGCCGCCGATCTACGAGCGGCTCACCGCCGCCGCCGCGGAGCAGGGCGTCTCGCTCGAGGGGATCAGCATCGCGATCTCCGGGGCCATGCCGCTGTCGGCATCCGTCGTCGAGCCGTGGGAGGCGGAGACCGGCGGGTACCTCGTCGAGGGCTACGGCCTCTCCGAGTGCTCGCCCGTGCTCATGGCGAACCCCGTCGCGCCCACCCGCAAGGCGGGAACGGTCGGCCTGCCGCTGCCCGACACCGAGTGCCGCGTCGTCGACCCCGACCAGCCGATGAACGACGTCCCGGCGGGGAAGCGGGGCGAGCTCGTCGTGCGCGGGCCGCAGGTGTTCAGCGGGTACTGGCACAAGCCGGAGGAGACGGCGGCCGTCTTCGTGGACGACCCCGCCGGCGGCGCGCCCTGGTTCCGCACGGGCGACATCGTCACCATCGACGACGAGGGGTTCGTCCGGATCGTCGACCGCATCAAGGAGCTCATCATCACGGGCGGCTTCAACGTCGCGCCGAGCGAGGTCGAGGATGCGATCCGCCAGCACCCGGACGTCGCGGACTGCGCCGTCGTGGGCATGCCCGACGAGCGGTCGGGCGAGGAGGTCGTCGCGGCGGTCGTGCTGGTCCCCGGCGCGACGCTCGACGCCGAGGGCATCCGCACCGCGGTCCGCGACCGGCTGACGCCGTACAAGGTGCCGCGCCGCGTCGTCGCGGTCGACGACCTGCCGCGCTCGCTCATCGGCAAGGTCATCCGCCGCCAGGTGCGCGAGCAGTTGCTGGCGGGGGCCGCGCAGGCCGACTGAGGCGCGGACCGCCGGCCGTTCGTCGGGGCGGCTCAGGCGTCGCGGGACGGGCCGGCCGGCCTCGGGTACGCCGGCATCAGGCCCAGGTTGCCGATCACGATGCTGGTGCCGGACGGTGCGACGGCGACGCACAGCCAACCGGGGCCGCCTTCGGCGAACAGGTCGAACTCCACGCGCGAGTCGTCGAGGCGGCTGAGGTCGCCGACGTACGCGGCGCACGCGTTCGCCGCCGCCGAGCGGGCGACGCCGAAGGCCGACAGCACGAGCGGGAGCACCATCGCACCGAGCGCGAGGATGACGGCGATCCGCATCACCCGGCGACGCCGTGCGCCGACGACGGGGCGGTCGTCGAGTTCCCCGGGCTCGTCCCACCCGCTCGCGGGCCCGGTGTTCACCACGGCGTGCTCACGAGGATCGACCAGGTCGCCGCAGCGCAGGCGAGCAGGGTGGCGCCGAGCACGGTCCACGCCATGGGCAGCGGGAGGGGCAGGGGAGCGGCCGCGACGGCCAGCGCGCGCCGGCGCCGCCAGCCGACGGCGAGGATCGTCGCCGCGCCCGCGAAGAGCACGACGGATGCCGCCACGAGCGAGGTCGTCCCGCTGATCAGCCCCTCGCGGAGCACGAGGAGTGCGTTGATCGCGACGGCGAACGAGGTGCGCGACCACGCGAGCGCGGTGCGCTCGGGCTGCAGCCCCGGATCGCGGGCGACGGCGTCCGTCATGCCGTCACCACGAAGAGCACCGCGAGCACGGCGGCCGCGAGCAGGCCGATCGCGGAGATCAGCGGCAGCACCCAGCTGAACGGGAGCGGGCCGTTCCTGCGCATCGCGATCTCGTTGGCGCGCCACCGCGTGTACGCGCCGACGCTCAGCACCGCGGCGGCCACCGCCAGGGCGATCGCGAGCACCAGCACCGCGACGCGCGGCTCGAGGGCGGTCGCGAACTGGTCGAGCAGCACCGCGCCCGCGAGCAGCGCGAGCGCGGTGCGGATCCACGCGAGGAAGGTGCGCTCGTTGGCGAGCGTGAACCGGTAGTCCGGGTCGTCGCCGTCACGGCGCCATGCCGGTTCGCGCACCGCGCCTCCCTCCCCGCGTGGGTTCCGTCAGGTCAGTATCGCTCAGTGCGACGACGGCGTGGTCTCGATCTCGCTGCGGTCGCCAGACCAGAGGGTGTGGAAGACGCCGTCCCGGTCGACCCGCTTGTAGGTGTGCGCGCCGAAGAAGTCGCGCTGCCCCTGGATGAGCGCCGCGGGGAGGCGGTCGGCGCGGAGCCCGTCGTAGTAGGCGAGCGAGGACGAGAAGGCGGGGGTGGGGATGCCGGCCTGCGCGGCGGTCGCGACGACGCGCCGCCATGCGGACTGGCCCCCGGCGATCGCGTCGCGGAAGTACGGTGCGACGGCGAGGGCGACGAGCGACGGGTCCTCGGCGTACGCCTCGGCGATGCGGTTGAGGAACCGCGCCCGGATGATGCAGCCGGCGCGCCAGATCTTCGCGACGTCGCCCTTGTGCACGTCCCAGCCGAACTGCTCGGCGCCGGCGATGATCTCGTCGAAGCCCTGCGAGTACGCGATGATCTTCGACGCGTAGAGCGCCTTGCGGACGTCCTCGATGAACGCGTCGGCATCCTCCGGGGCGACCGTCCACGCCTCGTCGGGGCCGGGCAGGTCGGCGGCGGCCACGCGCTGCGCGCGCTTCGAGCTCAGCGAGCGCGCGAACACGGCCTCGGCGATGCCCGACACGGGCACGCCGAGGTCGAGCGCGTTCTGCACGGTCCACGCGCCCGTGCCCTTCGCGCCCGCCTCGTCGAGGATGACGTCGACGAGCGGCTGCCCGGTCGCGGCATCCGTCTGTCGCAGGACCTCGGCCGTGATCTCGATGAGGTAGCTCTCGAGCTCGCCCGTGTTCCACTCGGCGAACACGTCGGCGATCTCGGCCGGCGACTTGCCGGTGCCGCGGCGGATGAGGTCGTAGGCCTCGGCGATGAGCTGCATGTCGGCGTACTCGATGCCGTTGTGCACCATCTTCACGAAGTGGCCGGCGCCGTCGGTGCCGATGTGGGTCACGCACGGTTCGCCCTCGGCGACCGCTGCGATCGAGGCGAGGATCGGGCCGAGCGTCTCGTACGACTCGGCCGAGCCGCCGGGCATGATCGACGGGCCGTGGAGCGCGCCCTCCTCGCCGCCGGAGATGCCGGCGCCGACGAAGTGGATGCCCGTCGGCTTGATCTCGGCCTCGCGGCGGATGGTGTCGTGGAAGTTCGCGTTACCGCCGTCGACGATGATGTCGCCCGGTTCGAAGCGCTGCACGAGTTCGGAGATGACGGCGTCGGTGCCCCTGCCGGCCTGCACCATGATGATCGCGGTGCGGGGCGTGGCGAGCGAGGCGACGAAGTCGTCATAGCTCTGGGAGGCGACGAACCCGGCCTCGGGGTGCTCGCTCGTCAGGGTGTGCGTGCGCTCGGGGGAGCGGTTGAACACCGCGACCGTGTTGCCCTCGCGGCTGGCGAGGTTGCGGGCCAGGTTGGACCCCATGACGGCGAGGCCGACGACCCCGATGTTGGCGCTGGCGGTGGTGGTGCTCTCGGGCATGCTCATGGCTCCTGCGTCGGTGCGGTTTCCGGCACCACGCTAGCAGGGCGGCGCCGTTCAAGAATCAGACGCCAATCAGTATTGCATCGATGAAATATGACTTGAAAGCCGGATGGCGCGCCGTGACGTCGATCAGGTGGCGGGTGCCGCGCGGGGGATGTCGCGCCAGGTCCGCTCCACGTCGTCCGCCGTGCGGCCCAGCACGCGGAGCATGGCGTCGCGCGCGCCGTCCGCCCGGCCCGCGAGGATCGCGTCGGCGACGTCGACGTGCCACTGCATCGCATCCTCGCTCGGGTGCGCGGGCATCAGCCCGCTCGACGAGCGGCCCCGCAGGACCTCGCCGACCGCGTCGCCGAGCGCCGCGAACATCTCGTTGCCCGAGCCGCGCAGCACGGCCCGATGGAACTCGACGTCGTGCTCGAGGAACGCGTCGGCGTCGCCGGCGCGCCCGGCCGCGCGCATCGCGGCCGCGATGCCCATCAGCTCGGCGCCCTGCTCGGGCGTCGCGAACCGCGCCGCGAGCTCGGCCGCCACCGGCTCGACCGCCGTGCGCAGTTCGGTGAGCGAGCGCAGCTGCGCCCCCTTCTGCACGGACTCCAGCCGCCACCGGATCACCGACGGATCGAAGAGGTTCCACGCGGCCATGGGCCGAACGCGGATGCCGACGCGTCGCACGGACTCGACGAGCCCGAGCGACTGCGCGACGCGAACCGCCTCGCGGACGACCGATCGGGACACCCGCAGCTCGGCCTCGAGCACCTCGGTGCGGAGGATGGCTCCCGGCTCGAGCTCGCCCGACACGATCCGCGAGCCGAGGTGCTCGACGGCCAGGTCGTGCAGGCGGGAACTCATGCGGCGAGCATAACGGCGGGGTTGCCGCGCGATCACCGCGACGCGGTGCCGTGACGACGCCCGGTCCCGGCCGCGTCGCGCGGCTGCGGCGTCGGGTAGACTGATCCATTGAACTTCGGCGAGGGACGCCGCCGGAGCCGGGCCCGTCCCGGTGCGGCATCCGTTATCGACGCGGTGGAACCAGACTCACGGCTGTTCCTCACGCTGGCTGCACGCGCAGCCCCGGGCGTTCGAGTTGACACACACAGAAACCCACCCTGGGCCGCGAGCCCGCAAGGAGCCACCATCATGGACGAAGACAACAAGATCGTCGCCGAGGAGCGCGAGACGTTCGGCAAGGGCGCGGCGCGCAAGATCCGCGCCGTCCACAAGATCCCCGCCGTGCTCTACGGCCACGGCACCGAGCCCAAGCACCTCACGCTGCCGGGCCACGAGACCGCGCTGCTCATCCGCAAGGCGAACGCCGTGCTCGACCTGCAGATCTCGGGCAAGAGCCAGCTCGCGCTCGTGAAGGACGTGCAGAAGGACCCGGTGCACCAGGTCATCGAGCACATCGACCTCGTGGTCATCAAGCGCGGCGAGAAGGTCCAGGTCGAGGTGCCCGTGCACGTCGAGGGCGAGCCGGCGGCCGGCACGATCGCCGACCTCGACGCCCACACCCTCCTGCTCGAGGTCGAGGCGACGCACATCCCCGAGAACGTCGTCGTGAGCGTCGAGGGCCTCGAGGATGGCACCCAGCTGCTCGCGAAGGACGTCGAGCTGCCCAAGGGCGCCACGCTGATCAGCGAGGCCGAGACGCTCGTCGTCAACGTGCACGTGCCGCAGAAGGTCGACCTGGGCGAGGAGCCCGAGGCCGCCGAGGGCGAGGAGGCCGCCGAGGGCGCCGAGGCCGAGGCCGCTCCCGCCGAGGAGACCGAGGGCGAGTCGGCCGAGTAGTCGATCCCGCCTCGTCGCGAGGGCTCGCGGCGCCGCATCCGGGTACGCTCGGTTCGCGGGGCCGCGGGCCCTCCGCCGTTCCCACCACCACCAGCCCGGAGGCATCCGTGAACCTCATCGACCGCCTCCTGCACCGCCGGAAGGACGACGTCGTGCCCGACAACACCTGGCTCGTGGTCGGGCTCGGCAATCCCGGCGCGCAGTACGCCGGCAACCGCCACAACGTCGGCCAGATGGTCGTCGACGAGCTCGCCGCCCGCATCGGCGCGACGTTCAAGAGCCACAAGACGCCCTCGCGCGTCGCCGAGGGCTTCCTCGGCCCGGGCCGGCCGAAGCTGGTGCTCGCCAAGCCCAACGGCTACATGAACACCTCGGGCGGCCCGGTCTCGGCGCTGCTGAAGTTCTACTCGCTCGGCGTCGACCGGCTCATCGTCGTGCACGACGAGCTCGACATCCCGTTCGACACCGTGCGCCTGAAGCGCGGCGGCGGCCACGGCGGGCACAACGGCCTGCGCGACATCCAGAAAGCCGCCGGCTCGCCCGACTTCACGCGCGTGCGCGTCGGCATCGGCCGCCCGCCGGGGCGGATGGATGCCGCGGACTACGTGCTGCGCGACTTCGCCGGGCCCGAGCGTGCCGACCTGCCGAACCTGCTGTCGGATGCCGCGGACGCCGTCGAGGCGGTCGTCTCGGACGGCCTCGTCGCCGCGCAGCAGCGGTTCCACTCGCCGGCGTGACGCAGCGGATGGCGCACGGCAGGCGGCTCGGCTGCCGGCGTCCGCACGCCGGCCGGCCGGGCTACCAGACGGTGCCGCCCCCGACCGAGATGCCGCCCCACGTGAGCGCGATGAAGATCGCGGCGAACACGACGGGAGCGATGCCCGTGCCGCCCCGCGCGAGCCCCTTGAGCAGCGCGATCACGGCGAGGATCGCGGCGACGATCGACAGGCCGCCGCCGAGGATCAGGCCGATGAACAGAGGGATGGGCATGAGGACGAGGCCGGCCAGGGCGACCCAGAACGCGGCCCAGGCGGTCGGATTGGAGCGGCGTTCGACGGAGGAGGACATGCTTCAGTATCTCCGGTCCGTACGCCGTGGCCCGTGAGACCCACCCTGCTCGTCGGTTTCCCGCGGCGCGGATACGGCGACCGCGGAGGGCGTCCGCCGGTCAGATCAGGCCGCGGAGGAACTCCTCGGGCGTGAGCCCGGCCGCGCGGGCGCGCTCGACCAGCCGCGTGTGCTCCTCCGTGCTCAGCTCGAGCGAGAGCGTGCGCCAGTCGGCCGCGGGGTCGTCGAAGTCGAACAGCGCGGCATCCTCGGCCTCCCGGTCGACGAGCGCCGCGGCGGCCGGCACCGGCGGCTCGGTGGAGGCGATCTCGACGGCGGGCTCGCAGTCGCCGGTCCAGCCGGGGCCGGACGGGATCTCGCCGCCGCTGCGGTAGGCCTCCGCGACGGAGCGCGCGCGCAGGTCGGCGGCCTCGTTCATCGGGTGGCCGACGTGCCCGCGCACCCATTCGAAGCGGAAGCTGCGGCCGGCGAGCGCCTCGTCGAGCTGCTCGAGCAGGTCGCGGTTCAGCACGGGCGAGCCGTCGGCCTTGCGCCATCCCTTCCGCTTCCATCCCGCCATCCACTTCGTGACCGAGTTGATGACGTACTGGCTGTCGCACTGCACGAGCAGTTCGTCGTCGAGGTGCGCGGTCGCGCGGAACAGTTCGAGCACCGCGGTCAGCTCGCCCTGGTTGTTCGTGGCACGGGGCCATCCGCCCGCCGCCCAGCAGTCGTCGGAGACGTACCAGGCCCAGCCCGCAGGACCGGGGTTGCCGAGGGCGGAGCCGTCGGCGGCGGCGATGATCATGCGGTGGTCCTTCCGATGGGGCGGGCGGCGACCATGCTATCGGCGGCCGCCGACCCGGTGCGCCGGTCGGCCGCCGAGCCGCCGTCCGGCGGGGATGTCGGAGGGCGCGCGTAGACTGCTCCGGTGATCCTGCAGGGCTTGAACACGGCGCTCTCGCGCGCCTCGACGATCGACCGAGCCCTCGCGGAGGCCGAGCGGAACGCCGACTTCTCCGCTCCCGCCGGTCTCGACGCGCCCCTGCTCGCCGGCCTGCTGTCCCGTCGTGTGGCGAACGGGCACCCGCCCGTCCTGTTCGTCGTCACCGCCACGAGCCGGGAGGGCGAGTCGCTCCGGCACTCGCTCGCGCCGTACCTCGACGACGCCGAGGTCCTCGAGTTCCCCGCGTGGGAGACCCTCCCGCACGAGCGGCTCAGCCCGAGCGCCGAGACCGTCGGCCGACGCCTGCACGCGATCCGGCGGATGGCGGCGTGGAGCGCCGAGGGCGCGAGGCCTCCGCTCGTCGTCGTCGCCTCGGTGCGCGCAGCGCTGCAGCCCGTCGCCGACAACCTCGCCGACATCGCACCCGTCGAGCTGGCCGCGGGCGGGCGCGGGCACGACCTCTCCGACATCTCGTCGCGGCTCGTCGACCTCGCCTACGCGCGCGTCGACATGGTCTCGCGGCGCGGCGAGTTCGCAGTGCGCGGCGGCATCCTCGACGTCTTCCCGCCGACGGCCGACCACCCGGTGCGCGTCGACTTCTTCGGCGACGAGGTCGAGGAGCTGCGCGCGTTCTCCGTCGCCGACCAGCGATCGCTGCCCGACGGGGTCGAGCGCGTGCTCCTCGCCCCGAGCCGGGAACTGCTCCTCACCGAGCCCGTGCGACAGCGCGCCCGCGAGATGGTGCACGAGTTCCCGAACCTGTCCGGCATGCTCGAGCGCATCGCCGAGGGCATCCCGGTCGAGGGCATGGAATCGCTCGCACCCGCGCTGCTCGACCGGCTCGTGCCCGTCACGTCGTACCTGCCCGAGGGTTCGGCGGTCGCCGTCGTCGGCCCCGAGCGGGTCGCGAGCCGCGCCGTCAGCCTGGGGGAGACGAACCGCGAGTTCCTCGCCGCGGCGTGGGATGCCGCGACCGCGGGCGCCGCGGCGCCCATCGACCTCGCCGCGGGCGACTTCCTCACCCTCCGGGCGCTCCGCGAATCGGTGCTCTTCAGCGCGCCGGGGTCGCACGACCCCGGGCGCGTGTGGTGGACCTTCTCCAGCTTCGACCAGGGCGATGCGGCCGAGGCGGTCGGCGAGACCGCAGGCGGGACGGATGCCGCGTACGTGCGCGTCGCGGCCACGACCGTGCCGAGCTTCCAGGGCAACGTCGAGGGCGCGGTCGCGCACGTCGGCGAGCGGCTCCGCGACGGGTGGAGCCTCGTCGTCGCCGCGGCCGGGCACGGACTCGTCGAGCGGGCGCGCGACGTGCTCGCCGAGCACGGGCTCGCCGGGCGCATCGTCGAGTCGGTGCCCGACGAGCTCGAACCGGGCGTCGCCTTCCTCGTGCAGGCGCAGGCCGCCGCAGGGTTCGAGGTGCCCGAGGCGAAGCTCGGGCTCATCGCCGAGGCGGAGTTCTACGGCCGCTCGGCGGGCTACGACACGCGCCAGGTGAAGAAGCTCGCGAGCCGGCGCCGCAACGTCGTCGACCCGCTTCAGCTCGAGGCCGGCGACCACGTCGTGCACTCCACCCACGGCATCGGGCGGTTCGTCGAGCTCGTGCAGCGCGAGGTCGCCGCGGGCGCCCGGCCGACGGGTCCGAGTCGCACCGCCGGCATCAAGCAGGCCCCGACGACGGTCCGCGAGTACGTCGTGCTCGAGTACGCGCCGTCCAAGCGCGGCCAGGCCGGCGACCGGCTCTACGTGCCCATGGACCAGCTCGACCTGCTGAGCCGCTACGTCGGCGGCGAGGCGCCGAGCCTGTCGAAGATGGGCGGCAGCGACTGGTCGCAGGCGAAGAGCCGCGCACGCAGGGCCGTGCGCGACATCGCCGTCGAGCTCGTCAAGCTCTATTCGGCGCGGATGGCGGCCAAGGGGCACGCCTTCGGGCAGGACTCGCCCTGGCAGCACGAGCTCGAAGAGGCGTTCCCGTACGCCGAGACGCCCGACCAGCTGCAGACCATCGACGAGGTCAAGTCCGACATGGAACGGCCGATCCCGATGGACCGCCTGCTCGCCGGCGACGTCGGGTTCGGCAAGACCGAGGTCGCGGTGCGCGCCGCCTTCAAGGCGATCCAGGACGGCAAGCAGGTCGCGATGCTCGTGCCCACGACGCTGCTCGTGCGCCAGCACCTCGAGACGTTCTCCGAACGCTTCGCCGGGTTCCCGGTGCACGTCCGCGCGCTCAGCCGGTTCCAGACCGACAAGGAGGTGCGCGAGACCGTCGCGGGCCTCGCCGACGGCACCGTCGACATGGTCATCGGCACGCACCGCATCCTGACCGAGAAGGTGGCGTTCAAAGACCTCGGGCTGCTGGTCATCGACGAGGAGCAGCGCTTCGGCGTCGAGCACAAGGACCAGCTGAAGAAGCTCAAGACCAACGTCGACATCCTCGCGATGAGCGCGACGCCGATCCCGCGCACGCTCGAGATGGCCGTCACCGGCATCCGCGAGATGTCGACCCTCGCGACGCCGCCGGAGGACCGGCACCCGATCCTCACGTTCGTCGGGCCGTACACCGACCAGCAGGTCGCCGCCGCGATCCGGCGCGAGATGCTCCGCGAGGGCCAGGTCTTCTTCGTCCACAACCGGGTCTCCTCGATCAACCGCGCGGCCGCGCAGCTCGCCGAGCTCGTGCCCGAGGCGCGCATCGCCGTCGCGCACGGCCAGCTCAACGAGCACGTGCTCGAGCAGATCGTCGTCGACTTCTGGGAGCGCAAGTTCGACGTGCTGGTCTCGACGACGATCATCGAGACCGGGCTCGACATCTCCAACGCGAACACGATCATCATCGACCGGGCCGACAAGTACGGCCTGTCGCAGCTGCACCAGCTGCGCGGCCGCGTCGGACGCGGCCGCGAGCGCGCGTACGCGTACTTCCTGTACGACCCGGCGAAGCCGCTCTCCGAGACCGCGCACGACCGGCTCTCCACGATCGCCGCGAACAACGAGCTCGGCAGCGGCATGCAGGTCGCCCTGAAGGACCTGGAGATCCGCGGGGCCGGCAACCTGCTCGGCGCCGAGCAGGCCGGGCACATCGCGGGCGTCGGCTTCGACCTCTACCTCCGCATGATCGGCGAGGCCGTGAACGCGTTCCGCGGCGACGTCGCCGAGGGGCAGACCGAGCTCCGGCTCGAGCTCCCCGTCGACGCGCACATCCCCGAGGACTACGTCGACAGCGAGCGGCTTCGCCTCGAGGCGTACCAGAAGCTGTCCGCGGCGAGCGGTCCGGCGGCGAAGGAGGGCCAGATCGACCTCGTGGTCGAGGAGCTCGTCGATCGCTACGGCGACCTCCCCGAGGCGGTCGAGCACCTCGTCGCCGTCTCACGGCTGCGCCGGAAGGCGCAGCTCGCGGGGCTCTCCGACGTCATCGCGACCGGGTCGAAGCTGCGTCTCGCGCCCGCGAAGCTCCCCGACTCGCGTCGCGTGCGGCTCGAGCGGATGTACCCCGGCGCGAAGCTCTTCGCGCAGAACGACGTGATCCTCGTGCCGTTCCCGACGCCCGGCGGCGACGCACCGGGCGACGCCGACCTCATCGAATGGGTGTCGAACCTGATCGGCGTGATCTTCCCGACGGAGCAGCCGGCCGCGCGCGCCGAGGGCGCGACGGCGACGGCGGGCTGACGGCGGGCCGCGCGTCAGCCGCGTCGCGCGCTCAGCGCGAGAGCGCCCCGCCGACGCCCTCCGCCGAGCCGCGCTTGCGGTACGCGCGCGACTTCAGGGACACGAACACGGCGGACACGACGATCGCGATGCCCGATCCGACGAGCACCGCGACGGTGCCCTGGTCGACGACCTCCGGGTACTCGCGGAACGCCAGCTCGTTCATCAGCAGCGACACCGTGAAGCCGATGCCGCCGAGCGCGCCGACGGCGGCGATGTCCGACCACGTCAGCGGCTGCACGCCGGTGCGGCGGTGCACGAACAGCGTCGCGAGCCCGCCGATGAGCGTGATGCCCACGATCTTGCCGACCGGCAGGCCGACGAGGATGCCCCAGAACGCCGGGTCGAGCTCGCTCGGACGCACGGCGGGGATCGCGACGAGCGCCGCCGAGAACGCGAAGAGCGGCAGGATCACCGCGTTCGACCACGGCTCGAGGCTGTGCACGGCTCGGCCCGCGGGGCGACGCGACATCACGAGGCCGAGCATCACGCCCGCGATCGTCGCGTGCACGCCGGAGAGGTAGACGAAGCTCCACGTCAGCACGGCGAGCACGCAGAGCACGACGATGAGCGGCCACTGCGCACGGCGGGCGAGGACGTACGGCGAGCGGGGCCGCAGCATCCGGCTCATCATGCCGAACACGGTCACCGTGATCGCGGCGAACCCGAGGTAGGTGAGGTCGGCGTCGCTGGTGAAGAAGAAGGCGATGATGAGGATCGCGATGAGGTCGTCGAGCACCGCGAGCGCGAGCAGGAACACGCGCACGCGCGTCGGGATGAAGCGCCCGAACATCGCCAGCACGCCGAGTGCGAACGCGATGTCGGTCGCGGTCGGTACGGGCCATCCGTCGGCGGTCGGCCCGCTGCCCGCGAACGCGAGGAAGACGAGGGCCGGCGCGACGACGCCGCCGATGGCCGCGATCGCCGGCAGTGCGGCCTTCGAGAAGCTGTTGAGCTCGCCGATGACGAGCTCGCGTCGCAACTCGACCGCGACGATGAAGAAGAAGACCGCGAGCAGCCCGTCGCTCACCCAGTGCCCGAGCGAGAGGTCGAGCGCGGTGCCGGGGATCGCGAGGTGCACGTGCTTGAACTCGATCAGCCCGTGCCCGATCGGCGAGTTGGCGAGCACGAGGCCGAGCACGGCGGCAGCGAGGAGGAGCGACGCGGACACGCGCTCGGAGCGGAGGAAGTTCATGGCACCTCTGACGGGGTCGGGATCGGCGGACGGAGCCGCGCGGAAGGGCGACGACGCGCTCGCGTCGGCCGACCAGACTTCCCGGCACCCCTGCCGTCGAGTCTATCGGGCGCCGCGGCTAGGCTCGCAGCGACGGGTCGCGCCGCGGCCCGGTGAGGGGGCGGTGCTCATGACGCGAACGGCAGGCGGGCACGCTGCGAGCGAGCGGTCGACGACGGATGCCGCGGCCGCGACATCCGCCCCCGGTGACGGCCTGCTCGAGCTCGTCGCCATGGTCGGGCGCCTCCGCGGCCCCGGTGGATGCCCGTGGGACGCCGAGCAGACCCACGAATCCCTCGTGCAGTACCTCGTCGAGGAGTGCTGGGAGCTCATCGACGCGATCGAGTCCGGCTCGCGGGAGGAGATGATCGAGGAGCTCGGCGACGTGCTCTACCAGGTGCTCTTCCACGCAGACCTCGCTGCGCACACCCCCGGCGAGGACTACGACATCGACGACGTGGCCCGCCACATGACGGCGAAGATGGTGGCGCGCCATCCGCATGTCTTCGGCGACCGCGAGGCCGAGACCGCGGCCGACGTGGTCGCCTTCTGGGACGACCTCAAGGCCAGCGAGAAGCCGCACCGCACGAGCGTGCTCGACGGCGTGCCGCAGGGCATGCCCGCGCTCGCGCTCGCGCAGAAGCTGCTCGGCAGGGCCGAGAAGGTGGGCGTGACCAGGGCGCCGACGGATGCCGCATCCGCGCCGGCCACGGAGGACGAGCTCGGCGACGTGCTGCTCGAGCTCGTCGCATCCGCCCGGTCGCAGGGGCTCGACGCCGAGCGCGCGCTGCGCGGCGCGATCCGCTCGCTGCAGGACGACGTGCGGTCCGCCGAGTCGGGTCCGGTCGGCGAGTAGCGCGCAGCGCCACGGAGCCCGCGGCGTACGGGCGCGCCATCCGCTGCTGGAAGAATGGGACGCATGGCCCAGACCGTGACGCCCCCGCGCGGCATGCGCGACTTCCTGCCCGCCGAGAAGGCCCGCCGAGAGCACGCGCTCTCGGTGATCCGCGGCGTGTACGCGACGCACGGGTTCGACGAGATCGAGACGCCGGTCATGGAGGATTCGTCGCGCCTGCACGCCGGGCTGGGCGGCGACAACGAGAAGCTGGCGTTCGCGGTCATGAAGCGCGGCATCACGCCCGACGACCTCGCGGCGGCCGCGACATCCGGCGACGCCCTCTCGCTCGCCGACCTCGGCTTGCGCTACGACCTGACCGTCCCGCTCGCGCGGTTCTACGCGACGCACCGCGCGGCGCTCCCGCCGGTGTTCCGCGCCATCCAGATCGCGCCCGTGTGGCGGGCCGAGCGTCCGCAGAAGGGGCGCTACCGCCAGTTCGTGCAGTGCGACATCGACATCATCGGCGAGGCCGGACCGCTCGCCGAGCTCGAGCTGCTGACCGCGACCGTCGCGACGCTCGACGCGCTCGGCCTCGAGGGGTGCCGTATCCGGCTGAACGACCGGAGGATCCTGGCGGGCATCCTCGGCTCGTGGGGCGTTCCCGACGACCTTCGCGAGCGCGCGCTCATCACGATCGACAAGCTCGACAAGATCGGCCCCGACGGCGTGGCCGCCGAGCTCGCGACGATCGGCGTCGACCGGGCGGGCGTGGCCGACGAGCTGCGGCAGCTCGCCGCCGCCGGATGGCACCTCGCCGACGACCTCTCCGACGTGCCCGCATGGCTCGACCTCGACGCGTTCCACGACCTGGTCGCACTTCGCGACGCGCTGCCGGGCACGCCGGTCGATTTCGACCCGACCCTCGTCCGCGGCATGGGGTACTACACGGGCACGATCTTCGAGATCGCCCACCCCGACCACGGCTACTCGCTCGGCGGCGGCGGGCGCTACGACCACATGATCGGACGCTTCCTCGGCCAGGAGGTGCCCGCGTGCGGGTTCTCGATCGGCTTCGAGCGCATCGTGGACCTGCTCGCCGTGCGCGACGAGGGGCGCCCGCGCTCGGTGGTGCTCGTGCACGACAGCGACGTCGCCCCGGGTGAGCTGCTGACGCTCAAGCACGAGCTCGTGGCATCCGGGACCCGCGTGCGGTTCGAGCGGCGCGTGAAGAACCTCCGGGGGCTGCTCGACCGCGTGTCGGCCGACGGCTTCGACGCGTGGGCGCCCGTCACGACCGAGACGACGGATGCCGCGTCGCTGGAGTTCCGCGAACTGGGCGCGTAGCGCGCGCCCGCGGATTCTCGGGCGGTGCGTGCTTCGTGCCATGCTCGTGGCATGACGTCGGACGCCGCCCTCGGACGAGCCGGCGAGCGAGCCGATCCGGTGGTCACCGTCGTGATCCCGCTGCACGATCGTGGTCGGTACATCGCCGAGACCCTCCGATCGGTGCTGGCGCAGTCGTTCGTCCGGTTCGAGGTCATCGTCGTCGACGACGCATCCGCCGACGACGGGCCCGACGTGGTGCGCGGCTTCCTCGGCGATCCGAGGGTGACGCTCGTGCTCCGCTCGCACGGCGGCGTCGGAGCTGCGCGCAACGCCGGGGCGGCGCTCGCGGCGCCGTCGAGCCGGTTCCTCGCCTTCATGGACGACGACGACCTCTGCGAACCCGATCTGATCTCCTCGCTCGTGACGGCACTCGAGGCGCACTCCGACGCCTCGGGGGCGTTCGCTCGGGCGGAGTTCATCGACGGCGACGGCGGGCCGGTGCACGACGGCGCGTTCCGCGACCAGATGATCGCGCGGGAGGAGCTCGGGCTGGCCGACGGGGCGGTCTCCGGCCCGTACCGGGGGATCGACCAGGTGTTCCTCGCCACGCCGGTCGTGCCGATGGGCACGCTGCTCATGCGGCGATCGGCGTTCGATGCCGCGGGCGGATACGACCCGACCTTCGTGGTCGGGCAGGACTGGGACTTCACCATCCGGCTCGCCCGGCGCGGGCCGCTCGTCGTCGTCGACCGAGCGCTCGTCCGGTATCGCCGTCACGTCGGCAACGCCTCGGCGAACCGCCGACGCGACGTCCGCACCGCTCGCCGGGTCTGGGCGACGGCCTATCATTCGCCCGAGAACACGGCGGAGGACCGGGCCGTGCTCGCGCGCGTCTGGCGGTCCCACCAGAGGCGGACGTCCGTCCGCAAGGTCGCGCAGGGACGCGCGCTGATCCGGGAGCGCCGACTCGTCGAAGGGATCGCACGGATCGCCGACGGACTCGCGCACCGCGCGCTGCGGCGGCCGTTGCGCAGCTGGCGGCGGCCCGTCCCGGGTTCCGTCGGTCACGATGACTCACGCACGATCGCGATCGAGCGCGGTCTCGTCGCGTCCGGTCGCTGACCGTCCCGAGCCTCGGCGACATACGCGAGCGGGCCTCGGAACCGGGTCCTAGACTGTCCTGCGGGCAACGACGGAGTCGTCCACGCACATCCCCATCACAGAGGAGTTCACTGTGGCATTCATCGAAGCTGTCGGCGCACGGGAGATCCTGGATTCGCGCGGCAATCCCACGGTCGAGGTCGAGGTGCTCCTCGACGACGGGACCGTCTCGCGGGCCGCCGTGCCCTCGGGAGCGTCGACCGGCGCGTTCGAGGCGTACGAGCTTCGCGACGGCGAGGCCGATCGCTACCTCGGCAAGGGCGTGCAGAAGGCCGTCGACGCCGTGCTCGACGAGCTCGGCCCGGCCGTCGAGGACCTGGATGCCGCCGACCAGCGCGTCGTCGACGCCGCCCTCATCGAGGCCGACGGCACCGACAACAAGGGACGTCTCGGCGCGAACGCCATCCTGGGCGTCTCGCTCGCGGTCGCCAAGGCGGCGGCCGACTCGGCCGACCTGCCGCTGTTCCGCTACCTCGGCGGCCCGAACGCGCACGTGCTGCCCGTGCCGATGATGAACATCATCAACGGCGGCGCGCACGCCGACACCGGCGTCGACATCCAGGAGTTCATGGTCCTGCCGCTCGGCGCGCCGACCTACTCCGAGGGTCTCCGCTGGGGCGTCGAGACCTACCACGCGCTGAAGAGCCTGCTGAAGTCGAAGGGGCTCTCGACGGGCCTCGGCGACGAGGGCGGCTTCGCACCCGACCTGGCGAACAACCGCGCCGCGCTCGACCTGATCGCCGAGGCGATCGGCACGGCCGGCTTCACGCTCGGCACCGACATCGCCCTGGGCCTGGATGTCGCGTCGACCGAGTTCTTCGAGAACGGCGCGTACCGGTTCGAGGGCCAGGACCGCACCGCGGCCGAGATGAGCGCCTACTACGCCGAGCTCGCCGCCGCGTACCCGCTCGTGTCGATCGAGGACCCGCTGGCCGAGGACGACTGGGAGGGCTGGGCGACGCTCACCTCCGAGCTCGGCGGCAAGCTGCAGCTCGTCGGCGACGACCTGTTCGTCACGAACCCGACGCGCCTCGCCGACGGCATCGCGAAGCACGCCGGCAACTCGATCCTCGTGAAGGTCAACCAGATCGGCACGCTCACCGAGACGCTCGACGCGGTCAAGCTCGCGCAGCGCGCCGGCTACACCGCCGTCCTCTCGCACCGCTCGGGCGAGACCGAGGACACGACGATCGCCGACCTCGCGGTCGCGACCGACTGCGGCCAGATCAAGACGGGCGCGCCCGCCCGGTCCGAGCGCGTCGCGAAGTACAATCAGCTTCTGAGGATCGAAGAGGAGCTCGGCGAGGCCGCGGAGTACGCGGGCCGCTCGGCATTCCCGCGCTTCACGGCGTGATGCGCGTCTGAGACGAGACGACGGGGGTGGCCGGTGGCCGCCCCCGTCGGTCGTTCCGGCGAGTGAGGAGGACGATGAACGCAGCACGTCGTCCCTCGCGCCCGTCGAGCGGGAAGCGCTCCGACGGCGCGATCGGATCGAAGGGCGCCGGGCGCCCGCCACGCCAGTCGATCCGCCAGGTCGCGGAGACGTGGCTCGCCGGCATCCGCTTCTCGGGGTTCTCGATCATCATGATGGGCGTCCTCGTGCTCGCCGTCGTCGTCCTCGCGCCGAGTATCGCGGCCTACGCGAACCAGCGGCAGCAGATCGCCGAGCTGAAGGCCGACGTCGCCCGCCAGGAGGCCGAGGTCGCGCGCCTGAAGGGGGAGCGCGAACGCTGGAACGACGAGACGTTCATCGTCACGCAGGCCCGCGACCGCCTGTACTACGTCCTCCCCGGCGAGGTGAGCTACCTCGTGATCGACGACCGCGACCCGGCGACCGTCACCACCGCCGACCGGGCGGTCTCCGCCGAGGTGACCGAGGCGCGCGGCGACTGGATGCAGACCATGCTGCGCTCGGTCATGACGGCCGGCCTCGCGCCCAGCGCGACGGATGCCGCGGAGCCGGCGCCCGACGCGGGCGGCACCGGCGCCGACGAGACGGGTGCCGACCCGACCGATCAGCCCGCCGACGAGGGGAACCGATGACCCGCCCGCCGTTCGAACCCGTCACCGAGCGCGACCTCCGGATCGTGTCGGTGCAGCTCGGCCGTCCCGCTCGCGACGTCGTCGGCATCGCCGCCCGGTGCGTGTGCGGTGCGCCGACGGTCGTGTCGACGCGGCCGAGGCTGTCCGACGGCACGCCCTTCCCGACGTTCTACTACCTCACGCACCCGGTCGCGACGGCGGCGATGTCGTTCCTCGAGGCGGCGCAGCTCATGGTCGAGTTCACCGAGCTGCTCGCCGGCGACGCCGAACTGCGCGATGCCTACCGCGCCGCGCACGAGCAGTACCTCGCCGACCGCGAGATGTTCGGCGTCGTCGAGGAGATCGCGGGCGTCTCGGCGGGCGGCATGCCGACCCGCGTGAAGTGCCTGCACGCGCTCGCGGGCCACGCGCTCGCCGCCGGGCCGGGGGTGAACCCGATCGGCGACCTCGCGCTCGAACGGTCGACGTGGTCGCCCGACGTGTGCCGCTGCCCCGACTACGGCGTGGACGACGACGAGGAGGGGCCGACCGCGTGAGCCCCGCCAGCACCCGCCCCGCTCGGCGAACCGTCGAGCGACCGCTGCCGCGCGCCGTCCGGCGCCGGTTCTGGCGCGCCGGCGTCGGCGCGCTCGTCGCGGGCGTGCTCGCCCTGTCGGGTGCGGCCCCGGCGCAGGCCGACACCGTCCGCGACCTGGAGTACTGGCTGACCGACTACGGGTTCACGCAGGCGTGGACCACGTCGCGCGGAGACGGCGTGAAGGTCGCGATCATCGACACCGGCGTGAACGGCGACGTCGCCGAGTTGCAGGGCGTCGTCGTCGGCGGCACGGATGCCTCGGGCATCGGGTCGCCCGACGGCCAGACCCCCGTCGGCGAGGAGGAGGAGCACGGCACGATGGTGGCGTCGCTGCTCGCCGGCCGCGGCACGGGCGAGGGCAACGGCGTGATCGGCGTCGCGCCCGATGCCGACCTGCTCACGGCATCCGTCGCCTTCGGGCTCGAGACGGGCGCCGACAAGACGAACGACGAGCAGATCGCCGAGGCCGTGGTCTGGGCGGTCGACAACGGCGCCGACGTCATCAACATGTCGCTCACGCGAAACACGCCGGACTGGCCCGAGAGCTGGGACGACGCGTTCCTCTACGCGTTCGAGAACGACGTGGTGGTGGTCGCCGCCGCCGGCAACCGAGGCTCGGGAACCACGCAGGTGGGCGCGCCCGCGACGATCCCCGGAGTGCTCGCCGTCGCCGGTGTCGACCGCGACCAGAACGCGAGCTTCGACGCGAGCTCGCAGGGCATCACGATCGCGGTGGCCGGGCCGAGCGAAGACCTGGTGGGGGTGCTCCCCGACGGCAGCCACGTCGTGTGGTCGGGCACGAGCGCCGCGGCGCCCCTCGTCTCGGGGCTCGTCGCGCTCGTGCGCGCGCAGTACCCGGAGCTGGATGCCGCGAACGTCATCAACCGGGTCATCCGGACCGCCGACCCGAAGGGCGAGGAGGTGCCGGGGCCGCTCTACGGCTACGGCATCATCGACCCGGTCGCCGCGCTCACGGCCGAGGTCGAGGCGGTCGAGCAGAACCCGCTCGGCAGCCTCGAGGAGTGGATCCGCGTGCATCGGCGCGCCGAGGTGCCCGCGCAGGACGGCTCGGGCGGCACCGGCGAGCAGGAGATCGTGCCGATCGCCGACCCGCCGGCGCCGCGCGCCGACAGTGCGAAGACGCTCCTGCCGACGCCGTGGACGCTGTCTTATATCACGGTGCCGCTCTCGCTGGTCGCCGGGTTTGGTACGCTAGCAGCGCTGTTGGGCATCGGCGCCACTCGGCATATCAGGCGTTCCACGCGGTCCGACGCGTAGGAGTCGCAGTCAGCACAGATCCAAGGAGTCCATTCACCGTGCCCAAGATTCTGATCGTCGGTGGCGGCTATGCGGGGTTCTACACGGCGTGGAAGCTCGAGAAGTGGCTGCGTCCGGGCGAAGCCGAGGTGACGGTCGTCGACCCGCTGCCGTACATGACCTACCAGCCGTTCCTCCCCGAGGTGGCCGCGGGCTCGATCGAGGCCCGCCACTCGGTGGTGGCGCTGCGTCGGCACCTGAAGAAGACCAACGTCATCACCGCCAAGGTGACGGGCATCGACCACGCCTCGAAGAGCGCGACCATCACGCCGGAGGTGGGCGAGCCGTGGCAGTTCGACTACGACGTCGTCGTGGTCACCGGTGGTGCGGTGTCGCGCACGTTCCCGATCCCGGGCGTCGCCGACCAGGCCCTCGGGCTCAAGACGATCGAGGAGGCCGTCGCGATCCGCGACCGCCTGCTCACGAACTTCGACAAGGCCGCGAACCTCCCCGCCGGCCCCGAGCGCGACCGCCTGCTGACGGTGGTCGTCGTCGGCGGCGGCTTCGCCGGCATCGAGGTGTTCGCCGAGCTCCGCTCGTTCGCGAGCGCGCTGCTCGAGTTCTACCCGCAGCTCTCGTTCGACGACACGCACTTCCACCTCATCGAGGCGATGGGCCGCATCATGCCCGAGGTGTCGCTCCCGACGAGCCACTGGGTCATCAAGCACCTCGCGCAGCGCGGCGCCGAGATCCACCTCGACACGCAGCTGACGAGCGCCGTCGACGGCCGGATCGAGCTCTCGACGGGCGAGACCTTCGAGACCGACCTGATCGTCTGGACCGCGGGTGTCATGGCGAACCCGGCGATCGTGCGCACCAGCGACCTGCCCGTCGAGGAGCGCGGCCGCATCATGACGCGCGCCGACCTCCGCGTGGGCGACGAGGACGAGATCGTGCCCGACGCGTGGGCCGCGGGCGACATCGCGGCCGTCCCCGACCTCTCGGGCGGCGGCGTCGGCGGCTACTGCGTGCCGAACGCGCAGCACGCCGTCCGTCAGGGCAAGCTCCTCGCGAAGAACATCGTCGCGGTGCTCCGCGGCGAGGAGCCCAAGGATTACTTCCACAAGAACCTCGGCGCCGTCGCGGGCCTCGGCGTCGGCTCGGGCGCGTTCCAGTCGGGCAAGATCGCGATCACCGGCCTCCTCGCCTGGTTCGCGCACCGCGGCTACCACGGCCTGGCGATGCCGACGTGGGAGCGCAAGTTCCGCGTGTTCTGGGGCTGGTGGAACAACTTCTGGCTCGGTCGCGACATCGTCTCGCTGCGTGCCGTGCAGAACCCCCGCGCCGAGTTCGAGCGCTTCGCCGCGCGCCCGAAGCCGGCCGGCGAGGTCGCGGCCCCGCCCGCACCGGCCAGGGCCGAGGCGAAGAAGCCCGTCGCGAAGTCGGGGAAGCCGGCCGAGAAGGCCATCGCCGCCAAGTAGGGCGCTCTATGCTGTGACGCGGTGCCGGCCCCGGGCCGGCACCGCGCTCCCGTAGCCCAATCGGCAGAGGCAGGCGACTTAAACTCGCCTCAGTCTGGGTTCGAATCCCAGCGGGAGCACCATCGGCGAACGTCGGCGCGCGGTCGCGCTCCGACCGGCTCCGCGGATGGCTCTCGCGTCGGACCACGTCGTGGCCCGGCCCCGCGGTCTCAGGAGAGCCGGTCGATGCGGCGCAGGATGAGCCCCTCGCGGAGCGCCCAGGGCGAGACCTCGAGGGTCTTCACCCTGAACGCGCGCATCGTCTCGGAGAGCACGACCGCGCCGGCGACGATCTGGAAGGTGCGGTCGGCGGTGATGCCGGGGAGGTTCGGCCTCGCGTCGGCGGGGATGCGGGCGAGCCGGGGGATCCAGTCGTCGAGGCGCGAGAGCTTGAGGATGCTGCGCTCCTCGGACCCCACGCCCTCCTCGGTGCTGCCGGCGAGGCGCGCGAGCGACCTGATCGTCTTCGACGACCCGACGACGTGGTCGACCTCGGGGATGCCGCCGATCTCGTCGACCGTGGATCGGAGGACGGCGCGCGCGTGCGTGCGGAGGGCGTCGACCTGCTCGTCGGTGGGCGGGTCGGTGGCCAGGAACTCGATCGTCGACCGGCCCGCGCCGAGCGGCACCGACCGGGCATGGTCGGGCACCTCGTCGCCGCCGTGCGCGATCTCGAGCGATCCGCCGCCGATGTCGAAGAGCAGGATGCGGCCTGCTGACCAGCCGTACCATCGGCGGACCGCGAGGAAGGTGATCCGTGCCTCGTCGGCGCCGCTCAGGACGTCGAGGTGGATGCCGGCGGTCTCCTCGATCAGCGCGAGCACCTCCGCGCCGTTCGTCGCCTCGCGGATGGCGGAGGTCGCGAAGGCCAGGAGCTCGTCGATGCCCGACTCCTTCGCGACGGCCGATGCCTCGCGGACGGCGTCGAGGATGGCGTCGACGCCATCCTGACTGATCGACCCGTCGTCGTCGAGGTAGCGCATCAGCCGGAGCACCGCCTTGTGGGAGGCGGCGGGGATCGGCCGCGCGCCCGGGTGCGCGTCGACCACGAGCAGGTGGACGGTGTTGGATCCGACGTCGAGAACCCCGAGGCGCATGAGGCGAGCGTACCGGGAGGCTGGTGCGGCGCGCGCGGGGCATGCATACTGGGTCGGACTGGGACGAGCGTCCCAGTCCGACGCCCGCCATCGCATCCCGACCGGCGTCGGACGATGAGGTCCACCGAGGCCGAAGGAGCGCCGTGTCCCGCATGCCAGCCGCCGAGCGTCGCCCTGCGCTCATCGAGGCGGGCCTGCGCGTCATCGCGCGCGAGGGCATCGCCGGCGCCTCCACCCGCGCGATCGTCGCCGAGGCGGGGATGTCGCTCGCGAGCTTCCACTACGCGTTCGACTCGCGCGACGCCTTCCTCGACGAGCTGACCTCGACCGTCGTCGCCCGCGAGGCGCAGGCCGTCCTCCCGCTGCCCGACGTCGACGGCGACCTGCGCGAGGTCATCGAGGCGGGCTTCGTGCGGTACCTCGATCACCTCCGAGCCGACCCGGCGCACGAGCAGGCGATGCTCGAGCTCACCCAGCACGCGCTCCGCGCGCCCGAGCGCCATCCGCTCGCCGTCGCCCAGTACCGGCGCTACGCCGACTTCGCCGAGCAGGCGCTCGCGCTCGCCGCCGAGCGGGTCGGTGCGTCCTGGCGCTCGCCCGTCTCCGAGGTGGCCGGCGTGCTCGTCGCCTTCACCGACGGCATCACCCTGACCTGGCTCGTCCACCGCGACGACGACGCCGCGCTCGCGGCGGCGCGCGCGGCCGCCGACGCCCTCTCGAGAATGGCGGACCCCCGGTGACCCGGACCGACGGCGGCGACGCGACGACCCCGACCACTCCCGCGACGCCCCCGACATCCGGCACGCCCGCCCCGCGGGGCGTCCCGACGGCCTCCGGCGCCTTCGACGAACCCACGCGTCCGGTTCGCGCCGGCTGGATGGCGGCGTTCGCCGCCGCCTGGCTCGGTGTCTGGATGGCGCAGCTCACGCCCGTGCAGCTGCTGCTGCCCGCGCAGATCGACGCCGAGCTGCGCCCCGACGACTGGATCGAGAGCGTCGTCGCGTTCGGCGTGGTCTCCGGGATCGCGGCGCTGTTCGTGGTCATCGCCTACCCGCTGACCGGGGCGCTCTCGGACCGCACCACGTCGCGGTACGGCCGCCGTCGCCCGTGGATCGCGGGCGGTGCGCTGCTGTTCGCCGCGTCGCTCGTGGTGCTCGGCCTGCAGCACGAGCTGTGGGCGATCGGCCTCGCGTGGGTCGGTGCGACGATCGGCTTCTGCGTGATGACCGCGGCGCTCACCGCGACCATCTCCGACCAGGTGCCGGTTGGCCAGCGCGGCGTGGTCTCCGGCTGGATGTCCGCGCCCCAGGCGGTCGGCATCATCCTCGGCCTCGTGCTCGTCACCATGGTGTTCACGGGGCAGCTCACGGGCTACGCCGTCGTCGCGGTCGCGCTCCTGGTGCTCGCCGTCCCGTTCCTCCTCCGCCCCGAAGCGCCCCTCGCGGCCGGCGAGCGGGAGCGGGTCACCGCGCGCGGCATCCTCGCGAGCCTCTGGATCAGCCCGCGCGGGCACCCGGACTTCGGCTGGACCCTGCTCAGCCGCGTGCTCGTCTCCATCGGCAACGCACTCGGGACGAGCCTGCTCCTCTACTTCCTGATGTTCGGGCTCGGCGACGCGAACGCCGAGGAGGACCTCATCGTCCTCACGCTGATCTACATGGTGTTCGTGATCGTCGCGTCGCTCGCCTTCGGGCGGCTCTCCGACCTGCTCGGCCGCCGCCGCGTCTTCGTGCTGCTCGCGGCCTCGTTGCAGGGCGTCGCCGCGCTCCTGCTCGCGGTCTTCCCGGACCTCGGCGTCGCGATGGTCGCCGCGGGCCTCCTGGGACTCGCCTACGGGTGCTTCCTCTCCGTGGACCAGGCGCTCGCGACCCAGGTGCTCCCCGACCCCGCCTCGCGAGGCAAGGACCTCGGCATCTTGAACATCGCGACCGCCGTGCCGCAGTCGCTCGGGCCGCTGCTCGGAGCCCTGGCCGTCGTCGCGACCGGGTCGTTCACGCTCGTGTTCGTCCTCGGCGCCGTGTTCGCGTTCGCGGGCGCGGTCGCCGTCTCGCGAGTCCGGAGCGTGCGATGACGGCCGCGCTCGACCTCCGCCCCTCTCCGGCGGCCAGGCCGTGGCTCGACCCATCCGTCCACTGGCCGGCGATGACGGCGGCGACGCGTCACCTCGACGCCCCCGTCGGGGCCCTGCACCTCGGCGCGCTCCGCTGGAACGCGCAGGAGATGCTGCGTCGTGCGGCCGGGACGCCGATCCGGATCGCCACGAAGTCGATCCGCGTGCGCGCGGTCGTGGAGGCCCTGCTCGCCCTGCCCGGCTACCGGGGCGTGCTCGCCTACACGTTGGCCGAGGCGATCTGGCTGGCAGAGCGGATGCCGCGGCTCGACGACCTCGTGGTCGGCTACCCGACGGCGGAGACCGCCGGGATCCGCCGGGTCGCGACCGACGCCGACCTCGCGCGGCGGATCACGCTCATGGTCGACTCGCCGGAGCAGCTCGACCTCGTCGACGCGGTCATCCCGCCGGGCGAGCGCGAGGAGATCCGCCTCTGCCTCGAACTCGACGCCTCGTGGCACGCGCCGGTGCTCGGCCACCTCGGCGTGCGCCGGTCGCCGGTGCACGAACCCGACGACGCGGGCGCGCTCGCCGAGTACGTCGCGGAGCGCCGCGGGTTCCGGCTCGTCGGCGTGATGGCGTACGAGGCGCAGGTCGCCGGCGTCGTGAACGCCCCCCGCGGTCGTCCGGTCGACGGGCTCGTGAACCGATGGATGCAGTCGCGCTCCATGCCCGAGCTCGTCGAGCGGCGCGCGCGGGCCGTCGCCGCGGTGCGCCGCCACGCCGATCTCGAGTTCGTCAACGGCGGCGGCACCGGATCGCTCGAGGCCACCGCCGCCGACCCGTCGGTGACCGAACTCGGCGCAGGCTCGGGCATCCTCGCCGGGCACCTGTTCGACGGCTACGCCCACTTCACGCCCGCCCCGGCCGCGGCCTTCGCGCTCGACGTCGTGCGGTCGCCGAGCCCGCGTCACGCGACGATCCTGGGCGGCGGTTGGATCGCGTCCGGCCCGCCGGCGGCCGACCGGCTCCCGCGGGTGGTCTGGCCCGAGGGGCTCCGCATGCTGCCGCGCGAGGGCGCGGGCGAGGTGCAGACCCCGGTCACCGGCGCGGGGGCGGGGCGCCTGCGCCCGGGCGACCGGATCTGGCTGCGGCACACGAAGTCCGGCGAACTCGCCGAGCACCTGAACGGGTTCGCCGTCGTCGACGGCGACGAGGTCGTCGGCTCGGTGCCGACCTATCGAGGAGAAGGGACGGCGTTCCTGTGACGGCGAGCGGAGCGGTCTGGCGCAACTGGGGTCGAACGGAATCCGTGCGCCCGAACCGGATCGAACGGCCCGGGGACGCCGGGGCGGTCCAGCGCGCGGTGATCGCCGCCGCGGCATCCGGTCGTCGCATCAAGCCTGTCGGGTCGGGCCACAGCTTCTCCGGCGTCGCGGTGGCCCCCGACATCCAGCTCGACCTCGCCGACCTCACGGGCGTGATCGATGCGGATGCCGCGACCGGCCGGGTCACGCTCGGCGCGGGCACCCCGCTGCATCGACTGCCCCGACTGCTCGAGCCGTACGGCCTCGCGATGCCGAACATGGGCGACATCGACCGGCAGACGATCTCGGGGGCGACCTCCACCGGCACCCATGGCACGGGCGTCGGATTCGGCGGTCTCGCGACGCAGATCGTCGGCGCGCAGCTCGTGACGGGCGTCGGCGAAGTGCTCGCCGTGAGCGAGACCGAACGGCCCGAACTGCTGCCCGCGGTGCGGCTCGGCCTCGGAGCGCTCGGCGTGATCACCGAGCTCACGCTGCAGCTGGTGCCGCGGTTCGTGCTGCACGCCGTCGAGCGCACCGAGGCGCTGGACTCCGTGCTCGACGAGTGGATGCCGCGCGTGCATGCGGCCGACCACTTCGAGTTCTACTGGTTCCCGCACACGTCGACCGCGCTGACGAAGACGAACACGCGCCTGCCGGGCGACGCGCACCGCTCGCCGCTGGGTCGCACCGAGCGCTGGCTCTCCGACGAGGTGCTCGCCAACGGCGTCTACCGCGCCATGTGCGCGCTCGGGCTCGTCGCGCCGGCGGCGACGCCGCCGCTCGCGCGCCTCGTCGAGCGGTTCACCGGCAACCGCGACTTCAGCGACCTCTCGCCGAACGTCTTCACGACGAACCGGTCGGTCCGATTCCGCGAGATGGAGTACGCGATCCCGCTCGAGGCCGTTCCCGAGGCGTTCCGCGCAGTCCGCTCGCTCATCGACCAGCGCGGATGGCGCATCACCTTCCCGATCGAGGTGCGGGCCGCGGCATCCGACGAGAACTGGCTCTCGACCGCACACGGGCGGGAGACCGGCTACCTGGCCGTCCACCGCTACTTCCGCGAGGACCCCGCGGAGTACTTCGCGGGCGTGGAGGAGATCATGCGCTCCTTCGGCGGTCGACCGCACTGGGGCAAGATGCACACGCAGACCGCGGCGACGCTCCGCGAGGTGTACCCGCGATTCGACGACTTCCTCGCCGTGCGCGATCGGCTCGACCCGCAACGGCTGTTCGCGAACCCCTACCTCGATCGCGTCCTCGGCAGCGGTGACGCGCACGGCGGCCGCTCCGAGGTCAGGGCGTACGACGGCGCAGCGTGATCGACCCGAGCACGATCGAGCCGACGATCCACGCCCAGATCACGACGATCTTCCCCCAGATCCACGCCGCGTCCTCCGATCCGTCGGCGACCGCGGTCAGCGCGTCGATCGCGAAGCTCAGGGGGAGTGCGTCGCCGATCGCCTCGAGCACCTCGGGCAGCTGATCGCGCGGCAGGAAGATCCCGCCGAGCAGGATCTGCGGGAACACCAGCACGGGCATGAACTGGACGACCTGGAACTCGGTGCGCGCGAACGCGCTCGCGAGCAGGCCGAGCGCCGTGCCGAGAAGTGCGTCCGACACCGCCACGGCGAACAGCAACCAGATCGACCCCTCGATCTCGAGGCCGCACACCCAGACCGCCCACGACACCGCGATGGCCGTCTGGAAGATCGCGAGCAGGCCGAAGGCGAGCGCGTAACCCAGGATGAAGTCGCCCTTGCCGAGCGGCATGGAGAACAGGCGCTCCAGCGTGCCGCCACGGCGCTCGCGGAGCGTCGCGATGCTCGTGACGAGGAACATCACGATGAACGGGAACAGGGCGATCATCGCCGGCCCGATGTCGGCGAACACGTCGGTGTCGGTGAAGATCCACGCGACGAGGCCGATGAGCAGGCTCGGCACGACGAGGAGCAGTCCGACCGTGCGGGGGTCGTGGCGGATCTGGTTCAGCACCCGCCCGGTTGTCGCGAGCGTCCGCATCGGCGTCATCGCGGGCCGTCCTCGTCCGTCACCGGCGTGGCCGCGCGCTCGATCAGGGTGAGGAACGCGGTCTCCATGTCGTCGGTAGCCGTCACCTCCAGCACATGGGCCACCGAGGCGTCGGCGAGCAGTTCGCCGTTCCGCATGAGCAGGAGCTGGTCGCAGCGCTTGGCCTCATCCATGACGTGGCTCGAGACGATGAGCGTCGCGCCCTCGGCGGCCGACTGGTGGAACAGGTCCCAGAGCTCCACGCGAAGCACCGGGTCGAGTCCGACCGTCGGCTCGTCGAGCACGAGCAGCTCCGCATCGCCGAGCAGTGCCGCCGCCAGCGACACGCGGCTCCGCTGTCCTCCCGAGAGCGAGCCGGCGAGCCGGCCCGCGACATCGCCGAGGTGCGTGCGGGTGATCGCCTCGTCGACGTTCGCCCGCGGGACGCCGAGCACGCGCGCGAAGTAGGCGAGGTTCTGGCGCACCGTCAGGTCGTCGTAGACGCTCGGCTGCTGCGTCACGTAGGCGACGCGGCGGCGGAGCTCCCGCGAGCCCGCAGGAAGACCGAGCACGTCGATCGTGCCGGACTGCACGACCTGCACCCCGACGATCGAACGCATGAGCGTCGTCTTGCCGCTCCCGCTCGGTCCGAGGAGTCCGACGATCCGCCCACGCGGCACCGTCAGCGAGAGGCCGTGCAGCACCGGGGTCTTCAGCCGGCGCACGTGCAGGTCGCGGACCACGACGACGTCGTCGGAGCCGTCGCCGCGGGTTCCGTCGCGACCGGCGTCGTCCGCGTCGGGTGCACGACCCGATTCGATCGGCGCCCGATGGCGCCCGTGCGGGGTGGCAGGCTCGCCCACGAGGCTGAGCCTACGCCCGGAGGCGCCCCTCCGCTCGCTCCGAGTCTCATGGGAGTTGGGGGCGCGTCACAGCCCCGATCGTTAGGATTGAACGTCCGCTGATCTCGTCGCCGATATCTCAGGAGTCCCCGCCATGGAATGGCTCATCCCGCTCATCATCGTCGTCGTGCTCGTCCTGGTGATCGGCATCTACCTGTGGGCGACCTACAACTCCCTGGTCACGTTGAACGTCCGTGTCGACGAGGCGTGGAGCGACATCACGGTGCAGTTGAAGCGTCGTGCCGACCTCATCCCGAACCTCATCGAGGCGGTGAAGGGCTACGCCGCGCACGAGAAGGCCGTCTTCGAGAACGTCACGAAGGCGCGTGCCGAGACCCTCTCGGCGAGCGGACCGGCCGAGGCGTCCGCCGCCGAGAACCACATGCAGCAGGCGCTGAAGTCGATCTTCGCGGTCGCCGAGGCGTATCCGCAGCTGCAGGCGAGCCAGAACTTCCTCCAACTGCAGTCCGAACTCGTCGACACCGAGGACAAGATCCAGGCCGCCCGCCGGTTCTACAACGGCGGCGTGCGCGAGCTCAACACCAAGATCAAGGTCTTCCCGAACACGCTGTTCGTGCGCGGGCTCGGCTTCCACGAGCGCGAGTTCTTCGAGGTGACTGAGGCGGCGGCGATCGCCGAGCCACCGCGCGTGCAGTTCTAGCCGCCGATGTACCGAGCGATCGCCCGGAACAAGCGCAACACCGTCTTCACGATCCTGCTCTTCCTCGCCATCGTCGGCGGGCTCGGCTACCTGGCCGCGGTGATCTACGGCGACCTCACCATCGTGGTGATCACCATCGTGATCGCGACGGCGTACGCGCTCTTCCAGTACTTCACCGCCGACCGTCAGGCGCTGTCGATGTCGGGCGCCGTCGAGATCCGCAGCGTGTCGGAGCATCCGCGCCTGTGGCGCACGATCGAGAACCTCTCGATCACGACCGGGACGCCGATGCCGCGCGTCTTCGTGATCTCCGACCCGGCGCCCAACGCGTTCGCCACCGGGCGCGACCCCGAGCACGCCGTCGTCGCCGCGACCACGGGGCTCCTCGAGATCATGGACGACTCCGAGCTCGAGGGCGTCATGGCGCACGAGCTCGGCCATGTGCGCAACTACGACATCCGGCTGTCGATGATCGTGTTCGGGCTCGTCGTCGCGGTCGGGTTCATCTCCGACCTGTTCGTGCGGATGGCGTTCTTCGGGCGGAACAACAACGGCAACCCGATCGTGGTGATCTTCGGTCTCGTCGCGATGCTCATCGCACCGCTCGTCGCGAGCCTCGTGCAACTGGCGGTCTCGCGCCAGCGCGAGTACCTCGCGGATGCCACGGGAGCGATGACGACGCGCCATCCCGACGCCCTGGCGAGCGCCCTGCTCAAGCTCGAGCAGTACGGCCGGCCGATGCGCCGCCAGAACACCTCGATGGCGCACCTCTGGATCGCCGACCCGCTGAAGCCGGGCGTGATCGACCGTCTGTTCGCGACCCACCCGCCGATCCCCGAGCGGGTGAAGCGCCTGCACGAAATGGGCCGCAGCTTCTAGGCGCCTCGGCGCTGCGACGCGGTCGCCGCAGCGGCGCTCCCGGCCCCCGAACCGCCGAGGGCGGACGAGATGGCGGGGGAGAGGTCGCCGCGACCGGCGACCAGCACGTCGTCGAGGCCCTGCCACGCGGCCGCCTCCCGCAGCACCGGCACGAGTCGCTCGGCGAGGTCGTCCGGAGCACCGGGCTCGGCCCACGCCGACTGCACGCGCAGGACCCCCGGCTTGCGGTCGCTCTTGAGGTCGACCCGGGCCACCACGCGGTCGTCGACGAGCACGGGCAGCGAGTAGTAGCCGAACCTGCGCTGCGGCTCCGGCGTGTAGATCTCGATGCGGTAGTGGAAGTCGAAGATCCGCTCGGTGCGCGGGCGGAACCACACGACCGGGTCGAACGGGGACAGCAGCGCGACGCCCTCGATGCGCCGCGGCCGCCGCGCGTCGCGGTGCACCCACGCGGGCGCCGGTCGGCCCCCGTTGCCCCAGCCGGGAACCTCGACCGGGAGGAGGTCGCCGGCGTCGACCAGGTCGGCGATCGCGGGTCGGACCTGCGCCTGGGACATGCGCCAGTAGTCGGCGAGGTCGGCGGAGGTGGCGATGCCGAGTGCCGCCGCGGCGCGCTCGACGAGGACTCTCACCGCGTCGGGCTCGGCCGGGCCGTGGTCGAGGAGGTGCGGCTCGAGGGCCTGCTCGGGGAGTGCGTACACGCGCTCGAAGCGGCGGCGCTCGACGCAGACGACCTCGCCCGTGAGGAACATCCACTCGAGCGTGCGTTTCGCGTCGGACCAGCCCCACCACGGGCCGCGACGCTCGTTGGCGTCGTGCTCGATCTCGCTCGCACGCATCGGGCCATGCTCCGCGAGCTCCGCGCGGAGCCACGCCGCGAGGTCGCGGTGCTCGCGCAGCCACCCGCCCGACTCCGCCGTTCCCTTGCGCAGGTACTCGGTGCGGCGGAACTCGAACAGCGGCCACAGCTCGCGGGGGATGAACGCCGCCTGGTGCGCCCAGTACTCGACGAGCCGGCCCCGGCGACCCCACGCCATGCGATCGAGCAGGTCGCGCTCGTACCCGCCGACGCGACTGAAGGCGGGCAGGTAATGGCTGCGTTCGAAGACGTTCACCGAGTCGATCTGCAGCAACCCGAGCCGGTCGACGACGCCGGCGAGCTGCCGGGTGCCCGGCGCCGCCGGGGCCCGGCGGCCGAAGCCCTGTGCGGCGAGGGAGATGCGACGCGCGAGCGCGGGGGAGACCTGATCGACCATGGTGCACCGACCCTACCGGCGACCGCCGACACATGGCCGGTCGAGCATGGGTCCGCGCCTAGACTGTGACGGTGACCGAGGCGAAGGGGACCTCGCGTGCGCGACGGCTCCGCGCGCGCCGCTCCTCCACGTCCGAACGAGCCGCCGAGCGGGCCGCGCAGCACGACGCCGAGCCGATGCGCGACGCCGCGGCATCCGTGCCCTTCGGAATGCGGGTCGCCGCCGCCTGGTCGTGGCGGCTCCTGCTCGTCGGCGGCGTCCTGGCGGTCGTGATCTTCCTGGTCATCCAGCTGCGGCTCGTCATCATCCCGGTCCTCGTCGCGATCCTCATCTCGGCGCTCCTCGTGCCGTTCTCGCAGTTCCTGCAGCGGCACCGGTGGCCGAAGGGGCTCGCGGTCGCCGCAGCGATGGTCGCGACGCTCGCATTCGTGGGCGGGCTCTTCACGCTGGGCATCTCGCAGATCGTGCGCGGCTCCGCCGATCTCGCCGCGCAGAGCGTGGTCGCGTGGGAGAACTTCCGCGAGTGGCTGCTCGAGGGGCCCCTGCACGTGACGTCCGACCAGATCGACCAGTTCGTGCAGCAGGTGGTCGAGACGGCCCAGTCGGAGAGCGGGGTGCTCGTCTCCGGCGCACTCTCGGTGAGCTCGTCCATCGGGCACTTCCTCGCGGGACTGCTGCTCGCGCTCTTCGCGACGCTGTTCATCCTCATCGACGGTCGCGGCATCTGGAACTGGATCGTCGGGATCTTCCCGCGCACCGCGCGCGCGGCGATCGACGGCGCGGGCCGGGCCGGATGGGCCACGCTCGAGAACTTCGTCCGGGTCCAGATCTTCGTGGCGGCCATCGACGCGATCGGCATCGGGCTCGGCGCGCTCCTGCTCGGCGTGCCGCTGGCGATCCCCATCGCCGTGCTCGTCTTCCTCGGCTCGTTCATCCCGATCGTCGGTGCGGTGGTCACCGGCGCGCTCGCCGTGTTCGTGGCGCTCGTGTACGAGGGCTGGGGCATCGCGCTCGCCATGCTCGGCGTCGTGCTGCTCGTGCAGCAGGTCGAGGGCCACGTGCTGCAGCCGCTCATCATGGGCACCGCGGTCAAGGTGCATCCGCTGGGGGTCGTCGTCGCGGTGGCCACGGGGTCGCTGCTCGCCGGCATCCCCGGCGCGCTCTTCGCGGTGCCGGTGGCCGCGGTCGCGAACGTCATGATCATGTACATCTCGGGCGGCTCGTGGAAGGACGCCCAGCCGCCCCCGCCCGCCGAGATCCGATCTCCGCTGTGGCGCACGGTACCCCAGCGACCCGGATACGGACGGTGAAATGAACCACGCCATCGACACGACCTCCTCGGCTCCGAGCGCGGCCGCCGGCGCCGGACTGCCCGAGGCCGCCCTTCCGGCCTCGATGCTGCCCGGTCCGTCGCTCTCGGAGTTCGAGCACGCGCAGCGCACCGTTGCGGCCATCGCGCGACGCACGCCGATGGAGACCTCCCGGTACCTCGGGGCGATCGCCGGCGTGCCGGTGCACCTGAAGTGCGAGAACCTCCAGCGCACCGGGTCGTACAAGCTGCGCGGCGCGTTCAACCGGCTCTCCTCGCTCAGCGCCGAGGAGCGCGCCCGGGGCGTCGTCGCGGCATCGGCCGGCAATCATGCGCAGGGCGTCGCCTACGCGGCGCGCGAGCTCGGCATCCGCGCCACCATCTTCATGCCGGTGGGCGTCGCGCTGCCGAAGCTCGAGGCGACCCGCGCCTACGGCGCCGACGTGGTGCTCCGCGGAGACTCGATCGGCGAGACGCTCGAGGCCGCGGCCCGGTTCGCGACCGAGACCGGCGCGACCGTGATCCCGCCGTTCGACCATCCCGACGTCGTCGCGGGTCAGGGCACGCTCGGCCTCGAGATCCTCGAGCAGGCACCGGATGCCACGACCATCGTCGTGCCGATCGGCGGCGGCGGGCTGGCCGCGGGCATCGCGAGCGCGGCCAAGCAGAAGGCGGCGGCCCTGGGGCGCAGTGTGCGCGTGATCGGCGTCCAGGCCGAGAACGCCTCACCGTACGTGCCCTCGCTCGCCGCGGGCCAGCCGGTCACCGTCCCCGTCGTGCCGACCATCGCCGACGGCATCGCCGTGTACCAGCCGGGCGAGCTGAACTTCGAGATCATCCGCGACGCGATCGACGAGGTCGTCACGGTCGGCGAGGACGACATCGCCCGCGCGCTGCTCGTCCTCCTCGAGCGCGCGAAGCTCGTCGTCGAGCCGGCGGGCGCGGTCGGCGTCGCCGCCCTGATGACCGGCAAGGTTCGCTCGGACGGTCCGCTCGTGGTCGTGCTCTCCGGCGGGAACATCGACCCGCTCCTCATGCAGCGCGTGATCGCGCACGGACTCGCGGCATCCGATCGCTACCTCACGCTGCGGATCGGGCTGCCCGACCGACCGGGCCAGCTCGCCCGCATCTCGGAACTCCTCGCGGCGGCCAATGCGAACGTCGTCGAGGTGCTCCACACGCGGCACGGTGCGGGCATGCAGATCTCCGAGGTCGCGCTGCAGCTCTCGGTCGAGACCCGCGGGCCCGCGCACCGCGAGGAGGTCGTCGCCGTCCTCCGCCGTGCCGGATACGAGCCGGAGATCATCGCCGAGTGAACGTCGGCTGAGGCCCGGGACGCGGAACGGCCCCTCCGATCGGAGGGGCCGTTCGCGGTGTTCGAGCCGCTCAGCGCGTCACTGGCCGCCCCAGGTGTCGACACCGGTGATCTCGACGGCGATCTCGCGACCGTTCGGTGCGGTGTACGACGTCGTGTCGCCGACCTTGAGTCCGAGGATGGCCGCGCCGAGGGGCGACTGCTCGCTGAAGACGTCGAGCTCGGAGTCGCCCGCGATCTCCCGGCTGCCGATGAGGAAGCGCTCCTCGTCGCCGGCGACGACGGCGGTGATGACGGTGCCCGACTCGACGACGCCGCTCGACGTCGGCGCCTCGCCGACCTCGGCGTGGCGGAGCAGCTCGGTGAGCTGACGGATCCGCGCCTCCTGCTTGCCCTGCTCGTCCTTCGCGGCGTGGTACCCGCCGTTCTCCTTGAGGTCGCCCTCCTCACGCGCGGCCTCGATGCGCTTCGCGATCTCCTCGCGGCCGTGGGTGGAGAGGTGCTCGAGCTCACCGGCGAGCCGGTCGTAGGCCTCCTGGGTGAGCCAGGTGACGGTGGCGTCCTGCGCCATGGTGCACACTCCCGTGATAGACGTGTCGCCCCAGCGTCTGCCGGGGCGAATCACTCATTCTAGTCGAGCCAGCATTGGGAGATCAAACCGGTGTTGGCCTCCTGCGCCGTCCGCACGGTCTCGGTGAACGTGCGCAGCGGGCGGTCGGACGCCGGGATCTCGACGACCTTCCAGCCGACCACCGTGAAGTCCTCGTTGAGGGCCTGCACGATGCACGCCGTGGCGTTGCCGGACGGCACCGAGAGCCGCCACGTCACCTCGACGGAGCGCTCGTCGAGGAGTTCGTGGCCGAGGTCGGTCGCCTGCACGAGCGGCGTGCTGCCGTCGAGGCCCGCCCAGACCACCCACGAGACGAGGACCGCCGCGAAGGCGATCGCGGCGCCCACGAGGATTCCCCGTTCGCGCCGGCGACGGCTCGGCGTCCGGCCGTACCGGCCGGCGAGATCGGATGCCGCGTGCGGCATGTGCCCGTCCGCGTCGACGCCGTGCCCGGCTCCGGTCCGGGCACGGCGCTCGGCGGCGTCGCTCCCGGCCGGCGCACGACCCGGCTCGGGGTCGGGGACGCCGTCGAGGGCCGCGTCCTCGGCCGCCGCATCGGCGGACTCGCGTGGGGGCACCGCGCGGCTCCTTCCCGGGTGGATCGTCTAGGCTTGGCTCCCAGCCTAACCGCCCGTCCCTGAAGGGAATCCGATGCTCGTCGCGCCCGCCGTCATCACTCGCGGAGACCGCCGATGAGCCCCGCGCTCGCGTCGGCGCTCACGTTCGTCGCGGCCGCCGAGGAGGAGTTCGACCCGAACGACGTCACCCCCGGCGTCGTGGGATTCATCGCCACGATCCTCATCATGCTGGCGGTCCTGCTGCTCGTGATCGACATGGTCCGGCGCATCCGTCGCGTGAACTACCGGGCCGAGGCGCGCGAGCGCATCGCCGCGGAGGAGGCGGCGGCCGCGGCGGCCGCGGAGGGCGCGCTCGAGGGCGGCACCCCCGCCGGCGGCGCGACCGAGCCGCAGGCGGAGGCCGCGGCATCCGATGCGCCCCCGGTCGACCGCGACGAGCGGTAGCCGGACGGCGCCCGCGGTCCCACCACCGGCCGCCGGCGCCGCTGCGCGTCAGCCTCCGTGGTACGCGGGCTCGATCGCGATGAGCAGCGTCGCCGTCCAGTGGCACATGAACGCGAGCACCGTGCACACGTGGAAGATCTCGTGGAACCCGAAGTGGCCGGGCCACGGGTTGGGTTTCTTCAGTCCGTAGACGACGGCGCCGATCGTGTACAGGATGCCGCCGACGATGACGAGCACCATCATCGCGACGCTCGCCTCGAGCAGGTCGCCGAGGTACATGACGGCGGCCCAGCCGAGCAGCAGGTAGATCGGCACGTACAGCCATCGGGGCGCGCCGATCCAGAACACGCGGAAGGCGATGCCGACGAGCGCGCCGCTCCAGACGAGGACGAGCAGGATGAGCCCCTTGTCGGGCGGGAGCGCGAGGATCGACAACGGGGTGTAGGTGCCCGCGATCAGCAGGAAGATGTTCGCGTGGTCGATGCGCTTCAGGATCACCTTCGTGCGCGGCTGCCAGTCGAAGCGGTGGTACAGCGCGGAGTTCCCGAACAGCAGCATCGAGGTGAGCACGAACACCGCCGAGGCCCACTTGGCCGCCGCACCCTCGGCGAGGGCGATGAGCACGATGCCCGCCACGATCGTCAGCGGGAACGTGCCCGCGTGGATCCAGCCGCGCCAGGTGGGCTTGACGTCGGCGGGGTGTTCGGGCGAGGCGTCGATGAGGGGGAGGTTCGGGATGTCGGCGCCGCGGCGGTCGTCGGCGGCGACCGCGGCGTCGGCGCGATCGAGCTCGGCGGTCGGCCGGTGCAGGTGCTCGGCGACGTCCTCGGGTTCGCGCTGGGTCATGGTCACAGCGTAGGGCGGGGCCGATCACGGCTTGCTGTGAGTGTCCGAACGCGCGCGGGGGAGTACCGTTGTCGGGTGCAGACGAGCGATCAGCGCCCCGGTCGCGGCCTCCTCTATCGGCTCTACCAGAACCGCCTCCGCCGCGAACTCGACCAGGCGGAGCTTCCACGACACGTGGCCATGATCATCGACGGCAACCGCCGGTGGGCGAAGCAGCTGGGGTACGACTCCGCCGCGCACGGTCACCGCGCCGGGGCTGCGAAGATGCGGGAGTTCCTCGAATGGTGCGACGACCTCGGCATCGCCGTGGTGACGCTCTACCTGCTCTCCTCGGACAACCTCGGCAACCGCACGTCCGCGGAGCTCGCCGACCTCATCGAGATCATCGCCGAGCTCGCCGAGGAGCTCAGCCACTACCGTGACTGGCGCGTGCAGCACGTCGGGTCCGACGCCGGCCTCCCCGAGCCGCTCGTCGCGGCGCTCGACGCCGCCGAGCATCGCACCGAGGGCAAGAAGGGCCTGCACGTCAACCTGGCCGTCGGCTACGGCGGCCGGCGCGAGATCACCGACGCGATGCGTTCGATCGTGGCATCCCACCACGCCGAGGGGCGGAGCCTCGAGGACCTCGCCGAATCGCTCACGCCCGAGCTCATCGGCGAGCACCTCTACACCGGCGGCCAGCCCGACCCCGACCTCGTGATCCGCACGTCGGGCGAGCAGCGCCTCAGCGACTTCATGCTCTGGCAGGCCGCGCACAGCGAGTTCTACTTCGTCGAGGCCCTCGGCCCCGACCTCCGCGAGGTCGACTTCCTCCGCGCCATCCGCGACTACACGCGACGGCATCGCCGATTCGGCGGGTGAACGCGCTCACGATCCGATCAGGATTCTGTCAGGATATGCCTCGGAGAAGGGGGCGCCGCCCGTGAGCATGGATGACTACCTGGCCGGTTTCAGCGAGGAACCCGGGTACCTGGACTACGCACGCGTCGGCCCGCTGGCCCGCGTCGCCGCCGAGGAGACGCTGGCGTTCACGCAGGTGCTCGAGCGCGCGCGCCACGGCAGCATGGACGCGTTCGGGGAGCAGGACGTGCGGCTCCGCACCGCGGCATCCGCCCTCACCGGCATCGCGGCCGACCGCATCGTGGCGATTCCGAACACGACGACGGGGCTGATGCACGCGATGTTCGGCCTGACCGGCACCGTGCTCCTCTCACCGGGCGAGTTCCCGAGCGTGCCGATCGCGGCCGTGCGCGCGAACGAGGCGCTCCACTCGGTCCAGCCCGCATGGCTCGAGACCGATCACGGCAAGGTGACGCCGGGCCTCATCCGCGACCAGCTCGAGGCGAACGTCGCGGCGGTCGCGGTGAGCCTCGTCGACAGCCGCACGGGGTACCTGTGCGACCTCGAGGGCATCCGCCAGGTCATCGGCGACCGGCTGCTCATCGTCGACGCGATCCAGGGCTTCGGCGTCGTCGACGCGCCGTGGGAGGCCGCGGACGTGGTCGTCACGGGCGGGCAGAAGTGGTGCCGTGCCGGGTGGGGCACGGGCGTCATGGCACTGTCCGAGCGGGCCGCGGAGCAGCTGACCCCGGTGTTCTCCGGGTACACGGGCACCGCAGACGACGAGGTGTGGGACGACGTGCCTCCGCCGGCCGCCGGCGCGCGGGCGTTCCGGGTGTCGAATCCCGACCCGGTCGCCGAGGCCCGGTTCGCCGCGTCGCTCGAGGAACTCGCCGACGTCGGCGTCCAGGCGGTCAACGAGCGCGTCGCCGAGAACGTCAGCCGCCTCATCGAGCTCGCCGACGAGTTCGCCGTGCCCGTCTCGAGTTCGCGCGACGAGCGCGAGCGGGCGGGGATCGTCGTGCTCGAACCCGAGCCCGAGCAGGTCACCGTCCTCTCCGCGTCGCTGCACAATCACGGGCTCACCACGACGACCCGGCTCGGTACCGTCAGGCTCAGCGTGCACGCCGCACTCGAGGAGGAGACCGTCGAGATGCTGCGCGGCGCGTTCGTCTCGTTCAGCACCGCGGCCAACTACTGACGCGTGCATGTGAACAGCGGATGTCGCGCCGCGTGTCGCATCGGCGGATGTCGGCCGTCGGTCGTAGCGTCGAGGCATCGGGCAAGGCGCCCGGTCGAGTCGGCTCGTGAACCGCTCGTGGGAGGATCGCCGGCCGGCGGGTGAGCCGAGCGAGAGCTCGGGGCAGGAGCGGTCGTGACCTCTGTCGATCCCATCAAGCCCCTCGGACCGGTCGAGCCGGACGCGCAGCACCAGCGGCGTCCCGACGGGTCGTCGCCCGGGGGCGCTGCGCAGGACGAACGGACCTACGTGCTGGACACGTCGGTGCTGCTGTCGGACCCGCGCGCCCTGTTCCGGTTCGCGGAGCACCCCGTGGTGCTGCCCGTCGTCGTCATCACCGAGCTCGAGGCCAAGCGCAACGACTCGGAGATCGGGTACTTCGCCCGCGCCGCGCTGCGGCTGCTCGACGACCTGCGCGTGCAGCACGAGCGCCTCGACTTCCCGATCCCCGTCGGCGACGGCGGCTCGCTCCGGGTCGAACTGAACCACTCGAGCCTCTCGGTGCTGCCGAGCGGCCTGCAGCTCGCCGACAACGACTCGCGGATCCTCGCCTGCGCGATGAACCTCGCCAACGACGGCCTCGCGGTGACCGTCGTCTCGAAGGACCTGCCGCTGCGCATCAAGGCCGCCTCCATCGGCCTCGACGCGCAGGAGTACCGCGCCGAGCTCGCCGTCGACTCGGGCTGGACCGGTATGGCCGAGGTCGCACTCGGTTCGAACGACATGGCGAGGCTCTACGAGCACGAACACCTCGAGACCGACGTCGCCGCCGGGATGCCCGTGAACACGGGCCTCGTCATCCAGTCGGAGCGCGGCTCCGCACTCGCGAGGGTGGTGGGCGACCGCGAGGTGCGGCTCGTCCGCGGCGACCGCGAGGCGTTCGGCGTGCACGGGCGCTCGGCCGAGCAGCGCCTCGCGATCGACCTGCTGCTCGACCCCGAGATCGGGATCGTCTCGCTCGGCGGCCGCGCCGGCACCGGCAAGTCGGCGCTGGCGCTGTGCGCGGGGCTCGAGGCCGTCCTCGAGCGGCAGCAGCACAAGAAGATCATGGTGTTCCGGCCGCTGTACGCGGTCGGCGGCCAGGAGCTCGGCTACCTGCCCGGCGACCAGGGGGAGAAGATGAACCCCTGGGCGCAGGCGGTGTTCGACACGCTCGGGGCGCTCGTCTCCGACAACGTGCTCGAGGAGGTCGTCGATCGCGGCATCCTCGAGGTGCTGCCGCTCACGCACATCCGCGGCAGGTCGTTGCACGACGCGTACGTGATCGTCGACGAGGCGCAGTCGCTCGAGCGCAACGTGCTGCTCACGGTGCTCAGCCGCGTCGGGCAGAACTCGCGCGTCGTGCTCACGCACGACGTGGCCCAGCGCGACAACCTCCGCGTCGGGCGCCACGACGGCGTCGCGAGCGTGATCGAGACGCTGAAGGGACATCCGCTCTTCGCCCACATCACGCTCACCCGCTCCGAGCGCTCCGCGATCGCGGCACTCGTGTCGGAGATGCTCGACGGCGCCGAGCTCGCCTGACGTCGCGCCCCGCGCACGACGACGGCGGCCCCGGAACCGAGAGGTTCCGGGGCCGCCGTCACGCGGGTCGAGCGGACGCCGCGGGCTCAGCCCTGCTGCGGCGGGCGCGTCATCGAGAGCAGGTGCAGTGCCTCGTCGAGCTGCGCCTCGGTGAGCTCTCCGCGCTCGACGTGGCCGAGGTCGATGACGGCCTCGCGGACCGTGATCCCCTTCGCGACGGAGTGCTTGGCGATCTTCGCGGCGGCCTCGTAGCCGATGATCTTGTTCAGCGGCGTGACGATCGACGGGGACATGCCCGCGAGCGCCGTGGTGCGCGCCTCGTTGACCTGCAGGCCGTCGATGGTCTTGTCGGCGAGCACGCGCACCGAGTTCGAGAGCAGGCGGATCGACTCGAGCAATGCCGTGCCCATGACGGGGATCTGCACGTTGAGCTCGAACGAGCCCGACGCGCCGGCCCAGGCGATCGTCGCGTCGTTGCCGACCACCCGCGAGCAGACCATCAGGACCGCCTCGGGAACGACCGGGTTCACCTTGCCGGGCATGATGGAGGAACCGGGCTGCAGGTCGGGGATGAACAGCTCGCCGAGACCGGTGTTGGGGCCGGAGCCCATCCAGCGCAGGTCGTTGCAGACCTTCGTGAGGCTCACGGCGATCGTGCGGAGGGCGCCCGACGCATCGACGAGGCCGTCGCGGTTGGCCTGCGCCTCGAAGTGGTCGGCGGCCTCGGTGATCGGGAGCTCGGTCTCCTGCTGGAGGAGCTCGATCACGAGCTGCGGGAAGCCGGCGGGCGTGTTGATCCCGGTGCCGACGGCGGTGCCGCCGAGCGGGACCTCCGCGACGCGCGGGAGCGCGGTGCGGACGCGCTCGATGCCGAGGCGCACCTGGCGGGCGTAGCCGCCGAACTCCTGGCCGAGGGTCACGGGCGTGGCGTCCATGAGGTGCGTGCGGCCCGCCTTGACGACGCCCGCCCACGCCTCGGCCTTCGCCTCGAGCGCGACCGCGAGGTGGTCGAGCGCGGGGATCAGGTCGTCGATGAGCGCGGCGGTCACCGCGATGTGCACCGACGTCGGGAAGACGTCGTTCGAGGACTGCGACGCGTTCACGTGATCGTTCGGGTGCACGGCGCTGCCGAGCTTCTGCGTCGCGATCGTCGCGAGCACCTCGTTCATGTTCATGTTCGAGGACGTGCCCGAGCCGGTCTGGTAGACGTCGACCGGGAAGTGCTCGGCGAAGTCGTGCGCGCCCGCGATGACCTCGTCGGCCGCGTCGGCGATCGCCTGCGCGAGCTGCTGGTCGAGCACCCCGAGGCGCGCGTTGGCGAGGGCCGCGGACTTCTTGATGCGCGCGAGCGCTGCGATCTGGGCGGGCTCCAGGCCCGCGCCCGAGATCGGGAAGTTCTCGACCGCCCGCTGGGTCTGCGCACGGTAGAGCGCCGCTGCGGGGACCCGCACCTCGCCCATCGTGTCGTGTTCGATCCGGTAGTCGGCGGCGTTGTCCACCACGGTGTGCTCCCCTTCGATTCGAAAAACGTGCGGCGCGGCGGTGGGATGCCGCCGGCGGCGTCAGATGCGACCGACGACGACGTCGGTCTCGGCGCGGCCCTCGAGCAGGCGGTAGTTCGCGCCGACGACAGCCAGCGTACCCGCTGCGATCGCGTCGCTGATCACCTCGGAGCGCTCGAGCAGCTGCGATACCGCGTTGCGGAGATGCTCGCGGCCGACGTACCCGGCGTCGATGTCAGCGGGCTCGATCGGCCCCTCCTCGACGCCCGCGACCTTGCGCACCGCGGGCACGATGTCGTCGACGATGCCCGCGATGTGCGCCGGCAGCGGCGGGGCCTCGTCGGCCTGCGAGTCGATGGCGGCGCGCACGGCGCCGCACTCGTCGTGGCCGAGCACGAGGATCAGGGGCACGCCGAGGACAGCCACGGCGTACTCGAGCGAGCCGAGCACCGAGTCGGACGGCACCTGGCCGGCATTGCGGACGACGAACGCGTCGCCGAGCCCGACATCGAAGATGATCTCGGCCGAGAGCCGCGAGTCGCTGCAACCGAAGATGGCCACGAGCGGTCGCTGGTGGTTCGCGGTCTCGGTGCGGCGCTCGACGTCCTGTCGGGGGTGCAGGGGCGCGCCGGCGACGAACCGGGCGTTGCCGGCACGCAGCTCGCGCCACGTCTCGGCGGGGGTGGTCGGTCGTGCGGGTGCGGACTTGCTCACGGCCGCTCCTCTCAGGGCTGCGCTTCGATCGCCGGCGCGAGCGCGCCGGCGAGGGTCTCGAACTCCTCGGGGGTCGCGGTGCCGAGGAGCACGAAGGTGCTCTCGCCCGCCTCGGTCACGAGTCCGTAGCGCGCGTTCCCGACGTCGGCGGCGGTCTCGCGGTTGTCGTAGACGGTCCACTCGATGCCGTCGATCGTGACGACGCCGGTGGCGATCGTGTTCTTCAGCAGGTCGGCCGTCCAGGTCGGGTTCGCACCGAGACCCTGGTACATGCCGGCGTACTCGTCGCTCGGCGTGAGGTACCCGGCGTACCAGGCCGTGATGCCGTCGGCGTCGCGCGTACGCAGCTCCGCGGCGTTCGAGCGCCACCCGTCCGGCAGCTCGGGCACGGCGAGCGGTGCGTCGATGCCGACCTGGGCCTGGTCGGCGACGGCCGCCACGTCGACGTCGCGCTCGATCGGGGTGTCGCTGCGGGGCACGAGCAGCACGATCAGCGCGACGACGGCGACGCACGCGACGAGCGAGCCGATGAGGTTGCGCAGCGTCTGCCGCTCGCGGTGCTTGCGCGACTGCTCGGCCTTCCGGTCGGCGGTCTCCTGCGGGGTCTCGGGGCGGCCGAGCTCGGCGACGACCCTCGGGGCGCGGGCGGCCATCAGGCCTCGCCGCCGTCGAGGTCGAGCGCGTCCGCCGGCGCCGTCGAGGCGGCGCGTGACCCGGTCGGCCTGCCGGACGCAGCTGCGCCACCGTCCGCGCCGGCGCGCGCGGCGTCGAGCCGGGCCTTGGCGCCCACGAGCCATTCCTCGCACCGCTGCGCGAGCGCCTCGCCGCGCTCCCACAGCGCGAGCGACTGCTCGAGCGTTGCGGAACCCTGCTCGAGCTCGGCGACGACGCGCACGAGTTCGTCGCGGGCCTGCTCGTAGCTGAGCTCGGCGACATCCGTGGAGGCAGGGGGCATGGACGGCATTCTATTCGGCGTCGCCGAGCGCTCCCCGAGATGTCGCCGCGAGACGGCCCTCGGCGAGCGTGATGCGGAGGCCGGTGCCCTCCGGCGCCTGCCCGGGGTTCGTGAGCACGCCGTCGTGGTCGCGCTGCACGATCGCGTAGCCGCGCTCGAGCGTGGCGAGCGGCGAGAGCGCCCGCAGCTGCGAACGGAGCTCGGCGACCCGCGTCCCGGCTCGCTCGATCGCGCGCTCGGCGAGCTCGCTCCCTCGTGCCACCCAGCGGGTGACCTCCTCCGCACGGCGATCGATCATCCAGCCCGGGTCTGCAAGGGCGGGCCGACTCCGCAGGTGCCCGAGCCGGTCGATCTCGTGGGTCACGAGCGTCGTCACGCGCATGCGGAGGCGCGCGCGGGCCTGCTCGACGCGGATGAGCTCCTCGGCGACGTCGGGCACGACGCGCTTCGCGGCATCGGTCGGCGTGGACGCCCGGAGGTCGGCGACCTCGTCGAGCAACGGCCGGTCGGCCTCGTGCCCGATCGCGCTCACGATGGGGGTGGATGCCGCGGCGGCGGCCCGCACCACGCGTTCGTCGCTGAAGCCCAGCAGGTTCTGGAAGTCGCCACCGCCGCGAGCGACGATGATGACGTCGACCTCGGGGTCGGCGTCGAGGCGACGGATGGCGCCGACCACCTCGGGTGCGCATCGGTCGCCCTGCACGGCCGCATGCGCGATCCGGAACTCGACCGCCGGCCAGCGCAGCCGGGCGTTGCGGACGACGTCCTTCTCGGCGTCGCTGTCCTTGCCGGTGACGAGGCCGATGACGCGGGGCAGGAACGGCAGCGGGCGCTTGCGGTCGGCGGCGAAGAGCCCCTCGGCGGCGAGCTGCGCGCGAAGGCGCTCGAGGCGCTCGAGCAGGTCGCCGAGCCCCACGTGCCTGAGGTCGAAGACCTGCATGGTGAGCGAACCGCCCTTCACCCACCAGTTCGGCTTCACGAGCGCGACGGCGTGGTCGCCGGCCTTGAACTGCTCCGTCAGCCGGGCACGCGTCGACGACCAGATCGTGAACGACACCGTGGCATCCGTCTCGAGGTCCTTCAGCTTGCCGTAGACGTTGCCGGCGGACACGCCCCACTGCGTGATCTCGCCCTCGATCCACACCGTGCCGAGGCGGTCGAGGTACTCCTTCAGCTTCGCCGAGAGCACCGAGACGGGCCAGGGCGTCTCGCGGGTCGTCGGTCCCTCGGCCATGCGCCTCCCAGCAGCCCGTCATCATCGCCCGCGTAGGATGGCATCCGTGACGAGCTTGACGGATGCCCCGCGAATCGACCTCGGCATGCCTCGGATCCCGAGCGTGCGCGGCCGGCTCAAGGATATCCCCGTCCCCGGACGCAAGAAGGTGCTGCTCGCGGCGCCGCGCGGCTACTGCGCGGGCGTGGACCGGGCGGTGATCGCCGTCGAGAAGGCGCTCGACCACTACGGCGCGCCCGTGTACGTGCGCAAGCAGATCGTGCACAACATCCACGTGGTCACCGAGCTCGAGAAGCGCGGCGCGATCTTCGTTGAGGAGGTCGACGAGGTGCCCGAGGGCGCGCACGTCGTCTTCAGCGCGCACGGCGTCTCGCCCGCGGTCGTGAACTCGGCCGCCGAGCGGGGCCTGCACGCGATCGACGCCACGTGCCCGCTCGTCACGAAGGTGCACCGCGAGGCGGTGCGCTTCGCGCGCGACGACTACGAGATCCTGCTCATCGGCCACGAGGGCCACGAGGAGGTCGAGGGCACCGCGGGCGAGGCGCCCGACCACGTCACGCTGGTCAACAGCCCCGACGACGTGCCGAACATCGAGGTGAGCGACCCCGACAAGGTGGTCTGGCTCTCCCAGACGACGCTCTCGGTCGACGAGACGATGGAGACCGTGCGGCGCCTGCGCGAGCGGTTCCCGAACCTGCAGGACCCGCCCTCCGACGACATCTGCTACGCCACCCAGAACCGCCAGGTCGCGATCAAGAAGGTCGCGCAGGGCGCCGACCTCGTGATCGTCGTCGGCTCCGCGAACTCGTCGAACAGCGTGCGGCTCGTCGAGGTGGCGCTGGAGTACGGCGCGAAGGCCGCCTACCGCGTCGACTACTCGACCGAGGTCAGGCAGGAGTGGCTCGAGGGCGTCGAGACCGTCGGCGTCACGAGCGGCGCCTCGGTGCCCGAGGGGCTCGTCAAGGAGGTGCTCCTGGAGCTCGCCGACGCCGGCTTCGGCGAGGTCGAGGAGGTCAAGACGGCCGAGGAGGACCTGATGTTCTCGCTGCCGAAGGAGCTCCGCAAGGACCTGCAGGGCAACCGCGACGCCCGGGCGATCGGCGGGCGGAACCGGGCCGCCGCTTCGGCCTGAGCCGGCCGGCGGCGCGGGCCGTTCGGCGGTGCCGCGTGCGAGACATGCTCGGCGCGCGCGACGCTAGGATCCCGTCATCTGCTCCAGGTACGACTGGAACGTCGGATCGGTGAGGAACACGATCGACGTGAGCACCATCGTCGCGAGGAACGCGACCGCGCCGCCGACGAGCGGCACCCAGAAGGCGAGCTTGCGTGCGCGCAGGCGCATGATCGACCAGCCGAGTACGGCCGCGTACAGCGCCAGCATGAACACGGTGCCGACGAGCGCGAGCGTCGGCAGCCACGGCTGCGGCGTGTAGGTGCCGACGCCCTGGTCGGTGTAGACGCCCTGGATGGCGCCGGGCAGCTGCTGCAGGCTCACCGAGGTGTTCCACGCGCCGATCGCGCCGAGCGCGAGCAGCAGGATCGTGAAGAACCGGTCGGTCGTGCGCGGCGGGCGGGTCGTCGCGTCTCCGGTGGCGGGCTCCGGGCCGCGCGCCGGCGCCGCCGGCGGGGGCGGCGGCGCCGGGGCGGATGCCGCGGCATCCGTTCGGTCGTCGGCAGGCGGCTGCCACGACCACCCCTCGGGGGCGTACTCGCCGTACTGCGGGCGAGGCCGCTCGTCGCGCGGCGGGGCAGCGGCGCCCTCGGCGGACTGCCCCTGCGTGCCGTTCCGAGCGGCCTCGTCCTGCGTCATCCGTCGCCCTAGGCCGAGATCGAGTTGCCGGCCGAGCCGAGCTGGCGCGTGGCCTCGCCGACGCGGACCGCCATGGCGGACTCGGCGACCTTGCCCCAGGCACGCGGGTCGTACTGCTTCTTGTTGCCGACCGAGCCGTCGACCTTGAGCACGCCCTCGTAGTTGCTGAACATGTAGCCTGCGATCGAACGCGTGAATGCGTACTGCGTGTCGGTGTCGATGTTCATCTTCACGACGCCGTTGGCGACCGCCTCGGCGATCTCGGCGTCGGTCGAGCCCGAACCGCCGTGGAAGACGAGGTCGAGCGGCTTCTCGCCGGTGCCGTACTTCGCGGCGAGGCCGTCCTGGATCTCCTTGAGCAGTGCGGGGCGCAGCTTCACGTTGCCGGGCGCGTACACGCCGTGCACGTTGCCGAACGTGAGGGCGGCCATGTAGCGGCCCTGCTCGCCGAGGCCGAGCGCCTCGACCGCCGCGATGGCGTCGTTCAGCGTGGTGTACAGCGCCTCGTTCGATCCCTCGTGCGCGACACCGTCCTCTTCGCCGCCGACGACGCCGATCTCGACCTCGAGGATGGCGTTGATGGCCTTCATTCGCGGAAGGATCTGCTTCGCGATCTCGAGGTTCTCCTCGAGCGGCACGGCCGAGCCGTCCCACATGTGCGACTGGAAGATCGGGTTGCGGCCCGCCTTCACCTCCTCCTCGGAGGCGGCGATGAGCGGGTACACGAAGTCGTCGAGCGCGTTCTTCGGGCAGTGGTCGGTGTGCAGCGCCACGGTGATCGGGTAGGACTTCGCCACCTCGTGGGCGAACCTCGCGAACGCGAGGGCGCCGGCGGCGCGCGCCTTCACGGTGTGCCCGGCGAAGTAGTCGGCACCGCCCGTGGTGACCTGGATGATGCCGTCGGACCCGGCCTCGGCGAGGCCCTGCAGCACGGCGTTGAGGGTCTGCGAGCTCGAGACGTTGATCGCCGGGAAGGCGAATCCCTTGGCCTTGGCGGTGTCGAGCATCTCGGCGTACTGCTCGGGCGTTGCGATGGGCATACCTTGCTCCTTCGGAGGTGAGTGGGATCGGCACGAGTCTACCGACGTGTCGAGCACGCCTCAGGTGCGATGACGCAAGGGGTGACGGATGCCGCGGCGCGCACGGCAGGATTGGGTCGTGCCGCACGACTCCGAGTTCCCGAACGGCGAACGCCTGCCCGGCCGCGACGCGTCCGAGCGAGCGCCGTTCCACCCCGACTCATCCGACGCCGACCCGAACGCGCACGAAGCGCGCGAGCGGGACCCGCTCGCCGACGGCTTCGCCGCCGCCGTGCGGGACGCCGCGATCGCGGCGGTGCCGTTCGTCGGGCGGGGGGACCGCGACGCGGTCGACGGCGCCGCCGTCGCCGCGTTGCGGTCGGCGCTGGCGCGGCTCGAGGTCGACGGCCGGGTCGTCGTCGGCGAAGGCGAGAAGGACGAGGCGCCGATGCTGCACCTCGGGGAGCGGTTCGGCACCGGAGTCGGACCGGCGGTGGATGTCGCGGTGGACCCCGTCGACGGGACGAGCCTGGCCGCGGCGGGGGAGCCCGGCGCCATGGCCGTCCTGGCGGTCGCACCGCGCGGGACGTTCCTCGACATCGGCCCGGCGCACTACATGGCGAAGCTCGTGTCGCGGCTGCCCGGGCTCGAGGTCGACGCACCGGTCCGCGAGTCGATCGCCCGGATCGCCGAGGCGCGCGGCGTGCCGGTCGACGAGGTTCGGGTCGCGGTGCAGGATCGGCCGCGCAACGCGGCCCTCGCGGATGCCGCGGAGGCGACGGGCGCCCGCGTGGAGCGGTTCGTGCACGGCGACGTCGAGCGGTGCCTGCGCGCGGCGCGTCCCGACGGGGACCTCGACCTCGTGGTCGGCATCGGCGGCGCGCCCGAGGGCGTGCTCACGGCTGCCGCGGTCCGGGCGCTCGGCGGATGGATGCAGGCGAGGCTCGCCCCGCAGTCCGCCGGCGAGTCGGAACGGCTCGCGGAGGCCGGCGTCCCGCTCGGTCACGTGGCCGACCTCGCCGACCTCTGCAGCGACCGCGTCGCGGTGTTCCTCACGGCGGTGACGTGGTGCGACCTCGGCCCGGGCGTCCGGCTCGAGCCCGGGCGGTCGTGGCGCATCGGGTCGGTCGCGACGTTCGGTTGAACCGCCGCGTTCGCGCGAGCCGTTAAGAATGCACGAACTTTCACGCCCGATCGCGGTGGCACCGGCCCGATCCGCCACCCCCCTCAGTAGGCTCGGAACAGGCGCCCCGGCCGTTCCGAGTCGTGCGGGCGCAGCGCCCACGAACCAGGAGGATCCCTCGATGGCGAGCAGCGAACACGACAGCCTCTACCTGCACCCCGACCGCAACATCGCGCTCGAGCTGGTGCGTGCGACGGAGGCGGCCGCCATCCGCTCGTACCCGTGGATCGGCCGCGGCGACAAGCTCGCCGCCGACGGCGCGGCGGTCGACGCGATGCGGGCGTTCCTCGGCACGGTGAACTTCGACGGCGTCGTGGTCATCGGCGAAGGCGAGAAGGACGAGGCGCCGATGCTGTTCAACGGCGAGAAGGTCGGCAACGGGCGCGGTCCCTCGTGCGACATCGCCGTCGACCCGATCGACGGCACGTCGCTCACCGCGGCCGGCCGTCAGAACGCGCTGTCGGTGATCGCGGTCGCCGACCGGGGCACGATGCTCGACGCGTCATCCGTCTTCTACATGGACAAGATCGTCACGGATGCCTCCGGGATCGGCGTCGTCGACATCCGGAAGCCCATCGGCGAGAACCTGCGGGCGCTGGCGAAGGCGAAGGGCAAGGAAGTCGGCGAGCTGCGGGTCGCGGTGCTGAACCGCCCGCGTCACGAGCAGCTCATCGCCGACATCCGCGAGGCCGGCGCCGGCACCCGGCTCATCTCCGACGGCGACGTCGCAGGCGGCATCAACGCGGCCAGGTACGAGTCGCGCATCGACATGTGCGTCGGCATCGGCGGCAGCCCCGAGGGCATCACGACCGCGTGCGCGATCAAGGCCCTCGGCGGGTTCATGCAGGGCCGGCTCGCGCCCAAGGACGACGAGGAGCGTGCGCGCGGCGAGGCCGCCGGGCTCGACTGCGACCAGGTGTACGAGCTCGACGACCTGGTGCGCAGTGACAACACGTTCTTCGTCGCCACGGGCGTGACCGACGGCGAGCTCGTCGAGGGCGTGCGCAAGAAGGGGCCGATCATCCGCACCGAGTCGATCGTGCTGCGTGGCAGGTCCGGCACCATCCGCCGGATCGTGGCCGACCACCTTGTCGAGAAGTGGCTCGACGACGCCGATCGTTGAGTCCGACGTCGCCGGGCCCGCGGCGTCGGTGAGGAGTGATCATGACCGTCGACGTCCTGACCGAGATCGTCATCGACCGTCCGATCGCCGAGGTCGCCGGCTACGCGGCCGACCCGGACACCGCGCCCGAGTGGTACGCGAACATCGATCGTGTCGCGTGGGAGACCGACCCGCCGCTGCGGGTGGGCTCGCGGGTCGCATTCGTGGCGCGCTTCCTCGGGCGGACGCTCGAGTACACGTACGAGATGAGGGAGTTCGAGCCGGACACCAGGCTCGTCATGCGCACCGCACAGGGGCCGTTCCCGATGGAGACGACGTACACGTGGGAGCCGGCGGGTGAGGGCTCGACGCGGATGACGCTGCGCAACCGGGGCGAGCCGGCCGGGTTCTCGCGAGCCATCGGGCCGCTCATGGCGTCGGCGATGCGCCGGGCGAACCGCGCGGATCTCGCCGCGCTGAAGCGCATCCTCGAGCGCTGAGCCCGCGCGGCGGACGTTCGGCCACCGCGCCGCGGCCGCGCATCCGTCTGCCGTCGGCGGAAGTCGCTCGCGCGACGTCGGTGGTCTGCCCCAGACTGAGCGGGTGAGCTCCGAGACCCGGATGCCGCGTGCGCTCCGCCCGTTCGCCTCAGGCCAGTACCGGCTGCTCGTCGTCGCGCTCTCCGCGTCGCTGCTCTCAGCGGGCGCGTGGATCGTCGCGGCGGCCTGGCAGGTGATCGAGCTCGGCGGCACGCCGATCGACCTGTCGATCGTCGCGGTGGGCGCGAGCCTCGGGCTGGTGCTCGCCGTGCTCGTGGGCGGGGTCGTGGCCGACCGCGTGCCCCAGCGGCGGATCCTCCTCCTCGTCGAGACGGTGCGTGCGACGGTCTTCACGGTCGCGGGCGTGCTCGCCGTGTCCGGCAGCATCGAGGTGTGGCACCTCGCGGTGCTCTCATTCGCGCTCGGTGTCGCCGACGGGTTCTTCTACCCCGCGTACTCGGCCTGGCTGCCGGCGCTGCTGCCCGCCGACCAGCTGCTCGCGGCCAACGGGGTCGAGGGCGTGCTGCGACCCGTTGCGCAGAACGCCGCAGGACCGGCGCTCGCGAGCGTCCTCATCGCGGTGCAGGCGCCCTGGCTCGCGTTCCTCGTCGTCGCGGCCCTCCAGGCGGTGGCGATCGGGGCCCTCGCGTTCATGCGGACCACGCCGTTGCGCCGGGAACTCGAGGCATCCGACGTGCATCCGCTGAGGCAGATGGCCGTCGACCTCCGCGACGGGTTCGCGTACCTGCTGCGGACCCGCTGGCTGTTCGCGACGCTCGCGTTCTCGATCCTGCTCGTCCTCGTCGTGATCGGTCCGATCGAGGTGCTCATCCCGTTCGCGGTGCGCGACCAGACCGGCGGCGGCGCCGGCGAGTTCGCGCTCGTACTGGCCTCGTTCGGCATCGGCGGCGCGGTCGGGTCGCTCCTCGTCTCCTCGTTCCGGCTGCCTCGCCGCTACCTCACGCTCATGATCCTCGCGTGGGGGTTCGGCTGCATCCCGCTCGCGGTGATCGGCGTCACGCCGTTGCTCTGGGTGATGGTGGTCGCGACGTTCATCGTCGGCTTCCTGTTCGACGCGGCGCAGGTCGTGTGGGGCACCCTCCTGCAACGGCGGGTGCCGCCGGCCATGCTCGGCCGGGTCTCGAGCCTCGACTTCTTCGTGTCGCTGGCGCTCATGCCGCTCTCGATGGCGATCGCCGGGCCGGTCGGCGAGTGGCTCGGGCTCGCGCCCGCCTTCCTGATCGCCGGGCTCGTGCCGCCCGTGCTCGCGGTCGTGACGCTCGCGGCCGCGCGACTCGGAGAGGACGAACGCGCGCACCCGCTCGACGACGGACCGATGGACGCGGTCCAGACCACCGGCGCCGAGGCCGCGGCGGGATTCGCACCGCCGGTCGACGAGCCGCACCCGCGCCCGGGCCAGGACCCGGTGCCCTGACCGACGGGGTCGCGGAACCGCGTCGGCGCGACGACCTGCGCGCGCATCGCCTCGGCGGTGCGGCGGACGCAGCGCGTCAGCGCGAGGTCGCCCGCCTCACGTCAGGATGACGCGGTGCGGCGGATGTGGTCGTCGATGTCGGCCCCGTCGAACTCGGCGTCGATCGGCAGGACCGCGTCTGCGTCGGGGTCGGCGGCGGCGCCGAGCGGGAGAGGCGACTGCAGGGCCGAGCCCGCCGACTCGCCGTCGGTGAGCTCGGGCGCCGACAGCCGGCGAGGTGACTCGTGGATGGCGGTCGGCTCGTCGACGAGCGACAGCTTGGTCTCGTTGATGCCGGGGAACTGGCGGGCGGTCACGAGCACGCGCGACTCGAGCGAGCTGGCGAACTTGTTGTAGCTGTCGACCGTGCGCTCGATGGCCTTGCGCAGCGAGTCGGCGTGGCCGGCGAGCACGCCGATGCGCTGGTAGAGCGTGTTGCCCAGGTCGAACAGCTTCTTCGCCTCGTCGGAGACGGCCTGCTGCTGCCACGCGTAGTCGATCGTCTTCAGCACAGCGAACAGGTTCACGGGGGAGGCGAGCGCGACCCGTCGCTCGAACGCGTAGTTGAGGAGCCCGGCGTCGGCCTCGAGTGCCGCCGAGAGCAGCGATTCGTTCGGGATGAACGCGATCACGAACTCGGGGCTCGCCGCGAGGCCGGCCCAGTAGGTCTTCTTGCCGAGCGCATCGATGTGCGAGCGCATGGCCTTGACGTGCTTCTCGATGAGCGACTTCCGCCGCGCGCCCTCTTCGCCCGTGGCGGTCTCGGGGATGCTCGAGGCCTCGAGGTAGTGCTCGAGCGGCACCTTCGAGTCGAGTGGGATGAACTTGCCGCCGGGCAGGTTCACGACCATGTCGGGGCGGCCCCGGCCCTGGTCGGTCGTGACCTGCGTCTGCAGCTCGAAGTCGACGTGCTGGGTGAGGCCCGCGGCCTCGACCACGCGACGCAGTTGCGTCTCGCCCCACACGCCGCGCGTGCTGTTGTTGCGGAGGGCGCTCGCGAGCGACTCGGTCGTCGCACGCAGTTCGGCGTCGGAGAGCTGTGCGCGCTTCAGCTGCTCGGCGATGGAGCCGTACTGCTCGTTGCGCTGCTGTTCGAGCTCGGAGACCTTGCGCTGCATCGTCGAGAGCGTCTCGCGCACGGGACTCAGGGCCTGCAGCACCGCGCTCTCGCGGCGCTCGCGCTCGCTGCGCTCGGCCTGGTCGAGCCGCTGCTGCTCGAGCAGCTCGCGCTGCCGCTGCCCCTGCTGCTCGACCTGCTCGCGCAGCGCCGCGAGGGCCGCCTCGGCGGCGGCGAGCTCGGCGCGCAGCGACGCCTGGACGCCCTGCTGCTCGGCGAGCAGGCGCGCCCGGTCGGCGTCGGCCGCCGCGCGCTGCTCGAGCAGCGCGCGCTCGTGCCTGGCCTCGACCAGCGCCGGGTCGTCGCCGCCGACCTCGGACGAGGCCGAGCGTCGGAGCGCGACGAGGTGCATGACGAGGGCCCCGAGGGCAGCGCCGACGAGGAGGCCGATGAGCAGCAGGAGGAGTTCCATGCCGCTCAGTGTGGCAGCGGCCCCCGACATCCCCCGGCACCGGCGGCGGCCGGCCGCGAACCGCGACGAGCGGGGGCGCGACGCGGTCGCCGGCCGGCCGTGCGACGGCGCGCTACTGCAGAGCCATCGGACCGTGCAGCGACGCCCGGGCCCGGGTGGCGGTGGCGCCGATCGCGCCCACCCGCACCCTGGTCACGTGCGCAAGCCGCTCGAGGTCGGTCACTCCATGCCGCTTCGCGGCATGCACGACGATGGCCGCGCACGCCTCGGCGTCGGCGAGCGCGTCGTGGTGCGCGAAGTCGTCGAAGCCCGCGGCGGCCGCGGCCGACGTCAGCCGATAGGAGTCGAGGTGGTACGTGTTCCGCGCGACCTGCAGGCTGCAGACGTACCGGAAGTCGGGCACGGCGAGCCCGTGCGCCTCGGAGGTCGCCCGGATGACACCCATGTCGAACCCGGCGTTGTGCGCCACCAGCCAGTCGTCGCCCGCGAACTCGCGGAGGAACGGCAGGTGCGCCTCCCAGCCGTCGGCCCGTTCGACCATGTCGGGCGTGATGCCGTGGATCCGCACGTTCCACGGCGAGAAGTCGCCGTGCGGGAACGGCGGGCGGATGTACCGGTGCTCGCGCTCGACCACGCGGCCGTCGACGACCTTGACCAGTCCGATCGAGCAGGCCGACGCGGCGGACGGGTTGGCGGTCTCGAAGTCGATCGCGGTGAAGCTCAGTGGCACGCGGGCATCCTCGCACGCGCCCCCGACGCGTCGTCCGAGCGGCGCAGGCGCGTCCGGGAACCGCCCGCGCCGCGGCATCCGCCGTCGCCGGCCGACCGCTCGCCATTGACGCACCCTCCCGGGTGGCGTGGAATGTCCCGTGGACGCATCCGGGGGTGGGCGATGACTGGCGAGGACGACACGGCGACCGGCGTGCACGGCGGACTCGTGGTCGACCCGGCCGATCCCGACACCGTGCGCGCCGCGCGTTCGTTCGGCGCCGTGGCATCCGTCTACGGGGCGGCGAGGCCGGGCTACCCGATCGAGGCGGTCGAGTGGCTCGTCGGCGACGCGCGGCGCGTGCTCGACCTCGGCGCCGGCACCGGACGGTTGACCGAGGCGCTCGTCGCGCTCGACCGCGACGTGATCGCGGTCGACCCGGTCGAGGAGATGCTCGAGGAGCTCGAGATCAGGGTGCCGGGCGTGCCGCGCATCCTGGGCACCGCAGAGGACCTGCCGGTCGAGGACGCCTCGGTCGACGCGGTCGTCGCGGGGCAGGCGTGGCACTGGTTCCAGCGCGATCGCGCCGTGCCCGAGATCGCGCGCGTGCTCCGCACCGGCGGCGTCCTCGGGCTCGCGTGGAACGCGCGGGACACGGGCGCCGACTGGCTCCGCGAGGCGGGCGAGATCATGCACGAGCGCCACGACGCGTCGACGTCGTTCGCATCCTACGTGCGCGTGGGCGCACCGTTCGGGGCGGTCGAGTCGCACCGGGTGGAGTGGGTCGAGCGGATGTCGCGGGCGAGGTTCCTCGACCTGGTGCGCTCGCGAAGCCACTGGCTGACCTCCCCGCCCGACGAGCAGCGCGCGGTGATCGCGGCCGTCGAGACGCTGCTGGCCACGCACCCGGACGTCGCCGGCGCCGACGAACTGGCGGTGCCGTACGTGACGCACTGCTTCCGCACGATCCGGAGCTGAGCGCTCAGGCCGCCTGCGCCCGGGCGTCGGGGTGCCCGTACACCGCGTACGCGAGCGCGCACGCCTCGCCGGCCGCCCGTGCGGTCTCGCGTGCCCGGCGCGAGGCCCGGTCGAGGGGCGAGCCGGCCGCGAGTTCCGCGGAGAACGTCGACAGGAAGAGCTCGGAGAGGGTGCTCCGGCCGCCGCTTCCGGCGCATTCCACGACCACGCCCGCGCCGTTCCGCATCGCGTCGAGCGCTCCGCCGTCCGGCGCGCCGCCGGTGCCGGAGCCGAGGGCGACGACGGACGCGGAGGCGATCGCGGTCGCGGTGCGCGGCCCCGCGGCATCCGCCCCCGACAGGCGCACCGCCGACGGCGGCGCCACGTCGTAGAGCCAGCGGGTGAGGCCGAACTGCCCGAGGAACGGATCATGCTCGGACGGGTCGCCGTTCGGGCAGCAGACGACGACGAGCTCCCACGGCAGCTCGGTCTCTCCGGTGGTCTGGACGACGAGCCCGTCGAGGCGGTCGCGGTGGGCCCAGAGCAGGTCGCGGGCGCGCCGGTCGAGGAGCCGCGCCGCGAGCCTCGCGCCGACCTCGCGCAGACCCTGCTCCACGGCACGCGCGCGCTCCGCGTCCGGCACGTCGGCACCCGCCGCCTTGGCCAGGGCGAGGGAGGCGCGCACCTCGCCGACGAGGCGCGCCTTGTCGTGGAGGCGGACCTTGAAGCGGTGATGCTCGCCGCCGACCGAGATCGCCGCGTGGAGGATGGAACGGCCTCGCGCGATCTCCTCGTCGATCCGCAGGGTCGGGCGGCTCGAGAGGACCCGGTCGGCGGGCGCCATGCGCGCCGAGGCGCGGGCGATGCCGGCCTGGTCGTGATCGTCGGAGTCGACGACCTCGCTCGTGAGCCTCACGGTCGCGAGCGGCAGTTCGCCGACGCCCCGTACGAGGACGATCACCTCGGCAGGGCCGCGGTCGGCGGCGAGGAGAGTGAATCGGACCTCGGCGGAGCCCGACGGCGGGAGCCGCAGCTGGCGACTCCGGCGCGCGCCGACGACGAAGCGCAGTCCGCGGGGCACGACCGTGACGGTGACGGGGCCGTTCGGGGCCGAGCGGGTCGTTCCGCCGGCCGCCGGCGCCGGCGTTCCGGCTCCGGCCGCGCCCGCGGCATCCGCTCGCACGAGGCGGACCGTCAGCGTCGCCGCCGAGCCGGCCGTCACGATCGGCGTGAGCTCCGCCTGGAGGTACGCCGCTGCGGCGTCCCCTGTGACGACGCGCTCGTCCTGCAGCATCCGTGCTCCCTTCGCCGGCCGGCGGCCGTGCATGCTCCGAGGCGCCCGCGACGGGCGCCTGACGCGACGGTAGGCGAGCGCAGCCCGAGCCGCCTCAGGGCGGACACCGAACCGCACCGCGAGTCCGCCGGCCCGCCTGGGGACGCCTGCGACCCGGCCGGCGCGACCACCCTGCGAAACCGCAGGTGGGAGGGTGGAACCGGCTCTCGGCGTCCGCACAGCCCCGCAGGCCGTAGCATTCCCCGGTGCCACGTCGCCGCGCCTTCGTCCTGCTCTCGCTCGCCAACCTGTTCTGGGCGGGCAACTTCGTCTTCTCGGCGATCATCTCCGATCAGGTCGATCCGGTCTCGCTGACGTTCTGGCGGTGGTCGCTCGCGGCCGTGCCGCTGCTCGTCGTGGCGTGGATCGTGGAGCGCCCCGACTGGCGTGCCGCGGCCCGGGAATGGCGCCGGCACCTCGTGCAGTCGGTGTTCGGCCTGACCGGGTACGCGCTGCTGCTCTACGCGGGCATCGGCATGACCGGTTCGGTGACGGCATCCGTGATCAGCGCCATCAACCCGGCGACGATCGCGCTCGCCGCGGCGGTCCTGCTGGGCGAGCGGATGTCGCGGACGCAGGTCGCGGGCATCGTGCTCGCGTTCGCCGGGGTCGCCGTGGTGCTGACCGGCGGCGACCCGGTCGCGGCGTTCGCGAACGGGTTCGGGCTCGGCGACCTGCTCGTCCTCGGAGCCGTGGCCGCCTGGACGGTGTACTCGATCATCGCCCGGCGTCTCGCGACCCCGCCGATCACCGCGACCGCGCTGCAGGCCGTGTTCGCCACCGTCACGATGCTGCCGGTGATCGCCGCCACCGGCCTCACGACGCCCTCCGACGCAGGGGGAGCGCTCGCTGTCGCGTACATCGTGCTGCTGCCCTCGGTCGCCGGCTACGCCCTCTGGAACGCGGGCTCCGCGAGCCTCGGGCCCGCTCGCTCCGGAGTCTTCCTCAACCTCCTGCCGGTCTTCACCGTGGTGATCGCGCTGCTCCTCGGCCGGCCCATCGATCCGGCCGCGATCATCGGCGGCGCGGTCGTGCTGGCGGGCGTGTACCTGACCGTGCGCGTCGCGAGGCCGCCGACCGCCGCGGCCCCCGACGAGCCGGGGCTCGCCGCCGCGCGGCCGATCGACGGGGCACCGACGGGGCCGATCGCACGGCCGTCGCCGGGCGCCTGACGGCGGCCACGGAGCGCCGCACGTCGACCGGACGGCGCATCCGTCCGGCCCGGCGGGTCCGACGCCGGCGCGGGCGGCAGGCGCCCCGCCGGTAGACTGGTCGCCCGTGGCACTCACCATCGGAATCGTCGGTCTCCCGAACGTCGGCAAGTCGACCCTCTTCAACGCCCTCACCAAGAACACGGTGCTCGCGGCGAACTACCCGTTCGCGACGATCGAGCCGAACATCGGCGTGGTGAACCTGCCCGACCCGCGGCTCGAGGTGCTCGCCGGCATCTTCGGCTCCGAGCGGATCCTGCCGGCAGCGGTGTCGTTCGTCGACATCGCCGGCATCGTCAAGGGTGCGAGCGAGGGCGAGGGGCTCGGCAACAAGTTCCTCGCGAACATCCGCGAGGCCGACGCGATCGCGCAGGTCGTGCGCGGCTTCGAGGATTCCGACGTCGTCCACGTCGACGGCAAGGTCGACCCGAAGAACGACATGGAGACGATCAACACCGAGCTGATCCTCGCCGACCTCGAGACCCTCGAGCGCGCCATCACGCGCTACGAGAAGGAGGTCAAGGGGAAGAAGCTCGACCCGTCGGTGCTCGCCGCCGCGAAGGAGGCGCAGGAGGTCCTGCAGAAGGGCACGCCGCTGTCGGCGGCGTCCGTCGATCTCGCCCCCATCAGGGAGCTCGGCCTGCTCACCGCGAAGCCGTTCATCTACGTCTTCAACGTCGACGAGGCGGTGCTGACGGATGCCGCCCGCAGGGCGGAACTGGCGGCGCTCGTCGCGCCCGCCGAGGCGGTCTTCCTCGACGCGAAGATCGAGTCGGAGCTCATCGACCTCGATCCCGAGGACGCCGCGGAGCTGCTCGCCTCCACCGGCCAGGAGGAGTCGGGGCTCGACCAGCTGGCGCGCGTCGGCTTCGACACGCTCGGCCTGCAGACCTACCTCACCGCCGGTCCCAAGGAGTCGCGGGCCTGGACGATCCACAAGGGCGACAAGGCTCCGCAGGCGGCCGGCGTCATCCACACCGACTTCGAGAAGGGCTTCATCAAGGCCGAGGTCATCTCGTTCGCCGACCTCGTCGAGACCGGCTCGGTCGCCGAGGCGCGCGCGAAGGGCAAGGCCCGCATGGAGGGCAAGGACTACGTCATGCAGGACGGCGACGTGGTCGAGTTCCGCTTCAACGTCTGACCGCCGAGCGGAGCGAGAGGCGGACGACATGACGCAGCGCGCCCGCAGGCGGAGACTCCCGACGATCGAGGGGGAGCAGTGGTCGACCGCGCCGGACTGCTGAGGGCCTACGACGACCAACTGCGGACGGATGCCGAGACGCCGAGCGCGATCGCGGTCGAGCGCCTCGGCCCGTTGCGCCTCGTCACCTTCGCCGGCGGCCGCGGATTCGTGACGTACCGCGACCTGGGCGGGGCGGATGCCGCGGGCGTCGACCGCCTCGTCGCCGATGCCGTCGCGTACTACGAACTGCAGCCCTCGATCGTGAAGGTGGAGTGGAAGACCCGCGGGCACGACCTCGCCCCCGGGTTGCACGAGTCGCTCGTCGCGCACGGGTTCGCGCCCGGCGAACCCGAGTCGATCATGATCGGCGAGGCGGTCCGCTTGGCCGGCGACGTCCCGCTGCCCGACGGCGTCGCTCTGCGGAGGGTCACGGCGGAGCACGACGTCCGCGCGATGAGCGCCATGCAGGACGAGGTGTTCGGCGATCCCGTCTCCGACGCGATGGCCGACGCGATCCTGCGGCGACTCGCGCTCCACGACGGCATGGAACTCTGGGTCGCCGAGACCGCCGAGGGCGAGATCGTGAGCGCCGGACGCCTCGAGCCGGTGGCGGGCACCGACTTCGCCGGCATCTGGGGCGGCGCCACGCGCGAGGGATGGCGCGGGCGCGGCATCTACCGCGCGCTGACCGCGGCGCGCGCGCGGTCCGCGCTCGCAGTGGGGAAGACGTTGATCCACAGCGATTCGACCGAGTTCTCGCGGCCGATCCTCGAGCGCTCGGGCCTCGTCAAGGTCTCGACCACGACGCCGTACCTCCGGCGGCGATGAGCGCACCGGCCGCTCAGGCGAGGGGCCGGATCACCGTCACCCGGAACGGCGCGGCCATGAGGTCGGTCAGCGGGCCGAACGCGTTCGTCGCCATCGCTTCCTCGAGATGCTCCATCCGCGCCTCGACCGACTCCCAGTCCGCCATCTCGACGAGCACGTCCGGGTCGTCGAGGACCTCGTAGCGGGTGCTGCCGAGGAAGCCGCGTCGATCGGCCCCTCGATCGGCGACGAGGTCGTCGAGCAGACGCTTGAGCTCGTCGCGCCGGCCGGGCTGGGCCTGCATCTCGATGATCACCGTGATGGCCATGTCGCCGTCCTTCCGAGCGCCCCGCAGTCGAGGAATGCTCAGAGGGTACGGCACTCGGGGGCCCGGCCGCACCCCGTATTCCCGCCGGGCATCCCGCGGCCGCGACATCCGTCGGAATGCGCCGGCGCGTGCAAGACTCGGCTCGATCGCGACACAGACAGGTCGTGAGGATCGCCAGCACCGACGCCGCAGCCGAGACGAGCCAGGGGGTTCCGATGCCCGATGCCGCGGAGCCGCCCGCGATGCCGGCGCCCGGGGACGACCTGGCCTGGTTCACCGAGGTCGTGCACGAGCACTCGACCGCGCTCGTGAAGTACTTCGCGCGCCGCGGCCCGCGGCAGGATGCCGAGGACCTCGCGGCGGACGTCTTCGCGACCGCCTGGCGGCGCCGCGACGACGTGCCGCGCGAGGCGGTGCTCCCGTGGCTGTACCGCACGGCCGGGTTCACGCTCGCCAACCACCGGCGCAAGCTCGTCGACCTCCCGGTCGACCGGGTGCCCGACTCCGGCAGCACCCGCGTCGGCGACGACCCCGAGCTCAGCGCGCTGTTCGACGCCGAGCTCCGCGGCGCACTGCAGAGCATCGGCGAACGCGACCGCGGCATCATCCTGCTCCATGCGTGGGAGGGCCTCGACGGCGACGAGCTCGCCCAGGTGCTCGGCATCTCCCGGTCGGGGGCGGATGCGGCGCTCTCGCGGGCCCGGAAGCGCCTCCGCGAGGCGTGGGGCGAGCGCCTGTCGTTCTGAAGGTGCAAGGTTCCGCGGCCGCGGGACACAGGCATGGGTGAGACAGGACGCCACGGAGACGGAGCGAGGGTGAGCGACATGGGCGACGAGACGGACCGACGCGATCCGGTGGAGCAGCTGCGCGCCGCCGACCCGGCCGCGGAGGTGGAGCCGCGGGACGGGTTCGCCGACGAGGTGGTCGCGCGCGTCGCGGCCGAGGCCGACGGCGAGCGGGGTCGGGCGGTCGCGCCGGCGACGACGGATGCCGCGGCGTCCGACCAGCCGACGGTCGTCGACCTCGGCGTCGAACGCGATCGTCGTCGCCCGCGCTGGATCCCGGTCGCGGCCGTCGCGGCATCGCTCGCGGTCGTCGGTGCCGTCGGCTACGGCGTCGGTGCGACGACGGCGCAGCCGACGAACCTCGCGGATGCCGCAGCCCCGCCGATCTCGCTGCAGGACCAGGGGGCTGCCGGGTCGACCGAGGGCGGCCTCGTCGCGCCCGGTGCGGCCGAGCAGCGGATGGCGGGCGACGCCGCCCTCTCCTCCCCCTACGGCTTCGGGCGCAACTCCTTCAGTGCCACCGGGCTCTCGACCGCCGGCGGCAGCGCGGCCGCGTACGCGTTCGACGCGCCCGCGGCGTCCGACCCCGAGACGGTCGGCGCGCTCGCCGCGGCGCTGGGCGTCGAGGGTGAGCCCGTGCTCGCGAATGGCGCCTGGACGGTCGGCCCGCAGGACGGCACCGCACCGACCCTGTGGGTCTCCCTCGACGGCACGATGAGCTTCTCGTACTCCGACCCCGCGAAGGATCCGTGGGTCTGCGAGGAGGGCGCCGACGTGTGCGAGCCGTCGGGCGAACTGCCGAGCGAGGCGGCCGCGATCGACGCGATGCGCGCGCTCCTCGCGGCGGCCGGACGGGATCCGGGGGCGTACGAGATCACCTCGGAGACCTGGGAGGGCGCGGTCACCCGGAGCGCGACCGCCCTGCCCGTCGTCGACGGGCAGGCGATCGACACCGGCTGGTCGGTCGAGGTGACCACCGACGGCATCTTCAGCGCCTACGGCGCCCTCGCGGAGCTCGTCCCGATGGGCGACTACGCGGTGGTCGGCGAGCAGGAGGCGTTCGAGCGGCTCTCCGACCCGCGGTTCGGGGCGCAGATGACGATCATGCCCCTCGCGGTGCAGGAGCAGGTCGACGAGGAGATCACCGAGTGGGTGCCGCCCACCGAACCGCCCGCCGTACCGGCGGCGGGGACCGCCCTGTCGTGGCCCGTGAACGACGTCGAGATCGTCGATGCGCGCCTGGGGCTCGCGAGCCAGTGGCAACCCGACGGCAGCGTGCTCGTCGTCCCGGCCTATGAGTTCACCGACGCCGACGGCGGTGCGTGGTCGGTCGTCGCGGTCGCCGACGAGGAGCTCGACTTCTCGGTGGAGTAGACCGCAGGCGCCCTGTCGGCGACCGGGAGATCGGGCTAGGGTCGAGGGATCCCGCGCCGATGCGGGAGGGGGAGCCGAGGCACATGAGCGATCACGTCTACCGCGTCACCGAGATCGTCGGCAGTTCGCCCGAGGGCACCGACACGGCGATCCGCAACGCCATCGCACGCGCGACCGCGACGCTGCGGCACGTCGACTGGTTCGAGGTCGTGTCGACCCGCGGCGTCGTCGAGGACGGCGGGGTCGCACACTTCCAGGTCACCCTGAAGGTCGGGTTCCGCCTCGACGAGTAGCCGCGCGGTGCGTCGCCGGCGTCGCCGGTGCGCTCCTCACGCGGCGTCGGTCACGCGGCGCCGGTCGCGCCGTCGGCGCCGGAACCGCCGCCGTCGTCGCTCGGCTCGGCGCGCAGTCGCGGCTCGGCGCGGAGCGCGGGCCGGATGCCGGCCTTGTCGGCGTAGAACTCCCGGATGCGATCCATGTCGGCGGCGACGTTCCCGGTGAGCTCGAACGTGGGCCCGAGGCCCGTCGTCATCGTCGAGCGATCCACGAAGCCGAGCGTCACCGCCATGCCGGTCTCGCGGGCGATGCGGTAGAAGCCCGACTTCCAGTACGCGTTCGAGCCGCGTGTGCCGTCCGGCGTCACGACCAGGCCGAACACCTCGCCCGCCCGGATGCGCGCGACGACCTCGTCGACGACGCGGCTCGGGTCGTCGCGGTCGACGGGGATGCCGCCGAGCCGGTGCATGACCGGTCCGCGCCATCCGCGGAAGAGGCTCTTCTTGCCCAACCATCGCACGTCGATCCGGTAATGCCATGCGATCGCGAGCATGAGCACGAAGTCCCAGTTCGACGTATGCGGCGCGCCGATCAGCACGGAGGGCCGGTCCGGGGCGGACTCGCCCGCGAGGGACCACCTGCTGAGGGCCCAGTAGACGCGGGAGACGAGTCGTCGGAGCATCCGGCAACCCTATGCGAGGTCGCATGCGCGAAGCGGCATGCGAGGCCTCGGAGGGTCGGCGGTCCGAGCCGCGGGGTATCGATCGGATCTCGGTCGCGTTCCGGCGCCGGGTGCGCGGATGCCTCGAGGCCGCCGGATCCATATGATCGCGCTGTGGACCCGAACACCGCACGCACGACGCTCCAGATCGCGCCCGACACCCGGCTCACGCTCGAGCTGATCGATGAGGCCTACCAGCGCGAGCTCTGGCTGCGGCATCCCTCGCGCTATCCCGACGCCGAGGGACGGCGCGCCGCCGAGACGTGGCGCGACGCTCTGGGTCGCGCGCGGGCCGTGCTCGTGGCCGAGCTCTCCGCGCCGACCGGCTCGGCGCCGACGGCGGCACGGTCGCGTCGGCGGCTGCCCGGAGCGGCGATCGCCGGCATCGCGGCCGGCGGCGTCCTGCTGGTCGGCACGCTCGTCGCCGGCGGGATCGGCCTCTTCGTGCTCGTGCAGGGCGTCGCCGAGACCGCGATCGCGGAGTCCTCGGAAGCCGGCGGCGGAGGCTGGGGCGACGAGGGGCCCGCCGCGCCGGGCGCCGACGACATCGCACGGTACGAATCCTTCGAGACCGGCTACGAGTTCCCGGCGGCACTCGAGATGTACTGGGACGGACGGTACGACGACGCCTGCGCGATCGGATTCGCGGAGGGATGCTGGCAGGCCGCGCTGTTCACCGAGGCCGACTGCGACGAGCTCGAGATCACGCTCGCGTTCAACGACGACGCCGAGTCCTCGGTCGCGGTCGAGACCGAGACCCGTCTCGTCTCCGGCGTGCACGCGGCCGAGGCGGTCCCCGTCGTCTTCGGCAACGACGAGCGGGACTACGGCTGGGTGGACCAGGTGGCCTGCACCGACGGCGCGACCACCTGACGCGTCAGGATGCCGCGGGCGGGCGCAACCCGAGTCGCTCTCGCTCCGCCAGGGTCCAGTCGCTGCGCCGCCTCCGGCGCACGTGCCCGACTCCGACGCCGAGCGCGATGAGCGCGGCGCCCACGAGGTACGTGGCCCAGAACCAGGGTTGGAATCCGGGCGCGAGCAGCACGTAGAGGGCGCCGACGAGGATGACGGCGATGCCGGCGGCCTCGGCGACGACCGCGGCCAGGCGCATGCCGTTCATCGCGGGGGCCGAGGCGAGGAGGGCGTACGTCGCCGCATGCCCGTCTCGGACGCGCTCGACCAGGTCGCGTTCGGCCGACGGCGGCATGCCCGCGAGCACGGAGGTCAGTTGCTCGGCGCGGCGCAGGTCGTCGCCGCCCCGGCCGAACCGCGTGGCAACGGCTGCGCCGACGACCGTCAGGACCGCGACGATCACCGGGATGACGGCGGTCCCGACCGCCGTGGTCCCCGACTCCGTCGGCACCGGGATCATCGCGCCTCCGTCCGCCGCGCAGCTCGGATGGGCTCATCGTAGACCTCGTGCACGCGACCGGGGACCGCGGGCGAGTCGGTCTCCGCGTGGAGTCTCGCTGAGCGCTCGTCCTCATCCGAGCGGCGCACCGTCCCCGGCGCGGGGACTCAGGGGCAGTGCAGGTGCGTGCGCGCGGTCGCGTCGCCCCGATCGATGCGATGCTCGGCCATGGGCGCCTCGCAGAGCGGGCACCTCGGGTCGGCCGGAGGGACGTACGGTGCCTCCGGGCGGCCGATGCCGACCTGCGCGGGTCCGGCGACGGGATAGAGGAACTGGTTGACGCGCGACCAGAACCCGGGCACGCCCTTCCACGGGTTCGGCAGCTTCTGTTCGTGCACGAATGATTAGTGTACAGACTATTCTTGGGAGATGACCGATCCGCTCGAACTCGACCGCCAGCTCTGCTTCGCGCTCGCCGCGACCAGCCGAGAGGTCGTGCGGCTCTACCGTCCGTCGCTCGAGCCGCTCGGGCTCACGCACCCGCAGTACCTCGTGATGCTGGCCCTGTGGGAGCGGAGTCCGCTGCGCCTGCGCGAGCTCGCCGATCGGCTGCACCTCGAGCCGGCGACCGCCAGCCCGCTGATCGGACGGCTCGAGGCGGCCGGGCTCGTGACGCGTCGACGGAGCGAGGCCGACGAGCGGGCCGTCGACATCCAGCTGACCGATGACGGCGAGGCCCTTCGCCGACGCGCCCTCGCGGTCCCGGTCGAGGTCATCGAACGACTCGGCTACCCGGTCGAGCGGCTCGAGGTCCTCCGAGACCAGCTGACCTCCCTGCTCGAGGCGGCGCAGCGCGTCGAGTGAACCCGGGGGAGGTATCGAGCACGTCGGGACACCCCGTGTCAAGTCCCTCCCGCGATCGCGGATCAGTACGTACAACTGACTTCGCGGGTCCCCGAAGCCCGCACGCAGGCCGTCGGTCACCTCGTGGAGTTCGACCACGTGGGCGTCCCGGATCCCGGGCGACCGACGGCCTGACCCGTGTCGTCGTCATGCCCGGAAGGACCCATTGGGAACGCTCCACCTCGGTCGGCTCACCCGCATCGACCTCCCCGATGCCGCGCTCGCCCACGTGCACGCCGTCCTCATCGCCAAGCTCCGCGTCCACGAGCCCGTCCTGCTCGGATGGGCGATGCCCGACGGGCGTCGCGACGAGGTGCTCGTGCACCCCACGCTCTCGATCGTCGTCCGCTACGACGAGGACGACTCGTGCCGACTCGACCGCGCCTGGGTCGAGCGGCTCATGCGCGCGGCGAACGGCGTCGGCGGCCTGCAGCTGACGCCCGAGCTCGTCGAGGGCATGGCCGCCGTCGGCGGCTCGACCGCGGGCTCGCCCACGCCGGCGGACTGAGTCGCGGCGGTCGCGGATGTCGGCCGCCGGTGCCACCATGGACGCGTGCCCGAGATGCCCGAGGTCGAGGCGCTCGCCGGGTTCCTCGGCGAGCGCCTGGTCGGGCATGCCGTCGCGTCCGCACGCGTGGCGGCGATCGCCGCCCTCAAGACCTTCGACCCGCCCCTGCACGCGATCGAGGGGCGGCCGATCATCGCGGTGCGACGCCACGGCAAGTTCCTCGACCTCGGGATCGGCGGGGCGGATGCCGCGGACGGCGGCCCCGCGGGCGAAGCGCTGCACCTCGTGTTCCATCTCGCCCGAGCGGGGTGGCTCCGCTGGTACGACGTGCTCCCGGCGACGGTGGTCCGCCCGGGGCGCTCGCCGATCGCGCTCCGGGTGCGCCTCGACGACGGTTCGGGGTTCGACCTCACCGAGGCCGGAACGAAGAAGTCGCTCGCGGTGTACGTGGTCCGCGACCCCGGCGACGTCCCCGGCGTCGCGCGCCTCGGTCCCGACCCGATGGCCGACGACTTCACGCTCGAACGCTTCGCCGCAGTGCTCGAGGGCCGCCGCACGCGGATCAAGGGACTCCTGCGCGACCAGTCCGTGCTCGCCGGCATCGGCAACGCCTATTCCGACGAGATCCTCCACGCCGCGAAGATGTCGCCCTACAAGATCGCCGCGACGCTCGACGAGGCCGAGGTCGACCGGTTGTACGCGGCGATGCGCGGCACGCTCGGCGAGGCGCTCGCCGAGGCATCCGGGAAGCCGGCCGCCGAGCTCAAGGACGCGAAGCGCCGTCGGCTGCGCGTGCACGGCCGGACGGGCGAGGCCTGCCCGGTGTGCGGCGACACGATCCGGCAGGTCGAGTTCCACGACTCGACCTTCCAGTACTGCCCGACGTGCCAGACCGGCGGCACACCGCTCGCCGACCGCGTCCTGTCGCGCCTGGTCAAGTGACCGCGGCTCCGAGCCGGCTGGGCGGATGCCGCGAGGGCGCTGTGGCATCGCCCGCGCGAGGCATCCCCGTGCTTGCATGCTGACATGGGCGCGTTCGCGATGTTCCCGCTCGGCAGCGTGCTGTTCCCCCACATGCCGCTCGCGCTGCGCGTGTTCGAACCGCGGTACCTCGTCATGATGTCGCGAGTCCTCGACGAGCACCCGAGCGATTTCGGCGTCGTGCTCATCGAGAGCGGTCGGGAGGCGGCCGGGGCCGAGGAGCAGCGCCGGTTCGGCGTGGGGACCATCGCCCGCATCACCGAACTCGGCGCGGCCGACGGCGATCTCGCCGTCGTCGCGCGGGGCGGCCGGCGGTTCGAGGTCGTCGAGTGGCTGCCCGACGATCCGCACCCGGCCGCCATCGTGCGCGACCTCCCGGAACTCGAGTGGGACGAGTCGCTCCGACCCCTGCTCGAGAAGGCCGACCTCGTGGTGCGCCGGACGATCGCGCGGGCGAGCGAGTTCGTCGAGCTGCCGTGGGACTCCGACGCGGCCCTGAGCGACGATCCCGCAGAGGCGTCCTGGCAGCTCGCGGGCATCGCGCCCCTGACCCAGCTGGACCAGGTCCGGCTGCTCGGCGCGACGAGCCTCCGCGGCCTCCTCACCGAGCTCGTGGACCTCACGCTGGGTGCGGGCGACGTGCTCACCGTCTCGTGGACCACCGAGGACGACCTCGACGCCGAGATCGCCGAGACGCTGGAACAGGCCGGCGACGCGTCGGGAGGGTCCGACGACGGTGCGGACGAGGACCCCGATGCCGAACCGGGCCCGGGACCCCGAGGAGGATCCACATGACCGATCGCTGGACGAGACTCGACTGTCCCGGCTGCGGTGCGACGGCCGCAGCGCTGGTCACCGTGGTGCCGACCATGGGCGACGCGGGCCTCGCCGTCTCCGACTACCGGTGCCCGAGCGGATGCCGCCTCGACGACGTGCACGCGCAGGTCGACGATTCGCTCGGCATCCGCCACGTGTTCGGCTGAGCTGCCGGCCCGCCGCCGCCGAGCCGCTCACACGTCGCGGGCGTGACGCGGCGCGTGCTCCGGATCGTCGGCGGACTCCCGTCGGACGGATGCCGGCTCGTCACCGGTTCGGACGGCGGGTTCCGCGTGCTGGTCGCTGGTTCGGATGGCGGGTTCCGCGTGCTGGTCGCTGGTTCGGATGGCGGGTTCCGCGTGCTGGTCGCTGGTTCGGATGGCGGGTTCCGCGTGCTCGTCGCCGGTTCGGATGGCGGGTTCCGCGTGCCGGTCGCCGTCCGGGTGGCCGTCGCGGTCCCGGTTGTCGGAACGGTCCTGGCTCTCGGTGCGTCCCGGGCGCTCGGCGTCGAGCGCCTCACGCTCAGCGCGTCCGCGGGGGTCGGCCGCGGGGGCGGCCCCGGCCGAAGCCCCGTCGGGGTCGAGTTCGGCCGCCTTCCGTTCCTGCTCGGCCTGCTCCGCGCGCAGCCGCTCCGCGTCGGTCTGGTGCTCGCGACCGGTCTCGGCCAGGCGTTCGGCCTCCAGTCGGGCACGGGCGGCGTCGGCCTCGGCAGCGCGGGCCGCGGCATCCGCCCGCATGGCCTCGGCCTCGCGCTCACGCGCCTGTCGTTCGGTCTCGGCGGCCTTCTCCCGGATCTCGGCGGCCTCGGCGCGCTGCGCCTCGGCGCGCGCCTCGCGCCGTCGGCCGGCCGTGGCGATGAGCACGACCGCGGCGACCACGACCAGGAAGACGATGATGCCGATGACGATCCAGATGGTGGTGCTGGTGTCCACGTTCGCACGTCCTTTCGTCCGGTTCGAGGTCACTCAAGCGCAGGCCGCGGCGCGGCGCATAGGGGTTGCGCGCCGAAGCGGGGTGTGGTTCGGGCGCCGTGGACCGAAGTTCGCGGAACGCTCAGGTTCCCTTACACTGGCAGCACCCTTCCCCCTGAACGGGGGAACCCGTTCAGACTGGGATCGGCGCCCCCCGACAGTGCCGGTCGGCTTGGAGTGTCCGTGGGACGTCATAGCGTCGCGGCTCCGGCGAAGAGGCCGAGCCGTGGTTTCATCCTGTCCATCATCGCCGGCGTGGCCGTGATCGGCGTCGTCGCTTCCGGCGTGTACCTGTGGGTCGGTGGTCACCTGAACCCGATCTTCGCCTCGGCCGAGGAGCCGGTCTGCGAGGAGGTCACGGAGCTGGCGATCGTGGCCGACACCTCGATCGCGACCGCGATCGAGGAGCTCGCCGCGGACTTCGACGCCGATCCAAAGCGCTGCGTCGAGACGACCGTGCGCGCCCAGGACTCGGCCGATACCGCGGCCGAGCTTGCGGCGGGCACGCTCGCCGCGGACGCGTGGGTGCCCGACTCGAGCAGCTGGCTGACGCGCACCGCGTCCACCGCTGCCTCGCTGGGCCTCGGCGCGCCGGAGGCGACCGCCGGCGACTCGGTCGCGACGTCCCCCGTGGTCTTCGCCGCACCCGCGAGCGATGCCCAGGAACTCGCCGCCGAGCCGGTCAGCTGGGCGCGCGTGCTGAACGGCACGCTCCCGGCGCTCCTGCCCGACCCCGAGGCATCCGCGGCGAGCCTCGCGAGCCTCTACGCCCTGAAGGGGCAGTCCTCGCCCGAGGACCCGAGGCAGTTCGCCGGCGCGCTCATCGCGCTCGGCAAGTCGATCCCGGCCACGGCGGATGCCGCCATGACCACGGTCGCGTCGGCGAGCACGCCGACCGTGGTGCTCACGAGCGAGGCCAGCGTCGCCGCGCACAACGCCGACGGGTCGGCCGAACCGCTCGTCGCGGCGTACCCGGAGGAGGGGACGATCGCGCTCGACTACCCGTTCGTGCGCATCGGCGACGACGCCCCGGCCGTCCTCGACACCTTCGAGGCCGCGCTCGCCACGGCCACCGATCACTTCCTCGAGGCGGGCTTCCGCGCACCCGACGGCTCGGGCGAGGTCGACTCGCCGGGGATCACCCCGACCGCGCCGCCCACGCAGACCGAGCTCGACGCCGCGGCGCAGATCGAGATCCTGCGCTCGTGGGGCGTCCTGACGCTGCGCTCGCGCATGCTCGCGGTGATCGACGTGTCCGGTTCGATGGAGGAGCCGGCAGACAACGGCCTGCGACGCATCGACATCTTCCAGCAGGCCGCCGTCGGCGCCATGTCGAAGTTCTCCGGCGAGGTCGAGCTCGGCGTGTGGATCTTCTCGACGGCCCGCAACGGCGACCTCGACTACGAGGACCTGTCGCCCATCGCGCCCCTCGCCGATGCGTCGCACACGCAGCAGATCCAGCAGATCATCGGCTCGCTGCCGGCCCGTCTCGGCGGCGCGACCGGGCTCTACGACACGACGCTCGGGGCGTTCAAGCGAGTGCAGGAGTCGTACGACCCCGAGAAGGTGAATTCGGTGCTCGTCATCACCGACGGAAAGAACGAGGACCAGAACGGCATCAGCCTCGACCAGCTGCTCGCCGAGCTCGACAAGCTCCAGGACCCGACCAAGCCCGTGGCCGTCATCATGATCGGCTTCGGTCCCGACACCGACCTCGACGCGATGAAGCGGATCGCGAAGGCGACGAAGGGCGGCGCCTACTCGGCGACCAAGCCGGAGGACCTCGGCACGGTGCTCGTCGACGCGCTGTCGCAGCGCACCTGCCGCCCGGACTGCGGTTGATCGGTCGGTCGACGCCGAGACGATGATGGGCGCCCTCCGTTCGGAGGGCGCCCATCGTGCGAGTCGGGCCGATCCGCGATCAGTGGGCGGACGTCGCGCCCACCATCATGTCGGCCGGCCGGCGCACGAGCGCCGCCCCGACGATCGCCAGCAGCGAGATGACGGCGCCGACGAGGAACGCGCTCCGCACGCCCGCGGCCTGCGCGGCGATCGCCTCGGCTCCGTCCGTCGTCGCGCCGACGGCGGTGGCGGTCATCACCGTGATGAAGAGCGCGGTGCCGGCCGCGCCGGCCACCTGCTGCAGCGTGCCGACGATCGCCGATCCGTGCGAGTACAGGTGCGGCTCGACCGAGCCGAGCGCGGTCGTGAACAGCGGGGTGAACATGAACGCGAGCGAGATCGACAGCACGACGTGGGCGGCGAGGACCATCCACGGCGGCGTGGTCTCGGAGACGAGCGTGAGCGACCAGAGCACCGCGCTCACGCCGATGCTCGCCGGCACGAGGAGCGGCGTCGGACCGACCTTGTCGTAGAGCCGGCCGACCGTCGGGCCGAGCAGGCCCATCACGAGTCCGCCGGGCAGCACGAGCAGCCCGGTCGCCAGAGGCTCGAGCCCGAGCACCTCCTGCAGGTAGATGGGCAGCAGGATGATCGTGCCGAACAGCGCGGCCATCATCACGGCCATGAGCGCGATCGAGATGGCGAAGTTGCGCGAACGGAACGTGCGCAGGTCGAGCAGCGCCCGGTCGCGGCGCTGCAGCACCAGCTGCCGGAGGATGAACGCCGTGATGCCGAGTGCTCCGACGGCGAGCGCGATCCACATGGGGACCGCGTCGCCGGGCGCGCGCCCGCTCGCGACCTCGCCGACGAGGCTCAGGCCGTACACGAGCCCGCCGAAGCCGAATGCGGAGAGCACGACCGAGAACACGTCGATCGGGAAGACCCGCGTCTCGCTGATGTTCTCGACGCGGCGCAGGCCGATGACGAGCATCGTGACCGCGATCGGCAGCACGAGCCAGAACATGTACCGCCAGCCGAGCGTGTTGAGGATGAGTCCGGAGATCGCCGGTCCGATGGCGGGAGCGACCGACATGACGATCGACACGCGCCCCATGAACCGGCCGCGGTCGGCCGGAGCGACGACCGTCATGAGCGTGGTCATGAGCAGCGGCATCATGATCGCGGTGCCGGTGGCCTGGATGATGCGCCCGCCGAGGAGCACCTCGAAGCCGGGGGCGAGCGCGGCGAGCAGGGTGCCGGCCGAGAACAGGGTCATCGCCGCCCCGAAGATCGGCCGGGTCGGGAATCGCTGCAGCAGGAAGCCCGTGATGGGGATCACGACGGCCATGGTCAGCATGAACGCCGTCGTCAGCCACTGCGCCGCCGTGAGCGTCACGCCGAGGTCGTCGACGAGCTGGGGGATGGCGACGCTCATGATGGTCTCGTTGAGGAAGACCGTGAACGTGGCCGCCAGGAGGAGCCAGATCACGCGGGTGTTGCGCGCGCCGTGGTCGGGGCGGGAGGCGATGACGTGCGCGTCGATGACGCGGTCGGCGGCCTCCGCCTCGGCGAAGTCGGCGGGCTCGGGCACCGTGATCGAATCGGTGTCGGGTGCGGATCGTTCGCTCACGGTGCGTCCTGTCGTCTCTTCGTCTCGTCGTCGGTGCTCGTGCTCGCCGGGCGTGGCAGGGCTGCCGCCCGGCCCGGGCGGACGAGGAGTGCAACCCGCGTGCGCGCGACCGCTATTCCCGATCGGCCCGATGCATGCCGACGCATGCATCGGAACCTCGTCCCCCGACGGTCAGGCGTCGGCGCCCGAGCCCGATCAGGGCACGATACCGCGCACCGCCGACACGGCCGCGGCGAGCGCGTTCGCCGCGGTCGCGGCATCCGCCTCGGTCGTCTCGGCGCCGAACGAGAACCGCACCGCGGTCTGCGCGACCTCGGGCGCGACGCCCATCGCCGTGAGCACGTGCGACGGCTCGTCGCTGCCGGCCGCGCACGCCGAGCCGCTCGAGACCACGACGTCGCGCCGCTCCAGTTCGAGGAGCACCGCCTCGCCGCTCGTCCCGGGGAAGACGTACGACGCGGTGCCGGGCAGCCGTCGCGTGGGGTGCCCGGTCGGCACGGCGCCCGGGACCGACGCCGCGACGAGCTCGCGGAAGCGCGACACGGCCGCACCGACGCGAGCCGCGGCATCCGCTCGCTCGTCCTCGGCGAGCCTCAGCGCCGTGGCGAACGCGACCGCGCCGGCGACGTTCTCGGTGCCCGAGCGACGCCCTCGCTCCTGGCCGCCGCCGTGCAGGACGGGCTCGATGGGCAGGCGGCCGCGGACCACCAGCGCGCCCGTGCCCTTCGGTGCGCCGACCTTGTGACCGGCGAGGGAGAGCGCGTCGACGCCGAGCTCGTCGATCGTCAGAGGCAGCCATCCGGCCGCCTGCACCGCGTCGGTGTGCATGAGCGCGCCCGCGGCGTGCGCGACGGCTGCGAGCTCCGCGACCGGGTTCACGGTGCCGACCTCGTTGTTCGCGAGCTGCACCGAGGCGAGGGTCGTGTCGGGGCGGATGACGCGCGCGAGCGCCCCGGGCACGACCGCACCGGTCCCGTCGACCGCGACCTCGTCGACCTCGAATCCGTGGAGGCGCCGCAGCGCGTCGGCCGCCTCGATGACGGCCTCGTGCTCCACGGGGGAGATCACGACGTGGCGGCCGCGCGGGTTCGCGAGCGCGAGTCCCTTGACGGCGAGGTTGTCGGCCTCGGTGCCGCCCGAGGTGAAGACGACGTCGCCGGCGCGGCATCCGACCACCGCTGCGACCTGGTCGCGCGCCCACGCCAGGGCCCGCGCGGCCTCCTCGCCGACGCCGTGGCGGCTCGACGGGTTGCCGAACGCGCCCGTGAGGTACGGCCACATCGCCTCGAGCGCCTCGCGGCGGACCGGGGTCGTGGCGGCGTGGTCGGCGAAGATCACGCGGGCCCCCGCGGCGCCGTCTCCGGGTCCGACTCGATCACGACGTCGAGGCCGAGGTCGAGCGCGCGCGCCGAGTGCGTGAGGGCGCCGACCGAGATGACGTCGACGCCGGTCGCGGCGATCCCGGCGACGGTGTCGAGGCTCACGCCTCCGGACGCCTCGACGATCGCGCGGCCGTCGATGAGCTCGACGCCCTGGCGGAGCGCGTCGAGGTCGAAGTTGTCCAGCATGATCGTGTCGGCGCCGCCCGCCAGGACGGCCGGGATCTGCTCGACCCGGTCGACCTCGACCTCGAGGTGGGCCGTGTGCGGCATGCGCTCGCGTGCGGCGCGGAGCGCCTCGGCGAGGTCGGCGCCGCCCGCGGTGAGCACGGCCAGGTGATTGTCCTTGGCCATGACCGCGTCCGAGAGCGAGCGGCGGTGGTTGCGGCCGCCGCCGTCGCGGACCGCCTGCCGTTCGAGGCTGCGAAGGCCCGGGGTCGTCTTCCGCGTGTCGACGATGCGCGCACGGGTCCCCTCGACCGCGGCGACGTAGCGGGCGGTCAGCGTCGCGACGCCCGACATCCGCTGCACGAGGTTCAGGGCGACGCGCTCGGCGCGGAGGATGCCGCGGGCGGGCCCCGCCACGCGGGCGAGCACGTCGCCCGCCGCGAACCGGTCGCCGTCGGCGACGAGCACCTCGACCGCGATGCGCGGGTCGACGAGCCGGAACGTCGCCTCGGCGACGCGTGCGCCGCTGAAGACGCCGGGCTCGCGGGCGACGAGCTCGGCCGTCGCAGTCGCGGCCTCCGGGATCAGGGTCTCGCCGGTCAGGTCGCCCCACGGCGCGTCCTCGTCGAGCGCCATGAGCACGAGCCGCTCGATCTCGCGTGGTTCGGTCATCAGGCGGCCTCTCGGGTCTCGGTGACGGATGTCGCGTCGGTGCGCGTGTGCGCGCCGACGCTCGTGGTCCGGGCGAGCGCGGCGGCGGCCGTGAGCCGGGCGAGGTCGAGCAGGTTGCGGTCCTCGACGCTGCGGCGGTCGACGGGCAGGGGCGCGCGCCATCCGTCGAGCCGGGCGGATGCCTCGGCCAGGCCCGCCGCGTCGCGCTCGAGCCCGACGCGGTCCCACATCAGGCGCTGCAACTCGCCCCGATCGACGGGCTTCCCCGCCCCGCCCCTGTCCACACCGGCGGATATCCGATCCGCCTCGCCGTGCGCGCCCCTGCCGCCTCCGGCGGGCCGGATCGGATATCCGCCGTCCTGGACGCGGGGGATCTGCCGGGCGGGAGCGCGGAACGGGACGGATGCCGCGTGCCCGACCGACGCGGCCGCGCGCTCGGCGAACACGGCGCCCTCGAGGAGCGAGTTCGAGGCGAGGCGGTTCGCGCCGTGCACACCGGTGCGCGCGGTCTCGCCGACGGCCCAGAGCCCGGGCAGGCTCGAACGTCCGTCGAGGTCGGTGGCGACGCCGCCCATCGCGTAGTGCGCGGCCGGCACGATCGGCACGGGTTCGCGCGACCAGTCGAAGCCGGCGGCACGGCACGCCCGGTCGATCGACGGGAACCGCCGGGCGAGGAAGGCGCCGCCGAGCGCGGTCGCGTCCAGGCGGACAAGTTCGCCGCCCTGCTCGGCCATCCGCCGCCAGACGGCTCGCGCGACGACGTCGCGCGGGGCGAGCTCGCCGCGCGCGTCGACCGCGAAGAGGAACCGATCACCGCCGGCGTCGCGGACGACCGCACCCTCGCCGCGCACGGCCTCCGAGATGAGCGGGGTCCCCGGCACCGCGAGGGCCGTCGGGTGGAACTGCACGAACTCCAGGTCGGCGACGCTCGCGCCGGCGCGGGCGGCGGCCGCGACGCCGTCGCCGGTCGCGACGTCGGGGTTCGTGGTGTGCGCGTAGAGCATGCCCGTACCGCCCGTGGCGAGCACCACGGCATCCGCTCGGAGCTCGCGCATCGCCGGGCCGCCGCCGGCCGTGGTCCCGCGCTCGTCGAGCACCAGCGCGCCGACCACCCGACCGCCCTCGACCAAGAGGTCGACGAGCGTCGAGCGCTCCAGGACCCGGATGCCGCGCCGGCGCACCGTGTCGACGAGCGCGGACTCGATCGCCGCGCCCGTCGCGTCGCCGCCCGCGTGCAGGATGCGCGCCCGGGAGTGCGCCGCCTCGAGGCCGCGCGCGAGCCCGGACTCGTCGTGGTCGAACGCGACGCCGAACCGGATGAGGTCGCGGATGCGCGCGGGCCCCTCGTCGGTGAGCACGCGAACGGCCCCGGCGTCGCCGAGCCCTGCTCCGGCGGCGAGCGTGTCGGCGGCGTGAAGCGCCGGCGCATCGCCGGCGAAGATCGCGGCGGCGATGCCGCCCTGCGCCCACGGCGTGGAGCCCTCGCCGATCGCCCCCTTCGTGACGACCGTGACGTCGCATCCGGCCTCGGCGGTGCGGATGGCCGTCCACAGGCCCGCGATGCCGGAGCCGACGACGAGCACGGAGGTCATGTCAGGCTCCGGTGGCCGCGGACGCGGGGGTGGCCGCCGCGACGGCGTCCGCCGCCCGGCGCGCCGCCGCGGCATCCGCCGCCTGCGCGATCGTCGACCCGGCGGGCACCGGGACGGAGGCCGGAGGCTTCGCCGCGAGCATCCGCTCGAGCGCGAGGCGCGCGGGCTCGGCGACGTCGTCGGCCACGGAGATGCGGTTCACGACCCGCCCGGCGACGAGCTCCTCGAGCACCCACGCGAGGTAGCCGGGGTGGATGCGGTACATCGTCGAACAGGGGCAGACCACCGGGTCGAGGCAGAAGATCTCGTGCTCGGGGTGCTCGGCCGCGAGCCGCTGCACGAGGTTGATCTCGGTGCCGATCGCGAACGTGGAGCCCGGGGGCGCCGCCTGGATCGCCTTCACGATGAAGTCGGTCGAGCCTGCGGCATCCGCGGCGTCGACGACCGGCATCGGGCACTCGGGGTGCACGATGACCTGCACGCCGGGGTGCTCGGCGCGGGCGCGCTCGATCTGGTCGACCGTGAAGCGCTTGTGCACCGAGCAGAAGCCGTGCCAGAGGATCACGCGGGCGTCGGCGAGCTCGGAGGCGGAGTTGCCGCCGAGAGCCTTCCGGGGGTTCCACATCGGCATCTGCTCGAGCGGAACGCCCATGGCCTTGGCGGTGTTGCGGCCGAGGTGCTGGTCGGGGAAGAACAGCACGCGCTGCCCGCGCTCGAACGCCTCCTCGAGCACGACGCGGGCGTTCGAGGACGTGCAGACGATGCCGCCGTTGCGCCCGACGAAGCCCTTGAGCGCCGCCGACGAGTTCATGTAGGTGACCGGTATGACCGGCACGCGGCCTTCGGCGTCGGTGGCGGTGAGGTCGCCGTAGACCTCGGCGAGCTGCTCCCAGCACTCCTCGACGCCCGACTCGTCGGCCATGTCGGCCATGGAGCAGCCCGCGGCGAGGTTCGGCAGGATGACCGCCTGGTCGGGCCGCGAGAGCATGTCGGCGGTCTCGGCCATGAAGTGCACGCCGCAGAAGACGATCGCCTCGGCCTCGGGGCGGGTCATCGCGGCGTTCGCGAGCTGGAACGAGTCGCCCGTGAAGTCGGCGTGCTGCACGACCTCGTCGCGCTGGTAGAAGTGCCCGAGCACGACGACCCGCTCGCCGAGGGTCGCCTTGGCGGCCCGGATGCGCTCGTGCAGCTCGGCGTCGGAGGCTTCGCGGTACTCGGCGGGCAGCGCGCCCTGGCGGGGAGCGCCCGTGGGGATGACGTCGCCCATCGACGAGCCCGGGCCGTAGCCGGCGGGGCCGGCGTCGAACTCCCACGGGCCCTTCGCGAGGTCGGGCGCGCAGGTCTCGCCCGCCGCCTTCCCGGTGGTGATGAGCCGGATGGTCCGGTCGACGGATGCCGCGAGGCGGACCTCGCGCTCTGGCGTGGTGGCGGTGGTGCTCATTGCGGTTCCTTGCTGTGCGTTCCGGGCCTGGTCGGGGATGCGGCGACGGATGCCGCGCGCGGCGACCCCGACGGCGCCGGTGAGGGCGACGCCACGGGGGAGTGGGCGGGATCGAAGCGGTAGAGCGCCGGCGGGCGGTGCCGGGTGCCGGCGAGGCGTTCACCGGTGTCGATGAGCGTGCCCGAGGCCTCGATCGTGCGGCGGAAGTTCGCCGGGTCGAGGCGACGCCGGAGCACGGCCTCGTGCACGCGCCGGAGCTCGGCCATCGTGAAGCGCTCGCCGAGGAGGGCGTGCGCGATGCGCGAGTAGACGAGCTTGGTGCGCAGGCGCCGCAGCGCGTAGTCGATGATCGCCGCGTGGTCGAACGCGAGCTCGGGCAGCGCGTCCTCGTCGAACCAGCGGACGTTCTCGTCGGAGACGGCGCGCTCGACCTCGTCGGAGTGCACGAGCGCCCAGTAGACGACGGAGACGACGCGCTCGCCGGGGGAGCGGTCGGGGTCGCCGAACGTGTACAGCTGCTCGAGGTACTTCGGGGCGAGGCCGGTCGTCTCGCGCAGCGTGCGGGCGGCGGCGTCGTCGAGCGCCTCGATCACGGGCAGCCAGCCGCCGGGCAGCGCCCAGCGTCCGAGCCCGGGCTCGCGGAGACGCCGCACGAGCGGGATGCGGAGGCTCGCGGGCCGTTCGCGGTCGTCGGCGATGCCGTCGGCCTGGTCGGGAGCGAGGGCGAAGATGACCGTTGACACGGCCAGGCGCGCGTGCGCGTCGTGCTGCGACATCCGTCGCCCCTCTCGCTCGGTACTTCGAGTCATCGTGACGCGAAGTCTGCTGGATGCAGCTTACAGTCACCGTGACACGAACGCCAATCGCGTGACGCGGACCCGCGAGGGCGGCCGCGCGAGCCCGCGTTGCTAGACTTCCCCCGACAACCGCATACCGGGCCATCGACGCATCGCGGGAGAGCCGGCAGTCCAGCCAGATCGGGCGCGCCGGCACCGAAGGAGCAAGCCTCCCCGCCAATCTCTCAGGTCGCATCACCGCGATGACGAGGCCGACTCTGAAAAGCGGATGCCGCAACGGCGGCTTCCCGCCGAAGGTGAAAGCACAGCTCCCCCGGGGCGTCGCGAAGCTCTCAGGCCCATGACAGAGGGGGAGTTCTTCCGCGGCGACCGCCGCGTGATCCGCGCGATCCTGGAGAACTCGTGACCGACGCACCCGGAACCACCGACCCCGGCACCACCGAGCGCCGCAGCCCTCTCGACGAGGTGCACCGCACCGCAGGCGCGTCGTTCACCGACTTCGCCGGCTGGCAGATGCCCGTCCGCTACTCGAGCGACCTCGCCGAGCACCACGCGGTCCGCGAGCACGCCGGCCTCTTCGACCTCTCGCACATGGGCGAGATCGTGGTCGTCGGGCCCGAGGCGGCCGACGCGCTCGACTACGCCCTCGCCGGCAAGCTCTCGGCGATCGTCGAGGGCCAGGCGAAGTACTCGCTGCTGCTCGCACGCGACGGAGGGGTCGTCGACGACATCGTCGTCTACCGCACCGGAACCGACCGCTACATGGTGGTCGCCAACGCGGCGAACCGCCGGGTCGTCGCCGAGGAGCTCCGCTCGCGCACCGCGCCCTTCGACACGGAGGTCTTCGACGAGTCCGACGACATCGCGCTCGTCGCACTGCAGGGACCCGACGCGCTCGAAGTGCTCCAGCAGACGCCCGGCTTCGGCATCGAGGGGCCCGGCAACGACGAGGAGGACTTCGTCGCCGCCGTCGCCGAGCTGAAGTACTACCGTGCGATCGCCGCGACCTGGGAGGGCGTCCCCGTGCTGGTCGCCCGCACCGGGTACACGGGCGAGGACGGCTTCGAGCTCTACGTCGCCCCCGAGCGGGCGTCGGCGCTGTGGGCGGCGCTGCAGGAGACCGGTGGCCCCCGCGTCGTCCCGTGCGGCCTCGCGAGCCGCGACACGCTCCGCCTCGAGGCGGGCATGCCCCTCTACGGGCACGAGCTCTCCCGCGACATCCTGCCCGTGCAGGCCGGCCTCGGCCGCGTGGTCGCGCTGACGAAGGAGGGCGACTTCGTCGGCCGCGCCGCCATCGAGGAGGGCCCGGCCGAGGGCGCTCCCGTGCTCGTCGGCCTCACCGCCGAGGGGCGCCGCGCCCCGCGCGCCGGCTACGCGGTGTTCGACGGCGAGGGCGACGAGGCCCGGAAGGTCGGCGAGGTCACCTCCGGCGCGCTGTCCCCGACGCTCGGACACCCCGTCGCGATGGCCTTCGTCGCCCCCGACGTCGCGGAGACCGGATCGCGGCTCTTCGTCGACGTCCGCGGCACGCGCGTCGCGGCATCCGTCGCCGCCCTGCCCTTCTACAAGCGCGGCGCCTGACCGCACGACCACCCGGCGGCCACGCCGGACCGAACCACACGACATCACGAGGGAGCACCCCATGACCGACCGCAGCGAACTGCAGTACACCGCCGAGCACGAGTGGGTGAGGGTCGACGGCGACACCGTCACCGTGGGCATCACCGACTACGCCGCCGAGAAGCTCGGCGACGTCGTCTACGTCGACCTGCCCGACGCGGGCAGCACCGTCGTCGCCGGCACCGTCGTCGGCGAGATCGAGTCGACCAAGTCCGTCGGCGAGCTGTTCGCCCCGGTCGACGGCGAGGTCGTCGAGTCGAACCAGGCCGTCGTCGACTCGCCCGAGCTCGTCAACAGCGACCCCTTCGGCGACGGATGGCTCCTGAAGCTCACCACCACCTCGCTGCCCGCCCTGCTCAGCCACGACGAGTACCGCGCCCTCACGGGCGAGTAGTCCGTTCCGAGGAAGACGATGACCACCAGCACCTCCCCGGCCTTCGACGTCGACGCCTTCGGGCGCCGGCACATCGGCACCACCCCGCGCGACCACGAGTGGATGCTCGCCGCGCTCGGCTACGACTCGCTCGACGCGCTCATGGATGCGGCGGTGCCGAGCGCCATCCGCATGCACGAGGTGCTCGACTCGGTCATCCCGGTCGCCGCGACCGAGCGCGAGGCGCTCGACGAGCTCCGCGCACTCGCCGACGCGAACACCGTTCGCACGTCGATGATCGGGCTCGGCTACTCGGGCACGATCACGCCGGCCGTGATCCAGCGCAACGTGCTCGAGAACCCGAGCTGGTACACGGCCTACACCCCGTACCAGCCCGAGATCTCGCAGGGCCGCCTCGAGGCGATCCTCAACTTCCAGACGATGGTCGCCGACCTGACGGGGCTCGACACCGCCAACGGCTCGATGCTCGACGAGGGCACGGCGGTGGTCGAGGGCATGCTGCTCGCGCGGCGCGCCTCGAAGTCGCGGTCGAACCGCTTCGTCGTCGACGCCGACGCGCTGCCGCAGACCCGGGCGCTCCTCGCGTCGCGCGCCGGGGCGGTCGGAATCGAGATCGTCGTCGCCGACCTCGACGAGACGACGGATGCCGCCGCGCTCGGCGAGCACTTCGGCCTCTTCGTGCAGTACCCGGGCGCCTCGGGCCGCGTGTGGAACCCGGGCCCGGTCATCGCCGCCTCGAAGGAGCAGGGCGCGCTCGCGGTCGTCGCGGCCGACCTGCTCGCGATGGCGCTGCTCACGAGCCCCGGCGAGCTGGGGGCGGATGTCGCGGTCGGCACCTCGCAGCGCTTCGGCGTGCCGATGGGCTTCGGCGGCCCGCACGCGGGCTACATGGCCGTGCGGAAGGGCCTCGAGCGGCAGCTCCCCGGGCGCCTCGTCGGCGTCTCGCAGGATGCCGCGGGCCACCCCGCGTACCGGCTCAGCCTCCAGGCGCGCGAGCAGCACATCCGCCGCGAGAAGGCGACGTCGAACATCTGCACCGCGCAGGTGCTCCTCGCGGTCATGGCGTCGATGTACGCCGTGTACCACGGGCCCCGCGGCATCCGTCACATCGCGGTGTCGACCGCGGCGAAGGCGAAGGCGCTCGCCGACGCGCTCACCGGGTACGGACTGACGCTCGCGCACGACGCGTACTTCGACACCATCCGCGTGCACGTGCCGGGGCTCGCCGCGAACGTGGTCGCGCGCGGTCGCGAGCTCGGGGTGAACCTCTGGGAGGCCGACGAGGCGACCGTGCACGTCGCCGTCGACGAGACGACCACCGCGGCCGAGCTCTCGCTCGTGGTCGAGGCCTTCGGGTTCGACCCGCGCACGGAGGTGCCGGTCGCGCTCCGCGCACTGCCCGCCAGCCTGCCCGCGTCGATGCGGCGCACGTCGTCGTACCTCGAGCACCCGGTGTTCAACACGCACCAGTCCGAGACCCAGATGATGCGGTACCTGAAGACCCTCGCCGACCGCGACTACGCGCTCGACCGCGGCATGATCCCGCTCGGCTCGTGCACCATGAAGCTCAACGCCGCCACCGAGATGCAGGCCGTCACGTGGCCCGAGTTCGCGAACCTGCACCCGTTCGCGCCCGAGGCCGACGTGCGCGGCTCCCTCGGGCTCATCGAGCAGCTCGAGAGCTGGCTCGCCGAGGTCACCGGGTACGACACCGTGTCGCTGCAGCCGAACGCGGGCAGCCAGGGCGAGCTGGCGGGCCTGCTCGCCATCCGCGGTTACCACCTCGCCAACGGCGACACCGAGCGCGATGTGTGCCTGATCCCGTCGAGCGCGCACGGCACGAACGCCGCCTCGGCGGTGCTCGCGGGCATGAAGGTCGTCGTCGTCGCGACCGACGAGCTCGGCAACGTCGACCTCGACGACCTGCGCGCGAAGATCGCCGCGAATGCCGAGCACATCGCCGCGCTCATGATCACCTACCCGTCGACGCACGGCGTCTACGAGCACGAGGTGAAGGACATCACGCAGGCCGTGCACGACGCCGGCGGCCAGGTCTACATCGACGGCGCCAACCTGAACGCGCTGCTGGGCTTCGCCCGGTTCGGCGACGTCGGCGGCGACGTCTCGCACCTCAACCTGCACAAGACGTTCTGCATCCCGCACGGCGGGGGCGGCCCCGGCGTCGGCCCGGTCGCGGCGAAGGCGCACCTCGCGCCGCACCTGCCCGGCCACCCGATGGCGCAGCGCGCCGATCACGCGGGCGGTGTCACGCACGACGGCGGCCCCGTCTCGGCGGCGCCGTACGGCAGCCCGTCGATCCTGCCGATCTCGTGGGCATACGTGCGGATGATGGGCGCCGAGGGCCTGAAGCAGGCGACGGCGACCGCGGTGCTCGCGGCGAACTACGTGGCCGCGCGCCTGCGCGACCACTACCCGGTGCTCTACACGGGCGAGAACGGACTCGTCGCGCACGAGTGCATCCTCGACCTGCGACCGCTGACCGCGGAGACCGGGGTCACGGTCGACGACGTCGCCAAGCGCCTGATCGACTACGGCTTCCACGCGCCGACCATGTCCTTCCCGGTCGCCGGCACCCTCATGGTCGAGCCGACCGAGTCGGAGGACCTCGCCGAGCTCGACCGGTTCGTCGAGGCGATGATCGCGATCAGGGCCGAGGCCGACGCCGTGGGCCGTGGCGAGTGGCCCGCCGAGGACAACCCGCTCCGCAACGCCCCGCACACCGCAGAGTCGGTCATCGCGGGGGAGTGGACGCACCCCTACACGCGCGAGCAGGCGGTCTATCCCGTGCACTCGCTCGTGCGCAACAAGTACTGGGCCCCGGTGCGGCGCATCGACCAGGCGTACGGCGACCGCAACCTCGTGTGCGCCTGCCCGCCCATCGAGGCGTTCGCGTAGCGGGCGTTCGTGCGTCGCGGGCGGCCGTCAGGCCGTCCGCGGCGCGGCGTGCCGCCCGCGCTCGGTGAACGCGATCGGCCGACGTTCGACCGCGGCCGCGCGGCGGCGCGCCACCCGCTGCTCGGCCTCGCGGATCTCCGCCTCGTCGGCCGTGAAGCGGTGCTCGGTGCGACGGCCGGCGAGGCCGCCGGCGTTCAGGGCGTGTGCGAGGTCCATGGTTCCTTCTCCCGGCGTGCGAGCGGGCCCGTCCGGCCCGGCGTGGACCATGTTCCGCGCGGCCCGCGGCCGCGACATCCGGGCCCTCCCGCCGAACGCCCCCGGGAGTACACTGAGGATCACTCGCACGAAGGGGGTGCGCATGATCCCGATGGATGTCGTCGCCCTGCTCGCCACGCTCGGGTTCGCCGGGGTCATGGTGGGCTGCACGCTCGCCGGATCGCGCGGGCTCGGGCTCGAGCAACGCGCCGGCCTGCTCGACCGGCGCAATCCGCAGCTGGCCGACGCCCTGCGTCGCGCCGAGTCGTTGAGCGACCTCTCGCGCGGCGGGTTCTACGGGGGAGCGGAGCAGTTCTCGTCGGTCTGCACGCCGGGGCGTCGCAGCTGGATCGACGGCGCGCTCGTGCGCGCGAACGACTCCGACCTCCGCGTCGAACCTCCGGAGGAGACGCTGCCGCCGATGCCCGCGACGGTCGTCGCGCTCGCCGGGGGGCATCACGTCGCCGAGGCGCCGCGGCCGAGGCATCCGTCGCCCCGGCCCGCCCGGCCCGAGGCGCCGGTCGGTCAATCGGCCGGAGGCGCGAACAGCTCGGGCCACCAGCCGAGCGCGAGCGGGTAGCCGACGAAGCTCACGACGTCGAGGAGCCAGTGCGCGATGACGAGCGGCATCGTGCGGCCCCATCGCGTGTAGGCCCACCCGAAGACGACGCCCATGACGGCGTTGCCCACGAAGCCGCCGAAGCCCTGGTAGAGGTGGTAGCTGCCGCGCAGCAGCGCGCTCGCCAGGATCGTCGCCCACGGGCCGACGCCGAGTTCGCGCAACCGCGTGAAGAGGTAGCCGACTGCGATGAGCTCCTCGGTGAGGGCGGCCTTCAGCGCGGCGAGCACGAGGATCGGGATCGTCCACCAGTACGCGTCGAGCGACTGCGGCACGATGGCCACGGTGAACCCCAGCGCGCGGCCGGCCGCGTAGAGGGCGAGGCCGGGCACGCCGATGGCCGCCGCGAGCAGCAGGCCGGATGCCGCGTCCCTGCCCGGTCGCGTCAGGTCGAAGCCGATGCGGCGGAACGGGCTGCGGCCGGGCTCCCACAGCAGGTAGAGCACGAGTGCCACGACCGCGAGGCCGAATGCGACGTCGAGGAACTGGTAGGTGAAGTCGAGCCACTCGCGCGACGACCGCGACTGGTTGAGGGCGGCGCTCTGCTCGCCGAGCGGGCGATCGGCGGTGAGCCGCGCGACGATCGCCACGATGGAGTACACGGCGGAGGCCCCGAGCGAGAGTGCGAGGACGATGGCGATCTCGATGCGGAGACGTCGTGCCGCGGGCATGCGGCAATCCTCGCACGGCGCCTCGGCGCAAGAATCATGCGTCTGCGGCTGCTCATCTGCGCAGCCGGACCTCGCAAGATTGCGCCTCGGTAACGGTTCCGCCGTGAAGTTTGTTCGGCTCGAACCCGCTTATAGTCTCGATTCACCTACCAGCGCCCCTGCTCGACCACGAATCGCGCAGTCGTGCGCTCATCTCACAGGAGGAACATTGAAGATCAAGAGAATCGGCGTAGCCGCCATTGCTCTTGCGGCGGCCGGTGCGCTCACGCTCGCCGGTTGCTCGTCCAGCAACGAGCCGGAGGCGCCGGCGGGCGACTCGACCGCGATCATCACGACCAACGGCTCTGAGCCCCAGAACCCGCTGGTCCCGACCAACACCAACGAGACCGGTGGCGGCAAGATCCTCGACTCGATCTTCGCGGGTCTGGTCTACTACGACGCCGACGGCGCTCCGGTCAACGACATGGCCGAGTCCATCGAGACCGAGGACTCGCAGACCTACACCATCACGATCAAGGAGGGTCAGGAGTTCACCAACGGCGAGCCCGTCACCTCCGACTCGTTCGTGAAGGCCTGGAACTACGGTGCCGCGCTCGACAACGCGCAGCTCTCGAGCTACTTCTTCGACTCGATCGAGGGCTTCAGCTACGACGAGAACGTCGACGAGCTGTCCGGCCTCGAGGTCGTGGACGACCGCACCTTCACCGTGACCCTGAGCCAGCCGGAGTCCGACTTCCCGCTGCGACTCGGCTACTCGGCGTTCTTCCCGCTGCCCGAGGCGGCGTGGGAGGACCTCGAGGCCTTCGGTGAGAACCCGATCGGCAACGGCCCCTACATGCTCGACGGCGAGGGTGCGTGGAAGCACAACGAGCGCATCGACCTCGTGAAGAACGAGGACTACCAGGGCGGCCGCCAGGCTGCCAACGGTGGTCTCTCGATCATCTTCTACGCCACGCAGGACGCGGCGTACGCCGACCTCCAGGGTGGCAACCTCGACATCCTCGACGCCATCCCGGACAGCGCGCTCTCGACCTTCCAGGACGAGTTCGGCGACCGCTCCGTCACCCAGGGCGCGGCGATCTTCCAGTCGTTCGTGGTCCCGGACCGTCTCGCGCACTTCGGTGGCGAGGAGGGCAAGCTCCGCCGCGCCGCGATCTCGCACGCGATCAACCGCGAAGAGGTCACCGACGTGATCTTCTCGGGTACCCGCACCCCGGCGCACGACTTCACCTCGCCGGTCATCGACGGCTACTCGGAGGACATCCCCGGTAGCGAGGTCCTGGAGTACGACCCGGAGCTCGCCAAGGAGCTGTGGGCCGAGGCCGACGCCATCAGCCCGTGGGAGGGTTCGTTCCAGATCGGCTACAACGCCGACGGCGGCCACCAGGGCTGGGTCGACGCGGTGACCAACCAGATCAAGAACGAGCTGGGCATCGACGCCTCGGGTGCTCCGTACCCGACCTTCGCGGAGTTCCGCACCGCGATCACCGACCGCACCATCCAGACCGGCTTCCGCACCGGTTGGCAGGCCGACTACCCGTCGCTCTCCAACTTCCTCGGACCGATCTACGTGACCGGCGCGGGCTCCAACGACGGTGACTACTCGAACCCCGAGTTCGACGCGCTCATCGAGGAGGGCCTCAGCGAGACCGAGGTCGAGGCCGGCATCGAGAAGTTCCAGCAGGCGCAGGAGATCCTCTTCGAGGACCTCCCCGCGATCCCGCTCTGGTACTCGACCGTCAACGGCGCGTGGGGTGAGCAGGTGGAGAACGTCGAGTTCGGCTGGAACTCGGTGCCGCTCTACCACCAGGTCACCAAGAGCGAGTAATTCTCGAACGGGGGTGTCGGGGGGTTAGACTCTCTGACGCCCGTGGGGCGGCGGTCCAGTGGATCGCCGCCCCACTCCCACGTATCCGGGGTGCGCCGAGGCGCGTAACATCGTGTGTGCGCACTCCCATAACGGTGAGGTTTCTTCCACAATGTCAACACACGCAGATCGCGGGGCCTGATCCATGGCCGGCTACATCGCGCGCCGACTGCTCCAGGCGATCCCTGTACTGCTCGGTACCACCTTCCTGATCTACTTCATGGTCTTCGCCATGCCGGGCGATCCCGTCGTCGCCCTCTTCGGCGACAAGACCCCTCCGCCCCAGGTGCTCGAGGCCGTCCGTGAGCGGTACAACCTCGACCAGCCGTTCATCGTGCAGTATCTGCTCTTCCTCGGCGGCATCTTCCAGGGCGACTTCGGCGTCTCCTTCTCCGGCCAGCCGGTCTCCGAGATCCTCGCCGAGACGTTCCCCGTCACCCTGCGCCTCGCGATCATCGCGGTCCTCATCGAGATGGTCTTCGGCATCACCATCGGCCTCGTCTCGGGCCTGCGCAAGGGCGGCATCTTCGACGCGAGCTTCCTCGTCGTCAGCCTGATCCTCATCTCCCTGCCGGTCTTCGTCGTCGCCTTCGTGGCACAGTACGTGTTCGGAATCCAGCTCGGCTGGTTCCGGACGACGGTCGGACCGGGAGCTCCGATCCAAGACCTGATCCTGCCGGCCATCGTGCTGGCGACGATCAGCTTCGCCCAGATCGTTCGACTGACACGGGCGTCGGTCATCGACACGGGAGGACAGGACTTCGTTCGCACCGCCGCGAGCAAGGGCCTGTCGCGGAGCCGCATCGTCCCCGTGCACATCCTGCGCAACTCGCTGATCCCCGTCGTCACCTACCTCGCCGTCGACTTCGGCGTGCTCATGGTCGGCGCGACGGTCACCGAGGGCATCTTCAACGTCCCCGGCGTGGGACGCACCCTGTACCAGGCCATCATCCGCGGCGAGGGGCCGACCGTCGTCTCGTTCGTGACCGTCATGGTGCTGATCTACCTCGTCATCAACCTGCTGGTGGATCTGCTGTACGCCGTTCTCGACCCGAGGATCCGCTATGCCAAGTAACACCCGACCCACTCAGGCGCACTTCGTCGCGCCGATCGACGAGACCCCGCTCGTCGCGATCGACTCGGTCAAGGCCGAGGGCAAGCCGACGAACCTCTGGACCGACGCCTGGCGCGACGTGCGCAAGCGTCCGATGTTCTGGATCTCCTCGGCCCTCATCGTGCTGATCGTGGTCGTGGCGCTGTTCCCGACCCTCTTCACGAGCGTCGACCCGCGGTACTGCCAGCTCTCGCTGAGCAACCAGGGCCCGGGAGACGGCAGCGTTCTCGGCTACAACCGCCAGGGCTGCGACATCTACTCGCGCATCATCCACGGCACGTCGACCTCGCTGTCGGTGGGCCTCATCGTGACGTTCCTCGTCGCCTCGCTCGGCATCTTCTTCGGTTCGCTCGCGGGCTTCTACGGCGGCTGGGTCGACGCGGTCCTCTCGCGCCTCGGCGACATCTTCTTCTCGATCCCCTACATCCTCGCGGCGGTCGTGATCATGTCGGTGCTCTCGCAGTACGCGAGCGTGTGGACGATCTCACTCGCGATCGGCATCTTCGCGTGGCCGGCGACGGCGCGTGTGCTCAGGGCCGAGATCCTCAGGGTGAAGAACTCCGACTTCGTCATGGCGGCCACGGCCGTGGGCGTCACGCGGCTGCGGATCCTCTGGCGTCACGTCCTGCCGAACTCGATCGCTCCCGTGATCGTGATCACGACGATCTCGCTCGCCTCGGCCATCGTCGCGGAGGCGACCCTGTCGTTCCTCGGCGTCGGACTGCCCTCGAGCACCATGTCGTGGGGCAATGACATCAGCCAGGCGCAGGTCGACCTCCGGACGAACCCGCAGACGCTGATCCTGCCCTCCATCGCGCTGTCGGTCACCGTGCTGAGCTTCATCATGCTCGGCGAGGTCGTCCGCGACGCGCTCGACCCGAAGGCGAGGGCGCAGCGATGACCTCGACCGTGAACGGAACCGACGTGAACCACACCACGCCCGACGGCGAGGAGCGCCCGCTCCTCGAGATCAAGGACCTCAAGGTCGACTTCACGTCCCAGGAGGGCAAGGCCAGGGCGGTCGACGGCGTGAACATCACGCTCTACCGCGGACAGAGCCTCGCCATCGTGGGCGAGTCCGGTTCGGGCAAGTCGACGACCGCGCACGCGATCATCAACCTGCTGCCGGGTTCGGGCGAGATCGCCGGCGGCCAGATCCTCCTCGACGGCCAGGACATCTCCAAGGCGTCGAAGAAGGAGATGGAGGCGATCCGCGGCCGCAAGATCGGCTTCGTCCCGCAGGACCCGATGTCGAACCTGAACCCGGTCTGGTCGATCGGATTCCAGGTCGAGGAGGCCGTCAAGGCCAACGGCATCGCGTCCGGGCGCAAGGAGGTCCGGGCTCGGGCCATCGAGGTGCTGAAGCAGGCCGGCCTGCAGGACGCCGACCGGCGCCTCAAGCAGTTCCCGCACCAGTTCTCCGGCGGCATGCGCCAGCGCGTGCTCATCGGCATCGGGCTCTCGGCCGACCCGCAGCTGCTCATCGCCGACGAGCCGACGTCGGCCCTCGACGTGACCGTGCAGCGGGTCATCCTCGACCACCTCGAGTCCCTGACGCGCGAGCTCGGCACGACCCTGCTCTTCATCACGCACGACCTCGGCCTCGCCGCTGAGCGCGCCGAGCAGCTCGTCGTCATGTACAAGGGCAAGGTCGTGGAGTCGGGCCCGTCGCTCGATATCCTGCAGAACCCGCAGCACCCGTACACGCAGCGCCTGGTCGCCGCGGCGCCCAGCCTCGCCTCGCGCCGCATCAAGTCGGTCCACGGCACCGACGCCGCGCCCGAGCTCGGTTCGGAGCCGGCGACCACGACCGACACGATCGACCTGATCGCGACGGCCGAGGCGCGTGCCGAGGCGCACGAGGCGCTGGCGGCGCAGCCGCCGGCGATCGTCGTCGAAGACCTGACGAAGGTCTTCAAGATCCGCGGCTCGGGCGACTTCACGGCCGTCGACCAGGTCTCGTTCCAGATCCCGAAGGGCACGACCACCGCCCTCGTGGGCGAGTCGGGCTCGGGCAAGTCGACGGTCGCGAAGATGCTGCTGAAGCTCGAGGATGTCACCAGCGGCAAGATCCTCGTCGGTGGCAAGGACCTCGCGAGCCTGACCGGCAAGGAGCTGTTCGACCTCCGCAGCCGGATGCAGCCCGTGTTCCAGGACCCGTACGGGTCGCTGAACCCGCTCCGCAACATCGGCAACACGATCTCGGAGCCGCTCGTCACGCACGGCGTGGGCGACCGCGCGTCGCGTCGCGCCCGGGTGATGGAGCTGCTCGACCAGGTGTCGCTGCCGCGGACCCTCGTGGGTCGCTACCCGAACGAGCTCTCCGGCGGCCAGCGCCAGCGCATCGCGATCGCGCGTGCACTCGCACTGAAGCCCGAGATCGTCGTCCTCGACGAGGCCGTGTCGGCACTCGACGTGCTCGTGCAGGCCCAGATCCTGCGCCTGCTCGCCGACCTGCAGGCCGAGCTCGACCTCACGTACCTCTTCATCACCCACGACCTCGCGGTCGTGCGCGTCATCGCCGACAACGTCTGCGTGATGCAGAAGGGCCGGATCGTCGAGGCCGCGGCCACGGACGACGTGTTCGAGAACCCGAGGGAGCAGTACACGAAGGATCTCCTCGCGGCGATCCCGGGGGCGAACCTCCAGCTCGGCGCATAGTCGACGCTGATCGCCGACGGACGCCCGGCCCCTCCCGTGGGGGCCGGGCGTCCGCCGTTTGCACAGGACGCGGTAGGCTGGTCGGGCGCGATCCGTGTGCATCGGCTCCTCGCGCTCCCACCGACTCCCACACCAGCGCCCCGGCGCTGCCGATCCGCGCCCCGGAGCCCCACGGCGACCGGCGGCCACGCGAGGACCACACCATGGCCAAGGCCACCCGCAACGACCTGCGCAACGTCGCGATCGTCGCCCACGTCGACCACGGCAAGACGACGCTCGTCGACGCGATGCTCAACCAGACGCACTCGTTCGCCGAGCACGCCCACGTCGAGGAACGTGCGATGGACTCGAACGAACTCGAGCGCGAGAAGGGCATCACGATCCTCGCCAAGAACACGGCGATCTCGTACAACGGTGTCCACGCGGGCGGCACCCCGGTCACCATCAACGTCATCGACACCCCCGGCCACGCCGACTTCGGCGGCGAGGTCGAGCGCGGCCTGTCCATGGTCGACGGCGTGGTCCTGCTCGTCGACGCGAGCGAGGGCCCGCTGCCCCAGACGCGCTTCGTACTCCGGAAGGCGCTCGAGGCGCGCATGCCGGTGATCCTGCTCGTGAACAAGACCGACCGGCCCGACGCGCGCATCGACGAGGTCGTCGCCGAGAGCCAGGACCTCCTGCTCGGCCTCGCGTCCGACCTCGCGGACGACGTGCCCGACCTCGACCTGGACGCGATCCTCGACGTCCCGGTGGTGTACGCCTCGGGCAGGAACGGCGCGGCGAGCCACCACAAGCCCGCGAACGGCGAGCTGCCCGACAACGACGACCTCGAGCCGCTGTTCGAGGCGATCCTGGAGCACATCCCGGCCCCGACGTACGACGACGAGCACCCGCTTCAGGCGCACGTCACGAACCTCGATGCCTCGCCGTTCCTCGGTCGCCTCGCGCTGCTCCGCGTCTTCCACGGCACCATCAAGAAGGGCCAGACGGTTGCCTGGGTCAAGCACGACGGCTCCGTGCAGAACGTCCGCGTCACCGAGCTCTTCCTCACGAAGGCACTCGACCGGTACCCCGCGGAGAGCGCCGGCCCGGGCGACATCGCGGTGGTCGCCGGCTTCGAGGACATCATGATCGGCGACACGCTCGCCGATGCGGAGGACGTGCGTCCGCTCCCGGTGATCGAGGTCGACGAGCCTGCGATCTCGATGACGATCGGCACGAACACCTCGCCGCTCGTCGGCAAGGTCAAGGGGCACAAGCTCACGGCCCGCATGGTCAAGGATCGCCTCGACCGCGAACTCATCGGCAACGTCTCGCTGAAGGTGGTCGACATCGGCCGTCCGGACGCGTGGGAGGTGCAGGGTCGCGGCGAGCTCGCACTCGCCATCCTGGTCGAGCAGATGCGCCGCGAGGGCTACGAGCTCACCGTGGGCAAGCCGCAGGTGGTCACCAAGCAGGTCGACGGCAAGCTGCACGAGCCGTACGAGCACCTCACGATCGACGCGCCCGAGGAGTACCTCGGCGCGATCACCCAGCTCCTCGCCGCGCGCAAGGGCCGCATGGACAACATGTCGAACCACGGCACCGGCTGGGTCCGCATGGAGTTCATCGTTCCGAGCCGCGGCCTGATCGGCTTCCGGACCGAGTTCATGACGACCACGCGCGGCACCGGCATCGCGAACGCGATCTCGCACGGCTACGACGAGTGGGCCGGCCAGATCGTCACGCGCAACAACGGCTCGATCGTCGCCGACCGGGCGGGAGTCGTGACGCCGTTCGCGATCATCGCGCTGCAGGAGCGCATGACCTTCTTCGTGAACCCCACCGAGGAGGTCTACGAGGGCATGGTCATCGGCGAGAACTCGCGCAATGACGACATGGACGTCAACATCACCAAGGAGAAGAAGCTGACGAACATGCGTTCGTCGACGGCCGACACCTTCGAGTCGATGACCCCGTCGCGACAGCTGTCGCTCGAGGAGTGCCTCGAGTTCGCGCGCGAGGACGAGTGCGTCGAGGTCACGCCGACGGCGGTGCGCATCCGCAAGGTGGAGCTCGACGCGACCGCTCGGGCACGTGCTGCGTCGCGCCTGAAGAAGCAGGGCTAGCCTCCGAGCAGCGAAGGGGATGCCGCGGGGACGCCGCGGCATCCCCTTCGGCGTTCGTGGAGCGTGGCGGTCGTCCCCGTCCGGGTAGGGGGCGGATGGAGGAACCTCACAGAAAGCCCCTCGTATGGTTGTCGGGTTCTTCGAAACCCGACTCTGTCGTTACGCAACCGTTACCTGAGCTCCGAAACTTCCCCCGCATATGAACCTCCCCCAGCACGGCCGCCGTGCGGCCGGCCGCCCCCGCTACCGCCGCACCGCCCCCGCATCCCCCACCAGCACCTCGACCTCCGCCAGCGCATCGTTCGCCGCATCCGAGGCCGGCTCCCGTTCGTCCGGCAGCCGCCGCGCCGCCGCCGCGCTGCGACCCGTCATGACGATCGGCGCGATGACCTTCGCCGGCGGCATGCTGCTCTCCACGAGCGTGCCCGCACTCGCGGTGACCGCGACCGACACCGTGGCGCGCGCTTCGGTGTACGCGCCGGCCGCGGACACGCCGTCGCTCCGGTCGCAGACGCTCGAGGTCGGCTCCGAGGTGGCCCTCGAACCGATCGAGGTCGGCCACTGGGACGTCGAGGCGGCTCCGCCGCCCATCCAGTCGAGCGTCGCCGGACTGGGCGACGTGTCGCTGCTCCAGGCCGACCGCGTCGTGTGGCCGGTCGACCCGTCGCGCACCGCGTCCGGCTTCGGTCCGCGCATCGCCCCCTGTGCGGGATGCTCGACCTTCCACGACGGCATCGACTTCAACCCCGGCCTCGGCGCGACCATCGGCTCGATCGCCGACGGCGTCGTGATCACGGCGACGGAGGCCGGCGGCGGTCTCGGCGTCATGGTCGAGGTGCAGCACAACATCGACGGTGTCGTCCTCACGTCGCTCTACGCGCACATGCAGTACGGCTCGCTCGCGGTCTCACCCGGCCAGCGCGTCACCGCCGGCCAGCCGCTCGGCGCCGTCGGCACCACCGGCCAGTCGACCGGCCCGCACCTGCACCTCGAGATGTACGGCGCCGACGGCGCCCGGTTCGACGGGATGGCCTGGCTGAGCTCGCACGTCACGGGCTGACGCGCGGGCGCGCTCGCTCCGTCGCCTCCGACGTCGTGGCGGTGGCGCCCCCGCGACGCGCGGCATCCGCGACGCGAGTCGGCGTCGATTGCGGCGCGAGCCGCGGCATCCGTCGCCTCAGCGACCCGAGAACTCGGGCTCGCGCTTCTCGATGAAGGCGGCCATGCCCTCGCGCAGGTCCTCGGTCCGGAAGGCATCGGCGAAGCCGGCGACCTCGAGGCCCGAGGCCGTGGCGGTCGGCGTCCCCGCCGCCTCGACGAGCACGCGCTTGGCGAGCGCGACGGCCGTCCACGCGTTGGCGGCGACCTCCTCGATCGTCGCGCGGGCACCGGCGAGCAGCGCGTCGCGGTCGGCGAACCGCCGTGCGACGAGCCCGGCTGCCTCGGCGGTCGCGGCGTCGATGCGGCGACCGGTGAAGATGAGCTCCTTCGCGAGCGACAGCCCGACCGCGCGAGGGAGTCGCACCGTGCCGCCGAAGCCGGGGATGACGCCGAGGCGCACCTCGGGCTGGCCGAAGGACGACGCGTCGGTCGCGTAGATCATGTCGCACGCGAGTGCGAGCTCGAGCCCCCCGCCGAGCGCGAAGCCGTCGACGCATGCGATGACGGGGGCGGGGAAGGCCTCGATCGCCGCCGCGACCCGGTGTCCGAGCCGGGCGGCCTCCGCACCTTCGTCCGGCGTGAGGGTCGAGAGTGCGCGGATGTCGGCGCCCGCGACGAACGCGCGCCCGCCCTCGCCGACGACGAGCACGCCGCGGACGGCGTCGCGCTCGTCCTCCAGGTCGTCGAACGCGTCGGCGAGCGCACGGAGGACGTCGGGGGAGAGCGCGTTGAGCGCCTTCGGCCGGTCGATGACCACGGTCGCCACGACGCCGTCGCGCTCGACGCGGACGGCCGGCCGGTTCTCGTCGGTCCGGGGCTGCTCGGTCATCGTCGATCGTCCTTCCCGCGGCGGTTCGGCCGCACCGCCGACCACGCTACGGCATGGGCGAGGGCCCTGCTCGCGGCATTCGGCCGGCCGCTTCAGGAGCGGCGGATAGACTCGCGCCCATGCCTCACCTCACCACCCGCGCTCGCGTCGCCGCGGCACTCGCCGCGAGCCTCGCCGCGGCAGCGCTGCTCTCCGGCTGCGGCGGAGCCGCCCAGGACCTCGTCGAGCGCGGCGTCGAGGACACCGTCGAGGAGGCGACGGGCGGTCAGGTCGACCTGAGCGGCGAGATGCCGGCGGACTTCCCGCAGTCCGTGCCGATCATCGACGGCACGGTCGAGCTCGCCGGCGGTGCGGCGACCACCGACGGCTGGATGGTCGTGCTGAGCTCGGAGGCGGCCGATCCGCTGGGCGATGCGCGCCGCACGCTCGAGGGCGCCGGCTTCACGGAGGACGACACGCTCGCGCCCGCGAGCGACGCCGGATCGGTCTACACCGACGGCGATCACCTGGTGATCCTGGCAGGTGAGGGCGGCACGGTGACCTACACCGTGACGCCGGCGCCGTGAGCGCCGGCGCCGAGCGCCGCTCGCTCGGCTCCCGGATCGGAACGTACGCCATCGCGTTCGCGATCGGGGTCGTCTACGGCACCGTCGCGACGATCGGCCACCGGCACGCGATCGAGGTCGGCGGGGTCTCGATCCCGTGGGGCGTCGTCGCGGGCCTCGTCGGCGTGGCCGCGCTGCTGATCGGCATCCGCCTCGTCGCGGGCGGGCGTGGCGCCGCCACCGCCGCTGCGGCGGGCATCGTCGCGACCGTGGCCGTGCTCGCGCTGCCGGGCCCCGGCGGATCGGTGCTCGTGGCCGACGGCGTGGTCGGGATGGTGTGGGCGATCGGGCCGGCGATCATTTCCGTATTGGTCGTCGCGTGGCCCTCGCTGCCGACGCGCGACGCGCGCCGCGCATAGACTGGCAGTCCAGCATCACCGAAGGGACACCGACCCACCGTGACCTATGTCATCGCCCTGCCGTGCGTCGATGTGAAGGACCGTGCCTGCATCGACGAGTGCCCCGTCGACTGCATCTACGAGGGTGAGCGGTCGCTCTACATCCACCCCGACGAGTGCGTCGACTGCGGCGCCTGCGAGCCGGTGTGCCCGGTCGAGGCGATCTACTACGAGGACGACCTCCCCGACGAGTGGGCCGACTACTACAAGGCGAACGTCGAGTTCTTCGACGAGGTCGGCTCGCCCGGCGGCGCCGCGAAGGTCGGCGTCATCCCGAAGGACCACCCGCTGATCGCCGCGCTGCCCCCGCAGGGTCACTGACCATGGCGCTCGGGGCCCTGCCCGAGTACCCCTGGGACCTCATGGTCCCGTATCGCGATCGCGCCGCAGCGCATCGCGACGGCATCGTCGACCTGTCGATCGGCTCGCCGATCGATCCGACGCCGCAGCTCGTGCGCGAGGCCCTCGCTGCGGCGACGGATGCGCACTCCTACCCGACCACGGTCGGAACGACCGCGTTGCGCCGGGCGATCGTCGAGTGGTTCGCACGACGCCGCGGCGTCGAGGGCCTCGAGACGGATGGCGTGCTGCCGACGATCGGCTCCAAGGAACTCGTCGCGCTGCTCCCGTTCTTCCTCGGGGTGGGGGCCGGCGACGCGGTCGTGCACCCACGGGCGGCCTACCCGACGTACGAGATGGGCGCGATCTTCGCGGGCGCCGAGGCCGTGGCATCCGACGACCCGGCCGACTGGCCCGCGAACACCCGTCTCGTCTGGCTGAACTCGCCCGGCAATCCCGATGGTCGCGTGCTCGACGTCTCCGAGCTGCGCCGCGCGGTGGAGCGCGCTCGCGAGCTCGGCGCGGTCGTCGTGGGGGACGAGTGCTACGCGGAGCTCGGCTGGGAGTCGCCCTGGGAGGAGGGCGCCGTGCCGAGCGTGCTGCACCCCGAGGTCACGGGCGGCGACGCGCGCGGCGTGCTCGCGATCTACTCGCTCTCGAAGCAGTCGAACATGGCCGGCTACCGTGCGGCGTTCGTCGGCGGCGACGCCGACCTCATCGCACGGCTGACGACCGCCCGCAAGCACGCCGGGCTCATGGTCCCCGCGCCGCTCCAGGCGGCGATGACGGTCGCCCTCGCCGACGAGGCGCACGTGGCGGAGCAGAAGGCGCGCTACCGCGCGCGCCGCGAACTGTTGAAGCCCGCGCTCGAGGACGCGGGCTTCCGCATCGACCACAGCGAGGCGGGCCTCTACCTCTGGGCGACCGAGGGGCGCGACGCATGGGCGTCGATCGAGCGGCTCGCCGATCTCGGGATCCTCGCCGGCCCCGGGTACTTCTACGGGCCGCACTTCCCGGAGCACGTGCGGCTCTCGCTCACCGCGACCGACGAGCGCATCCGGCAGGCGGCGGCGCGGCTGCGCGCGACGGCGGTGCGCTGACCCGCCGATCGTGGCCGGATCGCAACCAGTTCTGTGGCATCGGGCCAAGTGATCCTGCGATCCGTTGGCGGATGCGACAGTGGCCGCCCGACCCGTCTAGGCTGTAGTCGGGCCGCGCGCGCCGACCGGTGCCGGGCTGGAGAGCAGGGAATCGCGAGACAGTGACGATCACAGGAGACGCCGTGAGCAACGCCGTGAACGAATCGACCGGGATCGACCCCGACACGGCGACGCTGGACTTCCCGGGTGGAACGGCCGAGTTCCCGATCCACCGCGCCGCACAGGGCTCCTCGAGCATCGACCTGTCGACGCTGACGCGGCAGACCGGTCTCACGGCACTCGACTACGGCTTCGTCAACACCGCATCGACCCGCTCCTCGATCACCTACATCGACGGCGAGCAGGGCATCCTCCGCTACCGGGGGTACCCGATCGAGCAGCTGGCCGAGCACTCGACCTACCTCGAGGTCGCCTGGCTCCTGATGTACGGCGAACTGCCCACTGCCGACCAGCTCGGCGAGTTCGACGAGAAGATCCGTCGCCACACGCTGCTGCATGAAGACCTCAAGCGCTTCTTCTCAGCACTGCCGCACACGGCGCACCCGATGGCCGTGCTCTCGAGCGCCGTCGCCGCGCTCTCGACCTACTACGAGGACTCGTCCGACCCGCACGATCCCGACCACGTCGAGCTCACCACCATCCGCCTGCTGGCGAAGCTGCCGGTGATCGCCGCGTACGCGCACAAGAAGAGCATCGGCCAGGCGTTCCTCTACCCGGACAACTCGCTGAACTTCGTCGAGAATTTCCTCCGCCTGAACTTCGGCAACATGGCGGAGCCGTACGAGATCGATCCGACGCTCGCCAAGGCGCTGGACCGCCTGCTGATCCTGCACGAGGACCACGAGCAGAACGCCTCGACCTCGACCGTCCGCCTCGTCGGCTCGACCGGCGCCAACCTGTACGCGTCGATCTCCGCCGGCATCCAAGCGCTCTCCGGGCCGCTGCACGGCGGCGCGAACGAGGCCGTCCTGCAGATGCTCGCGCAGATCCGCGACTCGGGCGAGGGCGTCGCCAAGTTCGTCGAGCGCGTCAAGCGCAAGGAGGACGGCGTCAAGCTGATGGGATTCGGCCACCGGGTCTACAAGAACTACGACCCGCGCGCGAAGATCGTGAAGACGAGTGCCGACGCCGTGCTCGAGGGCCTCGGCGTGAACGACCCGCTGCTCGACATCGCGAAGGAGCTCGAGCAGTTCGCGCTCGAGGACGACTACTTCAAGCAGCGCCGCCTGTACCCGAACGTCGACTTCTACACCGGCGTCATCTACAAGGCGATGGGCTTCCCGACCCGCATGTTCACCGTCCTCTTCGCGATCGGCCGCCTGCCCGGCTGGATCGCGCACTGGCGCGAGATGAACCTCGACCCCGCCACCAAGATCGGTCGCCCGCAGCAGCTGTACACCGGGTCGCACGAGCGCCACTACCCGGCGCGCTGAGCGCGTCGCAGCCCGGCGCGTCGCGCCCCGCGAAGGGCCCGTCCTCGGACGGGCCCTTCGTCGTCGGTGGATGCCGCTGCGCGTGTCAGAGCGCGGCGATCTCGTCGGCCGCGGCGTCGTCGACGGGCGCCGCGCGGTGCTCGACGAGTCCGGGGCGCGGGTCGAGGTGCACGCCCGCGAGCATGCAGCGCACCGATCCGCCCGCGAGCTCGATGGTCGGCACGTCGAGCGGGAGGAGGCGAGCGGAGCGCGCGATGCGCGCCCGCTGGTCGACGGTGAGCGCGTCGAAGGCGGTGCGCGAGAGGGCGAGCACGCGTCCCTGCGAGCCCCAGAGCTCGAGGGCGTTGCCGGCGAACGCATCGACCTGCGCGTTGTCGAGCGCGATGACGTCGCGCCGTCCGCGGGCCGCGAGTCGGTCGAGCACCTCCTGACGGCGTGCGGGGGAGACGAACATGTCGGCGGCGACGAGCGCGAACTCGGTCGCGATGCTCAGGATGACGTTCGTGTGGTAGACCGCGATCCCGCGGCCGTCGACGGCGTCGAAGACCATGGGCTCGTAGCCGAAGTTCGTGCAGAAGCGCTCGAGCGCGATCGGGTCGGCTCGATTCGACCGCGCGGCGTATGCGATGCGCGCCTCGTGGTCGAGCACCATGGCGCCCGTGCCCTCGAGGAACACGTCGTCGTACTCCAGGCCGGAGTAGTCGATGACGTCCTGCACGCGATACGTGGTCTTCAGCAGCTCCACGATGTCACTGCGTCGCTCGGTGCGCCGGTTCGGCGTGAACATCGGGAAGAGCGCGATGTGGCCGCCCGAGTGCGTCGAGATCCAGTTGTTCGGGAAGACGCTGTCCGGTCGGTGCGCGGTCTCGTCCTCGAAGAGGTGCACCGTGACGCCCGCCGTCTCGAGCTCGGCCGCGGCGCGCGTGACCTCGTCGTATGCGGACGCCGCGAGCCGCTCGGGGTCGAGGCCGTCGGATGCGGGCTGGAATCCGTTGTCGGCGAGCGTGTGCGGGTTGGGCGCGAAGTGGTGCGGTCGGACCATGACGACCGCTGATGGGGATTGCACCGACATCCGCTCAGCCCACCGGTGAGAACGCGCCGACGAGGCCGAAGAGGTCCTTCGGGTCGTCGGGATCCGCGACGAGATCGATCCGCTGCTCGAACCGCGTGCCGGCGACCTGGTCGCGCACGTACCGCAGTGCCGAGAAGTCCTCGATCGCGAACCCGACCGAGTCGAAGACCGTGATGGCGTCGGCGTCGGCGCGTCCGGGCTTCCGGTGGGTGAGCACCTCCCAGAGCTCCGTGACGGGGAAGTCGGCGGGCTTCGCCTGGATCTCGCCCTCGATGCGCGTCTGCGGGGTGTACTCGACGAAGACGTCGGCGCGGTCGAGGATCTCCGGGTCGAGCTCGGTCTTGCCGGGGCAGTCGCCGCCGATGGCGTTCAGGTGCATGCCGGGGCGGACCCATTCGTCGGCGACGACGGTCGCGCGCGCCTTGTCGGCCGTGCACGTCGTCACGATGTCGGCGCCGTCGAGTGCTTCGGCGGCGCTGCCGGCCACCTCGATCTCGAAGCCGAGCGGGAGCATGTTGCGGACGAACTTCGCGATCGCGTCGGGGTCGACGTCGTAGACGCGCAGCGACGTGATGCCGAACGCGTGACGGAACGCGAGCGCCTGGAACTCGGCCTGGCTGCCGGTGCCGATCATCGCCATGACCCGCGAGTCGGGTCGGGCGAGCAGCTTGGCGGCGAACGCGGACGTCGCGGCGGTCCGGAGCGCGGTGAGCACGGTCATCTCGGCGAGGAACGTGGGGTAGCCGTTGTGCACGTCGGCGAGGACGCCGAACGCGGTGACGGTCTGGTAGCCGCGCGCGGGGTTCGACGGGTGGCCGTTGACGTACTTGAAAGCGTAGGACTCGTGGTCGCTCGTCGGCATGAGCTCGATGACGCCGAACGGCGTGTGGCTGGCGACGCGCGGCGTCTTGTCGAAGCTCTCCCACCGCGCGATGTCCTGCTCGAGGTACTCCATGATCCCGGCGATGATGTGCTCGGGTCCGGTCCCGGCGACCCAGCCGACCATGTTGCGTACGTCGACGAAGCTCGTCATCTTCTTCCCTTCAGTTCGGTGATTCGAGCGTACGAGCCGTCGATATGCAACAGCAACGACCGCTCTGCTCACGGAATGTCGGCGAGGTGCGCAGTCTGACAAGTGCGACGGTACGATATGCGCATGGATGCCCTCGACGACCTCGACCGCCGCCTCCTGGCCCTCCTCCGCGAGGACGGACGCACCCCCGTGGCCGTGCTCTCGCGCCGCCTCGGGGTGGCTCGCGCGACCGTCACGGGGCGCATCGACCGGCTCGTGGCATCCGGCGTCATCGTCGGATTCTCGGTCCGCGTCCGCGACGAGACCGACCCGCTCGCGATCCACGCGATCTCGTTCATCGAGGTCGAGGGGCGCACGACCGACGACGTCATCCGACGGCTCCGCGGGTTCCCGGAGATCACGGCGCTGCACACGACGAACGGCGGCTGGGACCTCGTCGCCGAGCTTCGCACGGACACGCTCGGGGAGTTCGATCGCGTGCTCGGACGCATCCGATCGATCGACGGCGTCGTCAACAGCGAGACCAGCCTGCTGCTGAGCTCCGTCCTGCGCTAGCTCCCCGGCTGGAGGACGAGCGCATCGGTCGCCGCCCTCCGCACCGCCTCGATGCTGAACGGCCACTCGCGCGTCTCGCCGTGCTGCCAGAGCTCGGCCTGATCGTCGTAGTGGGGGTGGAACGCGTGCCCGGAGGCGCCGGTGAGGTTCACCCAGGTGGAGTCGTTGAAGTCCTCGAGGTCGACGACCATGCGCATCGACGGCACCCAGTTCACCTCGTAGCCGAGGGTCGCGTCCCACCCGTTCGCGTTCACGATCGCCGAGCCGCCGCCCGTCTCGTACGGTCCGCGATTGAAGAGCCACTCGATCGGCCCGATGCCCGACTCCCCGAACGTCTGGTTCGTCAGGGTCAGCGTGTGCAGGCCGCCCCAGCGCCAGTCGGCGGGGTCGTCGCCCATGAGCTCGGATGCCTCGGCCCACGCCGCCTCGAGCGCGGCCCCGAGCACCGCGTCGCGTCCGGTCGCGCCGGAGGCCCGGTCGGCCCACCACGGGTCCTCGGGCTGGCCGAGCAGCGACCCGACGACCGAGAACCAGCGGTCACCCCCGACCGGTCGGGTGGACTCGGGCAGTGCGCCGAACATGCCGTCGAGCAGGTTGCGCCAGAACACCGCGAAGTACGCCGCCTGGGCGCTGTCGACGTCGGCTGCCGCATCCCAGTCGGCGAGGAGCCGGGCGCCGCGTGCGGCGTCGCCGTCGAGGTCGAGTTCGGCGATCACGGGCAGGAACGCCTCGGCGTTCGCGTCGCGCGTGTCGAACTGGATGTCGCTCATGTGCTCGGCGGTGATCGGCTCGCCCGCCGCGATGAGCTCGCCGAGGCGCCGCTCGATGCCCTCGGCGCGGTACCCGAGGTCCCAGTCGCGGGTGAGCATGGGGCCGTCCCGCTCGACGGCGTTGTTCGCGGTCACGATGTAGCCGCGCTCGGGGTTCTCGACGGACGGCAGCTCGTCGTACGGCACGGTGCCGATCCATCCGTTCTCGCTCGTCCATCCCGGGAGCGGCACGGTGCCGTCGCCTGCGGCGCGGACGGGGATGCGCCCGGGCGCCTGGTAGCCGATGTTGCCGTCGACGTCGGCGTAGACGAGGTTCTGCGATGGCACCTCGAAGCGCTCGGCGGCCGCGCGGAACTCCGGCCAGTCCGCGGCCCGGTTCATCGCGAAGATCGCCTGCGGGGTGCGTCCCGGCTGCAGCGCGGTCCACTGCAGCGACACCTCGAGCTCGGCCGCGTCGCCCTCGGCCGCCGCCTCGCCCTCGGCGGGCTCCTCCGCAGACTCGGCGGCGCCCTCGGCGACGGCGGCGAAGTCCGACCCGATGCCGGTCACGATCGGCCCCCGGGCGGTCGCGCGGACGGAGATGGTCACGGCGTCGCCGCCGGCGACCTCGATGACCTCCTCGCGCGTCGTGAGCGGCACGAGTGCGCCGTCGAGCTCGTACGAGTCGTCGGTGACGCGCTCGAGGTAGAGGTCGGCGACATCGGGCCCGAGGTTCGTGAAGCCCCACGCGATGCGCTCGTTGTGGCCGATGATGATGCCGGGCAGCCCCGAGAAGCCGTACCCGGCGACGTCGAAGGTGCACGTCGAGTCGAGCTCCGCGCAGTGCAGCCCCATCTGCACCCAGATCGACGGCATCGCCGGCCCGAGGTGGGGGTCGTTCGCGAGCAGCGGCATGCCGGTGTCGGTGAGCGCCCCGGAGACGACCCACGAGTTCGACCCCAGGTCGCCGTCCTCCGGGCCGAGGAGCTGTGGCAGCGCGTCGAGGCTCGCGGCGAGCGATCCGTACAGGTCGGCGATGCCCGGGGCGACGGATGCCGCGGCCGCCGGGTCCTCCGGGGTCGCGGCCGCCGCCTCGACGGGCCGCGCTCCGAGACCGGCCGGAGCCGCCGGTGCGGGTCCGCCGACGATGGTCGGCTTCGCCGACCACGGGAAGTCCGGATGGAGCTGCGCGACCTGCTCGCTCGTGAGCCCCGAGGCGAGCAGGAGCGCGCGGTCGATCTCGTCGCCGAGGTTCGACCTGAGGTCCCACGCCATGGCCTTGAGCCAGGCGATGGAGTCGATCGGCGTCCACCGTTCGGGCTCGTAGCCCGGGTTCTGCAGGGCGAGCACGCCGTACTCCAGCGAGAGCTCGACGCCCGAGCGCTCCGCGAGGTACGCGTTCACGCCGTCGGCGTAGGCCTCGTAGAGCGCGCGGGACTCCTCGTCGAGCCCCTCGAACTCCTGCTCGGCGATGCCGCGCCAGTCGAGGGTCCGGATGAAGGCGTCGGTCGCGACCTGCGACTCGCCGAAGAGCTCGGCCACGCGGCCGGCCGTGACGTGGCGGCGGAAGTCCATCTCCCAGAAGCGGTCCTGCGCGTGCACGTAGCCCTGCGCGAACAGGAGGTCGTGGTCGGTCTCCGCGACGAGCTGCGGGATGCCCGCGTCGTCGCGGTACACCGTGACGGGGCTGTCGAGGCCGGCGACGCTGATGCGTCCCGACTCCGTCGGGAACGAGCGGTGGACGGTCCACCAGCCGAAGCCGACCGCGGCCACGCCGAGCACGAGCACGGTGACCAGGGCGCCGACGAGGAACTTCGCCCAGCCGTTCCGTCGGGTCCTCGGCGCGTCGGTTCCCACGTCACTCCTTCGTGTCGGCGCATGGCCGGGGCCGCCCGTCCGAGCGGCCCCGGGTCAACACTGTACCCCGGCCCCGTGGGTCGGGCGGGGTGCGGGGTCGGAGCTGTGGGATCAGGCGTGCAGGGCGGCGTTCAGCGCGATGCCCTCACCCGAACGGGAGAGCACCTCGACGCGACCGTCGAGCGAGTTGCGCCGGAAGAGCAGGTTCGGAAGCCCCGACAGCTCGACCGCCTTCACGATGCGGTCGCGCTCGCCGACGCCGCCGCGCAGGACCACCTTCGTGCCCGCCGTGACGTACAGCCCGGCCTCGACGACCGAGTCGTCGCCGATCGAGATGCCGATGCCCGAGTTCGCGCCGAGCAGCGCGCGCTCGCCGATGGCGACGCGCTGGGTGCCGCCGCCCGAGAGCGTGCCCATGATCGAGGCGCCGCCTCCGATGTCGCTCCCGTCGCCGACGACGACGCCCTGCGAGATGCGGCCCTCCACCATCGATGACCCGAGCGTGCCGGCGTTGAAGTTCACGAAGCCCTCGTGCATGACGGTCGTGCCCGGTGCCAGGTGCGCGCCGAGGCGGACCCGCGAGGCGTCGGCGACGCGCACGCGCTCGGGGATCACGTAGTCGAGCAGGCGCGGGAACTTGTCGAGGCCCGTCACGTGGATCCCCGCTCGCTGGAGGACCGGTCGCAGCCGGTCGAGGTCGTCGGGGTGGACGGGACCGGCGTTGGTCCAGGCGACGTTCGGCAGGTGGGCGAAGATCCCGTCGAGGTTCAGCCCGTTGGGCCGGACGAGGAGGTGCGACAGGAGGTGGAGGCGCAGGTACGCGTCCGACGTGCTCGCCGGGGCGTCCTCGAGGCGGATGGCGGTGCGCACCGCCTCGACGCGGACCCCGCGCCGGTCGTCCGGACCGACCGCTCCGGCCGGCGGCTCCCAGGCCGGTGCGTCGGCGGGCACGTCGCCGAGCCGCGGCGCCGGGTACCACGTGTCGAGGACCGTGCCGTCGCCGGCGATCGTGGCGAGGCCGTCGCCCCAGGCGGTGGCTGGCGCGGTCGGGTTCGGCGATTCGGCGGGCATGCCTCAAGGGTACCGAGCGCGACGCGAGGGCGACGGCGGATGACGCGGGGCGCGGGCCCGCGGCATCCGCCCCTCGTAGACTCGGGGACATGGCTGCACCCGCCGCACCCACGGCCGCGCTCGACCTGTCCGCCGACGTCGTCGCCATCACGCAGGCGATCTGCGACGTCCCGAGCGTCTCGGGCGAGGAGCGCCGGCTCGCCGACCTCGTGGTCGGTGCGCTGGAGGGTGCGGCGCACCTCGAGCTGTTCCGTGACGGCGACACCGTCGTGGCGCGCACGAACCTCGGTCGCGAGCGCCGCGTCGTGATCGCCGGGCACCTCGACACCGTGCCGATCAACGGCAACGTGCCGACTCGGTTCGAGGTCGACGGCGGGCGCACCGTGCTCTGGGGGCGCGGCACCGTCGACATGAAGGCCGGCGTCGCGGTGCAGCTGAAGCTCGCGCGCGAACTCGTCGCGCCCATCGTCGATGTGACCTGGATGTGGTACGACCACGAGGAGGTCGCGGCCGACCTGAACGGGCTGGGCCGCGTGCTCCGTGCGCGCCCCGACCTGTTCGAGGCCGACTTCGCGATCCTCGGCGAGCCGACGCGCGGCGAGGTCGAGGGCGGGTGCAACGGCACGCTCAGGGTCGAGCTGCGCGCGACGGGTCGCCGCGCGCACTCGGCGCGCAGCTGGGTCGGGGTGAACGCGATCCACCGGCTCGCGCCCGCGCTCGAGCGTCTCGCGAGCCATCATGCCGAGACGGTGCGGGTCGACGGGCTCGACTACCGGGAGGGCCTCAATGCCGTCTTCGTGCACGGCGGCATCGCGGGCAACGTGATCCCCGACGAGGCCGTGCTCACGCTGAACTACCGCTTCGCGCCGAGCCGGTCGGTCGCCGAGGCGACCGACCGCGTGCGGGCGCTCTTCCCCGAGTACGAGATCGCCGTCACCGATGCCTCCGAGGGCGCCCGGCCCGGCCTCGACGACCCGCTCGCGCAGGAGTTCGTGCGCGCCGTCGGCGCCGACGCGCAGCCCAAGTACGGCTGGACCGACGTGGCGCGCTTCAGCGCGCTCGGCATCCCCGCGGTGAACTTCGGGCCGGGCGACCCGCTGCTTGCGCATGCCGACGACGAGCGCGTGGACTGCGACGAGATCCTCGCGTGCGAGCGCGCGCTGCGCGACTGGCTGAGCGGAGCCGTGCGCTGAGCCGCGCCGTGGACGCCGAGGCCGAGGCGGCGCACCCGGAACCGCGGCGACCCGACCCGCACCGCGTCGAGCGGTGGTCGCCGCGCGTCCGCTGGCGTCTGCTGCCGTGGTGGGGCCGCGTGCTGCTCGTCTACCTCGCGGCCCGCGCGATCTCGATCGTCATCGTCCTGCAGTTCGCGCGCGAGCAGGCCGCCAGCGCGTGGACGGACGCCCGCCCCGGCTACCTCGAGTACGCCAACATCTGGGACGGCCGCTGGTACGAGTTCATCGCCGCCGCCGGGTACCCGACCGAGCTCCCGCTGACCGACGACGGCCACGTCGCCGAGAACGCGTGGGCGTTCCTGCCGGTCTTCCCCGGCATCGTGCGCATCCTCACCGTCGTCGGCGTCCCGTGGGACGCGGCATCCGTCCTCGTCGCGCTCGTGGCCGGCCTCGCGGCCGCGCTCGCCATGCACCGCCTGATGTCGCGGTTCCTCGACCCCGACCAGGCGCTGTTCGCCGTCGTGCTCTTCTGCGTCGCCCCGGTCTCGCCGATCATGGGGTTCGCCTACGCCGAGTCGCTCGGCTTCCTCTGGCTGGCCCTCGCGCTCCTCCTCCTCGTCGACCGGCGATACGGATGGCTCGTTCCCGTGATCGGCATCTGGGCCTTCACCCGGCCGGGCGCGCTGGCCTTCGCCCTGACGCTCGGACTGCACTGGATCGTGCGGTGGTTCACGCGCTCGCGCGACCCGTTCCCCGTGCGGGAGCGCGTGGTCGCGGCATCCGTCGCCCTGTTCGCCGGGCTCGTCGGGCTGGCCTGGCCGGCGATCGCGTGGGCCGCGACGGGGGAGCCGGCCGCGTACACCGACACGGAGCTCGCCTGGCGCGCGCCGTACATCGGCTATGCCGAGCTGGTGCCGCTGACGCCCTGGTTCCAGTCCGGCGACTGGTGGCTCGGGCAGCCGATGGGCACGATCCTGCCGATCGCGCTCGCCGCGGGCTTCGGGGTGCTGCTGTTCACGCCGTGGGTGCGCCGGCTCGGGGTCGACATCCGGCTGTGGCTCGCGAGCTACGCGCTCTACCTGTTCGCGGTGTTCTTCCCGCAGTCGAGCACGTTCCGGCTGCTCGCGCCGCTCTTCCCGATCGCGGGCGCGCTCGCGGTGCCGCGCTCGCGGTGGTGGCGCGGCGGGCTCGTCATCGCCTCGATCGCGCTGCAGGTCGTGTGGCTCCGGGTCGGCTGGTTCATCGACGGGTACGACTGGACGCCGCCCTGATCCGCCGCCGACGCCCGACGGTATCGCGCCCGGTGATCGGCGGGTGCACGGGCCGGGACCGGAGCGTGAACGACCGGCCTCGTCGTCCACAAACGGGGCCTCGTGTCCCGTTGCGTCGCGTGCATACGGGATAATGGAGATTCAGCCACGAAAGGGGTAGCTCAATGGCGGCCATGAAGCCACGCACTGGAGACGGACCGATGGAGGCTGTGAAGGAGGGGCGCCTCATCATCGTGCGCGTGCCCCTCGAGGGTGGCGGTCGCCTCGTCGTCTCGGTGAACGACGCTGAGGCCAAGGAGCTCTACGACGTCCTCGGCGGCGTCGTCAACGCAGCCTAGTCAGGCGCCCAGCTTCACGATCTGCAGCAGGCCGTCCCCGGCCGGCGAGATGGCGGTCACGACGGCGGACGATGCCGCGAGTTCCGAGATGAGCCCGCGGAAGGCCGTCGCCACGTCGTCTCGCCGGGCGGGGTCGGCCACTCGTCCCTTCCAGAGGGCACGCGCCACGAGCACGCTCCCGCCGGGCTTGGCCAGGCGCAGCCCGTGCTCGACGTACTCGATGACCGATGCGGCGTCCGCATCGACGACGACGACGTCGTACGACCGCTCGTTCATCCGTGGCAGCACCTCGCCGGCACGACCCGCGATGAGCCGGACCCGCGCCGGGGCGATCCCCGCGTCGGCGAAGTGCTCGCGCGCGTGCTGCTGGTACTCGGTCTCGGCGTCGATCGAGGTCAGGTGCGCCGAACGCGCGGCCTGCAGCATCCACAGGCCCGACACGCCGACGCCGGTGCCGACCTCGATGATCGCGCGTGCGTCGCATGCCGCGGCGATGACCGCGAGCTGGGCGCCGACCGCGGGGGAGACGGGCTCGATGCCGAGCTCGAGGGACTGCTGACGGGCCTTCGCGATCGATTCCGATTCGACGACGGATTCGTCGACGTACTTCCAGTTCAGGTCGTGTTCGGACACGTGGCGGCTCCCGGGGACTCTGTCGACCCCCAAGCCTAGGGGTCTGCTGAACGGTCGATCGAACGCCTCGCCGCCGACTATCCTTGAGCGCATGGGCGGCCTCACCTTCGACAAACTCCTCATCATCGGGGTGATCGCCGTCTTCGTGCTCGGCCCGGAGCGGCTCCCGCACTACGCGGCGCAGCTCGGCCGCTTCGTGCGCTCGTTGCGCGACATGGCGAACGGCGCGAAGGACCGCGTGCGCGAGGAGATGGGGCCCGACTTCGACGACGTCGACTGGCGCAAGCTCGACCCGCGCCAGTACGACCCGCGGCGGATCGTCCGCGAGGCGTTGAGCGAGGTCGACCCGTTCGCCGAGCCCGCGAAGCCGGTCGTCGCCCGGGCCGCGGTGAACGAGAACTCGGCCTACCTGCAGCGCAAGCGCCGGCTCGAGTCGATCGCGGCGGGCGAGCCCGCGCCGTTCGACTCCGAGGCGACCTGACCCGGATCTCGAAGCACTCCGGCGGTTGATCGCCGCCGGTCGCGGCGTGCGCCGGGTCGGTGCGCACCCTGTCCGTGCGTCCGGCCCGTGGGCCGTCGGCGTCGTCAGGCGCGGCGGATGGCGCGCAGCGCCCGCGCGAGCAGGACGAGCACGCCGCTCAGCCTCGCGTACTCGCGCCCGGTGTGCGGGAGCGGGATGACCCGCGTGTTCACCGACACCGTCACCGGGTCGACGAACCGCAGGAGGCCCTCGCGACCGTTGCGCCTGCCGATGCCGGACGCCTTGAGCCCGCCCATGGGCGCGTCGACCGAGCCGAAGCTGCCCCGGTAGCCCTCGTTGACGTTCACGCTGCCCGCGTCGAGCTGGTCGGCGACGCGGAGCGCACGACGGGTCGAACCCGAGAGCACCGACGCGTTGAGGCCGTACTCCGACGCGTTCGCGGCGAACACCGCCTCGAGCTCGTCGTCGACGACGTGGAGCGACGCGATCGCGCCGAACGTCTCCTCGTCGAGCACGCGCATGCCGGGGGCGACCTCGGTGAGCACCGTGGGTTCGAAGGCCCAGGGGCCGATCTCGGGCCGTGGGCGGCCGCCCACGAGGACCCTCGCGCCCTTGGCGAGCGCGTCGTCGAGGTGACCGCGGACGCGCTCCAGCTGCGCGGCCGTCGCGAGGCTGCCGTAGTCGGCGTCGTGGTCGAGGCCCGAGCCGATGCGCGGATCGGCGAGGCGAGCCGCGAGCGCCGCGGTGAACGCGTCGGCGACGCGCCGGTGCACGTAGATGCGCTCGACCGACACGCACAGCTGGCCCATCGACGAGAAGCACGCGTGCGCGGCATCCGCCGCCGCCTGCTCGACGTCGACGTCGTCGAGGACGATGAGGGCGTTCTTCCCGCCGAGCTCGAGCGAGGCGCCGACGAGGCGGCGGCCGGCCTTCTCGGCGATCCGGCGGCCGGTCGCGGTCGAGCCGGTGAAGCAGATGTAGTCGGCCTCGTCGGTCACGGCCTCGCCGACCTCGGCCGGATCGCCGGCGACGACGGCCCACAGCGCTTCCGGAAGCCCGGCGTCGATGAACGCGCGCCGCAGCGCGAGGACCGAGAGCGCGCCCTGGTCGTCGGCCTTCTGCACGACGGCGCAGCCGGCGGCGAGCGCCGGGATCACGTCCATCGCGGCGAGGCTGATCGCGTAGTTCCACGGCGTGATGACGCCGACGACGCCCTTGGAGCGGTAGCGGATGCGGGTCGAGAGCACGACCGGGATGCCGGCGCGGCGGCGACCGCCGCGGAGCACGTTCTGCGCCTTGAGCGCGTTCCACCGGGTCACCGACAGCGCCTGGAAGACCTCCTCGAAGGCCTGGCCCCGGGTCTTGCCGCTCTCGAGCTGCGTCAGGTCGAGGAGCTCCTCGCGACGGGCGACGATGAGGTCGTGCGCGCGGAGCAGGATGCGGCGACGGGCCGCGAAGCCGGCGCGGGCCCAGGCGACCTGCGCCAGGCGCGCGCGCGAGACCGCACCGCGCACGTCGTCGGCGCTCGACCGCGGGAGGTCGACGAGCGTCTCGCCCGTCGCCGGGGTGGGGATCGCCGCGGTCCGGCCGGTCGTGGCGATCAGGTCGCCGACGAGGGCGTCGCGTGCGGGGCTCTGGGGGACGGCCGCGGTTCGGGGAGCGGCCTGAGTTCGGGTGGCGGCGTTGGACACCCGGCCAGTCTAGGCGGGTGAGGACCGGGGGAGCCTGTCCGGATCGGCCTCCTCGAATGGGTATGCTTCCCCGCATGACTTCCCCGGAGCGACGGCTCCCGCGCGGCATCGTGGCCCGCTACGCCGTCGGATCGATCGGCACGGGCGGCTTCGCGACGCTGCCCGGTCTCGTGCTCGTCTTCTACCTCACCGACACCCTCGGGGTGACCGCGCTGCTCGCAGGCCTCGTCGTGACCGCGGCCAAGGTGTGGGACGTGCTCATCGATCCGTGGATCGGCGATCGCAGCGATCACGCCCTCGCCGTCTCGGGCACGCGCCGCACCTGGATGCGGATCGGCGCGCTCGCGCTCCCGGTCGCGTTCGTCGTCACGTTCGCAGCGCCGGCCGGGCTGGGCCCGCTCGTCGCCGGGGCCTGGGTCATGCTCGCGTTCCTCGCCACCGCGACCGCGTTCAGCCTGTTCCAGGTGCCCTACATCGCGCTGCCCGCCGAGCTCACCGACGACTACGACGCTCGCACGCGACTCCTGACCTGGCGCGTCGTCGTGCTGAGCCTCGCGATCCTGCTGTTCGGCGCCGGCGGGCCCGTGCTCCGTCGCGTCGGCGGCGACGACGAGGCGCTCGGCTACCTCGTCATGGCCGTCGTCGCCGGACTCGTGATCGGTCTCGGCATGCTCGTGGCCACGACGACCGCACCGACCGGCATGCTCGTCGAGGAGCGCGAGCGACGCAGCCTCGCCGCCGGCTACGCGGAGGGGCTCGGCGCGCTGCGCCGCAGCCGCCCGTTCCGCCTGCTGCTCTCGGGCTTCCTGCTGCAGGGACTCGCGACCGGCGTCATGCTCGCGGGGGCGAACTACGTGGCGGTCTGGGTGCTCGACTCCGAGGACGCGCTCACGTTCCTGTTCGTCGCGCTCATCGGTCCGGCGATCCTCTGCGCACCGCTCTGGGGCCGGCTCGCCCACCGGATCGGCAAGGAGCGTTCGTACGTCATCGCGAGCGCCCTGTTCGCCGTGGCATCCGCCGCCCTCGTCGGCATGCTCTGGGTGCCGGGCGCCTGGGTCTACGCGCCGGTCGCGATCGCGGGCGCCGCGTACGCGGGCATGCAGTCGCTGCCCATGGCGATGCTGCCGGACGTCGTCGCCCATGACGCCCGCACGAACGGGCCCGGCCGCGCCGGCACCTTCGGCGGTGTCTGGACCGCGGGGGAGACGACCGGCATGGCGCTCGGTGCGACGCTGCTCACGATCGTGCTCGCCGCGACCGGGTACCTCGAGTCGGTCGGGTCCGCGGTCGTCGCCCAGCCGGATGCCGCCGTCTCCGGCATCGCGCTGAGCTTCAGCCTGCTGCCCGCCGCGCTCGTGCTGGTGAGCCTGGTGCCGCTGCTGCGCTACCCGCTCCGGCGGGCCGATATCGACACCCCTGCCACCGCCGAGGAGATCGCCCGATGAACGCCTTCGCACGCGAGCCCGACGAGGTGCTCGCCGAGCTCGCCGCGCTGCGAGCGGGCGACGCGCCCACGCACGGCGGTCGCGTGCTCTCGTACGTGTACGACTCGGGGCTCGCCGAGCTCGACGACCTCGCGGCTCGCGCGGCGCGCCTCGTGCAGCCCGTGAACGGCCTGGATCCGACCACCTTCACCTCGGTCGCCGCGATGGAGGCCGGCGTCGTCGGCTTCGCGCGGCGCGTGTTCCACGGCGAGTCGCGAGGCGCGGCGGACGCGGACGCGGCCGAGGTCGTCGGGTCGGTCACCTCGGGCGGCACCGAGAGCTGCCTGCTCGCGGTGAAGACCGCGCGCGACGCGTGGCGCGCGGCGAACCCGGCCGATGGGCGGATGCCGCGGCTCGTCGCCCCGACGACCGTGCACGCCGCATTCCACAAGGCCGCGCACTACTTCGGGCTCGCGCTCGACCTCGTCCCCGTGTCCCCGGAGAGCGGCGCGCCCGACGTGGCCGAGGTCGTCGCACGCCTCGGCGACGACGTGGCCCTCGTCGTGGTGAGTGCGCCGTCGTACCCGTTCGCGACGCTCGACCCCGTCGCCGAGGTCGCGGCCGCGACCGCCGAGCGCGGGATCGCGCTGCACGTCGACGCGTGCATCGGCGGCTTCGCGCTCGCCTTCCAGCAGGGCCTGCCCGAGTGGGACTTCCGCGTGCCGGGCGTCACGAGCCTGTCGGCCGACCTGCACAAGTACGGCTACGCGCCGAAGGGCGTGTCGGTGCTCCTCCAGCGCGGCCGCGACCGGCAGCGCCGCCAGTACTTCGCGACGACCGCGTGGCCGGGCTACCCGGTCGTGAACCCGACGATGGCCGGCTCGAAGCCCGCCGGTCCGCTCGCCGCGGCGTGGGCGATCGTGCAGGTGCTCGGCGAGTCGGGCTTCGCCGACCTCACGGCCCGTGCGACGACCGCCGCGGCGACCCTCCGCGAGGCGATCGACCGCATCGAGGGCCTCGCCGTGGTGGGCGAACCGGTCGGGCCGCTGCTCGCGGTCCGCGCCGACGACACGGTGCCGGCCGGACGACGCGTCGACCCGCACCACTGGGCGGATGCCGCGCGCGGCGCCGGCTGGTACCTGCAGCTGCAGCCGGGCATGGTCCAGGCCGACGGCACCGCACTGCCGCACACGACCCACCTCACCGTCACGCCCGTCACCGACCACGTCGTCGGCGAGCTCGTGCCGGCGCTCGAGGCCGCGGCCGACGCGGTTCGCGGCGTGCCCGCGGTCGACGGCGGCGAGCTCGTCGCCGGGCTGGCGCAGCAGCTTCCCGGCGGCGCCGGCGCGCTCGCCGCGGCATCCGCCGGCTTCGACTCGGACACCGCCGCCGGCCTGCTCGGCGCGTTCGGGCTGCTCGGCGGCGAGGGCGCCGGCGGTGCCCTGCCCGACCGGATGGCGCCGGTCCTCGCCCTCGTCGAGGCGCTCCCCGGGCCGCTCACCGAGCGTCTGCTCGTGGAACTGCTCGCCAGGGTCGTCGAGCCGCGCGCCTGAGCCGGAGTCGCGTGAGGGTCCGCCTACAGCCCGCAGCGCTCCGCGTAGTAGGCGTAGAGGTCGGCCTTGAGCTCGGGGCCCGACGCGATCTCGAGCCGCCCCGCGCGGCCGTCGCCGGTCGCCACCGTGAACGGCAGGATGGTGCCGCGCTTGTCGTCGGCGAGCGCGTGCGCGTCGCACCGCGCGGGGCGCACCGCGAGCGGCACGTCGACCGGAGCGCCGCCCGCGGCGACCTCGATGCCGAGCGGCCAGTCCTGGCCGTCCTCGTTGCCGATGAGCGTCGTGGCCGACACGCCGTCGATCTCGAGCGTTCCGTCGCCGGATGCCACGGGCGCGACCGTCACGTCGATCCACGCGCGCTGATCGGTGCCGGTCCCGGTCGTGCGCAGGCGTTCCGGCAGTTCGATCGCGGCGACGGCGGCGACCGACTCGGCGAGGCAGTCGGCGTCGGCGATGCGCTGCATCGTGCCGAACGGGTCCTCGGGTGCGAGCGTGCCCTCGTGTTCCGCGCCGTCGGCGGTCGTCGCGCGCACGTCGATGCCGACCTCCGTGGGGTCGCCGTCGCAGACGCTGCCGGTGAGGTCGAGCCGGATGTCGATGGCGTCGTCCTCGTCGAGGTCGAACGGGCGGTCGCGGTCCATGCCCGGCTCGAGCGCGGGCGAGTCGACCGAGAGCGCGGTCACGGTCACCGGTTCGCCCGAGTTCTCGAAGTGCAGCACGAGCCGACCCTGCGGGACGTCCATCCGGCCCTGCTGGACCGTGACGGACAGCCCGTCGGGCAGTCCGTCACCGGACGCGCCGGCGTCGGTCCTGTCGGCCGCCGCGCACGACGCGAGCGCCCCGGCTGCGAGCGCCGCCACGACGAGGCACGCGGGTGCGAGCACCGCGGACCGGACGCGGCAGCGAGCGGGACGCGGCATCCGTCTCACCGCACCGAGACGTCGAGCCGTCGACCGGCGAGCGAGCGCGGTCGCCCGGCGAGGAAGTCGGCCGCCTGCTCGATGGCGCGCGCCGCGGGGTCGTCGGGTTCGGAGAGCACCACCGGGAGCCCGTCGTCGCCGCCGCGCCGCAGCGCGACGCTGAGCGGCACCGCGGCGACGAGCGGCACCGCGTCGGCGACGCCATCGGAGAGCCGCCGGGCGACCTCGTCGCCGCCGCCGGAGCCGAAGAGGTCGAGCAGCGACCCGTCGGGCTGTGCCAGCCCGGCCATGTTCTCGATCACGCCGACGACGCGCTGGCCGGTCTGGCGGGCGACGAGGCCCGAGCGCTCGGCGACGTCGGCGGCCGCCGGCTGCGGGGTCGTGACGACCACGACCTCGGCGTTCGGGAGCAGCTGGCCGAGCGAGATGGCGACGTCGCCGGTGCCCGGAGGCAGGTCGACGAGCAGCACGTCGAGGTCGCCGAAGTACACGTCGGTGAGGAACTGCTGGAGCGTCCGGTGCAGCATCGGCCCGCGCCAGGCGACCGCGACCGACGAGCCGCGCCCGCCGGGCTCGGTCGGCTCGACGAACATGCCGATCGAGATGACCTTCACGCCGTGCGCGACGGGCGGCAGGATCATCTCGTCGACGCGGGTCGGGCGCACCGCGGTGCCGTGCTCGTCGACGAGGCCGAGCAGGCCCGGGATCGAGAACCCGTGCACGTCGGCGTCGACGAGCCCGACGGAGAGCCCGCGTGCCGCGAGCGCGACCGCGAGGTTCGCCGTGAGCGTCGACTTGCCGACGCCGCCCTTGCCGCTCGTGACCGCGATGACGCGCGTGAGCGTGCCCGGACCGAACGGGTTGCCGCGTGCGGCCCGGCCGCCGCGCAGCCGCTCGGTGAGGGCGGCGCGCTGCTCGGGCGTCATGACGCCGAGCTCGACGACGGCGTTGCCCGTGCCGACGACCTGCTCGGCCGCCGCGCGCACGTCGCGTTCGATGCGATCGGACGCCGGGCAGCCGACGATCGTGAGGCGAACCCCGACCTCGACTCCGGCGTCGGTCGCCGTCACCCGCTCGACCATGTCGAGCTCGGTGATGGGCTTCCGGATCTCCGGGTCGATGACGCCCGCGAGCGCGGAGTGGACGGCGCGCTCGACCTCGTCCGCGTCAGGACGGGGCATTCGCGTCATCCTCCTCGTCGCGACGGTCGAGCTCCTCGAGCACCTGCCGCAGCTCCTGGCGGATGAACTCCTTCGACGCGAGGTCGCGCACCGCGAGCCGGAGCGCGACGACCTCGCGCGCGAGGTACTCGGTGTCGGCCAGGTTGCGCTCGGCGCGCTGACGGTCCTGCTCGATCTGCACGCGGTCGCGGTCGTCCTGGCGGTTCTGCGCGAGCAGGATCAGGGGCGCGGCGTAGGACGCCTGCAGCGAGAGCACGAGGGTCAGCGCGATGAAGCCGAGCTCGACCGAGTCGAATCGCCACGCCTCCGGCGCGAGCGTGTTCCAGAGGATCCAGAACGTGACGAAGAGCGTGAGGCCGAGGAGGAACCACGGCGTGCCCATGTTGCGCGCGACCCACTCGGTGAAGCGGCCGAAGCGATCGCGGTCGCCGGAGCGGCGCAGGGGGGCGGCGGATCGGCGGATGCCCTTCGGGGTGTCGAACCGACGGTCGTCGGCGTCAGTGCGTGCCATCTCCTGCCCTCCTTCCGGGTGCGATCGGGATGCTGCCGGTGGCCAGCTGGGCGCGGGCCGTGGCGCGTCTGCTCACCTCCGCCTCGTCGTCGGGATGACTCCTCCAGTCGTCCGGGAGCAGGTAGTCCAGCACGTCGTCGATCGTGACGACGCCGACGAGGCGATGCTTCTCGTCGACCACCGGGACGGACACGAGATCGTAGCTGGCCAGGATGCGGCTCACCTCGGCGGCCGACGTGTCGGCCTTCACGGGTTCCAGCCCCTGGTCGATGAGCGAGCCGAGGCGCTCGTGCGGCGGGTAGCGCAGCATCCGCTGGAAGTGCACGATGCCGAGGAAGCGGCCGGTCGGCGGCTCGTACGGCGGCAGCGTGACGCACACCGCGGCGCCGAGCGCGGGCGGGAGGTCGTGGCGGCGGATGAGGGCGAGGCCCTCGGCCACCGTGGCGTCCGCCGACACGATGATCGGCTCGGTCGTCATGAGTCCGCCCGCGGTGTCCGGACCGTAGGAGAGCAGGAACCGGACGTCCTCCGCCTCCTCGGGCTCCATGAGCTCGAGCAGGTGCTCGCCGCGCTCCTCGGGCAGTTGCGCGATGAGGTCGGCGGCGTCGTCGGGCGACATGTGGTCGAGCACGTCGGCCGCGCGGTCGTCGCCGAGCTTGGCGAGGATCTCGACCTGGTCGATCTCGGGCATCTCCTCGAGCACGTCCGCGAGGCGGTCGTCGGGGAGCTCGGCCGCGACCTCCTGCCTGCGCTGCGGCGGCAGGTCGAGCAGCGTGTTCGCGAGGTCGGCGGGCTTCAGCTCGGAGTAGGTCGCGATGAGCTGCTCGGCCGACTGGGCCTCGCCGGCCGCGGTGGTCTCGCGCACCTCGCGCCACGTGACGTACGCCGACGGCCCCTTCGCGAACGGCGACGCGCTCGTCTTCGGGCGGCGCACGAAGAGCTGGTCGACCTCCCACTCGCCGGGCTCGCGCTCCTCGATCGCGACGTCCTCGATGGTCGCCGAACCCGATCCGTCGTTGAACTCGACCTTGCGGCCGAGCATCTCGGCGATCACGCGCACCTCGCCGCCGCGCTGCTCGAAGCGGCGCAGGTTGATGAGCCCGGTCGTGATGATCTGGCCGCCGCCGATCGAGGTCACGCGCCCGATCGAGACGAACACCCGGCGCTTGCCGGGGATCTCGACGATGAGGCCGACGACGCGCGGAGGGTCGTCCTTGCGGTACACGACGAGCACGTCGCGCACCTTCCCGACGCGATCGCCCGCGGGGTCGAACACGGGGCACCCGGCGAGTCGGGCGACGAAGACTCTCGTGGCGCTCACGCCTCCCAACTTACCCCGCGCGGCCGGCTTCGGGCCGGGCGGGCGGGCGGCGTGGAAGAATGGCGGGGTGAGCTCCCAGTCGCCGTTCGGCGGTCGCATCGGCCGCACCTTCCCGACCCTGCCCAAGGGGGAGACGGTCGCGAGCTACGAGACCTACCAGGAGGCGCAGGCCGCGGTCGACCAGCTCGCCAAGGCCGAGTTCCCGGTCAAGGAACTCTCGATCGTCGGGCACGACCTCACGAGCGTCGAGCGCATCACGGGCACGCTGAGCTGGGGCCGTACGGCCGCGGCGGGTGCGCTCTCCGGGGCGTGGTTCGGCACCTTCCTGGGCCTGCTGTTCTTCATCTTCTCGCCGTCGGGCACGTCGCTCGGCATCCTCGGCGCCGCGATCCTCATCGGTGCGGGCTTCGGGATGATCTTCAGCCTCGTCTCGTACTCGGTGAACCGCCGCCGCCGCGACTTCACGTCGGTGATGCAGGTGCTCGCCACCCGCTACGCGATCATCGCCGAGCCCGCGCACGTCGTGCGTGCGCGTCAGGTGCTGGGGGTGACGGATGCCGCGGCGCCGCCGTCGCCCGCTGCGACGACGGTCGCGAGCCCACCCCCCGCACCCGCGCCCGCGCCCGAGCGACCGTCGGATGCCGCGGGCGCGGCGCCCTCGTCCGAGGGCGCGCCCGAGGAGGAGGCGCGGACGATCGACCCGTCGCGTCCGCTCACCTACGGCGAGGCGCAGGACGCCGCCCGCCGTGCCGCGCGGGAGCGCGGCGAGCAGTAGCCGCGCCGGTTCCGGCCGTCGTCGCGCTCACCCGGTGCGCGGGTCGGCCGGACGGCTCGGCACTCCGGCGACTCCCAGCGTGAGTGCCTACGGTGGCGTCATGTCCAGCGACCTCCGCCGTGAACCCGGCCGGCCGCCGAACGCGCACACGCGCCCCGAGCGGATGTCGGCCCAGCCGCCGACGGCAGAGCAGACCCCGCTCGAGCGCACCGTGCGTGCCGAGATCGTCGCGGCCGAGCGCCCCGACCGGCCGGTCCGCCGGTGGCTGCGCGGCATTCGCAGCTGGATCGACCGTCACCCGCGCCTGCGGTTCGCCTACCGGTTCGGCGTGGCGGTGCTCGGCGGCGTGATCGCGGTCGCCGGGCTCGCGCTCGTGCCGCTGCCCGGGCCGGGGTGGCTCGTCGTCTTCCTCGGTCTCGCGATCCTCGGCACCGAGTTCGCGTGGGCGCGGCGGCTCGCGGGATGGGTCAAGCGCCTGCTCGACCGCTTCTGGGCCTGGTGGAAGGCGCGCCGTGCGGCGCGCGGGGTCGGCTCGGAGAGCTGAATCCGCCGATTCGGGCGACGCGCCGGGACGACGCATCCGCCCCGGCACGCCCTCGGCTCAGCGGTGTGCGCCGCGGACCCAGGCCTCGACCTCATCGGCCGTGCGCGGGATGCCGGCGGAGAGGTTCTCGGCGCCGTCGGCGGTGACGAGGATGTCGTCCTCGATGCGAACACCGATGCCTCGGAACTCCTCGGGTACCGTGAGGTCGTCGGCCTGGAAGTAGAGGCCCGGCTCGATCGTGAAGACCATGCCCGCTTCGAGCACGCCGTCCATGTACATCGAGCGACGCGCCTGCGCGCAGTCGTGCACGTCGAGGCCGAGGTGGTGGCTCGTGCCGTGCACCATGTACCGGCGGTGGAACTGGTTCTCGGGCTGCAGCGACTCCTCGGCCGAGACGGGGAGGAATCCCCACTCGGCGGTGCGCTTCGCGATGACCTCCATCGCGGCGGCGTGGATCTCGCGGAAGACGATGCCGGGTCGCACGATGCGGAACGCGGCATCCGCGGCCTCGAGCACGGCCTCGTACACCTGGCGCTGCACGGGCGAGAAGGTGCCGTTCACCGGGAACGTCCGCGTGATGTCGGCCGTGTAGTAGCTGTCCATCTCCACGCCCGCATCGAGCAGCACGAGGTCGCCGGGCACGACCGGACCGTCGTTGCGCGTCCAGTGCAGGATGGTCGCGTGCGGGCCTGCCGCGGCGATCGAGGCGTAGCCGACGTCGTTGCCGTCGAGGCGCGCGCGGGTGGCGAACACGCCCTCGATGACGCGCTCGCCGCGAACCTCGCTCGTGATCCGGGGCAGCTCGGCGAGCACCTCGGCGAAGCCGCGCTCGGTCGCGTCGACCGCGGCGCGGAGCTCGGCGACCTCGAAGTCGTCCTTGACGAGCCGAAGCTCGGAGAGCACGCGCGCGAGCTCGGCGTCGGGCTCGTGCTCGGCGTTCACCTCGAGGCTGAACGGCGCGTCCGACGCGTTGGTCGACAGCGCCTCCTCGGCGGCGAAGCGCAGGCGCGCGTGGTCGATGCGCTCCGTGATCGCGGCGTCGGCCTCGCGCACGACGAGCGTCGCCGTGTCGACGGCGTTCACGACCGCGTCGAAGTCGGCGATGCCGCGCGTGCCGAGCTGCAGGTCGGCCGCGACGTGCGCGAGCGACGGCCGCGGTCCGATCCAGAACTCGCCGATCGCGGGGTTGGCGTAGAACTCCTCGCTGTCGCGCCCCGCGCGCTCGCGGAAGTAGACGGTCGCCTCGTGCCCGGCGTCGCCGGCCGGCTCCAGCACGAGCACCGCGCCGGGCTCGGAGTCCGAGCCCCAGCCGGTGAGGTGCGCGAAGGCGGAGTGCGCCCGGAACGGGTAGTCGGTGTCGTTCGCGCGCTGCTTCATGTCGCCCGCGGGGATCACGAGCCGCTGGCCGGGGAACTCGGCGGAGACCTTCGCACGTCGGGCCGCCGCGTGGGCGGCCTGCGGACGCGCGTCGGGCAGGCGCTCGTCGCGCTCGGCCCAACCGCCGCCGATGAAGTCCTTGAAGCCCTGCGATTCGGGAGTGGTCGAACGGTTCGCGTTCCGGCCGGTCTCCTCTGCGGTGGTCTCGTCGGTCGCGGCCTCATGGGCCGTCACGGTCGCGTCGCCGGTGTTCGTCATGGGCTCCATTCTCGCACCGGGCCGGCGGTGCCGGGAGCGACGGGGGATCAGCCCCCGGCGCGGGAGAGCGTCGCGACGATCGGACGGTGGTCGCTGCCCGAGTCGTCGAGCGCGTCGAGCACGCGGAACGACTCCACCGCCCAGGACGGGGTCGCGAGCACGTGGTCGATGGGGCTGCCGAAGAGCTCCGGAAGCGTGGTCGGCCAGGTGCCGAGCCCGCCCGCGCCGCCGGCGACCGCGGCATCCGCGCACCGGCCGAGGTCGCCGCCGTCGACGCCGCGCCCGGCGAAGTGGTCGACCGTGGCGTTGAAGTCGCCCGCCATGATGACGTCGTCGGCCGCGCACTGCTCGGCGAGCCAGTCGAGGTCGCTCCGCCAGTTGCGCAGCTCCCACCGGATCGGCGCGACCGCGTGCACCGCCACGATCCGGGGGCCGTCGCCGTCGACCGGTTCGGCGACGACGCTCGGCAGCGTGTTGGTGTTGCCCGGCGGGCCGGGCCACGGGTCGTTCACGACCTCGTAGTCGCCCAGGTCGGGAGAGATGAGGATCGTCGTCGAGCGCGCCTTGGCGATCTCGTCGAAGAGCTGCGTGTGCACCCACATCGGCCGGCCGCCCTCGCGCATCGCGATCGCGACCTCCTCGCCGAGCGGGGCGGTCGTCTCGGGCAGCGCGACCACGTCAGCCCCCTGCTCGAGTGCGAGGCTCGCGATCGTCGATGCGTCGGGCACCTCGCCGAGCGTGTTCCACGAGAGGACCGTGACCGATTCGGACGTCGCTGCGGACTCGCTCCCGGCGAGGCCGCGGGTCGCGAGGATGCCGAGGTTGCCCACGGCGAACAGCACGAGGACGGCGGCGAGCGCGCCGATCAGCCGGCGCCCGGGACCGAGCAGCAGCCCGATCGCGAGGAGGGCCGCGAGCAGCCCCGCGCCGGCGGCGGCCACGCCCCGCAGCGCGACGACGTGCGCCGCGATCCACTGGTTCTGCAGGCCGAACGCCTGCGGCCACAGCAGGATCGCCGCGAGCGCTGCGGTGCCGAGCACGACGGCCCAGCCGAGGATGCGGGGGAGCACCCGACCCAGCGTAGGCGAGCACGTGCGGCTCGGGCATCGCATCCACAGGGCGTCTGCTGGGAGTCCGCGGGGAACCGGCTGATCGCGCCCGCCTACGATGGGGTCATGGCCGACGCTCCGTTCGCCGTCGCAGCTGACCTGCACGCGCACACCACGGTCTCCGACGGCACGGACGCGCCCGCGGAGCTCGTGGCCGCGGCATCCGCTGCCGGCCTCGCGGCGCTCGCGATCACCGACCACGACTCGACCGCCGGCTGGCCGGAGGCGATCGAGACCGCACGTCGGCTCGGCATCGGACTGATCCCGGGCATCGAGCTGTCGACGCGCGAGCAGTTCACCAGCGTGCACGTGCTCGGCTACCTCATCGACCCGACCGACGCGGCGCTGCTGGCCGAGACCGCGCGCATCCGCGACTCCCGCCTCACCCGTGCCGAGGCGATCGTGCGTCGCATCGCCGCCGACTACGACCTCACGTGGGACGACGTGCTCGCGCAGACCAGCGACGGTGCCACGATCGGCCGCCCGCACATCGCCGACGCGCTCGTCGCGCGCGGGCACGCCACGACGCGTTCCGACGCGTTCGCCGGGATCCTCCACTGGCGCTCGGGGTACGCGCAGCCGCACTACGCGCCCGATCCGCTGACGGGCATCCGACTGATCCGCTCCGCGGGCGGCGTGCCGGTGCTCGCGCACCCCGGCACGCGCGGCGCGGAGGACGTCGTGCCCGACCGGCGCCTCGGGAGGTTCGCCGACGCCGGCCTCTTCGGCCTCGAGGTCGACCACCCCGAGAACACGGATGCCGCGAAGCCGCGCCTGCGCGAACTCGCAGGCCGCCACGGGCTCGCCATCACGGGATCGAGCGACTACCACGGGCGCGGCAAGGTCAACCGCCTCGGCCAGTACACGACCTCGCCGGAGATCGTGGCGCGCATCGTCGCCGAGGGCCGGGGGAGCGAGCCGGTCCCGCCGGCCGGCTGAGCCGGGCGGCGGACGCGGAACGGGCCGGATGCCACGCGGCATCCGGCCCGTTCGCGCGTCGTCGTGCGACTCGCGACGCGACGCGTCAGGCGGTGGGCGCCGTCGACGGCGCACCCGTGGCGCTGCCGCCCGAGCGGCCGCCGCGGCGGCGGCGCCGGCGGCGCGGGGCCGCGTTGCCGTCGTGGTGCTCCTTGCCCCTGCCGTCGTGCGTGCCCGCCCCCGGTTCCTTCTCGTGCGGCTCGTCCGAGCCCCCGGCGACGGCCTCGGTCGCCGCGGCGCCCTCGCCGACCGGCCTGCCGGCCCGCGTACGACGGCGCGGGCGCGTGCCGCGATCGCCGGAGGCATCCGCCCGCCCATCGCCCTCGTGACGGCCGGCGGTGCTGGACCGCGACGGCGCAGCGGTCGGCGCGGCCGGCTTCAGGCGGCCCTTCGTGCCCGCGGGGATGTCGAGGTCGGTGAACAGGTGCGGGCTCGACGAGTAGGTCTCGACGGGCTCGGGCTGGCCGAACTCGAGCGCGCGGTTGATGAGCGCCCACTTGTGCAGGTCGTCCCAGTCGACGAAGGTCACGGCGATGCCGGTCTTGCCGGCGCGGCCCGTGCGGCCCGCGCGGTGGAGGTACGCCTTGTCGTCGTCGGGGATGGTGTGGTTGATGACGTGCGTCACGTCGTCGACGTCGATGCCGCGCGCGGCGACATCCGTGGCGATCAGGACGTCCTTCTTGCCGGCCTTGAACGCGGCCATGGCGCGCTCGCGCTGGTCCTGGTTCAGGTCGCCGTGCACGGCCGCGGCGTTGAAGCCGCGGTCGTTGAGCTCCTCCACGAGCTTCGCGGCGGCGCGCTTCGTGCGCGTGAAGATCACGGTCTTGCCGCGGCCCTCGGCCTGCAGGATCCGGGCGATCACCTCGTCCTTGTCGAGCGAGTGCGCACGGTAGACGAGGTGCTTGATGTTCGCCTGCGTGAGCCCCTCGTCGGGATCGGTCGCGCGGATGTGGATGGGTCGGGTCATGAAGCGACGCGCCAGCGCCACGATCGGGCCCGGCATGGTGGCCGAGAACAACATCGTGTGGCGGGTCGGCGGGGTCTGCGAGAACAGCTTCTCGATGTCGGCGAGGAAGCCGAGGTCGAGCATCTTGTCGGCCTCGTCGAGCACCATCTCGGTGACGTTCTTGAGCGAGAGCAGGCGCTGCGAGGCGAGGTCCAGGAGCCGCCCCGGGGTGCCGACGACGATCTGGGCGCCGGCCTTGATCTGCTCGATCTGCCCCTCGTAGGCCTTGCCGCCGTAGATCGAGACGATCTTGGTGGGGCGATTCGAGGTGGCGAGCTCGAGGTCCTCGGTCACCTGCACGCACAGCTCGCGCGTGGGGACCACGACGAGCACCTTGACTCCGGGCTCGGGGTCGTCGCCGAGCCGCTGGATGATCGGCAGGCCGAACCCGAAGGTCTTGCCGGTGCCGGTCTTGGCCTGGCCGATGATGTCCTGCCCCGTGAGGGCGAGGGGGATGGTCTGCTCCTGGATGGGGAAGGCATCGATGATGCCCTTCCCGGCGAGGGCCTCGACGATGTCGGGCGCGATGCCGAGTTCGGTGAACGTGGTCAAATGTCTGCCTGTCCGTGATGCGGATTCCGGGTGCGCCCTGCTCCGATCGACAGGCGCACGGCCGCGGTTCCATCGCCCGCGGCGGCTCCCAGCCTATCCGAGCGCGCTGAGAGGCCCCGGATATGCTGTGCTCGTGGTCAATTGGTCGATGTCGCGCCGTGCCCGCCCGGAGACCCCGAGGCTGCGGCCGAGGGTCGCGCCGACCGACCTCACCCGCATCGACTTCACCGAGTTCACGCCCGAGCCGGTCCCGTTCCTCGGCCAGGCCGCGTACATCCAGCTCGAGTTCTTCGAGAGCCTCGCGAAGGCCGTCGCCACCGCCCCCGACCTCGCCGCGAAGGAGGGGCTGAGCGCCGCGGCCGGTGTCGCGCTGCGCAAGCACCACGAGCTCATCGCCGAACTGCGACGCCTCGGTGCCGAGCCCGCCGAGGTCATGGCGCCGTTCGCGCCCGCCGCCGACCGGTTCCGCCAGGCGACGTCCGGTGCGGACTGGTACGAACTGCTGCTCGGCATCCACATCACGTCGGGGATGCTCGACGACTACTTCATCCGCCTGGCGGCGGGGCTGCCCCACGAGGTCGGCGCGCGCGTGCGCGGCATCCTCGGCGAGTCGCGGTCGGCCGAGGTCATCGAGCGCGAGCTCGAGCAGGCCATCGCGGCCGACCCGACGCTCGACGACCGGCTCGCGCTGTGGGGCCGCAGCCTCGTCGGCGACACGCTCCTCATCGCGCGCTCGGCGGTCCGGCAGGCCGGGTCGGGCGAGCACGGGCCCGACGTCGAGCCGGTCTTCACCGAGCTCATCGCGGCGCACACGCGCCGGATGGACGCGCTCGGCCTCACGGCCTGAGTCGCGGGCGGCGGCCGTCAGCCGCGGGCGAGACCGAACTTCGCGAGGTGGGCGAACGTGCGGGCGTCGTCCTCTTCGCGCCGCCGGCCGATGAGCCAGGCGACGGCGGCAGCGGCCGCGCCGGATGCGACGAGCGCGATCACCCAGATCCACCCGCCGTCCCACGCCATGCCGAGCCACGTGAGGGCGACCCAGACGACGGCGGCGACAGCCGCGCCGACGGCGGGCACGAGCACGACGCCGCGGAACTCGCGCCGCGGAGCGGCGTAGTGCGCCGCGAGGCCGAGGATGGCGCCGCCGAGCGTGATGAAGAGGAGCTCCATCAGCCGACGAAGCCGATCTTGCGCGACTCCTCCGTGCCGATCTCGACATACGCGAGGGCGGCGGAGGGCACCACGTAGACCGTGCCCTTCGAGTCGGTCAGGCGCAGCACGGGCGACTGCCCGCTGAGCGCCGCCGAGACGGCCTGCTCGACCTCCGCCGCCGTCAGCGAGGTGTCGAAACCGAGCTCGCGGGGGGAGTTCTGGATGCCGATGCGAAGGTCCACGGTGCGCCTTTCTGTCGTTGACTCGACCCTACGACACGCGGGGGTGCGGGCCGGACGCGTTCACTGTCGGCGGACACGGATACCGTGGGCCGCATGCCCCGCTCCGCGACCACCGCACCCGCCGTCGTCGACCCGGTGCCGGCGCTCGCGGGGGGCGGCCATTCCGCCGTGTTCGGGGCACCGGGGTCGGGCAAGACGCGGCTCGCGATCGAGCTCGTCGCGCACCGGGTCGAGCACGGGCTCGACCCGGCCGAGGTCCTCGTGCTGTCGGCGACCCGTCGCACCGCGGCGGCCATGCGCGACGCGATCGCGATCCGGCTCGACCGCACGACGCGCGGCGCGCTCGCGCGCACCGCCAGCGCCGTCGCCTACGACCTCGTGCGAGCGCGCACCGGTCGATCGGTGACGCTGCTCACCGGGGCCGAGCACGACCAGGTCATCGGCGAGCTGCTCGAGGCGCAGGCGATCGACGGCGGCGGACCGGAGTGGCCCGAGGCGCTCGCACCCGACGTCCGCGAACTGCGCGGGTTCCGGTCCGAGCTGCGCGACCTCCTGATGCGCGCCGTCGAGCAGGGCATCGGGCCGGAGCAGCTCGCGCACCTCGGCGAGGCGGCGTCGCGTCCGGAGTGGAGCGCGGCCGCGGCGTTCCTCGCCGAGTACGCGGAGGTGAAGGAGCAGCTGCGGCCCACGCAGTTCGACTCGGCCGAGCTCGGCGCGTTCGCCGCGTCGATCGTGCGGCGGAGCCGTCACGACCCCGACGACGCCCTGGCCCTCGGCGCCCTGGCCGGGCTGCGCCTCATCGTGGTCGACGACGCGCAGGAGGCGACCGAGGCGACCGCGGGACTGCTCGGCGCGTTCGCTGCGCGCGGGGTCGAGATCGTGGCCCTCGGCGATCCGGATGTCGCGAGCAACGGGTTCCGCGGCGGTCGCGCCGACCTGCTGGGCTCGCTCGGGCAGGTGCTCGGCGGAGCCGAGGTCCGACGTGTCGTGCTCCCCGTCGTGCACCGCGGCCGGCCGGCGCACCGCGAGCTCCTGGGCCAGGTCACGGCGCACATCGGCGCGGCGCTCGGCGGCAGCCACCGCGCAGCCCGGATCGCCCGCGATCCGGCCGACGGCGCCACGGACGACGACCCGCTCGAGGCGGTCGTCGGCATCGAGGCGGCCTCGCCGGGGGCGGAGGGCGCGCAGATCGCAGGGCTGCTCCGCGAACGGCACCTGCTCGACGGCATCCCGTGGTCGGCGATGGCCGTCGTCGCGCGATCGGGTTCGGAGCTGCCGTCGCTCGCGCGGGCGCTCGCCGCGGCCGAGGTGCCCGTCTCTGGCGGCATCGTGCGGACGGCGCTCCGCGACGCTCCCGGCTCGGCGGCGCTCCTCGCGGCAGCCGCCGTCGTGCTCGACCTCCGCCCGCTCGATGCCGAGGCCGCGACCGCGCTGCTGACCGGTCCGCTCGGCCGTCTCGATCGGGTCGGTCTGCGTCGGCTCCGCCTGACCCTGCGCCACGAGGAGCTCGCGTCCGGGGGAGTGCGCAGCGCCGACGAACTGGTCGTCGAGGCGCTCGGCGCAGCCGGCGGGTTCGCGACGATCGACGCGCCGTCCGGTCGCCGCGCCTCGCGCCTCGCGCGACTGCTCGATGCGGCGCGACGCTCGACCGAGCGCGGCGCCACGGTCGAGGAGCTGCTCTGGCTGCTGTGGCACGACAGCGGGCTCGAGGCGGAGTGGGGGGCGCAGGCCGCGGGTTCCGGGGTGCTCGCCGACGAGGCGAATCGCTCGCTCGACGCGGTCGTCGCGCTCTTCGCCGCGGCGCGGCGCTTCGTCGAGCGCGAGCCTGGGGCGCCGGCTCGGCGGTTCGTCGACGAGGTGCTCCAGAACGCGCTGCCCGAGGACTCGCTGGCGCCCGAGCGAGGGTCGGAGGCGGTCGTGCTGGCGACCCCGCCGGCGCTCATCGGGCGGCAGTTCGACGTCGTCGTCGTGGCGGGCCTGCAGGACGGCGTCTGGCCGAACCTCCGGCCGCGCGGCACCCTGCTGCACGCCGGGGAGCTCGCCCGAGCGGCCGAGGCGGCGCGTTCGGGCCGGGCGGTCGGCGAGACCGAGCCGCCCGCCGCGGTGCGCGCCGCGGTGCGGGCCGACGAGCTGCGACTGTTCGCACTCGCGGTCTCGCGCGCGGCACGACAGGTGGTGCTGACCTGCACGTCGAACGACGACGAGCAGCCCTCGGTGCTCATGGGCCTCGCGCCGGCGCGCCTTCCGTCTCGTCGTCGCCGACCGCTGCACCTGCGCGGCATGGTCGGCGCGCTGCGCCGCGATGCCGGCGCGGGCGACCGGGAGGCCGCGGCGGCGATCGCGCTGCTCGCCGAGCAGGGCGTGCCCGGCGCCCACCCCGACGAGTGGTACGGCATGGCCGAGCCGACGACGACGGCTCCGCTCGTCGATCTCGACGGCGACCCGGAGGCGCTGGTGCCGGTCTCGCCGTCGCAGATCGACCGCGTGGAGGAGAGTCCGCTCGGCTGGTTCATCGATCACGTGGCGCAGCCGCCATCGGGGCTCGCCGCCTCGATCGGCACGATCGTCCACGCGGTCGTCGAGGAGGCGGCGCAGCGACCCGGTGACGTCGACGTCGAGACGCTGTGGGCGTCGGTCGAGCGCCGGTGGCGCGACCTGCGATTCGAGGCGGGTTGGGTCGCCGAGCGCGAACGACGCGGTGCCCGGGCGATGACCGAGGGGGCGGCCGACTACCTCCGCAACGCCCGCGACGACGGGGTGGTGGTGCTCGGCGCCGAAGGGCGCTTCACGCTCGTCAGCGGTCGCGTCCGCATCACGGGCACCATCGACCGGGTCGAGGCCTCGCCCGACGGCACGACCGTGATCGTCGACCTGAAGACCGGGCGCACTCCGCCCACCGCGGCGAAGACGGCCGAGCACCCGCAGCTCGCGGCGTACCAGCTCGCTGCGCGCGCCGGCGCACTGCCGAACGAGGGCCGCCTCGGCGGCGCGAAGCTCGTCTACGTCGCCCGCCCGGTCGGCGGCCGGCTCTACACCGAGCGCGCGCAGCAGCCGTTCGACGACGAGGCCGAGGCGGCGTTCCGCGCGCGGCTCGAGGAGGTGGCCCGCGTGATGGCCGGAGCCCGGTTCGACTCGCCCGTGGAGTTCGCGCACGGGTCGCGATTCGGCGACTGGCAGTACCGCGTCCACCTCGTGCCGGCGGTGAGCGCGTGAGCGCCGCCCGCATCGGCGCCGACGAGATCGCCGCCCGGCTGGGCCTGCACGCGCCGACGCCCGAGCAGCGCGCGGTGATCGAGGCCGACCCGCGCGGGCGCAGCATCGTCGTCGCCGGCGCGGGAAGCGGCAAGACCGAGACGATGGCGAACCGGGTGGTGTGGCTGCTCGCCAACGGCGCCGTCGGTGTGCCCGAGGTGCTCGGCCTGACGTTCACCCGGAAGGCCGCGGGCGAGCTCGCCGAGCGCGTGCGCGAGCGCGTCGCACAGCTCGTCGCCGAGGGCATCGCCGACGTGCGGCTCGATCCGCTCGAGTCGGCGGCGGTCTTCACGTACAACGCCTTCGCCGGGGCCATCTACCGCGAGCACGCACTGCGCATCGGGCGCGAGCCCGACGCGTCGATCCTCGGCGAGGCGGCCGCATGGCAGCTCGCGCGCGGCATCGTGTCGGCCGCCGCCGACCCGCGGCTCGTCGAGCTCGACGCCTCGCTCGATCGGGTCACGGGCGCCGTGCTCTCGCTGAGCCGGGCCCTCGCCGAGAACGTGACCGACAGCCGCGACGTGCACGCGTTCGCGCGCGAGTTCCTCGCCATGCACGACCTGCCGATCGAGGCGCCGCGCAAGCGGACGCCGTTCGACAGCTTCGTGTCGGCCCTCGGCGTCGTCGAGGCGCTGCCCCCGCTGCTCGAGCTCGCCGACGCGTACGCCGCCGAGAAGCAGCGCCGCGGCGTCGTCGAGTTCTCCGACCAGGTGGCGCTCGCGCTCCGGATCTGCACGGCGCACCCCGAGGTCGCCGACGAGCACCGCGAACGCTACGCGACCGTCCTCCTCGACGAGTACCAGGACACCAGCGTCGTCCAGACGCGCCTGCTCTCGACGCTGTTCCGCGACCATGCGGTCATGGCGGTCGGCGACCCCGACCAGTCGATCTACGGATGGCGCGGGGCGAGCGCCGCCAACCTGGCGCGCTTCGGCCGCGACTTCTCCGAGTCGGGCGAGGCGACCGCGTACGACCTCTCCACGAGCTGGCGGAACCCGGTGGTGGTGCTCGAGGCCGCCAACGCGCTCATCGCGCCGCTCGACGGCGGCATCCCGAAGGCACCGCTGCGGCCGTCGCCGTTCGCCGGCGCGGGCAGGCTCGACGTGTCCTGGTCCGAGACGATCGACGGGGAGGCGGCGTCGGTCGCCGACTGGCTCGCCGAGCGGATGCGACCCGGCGGGCGGACCGGCGCGCTCCTCTGCCGGACCTTCGCCCACGTCGACCTCTTCGCGACGGCGCTCCGCGACCGGGGGGTTCCGGTGCACGTCCTCGGCGTCGCGGGCCTGCTCGACCAGCCCGTCATCGCCGACCTGGTCTGCGCGCTCCGGGTCGTGCACGACCCGACCGCCGGATCGGAGCTCCTGCGGCTGCTCGGCGGCGCGCGCTGGCGCATCGGGCCGGCCGACCTCGCCGCGCTCGGTGTGCTCGGCAAGTGGCTGGCCGACCGCGACCTGTCGACGCGTCGACTCGCCGACGAGGTGCGCCGCGGCATCCGCGGTTCGATCGCCCCCGACGAGTCGCCGTCGATCGTCGACGCGCTCGACTTCGTCCTCACGGCGCCCGACGACCATCGCGCGCTCGCCGGGCTGAGCGAGGAGGGTCTCTCGCGCATGAGGCGTGCGGGCGCGCAGCTGCAGTCGCTGCGGCGCCGCGCCGGGCTCGGACTCGTCGACTTCGTGTCGCTCGTCCAGCAGGAGTTCCTGCTGGACATCGAGGTCGCGGCGAACCCGGCGCAGCCGCTCGGCGCGGCGAGCCTGGAGTCGTTCGACGACCTCGTGGCGAGCTTCGTCGACTCCGCCGAGCAGCCGACGCTCGGCGCGTTCCTCGGCTGGCTGACCGAGGCGGAGCAGCGGGATCGGCTGAGCCCCCGGCAGGACGAGCCCGAGCCGGGCGCCGTGCAGGTGCTCTCCATCCACGGTTCGAAGGGGCTCGAGTGGGACGTGGTCGCGATCCCGCGCATGGTCGACGACGAGCTTCCGTCGAAGCCGCGGAGCAATCGCGGATGGCTCGCCTTCGGCGTGCTGCCCGACGAGTTCCGCGGCGACGCCGACGAGATCCCCCAGCTGATGTGGCGGGGCGTGCAGAGCCAGGCCGAGTTCGACGAGGCCGTCAGGGCGTATGCCGACGAGAACCGCGAGCGCCACGCCGAGGAGGAGCGCCGGCTCGCCTACGTGGGGCTCACCCGAGCGCGCTCGGAGCTGCTGCTCTCGGGATCGTGGTGGGCGACGCAGCGCGCGCCGCGCGCGCCGAGCCCGTTCCTGCGCGAACTCGTCGTCGCTGGGATCGTCGACGCGGCGGCCCTGCCCTCGACGCCGGTCGAGGCCGAGAACCCGCGCTCAGCCGAGGCCGCCCGGGTGAGCTGGCCGCTCGACCCGCTCGGTGCCCGCCGGCCCGCCGTGGTGCGCGCCGCGGATGCGGTCCGCGAGGCGGCGTCGATGCCGTCCGGCACGGGGATCGGCCCGGCGCTCGCGGACGAGCTGCGGATGCTGCTCGAGGAACGCCGGCGCCGGGGCGAGTCGCGAGGGGGAGCGGGCGTGCCCGTCCGCGTGCCCGCGTCGCGGTTCAAGGACTACGTCGACGACCCCGACGCCGTCGCGGCCGAACTCGCCCGTCCGATGCCGCAGCGCCCCTACCGGGCGACGCGGATCGGCACGCTCTTCCACGCCTGGGTCGAGGAGCGCTCCGGTGGTTCCTCACCTCGCCCTGCGGGGCCGAGCTCCGCGCAGGGCGCCCTCGGTGGGTCAACCGACCTCGATGCGCTGGATTTCGAGCTCGACGACGCGCGCGGTGCCGACACGGCGGTCGACGATCCGGTGGAGGCTCGCCTCGAACGCCTGCGGGCGACGTTCGCCGCGTCGGAGTGGGGCGACCTGCGGCCCGTCGCCGTCGAGCTCGAGCTGCACCTGCCGCTCGACGAGCAGGTGTTCGTCTGCAAGCTCGATGCCGTCTACGATGTCGAGCCCGGCTCGGAGCTCGGGCGCCGCGGCATCCGTGCGCAGGTCGTCGACTGGAAGACGGGCGGCGCCCCGCGCGACGCCCGCGAACTCGAGCTGCGGCAGACGCAGCTCGCGCTGTACCGCCTCGCGTACGCGCGGTGGTCCGGGCTGGCGCCGGAGCAGATCGACGCGGTCTTCTACTACGTCGAGGACGACCTCGTGCTCCGGCCGGACGAGCTCTACGACGAGGCCGCGCTCCGGCGGGCCTGGGCCGGGGTCACCGCCGGCTCGGGCACGTCGACCGCCGACGGAGCGGCCGGCGGCGAGACCTCGGCCGTTCCCGAGGAGGTGCGCACGGCGATCTCGCCCGGTTGAGCTGCGCGGAGCGCCCGAGGAGGGAGGAGCGGAGCCGAGGCGGCCGACGAGACGCGACGGGCGTGCGAGGGCAGCCGACGAGGCGCGAGCAGCCTTCGCTACGCGGACGGCCCGTGCGTTCCCGTTCCCCGGGCGGCCCTCGCGGCATCGGCCGACGCATCATCCGACTGCGGCGACGCGTCGCCCCAGTCGCTGAGATCGAGCGGGATCGGTGCCGTCAGGCCGAGGTCGCGCTCGTCATCGCCCGAGCCGTTGCGGCCATCCTCGACGTGCCGACGCAGCTCGGAGACGTCGTAGCTGTCGGTCAGCATCGTCGCGCCCGACTCGCGGGGGACGTGATCGCGCGGCGTCCGGTCGAGCATGCGCTCGACGTCGGCCACCGCGAGCACCGGGCCGGTGTCGGTCGTGAGCGATTCCGACGAGTGGTCGTGAACGCTCGCCACGAGCCCGTCGAGGAGCCCCACGGCATCCTCGATCACCTCGTCGTCGTGCGTGTCGATGCCGTGCAGGAGCCAGCGGGCGAGCTCGAGTTCGCCGTAGAGGAGTGCCCGGCGGGCGAGCTCCGCGTCGGCACCGCCCGCGCGCGCCTCGAGGTAGGCAGCGAGGGTGCGCTCGGCCGACATGCCCGTCGACGTGAGGACCCAGTGGAGGTCGTGAGCGGGGTCGTCGTGGGCGAGGCCCGACCAGCCGATGACGCCGGTCACCCGGTCGCCCTCGACGAGGAACGAGTCGGCGCCGAGCTGTCCGTTCACGACGGTCGGCGCGAAGCGCCAGAGCGTGTCATCGTCGGTCGCCTCTTCCCAGCGGCGCACGAGCGCAGCCGGCAGCCGGCCGGTGTCGGAGGCGCGGTCGATGACCGCGACCGCGGCCTCGCGCGCCCCGGCCGCCGTGCGGCGGGGGAGCCCCGCGTCGCCGATGAATCCCGAGGGGAGCGCGTGGACGGCGGCGATCGCGCGCCCGACGTCGGCCGCGAGCTCGGGTGATCCCGTGAGCTCCTCGGCGGTGCGCCCCGCTCCGGGGATGAACTCGGTCACGACCGCTCGGGTCGGGCCGATCGGCGCCTGGCCGACGAACTGCGGCACCGCGAAGGGCAGCCGCGAGCGGATGCCGGGCGTGAGCGCCCGCAGCGCGACGAGGTCGGCCGACTGCTCGGACTCGGCCGTCTGCGACCGCGGTGCGCGGATCAGCAGGTGCCGACCGTCGGTGGAGTGGAGCTCGACGGCATCGAACGCCCCGCCCGCTCCGCGGGAGTGCGCCCGGGCCGCCCGCACCTCGAGTCCGGCCACCGCGGCCGTGGCCAACGCGGCTAGAGTGAGTGGGGGTCTGGCCATGGCACACAGCCTAAGCAGGTCATCCGGCATGCCCGGGACCGCCACGCCTTCCCGACGACTCCGGCTCCGACGAGAGGTGCACCGTGCTCCAGCCCGACGTGCCGAACCCGGCCGGCGCATCGCAGGCCGCGACCCCGCCGCCGCTCGCACGCGAGCACCTCGACCGCGACGCCGTGACGCGAACGCTCGAGGGTCGTGCCGAGGCGTTCGACGCCGACCCGAACGCGCGGGTGCTCGCCGTTCACTCGGGCCGGGTGCTGCTCGCCGAGTCCATGGCCGGCGACCGTGCGCCGCGGCTCGAGCTGCGGCATCCGTCGATGCTGCCCGAGCCCGAGGTGCGGTGCTACCTGGGGCGCACGCTCGATGCGGGGGCGGATGCCGCGGGGGCGGCCGTTCCCGCCGGAAGCCCGATCGAGGCCTGGATCTACGAGGCGGCCGCTGCCGAGTCGATCGCCGACGAGGCCCGCTGGGTCGGGCTCAGGCGGGTCGCGACCGGGCTCGACGACCGCGACGCCGGGCTGGCACTCGAGGCCGTCGCGCTCGCGAACTGGCACGCCACGCACCGGTTCTGCCCCGCATGCGGGAGCCCGACCGAGGTCGTGAGCTCGGGTTGGGCGCGGCGATGCCTCGAGGAGGACCGCCTGCGTTTCCCGCGCACCGACCCGGCCGTGATCGTGCTCGTGACCGACGACGAGGACCGCGTGCTGCTCGGCTCGAACGCGATGTGGGAGCAGGACCGGTTCTCGGTGCTGGCCGGCTTCGTCGAGCCCGGCGAGTCGCTCGAGGCCGCCGTCGTCCGCGAACTCGTCGAGGAGACCGGGCTCGCGGTCGACCGGGTCGAGTACCTCGGGTCGCAGCCGTGGCCGTTCCCGGCGAGCCTCATGTGCGCGTACCGCGCGCGCGTCGTGCACGGTGCATCGACCGTGCCGGTGCCCGACGGCGAGGAGATCCTCGAACTCCGCTGGTTCGACCGCGACGAGCTCCGCGACGCGCTCGGCCGCGTCGCCCTGCCCGGAGAGACCTCGATCGCGCGCTGGATGCTGGAGGAGTGGTACGGCGGACCGCTCGCCTCGTCGATGCCGTGGTCGACGTCGTGACGGGCGACCCGCTCCTCACCGCGCTCGACGACGAGCAACGCGTCGCCGCCGAGGCACTGATCGGCCCCGTGTGCGTGCTCGCCGGCGCCGGCACGGGCAAGACGCGTGCGATCACGCATCGCATCGCGTACGGCGTGGCCTCCGGCTCGTACGATCCCGCACGCGTCATGGCGCTCACCTTCACCTCGCGCGCGGCCGCGGAACTCCGCACCCGGCTCCGCGCGCTCGGTGCCGGTGCCGTCGCCGCCCGCACGTTCCATGCGGCGGCGCTCGCCCAGCTGAACCACTTCTGGCCCATCGTCGTCGGCGGCCCCGCGCCGCGCGTGCTCGAGTTCAAGGGCCGACTGCTCGGGCTCGCGGCCGAGCGCTGCCGGGTGAAGGTCGACACCGCGACGCTCCGCGACGTCGCGGCCGAGATCGAATGGCGCAAGGTCGGGCTCGTCGGCATGGACGACTTCCGCGTCCGGCTCGCGTCCCGCGGCGCGCCCGGCGCGCTCACCGCCGAGCAGATGCTCGCGCTCGTCGAGGCGTACGAGGAGCTCAAGGACGAGCGCCGCGCGATGGACTTCGAGGACGTGCTGCTCGCGACCGCGGGCATGATCGAGTCGGAGCCGGCGGTCGCGATGCAGGTGCGCGAGGCGTACCGCCACTTCGTCATCGACGAGTACCAGGACGTCTCGCCCGCGCAGGAGCACCTCCTCGACCAGTGGCTCGGGGGCCGGCGCGACGTGTGCGTGGTCGGCGACGCGAGCCAGACCATCTACTCCTTCGCCGGCGCGAGCGCCGAGTTCCTCCTCGGCTTCGAGCGCAGGTACCCGGATGCCACGATCGTCCGACTCGAGCGCAACTACCGGTCGACGCCGGAGATCGTCGAGGTCGCGAACCGGCTCATGCGCGGCCGGCCCGGCGCCCTGCGGCTCGAGGCCGCCGCGCCCGACGGCGGCGACCCGGCGGCATCCGCGGAACCCACTGAGGGCGGGAGGCCGGGCTCGACGCCCGGCGACGCCGGGACCGCCGGGCCCACCGGGCCGGCCGGGCCGGCCGGCACGGCCGACCGACAGGCCGCCCGCGTGCCGCACGGGCCCGCGCCCGTCGTGCTCGAGTTCCCCGACGAGCTCGCGGAGGCGCGCGGCGTCGCAACGCGCATCCGGCAGCGCATCGATGCGGGTGTTCCCCCCGAGACCATCGCGGTGCTCCTCCGCGTGAACTCGCAGTCCGCGCTGTTCGAGCAGGCGCTCGGCGACGTCGGCGTGCCCGTGCGGGTGCGCGGTGCGCAGCGCTTCTTCGACCGCCCCGAGGTGCGCGAGGCGGTGCACGCGATCCGCGCCGCGGCGCTCGCGATCGCCGACGAGCCGCTGTTCAAGTCGGTGAGCGACGTGCTGCGTTCCCTCGGCTGGACCGTGGAGCCGCCGGCCGGCCCGGGCGCGGTGCGCGACCGATGGGAGTCGCTCAACGCGATCGCGCGACTCGTCGACGACCAGCCCGCGGGCACCACGTTCCGCGCGTTCGCCGACGATCTCCGCACCCGCGCCGAGACCCACCACGAGCCGGCGGTCGCCGCGGTCACGATCGCGACCCTGCACTCCGCGAAGGGCCTCGAGTGGGACGAGGTGCACCTGCCCGGGCTGGCCGAGGGCATGCTGCCCATCGCCTACGCGAACGGGCTCGACGCGATCGACGAGGAGCGCCGGTTGCTCTACGTCGGCATCACGCGGGCACGGCGACGGCTGACGCTGAGCTTCGCGAGGTGGGCTGCCGGTCGCCGAGCCGAACGGGAGCCGTCGCGCTTCCTGCGGGAGCTCGACAGCCGCAGTCCGGGTGCATCCCGACCGGCGCCGGCCGCGGGAGCGCCCGCCCGGGCGCGTCGCTGACCACGACGGTCGCGGCGTCGAGCGCCGTCCGTCCGGCGCGCAGCAGGTCGTCGACGACGGATGCCGCGAGCGCGAGCGCCTCGTGGCGAGCCCGCCCGCGGTGCGGCGGTGGCGGAGCGACGGCGAGCTGAGCGGCGATCGCCGGCCACGCGGCATCCGCATCACGCCGGGCCAGGTGCAGGCAGCGCACGCACGGCCCGCGGCCCGGCCGCACGAACGGCCCGACCTCGGCGCCGCGCTCGTCGAGCACGACGGGGAGATGCGGGACGTCGGCCGCGAGCCACGGCAGGTGGGACGACGGCGGCATGACGCGTGCCGCGACGAGCACCGCGGCATCCGTCTTCTGGGGGTCGGCCTCCGCCGCCGCCACCGGGCGGTGCCCGAGGCGGAGGAGCGCGGTGCCGAGGTCGTCGACGAGCGCCGGGGGCCCGGCGAGGGCGACGACGCCGGACGCCGCGGGGCTGTCGTCGTCGACGAAGGCGGGCTCGAGCCGGTCGAGCAGCGCATCGATGCGTGCGGGGTCGCCGTCGAGGGCCGAGCCGATGACGTGGAGCGTGGCGCGCGACGCGCCCGCGGCGAGCGCCTGCAGCAGGCCCGTCTCGAGCGCGCCGGGCTCGTCGATCAGCGCGGCGGGACGGATGCCGCCGAGCTGGAGGGTGCTCGGCGAGCGCCACACGATGGGAAGCGAGGGGTCCAGTCGCGGCGTCATGCGGGAAGCATGCCGCAGGGGTCGACGGGGCGTCGGCGCGCGTCCACAGGCGCACGGCGACGCGCGCTCAGGGTCGTGACGCCCGCCGGGCGTCGAGGACGCGGAGCGTCGGCGTCAGGACGAGCGCGGGCCGTCGTCGTCGGTTCCGGCCGAGCCCTCCGCGTCGCCCGCATCCGCGCCATCCGCCGAGTCGGAGTCGTCCGCGGCGGGGAAGTCGCCGCGCAGCAGGGCCTCCAACGCCTCGTCGAACTCCGCGTCGGCGTCGCCGCCGGCCTGGCCGCCTGCTGCGAGCCGGGCCGCGAGCGGCGCCGGGTCGTCGAGGTCGGCCGCCGTGGGCAGCAGGTCGGGGTGCGCCCACAGGGCGTCGCGCCGGGCGACGCCGACGGCGTCGGTCACCGCGCGCCACATCGCCGCGGCCTCGCGCATGCGGCGCGGGCGCAGCTCGAGGCCGACGAGGGTGGCGAGCGCGGACTCCGCCGGACCGCCCGTCGCGCGGCGACGTCGGATGGTCTCGGCCACGGCGTCCGACTTCGGCAGCCGCGACGTGGCATCCGCGGTCACGATGTCGACCCAGCCCTCGACCAGCGCCAGCATCGTCTCGAGGCGGTCGAGCGCGGCCTCCTGCTCGGCGCTCTTCGGCCGGAGCAGCGCGCCGTTCGCGACCGCGTCGCGCAGCTCGTCGGTGTTGGACGGGTCGAAGCCCTCGGCGAGCTGCTCGAGGCGTTCGACGTCGACGTCGATGCCGCGCGCGAACGCGGTGATCGCGGTGATCAGGTGCAGCCGAAGCCACCGGGCGTGGCGGAAGAGCCGCGCGTGCGCGAGTTCGCGCACCGCGAGGTAGAGCTCGACCTGGTCGGAGGGGATGTCGAGCCCCTCGCCGAACTCGACCACGTTCTCGGGCAGGAGCGCGGCGCGGCCGTCTTCGAGCAGGGGGAGCCCGACGTCGCCGCCCGAGACGACCTCGGTCGCGAGCTGGCCGACGACCTGGCCGAGCTGCATCGCGAACATCGCGCCGCCGATGCCGCGCATCATGCGGCTCGCGCCCTGCACCATCGATCGGAGCTCCTCGGGAGCCTGCTCGCTCATCACGCGGGTGAGCGAGTCGGCGATGCTCAGCGCGACCGGCTCGGCGAGCTGGGTCCAGATCGGCATGGTCGCCGCGGCCCACGAGCGGCGGGTGAGCAGTTCGGGCGTACCCGGCAGGGCGGAGATGTCGACCGCCTCGTCGAGCCACAGCGCGGCGAGGTCGAAGGCGCGGTCGAGGCGTTCGGTCTCGGACGACTGGATCTGGCGCTGCCCGGTCGAGGCGCGCTGCTCGGCCTGGCGGAGCGCGAGCGACCAGTCGATGCCCTCCTCCTCGGACCGCTGCATCGCCTGCTGGAGCTGGCTGAACAGTGCCGCGAGGCTCGCGGGATCGTTCGGCAGACCGGCGGCACCGGCGAGCTTCGACGGGTCGATGCCGCCCGATCCGGACAGCAGTTCCCGCAGCATGTCGCGGAACTCGTCCTCGGGGTCGCGGTCGGGCTCCTGGTCGCGTTCGGCCACTCGGGCCACCTCCCTCGCTTCGCGCTCCACGCTACCGCCGCTGGTCTGCGTCCTCGCCGGGAAATGGCCTAGGCTGACCCCTCGGGTGTCCGCCCGTCGCGAACAGCGCCGGGTTCCCCGCGGGCGCTCGGGAAGGACCACGGCGGATGACGCTCTTCGGCGGCCCTGGCGACGATCGACCGGCGCTCGATCGCGTCGAGCCGGCCACGGCGCTGCGTCGCTCGCGGCGCGAGCGCATCGGCTGGGCCGCCATCTCCACCGCGGCCGTCATCGGCGTCGGGCTCGCGCTGCTGCCGACGCCGTACGTCATCCAGCAGGCCGGCCCCGTCTACGACACGCTCGGCACGACCGAGGTCGACGGCGAGGAGGTCCCGCTCATCGAGGTCCCCGGCGAGGAGACCTACCCGACGGACGGATCGCTCGACCTGCTGACGGTGTCCGCGATCGGTCGGCCCGGCCGCACGCCCGGGTGGCTGGATGTCGCGGCCGCCTGGGTCGACCCGCGCCGCGCCGTGCTGCCGATCGAGGTGCTCTACCCGCCCGGCCTCAGCAGCGAGGACCGCGACGCGGTGAACGAGGCGCAGATGGTCGACTCGCAGCAGGACGCGATCGCGGCGGCGCTCGTCGAGCTCGGCTACGACTTCCCGCGCGACGTGGTCGTGCAGGGCGTCGGCGACGGGACGCCGGCCGACGGCGTGATCGAGGAGGGCGACGTCATCCGCTCGGTCGACGGCACCGAGGTCGACTCGGTCGACGAGCTCCGCGGCGCGCTGAAGGAGCACGGGACCGAGACGCCCGCCGAGATCGGCGTCGTCCGCGACGGGGAGGAGCTCACCGTCGAGGCGACGCCCGTCGCGAACGGCGACAACGCCGTGCTCGGCGTCGGGGTGCGGATGGAGTACGAGTTCCCGATCGACGTGGAGATCCAGTTGAACGACGTCGGCGGCCCGAGCGCGGGGCTGATGTTCGCGCTCGGCATCGTCGACACCCTCACGCCGGGTGCCATGACCGGCGGCCAGAGCGTCGCGGGGACGGGGACCATCGACCCCGACGGCGCCGTCGGCCCCATCGGCGGCATCCGCCAGAAGCTCTGGGGTGCCCTCGACTCGGGCGCCGACTGGATGCTCGCGCCCGAGAGCAACTGCGACGAGGTGGTCGGCAACGTGCCCGACGGGCTCGAGGTGGTCGCCGTGGCGACGCTCGAGGAGGCCCGCGACGTCATCGAGACGATCGGCGAGGGCGGCGACACGTCCGCCTTCCGCACCTGCGACGTCGTCGTCGGCTGAAGTTCCGCCCCGCGGCATCCGTTCGGTTCGGCGACGGATGCCGGGCACCCGCGTTCGCCCGGAGCGGAGCCGCGCACCCGCCTCGCCAGCAGTTTCATAGTCAGCCGAACGTAGGATGGGAATCCGATCCCGTCCCGACCCCGAATGAGGCCGAGAAGTGTCCACAGCACAGTCGCAGGAACCGAGGTCGACGCGCCGACGCGCGCCGATCGCGATCACGATCGGCATCGTCGGTGCCCTCGTCATCGCGTTCTTCGTGTTCGCCGGAATCTACGCGGATATCCGCTGGTATCAGCAGCTCGGGTACATCGAGGTGCTGACGACCGAGTGGATCTCGCGGCTCGTGCTGTTCCTCATCGGGTTCCTGGCGATGGCCGTGCCCGTGTGGTTGTCGATCCAGATCGCCTATCGGACGCGTCCGGTGTACGCGAAGCTCAATTCGCAACTCGATCGTTATCAAGAGATCTTCGAGCCGCTCCGCCGCCTCGCGATGTACGGCATCCCGGCCGTGCTCGGCATCTTCGCGGGCGTCTCGACGGCGAGCCGGTGGGACTCGGTGCTCGCGTGGCTGAACCGCACGCCGTTCGGCTCGGTCGACCCCCAGTTCCAGTTCGACATCGGGTTCTACGTCTTCGAGCTGCCGTTCTACCGGTCGGTCGTCGGCTTCGCCTCGGCGGTCGTGCTGCTCTCCGGTCTGCTCGTCATCGCGACGAACTACCTCTACGGCGCCATCCGCGTGAACGGCCGCGAGGTCGTCATCTCCAAGGCCGCGCGCATCCAGATCGCCATCACCGCGGGTCTCTACCTGCTGCTCCAGGCGGTGAGCATCTGGCTCGACCAGTACGCCACCGTCACCGAGCAGGGATCGCTCATCACCGGTGCCTCGTACACCGACGTCTTCGCGACGATCCCGGGTCGGCAGATCCTCTCGGTCATCGCCGCCGTGGTGGCCGTGCTCTTCTTCATCACCGCGATCCTCGGCCGGTGGCGCCTGCCGCTCGTCGGCGCGGTGCTCCTCATCGTGTCGAGCCTGCTCATCGGCTCGCTCTACCCCTGGGTCGTGCAGCGCTTCCAGGTCGACCCGAGTGCGCGTGCACTCGAGGCGCCGTACATCGAGCGGAACATCGACGAGACGCGCGATGCCTTCGGCGTCGCCGACATCGAGGAGATCCAGTACGAGGCCGTGACGGATGCCGAGCCGGGCGCGCTCCGCGCCGACGCGGCGACGACCGCGAGCATCCGCCTCATGGACCCGGCCGTGATCAGCCCGGCGTTCCGGCAGCTCGAGCAGTTCCGCCAGTACTACCAGTTCCCCGAGACCCTCGACGTCGACCGGTACGAGATCGACGGCCAGTCGCAGGACACCGTCGTCGCGATCCGGGACCTCAACCTCGAGGGACTCAACGACGCGCAGACCTGGTTCAACTCGCACCTCGTCTACACCCACGGCTACGGCCTCGTCGCCGCGGCCGGCAACCAGCGCCAGAGCGACGGCCAGCCCGTGTTCCTCGAGTCGGGCATCCCGTCGAGCGGAACCCTGCCCGAGTTCGAGCCTCGCGTGTACTTCGGCGAGAACTCGCCCGACTACTCCATCGTCGGCGCACCCGAGGGCGACGCTCCCATCGAGCTCGACTTCCCCGCGGGCGGCGACGGAGAACCGCAGCAGACCACGTTCACGGGCGACGGCGGGCCGGTGCTCGACAACGTGTTCACGAAGCTCGTCTACGCCCTGAAGTTCCAGTCGGAGCAGATCTTCCTCTCCGACCAGGTCTCGAACGACTCCCAGATCCTGTACGACCGCAACCCGCTCGACCGGGTGCAGAAGGTCGCGCCCTACCTGACGCTCGACAGCGACCCGTACCCGTCGGTCGTCGACGGGCGCGTCGTGTGGATCGTCGACGGGTACACGCTCTCCGACCAGTACCCGTACTCGAACAAGGTGAGCTACAGCGAGGCCATCTCCGACAGCGAGGCGGTGCAGCAGCCGCTCGCGTTCGACGAGGTGAACTACATCCGCAACTCGGTCAAGGCGACGGTCGACGCGTACGACGGCAAGGTGACGCTGTACGCGTGGGATGCCGAGGACCCGATCCTGCAGACCTGGCAGAAGGTCTTCCCGACGGCGATCGAGCCGATGAGCGAGATGTCGGGCGAGCTGATGAGCCACGTGCGATACCCGGCCGACCTGTTCAAGATGCAGCGCGCCGTGCTGGGTCGCTACCACGTGACCGATCCCGTGACCTTCTACTCGCGCGAGGACGCGTGGACGACGCCGCTCGACCCGACGCAGAGCGCAGCGACGTCGTTCCTGCAGCCGCCGTACTACCTGACGATGCAGATGCCCGGGCAGGACGAACCGGCGTACTCGATCTACTCGACGTTCATCCCTGAGGCACGAGGCAGCGCGAGCCGCAACGTGCTCCGCGGCTACCTCGCGGTCGACTCGGATGCCGGTTCGACCGACGGCGAACGCGCCGAGGGCTACGGCAAGTTGAGGCTGCTCTCACTTCCGGAGGACGACAACGTGCCGGGCCCCGGTCAGGTGCAGAACACGTTCAACTCCGACCCGACGGTGTCGCAGTCCCTGAACCTGCTGAAGCAGGGCCAGTCCGACGTGATCAACGGCAACCTCCTCACGGTGCCCGTCGGCGGCGGGCTGCTCTACGTGCAGCCGGTCTACGTGCAGTCGACCGGTGAGACGAGCTACCCGCTGCTGCAGAAGGTGCTGGTCGCCTTCGGCGACGAGATCGCGTTCCAGGACACGCTCGACGAGGCGCTCAACGTGCTCTTCGGCGGTGACTCGGGCGCAGCCGCGGGTGACGAGGAGGTCGAGCCGACCACGCCCGACGGCGGCGAGACCGGCGGCGAGGGCGAGGCCGAGGGCGAGGCGCCCCCGACGACGGAGGACACCGAGCTGCAGTCGCTGCTGAACCGCGCGCGGCAGGCGATCGAGGACAAGCAGCAGGCGCTGCAGGACGGCGACTGGGTGGCGTACGGTGCGGCCGATGCTGAACTCGCCGAGATCATCTCGGAGCTGATCGTCCTCGCGGACGACGGTGCGAGCTCGACGGAGACCCCGTCGACCGAGGCGCCGTCGACCGAGGAACCTTCGAACGGCTGACGGCTGATGTCCGTCGACCTCGCTTCGGGCGACTGGCTCGAGGAGAACCGCGCGAACTGGGACGAGCGGGTGGCCCTGCACGTCGCGTCGCCGTTCTACGACCGCAGCCGGCTGCGCGCGGGCGGCAGCGTGCTCGACCCGATCGCGCAGGCCGCCATCGACCGGCTGTACCCCGACGGGCTCGACGGCGTGCGGGCGCTGCACCTGCAGTGCCACTTCGGCTCCGACACGCTCTCGCTCGTGAACCTCGGGGCGAGCGCGATCGGCGTCGACTTCTCCCGGCCCGCCGTCGAGGAGGCGCGGCGCATGGCCGGCGAACTCGGCGTCGCCGACCGCGCGCGGTTCGTCGAGGCCAACGTCTACGACGCGCGCCACCGCCTGCCCGAGCCCGAGTCGTTCGACCTGGTGTTCACGACCTGGGGCACGATCGGGTGGCTTCCGGATGTCGCGGAGTGGGCGCGCATCATCGCCTGGTTCCTGAAGCCCGGCGGCCGGCTGTTCTTCGCCGACGGCCACCCCGCCGCGTACGTGTTCGACGGCGACGCCGGTCCGGGCGGGCTGCCCGCGTTCGCGTACCCGTATCGCGGCACGGGGCCGGACATCATCGACGACCCGAGCGACTACGCCGACCCCGAGGCGCGGCTGGTGAACGCACGCACCTGGGAGTGGATGCATCCGCTCGGCGAGGTCGTCGGAGCCCTGCGCGACGCGGGGCTCTCGGTCGACCACTTCGCCGAGCACTACGAGCTGCCCTGGCGGATGTTCCCCATCACGGTGTCGAAGGGCGACGGCATGTTCGGCTGGCCCGACCGCCAATGGCTGCCACTGGGGTACGAGCTCGTGGCGTCGCGGCCTGGCACGGCGGTGGGGGAATAGGTGCGCAGCGCCGTATCGAGACCCGACCCGCCCGGGATGCGGCCTCGATTCGACGGCCCTCGGAACGCATGCTAGTGTTATCTCTTGTGCCGCGGGGTGGAGCAGTTCGGTAGCTCGCTGGGCTCATAACCCAGAGGTCGTAGGTTCAAATCCTGCCCCCGCAACCACGTAAGGCCCGGTCAGAAGGAATTCTGACCGGGCCTTTCCTTTGCGCTCGCATGGGGTCATCACAACCAATCTGCCCGCTCGAGCCGAGAACTGACCTGTGACGGCACGGCGAACCTCATCGGTGGCTTCTCTGGCCTCGCACTCGGGTGATGATCGAGGACTCGATCACGGCCGAGCGCCGCCTCGCTCCGCCAAAGTGACAGCGGGCGATCGCGGTTCAGCCGGCCGCGCCTTCGCGCGTCGCGATGAGGCGCATGAACGTCTCGAGCAGGGGCAGTGTCTCGCGCGACGGGTCGAGCAAGGCCTGGATGCGGAGGCCGTCGATCATGGCCAGCATCATTGTGACCTTCTCGTCGGCGGTCAGTTCCTCGCCGTCGTCTGCGGTGCCGAGTCGACCGCTCGAGAAGTGCGAGCGCATGCGCTCTCGACGGGCGATGAAGAATTCGTGCGCCGGATGGTCGGGATTCGTCGCGGCGACGGTGATCGCGAGCCAGTTTCGCTGCCGATCGGGGTGCGCGAACTCTTCGGCGAACACGCTGGAGAGCACACGCTCGGCTGGAGCCTTCGACTGCATCAGACGCATGGCGAGCTGCTCGTCGTCCGCGTCGCGCTGCGCGAGCGCCGCGAGGAGCAGTTCGTCCTTGCTGGCGAAGTGCCGGAGGAGTGCGGCGTGGGTGACGTTTGCGCGGGCCGCGATGTCGCGGATGGAGGCGCGCTCGTAGCCATGCTCGGCGAAGCTCGCCAATGCGGCTCGGACGATCTCGGCGCGTCGTGCGGGAGTCGTGGAGTAGGGCCCGCGCCGCGCGTGGCGCCCAGAGGCGTCGGGATCCCGCAAGGGTTCGGATGCCGCGCTACCCGACGGCGCCGCCCCCGGCTCCCCGGTCTCGGATTCCTGCATCACGTTTCCCCGTTCCGTCCGCCTGCCCGAAGTTGGAGTCGGGGGCTCACGGCGACCTCGACTTGTCAAGAGTAACCGAAGTGGTTACAGTTGGGCGCAACGTAACCACAGTGGTTACATTTGGCTTCCCCAGCATGACCGCCCGGACGATCGTGTGGTCGGGGTTCCCCATGAAGGAGTCGATGGTGACGAAGTACGAGCCTGACGCGGAGCAGCTGACCTCGGGCATGTCGGGAGGCGCGGCCGTCGGCATCGCCGCGCCCGACGCGGAGACGCCCCCCTCGGCGCCGATCGGGGGAGCGGACGCCGCGGAGCCGACGCAGCCGATGAGCCGGAGCTACATCGTCTGGCTGATGCTCGCCAGCTTCGGCGCGTCGATGGCGATGATGGTGCCCTTGGCGTACGGCATCGCGGTGCGCATCACCGAGCTCGCACCCGGCCACGAAGAGATCCTCGGCTACATCACGGGCATCGCGCAGGCGGCCTACCTGCTGATCAGCCCCATCGTCGGCATCTGGAGCGACCGCACCCGGTCGCGGTTCGGTCGACGCGGACCGTTCATCTTCCTCGGCACGGCGATCGGCTTCCTGGGCCTGGTGGTCATCGGCGTCGCGCCGAACATGCTGGTGGTGGGTGCCGGCTGGGTTCTCGGGATGTCGGGCTGGTCCATCGCCGGTGCTGCGCTGCAGACGCTGCAGGCCGACAAGCTGCCCGAGCGGCAGCGCGGCAAGGTCTCCGCGCTTACCAGTCTCATGACGCAGATCGCCCCCGTTCTCGGCATCGGCGTCGCCTACGCCGTCTCGTCGACCACACTCCTCGTGTTCGTCGTCCCGGGCCTCATCGGCGCCGTGCTGCTCGTGCTGTTCCCGATCCTCAAGCCCGAGGGCAGCTCGAAGCACCTCGCTCCCGCCACGCACGTGACGCTGAAGTCCGTCGTCACCAGCTACGGCTTCAACGTCCGCATGTACCCCGACTTCGCGTGGAACTGGCTCGGTCGCTTCGTCTTCTTCATCGGCCTGTACTTCAACACCACGTTCGGCACCTTCTTCTACGCGCAGCGGCTCGACCTGCCCGTGCGCGAGGTGGCCGGCATCGTCGCGACCGTCGGCATGGTCGGCGTGCTCGCCGCAGCGATCGGAGCGATCGCCGGCGGCTTCCTGTCGGACCGGCTCCAGCGGCGCCGTCTCTTCGTGATGCTCGCCGCCCTGCTGTTCGTCGCGGGCGCCGTCGTCGAGGCCACTGCGTGGTCGCTGCCGCAGATCATCGTCGGTGCCGTGCTCATGCAGCTCGCCATCGCAGTGTTCGCCACGGTCGACCAGGCCATCATCTTCGCCATCATCCCCGAGCGCAGCGAGGCCGGCCGGTACATGGCGGTCACGCAATTCGCTCAGAAGATCCCGAGCGCGATCGCGCCGCTGCTGGCCGGAGTCGTGATCACGATCGGCGCGGTCGGCGACGTGAAGAACTACACGCTGCTCTACCTCTCCGGCGCGGTCTTCGCGCTCATCGGCGGACTCGTGATCCTGCTCAAGGTGAAGGCGGTCCGCTAACGGGCTCCCGGCACCCCGCACTGCGACCGAACGTCACGACCATCGAACGGAATCGATCGACCATGCGCACTGCACCCTACGACCTCGGCGTCGACTACGGCGGAGACGGATTCACCGTCACCGGTGCCACCCCACGGCTGTCGTGGAAGGATCCGCAGGACCGCGACATCCGCTTCGCCTACGTCGTGGAGGCCGCGATCGACGGCGAGGATCCCGTCGCCGCCGAAACGGCGGGCCGTCGCCTCGTCGCATGGCCTTTCGCAGCACTGCGCAGCGGGCGGCGGGTGCGGTGGCGCGTGCGCGCCGCGGCGCCGGAGGCAGCGTGGTCGGCGTGGGCGGCCTTCGAGGCCGGCCTGCTTGAAGGGGACTGGACGGCAGCGTGGATCTCGCCGGCCGAACCGACGGTCGGGTCCGACGGAGATCCGGGCTTCGGCCGGCGCGGGGCGCACCTCCTCAGCGGTGGGTTCACGCTCACCGGCGAGGTCGTCTCCGCGCGGCTCTACTCGACGGCACTCGGCGTCTACACGGCGACCGTGAACGGCGAGCGCGTCGGAACGACCGAGCTCGCGCCCGGCTCGACGTCGTACGACCGCACCCTGTACGCGCAGGCCGCGGACGTGACGACGGCGCTGCGCGCGGGCGAGAACCGGATCGAGATCGAGCTGTCGGACGGTTGGTACCGCGGCCAGGTCGGCGCATTCCGCCTCCCCGCAGGGTGGGGGACCGAGCTCGCGGCACGCGTCGAACTGCACCTCGAACTCGCCGACGGTATACGGCGGGTCGTCGTCAGCGACGACTCGTGGACCAGTGCACCCTCGCGCATGACCCGGGCCGACCTGATGGACGGGCAGACCGTCGACCTCTCGGATGCCTGGGAGGATGCCGCCGCCGAGGCGCAGCCGGTTCGCATCGATGCCGTCGAGGCGCCGCCGATCGACTGGTCACCGGCCCCGCCCGTGCGGGTCGTCGAGAGCCGCGAGCCGCAGTCGCTGCGCCCGCTCGCCGATGGTGTCTGGATCGCCGACTTCGGCCAGAACGCCTCCGGGTGGGTCCGGCTCGCCGACCTCGGCGAGCCCGGCACCCGCACGGTCATCGAGTACGGCGAAGCGCTCGACCGCGACGGCGACCTGACGACCGCCCACCTCGACTCGGAACGGCCGGGCGAGGCGCCGAAGCGGTTCGTCCAGCGGGACGAGGTCATCGCCGGGCCGGCCGATGACGCGTTCGAACCTCGTCACACCGTGCACGGCTTCCGATACGCGCGGATCACCCGGCACACGGCATCCGGTGCCCCCGGGACGATGGACGCGCCATCCGTGACCATGCAGGTCGTCCACAGCGACCTCCGACGCGCGAACGCGTTCGCCTGTAGCGACGATGACCTGAATCGCCTGCACGAGATCGTCGACTGGAGCTTCCGCGGCAACGCCGTCGACGTGCCCACCGACTGCCCGACGCGCGAGCGCCTGGCCTGGACGGGTGACTATCAGGTGTTCGCGCCCACCGCGACCCGCCTGTACGACGTGCACGGCTTCAGCCGCAAGTGGCTGCGTTCGGTGCGCGACGACCAGCTCGACGACGGGCGCGTCGCGAACTTCTCGCCCGATGGGCGCCGCATCAAGCACCACCTCGACGACCAGTTCGCGATGATGACCGGCTCATCCGGCTGGGGCGACGCGATCGTCGCCGTGCCGTGGGAGCTGTACGAGTCGTACGGCGACGAGCAGGTGCTCGCCGAGAACTGGGACGCGATGGCGCGCTGGGTCGAGTGGGCCCTCGAAAAGGCGCGCACCAGCCGGCACCATGCCCGGGTGCAGGCCTCGCCGGAGCCGCAGCAGTTCGAACAGTACCTCTGGGACGGCACGTTCCACTGGGGCGAATGGACCGAGCCTCGTGAGCGCGACGCCGACGGCCGCCGCATCGACCCGATCAAGGACAACCCGATGGCCTGGTTCATGGCCGACAAGGGCGAGGTCGGCACGGCCTATCTGCACCGGTCGACCGCGACGCTCGCACGCGTCGCCCGCATCCTCGGCAGAGACGAGGATGCCTCCCGCTACGCGGAACTCGCCGATCGCATCGCTGTCGCCTGGCGGCAGGCGTACCTGCACGCCGACGGCACGACGGCCACCGACACGCAGGCCGCGTACGTCCGCGCGCTCGCGTTCGGCCTCATCCCCGACGAACTCCGCGAGCGCGCCGCCGACCGGCTCGTCGAACTCATCCGCGACGCCGGCACGCACGTCGGCACCGGGTTCCTCGCGACCGGGCACCTGCTGCCCGCGCTCGCCGAGACCGGGCACGCGGATGTCGCCTACGACCTCCTGGCACAGCGCACCGCGCCGAGCTGGGGCTACATGCTCGACCGCGGCGCGACGACGATCTGGGAGGACTGGGAGGGCATCGACGAACACGGCGATGCCCACGAGTCCCTGAACCACTACAGCAAGGGCGCCGCCATCCGGTTCCTGCACACCCACACGCTCGGGCTCCGACAGGCCGAGGGATCGACCGGCTGGGAGCAGGTCGTGATCGCGCCCGTGCCCGGCGGCGGACTCACCTGGGCTCGCGGGTCGCACGACGGCCCGCAGGGCACCATCGCGGTCGAGTGGCGCATCGAGGGCGAGCGGATGCGTCTGCGCGCCGAGATCCCGTCGGGCACGACCGCACTCGTGGTGCTGCCGGACGGCGACGAACACCGGATCGGCGCGGGCGTCTTCGAGACATCCGCGCAGCTCATCGAGACATTCCATGCACTGAACGAGAGGACGAACGCATGACCAACACCTTCCCCGACGGCTTCCTCTGGGGCGCCGCGACCGCCGGCCACCAGATCGAGGGCAACAACGTCAACAGCGACTGGTGGGCCCGCGAGCAGATGATGCCCGGCATGGAGCTCTCCGGCGACGCCGTCGACAGCTACCACCGCTACGCCGAGGACATCCGCCTGCTCGCCGAGGCCGGCCTCACCTCGTACCGCTTCAGCTTCGAGTGGTCGCGGATCGAGCCCGTCCGCGGGCACTTCTCGAAGGCCGAGCTCGCGCACTACCGCCGCATGATCGACACCTGCCTCGAGCACGGCGTCACCCCGGTCGTGACGCTCCAGCACTTCACCACACCGCAGTGGTTCGCCGCGCTCGGCGGCTGGGACGGCCCCGACGCGCAGGAGCTGTTCTGCGCGTACGTCGAGCAGGCGTGCACGATCCTGGACGGGGTCGAGTGGGTCGCGACGATGAACGAGCCGAACATGCAGGCCGCGATCATGACGGCGATGCGCCACCTCGCCGCCTCCGGCGGCGACTGGACCAGCCCGACCGTCGAAGCCGACGGCGACGAGAAGAAGAAGCAGACGCACAGCGAGTTCCTCACGTACGCCGACCCCGAGATCGGCCGCATGTTCACCCGCATCCACCACGCCGCGCGGGAGATCGTCCGCGCCCGCACCAACGCGAAGGTCGGCTGGACCATCGCAGCCGGCGCGCTCACCGCGGCGCCCGGCGGCGAGGACAAGCTTCAGCAGATCCGCTACGGCAAGGAGGACGTCTACTGGGAGGGCAGCCGCGGCGACGACTTCGTCGGCGTGCAGGCCTACTCGAGCCAGCAGGTCGACGCGAACGGCCTCGTGCCGCACCCGCCGCACCCCGACAACACCCTCGTCGGCACCGCGTTCCGCCCCGACTCGCTCGCCATGGCCGTGCGCCACGCCTGGGAGGTGAGCGAGCACACCCCGATCCTCATCACCGAGAACGGCATCGCGACCGCCGACGACGCCCAGCGCATCCGCTATACGCAGCTGGCCCTCGAGGGCCTCGCCGGCACCATCGCCGACGGCATCGACGTGCGCGGCTACCTCCACTGGTCGCTGCTCGACAACTTCGAGTGGGGTCACTGGGAGCCCACGTTCGGCCTCATCGCGGTCGACCGCGACACCTTCGTGCGCACGCCGAAGCCGAGCCTCGCCTGGCTCGGTGCGGTCGCGCAGCGCAACGCGCTCGAGACGGTGGAGGTATCGGCGTGAGCTTCCCGTTCGCCGACGTCTCCGAACGTCCGATCGCCGACCTGCTGTCGCTCCGCGGTCGCCGCGCCGTCGTCACCGGCGGCGCCCAGGGCCTCGGCCGGGCCATCGCGGCACGACTGGCCGAAGCCGGCGCCGACCTGCTGATCCTCGACCTGAACGAGGATGCCGCGAGCAGCGCGGCCGCGGACCTCGCCGAGCAGCACGGGGTGCGAGGGCTCGCCGCACGGGCCGATGTCACCGACACGGCATCCGTGGCCGCCGCCGCCGACCTCGCGGTCGCCGAGCTCGGCGGCATCGACGTGTGGGTGAACAACGCCGGGATCTTCCCGAACGCACCCGTCACGATGATGCCCGACGAGATGTGGGACGCGACGTTCGCGGTCAACGCCCGAGGCGTGTTCCTCGGCTCCCGCGAGGCGGCCCGACGGATGTCGGCCGACGGATCGGGCGGCGTGATCATCAACATCATCTCGACCGCAGGCGTGCAGGTCGCGTTCCCCGGCATGGCCGCCTACGTCGGGTCGAAGCACGCCGCACTCGGCATGACCAAGTCGCTCGCGGTCGACCTGGCCCCGCTCGGCATCCGCGTCCTGGGGGTCGCACCGAGCTTCGTGCCGACCGAGGGCAACATCGCCGCGGCGAAGGCAGGCGCCGAGGCTGCGGCCGCCGCCGGCATCGAGATGCCGCCGCTCGAGGTGATGAACCAGAGCATGATCGGCCGGATGGGAACTCCCGACGACATCGCTCGCGTGGTGCTGTTCGCGGCGAGCGACCTGTCCGTGATCATGACGGGCAGCACCCTCATGGCCGACGCCGGCGAGACGGTCTGACCGCGATGAGCGATGCCCGCGTCTCGCTGCAGCTGTACAGCCTGCGCGAGCACACCGCCGACCTCGACGCCCTCTTCGGGCGGATCGCGGATCTCGGGATCTCACGTGTCGAGCCGTTCTCGATCTTCGACCGCACGATGGAGTTCGTTCCGGCGCTGCGGCGCCACGGCTTGACTGCGCCGACCGGGCATGCCCCGTTCCTGTCGGATGAGCTCGAGGTGCGGGGCGAGCGCGTGTCGCTGCCGCCTGCCTCGGTGGCGTTCCAGGCGGCGACCGCCCTCGGGCTCGAGGTGCTCATCGACCCGATGGTGCCCGCGGACCGCTGGCGCACCGCCGACGAGGTCGAGCGAACGGCCGACCGCCTCAACGGCGCGGCGGAGCAGGCCGCCGAGATCGGACTGCGCGTCGGCTACCACAACCACTCGTTCGAGTTCCATCACGACATCGATGGGCAGTCGGCGTACGAGCACTTCGTGTCGCTGCTCGACCCACGCGTGGTGCTCGAGGTCGACGTGTACTGGGCCGCGATCGGCGGGCAGGATGTCCCGGCCCTCCTCGGGCGCCTCGGCGAACGGGTCGCGGCGCTGCACCTGAAGAACGGCCCGATCGACATCGACCCGTTCGCGCCGGGCTCCGGCGTACGTTCCTATGAGCTCGACCAGACGCCCCTCGGCGAGGGTGCGCTCGACATCGCGGCGATCCTCGATGCCGCACCGGCCGACCGGCTCGACGTCATCGAGTTCGACCACGTTGACGACGATATGTTCGCCGCGATCGCGGACTCGCTCCGCTACCTCGAGGAGCGGACCGATGGCGCTCGCTGAGTCGACCGCCGTCCGCATGGACTGACCCGTCGACGCATCCGCATCCACCACCCCTCAGAGTCAGGATTCCCGAATGGACATCAGCAACAAGGTCTTCGTCGTCACCGGTGCGGGCAACGGCATCGGGCGGGAGACGACGCTCCGCCTCCTTGCGCAGGGCGCGAGCGTCGCGGGCGTCGACCTCAGCGAGGCCGGTCTCGCCGAGACCGCGCGTCTCGCCGATGCGGGCGCGCGCTTCTCGCAGCACCCCGTGAACATCACCGACCGTGAGGCGGTCGCCGGCCTTCCGGGCGCCGTCGAGGCCGCCCACGGTGCGGCCGACGGGATCGTCAACATCGCCGGAGTGATCCAGCAGTTCGTGAAGGTGGTCGACTTGCCGTTCTCCGAGATCGACAAGGTCATGAACGTGAACTTCGGCGGCGTGATGAACATGTGCAAGGCGTTCCTGCCCACGCTGCTCGCGCGCCCAGAGGCCGCGATCCTCAATGTGGCGAGCATGGGGTCGTACGCACCGGTTCCCGGCCAGGCCGTCTACGGGGCGTCCAAGGCCGCGGTGAAGCTCCTGACGGAGGCGCTCTACGCGGAACTGCTCGACACGAATGTCAAGGTCACGGTCGTCTTTCCCGGTGCGATCGGCACCGACATCGCTGCCAACTCGGGCGTGAGCCTCGCTGGGGAGGCGTCGACCGACACTGCCGCCTACAAGACGACGAGCCCGGCGATCGCCGCCGACGTCATCGTCGGTGCGATCGAGAAGGGCCGGTTCCGTGCGACGATCGGCTCGGATGCGGCCGCCATGGACCGGCTGTCGCGCCTCAATCCGCGCTTCGCGACCACGCTCATCGCGAAGCAGATGGGCGCCCTGCTGGCGGATTCGTGAGGACCGTGGCAGGGTCGGACGAGCCGGATCTCGTCACCGAGGGTGAGTCCGACGATGGTGCCGGATCTCTACTGCATCCGCCGATCTGCTTCTATCCCGAGGCTGCGCCTGGTTTCTAGTGTTGCCTTTGCTCGGACGATCCCGGACGGAACGACCCGCCGACGCTCGAGCACATACCCGAAGGAGTGTGACGCGATGGCGCGGAACCCGAAGCAGACGGCCAGCGAGGCTGACGGCGTGACCTACCGCCGCGCCCGGACTTGGGAGATCGCGCTCTCCCAGATGAACAACGGCTCGGCGATGATCTTCTACACGCTCGTCGGCCTCATGGCCTACTTGCAGAACGCCGGCTACGGCATCGCGGTTGCGGTGGCCGGCCTGATCCTGACCGTCACCCGAGTGTTCGACGGCCTCATCGACCCGGTGCTCGGCCTGATCATCGAGAAGGTGAACTTCCCGTTCGGCAAGCTCCGCTTCTTCATGCTCGGTGGCTGGCTGATCCGGTCGCTCGCGATCCTGATGCTGTTCGTCTGGGCGTCCGACACGGGGCTCGGTGCGGCCTTCTTCATCGCCATCTACCTCGTGTACATCATCGGCTCGTCGATGAACGACATCGCCGGCCAGATGTCCGGCCCCGTACTCACCAACGACCCCCGGCAGCGCCCGACGGTGCAGGTCTGGGCCACGATCTACGCGTACTTCGTGCCGGCCGTCTTCACGATCATCTCGACCGTCGTGTTCCTGCCCAGGCACGGCAACGAGTTCACGGTGGGGATGCTGCGCGAGACCGCGATCACGTACGTGGTCTGCTCGCTGGTGTTCCAGATTCTCGCGTGCGTCGGCGTGGCGCGGGTGGACAAGCCGGAGAACTTCGCACACCTTTCGGACGTGCGCACCAAGGCGGATGTCTCGACGCGCGACATGTGGAACCTGCTCACGAAGAACGGGCCGTTCCAGCGCTACCTCATCAGCGGAGCGTCCGACAAGCTCGCGCAGGTGGTGCGATCTCAGGCAGTCATCGCCACGATGATGTGGGGGATCCTGCTGGGCAACATGCAGCTCGGCACGACGCTCAGCCTGATCGCCATCCTTCCGGGAATCGTGTTCGCGATCTTCGGTGCTCGCTACACCGGCAAGCACGGGTCGAAGGCGGCAACGGTCACCTGGACCTGGATCTGCCTGATCCTCGCCGCGGTGCTCACCGTGTTCTGCCTCGCGGTGGACCTGCGTTCGGTGCTCGGGAGCCTGGCGCTGACGATCGCCTTCTTCGTGATCTACCTGCTCCTGAATGGCGCATCGATGGTCGTCACGGTCGCCTCCGGTGCCATGCGGGCCGACGTGATCGACTACGAGCTCGATCGCTCGGGAAAGTACCTGCCGGCCACGGTCACGGCCACCTACAACATCGTCGATCAGGTCATCTCCTCGCTCGGCTCAACGCTCGCGTTGGGGGCGGTGGCGCTCATCGGCTTCACCACGGTCATGCCCCAGCCGACCGACAGCCCGTCGACGCCGATCCTGTTGATGAGTCTGCTGCTCTTCTTCGGTCTGCCGATCATCGGCTGGATCTGCACGTTGATCGCCATGCGCGGCTACAAGCTCAACCGCACCGAGATGATCGAGGTGCAGAAGCGCGTGGCGGAGAAGAAGGAAGCGCTGCGGGAGGCGGAGCCGGAGGACGCGCTCGCCTGACGCGACCTCGCCCGCGGGCCGTGGACGACGATCCACGGCCCGCGGGCGCCGCTCTGTCGCGGTTCAGACTGGCGAGTTACTCGGCGTGCGCCTCGCGGTAGGCCGACGGGGTCATTCCGTACACGCTGCGGAACACCTTCACGAAGTAGTTCGCGTCGTCGTAGCCGACGAACAGGGCGATCTCGCGCACGCTCTGCGACGTGGTGGTGAGCAGCCGCGCGGCACGTTCGGCGCGATGCTGCGCCACGTACGCGGCGATGGTGAGCCCCGTGGCCGCCTTGAACCGGCGCGCGAGCGTGGAGTCGGAGACCCCGAACCGGTCCGCCAGTTCCACGGTCGAGACGGGGTGGCTGAGGTGGAGGTCGATCTCGTCGGTCACCTGCCGCACCAATTGCGGATAGTCCCGCTGTTGATGACGACGCACGTGCCGGCAGAAGTCGGTCACCATCTGCGCCGTGAAGGTGACGGTCCGTCGCGCATCCACGGTGTGACCGACGCGGTGCAGGCGCTGGGCGTACTCCTGCGAGATCGCGTCGATCGTCACTGCAGGGAGTCCGCCTCGTTGTGCGGCGACCCGCGCCATGATCCGCAGGATCGTGGTGCCCAGGAACGGGGTGTTCAGGTAGCTGATGGTCTGCGGCATCCCGGCCAGGCGCTGCAATGCTGCGAGGGCACGATCGGCGGAGCCGTCGGCGACGGCGTCCATGAAGTCCCGCTCCAGCCGGTATCGTTCCTCGATCACGGTGAACGACGCGGACTGGGGGGGCTCTCCGAACCCAGGCTCGATCCGCCCGCCCTCGGCCCGGACCTGATGCAGCGTCCCGAGCTGATCTTCGCGCCCCGCGGCTCGGAGGATCGCTGCGGCGGCTCGATGAACGTACTCCGCGTCGACGATCGCGTACCGGGTGCGATACAGCTTGTACGCCGGCAGGTGCGCGCCCGGGATGCCGAGCCGGCTCATCATCTCCTCCGCCACCCCGGGGTGCATCGGCTCGTGTGTGTAGGGACCGATGAGGAGCAGCCGGTCGTCCCACCGGACGAGGGCCACGGCCATCCCGAGCGGCTCGAGGATCTCGTGGACGACCTGCGGCACCATCTCCCTCGCGAACGCGCGAAGCGCTCCAGCGGTGAACGCCGGCTGGATTCGTGGATCGAGGCAGTGCGCGGCCTCGAACGCCTCGAATGCCGCCGCGTCTTCAGTGCTCACGGCCACGGGACAGCTCAGCACCTGCGCCAGGACGGCGCCGATCGCCTCGAGCGATTCCATGGTCGCGGTCTCCGACGTCTTCGTCATCATGAACTCGTCTCTTCCAGGCACCGTGCTGCCGAAACACTACTGATCATGCGGGATCAGTTCTATCACCGAGCCGCCGGGGGTTCGTACCGTGGTCTGGTCGCCCGGCTACGCCGGTGCCCGCTTCCGTCGAAGGAGACTCCAATGACACCGATCCCTGCAGCCGACTCCCGTCGCGTGGTGCCGATCCTCGATGGCTGGGCGTTCGCGCCCGTCGAACTCCCGCCGAGCTCGAACTGGGACGACGTCATCGCTGCGGGGGAGCAGGTGAGCCTGCCCCACACCTGGAACGCGGCCGACGGACAGACCGGCGGCGGCTACCGCCGCGGGCGGTCCACCTACGCCCGCACGGTCGCGGCGCAGTCTGCCGAGGGGGAGACCTGGGTGGAGTTCGACGGCGTGAACTCCACCGCCGAAGTGCACCTGGGCGGCCGTCTCCTGGCGCGACACGACGGCGGCTACTCGACGTTCCGCGTGGACCTGACCGGCGGGCTCGCCGACGGACCGCAGACGCTCGTGGTGATCGTCGACAACGCGGCGAACGAACGGGTGTATCCGCAGCAGGCGGATTTCACCTTCTACGGCGGTATCTATCGCGAGGTCCGGCTGGTTTCGGTTGAACGCGCGCACTTCACGCTCGCCGATCACGGCGGTCCCGGGGTGACGGTGACGCCCGCGCTCGACGGCGACCGGGCCGTCGTCGCGATGAGGGCCGGCATCGCCGGCGCGGAGGACGCCGAGGGTCGAGCCCCCATGGTTCGGTTCACCGTCGACGGTGAGGGCGACGTGCTCGTCCCGGTGATCGACGGCGAGGCGACCGCTGAACTCGTGATCCAGCGTGTCCGCCGCTGGCACGGTCTGCGCGACCCGCACCTCTACACCGCCCGGGCCGAACTCCTCTCGGGCGACACCGTGGTCGACGAGGTCGAGCTGCGCTTCGGATGCCGCGAGTTCGCGGTCGACCCGCAGCGCGGGTTCCTGCTGAACGGCGAGGAGTACCCGCTGCGCGGCGTGTCGCGCCATCAGGACTTCGCCGGGGTGGGCAACGCCATCACCGAGGAGATGAAGCAGACCGACCTCGCGCTGATCCTCGAGCTCGGCGCGACCACGGTGCGTCTCGCCCACTATCAGCACGACCAGCGCTTCTACGACCTCTGCGACGAGGCCGGCCTCGTGGTGTGGGCCGAGATCCCGCAGATCACGGTGTTCCTCCCCGGCGCGGTCGAGAACGCACGCACGCAGCTCATCGAGCTCATCGTGCAGAACCGCCACCACGCGAGCATCGTCTGCTGGGGTCTGTCGAACGAGATCACCCTCGCCGGGTCGGGCGACGAGATCGTGGCCGCGCACCGCGAGCTGAACGACCTCGCCCACGAACTGGACCCGACCCGTCGCACGGCGATGGCGAACCTGTTCCTGCTCGAGACGGACCACCCGTTGGTCACCCTGCCCGATGTGATGTCGTACAACCTCTACTTCGGCTGGTACGTGGGCGAGTCCGCCGACAACGACACCTGGCTCGACGATTTCCACTCGGCGAACCCGGGCACCGCGATCGGGCTGTCGGAGTACGGCGCCGACGCGAACCCGCAGTACCAGTCCGCGGCACCCGCCAAGGGCGACTACACCGAGAGCTACCAGGCGCAGTACCACGAGCATATGGTCGAGATGATCGACCAGCGGCCGTGGCTCTGGGCCACGCACGTCTGGAACCTCGCCGACTTCGGCTCCGCCGGACGGAACGAGGGCGGCGTCGCGGGCCGCAACCAGAAGGGGCTCGTCTCATTCGACCGCGCGCTGAAGAAGGACGCCTTCTACGTGTACAAGGCGGCGTGGGCGAGCGAGGCGTTCGTGCACGTGGCCGGGCGTCGCCGTGAAGAGCGGGCGGAGGAGTCGACCGAGGTGGTCGTCTACTCGAACGAGCCCGAGGTGACGCTGCTCGTCGACGGCGTGGAGGTCGACACCATCGCGGGCCGCCGCACGTTCCGGTTCGAGGTGCCGCTCACCGGCGAGCACGAGGTCACCGCCCGGGCCGGTGGCGAGACCGACACGATCATCCTGCGCAAGGTCGACGCGGTGCTCGAGGCGAGCGTCATGCCGACCACGACCATCGCGAACTGGTTCGACGACGCCGAATTGCCCGCCCCCGATGGCTTCTTCTCGATCCGCGATACGCTCGGCGACATCAAGCGGTCGGAGCTCGGCGCGCGCCTGATCGGGTCGGTCATGGAGGCGGTCGCGACCAGCCGCGGCGAGGTCGGCGCGGGTGTCGAGATCCCGCCGGCGATGCAGGCGATCGTCGACCGGATGACCGTGGAGAAGCTGATCAGCCAGGCCGGCGGTGTGCCCGTCGAGCAGGTCGCCGCGCTGAATGCGCAGTTGAACCTCATCGCGAAGTGACGCCGATGCACCACCGCGACGCCGCCCGACTGCTGCCGGCCGACCCGACGACCCGGTCGATCGCGCTCGACCTGTACGAACGAGTGGCCACCGCCCCGATCATCTCGCCGCACGGTCACGTTCCGCCCGAGCTGCTGCTGCAGGATGCCGCGTCCTCCGACCCGGTGGCGCTGCTCCTGACGGGCGACCACTACGTGACACGGCTGCTGCATGCGTCGGGCGTCGACCTCGGCGACCTCATCGTCGACCCCGCCGCCGGTCGCGACGGGCGCACCGTGTGGCGCACGCTCGCCGCGCACTGGCACGTGTTCGCAGGCACCGCCTCCGGGTACTGGATCGAGGAGGAGCTCGACGGCGTCTTCGGCATCACGGCCCCGCTCGGGCCCGACACCGCCGACCGCATCTTCGACGAGATCTCGGCCGCGCTCGCACGGCCCGAATTCCGGCCGCGCGCACTGTTCGCCCGGTTCGGCATCGAGGTCCTCGCCACGACCGACGACCCGCTCGACGACCTGTCGGCGCATGCGGCGCTTGCGGCATCCGATCTACCGGGTCGGGTGCTGCCGACCTTCCGACCCGACCGGTATCTGGACCCGGATGCCGCCGGCTTCGCCGACAACGTCGAGCGGCTGCTCGGCGCGACCGGCCGCGCGGGCGACTTCGCGGGCTACCTCGGCGCACTCGAGGACCGGCGGGCGCACTTCATCCGTCACGGTGCAGTCTCGGCCGACCACGGCGTCGAGGAGATGCTGACCCTCGATCTCGACCCGGGTGAGGGCGAACGCCTGTTCCAAGCGGTCGTCGCGGGAACGGCGAACGACGCCGGGCGCCGGGCGTTCCGGGCGCACATGCTCGTGCAGATGGCGCGAATGAGCGTCGACGACGGCCTCGTGATGACGATTCACCCGGGCGTGCACCGCAACCACTCGTCGGCGACGTTCGCCGGGTTCGGTCCGGACACCGGGCACGACATCCCGGTCGCGACCGAGTTCACCCGAGGCATCCGACCGCTGCTGGAGCGCTACGGACTCGAGCGTGACTTCCACCTCGTGCTGTTCGCGGTCGACGAGACGACGTACTCGCGCGAGCTCGCTCCGCTCGCCGGGTTCTACCCGAGCGTGTTCATCGGCGCGCCGTGGTGGTTCCTCGACGCGCCCGATGCGATCGCACGCCACCGTGCCGCGATCACCGAGACCGCGGGCTTCTCCCGCTCGAGCGGGTTCATCGACGACACGCGTGCGTTCCTGTCGATCCCGGCACGGCATGACACCGCTCGCCGTGTCGAGGCCGGATTCCTGGCCCGTCTGATCGTCGAGGGTCGGATTCGCGTCGACGCCGCGGAGCGCATCATCGACGACCTCGTCGACGCCATCCCGAGGAAGGTGTTCAAGCTGTGACGCAGTCAACCGCGACCGCCCTGCCTCGCCTGTCCCGCGAGGGCACGGGCGTGACGACCCCGCCTGCGCGCATCGTGCACCTCGGCCTCGGCTCCTTCCAGCGTGCACACCAGGCTTGGTACACCGCCCGCGCATCTGATGCCGACCAGTGGGGCATCGTCGCGTTCACCGGACGCAGCCGCGACCTCGTCGACCGGCTGACGCCGCAGGACGGGCTGTACACGCTCGTCGAGCGAGGCGCCGCCGGCGACCGATTCGAGATCGTGCCGAGCATCGTCCGAGTCGAGGCGGGCGACGCCGTGACCGCCTTCGTGGAGGCGGTCGCCGACCCGGACGTCGCGATCCTGACCCTCACGATCACCGAAGCGGGATATCGGCTCGCCGCAGACCGCACTCCGGACTTCGACGACCCGGCCGTGGCATCCGACCTCACTCTGTTGCGCACCGTGATCGGCGGTGGCGTGGCGTCGGGCAGCGGTGACCTGGCGGGCCGAGCGGATGATGCCCGCCCGGCGACCGCGCTCGGCCGCATCCTGCTCGCGCTCGATGCACGCCGCCGGGCCGAGGCCGGCCCGATCGCCCTGGTGTCGTGCGACAATCTGCCCGACAACGGCGGAATCCTCGAGCGCGCGTTGGCCGATCTCGCCGAGCGGGTGTCGCCGGAGCTCGCCGGATGGCTCGAGCACTCGGTCTCGGTCGTGTCGACCTCGGTCGACCGCATCACCCCGGCCATCGACTCGGAAGCCGAGTCCGCGGTCGTCGCGCACGAGACCGGATGGCTCGACGCGGCGCCCGTCGTGACCGAACCGTTCTCCGACTGGGTGCTCTCCGGCGACTTCCCCGCGGGCCGACCCGACTGGGAATCGGCCGGGGCCCGCTTCGTCGACGACCTCGAACCGTGGGAGAACCGCAAGCTGTGGATGCTCAACGGCGCGCACACCCTGCTCGCCGCATTCGGTCAGGTGCGCGGCCACGCAGTCGTGAGCACCGCCATCGAGGACCCCGTCTGCCGCGAGGTCGTCGAGGCGCTCTGGGACGACGACGCCCGACAGCTTCCCGCGTTCGATCTGGCCGAGTACCGAGCCGCGCTGCTCGAGCGATTCCGCAACCCGCGGATCGAGCACCGGCTCTCCCAGATCGCACTCGACTCCACAACCAAGATGCGGCTCCGGATCGTCCCCGTCGCGCTCGCCGAACTCGCCGCAGGTCGGAGCGCGGGTGGATGTGCGGCGGCGATCACCGCGTGGATGATCGGTGTCGGCGCCGGAGTCGTGCCCAAGCCGGAGGGCATCCGATCCCACGGCGCCGACCGGATCGGAGCCGAGACTACGACCGGGCTCCTGAACGCGCTCGAGCCGGCGCTGACCGCCGACGTCGGCTTCGTCGCCCGCGTCACGACCGCCCTCGCGCGCCTCGAGACATCCCTCGCCTGAACCACGACCGCACCGACCGAAGGAATCCAACGCCCATGATCATCGACAAGGCCGAGGTCATCGTCACCAGCCCCGATCGCAACTTCGTCACCCTGAAGCTGACGACCGACGACGGCCTCACCGGCCTCGGCGACGCGACCCTGAACGGGCGCGAGCTCGCGGTCGTCGCGTACCTGACCGAACACGTCGTGCCGCTGCTGATCGGCGCCGACGCGTCGCGGATCGAGGACACGTGGCAGTTCCTCTACCGGTCGGCGTACTGGCGTCGCGGCCCGGTCACCATGGCCTCGATCGCCTCGGTCGACATGGCGCTCTGGGACATCAAGGGCAAGGCCGCCGGGATGCCGGTGTACCAGCTGCTCGGCGGCGCGAGCCGCAACGGGCTGATGGCGTACGGGCACGCGTCGGGCAAGGAACTGCCGGAGCTGTTCGACTCGATCCGAGCGCACCAGGAGCAGGGCTACAAGGCGATTCGCGTGCAGACCGGCGTGCCGACCCTGAAGGCGATCTACGGCATCGCCGCGCAGGGGGCGGATGTCGGCGACGCCACCGTCCGCTACGACCACGAGCCCGCCCGCCGCGGTGCGAAGCCGGTCGAGGAGGACTGGGACACCCGGGCCTACCTGAACCACCTGCCCGGCGTGTTCGAGGCGGTCCGAAACGAGTTCGGTCCCGACATCCCCCTGCTGCACGACGGCCACCACCGGATGACGCCGATCCAGGCCGCCAGGCTCGGCAAGGACCTCGAACCGTACGACCTGTTCTGGCTCGAGGACTGCACCCCCGCGGAGAACCAGGAGGCGCTGCGCCTGGTGCGCCAGCACACCACGACTCCGCTCGCGATCGGCGAGATCTTCAACACGGTGTGGGACTTCAAGGACATCATCCGCGACCAGCTCATCGACTACGTCCGCGGCGCAGTCACCCACATGGGCGGCATCAGCCCGCTGAAGAAGACACTCGACTACGCGGCCATGTACCAGATCAAATCCGGCATGCACGGCCCGACCGACATCAGCCCGGTCGGCATGGCCGCCGCGATGCACCTCGGCCTGTCGATCCACAACTTCGGGATCCAGGAGTACATGAAGCACGGCGCCAGGACCGACCGGGTGTTCGAGCAGTCCTTCACCTGGACCGACGGCTACCTGCACCCGGGTGACCAGCCGGGCCTGGGCGTCGAGTTGAACGTCGACGAGGCAGGGAAGTACCCGTATGAGCAGGCCTACCTGCCCTACAACCGTCTCCTCGACGGCACGGTGCACGACTGGTGAGCGGCGTGGTCGAGGCGGGAGGGTCGCGCGAGGGATCCATCGTCGCCGACACGGTCGAGCCGGATGCCGCGGTCGTCGTGATGGGCGTGGCGGGGGCCGGGAAGTCGAGCCTCGCCGCGGCCGTCGCCGAGCGTCTCGGCGCGGCGTTCGTCGAGGCCGACGACCTGCACTCGACTCGGGCGAAGGAGCAGATGGCGGCCGGCATCCCCCTGACCGATGCCGACCGATGGCCGTGGCTCGGCCGCGTCGCGGCTCGGATCCGTGCGGAGCATGCGGCGGGACGTCGGGTGGTCGTCTCCTGCTCGGCACTGCGCCGTGCCTACCGTGACGTCCTCCGCCGCGACGGCGGAAGCGATCTCGCCTTCGTGCACGTGCACGGCAGCGAGGCCGAACTCGCCGATCGTATCGGCCGCCGGACCGGTCACTTCATGCCGCCCTCGATGCTCGCCTCCCAACTCGCCACCCTGGAACCCCTCGCCGACGACGAGTGCGGTATCGTCGTGCCGCTCGACGTCCCTCTCGCCGATGCGGTCGCAAGGACCGTGGAGTGGATGCGTCCAGACGCGAGACCGTGATCGTCGTCCCGACCGGCCATCACGTACCCACCGGAAACGATCGGGAAACATTCCCACCCGGTCCAATAGCCTGAAGGTCGGAAGCCACCGGGCTCCTTTGATATTCCTTCTGACCGGGACCTCGTCATGTGTGGAGTCATCCCAACCGTCTATGCCTTTCGCGGTGACGCACTGGCTCTTCCTCGGCGACATGGCTTGACCGCTGTGAACCGCTGAGGCGGGGAGCCCGTTCGGACTCCCCGCCTCGATTCGTGCGGAGACTACGCCGCTCGTGTCAGTTCTGGCCTCCCGCCTGGGGCACCGGGATCTCCTTCTCGGCGAACGTGTCGAGCGTCACCGGTCCGAGGAGTCCGTAGTTGTAGGCGGTGCGTGCGGCAGCCGCGCTGTCGAGGCTGCGCAGGCGGTTGATCAGCGTCGAGGCCACGCGCACCTCGATCGTGTTCTCGCCCTTCACGAGGTACTCGCTCACGTCGACTCGCGTGTCGAGCTGATCGACGGGCACCGATTCGCCGTTGACCGTCAGCGCGTACGTGTCGAACACGCGTCCGAGGTCGAGGGCGGCGCCATCCGTCTTGCCCCACTTCGGCAGGTCGAACGTGGTCGAGTAGGTCCCGATGCCGGAAGCATTCTCCAGGCCGGGGATCTCGCGCCACGGCGTCAACTCGTCGAGTTCGACGGAGACGACCGACTTGTCGGTCTCGGTGGCCGCGGGGCCGAACGTCGTCGCGTAGTCGTTCACCGGATTCCAGTCCTCGACCTCGAGCTGCCACGTCGCCGTGGAGAGGTCGACCGAAGGGGCCACCTTGCCGATCGGCGTGCTGACCGTGCGGCCGTCGCTGAGGGTCGTGGAGTACTTCCCCTGCTCATCGGCGCGCACGACCACCCGGCCGTCGGAGTTCACGACTGCGCCGCCGTTCGCCTCGGTCGAGGTGACATGCACCTGCGGCGCCGTTGCACCGAATCGAGCGGGATCGTCGGCGAGGGCGATGATCGTGTCCTCGTCGATGCCGAGCGCGAGCGGGACGATGACGTGGTCGCCCTCGACGCGGTACTGGGCGATCGGCGTGATCTCGCCACTCGATGCATCCATCAGGAACGGGTACCCGTCACCCTCGAGCGCCACCTCCATCGAGACGGGCTCGCCCTGGTCCACGCACGCGGTCGTGACACCGGGGGTGACGCAGGCCCAGCCGGGCTCGAAGTTGTACAGGTAGCCCGCCGGGCTGCCCGACGGAGCACCGACCATCCCTTGGTTGTACAGGAAGAAGTAGTCGGTGCCGGTCGCCTCGTCCACTCGGCGGACGCTGAGCAGCCCGCTCTCCTCGCTGGGGTCGACGGCCGGCTGGACGCCGATCTCGGCGAGCTTTCCGGGCACGGCGGCCTCGTCCTCGACCTCGTGCACGTTCGGGAGCGCGAGCAGTTCGGCGATCACGTCCTGCAGTGCCGCGTCGTCCTCCGGCGTGTTGCCGGTGGTCTTGTTCGGCGGGGTGCCGACCACGATCACGGGCAGGCCGTCCTGTGCGAAGCCGAGGATGCGCTCGGCGGCGTCGAGCGGCATCGAGGTCTTCTCCGGGAACGTCGCCGGCTCGAGCGTGCTGTCTATGATGAGCGCACCGTACGATGGTCCGTCCGTGGCGAGGCGTCCGTCGGTCACCTCGACGTTCGGCAGGTCCATCAGTCGCGGGCTGAGGTAGTCGCGCGTGTAGCCGGCGCGCTCCAGGCCCGGGTCGCGCCACATCCTGAACCCGTTCGGGACCGTCGAGGGCTGGTTGTAGAGGTAGTTCTGCAGGAACACCGCGACATCCACCTTGGCGTCGCCCTGGGTGAGCACCTGCTGGTTGCGCGCCATGTCGAGGTTCACCTCCGCGCCGTCGGCGAACCAGTTCGGCTGACGCTCGCCCCACGCGTTCGAGAAGCCGGCCACACCGAAGTTGTGGTATCCCGGCCAGCGGCTGGTCGAGCTCTCGGCGTACGGGAAGACGTGGTACACGTTCTTCGTGATGCCGCCCGCGAAGCTCTTGTTCATGCGGACCTGGACATCTCCGAGGCTCTCGGAGTTCGCCCCCTGGGACACGGCGCAGCACTCGGTGGAGTACCAGGTGTTGCCCGTGAGGTGGTTCGCCGAGGCGATCGTCAGGTAGCTGTCGACCTCGTCGACCGTGAAGAGCGATTCGTGCTCGGCTCGGTCGAGCTCGGCAGCGACTGCGGCCTGGTCGTAGATCGGCACGGTCGCGTTGCGCTCGCCCTGGGGCTGAACGCGGAGGACCCAACCGTACTCCCGGATCCAATCCTGCAGCGGGCGGATGTGGTTCTCGAGCCAGAGGTCGGTGCGGACCTCGACGAGGTCGTTGAAGACCCGCGGCGCCGTGCCGTCGTCGAAGCTGAACACGGCCGGGAAGAGACCTGCCAGGTTCGGGATCAGGTCGTAGCCGGCGCGCTCCTCGAACTCCGCGGCCATGTCGTTCGTCCACAGCTCGTCAGGCGAACCGCGGTCGCTCGAGTGCGAGTCGTAGAAGAGGTCGCCGCCGTTCTCCTTCATCAGGTCGACGATCTCGGGCGTCCAGGCGGCCTCCATGCTCGCGATGAGCTGCTCGTGTCCCTCGGCCGAGAACGGGTCGGGCTGGTTGAACACGCCCCTCGTCCAGAACGTGACGAGCTGCCAGTCGCCGTCGTCTGGTGCGGTCCACTCGAGAGTCCCGATGGTCGTTCCGCCCTCGACGCCGTCGGCGTTCGTGCCCGTGAGCTCGTTCGTCAGGTCGATCGCCGAGTCCGGGTCGAGTTCGACCTGGCCCGAGGGGCCGCAGGCATCCGTGCACCGGTATGCGACCACAGCGACGACGGTCGTCCGGTTGGGGGATGCCGCGGGCGCGGGCAGCGCGCCGGTGTAGGTCGCGCCTGCGGCGACCGCCGCGCGGCTGATGATCAGCGTCTTGCGCGCGTGGTCGTCGTCGATCGAGTAGCCCGTCGGGTTCTGGGTCGGGCCGTGGCTGAGGCTGACCTTGAGGCCCAGTTCGTTCGCCTTCTCGAGGATGGCGACGAGCTGCTCGTCGTTCGGGTAGGCGCCCTGGCCGAGCTCGACGCCCCCGATGTTCGCCTTCTTCGCATCCTCGAGCAGTTGCTGCAGGAGGGCGGGGTCGGCCGTCGCGGGCATGTTGACGCGGACCCACGGGAGGTCGTTCGAGGGAGGTGCGGCGAAGGTCTCCGCCGTGAGCGCGGTCACCGGGTTGAAGCTCCAGTCCTTCCCGGCGGCGTCCGCGGTGGTCGCGCCGGCGATGGACGGGGCGCTGATGAGCAGGCCTGCGGTGAGCGAGGCGGCGGCGAGCGATCCGAGCGCTCGGCCGGCCGGTGCGGAAAGTCGCCGGAGTGAGGATGCGGCCAGTGGCCGGGCGGATGTGATGCGTGCTGGGTCGCGTCGTCGAGACACAGTTCCTCCAAGTGGAACGCGAGTGCGGGATGGTGCGGGCCGCCCGAGCGGGCGCGCGCCGACGCCGAAGCATCCGCAGCGGCGTCGGTACGGTGAACGGACCTGAATCGATTCATCGATCGACGTCGAGTCTATGAGTCGAGCCCCAGGCTCGTCAATGAAAATTTACGATCAAAGAATTTCGACCGCGGGAGGCTGGGGCGAGTTCGGCGGTGTGAGGTCGACGTGTTCGCCCGACGGAAGGATCCCAGGCGCGATCCGCTCGAGGTGCGCTTGCATCACCCCGACCATGTCGAGATCGCCACGGCGCAGGACCCACTGCAGTTGCAGCCCGTCGGATACTGCGATGAGGTCGCGGGCGATCGCTCGATAGTCGACATCGGCCCGGAGCAGTCCGCGCTCGACCGACAGATGGAACCGCGTGACGAGGTCGGCGACGACTCGCTCGTACCGCGCCGAGTACAGTTCGTGGGCCGGGCTCGACGGGTCGGCGGCGAGGCCGGCGACCTGTACGAACACCTCGATGAGCTCGGGCTGGGCCGCGCGGATCTGCGTCTGTTGCAGCATGAGCCTCAGGGTGCCGGTGCCGTCTTCGTCGGTGGGTGATTCCTGCGCCGTGCGGCGGGCGCTCTCGAATCGTCGCTCGGCCAGAGCGATCAGCAGTTCGTCCTTCGAAGCGAAGTAGTGCTTGATGGCCGGAGCGGTCACGCCGGCGTCTCGTGCGATGTCGGCCAGCGACGTCCGGGAGAAGCCGGCCACGGCGAAGCGCGCCGCGGCGGCGTCGATGATCCGCTCGCGCCGCTGCAACCCCGGTCGGTAGGGCCCGCGCCTTCCCTCGCTCACTGCCCCAACGTACCCGAGCCCGGCCCCGCACCCCATGACGGACGCGTGCGATACTGGCGACGTCCAAACCCCGACGGAGTTCTCGATGACCCGACGGTCCCCCGTCTACGTGGCAGTGGCGGTCGGCATGGCGTCCTATGTCGATGCAGCCGCCATCACCGGCTTCGGTGTCTCGCTGGCGATCCTCCGCCCGCTGCTCGGATTGGATGCGGGGCAGGTCGGTCTCGCCGCCGGCGGACTGGCGTTCGGGATTGCCGCGGGCGCACTGATCGGCGGCCGGCTCGGCGACCGGGTGGGGCGACGACCGGTGTTCGTCGCGACGATGGTGATCATCGCGGCATCCGCTCTGGTGCTGATGGTGCCACCGCAACCCCCCGTCCTCGCCGTCGCGGCGCTGCTTCTCGGAACGGCGATCGGTGCCGACCTCCCGGTCTCCTTCGCCGCGGTGGCCGAAGCCGCACCTGATCGGGTACGGGGCCGCATGCTCCTCGTATCGAACCTGCTCTGGGTGGCGGGCATCGTGGTCAACTTCCTGATCGCCGGCGCGGTCGGCGAGCTCGGCGCTGCGGGGGTCCGGATCATCTTCGGCCACGTCGCGATCGCCGCCGTCGTCGTGCTGATCGGGCGACTGACGATCGGTGAGTCGAAACGCTGGACCGCGGCGCGGCATGAGCTGGACGAGGGGGTCCCCACGGTCAGGGCGACGCGCTCGCGTCTCGTCGAACTGGTCCGCCCGCCGTACGCGCGCCCATTCGCCGCGCTCATCGGCTTCTACGCGTTGACCAATGTCGTCGCGAATACCAACGGCCAGTTCGGGGTCTACGTCCTCTCGACGTACGGCGGCGCGAGCGTCTCGCAGGCCAGCCTGATCGTCCTCGCCGGCGTTCCGATCGTGTTGGCGGGCCTGCTCGTGTTCATGCGCGTCGTGGACGGCCCGCGGCGGTTCCGCGTCTTCGTGATCGGCGGATGCGTGGGCGTGCTTGCTCCGCTCACTCTGGCGGTCTTCGGGGTGAGCGCGTCGACGTACGCGATCTCCGCGGTCCTCGGTGGCGTCGGGATCGCCTTCGCCTTCGAGGGCATCATGAAGATCTGGACCCAGGAATCATTCCCGGCCCTGCTGCGATCGTCGGCGCAGGGGGCGGTCATCGCGGGGGCGCGGTTCACCGCCGCGGCGTTCGCCGCGATCACGCCGATTCTCCTCGAGGCCGACATCGCCGCGTTCTACTGGATCCTCACCGCGTGCCAAGCTCTGGGCATCGCGGTCGCGGTCGTCGTGTTCCGGGTGCATGCCCGCGGAGATGCCTTCGAGCGGGAGACGGAGATCGCGGACCGTTCGTCCTGAGCCCTCGTCGTGCCGCGTCCGGTCGCCATGGTCAGGCCTTCGGTCGCGTGCTCGCGCGCACGATCAGTTCGGGCTGGAAGACCGTCTGGCGGGGGATGAGCTCGGGGTCGGCGGTCTCCTCGAGAAGGATCCGCAGCGCGGTGCGGCCGATCGTACGACTGGGCTGACGCATGGACGACAACGGCACGGCGGCCGCCGCCGCGAAGGCGTTGTCGTCGAATCCGATGAGTGCGATCTCGTCGGGCACGAGCATTCGGCCGCCCTCGACGATGAGCGCCTGCAGCAACCCGAGGGCCAGGAGATCGTTCGCGGCGAAGATCGCGTCGGGCCAGTCCGCGCGAGGACGGGCGATGATGCGCGCCCCCGCCGCGGCGCCGTCGGCGACGGTGAGCGCATCGGTCGCGACGACCTCGAGGTCGACCGGCTCGACGGCGTTCTCTGCCGCGGCGCGAGCGCCCGCGAGCCGGTCGGTGACCTGCCGGATGTCGAACGGGCCGCCCACGAAGGCGATGCGGCGCCGACCCGTTGCGATGAGGTGCTCGACGGCCATCCGCCCGCCGTTGACGCTGTCGACCGAGACGGAGCTGAACCGCCCGTCGCCGCTGAACCGATCGACGAGCACGGCGGGGATGCCGCGCCCGCGGAGACGCTCGAGCCGGGGATCGATGTCGCCGTAGGGGGAGATGAGCACGCCGCGGACCTGCTGCTCCTCGAAGAGGTCGAGGTACATGCGCTCGCGCTTCGGATCCTCGTCGGTGTTGCCGTACAGGATGGCGATGCCCTGGCCGGACGCCTCGTCCTCCGCCCCGCGCACGACGTCGCCGAAGAACGGGTTCTGCCCGTCGAGCACGACGAAGCCGACGGTCGTGCTGACGCCCGCACGCAGCTTCCGGGCGGCGTCGTTGCGCACGTAGCCGAGCGCCTCGATCGCCTCCTGCACGCGCCGGACCGATTCGACGGACACCTCGCCCGGCCGGTTGAGGACGTTGGAGACCGTGCCCACCGACACGCCCGCGTGCTGAGCGACGTCGCGAATGCTGACCGCGGCCATCCTGTTCCTTCGCAATCGAATCGTGAGGTCATCCGTCCGAGCCGACTTGACCGCGGCGGATGTCCTCCATAGAGTATGCCTGAATCGAGCCTGAATCGATTCATAATGTTTTCACCTCAAGGAGGAGGACGTGACCGTGGCCCAGCCCCCCACGACATCCGCGCCCCCGGCGCTCGAGCTGTCGAAGGTCGTGAAGTCGTTCGGCGCCGTCGTCGCCCTCCGGTCCGGCACCGTCACCCTGGAGCAGGGATCGATCCATGCGCTGATCGGAGAGAACGGCGCCGGCAAGTCCACGCTCGTCAAGATCATCGCGGGCCTGTACCGGCGCGACGCGGGCACGTTCCGGCTCCGCGGCGAGGAGGTCGACTTCCACTCGACCGCCCAGTCGAAGGCGGCCGGCATCGCCGTGATCTACCAGGAGCCGACGCTCTTCCCCGACCTGTCCGTGACCGAGAACATCTTCATGGGCCGCCAGCCGACCAACCGGTTCGGCCGTATCGACCGCAAGGCGATGCGCGCCGAGGCGCAGGAGATCTTCGCGCGACTCGGCGTCTCGATCGATCCCGACCGCGTCACCGAGGGCCTCTCGATCGCCGACCAGCAGATCATCGAGATCGCGAAGGCCATCTCGCTCGACGCCCGGGTGCTGATCATGGACGAGCCGACCGCAGCCCTCTCGGGGGTGGAGGTCGAGCGCCTCTTCGCCGTCGCGCGGAGTCTCCGCGACGAGGGTCGCGCACTGATGTTCATCTCGCACCGCTTCGACGAGGTGTTCGCGCTGTGCGACACCGTCACGGTCATGCGCGACGGCAGCTACATCGCGACCGAGGCGATCGCAGAGACGAGCGTCGACGAACTGGTCCGCCAGATGGTGGGCCGGGATGTCGCCGAGCTCTTCCCGAAACTCCCTGCCGAGATCGGCGACGAGGTCCTGGTCGTCGAGGGCCTGACCCGCACGGGCGTGTTCCACGACGTGAGCTTCTCGGTGCGCTCGGGCGAGATCGTAGGCCTCGCGGGCCTGGTCGGTGCCGGCCGCAGCGAGGTCGTGCGGGCGATCTTCGGCGTCGACTCCTACGAGTCGGGCCGTGTCACGCTCGACGGTGCAGCGCTCCCGAAGGGCAACCCGCGCGTCGCCATGGCGCGCGGTCTCGCGCTCGTGCCGGAGGACCGCCGCAAGCAGGGGCTCGTGCTCGACGAGAGCGTCTCGCGCAACGTCACCCTCGCCATCCGGAACTCGCTCGCGACGGCGGGCCTCATCACCAACCGCACCGAGAACACGGCGGCCGCGGTGTGGGCGAGCCGGCTCGAGGTGAAGACCGCGGCGCTCGACGCCGAGACCGGCACGCTCTCGGGCGGCAACCAGCAGAAGGTCGTGCTCGGCAAGTGGCTCGCGACCGAGCCCAAGGTGCTCATCGTCGACGAGCCGACCCGCGGCATCGACGTCGGCACGAAGTCCGAGGTGCACCGCCTGCTCTCCGAGCTCGCGCAGCAGGGCATGGCGATCCTCATGATCAGCTCCGAGCTGCCCGAGGTGCTGGGCATGGCCGACCGCGTGCTCGTGATGCGCGAGGGCTGGCTGACCGGCGAGTTCCCCCGCTCCGAAGCGACCCCCGAAGCTGTGATGTTCGCGGCGACCGCCGACAAGGAGGAGGCGAAGTGAGCGCCACCGCAGCCCCGCCCGCCAAGCCGGCCCAGCCCGCGTCGTCGCCGGCCACGCGCGTCGTCGCGCACCTGTTCAAGGCGCGCGAGACCGGCATCGTCATCGCACTGCTGGCGGTGATCGTCGTCGCGACGATCGTCAACCCGAACTTCCTCTTCTCCAGCGACGGGTTCCGCGACCTGCTGCTGACGCCGTCGCTGCTGCTGCTCGTCGCCGTCGGCCAGGCGGTCGTGATCATCACGCGCAACGTCGACCTCTCGGTCGGCTCCGTGCTCGGCCTCACGGCGTACCTCACCGGGCGGCTGTTCATCGACATCCCGGGCATCCCGATCATCGCGGTCTTCATCGCGGGCATCGCCCTCGGCGCTGTGCTCGGCCTGATCAACGGCGCGCTCGTCGCGTTCGCGAAGGTGCCCGCGCTCGTGATCACGCTCGGCACGCTCTACGTCTACCGCGGCATCAACGTCGCCTGGACGGGCAGCGACCGGATCAACGCGTCCGACCTGCCCGCCGCGTTCCGCGGGCTCGGTACCGGGCAGATCCTGTATATCCCGATCCTCACGATCATCGCCGTCGTGGTGCTCGTGATCGCCGCGTGGGTGCTCCGCAACCTCCGCAGCGGCCGCGAGTTCTACGCGATCGGTTCCGACCCGGATGCCGCGCACCTGTACGGACTCCGCGTGACGCGCCGCATCCTCACCGCGTTCCTGCTGAGCGGCGCGCTCTCCGGACTCGCGGGGGTGCTCTACGCCGCCCGGTACGGCACGGTCAGCTCGCAGGCCGGCACCGGGTGGGAGCTGCAGGCGATCGGCGCGGCCGTCATCGGCGGCGTCGCGATCTCCGGCGGTGTCGGCAGCGTCTGGGGCGCCGCCATCGGCGCGTACCTGCTGCTCACCATCAACCGGGCACTGCCGATCCTCGGCATCCAGGACTTCTGGCAGCGCGCCGTCGTCGGCGCGCTCATCATCGGCGCGATCGTGCTCGACCGGGTGCTCGCGCTCCGACAATCCCGCAAGCTGCTCGAGATCAGGGAGGAAGGCCGATGACCGCCACCGCCCCCGCGTCGGCGCCGACGCCGGAGACCCGCACCGCCCGCACATACCAGACGTACTCGAACCCGCTCTGGCGACGTGTGCTGCTCACCCGCGAATCCGCGGTGATCGGCCTGCTGATCATCGTCATCGCGGTCGCGCTCGCGGTCGTGCCGAACTTCGACAGCCCGCTCACCGTCACCTACCTGCTGCGCGACATCGCGCCGATCCTGCTCATCGCGCTGCCCATGACGCTCATCATCATCACCGAGGAGATCGACCTGTCGGTCGCCTCGATCGTGGGCCTCTCGAGCGTGATGACCGGCATCCTGACGCAGGCCGGCCTGCCGTTCCCCGTCGCCGCCATCGCGGCGATCCTCGTCGGCACGGTCGCCGGCGTGATCAACGGGTTCCTCGTCACCGTCGTCGGCCTGCCCTCGCTCGCCGTCACCATCGGCACGCTCGCGCTGTTCCGCGGCATCGCCGTGGGCCTGCTCGGCACGACCGCCGTGACCGAGTTCCCCGAGTTCTGGTCCGACCTCGCCCGTGACAACATCCCCGGCACGCCGATCCCGGGCATCATGATCCCGTTCGTCGTGCTGGCGATCGGGTTCGCGATCCTGCTGCACTTCACGCCGTTCGGGCGCTCGCTCTACGCGATCGGCCTGAACAAAGAGGCCGCGGCGTTCTCGGGCGTCGACGTCGGCCGCACCAAGTTCCTGCTCTTCGTGATGAGCGGCGCGGTCTCCGGCTTCGCCGGCGTCTACTTCACGCTGCTCTACAACAACGCTCGCGGCGACAACGCGACGGGCATGGAGCTGCAGGTCATCGCGGCGGTCCTCCTCGGCGGCGTGTCGATCTTCGGCGGCCGCGGCGCCCTGCACGGCGTCATCGCCGGCGTGCTCCTCATCGGCACGCTCGGCAGCGCACTCCGGCTCGCCGGGGTCACCAGCGACATCATCAACGTCATCACGGGCGTGCTGCTCGTGCTGTCGGTGGTGTCCGCAAGCCTCCTCGCCTGGCTCCGCCGTCGGCGGATCTCGGCGATCGGGAAGAAGAAGGAACGCGAACTGGCGGCGACGTCGTCCTGATCGCGATCCACCTGGAATCGCACACAGTCGGTCACCGGCACCAAGGAAGGAAACAACGATGTTCACCAAGCAGCGCTCACGTCGTCTCGGCGTGGCGATCACGGCGGCGGCGGCCGCGACGGTCCTGGCCCTGACGGGCTGCGCCTCGGACGGAGGGGACGGCGGCGGCGGTGGGGATGACGCGAACCTGTCGGTCACGTTCCTGCCGAAGAACCTGGGCAACCCCTACTTCGACACCTCGTCCTCGGGCGGGCAGGAGGCGGTCGAGGAGTTCGGCGGCGAGTTCGCCGAGGTCGGCCCCTCGGAGGCGTCCCCGACCTCGCAGGTCAGCTTCATCCAGACCGCGGCGCAGCAGGGCGTGGGCGCCCTGGTCGTCTCGGCCAACGACCCGGAGGCGATCTGCGACGCGCTCGACGAGGCATCCAGCGCCGGCGTCAAGATCGTCACGTTCGACTCCGACACCAACCCGGAGTGCCGCGACCTGTTCATCAACCAGGCCACCGCGGAGGGCATCGCGAAGGTCCAGGTCGATCTGATCGCGGAGCAGATCGGGGATGCCGGCCAGATCGCGATCCTGTCGGCGTCGGCGAACGCGACGAACCAGAACGCGTGGATCGAGATGATGGAGGAGGAGTTGGCCGCCAGCCACCCCGACATCGAGCTCGTCGAGGTCGTCTACGGCGACGACGACGACCAGACCTCGTTCGACAAGACCGCGGCCCTGCTGCAGACCTACCCGGAGCTGAAGGGCATCATCTCGCCCACCACGGTCGGCATCGCCGCCGCGGCCCGCTACCTCTCGACCTCGGAGTACCAGGGCCAGGTCGCGCTGACCGGCCTCGGCACCCCGAACCAGATGCGCGAGTACGTCGAGGACGGCACGGTCACCGCGTTTGCGCTGTGGAACCCGGCCGACCTGGGCTACCTCGCCGCCTACGCAGCGCAGGCGCTCATCACCGGCGAGATCACCGGTGAAGAGGGCGACGCGTTCGAGGCAGGCAAGCTCGGCTCGTACGAGGTCGGCGCCGACGGCACCGTCCTCCTCGGCGACCCCTACGTATTCGACGCCGACAACATCGGAGACTTCGACTTCTAAGGAGTCGGTCTCCGCAACACCGAACGCGGGGCTCCGGGCGCGACACCGCCCGGAGCCCCGCGCTCGATGATTGCCGCCGGTAGGGACACCGGCGCGTCACCGGCGCGAATCGCGCTCCGCCTCGTAACGGTGAGCATGTGTGGCACGACCCCTCGGCCTCGCGATCGGCCATCACTTACCCATCACAAACGCTCGCGGAACGTCCCGATCTAGTCCCATACCCTGAGGCCCGGAAGCCCCCCGGTTTCCTTGATGTTCCAAGCGATTCCGCGGATTTCCCCGAAGATTCGGAGCCCCCGAGCAGCCCTCGGGAAGCTCCCAGAGGTTGTGGGTTCACATCCTGCCTCCGCAACCAAGCAAGGGCCGGTCAGAAGCAATTTCTGACCGGACCATTCTCTATCCATCCGCAAGTGGTCATCACACACTCCTGCCGCGATCTGGGTGCCCGGGCGGTGGAGTCAGCGCGGCCCTGTCGAGGCCCGTTCCACGAGCGCGACCCGAAGGTCGGGCCCGACCGTCGGCTCCGGGCGCCCTTCGACGGCGCTGAGCGCGAGCTGCGCGAGGAACCGCCCGAGACCGACGGTGTCGACCCGGATCGTCGAGAGGCGCGGTTCGAGCACGGACGCGAGCGGGGTGTCGTCGTGGCCGATCACCGAGAGGTCGCCCGGCACTGCGATTCCGGTGCGGTGCGCCGCGCCCACGAGGGCGGCGGCGACGTCGTCGTTGTAGGCGACGATCGCGGTGATGCCATCGCTCCGCCACTCTGTGAGCATGACCTGCGCCGAGGCATCCGTCAGTTCGATGTCGGCGGTGCCTGCCAGCTCGACGCCGAGGGTCGCCGCGGCCTCGGTGGTGAGTCGGCGACGGAGTGCGACCAGATCGGCGATCCGCGGGTCGGCGGAACCCGCGAAGGCGATGCGCCGGTGCCCGAGTGCCGCGAGGTGCTGGACCTGGAGCGTCGGGCCCTCCTCGCGCCACTCGGCCTCGATCGGCGCGTCGGGGTCGGGGATGATCCGGGTGACGCCCGAGGCGCGGATGGACTCGACCTGGCCGGGCGCCCACGGCGCCATCGCCATCACCACGTCGGGCTGCAGCGACTCCCACAGCGGGCGGGCCTGCCCGGTCGGGTGGGGTGTGTAGGTGATGAGCGCATAGCCGGCTTCGTCGAGGGCGAGCGAGGCCTCCTCGATGTTGCGGCGCAGGTTGAAGTCGAGGGGCCAGTCGGGCAGTACGAGGAGCACGATGCGGGTGCGGCCGCTCGCCAGTGCGCGTGCCGCGGTGTGCGGACGGTAGCCGAGGCGTTTCGCCTCGTCCAGCACGCGATTTCGCGTGGCCTCGGAGATCGTCTGGCCCGGGGTGTCGTTGAGTACGAATCCGACGGTCGCGCGCGAGATGCCGAGGGAGCGGGCGATGTCGGCCGCCGTCACCCGCCGTGTTCCGGTCGCCTGCGGCATCCGTGCCTCCCTCGCATGATCGCTTGCGCGCGCTAGCAACGCAGTGTAGCATTCGGGGCGTCCGCTAGCACGCGCTAGTAAATGGCCATCGGGGCGAGCGAAGCGGATGCCGTAGCCTCACCCACGACAACGGAGTCCGAATGAACACGCAGCAGCACCGCGACGACGAGCCCCTCGTCACGCCGAACGCCGCTCCCATCCCCACCGCGACCGTCGACCCAGAGGTGCTCGCCGAGCAGGTCGGGTCCGAGCAGCGCCACGACGCCGCCGGCGACCTCCCCAAGGTGAACGCCCGCTACATCTGGTTCATGGTCCTGGCGCAGTTCGGCGTCTTCATGGCCTTCATCACCCCGCTCGCCATCTCGCTGTCGATCCGCGTGAACGAACTCGCCCCGGGCCGGGAGGAGGTGCTCGGGTACATCACCGGTGCCGGTGCGCTCTTCGTCATGCTCACCGCGCCCTTCATGGGCGTGTGGAGCGACCGGACCCGCACCCGACTCGGCCGCCGCCGCCCGTTCATGATCGGCGGCATGGTCCTCGGGGTGGTCTCGCTGGTGGTCATGGCACTCGCCCCGAACGTGTTGGTGCTCGGCCTGGGCTGGGTGCTTGCGCAGTGGGGCTGGGGCACCGTCCTCGGCAACCTGCAGAACTCCACCGCAGACCGGCTGCCCGAGGAGCAGCGCGGCAAGGTCGCCGGCCTCACGGGCTTCGCGACGCAGGTCGCGCCCGTCTTCGGCGTCATCCTCACGTTCGGCGTGACCGGGAACGCGCTGCTCCTCTTCCTCATCCCCGGCGCCGTCGGCGTCGTGCTCGTGACCCTCTTCGTCGTGCTCGTCCACGAGGACGACAGCCGCACGCTGCCGAAGGACGCCCTGACGCTCGGCGGGCTCCTCCGCAAGTACGTCTACAACCCGAAGCAGTACCCCGACTTCTCCTGGAACTGGCTCGGCCGCTTCCTGTTCTACTTCGGCCTCACCCTCAACACGACGTTCACCGCGTTCTTCTTCGCCAGCCGGCTCGGCGTCGAGGTGACCGAGGTCGCCGGCGTCATCGCGACCCTCGGCGGCGTCGGCGTGCTCGCGGTGACCGCGGGCGCGCTCGGCGGCGGGTTCCTCTCCGATCGGTTCCGCCGTCGCAAGGTGTTCGTCGTCACAGGCGGGGCGCTCATGGCCGCCGGCATGCTCGTCATGGCCTTCTCGACGGGCCTGCCGCTGCTCATCACGGGCTCGCTCATCGTCTCCGCGGGCATCGGTATGTTCTCGGCCGTCGACCAGGCGCTGCTGCTCGACGTGCTGCCCGAGAAGGCGACCGATGCCGGCCGCTTCATGGGCATCACCGGCTTCGCGACCTCGATCCCGCAGTCGGCCGCGCCGCTGATCGCCTCGTCGATCCTCCTGGTCGGTGTGACCGGTGACGCGAAGAACTACACGCTGCTGTTCGTCGTCGCGGCGGTGCTCGTGCTGCTCGGCGGTCTCGTCATCCTCCGCATCCGCTCGGTGCGCTGAGCCGCGAGCCGTACCCGACCGTGTCCTCTCCGCGAGCGAAGGAACCCATGAGCACCACCGACATCACCCCCGGTCTCCCGGTCGCGATCGACGAGCTCGTCGCGGAGCTGACCCTCGACGAGAAGGCGCTGTTGCTGGAGGGCGTCGACTCGTGGCGGACCAACGCGATCCCGCGGCTCGGGATCCCGTCGCTGGTCCTCACCGACGGCCCGCACGGGGTCCGGATGGTGCGCGACGACGGGGGCGCGTTCGGCGTCGGCGACAGCCGGCCGTCGACCGCGTTCCCCACGTCGGCGACGGTGGCCCACTCGTGGGATCCCGAACATGCCCGCCGGATGGGCGCCGCGATCGCGCGCGAGTGCCGTGACTTCGGGGTCGACGTGCTGCTCGCGCCGGGCGTGAACATCATGCGCAACCCGCTCTGCGGGCGGAACTTCGAGTACTACTCCGAGGACCCGCTGGTCTCGGGGGTGTTCGGCAGCGCGTTCGTGCAGGGCGTGCAGGGGGAGGGCGTGGCGACGAGCGTCAAGCACTTCGCCGCGAACTCGAACGAGGACTATCGCTTCGTCGGCGACAGCCTCGTCGACGAGCGCGCCCTCCGCGAGATCTACCTGCGAGCGTTCGAGCGCATCATCCGCGAGGCGCGGCCGGCGACGGTGATGTGCGCCTACAACCGCCTGAACGGCACGTTCTGCTCCGACCACCGCGAGCTCCTCACCGACATCCTGCGCGAGGAGTGGGGTTTCGACGGCGTCGTGATGACCGACTGGGGCGCGATGCACGACCGGGTCGCGAGCCTCGAGGCCGGGTGCGAGCTCGACATGCCGGGCGAGGTCGCCCACAACCGGGAGGCGATCATCGCGGCGGCCCGCGAGGGACGACTCGACTCCGAGGTGCTCGACGAGGCGGTGCGGCGGATGCTTCGGCTCATCGAGCGCGCGACGTCCACCGCCGCGCAGCCCGCGCACCCGCACGACCCGGCCGCGCACGCGGCCCTCGCCCGCGACATCGCCACCGACAGCGCCGTGCTGCTCGCGAACGACGGCACGCTGCCGCTCGATGCGGACGCGGCATCCGGATCGCTCGTCGTCGTCGGCGAGCTGTTCGAGAACATGCGTTTCCAGGGCGCGGGCTCCTCGCTGATCCTTCCGCCGGAGGTCGTCTCGCCGCGCGATGCGTTCGACCGGCGCGGGGTCGCGTACACCTACGCGCGGGGCTACCGCACGCTGACCGCCGAACGGGATGCCGCACTCGAGCGCGAGGCGATCGAGGCGGCGAAGGCCGCCGGGACCGTGCTCTTCTTCGGCGGCCTCGACGACTTCGAGGAGAGCGAGGGCTTCGACCGCGCGCACATGCGCCTCGGTGCACCCCAGGTCGCGCTGCTGCGCGAGTTGCTCGACACCGGGGCGCAGGTGGTCCTCGTGCTCTTCGCGGGTGCGCCCGTCGAGCTGCCGTTCGCCGACGAGCTCGCGGCCGTGCTCGACCTCGCCCTGCCCGGCATGCACGGCGGCGAGGCGGCCGCGGCGCTGCTCTTCGGCGAGGCGAACCCCTCCGGCAAGCTCACCGAGACGTGGACGCACACCGCCGCCGATGCGAGCTCGGCCGCGGACTACGATCGCGGCCCGGTGGCGCAGTACGCCGAGTCGATCTACGTCGGCTACCGGTTCCACGACAAGGCGGGCACGGCGCTGCGCTACCCGTTCGGCCACGGTCTGTCGTACACCACGTTCGAGTACCGCGACCTCGACGTGCGCGTCTCGGGCGACCGGGTCGAGGTCTCGGCGACCATCGCCAACACCGGCGACCGCGACGGCGCCGAGGTCGTGCAGCTGTACGTCCGCAACAACGACGGCGCCGTCTTCAAGGCCGAGCAGGAGCTACGCGCATTCACCAAGGTCAACGTCGTGGCCGGTGCATCCGAGCGCGTGACGCTTTCATTCGACCTCGCCGACCTCGCGTACTGGGATGTGGCCGACCACGACTGGGTGCTCGAGGACGGCGAGTACGAGATCCGGCTCACTGCATCCGCCGCCGACATCCGACTCACCGCGCCCCTCGTCGTCGATCGCGGACGCACGTCGCGCTCGCCGTACCCCGCGGACGTGGACGCCGACTACGCGATGCCGCCGCCCGGCATCCCCGCGAGCTTCCCGGCGCTGCTCGACCGACCGGTGTCCGACCCGGGTCGGCCCGGACGACTCACGTTCGAGACGAGGCTCGCCGACGCGACCCGCTCGGTGATCGGCAGGCTGATGCTCGGCGCGGTGCTCGCGCGGGTCCGGAAGCAGTTCCGGGCCGCGCAGGCGATGCCCGAATCGGCCGAACGCGACGCGAAGCTCAAGGCGGCGCACTTCGTGCTGCGGATGATGCCGTCGATGTCCCTCCGGAGTCTGGCCATGTCCTCGAGCGGCGTCATGCCGTACTCGCTCGCCGCCGGGCTGGCCGACCTCGCCGCATGGCATCCGATCCGCGGTCTCCGCCGCATCCTCGGCCGTCCGGTCCCTCTCGCCCCCGCCCCCGTCACCGCCCCCATCGAGGAGCCCACCCGGTGAAGATCACCCGCCTGACCGTCGACGGCCTCGAGACCGGCTGCATCACCGACGCACCCCCGCGATTCGGGTTCGCGCTCGGATCGGAGGTTCCGGGGGAGGCGCTCGCGAGCGCGCGAGTGCGCGTCGGCGACTGGGAGACCGTGACCACCGACCAGGTCGGCATCGTCTACGACGGGCCGCTCGAGCCGTACGCCGAGTACGTCGTGCACGTCGAGGCCACCGGGACGAGCGGCGCGACCGCGACGGCCGAGACCGCGTTCCGTGCGGGACGGCGCGACCGACCGTGGGTCGCGCGCTGGATCACGGATGCCGGGTACCGCGCGCCGAAGAAGCAGTCACCCGTTCCCATGGTGTTCCGCGGCGCCTTCCAGACGGCGAAGCCCGTACGCCGAGCCCGGCTCGAAGCGACCGCGCTCGGCGTCTACGAGCTCGAGCTCGACGGGCGGCGGGTCGGCGACCAGTACTTCGCGCCCGGGTTCACCTCGTACCGGCACCACCTGCAGGTGCAGCACCACGACGTCACCGAACTGCTGCGCGGCGTCGGCGCATCGCACCTGCTCACCGCGACCGTCGCTGGCGGCTGGGCCGTCGGCTCGTTCACCCACAAGCGCGTGAACACGATCTCCGCCGACCGCCAGGCGTTCCTCGCAGAGCTCCACATCGAGTACGAGGACGGCACGAGCGACATCGTCGCGACCGGACCCGACTGGGAGGTCTCGACCGACGGCCCCATCCGGATGGCCGAGTGGTACGACGGCGAGACGGTCGACGCACGCGTCACGGCCTCCGACATGACGTGGAAGCCCGCCGACGTGACCGGCGCTCCCAAGGGCGACCCGGAGCTCTCGGCCCAGATCGGCGCACCCGTGCGCGCGCAGCAGGAACTGCACCCGGTCTCGCAGGTCGTGAGCCCTTCTGGTGAGCTCGTCTACGACTTCGGCCAGAACTTCGCGGGCGTCGTGCGCGCCCGCATCCGGGGCCGCGAGGGGCAGACCGTCGTGTTCCGCCACGCCGAGGTGCTCGTCGACGGCGAGCTGTTCGTGAAGAGCCTCCGCACCGCGAAGGCGACCGCGACGTACACGTGCGTCGACGGCGACCAGGAGTACTCGCCGAAGCTCACCTACATGGGCTTCCGCTACGTCGGCGTCACCGGCATCGACCCGGCCGACCTCGATCTGACCGCCTATGTGCTGCACTCCGACCTGCGCGAGACCGGATCGTTCACGACCTCGAACGAACAGCTCAACCGCCTGCAGTCCGCGATCCGATGGGGCGGGAAGTCGAACCTCGTCGACATCCCGACGGACTGCCCGCAGCGCGACGAGCGCGAGGGGTGGACCGGCGACTACGCCGTGTTCGCCACGACCGCGAGCTACAACTTCGACATGGGCCGCTTCCTCGACAAGTGGCTGCGCGACGTGCGCGCCGAGCAGGGCCGGGGCGGCGGCATCCCGATGGTCGTGCCGAAGGCCGGCAACCCGTTCCCCACCATGGCGACCTCCTGCTGGGGGGATGTCGCGGTCCTCGCGCCCTGGGCCGAGTACCTCGCGCGCGGCGACCTCGACGTGCTGCGGCGCAACTACCCGACGATGACCCGGTTCCTGAAGGCGGTCGACCGCTGGTCGTCGCTGCTCTCGGTCGACCGCGACCGGCGCAACGTCTGGCAGTTCCCGTTCCACTTCGGCGATTGGGCAGCGCCGACCGGGGCGGCGAGGGAGTGGATCGCCCGCGGGAAGTGGATCGGCACCGCCTACGCCGCGAACTCGCTCGCGATCGTCGCACGCATCGCCGACCTGCTCGGCGAGCCGGCGGACGCGGCACGCTTCCGCGCCAAGCGAGCCGAGGTGATCCGGGCCTACCGGAACGTGTTCACCGACGGCGCGGGCACCCTGACGGACGAGTTCCAGACGGGGTACGTGCTGCCGCTGCACTTCGGCATGGCCGAGGGTGACGAGGCCGAGGCGATGGCCGGCAACCTCGCCCGGCTCATCGCCGAGAACGACGGGCACCTCTCCACCGGATTCCCCGGCACCCCCTACATCCTGTTCGCGCTCAGCGACCACGGCCGCGTCGACGAGGCGTACGACCTGCTGCTGCAGACCGACGCCCCGTCCTGGCTCTACATGGTGGAGTCGGGCGGCACCACGATCTGGGAGCGCTGGGACGCCCTGCGCCCCGATGGCACCGTCAACATCGCCGACCTCACGCCCGGCGCCACCGACGAGGACTCCGGCGGCGGCATGGTCTCGTTCAACCACTACGCCGCAGGCGCGGTCGGCGACTGGATGTACCGCCGCATCGCCGGCATCGAACCCGTCACCGGCGGCTACCGCGAGTTCCGCGTCGCACCGGTCATCGGCGGCGGACTCACGAGCGCGTCCGGCGCCGTCGAGACCCCGTACGGCCGCGCATCGTCGTCCTGGACCCTCGACGGACCGACCTTGGCGCTCCGCGTCGAGGTGCCCGTGTCGACCAGCGCGACCGTGGTGCTGCCCGACGGCGCCACGCACGACGTCGCGAGCGGTGTCCACGAGTTCACGTGCGAGCTTCCGTCGCGCAGGGCGGCCGCGACCACCTCGGGCCGTGCCTGAGCGCCGGACCGCGCCCGCGGCCGAGGTCTGCACGCACGACGACGTGGTGACGGGCTGGCACGGCGAGATCCCGGTGCGGCGATTTCAGCCGATCGGCCGTGCCGAGGCGTCCCTCGCCGGTCCCCGGTCCCGTCGTCATCGACACGACCTCTCCTTCAGGCGGCCCGTTCCCATGGTCAGAACGGCCACACCAGCGGAACGTACAGCACCGCGATCACGAGGAACAGCAGCAGCAGGGGGAGTCCCAGCTTCCAGTAGTCGCCGAACCGGTACCCGCCCGGTTCGAGCACCATCGTGTTGGCCGGCGTCGCAACCGGCGTGAGGAACGACGCTGCGCCCGAGACCGACAGCGCCATCATGAACGGCAGCACCGATACCCCGAGGTCGCCGGCCACGACGACGGCGATCGGCGCGACGATGAGCACCGTCGCGGTGTTCGAGATGAGTTGGCCGAGCACCATCGTGAGCACGCACATGGCGAGCAGCGCCGTATACGGTGAGGCGTCGCCGACGAGGTCGAGCAGGGCCTTCGCGATGAGGTCGGCGGTGCCGGTCTCGACGAACGCGGTCGACAGCGGGATCATGCCGCCGACGAGGAGCACGGTGGTCCACGAGACGCTGCGGTAGGCATGCTTCGGTGTCATCACTCCCGAGAGCACCAGCGCGGATGCCGCGAGCAACCCGGCGATCGCCGGCGGCACGATGCCCGTGGCGAGCAGCACCACCATGACCCCGAGGACGACGATCGCACGCTTCGCTCCGGTTCCCAGCGGGACCGAACGTCGCACGTCGGCCGGGGCGTCGACGACGAGCACGTCGCGGCCCTCGGTGTTGCGCTCGAGGAGGTCCCACGGCCCCGAGACGAGCAGGGTGTCGCCCGCGCGGAGCGTGTACTCGCGGCCGCGGAGCGGGTCGCCGCCGCGCTGCACCGCGAGGACCACGAGGTCGCCACTCGGCGTGGTCATTCCCGGGAAGAGGTGGAGGCCGATGAGGTCGGAGCGCGGCGCGACCACGACCTCGGCGACCCCCCGGCGCACGCTCACCAGTTCGGTGCCCTCGGGGATGGCGTACTGCTCGCGCAGCACGCGCGTGCGCGTCGCGAGGTCCTGCGGCAGCGTCGTGGGAACGCGCTCCGGCAGCAGTCGCCGCCCGAACAGGGCCATGACCAGCACGGTGCCCGCGACGAGCGGCACGCCGACCAGCCCGAACTCGAAGAACGCGAACGGCCGGGCCCCGGCATCCGCGGCCGCCTCGCTGACGATGATGTTCACGGGCGTGCCGGTGAGGGCGAGCAGCGCACCGGCGTGAGCGGCGAAGGCGAGCGGCATGAGCATCTGGGACGGCGGGATGCCGGCGCGCGTCGCGACCACGACGACGACCGGGATGAGCGCGGCGACGGCGCCGTTCACGCTGATGAGCGCGGTCACGGCGGCCACGAGCAGGCAGATCACGACGAGGAGCGGGGTGCGCCCGGTGCCCGCACGTCCGACGACCTGCTGGCCGGCCCACGCCGTCACGCCCGTGGAGTCGAGCGCCTCGCTCACGACGAACAGGGTCGCGATGAAGATGACCGTCGGATCGCCGAAGCCGGCGAGCGCCTGGCCGAGTTCGAGCACGCCGGTCGCCCACAGCGCGACCGAGACCCCGATCGCGACGATGCCGAGCGGGATCCGGTTCGACAGGAACGCGACGACGGCGAGCGCGAGGATGACGAGCGTCGTCGCCACGGGGTCCATTGCCACAGGCTAACCCTGCGGCATCCCTTCGCAACGCCCTCGGTTCGGTGCCCTATCGCTGAGCGGCGCGGCGGGTTACTGTCGGATCGACGCCCGGCTCCCCGCGCCGGGCCGGTCCCCGGGGGTGCACATGAGTTCGAGCCCGCAGTCGGCCGGTACCACCCAGCGAGCGGATGCCACGACCTCGGCGTCGTGGCTTCCGCTCATCGTCGTCGTGCTCACGCAGATCCAGGCGTCGTTCGCGGTGAACGCGCTGACGGTGTCGATGGCGCCGATCACGGAGGACCTCGACACGGCCGCGTCGTCGGTCGGCACCGCGATCACGGCGGGCACGTTCTCGATGGCGGCGTTCATCCTGCTCGGCGCGAAGGTCGGCGCCCGCTTCGGCACGCGTCGTGTGTTCCAGCTCGCGGTCGCGATCCACGCGCTCGCGATGGCCGGTGTCGCGCTCGCGCCGACGCCGACGGTGCTGTTCATCGCTCAGGCCTCCTCGGGCGCGGTGATCGCGCTCATCGCCCCCGCCCTCACCGTGTTCATCGCGACGAACTACCACGGCGCGCAGCAGGCGCGGGCGATCGGCCTGCTCGCCGCGGCGATCCCAGCTGCGGGCGTGCTGGCGCTGCTCATCGCCGGCCAGTTCGCGACCACGATCGGCTGGCGGTGGTCGTTCTGGCTCATGGTCGCCCTCGGCGCGGTCAACCTGCTGCTGAGCTTCCGGCTGAAGCCCGTGCCGGCTCAGCCCGGACTCACCATCGACTGGACGGGCGCGCTGCTCGCGGCCGCGTCGATCATCCTGCTGAGCTTCGGGTTCTCGGGGCTCAACACGTGGGGCGTCTGGAACGCGACCGAGCAGGCGCCGTGGAGCGTGCTCGGCGTCTCGCCGGCACCGATCCTCATCGTGCTCGGCCTCGTGGTGGGCCAGGCCTTCTTCCTGTGGCTGCGCCGACGTGGCGCCGCGGGGGCGCCGCGCATCTTCGACCTGCGCGTACTCGCAACGGGCGCCGAGCGCGCGGTCACGGCGTGCATGGCCACGATGCTGTTCGTCGGCACGGCCGCGAACTTCCTCATCCCGCTCTACATGCAGGTCGTGCAGGGCCTGTCGGGCATCGAGACGTCGTTCTCGATCATCCCGTACACCCTGTCGATCTTCCTGTCGTCGACATTCATCGCGGTGCTGTACAGACGGTTCAGCCCCCGTGTGCTCGGCGCGGCCGGCTTCGTGGTGGTCGCGGCGGCGCTCGCATTGCTCGCCTTCACGGTCCGCGGCGAGTGGGGTCAGTGGTTCATCGTCGCCGGGCTCATCCTGCTCGGCCTCGGCCAGGGCTCGATCGTCGCGCTCGTGTTCAACACGCTGCTCTCGGCGGCGCCCAAGCAGCTCGCTGGCGACGTCGGCGCGTGGCGCGGGCTCGTGCACAACCTCTCGGGATCGGTCGGCATCGCCGTGGCGACCGCGTTCGCGGTCGGCGTGCTCGCGACCACGCTCGCCACCTCGGCCGTCGAGAACCCGGAGATCAGCGACGAGCTCATCAGCGAGATCAACTTCGACGACGCCGACTTCCTCACCAACGCCCAGCTCGAGGAGGTCCTCGGCAGCACGTCGGCCAGCGACGCCGAGGTCGCCGCGGCGATCGAGATCAATGAGGACGCCCGCCTGCGCGCCCTGCAGATCTCGCTCCTCGGGCTCGCACTGCTGTCGCTGCTCGCGATCGTGCCGGCGATGCGCATGCCGGACTACCGTGAGGGCGAGCTTCCCGCGAAGCTCGAGCCCGACGACGACGACCCCATCGACGAGGTCGTCGATCCCGACCGACTGGAGGCGCAACCGTGACCCGCAGCCCGCACAAGCTCATCCCGGAGGACTTCTCGCCGGTGCCCTCGCTCGACGCGTTCGATGTGGTCGAGGTGGTGGCCGTCGACGAGTTCGGCGGCGGCACCGGCGGTGCCGGGCTCGACGCGATCGGGGTCATCGTGCACGACGCGGGCCCGCTGCCCGAGGGCGTGGGGCTCGACCGCGAGGCCCTGCAGCGCGCCGGATTCGAGGCGAAGCCCGGCCAGACGCTGCTCATTCCGCAGGCCGGCCGCACGCTCATCGTCGTCGTGGGCGGCGGCCCGGCGCCCGAGGTGACGGATGCCGCGCTCCGCGACGCCGCCGCCGCGTTCGTCCGCGCTGTACCGAAGGCCGCGACCGTGGGGCTGAGGGTGCCGCAGCTCGGCTCAGTCGACGCCGCCGCCGCCGGTCGCGCCCTCGCCGAGGGCGCCGTGCTCGCGCGGTACCGATACGACGCGCTGAAGGGCGAGCCGCGCGAGGCACGGCTGACCCGGGTCGAGCTGCGCATCGACGGCGCCGACCGCGACGCGGCATCCGCCGGTGCCGCCACCGGGCTCGTCGCCGCACGCGCCACCGCGGTCGCGCGCGACCTCGCGAACACGCCGCCGAGCCATCTCACCGCGACCGATATGGCGAACGTGGCCGAGATGCTGGGCGGGCGGTTCGGCTTCCATGTCGAGGTCTACGACAAGGCCCAGCTGGTCGAGCTCGGATGCGGCGGCCTGCTCGGCGTGAATGCGGGCAGTGCCGAGGAGCCGCGCATGATCGTGCTGCGCTACGCCCCCGACGGCGAGCCGACCGGTCACCTCGGCCTCGTCGGCAAGGGCATCATGTACGACTCGGGCGGCATCAGCCTGAAGCCGAGCGACCCGATGCACCTGCTCATGAAGATGGACATGGGTGGCGCTGCGGCCGTGCTCGGCGCGTTCACGGCACTGCGCGAACTCGGCACGACCGCGAAGGTCACCGGCTGGCTGATGTGCACCGACAACATGCCGTCGGGTTCCGCGTACAAGCTCGGCGATGTGCTGACCGCGCGCGGCGGCAGGACCGTCGAGGTCAAGAACACCGACGCCGAAGGTCGCCTCGTGATGATGGACGCGCTCGTGCTCGCGACCGAGGAGGGCGTCGACGCGATCGTCGACATCGCCACGCTGACGGGCGCCGCGCTGCGCGCCCTGGGCGAGACGCACTCGGTCGTGCTCGGCACCAGCCAGCCGCTCGTCGACCGGGTGCGCGACGCGGCCGACAGGACTGACGAGCCGGCGTGGCAGTTCCCGCTCGCGCGGAAGTACCGCAAGCTGCTCGACTCCGATGTCGCCGACATCGCGAACCTCGGCGGCACGAACGCGGGCGCGACGACCGCAGCGCTGTTCCTCGCCGAGTTCGTGGGCGACACCCCGTGGGCGCACCTCGACATCGCCGGCACGATGAACGCCGAGAGCGACGACGCGTGGCGCTCGAAGGGCGCGACGGGCTACGGCGCGCGCATCCTCGCCGAAGTCGCACGCGGATTCACCCCGGTCGGCTGAACGGAGGGGCGCGGGGCGCCGCTCAGCGTGGAGTTCGGGAGGCCGTCCGCTTCCCGAGGTTCTCCGACCACTTCGTGGCACTCCGGATCCGGCAAGATCGAGCCCGAGCGGATGGCGGAACTCGATGAGGACGGACTGCTCGCGCTGCACAGGCGCGTGCGCCGGGCCGCCGTTCTCGCGGATCCACGTGTCGGCGCCCGCAGTCCCGTGGCTCAGCCCTTGGAGCGTTCGAGCGCCGCGACGAGGGCGTCGAGTTGCGGCTTCTCGGTCTCCTCGACGGTGAGCGACATGAAGGAGGCCATCGCGAGCAGGACCTCGTAGTGGCCGGGTCGCCCGCGCTTGGCGGGCTTTCCATAGCCCACCTTCTCAGATACGTCGACGAACGGGCAGGCCCCGATCCGAGGGGACCGGGGCCTGCCGAAGAGATCGGAACGGTGGGCGGGACTACCCCTTCCTGCCGTTGCCGGTGTTCGTCACCGTGAGCTCGTAGCCCGCGTCGAGCGTGTCGAGGTCGCCCGTGGGCAGGTTCGAGACCAGCGTCGCGAAGTCGCGGTTCTTGCCCTTCGCGCACGACGTGTCGAGGCCCGACATGGTGATGTCGTCGCCCTCGAGGCGGTAGACGTGGTTTCCCGCCTCGTCGACGATCTCGTAGTCCGACTCGACGCCGGGGGTGAGGTCGCAGCTCGCGATGACCTGCAGCGTCCAGTTGTTGTCCTGGAGCCCGGTCGTCTCGATCCACTCGCCGTCGGCCGACGAGAGCGTGACGGCCTCGCCGTCGACCGTGACGTCGTCCACGAACCATCCGGTGTCGAGGTACGCGGCGTCGGTCGAGTAGCGGAAGCGCACGTCGGTGGTACCGGCGGGCAGTTCGGCCGAGAGGTGGACGTACTCGGGCTCGTCGACGAAGTACTCGCCGCCCGAGGTGCCGGTGAGGCCGTTGCCCTCGGTGTTGTTGCCGTGCGGGTCGTCGTCGGTCGTGACGACGGCGCCCGAGTCATCCGTCAACGGCACGGTCACCCATTCGCCGCCGACGAGCGCCTCGACGAAGCCGTAGTCCCAGCCCTCCTCGATGAAGTTCCACGACCAGAAGTCGAGGGTCGAGGCCGAGCCGTCCGCCACGTCGACGTCGAGGATGTTGTCGGCCTGGCTCTCGTAGCCGCCGTACCAGTGCGTGTCGCCCGTGTGCGGGGCGATCTGCGTGGTGTCATCGCCGTCGAGCGAGACGTCGACCGTCGGTCCCGGGTTGCGGAACCGCTCGATCTGGATGCCGTACGGCAGGGCGGTGTCGGCCTGGCCGTTCTTCCGACGGTCCCACTTCGCCTCGGGCTGCGCGCCCTGGTTCGAGCCGCGGCCGTCCCAGAACTGGTCGTCGGCGATGTCGATGGTCCAGCTCGTCGACGCCGGGTCGCCGAAGTCGACGGCCTTGATGTCGAAGCGCTCGGAGTCCTCGTCGTCGAGGTACACCGCAACGGCCCAGTCCTCGTAGAGCTCCTCGGCGGTCCGCAGCGAGCCACCGGTGGCCGCGTTGAACTCGTCGATGGCGGCCTGGACGCCGGCCATGCCGTCGCCCTGGTTCTCGAAGATGAGCTTGATCAGCAGGTCGCCGCCCGCACCGTCGTACTCGAGGTCGGGCTCGAAGGTGCCGTCGCCGTTGCCGCCGGCCTGCTCCCAGAGGTACTGGAAGTAGGTGTAGGCGGCGCCGTAGTTCTCGAGGCCGCCCGCCCAGCGCGTGAGCGAGGTCTCGGCGTAGAACACCTGGTGGTACGTCAGGTGCGAACCGCCGACGTCGTAGCCGTTGAGGAACACCGCGAAGTCGGCGAGGCCCTCATCGACCCAGCTGAGCTCGCCGGGGTCGCTGTAGTTGTGCAGCAGGTGCTCGAGCTCGTGGGCGATGACGCCCTCGTAGAGGGTGGCCTGGTCGTTGGCGGGGTCGTCGTCGCGCCACTCCGCGTCATCCGGTCCGACGCGGTTCGCCCAGTCGTACGCGTCGATGACGATCGTGTTCATGCCCGCCGACTCGATGAAGTCGGGTGCGAAATAGCCCGCCGTGTAGCTCGTGACCTCGCAGTCGTAGTACTGCTCGTCCTGCACGTTGTAGACGACCATGACGAGCGAGTCGCTCGCGGGCTCGTCCGGGTCGGCCGCGTCCATGAGGCCGAAGTGCTCCTCGTCGACGGCGACGATCTGGTTCGCGAGCTGGTCGCCCATGTAGTCGATCTGGGCTTGGGTGATCGTGTAGTCGGCGACGTCGGCGTCGGCGCACGGCACGAACTCGTCGTCGGCGGCGGTGTGGTCGAACGCCGGGTCGAGGCTGTCGACGCCGGTGGGCGCGCTGCCGTCGAGCGGTGTGCCCTCGGGCACGTAGATGTAGACCGGGGTGCCGTCGGGGGTCATGCCGGCGTAGACGCGCGTGAAGTCCTGGTCGTAGGTGCCGCCGGCGGCGCTGTCGTTGATCGGCAACGTGATCGTCGGCTCGCCCGGAAGGTTCTCGTGGTCGTCGGCCGAGGCCGGCGCTGCGGTCGCCGCGAGGAGGCTCGCGGCGAGGGCTCCGACGGCGAACGCGCCGAGGGAGCGTCGTGGTGCTCTGCGCACTGGGTTTCCCATCTGTCGTGGCCCCGCCCGAGAGATGGTTCGTCCGTCCGGCGTAGGGACCGATCGTGCGCGCACGGCCGGTCGGGCCGCGCGTCTGGACCCGACCAGCCCACCACTCGAGTGCGATGGAGGATAGATCTTGCCTTCGGCCCCCGGATGGGCTTGACTACGCCCCCTAGGCTGGCTGCATGCAGACGGATGGCGCGCCCCTGGCCGTCGCGGTCGCGCAGTTCGCGCCCGGCGACGACGCCGCCGACAACCTCGCCGAGATCGAACGTCTCGCCGGCGTCGCGGCGTCGCGCGGAGCGCGGCTGGTCGTGTTCCCCGAGTACTCCAGCTTCTTCACTCCCGAGCCCGGTCGGGCGTGGGTGGATGCCGCCCAGCCCGTCCGCGGCCCGTTCACGACGGCGCTCCGAGCGCTCGCCGACCGGCTCGGCGTGCACGTCGTCGCGGGCATGATCGAGCGGCTTCCCGACGAGGCCGACCGCGTCGCGAACACCGTCGTGGCGGTCGCACCGGGGGAGGGGGTCGTCGCCCGGTACCGCAAGCTGCACCTGTACGACGCGTTCGGCCAGCGCGAGAGCGAGTGGGTGGCGCCCGGCGCGATCGCCGAGCCGGAGACGTTCGCCGTCGGCGGCATCCGCTTCGGGCTGCAGACCTGCTACGACGTGCGCTTCCCCGAGGTCTCGCGCCGCATCGTCGATGCGGGCGCCGACGCGATCTGCATGCCGGCCGAGTGGGTTCGCGGGCCGCTCAAGGAGGCGCACTGGCGCACGCTCACGACGGCGCGCGCCATCGAGAACACGGTCTACGTGCTCGCAGCCGACCATGCGCCGCCCGTCGGCGCGGGCAACAGCATGGTCGTCGATCCGATGGGCGTCGAGGTCGCGACGATCGGCGAGCAGACGGATGTCGCGGTCGCCTGGCTCTCGACGGACCGCATCGCCGAGGTGCGGAGACGCAATCCGGCGCTCGCGCTGCGCCGGTTCTCGGTCGTCGTGCGCGACGACGCCTGACCCGGCCGGCCCGCGCGGGTCGCCGGCGCCGCGCGCCCGCGTGACGGATCCGGCGCCGCGCCCGCGTGACGGATCCGGCGCCGCGCGCCCGCGTGACGGATCCGGCGCGCTCAGCGCATCGCGGCGAGCCGCTCGGCCGCCGTCTCGAGCACCTCGCGGCGCTTGCAGAACGCGAACCGCACGAGGCTCCGCACGTCGTCACGCCGTTCCGGGTGGACGAACGCCGTCACCGGCACGCCGACGACCCCCGCGCGGTGGGGGAGCTCGCGGCAGAACGCGTCGCCGTCGCGCGCGCCGAGCGGAGCGGCATCCGCCACCACGAAGTAGCCCGATGCCGGCACCGACGGCGTGAAGCCGGCGCTGGTCAGCCCGGCCACGAGCAGGTCGCGTCGCGCGGCGAGTTCGGCCGCGGCATCCGCGAAGAACCGGTCGGGCAGGTCGAGCCCTGCCGCGATCGCGGGCTGGAACGGGGCGCCGTTGACGAACGTGAGGTACTGCTTGACGGCGAGCACCGCCGTGATGAGGTCGGCCGGGCCGGTGGCCCAGCCGATCTTCCAGCCGGTCGTGTTGAAGGTCTTTCCGCCCGACGAGATCGAGATCGTGCGGTCCCACGCCCCCGGCCGTGTCGCCATGGGCGCGTGCTGCCCGTCGAAGACGAGGTGCTCGTAGACCTCGTCGGTGACGATGAGGGCGTCGTGCCGGTGCGCGAGTTCCACGACGAGGTCGAGCGTCGCCTCGTCGAGCAGCGTGCCGGTCGGATTGTGCGGCGAGTTGACGAGGATGACGCGCGTGCGATCGGTCACCGCGGCGCGAAGGTCGTCGTGGTCGGGCCGCCAGTCGGGGAAGCGCAGGGGCACGGTGCGGTGGATGCCTCCGGCTCGCGCGATCACGGCGCCGTACGCGTCGTACGACGGCTCGAACGTGACCACCTCGTCGCCGTCGTCGACGAACGCCAGCAGCGCGGCCGCGAGCGCCTCGGTCGCGCCGGCGGTCACGAGCACCTCGCGCGCCGGGTCCAGCGAGAGCCCGTACCAGCGGTGCTGGTGCCGCGCGACGGCCTCTCGGAGGACGGGCATGCCGGCCCCGGGCGGGTACTGGTTCACTCCCGTGGCGATCGCCTCGCGGGCGGCGTCGAGCACCTCGCGCGGGCCGTCCTCGTCGGGGAACCCCTGGCCGAGGTTGATCGACCCGGTCGAGACGGCGAGTGCGCTCATCTCGGCGAACACGGTCGGAGCGACGCCGCCGTCGTCGGCGAGCAGCCCCGCGCCGGCGGCGGTCCGCTGCCACGGTGCGAGCGGTCGTGAGGGCATGGCATCCACGCTCACACCGTATGCCACGCTCCGGCGGCTACGCTGTCTCCGGCGCCCGGACGGTTCACGGTGGCGACATAGCTTCGACATAGGAACCGCCGATTCGCCGCACAGCTTGGAGCGGGATGCTGGCATCCGCTGGAAGGAGCGATGATGACCGAGACCAACACCGGTGGGATCGACGAGGCCCCCGAGAACCGCCCCGCGCCGACGGCCGAGGGCGCGGATGCCGCGGCGGACACCGCCCAGGTCGAGACCCCGCGCACCGAGTCGTCCACCGAGCCCACGACCCAGGCGGCCGCGCGGCCCGAGGCCGCGCAGGCCCCGAGTGCGCAGCCCGCCGCTCCTGCCGCAGCGCAGGCGGCGCCGGCTGCGGCACAGCCCGCCGCCTCCGAGCCGGTTGCGCCCGTTGCGACTCCGGCCGCCGCCGCGCCCGCCGCGCCCGCGGCGCCCGCCGCCGAGTCCGCCCCGCGTCCCACGGGGACCGTCTACACCCCGGGCCAGGCGCCCCAGCCGTACGTCGCGGGCGAGTACCGACACGAGCCGGCCGCCGCTCCGGCCCCCGGCCAGACCCAGCCGACGACCCCGCTCACGGGTCCGGCCGCCGCGGCCGCGCACGGCACGCCGCAGGCGGGCGGTTCGGGCACCGTCCCGCCCGCGTTCGGGGGTGCCCCGGCCACCGCGCAGGAGCCCGCGCCCGCCAAGCAGCGTCGTGTCGGGCTCGGCGTCGCGGCGGCGATCGTCGCGGCCGCCCTCATCGGCGGCGCATCGGGCGCCGGCATCACCGCGCTCGTCTCGAACGACGGCGACGGCGTCATCGAGCAGACCTCGAACGGCACCCAGCGCCTCGTCGTCGAGGACGACGGCTCTGTGAACCAGGTCGCGGCGGTCGCCGCGGCCGCCGGGCCGAGCGTGGTCACGATCGAGGTGTCCGGCGGCCAGTCCGGCGGCACCGGCTCCGGCATCATCATCTCGGAGGACGGCTACGTCCTCACCAACACCCACGTCGTGACGCTCGACGGTGCGACCGGCGACCCGTCGATCCAGGTCAAGGCCGAGGACGGCACGCTCTACTCGGCCGAGCTCATCGGGACCGACCCGCTGAGCGACCTCGCCGTGATCAAGCTGGTGGATGCCTCGGGCCTCACCCCGATCGAGTTCGCCGACTCGAGCGAGCTCAACGTGGGGGACACGGCGATCGCGATCGGCGCCCCGCTCGGCCTCTCCGGCACGGTCACGAACGGCATCGTCAGTGCGCTGAACCGCAGCATCGACGTCGAGTCCTCCGCGGCCCCCGAGACGACGCCCGACGGCGGCGAGGGCGACCAGGGCGAGTCGGGCGAGAGCCCGTTCGACTTCTGGAACTTCGACGGCGAGGAGGGCGGCTCCTCGGGCGGGGGCGGCGGCCTGATCTCCATCCCGGTGATCCAGACGGATGCCGCGATCAACCCGGGCAACTCGGGCGGCGCGCTGCTCGACGGCGAGGGCAAGCTGATCGGCGTGAACGTCGCCATCCTCTCCGCCGGCGGCAGCTCGACCGAGGCCGGCAACATCGGCGTCGGCTTCGCGGTGCCCTCGAACCTCGCCGAGCGCATCGCGAGCGAGATCATCGAGAACGGCTCGGCCACGCACGGCCTGCTCGGCGCGACCGTGACCTCGGCGCAGGCGAGCGGTGAGAGCTCGACGGTCGGCGCGCTCATCTCCGAGGTGAGCCCCGGCGGTGCCGCCGAGGCGGCGGGCCTGCAGTCCGGCGACGTGGTGACGGCGCTGAACGGCATCCCGATCACCGACCAGACCGACCTGACCGCGCAGGTGCGCGCCCTCGCGGGCGGCGCCGAGGCCGAGGTGACCTACACGCGCGACGGCGAGTCGAACACCGTGACGGTGACGCTCGGCACCTTCGAGGGCTGAGCGCCGCGCGCGCATCGCACCTCACCGCGACGGGGGTCGGACCTGCGGGTCCGGCCCCCGTCGTCGCGCCCCGCGACCCGGGCGCCGCGGCGCCGATCCGGGGGACCCTGCTGCTAGGCTCGATCGACCCTGTGCCCGAGTGAGGACCATGCCCGACCAGCACCATCCGGCGGATCTGTCGCCGCCGATCGGCGTCTCGTATGTCATGCCCGTCTTGAACGATGCGTCGCACGTGCGCGCGGCGGTCGAGTCGATCCTCGCGCAGGAGTACGACGGCCCGGTCGAGGTGCTCATCGCACTCGGTCCGTCGATCGACGGCACGACCGAGCTCGTCGCCGACCTCGCCTCGCGCCACGCACGGGTGCTCGTGCTCGAGAACGAGGTCGGGTCGACCCCCGCCGGTCTCAACATCGGCATCCGCGCCGCGGCGCATCCCGTCGTGGTCCGCGTCGACTCGCACTCGATGCTGCCCGCCGACTACACGCGCATCGCGGTCGAGACGCTCGTGCGCACGGGCGCCGACAACGTCGGCGGCATCATGGACGCACGCGGCGAGACCCCGTTCGAGCAGGCGGTCGCACTCGCCTACACGACCCCCGTCGGGCTCGGCGGCTCGGCCTTCCACGTCGGCGGCCAGGAGGGCCCCGCCGAGACGGTGTACCTCGGGGTGTTCCGGAAGAGCGCACTCGAGCGCGTCGGCCTCTTCGACGAGACGATCAAGCGCGGCCAGGACTGGGAGCTGAACCGGCGCCTGCGGCAGACCGGAGGGGGCGTCTGGTTCACGCCCGAGCTCGCGGTCACGTACCGGCCGCGATCCAGCCTCGACCGCCTCGCGCGGCAGATGTTCTCGACCGGCCTCTGGCGCGGCGAGCTCGCGCGACGGTTCCCCGCGTCGAACGGCATCCGGTACTTCGTGCCGCCCGCGATGGTCGTCGGCGTGGTGATCGGCCTCGTCCTCGGCGTCATCGGCATCGTGCAGGCCGCGACGGGCCAGGCGCCCTGGCTCCTCGTCGGCTTCGCCGCTCCGCTCCTGTACCTGCTCTTCGTGGTCGTCGCGACGATCGCCTACGCGCGCGGTCGCGGCGCGGCGACCGCGGCGTGGTTCCTGCTCGTGCTGCCCTGCATCCACGTCGCGTGGGGAGCCGGCTTCGTGCTCGGCTTCCTCTCGCTCACGAGCAACATCGCGAAGCACACGGGAAGGTGAGCATGTCGTCGGAGCCCATGCCGGACCGGGGGATCCCGTCGAGCCTCGCCGAGCAGCGGGCGGTGACGCAGCCGCCCGAGGTCCGCGGCCGCCGGAACGCCGAGCACTGGACCGCGTCGCTCTACCTGCGGAACCTCTCGCCGTACCTCACCTGGCTGCTGCTGCACACGCGCATCTCCGCCAACGGCGTGACGGGGCTCATGATCCTCGTCGGCTGGTCGACCGCTGCGGCGCTGCTCATCCCCGGCATCTGGGGCGCCCTGCTCGCGGTGGTGCTCGGCCAGCTCCAGATGCTCGTCGACTGCTGCGACGGCGAGGTCGCCCGCTGGCGCCGCACGTCGAGCCCCGCCGGGGTCTTCCTCGACAAGGTCGGCCACTACTCGACCGAGGCGCTGATCCCGATCGCGCTCGGCGTCCGCGCCGCAGCGTACCCGCTGGAGTTCCCGGCCGACTTCCTGTGGACGACCGTCGGGGCCCTGCTCGCGCTCGTGATCGTGCTGAACAAGGCGCTGAACGACATGGTGCACGTCGCGCGCGCGAATGCCGGCCTGCCCAAGCTCGCCGACACGCACGGCGAGACCGCCCCCCGAGGCGGCCTCGTCGCCACGCTCCGCAAGGCGGCGCGGTTCGTGCCGTTCCACCGTCTGTACCACTCCGTCGAGCTCACCCTCATCGCGTTCGCCGCGGCCGTCGTGGGGCTCTTCGTCGGCCAGCCGCTCGTCGACCGCTTCGTGGTCGCGGCGCTGCTGCCGCTCGCGGTGCTCGCGCTCGTCGGTCACTTCGTCGCCATCATGGCCTCCCGCCGTGTCCGTTCCTGACCCCGGTGCGACCGCGCGACCCCGGGTCGGGGTCGTGGTGCTCACCATGGGGCGGCGGCCGATCGAACTCGCCCGGGGCATCCGCAGCGTGCTCGACCAGCAGGGCGTGGACGTCGACGTCGTGTGCGTCGGCAACGGGTGGGACCCGGCGGCCGCCGAGCCGCCGCTGCCGCCCGAGGTCCGCACGCTGCACCTGCCCGAGAACCTCGGGATCCCCGCGGGCCGCAACCGCGGCGTGCCCGAGGTCGGCGGCGACGTGCTGTTCTTCCTCGACGACGACGCGTTCCTGCCGAGCGCGACGTTCCTGGTCGACGGGTGCCGCCTGCTCTCGTCGCGGCCCGATCTCGGACTCGTGCAGCCGCGCGTCGTCGACCCGACGGGGCTCGAATCGCCGCGGCGCTGGATCCCGCGGATCCGCAAGGGCGACCCGGCGCACTCGAGCGACGTGTTCTCGTGCTGGGAGGGGGCCGTGCTCATGCCGCGACGCGCGTTCGCGGCATCCGGCGGCTGGGCCGACCCGTTCTTCTACGCCCACGAGGGCATCGAACTGGCCTGGCGGGTCTGGGATGCCGGCTACCGCGCCTGGTACGCCGGCGACCTCGAGGCCGCGCACCCCGTGATCGATCCGGCCCGGCACGAGTACTACCACCGACTCAACGCCCGAAACCGCGTGTGGCTCGCACGACGGAACCTGCCCGCGATCCTCGTGCCCGTGTACGTCGGCTCGTGGACGGCGATCCAGGTCCTCCGGTGGTTCCGCCGCCCTGCGGCGCTGCGGGCCTGGTTCGCCGGCTGGCGAGCCGGATGGCGCGAGGATGCGGGCGAGCGACGCCCCATGCGGTGGCGCACGGTGCGGCGGATGACCCTCGCGGGGCGGCCACCGGTCGTCTGACTCGCCGGACATGGCGCGGCGGCCCGGCGGCTACCCTTGGACGGTGGGTTTGAGGAGAGACGCGCGCCGCGCCGTGAAGCTCGTGCAGAACGTCGTCCGGTCGCGGCGGGCGCAGGCACGGATCGCCGAGAAGCTCGCGGAGCAGGGGCCGCTCGAGCCGCACCGGTTCCGCGTCGGCGTCTACTTCGCCGACGGCCGGGTCAACCTCTACCAGTTGCGGCAGTGGTACCAGCCGCTCGCCCGGCTCGCCGAGCGGCATCCGGTGCTGGTCCTCAGTCGCGCCTCCGGGGCCGCGCTCGACCTGCTCGACGAGTCGCCCCTGCCCGTGGCGTACGTGCGCCGGGTGGCCGACCTCGAGCACGTCATCCACGAGCAGGACCTGCACGTGGTCTTCTACGTCAACCAGAACGCCAAGAACTTCCAGATGATGCGCTACGGGCGCCGCTGGCACGTGTTCATCAACCACGGCGAGTCCGACAAGATGTACATGACCACCAACCAGTTCAAGGCGTACGACTACGCCCTGATCGCGGGGGATGCCGCGCGGGCGCGCCTCGAGAAGGTGCTCTGGGACTACGACTTCGACAAGCGCGCCATCCCGATCGGCCGCCCGCAGGCCGACCACTACCTCGACGGCCGCGCGCTGCCGTACCCCGACGACGACCGCGACGTCGTGCTCTACGCGCCGACGTGGGAGGGCGACCGCGGCGCGGCTGCCTACGGTTCGATCGCGTCGCACGGCGTCGACCTGGTCCGTGCGCTCATCGCGACCGGACGGCACCGCGTGATCTACCGGCCGCACCCGCGCTCCGGCGTGGTCGACCACGACTACGGCACGGCCAACCAGGAGATCAAGCGCATGCTGGGCCAGGCGAACGCCGCCGACCCCGCCGCGCACCACATCGTCGACGAGGGCAAGGAACTCGGATGGCAGCTGGCCGCCGCCGACGTCGCGATCGTCGACATCTCGGCGATGGTCTACGACCGCCTGGCCGCGGGCAAGCCGCTCCTGGTGACCCGCCCGGTGAACCCCGATGCGCAGGTCGACACGGGAGGCTACCTCTCGGCGTGCGAGTGGCTCGACCGCGTCGACGGCGCGTCCATGGTCACCCGCGTCGACGAGGTCGCGCACGACGCGCAGGCGCTCGAGCGCCTGGGCTACTGGGTCGAGCGGTACTTCGGCGACACGACGCCCGGCGTCACCACGCGTCGATTCCACGACGCGGTCGACCACCTCATGGCCGAGTGGGAGCGCTTCGCCGCGCTGCACGCGACCGATCCGGAGGTCGACGATCACGACGCCGAGGGCGAGGCGGCCGAGCAGTCCGACGAGCTCGAGGTCGACTGAGGCCCGATCCCCTCGATCCCGCGGCGTCGGAACCGTAGGCTCGGCTCATGGCGCAGTTGATCACCGAGGCCGATCTCGACGACCTGGAGCTCCGCGCCGTGGAGGGCGGCGGGCACGTCGCGCGCGCCGACCTGCTCGAGCGGTGGGCGACGGATGCCGCGGCCTTCGAGCTCGATGCCGGAATCCGGCGCGCGTACCTGCTGCACGTCGCCGCGGAGCACCTCGAGATGGCAGGCGAGCTCGATCGGGCGCTCGCCATGGTGCGGCGTGCCGCCGAGGCATCCGATGCCGAACCGCATGAGACGACCGGAACGCTCGTCTCGATCCTGCTCGCGATCGGCGAGCGCCACTCGGCCCTCGAGGCGGCCGATGCGCTGCGCGGCTCCGGGAACGACGAATGGTGGCGGCACCTGGACGTGGCCGAGGCATTCGAGCTCGCCGACGAGCTCGCGCTCGCCGAGCGGTGGTTCGTGATCACGCTGCGCGTCATCGAGCGCGATCCCGAGCACGATGTCGCGGATCGCCTGATCCCGCTGAGCGGCCGCTTCCGGGTGCGGCGCGATGCCGGCAAGGCCGAGGACGTCCTCGACGCCGAGACCGCGCAGCTCCGGGAGCTGCTCGGATACGAGCCGATCGACTAGCGCCCGGCGGCGTCGGAAGGCGGCGGCGTTCCCGGGGTGTCGGACCGATCGGCGCCGGGCCGGCTCGACTCGGGGCCGTCGGCCGGCGGGCCGACGGCGGGGGCCCCCGTCTCGCGCTTCGCGGCCCCCCGCGTGAGGCGGCCGAACGGCCGCGACGCGACGCGCCCGGCGCCGGCCGCCGCGCGGGCCAGCCGCCGCCCGGCCGAGGTGATCGCCGTCTCGTCGCCGCGCGGCTCGAGCTCCACGGGCAGCGCGAAGGGCGCAGGACCGAACGCGAGACGCGACTGCTGCAGCACCCGGCGGCCGAGGACGTGGTTGCCGATGCCGCCGATCGCAGCGCCGATCCCGAACGGGATGGCGCGCCCGATGATGCCGGCACTCCCGCGCACCGCGAACTGCTTGACGAACACGTGGCGCAGTCGATCGACGACCGAGCCCATCACGGCCCGGGGCAGCGTGCTCGTGATGATCTCGCCGAAGTACGCGTTCCGCGGGATGCCGGTGCCCGTCGCCTGCGCGGCGAACTGGCGCACGAGGTCGGCGCCCTCGCGCCCCATCATGAGCGTCATCACGAGCGCACGGGCGCGATCGGGGTTCTCGACGTGCAGGCCGTGCACCTCGGCGACCGACTGGGCGAAGAGCGCGGTGGCCTCGAGGAATCCCGCGGTCTCGACGCCGGACAGCGCGAGCGTGATGCCGGTGGAGATGCCGGGAACGACCGCCGTGGCGCCGACGGCCGCGCCGCCCGTGGTGACCGCGGTCAGGTAGCGCCGCTCGAGCACGCGCACGAGCTCCTCCGGCGTCGCCGTGGGGTGATTGCGACGGATGGCGCGCAGGTGCGCCAGCACGATCGGCCGCTGGATGGACAGCAGCCGATCGAGGCCGCGCTCGAGCCCGACGGCGCGGTCGGCCGGATCGGTGCCCGGCGGAGCGCCGGGGTCGTTCGGCGCACCCTCCTCGGGCGCACCGGGACCCATCGTCGTGATGCGGTGCACGCGTTCGGACATGGCGTCGATCCTAGGCGGCCGGGATGGGAAGATCGCCGGGACCCGCCTCGGCGGGCGGGGGCTTGACGCCGCGTCAGCGCGTGCCGTAGTCGGCGTTGTACCGGTCGACGACCTCGTCGATGCCTGCGTCGAGCACCAGGCGACCCTTGTCGAGGTAGAGGCCGCGCGTGCAGAAGCGCCTGAGGTCGCGCTCGTTGTGCGAGACGAAGAACAGCGTGCGCCCGCCCTCGAGCAGTTCCTCGATGCGGCGGTAGCACTTCTCGCGGAACGCCTTGTCGCCGACGGCGAGGACCTCGTCGACGAGCAGGATGGGCTCGTCGAGCTGCGAGACGACCGCGAACGCCACGCGCACCTTCATGCCGCTCGACAGGTGCTTGTAGGGCGTGTCGAGGAAGTCGCCGATCTCGGCGAACCCGATGATCTCGTCGAACTTCGCGTCGATCTGCTCACGGGTCATACCGTGCAGGCCGGCCGTGAGGTAGACGTTGTCGCGCACCGTGAGGTCGTCGACGAACCCGCCCGTGATCTCGATGAGCGGTGCGACGCCGCCGTCGACCGAGACCGATCCCTCGTCGGGGATCAGCACGCCCGCGACGAGCTTCAGGAGCGTGGACTTGCCCTGTCCGTTGCGGCCGACCACCCCGATGGCCTCGCCGGGTCGCACGGCGATGCTCAGGTCGCGGAGCGCCCAGAACTCATCGGGACGGATCTTCCGCCGCGTCCGGGAGAAGAGGTCCTTGAACGTACGACGACCGCGCCGATTCCGCCGGAAGCGGATACCGAGCCCGTCGGTGCGGATGGCGCTCTCGCCCATCAGATCTCCTTCAGCACCTGGCGCTCGGAGCTGCGGAACACCCAGAGCCCCACCGCGAGGAACGCCGCGGACATCGCTGCGGCGACCGCGACGGCGAACCAGTCGAGCTCGCCGGGGAAGAAGCCGGCCCGGTAGAGGCTGAAGATCCCGGTGAGCGGGTTGAACGCCGCCCAGAAATGCAGGGGCTCGGGCAGGTTCGAGATGCCGTAGATGATCGGGGAGGCGTAGAAGAGGAAGCGGAGGACGAGCTTCGTCGCCCGTTCGAGGTCGCGGAAGAACACCACGAGCGGTGCGACGATGAGCCCGATGCCGGCGGTGAGCGCCGCCTGAAGGACGACGGCGAGCGGGAAGTAGAGGAGCTCCCAGCCGACACCGGCGCCGTAGATGATCGCGAACAGCGCCAGCACGGGCAGGGCGAGCACGAACTCGATGCCCTTCGAGAGCACGATGCGATTGACCCAGATCGTGCGCGGCAGCTTGGTGGAGCGCACGAGCTTCGCGTCCTTCAGGAAGGCGCGCGTCGAGTCGGAGACCGCGCCGTTGAACCACATCCACGGCAGCAGCCCCGCCAGGAGGAACACGATGTACGGTTCCGTGCCCACGAGCCGATCGAACACCTGCGTGAACACGAACCAGTAGATCGCCGCCATCACCAGCGGGTCGAGGATCGACCAGAAGTAGCCGAGCGCCGAGGTGGTGTAGCGCACCTTCAGGTCGCGCGTCGTGAGCAGCCAGAGCGAATGACGGTACTCCGACCACCGCGTCCGCGAGAACGGATGCGAGTCGGCGTAGCTCATCACGATCTCATCGTAGATGGCCCGAGGCCGGCCTCCGAACCGCCCCGATCGGCGCGGTGGCGCCGGAATCGCCGGCCGGAATGCGAGAAGCGGATGCCACGAGGCATCCGCTTCTCACGCTGTGGGTGGTGCGCAGGTCACACGAAGTGGTTCGCGCGCTCCAGGTCTTCCGCGAAGTCGATCTCGACCGCGTACAGGTCGGAGACGTCCATCGGCTCGACGAGCAGGCCGTTCTTCTCGATCGCGAGCTCGAGGCCGCGCTCGAAGTAGTCCTGGTCGCCGACGCGCTGGAGGTGCGCGAGGAAGGTGGCCTTGTCGCGGCTGGAGATGTAGTTGATGCCGACCGCCTCGCCGAGGCCGCCCTTGACGGTCTTGGAGAGCTCCTTGATGTAGCCCTCGGCGGTGGTGGTGTACTTCACCTCTTCGTCGGACACCTTCGCGGTGTTGACGGTGACGAACGACTGGTCGCGGGCGATGAACGCCAGCGCCCGGTCGAGGATCGCCGGGTCGAACACGACGTCGCCGTTCATCCAGAGCACGCCGCCGGCCTGCGACGCCTGGAGGGCGCGCATGAGCGACTTCGAGGTGTTCGTCTGGTCGTACTCCTCGTTGTAGACGAAGGACGCCTGCGGGAACGCCTCGATGATGTGCTCGAGCTTGTAGCCCACGACGATCGTCACGGCGGCGTCGCGGCCGAACGCGTGCTCGATGTTGTCGAACTGCTGGCGCATGATCGTGCGGCCGTCGCTGAGCTCGGTGAGCGGCTTGGGGAGCGAACGCCCGAGCCGGCTCCCCATGCCGGCTGCGAGGATCACGATCTGCGTGGTCATGGACATCTCCTTCATCGTTCCGGGTGCCCCGGTGCGCTCGCTTCGATTCGAGTTCACCGGCGGTTCACCCGCAAGTTCATTACTGGACACGCCGTTATGCCGACTCACAGGATACCGGACGCCCGATCGCGCCGCTGGGGGTTGCGCCGAAGCCGTGTTCGGATCGTGATGCTTCTCGCGGGTTCCGCCCAGCTCCGAACTCCCGGCCGCCACGACGTGAATTCGCTGTGAGAGCTCCACGGCTGCGGGCGAGGGGGTTGGTAGGTTGTCGTGGTGACTTCCGTTTCGCGATCAGGCCCTGACGACGAGACTCCCGAAGGCACGGGCACGGGGGTGTCCGCTCGTCGGGGGGAATCCGTCGCGTCCGAATCGGGGCGTGACGCGTCGGGTGACTCCTCGGCCGCGACCACCGGCGGGTCGACGGCCGCGAAGTCCGCGGCTGCGCGGTCCAGGGCCGCGAAGGCCTCGGCGTCGAAGACGGCAGCCGCGAAGTCGTCCTCGAAGTCGACGGCCGCCAAGTCCGCCGCGACGCGATCGACCGCCGCGAAGCGCGCCTCGGCCTCCCGGGCGAGCACGGCTGCCGAGGAGACCACGGAGACCACCGCCGCCGAGCCGGCCAGGCCCGCCGCGAAGCGGAGCTCGCCGGCGCGGAAGCCCGCCGCCTCGTCGGGCACCGCGAAGCGACCCGCGTCGGCCGCCGCTGCCAAGCGCGCGTCCGCCCGCACCGCGTCGACGAAGGGCACGCCGAAGCCGCCGTCGCCGGCGCCCGCGGTGCCCGAGCCGTCGGAGGCACCCGCCGCGACGGAGGAGAGGGCGACCCCCGCCGCGGCCGTGCCTGCGCCGCCCGCGTCGAAGCGCGCCGCTGCAGCGCGGAGCGAGTCGGCGAGCACGTCGGCGGAACGCGGGAAGTCGGCGAAGACCGCGCGGGCCGCGTCCGCCGCCGCCGCGCGCACGCGTGCCGCCGAGGCCCGCAAGGCCGCCGCGTCCGCCAGGCAGCGGGTGGCGGCGTCGGTCACCACCGACACGACCGAGGCCGAACCGCGGTCGCGCCGCGCCACGGGGCCGATCGATCCGATCGTCGACGAGCCGGTGACGGAGGTCGCCGAGACCGCGTCGGCCGAGCCGGCGGACGTGGCCGCCGCGGAGGTCACGCGGACGTGGCATCCGGGTGGACCCGATGACGCGCCGACCGCGGAGGATGGCGCGGCGGAGCCCGTCGCCGAGGAGCTCGACGGCGATGCGGGGACCACCGAGGCGGCCGAGGAATCCGTCGCGGCGCTCGACTCGGAGACCGTGGAGGACGCCGCACCGGCCGTGGGGATCGCCGAGCCGACCGTGGACGCCGAGCCGACCGTGGACGCCGAGCCGACCGTGGAAGCCGTGCCCGTGCCGGTTGTCGAGCCCGAGCCGGTGGTCGAGCCCGAGCCGGCCGCGGTCGTCGTCGAGCCCGAAGCCCCCGCCGAGCCCGTCGCAGTCACCGAACCCGTGGCCGAGGACCACCAGGGCGAGCGCGGAGTGGCGGTCATCCCGCTCGGCGCGGTCGCGACCACCACCGCGACGCCGACGCCCCGGAAGAAGCGCACGATCCGCGTGGCGCGCGACGCGCCCTCACCCGATGCCCCGACGGTGCTCTCGATCGAGGGGCTCGTCAAGCGCTTCGGAGACACCACCGCCGTCGACTCGATCAGCCTCGGCATCCGCGCCGGCTCGTTCTACGGCATCGTCGGCCCGAACGGGGCAGGCAAGACCACGACGCTCTCGATGATCACGGGGCTCCTGCGGCCCGACAGCGGCTCGGTCCACGTCAACGGCATCGACGTGTGGAAGCAGACCCGTTCGGCCAAGCGCATCATCGGCGTGCTCCCCGATCGGCTGCGACTGTTCGACCGGCTCACCGGCTCGGAGATGCTCTACTACGCCGGGTCGCTCCGCGGGCTCGACCATCGCACGGTGCTCGAGCGCAGCGCCGACCTCGCGGACGCGTTCGGCCTCGAGGACGCTCTCGACCGTCTCGTCGCCGACTACTCGGCCGGCATGACCAAGAAGATCGCCCTGGCCTGCGCGATGATCCACTCGCCGCGCGTGCTCGTGCTCGACGAGCCGTTCGAGTCGGTCGACCCCGTCTCGGCGGCGAACCTCACCGACATCCTCGAGCGCTACGTCGCCGGAGGAGGCACCGTCCTGCTCTCGAGCCACAGCATGGACCTCATCGAGCGCGTCTGCGACTCGGCGGCGATCATCGTGGGCGGCCGGGTCCTGGCATCCGGCACGCTCGACGAGGTGCGCCGCGGCGACACGCTCGAGGACCGGTTCGTCGAGCTCGCCGGCGGACGCAAGGCAGCGGAGGGCATGGAATGGTTGCACAGCTTCTCCGACTGAAGCTGCGGCTGCTCGGGAACATCTTCAAGCGGAGTGCATGGCAGGTCGTCGGCCTGTCGATCGCCATCGTCTACGGGCTCGGCATCTCGGCACTGCTGTTCCTGACGCTCGTCGGCCTCCGTTCGATCGAGGACGTGGCGCTGGTGCGCGACGTGCTCGTGGTCGGCGGTGCCGCGACGGTCGTCGGGTTCCTCGTCGTGCCGCTCGTCTTCGGGGTCGACGACACGATGGACCCGAGGAGGTTCGCGCTGTTCGGGATCCCGGACCGCACGATCGCGCTCGGGCTCGCGCTCTCGGCGATGATCGGCGTGCCCTCCGTCGCCCTCGCGATCGTCCTGACGGGGACCGTCGTGACGTGGTCGCGCGGATTCGGGATCACCGTCCTCGCGATCATCGGCGCGCTGCTCGCGTTCGCCACGTGCCTGCTCGCGGCGCGGCTCACGGCGGGCATCGCCGGCCTGCTCCTCGAGACGCGCCGTGCGCGCGACGTCGGCACCGTGCTCGGCGTGCTCTTCGTCGTGATGCTCGCCCCGATCGCGGTCGCCCTGACCACGGTCGACTGGGCCTCCTCGGGCCGGACCGCGATCGGCGCGATCGCCGCCCCGCTCTCGTGGACGCCGCTCGGGGCCGCGTTCGCGGTGCCGGGCGACGCCGCGGCCGGCGCGTGGGGCGTCGCCGTCGTCAAGCTGCTGATCGCGGGCGCGAGCGTCTGGCTCGGCTGGCTCGGCTGGCGGGCCCTCGTCTCGAAGATGCTCGTGACGCCCGGCCGCGAGGCGAGCCCGCGCAGCTACCACGGGCTCGGCTGGTTCGGTCGCACGACCTCGGGTCCGACCGGCGCGATCGCGGCCCGCAGCACGACGTACTGGTTCCGCGACTCGCGGTACTGGGTGTCGCTCCTGATGGTGCCCGTCACCCCCATCCTGGTGATGCTGCCGCTCGGCATCGCGGGCGTGCCGTCGATGTACCTCGGGCTCATCCCGGTGCCGCTCGTGTGCCTCCTCCTCGGCTGGAGCCTGCACAACGACACCGCGTACGACAACACCGCGATCTGGCTGCACGTCGCCTCGGGCGTGCGCGGGGCCGCCGACCGCTTCGGCCGTCTCGTGCCCGTGCTCGTCGCCGGCATCCTCGTCATCGGCCTCGGCAGCGCCGTGACCGTCTTCGTGCTCGACGACTGGCGCCTCCTGCCGTCGCTGCTCGGCGTGAGCACCGCGCTGCTGCTCGCCGGGCTCGGCATCGGGTCGATCACCTCGGCGGCGATGCCGTACCCGGTCGTCAAGCCGGGCGACAGCCCGTTCCAGCAGCCGCAGTCGACGGGGGCCCTCACCGCGCTCGTGCAGTCGATCACCATGTTCGGCTCGCTCCTCGTCGCGGCGCCCGCGATCGGCTTCGCCGCACTCGGCATCTTCGACGATCCGTCGTGGCACGCGGCGTCGCTCGCGGCCGGCGCGGGGCTCGGCGTGCTCGTGCTCGTGATCGGCGTGCTCGCCGGTGGCCGCGTGTTCGAGCGCAGGGGTCCCGAGATCGTCGCGGCGGCCGTCCGCGCCTGATCCCGGCGTAGACTTCTCCGCATGATCCGACCCTCGCTGGCGAGCATCGCCGACCCCGACGCGCCCGGTGGCGGCACGTCGGTCCTCGACCGCGAACTCGAGAAGCTGCTCGAGGAAGAGCACATCGAACCCGGCGATCATGAGCGGTTCTCGCACTACGTCAAGAAGGAGCAGATCCTCGAGTCGGCGATGACCGGCAAGCCCGTGCGTGCGCTGTGCGGCAAGAAGTGGACCCCGGGCCGCGACCCGGAGAAGTTCCCGGTGTGCCCCGCGTGCAAGGAGATCTACGAGCGGATGAAGAAGGGCTGACGCCCGCCCGGAGGCTCCCGGCCGACGCCGTTCACCGGTACGTCGTCGGGATCACCGGTTCGCCGCGCCCGAGGCGGAACGCCTCGATCGGCAGTTCCTGCATGACCTCGGCGCGGTGCGCCCGCGCGGCTTCGACGCCCGCGTGGCCCGTGAACGCGGCATCCGCCCGCCCCTCGTGCATGAGCCGCACCATGAGCGGCCGCAGCTCGTCGCCGGGCGTGAACTCCTCCTCGCCGTCGGGCCCGTCGCCGACGAAGACGAGTTCCTCGCGCGCGGTGCGCGTCGAGTCGATCCGGCGCGCGGCGTTCTTGCGGCCGCCGACGCTCGACTTCTTCGTGGAAGACTTCGCGACGCTCACCCACTCGCCGTCGTCGCCGCGGCGGGCGACGAGCTTGTAGACCATGCCCGCGGCGGGGGAGCCCGAGCCGGTGACGACCGACGTGCCGACGCCGTAGGCGTCGACGGGTGCGCTCGCGAGCGCGGCGATCGCGTGCTCGTCGAGGTCGCTGGTCACCGTGATGCGCGTGGAGACCGCGCCGAGCTCGTCGAGCTGCTTGCGCACGGCCGCGGCCACGGTCGGCAGGTCGCCCGAGTCGATGCGGACCGCGCCGAGCGCGGTGCCGGCCACGCGGACCGCGGTCTCGACGCCCGTCGGGATGTCGTAGGTGTCGATGAGGAGCGTCGTGCCCGGCCCCATGGCCGCGACCTGGGCGCGGAACGCGTCCTCCTCGCTGTCGTGCAGCAGCGTGAACGCGTGCGCGGCGGTGCCCATCGTCGGGATGCCCCACGTGCGACCGGCCTCGAGGTTGCTCGTGGCATCGAACCCGGCGATGTACGCGGCGCGCGCCGCCGCGACGGCCGAGCGCTCGTTGGTGCGGCGCGAGCCCATCTCGGCGATCGGGCGACCGAGCGCGACCGACACCATGCGCGCGGCGGCGCTCGCGACCGACGAGTCGTAGTTCAGCACCGAGAGCACGAGCGTCTCGAGCATGACCGCCTCGGCGAACGGCGCCTGGATCGTCACGAGCGGCGAGCCCGGGAAGTACGCCTCGCCCTCGCGGTAGCCCCAGAGGTCGCCGTGGAACCGGTAGTCGGCGAGCCAGTCGAGGGTCTCGTCGCGCACGACGCGCTGTTCGCGCAGGAACTCCAGCTCGGCGTCGTCGAACCGGAATCGCTCGACGAGCTCGAGCAGCCGGCCGGTGCCGGCGACGATCCCGTAGCGGCGCCCGTCGGGCAGTCGCCTGGCGAACGCCTCGAAGAGGCTCTCGCGGTGGGCGGTCCCGTCGAGCAGGGCGGCATCCACCATGGTGAGCTCGTAGCGGTCGGTGAACAGCGCAGCAGACCCGGTCACCCGGCCAGCCTAGTGCCGGGGTTCCGGATGCCACGGCGTCGGCGCCCGACGGTATGGCGCCCGGCTGATCTAGGCTGGTGGCTCGTGAGTGATGCACCGATCGGGATCTTCGACTCGGGGGTCGGCGGCCTCACCGTCGCCCGCGCGGTGCGCGACCAGCTCCCGAACGAGTCGATCCTCTACGTCGGCGACCTCGAGCACTCGCCCTATGGGCCGAAGCCGATCGCCGACGTGCGGCGCTACGCGCTCGCGGTGCTCGACGACCTCGTCGCGCAGGGCGTCAAGATGCTGGTGATCGCGTGCAACACCGCGTCGTCGGCCATGCTGCGCGACGCGCGCGAGCGCTACGACGTGCCTGTCGTCGAGGTGATCCAGCCGGCCGTGCGACGCGCGGTCGCCACGACCCGCACGGGCCGCGTGGGCGTCATCGGCACGGCGGGCACCGTGCAGTCGCGCGCCTACGACGACGCGTTCGCGGCGGCGCCGCACCTCGAACTGTCGTCGGCGGCCTGCCCGCGCTTCGTCGAGTTCGTCGAGTCCGGCGTCACGACCGGGCCGGAGGTGCTCGCCGTCGCCGAGGAGTACCTCGCGCCGCTCCGGGCCGCCGGTGTCGACACGCTCGTGCTCGGCTGCACGCACTACCCGTTCCTGAAGGGCGCGATCTCGTACGTCATGGGCGAGGGCGTCGGCCTCGTCTCGAGCGACGTCGAGACCGCCAACGACGTCTACCGCGTGCTCGTCTCGCAGGGTCTCGAGCGCCGCTCGCCCGAACCGCCCGTGCACCGCTTCGAGGCGACCGGCGGGTCGAGCGCCGCGTTCCTCGACCTCGCGCACCGGCTCATCGGCCCGGAGATCTCGCAGGTCGAGCTCGTGCAGACCGGCGTGCTCACGCTGCCCGCGGTCGCGGCGTCGGCCGCGGCATCCGTCCCCTCCTCCCGCTCCGCCGCGCCCGCGGCATCCGTCACCGACAGGAGACCCCAGTGACCGAGACCCCCGACCTCGTGCGTGCCGACGGCCGCACCCCCGACGCGCTCCGCGACGTCGTCATCGAGCGCGGCTGGAGCGCGCACGCCGAGGGCAGCGCCCTCATCTCGTTCGGCGACACGAAGGTGCTCTGCACCGCGAGCTTCACCAACGGCGTGCCGCGCTGGATGACCGGCAAGGGCACGGGCTGGGTCACCGCCGAGTACGCGATGCTGCCGCGCTCCACGAACACGCGCAACGACCGCGAGTCGGTCAAGGGCCGCATCGGCGGGCGCACGCACGAGATCAGCCGGCTCATCGGCCGGAGCCTCCGCGCCGTGGTCGACATGAAGTCGCTCGGCGAGAACACGATCCAGATCGACTGCGACGTGCTGCAGGCCGACGGCGGCACGCGCACCGCCGCGATCACGGGCGCGTACGTCGCGCTCGCCGACGCGATCGAGTGGGCGCGCGGCCGGAAGTTCATCGCGCAGAAGGCGACGCCGCTCATCGACACCGTCTCGGCCGTGTCGGTCGGCATCATCGACGGCACGCCGATGCTCGACCTCGCCTACGTCGAGGACGTGCGCGCGGAGACCGACATGAACGTCGTGGCGACCGGCCGCGGGCTCTTCGTCGAGGTGCAGGGCACGGCCGAGGGCGCGCCGTTCGACCGCCGTGAGCTCGACCAGCTGCTCGACCTCGCGCTCGCCGGCACGACGGAGCTCGCCGGCATCCAGCGGCACGCGCTCGAGGCGCAGCTCGGCGGGGCCGCCGCGGCCGCCGGCGGCGCGGGCACCGCGGGCTGACCGGGAGCCGACGGATGCCGCAGCCGCTCGAGGTCGTCCTCGCCACGCACAACGCGCACAAGGTCGCGGAGTTCCAGCAGATCCTCGGCGCCGAGTTCCCGGGGATCACGGTGCTGCCCTACAACGGACCGGAGCCCGTCGAGGACGGCACGTCGTTCGACGAGAACGCCTTCATCAAGGCGCGGGCCGCGGCATCCCACACCGGGCGCATCGCGCTCGCCGACGACTCCGGCATCGCGGTCGACGTCATGGGCGGCTCGCCCGGCATCTTCTCGGCGCGCTGGGCCGGGCCCGGCCGCGGCGCCGAGGCGAACCTCGAGCTGCTGCTCGCGCAGCTCGGCGACATCCGCGACCCGCACCGAACCGCGCACTTCCACTGCACGATCGCGCTGGTGGTGCCGGATGCCGCGGGCGGCGAGCCGCACGAGTTCGCCGCCGTCGGCACCTGGCCCGGGCGCATGGCGACCGAGCGCGCGGGCGTCAACGGCTTCGGGTACGACCCGATCTTCCGGCCCGACGGGTTCGACGTGTCGGCCGCCGAGCTCGCGCCCGAGGTCAAGAACGCGCACAGCCATCGCGCGCGGGCGTTCCGCGCGCTGCTGCCCGAGCTGGAGCGCGTCGCACGGTTCGGCTGAGGCCGCGCGACGCCGCGCGCGTCCACCCGCGTCCGCCCGCGAGAACGGGTTTCATTCCCATCACCGGCGGGCGGCGCCATCCGTGCCTACGCTGGAGGGGATGGCACACTCGCACGACCACGCACCCGACCCGACGGCCGCGAGCCGACGACGCCTCGGCGTCGCGATCGCGATCATCGGGGCGTTCGTCGTCGTCCAGGTCGTCGGCGGCCTCCTGACGGGCTCGCTCGCGCTGCTCGCCGACGCGGGGCACATGACGAGCGACCTGCTCGGGCTCGTCGGCGCGCTCGGGGCGGCGATCGTCGCGGCGCGGCCCGCGAACGACCGGCAGACCTACGGGTTCCGGCGCTTCGAAGTCTTCGGCGCGCTGTTCAACGGCGTGCTCCTCGTGGTCGTCGCGGTTGCCGTGACGGTCAGCGCGGTCGGGCGCCTCGCAGCGGACCTGGGCGGGGGAGCGGCCGCCTCCGGCGACGCGCACGAGGTCGCCGGGGGACCGATGCTCGTCATCGCGATCCTCGGGCTCCTCGCGAACATCGCGGCCCTGCTCGTGCTGCGCGGCGGCGCGCGCGAGTCCCTCAACATGCGCGGCGCCTACCTGGAGGTGCTCGGCGACACGATCGGTTCGGCTCTCGTCATCGCCGCGGCCGTCGTGATCCTCGTCACCGGATGGGACGCCGCGGACCCGATCGCGTCGCTGCTCATCGCGGCGCTCATCGTGCCGCGCGCGATCATGCTGCTGCGCGACGTCATGCATGTCCTGAGTCAGTCGGTGCCGGCAGAGACGGATGTCGCGGAGATCCGCGACCACATCCTCGGCACCCGCGGCGTGGTCGCGGTGCACGACGTGCACGTCTGGGCGATCACCACCGGCGCGCACGTCTTCAGCGCGCACGTCGAGGTGGAGCCGGCGGTGTTCGCGGAGGGTCGCGTGAACGACCTGCTCGACGAGCTCGGCGGATGCCTCAGCGAGCACTTCGACGTCGGGCACTCGACGTTCCAGCTCGAGCCGTCGGGCCGCGGGCGCCACGAGACCGCGTCGCACGCCTGACACGCTGCGGCGTCGCGCCGCGGCATCCGCTGTCGGAACGCCTCAGCGACCGTCGCCCGGCGGACGCTCGTCGTGGCTGTCGTGGTGGTGGCCGTGGTCGCCGTCGAGGTGCGGCGGGCGCTCGAAGACGTCGGGGTCGAGCACGAGCTCCTCGGCCTCCTCCTCGTCGGTGACGACGTCTTCGCCGGCCGCCTCGGCCTTCTTCGCCTTGCGGCGCTCGCTGAAGTAGTGCCACGCCGTGATGAGCGCGGTGCCGCCGACGGCGACGAGGAGGATCAGGTCGATGTACTCGCGGACGAGGTAGGCGATCGGCGGGATGAAGCTCACGGCGTAGCCGAACATCGTCAGGCCGAAGCCCCAGAGCACGGCGCCGATGAAGTTGTAGAGCGTGTACTTGCCGCGGTTCATGTGACCGACGCCGGCGGCGACCGGGGCGAAGGTGCGCACGATCGGCACGAAGCGGGCGAGGATGATCGTGAGTCCGCCGAACCGCTCGAAGAACGCATTCGTGCGCTCGACGTTCTTGACGCTGAAGAGGCCGCTCTCCTTGCGTTCGAACACCTTCGGCCCGCCGCGATGGCCGATCTCGTAGCCGACCTCGCCGCCGATGAACGCCGACAGGCCGATGAGGAGCGCGACGATCCAGACGGAGACCCCGAAGACGCCGGCGGGCGGCACCAGCTCGGGGTTCGACAGCAGGCCCGAGATGACGAGCAGGGTGTCGCCCGGCAGCAGGAAGCCGACGAGCAGGCCGGTCTCGGCGAATACGATGAAGCAGACCACGAGGAGTGCCCACGGCCCGGCGCCCTGGATGATCGTCTCCGGGTCGAGCCAGGGGATGAGCGCGGTGTGGATCACGGCGTGGTGCTCCTGTCGTCGGACCTGGCGGTGGCCGGTCCCGGTCGGCTGGGGTGTCCGTGCAGTCTACCGAGCGGATGCCTCGCGGCCATCGGGGCAGCCCCCGAATCCGCCGTGAGGATGACGTGGGCGCAGGCACCCGCGCCGCGGCATCCGCTCGACCGTCACTCCACGCTTCGGAAGCGGGGGACGAGTGCGCCGTCGACCTCGACCTGCTCGGCGAACATGTCGAGCGGGCGTACCCAGACGCCGTGGTCGCCGTACAGCTGGCGGTAGACGACGACCCACTCCTCGGTCTCGCTGTGGCGCGCGAGGGCGATCACCTCGTACCGGGCGCCCTTGTAGTGCTCGTACACGCCCGGCTCGATCATGGCTCACATCGTACGGGGGCCGCGGCAGGGGGATGGCGGCCGACTACGCCGCATTCGCGACGGCGTCAACGGGTCGCCGCATGCCGCGGCGTCGCCTAGCGTCGACGGACGGCTGCGGAGCGCAGTCGGCGTGCGGTCCGAGTCGGCGGAGGTGAGGCGGATGACGCACCACCACCGCGTCGTGGTCATCGGCGGCGGCAATGCGGGACTCTCCGCCGCCGGGCGCCTGCTCCGGCGCGGCGTCGAGGACGTGGTCGTCATCGAACCGCGCGAGGAGCACCGCTTCCAACCGCTGTTCTCGCACGTCGCCGGGGGAAGGGCGCGCCTGCACGAGGCGGTGCGGCCGCAGGCCGAGGCGATGCCGAAGGGCGTGGGCTGGATCCGAGATGCGGTCGTGGACGTCGAGCCGGAGTCCAGCACGGTGGTGCTCGCGTCAGGCGACCGCGTGGGATACGACCACCTCGTCGTGTGTCCGGGAATTCGTCTCGACTGGGATCGCATCCCCGGCCTGGCGGCCGCCATCCGCACGCCGTCCGTCGCATCCCACTACGAGGTCGAGCTCGTGCCGAAGGCGTCCCGGCTGCTCCGCGACCTGCGACGCGGCACCGTGGTCTTCACCCAGCCGTCCGGGCCGGCGAAGTGCGCGGGCGCGGCGCAGAAGCCGATGTACCTCGCCTGCGACCACTGGCGCGCGAAGGGGGTGCTCGGCGACATCCGCGTCGTCATGGTCGTGCCCGACGCGACCGTCTTCGGGATCCCCGAGATCGACCGTGAGCTCGAACGGAAGATCGAGGAGTACGGCATCGAGCTGCGCTGCGGGAGCGAGGTGCGCGCGGTCGACGGCGAAGCTCGAACGGTCGAGATCGGCTCGATCACCGGAGGGACGTCGGAGGTGCTGCCGTTCGACGTGCTCAACGTTGTGCCGCCGCAGTCGCCGCCCGACTGGTTGCAGGCGACGAGCCTGCCGGCGGCCGACGATGCCGGCGGATACGTCGAGGTGGACCCCGAGACGCTGCGGCACGCGCGCTACCCGAACGTGTGGTCCCTCGGGGACGCCGCGGCGACCCGCAACTCCAAGTCCGGCGGAGCTCTGCGGAAGCAGTCCAAGGTCCTGGCCGAGAACCTCGTCGCGGTGCTCGACGGCCGGGAGCCGGCCCGCCGATACGACGGCTACTCGGTCTGCCCGTTCACGGTGTCGCGATCGACCGTCGTCTTCGCCGAGTTCGACGACCGCGGCGAGCTGCGGCCCACGATCCCCGTCTGGAAGACGCTCTCGAAGGAGCGTCGGCTCTCCTGGCTCTTCGACCGGCACATCCTGCCCTGGGTGTACTGGCACATGATCCTCAAGGGGCGTGCCTGAGCGGGACGGCGCGGTGGGGGCCGATCAGTGCGGAAGGAGGGACGTGAATCAGTGCGGAAGGAGGGACGTGAACCCGAAACGCTGCCGCGCCGAAGAGGATCCCTTTCTGCGAGCGGTCGGATTCGGTGGGTTTCAGGGCGATCTGCTCGCGCGGGACTGTCTCAGAAGAGGCACCTACGCCTCCGGCATTGCTGTCGCGGTCGGTGGCTGGCGGCGCTTCTTTCCCGTGAAGGGGCGTGTGGTGAACAGGGTGGTCAGGGCGCCGATGCTGGTGACGATCAGGAACGGTATTGCGACGATGGGGCCGTTGTCCTCGATCCGGAGCAGGATGAGGCCGACCACCCCGGTTGACGCGACGAGGAGCGCCTGCCACCAGCGCGAGCCCATCCACCAACCCAGTGCGGCGAGCACGATGAACCCGATCATGCTGCCCCACACCCACGGCCTCGCGGCAATGAGGCCCTCCATGGATGGAATGTCGAGCTCGAAGTACAACATCTCGGTGATCGCGTTGAGCGCGATCACGATATTGGTTACGACGGCCAGGAACCAGGCCGCAAGCAGGGTCGGCATGACCCACCCCGGTGCGCCGGTCGAACCCCTACGCTCCACCCCCGCGGAACCCGTGGACACTACCAACCACCCCCTCGTCGCCCGGCAGTCGACCTGGGCCAAGTCTGCCGCGCTAGCGCGTCCAGCCACCACCCACGATCCTTCAGTGCGAGACCGCAATCAGAGCAGGACGAATCCGGAGGCCAGGAAGGTTGCCCCGATCGCGATCAGGCTCATTACGGCGACGGCGGTGAGGGCGATGCTCATTATGCGACGTCGCCCTTGCGAGGGAACGAGATAGATCGCCGCGATCGCTATCGCACCCGTCGCAACAAGCACGATGCTCCACCCAAGGGCGACCGATTCTCGAGCGTCGGGCGCGCAGCTCGGCGGAGCAGGATCGATCGCCGGACAGATCTCCGGGACTTGCGCCACGAGCGCGACGATTGCCACGGCGCCGACGGTGACTGCTGCCGTCGGCACCCACGCACGGGTCAGTGATGCTGTCCTCGTCATGCGCTCACCGTGGCAGCAGCGCGGCACCGGGCGCCGAACTGATGCGTGATCGTGAGGAACGGGTGTAGGTGCGGGCTCTCCGAGCGGGACTACGGCACCGTATCCATAACGATCGGGGTAACGCGCGTTCCGTGGACGTAGCCTCCGATCGTGCGCGGACACCGGCTCGTTCCCGTTCTCGCGGTCATTGCGGTCGCAATGACGGCATGCGCTCCACTGGGCGCGGATGATGACGTCGACTGTCCGGCCGTGGCGTACTCGAACACGGCACGCCTCACGCTTTCGGAGCCACGCTCTGGTCTCCTTCTCGAGCTCAGCGGCGAGGCCGGTTCCGAACCCGACGCCACCGAGACGCCCGTCGAGTTCCGCCGCACCGGAGACCAGTCGCTGCAGGTCGTCGAGGAAACGGGCGTGGACGACCTGACTGGAAATAGCGCGACTGGATGGACCGCCCAGCTCGTCGGTGCCTACCCCACTGTGCTGTATCGAATCACGGACGACTCGCGCACAGTGGTCGCCGAAGGATCGGTCGAGGTCGATTGGGTTCAAGTAGGCGGCACTCCTGAATGCGGCGGCCCGAGGGAGGCGGACATCACGCTTCCGGGCTGACGGTCAGCATCCCGTCGAGTGCCCGGTAGCCGGTCCGCGGCGCGATGCACGGACGATCCTCCTGCGCGACTGCGGATGTCGGAGATCTCGCCGACGCATCTGCGATGACCTCCGATACACAACGTTCCGCATGATCGTGAGAAGCACGGGCTGGTTCCAGACCGGCTCGGTCGGGAGCGGCTCCGCCTACGAACAGGCGGGGCTTTCCTGCGGCACGAATCCGTAAGGCTGACAGGGACGGCAGGGCGGGGCCAGACAACCAGGTCCCGCCCTGGCGGCCGCTACTGGTCCGCGAAAACCGCGTGCCCAGTTCCCCTGTCGTACCGATACCCGATCTCATATCGGGCGTAGATCAGACCGTTGGGAAATGCCGACTTGGCCGACTCAGCGAATGCGGCCGCCTCATCCTCAGTCGAGAAGACGCCGAGCACCGTGTTGTGAGGCGACTCATCGTGCTGCACGATCCAAACCGACTCCGTCGACATGATCTCAGCCTACTTCGACAGGCCCCGACGGCTCTGAGACCCAGCCTTGATCGTTTGGGCTTCGATTCCGACCCGTTGCAGCGCTAGGGCCCTGCATCCCGTGATCACTGAACTTCCCCTCCCGGTCGCCCTTCAGATCTCCGGAGCGCGAGACGCTGTGGCGTCTCGACCGAGCCCTGCAATGAGCTGACTTACGCGCTCCGCACAACCAACCCCCGCAACCCGTGGTGAGATCTTGTGCGATAGCCGGTCCATCAGTAGCCCAGCACCACAGCTGTGGACGGTTGCTGCGGGTGGGCAGTGACCATCACCCGCATCAACTGTCAACACGGTGGTGCGGCGCGTGCGCCGGTCGGTCAGCGCGACACCCTGCGTCCCGCGGCGGGATCAGGATCCAGCGAGCCCGCCCGGCGTCCGGCGTCCGGTCGATCGGCGGCGCTCCACGAGATGGGCGCCGGTTCACCACGAACCCGCACATCTCAACCCTGGTGATGATTCGCAATAGACCCGCCCGCGAAGGCGCCCGATGAGGGTCCTTGAAATGCACCTGTCTGCGCGCAACGAACGGCACGTGCAGATCGCCGGAACAGGTAGCTCACCGCCCGATCGACGGCATCGCCCGTCTCCCCCGGAAGGTAACGGACGGAAGCACGTCGGCTCGAGTGCGGAAGGAGGGACTTGAACCCTCACGCCCGAAGGCACAGGAACCTAAATCCTGCGTGTCTGCCGATTTCACCACTCCCGCGAGTGCCCGTTCAGTCTAGGCGGGCGGAGTCAAGGGGTGCCGCGCGGCCGCCGTCGGCGGGCAGGGTTGCGACATGGGCTCGGCATGGCTGTTCGGCCTCGTGGCATCCAGCGCCCTCGTCATCGGCGCGGCGATCGGCGTGCGGTTCCGGCTGCCGAAGCGGCTGCTCGCGATCCTGCTCTCGTTCGCGGCGGGCGCGCTGATCACCGCGCTGTCGTTCGAGCTGTTCGAGGACGCGTACGAGCGCGGCGGTCTCGTCCGAGCCGCGCTCGGGCTGCTCGTCGGCGCGCTCGTCTTCGCGGTGCTCAGCGCGCTGCTCGACCGATGGGCGCAGCCGCGGAAGCGGCCGGTGCCGGCCGGCGAGGTCGAGGGCAGCGTGAAGCTCGACACCGACACCGCCGCCGCCGATCGCCCGGCCACCACCGCCTCCACCCGCGGTGCCGCCGGCCTGGCCCTCCTCGCCGCGGTCACGCTCGACGGCGTCCCCGAGAACCTCGCGCTCGGCGTCTCGCTCGGCGGCGCCGGGTCGGGCGGGCTCGCGCTGCTGGCGGCGATCTTCGTCTCGAACCTGCCCGAGGCGCTCGTGGGGGCCTCGTCGATGCGCGCTCGCGGCCAGTCCGCCGCGAGCATCCTCCTGCTGTGGGGCGCGTGCGCCGCCGTCCTCGTCCTCGCCGTGGTCGTCGGCGCGGGCCCGTTCGCGAACAGCGACCCGGAGACGATCTCGCTTCCGCTCGCCTTCGCGGCCGGCGCGGTGATCGCATCGCTCGCCGACACCCTGATGCCCGAGGCGTACGAGCACGGCGGGCCCGCGGTCGCGCTGAGCACCGCGGCGGGGTTCGTGCTGTCGTTCACACTCTCGCTCGCCTAGCGGCAGGCGGCGGGCGGCAGGCGGCGGGCGGCAGGCGGCGAGTGGCAGGCGGGCGGGCCGCGGTGGGACTGTCGGCCCGCTGGCGCTTCGGGCAGACTGCCGCCCATGGGGGCAACGGATGACACGACCGCGCGCCGCGACGTGCTGGTGATCTTCGGCATCACGGGCGACCTCGCCCGCGTGATGACCTTCCGGTCGCTGTACCGGCTCGAACGGCGCGGGCTGCTGGACTGCCCGATCGTCGGGGTCGCGTTCGAGGACTGGACGAAGGATCGGCTCGCCGACCGTGCCCGCGAGAGCATCGCGGCGACCGGCGAGGAGGTCGACGAGTCGGTGTTCGGGCGCCTCATGGACCGGATGTCGTACGTGCACGGCGACTTCGGCACGGCAGACACGTACGACGGCGTGATGCAGGCGATGGGTGGGGCGCGGCATCCGCTGTTCTACCTCGAGGTGCCGCCGAACCTGTTCGCCACCGTCGTGTCGGGCGTCGCGGGCGCCGGACTCGCGACGAACGCCCGGTTCGTGATCGAGAAGCCGTTCGGGCACGATCTCGCGTCGGCGAAGGCGCTGACCGATGAGCTGCACTCGGTCGTCGACGAGTCGCAACTGCTGCGCGTCGACCACTACCTCGGCAAGGTCGGTCTCGAGGAGATCCCGTTCCTGCGCTTCGCGAACACGATGCTCGCGCCGGTGTGGAACCGCGACCACGTCGACCACGTGCAGGTCTCGATGACCGAGGCGTTCGGCGTCGACGATCGCGGGCACTTCTACGACCCGGTCGGGGCGCTCCGCGACGTCGTGGTGAACCACCTGCTGCAGGTCGTCGTCGCCGTCGCGATGGAGGCGCCGGAACCCGGCGACCGCGCGTCGATCGGTCGACGACGGACCGAACTGCTCCGCCAGGTCGCGCCGGCGGATCCGGCGCGCTACGTCCGCGGGCAGTACCTCGGCTACCGCGACGTCGACGGCGTGGCCGCCGACTCGACCACCGAGACGTTCGCCGCGCTCGAGCTCCGCATCGAGAACCCGCGCTGGTCGGGCGTGCCGTTCTTCATCCGCACCGGCAAGAAGCTCCGCGCGACCGAGACCGAGGTCCGCATCGTCTTCCGCGAGGCCCCGTCGCTCGGGTTCGGCCTGCGGGGCGACCACCCGCCGTCGAACGAGCTGGTCGTGCGGCTCGGTCCGACCTTCGGGGTACGGGTCGTGCTCGCGGCGCAGCGGGTGGATGACGCGGACCCCGAGCTCGCGGAGCTCGACGTCGGCTTCGCGGCGAAGCCCGGCGAAGCGCCGACACCGTACGAGGTCCTGTTCGAGGCCGCGCTCGCCGGCGGCGGATTGCGGTTCGCCAGCCAGGGCACGATCGATGCGGAGTGGGCGGTCATCCAGCCGCTGCTCGATGCGCCGCCCGAGGTGCGCGAGTACGAGCCCGGTACGTGGGGTCCGGCGGCCGCCGAGGCGCTCGTGGCCGAGCGGGGCGGATGGCGCGAGCCCTGGCTCGACGCCTGACGCCCGACGCCGGGCGGGTCGACCGGCCGGCCGTGGCCTCGCGATTCCCGGACCGCGCCGGATCAGCGCTGCTGCGACGCGAAGCCATCCCCGAATCGCTGGACGAGTTGCGTCTTGCGGCGGATCGCCTGCTCGTCCGTGGGCAGGTCCCAGATCGTGACCTGCGCGTCGGGCCCGACCGTCTCGATGCCCGTCGAGGTGACGATCTCGATCTCGTCGTGCTCGATGCCGAACAGGTCGGCGCCCGTTCGCGCGCCCCAACGGACGATCGTCCCGATCGACTCGCCGTCGGGGCGTGCGAGCACGTGCCCGATGTGCTGCGGGCCGAGGCTCCGCGCCGACAGCCGGCGCAGGGGGCGCGGCTCGTCGCCGCTCACGTTCGGCCAGCACACGCGGCAGGAGCGGACGCCCGCGAGCTCGCGCGCCGCCTGCCTGGTGACGAGGGCGGGCAGCGGCATCCGGTACTCGGGGTCCACGGCCAGCCGCCGTCGGTGCGGTTCGGTCCACCGGGAGCGGCGGTCGAGGTGCGCCTCGATCGACGCGCACTCGAGCCGGTGCACCGTGCCCTCGCGCGACGACCCGGGCCTCGTGACCGCGAACTCGGCTCCGGCGGCGAAGCCGCGGCGAAGTTCCGCGAGCTCCTCCGCGACGATCCGCGCGACGAGTTCGTCGATCGCGTCGGGGCGGTAGCCCCCGGCGGGGCCGGCAGCGGCGACGGATGTCTCGTCGGCACCGGCGTCGTCGGCGGATGTCGGCGCGGGGGCGCCTGCTCGTTCGGGTGAGGTCATGCGCGTCCGCTCCGTTTCCGTCGCCCCCCGCGACCTGTCGTGAGGCCGAATGTAGTGACGCCGCGTGGCTCGGGCGGGCGCGTCGCGCTGGCGTGTCGGCGCGGTGGCACCCGAACGCGGGGGGTTCGGGACCTCCGCACGTGGATACCCTTGCGACAGACGCCCCGGCGCACGCGACCGGACCCGTGGGAGGGGGTGGTGATGACGCAGCGAGGCACGATCCTGCTCGTCTCCGACGACGACGGCATCGTGCACGAGTTGCCCGCCCTCCTCGACGCCGCCGACTACGCGCTGCGCACCACTCCGGGGGGTGGCGACGCGGTCGCTCACGCGGCGCGCGGCCGGCCCGACCTCGTGCTCCTCGACGCACGGATGCCGGCGGTCGACGCATTCGCGCTCGCCGCGGAACTGCACGCCGACGAGGCGATGCGGCTCGTGCCCGTGGCGTTCGTCGCGCACGCCGACGACGTCGCGACGCGGGTGCGGGCGCTCGCGGAGGGCGACGACCTCCTCTCCACTCCGTTCGACGCCGAGGACGTGCTGCACCGCGTCGAACGGCTCGTCGCCGTATCGAGGATCAGGGCGTCCCTGCGCGACTCCGAGGCGCGGTTCCGCACGATGATGGCGTCGTGGCCCGACGCGGTCATCACGGCCGACGCGCGCGGGGTCATCCGAGCCTGGAACCCGGCAGCGACCACGCTCCTCGGATACACCGAAGGACAGGCGGTCGGGCAGCCGATCGGGATGGTGGTTCCGCTCGAATTGCGCGATGCGCTTCGCGAGAGCGTCGAGCGCGTCAGAGACGCCGACGAGTCGCACGTCATCGGGCAGACCGTCGAGCTGGCGGCCCGGCGCCGCGACGGATCCGAGTTCCTCGCCGGCCTGTCGCTCGCCACCTGGGTGCTCGACGGGCACCGGTACTACACGGGGATCGTCCACGAGACCGGCGCCGCGACGCCCGACCCGGACACGTTCGCCTCGGTCGCCGAGACGGCCATCGACGCCATCGTCTCGGCCGACGATTCGGGCCGGATCGTCTCCTGGAACTCCGCCGCGACGCGGGTCCTCGGGTACTCCGAGGAGGAGGCGCTCGGTCGGCTGCTCGACCTCATCGTCCCGCCGGAGCACCTCGATGCGCACCATGCCGGCATGCGGCGGTTCGCCGAGACCGGCGAGGCGCGCGTGATCGGCCGGACGGTCGAGCTGACCGCGCAGACGAAGGGCGGCGGTCGGATCCCGATCGAGCTGTCGCTGTCGACGTGGACCGCGAACGGCGACCGGTACTACACGGGCATCATCCGCGACATCGCCGAGCGCAAGGCCGCGGAGGAGGCGCTGCGTCAGAACGAGCGCGACCTGCGGGCGCGTTCCGCCCAGCTCCGCGAGAAGAACGCCGCGCTGGAGCGCACCCTCGACCAGCTGAGCCGGATGCAGGACCAGCTGATCCTGCAGGAGAAGATGGCCTCGTTGGGCCGCCTCAGCGCGGGCATGGCGCACGAGCTCAACAACCCGGCATCCGCTGCCCAACGCGGTTCGAGCCAGGCGATGGCCGCCTTCGCGAAGCTGCAGGTCACGCAGCTCCAGCTCGGGCGGCTCGGCCTCTACGGGTCGAAGCTCGAGCGGCTGCGCGAACTCGACCGCCTCGCAGCCGACCACGCCACTGCGCCCGTGGAGCTCGGCGCGCTCGAGCGCATCGACCGGGAGACCGAGGTCGAGTCCTGGCTCGAGGAGCACGGCGTGGCCGACGGCGGCGAACTGGCCCCGTCGCTCGTCAGCCTCGGGTTCACGGTGCAGGACCTGGTGCGGCTCGGCGAGGTGTTCCCCGAGGAGGAGCGCCGGGTCATCGTCGAATGGCTGGGGCAGAAGTTCCTCGTCTACGCGCTGCTCGCCGAGGTCGCGGTCGGCACGACGCGCATGGTCGAGCTCGTGAAGGCGCTGAAGACGTACACCTACATGGACCAGGCGCCCGTGCAGGACGTCGACGTGCGGCTCGGCCTCGACAACACGCTCGTCATGCTGCACAACAAGCTGAAGCGCGGCGTGCAGGTCGTCAAGGAGTACGACCACGGGCTCCCGACGATCCAGGCGCACGCGAGCGAGCTCAACCAGGTGTGGACGAACCTCATCGACAACGCGATCGATGCGATGCACGGCGAGGGCACGCTCACCGTGCGCGCCAGGCACGCGGGGGACCACGTGGTCGTCGACATCGAGAACGACGGCCCGGACATCCCGCCCGAGACGCTCTCGAAGCTGTTCGACCCGTTCTTCACGACGAAGCCGCCCGGCGAGGGCACCGGCCTTGGGCTGCCCATCTCGCGGAACATCGTGGTGAAGAAGCACCACGGCGAGCTCACGGCCTCGTCGGGCGGGGGACGCACGCGGTTCACGGCGCGGCTCCCCGTCGGGGTCGCGCCGAGCGACGACGAGGACGACGACGCCGACGACGGGACCGAGAACGAGCGAGGAACGTGAGCGATGGCCAAGCCGATCATCATGACCGTCGACGACGAGCCGCAGGTGCTCGGCGCGATCGCGCGCGACCTGCAGGCGCGGTACCGCGACGACTACCGCATCGTCCGTTCGGGCTCCGGGCAGGACGCGCTCGACGCCGTGCGCGCCTTCAAGCGCCGCGGCGACGCGATCGCGCTGTTCCTCGTCGACCAGCGGATGCCGGGCATGACGGGCACCGAGTTCCTCACCGAGGCGCTCGTGCTCTATCCGGACGCCAAGCGCGTGCTGCTCACCGCCTACGCCGACACGAGCGCCGCGATCACGAGCATCAACACGCTCGACCTCGACTACTACCTGCTGAAGCCGTGGGACCCGCCGGAGGACCGTCTCTACCCGGTGATCGACGACCTGCTCGACGACTGGCACGCGAGCACCCCGCCGATCTACGAGGGCGTGCGCGTCGCCGGCACGCTGTGGTCGCCGACGACGCACGCCGTGAAGGACTTCCTCGCCCGCAGCCAGATCCCGTACCAGTGGCTCGACATCGAGAAGAACGAGGGCGCCCGCGCGCTCGTCGAGGCGTCGTCGAGCGGGCTCACGAAGCTGCCCGTCGTCTTCCTGCCCGACGGCACGACGCTGTTCTGCCCCGACCTGCACGAGCTCGCCGAGCGCATCGGCCTGCGTGCGCCGGCCCAGCAGCCGTTCTACGACCTCGTCGTCGTGGGCGCGGGCCCGGCTGGCCTCGCGGCCGCCGTGTACGGCGCCTCCGAGGGGCTCCGCACCGCGGTCGTCGAGCGCGACGTTCCGGGCGGGCAGGCCGGCACGAGCTCGCGCATCGAGAACTACCTCGGATTCCCGCACGGCATCAGCGGCGCCGACCTCGCGCGGCGGGCGGTGACGCAGGCGCGTCGGCTCGGCGCCGAGATCCTCTCGCCGCAGTCGGTCACCGGCATCCGCGTCGAGGACACGTACAAGATCGTGACGCTCGACGACGGCACCGAGCTCCGGTCTCGCGCGCTCGTGCTGGCCACGGGCGTCGACACCCGCACGCTCGGCGTGCCCGGCGAGGAGCGCCTGGCCGGGGCATCCGTCTACTACGGCGCCGCCGCGTCGGAGGCCGCCGAGTACAGCGGACGACGCGTGGTGGTCGTCGGCGGCGCGAACTCGGCCGGGCAGGGCGCGATGTTCCTGTCTCGGTACGCCGCCGAGGTCACGATGCTCGTGCGCGGCGAGGGGCTGGAGTCGTCGATGTCGCGCTACCTGATCGACCAGATCGAGGCGACGCCGAACATCTCGGTGCTTCCGCATCGCCGCGTGGTCGCCCTGACCGGTGAGGACCGCCTGCGGTCGGTCACGGTGGCCGACGCGAGCACGGGCGGCGAGGAGGAGATGCCCGCCGACGCGATGTTCGTCTTCATCGGCGCGGTGCCCGGCACCGAGCTCGTCCGCGGGCTCGTCGAGCTCGACGACCACGGGTTCGTGCTCACGGGGCAGGACCTGATGGTCGACGGCCGCCGCCCGCACGGGTGGACGCCGCGCCGCGACCCGTTCCCGCAGGAGGCGAGCGTGCCCGGCATCTTCGCCGCGGGCGACGTGCGCCACGACGTCATGCGCCGCGTCGCGTCGGCGGTCGGCCAGGGCGCGGTCGCGGTGAGCCTGGTGCACAAGTACCTCGAGACGGTGTGACGGATGCCGCGTGGCGGCGCCCCCGGGCCGCGCGCGGGTGTGCGCGTCGAGTTCGCAGGATCAGCCGCGCGACGAGGTCGCCGGCGAGGGGGATGTGGCGTCTGATCCTGCGAACTCCGCCGCTCCCGACCGCCGCCGCGCCATGATGGACGCATGGCGACCGACCCGATGGCGGTGGCGGCCGACGCGCTCTACGCGCTCGTGCCGGAGGAGTTCACGGCGGCGCGCAACGAGCGCGCGGCCGACGCGCGCGCCGCGGGGGAGAAGGCGCTCGCGAAGGAGATCGGCGCGCTCCGCCGTCCGTCCCCCGCGGCGTGGATCGTGAACCGGCTCGCTCGCGACGAGCCCGACCGCGTGGGCGACCTGACCGGCCTCGGCGGCGAGCTCGCCGAGGCGCAGGCCGCTGGTGACGGCAGAGCACTCGGCGCGCTCGTCGCCGAACGGCGCGAGGTGGTCGGCGACCTGATGCGGCTCGCGTCGTCGCTCGCCGATGCCGCCGACCGGACGCCGTCGCGCGCCGTGCTCGACGAGGTCGAGCAGACGCTCGTCGCGGCGAGCGTCTCGGCCGAGGCCGGCGCGGCCGTGGCGAGCGGGCGGCTGGTGCGTGCGCTCCGAGCGGTCGGCGTCGAGGTGGACCTTGCGGGCGCGGTCGGCGGCGGCGAGCCGGGCCCGCCGCGCCGACTGGGTCGGCGGCCGTCGGAGCGGGCTGAGCGCGGCACGCGAGCCGAGCGTCCCGAGCGCTCCGGGAAGCGAGCGGATGGCGCCTCGCGCGGCGCCGCCCGCACGACCGCGGCCGAGCGCGCCGAGGAGGCCGCCCGCCACGAGCGCGAGCGCCTCGAGACGGCCCTGGCGGAGGCCCGCGAACGGGCCGACGACGACGTGCACGCGCTCGCCGCGGCATCCGCTCGCCTCGACGACGCCAGGCGCCGCTTCGACGACCTCGAGACCGAGCGCGACGAGCTCGAGCGGCGCCTCTCGGAGGTGCGCGATGTGCTCCGCCCGGCGGAGCGCGAGGTCCGCATCGCGACCCGCGCCCACGAATCGGCGGTCGCCGAGGCCGCGCACTCGGCCCGCGCCCGTGACGAGGCGGAGGCGGCGGTCGCCGAGCTCGACTCGTGATCGCAATCGGGCGCACGGCGGGACTTCGACCGGAGTAGCGTTCACCTGTTCCCCCGACTGCGGAGACGGGAGGGATCATGGCCGAGAAGAACTGGCGGTGCCGGATCGGCAATCACCGATGGGTGCTCCAGCACGAGCCCGAGACCGGGAGCGCGTACTACGAGTGCGCGAGATGTCACAAGGAGCGTTCCCCGGACGGGCCGTCCTCGCCGAACATCGTCCCCGGTTGAGATCGACGCCGCATCCCGTGGTCGTCGGTGTGGATAACTGACCGGGCGATGCTCCCCGCTTCTCCAAGATGGGAGCCATGTCCGACCCTGTGCGCACCATCGCCGAGCGGGTGCGCGGTCGGGTGCTCCGCGAGGGCGTCGACCTCGCGCGCGACGACGGCGTGGCCGCCCGCCTCGCCGCCGAGGAGGTCCGCCGGTACTCGGAGCGGGCGCTCGCGGGTGCGCACGCGCCGCTCGGCGACGAGCAGGTCGCGGCGCGCGAGGTCGTGGCATCCATCACCGGGTACGGGCCGCTGCAGCCGTTCTTCGACGACCCGACCGTCGAGGAGATCTGGATCAACTCGCCGACCCGCGTGTTCGTGGCGCGCGGCGGCGTGGCCGAGCTGACCACGGTCGTGCTCTCCGATCGAGAGGTGCGCGACCTCGTCGAGCGGATGCTGCAGCACTCGGGCCGCAGGGTCGACCTGTCGTCGCCGTTCGTCGACGCGTCGCTGCCCGACGGCTCGCGTCTGCATGTCGCGATCCCTGACGTCACGCGCGCCCACTGGGCGGTGAACATCCGGAAGTTCCAGCAGCGGATCCGCTCGCTCGGCCGTCTCGTCGAGCTCGGCGCGATCAACCGGCCCGCAGCCGAGTTCCTCCGCATGGGCGTTCTCGCCGGAGCCAACATCCTGGTCTCGGGCGCGACGCACACGGGCAAGACGACCATGCTCAACGCGCTGCTCGCCGCCGGCCGCACGGGCGAACGCGTCGTCACCGTCGAGGAGACGTTCGAACTCGACCTCGACGTGCGCGACCTCGTCTCGATGCAGTGCCGCCAGCCGAACCTCGAGGGCACCGGCGAGATCACCCTGCGGCGTCTGGTGAAGGAGGCGCTGCGAATGCGGCCCGACCGGCTCGTCGTCGGCGAGGTCCGCGAGGCCGAGAGCCTCGACCTCCTCATCGCGCTGAACTCGGGGCTTCCCGGCATGTGCACGATCCACGCGAATTCCGCGCAGGATGCGCTCGCGAAGCTCTGCACGCTGCCGCTCCTCGCCGGCCGGAACATCGATTCGGGATTCGTCGTGCCGACGGTGGCATCCTGCATCGACCTCGTCGTGCATCTCGCCATCGATCGCGACGGGCGCCGGCGGGTCGCGGAGATCGCGGCGACCACCGGCGAGACGTTCGGTGCGCGAGTCGAGGCCGAGGCGATCTTCCGGTATGACCGGTCGGGCGATGAGCTGGTGCGCACCAGCGCGCACCCGACCCGACTCGAGAAGTTCGAGGCCGCCGGGCTCGATCCGGCGATCGTGCTCGGAGCTGCGGCGTGAGCCTGATCCTCGGCGCGATGCTCGGCGCCGGAATGCTGCTGATGCTGTCGCCGCTGCTCTGGCCCGCGCGGGCCGGGGCGATCGCCGGCGCCGGCGCTCGCCGCGGCGTCGGAGTCGCGATCGCCGATGAATTCGCGCTCGCCGGCATCCCGGGCGTGCCGGTGGCGGTCGTCGGCATGGTGAGCCTGGTGATCGCCGCGCTCGCGGCGGCGATCGCGCAGGCCGTGTTCGGCGTCCCGCTGCTCGCGGTCGTCGCGGCGATCCTCGGCGCGAGCGCGGTGCCGCTCGTCATCAGGTCGCGGGCGAATCGCCGGCGGGCGACCAACCGTGCGATCTGGCCCGACGTCGTCGACCACCTCGTCTCGAGTGTTCGGGCGGGCGTGAACCTGCCGGACGCGATCGCTGCGCTCGGCGACCTCGGCCCGGCGCCGACCCGCGACGCGTTCGCTCGTTTCGACGACGAGTTCCGACGCACGGGAGACTTCGGCTCGGCCGTCGACTCCCTGAAGGCCCGGCTCGCAGACCCGGTCGCCGACCGGATCCTCGAGACGCTCCGGATGGCGCGCGAGGTCGGCGGCACCGACCTGACCAACGTGCTTCGCGGGCTCGCGAGCTATCTTCGCGAGGATGCGGCGCTGCGCGCCGAGGTCGTCGCACGCCAGGGGTGGATCCGGAACGCCGCCCTCCTCGGCGTCGCCGCGCCGTGGCTGCTGCTGTGCGTGCTCGCCAGCCGCCCCGAGACGCTCGACTCGTACGACTCGCCCGCGGGCACCGTCCTCATCCTGGCCGGCGTCGCCGTCACGATCGTGGCGTACCGGCTCATGCTCGGCCTCGGTCGCCTCCCCGAGGAGCGGCGATGGTTCAGCTGAGCGCCATCCCGGTCATCGCGGTCGGGCTCGGCGCCGTCTTCGGCCTCGGGCTCTGGCTCGTCGCGGCATCCGTGCCTCGCATCGGTCGCGCCCGCCTCGTCGATCGGGTCGCGCCGTACGTGACCGACATCTCCGCGGAGGCGCGCGCGATGCGCGCTCGGCCCGGCTCCGACCCGGGATCGGTCATCGGCATGCTCGTCATCCCCACGGCTCGGCGGGCCCGCGGCATCCTCTCTTCGATCCTGGGTGGCAACGACACCATCGCCCGACGCCTGCGGCAGGCGGGGTCGGATGCCACGGTCGAACGCTTCCGCGGACGCCAGCTCGTGTGGGCCGCGGCGGGCTTCGCGGTCGCCGCGCTGTTCGCGTCGTTCGCGCCGGCGATGGAGACGGCGCCGGCGGTGCTCCGCTGGGTGGTGCCGCCGTTCGGTGCCGTCGCGGCGGCGGTCGCCGCGGACTGGATGCTGCAGCGCGCCGCACACCGACGGCTCGCGCGGATCACGAGCGAACTGCCCACCGTGCTCGAGTTCCTGACGCTGAGCCTCACCGCCGGCGAGGGGTTGCTCGACGCGCTCCGCCGCGTCGCGCGAACGGGCTCCGGCGAGCTCGCCCGCGAATTCACGGGCGTGGTCGCCGCGGTCGGCACCGGCGTGCCGCTCGGCGTCGCCCTGGCCGACGTTCGCGACGGCCTCGAGCACCCGGCGCTCACCCGGGCACTCGACCAAGTGCTCGGTGCCCTCGATCGTGGCACGCCCCTGGCCGAGGTCCTCCGCGCCCAGGCGGGCGACGCCCGCGCGGAGGCGAAGCGCACGATCATCGAGCTCGCCGGCCGCAAGGAGATCGCGATGCTCGTGCCGTTGATCTTCCTGATCCTGCCGGTGACGGTCGCGTTCGCACTGTTTCCCGGCTACCTCGTGCTCCAGGCGGGCTTCTGATGCGCTCTCGCCGCCCGACCTCCGATGAAAGGACTCCGCATGCACCGCTGGATCGCCCGACGCCTCGCCGACGAACAGGGCGACGTGCCCGGCTGGGTGCTGATCACGCTCATGACGGCCGGACTCGTGATCGTGATCTGGGGGCTCGCAGGCCCGGCACTGTCGGGTGTCTTCGACCAGGCGATCGACCGCGTCGTCGGGTTCTGACGCGGCTCGGCGATGAGCGGGGTTCCGCCGTGGCGGAGTTCTCGTTGGTCGGCGTCCTCCTCACCGCGCTCCTGCTCGCGGTCGTGCAGCTCGCACTCGCCCTGCACGTTCGGAACACGGTGCTCGACGCCGCCGCCGAGGGTGCCCGCTACGCCGCACTCGCCGGGTCGTCGCCCGCCGCGGGCGTCGAGCGCACGCGTCGGCTGATCGACGCGGCGATCGCGGGCGAGTACGCAGCGGACGTCTCGGCTTCGGCGACGACGGTCGGCGGCGCGTCGGCGATCGCGGTGACCGTGCGGACGACGCTGCCGGTGGTCGGACTCCTCGGCCCGGAGCGCGCGCTGGAGGTGACGGGGCATGCCCTCCTCGAGACGATCGACTGACGCGGGAACGCGACGTCTGGCCGACGAGGACGGCTCGGCGTCGCTGGAGTTCCTGACGGTGGGCATGATCCTCCTGGTGCCCCTCGTCTACCTGGTGCTCGCGATGTCCTCGATCCAGGCCGCCGCGCTCGGCGTCGAGGGTGCGGCGCGGCAGGCCGCGCGCGTGGCGGTGCTGCGAGCGGATGCCGGCGAACCCGCGGCATCCGTCGGCCGCACCGTGCGCGTGGTGCTCGCAGACTACGGCGTCGATGCGGGTGCGGCGTCGGTCGACGTCGTCTGCACGGGTCCGTGCGAGACGGCGGGCACCCGGGTGACCGTGTCGGTGCAGGCGTCGGTGGCCCTGCCGCTGGTGCCGCAGGCGCTCGCGTCGAGCGGGATCGGCACGGTGCGGCTGGAGTCCCGCGCGACGCAGACCGTGTCGCGGTTCGCGGGTCGGTCGTGAACCGGCGATGCCGGGAGGGCCGGAGCAGCGCCGTGCGCACGGACGAGTCCGGTTCGACGCTGCTCCTCACGATCTTCTACGGCGTGCTCGCGCTCGCACTCGTGCTCGTCGTGACCTCGGCGACCTCGCTCTACCTCGAGCGCAAGCGGCTCTTCACGCTCGCCGACGGCGCCGCGCTCGCCGCCGCCGAATCGTGGCGACTCGAGGACGTGCGCCTCGATGGCGACGCGCTCGCGTTCGGCCTCGACGAGGCATCCGTCGCCGACGCCGCAGCGGGCTACCTCGCGGATTCGGCGCACTCGCTCCACGAACTCGAGCTCGTCCACGCCGGCTCAGGCGACGGGCGGAGCGCGAGCGTGACCCTCCGTGCGGTCTGGCACGCCCCGATCTCCACCGATCTCGTGCCGGTGACCGTTCCGATCGAGGTCACGGCCGACGCCCGCTCGGTGTTCCACTGAGCGGGACGGCCGGGCGAGGAGGCCGGTGGCCAATAAGCGCTACGACGGAGTCCCGGTCGGCGGCGCGCCGAGCGCGTCGACCAGCTCGTCGCGGGCGATCAGGAACTGCTCGGTGCCCAGGTAGTCGCCGTGCGTCGCGATGCGCCAGAGGTAGCTCGCCGGCGCCGACTCGGTGACGCCGCGGTCGATCGGATTGCCGTCCGAGGGGTACCCGTAGACGGGGAAGCCGAGGTAGTCCGTGCGGCGCCAGAGACTCCGCCACCGCGGCACCTCCCGGTCGTGCGCGCCGAGCATGCCCGTGAGGGATCGCTCGGCGTCGGTCGACGGGGCGCGAAGCCCTTCCCGGAACTCGGCCAGGACCTGCCTCCGCCACGGGTCCGAGCTCCACAGCGACGGTCCGAGCGTGCCGGGCACTCCGAGATCCTTCGGGCCGAACACCGACGGGAAGAACCGGCTGAAGTACGCCCGCAGCTGCGTGCCGTACGAAAGCAGGGCGATCCGGTCGACGAGCTCCTCGTCGGCCATCGCGCCCGACGGCACGCGATCGCCGCGCATCGCCATGAGGGTCGCTGCCGAGATCGTCGAGCCCATCGAGTGGGCGGTCAGGATGACTCCGCGACGACGCCGCGCCGACGGTTCGACGAGCCATGCCCGGGTGCGCGCCGCGAGCTCGGGGACGACGCGCTCGCCGAAGCACGGCGGGGCGAACGGGTGGCCGGCGCGCGGGAAGAACGCGACCACGTCCCAGAACACCCCGAGCGGCCGTTCGCTGCTCGATGCGGCGTGCGTGACGACGGCAGCGACCGCGGCCACCGCGACCGCCACGAGCACGGCGGTCGACGCGGTGCGGATGTTCGCGGGCACGTCCTCGCCGAAGCGTGCGGCGACCGCGCGAAGCCCCTCGAAGACCACCGCGGACGAGAGGGTCATGAATCCGATCGCGGCGAGCACCGCGAGCCAGCCGAACAACGGCTCGCCGCGATGCAGGAGGTGCGAGCTTCGGCGGACGGTCAGCCGGCGACGGTTCCTCGCATCCGGCACCGTCAGTCTCGGTGCGTACGTGGCCGGGTCCGGGGTCTCGAGCCCGCCGCGTTCGTCCGCCGGCTTCTGCTCATCGTCGTCGTCGGATGGCTTCGACCACGCCGACGGCGGGAGACTGAAGCGAACGAACTTCAGCATGTTGACCACGAGCGCCGTGAGGATGAGCACCACCATCAGCAGGGCGATCGCCGTGAGCACGACGGCGAAGCGTTCGTACGCGTCCGGGATGTCCAACGATCGCTCCGGCTGCGCCTCGAGCGGCGTGCGCCAGATGTAGTCGGTCTCGGCGTCGTCGGTGGAGGTGCCGAGCCAGGATGCGACGCCGAGCACGAGCAGGCTCGAGAGTGCCATCGATGCGAACAGCGCCAGCAGCATGGCGACCGCAGCGCCCTGGCCGCGCCACGCCTCGAACCGGTGGTCCCTCGGGGTGGTCCACGCGATCAGGAGGTGGAGGAGCACGCAGACGACCGCACCGCCGACCCACAGCCAGCGCTCGTCGCCGAGGCGGACGTGGCTGCCGAGCAGCAGCCCGGCGCCGCCGACGAGCAGGACCGCGCTGATCGCCCGGCGCGTCCAGGATCGCGACTTCCATCCGGCGCCCGCGAGCGCGAGGAACAGGGCGAGCACGACCAGGGCGATGGGCGTCCCGATCAGACCGAGGAACGCCTTGCCGTCGCCCCCCGCGGCGGTCACCGGCTGGAACGTCAGCCAGGTCCAGAGCAGGTACGCGGCGATGGCGACCACGAGACAGGCCATCGACGACATGCGCTTCGCGGTGGTGCGCAGGTCGCTCGTCGTGTGCGACGCCAACGCGACGAGGATGACGATGGCGACGAGCAGCACCACGGCGCCGACGGCGAACCACGCCGCGAGCGGATTCCCGAAGCCCGCGGCGAGGCACTCGCCCGTGATCGACGACGACCCGCCGGTCCAGCACGCGTCGACCTCGAGGTAGGCGGAGTCGAGGGCGAGGAGGAACAGCACGAGGGCGATGGCGCCGGACACGTGCAGCCACTCGGAGGTCTGGCCGATGCGGGACTCGGTCCAGAAGCCGCGGGTCGCGAGCAGCGGGCGGTTCGCCTCCTGCTGTCGCGCGTCGAGGCGGGTGCCGAACTGCTTGACCCGCTCCTCGTACGCGACCCTGCCTCGGCGCGCGATCAGGTACAGGACCACGACCGTGGCGATCGGGGCCAGCCCGAACAGTGCCGCCCGTCGGTCGCGCTCGAGGTCGACCAGGCCGTCGAACACGGACGGCAACGCTGCGCAGACCTCGCCGTCGCGGAAGCACTGGATGCCGATGAGGTCGATCGCGACCGAGCAGAATGCGGCGACCGCGATCAGGGTGAGCAGGAGTCCGAAGACACGGACCGTCGCGGCTCCGAAGTCGCCGTTCCACCTCGGAGCCCCGGCGCTCGCGGGGGCTCCGCTGCCGGGTTGGGGGTCGATGCGACGCGTCCAGTAGCCGAGGTTGGCAAGTGCGTACGGCAGCAGGAGGAACCATCCCACGTGGACGACGGCTCGACCCAGCGCCGCGAGCGCGCCGCCACCGGTGCGGGCCTGCGCACCCCACGAGAACGCCTCGATCGACCGGATGCCGCGCTGGGGCCTCTCGCCGCGTCTGCGCCAGAACGATCCGAGGTCGTCGCCCGCGACGCGCTCGATCTCGTCGGGTGCGGTCTCGAGCATCTCCGCGGGCGGCGTGTTGCGGACCCCGTGGACCCTGATCTCGAGGATCTCCGGCGACGACGCAACCGAGAACGCGTTGAAGAGCGTGCCGAACATGACCCCTCCCCCCAGAGGCGGTCGCCGCAGCGTCGACCTGAGCGAATGCTAGCGGTGACGGATCCTCGAGATCGACCCTCGAACGGGGCACTCCCGGGCCACGTCCCCGCGGTGCGGGGATCCACCCGAGCGCTGCGGGCCTCGCCGTCGAGCCGCTGCCGGTCAGGTCAGGCGCGGGTCATCGCCGCGCCGACGATGACGAGGACGAGCGCGACGGGAAGCGCGACGAGGCCCACGATGAGCGCCCGCCGGAGGCGGTACATCGAGTCGTGGTCCCACATCGCGTTCGGCTGCATCCCGGTGCGGGTCACGCGGCGATAGCGCGAGCCGCAGTCGACGCATTCCCAGATCGTTCCTGCCCGATGTGTCGTGGCCGGGGGAAGGGCGCATCGGTGCGGACTCGTGGGCTGCAGAGCATCGTCGGTCGGCATGCGCGACACGATAGAGGCCGACGGGTCCGCGTGGGGGAGCATCCGCGAGCCTGTGGATGACGCGGAGTGATCAGGCAGCGAACGCTCGTCGGTCGCATGTTCCGTGCGGGCTGACGGCCGGTGTCAGCCGCCCGTGCTGCTCAGCACCTCGGTCGCCGCGATCTTCAGCACGCCGCCCTCGTCCACGAAGCGATACGCCGTGATCTCCCGGGCGACCCGACCGTCGGCGAAGGTGTACGTCAGCGTCGCCTGGGCCCGGTCGGGCGCCGTGGGATCGACGTCGGCGATCGACACGCTCACCACGTTCCCCCAGAACGCGTCGTACGCGGCGCGACCGCCCACGTGGTTCACCTGGTAGTCGGCCGTCATCCGCGGCCACGCGCTGTCTCGATCGCCGGGAAGCAGCCCGTAGTAGCCGACGAGCGTGTCGACGATGCGCTGCTCAGCGCTCGGCGGCGCTGCGGGCGGCTCCGGCTCGGGCGACGGTTCCGGCTCAGTGGTCGGCGTGGATTCGGCGGTCGGGGTCGGGGTCGGGGTCGGGGACTCGGCGGTCGGCGACGGCGTCGCGGACGTCTCGGACGGCGCCGACGTCGGCTGGACGCTCGCGCCGGTGATCGGATCGGCATCCGGTCGCAGCGCTCCGTAGAGCAACCCACCGCCGACCACGAGGAGTGCGACGACCACGATCGCGCTCACCACGCCGCCGACGCGGCGGCGACGGGTCGGGGGATCGGCCTCGGCCTCCGCCTCGCGTTCGGCCCCGGCCTGCGGGTCGGGCTCCGCCGTCCACGGGAAGAGCGGCGCCGGCATCCGGCGGTCCGGAGAGCCGGATGGCGCCGACTGCGCGTCCGCCTTCGTCTCCGTGTCCGCCTCCGCGCCGCCGAGACGCTCCGTCTCGGCCGTCTCGCCGATCGGCCGCGTCTCGGCGGCGAGCGGGGGAGTCGCGTCGGGGGCGCCTGTTGCGGCGGCCGCAGCCGCCGCGCCCGCGCCTGCGCCCGCGAGCGCGGCGGTCGGCACCCCGTCGTCAGCGTCCGGCACCGCGGCATCCGCTTCATCGGAGGTGACGGCCCGGGGCGGAACGGGCACCGGAACGTCCGCGTCGCCGGACAAGCCGCGCTCGAGCTCCGCCAGTCGAGCCGCGACGGTCGGCATGTCGGGCCGGAGCTTCGGGTCGGTCGAGAGCATGTCGCGGAGCAGCGGTTCGAGCTCTCCGGCACGTCGCGGCGCCGGAACGGTGCCGCGCGCCACCTTGTGCAGCAGGGCGATCGCGTTCGGATCAGCGCCGAACGGCGGCGCGCCCTCGAGCATCGCGTACATCGTCGAACCGAGCGAGAACACGTCGGAGGCGAAGCTCGACGGGTCGCCTCGCGCCACCTCCGGGGCGAGGTAGGCCGGAGTGCCGTGCACCATGCCCGTCGCGGTGATCGACGCGTCGCCGAGCGCGTGCGAGATCCCGAAGTCGCTGATCATCGCCGAACCGTCGTCGCGGATGAGGATGTTGCCGGGCTTGACGTCGCGATGGACGATGCGCCTGGCGTGCGCCGCGGCCAGCGCGGACGCGACCTCGGCGCCGATCCGGGCCGTCTGCGGCGGCGTGAGGGCGCCGTGCTCGCGGAGGATCGCCGACAGCGGCGTCGACTCGATCAGCTGCATGACGAGGCAGGGCTGCCCCTCGTGCGCGACGACGTCGAACACCGGCACGGCGTGCGGATGGTGCAATCCCGCGCTGATGCGGGCTTCGCGCATCGCGCGCTTCGTCGCGACGTCGCGCTCCTCGTCGGTCAGCTCCGGTTGCGTGCGGAGCATCTTCAGCGCGACCGCTCGATGCAACCGTTCGTCCCATGCCTGCCAGACGACGCCCATGCCGCCGGAGCCGATCAGCTTCACCAGGCGGTAGCGGTCGGCGACGAGGGTCGTCGGCGTACTCATCGTGGGGTGTCCTTCGCGCTCACCCCAGACGGTACCTCCGGCGCTCGCCGCGGTTCGCGGGCTTGCGGCGGTGCACGGCGTATGGAAGGACGTTCCCGCGCTGTGGCGTCCGCATAGTGTGGGGTCGTGCGCGACGACGAGGCGGTCACGAGGTTCTTCGCGGGCGACGAGAGGGGCAGGGAACTGTTCGACGTGGTCTCTGCGGCGATCGCCGAGCTCGGCGAGTCCGAGATGCGGATCGGCAGGAGCCAGATCGCGTTCCGCCGCCGACGAGGATTCGCCTACGTGTGGCGACCCGATCGCTACCTCAGCACGACGGTTCCCGCCGTGCTGTCGATCGCGCTCCGCGATCGCGTCGATTCCGACCGGTTCACGGAGATCGTGCATCCATCGCCGTCGGTGTGGATGCACCACCTCGAACTGCGCGACCCGGAGCAGGTCGACGGCGAGGCCCGCGGCTGGCTGGCCGCAGCGTACGCCGAGGCCGAGTGATCCGGCCCCGGTCCTCCGCTCGGTCGGGGCCCGGGGCGAAGTTCAGGGCGGTCCCCGATGCCGACGGGATCGCCGGCTCGCCACCATAGATGAGGAATGCTCGATGAGGTGGTGATCGAGATGTCCATCGTCCGGAAGGTGATCGGTGCGCTCGCGCTCGGCGCGGCCGCGGTCGTGATGTTCGGAGATGTCGCGGCAGCGAACGACCCGGGCGACACGGTGGTGTTCCTCATCGACGTCTCGGGGTCCATGGAGGGCGAGCCGTTGGACCAGGCGAAGTCCGCGCTCGTCCGTGAACTCGCCAGCCTCCCCGAATCCCGGCCGGTGGGTCTCCGCGCGTTCGCGGGCGAGTGCGAGGATCCGCCCGTCCTCGCCATCGCTCCCGGTGAGGCGACGCCGTCGTCGCTCACGTCCATGGTCGAACGACTCGGCATCGGCGGTGGTACCCCGACAGGGCCGGCGCTCCTCGCAGCGGCAGCCGACCTCCCCGCTGGATCGGGCACGATCGTGCTGCTCACGGACGGCCTCGCGGAATGCACGCCGCCTCCCTGCGACGTGGCAGCCGACCTCGTGGCCCGAGGCCTCGACATCCGCATCAATACCGTGGGGTACGGCTTCGGCAACACCCCACCGGATGAGCTCGCCTGCATCGCCGAGACCACCGGCGGACGGTACTTCGACGCCACTGACGAGGAGTCGCTCGCGTCGGCGCTGGGCGAGGCCACCGACGCAGGCGCGTCCGGATCCGGCGGCGTGCCCGCGGCCTTCCTCGCCGCCGCCGCCGTCGGCATCGCGCTCGTCATCTGGGCCCTCGCTCGGCCGTCTGCGCCGTGGAACCAGCGCCGACTGGTCCACCATCGAGTCGGCGTCGCGGCGACGCAGGGACGGGGCGTGGCCTGGTCCCCGAGCCGAGACGCCGAGGACGGGTCATCGAGCCGATCGGTCCGCCTCGAGGTCCGGCCCGGTCACTGGACGCGCATCGAGGAGGAGGAGGACGACCATGCCTAGCCCACGAGTCACCATCCGGAGCCTCGCCCTCGAACCGGGCGACGGCGGCGTCGGCGACGAGATCGCCCGGATCGCGGCAGAACGCGACGTCGGAGGCGCCGTCGCGAAGGTCGTCACCCGCATGGCCGCGGCAGGCGGGGACTACGTGGCCGGAGAGGTGGGCCGGGTCGCCGACGGCCTCCTCGACCTCGACGTGACGGACGTCGTCGCCCACGCCTGGGACCGCCACCGCGCGGTCACCGAGGCGAAGGAGTGGTCCGCGAAGAACCCCGACGGCGAGATGGTGGTCCCGCTCGTCACCCACACGGTCAAGTGGAGCTACGAACCCGCCGTCGAGGTGTCCGTCGACGCGATCGCCGTCACGAGCATCGCGCTCGCGGTGGGCCTCGACACGACGGTGAAGGGGGCGATCATCGCGTTCCGCCGTGGCGAGGTCGCGGATGTCCGCACCGGGACCGTCGAGGTGCGCGCGAAGGTCGAATGCGAGGGCGTGAAGCTCGCCGAACGCAGCGGGACGTTCGGGCTCCCCGCGCTCCTCGGATTCAGCGGGGCCCCGCCGGTGCAGGCGCCGGCGCCGGTCCAGCGCCCGGAACCGGCCTACCGCCCAGGCGACATCGTCAACGGCCATCGGCTCAATGCGGATGCCACGGCCTGGCTGCCGGTCGATCGGTATCGCCCCGGCGATGTCGTCAACGGCCATCGCCTCGACCCCACGGGCACGACCTGGGTACCGATCGCGCGACGCTGAGGGCGAGCGGGATGCCCTGCTCGTCGAGCCGATGAGCGCAGGCACGCGGAACGGCCGGCGACCCGGAGGTCGCCGGCCGATCCGGTCGGAGGTTCCGAACGGTGCGTCAGTCCAGCAGGTGGTCCAGCGCGCGCTCCATCCAGTCGGCGCGGGTCGCGGCATCCGTGATGCCCTCGAACCCGAAGCCCGCGTAGAGCGAGCCCGGCGTGGCCACGACCGCGGCCTCCGGGAACCCGCCCGCCGTGGTGCGGATGAAGTTGTTCGGGTTGGGTGCGCTGCCCTCGGGCGGGCCGGTGATCTCCCAGCCGCCGAGGTCGGCCTCGAACGAGGTCGAGCCTTCGCCCGTCGACACCTCGATGTCGTCGAAGAAGACGCCGAGGCCCTGCGTGGCCCAGTCGCTGGCGTACGACAGCGCGACCTCGACCTGGCCGCCGGCCCACGGGCTGAGGTCGACCTCCCACTGCTGCCATCCGCCGGAGTTGCCGGATGCCGCGTTCCAGACGCCGCTCGACCCGGTCGGCTCGCAGGAGCCGGGCGTCTGGTAATGGTCGACCTGCGGGTGCAGCTCGTTCCAGCCGGAGAGGCAGCTGTCACCGGTGCCCTGCGACGTGTGCCCGTTGGCGTCGGGCAGCGTCGTCCAGTCATCCTCGCCCGGGGTGTGCGCCTCGACGAACGTGAAGTCCCAGTGGGCTTCGGTGTCGTACGACGTCCAGAACGACAGCGTGGCGCCGCCGGCCGGAACGTCGATGGTGCGCATGAGCTGCTTGTACGAGACGTCACCGAGCTGGGAGTACACGTAGTAGTCGCCCGTGTGCGGTTCGAACGGTCCGCCGGCACGGTCCCAGCGGGCCGAGACCCAGCTCTCGAACTGCGGGTAGTCCGCCACCGGCAGCACGCCGCTCGTCGTGATGAACGAGTTGGTGTGCACCTGGTTCTGCGCGCTGTCGGCGCCGTTGAAGCCCCAGCTGAGGCCCTCGAGCGGCACATCCACGCCGAGCGCGTCGAGCACGTCGCCCTGGTCGTCCAGGCCGGCCGAGTCGACCGCCACGTAGGCGCCGAGCCAGTACTGCAGGACGTCGTTCGTCGCGTCGCCCGAACCGAACAGCGCCTTGCAGCGGGCCAGCACGGCCGGATCGGCGCGGCACTCGGCGTTCGCCGACGTCGGGTCGAAGAACTGCGTGCCGAGGTTCGGCGTGTACTGGCTGCCGGCCCAGTCGCCCGTGTAGAGCACCTGCCCGCCCTCGTTCATGAAGTCGCGGACGTTCAGGAGCTCGTCCATCGCGAGACGCGAGGCGTTGCCGCCGCCCCAACCCGCCTCACGCGTGACGATGTCGTCACCCGTGTACCAGACGACCGCGTCGTAGTGCGAGAGCACGCCGAGCGCGTCCGCCGCGGTCCGGCCCATGGCGTCGACGTCGTAGACGTCGTAGGTCGCGCCGTTCGCGTCGAGCGCGTCCGTGTAGTACGCGAGGTGGTTCGGACCGCCCGCCTGGCCCGGCGATGCGCCGGTGTAATCCTCGGCCGCGAGCACGAGCACGTCGGCGCCGGACTCCGAGACGGCCTCGTACGTGAACGAGTCGCTCGTCTCACCGCCGCCCTCGAACCAGACCTCGACCTCGTCACCGGGATCGGTGCCCGTGACGACACCGCTCATCACGCGGTAGTAGACGTCGGTGTTCCCGCCGTAGCGGTCGCCCCCGTCCCACTCCTCGGTCGTCGCGCTCTGCGCGGCGCCGCCGTCGATCGAGTACTTCAGCGTGACGTCGCCGAGGCTGCGCTTCGCGAGGACGCGCACCTCCTGCGGGTCGCCGTAGGAGTACTCGAAGGTGAAGTTCGCCTGCGGAAGTCCGACCTTGTAGTCGTCGTCGCTCTGCAGGTAGAACGGCTCGGTCTCGAGGCCGAGGTGCGACACCGGGTTCGCCGGGTCGGCCGCCGACTTCGCGACATCGGTCGAGAACGGCAGGATCCGCTCGAACTCCGCCTGCACGAGCGCCTCGTCATCGGGGAAGACGAAGCCGCCCCCGCTGCCGCCGTCGCTCAGCTCGGGCGTCCACGCGAGCGTGCCGTGCGCGGAGTGCGCGAAGTCGGTCGTCTCGCCGTTCGTCACGTAGAGGACGTCGGAGGACAGACCCGGCTCGAAGCCGTCGATCGACGGGTTGTCGAGGTTGCCCGACAACGCGTAGTAGATCGGGTCGTCGGCGCTGGGCGTGCCGATCTGCCAGCCCTCCGGGTACAGCAGCCACTCGCCGAAGGAGTGCCAGTTCACCTGGAACTCCGGCTTCGCGCGGTCGAAGAGCGACATCATCGCCTGCGTCTCGGGCTCGGATGCCGGTGACGGGCCGCGGTAGGTCTCGCTCGCGGTCTGCGACGACGATCCCTCCTCGTCGTAGCCGAAGTGCTCCTCGTAGTTGCGGTTCGGGTCGACGCCGTCGCCGCGGTTGACCTCGCCGTTGCCGTCGTTGTCGCGCAGGTTCTTCCGCCACAGCCGCTCGGCGTCGAACGTGTACTGGTATCCGTCGGGGTTCGCCACGACGAGGAACCAGAGTTCGGTGGTCTTGAGGAGGTCCTTGACCTCCTTGTCGTCGGACTTCCACTCGTCGATGTACCAGTTCAGCAGCCGCCGGTTCGTCTCGGTCGAGATCCACTCGCGTGCATGCTGCGTCGAACTGTAGAGCACCGCGGGTCGTGAGCCGTCCTTCTGGCCCTTCGCACCCTGGGTGAGCTTCAGCGCGATGATCTCGCGGCCCTGGTAGGTCTCGCCGAGCTTCACGAGCTTGACGAGCTGCGGGTTGTCCTTCGCGAGCTGGTACATCTCGTCGCGGATGCCGCCCGGCTCGTCGTACGAGCGCCAGACGTTGTAGCCGGAGGCGGCCTGCTCCTCCGCCATCTGCTTGGCGGACTTGCCGTTCTTGCCCTTCTTCACCTTCACGTCGATGTCGCGCTCGGAGAGCGCGTCGGCCTCGGCCTCGCTGAGGATGAGATCCATCTGCAGACCGCGCGCTGAGGCATGGCTTCCGGCGATGTCGAGCCCGGACGCGGCGATATCGGCCGCCTGCTCGGCGCTGACCTCGGCGGTGTACATGTCGAGCGAGCCGACGTCGTCCTCGGCGGCGTTCGCGCCCATGGGACTCAGCATGGCCGCGGCGAGGGCCGCGGCGGCGGTTCCGAGGGCGATCCGGTTTCGGGTGGAACGGTTTCCAGTCATGACGACCCCTCCGGTCCGGCTCCGGCCAGAGGGGATTGGTGACGACGACGTTGTGCGTCCCAAGCTCGCCACGCTTCTGGCGCTGTGCGGACCCTAGCCGACACTGTTCTCCCGTCGACGAGGCGTTGTCAAGAACCGATCCGAAATCATCGACCCCGCCACCATCCGGGCAGGTCGGCGACGGAGTCGAGCACGGCATCGGGCGTGACGTCCCCGTCGAGATCGGACGGATCGAACTTGCCGGTGCGCACGAGGACGCCCGCGAGTCCCGCGCGTTGCGCGCCCTCGACGTCCGATCGGAGGTCGTCGCCGACCATGACGACCTCGTCGGGCGAATCGGCGAGCGCGTCGACGGCGGCACGGTAGAAGGCCGCCGCCGGCTTGCCGAGCACCACGGCCTCGCGGCCCGAGGCGTACTCGAGCCCGCGCACGAACGCGCCGACATCGATGCGCAGGCCGTCCTCCGCACGCCAGTAGCGCGTGAGCCCGAGTGCGATCAGCGGGATGCCGTCGTCCTCCATGAGCAGGCGGAACGCCCGGTTCAGCGTGGCGAAGTCCCATCCGTCGCCGAGGTCGCCCACGACGACGGCGTCGACCGGCGCGCCCGGTTCGGCCGCGATGACGCCGAGCTCCGAGAACTCGGCGGCCGTCGCCTCCGGCACGAAGAGCGCCGGATGGCGGCATCCCTCCGCCTCGAGCCAGGCCGATGCCGCGACGACCGGCGTGAGGACGTCGCCGACCTCGGCGGCGATGCCCATCCCGCCGAGCTTCGCGACGATGTCCCGCCGCGGGCGCGAGGTCGTGTTCGTCACGAACCGGTGCGGGATGCCCGCCTCGACGAGCCACGCGACGGTCTCGGCGCCGCCCGGCACCGGTGCGTCGCCGACGTAGAACACGCCGTCGAGGTCGAGCAGCACGCCGCGGAGGCTCACACGCCCCCTCCGCCCTTCAGCCCGGTGCCGCCCGCGATCGAGCGCATCACGAGCCGGTCGATCACGGGCAATGCCGAGGCCCGCAGGGCCCAGCGTCGCATCAGCAGCCGGAACCGGTCGGGCGGGAGGAAGGTGTCCGCCGCGCGGCGGCCCGCGGCCTGCTTCTCCTCGACCACCGGCCGCCAGCGGCGCTCGTACTCGGCCAGAGCACGCTCGGTCGACGCCGCGTCGCGGCACGGCCCGACGAGATCGGCGAGCAGCTCGGCGCCCGCGATCGCCATCGACGCGCCCTGCCCCGCGAGGAGCGACACGGCCTGGCACGCGTCGCCCGCGAGCACCGTCGCGCCGCGATGCCACTCGGGCAGCACGACCTGGGCGACCACGTCGTCGTAGGGGTCGGGCGGGCACAGCTCGAGCAGTCGATCGATCGGATGCCACAGCCCGCCGAACACCCGGCGAAGCCGGGTCGGCGCATCCTCGCCCGCAATCTCGGCCGCGACGGTCGCGGGTGCGGACGCCCTCGGGGACTGCGCCGCCTCGCGGTAGACGAGGAACGCCGCGACCCGCCCGTCGCGAAGGCTGTAGATCCCCGCCTGGCGGTCGACGGTGTCGGTGAGCACGAACCGCCCGTCGAACTCGGCGTGCAGGTCGGGCGCCCCGTCGACGACGTACGCCGCCGCACGCATCCCGAGCGGTCGCACGAACCTGGACTCGGGGCCGAACAGCGCCGCGCGCACGCCCGAGTGCACGCCGTCGGCGCCGATCACGAGGTCGGCGCCCGCGAGCCACGGGTCGAGGTCCTCCGCGCCGGACTCCGTCGACTCCGTCGACTCCGTCGAGGCCCGCGTCGGCGCCGAGACCGTGGAGACGGTCGAGACCGCGCTCGGCGCGGGATACCGCACGCCGTAGTGGACGCGGACCGCCCCCTCCGGGGCATCGCCGAGCGCGTCGAGCAGCGCGAGCTCGAGGTCGGGGCGCATGAGGCTGAGCAGTCGCCCGCCGACGGCCTTCGCGAACTGCGCGTAGTCGATGCCCGCCGTCCGACGGCCCGACTCGGCGTCGACGTACTCCACCGCGTCGACCGAGTAGGCGACCTCGCGGAGCCGGGGGAGCAGCCCCATCCGGTCGGACGCGTCGAAGCCCGGGCCGAAGAAGTCCATCATGTAGCCGTCCGGCCGAGGCCCCTCCGCGCGCTCGAGCACGTCGACCTGCCAGCCGGCGAGCGCCAGCTGCCGGGCGCACACGAGTCCGGCCATCCCCGCGCCGATCACCGTCGCCCGCATCGCGCTCCGTCCCGGCGGGGGCCGCCCATCCGCCGTCGTGCTCGACGCTACTCCCGCCTCGGGCGGCGTTCCGGGTCGTCCGGCCCGCCGCCGGAGGTCACGTGTCGGCCGTCGGCGTCCAGGCGGCGTCGGGCTCGGGCGGTTCGGGCGACGGATGCCTCGGCGCGCGCGGCACGTACCGGGGGATCCAGCGCCACAGCATGCCCGCGCCCACGAGGCCGAGCACGCCCATCGCCGCTGCGGCAGCCATGAGCGACAGGGCCGACGTGATCGCCGAGATCGCGAGCGGTGCCGCAGCGCCCCCCGCATCGGCGATCGTCCGGAAGGCGCCGAGGAACGGGGCCGGGTTCGACGCGGGCGCGAGGTCGGCGCCCAGGGTCAGGATCACTCCCGACGAGAGCCCGTTCGCGACGCCGAGCAGCATCGCGACGCCCGTGAACCACGCGACGGCGCCAGGCAGCTCGTGCGTGACGGACAGCACGAGGTGCCCGATCGCGAGCCCGACGAGGCCGGGGATGGCGCTCCACAGCCGACCATGCCGGTCCATCACGTGGCCGCTCACGTAGAACAGCGCGAAGTCGATCGTCGCCGCGATGCCGATGACGAGCGCCGCGGCATCGGGCGGAACGCCGAGCGACACCGCCCAGAGCGGCAGGATCACGATCCGGCTCGCCCGGAGCGCGGCGAGCAGGCCCACGCCCGTGCCGATCCGTGCCAGGACCCCGCGGTACGTGACGACGGCGTGACGGATGCCGCCGGCGGCATCCGCTCGGCCCTGCGCCTCGGTCGCCGCGTCGGCGCCGCCGGCGACGGATGCCGCCCGCGCCCGCACCGCGGCCCCGAACACGCGCTCGGGCTCGGGGAGGACGAGCAGCACCGCGACGACCGCGGCGCAGGACGCGACGAGGACCCAGAACACGGCCGTCGCCGACCCCGTCCACGCGATGATCGCGGCCGCCGCGAACGGGCCGATGGCCCAGCCGCCGCGGAACAGGCCCGCCAGCGTGGACAGGGCGCGGGCGCGCACGCGCGCCGGCACGTAGCTCGTGAGGAAGGCGTGCCTGGCGAGCCCGAACACCGCCGTCGCGAGCCCGAGCAGGAACACGCCGACCGCCAGCGCCCATGTGGTCGGCACGAGCAGCGCGAGCAGGGTGCCCGCCGCGGCGAGGGCCGACGCGCCGATCATCGCCGGGCGTTCGCCGACGCGGGCGACGAGCCATCCGGCCGGCAGGTCGCCGACGAGCTGGCCGACCATGAGCATCGCCGCGATGAGGCCCGCGAGCGCCAACGAGGCACCACGGTCGACGGCGACGACCGGGATGACGGGGATCAGCGCGCCCTCGCCGAGCGAGAAGAGGAGGGTCGGAAGGTACGCCGGGAGGACGATCGACCGCCACGAGAAGGAGGGGGCGGTGTCGGTCATCGACTCGATGCTACGCTCGGCCGCCCTCCGCCCAGTGCAGCACCCTGAGGGCGCGGAGCGTGTTCCATCGGCTCGGCCTGCCGTCGCCGTCCTCCATCTCGAAGTGCCGCAGGCCCGGGTGCGTGTTCTGCAGCGGCCACCGCCCGTCGGCGCGGCGACGGAGGCGCACGAGCTCGATCGCCTCGCCGCAGCGGTCGTCGAACGGTGCGCCGGTCGACCGGAGGTACTCGAGCGCGCGCAGCACGTCGTAGTGCCACTGCGGCGGGAAGGAGAAGCGGGTCCACGGGACGCGGATCACCTCGCCCGTCCGGAGCGACCGGAACAACCGGCGCTCGAGCAGGACCTCCTCGCCGCGCGCGCGGGCCGCGGCGATCGCCGGGTCGGGGCCGATCGACCGCTCGACCTCGAGCAGCGCCTCGAGCGCCATGATCGTCGTGTTGAACGACGACGAGTGCGAGTGCGCCGGCGCCCGGCAGTTCCACCCGCCGTCCCCGAGTTGCTCCCCGAGCAGCCACTCGAGGAGGCGGTCGACGGCCTCACCGCGCTCGCCGAAGTAGGCGCCGAGCACGAGCACCATGCTGTTGACGCAGGTCTCGCGCTCACCGCCGAAGAAGGGCTTCCCGCCACGGCCCTCCCAGGTCACGCGCTCGCGGACCCGCGCGATCGCCGCGATCGACTCGGGGGACTCGGGGTCCAGCCCGAGCAGGCGGAGGAGGAGCAGCGTGTACGTCGTCGAGACCCACTTCGGAGAATAGGTCCCTCCGCCCCACTGCCCGTCCTCGGCCTGGAGCGCGAGGAGCCGCGCGCCCCAGCCCTCACGGGCGACCCGGGCGCGCTCGGCTGCGACGGCCTCGGCCGGGGCATCCGTCAGGTCGCGCATCGCCTGCCACCGGATCGACGGGTCGGCATCGAGCAGCCACTCCGCGACATCCATCTCGCGCACCTCGCTCCCGGCCCGCTCGCGAACGCGTCGAGTCTGCCGCACGCCGACCGTGGCGGGAAGGGTCGCCCTCGATCCGCGCGCAGGCCCCTCCCGGGCGGGGCCACTAGGCTGGTCGAGCCATGTTGGATCTTGATCTCACGCAGGAGATCGCCTCCCTGCGAACCACCTTCCGCGACATCCGCGCCGTCGTCGACGTCGACGCCCTCCAGGCCGACATCGTGCGGCTCTCCGAGGAGGCCGGCGCGCCATCCCTCTGGGACGACCCCGCCAACGCGCAGAAGGTCACGAGCGCGCTCAGCCACCGGCAGTCCGAACTCAAGCGCGTGACCGAGGTCGAGCGTCGCATCGACGACCTCGAGGTGCTCGTCGAACTCGCGAACGAGATGGAGGACGAGGACTCCGCCGTCGAGGCCCGCAAGGAGCTCGCCGCCCTCGAGCAGACCGTCAGCCAGCTCGAGGTGCAGACCCTCCTCGACGGCGAGTACGACGCGCGCGGTGCGGTCGTCACCATCCGCTCGGGCGCCGGCGGCGACGACGCCACCGACTTCGCCGAGATGCTCATGCGCATGTACCTGCGCTGGGCGGAGCGCCACAAGTACCCGGTCAAGGTCATGGACACCTCCTATGCGGAGGGCGCCGGCATCAAGTCGGCCACGTTCGAGATCGACGTGCCCTACGCCTACGGCACGCTGTCGGTCGAGGCCGGCACGCACCGCCTCGCCCGGATCAGCCCGTTCGGCTCGGCCGACAAGCGCCAGACGAGCTTCGCCGCCGTCGAGGTCATCCCGGTGATGGAGGAGGCGCAGGAGGTCGACATCCCCGAGAACGACATCCGCGTCGACGTGTTCCGCTCGTCGGGCCCGGGCGGGCAGTCGGTCAACACGACCGACTCGGCCGTGCGCCTCACGCACATCCCGACCGGCATCGTCGTCTCGATGCAGAACGAGAAGTCGCAGATCCAGAACCGCGCTGCCGCCATGCGGGTCCTGCAGACCCGGCTCCTGCTGCTCAAGCGCGAGGAGGAGGCGGCCAAGAAGAAGGAACTCGCCGGGACCATCACCGCGAGCTGGGGCGACCAGATGCGCTCCTACTTCCTCTACGGCCAGCAGCTCGTGAAGGACCTCCGCACGGGCTACGAGGTCGGCAACCCGGCCACCGTGTTCGACGGCGACCTCGACGGCCTCATCGCGGCCGGCATCCGCTGGCGCAAGCAGAAGCACGACTGACCCGCCGGGACCTTCGGCACCGGCCGCGCCGAGCCGCACGGCCTACCCTCCCCGGTGTGGGACCGCGGGGTCCCGAGGGGGTGTGAGGATCATGCGCGTGCTGGTCGCGTACTCGAGCAAGTACGGCGCGACGCGGGGGATCGCCGACCGGATCGCCGATCGCCTGCGCGACGCCGGCCACGAGGTCGACATCGAGCGCTGCGACGACGTGGAGTACCCGGAGGGGTTCGACGCGTTCGTCATCGGCAGCGCCGCCTACCTCGGCAAGTGGCGCAAGGAGGCGAGGAAGTTCGTTCGGCGCAACCACGAGCTGCTCGCCTCGCGCCCCGTCTGGCTCTTCTCCAGCGGGCCGCTCGGCACCGAGCGGGTCGACAAGGAGGGCAAGGACATGCTCGTCGAGGCGCGGCCGAAGGAGTTCGAGGAGTTCGCGGAGCTCATCCGTCCGCGCGGCGACATGGTGTTCTACGGCGCGCTGCACAAGGAGGAGCTGCGGGGCCCGGACCGGATGGTGAGCTGGATGCCCGACAACGACCTCCTGCCGGAGGGCGACTTCCGCGACTGGGGGGCCGTCGACGAGTGGGCGCGACAGGTCGCGTCCGAACTCGCCGCGATGCCGTCCTGAGCGCGCCGCGTTTTCCGGTGTCGCTGCCCCGATTCCCACGGGCAGCGCCTACGCTCGAACGCGATGATCCGCTTCGACTCCGTCACCAAGTCCTACCCCGGGCAGACCCGACCCGCCCTCGACGGCATCACGGTCGAGATCCTTCGCGGCGAGTTCGTCTTCCTCGTGGGCGCGTCGGGGTCGGGCAAGTCCAGCTTCCTCCGGCTGATCCTCAAGGAGGACCGGCCGACCTCCGGGCGCATCCACGTGCTCGGCCAGGACCTCCGCTCGATCTCCACGCGCAAGGTCCCCTACTTCCGCCGGAATCTCGGCGTCGTGTTCCAGGACTTCCGGCTGCTGCCCAACAAGAACGTGTTCGAGAACGTCGCGTTCGCGCTCCGGGTCATCGGCAAGTCGCGCGGGTTCGTGCAGTCGGCGGTGCCCGAGACGCTGAAGCTCGTCGGCCTCGACGGCAAGGGCAAGCGGATGCCGCATGAGCTCTCCGGAGGCGAGCAGCAGCGCGTCGCGATCGCACGCGCGATCGTGAACAAGCCGCAGATCCTCCTCGCGGACGAGCCGACCGGCAACCTCGACCCGGTGACGAGCGCGGGCATCATGACGCTCCTCGAGCGCATCAATGCGAGCGGCACGACCGTCGTCATGGCCACGCACGAGGCCGGCATCGTCGACCAGATGCAGCGTCGCGTGATCGAGCTGAGCGCGGGTGAGGTCGTGCGCGACGAGCGCAGCGCGGGCTACGCGGTCGGCGGCGACCTCGCACCCGCCACGTCCGTGGTCGGCGCCATCCCCGCCGAGGGCGCCGTGCCGTCCGACCGCGCGGCGGCGGCGCTCGCCGCGGTCGGCGCCGAGTCCGGCCGGGACGCGGTCGGCGTCGAGGCCGCCCACGCGGCCGTTCCGGCGGCCGCCGCCGGGGCCGCGGCCGGTGCAGCCGCGGCCGGTGCGGCACGTCCCGCTGACGGCTCCGACGACGCCGGCGGTGCCGACGCACTCGTCGCATCGATCCGCGCCGAGGAGGCCGCGCACGCCGACGAGCACCCGGCATCGGTCGGCGTCGGGTCGTCCGAGGCGACGGATGCCGCGGCATCCGTCGCCGAGACGGCACCCCCGAAGCCGAAGCGAGCGCCGGCGCGCACGAAGCGCCCCTCGAAAGCCGCCCAGGGGAAGGCCGCCGCGGCGAAGGCGGCCGAGGAGGAAGCCGCCGCCGAGGCATCCACCGGCACGCCGATGGACACCGGGACCGTCGGCGTCGCCGCTCCCAAGGTCACGCGCAAGGTGATGGAGGACGCCCCGCCGCTCTACGTCGAACCCGAGGAGCGCGACGCCGTCACCGACGAGGCCGCCGAGATCACCGCGGCAGCGACGATGCCGGTCGAGCCGCTCACGTCCGGGCGCGCGGTCGGCGACGGATCCGCTGCGACCGGCGATGGCGAGGGCGGTGGCGAGGAGGGCCGCGAGGGCCCACCCGGACGGCCCGCCGCGCCGACGAGCGCGAAGTCCGCGCACCTCACGCTCGCGGAGCGCCTCGGCCTCCGGAGCCCCGCCGGCCCGCGCGCGGGCGACGACGACCAGGAAGTGGGGCCGGTCAAGTGAGGTTCGGTCTCGTGCTCTCGGAGGCGGCGAACGGCCTCCGCCGCAACGCCACCATGGTCATCTCGGTCGTGCTGGTGACGTTCGTCTCGCTCACGTTCGTCGGCACGGCGGCGCTGCTCCAACTCCAGATCGCGCAGATGCGCGGCTACTGGTACGACCGCGCGCAGGTCGCCGTCTACCTCTGCACCGCCGTCTCGACGACGGAGGGCTGCATCGACGGCGAGGCGACGCCCGAGCAGAAGGAGGCCGTCGAGGCGCAGCTGCGCGGCGACACCCTCGCGCCGTTCATCGACGAGTACTACTTCGAGGACCGCGAGCAGGCCTACGCGAACTTCCAGGAGCAGTTCGCCGGCACGCCCGCGGCCGACTACGTCACGCCCGACGTGCTCAACGAGACCTACTGGGTGAACCTCACCGACCCGGGGCAGTCCGCCGTGCTCGTCGAGAGCCTCGCCGGCATGTCCGGCGTCGAGCAGGTCGTCGACCAACGCCGGTACCTGGACCAGATCTTCGACGTGCTGAACGCCGCGAGCTACACGGCGATCGCCGTCGCCGCGATCATGCTCGTCGCTGCCGCCCTGCTCATCGCCACGACGATCCGGCTGTCGGCGTTCTCGCGGCGCAAGGAGCTCGGCATCATGCGGCTCGTCGGCGCGTCGAACCGGTTCATCCAGACGCCGTTCGTGCTCGAGGGGATCTTCGCCGGGCTGCTCGGCTCGCTCCTCGCGGGCGGTGCGGTGGTCGCGATCGTGTACTTCTTCGTGCAGGGCTACCTCTCCGAGTCGCTGTCGTTCACATTCGTCGGACTCGACGACGCGCTGCTCGTCGTGCCGCTGCTCGTCGCCGTCGGGGTGCTCCTCGCCGCTGCGTCGGCGGCGATCGCCATCCGGCGCTACCTGCGGGTCTGAGCCGGGAGTGCGGCGCCGGTTCCGGGCTCCGGGCGACGGATGCCTCGACCGCCGCTAGACTGAATGGCTTGCCGGCGATCGCCGGCGGCATCCGTCATCGAAGCGAGGAGTCGTACCGTGCCCAGGGAACGCGGTGAGAAGGTCGTGGCGACCAACCGCAAGGCGCGCCACGACTACCTGATCGAGGACACCTACGAGGCCGGCATCGTGCTCTCGGGGACCGAGGTGAAGTCGCTCCGGCAGGGCCGGGCGTCGCTCGTCGACGGCTACGCGTTCATCGACGGCGGCGAGATCTGGCTCGACGCGGTGCACATCCCCGAGTACACCGAGGGCACCTGGAACAACCACTCGCCGCGCCGCAAGCGCAAGCTCCTGATGCACAAGCAGGAGATCGTGAAGATCAGCCACAAGACCAAGGAGGGCGGTTACACGCTCATCCCGCTGTCGCTGTACTTCAAGGACGGCCGGGCCAAGGTCGAGCTCGCGGTCGCGAAGGGCAAGCGCGAGTACGACAAGCGCCAGGCGCTCCGCGAGCGGCAGGACAAGCGCGAGGCCGACCGCGCCATGGCCAGCCACCGGCACCTGGGGGAGTAGGGCGCAGCCCGCGATCTCGCGGAGCGCTGCTCCGACGCGACGCCGTCGTCGCAGACCCGGTCCCAGCGAGGCGAGGTAGGCTCCGCCCGTGGAGATCTCGACGCGCATCCCGGTCCCGGGAACGTACAACTTCCGCGATGTCGGCGGGCTGCCCGCCCGCAGCGGCACCGTCCGCCACGGACGCCTGTACCGCTCCGACGGGCTGCACCGACTCGGCGACGACGGCCGCGACGCGCTCCGCCGCCTCGAGGTCGGCGTGATCGTCGACCTCCGCGACGAGAACGAGGCGCGCGCCATGCCCGATGATCTCGTCGGGCTCGACGTCGAGGTGCTGCGGCTGCCGGTCTTCGAGGGCTCGGGCGCGTCGCAGGGCGGGCGGGGCATCTCGCTGGAGTCGCTCTACCACCGCATCGTCACGACGCACTCGGCCGTCGTCGTCGAAGCGGTGCGCGAGATCGCGACCGCCGGCGACCGCGCGGTCGTCGTGCACTGCACCGCGGGCAAGGACCGCACGGGCATCGTCGTGGCGCTCGCGCTGCTCGCAGCCGGCGTCGACCGCGAGGCCGTGATCGTCGACTACGCGCTCACCGAGGGGCACCTCGCCGGCGAGTGGCTCGAGGAGATGGTGGCGCTCATCGGCACGTACGGCGTGCCCGACACCCCGGAACTGCGCGTGCTCATGGGCGGAAGCCCGCGCGAGGCGCTCGAGTCGGCGCTCGACGAGGTCGAGCGTCGCCACGGGACGGTGCGGGAGTACCTCCTCGCGTCGGGACTCGATCGCGGTGAGCTCGAGGCGCTGGAGGCGTGGCTGATCGCGCGCGACTGATCGCGCGCGACTGACCCGGACGCGACCGGACGTCGGTGCACTCGACCGACCGTGCGTCCGCCGGCTCAGCCGGCGGTGAACCGGGCGTCGACGGATGCCTCGACCACGAGCTTCGCGGGCGCGAACTCGGGTGCGGGCGCGCCGCCCGAGGCATCCATCGCCATGGCGCGCATCGCGACGGCCTTGTGCGCCCGGGGGATCGGCTGCGCCTGGAGCATGCCGTGGTCGGCGAGCTCGACGGGAGCCGGCGTGCCGAGCCCGAGCGCCTCGGCGTAGACCGCCGCCTTCCGCACCGCGTCGGCGACGGCCGCGCGCTGCGCCGCCTCCTGGACGCGCGAGCGCGTGGCATCCGTCAGCCGCCAGTCGACGCCCTGCACCGTGACGTCGGACGCCGACGAGATCGGGCCGACCCAACCGCCGAGGGCGTCGAGGTCGCGGAAGACGACCTCGAGGTCGGCGGATGCCTCGTGGACGAGGGGCAGCTGCCGGCCCTCGGCGTTCCACGGGCGGTGCGACCAGACCCGCAACTGGCCCGCCGACCACGACTCGAGCGCGCCTGCGGCGTCGAGCTCGCGGATCTCGCCGAGCAGGCGCTCGTGCGCCCCGCCTACGGTGGCGAGCACGCGGTCGCGGTCGGCGCCGTTCGACGCGACGGCGAGGGACACGGCCCCGAGCTCGGGTTCGACGCGCTCCTCGGCGCGCCCGGTGACGGCGATCGTGGTCGGCATGCGGTCCTCCCGGAGGCTGCGGCCGCGCGGCGCGGCTGAGGTCGGCCGCGCAGGGCGGCCGACCTCAGCATACGTGCGGGCGCCGACACCGCCGGAGGTGCGAGCCCGTCAGGCGATCGCGCCCGCCGGCAGCACCCCCGCCCCGTCGAACAGGCGCTCGAACACCGCACCGCGGTCGAACTGCAGCGCGTAGGCGCGTGCGCGTTCGGCGCGCAGCGCTCGTTCCTCGGGCGGCAGCGCGAGCGCTCGGTCGATCGCGACGGCGATGGCGTCGGGGTCGTCGACGGGGACGATGATCGCGTGCTCGCCCACGGCCTCGCCGATGCCGCCCGTGTCGGTCGTGATCACCGTGCCGCCGCCCGCGAGCATCTGCTCGGCGAGCGCGATGCCGAAGGTCTCGACGAACTCGGGCCGCGGCTTGCTCGGCAGCACGTAGGTCGCGCACCCGGCCATGAGGTACGGCTTCTCCGCGTCGTCGACATCGTCGAGGAACGCGATCCGGTCGGCCACGGGCGACGCGGCCGCGCGGGCGCGGAACTTCTCGGCGGCCGGGCCGCGCCCGACGATCACGAGCTTCAGGTGCTCGTTCGCCGAGGTCCGCTCGAACCCCGCGATGAGGTCGTCGACGCCCTTCGCCTCGGTCAGCCGTGACAGGAACAGCACGTACCCGTCGGGCTCGAGCCCGCGCGCGGCGAGCACGCCGCGCACGATCGCCGGGTCGAGGTCGAGGTACTGCGACGTGTCGATCGCCGGATACGAGATGCTGATGCGGTCGCGGCACTGCTCCGCGAAGCGGGTGCCGTGGAACGCGTCGATCTCGGACGCCGCGGAGATGATGAGGTCGCGCGTGTACACCGACACCGCGACGCAGTGGTCCTGCGCGAGGTAGCTCGAGAGGATGTGCGCCGCGGCACCGAACCGGCCCTCGTCGACGCACGACCGCACGACGTTCGTGACATCCGACCCGACGGCCTCGGCGATCGTCGTGACGTTCACCGGGAGGCCGGTGCTCCACGCCGCACGCACGGCGTCGGTCACGGCGACGGTGTGCGGGCTGAGGTAGAGCGACAGGCACACGGTGGGCACGCCGTCGGTGAAGAGCTCGACGAGCCGGCCGGTGATGCCCGCGAGGTGGCGACCGTCGGGCACCTTGTAGTCGCCGACGGGTTCGGGGCGTTCCACGATGATGCCGGGACTGTACGGCAGCATCCGATCCAGCGGCTTCAGCGGCAGCCCCGCGGCCTCGAGCCGGTCGATGGGCCAGGTCACGATGCGCACCTCGTCGAAACCGCGCTGGAGGGCGGCCTCGGCGAGGTTCCGGCCCTCGACGGAATGCCCGCAGATCACCGGATCGGCGCGGTTGACGATGACGAGGCGGTTGCGTGGCGGAGCGTTCATGGCTCCTCCTCTCCTGGTGGGGCGCGGGATCCGCGCCCGATCGGGCAGGTCCGGTGGTCGGATGGCTCGGGCTCAACGTTCCGGGGAAGACGGCGGGCGCGACACCCGCCCCCAGCCGCTCGGCTCGGGACCGAGTCGCAGCAGCAGGTCGCCCCCGCGATGGAGCTCGTCGCCCTTGAGCCAGGTGCGCTCGAGCGGGTCGCCGTTGAGCTCGGCCGATTGCACGTACTGCACGGGGCCGTCGCGGTGCGGCTCGACGAACCCGGTGGTCCCGATGCGGAAGGCGTCGCCGCCGACGCGCAGCTCGGACTCGGCGAACGCCGGGGCGTTGACGAGGAAGAGGTTCTGCCCGGCGACGGGGAACAGGCCGAGGCTCGCCCACACGTACCAGGAGCTGATGCCGCCCGAGTCGTCGTTGCCGGGGAGGCCGCCGCGACCCGTGCCGAACTGCTGGTGCACCGCCGCATGCACGATCTCGGCCGTCCGGTCCGGGCGACCGGCGTAGTGGTACGCCCAGGGCGCCTCCATGTCGGGCTCGTTGTTCAGCCCCTCGAAGCGGCCGAGCGCGTAACCCGTCGCGAGCTCCTCGAGCCCGGGCGCGACGCCCGGCTGCCGCACCGGCTCTGCGCCGTACCCGAAGAACGCGTCGAGCGCGCCGACGAAGCCGTCGTCGCCGCCGGAGAGTTCGATGCGCCGGCGCATGTCGTGCAGCAGCCGGAACGAGTAGTTGTAGCGGCTGCCCTCGTAGAACGTGGAGTCGTGCAGGAGCCCGGTCCGCTCGTCGAACGCGTTGACCCAGCGCACGGCGAGGGCGGTGAACTCCTCCACCAGGGCGCGGTCGCCGACGCGGGCCGCGACCTTCGCGGTGCACCAGTAGCCGTAGGCGAGGTCGAGCGTGTGGCTGATCGGGTGGGCGACGCCGCGGAGCAGGAAGTCCTCGCCGTAGGTCCGGCGGAGGTCGGCGTGCATGTGCACGAGCGCCCACTCCCAGTCGATCCCCGGCAGCCCGAGCTGGCAGAGGTCGGCGAGGAACGTCTGGGCCAGCGCACTGCCCTGCCGCGAGAACCGGTCGCTGCCCCGTGCCATCCGGTACCCGATCGGGAAGTTGCCCTCCTCCTCGCAGATCGTGAGGAGCGCGTTCGCGAGCTCGACCGCGCGATCGGGGAAGAGCGTCGTGATCAGCGGCAGTTGCGTGCGGTAGATGTCCCACATCGTGCAGAGGTCGAAGACGAACGGGCCCTCGGTCGGCCAGAACGGGCTCTCCTCCGGGGCGAGGCACGGCTTGATGAGGGAGTGGTAGAGCGCGGTCGAGAACACTGTCTGCCGCTCGGTCGACGGGGTGTCGACGGTGATCGCCTTGAGGTGCCTGCGCCACGCCTTCTTGGTGCGGTCGCGGCGGTGCGGGAATCGCGTCGCTCCGGTGCCCTCGTCGGCCCGGAGGTTCGCGCGCGCCTGCTCGACGCCGCGCAGCGAGAACCCGATGCGCACCTCGATGCTCTGGCCGGGCTCGCTGGGGCCAGCCCACATGAGCCCGAACGGGCGCAGGGTCGTCGGGCGGATGTGATCGAACGCGAGGCGCGTGCCGCCCGGCATCAGCCGACGGTCGTACCAGAGCATCTGACGCCAGGTGTGCGCGTCGCACTCGATGTAGACCGCGAGCGGGGCGCCCTCGACGACGATCTCGCCCTGCGCGACGCCCGGCGCGACCTGCTCGAGCTTCGCGCGCAGTGGGATCGTCTCGCCGTGGGGGATCGACAGGCCGCCGAGCGAGAAGTCGATGACGATCCGCGCGTTCTGGTTCTTCGGGAACGTGTAGCGGTGCACGGCCGACTTCGGTCCGACCGTGAGTTCGGCGCGGATGCCGGAATCCAGTGTCGCGGCGTAGTATCCGGGTTCCGCGGCCTCCTCGAGGAGCTCCCACGTGCGGCCGAGCACGTCGAGCGGCTCGAGCATGGGCGTCACGCGGAAGTAGTTGTAGTACTTGCGGATGGCGCCCGTGCCCGACTGCTGGAAGTGCGTGAAGCCGGATGCCACGCCGCCCTCGTGGATCATCGGCGGCACGCCCTCGGTCGCCAGGTCGTACCGTCCGTACCCGGTCGGGTACGCGCCGGAGTACGCGCACGCGGAGACCATCCCGAGCGGATAGGTCGCTCCCGGATGCGTGTTGCCGACCTGCGGCTTCGGCCACCACCACGTCGCGGCCAGCCCCGTCTGCGGGGGAAGGTCGACGGCCTCGGTGCCGATGAACGGATCGACCCGCGCGATCATGCGGCTCCCGCGCTGGTCTCGGAACGTCCCATGCGGGGACGCTACGGGCTGACGGCGCCCCGCGGGTTACAGTCACATGAACGATTCCGCCGCGACATCCGGAATGCCGGGATGGGTGGTCCTGTTGTATCCTGTAGGGCCGCGCACCCTTCCGGATCGCGGACTTGGCAACTCCACAGCGTGCGATGACGACCCGCGACCCGACGACCGTCGGGGCGCGTCTCATGGGGATGATCGGTTTCGACATCGCCTGCGAGACCGCGTGAAGCGGGCCGAGGATGCAGGGTTATCTCGTGAACGCTCCCTGCGAAACAATAACTGCCAATAAGTCGCAGAACGACTACGCCCTCGCTGCCTAAGCGAGTCCGATAGTCCGTCAGTCCGGGTTCGTTCCCGCCCCGGTCGCTGGCGTCATTCAGGGAACTCGCTGTACGACGTCGCCTGAGCGTCGTACGGGACTTTCTTCAGGCTGGGCCTGTCGACCTGGCTGCCTGTGGCAAGGGTCGGGGCCGAGTAGAACGCTTCACAGGATGCGCCCGGAGAAACCGTGGAATCCCAGCGATGGACGGGGGTTCAATTCCCCCCATCTCCACCACCGGTCGTCATCGCACGCTGTGCCGGAAGCCACGAAGGCCGCCCTCTCGAGGGCGGCCTTCGTCATGCCTGCGTCGTCACAGGCGGATCACGGGGGGCAGCCCTCCATGAGCTGGATCCCGTGCTCGGCCTGGCGCTTCTCGCTCACTTGGCCCAGCGAGTCGCAGATGGCGTTGACGAGCAGCGCGTAGCCCTCGCCGTTCTGGTAGTTGCCGTTCTCGCCCGGCAGGCCGAAGTCCTGGACCGTGCCCGGCGGGACGAACACCCACACCTCGGGTGCCCCGGGGAAGACGCTCGGCAGCCAGCCCCAGTTGCCGTTGATGACGGGCGCCTCGCACTCGCTGCCGCAGGCCGCTGGCGGCTTGCTCACATTGATGCAGTCGAGTGCCTGCGCCGAGGTGGGAATGAGGACGAATGCGGCGGCGAGACCCGCCGCGGCCAGGGTTCTCTTGAGCATGACTCCTCCGTGTGCGTCATCGGTACGGAACGTGCCGGATCGCCACCGACGTTACTCGGACCTGAGGAAGTGTCAAGAATCGCGGCCGTGCGCTGATCCGCCACGTCCATCGAGAACGGCGCTGACCGCGGGAGTCGTGAAGGGACGCCGCGTGCTCGTGCCGTGCTGCGCCGACGGTCGCTGCTCGAGTGGAGCGCTCAGCGGTCGCGTGCGGCGTTGACGTGCCCGAGCGCAGTGATGCGACGGAACCACGAGCCGCGCGCCGGCTCGGCGGACTCGATCGACGCGGCGGCGGACGCGGCGCTCACCGCGCCGTCCGCCTCCGCTCCGTCGTCCGTGACGAGCGGGGCCGCTGCGGCGTCGCGCTCGGCCTTCCAGATCAGGTACGCGGCGTACGGGTCGTCTTCCGGACCCAGCGGTTGCTGGTCGACGACTTCGTGTCGTCGGCGTGCGATCAGCCGCATCTCGTTCCCCCTCGAGGCCCCCCGGCCCTCAGGACAAGGGTAATCGACGCCGGCGACACTCCGGCACGGTGACGCGGATCGTGCCCGAAACGCGATATCGGCGGCGGAGCCGCGCAGGTCGCACGTCGCGGAGCACCCGGCCGCGCGTCAGCCGAGGTGGGGGAGCACCTCCGCGGCGATGAGCTCGACGTGATCGAGGTCGCGCTGGTCGACGAGCTGGAGGTGGACGCGATCCGCGCCGAGGTCGGCGAGCCGGCGGATCTTCTCGACCGCGACCTCCGGCGTCCCGGCGACGTTCATCGCAGCGAACGTGTCGGGGTCGGCGTGGATCGCGTCGAGTCGGCGGAGGTAGGCCGCGTCATCCGTCGCCACCACCGTCGGCAGCGCCACGCTCAGCTTCATCGTGCCCGGATCGCGGCCGATCGCCTCGCAGGCGGCGCGCACCCGCGCGAAGGAGGCCGCGATCTCGTCCTCGTCGGAGAAGCCCCGGTTGAACTCGGTCGCGTAGCGCGCCGCGAGGGCGGGCAGTCGGGTGCGGCCGCCGCCGCCCATGATGAGCGGCACGGGCGACTGCACGGGCTTCGGAAGGGCTGGGGCGTCGACGAGGTCGTAGTGCTCGCCCGGGAACGAGAAGGTGTCGCCGGCCGGTGTTCGCCAGAGTCCGGTGACGACCTGCAGCTGCTCCTCGAGGAGGTCGAACCGGCGCTCGGGGAACGGGATGCCGTACGCGGCGTGTTCGGCGCCGAACCATCCGGCGCCCAGGCCGAGCTCGACGCGTCCGCCCGACATGTCGTCGACCTGGGCGACCTGGATCGCGAGCAGCCCGGGGTGGCGGAACGTCACCGGGGAGACGAGCGTGCCGAGCCGGATGCACTCGGTCTCCCGGGCGATGCCGGCGAGCGTCGTCCACGCGTCGGTCGGACCGGGCATCGGATCGCCCGCGCCCATGTGCAGGATGTGGTCGCTGCGGAACCAGCCGTCGAAGCCGAGCCGCTCGGCCTGCTGCGCCTGCGCGAGCTGCTCGTCGTAGCTCGCGCCCTGCTGCGGCTCGGTGAAGATGCAGACCTCGAGGGTGCGGCTCACTTCAGCGCCTCGAGCACCGCGTCGTGCAGCAGGCCGTTGGTGGCCAGGGCGCTGCCGTTGCCGGCGCCCGCCTCGCCCGTCACCGACGTGAACCGCCCGCCGGCGCCTTCGACGATCGGGATGAGCGCCGCGAGGTCCCACGGCTTCACGTCGAACTCGCCGACGATGTCGACGAGACCCTCGGCGAGCAGGCAGTACGACCACAGGTCGCCGTAGGCGCGGTCGCGCCAGACGCGCTCGCCGAGCGCGAGCAGGCGGCCGAGGTACCCCGCGTCGCGCCACTGCGCGATGCTCTGGAAGCTGAGCGACGCGTCGCCGAGGTCGGCCACGTTCGACACGCGGATGTCGCGGGGCGCCGCCCCCGCGGCATCCGTCGTCTGCGCGCCGACGCCCGGAGCACCCCACCAACGTCGCCCGATCGCCGGCATCGACGCGACGCCCACGACCGGCGCGCCGTCGACCGTGAGCGCGATGAGCGCGCCCCACACCGGGACGCCGCGGAGGAAGTTCGACGTTCCGTCGATGGGGTCGATGATCCACTGCCGCGAGCCCGAGCCCTCGGTGCCGTACTCCTCGCCGAGGATGCCGTCGCCCGGTCGCCGCTCGGCGAGCAGGTCGCGCACCGCGCGCTCGACCGCGAGGTCGGCCTCGGTCACGAACGAGCGGTCGGGTTTCGTGTCGATCCTGAGGTCGACGGCGCGGAAGCGGGACATCGCGGCCGCATCGGCGAGGTCGGCAAGTTCGAGGGCGAGGGCGAGATCGTCGGCGTACGAGGCATCCGTCACCGGTTCAGCCTACCGACGCCCTGCCCCCCGACTTCGACGAGTGGATGCCGCGAGGCGGCGCATCGGAAGGGGGCGCGCCGCGCGACGCGCCCGAGCCGCGACGATTTCGCGTTCCGGGCTCCGACCTGATAACTTTGTTCCTCGGTTCGGGGTTGCGAAAATCCCGCCGAAACGCACCTCTAGCTCAATCGGCAGAGCAACTGACTCTTAATCAGTGGGTTCAGGGTTCAAGTCCCTGGGGGTGCACCAGCAGGCCCCGGCGAGAGATCGCCGGGGCCTTCGTCGTCCACGCCCCGGTGACGGGTGTCGGCCGGGTGGTGCGGGCCGCGCGAGCCGGCCGGCCGAGGGGCGTCACGGCCGGCAGCCGCTCGGGCGACCGTCGTGTCGGAGCCGGGGCCACCCGCGGCGGGCCTACCTTGGTACGGTGCGACGGCGACCGGCGGAGGCCCCGCGATCGGACGGCACGGCGAACTCCGACGCCGCTGCCGAACGGTCGCCGTCGGCGACGCCGAGGCGTCCTCCCATCCCGGAATGGGCGCCGGCGCTCGGGTTGCTCGTCATCGGGGCGGTCGTGTCGTGGTTCCGTCTCGATGCGGTGACCCGCGGCACGATCTGGGCCGAGGACGGAGCGATCTTCCTCGCCGGGGCGCTCGAGGGGAACCCGTTCGGCATCGTCCTCGAGCCCTACCAGGGCTACCTCCACGCCCTGCCGCGTCTCGTCTCGGCGACGCTCGTGATCGCACTGCCGGTCGATGCCTGGGCGATCGGGCTGACCGCGGCATCCTGCCTCGTCGTCGGCGCGGTCGCCGCGCTCGTGTTCGTGTGCGCTCGCGAGGTCGTCGTCTGGCTGCCCGCGCGCGTCGCGATGGGGGCGCTGACCTTCCTCGTGCCGCTCGCGCCGTACGAGGTGCTCGGCAACACCGCCAACCTGCACTGGTACCTGCTCTGGCTCGCGCCGTGGCTCCTGCTCGCGACGCCGCGCCGGACCTCGAGTGCCGTGCTGCTCGGCGTCGCCGGTGCGCTCGCCGCGCTCACCGAGATCCAGATGCTGCTCTTCGTGCCCCTGCTCGCGTGGCGTGCTCGCGACCCGCGCCGATGGATCGTCGGCGCGGGCGTCCTGCTCGGCGGGGCGCTCCAGATCGCCGCGTCGATCATCGCGCCCCGGAGCGCCGGATCGGGCGAGCCGCCGCCCCTGCTGTCGACGGCCGAGGGCTACCTCCTGCACGGACCGATGGCCGCGGTCGCGCCGACCACGCAGGTCATCGCCCAGTGGGTGCTGCTGTTCGGCTGGTGGGGCGCGCTGGCGGTGCTCGCGCTCTTCGCCGCGGCCGCGGTGTGGGTTCTCGTCCGTGGCAACGCGGTCGAGCGCGTCGCGGTGTCCGCACTCGTGGTGGGCTCCGTGGTGACGTGGTCGGCCGCCTACGGGCTGAACGCCGAGCCGTACCAGTTCTATTCGGTCGTGCGGCTGCAGGATGCGGTCGCGCTGATCATCACCCGGTACGGCGTGGTCCCGGCGCTCCTCCTGCTCGGCGTCGTCGTGCTCGCGACCTCGGTGGCGCGGCGGAACGGCGTCTTCCGCGCCGGTTCGATCGCGATCCTCTGCGCGACCATCGCGCTCCTGACCGTCGCCACGGTCGTCCCGCACTCGTCGGAACGGTCCGGTGGACCGGCGTGGGAGGACGGGATCGACGCGTCGCGCGACCGATGCGCGATCGCAGGACCGGATGCCGCGCAGAAGGTCCCGCTCGCTCCGGCCGGCTGGGCGATGCGCGTGCCGTGCTCGCTGCTCGAGTGACGGCACGTGGGCCGGACGCCGCTGCCGATCACCAGAACGAGAACGGGTCGACGCCGATGAGGCGCAGCACCTCGTAGGTGGAGCCGACGAAGCAGTAGGTGCCGAGGGCGGCGCCGAGCATCGTCTCGCGGAGCGAGCCCGTGTCGCCGAGCAGGGGGAGCGACACGTAGCCGTTCGGCAGCCAGACGCGGTTGAGCACCGGGACGGGACGAAGCCGCCGGGGCGGGCGGATGCGCCACGGCCAGATGAGTCCGGGCAGCCCTCCGGTGGTGAGGAAGTCGCCCGCGACGTGCGCGACGAATCCGACCAGCACGGCGAGCGGGAACCACGCGACCTGCTCGGGCGCGAAGACGACGATGAACGCGCCGAGCAGGGCGCCGATCGCCCACGCGGCGGGCCACGAGCGGATGAGGCCGCGCGCCTTCAACCCGAACGCGGTGAGCGCCGCCGCGCCGGCGCCGGCGCCGATCGCGAGCGTGCCGAGCGGGTCGACCGGGAGCGCGACGAGCGTGAGCGCCCACGCCGCGGCGAAGGTGACGAGCACGCCGACGGGCGAGTGCGCCCCCTGCCGGTGGCCGCCGGATGCCGCGCCGACGACGCCCGTCGCCAGCCTGCCGAGCACCGGGACGGAGTGCGCGATCGTGGCGCTGTGGTGGTCGGCGTCGGGGAGCAGCGCGGCGCCCGCGCAGACCGCCGTTCCGGCGAGCACGCCGACGGGGTCGAGCGGGTAGGTGCCGGCGGTGACGACCGGCATGGTTCCGGTGATCGCGAGCCAGGCGGCGGCGCCGCTCGTGGCATGGGTGATGCCCATCATCGGGGTGGTGCTCCAGGGGTCGGCCGAACGGTCGGCGCAGGCGGCGGGGTCGGCAGGGCGACGCGGTCGGGAGGGCGACCGGCCGTCGATCAGTCTGCCGGGCACCGACGACACGCGACGTCCGCGACGCGCGCGCCGCGGCATCCCCGGAACAGGCTCAGTCGTCGACGCCGCGCGCCATGAGCGCCTCGCCGAGGTGGTCGGCGGTGCGGAGCGTCCGCACGATCACCGGCACCGCCAGCGCCGTCGGCGACCCCTCGGCCCCTCGCGCCTTGCGCGCGTCGAGGACCTCGCGCACGAGGTCGGCGAGCAGGGGCACGCAGCGGATGGCGAGGGCCAGCGCGAGGCCGACGCGGTCCGGGTCGATCCACCGCGCGAAGGGACGCAACAGCACCTGCATGGCGTCGAGCGTCGCCGAGACGGGCGTCGTGAGCGTGTAGACGGCCGCGAGCGCGACGGCGAGCAGCAGCCGGCCGCCCATGGTCGCCGCGGCCTCCCACCCGGCGAAGATCCATTGCAGGGGGATGGCGAGCGCGAGCACCCAGAGGATGGGCGCGACCTGCCGCCAGGCGACGCGCGCGGGGATCCGGGCGAGCGCGAACAGCGCGATGGTGAGCGCCCCGATGACGCCGAGCACGGGGAGCGAATCGACGAGCGCGGTCGCCGTGACGGCGACCGCCAGCAGTCCGAGCTTGGCGAGCGCCGGCATCCGGTGCACGACGGACGAGCCGGGATGGAAGACGCCGATCATGGCCGCATCACCCGATCAGCGCCCGGTAGGCGTCGAGCGCGTGCGCGGGCGCGCCGTCGGCGACGATGCGGCCGGCCTCCATGACGACGACCCGGTCGAACGACTCGAGCAGCTCGAGGTGGTGGCTGACGACGATGAGCTGCTCGTCGAGGGTCGCGAAGTGCTCGGCGATGCGGCGCGCGTTGCGCGCGTCGAGCAGCGTGGTCGGCTCGTCGGCGATCACGATCGCGGGTTCCCCGACGAGCACCGCGGCGAGCGCGAGCAGCTGCTTCTGCCCGCCCGACAGGCGATGCGCCGGCCGATCGGCGAGTTCGGCGAGTCCGAAGCGCTCGAGCACGGCGTCGACGCGTGCCGCTGCGGTCGCGGCATCGAGCCGGTGCCGGCGGATGGTGAAGGCGACGTCCTCGCGGACGGTGGGCATCACGATCTGCGTGTCGGCGTTGGTGAACACGAAGCCGACCCGGCGGCGCACTTCGCGGCCGTGCCGGGCGACGTCGAGCTCGTCGACCGCGACCGTGCCCGAGGTCGGCGTGACGAGCCCGTTGACCATGCGGGCGAGCGTGGATTTGCCCGACCCGTTCGCGCCGACGATGCCGATGCGACGCTCGGTCAGTTCGAGGCTCACGTCGTCGACGACGAGTTCGTCGCCGAAGCGGTGGCTGACGCGGTCGAAGCGGATGGCGCTCATGCGACGCGCTCCACGATCATGGCGACGCCCTGCCCGCCACCGATGGAACACGCCGCCAGGCCGGCGCGGGCGTCGTCGGCGGCCGCCATGCGCGCGGCGAGGCGCACGAGCAGGATGGCGCCCGACGCGCCCCACGGGTGCCCGAGCGCGATCGCGCCGCCGTCGCCCGAGACGGTCTCCTCGTCGAGCCCGAGCTCGTCCATCACGGCGAGCACCTGGGCGGCGAACGCCTCGGTGATCTCGACGAAGCCGAAGTCGGCGGCGGTCATGCCGGCTCGGTCGAGCACGCGACGGCCGGCCCAGGCGGCGCCGAGGCCCGGCAGCGCGGGGTCGCCGGCGGCGACCGCGGCCGCGCGCACCCGCAGCGCGGGCAGGCCGAGATCGCGGGCGAGGTCGGCCGTGGTGACGGCCATCGCGGCCGCGCCGTCGGAGAAGCCGCACGAGTTGCCGGCGGTGACGCTGCCGGCGCCGATGACGGTGCCGATGTCGGATGCCCCATCCCGCTCGTTCCGGGATCCGAGCACGTGCCCGGGCTCCGGGTCGAACGCCGGAGCGAACCGCGCGAGCATCGCCGCATCCATCGACGCCCGCGGCCGGTCGTCGCGCGCGACGCCGTCGACCGCGACGACCTCGGCGTCGAACCGTCCGTCGTCGCGGGCCGCGGCGGCGCGGGCGTGCGAGCGCGCGGCCCAGGCGTCCTGCCGCTCGCGGGTGATGCCGCGCAGCCGCGCGAGCTGCTCGGCCGCCGGACCCATGTCGGGGTCGGGCGATCCGATCGGGGCGAAGGGCGCGCGTTCGTATCTCTCGCCCGTGTCCGGCCACGACCGATGCGGCGCGGTCGACGCCGACTCGGCCCCGCCGGCGAGCACGAGCCCCGCGTCGCCCGAACGCACGCGCGATGCCGCCTGCATCACCGCATCGAGCCCCGAGCCGCACTGCCGGTCGACGGTGACGCCCGGCACGCCGGCGCCGAGCCCGGCGCGGAGCGACGCCACGCGCGCGAGGTCCCCGCCCGGACCCATGCAGTTGCCGAGGATCACGTCGTCGACCGCGACGCTCGCCGGCGCGAGCTCGGCCGCGACCGCGGCGAGCACGGGCGCGGCCAGCGCATCGACCGTGTGCCGGCCGAATCCGCGCCCGGCGGTGCCGATCGCGGTGCGTCGCGCGGCGAGGATGACCGGGGCGTGATCGCCGGTCATGCGCGACTCCCGCCGGCGAGGGGCGGATGTCCCGGACCGAGCCGACCGGCGACCAGGTCGTGGCGCAGCCGCCCGCGTGCGGGCTTGCCCGATGCGGTGCGGGGGAGTTCGGCCGCGAACCACCGCCGCGGCAGCTCGACGGGGCCGAGCGCGGCGCGCGCGGCATCCGCCACGGCCTCGAGCCGGGTGCCGGGCTCGAGCTCGACGACCGCGGCGATGCGCTCGCCGAGCAGGTGGTGCGGTTCGCCGACGACCGCCGCGTCTCGGACGCCGGGCAGGCCGGTCAGGTGCGCCTCGACGTCCTCGGCGAGCACGGTCGCGCCGGCGGTGATGATCGCCGAGTCACCGCGTCCCAGGATCCGGATGCCGCCGCCCGGCGCCCGCTCGGCGAGGTCGCCGACCGTCGCGTACCCGTCGGCGTCGCGCCGCATCCGCCCGCCGACGATGTCGAGCGCGAGGTACGGCGAGCGCGCCCACAGCTCGAGGCCCGCGTCCACCCGGCGGAGGTCGACCTCGACGCCCGGGAACGGTTCGAGCCCCGCATCGGCAGCGCGGTCCCCGCCGAGCTCGTGGCGGCGGGCGAGCACGAACGACAGCTCGGCGGCGCCGTAGTACTCGAGCAGGCGGATGCCGCGCGCCGCCGCCTGCTCGCGGAGCCGCGCCGGCAGCGCGGCGCCGGCGACGATCGCGGTGCGGGGCGGGGGCGTGTCGGCGGAGAGCAGCCGGGTCAGCCGGGTCGGCGTCGCGTGCACCGCCGTGGCGGCGCGCACGTCGTCGGTGACGGCAGCGCCGATCCAGAGCGCGTGCAGCGCCGCGTAGAGGTGCATCGAGACCGCGAGCGGGCCGCTGATCGCGACGCGGTCGTCGGGGCCGATGCCGGCGAGTCCGGCCAGCGGGAGCGCCGACGCCCGCCACGATTCGAGGGTGCGGGCGATCACGCGCGGCGACCCGTCGGCCGACGTCGAGCCCGAGGTCGTCAGGGCGAGCTCGGTGCCCGCGGGCAGGAGCCGGGCGCGACGGTCCGCCTCGGCCTGCGTGCCGCCGACGAGCACCGGACGACCACGATCGAGGCACGCGAGCACCGTCGTGATCGCGGCGACGGGATCCGCGCCGGCGCGGCATCCGACCGGACCCGGACCCGGCGGCAGCTCGGCGCCGGCGACCGCGCGCGCGAGCTCGTCGAAGCGGACGTCCTGTCCGCCGAACGAGAGCGCGATGCGGTCGCCGGGTGCGCCGAGCAGGTCGATCATGCCGTGCGGGCCGCCTCGTCCGCGGTCGTCAGCTCCGGGTCGGTCGCCCGCTGCCACGGCCGGCTGCGCGGCTCGATGAGGCCCGGCCAGGAGCGGTGCACGCCCTTGGCCACGAGCACGGTCACGACGACCTTCAGGATGTCGCCCGGCAGGAACGCCGCCGCGGCGATGATCGTGGCGCCCAGCGGCAGGCCGGTGATCGCGGCGGAGACCGGAACGCCGACCAGGTAGACGACGACGATCCCGCCGAGCGCGGTCGCGCCGAGCGCGGGCACCACCCGGTAACGGGGGAGGAGGCGGGCCGTGAACCAGCCGATCACGAGGGCGCCGAGCACCCAGCCGACCAGGTACCCGACCGACGGACCGACGAACACCCCGAGGCCGCCGCGGCCGCCGGCGAGCAGCGGAAGACCCGCCGCGACGAGGGCGAGGAACAGCAGCACCGACAGCGCGCCCTTCCGTGCGCCGAGGATCGCGCCGGCGAGCATCACGCCCAGGGTCTGGAAGGTGATGGGGATCGCGCCGTTGCCGAGGTACAGCGCCCCCGGCAGGCCCAGCGCGGCGATGAGTGCGGCGAACACGGCGATCTGCGCGAGGTCGCGGGCGGAGGTCCGGGCGCGGCGCCGCTCGGGCGCGGCGTCGGGGCTGGGGGCGGCGGTCATGCTGGTCCCGTTCGTTCGGCGTGGTCGGGCGGGGATGCCCGTGGGGTTCACGCTACGAACGGCGGGGGAGGCGCCGCGCGAGGTGGCCGTACAAGAATCCCCGGCCGATTTTGGAACGCCGTCGATGCGTCGGGGGGCGGCGGAGCCGCATCACGCGGCGCGCGCGGGCTCCTCGACCGGGAGGTCGGCGATGTTCCCCGTCGTGGCGGCCGGCTCCGCGGCATCCGCCTCGACGATGTCGACGTCGGTCGGCTCGACCGGGTCGGCCCACATGACGAGCGGTGCGGGCGTCCAGCTCAGGGCCAGCGACGCATCCTCGGCGGGGACGACGACGGCGACCTGCTCGCGCTCCTCGAGGATGGCGCGGGTGACCTCGGCGGCGATCTGGTGGGTCAGCATCGCCTGGAAGATCCGGTCCGAGTCGTCGGCCGACCGGCGAACGAGGGACCACTGGCCGTCCGGGCCGATGAAGCGGGAGAGGCGCGCGTTCACGAGCTCGAAGATGTGCTCGCCGCGGAGGTCCGCGGCCGTGGCTCGGGGCGACGGTGCGGGGGCGGTGTGGGCTGCGGCCTGTGCGGCGAGCCGCGCGCGGCGCCAGCGGCGGAACATCGGCGTCCTCTCGGTCGGAACTGGTGGCGGACTACGTCGGACGGCGTTTCGTCCAGTGTCCGTCACGCGGCGACCCCCCGGGCCCGGACACGCCGCGGGGGTGCCGAGCCGTCTGACGCGGACGGTGCGGGTCGGTCGGGCTACTCGACCAGTTCGCGACGCTTCTGCTCGTCGGCCACCGTCCCGATCGCGATGGCGAGCGTGGCGGCCCACGAGACCCACATGAGCACGAGTCTCCAGTCGCGCGGCCCCGCCTGCGTCGCCCGGATGACTCCGACCGCGCCGAACAGCGAACTCAGGACCGCTCCACTGAAGAGGTACTTGCGCATTCCGCAACGCTATCGCGTCCACCGCGAACCGCGCGACCGGGTTGACGGAGCGTCGAGGCTGTGAGGACACCCCGAATCTGACCGATCGTGCAGGGTCTGACCGATCGGTCAACTAGCGTCGTTCGCATGCCCATCGATGCGAGGACGACGTCACGTGTGCGCGCCGCCGACGAACTCCGGCACGCCGCGCTCGAGCAGTTCGCGACGGTCGGCTTCGCCGGCACGTCGCTGCAGCACATCGCCGACGAGGCCGGTTATGCGAAGTCGAGCGTGCTCTACCACTTCGCCTCGAAGGAGGCGCTGCTCGAGGCGGCGATCGAGCCCGCCATCGCGGGCTTCGAGGACGTGCTCGAGGAGTACCTCGCGGCCCGCGGCACCGGCCGCAGGCGCGCGCTCGTCGACCGCGTGGTCGACCTGCTCCTCGTCCATCGGGAGGCCGTGCACGTGTTCCTCACGCAGGGGCAGAGCCTCTCCGAGCTCCCGATCATCGCGCGCGCGAACGTCGCCGTCCGGCGCCTCGCCGCCGCCGTCTGCGAGGAGCGCGAGAGCGTCGACGACCAGGTCCGGTTCGGCATCGCCCTCGGGGGCGCGGCCTTCCTGCTCACCGCCGGCCGCAACTTCGCCGACGAGTCCACCCAGCCGTCCGACGACGAGCTCCGCGACGCGCTGCGCCGGATCATCGTCGACATCCTCACCCCCGCCCGCACCACCAGCAACTGAGAGAGAACCGTGGCACTCCTCCTCCACCGCATCGGACGCTTCGCCTATCGCCGCGCCTGGGTCGTCATCGCCGCCTGGGTGCTCGCCCTCGGCGGCCTCGTCGGCGCCGGGATCGGCCTCGGCGGACAGCTCCAGGAGTCGTACTCCATCCCGGGGACCGAGTCGCAGGACGCGATCGACCAGCTCGCGGCCGTCTTCCCGCAGACGGCCGGCGCATCGGCGAAGGCCGTGGTCGAGGCGCCCGACGGCGACTCGGTCGAGAACGCCCCGTACCGCGACGCCATCGAGGACATGGAGTCCGAGCTCGAGGACGTCGACGGCGTCGCGAGCGTGCTCGGCCCGTTCGACGAGTACGCCGGCGACCAGGTCTCCGGCGACGCCCGCACCGCCTACATCCAGGTGCAGTTCGACGGCCAGGTGACGGATGTCACGGACGCGCAGATCGACGAGGTGCTGGCCACGGGCGAGATCGGCCGCGATGCCGGCCTCGAGGTCGCCTTCGGCGGCGAGGTGTTCCAGGAGACCACCTTCGGCCTCACCATCACCGAGGCGTTCGGCGTGATCTTCGCCGGCGTCGTCCTCCTCATCACCTTCGGCTCCCTGCTCTCCGCCGGGATGCCCCTGCTCACCGCCCTCGTGGGCGTGGGCACCGCATTCGGCGGCATCTCCGTCGTGGCCGCGTTCGCGACGGTCTCGAGCACGGCCCCCATGCTCGCCGTCATGATCGGCCTGGCGGTGGGCATCGACTACGCGCTGTTCATCCTGTCGCGTCACCGCACCCAGCTCGCACGGGGCATGGACCCGGAGGAGAGCGCGGCCGAGGCGGTCGCGACGGCCGGCGGCGCGGTCGTCTTCGCGGGCCTCACCGTCATCATCGCCCTCCTCGGCCTGCTCGTCGTCGGCATCCCGTTCCTCAGCGTCATGGGCGTGGGCGCGGCATTCGCGGTGCTCGTCGCCGTCTTCGGCGCCACCACGCTGCTGCCGGCCCTGCTGGGCCTCGCGAAGGGACGGCTCGCCCCGAAGCCCGGCAGTCGCGCCCACCGGCGCGCCGTCGCCTCCGACGACTCCGGCAAGCGCACCATGGGTCGCCGGTGGGTCGACACCGTGCTCAAGGCGCCGGTCGTGTTCGTGCTGCTCGTCGTCGGACTCCTCGGTGCGGCCGCCATCCCCGCCGCGAGCCTCGACCTCAACCTGCCCGGCGGGCAGGGCGAGGAGGGCACGAGCCAGCGCGAGGCGTACGACATGATCGCCGAGGGCTTCGGCCCGGGCTACAACGGGCCGCTCATCGTCACGGTCGACATCACGCAGACGACCGACATCTTCGACGACCTCGACGCGATCGGCGATCGCCTCGCCGAGGTCGACGGCGTCGCCTACGTCGGCGAGGGCCTGCCGAACGAGACCGTCGACACCGCGATCATCCAGGTCATCCCCGAGTCGGCGCCGACCGACCCCGAGACCAAGCAGGTCGTGCAGGACATCCGCGACCTCGAGGACGACATCGTCGACGAGTTCGGCACCCCGATCGCGGTCACCGGGTACACGGCGGTCTCGATCGACATCTCGCAGCGACTGAACGACGCACTCGTGCCGTTCGCGCTCATCGTCGTCGGACTCTCGATCATCCTGCTGCTCATCGTGTTCCGGTCGGTCTTCGTGCCGATCAAGGCCGCCCTCGGGTTCCTGCTCTCGGCGTTCGGTGCCATCGGCCTGACGGTCGCCGTCTTCCAGTGGGGGTGGCTCGCCGACCTCATGCACATCGAGCCGGGGCCGATCCTGAGCTTCCTGCCGATCCTGCTCATGGCGGTGCTCTTCGGCCTCGCCATGGACTACGAGGTGTTCCTCGTCTCGGGCATGCGCGAGGAGTTCGTCAAGACCCGCGATCCGCGCAGCTCGATCGTCCACGGCTTCCAGCATGCCGCCCGTGTGGTGACCGCCGCCGCGCTGATCATGTTCTTCGTCTTCTTCGCGTTCGTCCCGGAGGGCTCCGGCGTGATCAAGGGCATCGCCTTCGCCCTCGCCGTGGGCGTCGCGTTCGATGCGTTCCTCGTGCGGATGACGCTGGTCCCGGCCGCGATGGCGCTGGCCGGTCGCGGCGCGTGGTGGCTGCCGAAGTGGCTCGCCCGCATCCTGCCCGACGTCGACATCGAGGGGGAGGGGCTCCGTGCCCACCTCGCGGAGTCGGAGTGGGCGGCCGCCCGCGACGCCGACCTGCTCGCCGCCGACCTCCTCGTCGGCGACCCCGAACGCCCGCTCGGCCCGTTCTCGCTCGCGGTGCCCCGCGGCGGCGTGCTCGTGGTGCGCGGCCGCCCGGCCGATCGCCGGCTCCTCGGCGCGACCCTCGCCGGTCGCGTCCTTCCGGCCGACGGACGCCTCGCCGTGCTCGGCCTCCCGCTGCCCACCGATGCGGGTGCGGTCATGCGGCGCGTGGCGATCGCCGACACGGTGACGGATGCCGCGGCCGGCGCCACTGCGGGCGAACTGGTCGCCTCGCGGGTCGACGCGACCCGCGCGTGGTACCGACTCGACTCGACGCGCGCCGCGGTCGCCGCGGCGCTCCGCCGGGTCGCCGAGGCCCGCGCCGCCGCGCCCGACCCGCTCGCGTGGCGCACGCGGGCGCTCGACCCCGACACGCCGTACGCGTCGCTCGACACCCTCGACCGCGTGCTCGTCGCCGTCGCCGCGGCACTCGCCGAGCGACCGCGGGCCGTCGTCGTCGACCTCGACGGCGCGTCCAGCATCCCCGAGCGGTTGTGGCCGGCGCTCGCCTCGCTCGTGCCCGCCGACGTCCTGCTCATCGCGACCACGGCGCCCGACGCCGACCTCGAGCACGCCCCGGCGGCGTTCGGGGGTCGCGACATCCGCACGCTCGACCTCATCGCCCGCCCCCAGGAGGCCCTCCGATGACCCGCTCCGACTCCACCGCGCGCCCCGGCTCGACCGCCGGACGCCGCACACGTCGCGCCGCGCTCCTCGCGGCCGTGATCGCCGTTCCGCTCGCCGTCGCCGGCCTCGTCGCCGGCGCCATCGGCGGCGCCGACGAGCGCATGGACACGATCCCCGCGATCGTCGTGAACAACGACGAGATGGTCACGACGACCACGCCCGACGGCGAGGAGCAGCCCGTGCTCGCCGGTCGCCTGCTGGTGACCGAGCTCACGGGCGACGGCGAGACCGGCTTCGACTGGACGATCTCGAACGACGAGGAGGCTGCGGCCGCCCTCGCCGACGGCGAGGCCTACGCGGTGCTGACCATCCCCGCCGACTTCTCGGCGTCGGTCACCTCGCTCGCAGGCGACGCGCCGACGACGGCGGCGCTCGACATCCGCACCGACGACGCGCACAGCTACCTCGCGGGCACGATCGGCGCGACCGTCGGCGACGCGATCGCGACGACGTTCGGCCAGGAGCTCACCACGCAGTACCTGGAGGGCCTCTACGGCAACCTCGTGCAGGTCGGCGGCTCGCTCGGCGACGCGGCGGACGGCGCGGGGCAGCTCGCGGACGGTGCCGACGAGCTCGCGGGCGGGTTGGACCAGCTCGCGGGCGGCATCGGCTCCGCCGCCGACGGCACCGCGCAGGCGGCGGACGGCGCCGCGGCGTACGCCTCGGGCGTCGACCGGTACACGTCGGGCGTCGAGCAGATCGCAGGCGGACTCGGCACGCTCGACGCCGAGGCCGGCGGGCTCGACGGCATCACGTCGGGCGTCTCCCAGTACGTCGGCGGGGTCGCGCAGGCCGGGGCCGGGATCGACGACGGCATCGCGCAGTACGTCGGCGGGGTCGCGACCGCCGGGTCCGGAGTGGACGCGGGCATCGTCCAGGCCGTCGGCCTCACCCGGGCCGGCGTCGTCGGGGGCATCGAGGACTACGCGGTCGGCGCGCACCAGCTGGCCGACGGCGGCGATGCGCTCGTCGCGTCGCTCCCGCAGCTGCTCGCCGCCGACCCGACCGGGGCACTGGCCACGCAGGCGGTGTCGGAGTACGTGGCGAACGTGCACGGGCTCGCGCAGGGCGCCGACGCGCTGGCGGACGGGACGGACGGCGCGTTCTCGACCCTGCTCGCCGATGACGGCGAGTTGCGCACCGGCATCGCGGGCGCGTTCGACCAGCTCGTTGCCGGCGGCGATGCGCTCCGCGCGGGCACCGCGACCGGGTTCGATGAGCTCGCCGGCGGTGGCGCGGCGCTCGTGGCCGGCACGGGCTCGGGCATCGACGGTCTCCAGTCCGGCATCTCGCAGCTCTCGGGCGGTGCGTCGCAGGCCGCGGCGGGCTCGCCCGCGCTCCGCGACGGCGCCGACGGGCTGGCTTCCGGCGTGAGCGGCATCGCGAGCGGCCTCACCCAGCTGGGCGACGGCGCCGCGGCATCCGCCGACGGCGCCGCACAGCTGGCCGACGGCACCGGGGACCTCGCCGACGGGCTCGCGCAGGGCGCCGAGGGCACCTCCTCGCTCGAGGGGCTCGACCCCGAGGAGACGGCGGGCGTGGTCGCGGAGCCGGTCGTCTCGGAGGCGACGCGCGACAACGAGATCTCGACGTTCGGCGAGGTCGTCGCGATGCTCATCGGCCCCATCGGCCTCTGGCTGGGTGCGATGACGCTGTTCCTGGTGTTCCGTCCGCTCCGACGCGAGGCGCTCGAGTCGACCGCGCCGACCGGCCGGCTCGTCGCGCGCACGCTGTTCCGGGGCTCGCTCATCGGCCTCGCGCAGGCGGCCGCCGTCGTGCTCCTCATGCACACCGTGCTCGGCGTCGACTGGGCGCTGCTTCCGCAGACGCTGTCGTTCTCCGCGCTGCTCGCGGTCGTGTTCACCGCGATCCACGCGTTCCTCAGCGCCTGGCTCGGCCGCATCGGCACCGTGGTGTCGCTCGTGCTCGTGGTGCTCCAGCTCGCGGCATCCGGCGGCATCTACCCGCTCGAGGTCGTGAGCGGCCCCTACCAGGCGATCAGCCCGTTCCTGCCGCTCACCTGGGCGGTGCAGGGCATGCAGCTCATCGTCTCGGGTGCCGGCGGTTCAGGGGTCTGGGCCGCGGCCGGCGCGCTCATGCTGTTCGGCGTGCTCGGCGTCGCGGGCACGGCGATCGTGGTGTCGCGCCGTCGCGGCATCCGCTCGGCACCGCGGCTCGCACCCGCGACCGCCTGACGGGGCGCGTCGCACCCCGAAGCGGCGGCGTCGGGCCTCGGGCCCGGCGTCGCCGCGTCCGTTCGCTCGGGCCGGGCGGACCGATCGGCCGCCCCGACGAAGAGCGCGCGGTCGCCGCGTCTAGGAGTGCCGGCCCGGGATGATCGCGTCGATGACGCGGCGGAGCGGCGACTCGGGAGTCGGCTCCGCGGCATCCGCCACCGGGGCGACCGCGGTGTGCTCGCGTGCGAACGCCACGGTCTCGCGCAACATCGCCAGCCGCTCGGCCTCGGTCTTCGCCTTCCGGGTGTTGACCTCGGCGACGATCGAGCCGTCCCAGCCCTGGTCGGCGAGCATGCGCAGCACCTCGGCCACCGGCTCACGGCCCTTGCCCGGCAGCAGGTGCTCGTCGAAGATCTGGCCCTCGCCGATCGCCCCCGAGCCGTCGCAGAGGTGCACGTGCCGCAGCCGCTCGCCGAGGTCGACGGCGAGCTGCATGCTGTCAGTGCCTGAGAGCGCCGCGTGCGAGAAGTCGAGCGTGACCGCGTCGCAGTCCATCTGGCGCGGGTCCCAGCCGGGCGCGTACGCCTTCATGTTCCGGCCGGCCGCACGCCACGGGAACATGTTCTCCACCGCGATGGCGACCCCGTGCTCCTCGGAGAGGGTGCGCACGATGGGGAGGAACTCGAGCGCGTAGCTCGCCTGCCAGCGGAACGGCGGGTGCACCACGACGCTGTCGGCGCCGACGGCCCTCGCGAGCTCGGCCGTCCGGGCGAGCTTGACCCGCGGATCGCGACCCCACACGAAGTGGGTGAGCAGGAGCACCGGCGCATGGATCGAGAGGATCGGCAGCTCGTAGCGCTCCGACATCTCGAGGAGGGCATCGGGATCCTGCGTGGTCACCTCCTGGGTGACCATGATCTCAACGCCATCGAACCCGGCTTCCTTCGCGATGCGGAAGGCCTGCTCGGGTTCGAGGGGATACACGCAGGTGGTGCTCATACCGATAGGGATCATGAGGCTCGAAGTCTAGCCCCGACTGCTGGGGATCGGGTGGGGACCTTCGACTGTTAGCCTGATCCCCGAGCCGCCAGGAGGATCCGACGACGTGAAGCCCGCCATCGACTCCGAGACCGAACCCGAGGTCCAGCCGATCTACGACATGGTCGTGGTCAGCAACCGTCTGCCCGTCGACTACGTCGGCGGCGAGGGTGCCGACACGAAGTGGAAGGCGTCGCCGGGAGGCCTCGTCACGGCCCTGGAGCCGGTCATGCGGGCGAACGACGGCGCCTGGGTCGGATGGGCCGGCGTCGCCGATCGCGAGTTCGCGCCGTTCGAGCACGACGGCATCTCGATCGTGCCCGTGCCGCTCTCGGCCGGCGAGATCGAGGAGTACTACGAGGGCTTCTCGAACGACACGCTGTGGCCGCTGTACCACGACGTCATCGCGCCGCCCAGCTTCCACCGGGAGTGGTGGGAGGCGTACGTCGCCGTCAACCGACGCTTCGCCGAGGCTGCGGCCGCGGCCGCAGCCGAGGGCGCCGTCGTCTGGGTGCAGGACTACCAGCTGCAGCTCGTGCCGCGCATGCTGCGGGAGGCCCGGCCCGACCTCGTCATCGGCTTCTTCAACCACATCCCGTTCCCCGCGTACGGCATCTACTCCCAGCTGCCCTGGCGGCGCCAGGTCATCGAGGGGCTGCTCGGCGCCGACGTGATCGGCTTCCAGCGGGCGGCGGATGCCGGCAACTTCACCCGGGCGGTCCGGCGGCTGTTCGGCTACAAGACCCGCGGCACCGTGGTCGACGTGCCCGCTGTCGACGGCACGGTCCGCCACGTCGTGGCGCGCCACTTCCCGATCTCGATCGACGCGGCGGCCTTCGAGGAGCTCGCCCGCGATCCGGCGGTGCAGGAGCGCGCCCGCGCCATCCGCCGCAGCCTCGGCGACCCCGACATCGTGATGCTCGGCGTCGACCGGCTCGACTACACCAAGGGCATCCGCCACCGCATCAAGGCGTTCGGCGAGCTGCTCCGCGACGGTCGGCTCACGGTCGAGCAGGCGACGCTCGTGCAGGTCGCGAGCCCCTCGCGCGAGCGCGTCGAGACGTATCGCCAGCTGCGCGACGAGATCGAGCTCGCCGTGGGCCGGCTGAACGGCGACCACTCCACCCTGGGGCACCCCGCGATCACGTACCTCCACCACGGGTACCCGCGGCAGGAGATGGCCGCCCTCTACCTCGCCGCCGACGTCATGCTGGTCACCGCGCTCCGCGACGGCATGAACCTGGTCGCGAAGGAGTACGTCGCGAGCCGCTACGACGACGACGGCGTACTGCTGCTCAGCGAGTTCACCGGCGCCTCCGACGAACTCCGCCAGGCGATCCTCGTGAACCCGCACGACATCGAGGGCCTGAAGGACGCGATGGTCGAGGCCACGCAGATGCCCAAGCGCGAGCGCGCCCGGCGCATGCGCGTGCTCCGCAAGCGCGTCAAGGAGAACGACGTCGCGAACTGGTCCGCGACCTTCCTCGAGACCCTGACCGGGGTCGGCACGATCGAGCCGGGAGTCCCCGACGCGCTGCGCGCGGCGGTCGCCCGACTCGCCGAGGTGCCGCGCCTGCTCGTCGCACTCGACTTCGACGGCACCCTCGCGCCGATCGTCGATCGTCCCGAGGACGCCCGCTCGACCGAGCGTGCGCGCACCGCGATCGAGCGGATGTCGGAGCACGAGGACACGCGCGTCGCGCTGGTCTCCGGGCGCGCGCTCGACAGCCTCAAGGAGGTCGCGTCGCCGCCGGTGGCCGCCCTGCTCAGCGGGTCGCACGGGGTCGAGCTGCAGCTCGACAGCGCGGGCGAGGTGACGATCGACCTGCGCGAGGGCGAGCTCACGCGGCTCGAGCAGCTCATCGAGATCGTCGAGCAGGCGGCGTCCGCCGCCGACGGCGCATGGGTCGAGCGCAAGCCCGCGGGCATCGCGCTGCACACCCGCAAGCTCGGCGCCGGTGCCGGAGCGGCCCTGCAGCGCAGCGCACGTGAACGGGTCGAGGAGGCGCTTCCGGGACTCGCGACCCGCAGCGGGAAGAACGTCCTCGAGTTCGCGGTGCGCGCCAGCGACAAGGGCGAGGCGCTGCTGCGGCTGCGCCAGCACGCCGGCGCCGACGCGGTGCTCTACGTCGGCGACGACGTGACCGACGAGGACGCCTTCGCCGTGCTGGAGGGCGAGGACGTCGGCGTGAAGGTGGGCCAGGGCAAGTCCCTCGCCGCGCACCGGCTCAAGGGCCCCGACGACGTCGCCCAGCTCCTCGAGCTCATCGCCGACGCTCGCGACGCCGCGCGCTGAAGGTCGCGTCGCGACATCCGCCCCGCCCTCGAGCGGCGGTGAGGGATGCCGCGGTGAGCGCCGGACGCGCGACGAAAACGGTCTCCGTCGGCCCGTAGACTCGACCCATGTCGGAGATCGATCCCAAGCCCCGCAGTCGCGTCGTCACGGATGGCATCGAGGCCACCACCAGCCGGGGGATGCTCCGCGCGGTCGGGATGGGCGACGCCGACTGGGACAAGCCGCAGATCGGCATCGCGTCGTCGTGGAACGAGATCACGCCCTGCAACCTGTCGCTCGGGCGCCTCGCGCAGGCCGCGAAGGAGGGCGTGCACGGCGGCGGCGGCTACCCCCTGCAGTTCGGCACCGTCTCGGTCTCCGACGGCATCTCGATGGGTCACGAGGGCATGCACTTCTCGCTCGTCTCACGCGAGGTCATCGCCGACTCGGTCGAGGTCGTCATGCAGGCCGAGCGGCTCGACGGCTCGGTGCTCCTCGCGGGCTGCGACAAGTCGATCCCGGGCATGCTGATGGCGGCAGCCCGGCTCGACCTCGCGTCGGTGTTCCTCTACGCGGGCTCGATCGCGCCCGGCTGGGTGCGCCTGTCCGACGGCACCGAGAAGGACATCACGATCATCGACTCGTTCGAGGCCGTCGGCGCGGTCAAGGCGGGCAAGATGAGCGAGGCCGACGCCAAGCGCATCGAGTGCGCGTTCGCACCCGGCGAGGGTGCCTGCGGCGGCATGTACACCGCGAACACCATGGCCTCCGTCGCGGAGGCGCTCGGCCTCTCGCTGCCGGGCTCGGCATCGCCCGCCTCGGCGGACCGTCGTCGCGACTACTACGCGCACCGCTCGGGCGAGGCCGTGGTGAACCTGCTGAAGCAGGGCATCACGGCGCGTCAGATCCTCACCAAGGAGGCCTTCGAGAACGCCATCGCCGTCGGCATGGCGCTCGGCGGGTCGACGAACATCGTGCTGCACCTGCTCGCCATCGCGCGCGAGGCCGAGGTCGAGCTCACGCTCGACGACTTCAACCGCATCGGCTCGAAGGTGCCGCACATCGGCGACCTCAAGCCCTTCGGCAAGTACGTCATGAACGACGTCGACCGCCGCGGCGGCCTGCCCGTGCTCATGAAGGCGCTGCTCGACGCCGGACTCATGCACGGCGATGCGCTCACGGTCACCGGCAGGACGCTCGCCGAGAACCTCGCCGAGATGGACATCGCGCCGCTCGACGGCGAGGTGCTCCGCACGCTCGACAACCCGATCCACGAGACGGGCGGCCTCACGATCCTGCACGGCTCGCTCGCGCCCGAGGGCGCGGTCGTCAAGACCGCGGGCTTCGACGCGGCGACGTTCGAGGGCCCCGCGCGGGTGTTCGAGCGCGAGCGCGCCGCGATGGACGCGCTGACCGCCGGCGAGATCAGGCACGGCGACGTGGTCGTGATCCGCTACGAGGGCCCCAAGGGTGGTCCCGGCATGCGCGAGATGCTCGCGATCACCGCGGCCATCAAGGGCGCTGGCCTCGGAAAAGATGTACTACTCTTGACGGACGGTCGATTCTCAGGCGGCACAACCGGCCTGTGCATCGGCCATCTGGCACCCGAGGCGGTGGACGCAGGTCCGATCGCCTTCGTGCGCGATGGTGATCTGATTCGGGTCGATATCGCGGCTCGTTCCATCGACCTACTGGTCGACGAATCCGAGCTGGCAGCCCGCCGCGACGGCTGGGCTCCGCTTCCCCCGCGCTACACCCGAGGCGTCCTCGCGAAGTACTCCAAGCTCGTGCGCTCCGCAGCCGAAGGCGCGACCACGGGCTGAGGCTCTCGCCTGTCCCGAACCCACCAGCACCATGAACAGGAATCGAATGTCCACGGAAGCCAATCCCGTGCCATCGCCCGCCACCCTGTCGCAGTCCCAGAACGGGCCCGAGATGCTCACCGGAGCCGAGGCGGTCGTGCGATCGCTCGAGCTCATCGGCATCACCGACGTGTTCGGCCTGCCCGGCGGTGCGATCCTGCCCGTCTACGACCCGCTGCTCGACAGCCGCCGCCTGCGGCACATCCTGGTCCGTCACGAGCAGGGCGCCGGCCACGCCGCCGAGGGGTACGCGTCGTCGACCGGCAAGCTCGGCGTCGCCATCGCGACCTCGGGGCCGGGCGCGACGAACCTCGTCACCGCCATCGCCGACGCGCACATGGACTCGGTGCCGCTGCTCGCGATCACCGGCCAGGTGTTCTCGAACCTCATGGGCACCGACGCGTTCCAGGAGGCCGACATCGTCGGCATCACGATGCCGATCACGAAGCACTCCTTCCTGGTCAAGCGCCCCGAGGAGATCCCCGCGACGATCGCCGCCGCGGCGCACATCGCCTCGACGGGCCGCCCCGGCCCGGTGCTCGTCGACATCACGAAGGACGCGCAGCAGGCGACCTTCGCGTTCTCGTGGCCGCCGAAGATGGACCTGCCCGGCTACCGGCCGATCACGAAGGCGCACGGCAAGCAGGTGCTCGCCGCCGCCCAGCTCATCGCCGAGGCCAAGCGACCCGTGCTCTACGTCGGCGGCGGCATCATCCGCGCCGGCGCATCCGACGAGCTGAAGGCCCTCGCCGAGGCGACCAGGGCACCCGTCGTGACGACGCTCATGGCGCGCGGCGCGTTCCCCGACTCGCATCCGCAGCACCTCGGCATGCCCGGCATGCACGGCACCGTGCCCGCGGTGCTCGCGCTGCAGGAGTCCGACCTGCTCATCGCGCTCGGCGCCCGCTTCGACGATCGCGTGACCGGCAAGGCCGCGCTGTTCGCGCCCGACGCCAAGGTCGTGCACGTCGACATCGACCCGGCCGAGATCGGCAAGATCCGTGCGGCCGACGTGCCGATCGTGGGCGACGCGAAGGAGGTCCTCGTCGACCTGCTCTCCGCGTACCGCGAGGTCACGAAGGCCGGTGCGCCCGACATCGAGGAGTGGTGGGCGACGCTGGACGGCCTGCGGTCGGAGTTCCCGCTCGGGTTCTCGCCGACCTCAGACGGGTTGCTCGCGCCGCAGTACGTGATCCAGCGCATCGGCGAGCTGACCGGGCCCGAAGGCGTCTACGCCGCAGGTGTCGGCCAGCACCAGATGTGGGCGGCGCAGTTCATCAAGTACGAGCGTCCGAACTCGTGGCTGAACTCCGGCGGCGCCGGCACCATGGGCTACGCGGTCCCCGCGGCCATGGGCGCCAAGGTCGCCGAGCCGAACCGCACCGTGTGGGCGATCGACGGCGACGGCTGCTTCCAGATGACGAACCAGGAGCTCGCGACATGCACCCTGAACGACATCCCGATCAAGGTCGCCGTGATCAACAACTCCTCGCTCGGCATGGTCCGCCAGTGGCAGACCCTGTTCTACGACGGCCGGTACTCCAACACCGACCTGAACACGGGCCACGACACCGTGCGGGTGCCCGACTTCGTGAAGATGGCCGAGGCCTACGGCGCGCTCGGCATCCGCGTGACGAAGGAGGAGGAGGTCGACGCGGCGATCAAGCTCGCGCTCGAGACCAACGACCGCCCGGTCGTGATCGACTTCGTCGTCTCCGCCGACGCCATGGTGTGGCCGATGGTCCCGCAGGGCGTCTCCAACTCCTACATCCAGTACGCCCGCGACCACTCGCCGGCCTTCAGCCAGGAGGACTGAACATGTCGACCCACGTGCTCTCCCTCCTCGTCGAGGACAAGCCCGGCCTGCTGACCCGCGTCGCGGGCCTGTTCGCCCGGCGCGGCTTCAACATCGAGTCGCTCGCGGTGGGCCATTCCGAGATCGACGGCCTCTCGCGCATCACGGTCGTCGTCGACGTGGAGGACCTTCCGCTCGAGCAGGTCACGAAGCAGCTCAACAAGCTCGTGAACGTGATCAAGATCGTCGAGCTCGACCCGGCGCAGTCGGTGCAGCGCGAGCACCTGCTCATCAAGGTGCGCGTCGACAACACGACGCGCTCGCAGGTGCTCGAGGCGGTCAACCTCTTCCGCGCCCGCGTGGTCGACGTGTCGACCGACGCGCTCGTGATCGAGGTCACCGGCGATTCAGGCAAGACCACCGCACTGCTGAAGGTCCTCGAGCCCTACGGCATCAAGGAGATCGCCCAGTCCGGGCTCCTCGCCATCGGTCGCGGCGGCAAGTCGATCACCGAACGCGTCTTCAAGAACTGACCAGCGGATGCCGCGGCGTCGCGCCGAGGCATCCGTCACCTGAACCCCACCCAAGGAGAAAGAACAGCAATGGCTGAGATCTACTACGACAAGGACGCCGACCTCTCGCTCATCCAGGGCAAGAAGGTCGCCGTCATCGGCTACGGCTCGCAGGGCCACGCGCACGCGCAGAACCTCCGCGACTCGGGCGTCGAGGTCGTCATCGGCCTCAAGGAGGGGTCGAAGTCGACCCAGAAGGCCGAGGAGGCCGGCTTCGAGGTCAAGAGCGTCGCGGACGCCTCGGCGTGGGCCGACGTCGTCGTCATCCTCGCTCCCGACCAGTTCCAGCGCCACATCTACGCCGACTCGGTGAAGGACAACCTGAAGGAAGGCGACACCCTCGTCTTCGGCCACGGCTTCAACGTGCGCTTCGGCTACATCCAGGCGCCCGAGGGTGTCGACGTGATCCTCGTCGCGCCGAAGGCGCCCGGCCACACGGTGCGCCGCGAGTTCGTCGCCGGCCGCGGCATCCCCGACATCATCGCGGTCGAGCAGGACGCCTCGGGCACCGCGTGGGACCTCGCGAAGTCGTACGCCAAGGCCATCGGCGGCACCCGCGCCGGCGTCATCAAGACGACCTTCACGGAAGAGACCGAGACCGACCTGTTCGGCGAGCAGGCCGTGCTCTGCGGCGGCGTCTCGCAGCTCGTCCAGTACGGCTTCGAGACCCTCACCGAAGCCGGCTACCAGCCCGAGATCGCCTACTTCGAGGTGCTCCACGAGCTCAAGCTCATCGTCGACCTCATGTGGGAGGGCGGCATCTCCAAGCAGCGCTGGTCGGTCTCCGACACCGCCGAGTACGGCGACTACGTCTCGGGCCCCCGCGTCATCGACCCGCACGTCAAGGAGAACATGCAGGCCGTGCTCGCCGACATCCAGTCGGGCGCGTTCGCCAAGCGCTTCATCGACGACCAGGACAACGGCGCCAAGGAGTTCCTCGAGCTCCGCGCCAAGGGCGAGGGGCACCCGATCGAGACCACCGGCCGCGAGCTGCGCAAGCTCTTCGCCTGGACCCAGGTCAGCGAGGACGACTACGTCGACGGCGAGGTCGCTCGCTGACGCTCGCGTCCGCGCGCGTCGTCGTAGTCGGCGACGCTGTGCCGGTGGCGCCTTCGGCGCAGGGTGACGGCGAGGTCGCCCGCTGACGCTCGCGTCCTCGCGCGTCGTCGTGGTCGGCGACGCTGTGCCGATGGCGCCTTCGGCGCAGGGCGACGGCGAGGTCGCTCGCTGAGACCTACCTCCGCTGGTCGAGTAGGCGCGCCAGCGCCGTATCGAGACCTGGAACGGCCTGCTCGGGATGCCCGAGCAGGCCGTTCCTCGTCTGCGCTGTGCGCACATGAGCAAATCGGTCCACGCCCCTTGTCACGGCGGATCACGCTGTGATCCCATCTGATCCCATGACCCGACACACGGACCCTCACCCTCACCCCGAACCCGCCCCGCGCTGGTGCTCCTGCGCCGTCCCCGACGAGGAGGTCGCGCCCGCGGCATCCGGTCTCAGCCGACGCCACGTGCTGATCGGCGCGTCCGCCGCGAGCGTGCTGGCCGCTGCCGGCTGGCCCGCCGCCGCACAGGCCGCACCTCGCGACGGCAACGTGAAGATCACGATCATGGGCACGTCCGACCTGCACAGCAACGCCGTCAACTGGGACTACTACAAGGACGCGACCTACAGCGACAGCGCCGGCAACGCCATCGGCCTCGCGCGGGTCTCGAGCGTGGTGAACCAGGTCCGCGCCGATCGCGGTCGCGAGCACACGCTCCTCTTCGATGCGGGCGACACCATCCAGGGCTCGCCGCTCGGCTTCTACTACGCGCTCGTCGACCCGGTGACCGAGTCGGGCGCCGTGCACCCGATCGCCGCCCAGATGAACGCGATCGGGTACGACGCCGTCGCGCTCGGCAACCACGAGTTCAACTACGGCCTCGAGTTCCTCGACCACTGGATCGGCCAGATGGACGCCGACGTGCTCGCCGCGAACGCGGTGCACGCAGGAACCAGGGTGCCCGCCTTCACGCCGTACACGATCAAGACCATGAAGGTGAAGGGCCGCCCGCCGGTCCGCGTCGGGGTCCTCGGCCTCACCAACCCCGGCGTCGTCATCTGGGACAAGGCGAACGTGAGCGGCAGGATCGAGGTCCAGGGCCTCGTCGAGGTGGCCGCGCGCTGGGTGCCGGTGATGAAGCAGGCGGGCGCCGACATCGTGGTCGTCAGCGCCCACTCGGGCGACAGCGGCACCTCGTCGTACGGCGACGACCTGCCCGTCGAGAACGCCGCCGCACTCGTCGCCGAGCAGGTGCCCGACGTCGACGTCATCCTGTTCGGGCACGCGCATCGCGACGTCCCGGAGCGGTTCGTCACGAACGCCGCGACCGGCCGTCGCGTGATCATGAGCGAGCCGAAGAACTGGGGCCAGCGGGTCAGCGTCTTCGACCTCGAGCTCGAGTTCGCGCGCGGCAGGTGGAGCGTCGCCGACGCCGCGGCGCTCACGGTGAACACGAACACCGTCGTCGACGACCCGGCGCTCGTCTCGGTCATCCGGGCCCAGCACGACGCGGTCGTGACGTACGTCAACACGCCGGTCGCGACGTCCACCGAGGCGCTCTCGGCGGCCGAGGCCTGCTGGAAGGACACCCCGATCCTCGACTACGTGAACGCGGTGCAGACCGCGACCGTGGCCGCGGCCGTGGCGGGCTCGCCCGAGGCGTCCCTGCCGATCGTGTCGATCGCGGCGCCGTTCAACCGGGGGGCGACCTTCCCGGCGGGCCAGGTGACGATCAAGGATGTCGCGGGGCTGTACATCTACGACAACACCCTGCTTGCCTCCGTGCTCACCGGCTCGCAGATCATCGACTACCTCGAGTACTCGGCGAAGTACTTCGCCGAGGTCGACCCGGCCGCGCCGGTCGCCCCCGCATCGTGGACGAACAATCTCGGCACGCCCGACTACAACTACGACCAGTTCTCGGGGATCGACTACGACGTCGACATCTCGCAGCCGGTGGGTTCGCGGATCACGAACGTCACGTACGCGGGTGCGCCGGTGACGCCCGACCAGCAGTTCCTCGTCGCGGTGAACAACTACCGCCAGTCGGGCGGCGGCGGCTTCCCGCACATCGCGACGGCGCCGGTGGTCTACAACGCGCAGGTCGCCATCCGCGAGGCCATCGTCTCGTACGCCTCGGACTCGGGGGTCATCGACCCGGCCGACTTCCACGTCGAGAACTGGCGCCTCGTCAGGAACGGGACGCCCGTGTTCTGATCGACTTCCGGCGCGCATCCGCGCGGCGGAGTCGGCTTCGGCCGGCCCCGACGTCGTCGCGATTCTGCCCGCTTCACCGTGTCGGCGTCGCCGACGTGCAGGTCAGCGCTCGCCGAATCCACAGGTCGAGCGGTACGGCCCGAGATCGGCGAGGTAGGTGAGCCATTCATCCTCGGTGAGGTCGCGACCAGCCATCCTGCACGCGGCATCCGCGTGTGATGACGGGCGCAGGTCCCACAGTGCGATCCCGGCCGGGACGTTCACCGCGAGTTCCGTCCCATCGGCGCGAATCACTCCCGAGTACACGCCGCCGAGGGGGTAGTTCCATTCTCCGGACACGGGGATGGGACCGCCGAGCTGAACGCCGCCCACGAGGTCGTAGAGGGTGACGGTGTTGTCCAGGGAGTACGCGCTCAGGAGGCGGCCATCAGCGCTGACGTTCACGGCGTCGAGGCCGCCCGTCGAGCCCGGGAGAGCGCCGATCTTGGCGAACGTGCCGGCATCGTGGCGGACGATGGATTGGTAGCGGATCGTGCCGACGATCTCGTCCCGCGCGGTCATCGCCGTCAATCCGATTCTCACCAGACCGGCCCGAATCCGCTCGCCCGTCTCCGCATCGAGAAGGACCGAGCTGGGTATGTACTCGTCGTTCCAGCTCGTCACGAGTACGCGGGTGCCATCGGGATTCGTCGTGATCAGGACCGGATACTCGCCGCCGGTCTGCATCGTCGGTTCGGTGCGGCGGCCCGTTGCGGAATCGATCGTCCAGATCTCCCCTCCTGGCCTGCCGACGTACAGCCGGTCGCCCGGGGCGTTCATCCAGACGCTCTCGAGGTCCTCGGGGAGTGGATCACCCGAGTAGCGCTCCCCGGTCCGGATGTCGAGGTAGCCGGTTCGGTGCGGGCCCTCGCCGCCGAAGTCGCCGAGTAGGATCGATTCGCCCGCCCACATGACGCCGAACGAAGGCGTGGGAACGCGGAAGAGCAGCTCCTCCGTGCGTGTGTCGAGCACGGCGAACTCGCGATAGTCCCCCCACCACTCCAGGCCGTCGGTTCGGCGTGCGACGAGCAGGCTCGAGCCGGTGCGTGAGTACCGATCGCGGATCGCCCAACCGGGCGCGATGACCCGCGTGACGGCCCCGGAACCGTCAAGCTTCCACCGCGTGATCGCCGCGGTCCGGCCGATGACCACGAGCTCGCGACGATCCTCCACGACCGACATCGTGCCGACGAACCCGAGCTGTGGGTCGAACGAACGCTCGGTCGGCGCTCCGGTGTCGAGGCTTCGCTCCTCGATGTGACCGAACAGGTCACCGCAGTACACGGTCCGGAGTCCGACGGATGCAGTCACCCACGGGCACGGATCGTCGGTCGTCGTCACCAACTGCTGCGACCAGTCGATCCGAGCCGCGGTGAGGTCGACGGAGGAGATCCACCGGTCTCCGGTGGTGATGATGCGGGTGTCGGACACGACGGCCATGGCGACGTTCGTCGAGTCCGGTGGCATGGGCACTGTGGCGACGACGGCGGCTGCGTCCGGGTCCACCAGATACAGCGGGCCCTCGACGGTGCCGTACACCAGCGATCCGCTGGGTGTGAATCGCACCGCGCCGGCTCGATCGGTGCTTTCCTGCGCGTCATGGACGGGTGTCCCGGCGACCTCTCGGATCGAGCCGGTGTTCGCATCGATGACCCGCAGGCTGCCGTTCTCGTCGATCGCTGCGATCAGGTCGCCCTCATGGTTTATGGCGATGGAACTGAGTGGGAAGTCCAGTGCGATCGTCGGCCGGATCAGCGAGCCGGTCGAGAGGTCGGCGGTGGACAGATGTATCGCCACCTGCGTGTCGTCCTCATCGAAGATCCGCTCCGCGTAGGCGGCCCGGGCCCCGTTTCCGCTGACCGTCGGACCGAATCGGGTGTCGAAGTCCCGCGCCACGTTGGGCAGGTCGACGTCGTACAACCGCCTGCCGGAGTCGATGTCGTACACCGCCGCCCAGTCCGGGGTCATCGCGACGGCGCGCCGCGTGCCCGGAATGTGCGCGCCCGACATGCGGTCGAGGTCGTCGAGATGCGTCGTCGCGAGCAGACCGTGGGAACTCGTCATCGCGCCCATGAGGGCGGAGTTCGCACGAGCGTCGTCGGGCCACCGTCGATGGGCTTCCACGGCCAGGAGCGCCGCGACATCTCGGTCGGTCGCCTGGAGAGATCGTGCCGTGCTCGTGAGGGCCTCGACCTGCGCGGTGCGCCGCTGCTCGGCAGTCTCCGCCGACCCGGCTGCCACGAACCCGCCGGCGGTCACCGCGACGGCGAACAGCGCCACGGAGCCCCCGAGCGCCACGCGGAGACGACGATTCTGACGCCGGTCGTGCTCTGCGCGGTGCTCGATCTCCTCCACCGCAGCCCGCTCCCGAACTGCGGAGGCATCGAGGAACGCGGATTCGGCGGGCGTGAGTTCGGGGGAGGCCGAGTCCCGCCACATGAGGGCGTTGCCGAGCCGGGCTCCGCGGTACAGGTCTTCGTCGGGGCGTCCGTCCGCCTCCCACGATTCGGCGGCCGTCGCGAGTGCCTGCATCGTGCGCACGCCTTCTGCGTCGTCCTCCAACCAGCCGCGGAGTCGCGGCCACGCCGTGGCGAGCGACTCGTGCGCGACGACGAGCGAATCCTCCTCGGTGCTCACCAGTCGCGCGCGGGCGAGGCTGGTGAGGACCCGATCATGCGCGAGGTCCGAGCGCATCGGTCGGATCGGGATCCGCCGACGCATCGGAGCACCATCCGCACCGATCACGACGAGGCGGAGGAACGTGGATCGACAGGTGGCCCGGGCCTCAGGATCGAGTGACAGGTAGAGGTGATCGGCGGACTTGGCGATCGCGCCCGAGATCCCACCCGAATCCTCGTACCCCGAGACCGTGAGCGTCGATCCCTCCCGACGCGCCCACGTCTCGACGAGCGCATGCGAGACGTGCGGCAGCACGCCAGGCGCCCCGGCCGCGTCTCGGAGGATGAGTTCCACCAAGCCGGGTTCCAGGCGAAGACCCGCGAGCGCGGCCGGTTCCTCGATGGCGCTGCGCAGACCTTCCGGCGTCAACGGCCCCACGAGGTACACCCCCTCCGCGAAGAGCGGCCCGATGCCGTGCGCAGCGGCGCAGGCGCTGAGGAAGTCGGCTCGGACGGCGACGATGACCCGTCGGCCGGCGGCGACGGCCGCGGCGATCGCCGAGCCCACCGCCTCGACGTGCGATTCCGGCAGCCCGGAATGGAAGAGCTCCTCGAACTGGTCGATGGCGACGACGGTTCCCTCGCGCTCCACGAGCGCCTCACGGATCCGGTCGATCGGGGCGGCCCCCGTGCCGAGGACCACGACCTGATCCCCGCGCGCACGAAGCGCGGGCACGATCCCGGCGAGCAGCAGCGAGGACTTGCCGCTGCCGGAAGCCCCTGAGATCGCCAGGAACGCGGAACCGGCGAGGCGCACGAGGACGGCCCTCACGTCGGCGTCTCGGCCGAAGAACTCGTCGGCATCCTTGGTGCCGAACGCCTGGAGCCCGCGGTACGGACAGGCGGCGTCGGCGGTCGGAGCGGCCGACGGTACGTCCAGCGCGGCATCCTGATTGAGGATCGCGTTCTCCAAGGAGGTGAGTTCCACGCCGGGGGAGATCCCCAGTTCGTCGGCCAGTCGTGCGCGCGCGGCGCGCAGGGCCGCGAGGGCGTCCGCCTGCCGACCGGACCTGTACAGTGCGGTCGCGAGGATCGCCCAGCCGCGCTCGCGGAGCGGATCGGTCCGCACGCGACGCTCGGCATCCGGGACGACGGCCCGGTGCTCGCCGCTCTCGAGGCGCGCCATCAGCAGGTCCTCTTCGGCGATCACCCGGATCTCCTCGAGTCGATCCGCCTCGATGACTGCCGGCGGCCATTCGCCGAGGTCCGAGTAGGGCCTGCCGTTCCAGAGGGCGAGCGCGCGCTCGATCAGGTCGACGGCACGCGAGGGATCGCCGTTCGTGCGATGCCCCGCCGCCGCGTCGAGGAGCCCTTCGAATCGGACGGCGTCGATGGCGTCGCCGGCGACATGGAGGCGGTAGCCTGCTCGCGTCGTGCCGATCGCCGCGGAGCCGAGCGCCCGACGGACGTGCCCCACGAACGCCTGCAACTGCTTGCGCCAGGTGCTGGGCAGGTCATCGCCCCACACCGCATCCGCGAGTTCGGACGGCGAGACGACATTCCCGGCTCGGAGGACGAGGACGGCGAGCAGCGAACGCTCCTTGGGGCTGAGCCGATCGCCGTCGATCGTGAGGTCACCGAGTACTCGGATCTCCACACCTGCAGTGTGTTCCCCCGGCGTTCGGTGTGTCAACGAACGTCGAGCGCGAGCCATACCCGTTCCATACCGACGCGTCACTGGTCCATACCGGTGTGGCGGAACCTGCGGTCATGAACACCATGAAGCGCACACGGAAGACCGCCATCGGCGTCGCCCTGGCCGCGATGCTGACCACCGGACTCGGCGCCTGCGCCGGGACCGCCCACACCTTCACGTCCGCCGAGCGGCGGGCGAGCGACCTCAGCCACGAGGTGGAGCGCGCCCAGAACCGCGTCGACGCCTTCGCGCCGCGGCAGGAATACCGCGACCAGGCCGAGCGCCGGCTCGGGGCGGGACATTCAAAGGAGGTCGTGTCGCACTACCTCGACCTGGCTGAACGCCGACTCGGGCTGGCCGGCCGTTGACCCCCGGTGAGCCGCTCGGCGGGGCCGGTTCGGGTCGGCCCCGCAGAGCGGGTTCCCAGGCGGCGGGGTCAGCCCTTGCCGCCCTTGCCCTTCCCGGTGCCGCCCTTGACCACGATGGTCGTGGCGTTCACGTTGTTGCCCTGGTCCGGGTCGGGCGTGGCGCTCGTCACGTCGGCGTCGTTCTGGATCGTGCCGACACTGCCGTTCGCCTGCGCCTCGATGACGAACTGTACCGTGGCGCCTGCCGGCACGGTGTCGGCGGTGCAGGTCACCTCGTGGGCCGCCGAGTCATAGGTGCACTGCGGCGACACGTACTGCACCACCAGCTTCTTCGCGGTCAGCGGCAGGTCGTCGAACACCACCACGTCCTGCGCATCCGACGGACCGCCGGTGCCGCAGTTCGGCGACGGCGTCGACTGCGCGTCCTGCTCGCAGCCGGTGTCGTTGTGCACCGTGAGCGTGAAGACGATCACGGGCGCCGGGTTGCCCGACCGCATCTCGGCGGTCTTGTCGAGCCACAGGTCCGCCGCGGTGTCGACTTCGGTCGTCTCCGTCACCTCGTTGTCCGAGGCGTCCGGGTCCGGCGTGTCGGAGGACACCGTGGCGGTGTTGGACAGGACCGCGTCCGGCGGCAGCGACGGATCGACCGTGACCGTCACGTAGACCGTCATGCTCTCACCGGGTTCGAGGTCGCCCAGGTCGCAGACGACCGTGCCGACCTGCACGAGCGCGCACACCGTGGTGCCGTTGCCGTCGACACCCTCGACGAACGTGGTGCCGTCGGGGAGCTCGTCGGTGAGGAGCACCGAGGTCGCGGTGGACGGACCGTCATTCGTCACGGTGATCGTGTAGGTGAGGTCGTCACCTGCGAGCACCGGGTCGGGCGAATCGGTCTTCGTGACCGACAGGTCCGCGGACGCGTCGACGTCGGTGACGACCGTGTCGAGGTTGTCCGAGAGGTCGCTGTCGAAGGTGTCGCTGCCGACGCGCGCATCATCGTGCAGTTCGCCCGTGAAGTCGGGCAGGATCCGCACGACGACCGTCATGGTGCGCGTCGCTCCCGGCGCGAGGTTGCCGAACGAGCATTCGCTCGGTCGTGCGGCATCGCCGGGGACACCGGCGTTGCACGACGCGCCGCCCGATGCCGACACCGAGACGATCTCCACGCCGATCGAGACGGAATCCGTCAGCACGACGCCCGAGGCGGTGGACGGCCCGTGGTTCTCGATCGAGAGCGTGTAGGTGATCTCGGTCCCGGCGACCGCGGTCGGGGGTCCGGTCTTGTCGACCGAGAGGTCGGCGACGGCCATCACGCTGATCGACTCCTGCGCCTCGTTGTTCGACTGATCCGGATCCGGCGTCGGCGACGTCACCCGGACGACGTCGTTGATATCGACGTCCTCGGTAGCGGAGACCTCGACGACGATGGTCGCCCTGCCGCCCGCGGACGGCGAGGCCGCCGCAAGGTCGCCGATCTGGCACGTCACCACACCGCCGCTCACGGCGCACGAGCCCTGGCTCGGGGTGATCGCCCCGAACGTGAAGGCGCCGTCGCTGAGGTTGGTGTCGGTCACGACGATGTCGCGCGCCGACGAGGGCCCGAGGTTGTCGACGAAGATCGTGCACGTGCCCGTCTCGCCCGCGGGGAGCTCGTCGTCGGGCTTGCAGACCTTCGTGACGGCGAGGTCGCTGCGCTCCTGGACGAACGTGTACTCCGTCGAGGAGTTGTTCGTCAGGTCGTCGTCGACGCTCGCACCGGAGACGGTCACGACGTTCTCGATGCGGAGCGTCCCGTCGTCCTCGTCCACGACCGCGTCGGCGTGCACGCGGGTCTTCACGACGATCTCGCGCGACTCCCCGACGGGGATGTCTCCGACGGAGCACGTGAGCCGATGCTCGACGGCGTCGTACGTGCAGTCGCCGTCGTCGGACAGGTAGTCGAGGTCGTCGGGTAGTTCGTCGACGACGACGACCCCGGCCGAGGCATCCGGCCCGTCGTTCGTCACGGTGATCGTGTAGAACAGCTCCTCCCCGGCGATCACGGGGTCGGGGGAGTCCGACTTCTCCACGCGCAGATCGGCGATCGGGATGAGGTCGGAGATACCCTCGACCAGCCAGCTGCCGCGACCCATCGTGCCGACGAGCAGCACGTCGTCGCCCGCGTCGAACGTCAGGTCGAACGAGACCACGTTCGGCAGGCCCGCGCCGAGTTCGGCCCAGACGCCGAGGTTCTGCGTCTGGCTCATGAAGACACCGGTGTCGGTGCCGGCGAACAGCGCGAGCACCTCCGTGCCGGGCACCGGGACGATCTCGAGCGAGCGGATCGTGGCGCCGGGTGCGACCGTTCCGAGGTTGCCCGTGGCATCGGTGAAGGACCCACCGGCATCGGTGGTGCGCATCACCTGCGTGGCCGTCGAGACGAACGCGTCGGCCCAGTTCTCGGGGTTGAGCACGATGTCGGTGGTCACGCCGCTCGTCCACCCCGGCAGCGCCGCGGGCGTGCCGGCGCCGCTGCTCCGGAGGAACAGTGCGCCGTTCGAGTCGCCGTACCAGAGGACGCCCGCGTTGTCGGCTCCACCGGCGCGGCCGCCGTATGCGATGGCACGCGTGGTGCCGACGCCGGCGCCGAGGCTGTTGACGATGATCGAGAGGTTGTCGAGCGAGTCGGTCGACTCGTACACGCGGTTCGACGTCACGATGAACCGCGTCTGATCGACGTCGTTCATCACGAGGGGCGTGTACAGGGGCAGCGTGGAGTTGCCTGCGGCGTTCGTCTCGAACTGCTGCAGCGTCTGCCCCTGCCCGGCCACGTTGAATCCCGGCGCGGAGTTCACGCAGAGGTTCGCCGCGGTGCAAGCGCGGCGCAGGAAGGATCCGGCGCCGAGGTTGTTCGAGCTGCTGAAGCGAACGGATGCCGCTCCGCTGTCGTTCACCGCGACGAATCCGCCGTCGCCGGCGCTCAGCGTCTCCCAGCTGGTCGAGCCGGACGAGGACTGCTCCGGAGCGCCGGTGTCCTGGTCGCCGCACAGGATGAGGTCGCCCACGTTGTCGTAGTCGCACGAGTGGTGCTCGCTGATCTGCAGGTCGCCGTTGAGCGACTGCCATTCGCCGTTGCCGGTCGACGGGTCGGTCTGCCGGTAGATGCCTCCGTCGTCACCCTCGAGGATGTCGCCGTTGGCGTCGAAGACCATCTCGCGCGAATCGGCGTGCGGTGAGCTGTCGTCGCTCGTCCCGCTGTGGGTCAGGGGCACGCACTGACTCCCGGCTGCGAGCCCGGCGTCGCATCGGAAGAGCCGGCCGCTGAAGTCGTCGGCACCGATGGAGTTCGGGAAGGATCCGGCGTTCGGTCCGGCGTCGAGCGGTTGCCGGTCCCCGCCGAGGTAGACGACGTCCGGATCGGAAGCGTCCGCCAGGATCGAGAAGTGGACGCCGCCCTGCCCGCCGGGCTTCTCCCGCGGCTGCAGGCCGACGATCACGCCGCCCTCGTTGGTCGTCGGGGTGTCGAGCTGGGTCCAGTTCGCACCCTGGTCGGGCGAGCGCCACAGGCCGTTCAGCTGGCCGCCGTTCACGACGCCCGCGTAGACGATGTTGTCGGTGCCGTCGGCGTGCACCGCGAGTTCGAGGTTGTTCGTGGTCGCGTTGTTGATGCCGGTCACCTGATTCGTGACATTCGTCCACGTCGAGCCCGTGTTCGTGCTGCGGAAGATGCCCTGCTGCGAGCCCGCGTACAGCACTGTCGGATCCGACGGGTCGCCGACGAGGTCGAAGACGCCGATGTTCGGCAGTCCGCTGGTGCCGTCGCCCGAGAGGCGGGTGAAGTTGGCGCCGCCGTCGGTGCTGCGGAAGATGCCGCCCTGGCCCGCACCGAACACGTTGCTGTTGGCATTGGACGCCACGACGATCGTCGCGCCGCGGGGCGCGACGCCCGAGATGCTCTCGCCGGCGAGTTGGGCCGCGCCGAGCGGCGTCCAGGTCGTTCCGGCGTCCGCGGTGCGGAGCAGCCCGTTCAGCGGCCCGGAGGTCCGGCCGAAGGAGCTGACCCGGGCGATGCCGGCGAGGAGGACGGTGTCGCTCGCGACCGTCGGGTCGAGTTCGAGCGCACCGATCGAGAGGCTGGACTGCTGGTCGGTCAGCGGCGTCCAGTGGGGCGAGGTCGACGTGGCGTCGTTGGTGCGCCACACGCCGCCGTTGACCGTTCCGATCCACGCGATGTCGGGATCGTCGGGGTGTGCGACGACCGTGTGCACCGCGCCGGCGACCTCGTCGTCCGGCGACACCGATTCGACCTGGCCTCCGGTGATCGGGCTCGGACCCTGCGCGACGTAGTCGGCCTCGATCGTCGCCGCACCCGCCCCCGCGCCCGGCGCGAGGATCTGGGTACTGAGGAAGACGGCCGCTGCGAGTGCAGCCAGGAACCCCTTCTTCGATGAATCTGCGGTCTGTTCGGCGACGCGCTCGGTCATCACAACCCCCTCGGTGCGTCCCGGGGCACCCCCATGTCCCAGGTGGGACGCACTCGACGGCGCCGAGTATGGCCCTGCCCGACGGCGGCGTCCAGTCTCGGTCGGACGATCGGCGACCCCCAGTTCGAGGGTGGATTCACGCGACCGGGTCGCTGCGTCCGATGACGGCGAACCAGACCTTGCCCCGCCGCTCCTGTCCGTCGAGCATCTGCCGTTCGAGCGTTCCGTCGACGTCGTAGGTCGCCTCGCGCACCCAGTCGCCGCAGGCGCCTGCACCGTTGCCGGGTTCCGTGCACGTCACGAGCGCGCCGTCCTCGGCGAGCGGGAGCGCCTCGTCGACGTCCGCGGCGATGAGCGTGCCGCGCTCGGGATCGGCGAGGTACCCGACGAGCACGCATGGCGTGGCCTCGGCGCCAGGCGGCGGGCACTGCGCGAGGAAGAACACCTTCCCCTCGACCTCCACCCGTCGGTCGAGCCAGGCCTCGGGATCGGCGACGAGGTCGGCGACGGATGCCTCGGTCGTTTCGGGCTCCGTGGGTGACGCGGATGCCTCGGGGCTCGGGGACCCCGTCGGCGAACCGGCCCCGCTCGAAGTGGCGCACGCGGAGAGTGCGAGGATGACGGCGAGGCCGAGACCGACGGCGGTTCGTCTCCGGGCCGCACCCATCCGTACCGGGGTCGCAGCGCCGCCCCCGGCTGATCGGGAGCCGTGCCCTGCGACGCCCATACGTCCATGGTGCGCGCGTCGGGCGGACCAGGTCAACGTCGGCCGCTCGATAGGGTGATTCCATGGGCCGTAACGGCGACGATGAGGAGGCCCTCCGCTGGGAGGGCGATGACGATGCGACGCTCGCACCCGGGTGGAAGAAGGTCGGCGAACCGACGACCGCGGGGCAGGGGGCGAGCGAAGGCGGCGACGAGCAGACGGATGCCGCGGCATCCGCTCGCATCGATCACGACGCCGCCGGCACCGAAGCCGACGCCGGCCCGCAGGTCGGCTCGGCCGAGCTCGTGCTGCTCGGCGTCTTCGGCGGCGCGTTCCTGCTCTACACGCTCGGCTGGATCCTCACCGTGCTGCGCGTCACGAACACCGCGACCGATCCGGTCGGGCAGTTCATGTTCGCGCTGGGACTGTGGCTCGCGGTGCTCGCGCCCGCGCTGTGGTTCGGCGTGACGTTCGCGCTCACGCGCGGGCGGGTGCCGCTCCGGTTCACGTGGCTCGCGATCGGCGCGGTCGTGCTGCTGCCCATCCCCTTCGTGGCGGGAGTGACCGCATGAGCGCCGATGACACGACCCACTCCGACGACGTGACGGATGCCGCGACCCCTGAGCCCGCACCGGCCCGACGCACGCCCTTCTGGCTCGAGCTCGTGCTCGCCATCGCGTTCGGCCTCTTCTTCGCGTACGACGCGTGGGAGGCGGTCGGCAACCTCGTCGGCATGGCGGGCGTCGCGTCGGCGCTCGGCACGACGATCAGCCCGACCGGCTGGGTCGTGCTCATCGTCGCGATCCTCCTGCCCGTGGTGCTGTTCGCCGTGGCGTTCCTCATCGGGCGACGCCGCAGCGCGGTGATCCAGGCGGCGCTCTACCTGGCAGGGCTCGCGGTCTCGGCGGCGCTCTACCTCGACATCCTGCTCATGTTCGGGCCGGGAGCGCTGCTCGGCTGAGCGTGAGCGCACTGCTCGCCTGAGCAGTCCGATGTCGCGTGCACGCTCGTCTGCGCGCGTCACACGATTCGGGCGGGGCGATACGCCTGAAGTAGGCTGGCCGCGTCATCCGCGCCCCGACGACGCCGGCGCGACGTTCAGCGGCGCATTCGCACCGCATCTCCAACCGCAGTGAGGAACCGTCCGTGACCAAGCCGGTCGTGCTGATCGCCGAAGAACTCTCGCCCGCCACCGTCGACGCCCTCGGGCCCGACTTCGAGGTCCGCAACGTCGACGGCACCGATCGCCCGGCGCTGCTGGCCGCGCTCGCCGACGCGAACGCGATCCTCGTCCGCTCGGCCACCAAGGTCGACGCCGAGGCGATCGCCGCGGCACCGAAGCTCCAGGTCATCGCCCGTGCGGGCGTCGGCCTCGACAACGTCGACATCAAGGCGGCGACGACCGCGGGCGTCATGGTCGTGAACGCGCCGACGTCGAACATCATCTCGGCCGCGGAGCTCACGGTCGGCCACATCCTGAGCCTCGCACGCCACATCCCCGCCGCGCACTCGGCACTCGCCGACGGCCAGTGGAAGCGATCGGCCTACACCGGCACCGAGCTCTACGAGAAGACCGTCGGCATCATCGGCCTCGGCCGCATCGGAGCGCTCATCACGGCCCGCCTCCAGGCGTTCGGCGTCGAGGTCATCGCCTACGATCCGTACATCACGGCCGCGCGCGCCCAGCAGCTCGGCGTGCAGACCGTCTCGCTCGACGAGCTGCTCGAGCAGAGCGACTTCATCACGATCCACATGCCGAAGACGCCCGAGACCACGGGCATGATCGGCGCCGAGCAGCTCGCGAAGATGAAGCCGACCGCCTACGTCGTGAACGTCGCCCGCGGCGGGCTCATCGACGAGGACGCGCTGCACGATGCGCTCGTCGCGAAGACGATCGCCGGCGCGGGCCTCGACGTCTTCGTGCAGGAGCCGCCGAAGGAGTCGCCGCTCCTCGCCCTGCCGAACGTCGTCGTCACGCCGCACCTCGGCGCCTCGACCGACGAGGCCCAGGAGAAGGCGGGCATCTCGGTCGCGAAGTCGGTGCGCCTCGCGCTCGCCGGCGAGCTCGTGCCCGACGCGGTGAACGTCGCCGGCGGCGTCATCGACCCGTACGTGCGCCCCGGCATCCCGCTCGTCGAGAAGCTCGGCCAGCTGTTCGCGGGCCTCGCGCAGGGGCCGCTGGAGAGCCTCGACGTCGAGGTGCACGGCGAGCTCGTCGACTACGACGTGAGCGTGCTGAAGCTCGCGGCGCTGAAGGGCGTCTTCACGAACGTCGTCAGCGAGTCGGTGTCCTACGTCAACGCCCCGCTCCTCGCCGAGCAGCGCGGGGTGGCCGTGCGCCTGATCGCGGATGCCGAGAGCCCCGAGTACCGCAACGTGATCACGCTGCGCGGTGCGCTCGCCGACGGCACGCAGGTGTCGGTGTCCGGTACGCTCACGGGCACCAAGCAGACCGAGAAGCTCGTCGGCATCAACGGCTACGACGTCGAGGTGCCGATCGCCGATCACCACATCGTGATGCTGTACACCGACCGACCCGGCATCGTCGCGGTCTACGGCAGCGAGTTCGGCGACGCGGGCATCAACATCGCGGGCATGCAGATCGCGCGCCGCGAGGCGGGCGGCCAGGCGCTGTCGGTGCTCACGGTCGACTCGCCGGTCCCCACCGACGTGCTCGAGCGCGTCCGCGAGGCGATCGCCGCCGACGTGCTCGTCGAGGTCGACATCACCGAGTCCTAGTCCGAGACGGACGCCGCGGGGCGGCGGATGGCGCGTTCGCCCCGCCGCCGCGCGTCATCCGTTCTGCGCTTCGCCGTGCGCGAGGCGCTCGAGGAGCGCAACGAGCGCGTCCATGTCGGCGCCGTGCGGTGCGTCGACGCCGATCTCGGGGTCGACGCCGTGCAGTGCCGAGTCGTAGTAGAGCCCGTCGCCGATCAGGGTGACCGCGAGTGCGATCGTGGGGTCGGGCACGTGCCGGCGGATGGCGTGGAGCCACCGGTCGCGAACGTCGCGGATCATCCGCACGGCGGGGTCGCTTCCGGCCTGCGCGAGTCGCGCCGCGGCGACGCCGGCGGTCTCGAGGGGCGTGTCCTGCGAGACGGACGAGCGCACGTAGTAGGCGATGGCACCCTCGGGGGCGCGCTCGAGCACGGCGATGTCGTCGTCGACGAGCCGTGAGAACCGGTCGAGCACGCCGTCGACGAGTGCGTCGCGGCTGGCGAAGTGGTAGAGCAGGCCGCCCTTGGATACCCCCGCGGCGCGGGCGGTCGCGTCGAGCGTCGCGGCGCGCACACCGCCGTCGATCAGCAGTCGCTCGAAGGCGTCGAGGACGGCGTCGCGGGCGGCGGGGGGTCGGCTCATGGCTCCGATGGTAGCGAGGTGAACGGTCGGCGGCATCTGATACTCTACCGTCCAGCCGGTACAGTAATAGGACCACGACATGATCAACGAACGCAGCACCACGATCGACACGACCGCGAACGGGCGCGCCGCCGAGGCGGCGACGCCGGCGACGGCGGATGCCGCGGCATCCGCCCGGCACACCGACCCCGGCCGGATCGCATCGGGCGAGCACCTTCGATCGGGCGCTCGCGCGGCGACCCGCCGCTGGGTCGCCCTCGCCGTGCTCATGTTGCCGGTCATCCTCATCGCGGTCGACAACACCGTCCTGAGCTTCGCGCTGCCCGAGATCGCCCGCGACCTCGGGCCGACCGCCGCGCAGCAGCTCTGGATCATCGACGCCTACCCGCTCGTGCTCGCTGCGCTCCTCGTGGCCATGGGGAGCGCGGGCGACCGGTTCGGTCGTCGCCGGATGCTGCTCATCGGCTCCGTCGGCTTCGCGATCGTGTCGATCGCCGCGGCCTTCGCGCCGACCTCCGAGGCGCTCATCGGCGCGCGCGCCGCGCTCGGCTTCTTCGGCGCGATGCTCATGCCCTCGACGCTCTCGCTGCTCCGCTCGGTGTTCACCGAGCGCGAGGAGCGCCGGCTCGCGATCGCGATCTGGGCGTCCGGCTTCGCCGCCGGCGCCGCGCTCGGCCCGATCGTCGGCGGCGTGCTCCTCGAGCACTTCGCCTGGGGCTCGGTGTTCCTCCTCGCGGTGCCCGTGCTCGTCCCGCTCATCGTGCTGCTGCCGATCCTCATCCCCGAGAGTCGCGACCCGGCGCCGGGTCGCATCGACGCGGCGAGCATCCTGCTCTCCCTCACCGCGATGGGTGCGACCGTCTCCGGCATCAAGCACCTCGCGACCGAGGGCGTCGACGCGATGTCGATCGGCACCATCCTCGGGGGGCTCGCGCTCGGCGCGTGGTTCGTTCGGCGCCAGCTGCGGGCGCGCACCCCGATGCTCGACATGCGCCTGTTCCGCAACGGCGCGTTCGGCGGGGGCGTGCTCGTGAACCTGCTCAGCGTCATCGCGCTCGTCGGGTTCCTCTTCTTCGTCTCCCAGCACCTGCAGCTCGTCGTCGGGCTCTCGCCGGTGCAGGCCCGGCTCGCGCTCGCGCCGGGTCTCGTCACGATGATCGTCGCGGGCCTCGCGGTGGTGCCGCTCGCCCGGCGCATCCGCCCCCGCCTGCTGGTGCCGGCGGCGCTCATGGTGTCCGCGGGGGGCTACCTCGTGGTCGCGCTCACCGCGGGGGAGGGCATCGCCGGCGTCGTCGTGGCGTTCATGCTGCTCGGCCTCGGCATCGGCATGGCCGAGACCGTGTCGAACGAGCTCATCCTCTCCGCGGCACCGCCTGCGAAGGCGGGTGCGGCCTCCGCGGTATCCGAGACGGCGTACGAGCTCGGCGCCGTGCTCGGCACCGCCCTGCTCGGCAGCATCCTCGCGGCCTGGTATCGGGCCTCGCTCGAGCTTCCTGCAGGCCTGACGGCCGCGCAGTCCCACACCGCGCGGGAGACGCTCGCAGGCGCCGTCACGGTCGCCGAGACGCTGCCGTCGGCGGCATCCGAGGAACTGCTGGCGTCGGCGGCGCACGCCTTCGACGGCGGCGTGGTCGTCACCTCCCTCATCGGGGTGCTGCTCATGATCGGTGCGGGCGTCGCCGCCGCACTCACGCTGCACGACGCGAAGGGCGCCGCCTCGGAGTGAGGCGGCGCCCTTCGGGGTCGGGCCCGGAGGCCCGGGTCGGATCAGGTCAGAGCGTGGTGGTGTCGTCCGGACGCGACGTCTCGGCGCGCGTGACGCGCTCGCCCGTCGCCGGGTCGACCGCCGTCCGCTGCGTGGAGACCGAGCTCCGACGACGCGCGAGGAGGACGATGCCGAGGATGATCACGACGGCTCCCGCCGCCATGAGGATGTAGCCGACCATCTGCAGGTTGATCCACTCCACCGACAGGTTGAGGGCGAACGCCAGGACGGCGCCGATGGCGAAGAGGACGATTCCGAGGCCGAGACTCATTGTGGGGTGCCTGCTTTCACTCGGGCGGCGCGGGGCCGCGCGGCAGGGGCGGGATGCCGCCCCGATGCGCCCGAGTGTAGTGATCGGTGCACTCGGCGGACAGTACGCTGGGAGGGCTGGCGGACGAAGGAGTGTTCATGGTAACGACGGTCAGGCTCGCGGTCATCCCGGGCGACGGCATCGGTCCCGAGGTGGTGGGCGAGGCGCTGAAGTCGCTCGAGGCCGCCACGACCGGAACCGACGTGGTGTTCGAGCAGACGCGCTTCTCGCTCGGGGCCGAGCGCTACCTCGAGACGGGCGACACCCTGACCGACGACGACCTCGAGGCCATCAAGGGCCACGACGCGATCCTCCTCGGCGCGGTCGGCGGCGTGCCCGGCGACCCGCGGCTCGCGGGTGCCAACATCGAGCGGGGGCTGCTGTTGAAGCTGCGGTTCGAACTCGACCACTACGTCAACCTCCGGCCGAGTGTCCTCTACCCGGGCGTCGCGAGCCCGCTCGCCGAGCCGGGCGATGTCGACTTCGTCGTGGTCCGCGAGGGCACCGAGGGGCCGTACGTCGGCAACGGCGGCGCGATCCGGGTCGGCACGCCCGCCGAGGTCGCGAACGAGGTGTCCGTGAACACCTCCTACGGCATCGAACGCGTCGTCCGCTACGCGTTCGCCGCGGCATCCGCTCGCCCTCGCAGGAAGCTCACGCTCGTGCACAAGACCAACGTGCTGGTCTTCGCCGGTTCGCTCTGGAAGCGCACGGTCGACGCGGTCGCGGCCGAGTACCCGGGGGTCGCCGTCGACTACCTGCACGTCGACGCCGCGACCATCTTCCTCGTCACGGATCCTGCTAGATTCGACGTCATCGTCACGGACAACCTCTTCGGCGACATCCTCACCGATCTGGCCGGCGCGATCAGCGGCGGCATCGGACTCGCGGCCTCGGGCAACATCAACCCCGACGGCCGGTTCCCGAGCATGTTCGAGCCCGTGCACGGTTCGGCTCCGGACATCGCCGGGACGGGCATCGCCGACCCGACCGCCGCCATCCTCTCCGTGGCGCTGCTCCTCGACCACCTCGGTCACGGAGCCGCCGCCGACCGGGTGCGCGACGCGGTCGCCGCCGACATCGCCGAACGCGGCGAGGCGCGGCGCTCGACCTCCGAGATCGGCGACGCCATCGCCGCCCGCATCGGCGCCACCGTCGGCGCCCACTGACTCGCACCACTTCCGAAGGAGGATCCCTTGACCACGTCGAACCTCACCCTGAAGGCCCCGTCGCCCGCCGGCCTGATCTGGCAGGTCACGAACAACGAGGCCGCGAAGTCGGCCGAGGAGCGCGAAGCCGTCCTCGCCGACCCCGGCTTCGGCAACCACTTCACCGACCACATGGTCGACATCTGCTGGTCCGAGAAGGGCGGATGGCACCGTCCGCGCGTCTCCCCGTACGGCCCGATCCAGCTCGACCCGGCCGCCGCGGTGCTGCACTACGCCCAGGAGATCTTCGAGGGCCTGAAGGCCTACCGGCACGGCGACGGGTCGATCCGAACGTTCCGCCCGTACGAGAACGCCTCGCGCATGCAGCGTTCGGCGAGGCGGATGGCGCTGCCCGAACTGCCCGTCGAGATCTTCATCGACTCGCTGAAGCAGCTCATCGCGGTCGACGCCGACTGGGTGCCGAGCGCTCCCGAGACGAGCCTGTACCTGCGGCCGTTCATGTTCGCCAAGGAGGCGTTCCTCGGCGTGCGCCCGGCGAAGAAGGTGAACTACTACCTGATCGCGAGCCCCGCCGCGGCGTACTTCCCCGGTGGGGTGCAGCCCGTGAACATCTGGCTGTCGACGAAGTACGCGCGCGCCGGCAAGGGCGGCACGGGTGCGGCGAAGACCGGCGGCAACTACGCCTCCAGCCTCCTGCCCCAGGCCGAGGCGCACGAGAAGGGCTGCCAGCAGGTGCTCTTCCTCGACGAGGGGACGTACCTCGAGGAGCTCGGCGGCATGAACGTCGTCCTCGTGAAGAAGGACGGCACGCTCCTCACCCCCGAGTCCGACTCCATCCTCGAGGGCATCACTCGCGACTCGATCCTCCAGCTCGCGGCCGACCGCGGCCACCGGATCGAGCAGCGCCCGATCACGCTCGACGAATGGCGCGAGGGTGCGGCATCCGGTGACATCGTCGGCGCGTTCGCGTGCGGCACGGCCGCGGTCGTGGTGCCCATCGGTCGCCTGCTCGCCGAGGACTTCGAGATCGTGCACTCGGGCCCGCAGTCGGAGGAGCTCGCCCTCTCGCTGCGGCAGGAGCTCACCGACATCCAGTACGGCCGTCGTGAGGACCGCCACGGCTGGATGGTGCGACTCGACGCGTGACGTTCGCGGCGCCATCCGACGGCGTCGACGTCCGGATCCGGCCGTTCGAGCTCGCCGACACCGAGCCCGTCGTCGCGCTGTGGCGCGCGGCGGGCCTCGTCGTGCCGTGGAACGACCCGTACCGCGACATCGAGCGGAAGCTGACGGTGCAGCCCGAGCTGTTCCTGGTCGCGGAGGCGACCGGAGCGGATGGCGCCGGGGTGGACGGGGCCGAGTCGGATGGCGCGGACGGACGCGTCGTGGGCACGGCCATGGTCGGCTACGACGGGCATCGCGGCTGGGTGAACTACCTCGCCGTCGATGGCGCGCACCGCGGCGGAGGACTCGGCGCCCGGCTCATGGCCGAGGCCGAGCGGCTGCTGCTCGAACGCGGATGCCCCAAGCTCAACCTGCAGGTGCGGTCGACGAACACGGCGGTGATCGAGTGGTACCGGCGGCTCGGCTACGAGCTCGACGGGGCCGTCGGACTCGGCAAGCGGCTCATCCCCGATGGTCCCGTCCCGGCGGCGATCGCCCACGGCCGGGCACCCGGGCCGCGGAATAGGCTGGGGCCATGAAGATCGCGCGCTTCTCCCACGGTGAGACCATCTCGTTCGGCATCGTCGACGAGGAGGAGCACGAACTCGTCGTGCTGAAGGCCGACCCGATGTTCGCCGGCTACGAGCCGACGGGGGAGCGCGTCGCGCTCGCCGACGCGAAGCTGCTCGCGCCCGTGATCCCGCGGTCGAAGGTCGTCGCGGTCGGCAGGAACTACCACGAGCACGCGGAGGAGATGGGCGGCGATGCGCCGGCCGAGCCGCTGCTGTTCCTGAAGCCCAACACGTCGGTGATCGGGCCCGGCGACGCGATCGTGCTGCCGCCCGAGAGCGAGCAGGTCGAGTTCGAGGGCGAGCTGGCCGTGGTCATCGGGCGCGTCGCGCGCCGGGTCGCCGAAGCGGACGCGGATTCCGTCGTCTTCGGCTACACGATCGCGAACGACGTGACCGCGCGCGACCTGCAGCGCCGCGACGGGCAGTGGACCCGGGCCAAGGGCTTCGACACGTTCTGCCCGCTCGGGCCCCTCATCGAGACCGACGTCGACCTCGCCACGGGCGAGCTCACGACGAGCGTCAACGGCACGCGGCACCAGCACGGGCGGTTCGCCGACATGGTGCACTCGGTCGCGAAGATCGTGTCGTACGCGTCCGACGTGTTCACGCTGCTGCCCGGCGACGTGATCCTGACGGGCACGCCCGCCGGGGTCGGGCAGCTTGTCGACGGCGATTCGGTCGAGGTGTCGGTCTCGGGGCTCGGGTCGCTCGTGAACCCGGTGCGCGAGGCGCCCGGCCGCTGATGTCGGCGCCGTGCGTCAGCGACCGACGGCCGTCGCGGCGCGCTCCACGTCCTCCTCGTCGTTCCAGACGTGGAACGCGACCCGCGCCCGGCCGGCCCGCCCCGAGGCCACGAGCCCCGCAGCGGTGAGCGCGGCGAGGTCGCACCCCTCCGCGTCGGGCCAGGTCACGATCGCGCTGTCGGATGCCTCGAGCCCGAGCCGCGCACGGAACGCGTTCGCGAGCCCGAGGTCGTGCGCGAGCACCGCGGCGGGGTCGAGACCTGCCGCGAGCTCGAGCGCCGCCTCGGCGCCCGCCCAGGCGTGCCACGCGGGAGAGACGTCGAACCGCCGCGCACCGGCGGCGAGGTACAGCTCGGGGCCGTAGCACGACGCCCACGGGTCCTCGCCCGAGTACCAGCCCGCCGTGAGCGGCGTGATCTCGTCGAGTGCTCGGTCGCTCGTCGACATGAAGGCCGCGCCGCGCGGCGCGGACAGCCACTTGTACGCGTGGCAGACGACGAGGTCCGCTCCGAGGTCGGCGGTGGGGAGCCATCCGGTCGCCTGCGTGGTGTCGACGAGGGTGAGCGCACCGGTCGCGCGGGCGGCGGCGATGACGGATGCCGCGTCCGCGACCTCGCCCGTCGCGGACTGCACGAGCGAGAACGCGACGAGCCACGTGCCCGGGCGCACCTCGTCGGCCAGGCGCTCGAGCGGCACGTGTCGGACGCGCAGGTCCCCCCGCGCGAGGAACGGCCCGACGACCGAGCTGAAGTCGCCGTCGACGCAGAGCACCTCGGCTCCCGTCGGTGCCGAGCCGGCGACGAGGCCGGTGAACACCGAGACCTGCGAGCCGACGGCGACGCGGTCGGCGTCGGCGCCGAGGAGCCGTGCGGCGTGGCCGCGGGCACGCTCGACCGTGCCGGTGTACTCGGCCGCCGAGGCGAGCCCGTCGCGCCAGCGCCCGAGGTCGCGCGAGACGGCTGCGACGGTCGATGTGGCGGGGATGCCGAGCGTGCAGGCGGCGAGGTAGCCGCGGCCGGCGGTGAAGCGCGGGTCGGGGAGGACGGTGGCGGCGGAGGCCGCCGCTGCGGGCGAGGCGATCGGGGTCGCGTTCATGCCTCCAGACTGCGCCGCCGGATCCGATCCGTCGAGAGCAGGTCCGCGATCCTTTGCATAAGGCGAGCTTATGATCGGTGCATGGACGCCTCGACCGTCGAGATGGTCGGCCTCGCCGACCTCGACGCCACCAGCCTGCTCGTGCTCCGCGAGATCGGGGAGCGCGGGTCGATCACGGCCGCCGCGAGCGCCATGGGCTACAGCCAGCCGGCGCTCAGCCAGCAGGTGAGACGGGCCGAGGCGCGCGCCGGCGTCGCACTCGTGGAACGGACCGGCCGCGGCATCCGTCTCACGCCTGCCGGCCGCGTGCTCGCGCGGCACGGCGGCGCGGTCGCGACCGCCCTCGAAGCGGCCCGCGGCGAACTCGCCGAGCTTCGCGGTCTCCGGGCCGGTCGGGTCCGGCTCATGGCGTTCCCGTCGGCGTCGCCGACGATCGTGCCCGAGCTCCTGGCCGAGCTGGCACGCCGGCATCCGGGGGTGCAGGTGAGCTTCATCGAGGCCGAGCCGCCCGAGGCCGTCGCCGCGGTGCGCGAGGACCGCGCCGACCTCGCGCTGACGTTCAGCTACCCGGGCGATCGCGGCGACCCGCACCGTGAGAGCGCCCGCGGGCTCGAGGTCGCGACGATCGGCAGCGACCCCATGCACGTCGTGCTGCCCGAATCGCATCCCCTCGCCGGCGGCGACACGGTCGACCTCGCCGGCCTCGCCGGCGAGCCCTGGATCGCCGGCTGCCCACGCTGCCGCGGGCACCTGCTCGAGCTCTGCGACACCGCCGGGTTCGCGCCGCACATCGCCGTCGAGACCGACAACTTCGTCGCCGTCGAGCAGCTCGTCGCGAGCGGGCTCGGCGTCGCGGTGCTGCCCGCGCTCGCGATCGAGTCGGCGGGGGAGCGGGCCGGCGTCGCGGTGCGCGGCACGACGAACGGCGACCGTCGCACGATGCACCTCGTGACCGCGCGCGGCGGGCGGGGCGTGCCCGCCGTCGCGGTGGCCGCCGAGGCGCTCACGCGGCTCGTCGCCCGACGCGACGGCACCCGCCCCGAGGCGGCCCCGGGCCGTAGCATTGAGGGCGATGTCTGACACGACCCATCCCACGACGACCGCCACCGGATCCGACATCCGCGTGCGGTTCTGCCCCTCGCCCACCGGTACCCCGCACGTCGGCCTGGTGCGCACCGCCCTCTTCAACTGGGCCTACGCGCGCCACACCGGAGGCACGTTCGTCTTCCGCATCGAGGACACCGACGCCGCCCGCGACAGCGAGGAGAGCTACGGGCAGATCATCGACGCCCTGACCTGGCTGGGCCTGCAGTGGGACGAGGGCATCGACGTCGGCGGCCCCCACGGCCCGTACCGGCAGTCGCAGCGCGGCGAGATCTACGCCGACGTCATCGAGCGGCTGAAGTCCGCCGGCCACGTCTACGAGAGCTACTCGACGGCCGACGAGATCGACGCGCGCAACGAGGCCGCCGGCCGCCCCAAGCAGTTCGGCTACGACAACTACGACCGCGACCTCACCGACGAGCAGAGGGCCGCGTTCCGCGCCGAGGGCCGCCAGCCGGCGCTGCGCCTGCGCGTGCCCGACGTCGATCTCGGCTTCGACGACCTCGTGCGCGGCCGCATCGACTTCGCGGCAGGCTCGACGACCGACTTCGTCGTGGTGCGCCCGAACGGCGCCCCGCTCTACACGCTCGTGAACCCCGTCGACGACGCGCTCATGGGCATCACGCACGTGCTCCGCGGCGAGGACCTGCTCTCGTCGACGCCCCGGCAGATCGCGCTGTACCACGCGCTCATCGAGATCGGCGTGACGAGCTTCGTGCCGCGCTTCGGTCACCTGCCCTACGTCATGGGCGAGGGCAACAAGAAGCTCTCCAAGCGCGACCCCGAGTCGAACCTCTTCCACCACCGCGACCGCGGGTTCATCCCCGAGGGCCTCGTCAACTACCTGGCGCTCCTCGGGTGGGGCTTCTCGGCCGACCGCGACGTCTTCAGCCGCGACGAGCTCGTCGAGGCGTTCGACGTCGAGGACGTGAACCCCAACCCGGCCCGCTTCGACCAGAAGAAGGCCGACGCGATCAACGGCGACCACATCCGCCTGCTCGAGCTCGCGGACTTCACGGCCCGCACCGTGCCCTACCTGCAGTCCGCCGGCGTCGTCTCGACGCCGATCACGCCCGGCGAGGAGGCGCTCCTCGTCGAGGCCGCGCCGCTCGTGCAGGAGCGCATCACCGTCCTCGGCGAGGTGCCCGGCCTTCTCGGCTTCCTCTTCACGGATGCCGCGGGGCTCGAGTTCGACGAGGCCGCCGTCGGGTCGCTCCCGGCCGACGCGCCCGGCGTGCTCGCGGCCGCCCGCGAGGCGCTCGAGCGCATCCCCGGCGAGGCATGGACGCACGCCGAGATCGAGGAGGCCCTCCGCTCCGCGATCATCGACGGCCTCGGCCTCAAGCCCCGCGTCGCGTTCGGCCCGATCCGCGTCGCGGTCTCCGGCCGCCGCGTCTCGCCGCCCCTCTTCGAGTCCATGCAGATCCTCGGCCGGGTGGAGTCGCTCGAGCGCCTGGACCGCCTCGCACAGCTCGTCGGCTGACCCGTTCGGATGCCGCGGCCGGCGCCCGATCGGGCCCGCCGCGGCATCCGCTCACCGGGCCGTCTCGATTTGGACCGCACCCCGCGATCGGCTACAGTTACATGTCGGCCCGGGAACCTCGGTTCAGGGCCATTGGGGTATGGTGTAATTGGCAACACGGCTGATTCTGGTTCAGTTGTTCTTGGTTCGAGTCCAGGTACCCCAGCTCTAAAAAACCCCCGGTTGACCGGGGGTTTTCTCAATCCTGTTGCCGATCGCGATGAGTATGAGCCGAATGCGATCCCCTCGTAAACCCCTCTAAGTGTGTTCCACGGTGTGGTCGCTCGAACTGCCCGCGCGCCTTCCGTCGCCAACACCGCCGCGTGCTAGACACGCACTCGTGAAGAGCTTTCTGCTGGGCGCGGGCGCATCGATGGATGCGGGATTGCCGGGAAGCTTTGGACTAACCCGAGCGGTCGCGGACTTCATCGATGGACCCACGTCGTGGCGCCACGACGTGGGTCAACTACTTCATGCCGTCGTCGGAGCAATGGTGCAACACGACACGGGTCGCGGGGGCAGCGCGTTCGATGGCGTCGACGTCGAACGGGTGTTCGCTGCGGTCAAGGCGCTGAAGGATCGTGACTCAATCGACTTGTCGGCGTTTGTCGAAAGGTGGAATCGCAACCTCGACGCGCCGAGCGCTCAAGTGTCGTTTCCGAGCTTCTGGGCCAAGAACTTCAGGAAGGCAATGTTCGATTCCTGGGACCACAAGCTTGAGAGCGAGTTCGAGAGCGGCGTTCGAGCTATCGCCGAGGCGACAAGCGGGGAGCTGTTTGGGCGACTTGAGTCAAGAATGCTCGACGCGCTGATCCACATTCTTCGCGCGGATGAGAATCGCGTGCATTACCTCGACCCGATGATCCATTCTGAGCCACTGGCTGGGATCGCAACGCTGAACTACGATCTGGCCGTCGAGAAGGCGTGCATCAACGCGGGTCTCACAGTCGACACTGGGCTCGACAGGTGGAGGGGCGGCTATGAATGGGAGTGGGCAAGTCCTCGCGCCGACGTCAGGCTGCTCAAACTGCACGGGTCGCTCGACTACGTGTTGGGTCACAAGGGCGAGGATGGGTCACGCATTCCCGGGGACCACCTAAGCAACTTCGGTGAGGATCGAAAGGGCCAGCTCGTCGGCGGATCACCGGCTATGGTTTTCGGCCAAGGGTCGAAGCTGCGATCTGACGGTCCATTTCTTGCAATGCTTGTGGAATTCGACAGGTTGCTTGCCGAGACGGAATGGCTCACTATCGTCGGCTATTCCTTTCGGGACGACCACATCAACGCCGCGCTAACTCGGTGGCTCAACAGCGATCGAGTCCAGCGCATCTCGATCATCGATCCATCGATCGGAAATTGGATTGCGGGCGATGACAGAACGCCGGACTACTGGCACAACATCCAGCGCGCATCCCGTCCGCCCCAGAAGTACGATCGAGGCGTATGGACTCCGGTACAGGCTGATCTCATCGCGGCCACGGCAACAGAGGGGCTAGCTCGACTCCATGGAAGCTAGCGCGCCAGTATGATCAGCCTGGTCGCAGGGCGTGCTGCAACGGCGGCAAGCAGGTTCATATCGTCGGTTTGGCTGCCATCGAACAGGTGCAGGTAGTGCTTGTACATGGTCGCGATGTCGGCGTGGCCCATGTATGCCGCCGCGCGCTCGATGGGGATGCCCCCGGCAGCGCAGGCGCTCGCGTAGAAGTGCCGCAGGTCGTGCCACCGGACGGCGGGGATACCCAGCTCTGCGAGCGCCGGGAGGAAGTGCTTCCGGTACAGGTTGTCGTGGTTGAACTGGAGCGAATAGTCCAGCGCTCCGCGTGACTGGCCGTGTCCGCCTCGACGTCGTCCGGGCCAGAGCATCGCGTCCCGGTCGTGCCGGTGCGGGTGATGCTCCAGGTAGTCGCGGAGCCGGTCGGCGAGCGCGGGTTCCAGTGGCACGTTGCGGATCGACTTGTTGGACTTAGGCGTGATGCACTCCCAGCCCACCTTTGGCGTGTACTGCGCCTGCCGCTGGACTCGAACGTGGGGCTGCCGCGCGAACAGGTTCACGTCCCCGATCCGCAGACCTTCCAGCTCCCCGGCGCGGAGGCCGGTGTAGGCGGCGAACTGCACGATGAGCCCGTCCGGGGCAGAGTCGTCCAACCGCTCCACGATCGCCGCAACCTGCTCAGGCGCGAGGAACGTCAGTTCGTACGTCGCCGCATTGTCGCGCCGGGTCTTCGGCTTGAGCGTGTGGGCGTGTGCCGCCTGCATCAGCTCCGCGACCTCGCGGAATGTCTTGGAGTTCTTCACGAGGGCGTCGGTGCTCTGGCCGTCGGCGATATCGTTCTCCACCTTCAGGGCGAACCGCTCGGCCTCGCGCTTGACGGTGAAGGTGCGCTGCTGGAACTTGCCGGTGCTGCCGCGCCAGCGGACCTCGTAGGCGATGCCGGACTTCCGGGGGACTTCTCGAACGTGTGCCATCAGTACTCTCCTGGTCGTGCGCGGTCGAAGGGGTGGGTTGGGGCGTAGCGGCCCATGAGCCAGCTCGGCTCGTGCGCGGCCTGGGTCGACGCGACCCGGACGCCACGGTCACCGCGGGCAACTCGAGCGGGCAGAACGATGCGGCGGCCGCGTGCATCGTCACGACGCCCGAGCGGGCCGCCGAGCTCGGGCTCATCCCCATGCTTCGGTTCGTCTCGTGGGCGGTCGCGGGCAACGACCCGCTGCGCTTCGGCGTCGCGCCGGTGCCTGCGGCGAACCTCGCGCTGCAGCGCGCGGGCATCCGCTTCGACGACCTCGACGTGATCGAGCTCAACGAGGCCTTCGCCGTCCAGGTGCTCGCGTGCCTCGCCGACTGGGGTCTCGACGCCGAGGACCCGCGCCTCAACCCGCGCGGGAGCGGCATCTCGCTCGGGCACCCGATCGGCGCCACCGGCGTTCGCATGCTCGCGACGCTCGCGCACGAGTTGCCGGATCTCGACGGCGAGCTCGCGCTCGAGACCATGTGCATCGGCGGCGGCCAGGCGCTCGCCGCGGTGTGGGCCCGGGCCTGACGCCGACCGTCAGCGGGACCGCTCGGGTCCGCCGGTGGGGTCGATGCCCGTGACGGTGGTGAGCAGGAAGACCGAGTCCTCGAGGGCGAGCACCGCATGGCGGGAATGCGTGAGCACGTCGAGCCGCCCCGCGGCGACCTCGGTGGGCTCCTGCCCGGTCACCCGTACGCGCCCCGAGAGCACCTGGATGCTCGCGGCGGAGGGCGAGTTGTGCTCGGCGAGCTCGACGCCCGACCGCAGCGCGATGATCGTCTGGCGCATCGGCCCGTCGCGGAGGATCAGCTCCGCGCTCCGGCCGTGCTCGTCGGCGAGGGCGGCCGTGAGATGGCGGCGGGCGAGATCGGTGAGGTCGGCCACGGTGCCCTCCATCGGATGTCGTCCGTCCAGTATGCCCATCCGGGCCATCGCCATCCATGATTCCGCGCATCACGTCCGTCCGAGGCGGGATGCCGTGTTCGTCGCCGGCGCCGAGCTCGCCGTGGACGGCGGCCTGAGCGGGCACGGCGGTGGCCCGCCGATCGTGCGGGCCAGGGGGTTGGTCCATCGATAGGAGTGATGAGGTCCATCATCGATCGGCCCTTCACTGATACCCGCGCACGGAGTTCACCGGTTCCACGCCGCCCACCGCTGCGCGTGTGATCGGAGACCCACCCGTGACATGATGGGCGCGCTCGTCGCGGGCGTCGGCAGCCTCCCCGCGGCTGTCGGACTCGTCGGCATCGCCTGCGCCGGCATGGCGCTGATCCTGTCGTTCGTCGCGGCCGGTCGGACCGCCGCTGACCCTGTCGGAGCCGCGAACGGATAGGGGTACGGACGAAGTGCGACTCGAGCGACCCGGTCCCGGCATCGCGTGATGTCAACCATCCGGACGATTCGAGGGCGAGGGCTTCGCCTCTACGGTGGCCGGATGAGGTCTGGAATCGAGCCGTCGGAACTGCGGAGCTTCATCGCCCTCGCGGAGGAGCGCATCTCGCCGAAGGGCGTCGCGAGCCTCCACGGGCGCGCCGAGATGCTCGCGAAGCTGCCGCTCGGTCTCCAACGTCGCATCGTGTCCCTGGCGCGCCAGGACGACGACATGGGCTTCGTCGTGGAGCCGTACTGCACGTTCCTCGCCTACGAGATCCGCGACGAGGCCGCAGCCCGGCGACTGCTGCCGACCGGCTACCGGCTCGCGCCGACGGCCATGTTCGCCGACGAGACGCCGCGCCCGTGCGCCATCCTGGGGGCGTTCAACGTCCACGCCTCGGTGTTCTGGGGTGCTCGCGTGGAGCTCTACCTCATCGCGGAGCACGAGAGCACGGGAATGTTGACGTGGGTCATCTGCGACTACGAATCCAACACGATCAACTACGACCCGGGACAGGGGTTCTCCGCCTCGACCACGAGCCGGGCCGTGGTGACCACCTCGCACGCCGGTGAGGTGATCGTCGACGTGCGAAGCCGCCGACGCACGAACGCGCTCGTGCTGACCGCTTCGCTGGAGGCGGGCGAGATGCGTGCGCTCGATCAGCGACTCTGGGTCGACGGGAACCTCTCCGTCGACTACGGCGGACGGCTCGAGCACGCCGACTCCGTTCCGTTCGGGCTCGTCTTCGACCCGGCGGAGATGACCCGCGCCCTGCGGCTCCCAGTGGAGGCGGTGGTGGTCGACCGCAACACCTTCGGCGCCGACTTCCGGGCCGAGCGCCCGTTCTCGGTCGCGTGCTTCCCCTACGCCCAGCACTTCCTCACGACGAGCTACCCTCGCTCGAGCCCGATCCGCGACCGGCAGGCGCTGGAGGACGCCGTCCGGGCGCAGGCTGCCGGGAGGCGGCCCGTCCTCGGGCGCGCGGGAGCCGGCGGTCGGTGAACGCCGTGGGAACGGGCGCCGGCGACCAGTCGGCGTGTCGGTGAGGGTGCGTCAGCCGGCGAGGCCGTCCACGAACACGAGAGCGGCATCCGAGATCTGCGCTCGCGCGTCGTCCGCGTCGATCGTCGGCGTGCCGTCGCCGGCCTGCGGTCCGTACGAGCCGAACTGCGCGTGCGAGGCACCCTCGATCTCCACGAACTCGGTGGCGGCCGGCAGGTTCGCGCGCGACGCGTCGATCTTCGCGGGCGTGGAGAGGCCGTCCTGCGAGCCCGAGATCGACCGGACCGGGATCGTCAGCGACTCGCTGAGATCGTCGGCCGGGTAGGACGCGAAGAAGAGCAGGCCCACGGATGGCGCGGTGCGGGCGTCGTCCGCGGCATCGGCCTGCATCGCGGCGACCGTGCCGCCGAGCGAGTGCCCGCCGACGACCCAGCCCGTCACGTCGGCGTGGCGAGACCGCGCGTCGTCGAACGTGCCGAGTGCGAGGAAGGCGATGCCGAGCGGCTGCTTCGGGACGACGACGGTGTGACCCGCCTCTGCGAGGGGCCGCAGCACGGCCGCATAGGCGCGGGGGTCGACGAGCGCGCCGGGCTGGAAGAGCACCCCCGTGCCATCCGCCCCACCGGTCGGCGCGAGGACGATCTCGGTGGCGGTCTCGGTCACGGTCACGACGTCGTCGGACGCCATCGCGGCGAGCGCCGGCTCGACGGCCGGGTACGGGCGCAGCCAGGCGATGAGGGCGAGCCAGCCCGCGCCGAGGACGACGACCGCGATGCCGAGCGTCAGGCGCCACGGACCGCGGGGCGCCGCGCCGCGCACCCGACCGCGCAGGCCGACGAGCGTCGTCAGGACCGAGGCGACGAGCGTCACCGCGAGCAGCACCGCGTAGGCCGGGTGCCCGTGCACTACGCCGCCCCACCCGGTGAGACAGGCCCACGCGACGACGACCACCCCGGCGACCCCGAGGCCGAAGGTCGTCCAGTCGAGCCAGTCCTTGCGCGCGGGGCGGGATCCGTCGGTCATGGCGCTCCTGAGGTGTCGTCCGTGGCATCGCGTCACCCCGGGGGGTGCCGCTGCTCCGCGGGCGATGCTATCCGATGTCGTCCGGGCAGGATGCGGCCGGGCGAGCGCGCGATCCCGTACCGGTCGCGATCCGGCATCGATGCGGGCGGCACGCCCCTGGTGGCTTGCCAAGCGCGTGGCGCTGAGGTTCGATGGAATTCGACGTCGAGGAGGCCGGCGCCCTACTTCCGGCCTCGTGGGGGCGGCGCGAGAAGGTCGGGGTTGGTTTCGATGATGTACGGCGACACGCACGATCGCGCGGTGACCCGACCACGCACGTTCGGCGGTGTCCTCGGGGGCCTCCTGGGGCTCGTCTCGGTCAGCGCGGCCGCGGCGCTGCTCGTCGCCGCGGCGGTGACGCCCGCCATCGCCACGGCGGGAGTCGCGGCGTCCGGCACCATCTCGCTCTTCGAGAACCTGCCGAGCTACCTCCAGATCGGAGAGCTCTCGGTCAAGAGCAACATCTATGCCAGGCAGTCCGACGGCAAGCAGAAGCTGCTGGCCTCGTTCTACGACCAGAATCGCGTCGAGGTCGACTGGGACGAGGTGAGCCAGTACGTCAAGGACGCGGCCATCGCGGGGGAGGACCCGCGGTTCTACGACCACAACGGCGTCGACCTGCAGGGCACCATGCGCGCCGCCGTCACGACGGCCAGCGGCCGCGAGACGCAGGGCGGTTCCTCGATCGCGCAGCAGTACGTCAAGAACGTGCGCGTGCAGGAATGCGAGCGCGAGGCGGCCGACGAGGCGGAGCGCGACGGGTGCTACGACGCGGTCACCGAGACCACGATCGACCGCAAGCTCAAGGAGATGCGCCTCGCGATCGGCGTCGAGAAGCGCTACACGAAGAGCGAGATCCTGCTCGGGTATCTGAACATCGCGGGCTTCGGAGGCACCGTCTACGGCATCGAGGCCGCCGCGAACTACTACTACGGCACGACCGCGGCGAACGTGACGCTCGCGCAGGCGGCCTCGCTCGTGGCGATCGTGAACAACCCGTCGAAGTTCCGCCTCGACCAGCCCGGGAACGAGACCAACGGCGCTGCCGACGGCTACGCCGCGAACCACGGGCGGCGCGACTACATCCTGCAGAGCATGCTCGACGAGCGGAAGATCACGCAGGCGGAGTTCGACGAGGCCATCGCGACGCCCGTGGAGCCGAAGATCACCGAGCCGAGCACCGGATGCCAGACCGCCGGCGGAAGCGCCTGGTTCTGCGACTACGTCAAGCACATCCTGCAGAACGACCCCGTGTTCGGGGAGGACGAGGCGTCGCGGCTCCTGAACTTCCGCCGCGGGGGCTACAACGTCTACACGACCCTCGACCTCGACCTGCAGGGCGCGGCGGAGCGGGCGGTCACGACGCACGTGCCGCCGACCTACCCGGGATGGGACGTCGGCGGCGTCATCTCCTCGGTCGAGGTGGGAACGGGCCGGGTGCTCGCGATGGCCCAGAACCGCGCATACAGCCAGGACCCGAAGGTCCTCGAGCAGGGACCGCAGTACACGAGCATCAACTACAACACCGACTTCGACTACGGCGGCTCGCGCGGATTCCAGCCCGGATCGTCGTACAAGGTCTTCACCCTCGCGGAATGGCTGAAGCAGGGGCACGGCCTCGCCGAGCGCGTGGACTCGCGGCCGAAGAGCAACTGGGGCGTCTTCCAGGACAGCTGCCTCGGACCGCACTTCGCCGGGGACTGGAACCCGCGCAACGACGCGAACGAGTCCGGCGCCAACTACAGCGCACTCGAGTCGACCATCGGCTCGATCAACACCGGATTCATCGGCATGGCCAAGAGACTGGACCTCTGCGGGATCCGGAAGACGGCCGAGGCCTTCGGCGTGCATCGTGCCGACGGGAACACGCTCGTGCAGGGGCCCTCCTCCGTCATCGGCACGAACGAGGTCGCGCCGCTGTCGATGGCCGTCGCCTTCGCCGGCATCGCGAACAACGGCAAGACCTGCACGCCGATCGCCATCGACCGCATCACGGGCCGCGACGGCGAGGAGATCCCGCCGCCGAAGTCGACCTGCACGCAGTCGGTGCCCGAGCCGGTGGCCGCGGCCATGCACACCGCGATGAACCGGGTCATGACCGGTGGCACCGCGACGGTCTCCAACGGCAACACCGTTCCTCCCGTCCCGCTCATCGGCAAGACCGGTACGACGGATGGCGCGAAGGACACCTGGATGGTCGGTGCGAGCACGGAGGTCGCGACGGCCGTCGCGGTCGTGAGCGTCAACGGCGACGCGAACCAGCGCGGCATCTCCTTCGCGACCGGCCAGGCGGCCACGGCACGACACCGGATGTGGCCCGAGGTCATGTCGGTCGCCTCGGCGAAGTACGGGGGCGGCCAGTTCACGATGGCGGGCCTCGGACCGGTCGCGGGGCCGGGCTCCTTCCCCGACGGACGGGTCGTCGAGCCCGATCCGCCGGCCTCCGACGGGCCGTCGCCCGAACCCGGCACGCCCGCCCAGCCTCCGGGAGGCGGCGACGGCGATGGTGACGGCGGCGGCGGTGACGGCGGTGCTGACGGCGGTCCCGGTGGCGGCAACGGCAACGGCGGTGGCAACGGCGGGCCCGGCGGATGACGCGACTCGGGTCGCGCTGACGGTCGCGGGACGCCGGCATCGGTCCGGGCGACCACCGTCCCCACTTCGCCTGCCTGACGTCCGCCCGGCATCCCGGCCGCCCGCGGCGCGCGGGAGGGCGGGCGTGCGACACGCCGCGCCCTCCGCGCCGCTCGCCTCAGGCCGTCGCCGGTGCGACCCGCCCGTGACGGACGCGGTGCACGAGCCAGACGGCGAGTGCGGTGAGCGTCAGCGCGCCGAAGGTCAGCATCCACGGCATCAGCGCCCCCGGTGAGACGCCCTGCGTCCCCGCCGCGAGCTCCGCGGACCCCGCAGCCAGCCGGCCGTTGCCGTCGCGGAGTTCGGCCGCGCCGGCCGCGAGCGCGTCGGCCCCGGTGGCGAGCTCGATCGTGCCGTCCGACAGCGTCCGGGTCCCCGCTGCCAGCTCGGCCGATCCCGCGGCGAGCTCGTCCAGTCCGGTGGACAGGTCCGTCGCGCCCTGGGCCAGCGACCCGTTGCCGACGGCGAGCCCGCTCGCGCCGGTCGAGAGTCGCTGCGCGCCCGCGGCGAGTTCGGCGGTGCCTGCCGCGAGTCGGCTCGTGCCGTCGACGAGCTCGTCGACCTTCGCATCGAGCGTCGAGGTGCCGCCGCGCAGCGTCGCCGCGCCCGATTCGAGCCGGGCGGCGCCCGCGGCGAGTTCCGACGACTTGGCGCTCAGGGTTCCCGCGCTCGACGCGGCGAGGTCGAGCTTCGCGTCGAGGGCGGCCGCTCCCGCCGCGAGCTCGCCGGACTTCGCGGCGGCGACGCCCAGCTTGGCGGCGAGCGCCTGCGTGCCGGCCGAGGTCGCCTGTGCGCCGGCGGAGACCGTCGCGGCTCCGGTCGAGACCGCCCCGGCGGAGCCGGCGAGCTGCTGGGCCGCCTGCGAGAGGGCGAGCGCGTTCGCGATCGTCGTCTCGTCCGCACCGGCGTCGACGAGCGCGCCGTGCCAGGCGGCGAGCTGCCCTGCGAGGGCGGCGCTGCCGGTCGCGACCGCGGTCGTGCCATGGGCGACGCCCTCTGCGCCCGCGGCGACGTCGCCCGTCCCGGTGACGAGGAGCGGGACGCCCTCCGGGCCGACGGCGTCGCCGAGCCCGGCGGTGAGCGCCGCGGCGCCGGCCTCCACGAGGTCGCCCCCGTCCGCGAGGGCGGCGACGCCGCCCGCGAGCTGCGACGCGCCGTCGGCGAGGCGCGAGGCACCGGCCGCGGCGGAGCCCGCCCCGGCGGCGAGCTCGGCGGCGCCGGCGTTCGCCCGGCTGATGCCGTCGGAGAGCGCGGCCGAACCGTTCGCGGCGCGCGCGGCGCCCGAGGCGGCGTCGACTGAGCCGGTCGCGCTGCGCGCCGCGCCGTCGGCGAGCTCGACCGCGCCGGCCTGCGCCGATGCCGCGCCGGCCTCGAGCTTCGCGGCTCCCGTCGCCGCGGACTCGGCGCCCGCGCCGGCCGTCGCGGCGCCGTCCGCGGCTGCGGCCGCACCGTCGCGCACCTCGCCTGCTCCGGACGCGAGCGTCTCCGCGCCGTCGGCGAGTTCTGCGGAGCCCGCGTCGGCCTGCCCGGCGCCGTCGGACAGGCGGCTCGCTCCCGCGGAGATGGTGTCCGTGGTGAGCAGGAAGAACGCCGCGAGGGCGATCAGGGCGATGGTCGTCGCTGCGGCGGCGATCCGCACGCCGAGGCCGTGTCGGTGCACGGCGGGGTCGGTTCTCGTCATCGAGTCTCCTGGGTTTCCGGCGCGCCGGAGGCGCCCGTGTGCGTGGGGTGCAGGACCGACGGCACCGGGGTGCACCGAGCGCCGTCACTCGCGTCCGGCGGAGGCACTCGGCCGAGACATCCGACCCGCGGTCGCTCCGTCACGGCCGAAAGTGGCTCGAATCTGGCAGAGTCGTCGTGAGTTCGTCAACGAACGGTCGTGAAGTTCGGTGGAACCCGCCAATCGGACGTGGTGACGTGTGCGACGCGTTGTGTCGGACCGACAGCGGATGCCGCGGCATCCGTCGTCTCAGAGGTCGAACGAGTCGCCGGGCTCGAGGGGCAGGTACTCGCCGCCGCCCTGCTCGGTGGCCCAGGCCAGCCGCGCGTTCGAGAGGTCCTTCCCGGCGCGCGAGAGGACCATCTCGTGCGTGGGGAACGCCCGCCTCGGGCGGACCGCCATGACGTAGTCCATCGAGTCGGCGATCTTCATCCAGGGCGCCCCGGCGGGCGCGGCGAGCGCGTCGACCGCGACGCCCTCGGGCACCGCGAACGAGTCGCCGGCGTAGTAGAGCGCGTCGTTCACGAGGACGCCGACGTTGTCGATGACGGGGATCGACGGGTGGATCACCGCGTGGCGACCGCCGAAGAACCGCAGCCGGAAGGGCCCGACCTCGACCTCGTCGCCGGGCGCGACCTGCTCGACCTCGATTCCGGACTCGGCGGCCTTCGCGACGACGCCCTCCGGCCCGAAGAACCGCACGCCGGGACTGCGATCGCTGATCCGCGCGAGCTGCTCGGGGGTCCAGTGGTCGTCGTGCAGGTGCGTGATGACGACCGCGAGCGCGCCGGCGGCCTCGGTGATCGGGGTCGTGAACTTGCCCGGGTCGACGAACAGGCGATCCCCGGAGTGGTCGACGACGAGGGCGGCGTGCTCGAGCTTGGTGACGCGCATGTTCCGAGCCAACACCGTGGCGCGCCGTGCGCGCAACCGGGTTGCCCTGCCATGATCGCAGCATGTCGCGTGGCCCTCGTCGCCTCCTGCTCGCGGTGAACCCGAGCGCGTCGTTCGGTCGCAACCGGACGATCGGGCCGGCGGCCGCGCGTCGACTCGAGGCCGAGGGGTACGACGTGACCGTGCTCCGCGCCGACAACTTCGAACTCCTCCGACTCGAGGTCCAGGCGGCCTTCGAGGCCGGGACCGACGGGCTGGTGGTGGTGGGCGGCGACGGCATGGTCTCACTCGGCGTCAACGTGCTCGCCGGCACCCAGGTGCCCATGGGCCTCGTCGCGGCCGGGACCGGCAACGACCTCGCGCGCGCGCTCGGCCTGCCGCACGACGACCCGGAGGCCGCGATCGAGGCGCTCCTCGAGGCCCTCCGCAGGCCGCCGCAGACGATCGACCTCGGACTGCTGCGTCACGGCGAGCTGCGCACCTGGTTCGCCTGCGTGCTCTCGGCCGGTTTCGACGCGGTGGTCAATGAACGGGCGAACCGGATGACGCGGCCGCGCGGTCCGAGCCGGTACACCATCGCGCTCCTGCGCGAACTGGTCACCTTCCGCCCGCGGCGGTACGCGATCACGGTCGACGGCGCCCGGCGTGATCAGACGGCGATGCTCGTCTCCGTCGCCAACACGCCCTCGCTCGGCGGCGGGATGCGGATCGTGCCGCACGCCGACCTCTCCGACGGCGTGCTCGACGTGTTCATCGTGCATCCCCTGTCGCGCATCGGCCTGCTCGGCGTCTTCCCGCGCGTGTTCGCGGGCGAGCATGTCGACCATCCCGCCGTGGAGTTCCTCCGCGCGAGCCGGGTGCGACTGGAGGCCGAGGACATCGTCGCGTACGCCGACGGCGAGCGGGTCGGGCCGCTGCCGATCGACGTCGAGGTCGTTCCCGGAGCGCTCCGGATCTTCGCCTGACGGGACGCTGGCGCCTGGCCGAGGCGCTCGATTTGGAATGCGCCGGAGACGTATGCCATACTCGTTCACGTCGCAGCGAGGCCCCATCGTTTAGCGGCCTAGGACGCCGCCCTCTCACGGCGGTAGCGCGGGTTCAAATCCCGCTGGGGTCACCAATGACAGGCGAACGCCCTCGTATCATCATGATGCGAGGGCGTTCGTCGTTTCGCGGACGTGTCGCTAGACTCGTCCGAGCGAAGGGGAGTATCCCGCCGGGGTCGTTCGACCGCGGGCCACGATCGTCAGTACGAGCGCCGTCGATGCCGCTCCGGGCGTGGCGGTGCACCGAGTGCGCCGGGAGAGACTTTCGGTCCTGAACGCACGCTCCCGAAAGGCCCTCCGTGACCGCACTGCCCGCCTGGTTCGAAGTCGGTTCGCTCGTCGTCCTGACGCTGATCCTCGTCGCCGACCTGCTGCTCGTGATCAAGCGCCCGCACGTCCCGTCCTTCCGCGAGTCGACGCTCTGGGTCGTCTTCTACATCGCGCTCGCGCTCGTCTTCGCGGGACTCATGTTCGTCATCGGAGACGCCGAGCACGGCGCCCAGTTCCTGGCGGGCTGGCTCACCGAGTACAGCCTCTCGATCGACAACCTCTTCGTGTTCGTGATCATCATGGCGAGGTTCGCGGTGCCCAGGAAGTACCAGCAGGAGGTGCTGATGGTCGGCATCATCCTCGCGCTCATCCTGCGCGGCATCTTCATCCTGCTCGGTGCGCAGCTCATCGCGAACTTCAGCTGGATCTTCTACATCTTCGGCGCATTCCTGCTCTACACGGCGGCACAGCAGGCGTTCGGCAACCACGAGGACGAGGGCGCCGACTCCGCGCTCATCCGTGCGCTCCGACGCCGGCTGCCGATCACGAACGACTACGACGGCATCAAGCTGCGCACCGTGATCGACGGCCGCCGGTTCTTCACGCCGATGCTCATCGTCTTCGTCGCGATCGGGACGACCGACCTCATCTTCGCGCTCGACTCGATCCCGGCGATCTTCGGGATCACCGAGAGCCCGTTCATCGTCTTCACGGCGAACGTGTTCGCGCTGATGGGCCTGCGCCAGCTGTACTTCCTCCTCGGCGGCCTCCTGGAGCGGCTGGAGTACCTGAAGTACGGCATCGCATTCATCCTCGCCTTCATCGGGGTGAAGCTCGTGCTCCACGCGATGCACGAGAACGAGCTGCCGTTCATCAACGGCGGCGAGCACATCGAGTGGGCGCCGGACATCTCCACGTGGACCTCGCTCGCCGTGATCATCGCCGCGATGGCGGTCGCGACCGTGGCGAGCCTCGTCAAGGCGAACCTCGACGCGCGCCGTCGCGGCCACACGCTCGGCGAGGAGATCCCGCACTTCACCGAGGACGGCGACCGCGAACGCGACGCCGACAGCTCGCCCGTCGAGCGCTGAGGGTCGTCCCCAGCTCCGCCGGGGGTGACGTGGGCGCGGCGAACGCTTGCTAGCGTGGAGCGACTGCGCCCCCTTGCGGCGAGTACTCCTGCCCTGCCCAGAGAGGACCCGATCTCGTGACGTCTGACGGCAGCGGTGTCGTGCCCACCCCATCGGGATCGGCGCGGATCGCGCACAGTGCCCGAACCCACGTCGGCAACGTCCGCACGGTGAACGAGGATGCACTGCTCGCGCAGCCGCCCGTCTACCTCGTCGCCGACGGCATGGGCGGCCACGCGCGCGGCGACGCCGCCAGCCGCGCGGTCGTCGACACGTTCCGGCGCCACCTCGACGAGGGTGCGCCGTCGACGCCCGAGCGCGTGCTCGACGCCATCCACAGCTCCAACGACGTCGTCCGAACGCTCTCCGACGAGGGCGATGAGGGAACGGCGGTCGCGGGGACGACGGTGACCGGCGTGGCACTGGTCGACGCCGGCGACGGGCGCGGCGTGCACTGGATGGTCTTCAACGTCGGCGACTCGCGCGTCTACGTCTGGGACGGCCGGCGGCTGGAGCAGGTCACCGTCGACCACTCGGCGGTGCAGGAGATGGTCGACGCGGGACTCATCAGCGCGGAGGACGCGGAGCGGCATCCGGATCGCAACGTCATCACCCGCGCCGTCGGCGCCGACGCGCACGTCGAGCCGGATGTCTGGCTCATCCCGGCGATCGGGCGCCAGGTGTTCCTCATCTGCTCGGACGGCCTGTCCAAGGAGGTCGGCGACGCCGAGATCGGGCGGATCCTGGCCGGGCACTCCATGCACGCGGCCGGGCTCGCCGGCGAGTTGGTGGATGCCGCGTTGGCGGCGGGTGCGCGAGACAACGTGAGCGCGATCGTCGTGGAGTCCGACCTCGGCGGCGCCGGCGACGAGGACGGCACGACGCAGGACCGCGGCGACGACGTCGGGGCGGTCGTCGAGGAGACCACGCCGCGCGGAGACGGGGGATGACGGTGGCGGAGTACCTGCCCGACCGCGGCGGTCGCTGGTTGGCGGCGATGCGCGACGATGCGCTGCTCGTCCTGCCCGCCGACCGCGCCGCCGACCTGCTGGCGATGTGGCCGCGGCTCGACGGCGACGCCGCCGCGCACGTCATCGACCGGCTCGCCGGCTCCGGCATCACCGCGGCGCCGGCGTTCGCGCTGGTGGTGCGCGAACCCGCGACGGGTGCGACGCGGGCACTCGTCCGCGGCGAGCTCACGGTGACGCTCGGCGGGACCGAGGTCTCCGGCGCCGGCGTCTCGACGTGGCTGGAGCGCGCCGTCGAAGGCGGGGCGGACGTGCGCGTCGCGGTCGGCCGGGCTCCGGCGGGCGACGGACCGGGGCTGCCGATCGTGGAGGGCGTGATCGCGGCATCGGTCGTCGACTGGCCCGCCGACCCGCCGCGAGGCCGGGGCCCGGTCGGGGCGTCGGAGTCGGCCCAGGCGGCGGCGCCCGCGTCGGAGCGCGAGCCGACGCACGACGCGGCCGCCGACGTCGACGTCGAGGCCGCGGCCCGCCTGGCCGACGCCGAGCGCACCATGGTCCCGGAGGACACCGTCGTCGGCGTCTCCCGGACCGAGCGCCCGCGCATCGGGCGCCCCGTCGGCGAGCGATCCGCGCCGATCGCGCCGCCGGCGCCCGCGCCCGAGGCGCCTTCGGCGCCGAGCCCGGCGCCCGTGATCGTGCCGCCCGACTTCGGATCGACCCCGCCCGCGCTGCTCGACCCCGACGCGGCCGCGCCCGCACTCGCACCGCCGCCGTCGGCGCCCGCCCGCGGCGGCTCCGCCGCGCAGGCGCCGGGAGCGCCCGCACCCGCCGCCTCCGCCCTCGGGGACCACGACGGCCTCACCGTCGCTCGCGCCGACCTCCGGCGCCTGCGCGAGCAGGGCGGCGACGCCGGCGCGCGGTCCGGCACCGACGCGACGCGCGAGCCCGCGGCATCCGCCCCCCAGGCGCCGCCGCTCGCGCTGCGCCTGCCCGACGGATCGATCGAGCCCATCGTCGGCGAGCTCGTGCTCGGCCGCGCGCCGTCGATCGGCCGCGTGACCGGCACGCGCATCCCGCGGCCCGTGGTCATCGGCGCGGGCGACCCCGACATCTCGCGCACCCACCTGCGGGTTGCCGTGGAGGGGGGCACGGCCGTCGTCACCGACCTCGACTCGCGCAACGGCACGCAGGTCGTCGCCCCCGGGCAGCCGCCGATGCGGTTGCGCCCGTCAGAGGCGACCCCCGTGCTGCCCGACACCGTCATCGACCTCGGCGGCGGCTGGAGCATCCAGGTGGTGGTGCGCTGATGCGACGGACGCCCGCCGCCCCGCCCGAGCTTCCCGGCTACACCCACCTCGGCCTGCTCGGGTCCGGCGGCTTCGCCGACGTCTACCTCTACGAGCAGCGCCTGCCGCGCCGCAAGGTCGCGGTGAAGGTGCTGCTCGCCGACGACATCGACGCGTCGACGCGCGCGCAGTTCGTCGTCGAGGCGAACCTCATGGCGCGCCTGTCGGCGCATCCGTTCATCGTCACGATCTTCCACGCCGACGTCTCGGGCGACGGGCGGCCCTACTTCGTCATGGAGTACTGCTCGGGGCCGAGCCTGTCCGAGCGCTACAAGCGGCAGCCGCTCTCGGTCGAGGACGCGCTGCGCACCGGCATCCGCCTCGCGGGCGCGGTGGCGACCGCGCATGCGGCCGGCATCCTGCACCGCGACATCAAGCCCGCGAACGTCCTGACGAACGACTACGGGTGGCCCGCGCTCAGCGACTTCGGCATCTCCTCGGACCTCGAGGGCGACCTGCCGGTCCACACCATGAGCTTCACCGGGGATGCCGCGGCGACAGGCTCGGGCACGGGTTCCGATCGTGCGGCGGTCGGCATGAGCGTGCCGTGGTCGCCGCCCGAGATGTTCGAGGACGACCCGCGCCCCGACACGCGCAGCGACGTGTTCGCGCTCGCCGCGACCGTGCACACGCTGCTGGCGGGCCGCACCCCGTTCGAGGTCCCGGGCCGGTCGAACGGCCCGCTCGACCTGATCGGGCGCATCGAGCGCGGCCGGGTCACGCCGATCGGTCGCGACGACGTCCCGGCGAGCCTCGAGACGGTGCTCGCGAACGGCATGGCCGTCCGTCGCGAGGACCGCTTCCAGAGCGCCGTCGAGCTCGGCCGCGCGCTGCAGCGCATCGAACTGGAGCTCGGGTACTCGGTGACCGGGATCGAGGTGCCGAACCTCGCCGATCCGGGCGGCCGCGACGAGCCCCCGGCGGCCGCGGGCACGGACGACGAGCCCGCGACGCGGGCCCGGTCGGTGCGGGTCGTCGAGGCCGGCATCCCCGGGCCGGATCGCTGGGCCGCGCCGGCGGCGGGGGCGCAGGCACCTGCGACGTCCGCACCTCTCCCGTCGTCCCGCATCGAGCCGCCGGCGGTCGTGGGCGCCGGTCCGGACGCCACGCAGGTGCGAGGCGTGCGCGAGGTCGCCGCCCAGCCGCCTCCCGCCGTCGGCTCCGCGCCGGTGGAGGACGGCACGGTGATCCGGCCGGCGCGCGGCGGCGCGGCCGCGAGCGATCCCGTCGAGGGCGCCACCGTCATGGCACCGGCTCGGCGGGCGGGGGAAGCGGACGCGACGGCATCGCGCACTGCGGAGGCGCCCGACGCCGCTCCGACGAGCGGACGTCGCGCGGTCGGCGGGATCGTCGCCGCGATCGCGGGCATCGTGGTCATCGTGGCGGTGAGCGCGGCGCTCCTGCTCGGCGGCACCCTCGGCGGCCCGCAGTCCGACCCCGACGACGGTCGGACGGTCCCGGAGGACGCCGTGGTCGCCGCGAGCGTGCCCGCGCCCGAGGTGCAGCCGGGCACCGTCGCCGATGGTCGCGCGGTCTTCACCGTGAGCCACGAGGGCGCCGAGGAGGGCGACCGGTACCGCTGGCAGCGTGCCGACGGCTCCGGGTCCACCGCGGTGGCCGACGGGCCCGAGATCGTCGTCGACGGCGTGGCCGCCGGGCAGAAGGTGTGCATCGAGGTGCAGGTGCAGCGGGGCAGCAAGACGTCCGAACCGGTGACGGGGTGCACGTCGTGAGGCCGCTGCGCGTCGAGTACTGCGGCGAGTGGTACACGGTCGAGGCGGGGAGCACGTTCACCATCGGCCGCGAGTCCGACCTCACGATCGACGACAACCCGTACCTGCACCGCACCTTCCTCACGCTCTCGAGCGAGTTCGGCCTGTGGTGGCTCGCCAACGTCGGCCAGCTGCTCTCGGCGACGGTGTCGGATGCCACGGGCAGCGTGCAGTCCTGGGTGGCGCCGGGCGCCAAGCTCCCGCTGGTGTTCAAGACGGTCCACGTCATGTTCAGCGCGGGCGCGACGACCTACGACTTCACGGTGCACGCCGAGGAGGACTTCTACAACACCTCGCTCACCGCGGCGCCCGTCGACGGCGGCACGACGATCCTCCCGGTGACGCTCACGACGAGCCAGCGCCTGCTCATCGTCGCGCTCGCCGAGCACGTGCTCTCGCAGCCGAGCGCCGGGCGTGCGACCGTGCCGTCCTCGGCCGAGGCCGCGGCGCGACTCGGCTGGAGCATGACGACCTTCAACCGCAAGCTCGACAACGTGTGCGAGAAGCTCGACAAGATCGGCGTCGACGGGCTCCGCGGCGGTCGCGGTCGTCTCGCCGTGAACCGGCGGGCCCGGCTGGTGGAGTACGCGGTGGCGACGCGCCTCGTGAGCGTCGACGACCTCGCGCTGCTCGAGGGCGACGACTCGGTCGTCGCTCGACACGACGCCTGACGGGCCGTCCCCGCGCCGGAGGCCGATCTCCGATTCGCCGCCCGACACGACGGGGGATCGACTCCGGATCGTGACGCGGTGGGTACTCCTCCCCATTTCGGGGGCCCTGAACGCGCGTGTTAGCGTATGCCCGACCCGCCGGTCTCTCCGGCGGTGAAATCCGACGCCCTACCGACGGAACGCACCCGGGGGAGACGAATCTGTGGTCACGTTGAGGTCCTGGGCGCGGTCGCGCCGGAACGTCGCGTCGGCCGCCGCGCTCGCCGTGCTCGCGGGTGTTCCCGTCGGACTCGCGGTGGCGCACCAGGGCTTCCCGGTGACCGACCCCGACCTGCGGGCGCGCGAGGTCTGGGTCACGAACGCCGAGGAACTCCTCGCGGGCCGGCTGAACCGGCAGATCGAGGAGTTCGACGCGGCCGTCGCGACGGCGTCGAACGAGATCGACGTGTTCCAGGACGGCGAGGACGCCTTCCTCTTCGACCCGAGCGTCGGCACGATCGAGCGCATCGACCCGTCGTTCACCACGCTCGTGCAGCGCATCGACGTGCCCCCGGCCTCCGAGGTCGCGTACGGCGGCGACGTGCTCGCCGTCCTGTCGCCCGAGGGCGAGCTCTGGCGCGTGAACGCCGACGGCGACCTCTCATTCGACTACCGCGGCACCGATCCCCTCGCCGAGCTCGGCACGGGCGCGCAGGTCGCTGTGACGACCGAGGGCACCATCATCGCGACCGCGCCGGGCGACGGCCGGCTCGTCACGCTCGAGCGCGAGGCCTCCGAGCCGACGACCGCCGAGCTGTCGACGGGTCTCGGCGAACACCAGCTCGCCGCGGTGGGCGAGCGCGCCGTGGTGTTCGACGCGGAGGGCGGGCGCGTCCTCGTCGGGGATCGCGCGATCGAGCTGCCGGAGACGGCGCTGCGCATCCAGCAGTCCGGGCCCGAGCACGACGAGGTGATGCTCGCGACCGCGACGGGCCTCCTCGCCGTTCCGCTCGGCGGCGGAGCGGTCCGGACCGTGCCGAACGGCGGCGACGCCGCGGCGACGGAGGCCGGCGAGATCGCCGCTCCCGTCAGGCTCGGCTCGTGCGCGCACGGCGCGTGGGGCGGTGCCGCCGGGCGCTACCTGCTCGCGTGCGACGACGCCGAACCGCAGTCGACGGCGATCGAGCAGCCGACGGCGGGCTCGCGCCTCGAGTTCCGCGTGAACCGCGACGTGATCGTGCTGAACGACCTGACGAACGGCAACGCCTGGCTCGTCGACTCCGACCTCCGGCTCGTCGACAACTGGGAGGAGGTCACGCCGCCCGAGGAGAGCGACGAGCTCGAGGGCGACGAGAAGTCGGCCCAGCAGACCTTCGAGGACACCCTCGCCGAACGCACCGACGTGAACCGCCCGCCGGTGGCGCGCGACGACGACTACGGCGTGCGCCCCGGGCGCACCACCATCCTCGAGTCGCTCGAGAACGACACCGATCCCGACGGCGACGTGCTCACCATCGCGAGCACGACCGAGGTCTCCGAGGCGGCCGGCCGGCTGGAGTCCATCGACGGCGGCCGGGCGCTCCAGTTCACGCCCGCCGAGGGGGCGGCGGGGAGCGTGTCCTTCCGCTACGGCGTCGACGACGGCCGCGGCGGCGTCTCGGAGGCATCCGTGAACGTGCGGATCGTGCCGGAGAGCGAGAACACGGCACCCGCGGCGCTCCGCCAGGCGGCGATCAGCGTCGAGCAGGGCCAGCAGCTCGCATACAACCTGCTCGCCGACTGGAACGACCCCGACGGCGACGACCTCTACCTCGTGAACGCCTCGCCCACCGGCGGCGACGCCGTGCGGTCGAGCCCCGACGGCCTGATCACCTTCGAGCACCGCTCGGCCGAGCTCGGCACCAAGGAGGTGCAGTACACGGTCTCCGACGGGCGGACGACGGCGGCCGGCACCCTCACGGTCGAGGTGAAGCCGACCGGAACCCTGAACCCCATCGGCACGCCCGACTTCGCGCGCGTGTTCGCCGGCGAGACGACGCTCATCGAGCCGCTCGCGAACGACCTCTCGCCGTCGGGTGCGGGACTCGAGCTCCTCGGCCTGGAGGAGGCCCCGGAGGGTCCCTCGATCACGCCAAACGTCGAGACCGGCACGATCGCGTTCTCGAGCGTCGAACCGGGAGAGTACGTCTTCCTCTACTCGCTCGGTGCGGGTGCCGCGACGAGCAAGGGGCTGGTGCGGGTGCAGGTGGTGGAGGCGCCGGCGGATGCCCCGCCCCCGATCGCGGTGAAGGACACCGCGTACCTCCGGGCGGCCGAGCCGCTGACGGTGCCCGTGCTGGCGAACGACGTCTCCCCGTCCGGACGGGTGCTCGCGGTCCAGTCCATCGACGACACGGCCGCCGACGGGCTGGTGTCGGTCGAGATCCTCACGAACACCGTGCTCCGCGTCACCGCGTCGCAGGCGCTCGACGAGCAGCTGCAGGTGGCGTACACGGTCTCCGACGGCGTGAACACCTCGACCGCCAGCGTGACGGTCGTGCCCGTGCCGCCGCTCGTGAAGCACCAGCCGCCGGTGGCGGTCGACGACGGTGCGATCGTGCGTGCGGGCGACATCGTGACCGTCGACGTGCTCGGGAACGACACGCACCCGGATGCCGCGACGCTGCACCTGCTGCCCGACCTCGTCGAGGTCGACGCACCCGACGGCCTCGCCTTCACCGACGGGGCCACCGTGCGCTTCCAGGCGCCCGAACAGCCGGGCGTCTACAGCGCGGTGTACACGGTGGGGGACGACTACGAGCAGACCGCCCGCGCCACGGTGCGGTTCACGGTCGTCGGTCGCGACGTGGGCGAGAACCGCGCGCCGCTGCCGACCCCGCTGACCTCGCGCACCTTCGCCGGCTCGGCCGTCAAGGTGGACGTACCGCTCGACCAGCTCGACCCCGACGGCGACTCGGTCGCGCTCACGGGCATCACGGTCGCGCCGGAGTTCGGGCGCGTCGTCGAGCGGACGAGCACGTCGTTCACGTACGAGGCGTTCGCCGGATCGGCGGGCACCGACGAGTTCCGATACGAGGTCCGCGACACCTTCGGCGCGACGGCCGAGGGCACGATCCGCATCGGCGTCATCCCCCGGCCCGAGGTGCAGCTGCCGCCGAAGGCGGTCGACGACGCCATCGAGATGAAGCCCGGGCGCACCGCCTCGGTCGAGGTGCTCCTCAACGACTCCGACCCGAGCGGGTACCGGCTGCACGTCGCCGACCTGCCCGAGGTCGACGACGACATCGAGGCCGAGATCCGCGACCGTCGGCGCATCGTGGTGACCGCGCCGCAGCAGGAGGCCGCGTACACGATCCGCTACGAGATCTCGAACGGCCACGGCGGCGCCGACACGGCGTTCCTGCAGATCGCCGTGACCGAGGACGCCGTGATCGATCCGCCGACGGCCGAGGACCAGGTCATCGAGCCCGAGGAGGTCGTCGACGGCGAGGTCGTCACGGTCGATCCGCTGGCGGATGCCACGAACCCCGGCGGCCTCGTCGAGGACCTCGCCGTGACGCTCGAGGGCCCCAACGCCGGCCGGGCGGAGGTCGCCGCGGACGGGACGATCGACGTGACCCCCGGTCGCGAGCGCTACGCGGTCGCGTACCGGCTCACGAACGAGCTCGACGACCTGTCGGCGATGGCGTTCGTGATCGTGCCCCCCGTGCCCTCCGGTGACGACACCGTCGAGGAGACGCAGCGCCCGAAGACTCCCGAGGAACTGCTCGCGGAGGAGAAGGCCAAGTTCCCCGCGCCGTACCTCAAGGACCTCGGCGAGATCGTCGTGCCGATGAACGGCAGCATCAGCTGGAACGTCGCCGACCTCGTCGTCGTGCCGTCGGGCAACCCGGCACTCATCCTCTCCGCGTCCTCGACGAATGCGGGCGAGCCCGCCTTCGTCAGCGGCACGGCCGTCCAGTACGTGCCGGCGGCCGACTACCGCGGTGCCGCGTCGCTGACGTTCGAGGTCACGGACGGCGAGAGCGCCGACGATCCCGTCGGGCGCACCGCCATCCTGACCGTCCCGATCACCGTCGGCGACCCGGACTTCAACGACACCCCGCCGACCTTCACGCCCCGCAGCGAGACTGTCGAGGCCGGCGAGGCGCCCCTCGACGTCGACCTCCGATCGTCGACCGACCAGCCGAACCCCGACAACATCCAGCGCGTCGAGTACCGGAACCTGCAGGGCACCGGCGCCGACGTCGCGGCGAGCATCGTCGAGGGCTCGATCCTCCGGATCTCCTCGCCGCTCGGCGTGCAGCCGGGCACCGAGGCGCGCATCTCGTTCGACGTCGTGTTCAACGAGTTCACGGTGCCGGGGTACGTCGACGTGAAGGTCGTCTCGTCGACTCGTGCACTGCCCAAGGCCAACGACGACGGCCCGGTCGAGATGGTGCGCACCGGCACGGCGACGGTCGACGTGCTCGCCAACGACTTCAATCCGTTCGCGCCGGATGCGCCGCTCACCGTGATCGACGCGCAGATCGACCAGGCGGATGTCGGGGCGAACGCGTCGGTGTCGCATACCGCGTCCGACGTGACCGTGAACGCGGGCGCGGCCTTCACGGGCACGTTGAGCGTCGTCTACCGGATCCAGGACGGCACGAAGGACCCGGCACGCGAGGTGCAGGGTCGCGTCATCGTCGTCGTGCGCGACGTGCCCGATCGCCCGGCCGCGCCCGAGATCAGGAACTCCGGAAACCAATCGGTGACGATCCGCTGGGCGGCGCCGGCGAACAACAACTCCGCGATCACGGACTACGAGGTCGACTACAACGGCCAGCGGAGGACTTTCGGCGCCGGCGCCGCGGGCGTGAACCAGGAGTTCACCGGGCTCGCAAACGGAACGGCCTACCGTTTCCAGGTTCGGGCGAAGAACGCCATCGGCTGGAGCCAGTGGTCGCCGCTGTCGGCGTCGGAGACGCCGTACGGCACGCCCGGCGCTCCGACGGGCGTGACGGCGCAGGTCAACGGATATGCCCCCGCGAGCGTGGACGTGACCTGGAACGCGCCCTCGAACACGGGCGGCGGATCGGTCCGGTACGACGTCCGGATCGACGGCGGGTCGTGGGTGAACTCCGGCCAGGACCGCAGCCACCGCTTCACGGGCGTCGGCGCCGGCTCCCACACCGTCTCCGTGCGTGCCGTGAACCTCGGAAGCGACAGCGCGGGGACCGCGTCGTCCGACTCGTTCGCCGTGCAGAACGAGCCGAAGGTCGTCACCCTGACCAAGGGCGCCCGAGTCGGCTACTACGACGGCCCCTACGGATACTGCAGCGGCGACTGCTGGCACTACAACGTGAGCGTGTCCGGGTTCCCCGACGGCACGGCCTCCGGCTACGCCTACTGCAACGGCGGCCGGCTGAACACGAACATCCGCATCAACGTCTCGGGCGGGCGCGGCAGCTACACCGGGAGGTTCCCGGACTCCTGGTGCGGCCACGCGAACGCGTACGTGATCATCGGCGGCGTCCAGAGCAACAACTGGTGACCCCGAGCCGACGACCGGACCACACAGGAAGAGGACTCCACGCATGACCGTGACCCAAGACCAGGCGAGCTGGTTCCAGGACGCCTTCTCCAAGCTCGTCGACAACGTCGACCGGGCGATCCTCGGCAAGCGCGAGATCATCGAGCTCGTCGTGACCGCGATGCTGTCCGAGGGGCACGTGCTCCTCGAGGACTTCCCGGGCACCGGCAAGACCGTTCTGGCCAAGGCGCTCGCGAACACGCTCGACGGCACGCACTCGCGCATCCAGTTCACGCCCGACCTGCTGCCCTCCGACGTCACGGGCGTCACGATCTACGACCAGGGCAAGGGGCAGTTCGAGTTCCATCGCGGCCCGATCTTCGCCTCGATCGTGCTCGCGGACGAGATCAACCGAGCGAGCCCGAAGACCCAGTCCGCGCTCCTCGAGGTCATGGAGGAGGGCAGGGTCACGGTCGACGGCGTCGGATACGAGGTCGGCAGCCCGTTCATGGTCATCGCGACCCAGAACCCCGTCGAGCAGGCCGGCACCTACTCCCTGCCCGAGGCGCAGCTCGACCGCTTCCTCATCAAGACCTCGCTCGGCTACCCCGACCACGACACGGCCGTGACGCTGCTGCTCGACTCGGCGAACCGTGCGCGCGCCTCGAAGGTGTCGCCGATCATCGCGTCGAGCTCCGTCACGACCATGGCGCGGCTGGCGGCGGAGGTGCACGTGGATGCCGCGGTGCTCTCCTACCTGAACCAGATCGTTTCGGCGACGCGCGACCACCGCGACTCCGCGCTCGGCGTCAGCATGCGCGGCGCGCTCGCCCTCGCCCGGGCGGCCAAGACGTGGGCGATCTCGCGCGGCCGCACGTACGTCACGCCAGACGACGTGCGCGAGCTCGCGGTGGCGGTGCTCGCGCACCGCATCATCGTCGACCCCGAGTCGGAGTTCGCGGGCGCCACGGCCGAGGACATCGTCCGGAAGGTGCTCGTCGAGATCGCGCCCCCGGCGTTCCGCGCGGCATGACGGCCGGCATCGACGCGCCCGCGTCGACGCCGCTCGAGCCCGCGGCGCCGGCCACCGGCGCACCGAGGCGATCGCCGCGAGCGGGCGCGCCATCGCAGTCGCGCATCGCGCTGCGGTCAGCGGGGCGTTCGCTCGCGGCATCCGCTCGTTCGCTCGGCGCAGGCCTGCGCCGCGCCGGCCGGGCGGTGGCGGCGTTCACCGCGCCGGTCACGGGCGTCATCTCCCCGGTCGGATGGCTCGTGCTCGTCGCGAGCGTCGTCGCGCTCGCGCTCGCGTGGCCGTTCGGCTGGATCGAGCTCGCGTTCGTCGGCGCGACCCTGCTCGCCGCGATGGTCGTCGCCGTCCCGTTCGTGTTCGGCCGGATGGCGTACCGCGTCGAGATCGAGCTGCAGCCGCGCCGCGTGGTCGCGGGCGAGCGCGCGCTCGGCCGGCTCGTCGTGCAGAACAGCGGCGACGCGGCATCCGTGCCGTCGCAGCTCGAACTGCCGGTCGGCAACGGCCTCGCCGAGTTCGTCATCCCCGCGATCCCCGCCGGCGGCGAGCACGAGGAGCTGTTCGCGGTGCCGACGCAGCGGCGCGCCGTGATCGTCGCCGGGCCCGCCGCGTCGGTGCGCGGCGACCAGCTCGGGCTGCTCCGGCGCGAGGTGCGGTGGACCGACCCCGTCGAGCTCTTCGTGCATCCCGTGACGGCGCGGCTCGCGCCGTCGGCCGCAGGGCTCGTGCGCGACCTCGAGGGCGAGATCACGAAGACGATCACCGACAACGACATCTCCTTCCACGCACTCCGCGCGTACGAGCCCGGCGACGCGCTGCGGAACGTGCACTGGCGCACGTCGGCGCGCACCGGCCAGCTCATGGTGCGCCAGTACGAGGAGACCCGGCGCTCGCAGCTGCTGCTCGTGCAGGCGACCGGCGCCGACCACTACGCCTCCGAGGCCGAGTTCGAGCTCGCGGTGTCGGTGCTCGCCTCGCTCGGGGTCCAGGTCATCCGCGACGCCACCCGGATCGCCGTGGCGGCCGACCGGCTGCACCTCGGCACGGCGACGCCCACGGCGCTCCTCGACGACACGTGCCGGATCGAGCCGGTCGAGGATGCCGCGGGCCCCGTGCGCGACATCGTCCGCGAGGCCGGCCGCCGGATCGCCGCGCCGAGCGTGCTCATCGTCGTCGGCGGATCGCGCGCTCCACTCGCCGAGTTCCGCGCCGCGGAGACGGTGTTCGGTTCGGACACGCAGGTGATCGTCTTCCGCGCGGAGGAGGGCGCCGCATCGCGCATCACGCGCCTGGGGGAGTCGACGATCGTCACCGTCGGTGCGCTCGACGAGCTGTCCCGTCTCGTGAGGAGGGTGCGCCCGTGAACCGCATCCCGCGCAGCGCGCTGGTTGACCTCGGCGTGCTCTCGGCGCTGTCGCTGCTCGCGATCGCCGGCTACGAGACCAGCTTCGGCGGGCTCGACTTCCTCGCCGCCGCCCTCGCGGGCATGGCCGTCGGCACCCTCGCAGCGGTGCTCGGCACGCTGCTGCGGCTGAACGTCCTCGTCACGGTGCTCCTCGGCGTGGTCCTCTACTTCCTCGTCGGCACGCCGTTCGTCATGCCGGGCGACGCGTTCCTCGTCGTGCTGCCCACGTTCACCTCGCTCGCCGGGCTCGCCGTCGGCGCCGTGCACGGGTGGGCGGACGTCCTCACCATCGGGGCGCCCGTCGAGGCGCCCGACTACGTCGCCGCGGTGCCGTACGCAGCCGCCGCGGTCGTCTCGCTGGTCGGCGGCCTGCTCGTGCTGCGCTGGCTGCCCGGGCGGCGCACGCCGCTCCGCGCGGCGTTCGTGCTGATCGGGCCGGTCCTGCTCTTCCTCTCGGGCATCCTGCTCGGCACCGACCAGGCGTTCCTCGCGGCGGTGCGCGGCGTGGCGTTCGCGGCGATCGCGCTCACGTGGATCGCGTGGCGTCGCGGCGCGAGCGTCGAGTCCCGCGGCGACGGAGCCGCGCGCCTTCGGCGACGCAAGCTCACCGGATCGGCGATCGTGGTGGCCGGGGCCGTGACCGTCGGCGCCGTCGCCGGCATCGCGGTCGCCCCCGTCGCGCCCGATCGGTTCGTGCTCCGCGACCGGATCGTGCCGCCGTTCGACCCGCTCGAGTTCCCCAGCCCCCTCGCCGGGTACCGCGAGTACACGAAGGAGCTCGCCGAGTCGCCGCTGTTCGTCGTCGACGGGCTCGAGCCGGGCGACACGCTCCGGCTCGCCGCCATGGACTCGTACACCGGCCGGCTCTGGAACGTCGCCGGTCCCGAGGAGGCCGCCGCCGACGGCGGCTACTCCATCGTCGGCTCGACCCTGCCCGCGCCCGGACTCGCCGAGCTCGGGAGCTCCCGATCGATCGAGGTGGAGGTCGAGGCGTACTCCGACGTATGGCTGCCGACCATCGGCTACGGATCGCAGCTCGAGCTGCTCGACCGCGGGTCGGTCGAGCGGGCCGGCGACGTGCGCTACAACGCCGCCGCGGGGACCGCGGTGCTCACGAGCGGAGCGGGGGAGGGCACGCGGTACCGCCTCGAGTCGCGCGTGCAGCTCCAGCCCGAGGACTCCGAGCTCGTCGAGGTCCCGGTGGCCCGACTCGCCCTGCCCGCGGTCGAGAACCTGCCCGACGTCGTCGCCGCGAAGGCCGAGGAGTACGCGGGCGAGGCGGTGAGTCCGATCGAGCAGTTGCGGGCCGTCGAGCGCGCGCTGAAGACGAACGGCTTCCTCAGCCACGGGCTGGCGAGCGACGCCGTCGCGTCGCGAGCCGGCCACGGCGCGGACCGCCTCATCGAGCTCTTCACGCGCAGCCGGATGGTCGGCGACGAGGAGCAGTACGCCGCCGCGATGGCGCTCATGGCCCGGCACCTCGGCTACCCCTCGCGGGTCGTCATGGGCTACGCGCCCGAGATCGCCGAGGGCGGCGGCACGATCGAAGTGCTCGGCGAGGACGTGACGGCGTGGGTGGAGGTGCCGTTCGAGGGCATCGGCTGGATCGCGTTCCATCCGACGCCCGACAACGTCGACGTGCCGCAGGAGCAGACGCCGAAGCCGAAGTCCGAACCGCAGCCGCAGGTGCGCCAGCCCCCGCGCGCCGAGCAGGCCGAGGACGAACTGCTCACGACCACGGAGATCGACGACACCGACGACGAGGACCGCGACCGTCCGTTCCAACTGCCCACCTGGGCGTGGGTCGTGATCGCCACGATCGGCATCCCCGCGGCGCTGCTGCTGCTGCCGATGCTCGTCGTCGCGATCGCGAAGCACCGTCGTCGGAGCCTCCGCCGCAGACGCGGCACGGGCGACCGGCAGGTGGCAGGCGCGTGGGAGGAACTCGTCGACCGGTACGCCGAACTCGGCTTCGAGCCACCCGAACGCGCATCCCGCCTGCAGACGGCGCGAGCGCTCGAACGCCAGCTCGACGAGCAGGGTCTCGGCGAGGTCCGCATCGCGGGCCGAGCGCCGCTGTCGATGATCGCCGCCACCGTCGACCGGGACGTGTTCGGGGGCGACGAGGTCGCGACGGCCTCCGTCGAGCGACGGTGGACCGAGGCGGATGCCGCGGCCGCGGCGGTCGCGACGGCGGCCGGGCGGATGCGTCGGCTCGTCGCGCGCTACCGGCTCCGCCGTCGCCGGTGACGAGCTCGGCGACGACGTGGACGGCACCGCGCGACGCCGTCGACGACGCCGCGTGCCGGCGCCGGCCGGGGTTAAGGTGGTGGGCGTGAGCGAGCCGGAGTTCATCGTGCCCCCGCCGGGGCTCGTGCCCGGTGCGCCCGAGAGCGACCGTCCGGATTCGGCGGAGGGCACCGAGCGAGCCGAGCGCGCGCTCCCGGGATTCCGCCCGCCGCCCGGCATCCGCCCGCCGTCGGCCCTGCCGATCGCTCCGCCCGCATCGGCCCTGCCCGTCGCGACGCCCGCGGCTGCTTCGCCGGCGTCGGTTCCGACCGCGCCCGCACCCGGTCGCGCTCCCGCCGCGTCCGGTCCGTGGCGCCTCCGGAGCGCCGACGGCGTCGAGTTCCCGGTCCTCGACCGGGTCGTCGCCGGACGCGACCCGAAACCGCCCGCGTGGCTGCAGGGCGCGACGGTGGTGACGATCGCCGACCACACGCGTTCGATGTCGAAGACCCATGCGCTGTTCGAGTCGCGGGAGGGCCGGCTCGTCGTCACCGACCTCGACTCCACGAACGGGGTGCGGGTCTGGCCCGAGGGCGCGGACCCCACCGATCTGGAGGCCGGAGTGCCGGTCGAGGTGCCCCTCGACGCGGTGATCCTGCTCGGCGACGTCGCCTTCCTCGTGGACCGGGCGCCCGCCGACTCGGTGTAGCCTGTCGGCATGCGTGCTCGGCGACTTCTCCTTCGGTGCCGCGGCGGGGCCCAGTCCTGAGGCCTTCCCCGCCGCGGAGTCCGTCGACGGCCGACCACCCTCCCGAAGGAAGACGAACCGCATGAACGACACGATCCCGAACCCGTCGCGTCCGCGCACCCTGGCCGAGAAGGTCTGGGACGCGCACCTGGTCACGAAGGGCGAGGCCGGCACCCCCGACCTGATCTACATCGACCTGCACCTCGTGCACGAGGTCACGAGCCCGCAGGCCTTCGACGGCCTCCGGATGGCGGGTCGCCCCGTCCGCCGCCCCGACCTCACGATCGCGACGGAGGACCACAACACCCCGACGCTCGACATCGACAAGCCCATCGCCGACCCGACGAGCCGCACCCAGATCGAGACCCTCCGCCGCAACGCCGCGGAATTCGGCATCCGACTGCACTCGCTCGGCGACAAGGAGCAGGGCATCGTCCACGTGGTCGGCCCGCAGCTCGGCCTCACGCAGCCCGGCATCACCGTCGTCTGCGGCGACAGCCACACCTCGACGCACGGCGCCTTCGGCGCGATGGCGTTCGGCATCGGCACGAGCGAGGTCGAGCACGTCCTCGCCACGCAGACGCTGCCGCTGAAGCCGTTCAAGACCATGGGGATCACGGTCGAGGGCACGCTCCGCGCCGGCGTCACCGCGAAGGACATCATCCTCGCCGTGATCGCGAAGATCGGCACGGGCGGCGGCCAGGGCTACGTGCTCGAGTACCGCGGCAGCGCCATCCGGTCGCTGTCGATGGAGGGCCGGATGACGATCTGCAACATGTCGATCGAGGCGGGCGCGCGCGCCGGCATGGTCGCGCCCGACGAGACCACGTTCGCGTACCTGAAGGGGCGCGCGCACGCACCGCAGGGCGAGGACTGGGACGCCGCCGTCGAGTACTGGCGGACGCTGCCGACCGACGAGGGCGCCGTCTTCGACGCCGAGGTGTTCATCGACGCCGACGAGCTCGAGCCGTTCGTCACGTGGGGCACGAACCCCGGCCAGGGCGTCTCGCTGAGCGAGACCGTGCCCGACCCCGCCGCCATCGAGGACCAGCACGAGCGAGCCGCCGCCGAGCGCGCGCTCGAGTACATGGACCTGGAGCCAGGCACGCCGCTCAAGCAGATCCCGGTCGACGCGGTCTTCATGGGCTCGTGCACGAACTCGCGCATCGAGGACCTGCGCGCGTTCGCCTCGATCGTCCGGGGGCGGAAGAAGGCCGACGGCGTCCGCGTCATGGTCGTGCCCGGATCGGCGCGCGTGCGGCTCGAGGCCGAGGCCGAGGGCCTCGACAAGGTGTTCGAGGAGTTCGGCGCCGAGTGGCGCTTCGCGGGCTGCTCGATGTGCCTCGGCATGAACCCCGACCAGCTCGCCCCGGGCGAGCGCTGCGCGTCCACGTCGAACCGCAACTTCGAGGGGCGGCAGGGCAAGGGCGGACGCACCCACTTGGTCTCGCCGCTCGTCGCGGCCGCCACGGCCGTGCGCGGCACGCTCTCGAGTCCGTGGGATCTCGAACGGGGGGGCGACCCGGGTCCCGGGACGTCCGTCCCGGCCTACTCGACCAGCGGAGAGGGGAACTGACCGTGGAGAAGTTCAGCACCGTCACCGGCGTCGCCGCCCCGCTCCGCCGCTCGAACGTCGACACCGACCAGATCATCCCCGCGGTGTTCCTGAAGCGCGTCACCAAGACCGGCTTCGAGGACGCGCTCTTCTCGGCGTGGCGGCAGGACCCGGAGTTCGTGCTCAACCGGCCGGCCTTCGCCGGGGCGCAGATCCTCATCGCCGGGCCCGACTTCGGCACCGGCTCGAGCCGAGAGCACGCCGTGTGGGCGCTGCGCGACTACGGGTTCAAGGTCGTCGTGTCGAGCCGCTTCGGCGACATCTTCCGGGGCAACTCGGGCAAGCAGGGCCTGCTCGCGGCCCAGGTCGCGTACGAGGACGTCGAGCGCCTGTGGGAGGCCATCGAGGCGCAGCCGGGAATAGCCGCGACCGTCGATCTGGTTGAGCGTACGGTGAGCATCGGGAGCCTCACAGTCGCCTTCGATATCGATGACTACACTCGGTGGAGGCTGCTCGAGGGGCTCGACGACATCGGGCTCACCCTCCGGGACGAGCAGGCCATCTCCGACTTCGAGGCGACTCGGGCGGGGTGGCGGCCGACGACGCTCCCCATCAGGGAGCCGGCAGAGACAGGGAACTGAGTGAACACACTCGTGGATGACGCGAAGCAGCACGGCACGGCGGTCGGCCTCCCGGTCGACCGCATCACGATCAACGGGGGCAAGCCGCTTCGCGGCCGGATCGAGCTGAAGGGCGCGAAGAACCTCGTCACCAAGGCGATGGTCGCTGCCATCCTCGGCGACACCCCCAGCGTCCTGAAGGACGTGCCGAACATCAGCGACGTGCGCATCGTGCGCGGACTCCTCGAGGTGCACGGCGTGACCGTGACCGAGGGCGCGAACGAGGGCGACCTCGTGCTCGACCCTTCGGCGGTCGAGACGGCCCACATGGCCGAGGTCGACGCGCACGCCGGTTCGAGTCGCATCCCGATCCTGTTCTGCGGGCCGCTGCTGCACCGCCTCGGCGAGGCGTTCATCCCGGACCTCGGCGGCTGCCGCATCGGCGACCGCCCGATCGACTACCACCTCGAGGTGCTCCGCAACTTCGGCGCGATCGTCGAGAAGCTCCCGAGCGGCATCCGGATGTCGGCGCCGAACGGACTGCACGGCGCGAAGGTCTCGCTGCCGTACCCGAGCGTGGGCGCGACCGAGCAGGTGCTGCTCACCGCGGTGCTCGCCGACGGGATCACCGAGCTGTCGGGCGCGGCGATCGAGCCCGAGATCATGGACCTCATCAACATCCTGCAGAAGATGGGCGCCATCATCTCGGTCGACACCGACCGCGTGATCCGCATCGAGGGCGTCGAGAAGCTGCAGGGCTACACGCACCGCGCGCTGTTCGACCGCAACGAGGCCGCGAGCTGGGCCGCCGCGGCGCTGGCGACCGAGGGCGACATCTTCGTCGGCGGAGCGCGTCAGGCCGAGATGCTCATGTTCCTCAACGTGTTCCGCAAGGTCGGGGGCGACTTCGAGATCGAGGACGACGGCATCCGATTCTTCCACCCGGGAGGCGAGCTGAAGCCGGTCATCATCGAGACCGACGTCCACCCCGGCTTCATGACCGACTGGCAGCAGCCGCTCGTCGTCGCGCTCACGAAGGCCAAGGGCGTGTCGATCGTGCACGAGACCGTGTACGAGCAGCGCTTCGGCTTCGTCGACGCCCTCGTCGAGATGGGCGCGTCGATCGAGGTGCACAAGGAGTGCCTCGGCGGCCGGCCGTGCCGGTTCGGGCAGCGCAACTTCAAGCACTCCGCGGTCATCTCCGGGCCGTCGCAGCTGCACGGCGCCGACATCGAGGTGCCCGACCTGCGCGGCGGCTTCAGCCACCTCATCGCGGCGCTGACCGCCGAGGGGCGCTCGACCGTCTCGAACGTCGGCATCATCGCGCGCGGCTACGAGAACTTCATCACCAAGCTGGAGCTGCTCGGAGCGGACTTCGCGCTCGAAGGATAATGGGTCAGTGCCCCATCGTGACCCCGCCGTCGTCCCCGCAGTGAAGCCCGGCGCCGAGAAGCGGCGACCCTCGTTCTTCTGGCTGCTCGCCGTCCTGGTCCTCCCGTTGTGGAGCCTCGGCGTGAAGTACCGCTTCCACCACCCGGAGCGGATGCCGCAGGCCGGCGCCTTCGTGCTGTCGCCCAACCACTACAGCGAGATCGATCCACTGGTCATGGGAGTCGCCTCGTGGCACCTCGGCCGGCTGCCCAGGTTCATGGCCAAGGCGTCGCTGTTCAAGAATCCCGTGCTCGGATGGATCCTGCGCACGTCGGGCCAGATCCCCGTCGAGCGCGCAGGCAGCAGCAGCCACGCGGCGATCCGCGCCGCGGAGGAACTCGTCGAGAAGGGCCGGATGGTCATCGTCTACCCCGAGGGCTCGCTCACGCGCGACCCCGGGATGTGGCCGATGCGCGGCAAGACGGGAGCGGTCCGCATCGCGCTCGAACGCGGCATCCCGGTGATCCCCGCTGCCCACTGGGGCACGCAGCAGATCATGCCGCGGTACGCGAAGAAGGTGAGCTTCTTCCCCCGCAAGACCGTCGACGTGATCATCGGCGAACCCCTCGACCTCTCGGCGTACGAGGGGAAGCCGCTCGACCAGGCGACCCTGCTCGCCGCCACGAACGACCTGATGAACGCGATCGCCGCGCTCGTCGGCGAGCTGCGCGGCGAGCAGCCGCCGGCCGAGCGGTGGGATCCGACCACGCACGGCCAGAAGGAGACGGGGCGCCTCGATGGCTAGGGGGGCGGCGCGCCGCGCACCCGGGAAGCGCGTGGCCGTGCTCGGCGCAGGCAGCTGGGGCACCACGTTCGCCAAGATCCTCGCCGACGGCGGGGCCGACGTCATGCTGTGGGCGCGGCGCCCCGAGCTCGCACGCGAGATCCAGGAGGCCAAGCGCAACAGCGACTACCTCCCCGGCATCAACCTGCCGATCGGGCTCAGGGCGACGAGCCGGCTCGACCTCGCGCTCGCGGGCGCCGAGCAGGTGTACGTCAGCGTGCCGAGCCAGACCCTCCGGCAGAACCTCATCGCCGCCGAACCGCACCTGCACGCCGAGGCGACGATCGTGTCGCTCATGAAGGGCGTCGAGAAGTCGACCGGCCACCGCATGAGCGAGGTCATCGCCGAGGTGCTGCCGATCGCCGAGTCGAAGATCGCCGTGATCTCGGGCCCGAACCTCGCCCTCGAGATCGCCAGGGAGCAGCCCACGGCCGCCGTGGTGTCCTCGTCGAGCCTCGAGACCGCGCAGTCCGTGGCCTCGGTCTCACGCAACCGCTACTTCCACTCGTTCGTGAACACCGACGTGATCGGCACCGAGTTCGGCGGCGTCCTCAAGAACCTCATCGCGGTCGCGATCGGCATCGTCGACGGTGCCGGCTACGGCGAGAACACGAAGGCGTCGATCATCACGCGCGGCCTCGTCGAGATGACGGACTTCGCCGTGGCCTACGGCGCGCACCCCGACACGCTCTCCGGGCTCGCCGGACTCGGCGACCTCATCGCGACCTGCCAGTCGCCGCTGTCGCGCAACAACACCGCGGGGCGCCTGCTCGGCCAGGGCTACAAGCTGCCCGAGGTCGTCAACCAGATGCAGCAGACCACCGAGGGGCTCGCGTCCGTCGGTCCGATCCTCGAACTGGCGCGCGCCAAGGGCGTCGAGATGCCCATCGTCGAGCAGGTCCGGCAGGTGCTCGCCGGAACGCTCGCGCCGAGGGACATCGCGCCGCACCTCACGACCGACGACGAGCCCCAGGGCGAAAGGACGATGGATGGACAAGCTCAGGGTGGTTCTGCTCTTCGGAGGGCGCTCCAGCGAGCATTCGATCAGCTGCGCAACGGCGGCGGGGGTGCTCCGGGCGATCGACCGTGACCGCTACGAGCTGATCCCCGTCGGGATCACGCGCGAGGGCGCGTTCGTGCTCGAGGCCGACGATCCGGACCGGTTCGCGCTCGACCCCGAGCACCTGCCAGAGGTGCACGACAACGGCACGCGCGTGCGCTGGCCGGAGTCGGCGACCTCCCGTGAGCTCCACGTGGTCACTGCGAGCGGCGAGGAGGCCTCGCTCGGCGACGTCGACCTGGTGTTCCCGATCCTGCACGGCCCGTTCGGCGAGGACGGAACGATCCAGGGCCTCCTCGAGCTCGGCGGCCTCCCGTACGTCGGGTCGGGCGTGCTCGCGAGCGCGCTCGGCATGCACAAGCACTTCACCAAGACCGCGCTCGCGGCCGCCGGCATCCCGGTGGCGCCGTGGCGCACCGTGACCGCGCGGCAGTGGGCGGACGACCCGGCCGCCGTGCGCGCCGGCGCGGCATCGCTCGGCCTGCCCCAGTTCGTGAAGCCGGCGCGCGCCGGCTCGAGCGTCGGCGTGAGCCGGGTGTCGGACGCCGGCGAGCTCGACGCCGCCCTCGAGGTCGCATTCGCCGAGGACGACACCGTGCTCATCGAGTCCGCGGTGATCGGGCGCGAGGTCGAGATCGGCGTGCTCGGCGGTGCACCCGGCGAGCGGCCGCGCGCGTCGGTCGCGGGTGAGATCGTGCTCACCGGCGACGGCTTCTACGACTTCGCGGCGAAGTACCTCGACGCGCCCGGCGTCGACCTGGTCTGCCCGGCCGACCTCGGCGACGGCCGGCTGGAGGAGATGCGCGACCTCGCGATCCGGGCGTTCCAGGCGATCGGCGCCGAGGGACTCGCACGCGTGGACTTCTTCCTGACCCACGAGGGATTCGTGGTCAACGAGCTCAACACGATGCCGGGCTTCACGCCGATCTCGATGTTCCCCCGGTGCTGGCAGGAGACGGGCGTCACCTATCCCGAGCTGATCGACGAGCTCATCCGCGTCGGGCTCGCGCGGGGCGTGCGCGTCGGCTGAGCGGCCGGCACCGCGCCATCCGCCGACGCGGGGAGCGGCGCGCGGTCGGGTGGCCGGCCGTGCGGCTCACCCCGCGGTCGCCGGCGCCTCGGTGGCGGGAGCGAGGTCCTCGAGGTCGGTGCAACCGCCCTCGGCCGGGATCGCCGCGACCGCCCCTGACAGGTCGGCGATGGCCGTCGAACCGGCGACCGCGTCGTTGTCGACGACGACCTCGACCGCGGGGGTGCGACCGTATGTGGTGAACCGATAGGTCGGGGCGTCGGACTCGTCGATGATCCAGTCGACCTCGTCGACGCTCACGCAGCGGAGCGTGGTCGGCCCGGGAGGCTCGACCCCGCAGCGGAGCAGCACCGACGCGGGCGAGCCCCACGCGCCCGTGCCCTGGGCGCTCGTCTCGCGCGCGTCGAGGCCGGCGACCTGGTCGGGCAGGCGCACCACGACCGAGGCGCAGTCGGCGTCCGCGGCATCAGGTGCCGGGTCGAACGGGACGGCCTGGCTGCAGGCGGCGAGCAGGGGCGCGGCCGAGGCGGCGACGAGGGCCGCGGCGGCGAGGCGCGAACGGCGGCGCCGGGGGCGGCCTGACGGGGGAGTCGACATCGTCGATCAGGCTACCGTGGGAGCCATGGAGCAGCCTGCACGCGAGCCGTCGCCGACGATCGGGGAACTCGGCGAGACCGCGACGCTCTCCCGCATCCTGCCGCGCCTGGAGCCGGGCGACGCGGCGCTCCTCGGCGCGGGCGACGACGCCGCCGTCGTGGCGGCCCGCGACGGCCGGTTCGTCGTCACCACCGACCTCATGGTGCACGGGCCGGACTTCCGCCTCGCGTGGTCGCGCCCGCACGACCTCGGCTGGAAGGCCGCGGCGACCAACCTCACGGACGTCGCCGCGATGGGCGCGCGCCCGACCGCGCTCGTCGTGTCGATCGCCGCGCCGCCGACCACGCCTGTGTCCCTCCTCGAGGGCATCGCCGACGGCCTGCGCGACGCGCTCGCCGCGCTCGCCCCCGGCGCCGGCGTCGTCGGCGGCGATCTCTCGGCGTCATCGGTGCTGACGATCGCCGTGACGGCGTTCGGCGACCTCGAGGGGCGCGCGCCGGTGCTCCGGTCGGGCGCCCGCCCGGGCGACGTTCTCGCGCACGCCGGCGCGCGAGGCGACGCCGCGCGGGGCCTTCGACTGCTCTTCGCCGAGGCGAGGGACGCCGAGGGCGAACCGGACGCCGCCCTCGCCGACGCGGTCAGGGCGCGGCATCCGCACCTCGTGGGCGCGCAACTCGCGCCGTCGCCGCCGGTCGGGGCGGGCGTCGTCGCCGCGCGGGCCGGGGCGAGCGCGATGCTCGACGTCAGCGACGGGCTCGCGCGCGACGCGCGGCGGCTCGCGGAGGCGAGCGGCGTCGGGCTCGACTTCCACCGGACCGTGCTCGGCGAGGACCCGATGACCGCGCTCGCCGGCGCCGAGGACCACGGCCTGCTCGCCACGTTCCCCGCCGGCGTGGTGCCGCCCGAGCCGTTCGACGTGATCGGGGCGGTGACCGGTGACGCCGGGCGGCTCACGCTGGACGGTGCGCCCGTCGACACGAGCGGCTGGGACCCCTACTCGGGCTGGGACGGCGGCGCGGGCTGATCCTCGTCCTCCGCCGCCGACGCCCACCACAGCGTCGTCTCGCCGTAGTCGCGGCGCCGCTCGGGGTCGATGCCGCGCGGCCACGTCGGTTCGGGGGATCGGCTGCTCCGCTCGACGACCACCGTCGCAGCGTCCGCGAGGAGCGGGGCGAGCAGCGCGAGGTCGCGCGCGAGCTCGGCCTCGCCGAGGTCGTAGGGCGGGTCGATGAAGGCGAGGTCGACGCCGCCGGCCGCGGACTCGAGGTAGGACGACACGCCCTGCGCCGCGACCCGGATACGCGGTGCGGATCCCCGCCCGGCCTTCGCGAGGGCCGCTGCGTTGCGCCGGCAGACCTCGGCGGCGGGTCGCGCCTTCTCGACGAGCACGACCTCGGCCGCGCCGCGGCTCGCGGCCTCGAGCCCGAGCGCTCCCGAGCCGGCGTACAGGTCGAGCACCGAGGCGCCAGCGATCGCATCGCGCGCCTCGAGCGCCGAGAAGATCGCCTCGCGCACGCGATCGCTCGTCGGGCGCGTGCCCGAGCGGGGCACGGCGAGGGTGAGCGAGCCGGCGAAGCCGGCGATGATGCGCGTCATGTCTCGGGAGCATAACGGCCCCTCCTCCGGCGCTGCCATGATGGAGAGGTGGATGACTCGACCGACGCCCTGCACGCCGATCCGTCCCACCATCGGGCCCAGGAGCAGCAGGCGATCGACCGGATATGGGACTTCGGCGACCCCGCCGCGAGCGAGGAGCGCTTCCGGGCGGCCGCCGCGGACGAGACGCTGACCGCGCACGGCCGCGCCGTGATGGCCACGCAGCTCGCGCGTGCCATGGGCATCCAGCACCGCGAGGAGGAGGCCCTCGCGGTGCTCGCCGACCTCGAGGCGCAGCTCGAGGGCGAGTCCGAGGCCGGGTCGAGCGTCGGCGACGGCGCCGACGGCGTCGGTGCCGACGCGGACGGCGGCGACTCCGAGGAGGAGATCGCCGAGCTGCGCGCGCGCATCGCGCTCGAGCGCGGGCGGATGGCCGCGGCCGGCGAGCGACTCGACGAGGCCGTCCCGCAGTTCACCCGCGCCGTGCGGGAGGGTGCGCTCGGCGGGTCGACGTTCCTCGTGCTCGACGCCCTGCACATGCTCGCCCTGAACGACGTCGGCCACGAGGAGGAGTGGGCGGCTGAGGGCTTCGACATCCTGGAGGGGGTGCGCGACCCGCGCCTGAAGCGCTGGGGCGTCGCGCTGCACAACAACCTCGGCTGGACCAAGCACGACGGCGGCGACGCCCAAGCGGCGCTCTACCACTTCCGGAAGGCCGTCGAGGCGGCCGACCGCTACGGCACCGCGGGCCAGCAGCACGTCGCGCGCTGGTCCGTGGGGCGAGCGCTCCGCACGCTCGGCCGCACCGACGAGGCGCTCGAGATCCAGCGCGAGCTCGCACTCGCCCGCCCGGACGACCCGTACGTGCGCGCCGAGATCGAGGCCCTCGCGCCGCCGCCGACGGAGGCGGAGCCTACGATCGAGGCATGACGGCCGATCATGTGGCGGAGGGGGTGCTCACCCTCGACAGCCGCCTCACCGGCGCGCTCGGCGGCCGGACCGCGCAGGCGCTCCAGCGCGCGTTCGGCTACACGACGGTCGGCGACCTGCTCGCCCACTACCCGCGTCGCTACGCCGCGCGCGGCGAGCTCACGGCGCTCGCCGAGCTCCCGCTCGACGAGAACGTCACGATCGTCGCCGAGGTGCTCGAGGTCCGGGAACGCACGATGCGCTCGCGGCGCGGGTCGATCCTCGAGGCGAAGATCTCGGACGGCACGGGCGTCCTCACGCTCACCTTCTTCAACCAGAAGTGGCGCGCGAACGAGTTGAAGCCCGGCGTGCGCGGCATGTTCGCGGGCAAGGTCTCCGACTACCGCGGCGCGCGCCAGCTCGCGCACCCCGACTACCAGCTGTTCGACGACGACGCGGCGCCGACGGGCGGGGCGGATGCCGCGGCCGTGCGATGGGCGACGGCGCCCATCCCGATCTACCCGGCGACCGGCGCGCTCTCGAGCTGGCAGTTGCAGACCGCGGTCGGCCTGCTGCTCGACGGGCTCGGCGCCGTCGACGACCCGATCCCCGACGAAGTGCGTCGGGCACGCGGCATCCGCTCGCATCGCGAGGCGCTCGAGGGCGTGCACCGCCCCGAGCGCGACGACGACTGGAAGGCCGCGCGACGCACCCTGCGCTTCACGGAGGCGTTCGTGCTGCAGACCGCGCTGCTCGAGCGTCGCGCGGCCTCGCGCGCCCACGAGGCCGTCCGGCGCGAGCCGCGCCCCGGCGGCCTGCTCGAGCGGTTCGAGGCGTCGCTGCCGTTCGAACTGACGGGCGACCAGGTGGAGGTCGGCGGCGAGATCCTCCACGACCTCGCCGCGCCCGTCCCCATGAACCGGCTCGTGCAGGGCGAGGTCGGCTCCGGCAAGACGGTCGTGGCGCTCCGTGCCATGCTCGCGGTCGCCGAGTCGGGCGGGCAGTCGGCCCTGCTCGCCCCGACCGAGGTGCTCGCCGCGCAGCACCTGCGCTCCATCGCGCGGATGCTCGGCCCCGAGCTGTCGGCGGAGCTCATGCCGACGCTCGTGACCGGCCAGCTGCCGACCGCCGAGCGGCGGAGGGCCGCGCTGCGGGTCGCCGCGGGCCAGTCGCGCATCGTCGTCGGCACGCATGCCCTGCTCGGCGACACCACGACGTTCGCCGACCTCGGCCTCGTCGTCGTCGACGAGCAGCACCGCTTCGGCGTCGAGCAGCGCGAGGCGCTGCGACTCAAGGGGCGGCATCCGCACGTGCTCGTGCTCACCGCGACGCCGATCCCGCGCACGGTCGCGATGACCGTGTTCGGCGACCTCGACGTGAGCACCATCCGAGAGCTGCCGGCCGGCCGGGCGGGCATCGAGACGCACCTCGTCCCGCTCGCCGAGCGGCCCGCCTGGCGGGCCCGCGTGTGGGAGCGCCTCGCGGAGGAGCTCGCGCAGGGCCGACAGGGCTTCGTCGTCTGCCCGGCGATCGAGCCCAAGGTCGCCGAGGAGGATGCGGAGCCCGCCGAGGGCGAGCCCACGCCGGGCGCCGCCCCCGCGGCATCCGTCGCCTCGGTCCTGGCGGAGCTGAGGGCGCTGCCTGTTCTCGCCGACGCCCGCATCACCCCGCTCCACGGCCGGATGTCGGCCGACGAGAAGGACGACGCGATGCGCGCGTTCGCCGCGAAGGAGCTCGACGTGCTGGTCGCGACGACCGTCATCGAGGTCGGCGTCGACGTGCCCAACGCGAGCACGATGGTCGTCGTCGACGCCGACCGGTTCGGGGTGTCGCAGCTGCACCAGCTCCGCGGGCGCGTCGGCCGTGGGAGCGTGCCCGGCCTCTGCCTGCTCGTCTCGCACGCCGAGGCCGGCAGCGTCGCGCGCGAGCGGCTCGAGGCGGTCGCCGCGACCCTCGACGGGTTCGAGCTCGCGCGAGTCGACCTCGAGCTGCGGCGCGAGGGCGACGTGCTCGGCGCGACCCAGTCCGGAGGGCGATCGTCGCTGAAGCTGCTCCGGGTGGCGCGCGACGGCGACCTCATCGCCGACGCCCGGGAGGCCGCGGCCGAGCTCCTGGTCGCCGACCCGAAGCTCGCCGGCCACCCCGCGCTCGCGGCCGCGGTGCGGCGCCGCCTCGACGACGAGACGAGCGAGTACCTGAGCAGGGGCTGAGACTCTCGACCACCCGTCCCGGAGCGCCGATCGCGCACTACGCTGGCACGTATGCAGCGGATCGCCGTCGTCCCAGGATCATTCGACCCCGTCACGCGCGGCCACCTCGACGTGATCGAGCGGGCCGCAGGCCTCTACGACCAGCTGCACGTCGTCGTCGTGCACAACCCCGACAAGTCGGCACTCCTGCCGATCGCGCAGCGCGTCGCGCTCATCGAGCAGTCGATCGCCGACGCGCACATCCCCGGCGACATCGTCGTCGCCTCGTGGAGCATGGGCCTGCTCGTCGACTACTGCACCGACGTCGGCGCGTCGGTCCTCGTCAAGGGCATCCGGTCGCAGGTCGACGTCGGCTACGAGACGCCGATGGCGATCGTGAACCGGCACCTCGCGGGCGTCGAGACGGTCTTCCTCCTGCCCGATCCGGCGAATGCGCACGTGTCGAGCTCCCTCGTCCGCCAGGTCTCCGCGCTGGGCGGGGACGTCGCGCCGTACGTGCCCCGATCCGTGGCCGAGTACCTCCAGGGGGCGATGCGACCGTGAGCGACACCGAGGGCGCCGTGGGCGTCGTGACCGCGATGGGGATCGACGAGGTCGGCGAACGCGCGGCGATCATCGTCCGCAACGTCGAGGCGGTCATCAGCGGCAAGCGCGACGCCGTGACCGCCGCCCTCACCGTGCTCCTCGCCGAGGGCCACCTGCTCATCGAGGACGTCCCCGGCGTCGGCAAGACGATGCTCGCCAAGGCGCTCGCGCGCTCGGTCGACTGCACGGTCAACCGCATCCAGTTCACGCCCGACCTCCTGCCGAGCGACGTCACCGGCGTCTCGGTCTTCGACCAGGTGTCGCGCCGGTTCGAGTTCAAGCCCGGTCCGGTGTTCGCGAACCTGGTCATCGGCGACGAGATCAACCGGGCGAGTCCGAAGACGCAGTCGGCGCTCCTCGAGTGCATGGAGGAGCGGCAGGTCACGGCCGACGGCACGACGTACCGTCTCGAGCAGCCGTTCACGGTCGTCGCGACCCAGAACCCCGTCGAGATGGAGGGAACGTACCCGTTGCCCGAGGCGCAGCGCGACCGGTTCATGGCGCGCATCTCGATGGGCTACCCCGCGACCGCCGACGAGCTCGCGATGCTCGCCCAGCGCGAGACGGCGAGCCCGCTGGACACGCTCGAGCCGGTGGTCGCCCTCGCCGAGCTCCGGGCGATGATCCAGGCCGTGCAGCGCGTGTTCACCTCCGAGCCGGTCAAGGAGTACGCCGTCGAGCTGGCGCGTGCGACGCGCGACGACCGCCAGCTGCGACTCGGGGCGAGCCCGCGCGCCACGCTCCAGCTCGTCCGCGCCGCGAAGGCGCACGCCGCCATGCACGGGCGCGACTTCGTGCTGCCCGACGACGTCGACGCGCTCGCCGTGCCCGTGCTCGCACACCGCCTCGTGCCGACCAGTCGCGCGGTCGGCGGGCACGACCACGACGGCGGTCCGCTCATCGACCAGATCGTGCGCCGGATCCTCGCCGAGACGCCGGTGCCGGTCGGCAGCGCCCGGAGGGAGTGATCCGGATGTCGCGGGCCGGCCGCGTGCGGCACCAGGCGCGTCCTCGCCTCACCCCGCGAGGGATCTCGCTCATGGTCGTGGGCGGCATCCTGTTCGGCGTCGCGCTCTGGTTCGACCTCCGCGACATCCTGCTGCTCGCCGCCGTCGGCATCGCCATGCCGCTGGCCGCACTCGGCTTCCTCGCCGCGCGGCCGCCCCGGCTCGCCGTGCACCGCACGTTCGAGCCCCCGGTCGTCGGCGCGGGGCACTCGACGACCGTCCGGCTGCGCGTGCACAACCGCAGCCGGCGCGCGTTCGACGGCGCGCACTGGCGCGACCTCTCCTCGCCCGCCCTGCGCCCACCGCCCGAAGCGATCCTGCCGGCCGTCGGCCGGACCGAGGGGCTGCTGCCGTCGGGCGACGACACCGTCGGGCTCGAGTACCGGCTCCGGACGCCGCGCCGCGGCGTGTTCGACGTCGGACCGCTCCGGATCTCGGTGACCGACCCGTTCGGGCTCGCACGGATCGATCGTGTCGCGGGCGGAGCACGGGACCTCGTCGTCACGCCGCGCGTCACGCCGCTCGAGCCCGCCGTCGGGCTGCTCGCGAGCGTCGACGGCACGGTGCACGCGCTGCAGCGCCGCACCCGGCCGAACAGCGACGAGCTCATCGCCCGGGAGTACCGCTACGGCGACCCGCTGCGCCGCGTGCACTGGGCGGCGACCGCCCGCCGCGGCGAGCTGATGGTCCGCGACGAGGAGCAGCGGGGCGACCCCGAGCTGCGGATCCTGCTCGACACCGCGCTCGGCGGGCGGGCCTCGCACCCCGGCGGCTCCCGCGACGCGGCCGACGCGCTCGACCCGGCGTTCGAACTCGGCGTCGAGCTCGCCGCGTCGCTCGGGGTCCACCTGCTCTCGCGCGGGTTCCGGGTCCGGCTGGACCCGATCGAGGATCCCGCGGCGCAGGTCGAGCCGATCGCGGCCGAAGCCGGCGGCTACCGCGCGTCGGGCGGCGACGTGTCGCTCCTCGAGGACCTGGCTCGGCTCGAGCCGCCGCGCCGCGAGACCGCGCGCGGCGAGCCGCGCGAACCACGGCGCCATCCGGTCGCCCCGCCGACGTCGGCACGTCGCGACATGCGGATGCCGGCGATCGCGGTGCTGATCGACCCCTCGGGCGACGCCGCCGAGACGCTCGTCGCGCTCCGCGCCTCCGTCGAGCCCGCGGTCGCCTTCGCGGCCGAGAGCGTCTCCGCACGCATCGTGGAGCGCCTCGAGGAGGCCGACTGGCGCGTGATCCGGGTCCGCCGGGCCGTGGACCTCCCCGCCGCGTGGCAGGAGGCCTGGCGGTCGGCGCGCGAGGCCGTTCGGACGGGAGGGCGCCATGGGGCCTGACCGCCTTCCGCTGACCCGCGCGCAGTCGCTCGCGCTGTCCGGGGCGAGCCTGCTGCTCCTGCTCGTCGCGACGACCGCGCTCGGGCCGCTCATCGCGAGCAGCGGATGGTGGTGGGCCGGCGCCGTCGTCGCCCTCGCGGTCATCGGCGGCGGCGCGGCGCTCCGCGCCATCCGCACGCCGCCGTCGCTCGTGCCGCCGCTCGAGCTCGTCGCGATGCTGCTCGCGCTCACGCTGCTCTTCGGCGGTGCGACGAGCATCGCGCTGATCATCCCGACCCCCGACACGTTCGCCGTCTTCGGCGAGCTCACCGAGGGTGCGCGCCGGACCATCGAGCAGCAGTCGGTGCCCGCGGTCCCCGTTCCCGCGCTCGTGTTCGCCATCGCCGTGGGCGTCGGCCTCATCGCCGTCTTCCTCGACCTGCTGGTGCAGACCGTCCGGGTGCCCGCGCTCGCCGCCATCCCGATGCTCGTGCCCGTGCTCGTTCCCGGACTGTTCGTGGCCGACGGCGCCGAGGCTCCTGCGATCGTCCTCACGGCCGCCGCCTACCTGCTCCTGCTCCGCGTCGACGTGCGCGTGCGCCGCGCCGCCGAACTCCTCCAGGAGGACGACCGCGACGACGCGCCCGTCGTCAGCGCGCCGAGGCGCGCGCCGATCGTGTCGACGATGGGCGCGTCGCTCGGCCTCGCCGCGATCGGCCTCGTCGCGGCATCCGTCATCGCGGCGGCGACGCCGAGCGTCAGCACCAGCTTCCTGGTCGGCACCGGCGGGCCGGCCACGCTCTTCGCGCGCGGCGTGAGCCCCTACGTCGACCTCGGTCGCGACCTGCGGCGGCCGGAGCCGGTGCCGGCGTTCTCGTACGTCTCACCCGAGGGCGAGCGCCCGTACTTCACCCTGCTCACCGTGGAGCGGCTCGAGGGGCAGGTGTGGTCGGCGAGCGAACGGGCCGTCGACGGCGACCACACGCTCGGCACGCTGCCCGGCCCCGACGGGCTCGCCGACGACGTGCTCGTGGAGCCGAAGCCGATCGCCGTGCAGGTCGACCAGGTGCGCACGGCGTGGCTGCCCGTGCCGTACCCCTCGAGCGAGGTCAGCGGTGTCACCGGTTCGTGGTTCTGGGACCAGGGCACGCTCAACGTGCGCAGCGTCGACTCGACCACGATGGGGCAGCAGTACCGCCTCACCCATCTCGACGTGCAGCCGGACGTCGCGCAGCTGCGCTCGGCACGCGCCGCGCCGGCCGACGCCGTCGCCGAGACGACGCGACGCCTGCCCGACGACCTGCCGCCGATCATCACCGAGACGGCCGCCTCGGTCACGGCGTCGGCGGCGACGCGGTACGACGCGGCCGTCGCCATCCAGGCGTACCTGCGCGGCTCGGAATTCGAGTACTCGGAGAGCGCCCCGGTCGCCGAGGGATACGACGGCGGGGGCTTCGAGTCGATCGCCGCCTTCCTCGACCAGCGCGCGGGCTACTGCGTGCACTTCGCCTCGACGATGGCCGTGATGGCCCGAGAGGTCGGCATCCCGTCCCGGATCTCCATCGGGTACACCTCGGGCACGCCCGGCGACGGCCGGGTCGACGGCGAGGTCGTGATCGAGGTCGACTCGCACGACCTGCACGCTTGGCCCGAGCTCTACTTCGAGGGCGTCGGCTGGGTGCCGTTCGAGCCGACGCCGGGCCGGGGGAGCGTCCCCGACTACACGCGGCCGAACGCCGGCCAGGACACCCCCGGCGTGGTCCCGACCGGCCCGGCGGCGACGCCGGGCGCGACCGGGCGCCCCGAGGGCGACCCGGACCGGGCGCTCGGCGACGGCGCCGCCGCGCGGTCGGTGGGCGAGCAGACCGCCCAACTCGCGATGATCGGACTGGCGGTCGCGCTCGTGCTGCTCCTGCCCGCCATGGTCCGAGCGGGCGTCCGGGTCGGCCGTCGCGGCCGGGTCCGGTCCGGCGACCGGCCGGCGGATGCCGCGTGGCGGGAGCTGCTCGCGACCGCCGTGGACCTCGGCCTTCCCGTCGATCCGCGGCGGACCGTGCGCGGGCTGACGGCGGAGCTCGCGGCGCGGCCCGGGTTCGCCGCGGACCCCGACTCGCCACCCGGCGAACGCACCGACGCGCTCGCGGCGCTCGAGCGCGTGCGCGACGCCGTGGAACGCGAACGCTACGGCCGGGTGCGCGGAGCGGGCTCGGGTGGAGCGAGTCCCGGCACGGCGAGGCTCGGGGCGGCCGCCGCGGCACCGACGGGCGGCGAGGTGGATGCCGTCGAGCACGCGCGCCGCGCGGCGCTCCTCGCCGATCTCGCGGCGGCGTCCGACGCGCTCCGCGACGGAGCGTCATCCGCTCGCCGTCTCGGTGCCGTGCTGCTCCCGGCGTCGCTCCGCCCGTCCGCGCGGGTCGCACTCGGACGCCCCGCACCGCCCGGCGAGTAGGATCGTCCTTCGTGGCCGTCCAGCATTCCCCCTTCAGCATCAACGTGCGCGACCTCGTCAACCGTCCCGGCGAGATGCGCGAGCAGCAGCTCGACGTCCCCGCGCCCGAGCAACTGGGCGAGGGACTCGTCTCCATCAGGCCCGGCTCCGAGCTCGCCGTCGACGTGCGCCTCGAGTCCGTCCACGAGGGCATCCTCGCGACCGCCGAGGTCGACGCGACCGCCGAGGGCGAGTGCGGCCGATGCCTCATCGACATCGCGCTGCCCCTCCGAGTCGAGTTCCAGGAGCTTTTCGCGTATCATTCCGGAGAAGCTTTCGAGTATGAGGTTCAAGACGACCACGTGGATCTTGAACCGCTCATCCGAGATGCGGTAGTGCTGGCACTGCCCTTCCAGCCGGTGTGCCGGCCCGACTGCCCCGGCCTCGACCCCGAGACCGGACAGCGTCTGGCCGAACATCCGGAACTCGTCACCCCCGTCGAGCACGACCCGCGTTGGGCTGCGCTCGCGGGGTTCACGGCTTCCGAAGACGAGGGCGCGGATCACGCATCCGACGCCGACCTGCAGAGAGATTGAGAGAGAGTCATGGCTGTTCCCAAGCGGAAGAAGTCACGCGCCAACACCCACGCGCGCCGTTCGCAGTGGAAGGCCGAGGCCCCCACGCTCGTCAAGACCGTCGAGAACGGCAAGGTCACCTACAGCCTCCCGCACCGCGCACGCGTGGTCGAGGACTCGGCGGGCACCCCGCTCTTCCTCGAGTACAAGGGCCGCAAGGTCGCCGACGTCTAAGTCGGCCGTGAACGACGAACGACCGGTCGTGAGGCGCGTCGAGCGCACGGACACCGGGGCGGATGAGCTCGTCCGATTGCAGCGCACGCTGCGAGTCGAGCTCGACCCCGATCTCCTGCTCCTCGCCCTCACGCACCGGTCGTTCGCGTACGAGAACGGCGGCATCCCGACCAACGAGCGCCTGGAGTTCCTCGGCGACTCGATCCTCGGGCAGGCGGTGACCGTCAAGCTGTTCACCGACCACCCCGAGCTCGACGAGGGCGAGCTGGCCAAGCGGCGGGCGAGCCTCGTCTCGAGCGTCGCCCTCGCCGAGGTCGCTCGGACCATCGGGCTCGGACCGTACATCCGGCTCGGCCGCGGCGAGACGATGACCGGCGGCGCCGACAAGCCGTCGATCCTCGCCGACACCGTCGAGGCCGTCATCGGAGCGGTCTACCTGTCGCGCGGCGGCGAGGTCGCGACCGATCTCGTGCTGCGGCTCATCACCCCGCTCATGCGCGACCCCGACCGGTTCGGCGCCGCGATGGACCCGAAGACGAGCCTGCAGGAGATCGCCGCGCGTCGCGGTGCCCCGGCACCGGTGTACACGGTGAGCGAGAGCGGTCCCGATCACAGCAAGCACTTCGTCGCGACCGTCACGGTCGGCGGCCTCGTGTCCGCGTCGGGTGAGGGCTCGAGCAAGAAGCAGGCCGAGATGGCCGCGGCGCTCGAGGCGTGGACCACGCTGAACGCTCGCTGACGTGCCCGAGCTTCCCGAGGTCGAGGTCGTCCGTGCCGGACTCGCTCCGGCGGTCACGGGCGCTCGCGTCGCCGCCGTCGAGGTGGTCGACGCCCGGTCGCTGAAGCGCCACGAGGCGGCATCCGGCGACTTCGAGACGCTGCTCACCGGCGAGCGCATCGAGGCCGCCGTGCGGCGCGGGAAGTTCCTGTGGATGCCGCTCGCGAGCGGCACAGCGCTCGTCGGTCACCTCGGCATGAGCGGGCAGCTGCTGCTGCGCACCCCCGACCACCCCGGCGACGACCGACACGCGAGGATCCGGCTGCACCTCGACCACCCGGGGCACGGCGAGCTGCGCGTCGACTTCGTCGACCAGCGCATCTTCGGGTCGATGGCGATCGACCGCATGCTGCCCACGGCCGACGGCGAGGTCGCCGGCTACTCCGCCGAGGTCGGCGGGCCGTGGGCGCGCTCGATCCCGTCCCAGGTGGCGCACATCGCGCGCGACCCGCTCGACCCCGCATTCGACGACGGCGCGTTCGTCGCGGCGCTGTCCCGACGGGCCGCGGGCGTCAAGCGCGTGCTCCTCGACCAGGGCGTCGCCTCGGGGATCGGCAACATCTACGCCGACGAGGCGCTCTGGGCGGTCCGCATGCACGGCGATCAGCCCGCGTCGAGCCTCGGCCGGCGTCGCGTGCGAGACCTGCTCGCAGCGGTGCGCGCGGTGCTGCAGAGGGCGCTCGCCGAGGGCGGCACGAGCTTCGACGCGCAGTACGTCAACGTGAACGGCGCGTCGGGGTACTTCGCGCACTCGCTGAACGCCTACGGGCGGACGGGCCGGCCCTGCCCGCGGTGCGGGACGCCGATCGTGCGCGAGGCGTTCATGAACCGCTCGTCGCACCGGTGCCCGCGCTGCCAACGGCTGCGTCGCACCGCGCCCGTCGGCGTCAGCCGCGCTGCCACGTCGCCTGGATCGAGTGCGGGCGGAACCCCAGCTCCCGGTTGATGGCCAGCATGGGCCCGTTCTCGTCGGCGTTCCAGGTGTAGACGTCGGTGCGCGCCGGTGCGGCGTCCGACAGCTCGACGAGGTTCGCCAGCTTCAACCGCATGCCGAGCCCGTTCCCGCGGTGCGGGCCGAGGACGAGCGTGTCGTCCTGGTACGCGCCGCGCTTGCCGGGTGCGAGGGTGAGGATGGTGAACCCGGCGACCTCGCCGCGGGGCGCGATCGCCGCGACCGTGAGGTGCGTGCGCCCTGCGGCGACGGCACGCGACTCCTCGTCGCGCACGCGGGCGGCGTCCCAGTGCTCGTCGGGGAAGTCGACCGCGCCGCTGGGCGCCTCGGCGACCATCTGCGACCGGGCCGCGGCGAACGCCTCGAGGTGCTCGTCGGGCGTGCGATCGCGCCAGCGCTCGAGCCGGTACCCGTCGGACCGTTCGGCCTGCTCGGCGAGCTCGCGGAAGTGCCGGCCGCGCCCGGCGACGGGGAGGGCGCTCGCGACGAGCAGCTGGCCGAGCTCGTACCCGCGCGAGCGCGCGAACCGGACGGACGGTGCGTCGGCGGGGAGCGAGGCCGAGCCCTGCGGCGGCCGCACCCGCTCGCCGGCGCCGTCGTCGGTCCGGTGCTCCGAAATGAGGAGGGTCGTGGTGCGCCCGACGTCGTGGGCGGCGGCCTCGATCGCGTCGAGCACCCGCCCGCCGAGGCCGCGGCGCCGGTGGGTGGGGTCGACGCCGACCATGGTGATCATGGGCGCGCCGTCGGCCTGCTCGCGTTCCCACCACGCCGCGGCGGCGGCGACGAGCCGGCCGCCGTCGAAGATCCCGAACCGGCGCCGTTCGAGGTACGGGTTGCCGCCGAGCACCGCGAGCTCGGCCGCCGAGTAGCTGAACTCGTCGGTGCCGATCGTCTCGACCTGGATCCGACGGGCGAGGTCGGCGTACGCCTCGAGGTCCGCCGACTCGGGGATGCCGACACGGTCGGGCGCCCGGATCGGCCGGAGGACGCCCGGGTCGCTCGGGGACGCGGCGGCGCTCACGGACGCTGCCAGACCGACTCGAGGGCGAACGGGCGGAAACCCAGGTCGATGTTGATGCCGAGCATGTGCTCATTCTCGTCGGCGTTCCAGGTGTAGACGCGCTCGCGCGAGGCATCCGTCTGCTCGAGCAGGAGGAGGTTCTCGAGCTTCAGTCGCATGCCCAGACGGTGACCGCGGTGCGCCGCGAGCACGATGGTGTCCCACTGCTCGACGGCCGGGGAGTCGGCGAGCAGCGAGAGCACGGTGAAGCCGGCGACCGTGCCGTCGGCGGCGATCGCCGCGGCGGTCGACGTGGTGCGCCCCATCGCGAGCGTGCGCCGTTCGTCGTCGCGCACCCGATCGGCGTCCCAGTGCTCGAGCTCGTAGTCGATCGCGCCCGACGGCGCGTCGACCGACATCCGCTCGTGCGCGAGGGCGAGCGAGTCGAGCAGGTCGTCGGGTGCGCGATCGATCCAGGTGCGCACCCGGTAGGGGGCGGATGGCGAAAGGCCGGCCAGTCGGGACCGGAACTCGTCACCACGGCCGGCGACGTCGAGCACGCTGACCCGGTCGAGCTGGCCGAGCGCGTAGCCGTGCGCCACGGCGAACCGGGCGGCGGGGTCGTCGGCGGCGATCACGGCCGCGCCCTGGGGGGCGCGCAGCACCGGCGCCTCGCCGTCGGCATGGGCGCCCGCGTCGCGGCCGGCGGTCGGGACGTGGTCGGCACGGTGGTCCGCCGACAGCACGAGCGTGGGGCGTCCGGCTTCGGCGACGATCCGTTCGGCCTGCTCGAGGAGCATCGAGCCGACGCCCTCGAGCCGTCGCTCCGGGGCGACGCCGAGCATCACGACGTATGCGGTCCTCGCGTCGTCGTCGCGTTCCCACTCGAGCTCGGCCAGTCCGATGAGCTCGTCGCCGTCGAACGCACCGAGTGGCACGCGCGCCCGGTACGGGTCGCCCGCGAATTCCATGGCGAGCTCCCGGACGGGCCGTGCGAGCTCGTCCGTGCCGAGCCGCTCGAGGTCGAGTCGACGGATCAGCGCGGCGTAGGCGGCCAGTTCGTCGGATGCCGCGGCCCCCGGTTCGGCAGGCACCCGGATCGGTCGGACCTCTGCTCCCATGCGTCCTCCCTCGGCTGCGGGCAGCCTGCCAGCCTAGCCCGCGATCGCGCCCTGCGGAACAGTCCGGCGTCGCGGGGACGGGCCGAAGCGGGCCCGATCAGCCCGAACCCGGCGTGCGGAGCCGGGCCCGCGGCATCCGCTCGGGTACGCTCTTCCGAGGCACCAGCACCATCACGCCGCGGAATCCGGGGGGACATGCACCTCAAGAGCCTCACCATGAAGGGCTTCAAGTCCTTCGCGCAGCCGACCACCTTCGCCTTCGAGCCCGGGGTCACGTGCATCGTCGGCCCGAACGGCTCCGGCAAGTCGAACGTCGTCGACGCGCTCGCCTGGGTGATGGGGGAGCAGGGCGCGAAGACGCTGCGCGGCGGCAAGATGGAGGACGTCATCTTCGCCGGGACCTCGACGCGCGGCCCGCTCGGCCGCGCGGAGGTCAGCCTCACGATCGACAACTCGGACGGCGCGCTGCCGATCGAGTACACCGAGGTGACCATCTCGCGCACGCTGTTCCGCAACGGCGGCAGCGAGTACGCGATCAACGGCGAGCAGTGCCGCCTCCTCGACGTGCAGGAGCTGCTCAGCGACTCCGGCCTCGGCCGCGAGATGCACGTCATCGTCGGGCAGGGCCAGCTCGACCAGGTGCTGCACGCCAGCCCCGAGGACCGCCGCGGCTTCATCGAGGAGGCCGCCGGCATCCTGAAGCACCGTCGCCGCAAGGAGAAGACGCTCCGCAAGCTCGACGCCATGCAGGCGAACCTCACGCGCCTCACCGACCTCGCCGCCGAGCTGCGCCGGCAGCTGAAGCCGCTCGGCCGGCAGGCCGAGGTCGCGCGCGAGGCGGCCGGCATCGCCGCCGTCGTCCGCGACGCGAAGGCCCGGCTCGTCGCCGACGAGGTCGTCGAGCTGCGCCGCGCGCTCGAGGCCGCCGGGCAGACCGAGCACGAGCGGCATGCCGAGCGGCTCGTCCTCCAGCAGGAGCTCGAACGCCACCAGGCGCACATCGACCGGCTCGAGCAGGCGCAGGGCGGCGACGACGTCGACCGCGCGCGGGCCGTGAGCTTCGCGCTCGAGCAGTCCGAGGCGCGGCTGCGCTCGCTCGACTCGCTCGCCCGCCAGCGCATCGCGCTGCTCTCCGCCGCCGACGAGGGCTCGGATGCCGCGCCCACCGTCACCCTCGTCGACATCGACGCGGCGCGCAGCGAACTCGACGGCATCCGCGCGGGCGTCGGCGACGCGGCATCCGCCCTCGAACGGGCGACCGCCACGACCCGCGACGCGCGGGCCGCGCTCGACGCGATCGACGAGGAGATCGCCGCGCAGGCGGCGCGCGTGAGCGAGTACGACCTGCGCGCCTCCCAGCTCTCCGGCCGCGCCGACGCAGCCGCCTCGAAGCTCGCCGCGGTGCGCGGCGAGGTGCTGCGGCACCGCAACGCGCTCGACGCGGCGCAGCTCCGGCGCGAGAGCGCCGGCGCCGAGCTCGCCCGCGTCGAGGCGGAGTCCGATGCCGACCCGGCCTCCGCGACCGACCTCGACGAGGCGTACGAGCTCGCCCAGGCCGCCGTGTTCGAGGCCGAGGGCGAGATCGAGCAGCTCCGCGAGGCCCTGCACGACCGCGAGCGCGAGCGCGACGCGCTCGGCGCCCGGGTCTCCGCGCTGTCCCTCGCGCTCGACCAGAAGGACGGTTCGGCCGCGCTCGCCGCGTCGGGCACCTCCGGCGTGCGGGGCCTGCTCGCCGAGCACCTGCGCGTCGAGCCCGGCTACGAGGCGGCCATCGCCGCCGCGCTCGGCCCGCTGGCCGAGTCCGTGCTCGTGGACGACCGCGACGCGGCGCTCAGGGCGGTCGCCGCAGCGACCGACGGCGACCTCGGGCGCGTGGCGCTCACGATCGCCGATCCCGGCGCCGGCGACGGCCCGGTCGGGGCCGAGGACCGCCTCGCCGTGGCCGGACTCGTGCCCGCCGCCGACGTCGTCACCGCGCCCGCCGGGATCCTCGCCCTTCTCGGCGAGGTCCTCGTCGCCGACGACCTCGACGCCGTGCGCGCCGCCGAACCCGCGGTGCTGGCGCTCGGCCGGCCCGCGACCGTGATCACGCGCGACGGCACGGTCGTCGGCCGCTACGTCGTGCACGGCGGCTCCGGGCGCACGCAGAGCCGGATCGAGCTCATCGCCGAACGCGACCGCGCGAGCGCGCGCCTCGACGAGGTGGGTTCCGCGATCGAGCGTGCGCGCTTCGACCTCGACGAGCAGCGCGGCATCGCCGAGCACGCGAAGGAACGGTCGAAGCTCGCACTCGCAGCGCTCCGCGAGTTCGACGCCCAGCTCGCGCAGCGTACCGAGGCGCTGAACCGCGCCCGCGTGCGGGCGGAGGCCGCCGCGGCCGAGACCGAGCGCCTGGCTGAGGCCCTGCGAACCGCGGAGGAGCGAATCGCCGAGGCCGAGCAGGCCGCGGCCGCGGCCAGGGGCGAGCTCGAGGCCGCACGCACCGAACCGCGACCCGTGCTCGAGGCCGACCGGCGCGACGGCGCGCTCGCCGCACTCGAACGCGCTCGCGAGGGCGAGGTCGAGGCCCGGCTCCGGCTCGAGACCGCGCGCGAGCGCGTCCGGGCCGAGGAGGCGCGCATCGTCGCGATGGAGCGACAGCACGAGGCCGAGGCCCGTGCCGCCGAGGAGGCCGCGCGCCGTGCCGTCATCCGCCGCGCCCAGCTGGAGGCCGCCTCGCGCGTGGCCGACGCCCTCCCGCCCGTCCTCGCGGCCGTCGGCCGGTCGGTCGCCGACGCGCGCGTCGCCCTCGCCGCTGCCGAGGCCGAGCGCGCGAGCCGCAACGAGGAGGTCCAGGCCGCCCGGCGCGCCGAGGCATCCGTGCGCGAACGCCTGCAGGCGGTCACGGAGGACGTGCACGGGCTCGAACTGCGGATCTACGAGAAGAAGCTCCACGTCGGTTCGCTCGTCGAGCGTGCCGAGAGCGAGCTCGGGCTCGGCGAGGAGGTCCTCGTCGCCGAGTACGGGCCCGACCAGCCGATCCCAGACGAGGACGACGCCGACGCCGAGCCGCGTCCGTTCGTGCGCGCGGAGCAGCAGAAGCGGCTGCAGGCCGCCGAACGCAAGCTCGCGCAGCTCGGCCGCGTCAACCCGCTCGCGCTCGAGGAGTTCGCGGCGCTCGAGCAGCGCCACCAGTTCCTCACCGAGCAGCTCACCGACCTCGCGAACACCCGCAAGGACCTGCTCACGATCATCGAGGAGATCGACGGACGCATGGAGTCGATCTTCCGCTCCGCGTTCGAGGACACGCGAGCGGCGTTCGCCGAGGTGTTCCCGGTGCTGTTCCCCGGCGGCGAGGGTCGCATCGCGCTGACGAACCCCGACGACCTGCTCTCCACGGGCATCGAGGTGAGCGTGAAGCCCGCGGGCAAGAAGATCGAGCGCCTCTCGCTGCTCTCCGGTGGCGAACGCTCGCTCGCGGCCGTCGCGCTCCTCATGGCGATCTTCAAGGCGCGCCCGAGCCCGTTCTACATCATGGACGAGGTCGAGGCGGCCCTCGACGACGCGAACCTCGGGCGCCTCCTCACGACCTTCGAGGACCTGCGCGAGGCGAGCCAGCTCATCGTCATCACGCACCAGAAGCGCACGATGGAGATCGCGGACGCGCTGTACGGCGTCTCCATGCGGCAGGACGGCGTCTCGGCCGTGGTCGGCCAGCGCGTCCGCGAGGAACTCGAGGCGAAGGCCAGCTGACCACCGCGGCTGCGCCGACCGGTCAGGTCAGGTCAGTCGTCGATCCCCAGGTGCGAGCACTCGGAACCAGCGGTACCCGTAGGCGTCGAGCTCGACGTCGACGCGACCGCGCTCGTCGATCTCGTCGGCGTCGACGGCGAACAGGTCGGAGAGCACCGCGCCGTCCGGAACCTCTCCGAGGTCGACGGTGACGCGCACCGGCCGGGGCGCGAAGTTGTGCAGCGCCACGAACCGCAGGTGATCCTCGGTGATGCGGTGGGCGAGCACCGCCGGCTCGCCGACGTCCAGCAGCTCGAAGCGCCCCCAGCCGATCTCGGGCGAGCTCCGGTACCGCGTGGAGAAGGCCCGGATGGTCGCGAGCAGCGAGTCGGGATCGTGCATCTGCGCCTCGACGCTGACGTGCTCGGGCGCGTAGCCGTCGGCGGGCGGCGACGCGGCGAGCCGGCTCGCGGCCGCCCGCGAGAATCCGCCGTTCTTCTCGCCGGTCCACTGCATCGGCGTCCGCACCGCCTGGCGCTTGTCCTGCTCGCCGTTCTCGCCCATGCCGATCTCCTCGCCGTAGAAGAGCACCGGGGTGCCGGGCAGCGAGAACAGCAGGCTGTAGGCCATCCGGATGCGGCGGGGGTCGCCCTCCATCATGGTCGGCAGGCGCCGCACGATGCCGCGCCCGTACACGCGCATCCAGTCCTCGGGCGCGAACGCCTCGAACACCTCCGCACGCTCCTCGTCCGAGAGCTTGTCGAGGGTGAGCTCGTCGTGGTTGCGCACGAAGTTCGCCCACTGCTTCTCCGGCTCGAGCTGCGGGCGGCGGGCGAGCGTGTCGCGGAGCGGCGTGGCATCCTGCCTCGCCAACGACAGGTAGAGCCGTTGCATCGCCTCGAAGTCGAACTGCAGGGTGAGCTCGGCCGGGTCGCCCTCGCGACCGAAGTACTCGAGCTGCTGCTCGTAGGGCAGGTTCACCTCGCCGAGCAGGATCGCCTCGCTCGAGCGCCGCTCCAGGTAGCGCCGGAGGTCGCGCATCAGCTCGTGCGGGTCGCCGACGTCCTCGCCGTCGGGCGGCTCGATGAGGAACGGCACGGCATCGACGCGGAAGCCCGAGAACCCGAGCTGCAGCCAGAACCCGATCGTCTTCGCGATCTCGTCGCGGACCTCGGGGTTCGCGATGTTGAGGTCGGGCTGGTGGCGGTAGAAGGTGTGCAGGTAGTACTGACCGGTCGGCTCGTGCCACTCCCAGACGCCGTCCTCCTCGCCAGGGAAGACGCTGGCAGGCGGGTTCGGCGGGATCTCGTCACGCCACACGTAGAAGTCGCGGAAGGGCGCGTTGCGGCCGCGCTTGGCCGACTGGAACCACGGGTGCCGGTCCGACGTGTGGTTCATGACCAGGTCCATGATGACCCGGATGCCGCGATCCCTCGCCGCACGCGTGAACGCGACGACGTCGCCGAGCGACCCGAGACGCGGGTCGACGCCGAAGAAGTCGACGATGTCGTAGCCGTCGTCCTGGTCGGGCGACGGCTGGAACGGCATCAGCCAGATGCACGTCACGCCGAGTTCGGCGAGGTGGTCGAGGCGATTCGCGAGCCCCTCGAAGTCGCCGGAGCCGTCGTCGTTCCAGTCCATGAACGTCTCGACGTCGAGGCAGTAGACGACGGCGGTCTTCCACCACAGGTCGCCGCGGGCGGTCGCGCGCATCGGCTCAGCTCGCCGTCCCGGCGGGCACGCCGGCGGCCTGGAGCTCGGGCAGCACGTGCTCTCCGAACGCATCGATGAACCCGCGCTGCTCCTGCCCGACGTGGTGCAGGTAGACGCGGTCGACGCCGATTTCGGCGAGTTCGAGCAGCGCGTCGAGGTGGCGCGACGTGTCCGACGAGGCGAGGAGCGTCTCGGCGACGTCGGACGGCGCGGCGTTCGCAGTGCGCTCGTCGAACGCCTCGGGGCTCTCCAGCTCCCACGCGAGGTGGGCGGGGACGAGGCTCTGGCGCCACTGGTCGTGGGCGATCGCGACGGCCTCGTCGTCGGTCGGCGCCCAGCTGAGGTGCACCTGCACGCAGATCGGCCCTCGGCCCCCGGCGCCGCGGTAGGCGTCCATGACGTCGCGGAGCGCGCTCCGGTCCTGGTCGACCGTGATCAGGCCGCCGGCCCACTCGGCGGTCTCGGCGGCGGTCTCGGTGCTCACGGCGGCGGCCATGAGCGGCGGCGCCTCGTCGGGCCGCGTCCACAGCCGCGCCTCGTGCACGCTGACGGTGCCCTCGTGCGTGACCGTCTCGCCGGCGAGGAGTCGGCGCATGACGTCGATGGTCTCGGCGAGCCGGCGGTCGCGCGTGTCCTTGTCGGGCCACGGGTCGCCCGTGATGTGCTCGTTGATCGCCTCGCCGCTGCCGATGGCGGCCCAGAACCGGCCCGGGTACATCTCGCCGAGGGTCGCGATCTTCTGCGCCGCGACTGCGGGGTGGTAGCGCTGGCCGGGCGCCGTGACGACGCCGAGCGAGAAGGAGGTCGCCTGCAGCGCGGCCGCGAGCCACGACCAGGCGTAGCCCGAGTGGCCCTGCCTGACGCTCCACGGCGCCCAGTGGTCGCTGCACATCGCGGCGTCGAAGCCGGCCTGCTCGGCCTGCACGACGTCGCCCAGGAGGGCGCTCGGCGGGATCTGCTCGTGCGATGCGTGGAATCCGACGAGGGGCATGGGGGATCTCCTTCCGTCCGAGCCGATGCTCTCGCGGCGACCTCGGAGCGGCAAGGCCTTGCGACCCCCGCGGTCGGCCGGTATCGCGCGGCCGCGAGGCGACGGCGCGGCCGCGGCGGCGAGCCGCGGCATCCGGCGGCCGTAGGCTGGGAGGCATGGTGGAACGCGCATCGTGGTCGCTCGGATCGGCCCTCCGCAACGTGTTCGGCGCGAGGACGATCGACGAGGACACGTGGGACGACCTCGAGTCCGCGCTGATCCGCGCCGACTTCGGGCCGACGGTCACCGAGGAGATCGTCGAGTCGATCAAGGCGCAGGTCGAGCGGTACAAGACGACCGACCCGCGCGACGTGCAGCGGATGCTGCGCGAGCTGATCGAGGAGCGGCTGGCGAAGTACGACCCCACGCTGAAGCTCACCGAGCGACCCGCGGTCGTGCTCGTCGTCGGGGTGAACGGCGTCGGCAAGACGACCACGATCGGCAAGTTCGCGAAGTTCCTCGGCAACTACGGCCGGAGCGTGGTCGTCGGCGCCGCCGACACGTTCCGCGCGGCGGCGGTCGACCAGCTCGCGACCTGGGCCGAGCGCGCGGGCGCGCAGGTCGTCCGACCCGAGCGCGAGGGCCAGGACCCGGCGTCCGTGGCCTTCCAGACGGTCGACTACGCCAAGCGCACCGGGACCGAGATGGTGATCATCGACACCGCCGGCCGGCTGCACACCAAGGGCGGGCTCATGGACGAGCTGGGCAAGATCCGGCGCGTGGTCGAGAAGCAGGCGCCGATCAGCGAGGTGCTCCTCGTGCTCGACGCGACGACCGGACAGAACGGGCTCGCGCAGGCCGAGGCGTTCATCCAGCACGGCGGCGTCACGGGCCTCGTGCTCACCAAGCTCGACGGCTCGGCCAAGGGCGGGTTCGTCATCGCAGTCCAGGAGAAGACGGGGCTGCCGATCAAGCTCATCGGGCAGGGCGAGCGCATCGGCGACCTCACGGGCTTCACGCCGCACGTGTTCGCACAGCAGCTCGTCGGCTGAGAGGGGAGAAGAGCGGATGTCGATGGAACACGACTACTTCGGACTCGTCGGCGACTACTGGTCGGAGGACGTCGAGTACGGCGACCAGCGCGTCGAGGTCGTCCTCGACGCGGAGGCCGACACCGTGTCGCTCGCGGCCCTGGATGTCGCGGCCACCCTCGTCGGCGAACTCGAGCTCGTCGACGACGAGCTCCGGTCGGCGTTCGTCACGCAGCTCGACTCGGGCTCGTCGCCCGTGACGCGGTTCCTCGGGACCGTGCTCGACCCGGACCTCGAGCAGGCCGAGGAGGTCGAGGCGGCGATCGGCCGCGACTCGGGCGACCGCCAGATCGACGCGCTGCGCTCGATGTCGCTGATCCGGGTCGACCTCCGACCCGACGCCGACGAGCCGGGCGACGCCTTCGCCGAGTTCGAGTACGGGCTCGCGCCGGAGGACACCGACGAGCGGCTCGTCGCGTCCATCGACCTCGAGCGCGAGGTCGTCGACGTGCGCTTCGAGGGCTGAGCCCGCCGACCTGCGGAGCGACCTCGGGGCGGATGCCGCGGCGTCGCCCTCTACACTTGAGGGCATCATGGCTACGTTCGGCACCCTCTCCGACCGTCTCACCGAGACGTTCAAGAACCTCCGCACGAAGGGCAAGCTCTCCGCCTCCGACGTCGACGGCACCGTCCGCGAGATCCGGCGCGCGCTGCTCGACGCCGACGTCTCGCTCGACGTCGTCAAGTCGTTCACGGCGACGGTTCGCGAGCGCGCGCTCGGCGACGAGGTGAACCGAGCCCTGAATCCCGCGCAGCAGGTCGTGCAGATCGTCAACGAGGAGCTCGTCGGCATCCTCGGGGGCCAGCAGCGGCGACTGCAGTTCGCGAAGACCCCGCCGACCGTCATCATGCTCGCCGGCCTCCAGGGCGCCGGGAAGACGACCCTCGCCGGCAAGCTCGCGAAGTGGCTGAAGAAGGACGGCCACACGCCCATGCTCGTGGCTGCCGACCTCCAGCGCCCGAATGCCGTGAACCAGCTCCAGGTCGTGGGCGACCAGGCCGGCGTGACGGTCTTCGCCCCGGAGCCCGGCAACGGCGTGGGCGACCCGGTCCGCGTCGCGAAGGACGCCATCGCGCAGGCGCAGCGCGCCCAGCACGACGTCGTGATCATCGACACGGCGGGCCGCCTCGGCGTCGACGCCGAGATGATGAAGCAGGCCGCCGACATCCGCAAGGCCACGAACCCCGACGAGGTCCTCTTCGTCATCGACGCCATGATCGGCCAGGACGCGGTCACGACCGCGAAGGCCTTCCAGGACGGCGTCGACTTCACGGGCGTCGTGCTCTCCAAGCTCGACGGCGACGCGCGCGGCGGTGCCGCGCTCTCCGTGGCATCCGTCACCGGGCGTCCGATCATCTTCGCGTCGACGGGTGAGACGCTCGACGACTTCGAGCCGTTCCACCCCGACCGCATGGCGAGCCGCATCCTCGACCTCGGCGACATCCTCACCCTCATCGAGCAGGCCCAGCAGGCCTTCGACGAGGAGGAGGCGATGAAGGTCGCCGAGAAGATCGCCTCCGAGCAGTTCACGCTCGAGGACTTCCTCGCGCAGATGCAGCAGCTCCGCGGCGCGGGCTCGATCAAGAAGATGCTCGGCATGCTCCCCGGTGCGGGCGGCATGAAGCAGCAGCTCGAGAACTTCGACGAGCGCGAGATCGTGCGCACCGAGGCGATCATCCAGTCGATGACGCCCGCCGAGCGCAAGAACACCAAGCTCCTGAACGGCTCGCGTCGCCTCCGCATCGCGAAGGGATCGGGCATGACGGTCACCGACGTGAACCAGCTCGTGCAGCGCTTCGAGCAGGCCGCGAAGATGATGAAGACCGTCGCGCGCGGCGGCGTGCCGCAGATCCCCGGCATGGGCCCGATCCCGGGCGGCGGCGGCCACGGCGGCGGCAAGCGCCAGTCGGCGAAGAACAAGCGGAAGTCCGGCGGTTCGCGCTCGGGCAACCCGGCGAAGCGCGCCGCCGAGAACGCGGCGATCGCGTCCGGCCAGGTCCCCGCGGGCGCCTCGAACGCGCCGGCCGGCTCGGGCTTCGGCCTCGGCGGCGCCGGTGCGCAGGGCGCGCCCTCCGAGGAGGAGATGGCGGCGCTCCAGAAGATGCTCGGCCGCTGAGGCGGCCGCATCGGCCGGGCGTCGCGGCGGACCAGCCGGGCGTAGTGTTGGACCCGCGGCGAGGGCCGCGGACGAGGACGGAGCGACGATGACGACCGGCGATCCCGACTACCGCGACTCGGGCCTCGAGTTCGCGCCCGACTTCCTGCTCGGTTCGGCCACCGCGTCGTACCAGATCGAGGGCGCGGCGAACGAGGACGGCCGCGGGCCGTCGATCTGGGACACGTTCAGCCACACGCCGGGCAAGGTCTGGAACGGCGACACCGGCGACGTCGCCTGCGACCACTACCACCGCTGGGAGGCCGACCTCGACCTCATGGCCGAGCTCGGGCTCGAGGCGTACCGGTTCTCCATCGCGTGGCCGCGGATCCAGCCGACCGGGCGCGGCCCCGCGAACGAGGCCGGGCTCGCGTTCTACGAGCGTCTCGTCGACGGGCTCATCGCCCGCGGCATCCGGCCCATCGCCACCCTCTACCACTGGGACCTGCCCCAGGCGCTCGAGGACGAGGGCGGATGGACGAATCGCGCCACCGCCGAGGCGTTCGCCGACTACGCGCGGATCATGGGGGAGCGGCTCGGCGATCGCATCGCCGTGTGGACGACGCTCAACGAGCCGTGGTGCTCGGCGTACCTCGGGTACGGCTCCGGCGCGCACGCGCCCGGGCTCATGGACGGCGCCAAGGCGCTCGCGGCGGTGCACCACCTGAACCTCGCCCATGGCCTGGCGGTCGCCGCGCTCCGGGAGGTCGTGACGAACGACCCCGGATTCTCGATCACGCTGAACCTGCACGTCATCCGCCCTTCGGGCGAGACGGGCCAGGAGGCCGCGCGACGCATCGACGGCCTCGCCAACCGCGTCTTCCTGGGGCCGATCTTCGGTGACGGTTACCCGTCCGACGTGATCGAGGACACCGCCGACGTCACCGACTGGTCCTTCGTGAAGCCGGGCGACACCGAGCTCATCGCCCAGCCGATCGACCTGCTCGGCGTGAACTACTACTCGACCGTGACGGTGCGGATGTGGGACGGCGTCTCACCGCGCGTGAACGCCGACGGCCACAAGGACATGGGTGGCACCCCGTGGCCCGGATCGCGGCACGTCGAGTTCCTCGAGCAGCCGGGACCGTACACGGCCATGGGGTGGAACATCGACCCGTCGGGGCTCGAGGATCTACTGATCGCCCTGCACGGCGCCTACCCCGAGGTGCCGCTGATGATCACCGAGAACGGCGCCGCCTTCGACGACGCGGTCACGGAGGGGCCGAACGGGCCCGAGGTGCAGGACCTCGACCGCATCGACTACCTGCGCCGGCACTTCACCGCCGCGCACCGCGCGATGGCACGCGGTGTCGACCTCCGCGGCTACCAGGTCTGGTCGCTGATGGACAACTTCGAGTGGGGCTACGGCTACTCCAAGCGGTTCGGCATCGTGCGGGTCGACTACGACACGCTCGAACGGCTGCCGAAGGCGAGCGCGCGCTGGTTCGCGGAGCTCATCCGGACCCGGCGCATCCCGTCGTAGGGCGGCGGCGAGGCCCCGGGGAGGGGAGCTCGCGACGGCCGAGGCGCCCGGCGCCTACTCGGCCGAGCGAACGTGCGTCCCCTCGCGCAACTCGCGCGCGAGGTGGGCGACGACCGCGGTGAGGTCGCCGCCGTGCTGTTCGGCGACCTTCAGCTGGCGCTGGTACCCGGCACCTTCGTCGATGGTGCGACGGATGCGCTGGAGCTCGACGGCGCAGCCGAGCCGTTCTGCGAACGGCGCCAGCGTCACCAGCAGGTCGCGGAGCGCGTCGACCACGGGCCGCTCGTTCCCCGCGGCATCCGTGATGATCTCGGCGTGCATGCCGTACCGGGCCGCGCGCCACTTGTTCTCGCGCACGTACCAGGGCTGCATGACCGGCAGCGTCTCGCCGTCGTCGAGCCGTGTCGACATCCACTCGACCAGGCACTGGATGAGCGCCGCGATCGCGCCGATCTCGTCGGCCGACGACACCCCGTCGCAGACGCGGACCTCGACGGTGCCCCAGCGCGGCGACGGCCGGATGTCCCAGCGCACCTCGGTGTGGTCCTCGATGACGCCCGTGCGGACGAGGTCGTCGACGTACCGCTCGTACGCGGCCCAGTCCGGCAGCTGGTACGGCAGGCCCGCGGTCGGCAGCTGCTGGAACATCAGCGCCCGGTTCGACGCGTAGCCGGTCTCGACGCCCGCCCAGAACGGGCTCGACGCCGAGAGCGCCTGCAGGTGCGGCACGTACGCGAGCAGGCCGTCGAGGATCGGCAGCGCCTTGTCGCGCTCCTCGATTCCGACGTGCACGTGGATGCCCCAGATCATCATGTTGCGGCCCCACCACCGTGTGCGCTCGATGAGCTTGCGGTACCGCGGCTTGTCGGTGAGGCGCTGGTCGTACCATCGGCTGAACGGGTGCGATCCGCTGCACATGAGCTCGTACTCGCCGAGCCGGTCGAGCACCGCGCGCACCTCGGCCACCTGGCCGGTCAGGTCGTCGACCGCGCCCGCGACGTCGTGGTGCACGCCACTGACGAGTTCGACCGTGTTGGTCAGCAGTTCCGAGGTGATGAACGGATGCGGCGTCCCGTCGGCACCGTCGAGGTCGGCGAGCACGCGGTCGCCGACCGAGGCCAGCTCGCCGCTCGACCGATCGACGATCGCGAGCTCCCATTCGATGCCCACGGTCGAACGCTCCGATCGCGCGAACTCGATCTGCATGCGGCACCCCCCGGGTCCTGCGCCCGAGGGCGCACGGCCATCATGACACGGCCCGCCGGTCGGCCCGGGTCAGCGGAGGCTGAATCCCTCCGAGAGCGGGTCGCCCGGATCGAGCTCGAACTCGGAGGCGCCGATCCGGTACGCCTGCCCCGCGATCTCGGGGATGACGCCCTCGGCCGTGCGTCCGGCGACGCGGCCGTGGAACCGCGTGCCGATGATCGAGTCGTGCACGAGGACCTCGTCGTCGGCGAGCAGGCCGGTCTCCGCGAGCAGGGCGACCCGGGCCGCCGTCCCCGAGCCGCACGGGCTGCGGTCGACCTCGCCGTCGGCGAACACCGTCACGTTGCGCTGCCACGGCCCCTCGGCGGCTCGGCCCAGGTCGTCCACGAGGATGGTCCCGTAGACGCCGGAGAGCCGGTCGTCGGGGAGTCGCGCGTCGGGATGGCCGTCGAGCGCCCACTTGATCTCGCGACCGAGCCGGATGAGCTCCGTCGTGTTCGCGGGCGTCACCTCGAGCCCGACCGCACCGGCGGGCAGCGTCGCGTAGACCGCGCCGCCGAACACGAGGTCGACCTCGACCGAGCCGCGGCTCGTCTCGACCGGGAGGCCCGTCGCCAGCACCCGCGAGGGGACGTTCCGGAAGACGACGCCGGTCGTGGCGCCGCCGCGGCGCTGCACGCGGGCCTGCACGCGACCGCTCGGCACGTCGATCGTGACGGTCGCCTCGCCGTCGTCGGGGGCGGCCACGCGACCGGTGCGCACGGCCCACGCCCCGAGCGCCATGGTGCCGTGGCCGCACGCGGTCGAGAACCCGTCCTTGTGCCAGAACAGCACGCCGAAGTCGGCGCCGTCGTCGTCGGGCGGCGTGATGAACCCGCCGTACATGTCGTCGTGTCCGCGGGGTTCGAGGCAGAGGAACCGGCGGAGTGCGTCGGCCCGTCCGGTCATCGCCTCGACGCGCCGCTCGGCGACCGTCCGGCCCTCCGTCGGCGCGTCGAGCACGATGCGGAAGGGCTCGCCGGCCGTGTGCCAGTCCTCGGTCCGCCACCGCATCATCCGGCCCGTCCGTCCCGGAGGGCGAGGGGCGCCACCGCGAGGTCCTGCCAGCCCATGCCGCACGTCTTCACGACCCGGGGGCGATCGGATGGCACGGGGTCGCCGCCGAACAGCCGGGACATCGGGATCAGCCGGTCGGCCGAGAGGTGCCCCTCGCCGATCGCGAGGATCACGTCGCCCGCCTCGGTCAGGGCGACGCGCTCGGACTCGACGATCACGTGCGCGCGACCGAGGAGGTCGCCCGGCAGCTCGCGCACCGAGGGCTCGTGGGAGCCGACGGCGACGACCGCGGCGCGCGCCGGCACGAGGTCGCCCGCGAAGAGCGGCTCGGCGGCGGTCGTGGCGCAGACGACGATGTCGGCGTCGGCGACATCCGCAGCGCTGCCGATCGCGACGTCCAGGCCGGGCGATGCGACGCTCGCGGCCGCGCGTCGTGCCCGCTCCGGATCCCGGCCGACGAACCTGACGCGCTCGATGGGGCGTACGGTGCGCACCGCCTCGACGTGCCCGACACCCTGGGGGCCGGTGCCGAAGACCACGAGCGAGGCGGCGCCGGGCGCGGCGACGAGGTCGAGCACGGCGGCCGACACGGCCGGGGTGCGGAGGCTCGTGAGCGCGGTGCCGTCGAGCACGGCGACCGGCGCGAGCGTCTCGGCGTCGATCAGGACGTACACGGCCCGGATCCGGTCGAGCCCTCTCGCCGGATTGCCCGGCGCCACGGTCGCGAGCTTCTGGCCGACCCAGCCGCCGAGTTCGGAGGGCATGAGCAGCAGCTGCCCGTTCCTGACGTCGACGATGCGCCGTGGCGGATCGAGGTCGGGATCGTAGCCGCCGCGCAGGACCCGCCCGACGGCGTCCACGGCGGCGCGCATCGGGACCCGAGCGGCGATCGTGGCCGCATCGATGACCTCGAGGAAGTCGGGGAGCCGGAGGGACTCGGGGGTGCCGCCCATGCCGCAATCGTACGGGCGCTCCGATCGCGGACGCGCCTCGGTCAGCCGACGTGGGCGGGCGGTCGCGCGACGAGCGGGCGGCGGCCACCTCGGGGATTCTCGTTTCGGCGCGGAATCTGCAAGAATGGTCAGTCGAGTTCTGTACCGCCCGACCCTCTATCCGGCGCGCAGGACACCCTTTGAGCTTCCGCCGAGTGTGCACCCCACGCTCACGGCTGTCAGTTCGCCTACCTCACAACACATCCAGGAGAATCGTGGCTGTCAAGATCCGCCTCAAGCGGCTCGGCAAGATCCGTGCCCCGTACTACCGCATCGTCGTCGCCGACTCGCGCACCAAGCGCGATGGTCGCGTGATCGAGGAGATCGGCAAGTACCACCCGACCCAGAACCCCTCGTTCATCGAGGTCGACTCGGAGCGCGCGCAGTACTGGCTCGGCGTCGGCGCCCAGCCGACCGAGCAGGTGCTCGCCATCCTCAAGCTCACCGGCGACTGGGGCACGTTCAAGGGCGACAAGAACGCCAAGAACACCGTCCAGACCGCCGCGCCGAAGTCCGAGTACGAGGTCGACACGGCCAAGAAGTCGGTCGTGAAGCCCAAGGCCGAGAAGCCGGCCAAGGCCGAGGAGCCCGCCGAGGCTCCCGACGAGACCGCGTCGGACGAGGCGTAGGCCTTGCTCACTTCCGCGCTCGAGCACCTCGTCAAGGGGATCGTCGATCACCCCGACGAGGTGAAGGTCGTCTCCGCGTCGAGCGCACGCGGCGAGGTCCTCGAGGTGCACGTGCACCCCGAGGACCTCGGCCGCGTCATCGGGCGGTCCGGTCGCACCGCGAAGGCCCTGCGCACGATCGTCGCCGCCCTCGCCGACGGCCGCCGGGTCCGCGTCGACGTCGTCGACACCGACGACTGACGTGGCCGCGGCGACCCGCCCCCAACAGCTCCGCGTCGGCCGGCTGACGAAGGCGCACGGCCTGAAGGGCGCCCTCAAGCTCGAGCTGTACACGGACGATCCCGAGCGGCGCTTCGTGCCCGGCGCGGAGTTCTCGCTGCAGGTGCCGGAGGACTCCCCGTGGCACGGCCGCACGCTCGCGTTCCGCGAGCTGCGCTGGTACAACGGCCAGCCCGTGGGCTTCTTCGAGGGCGTCGACGACCGCACCGCCGCCGAGAGCCTGGTCAAGGCGATCCTCTGGGTCGACCAGCCCGTCGACGAGGAGCCCGAACCCGACGCCTGGTACGACCACCAGCTCATCGGCCTCGCGGTGATCCGCGACGGCGAGCGCATCGGCCAGGTCGCGCACGTCGACCACCTTCCCGCGCAGGACCTGCTCGTCGTGAAGACGGCGAAGGGCGACGTCATGGTCCCGTTCGTCTCGGCGTTCGTGCCCGAGGTCGACGTCGACGCCGGCACGCTCACCGTGACGCCGCCGCCCGGCCTGTTCGAGGAACTTCCCGACGACGCCGCGGGCGACGGCCCTGCGGCCGACGACGACGCCGTCGACGCGTCCGACGAGACGCCCGCCGGATAGGCTCCGACGGTGCGCATCGACATCGTCACGATCTTCCCGTCGTTCTTCGACGTGCTCGACCTGTCGCTGCTCGGCAAGGCCCGGCAGACGGGCCTGATCGAGGTCGCCACCCACGACCTGCGCGAGTTCACCCACGATCGTCACCGCACGGTCGACGACACCCCGTACGGCGGCGGTGCGGGCATGGTCATGAAGCCCGAGCCGTGGGGCGAGGCGCTCGACTCGATCATCGGAGAGGACGAGACGGCGTCCGACGCGCTGCTGGTCGTGCCGTCGCCTGCCGGCGAACCGTTCACGCAGGCGACCGCCCGCGAGCTCGCGGCGGAGTCGCACCTCGTCTTCGCCTGCGGACGCTACGAGGGCATCGACCAGCGCGTCGTCGACCACTACGAGTCGCGCATGCGCGTGCGCCTGATCAGCCTCGGCGACTACGTGCTGAACGGCGGCGAGGTCGCCGTGATGGCGATGATCGAGGCTGCGGGTCGACTCGTGCCCGGCGTCGTCGGCAATCCGGAGAGCCTCGTCGAGGAGTCGCACGAGGACGGCCTGCTCGAGTACCCGAGCTACACGAAGCCCGCCGTCTGGCGCGGGCTCGAGGTGCCGCCGGTGCTGCTCTCCGGGCACCACGGCCGGGTCGCCGAGTGGCGCCACGAGCAGCAGGTGGAGCGCACGCGGCGAGTGCGTCCCGAGCTGCTGGGCGACGTCGCCGACGACGCTCCCGGCCCCGCCTGACCGACGCGCCCGATCGCTCCGCGTGAGGGACTCTTCACGCGCCGGAAACACGTGGGTGCGCTCGGCGAAACACGTCCTGAATACCGTCGGATCGGCGGGTGAGACCGGATTCCGCCGGAAGGTGCGGGCGTGAGATGGGTCGGACGAGCGATGCCGGAGTCGTGTCGGAACCGGTCCGCCGTCCTCCGCTGCGACTCGTCGCCGTCACCCACGGCACGCCTTCGACGGCCAACCGCGAGGCGGTGATCCGCCTCATCGACGGCGTCGCCTCGGCGCGACCCGACCTCGACGTCTCGATCACCTTCGTCGACGCGAGCAACGCCGACATCGGCGCCGCGCTCGAGGCGGCCGCCGAGCCCGACGCGGTGATCGTGCCCCTCGTGCTGTCGGCCGGATTCCACGTGCGCACGGGGCTATCGCTCGGCCTCGACCGCATCGGCGGCTCGGCTCGGCTGGCTGCCGAGCTCGGTCCCGACGAGCGACTCGTGGACGTGCTCGCCGACCGCCTGCTGGCCGCCGGCCTCGGCGACGGCGACACGGTCCTCCTCGCCGCGGCGGGTTCGAACGACCCGCGCGCCGTGCGGGAGTGCTTCGAGACCGCGCGCCGGCTCGGCCAGCGCCTCGGCCGATCGGTCACGGTCGGGTTCATCGCCGCCGCCATTCCGCGCCTGCCCGACGCGATCGAGATGATCCGCGAGGTCCACCCCGGTTCGCGCATCGTGGTCGGACCGTACCTGCTGGCGCCCGGGACCTTCTACGACCAGGCGGTCGCCGCCGGCGCCGACGCCATCGCCGACCCGCTGCTCGTGCCGGGATCGCCGCCGCCGTCCGCGCTCGTCGAGTTGGTCCTCGACCGGTACACGGCGGTCGAGCTGGACCAGCGCGAGCACGCCTGACGGCGGGCCCGCCACTGCGCGGCTGCCACGGCGCGGCTCGGACCGCGATCGACGCCGAGGCCTCAGCGGCACGCCCGATCAGGCGGTGAGGCTCGCCGCCCCGTCGGCCTCGGCGGAACGCGCCAGGACCTCGGCGATCCGCCCGCGGCATCCGCCGCACCCGGTGCCCGCCCGCGTGTCGCGGCCGATGCACTCGACCGTCGCGTTGCCGCACGCGTGCGACTCCTCGATGCGGCCGACCGTCACGCCGTTGCACCAGCACACGGTGGTCTCAGGGGCGAACGCGTCGGCGTTCACCGACGGGTCGTCGTCGGGGCCGTCGAAGCGCAGCAGCAGCGAGCGGTCCGCCGGCAGTTCGGCTCGGCGTTCGAACAGCAGGGTCAGCTCGGCCGCCGTCCGCGGCATCCCGACGCTCGCGAACCCGGTCAGGACCCCGCCCTCGGTGACCATCTTCACGTAGCGCAGGTGCTCGGGGTCGGCCCACTGGGCGACACGGCGTCGCGGCGCGAGCGCATCGTCGTCCCAGGGGTCGGACGAGACGTCGCCGACCGCGACGACGTCGACGTGCTCGGCCTTGAGCATGACGATCGCGTCGCGTTCGGGTGCCAGCGCGGCACCCGGTTCCCGTCCCTCCGCCTCGGCGGCGAAAACGCCCGCGAGCCACTCGGCCTGGCGCCAGCCCGGTCCGATCAGTCCGGACGGGGCGCCCGGCAGGGTGCGGCGGCCGGCGGTCTCCTCGGTGCGCTCGACGACCTGCGCGCAGTCGCCGACGGCGAACACGTCGGGGTCGCTCCAGCTGCGGAGGTCCGGACCGACGACGACGCCGACGGCCGTGCGGAGCCCGGCGAGGGTGGCCAGCTCGTTCCGCGGGCTGACCCCGCAGGAGAGCACGAGGAGGTCGCCGCGCACCTGCTTGCCGTCGGCCGTGACGAGCATGTCGAAGCGGCGCGTGCCGTCGTCGTCGGTTCGGAATCCGATGGCCTCGGCGCGGCTGTGCGCGATGACGGTGATGCCCGTGCGACGCAAGGCCGAGCGGAGCACGTGCCCGCCGCCGCGATCGAGGTTGCGCGGCATCGGATGGGGGCCGTGGTGGACCACGCACACCTGCGCGCCCGCGTGGGCGGCGGCGAGCGCGAGCTCGAGGCCGAGCACGCCCGCCCCGAGCACGACGATCCGGCGGCGCCCGCGGACGGCCTCGAGCACGCGCTCGGCGTCTGCGAGGTCGCGGAGGGCGGTGACCCCGGCCGGCAGGTCGTCGTCCCTCGCGACGAGCGTCGCCGGGTGGCGCTCGAGGTCGGCCAGGTCCCGCCGTGGGCGATCGACGCCCTCGAGCGTCGGCACGTTCGCACGCGAACCGGTCGCGAGCACCAGCCGGTCGTAGGGGAGGGCCTCGCCCGTCGACAGGTGGACGAGGTGCGCGTCGCGGTCGATCCGGGTCGCGCGGACGCCGAGGAGCACCGAAGCGCCCGCCGATTCCGCGGACTCGCGGTCGCCGACGAGCATCGTCTCGAGGTCGGCGTTGCCGACGGCGTACTCGGCGACGAGGACCCGGTTGTACGCCTCGACCGGCTCGCCCGCGACGACCGTGAGGGCGACCGCGCCGGATCGCACCGACGGCAGCAGCTCCTCGACGAAGCGCGCACCGACCGGCCCGTAGCCGACGAGGACGATCCGGAGTGGGCTCATGAGTCGGCTCCCGCTTCGACGAGGCGCGTCACGCGCACGAGGTTGGTCTTGAACTCGGGCATCGACGAGATCGGGTCGACCGCGTCGGAGGTGAGCAGGTTGGCGGCCTGTTCGTCGCCGTAGTGGAAGGGCAGGAAGACGGAGTCGGTTCGGATGTCGGTCGTCAGGCGTGCACGGCACCGCACCGTGCCGCGCTCGTTCGCGACCTCGACCGGCTCGTCGTCGGCGATGCCGAGCCGCGCCGCGGTGGCGGGGTGCAGCGCGGCGCGCGCCTCGGGCTGGGCGTCGAGCAGTTCGGGCACCCGCCGGGTCTGAGCGCCGCTCTGGTAGTGCTCGAGCAGACGCCCCGTGACGAGGGTGAGCTCGTCGGCGGATGGCGCGGGACGCGCGCCCGTGCGCGGCGCGACGGCGACCAGGCGGGCGAGTCCGTCGTCGTGGTGGAACCGATCGGCGAACAGGCGCGGCGTGCCGGTGCCGCCCCGCGGGAACGGCCAGAACGCCTCGGCGCCGGCGTCGAGCATCGCGTAGTCGATGCCCGAGTAGTCCGCGATGCCGCCCTCGGACGCGAGGCGCAGCTCGTCGAACACCGCCTCGGGGTCGGTGTCGAACCGGGCGGTCGAGCCGAGTCGCCGCGCGAGTTCGTGCAGGATCCAGAGCTCGTCCCGGGCGTCGCCCGGCGGCGAGAGGGCTGGACGACGACGGATGACGCGTCCCTCGAGGTTCGTCATCGTCCCGTCCTCCTCGGCCCACTGCAGGACCGGGAGCACGACGTCGGCCAGCGCCGCCGTCTCGGACAGGACGAAGTCGCACACGACGAGGAGGTCGAGGCGCTCGATGCCGCGTCGCACGTCGGAGACGTTCGGCGAGGACACGACGAGGTTCGAGCCGTGCACCAGGAGTGCGCGGACGCCGCCCGGCCGGCCGAGCGAGCCGAGCAGCTCGATCGCGGGGAGCCCCGGGCCGGGGATCTCGGCGGGGTCGACGCCCCAGACCCGCGCCACGTGCGCACGGGCGTCGGGGTCGGTGATCTTCCGGTAGCCCGGCAGTTGGTCGCACTTCTGCCCGTGCTCGCGCCCGCCCTGGCCGTTGCCCTGGCCGGTGAGCGTGCCGTACCCGCTGCCCGGGCGGCCGGGCAGGCCGAGCAGGAGTGCGAGGTTGATCGCCGCGGTCGCGGTGTCGGTGCCGTCGACGTGCTGCTCGACGCCGCGCCCGGTGAGGATGTACGTCCGGCCGCCCGCTGCGAGGCGGCGGGCGATCGCCCGGATCGTCGCCGCGGGCACGCCGGTCGCCGACTGCACGCGCTCCGGCCACCACGACGCGACGCTCCGGCGGAGTGCGGCGTACCCCGTCGTGCGCGACCCGATCCAGGCCTCGTCGACGAGCCGCTCGGCGATGACGACGTGCGCGAGGCCGAGGAGCAGCATGAGGTCGGTGCCGGGCGCCGGCTGCACGTGCAGGCCCTGCCCGTCGTCGGTGAGCCTCGCGGTGGACGTGCGTCGCGGGTCGACCACGACGAGGCCGCCCGCCGCCTGGGCGCCCGCGAGGTGCCCGATGAACGGCGGCATGGTCTCGGCGACGTTGGTGCCGAGCAGGAGGATCGTCTCGGCGTCGTCCAGGTCGGCGAGCGGGAACGGCAACCCGCGATCGATGCCGAACGCGCGGTTGCCGGCGGCGGCCGCCGACGACATGCAGTACCGGCCGTTGTAGTCGATGCGGCTCGTGCCGAGCGCGAGCCGGGCGAACTTGCCGAGGAGGTACGCCTTCTCGTTCGTGAGCCCGCCGCCGCCGAAGACGCCGACGGCGTCGGCGCCGTGGTCCGAGCGGATGGCGCGGAGCCGGTCGGCCACGAGGTCCAGCGCGGCCTCCCACGTGGTCTCGCGAAGTGCGCCGTCCGAGCCGCGCTCGAGCGGTGCGGTGAGCCGGGACGGCGCCGCGAGGAGCTCCGCCGACGTCCAGCCCTTCTTGCACAGCCCACCGCGGTTGGTGGGGAACTCGCGGCCCGCGACCGTGACGGGAGGTGCGGTGGCCCCTGATGGGGTGCCCGTGGCGGAGCCCGCCTCCGCGGCATCCGTCGCCGTCAACGACATCGCGCACTGCAGCGCGCAGTAGGGGCAGTGGGTGTCGGTTCCCATGTCGTCCTCCTGATGTGCTGCGGGTGCGGGGAGTGGGTGCGGGCCGGGCGGTGAGGTCGCCCGGCCCGCCCCGGTCAGATCCGGTGCCCTGAGCGCCTGGCGAGGGTCAGGTAGACGCCCGCGGTGATGAGCAGCATCACGGCGTAGGCCCACACGAACCAGCTGAGCCCCGTCGTGTAGTCGCCGTACGTGGTCTTCGACAGGCCGAGCAGCTGCGGGATCACGAAGCCGCCGTACGCGCCGACCGCGGAGATGATGCCGAGGGCCGCGGCGGCCTTCCGCTGCGAGCTGACGTCGCCGGCCGACTCGTGCGCGTTGTGCGCGCCGGCGCGGAGCGCGAAGACCGTGGGGATCATCCGGTAGGTCGAGCCGTTGCCGACGCCCGACGCGGTGAACAGCACCAGGAACAGGCCGAGGAAGAGCCAGAAGTTCGCGAGCGGGAGCGTCCAGACCACGGCCAGAGCGCCGGCCGCCATGACCGCGAACGCGGCCATGGTGATCTGCGTGCCGCCGAACCGGTCGGCGAGACGGCCGCCGTAGGGTCGGGCGAGCGAGCCGACGAGCGCACCCATGAAGGCCAGCTGCAGGCTCGCCGAGCCGACCTGGAACGTGGAGAAGTCGGGGAACTGGTCGGCGATGAGCTTCGGGAACACGCCCGCGAATCCGATGAACGAGCCGAACGTGCCGATGTAGAGCACGGAGAGGATCCAGAGGTGCGGCTCCTTCAGCGCGGCGAGCGAGGCCGCGACATCCGCCTTCGCGTTCGAGAGGTTGTCCATGCGGAGCGCCGCGCCGACCATCGCGATGAGGATGAACGGCACCCAGATCCAGCCCGCGAGCGGGAGGTTCAGCGTGACGGCCGCTCCGATCGTGATCGCGATCGGCACCACGAACTGCGCGACCGCGGCGCCCAGGTTGCCGCCGGCCGCGTTCAGCCCCAGCGCCCAGCCCTTCTCCCGCTGCGGGAAGAAATAGGTGATGTTCGCCATCGAGCTCGCGAAGTTGCCGCCGCCGAAGCCGGCGAGTGCCGCGATCGCGAGCATCACGCCGAACGGGGTCTCGGGGTTCGACACCGCGACCGCCAGGCCGATGGCCGGGATCAGGAGGAGCGCCGCCGACACGATCGTCCAGTTCCGGCCCCCGAAGCGCGGGACCATGAACGTGTACGGGATCCGGAGCGTCGCGCCGACGAGCGCGGGGATGGAGATGAGCCAGAACACCTGGCCGGTGTCGAACGCGAAGCCCGCCGCGGGGAGCGAGACGACCACGATCGACCAGAGCTGCCAGACGACGAAGCCGAGGAACTCGGCGAAGATCGACCAGCGGAGGTTGCGGGCGGCGATGCGCCGGCCCTCGCGCTCCCACTGGTCGGGGTTCTCGGGGTCCCAGCCGTCGATCCAGCGGCCGGGTCGGACGGCGAGGGCGCCCGCGCCGGCGGGGGGCGCGACGGGCGCGGCGCCCGCAGGTGCCGTGGGTGCGGGGCTCGTGGGCGGCGGGGCGGAGAGGGTCTCGGTCATCGGTGCCTCCAGGTGGTGTCGGTCACGGGTCGAGCTGGTGAGGCGACGCTATCCACGGCGTGTTTCCCCGACCGGCGCCCGGGGTGAACTTCGTGTTCCCACCTGCTCACCTCCCCGGTGCATCGATGTGAGGTCATGGTCAGACGTCGATCCGGTAGCCGCGCTTGACCACGGTCGAGATCAGGCCGGGCACTTTCAGCGTCTGCCGCAGGCGGCTCAGCGCGACCTCGAGCGCGTGCTCGTCGGCCGTGCCCGGCATGCCCGCGGCGAGGCGGTCGCGGGCGACCACGTTGCCGCGCGCCTGCACGAGCGGTCGGAGGATCGAGAGCGCGACGGGCGGCAGCGCCACGCGGCGCCCGCGCACCTCCACGACCGAGCCGCGGAGCGCGAGCCGGCCGTGCTGCGTCTCGAGGCGCACGACCCGTTCGGTCTCGAGGTGCTCGCAGACCTGGCGGATCATCGCGCCCATCCGGAACCGGTCCGGTTGGAGCGGCCGGACGCCAGCGGCGACGAGCGGCGCGGAGGTCACAGGCCCGACGGTCGCGGCGACGACCGGTCCGCGCATCGCGTCGACGAGGTCGTCGTACCGGCCCCGCGCCTCGGCGGCCATGAGCAGTGCGTGCACGGCGGGCGCGCTCGTGAACGTGATGCAGTCGAGGCCGCCCGTGCAGGCCGCCTCGATGAGGCGGTCCACACGCTCGTCGGTGAGGTCGGGATCGATCCATCGATACGGTTCGACGGTGAGGACGCGGTCGTGCGCGTCGCGCAGGCGGTCGAGCGCCTCCGGCGGCAGGTAGCCGTGCAGCTGCACGGCGACGGTGAGGCCCGGCGGGTGCGTCGCGAGCACCTCGTCGATGAGCGACTCGGTGGTCTCCTCCGCGCTCATGCCCACGTCGTCGAGGCCGGCGGCGCGGATCCCGCCGCGCGCCTTCGGCCCGCGGACGAGGATGGCGGTGCGCCCGAGGGCGTGCAGGAGGTCGTCGCCGAGCCCGGCGGCATCCGCGACCTCGAACCAGCGGCGAACGCCGTACGCGGTCGTCGCGAGCAGCACGTCGGGTCGCGCCTCGACGATCGCCCGCGTGTCGGCGATCACGGGTTCGTCGGAGCTCGCGTTCGCCATGCGGATCGTGGGCGCGTGCACCACCTGGGCGCCGCGGCGCACGAACGCGTCGATGAGGTCCGCGGAGCGGCGGTCGCTCGTCACACCGATCCGGAACCCCTCGAGCTGGTCGGGCCGGAACCCGATCGCGGCCTCGACCTGGTCGGTCACGTGACCACCGCCGCGAACCCGGCGGCGCGCTCCATGAGCTCGGCCGCGGTCCGGTCGCCGTCGTGCGCGAGGCGGACGACCTCGCCGACCACGATCACCGCGGGCGCGGCGACGCCGGCGAGGCCGGCGGCCGGAACGATGCCGGCGAGGTCGGCGACGGTGGTCCGCTGGTCGCAGCGGAAGCCGCGTTCGATGATCGCGACGGGCATCGCGGCGGCCATGCCGTGACGCGCGAGCCCGGCGGCGAGCTGCGGCAGCGTGTTCACGCCCATCAGCACGACGATCGTGCCGCCGAGGCCGGCGAGGTGGTGCAGCTCCTCCTCGCTGAGCGGTGCGTGCCCGGAGACCACCGTGAAGAGGCGGCTGACGCCGCGGTGGGTGAGGGGGATGCCGGCGGCGCCGGGCACCGCGACGGCGCTCGTCACGCCGGGTAGCACCTCGACCGGCACGCCGGCCCGGTGGCACGCGAGCACCTCCTCGCCGCCCCGCCCGAACACGTACGGGTCGCCGCCCTTCAGTCGGACGACGTTCCGGCCGGCGAGCGCGTGCGCGACGAGCAGCGCCTCGATCTCCTCCTGGGGCAACGCGTGGTGCCCGGGCCGCTTGCCCACGTCGACCAGGTCGGCGTCGGGTGCGAGCTCGGCGAGGCGCGCGTGCGGAGCGAGGCGGTCGTAGAGCACGACGTCCGCGGCACCGAGGGCGCGGACGGCCGCGACCGTGAGCAGGTCCTCCCGCCCGGGGCCGCCGCCGACGAGCGTGACGCGGCCGGTCATGCGCCCGCCCCCCGCACCGGGATCGTCGGGCCGGCGACGAGCACCGCCTCGCCTCGTGCGATCTCGTCGGGTCGGGCCGGGCGGAGCTGGCCGCGCTCCTCGACCCGTGCGAGCGCGGCGACGGTCGCGGCCTCGGGGTCGCCGGAATCGGGCGCGTTCACGAACGGGCGGAACCGCCGCAGCCGCTCGGGGTCGGCGAGCGTCGCCGCCCACTCGTCCTCGTACGTGTCGACGTGCTTCGCCATCGCCGCCTCGAGCTCGTCGGCGAGGCCGAGCGAGTCGTGCACGACGACGTCGCGCACGTGGTCGAGCCCGCCGTCGAGGTCCTCGATCCAGCGAGCCGTGCGCTGCAACCGGTCGGCCGTGCGGATGTAGTACATCATGTAGCGGTCGATGTAGCGGATGAGGGTCTCGTCGTCGAGGTCGCTCGCGAGCAGCTGCGCGTGTGCGGGCTGGAAGCCGCCGTTGCCGCCCACGTAGAGGTTCCAGCCCTGGTCGGTGGCGATCACGCCGACGTCCTTTCCGCGGGCCTCGGCGCACTCGCGCGCGCAGCCCGAGACGCCGAACTTCAGCTTGTGCGGCGACCGGAGGCCGCGGTACCTGAGCTCGAGCCGGATCGCCATCGCGACCGAGTCCTGCACGCCGTACCGGCACCAGGTCGAGCCGACGCAGCTCTTCACGTTCCGGAGGGCCTTGCCGTACGCCTGTCCCGACTCGAAGCCGGCGTCGATGAGCCGCTTCCAGATCTCCGGAAGCTGGTCGAGGCGCGCACCGAAGAGGTCGATGCGCTGGCCGCCCGTGATCTTCGTGTAGAGGCCGAAGTCGGTGGCGACCTGCGCGATGACCGCGAGCTTCCGCGGCGTGATCTCACCGGCGGGGATGCGCGGCACGACGGAGTACGTGCCGTCCTTCTGCATGTTCGCCATGGCACGGTCGTTGGTGTCCTGCAGGCCGCCGCGGCCGCCGTCGAGGATGTACGAGCCGTGCTGCGCGGCGAGCACCGACGCGACCACGGGCTTGCACACGTCGCAGCCGCGGCCGGTGCCGAGCCGGCCGATGATCTCCTCGAACGAGGCGAGCTCCAGCACGCGCACGGACTCGAAGATCTCCTGCCGCGAGATCGGGAAGTGCTCGCACAGCGCGCGCGAGACCGTCTTGCCGGACTTCTCCAGCTCGGCCTCGAGGAGCTTCTTCACGAGCGGCACGCACGATCCGCACTGGGTCCCGGCCCGCGTGCAGGCCTTCAGCGGGCCGAGCTCGGCGCAGCCCTCCTCGTGCCCGCCGTGCGGGCCGTTCACCGCATCGCGGATCGTGCCGGCGGCCACGTTGTTGCACGCGCACACCAGAGCGGATGCCGGGAGCTCGTCGCCCGCGGGCGCCTCCATGCCCGACGCCGAGAGGTACGCGGCCGGCTCGCCGGACAGCTCGGTGCCGAGGAGCGGCCGCAGCGACGCGTACGGCGAGGCGTCGCCGACGAAGACGCCGCCGAGCAGGGTCTTGGCGTCGTCCGTCATCACGAGCTTCTGGTACAGGCCGCGCGCCGGGTCGGCGTAGACGATCTCGAGCGCCTGGTCGGTGCGGGCGAGCGCGTCGCCGAAGCTCGCCACGTCGACGCCCGAGAGCTTCAGCTTCGTCGCGTCGTCGACGGTCGTGAACTCGGCCGCACCGCCGAGCAGGCGGTCGGCGACGACCTCCGCCATCGCGTTCGCGGGGGCGACGAGCCCGGTGCAGCGTCCCTCGAAGCTCGCGACCTCGCCGATCGCCCAGACGTTCGGGGCGGATGCCGCGCACGCCGTGTCGATCGCGACGCCGCCGCGCGGTCCGAGCTCGAGCCCCATCGCCCGAGCCAGCTCGTCGCGCGGCGTGATCCCGATCGCGAACACGACGAGGTCGGCGTCGACGCGGCGGTCGTCGGTGAGCTCCACCCCCACGACGCCGCCGCTGCCGGTGAGCACCTTCGCGGGGCGGACCCCGAGGTGCAGGTCGATGCCCTGGCCGGCGATGATGCGCCCGAGGGCGCGCCCGGCACCCTCGTCGAGTTGCGCCGACATCAGCCAGGAGCCGGAGTGCACGATCGCGGCGCGGGCGCCGAGCGTGGCGAGGCCGCCCGCCGCCTCGAGCCCGAGCAGCCCGCCCCCCGCGACGACGACGCGTGGGGCGCGGCCGAGGCGCTCGGCGAGGTCGCGGGTCTCCGCGACGAGGGCGTCGACGTCGTCGATCGTGCGGTACACGCGGATGTGCTCGCTGCCCGGGATGGCCGGCACGGGCGCGCTCGAGCCGGTCGCGAGCACGAGGTCGTCGAACCGCAACCCGATGCCGTTCGCGGTCGTGGCCACGCCGGCCGCGGCGTCCACCTCGACGACGCGCTCGCCCGTGAGCAGGCGGACCGACCCTTCCGCCCACGGCGTCGGGGAGAGGGTGAGGTCCGCACGGGTGTCGGCGAGCCGGGTGCTCAGCGCGACCCGGTCGTACGGTGCGTGCACCTCGTCGGCGACGACCGTGACGCGGAGCGTCCGCCCGCCGTCGCGGGCGTGCAGGCTGTCGGCGAGTCGGTGCGCGGCGGGCCCGCCGCCGACGACGAGCACGTCGCGCGGGGCGGCGGCGTTCGCGGTGTCGTTCATGGCTCCTCCGGTCCTCGAGTTGACGGCGAGCGTACGGCGGCGCGGTTTCGCTCCTGTTTCGAGGCCGTAACACAAGTGCTCCGGGACCTTGCATCGCGCGTCGGGACGTGTGAGGGGGGTTTCACCCGTGCGAAACACCGTCGGCGCGCCGGGGGAAACATCGCGCGCGTAGCGTCGTCGGCACCGAACGGCCCCGACGGGATCGGAACCGAGGAGAGGAAGCCGCACATGACGTCGACCATGGAACTCGCCACCGACTGGGTCCCCGCGTGCGGGGTCGCCGACCTCGAGCCCGGCTGGGGCGAGGTCGCCCTCGTGGGCGCCCGGATGGTCGCGCTCGTGCGCGTCGACGGCGACGAGGTGTACGCGGTCGATCACCACGACCCGCACACGGGCGCCCCCGTGATGGCGCGCGGCATCGTCGGATCCCGCGGCGAGCGGCCGACGATCGCCTCGCCGCTGCACAAGGAGGTCTACGACCTCGGCACCGGGGAGTGCTTCACCGACCCGTCGCTGGGGCTCCGCACCTACCGCACGCGGGTGGTCGGCGGGATGATCCAGGTCGAGTTCGACGCCTGACCGCCGAGGCGGCGAGGCGATTCAGCCGCGCTGCGTGAGGACGATCGGGTCGCCCTCGGTGATCGCGACCGTGTGCTCCGAGTGCGCGCCCCGGGAGCCGTCGACGCTCCGCAGCGTCCAGCCGTCCGGGTCCGTGAAGATGCGGTCGGTCGAGTGCAAAAACCACGGCTCGATCGCGACGACGAGCCCCGGCTTCAGGGGGAGGCCGCGGCCGGGACGGCCGCTGTTCGGGATGTGCGGGTCGCCGTGCATCGTGCGGCCGACGCCGTGGCCGCCGAAGTCGGTGTTGATCGACAGGCCCTCGGCCTTGGCGACGTCGGCGATCGCGCGCGAGATGTCGCCGATGCGGTTGCCGGGCCGCGCCGCGGCGATGCCCGCGTCGAGTGCGCGGCGCGTCGTGTCGATGAGGCGGAGGTCCTCGTCGCGCGGCGTGCCGACGACCACCGAGACGGCCGAGTCGGCGACCCATCCGTCGACCGAGGCGGCGAAGTCGAGGCTCAGCAGGTCGCCGTCCTTCAGGCGGTAGTCGTGCGGGAGGCCGTGCAGGACCGCGTCGTTGACCGACGTGCAGATGACCTTGCCGAACGGACTGGCGCCGAACGACGGGTGGTAGTCGATGTAGCAGCTCTCGGCGCCCGCCTTTCGGATCATCTCGTGCGCGAGCGCGTCGAGCTCCAGCAGGTTCACGCCGACGGACGCGGCCTTCGACGTCGCCTCCAGCACGCTGGCCACGAAGCGGCCCGCGGGGCGCATCTCCTCGATCTCGGCGGGGGTCCTCAGTTCGATCACGCTCATCCTCTCCGCCCACCATTCTGTCGGGTCCGCCCTGAGTGAACACCCGGCCGCCGTCCAGTCGCCCGAAGTACGCTGGGCGCATGCTCATCCGACGGGGGTTCTACCGGTGGCAGTTCGCCGCCGCGATCGTGCTGCCGGTCTGGCTGCTCATCGGCTACGCGATCTTCGGCTCGAGCGGATGGGGCGTCGTCGGCCTCATGTTCGTGACGCCGATCGCCTTCATCACGCTCGGCGTCGTCGCCCTCCTCGTCGCGGCCCGGCCCGACGTCCGGCGCGACAGGGCCGTCGCCTGGTCGGATGTCGCGGTGCTCGGCGCCTGGCACCTGCTCATCGTCGCCGCGGGGTTCTACGGGCCGACGGGCATCACGTTCGCGATCCTCGCGATGGTGGGCGCGATCGCCGCCTTCTGGTACGCGGTCTGGCGGCTCCTCCGCGACGGCGCCCGCCGCGTGCGGGCGACGATGGACGAGTACGAGCGGCTCGTCGCCGAGGGCGCGCCCGCGCAGGGGGTCGACGGGCGCACGACCCGGTCCGCCGAGGACGCCGGCGAGGTCATCGTCATCCGCGAGGAGCGACGCTGGGAGGAGCGGCGGGGCTGACCCGGTTCCGCGCGTGCGGCGCCGCCACGCGGCATCCCATCACCGCTTTTGGCCGGTGGCGCACGATCTGGCAGAATGGTTGTTCGTGCCGTCGCACCGCTCTGCCTCCGGGGAGCCCGCACGTCGCGAGTGATCGCGCGAACGGCGCCGAACTCTTCTTCCAATCAGATCCGCGTTCGACCGGTGGCGGGCGCAGAGAGCGAACCATCATGCACATCCTCGACCACGTCGACGCCGCGAGCCTGCGTTCGGACATCCCGGACTTCCGCCCCGGCGACACCGTCAAGGTGCACGTCAACATCATCGAAGGCACGCGCTCGCGCATCCAGGTCTTCCAGGGCGTCGTCATCGGCCGCTCCGGCGAGGGCGTGCGGGAGACGTTCACCGTTCGCAAGATCAGCTTCCAGGTGGGCGTCGAGCGCAAGTTCCCGGTCCACTCGCCGGTGATCGACCACATCGAGGTCGTCACCCGCGGTGACGTCCGTCGCGCCAAGCTCTACTACCTGCGCGAGCTCCGCGGCAAGAAGGCGAAGATCAAGGAGAAGCGCGAGAACTGATCGGCTGCGAGCCGCGGTCGAACGCGTCATCCGCTCGAGCTCCCCACCCCTAGACTGGGGCGGGGAGCTCGAGCCGTTTCATGACTGAAGACACACGTACAGAGCGCGACGAACGCGCCACCTCCGGCGCGCCGTCACGACGCCGGAGCGCACTGCTGTTCATCCGCGACCTGGTGGTGATCTTCCTGGTCGCCGTGCTCGTCTCGTTCCTCATCAAGACGTTCCTGATCCGGTCGTTCTTCATCCCGTCGCAGTCGATGGAGGCGACGCTGATGCAGGACGACCGCATCATCGTCAACCAGCTCGTCCCCGAGGTCACGCCCATCGAGCACGGCGACGTCGTCGTGTTCAAGGACCCCGGCGGATGGCTCCCCGCACGCTCCGAGGAGGCGCGGCCGCCGCTCGTGGCGGTGATCGACGGCTTCTTCGCGTTCGTGGGCCTGTCGGCGCCCGACTCGAACGACCACCTCGTCAAGCGCGTGGTCGGCCTGCCCGGCGATCACGTCGTCTGCTGCAACGCGCTCGGCCAGATGACCGTGAACGGCGTACCGCTCGACGAACCGTACGTGGCCCTGCCGCCCGGCGAGACGAAGGTCTCGCGCGACGATTTCGACACGACGGTGCCCGACGACTCGCTCTGGGTCATGGGCGACAACCGCTACAACTCCAAGGACTCGCGCTACAACACCGGCACGCCGCTCGAGGGCTTCGTGCCGATCGAGAACGTCGTCGGCCGCGCCGTCATCGTCAGCTGGCCGATCTCGAACTGGGCCTGGCTCGACAACTATCCCGAGGTGTTCGCGGGCGTCGACGAGGGGACCGGCTGAGGTGAGCCCGGCAGGAGTGCCGACGATGAAGGTCGAGCGCGACCTGCTCGCCGGGGGAGCGCCCGTCGTCCTCGCGTGCGACGAGGTCGGTCGTGGCGCGCTCGCCGGTCCGGTCACCGTCGGCATCGTCGTCATCGACTCGACGGTGAAGCGGATGCCGGCGGGCCTTCGCGACTCCAAGCTCCTGCCCGAACCGAAGCGCGAGTTGCTGGCGCCGCGCGCCGCGGGCTGGGTGCTCGCCTCCGCGGTCGGGGAGGCGAGCGCGGACGAGATCGACCGGCTCGGGATCATGGCCTGCCTCGGCCTCGCGGGTGCACGTGCGTTCGCCGCACTCGCCGTCGACCGCGGGCTCGTCGCGGGCGCTCCGCTGGTCCTCGACGGCAACTACGACTGGCTGAGCCAGTCGATCGAGCACCGGGCGCAGGTCATCACGCGGATCAAGGCCGATCGCGACTGCGCGTCGGTGTCCGCGGCATCCGTCATCGCCAAGGTCCACCGCGACCGGGGCATGCGCCGCGCGCACGATGAGACGCCGCTCTACCACTGGCACGAGAACAAGGGGTACTCGAGCGCCGCGCACTTCGCCGCGATCGCGGAGCACGGGCCGAGCGAGCTGCACCGGCACACCTGGCTGCACGATCGGTCGACCGAACCGGCGCCGTCGCTGTTCGACCTCGAAGTAGGATGAACCACGATGGATGAGGACGAGTTCGACGACTACGACCGTGAAGTGGAGCTCGCGCTGTACCGCGAGTACCGCGACATCGTCTCCCAGTTCAAGTACGTGGTCGAGACCGAGCGACGGTTCTACCTCGCGAACGAGGTGGAACTGGTGCGCCGCGACACGGAGCACGACTTCTACTTCGAACTCTCGATGAAGGACGTCTGGGTGTGGGACGTCTACCGCGCCGACCGGTTCGTGAAGTCGGTGCGCGTGCTGACGTTCAAGGACGTCAACGTGGAGGAGCTCGCGACCCGCGAGTTCGAGCTGCCCAAGGACCTCGCACTCGAGGAGTAGGCGCGGCACCACCCGTCCTCCACCTCGGCGTTCCGTCGGTGTTCCGTCCCGGACTGGGGCCGGGCGCGCACGGTCGCACTCGGCGGTCGCGAGTCTGGGGCCATGGCCCACAACATCGAACTCGGACGACGCGGCGAACAGGTCGCGGCCGAGCATCTCGAGGCGCGCGGCATGCGCGTGCTCGACCGCAACTGGCGCTGCCCGCAGGGCGAACTCGACCTCGTGCTGCGCGACGGCGACGCCACGGTCTTCGTCGAGGTGAAGACCCGCACCGGACCGTCGTTCGGGCACCCGTTCGAGGCGATCACCGCGGTCAAGCTCGCGCGTCTGCGCCGGCTCGCGCTCGCGTGGTGCGAGGCGCACGACGCACCGTCGGCGCGGATCCGCATCGACGCCGTGGCCGTGCACGCACCCTCGGCCTCGCCGGCGATCGTCGAGCACCTCGAGGGGATCGGCTGATGCCGGTCGCACGCACGCGCGCCGTCGCGCTCGTCGGACTCGCCGGCTCGATCGTGGAGGTCGAGGCCGATCTCTCCAGCCAACTGCCCGCCTTCGTCATCATCGGGCTGCCCGACGCGGCGCTCGGGGAGGCACGCGAGCGGGTGCGGTCCGCGGCCACGAACGCCGGCTGCGCGCTGCCGTCGCGACGGCTCACGGTGAACCTGTCGCCGGCCTCACTGCCCAAGCACGGTTCCGCATTCGACCTGGCGATCGCCCTCGCCTGCCTCGCCGCAGCTGGCAGCGTCGACGCGGAGTCGGTCGGGCGGTTCGTGCACCTCGGAGAGCTCGGGCTCGACGGGCGCCTCCGTCCGACGCACGGCATCCTGCCCGCGGTCCTCGCGGCCGTGCGTGCCGGGCACGAGCGCATCATGGTGCCCGTCGCGAACGCCGCCGAGGCCCGGCTCGTACCCGGTGCCGAGATCGTCGCCGTGGCCACGCTCCGCGAGGCCGTCGAACGGCACGGGGGAGATCCGGGACCGGCTCCGCACCGCCTCGGCGACGCGGCGTCCGTGACCGAGACGAGCGATGCGACGCCCTCGCCGCCGTTCGTGCCCGACGGCGATCTCGCCGACGTCCTCGGCGGTGAGGAGGCGATCCAGGCGCTCCTCGTCGCCGCGGCAGGCGGTCACCACCTGCTGCTCGCCGGTCCGCCGGGCGCGGGCAAGACGATGCTCGCCTCACGGCTGCCGGGGATCCTGCCCGACCTCGAACCCGACGCGGCGCTCGAGGTCGCGTGCCTCCGCTCGCTCGCCGGCCACCCCATCGGCGAGACCCTGTCGGTGCGACCGCCGTTCGAGGCGCCGCATCACACCGCGAGCGCCGCCGCCATGGTCGGCGGCGGCAGCCGCGTCATCCGCCCGGGCGCCGCGGCGCGGGCGTCGCACGGCGTGCTCTTCCTCGATGAGGCACCCGAGTTCCCCGCCAACGTGCTCGATGCGCTGCGACAGCCGATCGAGTCCGGGCGGATCAGCATCCACCGGGCGAACTCGGTCGCGACCTTTCCCGCCCGATTCCAACTCGTCCTCGCGGCGAACCCGTGCCCGTGCGGCGGCGGGGATTCGCCGGAGGAGGCGTGCGCCTGCCCGCCCGCGGCCAAGCGACGCTACTTCGCGAGGATCTCGGGACCGCTGCTGGACCGCGTCGACCTTCGGCTGTGGGTGAACCGGGTGACGCCCTCGCGCCTGGCCATCGAGCGGGACCGGGCACTCGAGCCCGGCGCGGCGCCGACGCTCACCTCGCGTGCGGCCCGCGAGCGGGTGATCAGCGCCCGCGCGGCGGCGGCCGAGCGACTGTCGGGCACGCCGTGGCGCACGAACGCCGAGATGCCGGGCCCGTGGCTGCGGGGAGCGGGCGGGCTGCATCCCGGGTCGAAGGCGACCCGTGCCCTCGACCTCTCGCTCGAGCGCGGCGGCGTCACGATGCGCGGCTACGACCGCGTGCTCAAGGTCGCGTGGACCATCGCCGACCTCGAGGGTGCGGAGCGCCCCGACCACCAGCACGTCGGACGCGCGCTCATGATGCGAGGCGGAGTGCCCGCATGAGCCGCAACCTGTTCGAGGACCTCGCGCAGCAGACGGCGGGCGAGCTCGGCGCGATCCGGGCGGCAGGGTCCCGCGCCGGGGCGGGCGCGGTCGAGCCGACCGATGTCGTGGCGTCGATCCTGCTCGGCTTCGTGTCCGAACCCGGTGACGGCGTGCTCGGGCGGCTCGTCGGGTCGCTCGGGGTCCGTTCCGTGGCGACCGGGCTGCTCAGCGGATGGCCGGCCCGCGAGTTCGCCGACCGGACCGCCGACGCGTCCGGCCGGTCGGATCCGCCGAGCACTCGCGAGCTCGCGGCGGGCATCGCGCGCTGGCGTCCGCGTCTGGACCGGGACGCGTTCGTGCGCTCGATCGCGCAGGCCGCACGCGTGCGCGCCCGCCTCCTCCTGCCGGGCGATGCCGACTGGCCCGGCGGGGTCGACGATCTCGGCGTGCATGCTCCGCTCGCCCTCTGGGTGCGCGGCCGGTCGTCGGCGCTCGCCGAGACGCCGTCGATGGCGCTCGTCGGCGCACGGGCGGCGTCGGGCTACGGGGAGCACGTCGCCGTCGAGGCGTCCGCAGGACTCGTGGACCGGGGGTTCGCGATCGTATCCGGCGGCGCGTACGGGATCGATGGCACCGCGCATCGCTCCGCGCTCGCGGCGAACGGCACGACCATCGCATTCCTCGCCGGCGGCGTGGACCGCTTCTACCCCGCCGGGCACGAGGCGCTCCTCGGACGGATCGCAACGACGGGGGCAGTCGTCTCCGAACTGGCGTGCGGCGCTGCGCCGACGCGCTGGAGGTTCCTCCAGCGCAATCGGCTGATCGCCGCCGCCGCGGCGGCGACCGTCGTGCTCGAGGCGGGCGTGCGGTCCGGCTCGCTCAACACCGCGGGCCACGCGGCGGCACTCGGACGTCCCCTCGGCGCCGTACCCGGGCCGGTGACGAGCCCGTCGTCGGCGGGCTGCCATCGCCTGCTTCGGGAGTTCGACGCGGTCTGCGTGACGGACGCCGCGCAGATGGCGGAACTCGTCGCGTTCGGTGCAGAGGAGGACGGTGACGACGACGCTCGGTCCCGTCCCGGGGCCGCGACGCGCACGCTGGAGGTCCTGACGCCGGAGGAGCACCGGGTGCTGGACGTGCTCGGCATCCGTCGTGCGCGCACCGTTCGCGAGCTGGTACCGGCCACCGGGATGACCGCGGGCGACGTGCTGGGCGCGCTCGGCGCGTTGGATGCCACGGGCCTCGCCGCGCGATCCGGGGACGGGTGGGTTCGACGACGCCCCGAATGAGGCACTCGGCAGGGTGCGGGTCGTGGTCCTAGGCTGGCGGCGGAGGTAGACATGGATCATCCTCGGCTGGGCAGGTACCCCGCGGCGCGGCACGTGATCGCGCATCTCAGCGACACGCACCTCCTCGACGGCGGTGCGCCGCTCGGCGGGCGTGCCGACACGGTCTCGAACCTCCACCGCGCCGCGGAACAGCTCTCGCGGATGACGGGCGGGCTCGATGCGATCCTCGTCACGGGAGACGTCGCCGACCTGGGGGAGGAGGACGCGTACCGGCGGGTCCGGGCCGTGCTCGACCCGGTCGCCGACATCACTGGCGCGCGCATCGTCTGGGTGATGGGCAACCACGACGAGCGCGAGCCGTTCCGGCGGGTGCTGCTCGGCGACGACCGCGGCGACGACGGTCCCGTGAACCAGGTGATCGACCTCGACGGGCTCCGCATCGTCACGGTCGACTCGAGCGTGCCGGGCTACCACCACGGCATCCTGGAGGCCGAGACGCTCGACTGGCTCGACGTGGTGCTGGCGGAGCCGGCGCCGAACGGGACGATCGTCGCCCTGCACCACGCGCCGATCGCCACCCCTCTCGCCCTGATGGACGTGCTCGAACTCCGACGGCAGGACGAGTTCGCCGAAGTGGTCCGCGACCGCGACGTGCGCGCCATCCTCGGCGGCCACCTGCACTACCCGACCCAGGGGACCTTCGCAGGGATCCCCGTCTCGGTGGCGGGCTCCCTCGCCTACACGATGGACCTCTCGGCGCCCGCCCGTCACCTCGTCGGCATCGACGGCGGCAGGTCGTTCTCCCTCGTGCACTGCTTCGACGACGCCGTCGTCACCTCCGTCGTCCCCGTCGGGTCGTTCGGCGAGATCACGAGCTTCGGCGAGCAGTTCCTCGCCGAGGTCGAGGCGCTCGACGAGGAGGGACGACTCGACCGGTTCTCGCGCAAGCGCGAGTGGGTGACGGATGGCTGATCCGGCTCCATCCGTCCGACCCGAGCCGCTCGACCGCGATTCCGCCCGGCCGATCGCACTGCACGCCGCGGTCGACGGCTACCTCGAGCACGTGCGCCTCGAGCGGGGCTACTCGGAGCACACCGCGGCCGCCTACGGGTCCGACCTGACCGACCTGATCCGGTTCGCGGAGACGCGAGCCGTGACCGGCGCCGACGGGATCGACCTGCACCTGCTCCGCGACTGGCTGTGGGAGGCGACGGAGCGCGGCCTCGCGCGGGCGACCGTGGCGCGACGCGCGGCGTCCGCCAGGGGGCTCTGCGCCTGGCTCGAGCGCACCGGCGCGCTGCCGGCGGATCCCGCCGCACGGCTGCGCGCGCCGCGTGCGAAGCGCACGCTTCCCCGCGTCGTCGCCGCACCGGCCGTCGCGACGCTGCTCGACGCGCTCCAGATCAGGGCCGCCGAGGGCGACCCGGTCGCGGTGCGCGACCTCGCGCTGATCGAGCTGCTGTACGCGTGCGGGCTGCGCGTGTCCGAGCTCGTGGGACTCGGCGTCGACGACATCGACCGCGGCAACCGGACGGTCCGCGTCACGGGGAAGGGGTCGAAGCAACGCGTCGTGCCGTACGGCGCGCCTGCGGCGGCGGCGCTCGAGCGCTACCTCGGGTCGGCTCGGACGGCGCTGCTCGCGGCCGCCGCCACGTCGGATGCGCGCGGCGCGGCGGCGTCGACGGGTGCAGCGCACGCGGACGCCGCGCACGCGGTGTTCGTCGGCGTCCGCGGCGCGAGGCTCGGCGTCCGGAGCGTGCACCGCCTCGTCGCGGGCCTCCTCGCGGACCTGCCGGGGTCGGGCCCCGCGGGCCCGCACGCCTTCCGGCACAGCGCGGCGACGCACCTGCTCGACGGCGGGGCCGACCTCCGCGCCGTGCAGGAGTTCCTCGGGCACGCGAGCCTCGGCACGACGCAGATCTACACGCACGTCTCGGCCGAGCGGCTCAAGCAGAGTTATCGCACCGCGCACCCGCGCGCCTGAGCCGCGTCCCGTCGTGGACGGACCCCGGCCGGCGGACCGCCCGGCGTCTCGCGCGACCGCGCGGCTCGATCCGGCGCTCCGTCACCGCCCCATCGGCAGCAGGACCGCTCGCGGCACGCCGCCGAACATGAGGAGCGGGGACACGTACTCGCCGTGGATGCGTACGCCGAAGTGCACGCAGTCGTCGTGGCAGTGACCGCCGGCATCGACCGTCGCGACCGTCTGGCCGGCCCGCACGGCGTCGCCGGCCGCGACGGCGGCCGCGACCGGCTCGATGGAACTCACGACGCCTCGGCCGTGGTCGATCGAGAGCACGCCGCGTCCCGCGACCGGACCCGCGAAGGACACGACCCCGTCGTCGGCGGCGACCACCGTCCCGCCGGGCGTCGCAGCGAGGTCGATGCCGCGATGCCCGGCGGCGTACGGCGTCGGCGGAGCGCGGAACGGCGCCACGAGCACGGCGGGCGGGCCGACCGGCCAGGTCCAGCGCATGACGGACGGGTCGTCGTCGGAGCCCGACGTGCGGGTCGAGGCGGGCGCAGCAGAGGCCGCCGGGCGGGGCGACGGCGAGGCCGAGGCCGTCGCGGAGGGGCCGAGGATCACGAGGAACGAGGCGAGCAGGCCGGCGGCGGCCACCGCGACGGCCCGTCCGGGCAGGGGAGACGGGTGCATGCGACGAGGATCGCGGATCGCGACATCCGCCCGCCGTCGGCCCGCGGGACCGCCCGGAGCGGAGCGCCCGCCGCGGTTGGGGAGGAGGGGTCGCCGGGCGGCGCCGTGATAGCATGTCCGGAGCGTCCCGCCTGTCGGGGCGACTACGCGTGCCCATTCGGCCACCGACTCCACTCAGTCCCGCTCGTGCCCTTCCCGGCGCGGGCCGGCGGAGCCGTGCCGGGCACCAGGGCTTCCGGCCGCCGGCCGGGGCATCAACTGAGAACAGAAGGAGAACGGCCATGGCCGTCGTCACCATCCGCCAGCTGCTGGACAGCGGCGTGCACTTCGGGCACCAGACCCGCCGTTGGAACCCGAAGATGAAGCGCTTCATCTTCACCGAGCGTTCCGGCATCTACATCATCGACCTCCAGCAGTCGCTCGCCTACATCGACAAGGCCTACGACTTCGTCAAGGAGACGGTCGCCCACGGCGGCACCATCCTCTTCGTCGGCACCAAGAAGCAGGCGCAGGAGTCGATCGCCGAGCAGGCCACCCGCGTGGGCCAGCCCTACGTCAACCAGCGCTGGCTCGGCGGCCTCCTCACCAACTTCGCGACGGTCTCCAAGCGCCTCGCGCGGATGAAGGAGCTCGAGGAGCTCGACTTCGAGGGCACCACCTCGGGCTTCACCAAGAAGGAGCTGCTCCTCAAGAAGCGCGAGCTCGACAAGCTGCACAAGTCGCTCGGCGGCATCCGCAACCTCTCGAAGACGCCGTCGGCGCTCTGGGTCGTGGACACCAAGAAGGAGCACCTCGCGATCGACGAGGCCAAGAAGCTCGGCATCCCCGTCATCGGCATCCTCGACACCAACTGCGACCCCGACGAGGTCCAGTACCCGATCCCGGGCAACGACGACGCGATCCGCTCGGTGAGCCTGCTCACCCGCATCATCGCCGACGCCGCCGCCGAGGGCCTCATCCAGCGCCACCAGAAGCCGGAAGAGGGCGAAGAGGCCGAGCCGCTCGCCGAGTGGGAGCAGGAGCTCCTCCAGGCCGGCGCCGAGACCACCCCCGAGCAGGCCTCCGCCGAGACCGAGAAGGTCGCGGAGACCGTCGCCGAGGCGAAGGCGGAGGCCGCCGAGGTCCAGGCCGAGGTTCCGGCCGAGGAGTCGGCCGAGCCGGCCGAGGCTCCGGCCGAGTCGGCCGCCGAGTAGTCGCCACCCCTTCATCCACTCCGAAACGACAGGGAGTCCATTCCACATGGCCAACGTCAGCATCGCCGACATCAAGGCGCTCCGCGAGCAGCTCGGAACCGGCATGACCGACACCAAGAACGCGCTCGTCGAGGCCGACGGCGACATCGAGAAGGCGACGGAGATCCTTCGCCTGAAGGGCGCCAAGGGCAACGCCAAGCGCGCCGACCGCTCGACCTCAGAGGGCCTCGTCGCCGCCGCCGAGAACGGCGACGGCACCGCGACCCTCATCGAGCTCGCCTGCGAGACCGACTTCGTCGCCAAGGGCGAGAAGTTCGTCGGCCTCGCCGACCGCGTGCTCGCGGCCGTCGCGGCATCCCGCGCCGAGACCGTCGAGGCCGCCCTGGCCGCGCCGGCCGAGGGCGGGACCGTCGCCGAGCTCATCGACGGCGAGGCCGCGATCCTCGGCGAGAAGGTCGAGCTGCGTCGGGTCCGCCTCGTGAAGGGCGAGCACTTCTCGATCTACCTGCACAAGACCTCGAAGGACCTGCCCCCGCAGGTCGGCGTGGTCCTCGGCTACGCGGGCGACGACGCGGAGACCGCGCGCTCGATCGCGCAGCACATCTCGTTCGCCGCGCCGGAGTACCTCACACGCGAGGACGTCCCGGCGGAGGCCGTCGAGAAGGAGCGTGCGCTCGTCGAGCAGATCACCCGCGAGGAGGGCAAGCCCGAGGCCGCCCTCCCGAAGATCGTCGAGGGTCGCCTCGGCGCGTTCTTCAAGCAGGTCGCGCTGCTCGAGCAGGACTACGCCAAGGACAACAAGCTGTCCGTCGGCAAGGTCGTGCAGGACGCCGGTCTGACGGTGAGCGACTTCGCTCGCTTCAAGGTCGGCGCGTAACACGTGCCAGGGGAGTCCGGATCGCATCATGCGGTCCGGGCTCCTTTGCTGTGTCCGGATGCCGCGGGCGCGCCTCGGGCACGGCGCGGTCCCGCCTGCACTGCGGCGCGGGCCGGGAACCACTAGTTTTGAGTCGCAGAGGGGAAGGATCGGTCGGGGATGACGGAACACACGCGCAGGGTGATGCTCAAGCTGTCGGGCGAGGCGTTCGGCGGCGGCGCACTCGGGGTCAATCCCGACGTGGTCAGCTCGCTGGCCCGTGAGATCGCCGACGCGGCCCGCACGGTCGAGGTCGCGATCGTCGTCGGCGGCGGCAACTTCTTCCGCGGCGCGGAGCTCAGCCAGCGCGGCATGGACCGCGGCCGGGCGGACTACATGGGCATGCTCGGCACCGTGATGAACTCGCTCGCCCTCCAGGACTTCCTCGAGCAGGCCGGCGCCGAGACGCGCGTGCAGTCCGCGATCTCGATGACGCAGGTGGCGGAGCCCTACATTCCGCGGCGTGCCGAGCGACACCTCGAGAAGGGCCGCGTGGTCATCTTCGGCGCCGGTGCGGGGCTGCCCTACTTCTCGACCGACACCGTCGCCGCGCAGCGTGCGCTCGAGATCGGCGCCGACGTGGTCCTGGTCGCCAAGAACGGCGTCGACGGCGTCTACTCCGACGACCCGCGGACCAACCCCGACGCGCACAAGATCGACCGCATCAGCTACCAGGAGGCGCTGCAGCGCGGCCTCAAGGTGGTCGACTCGACCGCCTTCAGCCTCTGCATGGACAACGGCATGCCCATGCAGGTCTTCGGCATGGAGCCCGCCGGCAACGTGACGAAGGCGATCCTCGGCGAGCGACTCGGCACGATCGTCAGCAACGGCGAGCCGACCGCCGATCGATAGACTGTCCCGAGCCCGAGAGAAGGAGTCCCCGTGATCGCGGATGTACTGTCCGAAGCAAGTGCACGCATGCAGAAGGCCGTGGAGGTCGCCAAGGACGAGTTCGCCTCGGTTCGCACCGGCCGCGCCAACCCGCAGCTCTTCCAGAAGATCATGGTGAGCTACTACGGCACGCCGACCCCGCTCGCGCAGCTCGCGTCGCTCGCGAACCCCGAGGCGCGCACGCTCGTCGTCACGCCCTACGACAAGGGCGCGATGAAGGACATCGAGCAGGCGATCCGCGACACGCCGAACCTCGGCGCGAACCCGTCGAACGACGGCAACATCATCCGCGTCACGCTTCCCGAGCTCACCGAGGAGCGTCGCAAGGAGTTCGTGAAGATCGTCCGCGCCAAGGCCGAGGACGCGCGCGTCTCGGTCCGCAACATCCGTCGCAAGGCGAAGGACGACCTCGACGCGCTCAAGGGCGAGGTCGGCGATGACGAGGTGGCACGCGGCGAGAAGGAGCTCGAGCACGTCACCAAGTCCCACGTCGACCAGATCGACGAGGCGTTGAAGCGCAAGGAAGCCGAACTTCTCGAGGTCTGAGGCGACACGATGACGGGCGCCCCGGACGGGGAAGGGTCGGACGCCGAAGACCAGAGGCATTCGACGCGCGATGAGCTCCGCGCGCAGATGCATGCGCGGCGGGTGGACCTCGAACGGCAGTTCGAGGCCTCACGCGCGCAGTTCGACGAGGCGCAGGAGCGGATCAACGCCCGCACGGGCCGCAACCTCCTCCTCGCCACCCTGATCGGCCTGGCCTTCGGCGGCACCCTGCTGCTCAGCCTGCTGGTGTTCAAGGAACTCTTCATGGTGTTCGCGGTCGTCCTGGCCGGGTTCTCCAGCTCCGAACTGGCGACGGCGCTGAAGCACGGCGGATACAAGGTGCCGCGCATCCCGACCGTCGCGGCCGCGATCGTCGCCGTTCCGGTCGCGTACTACTTCGGGCCGGCCGGACAGCTCGTCGCCGTCCTCGGCGGCATGCTGCTCGTCGTCGTCTGGAGACTCGCGGAGCAGATGTCGTCGACCGTGCGCTCCGAGACGTCGGGCCTCGCCCGCGACGTCGGCGCCGCCCTCTTCGTGCAGGGCTACGTGACCTTCCTCGCCACATTCGCCGTGGTGCTCACCGCCGCCGACGGGGGCCAGTGGTGGACGCTGGCGTTCATCATCACGGCCGTCGCCGCGGACACCGGTGCCTACGCGTCGGGGCTCGCCTTCGGCCGGCATCCGATGGCGCCGGTGATCAGCCCGAAGAAGACCTGGGAGGGGTTCGCCGGCGGCGCGCTCGCGAGCCTCATCGCGGGTGTGCTGCTCGGCCTGTTCATGCTGGGGCAGCCGTGGTGGTTCGGGCTCGTCTTCGGCGGGGCCATCTTCCTGTCGGCGACCCTCGGCGACCTCGCCGAGTCGCTGATCAAGCGCGACCTCGGGATCAAGGACATGAGCTCCTGGCTCCCGGGCCACGGCGGGTTCCTCGACCGACTCGACTCGATCCTGCCGTCTGCCGCCGTCGCGTTCGCCGCGTTCCAGCTCTTCGGATGAGCGTGCGCGAGGAACCGACGGGCGTGCGCGATACTGGTGCGGTGGATGCCACGTTCCCCCGGGCCCGCAGGAACCAGCTGGGCTACAAGACCGCCGAGGTCGAGGACTTCCTCCAGCGCGCTCGTCGCGCATACGACGGCCGAGCCGCACCCGACGACGAGAGCCTCGACGCCGAGCGCATCCGCCTGACCGCGTTCTCGATGCAGAAGGGGGGGTACTCGACGTCGCACGTCGACGCCGCGATGGAGCGACTCGAGGACGCGTTCGCGTTCCGGGAGCGCCAGATCGCCTCCCGCCTGCACGGCGACGAGGCGTGGCTCGCCGAGGCCCGCACGACCGCCCAGGTCGTCGCGAACCGCCTCGCCCGCCCGGAGGGCGCCCGATTCGATCGCGTGAGCTGGCTCGCCGTCGGCTACGACGTGCACGAGGTCGACGCGTTCGCCGACCGCCTGACCCGGTACTTCCGCGACGGCTGGCCCATCGCGATCGACGACGTGCGCGCCGTCGTGTTCTCCGCGCAGCGGGGCGGGTATCGCGAGGCGCAGGTCGACCTGGTCCTCGACGCCGTGGTCGACGTCATGCTCGCGGTCCGGTGAGCGAGCAGGGGTTCGCCAGAGGGGACTCCCTCCGATACACTCGGTCAATCGTGGGCAGGCATTCGGGTGAGTACGACGAGATGCCGATGGATGCCGTCCGCGAGCGCTGGGCGCGCGACGACGCCGCGGCCGAGGCTCGGTCGAGGCGTCCCGTCGAGACGCCGGGTCGAGTGGATCGGCCGATGCTCGATCGGGCGGCGACACGGCCCGTGCGGCCGGCCCCGCAGCCGGGAGCGTCGCTGCAGCGTCCGGCGCCCGGTCCGGCCCGGCCCGGGCTCTCGCGCCCGGCCACGGCGTCGAACTCATCGACGCCTCGAGCGGCCGAGCGTCGGAGCGTGACCGGCCCCGTGAAGCAGGCCGCGACGGTGGTGTTCGCGTTCGCGGCATCCGTGAGCTTCCTGCTCGTCAACGTCGTCGACCCGTACTCGGGTGCCACGGCGACCTCGACCTACGTCCCCGTCGACCGCTTCGGCGGGGAGGCCGCGCAGGAGGTCGAGCTCGACGAGGGATACTCGTCGCTCGCCGTGGCGTCCGAGGGCTACGTCGTCGAGGCGAAGCCCGACGAACCCGAGCCCGAAGCCGCCGCCGCGGCCGGATGGGCCCCGCCCGCGGTCGTCCCCGACCCGGGCAGCGCGCAGGCGTACGGCGCGCAGGCCGTCGCCGCACGGGGCTGGCCGACGACGGAGTTCGACTGCCTCGTCGCCCTGTGGAACAAGGAGTCGGGCTGGCGGGTGAACGCGTACAACGCCTCGAGCGGCGCCTACGGCATCCCGCAGGCGCTTCCGGGGTCCAAGATGGCCACGGCCGGCGCCGACTGGGAGACCAACGCGGCCACGCAGATCGAATGGGGCCTCGGCTACATCCAGGCCCGGTACGGCACGCCCTGCGGCGCTTGGGCGCACTCGCAGAGCGTCGGCTGGTACTGATCCGGCGCCGCCGGATCGGATCCCGCCCCGACCGTAGACTGGACCGATGGCCCGCTCGAACCGCTCCCGTGGTCGCGCCGCGAAGGCGCGCGAGCCCCACCCGGAGCTCGACGTCGCCCGCATGACGGCCGGCTGGCGCCGGACCGAGGTCAGGGCGGGCCGCGAATGGAACGTGCAGCCCGTGTCCGAGGCGCAGGCCGTGAAGGCCTACCTCTGCCCGGGCTGCGGACTCGAGATCGAGCCCGGTGTCGCGCACCTCGTGACCTGGCGTGCCGACGGCGTCCTGGGCGACGCCGCCGACCTCGCCTCGCGCCGGCACTGGCACACCCACTGCTGGAGGATCGGACCGACGTGACCGACGAGACCGTGACCGAGACGACCGAGATCCGCGCCGGCGTCCTGCTGCCCGCGCGCCGCGAGGAGATCGAGCTGCGCACCGACGACGGCCTCCGCCTCGTCGGCGAGCTCGCGACGCCGCTCGAGCGAGCGCCCGTGGCGACGCTCGTGACGCTGCACCCGCTGCCCACCGCCGGCGGCTTCATGGATTCGCACATCTTGCGCAAGGCCGCCGCACGGCTGCCCGCGCTCGCCGACCTCGCGGTGCTCCGCTTCAACACCCGCGGCACGAGCTCCGACCGCGGCACGAGCGAGGGCGAGTTCGGGCACGGCGTCAGCGAACGAGCGGATGTCGCCGCGGCGATGCGGTTCGTCGCCGAGCGCGGACTGCCGGACCCGTGGCTCGTCGGGTGGTCCTTCGGCACCGAGCTCGCGCTGAAGTACGGGCTCGAGCACGGGATCGCCGGCGCAGTCCTGCTCTCGCCGCCCCTGCATCGCACGAGCGACGAGGAGCTCGCGCGGTGGCGATCGGCGCCGGTCCCGATGGTCGCATTGATCCCGGAGCACGACGACTTCCTGAAGCCCGCCGAGGCGGCCGAGCGGTTCGCGGGGCTGCCGAACCTCACGCGCATCGACGTCGAGGGCGGCAAGCACCTGTGGGTGGGGGAGTCCCAGACGCGCCGCGTGCTCGACGAGATCGTTCGGGCGGTGAACCCCGGCGCGCTCCCGCTCGCGACCGAGTGGCCCGCGGCATCCGTCTCGATTCCGGAGGCCTGACCCGGCAGCGTCGGCGTGTCGGGTGACGGCGGGGCGGCGCGTCCGCGCACCGACCCGACGCAGGGTCACCGCGGCCGGGCTCAGCGCTCGTTCTGGCGCGGGATGACGACCTGCTTGATGATCAGCAGGATCGCCGCGGCGATCGGGATCGCGACGAGTGCTCCGAGGATGCCGAGCAGCGCGCCGCCTGCGAGCGCCGCCACGACCACGAGCGCCCCGGGCACCTTGACGGCGCGGCTCATGATGCGCGGCGCGAGCACGTACGCCTCGACCTGCATGTAGATCAGGTAGTACACGGCCGCCACGAGCGCCGTGAGCGGCGATCCGAGCCCCGGGATGAGGCAGATGAGGACGATGATCACAGAGCCCGTCAGCGTGCCCACCAGCGGCACGAGCGAGAACAGGAAGGCGATGAACGCGAGCACCGCCGGGAACGGCGCCTGGATGATCGAGAGGAACGCGAAGCTCAGGAAGCCGTTGACGGCCGCGAGCGAGACCTGGCCGATCACGTAACGGCCGACCGACTGCGTGATCTGCTCGGTCAGGTCGGCGAAACGTGCCCGACGCGAGGCGGGGATGAGCTGGTACGTCGCGCGCTTCATCGTGTCGAGCGACGCGGTGAAGTAGATGGTGAGGACCGCGACGACGATGACGGCGAACACGCCGCCGCCGATGGCGATGGCGACCGCCCACACGCCGCCGAGCAGCTCGCTCAGGCGGTTCGGGTTGGTGAAGAAGTCGGTGAGCGCCGCGCCCGCCTGCTCGCTGATCTCCTCGATCCGGAGCAGCGGGAACTGCTCCTGCAGCCAGGCGATCCAGTCGACGCGGTTGATCTGCGCGATGATCCCCGGGATCTGCGAGATGAGCTCGGCGACCTGGTCGACGATGATCGGGATCACCGCGATGAGCAGCGCGGCGACGACCGCGGCGACCCCTGCGATGACCAGCAGGATGGCGCCCCAACGCGGAAGCCCCCGGCGCTCGAGCCCGCTCACGGCGGGTTCGAGGCCGAGGGCCAGGAACAGCGCTGCTCCGATGTAGGTGAGGATCGTCGACAGGCTCGACACGGCGGACAGGATGACGAGTCCCGTGCCCACGCCGAGCGTGCCGACGAGCGCGATGCGGAACGCGTTCTGGATCTTCAATCCGCGCGCTCCCTCGTCTCGCGTTACTTGTTCGCCACCTGCTCCGCCTGGGTCAGCACGCCGCGCAGGCTCTCGAAGTAGCCGGCGACGGCGTCTCGCTCGATCCTAATCTGGGCGAGGCGGTCCTCTGCGTCCGCCACGAGGGCGCGCGTGCGCTCCTCGGCGTCGGCGATGAGCTTGCGCGCCTGCGAGTGCGCCGCGGCGACCCGCTCGCGTGCCTCCTCGTCGGCCCGGTCGCGGGCGTCGGCGATGTCGGTGCGCGCCTCGGTCTCGAGTCGATCGGCCTCGGCACGCGCGTCGTTCGTCCGGGCGACCGCCTCGGCGAGTTCGGCGTTGGCGTCCTCGAGGAACTTCTTCGTCTGGTCCGCGGCCTCCTGCTGGGCGGCGAGCAGCTCCTGCTCGGCCTCGTCGCGCTTGGTGGCGAGCTCGGCCTCGAGGTCCATGCGTGCGCGCTCGATCTCGCGGCGCATCCGGTCGACCTCGTGCGTGGTCTTCTTCTTCATCGACGTCAGCTGGTTGTCGAGGTCGATGCGGGCCTGCTCGGCCTCGGCCTCGAAGTCGGCGCGGGCCTGCTCCTGCTCGAGCGCGAGGTCGGCGCGCATCTGCTCCAGCTCGGCCGCGTGCTTCGCGCGCATGCGGTCGAGTTCGTGCTGGAGCTTGAGGCGGGCGGTCTCGGACTCGCGCTCGAGGTCTACAGCGACCTGATCCCGCTCCTGCGCGAGCTTGGCGCGCTCGGACTCGAGCTCGCGGTCGAGGTCGGTGCGCGCCTGCTCGAGCTCGTGCTCGAGCACGGCGCGGCGCTCCTCGATCTCGGCGTCGAGCGCGGCGCGGGCCTCGGCCGTCTCGCGCTCGAGGTCGAGGCGAGCCTGCTCGGTCTGCTTGGCGAGGTCGATGCGGGCCTGCTCGGTCTCCTTGGCGAGCTCGGCACGCTTCTGGTCGAGCTCGATCGCGACCTCGGCGCGGGTCTGCTCCGTCTCCTCCTGGAGGCCGGCCGCGGCGGCACGGGCCTCGTTCGCCTCGGTGTTCGCGGCGACGAGCATCTCCGCGGCCTTGCGCTCGGCCTCCGCGACCACGGCGGCGGACTCGCGCTTCGCGGTGGCGCGGACCTCGGCTGCCTCGGTCGATGCGGTGCCGCGGATGGACGCCGCGTCGCGGTTCGCGTCGTCGCGGGCCTGCTCGCTCGCCTCGTGCGCGCGGGCCACCATGTCGTCGGCCTCGGCGCGGGCGTTCTCGAGGAGGCGATTCGCCTGGGCGCGGGCCTCGCTGAGCGTCCGCTCGGCGAGCTCGTGCGCGTCGGAGCGCATGAGGTGCGCCTCGTCCTCGGCAGCGCGGCGCAGCTTCTCCGCGTCGATGTCGGCCTGGGCGATGAGCCGGGTCGACTGCTCCTCGGCGACCCGCAGCGTGTTCTCGAGCTTCGTGCCCAGGCCGGAGAACGTCGGGCTGCCGACCTCCTCGAGCTCGGCGGTGAGTTCCTCGATCCGCGCGAGGAGTCGCTTGTTCTCCTTCTGCGCGTCGCCGGACGCGTTGTTCGCCGCGATGATCTCGCGACGGAGCTGGTTGATGCTGCGGTCGACCTCGTCCTTGTCGTATCCGCGGAACACCTGCGTGAACTCGGTCTCTTCGACGGCCAATTCTTCCTCCGGGGTCCGTGTCCCGCGTTGTGGGGGGTTGTGGGGGGGGGCGCGCGGGTCGCCTCCGATCATACGGCTCGGCGACGTGCCGCAGGAGGCCGATGTCACACAGACATCGGTTAGGAGACTCCCAGACACCGTCGGTAGTGTGGGGTGTCTTTGTCGGATGCCGCCCCCGCGGCCTGGAGGTAACCCGAGTGCGATTCGTCCTCGCCATTCTGGCGTTCGCTGCTGCCGCCGTGCTGGTCGGCATCGGCATCGCCCAACGGACCGTCTTCCTCGAGCCGGACAAGGTCACGCTCGGGACGGTCGTCGAGAACCAGGCCAGTTACACCGTGCTCACGCCGGAGGCGCTCGCAGCCAACCCCGGGAAGCAGACGATCACCGTCTCCGGCGGCGGCCCGGTGTACCTCTCCTACGGGCGGACGGACGACGTGCTGAGCTGGATCGGCGACGACCCCTACGTCTCGATCGGCTACGACGGCGAGACGGCCGAGCTCACGAGCGAGGTCGTCGTCGCGGAGCCCGTCGAGGACTCGACGCCCGCGACTCCGACTGCGCCGGCGACCGAGGAGCCGGAGGCCGCCGAGGATGCCGAGGACGAGCCGGACCCCGCCGCATCCCCTGCCGGGAGCGACCTCTGGCTCGACGAGTTCACGGGCGATCGCACGCTGACGACCACGGTCGACGTTCCCGAGGACATCACGGTGCTGGTCGCCTCCGACGGCACGGCGCCGGCGCCGGGCCGGATCGTCGTCGCCTGGCCCCTCGACAACGCCACGCCGTGGGCCGGTCCGCTCATCGCCGGCGGCGCCGTGCTCTTCCTCGCGGGGATCATCCTCGTGATCTCGGGCGTCTTCGCGCACCGCCGCTCGCGCGGGCCGCGTCGCAACCTCCCGAAGGGACCCAGGGGCAAGCTCATGCGCGCTCCGAAACCGCCGCGATCGCAGCGCGCGGCACTCGGCGCCGGCGGTGCGGGCCCGTCCCGCGGCCGCGCGCGCCGCGTCGCGCTGCTCCCCGTGCTGCTCGTGCCCGCGATCGCCCTGTCCGGGTGCTCGGCCGATTACTGGCCCGACCTGTCGTCGGCGCCCGAGACGACCGCGCCGGCCACTCCGGTCGAGACGGCCCCCGAGGGCGAGGGCGAGGAGGCCGAGCCGGCCGACCCCGAGACCCCGGCCGTGGTGCCCGCGGTGACCGTGCCCCAGATGGAGCGCATCATGCGCCGCATCGCCGTGTTCACGACCGAGGCCGACGCCGACGCCGATGCGCAACGGCTCGCCGAGCGCTTCACCGGTCCCGCCTTCGAGGCGCGCAAGGCGAACTACGCGATCCGCAAGTCCCTTCCCGACCACGCCGCGCTGCCTGCGATCCCCGCATCGCCGCTCACCCTGACCCTTCCGCAGCAGGCCACCGGATGGCCGCGTACGGTCCTCACGATCGCGAAGAACAGCGATGACGAGACGATCGCGCCGACCGCGCTCGTGCTCCGCCAGGAGTCGCCGCGCGAGAACTACAAGGTGCTCTACGCGACCGCGCTCGTGCCCGATGCCGACGTCCCCGAGGTCGCTCCCGCCTCGATCGGCGCTCCGCCGATCAACCCGGAGTTCAAGGGCCTGGTCATGCCGACCGGCCAGGTCGCACCGGCGTACGCCGACGTCCTGCTGAAGGGGGACGAATCCGAGTACGCGCAGTTCTTCGACCCCGAGGGCGACATCATCCGCCAGCAGCTCGGCGTCGAGGGGCAGCAGGCGATCGCCGCCGACCTTCCGGAGACGGCCGACGTCGCGTTCTCCAATGCGCCGGGCGACAGCCCGACGGTGGCCCTCGCGACGAACGACTCCGGGGCGCTCGTGACGGTCTCGATCACGCAGACCGAGAAGGTCACACCCAACGACGGCGGCACGATCGGCTTCACGGAGGGCCAGCCCGGCGCCGCACTCTCGGGCTTCGACGAGAAGAGCGCCAAGGGCGTCCAGCGCGTCATCGGCATCCAGCTCATGTTCTACGTCCCAGCGGTCGGATCCGAGGAGCAGATCCGCCTGCTGGGCTGGTCCGAATCCCTGATCGGCGCATCGGAGGTCAAGTGACGAACGCGTTCCCGCCCCACGAGCCCGCGAGCCTTCGCGGTGCGGTCGACCTGTCCTCGCTCGTCCACCGCGACGAGCGCAGGGCTGCGGATGCCGCGGCGCCCGTCGCCGGAACCCCCGGCGGCTACGTCGCCGCGGTCGACGACCAGAGCTTCGGCCAGGTGCTCGAGCTGTCGCGTTCAGTACCAGTGGTGCTCGCACTCTGGGCATCGTGGAGCGAGCAGTCGACCCAGCTCGTCGCCTCGCTCGAGCGTCTCGTCAACGCCCGCGAGGGCCGGCTCGTGCTCGCCCCGGCCGACGCCGACCGCAGCCCGCAGCTCGTCCAGGCGCTCCAGGCGCAGGCGATCCCGACGGTGGTCGCGCTCGTCGCCGGCCAGCCCGTGCCGCTCTTCCAGGGAGTGCAGCCCGACGAGGTCATCGACCAGGTGTTCGATCAGCTGCTCGAGGTGGCCGAACGCAACGGCGTGACCGGGCGCGTGCCCGCCGCCGACGGCGCGGAGGAGGTCGACGGAGCCGCGGACGAGCCGGTCGAGGAGCCGCTGCCGCCGCTGCACCAGGAGGCGTTCGACGCGATCAGCCGCGGGGACTACGAGGCCGCGGCATCCGCGTACCGCACCGCGATCGCACAGGACCCGCGCGACGACCTCGCGGTCGCCGGCCTCGCGCAGGCCAACCTGCTGGGGCGCCTGCACGGCAAGACGCTCGACGAGATCCGCAATCGGGCGGCGGCGGCGCCGACCGACCTCGACGCGCAGCTCGACGTGGCCGACCTCGATCTCTCCGGCGGGCACGTCGACGACGCGTTCGCACGACTCCTCGAGCTCTTCCCGACGCTCGACGCAGCCGGCAGGAACCGGGTGCGAGAGCGACTGCTCGAGCTGTTCCAGGTGGTCGGCGTGGAGGACCCGCGGGTGGCGGCGGCCCGGCGGCGGCTGGCGATGCTGCTCTACTGAGGTCTCGGTCGCTCCGGCTGCGCCGGTGATCCTCGACCCACCCGGTCCCGGTCCGGGCCGGCGCCCGCTCGCCGGTGCTACTCGACCTCCGGGGTGAACCAGAGCGCGCCGAGCGGGGGCAGGGTGAACACCGCCGAGGCCGGCTTGCCCGCCCACGGCTCGTCGGTCGCGTCGACCCCGCCCAGGTTGCCGACGCCCGACCCGCCGAACTCCGCGGCATCCGTGTTCAGCACCTCGCGCCAGCGGCCCGCGAACGGCAGGCCGAGACGCACGCCCTCGTGCGGATTCCCCGCGAAGTTCACGATGCACAGCAGCGGCCGGCGGTCGCGGTCGTAGCGGAGGAACGCGATCACGTTCATGTCGGCGGCACCGCCCTCGACCCAGTCGAAGCCGGCGGAGTCGTCGTCGAGCTGCCAGAGCGCGGGCGTCTCGGCGTAGGTTCGGTTCAGCCGGCCGACGAGCTCGGCGAGCTGGCGGTGGCTCGGCTGGTCGAGGATCCACCAGTCGAGGCCGCGCTCCTCGCTCCACTCTGAGAGCTGCCCGAACTCCTGGCCCATGAACAGCAGCTGCTTGCCGGGGTGCGCCCACATGTAGGCCAGGTAGGCGCGCGTGTTCGCCAGTTGCTGCCAGTGGTCGCCGGGCATCTTGCGGACCAGCGATCCCTTGCCGTGCACGACCTCGTCGTGGCTGATCGGCAGGATGAAGTGCTCGCTGAACGCGTAGAGGAACGAGAACGTGAGCTCGCCGTGGTGGTGAGAGCGGTACATCGGGTCGCGCTGGATGTACTGCAGGGTGTCGTGCATCCACCCCATGTTCCACTTGTAGCCGAAGCCGAGCCCACCCGACGAGGTCGTCGCCGTGACCCCCGGCCACGAGGTCGATTCCTCCGCGACGATCACGACGCCGGGGTTGCGCTTGTACGCCGTCGCCGTCGCCTCCTGCAGGAAGCCGATCGCCTCGAGGTGCTCGCGCCCGCCGTACCAGTTCGGCAGCCACTCGCCCTCCTCGCGCGAATAGTCGAGGTAGAGCATGGATGCCACGGCGTCGACCCGCAGGCCGTCGACGTGCATCTCCTCGAGCCAGAACAGGGCGTTCGCGACGAGGAAGTTCCGCACGCGCGGGTTGCCGTAGTCGAAGACCAGCGTGCCCCAGTCCCTCTGCTCGCCCCGTCGCGGGTCCGGGTGCTCGTAGAGCGGCTCGCCGTCGAAGCGCGCGAGCGCCCACTCGTCCTTCGGGAAGTGCCCGGGCACCCAGTCCATGAGCACGCCGATGCCGGCCCGGTGCAGACGGTCGATCAGGTACTTCAGGTCGTCGGGGCTGCCGAAGCGCGAGGTGATCGCGAAGTAGCCGGTGACCTGGTACCCCCACGAGCCGCCGAACGGGTGCTCGGCGAGCGGCAGGAACTCGACGTGCGTATAGCCCAGCCACTGGAGGTACTCGATGAGCTCGTCCGCGATGTCGCGGTACCCCTTGCCGGGCCGCCACGAGCCGAGGTGGAGCTCGTAGATGCTCATGGGCAACTCGTGCGGGTTGCGGTGCGCGCGCTGCGACATCCACTCGCCGTCGGCCCAGTCGTGCCCGCTCGTCGCGACGACCGACGCGGTCGCGGGCGCGACCTCGGCGCGCCGGGCCATCGGGTCGGCCTTCATGAGCCACTCGCCGGACTGGGCGAGGATCTCGAACTTGTACGCCGCACCCGGCTCGACGTCGGGGACGAACAGCTCCCACACGCCGCTCGAGCCCATGTTGCGCATGGCGTGGCCGAGGCCGTCCCAATGGTTGAAGTCGCCGACGACCCGCACCGCGCGGGCGCGTGGCGCCCAGACCGTGAACGAGACGCCGCGGAGCGGCCCGGTGATCGACGGGTACTCGCGGTGGTGCGCGCCGAGCACGGTCCACAGCTCCTCGTGCCGACCCTCCTCGATGAGGTGCAGGTCGAGCTCGCCGATCGTCGGCGCGTACCGGTAGGGGTCGTCGGCGGTCCACTCGGCGCCGTCGTCGTAGCGCGCCCGGATGCGGTATCCGGTCGGTCCGAACGCACCGGCGCCGGCCCAGATGCCGTGGCCGGCGTGCTCGAGGGCGAGTTCGACGCCGTCGTCGAGCACGGCGGTGACGGATGCCGCGAGCGGCCGCCGAACGCGGATCACCGTGCGCGCTCCGCCCGCTCCGGCGGTCTCGAAGCCGTGCTGGCCGAGCACCTGATGGGGATCGTGGTAGCGGCCCTCCGCGACGGCACGGAGGAGGTCGTCGTGCACCGGCGGAGCCTGGACGGGGGTCGTGTCGGTCATGCCGTGCCTCGAATCACTTGCAGGATGTGCACCGGCTGCGTGAACGCGTCCAGTCGCACGTAGTTGTGCTCGCCCCACGCCCAGCGTTCGCCGGTCACGAGGTCCTCGACCTCGAACGTGCCGCCGGCCGGGAGGTCGATCGCCGGCAGGTCGAGGTGCACGGTCGTCTCGCGGACGGAGTGCGGGTCGACGTTCGCGACGACGAGGATCGTGTCGTGGTCGTCCGGTCCGTGCCCCTCGATGAAGCGACCCTCGAGGTGCTTGGAGTACACCAGTACCGAGTCGTCGTCGCTGTAGTGGAACCGGATGTTGCGGAGCTGCCCGAGCGCGGGATGGTCGGCGCGGATGCGGTTCAGGATGCCGAGGTACAGCGCCAGCGAGGTGCCATCCGCTTCGGCCTTCGCGAAGTCGCGCGGCCTGTACTCGTACTTCTCGTTGTCGATCGCCTCCTCGGCACCCGGCCGGGCGACGGACTCGAACAGCTCGAAGCCCGAGTACACGCCCCAGGTGGGCGCCGCGGTCGCGGCGATCGTGGCGCGCACCGTGAACGCCGCGGGGCCGCCGAACTGCAGGTACTCGGTGAGGATGTCGGGGGTGTTCACGAACAGGTTCGGCCGCATGAAGTCGGCGGTCTCCTGCGACACGCTCGTGAGGAACTCCTCGAGCTCGGCCTTGGTGTTGCGCCAGGTGAAGTAGGAGTACGACTGCTGGAACCCGACCATCGCGAGCGCCTGCATCATGGCGGGGCGCGTGAACGCCTCCGCGAGGAACACCACGTCGGGGTCGGTGGCGTTGATGTCGCCGATGAGCCGCTCCCAGAAGGCGAGCGGCTTGGTGTGCGGATTGTCGACTCGGAAGATCCGCACGCCCTGCTTCATCCAGTGCCGCACGATGCGGGTCACCTCGACGACGAGTCCCTCGAAGTCGTCGTCGAAGTTCACGGGATAGATGTCCTGGTACTTCTTCGGCGGGTTCTCGGCGTACGCGATCGTGCCGTCGGGGAGGGTCGTGAACCACTCCGGGTGCTCGGCGACCCACGGGTGGTCGGGGGAGGCCTGCAGCGCGAGGTCGAGCGCGATCTCGATGCCGAGCGCGGCGGCGCGGCGCACGAACGCGCGGAAGTCGGCGAGGGTGCCGAGTTCGGGGTGCACGGCGTCGTGCCCGCCGGTCGCGGCGCCGATCGCCCACGGCGAGCCGGGGTCGTGCGGACCGGGCGTCAACGTGTTGTTCGGTCCCTTGCGGAACGCGAACCCGATCGGATGGATCGGAGGGAGGTAGACGACGTCGAACCCCATCGCCGCGACGCCGTCGAGTCGGCGCTGCGCGGTGCGGAACGTGCCCGACTTCCACGAGCCGTCCTTCTTCAGCTGCCGCGCGCCCTCCGAGCGCGGGAAGAACTCGTACCAGGAGCCGACGCCCGCGCGCCTCCGCTCGACGAGGATCTCGTGCTCCTCGGAGTCGGTCGTGAGCCGGGCGAGCGGGCGCGAACGGAACTCCTCCAGCAGCGGGTCCTCGAGCAGCGCCCGACGAGCGGATGCCGCGGCATCCGTGTCGCGAAGGGCCGCCGCGTACGCCTTCAGGCGCTTGCGCACGGCCGCCGGCCGGCCGGCCTCCTTCGCCGCGCGCTCGGCGAGCCGCGCCCCGATCTCGTACATGAGCTCGACGTCGACGCCGGCGTCGATCTTCACCTCGGCGTCGTGCACCCACGTGCCGACCTCGTCGCCGAACCCCGTCACGCGCCAGCGCCAGGTGCCGAGCTCGTCGAGCCGGACCTTCGCCTCCCAGCGGTCCGTGCCCGCGGCGAGCGCCTCCATCCGGTGACGCTGCCGGACGCCGGAGGGGCTCGTGAGCACCAGCATCGCGCCCACGAGGTCGTGCCCCTCGCGGAACACCGTGGCGCGGAACGGGACCACCTCCCCGGAGAACGCCTTCGGATTCCATCGCGGATCGGGCAGGGCGGGCGTGAGCCGGGTCACGGGGATCCGGCCGGCGCGGACTGGGCGGCTCGTCACGTTCCGACCGTAGCGCGGATGGGGTGGGACCGACACCGGTTGCGCGGCGCTGCGCGCGACGCGGCCGCATCGCCCCCGTTCATCTTCCGGACACACGGCGCTGCGTAGGGTGGACCCCGTGAAACCGATCCGCAAGTTCACCGTCAGGGCCGTCGTCCCGCCGCAGCTCGGTGCCCTCGAAGAGCTCGCCGCGAACCTCCGCTGGTCGTGGCACGAACCGACGCGCCGCCTGTTCGAGCACATCGATCCCGCCGGCTGGCGCCGGTCGGGGCGAGACCCCATCGCCTTCCTCGGCGACGTCGACCCGCGCCGTCTCGACGAACTCGCGCACGACGACGGGTTCGTCGGCTGGGCCGAACACGAGCGTGCGGCGCTCCGCGCCTACGTCTCGGAGCCGCGCTGGTACCAGTCGCTCGGCGCCGGGACGCCGAGGACGGTCGCGTACTTCTCGCCCGAGTTCGGCATCACGGAGGCGCTCCCGCAGTACTCCGGCGGACTCGGCATCCTCGCGGGCGACCACCTCAAGGCAGCGTCCGACCTCGGCGTGCCGCTCGTTGCCGTCGGCCTGTTCTACAAGGCCGGGTACTTCTCGCAGGCGATCGCGCCCGACGGCTGGCAGCAGGAGCGCTACCCGGCGCTCGACCCCGACGGGCTCCCGCTGTCGGTGCTGCGCCGCGCCGACGGCACGCCCGTGCAGGTCACGCTCGCCGTGCCCGGTGACCGCAGCCTGCACGCCCGGGTCTGGCAGGCCGCGGTCGGCCGGGTGCCGCTGCTGCTCCTCGACACCGACATCCCCGCGAACGACGACGACCTCCGCCAGGTCACCGATCGGCTCTACGGCGGCGGCGGCGAGCACCGGCTGCAGCAGGAGCTGCTGCTCGGCATCGGCGGGGTCCGGGCCCTCCGCGCGTGGAGCGCGCTCACCGGCCGGCACTTCCCCGACGTGTTCCACATGAACGAGGGCCACGCCGGGTTCCTCGGCCTCGAGCGCATCTCGGCGTGCATCGGCGAGGGGCTCTCGTTCGCCGAGGCGCTTCAGCTCGTGCGCGCCGGGACGGTGTTCACGACGCACACGCCCGTGCCCGCGGGAATCGACCGGTTCGATCGCGCCCTCGTCGCCGCCTACCTCGACTCGGGGCTGCTGCCGGGCATCGACCCGGCCGACGCCCTCCCGCTCGGCCTCGAGCCCGGCGTGCCCGCCGAGGACAGTGCGTTCAACATGGCCATGATGGGGCTCCGGCTCGCCCAGCGCGCGAACGGCGTGTCGAAGCTGCACGGCGAGGTCAGCCGGCGCATGTTCGGCGACCTCTGGCCCGGCTTCGACGCCGACGACGTGCCGATCACCTCGGTCACGAACGGCGTGCACGCGCCGACCTGGACCGACCCGGCGCTGCTCGCGCTCGCCGAGGAACGGCTCGGCACCGGCGACACCGAGCACGCGGACTGGCTGAGCGCCGCCGTGAGCGACGCCGAGCTGTGGGGCGTGAAGCGCGGCATGCGCCTGCAGCTCGTGGAGGACGCCCGTCGCCGCCTCGCGACCGCGTGGGCCGACCAGCACGGCGGCGCCGTGGCGCCCGACTGGGTGCGCCGCGTGCTCGACCCCGACGTGCTCACGATCGGCTTCGCGCGCCGCGTGCCGACGTACAAGCGGCTGACGCTCATGCTGCAGGACCCCGAGCGGTTCGCGGCGATCCTCACCAATCCCGACCGCCCCGTGCAGTTCGTGATCGCCGGCAAGGCGCATCCGGCCGACGACGAGGGCAAGCGGCTCATCCAGCGACTCGTGCAGTTCGCCCAGCGACCCGAGCTCCGCGAGCGCATCGTGTTCCTGCCCGACTACGACATCGGGATGGCCCAGCTGCTGTACCCGGGCTGCGACGTCTGGATGAACAACCCGCTGCGCCCGCTCGAGGCCTGCGGCACGTCGGGCATGAAGGCTGCGATGAACGGCGCCCTGAACCTCTCGATCCTCGACGGATGGTGGGCCGAGTACGCCGCGGACGACCACGGCTGGGTCATCCCCACGGCGGATGCCGCGGGCGACCAGGCCGAGCGCGATCGGCTCGAGGCATCCGCCCTCTACGACCTCATCGAGCACCGGATCACCCGGCTCTTCTACGACCGCGACCGCGACGGCGTGCCGACCGAGTGGATGGCGCGCGTGCGCCGCACGCTCGCGAACCTCGCGCCCGAGCTCGGCGCCGACCGCATGGTGCGGGAGTACGTCGAGCGGCTGTACCGCCCGGCGGCCGAGCATGCCGCCGTCGTCGGAGCCGACGGCGCGAAACCCGCACGGGAACTCGCCGCGTGGGGCGCCCGCGTCCGGACCGCGTGGCCGGGCGTCCAGGTCGCGCACGTCGAGTCGGGCGGCGTCGAGTCGACGCCGCACGTCGGCGATGAGCTGCACCTGCGCGCGCACGTCGCGCTGGGCGCGCTGACCGAGTCCGACGTCGCCGTCGAGGTCGTCTACGGGCACTCGCACGGCGACGATCGCATCGACGACGCGAACGTCGCCGAGCTCGTGCCCGACGGGGCGTCGACGACGGATGCCGCGACCCGCGTCTACGTCGGCACGGTCACGCTCGACCGGGCGGGCGCGTTCGGGTACACGGTGCGCGTCGTGCCGCGGCATCCGCTGCTCGTCTCGCCGGCCGAACTCGGACTGGTGGCCGCGGCCGGCTGACCCGCCGGCCGCACCGGGACCGAGCGCGCGGGTCGTCAGCGGGCGCGGGCGATCGGGGCGTAGCGGCCGGACGTGACGGCGACGAGGTCGTCGGGTGCGAGCTCGAGGTCGAGACCGCGGCGCCCGCCGGAGACGAGGATCGTGTCGAACAGGATCGCGGTCTCGTCGAGCACGGTCGGGAGCGCGACCTTCTGCCCGATCGGGCTGATGCCGCCGACCACGTACCCGGTCTTCCGCTCCGCGAGGGCGGGGTCGGCCATCTCCGCCCGCTTGCCGCCGAGCGCGGCGGCCAGGGCCTTCAGGTCGAGCTGCTCGGCGACCGGGACGATGCCCACGGCGAGGGCGCCGTCGACGTTCGCGAGCAGCGTCTTGAACACCCGCTCCGGCTCGATCCCGAGCTTCTCTGCGGCCTCGAGGCCGTACGCAGCCGCGCGCGGGTCGTGCTCGTAGGGGTGGGCGGTGAACGGGATGCCGGCGCGTGCCAGGGCGACGGTCGCGGGCGTTCCCGCCGCGGCATCCGGTCGCCTCGCCATCAGCGCGACGGCTCCGAATCGTCGGCGCGACGCCCGTCGCCGGCCACGTCGGCCACGTCGGCCCCTGCGCCGAGCGAGCCCGCCGCGGCATCCACCAGCACGGGCGCCGGGTCGCCTGACGCGCGGAACAGCCGCATCGACTGCGGCGTCATCGCCAGCCGCGTGCCGGGCTCGTGCACGGCGCCCGGCTCGTCGCCGGGTTCGTCGACCGCCGAGTCCCACAGCGGTTCGTAGCCGTCGACGCCCGGATGCTCGGGCAGGAGCACCTCGACCCCGACCTCCGAGGCGTGCACGACGAGGAGGATGCGGTTGTGCTCCTCGAACTCCGGCGTGGAGGCCGCGAGGAACTGCAGGGTCCGCTGCGACGGGTCGTTCCAGTGCTCGATCGTCATGGTCTCGCCTGCGGCGTTGTACCAGTCCATCTGCGACGCGCTCGGCACGCGCTCGCCGAAGCGCCCGTACCGGACGGGCCGGAGCGCCGGGTGCTCGCGGCGCAGCCGCAGGAGGTGCCGGGTCGTCGCCTCGAGCGCGGCGTCGCGCGCCGCGCCATCCCATGCCAGCCACGTCAGCTCGGAATCGTGGCAGTACGCGTTGTTGTTGCCCCGCTGGCTGCGGCCGTACTCGTCGCCGGCGGTGAGCATCGGCACGCCCGCCGACAGCAGCAGCGTGCCGAGCAGGTTCCGGATGCTCCGGCCGCGCGCCGCGACGACGTCGGCGTCGTCCGTGGGGCCCTCCACGCCGTGGTTGTAGGAGTTGTTGTGGTCGGAGCCGTCGCGGTTGTGCTCGCCGTTGCCGAGGTTGTGCTTCACGTCGTACGCGGTGAGGTCGGCGAGCGTGAAGCCGTCGTGCGCGGTGATGAAGTTCAGGCTCGCGAGCGGGCCGCGCTCGGCGGCGAACGTGTTCGACGAGCCCGCGAGGCGGGTCGCGAAACGGCCGATGCCGCTGCCGTGCTCGCCGCGGCGCTCGCGGCGCAGGTCGCCCAGCCAGAAGTCGCGCATGCGGTCGCGGTAGCGGTCGTTCCACTCGCTGAACCCGGGCGCGAAGTTGCCGGTCTGCCAGCCGAACGGCCCGACGTCCCACGGCTCGGCGATGAGCTTCGACGCGCCGATGACGGGGTCGGCGAGCATGCCCTGCAGCAGCGGATGCTCGGGGGAGTAGGCGCCGAGCGCATCGCGTCCGAGTGTCGCCGCGAGGTCGAGGCGGAACCCGTCGACCTGGAGTTCCTCGGCCCAGTACCGCATCGAGTCGAGCACGAGGCGCACCGGCGCATCCTGCCCGAAGTCGAGGGTGTTGCCGCACCCGGTGGTGTCGACGTACCGGCCGTGCGCGTCGTGCCGGTAGTAGGACGCGTTGTCGATGCCGCGGAAGGCGTACGTCGGCCCCTGCCGACCCTCCTCGGCGGTGTGGTTGTAGACGACGTCGAGTACGACCTCGAGGCCCGCCTCGTGCAGGCGCTTGACCATGCCCGCGAACTCCCGCCGCACCGCGGCGGGGCCGCCGGCCTGGGCCGTCGAGCTCGCGTACGGCGCGTGCGGCGCGAAGAAGCCGAGGGTGTTGTAGCCCCAGTAGTTGACCTGGCCCTGTCGCACGAGCCGTTCCTCGGGAACGAAGGCCTGCACCGGCAGCAGTTCGACCGTCGTGATGCCGAGGCCGGTGAGGTACTCGAGCGACGCGTCGTGAGCGAGGCCGGCGTAGGTGCCGCGCAGGGCCTCGGGGATGCGCTCGTTCAGCCGGCTGAAGCCCTTCGCGTGCGCTTCGTACACCACGGTGTGGTCGAGCGGCACCCGTGGCTTTCGGGCGCCGCCCCAGTCGAAGCCCTCCGAGCCGAGCGAGTCGAGCACGACCCCGCGCCACGACCCATCGGCGGCCGCATGCAGGCCCCGCGCCCACGGGTCGAGCAGCGTGTGCGCCGGGTTGAAGGCGTGCTCGAGGCCCGCGGGCCCGTCGACGCGCAGGCCGTAGCGCGCGCCGGGGACGAGGGCGGCGGATGACCCCTCCCACACGCCGTGCGCGTCGCGTTCGAGCGCCACCCGCTCGATCGCCCAGTTCAGATCCTCCGCGCCGAAGACCTCGAGGTCGACGGAGGTCGCGTGCTCCGACCAGACCCGGATCGTGCCGCCTCCCGGGCCGGTGCGCACGCCGAGGTCGCGGAGCGGATCGGGCGGGGACATGCGAACTACAGTAGTTCGTGGGGAACCGGTTCCCGGTCAGGAGGTGCTCGATGCCCCGCCCCGAACCCGTCTACCTCGACCACGCCGCAACGACGCCGCTCCGCCCCGAGGCGATCGACGCGATCACGCACGCGCTGCGCCTCGTCGGCAACCCCGCGTCGATCCACAGTGCGGGCCAGCACGCCAAGCGCCTGCTCGAGGAGGCGCGAGAGCAGGTCGCCGCGACGCTCGGCGCCGACCCCATCGAGGTCGTCTTCACGGGCAGCGGCACCGAGGCCGTGAACCTCGCGGTCAAGGGGCTCTTCTGGCGACGGCGCGCCGAGGCGTCCGCCCGCCGCATCCTGCTGCCCGGCGGGGAGCACCACGCCACGCTCGACACGGTCGAGTGGCTCGCGGGCATGGAAGGCGCCGAGGTCGTCGAGGTGCCGCTCGACGGGGTGGGACGGCTGCGGGTCGACGCGCTCGCCGCCGAGCTCGCGCGGGACGCGGCATCCGTCGCCCTCGTCACGATGCTCTGGGCGAACAACGAGGTCGGGACGATCGAGCCCGTGCGAGAGGTCGCCGAACTCTGCGCGCGGGCGGGAGTGCCCCTCCACGTCGACGCGATCGCCGCCTACGGGCATGTGCCCGTCGACCTGCGCGCGGTGCGCCGCGACACGGCGGCCCCCGCGGGCGCCGGCCTCGTGGCGATCAGCGTGTCGGCGCACAAGGTCGGGGGACCGGTCGGCATCGGCGCGCTCGTGCTCGACCGATCGACCCGCATCGAGCCGCTGCTGCACGGCGGCGGCCAGCAGCGTCGCATCCGCTCGGGCACCCAGGATGTCGCGGCGGCGGCCGGATTCGCCGCGGCCGCGCGCGCGACGGCCGAGCGGTCCGTCGCCGAGGACGAGCGGATGTCGCGCCTGCGCGACCGGCTCGTGGCAGGGGTCGCGGCGTCCGTGCCGGTCGCCCGCCTCTCGGGCGACCCCGACCCCGCAGGGCGGCTGCCGGGCAACGCGCACTTCTCGTTCGCCGGGTGCGAGGGCGACTCGCTGCTGTTCCTGCTCGACGCCTCGGGCGTCGCCGTCTCGACCGGATCGGCGTGCCAGGCCGGTGTGCCGGAACCGTCGCACGTGCTCCTCGCGATAGGACGCACCGAGGCCGAGGCGCGCGGCGCCCTCCGCATCACGCTCGGCTGGACGACGACCGACGCCGACGTCGATGCGTTCCTCGAGGCGCTCCCGGCGGCGGTCGAGCGCGCGAGCCGGGCCGGCATGGCCGCCCGCCTCACCGCCTTCGACCGCTGACCGGGGAGCCGGGACCGGGGGATCGGGGGATCCAGCGAGGGCGCAGGGACGGGTTCGTAGACTGGGGGGCATGCGAGTCCTGGCAGCGATGAGCGGCGGCGTCGACAGCGCCGTCGCGGCCGCGCGCGCCGTCGAGGCCGGCCACGACGTCGTCGGCGTCCACCTCGCGCTCAGCCGCATGCCCGGCACGCTCCGCACCGGCAGCCGCGGCTGCTGCACCATCGAGGACTCGATGGATGCCCAGCGCGCCGCGAACGTCCTCGGCATCCCGTACTACGTGTGGGACTTCTCCGAGCGGTTCAAGGCCGATGTCGTCGACGACTTCATCGCCGAGTACGCCGCCGGACGCACCCCGAACCCGTGCATGCGCTGCAACGAGCGCATCAAGTTCGCGGCGCTGCTCGAGAAGGCGCTCGCGCTCGGCTTCGACGCCGTCGCGACGGGGCACTACGCGAAGATCACGACGGATGCCGCGGGCCGCCGCGAGCTGCACCGCGCGAGCGCGGAGGCGAAGGACCAGTCGTACGTCCTCGGCGTGCTCACGGCCGAGCAGCTCGCGCACGCGTACTTCCCGCTCGGCGACACGCCCTCCAAGCAGCTCGTCCGCGAGGAGGCCGCGCGCCGCGGCCTGTCGGTCGCGCAGAAGCCCGACTCGTACGACATCTGCTTCATCTCCGACGGCGACACCAGGGGTTGGCTCGCCGAGAAGGTCGGAACCGCGCCGGGCGACATCGTCGACCGGTCGGGAGCCGTCGTCGGCGCGCACGAGGGCGCGCACGCGTACACCGTGGGCCAGCGTCGCGGGCTCCGGCTCGGGACCCCGGCGGACGACGGCAAGCCGCGATTCGTGCTCGAGGTCCGCCCGAAGGAGCGGACCGTGGTCGTCGGCCCGAAGGAGGCGCTCGCCGTCGCGCAGGTCGCCGGATCGCGGTTCTCGTGGGCGGGCGCCGACCCCGTGGCATCCGGTCTCGTCGTCGCCGACGGCGACGCCTTCGACTGCGAGGTGCAGATCCGCGCGCACGCCGATCCGGTTCCGGCGGTCGCGAGCGTGAGGACGGATGGCTCCGGCCGAGCCGAGCTCGTGATCACGCCGCGAAGCCCCCTCGACGGCGTCGCGCCGGGGCAGACCGCGGTCGTCTACGTCGGCACCCGAGTGCTCGGCCAGTGCACGATCGACCGCACGATCAGCGCGGTCCCCGTCGGGGCCTAGGCAGAATCTGTCCCCCATTCGGGGGCCGGATCGCGTAAGGTGCCCTAGGTGGCGTCGCGTCCCCCCGGCGACGCCGCGTGAGGAGCTCCCGTGACGTACTCGCACTCGCTGTATCCCGACCCCGCACGCGATCCCGCGGATCCGTTCCGGAACCTCGACCCGGCACCCGTCACCGGGTCGACGGTCGTCATCGACCCCGGGCCGGGCGGCTACGACGCCGTCGAGCCGCCGCCCGTCACCTTCGAGGAGGTCGCGGAGCGCCAGCGCGAGGCGTTCGGCGGTCCGAAGATCGGCGCGGCCTTCTTCGGCGTACTGGTCGCCGCGGCGACGGGATCCCTGCTCGCGGCGGCGCTCGTCCTCGCGGACGCGACGCTCGGCCTCGCGGTGATACCGGACCCGTGGGCCTCGGGCGGCGTCGGCCCGCTCGATTCGACTGCGGTCGGTTGGGTGGTCGTCGGCGTGCTCGTCGCGATCGTGCTGGTCGCCGCCTACTGCGGCGGCTACGTGGCGGGGCGGATGGCGCGATTCAGCGGCATCGCGCAGGGGCTCGCCGTGTGGGTGTGGGCGATCGTCCTCGCGGTCGCCGGAGGGATCGGCATCGCGCTCCTGGATGGCCGGTACGACCTCCTGGTGCACGTCGCGGGCGCCCGGCCGAGTGTTCCCGTCCCGGAGGACGCCCTGATGGTCGTCGGCGTCTCCGCCGCCGTCGCCGTCGCCGTCGTCGCGCTGGGTGGTGCCCTCCTGGGCGGGGTCGTCGGGGTCCGGTACCACCGACGCGTCGACCGCGTCGGAGTCGACGACTAGCCCGAGTCGCCCCGTCGGCCGGCGGGGCCCATGCGCCCCTGCTGGGCGCCCGCTGGATGTTCCCTGCATGCTGCGAGCGCACGCGCGCCCGGTTTGTCAAGGCCCCCGCACGCGCCGTCGTCCGCGCGTAGGGTCTCAGACGCGCCGGCAGGGCTCCGCCCACGGCGACGACCAGAGAGGGGACCACATCATGAGCACCTCCACAGACCGTCCCGGGCACGATCCGAATCGCGATCCGCGCACCCGGACGACACCCACGGACAGGTCGGTCGACGCCGACGGCGACGGCGTCAGAGACGACCGCGAGGTCGTCGACCGCGATCGCGACGGCGTCCGAGACGATCGAGAGGTCGTCGACCGCGACGGCCGCGTCGTGCACGACGACCGACCGGTGGTGGCCGATCCCGCGATGCGGGCGGCCATGCTCGACCGTGAGCGCGAGCGCTTCGGGGGCATGAAGTTCGGTACGGCCTTCTTCGGGTGGCTGACCGCAGTCGGCGTGGCCGTGCTGCTCACCACGCTCCTCGCCGCGACGGGCGCCGCGCTCGGACTCGGCACCCTCGGAGAGGGCCTCGACGAGGCGGCGGCCGAGAACGCGGGCACGATCGGCATCGTCGGCGCCATCGTGCTCCTCGTCATCCTGTTCGTCGCCTACTTCGCGGGCGGCTACGTCGCAGGCCGGATGGCTCGCTTCAACGGCCTCAAGCAGGGACTCGCCGTCTGGCTCTGGGCGATCGTCGTGGCCGTCGTCGGCGCGGTCATCGCCGCGATCGCGGGCGCCCAGTACGACGTGCTCGCGAACCTCAACGCCTTCCCGCGCATCCCGGTGACGGAGGGGGAGCTGACCATCGCCGGTGTCGCGACGCTCGTGCTGGTGATCGCCGCGAGCCTCGGCGGAGCCGTGCTCGGCGGCAAGGCGGGGACCCGGTACCACCGTCGGGTCGACGCGGTCGGCTTCGGCACCGAGCCCGTCCGGTGACGGCCGACCGGGTGCGCGGAGTTCCGCGCACCCGGTCCGTCCCAGGAGGTCGGCGCCCGGTGGCGCCGGCCTCCCGCACGGGACCGCCCGACGTCGGAGGGCGCTCATAGGATGACTCTCGTGACCGACATCCCCACCGAGTTCGACGATGCCCGGAGCGAGTCCGAGGCGCTCCGCGAGCGCATCGAACGGTACCGACGGACGTACTACTCGGAGGGCGTGAGCCTCGTCAGCGACGCCGAGTACGACGCCGACTTCCATCGCCTCGAAGCGATCGAGCGCGCCTTCCCCGAGCTCGCTGGGCAGGACAGCCCCACCCAGCAGGTCGGCGCAGCGCTGGTGTCGGTCGGGTTCCCGTCGCACGAGCATGCCGAGCGCATGCTGAGCCTCGACAACGTCTTCAGCCTCGACGAGTTCGCCGAATGGGCCGCGAAGGCGCAGGCGGCCGCCGGGCGCCGCGTGCGCTGGCTCTCCGAGCTCAAGATCGACGGCCTGGCGATCAGCCTCGCCTACCGCGACGGTGTGCTCGAGACCGCGACGACGCGGGGCGACGGCCGCGTGGGCGAGGACATCACCGAGAACGTCGAGTTCATCCCCGCGATCCCCCGGAGGCTCGAGGGCGAGGGGTTCCCGCCGTTCTTCGAGGTCCGCGGCGAGGTCTTCCTCCGCTCCGAGGACTTCGAGGCGCTGAATGCCCGGCAGCACGCGCTGCAGGCCGAGTTCGCCGCAGAGCAGCGCGCCAGGGGCCGGGCCGACGACGCGATCCCGACCCGGTTCGCGGAGTTCGCGAACGCCCGGAACACCGCGGCGGGCAGCCTCCGGCAGCGACGCGAGAACAAGTCCGCGCTGCAGCTCGAACTCATGCGGGAGCGGCTCGGCCGACTCGCGCTGTACCTGCACGGCATCGGCGCGTGGGAGGATCCGCCCGTGACGAGCCAATCCGAGATCTACGGACTGCTCGCCGGCTGGGGGCTGCCCGTTTCGCCGCACTCGCGCGTGTTCGACACGATCGACGAGGTCACCGCGTTCATCGCCGACCGCGGCGAGCACCGCCACGACGTCGAGCACGAGATCGACGGCATCGTCGTGAAGATCGACGAGCTCGCGCTGCACGACGAGCTCGGCGCCACCAGCCGCGCGCCGCGCTGGGCGATCGCCTACAAGTACCCGCCGGAGGAGGTGCACACCAAGCTCCTCGACATCCGCGTCGGCGTCGGGCGCACGGGCCGGGCGACGCCGTACGCCGTCATGGCGCCCGTCAAGGTCCAGGGCAGCACGGTCGAGCAGGCCACGCTCCACAATCAGGAGGTCGTGAAGGCGAAGGGCGTCCTCATCGGCGACACGGTGGTGCTCCGCAAGGCGGGCGACGTGATCCCCGAGATCCTCGGGGCCGTGGAGGAGCTGCGCGACGGCAGCGAGCGCGAATGGCACATGCCCGAGCGCTGCCCCGAATGCGGCACGCCGCTCCGCCCGGCGAAGGAGGGCGACATCGATCTCCGCTGCCCGAACGCGCGCAGTTGCCCGGCGCAGGTCCGCGGCCGCGTCGAGCACATCGGCTCGCGCGGCGCCCTCGACATCGAGGCCCTCGGCGAGGTGACCGCCGCGGCGCTCACGCAGCCGTACGTCCCCGCGACGCCCCCGCTCGTGACGGAGGCGGGGTTGTTCGACCTCTCCGTCGACGAGCTCGTGCCGATCGAGGTCGTGGTCCGCGATGCGGAGACCGGCGAACCGCGCACCGACCCGGTGACCGGCGAGGAGGTGCGACGGGCGCCCTTCCAGAAGGTGCGGATCACCTACCCTCCGGGTGCCGAGCAGATGACGCCCGCCGAGCGCCGGGCGGCGGGCATCCGCAAGGACCACCGGGAGCTCCTGCCCTCCGAAGCGGCGACGAAGCTCGTCGCCGAGCTCGAGAAGGCGAAGACCAAGCCGCTCTGGCGCATCCTCGTCTCACTCAACATCCGTCACGTCGGGCCCGTGGCGGCGCGAGCTCTGGCCGATCACTTCGGCTCGCTCGACGCGATCCGCTCCGCGAGTCGCGAAGAGCTCGCCGAGGTCGAGGGCGTCGGCGGCATCATCGCCGACTCGCTCCTCGAGTGGTTCGGGGTCGACTGGCACCGCGAGATCGTCGAGCGGTGGGAGGCTGCCGGCGTGCAGTTCGCGACGGCCGGGCACCCGGGGCCGGGGAGGGCCGCCGACGCGGGGGGCGTGCTCGCCGGACTGACCGTGGTCGCCACCGGCAGCCTCGACGGATTCACTCGCGACGGCGCGCAGGAGGCGATCATCGCGGCCGGGGGGAAGGCGGCGTCGAGCGTCTCGAAGAAGACCGATTTCGTCGCGGCGGGTCCCGGCGCCGGCTCGAAGCTCGCCAAGGCGGAGGAACTCGGCGTCCGGATCATCGATGCGGCGCAGTTCGCGATCCTCGTGACGCAGGGGCCGGCAGCACTCGATGCGTGACCGGCCCGCCGGGCGGCGTCGGCCGCATCGGCCCGCCTCGATAGAATCGCTGCATCCCCATTCCCGGACGACGGAGCAGCATGTCTGAAATCAGCGCCGAGCAGGTCGCGCATCTCGCGAACCTCGCCCGCATCGCGCTCACCGAGGAAGAGATCGAGCACCTCACGACGGAGCTCGGCCAGATCATGCACGCGGTCGAGAAGGTGAGCGAGGTGGCCACGCCCGACGTGGTGCCCACCAGCCACCCGATCCCGCTGCACAACCCGCTTCGGGAGGACGTGCCGGCCGACGTGCTGAGCGTCGAGCAGGTGCTCTCGGGAGCGCCCGAGCACGACGGCACCCGATTCGTGGTCTCGGCGATCCTGGGGGAGGAGCAGTGAGCGAGCTGATCCGGCTGAGCGCCGCCGACCTCGCCGCGAAGCTCGCCTCCGGCGAGGTCTCGTCCGTCGAGGCGACCACCGCCCACCTCGACCGCATCGCGGCCGTCGACGGCGCCGTGCACGCGTTCCTCCACGTGAACGCCGCGGCGCTCGAGACCGCGGCCGAGGTCGACCGCCGCCGGGCGGCCGGCGAGGAGCTCGGCCCGCTCGCGGGCGTGCCGATCGCGATCAAGGACGTGCTCGTCACGACGGGCATGCCGTCGACGTCGGGCTCGCGCATCCTCGAGGGCTGGATCCCGCCGTACGACGCGACGCCCGTGCGCAAGGTCCGCGAGGCCGGCATGGTGCCGCTGGGCAAGACCAACATGGACGAGTTCGCGATGGGCTCGTCGACCGAGCACTCCGCCTACGGCCCCACGCACAACCCGTGGGACCTCGAGCGCATCCCCGGCGGCTCGGGCGGCGGCTCCGCCGCCGCCGTCGCGGCCTTCGAGGCGCCGCTCGCGCTCGGCAGCGACACGGGCGGCTCGATCCGGCAGCCCGCGCACGTGACCGGCACGGTCGGCACGAAGCCGACCTACGGCGGCGTCAGCCGCTACGGCTCGATCGCGCTCGCCTCGTCGCTCGACCAGGTCGGCCCGGTCAGCCGCACGGTGCTCGACGCGGCCCTGCTGCACGACGTCATCGCCGGGCACGACCCGCACGACCAGACCTCGATCCCCGACCCCTGGCCGTCGATGGCCGCGGCGGTGCGCCGAGCGGATGTGTCCGGCCTCCGCATCGGCGTCGTGAAGGAACTCGACTCCGACGGGTTCCAGGCGGGCGTCCGAGGGCGATTCCACGAGTCGCTCGAGCTGCTCGCTGCGAACGGCGCAGAGATCGTCGAGGTGAGCGCCCCGAACTTCGAGTACGCGATCGCCGCGTACTACCTGATCCTGCCCGCCGAGGCGTCCTCGAACCTCGCGAAGTTCGACTCGGTGCGCTTCGGCCTCCGGGTCGTCCCCGAGGGCGGCGGCACGGTCGAGGAGGTCATGGCCGCCACGCGCGAGGCGGGCTTCGGGCCCGAGGTCAAGCGCCGCATCATCCTCGGCACCTACGCCCTGTCGGCCGGCTACTACGACGCGTACTACGGCAGCGCCCAGAAGGTGCGCACGCTCGTCCAGCAGGACTTCGACGCCGCGTTCGCGAAGGTCGACGTGCTCGCCACGCCCACCGCGCCGACCACGGCGTTCAAGCTCGGCGAGAAGCTCCACGACCCGCTGTCGATGTACCTCAACGATGTCGCCACGATCCCCGCGAACCTCGCGGGCGTGCCCGGCATCTCGGTCCCGGCCGGCCTCGCACCGGAGGACGGCCTGCCCGTCGGCATCCAGTTCCTCGCGCCCGCCCGTGAGGACGCGCGCCTCTACAACGTCGGCGGCGCCCTCGAAGCGCTCCTCGTCGAGCGCTGGGGCGGTCCGCTGCTCGCCCAGGCGCCCGACCTGTCCACCCACGAACTCAAGGCGACCGAGGAGGGCGTGGTCTGATGGCGCGCGCGGCACTGATGGACTTCGACGAGGCCCTCGAGCGCTTCGAGCCGGTGATCGGCCTCGAGGTTCACGTCGAACTCAACACGAGGACCAAGATGTTCTCGTCGGCGCCGAACCCGGCGAACGACGCGTTCCACGGCGCCGAGCCGAACACGCTCGTCGCGCCCGTCGACATGGGCCTGCCCGGCTCGCTCCCCGCCGTGAACGGCACCGCCGTGCGCTCCTCGATCTCGCTCGGGCTCGCGCTCGGCTGCTCGATCGCGCCGTCGAGCCGGTTCGCGCGGAAGAACTACTTCTACCCCGACCTCGGCAAGAACTACCAGATCTCCCAGTACGACGAGCCCATCGCGTTCGAGGGCTCGGTCGAGGTCGAGCTCGAGAACGGCCGCACGTTCGAGGTCGCGATCGAGCGCGCCCACATGGAGGAGGACGCCGGCAAGCTCACGCACGTGGGCTCGACGGGCCGCATCCACGGCGCCGAGTACTCGCTCGTCGACTACAACCGTGCGGGGGTGCCCCTCGTCGAAATCGTGACCAAGCCGATCGCGGGTGCGGGGGCGGATGCTCCGGCCCTCGCTCGCGCCTACGTGGCCACGATCCGCGACATCGTGCTCTCGCTGGGCATCTCCGAGGCGCGCATGGAGCGCGGCAACCTGCGTTGCGACGCGAACGTGTCCCTCCGCCCGAAGGGCCAGGAGAAATTCGGCACGCGCACCGAGACGAAGAACGTCAACTCGATGCGCTCGGTCGAGCGCGCGGTCCGGTACGAGATCCAGCGCCAGGCGGCGATCCTCGCCGACGGCGGCACGATCACGCAGGAGACGCGGCACTGGCACGAGGACACGGGGACCACGAGCCCGGGCCGTCCGAAGTCCGACGCCGACGATTACCGCTACTTCCCGGAGCCCGACCTCCTCCCGGTCGAGCCCGACCCGGCCGTCATCGAGGAGCTGCGCGCCGCGCTGCCCGAGCCGCCCGCCGCGCGCCGTCGGCGCCTGAAGGCCGAGTGGGGCTTCACCGACCTCGAGTTCCAGGATGTCGCCAACGGCGGCCTGCTGAACGAGGTCGCCGCGACGATCGCCGCGGGTGCGAGCCCGGCCGCCGCCAAGAAGTGGTGGACCGGCGAGCTGACCCGCATCGCGAATGCGCAGGGCGCGGATGCCGCGGGCCTCGCCGAGCCGGCGCACGTGGCCGAGCTCGCGGCGCTCGTCGAGGAGGGCGTCCTCACCGACCGGCTCGCCCGTCAGGTGCTCGAGGGCGTCATCGCCGGCGAGGGTTCGCCGCGCGAGATCGTCGACGCACGCGGCCTCGCGGTCGTCTCCGACGACGGCGCGCTCATCGCCGCGATCGACGAGGCGCTTGCGGCACAACCCGACGTGCTCGCCAAGATCCGCGACGGCAAGGTCCAGGCCGCCGGCGCGGTCATCGGCGCGGTCATGAAGGCCATGCAGGGCAAGGCCGACGCGGCGCGTGTGCGCGAGCTCGTGCTCGAGCGCGCGGCCGCCGGAAGCTAACCCACCCCGGTCGACGGATGCCGCGGCACGCGTGGTCGCGCCGCGGCATCCGTCGTCTCACAGCCCGTTCTTGGCGTGCGTCAGTAGCCTGAACCTCCCCGAACCTTTGCGAGGACACCATGGGATTCCTGGACCGACTCTTCGGCGGCGGTGACGACCGCGCGGCACGACCCGCCCAGCCGGCACCGCCCGCGCCGCAGGCGCGGCGTCTCAGCGAGGACGAGCTCGCGATCGAGCGCTACCGCTACCTGCTGCGCACCGCGCCTCCCGAGTCGATCGAGGCGGTGCACGCCGAGGCGTTCGCGAAGCTCACGCCCGAGCAGCGGCAGCAGGTGTTCCGTTCGCTCGCCGAGCAGGCGCCCGAGGGCGAGCGGCTCGTCTCCGACGACCCGCAGGCGCTCGCGCGTGCGGCGACGCGGCAGGAGCTGCGGCAGCCCGGCTCGATGGAGCGGGCGTTCGCGGGAGCGTCCGGCGCCGCCGGTGCACCCGGTGTGCGGCAGGGGCCGTCGTTCGGATCGATGGTCGGCGGGTCGCTGCTCGGCACCGTCGCCGGCGTGGTCATCGGCTCGGCCATCGCGCAGGCGTTCCTGCCCGACCCGTCGGCGTTCGAGGCCTCGGGCGCGACCGACGGCGGTGCGGACGGCGCCGACTCGGGTGCCGATGCCGGAGCCGACGCGGGCTCGGTCGACGCGGCGGGCGCCGGGGACGCCGGCGGCGATTGGGGCGGCTTCGGCGGCGGCGACTTCGGCGGCGGCGGCGACTTCGGCGACTTCGGGTTCTGATCCGGGTGTCGGCGGCGGGCGCTAGGGTCGCTCCGTGAGCAAGCAGGACGGCTCGTCGCGCCAGGTCACGACCGGGCCCGTCGACGACTCCGCGACGCCGATCCTGCACGTCGACATGGATGCGTTCTTCGTGTCCGTCGAGCTGCTGCGGCGGCCCGAGCTGCGCGGCAAGCCGGTGCTCGTCGGCGGCACCGCCGGCCGTGGGGTCGTGGCCGCCGCGAGCTACGAGGCCAGGCGGTTCGGCGTGAACTCGGCGATGCCGATGTCGATCGCCCTCCAGCGGTGTCCGAACGCGATCGTGCTGCGCGGCGACTACCGGCGGTACTCCGAATACTCGGAGCGGGTCATGACGATCTTCCGCGAGCTCACCCCGCTCGTCGAGCCGCTGTCGATCGACGAGGCCTTCCTCGACGTCTCCGGCGCGCGCCGGCTGCACGGCAGCCCCGCCGAGATCGCGTGGACCATCCGCCGCCGCGTGCACGAGGAGACCGGCCTGACGTGCTCGGTCGGCGTCGCCGCGAGCAAGTACGTCGCGAAGGTCGCCTCGTCGCGCGCGAAGCCCGACGGCATGCTCGTCGTGCCCGCGGCCGAGACCACCGCGTTCCTGCATCCGCTGCCCGTCTCGGCGCTCTGGGGCGTGGGCCGCGTGACCGAGCAGTCGCTCCTGAAGCTCGGCCTCCGCACGGTCGGCGACGTGGCGGAGATGCCCGAGGAGGCACTGACCCGCGCGGTCGGGCCCGCCCTCGCGGCGCGTCTCTCGCGACTCGCCGACGGCGTCGACCCGCGCGACGTCGAGACGCGGCGGATCGAGAAGAGCATCGGTCATGAGACGACGTTCCACCACGACCTCGTCGCGCACGACGAGATCGCGCGCGAGCTGCTCCGGCTGGCGAACGACGTGGGCGTGCGCCTCCGCCAGGCGGGCATGCTCGCCCGCACGGTGACGCTGAAGCTCCGGTACGGCGACTTCACGACGGTCACGCGGTCGCGCACGCTCGCCGAGCCGACGGACGTCGCCCGCCGCATCTACGAGGAGGCGCTCGTGCCGCTCGGCGACCTCGTGGGCGACGGGCGCCGCGTGCGGCTCATCGGCGTGCGGGCCGAGCATCTGCGCCACGCCGGCGACGGCGCCCCGCTGTGGGATCCCGACGAGGAGTGGCGTGACGCCGAGCGCACGATCGACGAGGTGGCCAGGCGGTTCGGGCGCGGCGCCGTTCGCCCGGCGGCGCTCGTGCGTCCCGCGGCCGAGTCGGCGGCCCCGACCGTGCGCGACGCCGGCGAGGAGGAGCCGCCTCCCGGGCCGCGATCGTTCTGGTGACCGCGGCGCCCGCGCGCCCGCGCCCTTGGCATGCGTCAATGCCCTTCCGACCGCCCCGCCACGCGGGTACCGTGGCGGCATGGCTGATTTCGTGCTCGAACTCGCAGACAGGGTCGCCGGCGTCGGCGTCCGCACCTCCTACGCCGACAAGGTCGAGATCGGCGGTGCCGAGGTCCTGCCGGTCGCGCTCGGCGCCTACGGCTTCGGCGGCGGCGCCGGCAGCGGCACCGACAGCTCCGACCAGCAGGGCGAGGGCTCCGGAGGCGGCGGCGGCGGCTGGTCGGTGCCGCTCGGCGCCTACGTCGGCCGCGGCGGCGACGTCCGGTTCGAGCCGAACGTGCTGGGCCTGCTCATCGTGTCGATCCCGCTCGTCGTGGTCACGGGCAAGGCGCTGCGGATGGTGATCCGCGCGCTGAAGAAGTAGTCGCAGGCCGTCGCGCCCGCACCGCGGCATCCGCTTGCCGTCACGCTCCGTCACCGGGTGGCGGGCGTGCCGACGCGGGTGCGCGACGCGCGTATACTCGTGGGCGAACACGGGAGTCCGGTGAGCCGGGCTGAGAGGAAGGTTCTCCAACCTTCGACCGTCGAACCTGATCTGGGTCATGCCAGCGCAGGGAGGGCATCCGATCTCAATCCCGTGCCGCTTTCCTCGAGACGAAAGGGCACGACAGTGCACGAGACATCCACCGACCAGACCCCCACGGCCGGCACGAAGGGCGAGCGCGAGTCCGCCGCGACCCGCAGCACCCGCTGGCGGGTCGTCGACATCGTGGTCGCGAGCGTGATCGGCGTCGCGACAGGGCTGGTCTTCCTCATCTGGAACAACGTCGGCTACGCGTGGTTCAGCGCCGCCGACGCGCTCACGCCCGGCCTCGGCGGCGTCGCGGTGGGCATCTGGCTCATCGGCGGCGTGCTCGGCGGGCTCATCATCCGCAAGCCCGGCGCGGCGCTCTTCGTCGAGCTCCTCGCCGCGATCGTGTCGGCGCTGATCGGCAACCAGTGGGGCATCGAGACGATCTACTCGGGCCTCGCGCAGGGACTCGGGGCCGAACTGGTCTTCCTCGCGACGGGGTACCGGCGCTTCGGCGTCGTGACCGCGATGCTCGCGGGCGCGGCGGCCGGTGCAGCTGCGTGGACCCTCGAACTGTTCCTGTCCGGCAACCTGCAGAAGTCGGCCGAGTTCCTGGCGCTGTACTTCGGCACGGTCGTGGTGTCCGGCGCGATCCTCGCGGGCCTGCTGGGCTGGATCGTGGTCCGCGCGCTCGCGGCGACCGGCGCGCTCAACCGATTCGGCGCCGGGCGGGACGTGACCGGACGGGTCTGAGCATGGACCGGGCTTCGCACGCCGCCGTTCCCGCCCGTGTGGACGCCACCGGATGGGGCTGGCGGCATGCCGGCCGCCGTCGGGCGGCGTTGCAGGGCATCGACCTCCGCATCCACCCGGGCGAGCGGGTGCTGCTGCTCGGCCCGTCCGGGTCGGGCAAGTCGACGCTGCTGCATGCCCTCGCAGGCGTGCTCGGCGGCGACGACGAGGGTGAGCACCACGGACGGCTCCTGCTGGACGGGCATCCACCAGCCGAGGCGCGCGGGCGCGCCGGCCTCGTCCTGCAGGACCCCGACTCGCAGGTGATCCTCGCGCGCGTGGGCGACGATGTCGCCTTCGGCTGCGAGAACCTCGGCATCCCGCGCGACGAGATCTGGCCGCGCGTGCGCGAGGCGGTCGACGCGGTCGGGCTGGACCTGCCGCTCGATCACCCGACGTCGCGACTGTCGGGCGGTCAGAAGCAGCGGATGGCGCTCGCGGGCGCGATCGCGATGCGCCCTGGCCTGCTCCTGCTCGACGAGCCGACGGCGAACCTCGACCCACGCGGCGTGGTCGAGGTGCGCGAGGCCGTCGCCCGGGTGCTCGCCCGGACGGGCGCGACGCTCGTGGTCGTGGAGCACCGCGTGGACGTCTGGCTCGATCTCGTCGACCGGGTCGTGGTGCTCGGGGCCGACGGCCGGTTGCTCGCCGACGGTCCGCCGTCGTCCGTGCTCGACGAGCGGCGCGAGTCGCTCGCCGCAGCCGGCGTCTGGGTTCCGGGCGTCCCGCTCGAGGTGCCCGACGCGACGGATGCCGCCGTGCCGGGCGCCGGCCCCGCGATCTCGACCGAGGCGCTCGCGATCGGTCGGCCGCGGAGCGCCGTGCTGCACGAGGGGCTCGACCTCGTCGTGTCCGCGGCGAGTTCCACCGTCCTCACCGGGCCCAACGGCGCGGGGAAGTCGACGCTCGCGCTGACGCTCGGCGGGCTGCTCGCGCCGCGCGCCGGGGGCGTGATCGCCGCGCCCTCGCTCGCGCGGGGGCGCGGCGATGCCCCGGTCCGCTGGCGTTCGCGCGACCTGCTCACCCGGATCGGAACGGTCTTCCAGGAGCCCGAGCACCAGTTCGTGGCGACGACCGTGCGCGACGAGGTCGCAGTCGCACCGCGCGCGCTCGGCCTCGCGGCGACGGAGGTCGACGCACGCGTGGACGAGGTGCTCCACCGCCTCCGACTCGACCATCTCGCCGCGGCCAACCCGTTCACGCTCTCGGGCGGCGAGGCGCGGCGGCTCACCGTCGGAGCGGTGCTCGCGACGCGCCCGAGCGCGGTGATCCTCGACGAGCCGACCTTCGGCCAGGACCGACTGGGATGGGTCGAGCTCGTGCGGCTCCTGCACGAGCTGGTTCGCGAGGGCACGACGCTCCTGTCGGTGACGCACGACGCGGCATTCATCGCCTCGCTCGGCGCGCACCGCATCGCGCTCGACGTCGGCACGCCGCTCGACGCCGCCACCACGACTCGGGGCGGTCGGGCATGAGCACGATCGAGATCGCCGACGCGTCCGCAGGCCCCGCGCTGGGGTTCGTCGACCGCGTGAACCCGGCGACCCGGCTCGCCGCCGCGATGGTGCTGACGACGCCGCTGCTGCTCACCGTCGACTGGGTGAGCGCCGCGATCGCGCTCGGCATCCAGCTCGTGCTGTTCGCGCTGGCCGGCGTCACCCCGCGCCTCCTCGTCCGGCGCACGTGGCCGATCCTCGTCGCCGCGCCGCTCGCCGGCATGAGCATGCTGCTCTACGGGCGGCCGTCGGGCACGGTGTACTGGGAGTTCTGGCTCGCCGAGATCACCGACGGATCGATCCAGCTCGCGATCGCCGTGACGCTGCGCGTGCTCGCCATCGGGCTGCCGGCCGCGCTGCTGTTCCTGCGCGTCGACCCGACCGACCTGGCCGACGGCCTCGCGCAGGTGTGGCGGCTGCCCGCGCGGTTCGTGCTCGGTGCGCTCGCCGCGACGCGCCTCGTCGGGCTCTTCGTCGAGGACTGGCGCGCGATGGCGCTCGCCCGCCGGGCGCGCGGCATCGGCGACCACGGCGCGGTCCGCCGTGCGGCGACCATGGGGTTCGCACTGCTCGTCCTCGCGATCCGGCGGGGATCCAAGCTCGCGACTGCGATGGAGGCGCGCGGGTTCGGCGCCGACATCCCGCGGACCTGGGCGCGACCCTCGCGCGTCGGTGCGCGCGACGCGGTGCTGGTCGTGATCGCGGCCGCGATCGCGGCGACGGCGATCGCGGGTGCGGTCTGGGCGGGCACCTACCACCCGGTGTGGGTGTGAACGCCGACCGCGCGCGCACCCTCCGCCCCGCCGTGGAGGCCGTCCTGCGCGCGGCGCGCGCGCGGCGGCATCCGCTCGTGCTCGTCGATGGCCCGAGCGGCGCCGGCAAGAGCACGTTCGCGGCCGCGCTCGTCGCGGCGTGGCCGGGACGCCCGCCCGCGCTCGTCCGCGTCGACGCGGCGATCCCCGGATGGCGCGGCCTCCGGCGCGGCGCGGCCGCCCTCGGCCCGCGCCTCGTCCACCCGCACGTGTCCGGCCGCGTCGGTGCCCTCGACCGGTGGGACTGGAACGCCGACCGACCCGGCGGGACCGAGCGGCGCCCGCCCGGCCGGGCCCTCGTGCTCGAGGGCTGCGGCGCGTTCCTCGCGGGGGCGGCCGCACCGGGCGTCATCCGGGTGTGGCTCGACGCTCCGTACGCCACCCGCCGGGATCGGGCGCTCGAACGGGATGCCGGCGGCTTCGACGACTTCTGGGCGGAGTGGGAGTCGGACTGGCGACGGTACCGGCGCCAGTCCGATGCGGACCGGGCTGCGGCCGTGACCGTGCGACTCGCCTGATCCGCGCAGGTGCTGCGCGGCGGACCCGGTCGGGTCTACGCTCGGCACATGGCTGATGCGACGTATGTGGCGGAGTTCATCGACGGTCCGTTGGAGGGCGACTTCGAGCAGCGGGCCCTGGTGCGCGGCCGGCCGGAGGAGCGGGTCGGCATGGTCGCCGCCGTCGACGGTCTCGAATCCCTCTTCTGGTACGACGCGATCGATCAGCGGGACGTCGGCGGGCAGCTGCGCGTCCGCTTCCGCTTCGACGCCACGGACTCCGACCCGGTCGAGTCCGACGAGGAGAACGACTGAGCCGCTCGCCGATGACGTGAGACGACCGGCCGGCGCTCGGCCGTCGACTCAGGCATCGTCGTCGAGGAACGCCCCGATCAGTTCACCCGGATGGGTGAGGCGCCAGATCGGTCCAGGGTCCGAGATCGCCGAATCGAGCTCGAGCGAAGAACTGACCTCGCGCTCGCCGATCACGACCGTGACCGTCCCGACCTGACGGCCGGCCGGTGCGGTGGTGAACGGCTCCACGTCCACCCTCGCGTCCTCCGCGACCGCTCCGAGCGCGGCATCCGTCCGCCCCGCGGTCGCGACGAGCCGCGCGGTGTCGCCCCACGCCGAACGGACCTCGCCGTAGCCGGCGCCGGCGACGATGACCTCGATCGGATCGGAGGCGGCCTGCATGGCCTCGACGGCGCCGAGCACGGCCGGATCCAGCGTGTCGTAGTCGTCGACGCCCGTCATCGCGCCCACCATCGTGCGCCGATCGTCGCCCGACGCGAGCTCGGCCGTCCACACGAACGTGATCGCCGCCTGATCGGTGAAGCTCCGGCTGATCGCGCGGATGCCGTCGCCGCCCAGGTGGGCGATCGCGTCGGGGATCCGGCGGTCGTCGGTCGACGTCGGCGAGTCGGCGTCACCCTCGAGCATCGTGGAGAGCGTCGGTTCCGCGAGCACCATCGCCGCGAGCTGCGTGAGCTCGGCGGCCGTTCCCACGTTGTCGCCGGAGAGTCCGGTGGCGTCCACGACCCTGGTCGACGTGAGCCCCTGCTCCTCGAGCCATTCGTTCGCGGTCGAGACGTAGGCGTCGACGCTGCCGAAGGCCCAGCGGGCGAGGGTGTCGGCGTGATTGTTGCTCGAGCCGAGGAACACGGCCTGCACGACGTCCCGCTCGGTCCACGAATCACCCGGCGACACCTGCACCGTGCGCGAGCCCTCGCCCGAGTAGCGGAGGTAGTCCGTGTAGTCCTCGGCCCCGATCCGGATCGACGGCCCGTCGTCGTCGGTCGCGAGCGGCAGCGAGTCGAGCACCACGAGCACCGTGACGAGCTTCGCTGCACCGCCGATGGGGGAAGGCTCGTCGTCGGCGGATGCCGCGACGCCGACCGCCTCGCCGTCGTCGCCGATGAACGCGACCGCCGAGGCGTCCTCGACGGGCAGCGCCACCGACGTGGTCGCCGGTGCGGCGGACTGCGCGGCGTCGACCTGGACCTGGACGTCGGGGAGCGGACCCAGGAGCATGGCCGGACCGTAGACGCCGATGCCGAGGATCGCGAGCGCGCCGACGGCGATGCCGACGACGCGTCCGGGGGAGGGACTCATGCGAATCAGGCTAGCGCGGCGGAGGTCACGCCCAGCCCAGCTCGTGCAGCCGGTCGTCGTCGATGCCGTAGAAATGCGCGATCTCGTGGACGAGGGTGACGTGGATCTCGTCCCGGAGCGCCTCCTCGGTCTCGGCGATCGCGAGCAGCGGTTCCCGGTAGAGCACGATGCGGTCGGGCATCTCGCCGAATCCGTATCGGTCGCGTTCGGTCAGTGACACGCCCTCGTAGAGTCCGAGGAGGTCGAGCGATCCGTCCTCAGGTCGGTCCTCGACCACGAACACGATGTTCTCGAGGCCCTCGACCATGTCGTCGGGCAGCTCGTCGAGTTCATCGACGACGAGCCGTTCGAAGGCCTCGGCGTCGAGTTCCACGAACAGCTCCGATCTGGAGGCGATTGGGGTGAGTAACGGGGCTTGAACCCGCGACCTCCTGGACCACAACCAGGCGCTCTACCGACTGAGCTATACCCACCATGTTCCGGCTCGTTCCCACGAGCGGCAACCCTACGAGATTACACCACGTTCGAGGTGGTCGCGGACACCGCGGAGCCCTCGGCCGACACCTCGGCGGCGATCGCCTGGAGTTCCTGGCTCGTCGGACCGGGGTCGGTCACGAAGACCGCCCGCCGGTAGTACTGGAGTTCGCGGATGGACTCCAGGATGTCGGCGAGCGCACGGTGGCCGCCGTCCTTCGCGGGCGCGTTGAAGTACGCGCGTGGGTACCAGCGCTTCGCGAGTTCCTTGATCGAGGAGACGTCGACGTTGCGGTAGTGCAGGTGCGCGTCGAGGCGCGGCATGAACCGGCTGATGAACGCGCGATCGGTGCCGATCGAGTTGCCGGCGAGCGGCGCCTTCTGCTCGTCGGGGACGTGCTTCAGCACGTACTCGAGGACCTGGTACTCCGCATCGGCGAGCGAGACGCCGTTCGGGATCTCCTCGATGAGACCCGACTGGGTGTGCATCGCCCGCACGAAGTCGCCCATGGACTCGAGCGCGCTCGCGTCGGGCTTGATCACGATGTCGAGGCCTTCGTCGACCGGCTGCAGGTCGTAGTCGGTGATGACGACGGCGATCTCGACCAGCTCGTCGACCTCGAGGTCGAGCCCGGTCATCTCGCAGTCGATCCAGACCAGTCGGTCGCTCGAGGAAGCCATGCGGGGATTCTATCGCCGGGCGCCGACACGTCGCGGCGCCCGCGGCCCGGGAGCCCGGATGGAGCCTGAGGTATCGTGGTGGCGATCGGCCCTCGTAGCTCAGCGGATAGAGCAGGAGCCTTCTAATCTCTTGGTCGCAGGTTCGATTCCTGCCGAGGGCGCCGTGACCCGTGTCGCACGGTGGCGATCGCTGCGAGCGGGAAGAGCAGGAGCGAGAGCAGGCCCGCGCCCACGAGCGCCGATGCCGTCCCCGCGTCCATGTCGCCGGCCTCGACGCCGATCGTCGTGACCGCCACGATGATCGGCAGGCCCGTCGCCCCGAAGAGTCCCGTCGAGATCCGCTCGGGCAGGGTGGAACCCGGCGGCGCGAGCAGCGCCGAGGGGATGCCGCGCACGACGAGCAGCAGGATCGTGAAGAGCGGGAGCAGTGCGAGCGTCCGTGCGTCCGCGGCGAGCGCCTCGAGGTCGAACGTGACGCCCGTGTAGATGAAGAAGACCGGCACGAAGACGCCGAACCCGATCCCGTCGAGCTTGACCTCGATCGTGCGCCGATCCTGTTCCGGGGCGCCCGCGAGGAGGAGCCGCGCGATGACGCCCGCCGCGAACGCGCCGAGCAGCATGTCGAGTTCGAGCACGATCGACAGGCCGACGAGCGCCAGCAGCACGAAGATGACGAGGCGGATCGCGAACTGCCCGCTGGTGTGCAGCGTCGCGGCGATCGCCGCGTGCAGCCGGCGACCGTCGCCCTTCGAGGCCCGCCAGATCGCGAGTCCCGTGATCAGCGCGAAGGCGAGCAGGACGATCGTGGCGTGCAGCGGCGTGCGCCCGGAGAGGAACACGGAGATCGCGATCAGCGGCAGGAACTCGCCCGCGGCGCCGATCGCGAGGATCGACACCCCGAACGGCGTGCGGAGCATGCCCGCGTCGCGCAGGATCGGCAGGAGTGCGCCGAGCGCGGTCGAGGTCAACGCGATCCCGATGAACACCGCGCCCGCGTCCGGCTCGACCAACCACCCGGCGGCGAGGCCGAGCACGAGGGAGATCCCCCACCCGAGGCTCGCGCGCGTGAGCGGGCCGCCGCGGATCTTCTCGAAGTCGATCTCCTGTCCGGCGAGGAAGAAGAGCATCGCGAGCCCGAAGTCGGAGAGCAGCTCGATGAACGGGTCGGGCCGGACCCAGCCGAGCGCCGACGGCCCGAGCACGATCCCCAGCACGATCTCGAAGATGACGACGGGGATGGCGATCCACCGGCCGAACGTGCGGGTGGCCAGTGGAGCGAGCGCCGCGATCGCCGGGATGAGCACCAGTGTGGGTACGTCGACGTGCACGCGGGCCCCCTTCGTCGTGGGAATGGTATCCGACGGCATTCCCCGTCCGGCGAGCGGTCGGATGCGTCATCCGCTCGTCACACGCGTGTCGTATCGTCGTGGCATGCGCGACCTCCAGGCACGGATCATCGAAGAACTGCACGTCGAAGCCTCAATCGACCCGGCCGACCAGGTCCGTCGTCGCGTGGACTTCCTGAAGGCCTACCTCGCCGCCTCCGGCGCGAACGGCCTGGTCCTCGGCATCAGCGGCGGGCAGGACTCCTCGCTCGCGGGACGGCTGTGCCAGCTCGCCGTCGAGGAGCTCGAGGCCGACGGCCGGACGGCCAGGTTCATCGCCGTGCGGCTGCCGTACGGGGTGCAGCGCGATGCGGCCGATGCCGAGCTCGCGCTCGGGTTCATCCGCCCGTCCGAGGTCGTCGAGTTCGACGTCAGGGGCGGCGTCGACGGGCTCGCCCACGAGTTCGAGGCCGCCGTCGGTGGGCCGATCAGCGACTTCGGCAAGGGCAACGTGAAGGCGCGCATGCGCATGGTCGCGCAGTACGCACTGGCGGGCGAGGGCGGCCTGCTCGTCGTCGGCACCGATCATGCGGCCGAGGCGGTCACGGGGTTCTTCACCAAGTTCGGCGACGGCGGCGCCGACCTGCTGCCCCTCTCGGGGCTCACCAAGCGGCAGGGTCGGGCGATCCTCGAGCACCTCGGCGCACCCGAGCGGCTGTACCTGAAGACCCCGACCGCCGACCTGCTCGACCACGATCCCGGCCAGTCCGACGAGGCGAACCTGGGGCTGAGCTACCGCGACATCGACGACTTCCTCGAGGGCCGCGAGATCGACGACCTCGCTGCCGAGCAGATCGAGGCGCGCTTCCTGCAGACGCGCCACAAGCGGGCCGAGCCGGTCACGATGTTCGACACGTGGTGGCGCGACTAGCGGTGCCTGTCCCGGTCGCCTGACGCGATCGCGTGAGGACCTCGCCGGCGGGATCGTCGCAGGGCCGCGCGACGACGGGCGCGACGCTCAGTCGCGCTGCACGACCGCGCGACGGTCGGTGTCCGCGTCGGCCACCTCGTCGACCTCGGGGGAGGGGGCGGTCGAGGTCGAGGTCGCGACCGGCTGCGTCGCGGCATCCTCGACGAGCGGAGCCTGCGTGTAGCGCTCGTGGTGCTGCTCGGCGACCCACGAGTCCTGCTCGGCCGCGAGCTCCTGCGCCGGTTCGTCGCGCTGCAGGCGCCACCGCTCGAGATCGTTGCGGAAGTCGCGGCGCGTGCGCGACGGGTGCCGCTGCCACTCGAGCATCCGCTCGCGGAACTCGGCGACCGCGGGGTCGAGCTGGTAGCCGAACGTCGCCGAGGCGCGCTTGAGCTCGTGCAGCTGGTGCGCCGCCCAGTCGGCGGCGACATCCGCTCCGCGCAGCGGCAGCAGGCGCACCTGGATGTCGGCCTGCCCGACGGCGCGGTCCGCGAGCACCTGCTCCTGGGGAGTCAGCGAGTTCCACACGGATGCCTCCGTGGCGGCGTCGATGAGCGTCGCGATCGCGGCGTGGCGCAGCTCACGGTCGCGCTGCCGGATCAGCCCGTGCACCGCGCCCCGCGCGATCCACGCGGAGAGCAACCCGGACACGAGGACCGAGACGAAGACGACTCCGGCCGTGAAGAGCACGGGACGGGTCTCGTCCGAGAGAAGCCAGGCGACGAAGTCATTCCACCACTGCATGTGCGCAGGCTAGCGCCGGGTGGCCGTGCCGCCCCGGAGCCGGACCGGCGCGCCACGCGACCGCGGCCCCGTCGACGGATGCCGCGGCCGCGTCATCAGCTCAGCCCAGTGCGGTGCCGTCGGCGGCGTGCGGTTCGATCGCCGCGATCTCGTCATCGGTGAGGGGCGCCGCCTCGAGCGCGGCGACGTTCTGCTCGAGCTGCGCGACGCTCGACGCCCCGATGAGGGCGCTCGCGACCTGGGGCACCCGGAGCACCCAGGAGAGCGCGAGCTGGGCGAGCGACTGGCCGCGGTCGGCGGCGATGGCGTTCAGCGCGCGTGCGCGTGCCAGGTAGTCCTCGCTGATGCGCTCGGCCGGCAGGAAGTGGCTCGTCGCGGCGCGCGAGCCGGCGGGCACTTCGCCCGAGAGGTAGCGGTCGGTGAGCAGGCCCTGCGCGAGCGGCGAGAAGACGATGGCGGACGCCCCGACCTCGTCGAGCGCGGGGAAGAGGCCGTCCTCGATGTGCCGGTCGAACATCGAGTACCGCGGCTGGTGGATCGTGAGCGGCACCCCCTCGGCCGCGAGCGCCGCCGCGGCCGCGCGCGTCTGCTCGGGCGAGTAGTTCGAGATGCCCGCGTACAGCGCCTTGCCCTGCCGCACCGCGTGCGCGAGGGCGCCCATGGTCTCCTCGATCGGCGTCTCGGGATCGGGCCGGTGCGAGTAGAACACGTCGACGTACTCGAGCCCGAGGCGTGCGAGGCTCTGGTCGAGCGAGGCCAGCAGGTTCTTGCGCGAGCCCCATTCGCCGTAGGGGCCGTCCCACATGAGGTAGCCGGCCTTCGACGACACGATGAGCTCGTCGCGATAGGGCTTCAGGTCGGTCGCGAGCAGGCGGCCGAAGTTCTCCTCGGCGCTGCCGGGGGGCGGGCCGTAGTTGTTCGCGAGGTCGAAGTGCGTGACGCCGAGGTCGAACGCTCGGCGGACGATGGCGCGCTGCGTGTCGAGCGGACGGTCGTGGCCGAAGTTGTGCCAGAGGCCGAGCGAGAGGGCCGGCAGCTTCAGGCCGCTCCGCCCGATCCGGTTGTAGGTCATCTGGTCGTAGCGGTCGGGGGAGGCGACGAAGGTCATGCCGGTAGCCTAGGGCCGTGACTGAGCGCTTCGTCCTGGCCGGCGGCTGCTTCTGGTGCCTGGATGCCGTCTACCGCACGCTCCGCGGCGTGCACGACGTCGTCTCGGGATACACGGGCGGCTCGACGCCGGATCCGTCCTACGAACTCGTGTGCACCGGGGCGACCGGGCACGCCGAGGTCGTGCGCGTCGAGTTCGACCCCGAGGTGCTGCCGCGCGAGGTGGTGCTCGACGTGTTCTTCACGCTGCACGACCCGACGCAGCTGAACCGGCAGGGCGCCGACGTGGGCACACAGTACCGCTCGGCGATGTTCTTCGACGGAGAGGCGCAGCGCGAGCTCTTCGAGGCGGCGCGCACGCGCGCGGCCGACTGGTGGCCGGGCGAGGTCGTCACCGCGATCGAGCCGCTCGGCGAGTTCTTCGCGGCGGAGGAGTACCACCAGGACTTCTTCGCGAAGAACCCCGGCCAGGGCTACTGCCTGGCGGTCGCGCTGCCGAAGGTGAACAAGATCCGCCGGTCGTACGCGGACTACATCGTCGCCTGACCCCTCCTCACCAGCCGTCGGGTCGGACGCCGGCTCCACGGGCCGAGTCGGGGGTCGACGGATGCCGCGGTCGCGCAGCCACGCTGTGCGAAGCGGCATCCGGGGTCGTTCCGGCACGAGGGCCCCGGATGCCGCGAGCCGCCGATCCGCGGCGGCGTCGAGCCCTGAGGAGCACCCATGTCCGACCTCGTGACCATCACCGGCGTCATCGGCAGCGACCCGCGCCACAACGTCACGGCCACCGGCCTGCCGATCACCAACTTCCGGCTGGCCTCCACGCGCCGCATCTTCGACCGCGCCACCGGCGCCTGGAAGGACGGGGAGACCAACTGGTACACCGTCTCGTCGTTCCGCCAGCTGGCGCTCAACACCGCGCGCTCGCTCCGCAAGGGCGAGCGCGTCGTCGTCCACGGCCGGCTCCGCATCCGAGCGTGGGAGACCGCCGAGCGGTCGGGTACCGCGATCGAGATCGACGCCGACGCGATCGGCCACGACCTGTCGTGGGGCGTCGCCGTGTACTCGAGGACCACCGGCTCGCGACTGGTCGAGGCGGCCGGCGAGTCGGAATCGGAGGACGCGGAGCCGGCATCGTCCGCGGCAGGGGAGATCGGTCGCACCGAGGTGCCCGACTGGGCGGCTGGCGCCGACTGGTCGGTGCCGGACGGCGACGGCGGCGGGCAGGTCGCCTCCGATGACCCGCTCGACGGGGACGAAGCGGAGGACGCCGCCCTCGAGTCGACGGCGGCGAGCTGACCGTCGTGCAGCGCGAGTCCCACGGTCGGCCGATCGGGGATCCGGCGACCGCGGGACTCGGACCTCGTCCCCGGGACCGGCGACTGCGGGAGCCGGGGATCGCGTCGCTCGGGGATCGGGGCTGCGTCCGGAATCCGCGCCGCGCTCAGAGTCGGGCCGCGAGGTCGATCGTCCAGATGACCGTCCCGGCGGCCCCCGCGACGGCCAGCAGCCCGAGGTACAGGAGGACCAGCCGCGTGTCGCGCAGCCAGCAGCGAGAACGCGTCAGCCCCGCACGCCAGGCTCGCCAGTATGCGAGGAACCCGATCGCGGCGAACACGAGGAGCGCGAGCGGACCGAGCGCCCACCCGAGCAGCACGATCGTCGCGAAGATGCAGAGCCGAAGAGGATCGTCCGGCGCCCCCGTCGGAGCCGGATCGTCGTTGCGGGCCGCGTCGCGGTGCGACACGAGGTCGCCTGGGGCGGGCCCGCGCGCGATGCGCTCGGCGGCGGCTTCCTGCTCGCTCATCGCGCGCTCCGCGCCGTCCGCACCAGGTCGTCGACGCTCGACAGCGCCGTCGTCGACGGACCTCCGCCGAGCGCGGGGTCGGGCCCGGCCGCGCGCGCGGACGCCGTGCTCAGGCGCTGGCGCGAGAGCGGGCCCCACGCCTGGACCGCGCAGAACGGAGCGCACTGATCGAGGCCGTCGTCGCCGATGGTCCCGACATGGACGCAGCACTGCACGAGCCGCTCCTCGAGCATGGTCGAGATGTCCTGGAAGGGCTTCACGGTGATGCGCTTGACACGCTCTCCCATGAGGCGGCGCATGCGATCGCGCTGACCCGGAAGCCGGCTCGCGGCGAGCGTCGCGAGGGTGCCGATGCCGAGGTCGCACTGCTCGCAGATGTTCTGCCAGAGCGTGGCCGTGCGACTGTCCGCCGGAGACGCCTGCTCGCTCAGCAGATCGAGGAGGGAGTTCTTGACCAGGTTCCGCATCTGCAGCGGGATCGCACGATCCGCGACCCGGTTGGCGAGGCTCTCGGGGGCGATCTCCAGCCAGCGCAGGAGCTCGTCGTGCCCGACGATCGCGACGAGCGAACGCCAGACGCCTGCATCGTCCTTCAGCAGGTAGCCGACCGACGCGCAATGCGGATGCGAGCAGGGCAGCGCCGTGAGGTCGTGCCAGTTGACGACCCCGCCGGTCTGCGGTCCGAGCCGGGCGAGCACACCCGTGTGGGTCAGGCGGTCCATCGGGTCGATGAGCTGCCCTCTGCCCGACCCGAACACGGGCTGCAGCGCGACTCCGCTCACGAACGGCGTTTCGAGCGCGCGCAGGACGACGGCGCCGATGTCCGCGTCGTTGACTCCGAGGGCGGCGGTCATCGTCAGGGTCGTGAAAATCTCGGCCGACGAGAGTCGTTCGATCGCGAGGTCCTTGAAGCGGGTCAGGTCCCCGCCCCGGTGGTGAACGGATGCCTCGGACGACGGCCCGTCGTACTGCAGGTACACCTCCAGTCGGTCGCGGTGCCGGGCGAGCAGCTCGAGCGTGCGGTCGTCGGAGGCGACCAGCATCCCGTTGGTGTTGACCATGATCCGGACGATCGGACGCTCGACCAGTTCATCGAGCAGTTCCTCGAACCAGGGGTAGAGCGTCGGTTCGCCGCCCGAGAGCATCAGGACGTCGAGGCGGCCGTTCTCGCGCTCGAGGCGCGCATCCACGTTGGCGAGCACGGCGTCGAGAGGGGCGACGCCACTCAGCTGCGGACCTGAGGCCGTGAAGCACGTCGGACACCGCAGGTTGCAGTGCTCGGTGACGTCCTCCAGCAGGATGCAGGTGTGCTGGGTCTGCATCTCGGGAAGTCCGTAGCCGTACGCCTCGGGCACCGGCAGCCAATTGCCGGGTCGATCGGGCACGTGGCGCTTCGTCGGCGCCTGCCACCGTTCGAGGTAGCGGAGGATCTCGGGGTCCTCGTCGTACAGCGTGCTGACGAGCCCGTGGACCGGGCAGCCTCGTTCGAGCCACACCCGGCCGTCTCGGACCATGAGCGCGCCGGACAGGCGCCGCACCTCCGACAGGGGACCATCGGGGTCATGGCACTCCGGGCAGTAGGCCGTGACGTAGCGGTGGATCCGGTCGTCGCGGAGCGGCTGGCCGTCGCCGAGGCTCCGTCCTCGCATCGAGTCGAGCGCGCTCACCTCAGGCGCTCCAACTCGTCAACAGGGCGGTGCACACGCCGCCCGTGATCAGCACGGCCGCGCCGAGTGCGATCAGCAGTCCGCTGCCGGTGCGCCTCGTCCGTGGGATGACCGCGAGCACGATCCCCGCCACGAGGAGCGCGACCGGGACGCCGAGCAGGAGCGTGAGGAACACGGTCAGCTGCCGGCCGTCGGTGACTCCGAAGAAGGGCACCAGCCAGACCGATGCGGCCGCGATGACCGCGATGCCGATGCCGAGCCAGATGGAGCCGCGTCCGGCCTGGTGCTCGCCGGGCGTCGGCGGGAACGGCCGGGTGCCCTCGCTCGGCTCCGCCGGCTCACCCTCCGGGGGAACCGGGGGCCCGGGCGGCTCGGGGGGTCGACGCGGATCGACCGGCTCGGGCGGGTCGGGCGGCTGGTCACTCATCGATTCCTCCGGGGGTTGCGGTGACGGGCGTGGTGGGGACGGCTTGAGCTCGGAGGAGACGTTCGACGCGCCAGGCGAGCAACGGCAGGACGGCGAGCAGGAACCACTGCGGGCGGGTGAGTCCGAGCCAGACGGCCTCGTTGGCGCGGACGAATTCCACCAGGAACCGGAAGACGGCGTAGGCGGTGACGTAGAGCACGAAGAGGTCGCCGGGTCGACCCATCCGCGTGCGCAGGACGAGGAGGGCCGCGAACGCCGCCAGCTGGAACGCCGCCTCGTAGAGGTAGGTCGGGTGCAGCCCGACGCCGGGCGGGCCGCCCAGCAGCGCGGCCTGTTCCGACGTGAGGACGATGCCCCAACCGAGGGCGGTCGGCTTGCCCGGCAGTTCGGTGAGGAGGCAGCCGATCCGCCCGATCCCGATGGCCAGGGCGACCGCCGGGGCGAACAGGTCGCCGGTGGATCCCCGATACCGCGTGAGGAGCTTCCCGACGTGGACGCCGATCCAGGCGCCGACGAGGCCGGCCAGCACGCTTCGGCTGCCGTCCATCCACCATTGCGCGAGCGGCTCGTTCGCCGACGGATCGAACTGCTGCCACCAGGTGCCGAGGCGCGACCCGACGGCGCCGAACGCGAGGCACGTGCCCGCGATCACCCACAGGCGATCGTCGTGGCCCACCGTCCGTCGCACCGACCATGCGAAGAGGCCGACTCCTGCGGCGAGGCCGAGGGCGACGAACACGGCATGGACGAGGCCGTTCCCCGCCGCCGCCAGAGCCATCATGGCGCTCACTGTAGCGACGGGCCGTCCGACGGTGATCGCACGGTCGCGCGACGCGCCGGAGAACGGTTCGCGGTCGAGACCGGGCCTAGAATCGACCATCGTGGGCATCGGTCGGGCGCGAGCGCTTCGAGCGCGGATCGCCGCCCGGCGAGCCGTCATGGTGGTCCTCGTCACCGCCGTCGTCGCGACGACGGGCGGCTGTGCCGCACCATCCGTCGACTCCGGAGCGGGGCAGGCATCCGAGCAGGCCCCGACGACCTCGACCGCGCCGATGGTGCCGACCTCCGAGCCATCCGGTGCCGACGACCTCGCCCGCTTCGACGGCGTGAACCGCGGGGTGATCGCCGCCGACGAGTCGCCGGGCGGGTTCGCGTTCGTCGACGCGCTCGCCGAGGCGGGCTTCGACCGCGCGTCGATCGAGGTCACCGCCGACACGACGACCCTCGGCGAGCGTGCGGATTCGATCCAGTTCGCGGTGCGCGTCGACGACCGGTGCCTGATCGGTCAGTACGGCGAGGGTTCCGACGGGTATCGGAGCATGGAGGCCGGCGTCCTCGGCACGGGTGGATGCCTCGTCGGCGCGGCGGTCGCGTCCGGGGGATGACCCGCCGCTCCGTCGGCGATCGGCTCGGTCGTTCGCGGGCCGCTAGGCTGGAGGGCTGAACCGTGCACTCCACTCGTGAGGAACCCAGTGGCTGACTACATTTACTCGATGGTCCGCGCCCGCAAGGCGGTCGGCGACAAGGTGATCCTGGACGACGTCACGATGGCGTTCCTCCCCGGGGCGAAGATCGGCGTCGTCGGCCCGAACGGCGCCGGCAAGTCCACGATCCTGAAGATCATGGCCGGCCTGGACCAGCCGTCGAACGGCGAGGCGAGGCTCACGCCGGGCTACTCGGTCGGCATCCTCATGCAGGAGCCGGTGCTCGACGAGACGAAGACCGTCCTCGAGAACGTCCAGGAGGGCGTGGGACCGATCAAGTCCAAGATCGACCGGTTCAACGAGATCTCGGCCGAGATGGCGAACCCCGACGCCGACTTCGACACGTTGCTCGCCGAGATGGGCACGCTGCAGGAGGACATCGACGCGGCCGACGCGTGGGACCTCGACTCGCAGCTCGAGCAGGCGATGGACGCCCTGCGCTGCCCGCCGAGCGACACGCCGGTCTCGGTGCTCTCCGGCGGTGAGAAGCGCCGCGTCGCGCTCTGCAAGCTGCTGCTGCAGAAGCCCGACCTGCTGCTCCTCGACGAGCCCACGAACCACCTCGACGCCGAGAGCGTCCTCTGGCTCGAGCAGCACCTCGCCAAGTACCCCGGCGCCGTGCTGGCCGTCACGCACGACCGGTACTTCCTCGACCACGTCGCGGAGTGGATCTGCGAGGTCGACCGAGGCCGGCTCTACCCGTACGAGGGCAACTACTCGACCTACCTCGAGAAGAAGGCCGAGCGCCTGCAGGTGCAGGGCAAGAAGGACCAGAAGCTCCAGAAGCGACTCAAGGACGAACTCGAGTGGGTCCGCTCGAACGCCAAGGGACGCCAGGCGAAGTCGAAGGCCCGTCTCGCGCGGTACGAGGAGATGGCGGCCGAGGCCGAGCGCACGCGGAAGCTCGACTTCGAGGAGATCCAGATCCCCGCGGGTCCGCGCCTCGGCGATGTCGTGCTCGAGGCGAAGAACCTCGAGAAGGGGTTCGGCGACCGCATGCTCATCGACGGGCTGAGCTTCACGCTGCCGCGCAACGGCATCGTCGGCATCATCGGCCCGAACGGCGTCGGCAAGACCACGCTGTTCAAGACCATCGTCGGCTTCGAGCCGCTCGACGACGGCAAGCTGAAGATCGGCGAGACCGTGAAGATCTCGTACGTCGACCAGTCGCGCACGGGCATCGACCCCAACAAGACGCTCTGGGAGGTCGTCTCCGACGGACTCGACTACATCCAGGTCGGCAAGACCGAGGTGCCGAGCCGCGCCTACGTCTCGACCTTCGGCTTCAAGGGCCCCGACCAGCAGAAGCGCGCCGGCGTGCTCTCGGGCGGTGAGCGCAACCGCCTGAACCTCGCGCTGACGCTCAAGCAGGGCGGCAACCTGCTGCTCCTCGACGAGCCGACGAACGACCTCGACGTCGAGACCCTGTCGAGTCTCGAGAACGCACTGCTCGAGTTCCCCGGCTGCGCCGTGGTCATCACGCACGACCGCTGGTTCCTCGACCGCATCGCGACCCACATCCTCGCGTACGAGGGAACCGACGAGAACCCCGCCGACTGGTACTGGTTCGAGGGCAACTTCGAGGCGTACGAGGCCAACAAGGTGGAGCGCCTCGGGCCCGAGGCGGCGAAGCCGCATCGCTCGACGTACCGCAAGCTGACGAGGGACTGACATGCGCCTTCACGTGCCGACGCCGCTGCGCTGGAGCGACCTCGACGCGTACGGCCACGTGAACAACGCCCGGATGCTGAGCCTCCTCGAGGAGGCTCGCATCCAGGCCTTCTGGGTGAACGACGACGGCACGGCCGAGCATGCGGTCGGCGCCTCGACCGCGGTGCTCGACGCATCGCCCGGCGCAGCGACGCTCACGCTCATCGCGCGGCAGGAGGTCGAGTACCTCGCACCGATCCCCTACCAGCGGCTCCCGCTCGACATCGAGCTCTGGATCGGACGCATGGGCGGCGCGAGCCTCGACGTCTGCTACGAGGTGTTCTCGCCGGCCGGCGTCCAGCCGCGCACGCTCTACACGCGCGCCGCCACGACGATCGTGCTCGTGGATGCCGCGACCGAGAAGCCACGGCGCATGACGGACGCGGAGCGGGTGGCCTGGGAGCCGTACCTCGGCGACCCCGTCCCGTTCCGGCGCCGCTGACGCGCCGGCGCGGCATCCGCCCTATCGGTCCTCGAGCGGCTCGTCGCTGAACGAGCCCTCCCACACGGCGCGGCTGCCCGCTTCGCCGATGCGCACCGTCGTCCAGACGGCGCCGACGCCGACGCCGACCGTGGCGACGAGCAGCAGGGCCGCGATCACGACGCGTGCGGGGCTGCGCCGGGCGGGCGTCGACACGCCGCGTGCGGCGGCGACCTCGGCGTCGGTGACCCTCCGGGCGGCGGAGCGTTCCGCGAGCGCGAGCGCACTGACGAGCGCCGCGACGACGACGAGGGCGATGACCCAGGGCAGGATGTCGTCGCCCTGATCGGCGTGCGCCTCGATGAGCGGCGTCTCGGGCACGCGCTCGACGAGCCACTCGCCCGCCTCCACGGTGACCCACGTGAGCCCGAGCAGCACGAGCGCCCCGATGAGCGTCGGCAGCCAGAGCGCGCGGCGCGCGGCGGGCCACGCCGCGAGGACGACGAGCAGCACCGAGAGCAGCGGCACGCCGACCACGACGACGTGCACGAGCAGCACGTGCATCGGCAGGCCCGCGACCTGGAAGTCGAAGAGCTCGCTCATCCGGCGATGACCCGGTCGCCCTCGACGGTGACGGGCACCGAGGGGAGCGGCTCGAGCGCGGGCCCCTGCTCGACCTCGCCGGTCGCCGCGTCGAAGACCGACCCGTGGCAGGGGCACTCGAAGCTCGCGCCGGCGGCGGCGACCGTGCAGCGCTGGTGCGTGCAGATCGCGCTGAACGCGACGACCTCGCCCGCGGTCGGCTGCGCGAGCAGAACGGGCTCGCCGCCGATCGTCGCGCCGATGCTGCCCCCGACGGGGATGTCGGCGAGGGCCGCGACGTCCTCGCCCGCGGCATCCGTCGGCGTCGACGCGCCGCTGCCGGCGTCGCCGCCCGAGTCGCCGCCGCCGTCGACCGCGGAGTCGGACGGGGCGCACCCCGCCAGGATCAGCGCGCCGCCGAGCGCGCCGCTTCCGCCGAGCGCGAGCGCCGTGCGGCGCGAGAGTTCACGGGAATCGTCCACGTGTGCTGCCTCCCTCATCAGGCCGCGGGGGCGCGGCGATGCTGCCATTCTGCGGCAGAACGGCCGACGGATGGCGCATTCGCCGGGATCGCACAGCCGCGCGTCGAGGTCGCCGGATCAGGCGGTCGGGACGGGTGCGGGAACGCGGACCATGCCCTCCTGGGCGACGCTCGCGACGAGGACGCCCTCGCGTGTGTAGATGCGGCCGAGCGAGAGCCCTCGCCCGCCGCTGGCCGACGGCGAGTCCATCGTGAACAGCAGCCACTCGTCGACGCGCGCATCCCGGTGCCACCACATCGCGTGGTCGAGGCTGGCGACCTTCAGGCCGGGCGTCGCCCACGCCACGCCGTGGGCCCGGAGCACGGGCTCGAGGATCGAGTAGTCGCTCGCGTACGCGAGTGCCGCGCGGTGCTGACGGGGGTCGTCGGGCAGCCGCCCGTAGGCCTTCATCCAGACGACCTGGTGCGGCATCCGCTCGCCCTCGACCGTGAGGTACACCGGCGACGGGATGTGCCGGACGTCGAACGCGCGCTCGCTCGACCAGTATCGCGCGACGTCGTGGTCGAGGTGGCCGAGCACGTCGGCCGTCGACGGCAGCGAGTCGGGATCGGGGAGGTCGTCCGGCATCCCGATCTGGTGCTCGAAGCCCTCGTCGCGCGTCTGGAACGACGCGATGAGCGACAGGATCGGCAGCCCGTGCTGGAACGCCTGCGTGCGCCGGGTCGAGAACGAACGGCCGTCGTGGATGCGGTCGACCGAGAACGTGATGGGATGCTGCACGTCTCCGGGACGGAGGAAGTAGCCGTGCATCGAGTGGATCGGCCGGTCGTCGGGCACGGTGTGGCTGGCGGCGATGATCGACTGCGCGAGCACCTGACCGCCGAACACACGCCCGCGCGGCATCCACTGCGATGGGCCGGTGAAGATGTCCTCGTCGGTCCGCGCCCCGGTGTCGGTGAGTCGCAGCGTGCTCAACAGGCCCTCGATCGGACCGCTCATGGTTCCTCCGTGTGGGTCGGTCGCCCGTCGCCCCGCCGATCGGCGGGCGCGCGACGGCCGGGGCCGCGGCGCTCTCTCGGTAGTCTAGACAGGCCATGGTCCAGCAATTCACGCTTGCCGACAGCCTGTCGCTCGGCGATCTGCACACGTACCTCCAGCGCGCCTCGCGCGTGGAGGACGGCTCGGTGCGCCTCGTCGCCGCGAACGGGATCCTGGCCGTGTACACCGCGATCCTCTACCCGCGCGGCATCCTCGACGAGAGCCCGACCGTGCTCGGCCTGCGCACCTTCCAGCTCTTCGAGACCGACGACTTCGACGTCGTGGTCCCGATGCGCTCGGTCGTCGACCGCATCGTCCGCGCGCGCGGCGAGATCGGCGAGGACGACGAGTCGCGCCCCGTGACCATGACCCGGCCGCCCGAGGTGAACACCGTCACCTGGGCGGGCATCTCGCCCCCACGGGGCGGCTGGCGGCCGCTCGGCGAGACGGACGCCGCAACGCTCGAGCGTGCGGCCCGCGCGGGCATCGACGAGGTGGCCGCGACGATCCCAGAGGGCACGGGCGAGCAGCTCGTGCAGCGCGTGCGCTCCGAGGTGTGGGGCCGCGGCATCGAGGGCCTCGAGTACGTGCCGACCGGCGCGGCGTTCGCGGCGTTCAGCCTGGGCTTCCTCGGCGACGACCCGACGGCCCTCTTCGAGACCGGCCCGTGGACGCGCCTGAGCTCGCGACGTGGTCACGTGCTCGTGCGGCGGAAGGCGTGGACGCTCAAGGCGTAGCCGCGGCATCCGTCCTCGTCCCGGTCCGCTCCGGCGGCCGCGGGCGCGCGACGAGCCCGAACCGTCAGCGCGCCGCGATCGCGCGCCCCGCGGCGCGCCCCGTGAACAGGCACCCGCCGAGGAACGTGCCCTCGAGCGCCCGGTAGCCGTGCACGCCGCCGCCGCCGAAGCCCGCGGCCTCGCCGACCGCGTACAGGCCGGGCAGCGGAGCGCCGTCGGCGCCGAGCGCGCGCGAGTCGAGGTCGGTCTGGATGCCGCCGAGGCTCTTCCGCGTGAGGATGTGCAGCTTCACGGCGATGAGCGGGCCGGCCTTGGGGTCGAGCAGGCGGTGCGGCGACGCGACCCGGATGAGCTTGTCGCCGCGGTAGTGCCGTGCGCCGCGGACGGCGGTCAGCTGCAGGTCCTTGGAGAACTCGTGGTCGACCTCGCGGTCGCGGGCGACGATCTCGCGCTCGATGTCGTCGGCGTCGAGCACTCCGTCGGGGGAGAGGCGGCGCATGCCGTCGAGGAGTTCCGGAAGCGTGTCGGCGACCACGAAGTCGACGCCGCGCTCCTTGAACGCCTCGACCGGGCCGGGTGCCCCCGAGCCGAGCCGATCGGCGAGCAGCCGCAGGTCCTTGTTCGTCAGGTCGGGGTTCTGCTCGCTGCCCGAGAGGGCGAACTCCTTCTCGATGATCTTCTGCGTGAGCACGAACCAGGAGTGGCCGTGGCCGGTCTTCGCGAGGTGCTCGAGCGTGCCCAGCGTGTCGAACCCCGGGAAGAGCGGCGCCGGCAGTCGCGAGCCCGTGGCATCGAACCACATCGACGACGGTCCGGGCAGGATGCGGATGCCGTGCCGCGCCCAGACCGGATCCCAGTTCGTGATCCCCTCCGTGTAGTGCCACATGCGGTCGCCGTTGACGAGCCGGGCACCGGATGCCGCGGCGATGCCGAGCATGCGCCCGTCGACGTGCGCGGGCACGCCCGACAGCATCTCGGCCGGCGGCGTGCCGAGTCGCTCCGGCCAGGCCGCCCGGACGAGCTCGTGGTTGCCGCCGATACCGCCCGAGGCGATCACGACGGCGGGAGCACGGAGCTCGAAGTCGCCGACGACCTCGCGGTTCGAGCCGACGCCCCGCGCGGCCTCGTCCAGCGCGAGTCGCGCACCGCGGACGCCGACGACCGCGCCGCCCTCGACGACGAGCTCGTCGACCCGATGCCGGAACCGCAGCGACACGAGCCCCGCCGCCTCGCCGGCACGGACCCGAGCGATGAACGGCTCGAGCACGCCCGGCCCGGTGCCCCACGTGATGTGGAAGCGCGGCACCGAGTTGCCGTGCCCGATCGCCATGCCGGCGCCGCGCTCGGCCCAGCCGACGACCGGGAAGAACCTGAGTCCCTTCTCGCGGAGCCAGGCCCGCTTCTCGCCGGCGGCGAACTCGAGGTAGGCCTCGGCCCAGCGCCGGCCCCACTCGTCCTCGTCGCGGTCGAAGCCGGCGGTGCCGAGCCAGTCCTGGCGGGCGAGCTCGAGCGAGTCGCGGACGCCGAGGCGCCGCTGCTCCGGCGAGTCGACGAGGAAGAGCCCGCCGAACGACCACCACGCCTGTCCGCCGAGGCTCGCCTCGGGCTCCTGGTCGAGGATCGCGACGCGCTTGCCGGCGTCGACGAGCTCGGACGCGGCGACGAGGCCGGACAGCCCGCCGCCGACGATCAGCGCGTCGAACTCGGCGGCCGCGGGCGATGCCGCGGAGGGAGTGGTCGGGTCGGCCACGGGGGACTCCTTCGTCTCGGGCGGGGTCGGCATCCGGCTCGGGGTGATGCGGGTGCCTGGGGCGGGCGTCGGGCGACGCGGCGCCGTGGCGGGCGGCTCGGCCGGCTACTCCTCGAAGGTGTTCACCATCGCGAACGCCGCCCGCTGGAGATAGTCCCACAGCGTGGCCTCCGCGACCGGCGGAAGGTCGAGCGTGTCGACGGCGGCGCGCATGTGCGCGAGCCAGCGGTCGCGCGCGTCCGGGTTCACCTTGAACGGCTGGTGTCGCAGCCGGAGGCGCGGATGCCCGCGCTGCTCGCCGTACGTGGTCGGGCCGCCCCAGTACTGCTCGAGGAACATGAGCAGCCGCTCCTCGGCCGGACCGAGGTCCTCCTCCGGGTACATCGGCTTCAGGACCGGGTCGCCGGCCACGCCGCGGTAGAACTCGTGCACGAGCCTCGCGAAGGTGGCGTGCCCGCCGACCTGGTCGTAGAAACTCGGCGAGGGCAGGTTGTCGGGCAGGCTCACGGGGTGTCCTTCGGGATGGGATCGGCGTCGGGCGTGGTCGGGACGCTGCCCGTGCCGGTGACGGTGTTCGCGGCGCGCATGGCGCGGAGCAGCCGCTTGCTCGGCGGCCGGCGGTCCACCACGGGGTTCGGTTCGGTCTTCGGCGGCTTCGCACCCTTCACGCGGGTGACGCCGTCGAATCCGCTGAGCACGACGCTGGCCAGGCTCGGCAGGGTGAGGTCCATGCCGTCGAGCGTGCGCTTCAGCCGCATCCGGAGCTCCCGCGCGACGTCGTCCTTCGCGGACGTGCGGACCTTCATCACGATCCGGATGACCATCGCGTCGTCGGAGACCGACTCCAGGCCCCAGATCTCGGGCTTCTCGAGGACCCGCGAGCGCCACTTGCCCGACTTCGCCATCTCGGTCGCGGTGCCGAGCATCGCGGCCTCGACCTCGTCGACGTCCGCCGTGTACGGCACCGCCAGATCGATGATGACGCGCGCCCAGCCCTGCGACATGTTGCCCACGCGGGTGATCTCGCCGTTGCGGACGAACCACAGCGTGCCGTTGACGTCGCGCACCGACGTCACGCGGATCCGGACCTCCTCGACGATCCCGGTCGCGTGACCGAGGTCGACGATGTCGCCGACGCCGAGCTGGTCCTCGACGACCATGAACATGCCGTTCAGTGCATCCTTCACGATGTTCTGCGCGCCGAAGCCGAGGCCGGCGCCGATCGCCGCCGACAGCAGCGTGAACGAGCCGAGGATGTCGGGGGCGAGCACCTGCACGACGAGGAGGACGACGATCACCGCGATCGTGACGTTCACGATGTTCGTGAGCACCGTGCCGAGGGTCCGGGTGCGCTGCACGACGCGGACCGCGGCGAGCGGCGAGGCGGCGTTCAGCGCCTGCGTGTCGGTCACGTCCTGCTTGCGCTTGACGCCCGTGACGATCTGGTTGACCGTGCGGCGGATCACGAAGTGCAGGATCCAGCGCACGATGAGCGCGATCGCGACGATCGCGGCGATCTGGATGACGTTCGACAGCACCTGGCCGTACCAGGTCTGCCAGAACCCGTCGAGCTGGACCCAGATGTCGACCTGCTCGGGATCGGTCTCTTCGAACGGGCGCATGATGCTCGAATTCTACTGAGCACCGGCGGGGCGGATGCTGGACGCGCCCGAGCACCGCGCGCGGCCCGCCGGTGCCCCGAGGGGGCGACCGACGGGCCGCGATCCGATCCGGCGGTGTTCCGGCTCAGCCGGCGGTGGCCGCGTCGCGTTCCCGGGCGGCGAGGGCGCGCTCCAGTTCGCTCAGCTGCTCCGACACGAGTCGGTGCAGCGGTGCGGGCTCGGCGTGCGCGTCCAGCCAGACGCCGACCGCCTCCGCGAGCCGGGCGTCGACCACGGGCGCCGGGAACAGGCGCCGCACGATGAGCGAGGCCATCGTGTAGCTCCGTTCGGCCCAGACCCGGTCGAGCATGCCGAGGTAGTCGTCGGCGGTGCCGGCGAGGAGCGACGGATCCGACGTGCGCTGCCAGCCGTCGGCGATCGCGCGCGCGAGGTCGTTGGAGAGCGAGGCGTCGCTCGCGACCCGGCGCCACGCGGCATCCTTCGACGCCTGGTCGGGACGCGCGGCGCGCGCCGTCTCCGCGAGCTGGCGACCCTTCGCGGTGTCGTCCGCGGCGAGGGCCGCGTCGATCTCGTCGTCGGACGCCGCGCCGAGCGTCGCCCGTGCGATCGTGATCTCCCACCGCAGGTCGAGGTCGACCTCGAGCCCGGGCAGGCGCGTCTCGCCGGTGGCGAGCGCCTCGAGCACGTCGGCGTGCGCGGGCACGCACGCGAGGCGCGTGAACGCCTTGACGAACTGCAGCTGCGCGTCGGAGCCCTCCGCGGCGAGCTCGGCGAGCGCCCAGATCGCGTCCGCGGCCTCCTCCGCGAGCACGTCGCGGTGGTGGTCGGCGAGGTACCGGGATGCCGCGATCTCGAGCCGCGACAGCGCCAGGCCGCGGGCCGCGGACTGCGTCTCACGCCCGACGTTCGCGACCACGAGCCGCACGAAGTCGGACGCGGGGATCTCCGCGTCCCGGACGCCGTCCCACGCCGAGCCGAGGATCACGGCGCGGGCGACCGGGTCGGCGAGCTCCGACAGCCGGTCGCGGGCGACGGCGAAGGACGCCTCGTCGAGGCGCACCTTCGCGTAGGTGAGGTCGTCGTCGTTCACGAGGAGCAGCGCGGGCCGCGGCCGGCCGACGAGTTCGGGCACGTCGGTGGCCGCCCCGTCGATGTCGAGCTCGACGCGGTGCACCCGCGCGAGCCGACCGTCGAAATCGTCGTACGATCCGATCGCGACGCGGTGCGGGCGCAGCGTCGGGTGCGACGCCGCTGCGGACTGCAGGACGCGGGCGCCGGTGATGAGCCCCGCGGCATCCGCCTCGACCTCGAGCCGAAGCGTGTTCACGCCGGCCGTCTCGAGCCACTTCGCCGACCAGTCGGCGAGGTCGCGGCCGCTCGCGCGCTCGAGCTCCGCGAGGAGGTCGGCGAGCGTGGCGTTGCCGCCCGAATGCCGGGCGAGGTAGGCTCCGACGCCGCGCTGGAAGGCGTCGAGGCCCACCCAGGCGACGAGCTGCTTCAGCACCGACGCGCCCTTGTCGTACGTGATCGCGTCGAAGTTCACCTCGACGTCGCCGAGGTCGCGGATCTCGGCGACGATCGGGTGCGTCGAGGGCAGCTGGTCCTGCTCGGCCGCATGCGACTTCTCGTCGGTCGCGAACGTCGCCCACACGTCGGTGAACTCCGTGACGCGCGAGGTGGCGAGCGTCGACGCCCAGGTCGCGAACGACTCGTTGAGCCAGAGGTCGTTCCACCAGCGCATCGTCACCGAGTTGCCGAACCACATGTGGCTGAGCTCGTGCAGCACGACGATGGCGCGCTGCTCGCGGCGGGCGTCGGACACGCGCGACCGGAACAGGTAGCCCTCGTTGAACGTGACCGCGCCGACGTTCTCCATCGCGCCCCAGTTGTACTCGGGCACGAAGATCTGGTCGTACTTGCCGTACGGGTACGGCACGCCGAACGCGTCCTCGTAGAACGAGAGGCCGTCGCGGACGAGCTCGAACATGACGTCGGGTTCGGCGTACTGCGCGAGGGACGTGCGCGTGAAGAGGCCGAGGGGCACCTCGCGCCCGTCACGACTCGTCGCCGACGAGCGCCACGACGCGTACGGCCCGGCGATGATCGCGACGATGTAGCTGGAGATCACGGGCCCGGTGTCGAACGCCCAGACCGCGGTGCCGGATGCCGCGGGGTGCGGCTCGGGCGATGGCGCGTTGCTCAGCACCGTCCAGTGGTCGGGCGCGGTGATCGTGAACCGCACGGCCGCCTTCAGGTCGGGCTGGTCGAACACGGCGTAGACGCGGTTGGCCTCGGCCACGGCGAACTCCGTGTACAGGTACGCCTCGCCGTCGACGGGGTCGACGAATCGGTGCAGGCCCTCGCCGGTGTTCGTGTACGTGCGCGTCGAGACGACCAGCAGCTCGTTCTCGGCCTCGAGGCCGTCCAGCCGGATCCGGAAGCCGTCGGAGACCGTCGCCGTGTCGAGCTGGCGGCCGTTCAGGACGACCTCGTGCAGTTCGGCCGTGGTCGCCTCGATGAACGTCGACGCGCCCGGAGTCGCGGTGAACCGCACGAGCGTGTCGGACCGGAACCGGCCGTCGTCGCCCGTGAGGTCGAGCGTCACCTCGTACGCGGGGGAGCCGAGGAGCGTCGCGCGCTCCTCGGCCTCCGCCCGCGTCAGGTCGGGGCGGCCCGACATCAGGCGTCCTGTGCGTCGCGCGCCTGCGCAGCCAGCGCGCGGTCGACGCCCGCGAGGTTCTCCACGACGAGACGGCGGAGCGCGGACGGCGCCTCGGGGTTCGCATCGAGCCAGGCTCGCGATGCGTCGGCGAGGGCGCGGTTCGCCAGCGTCGACGGGTACAGCCCGTCGACCAGCTTCTCGGCGATCGCGTAGCTGCGCTCGGTCCAGACGCGGCCGATCATCGCGAAGTACCGGTCGACGAAGCCCTCGAGCACGGCGAGGTCTGCGGAGCGGACGAAGCCGATGGCCGTGTCGCGGACGACCGAGTTCGTCGCCGTGTCGGTCTCGACGAGCGACGCCCAGGCGCGCTCCTTGGCGTCGGCCGTGGGGATCGCGGCGCGCGCCTTCGCCGCGGCTTCGCGCCCGGTGACGGTGTCGTCCTCGGCCAGGCGCACCTCGATCTCCGCGTCGCCGACGCGGCCGGCCGCGGCGAGCGCGATGAGCAGCTCCCAGCCGAGGTCGGTGTCGACGGCGAGGCCGTCGAGCGCGACGGTGCCCGCGTACAGCTCCTCGAGCGCGTCGAGGTTCGAGCCGTGCTCCGCGATCGCGGCGAACGACTTCACGAACTGGAACTGCGCGTCGCTGCCGGCCTCGGCCTCGTTCGCGAGGTCCCAGAACCCGTCGGCCAGGAGGCGCAGCGCGTCGTGCCTGCGGTCGGGCGCGGTGTACGCGCTCGCGGCGAGGATCGAGTTCGCGAGCACGATGCGGAGCGTGGTCGACTCCGTCTCGCTCGCGATGTTGCCGAGCACGAGCGCGAGGTAGTCGCTCGCGCGGGTCTCCGCGTCTCGCGTGGCATCCCACACCGAGCTCCACACGAGCGCGCGCGCCAGGGGGTCCTCGATCTCCGACAGGTTCGCCAGGGCGACGCCGTGCGATGGGGCGTCGAGGCGGATCTTCGCGTACGCGAGGTCGTCGTCGTTCAGCAGCACGAGGTCGGGGCGGGCGAGGCCGACGAGCTCCGCGACCTCGGTGCGCTCGCCGTCGACGTCGAGCTCGACGCGGTGGTCGCGGACGAGCTTGCCGCCAGTGAGGTTGTAGAAGCCGATCGCGAGCCGGTGCGGGCGGATCGTCGGGTACTCCTCGATCGCCGACTGCAGCACCGCGAACGAGGTGATCCGACCGTCGTGGTCGGTGTCGATCTCGGGACGCAGCGTGTTCACGCCCGCGGTCTCGAGCCAGAGCCTTCCCCAGTCGGACAGGTCGCGGCCGCTCGCGGTCTCGAGCTCGGCGAGCAGGTCGGCGAGCGTGGTGTTGCCCCACGCGTGCTTCCGGAAGTACGCAGAGACGCCCGCGAAGAACGCATCGACGCCGACCCACGCGACGAGCTGCTTGAGCACCGAGCCGCCCTTGGCGTAGGTGATGCCGTCGAAGTTCACCAGGACGTCCTCGAGGTCGCGGATCTCCGCGACGATCGGGTGCGTCGAGGGCAGCTGGTCCTGGCGGTACGCCCAGCTCTTCTCCATGGCGTTGAAGGTCGTCCAGGCGCCCTCCCACTCCGTGGCCTCGGCGGTCGCGATGGTCGACGCCCATTCGGCGAACGACTCGTTCAGCCACAGGTCGTTCCACCACTTCATGGTGACGAGGTCGCCGAACCACATGTGTGCGAGCTCGTGCAGGATCGTCACGACCCGGCGCTCGCGGATGGCATCCGTCACCTTCGAACGGAACACGTACACCTCGGTGAAGGTGACCGCGCCCGCGTTCTCCATCGCACCGGCGTTGTACTCGGGCACGAAGAGCTGGTCGTACTTGGCGAACGGGTACGGCACGCCGAACTTGTGCTCGAAGTACTCGAAGCCCTGCTTGGTCTTCTCGAACACGTAGTCGGCGTCGAGGTACTCCGACAGGCTCTTGCGGGCGAACACCCCGAGCGGGATGACGCGGCCGTCGGAGCTCGTCAGCTCGTCGCGGACGACGTCGTAGGGTCCTGCGACGAGCGCCGTGATGTAACTCGAGATGCGGGGCGTCGGCTCGAAGGCCCACGTCTTCGCCGCACCCGTCGAGTCCGAGGCGACCGCGTCGACCGGCTCGGGCGTCGGCGAGTTCGACACGACCTGCCAGTGCGCGGGCGCCGTGACCGTGAAGCGGAATGCCGCCTTCAGGTCGGGCTGCTCGAACACCGCGTACATGCGGCGCGAGTCGGGCACCTCGAACTGCGTGTAGAGGTAGACCTCGTCGTCGACCGGGTCGACGAACCGGTGCAGGCCCTCGCCCGTGTGCATGTAGCGGCCGTCGGCGACGACGGTCAGCTCGTTCTCGTCCTCGAGGCCGTCGAGCCGGATGCGGACGCCGTCGCTGACCTCGGCCGGGTCGAGCTCGCGGCCGTTCAGGGTGACCGAGTGGACGGCAGCGGTGATCGCGTCGATGAAGGTCGACGCACCCCGCCGGGCGGCGAAGCGCACCGTGGTCTCCGACCGGAACATCTCCGGGCCGGTCGTGACGTCCAGGCGGATGTCGTAGTCGTGCACCGTGACGAGCGCGGCGCGCTCCTCGGCCTCGATGCGGGTGAGGTTCTCTCCAGGCACTCAGGTCTCCATCTGCGTCGAACGGATGCGTCGGCCCGACGTTCGTGGCGCGGGCAACCACATCAGCCTAGCCGCGCGGCATCCGGCCCGGGAGGGGAGCGGCGATCCCTAGACTTGGCGCATGCGCATCCACATCGCGACCGACCACGCCGGCCTCGAGTTCAGCCGGACGCTCCAGGCGCACCTCACGAACGGCGGGCACGAGGTCGTCGACCACGGACCCGCCGAGTACGACGCGCTCGACGACTACCCCGCCTTCTGCATCAACGCCGCGCTCGCCGTGGCGCGCGACCAGGCCTCGGGCGTGCGGACGCTCGGCGTGGTCTTCGGCGGTTCGGGCAACGGCGAGCAGATCGCGGCGAACAAGGTCGCCGGCATCCGCGCGGCGCTCGTGTGGAGCATGGACACCGCGATCCTCGCGCGACAGCACAACGACGCGAACGTGATCTCGATCGGCGCCCGCCAGCACACCGTCGAGGAGGCGATCCGGTACATCGACGCGTTCATCGCCGAGCCGTTCTCGGGCGACGAGCGGCACGTGCGCCGCATCGCACAGCTCGCCGAGTACGAGACCACCGGCGACATCGTCGACAAGGGCGTCGACGTCGACGGCTCGACCGGCCGCATCGTCGGCGCGCCCGCGGAGTAGCCGGTGCCCGAGGGCCATTCCGTCCATCGCATCACGCGCCAGTTCGAGCGGAACTTCGTCGGTCGCCTCGTGCGCGCATCGAGCCCGCAGGGCCGGTTCGCCGAGGGCGCTGCCGACCTCGACGGTCGACGGATGGTGGATGCGCGCGCCGTGGGCAAGCAGATGTTCCTCGGCTTCGAGGGCGACCGCTGGCTGCGGGTCCACCTCGGCATGTACGGCGCGTGGGACTTCGCGGGGGACATCCTGATGGATGCCACGATCGCGTCGTCGAACGGCCGCATGGGGCAGACGAACCAGAGGGGCACGTTCCTCGATGGCCCGAATCCCGATGCGGTCGTCCTCGACGCCGCGGGGGAGAACTCGGTGACCTCGATCGGAGCGCCCCGCCGAACGCGACTGCGCATGTCGGAATCGGAGAAGGAGGGCGCCGAGCCGGAGGACTTCCCGCCCGAGCCGGTCGGGCAGGTCCGCGTCCGCCTCCTCACCGACACCGTCGTCGCCGACCTCCGCGGGCCCACCGCGTGCGAGGTGCTCGATCCCGCGCAGGTCGAGGCGGTGGTCGGCAGGCTCGGTCCGGACCCGCTGATCGACGGCGGCCCCGACGCCGAGGAGCGCTTCACGAGCGTCGTGCGGCGCAAGCCCACGCCGATCGGACTGCTGCTCATGGACCAGAACGTCGTCTCGGGCATCGGCAACGTCTACCGCGCCGAGCTGCTCTTCCGCGCCCGCCTGAACCCGCACACCCCGGGCCGGCTCGTGCCCGAGGAGACGGTGCGCGAGCTCTGGCGCGACTGGGCGCGGCTCCTTGGCATCGGGGTCGAGACCGGTCAGATGATGACCATGGACGGGCTCGAGGGCGAGGCGTGGCGCGCCGCGATGGCGAACCGCGACGACCGGCACTGGGTCTACAAGCGCGAGGGACTGCCGTGCCGCGTCTGCGGCACGAACATCCTCCTCGAGGAGATGGGTGCCCGGAAGCTCTACTGGTGCCCGAACTGCCAGGCCTAGGAGCGGAATGAGCGACCACCCGACCCCACGCGAATCGAGCGACCCGCTGGTCCTCGCCGGCGCGCGGCTGCCCGGCGAGGCGCTCCCCGTCGACCTCCACCTCGAGGGCGGGGTCGTGCGCAGCGTCGCACCGGCGGGCGCCATCGCGGCGCCGGGCGGTCGCCGCGTCGAGCTCGCCGGTCGCTGGGTCGTCCCGGGGCTGTGGGATCGCCACGTGCACCTCTCCCAGTGGGCGATGGTGTCGCGACGGCTCGACCTCGGCGGCGTCGAGTCCGCCGCCGCCGCCGCGGCGCTCGTTGCGGCGGCGGTCGCCCACGGCGCCGACGAGGTCGTCGGGTTCGGCTACCGTGACGGCCTCTGGCCCGACGCGCCGACGATCGACGCGCTCGACGCCGTCTCGGGCGAGGTGCCCGTCGTGCTCGTCGCGGCCGACCTGCATTCCTGCTGGGTGAATCGCGCCGCGGCGCGGCGGCACGCGCTCGCCGATGCGGCGGGCGGCAGCGGCGTGCTCCGCGAGGACGACTGCTTCCGGCTCGTCCGCGAGCTCGACGACCTGCCCGACGACGTGCTCGACGCCCGGGTCGCCGAGGCGTCCCGGGCGGCCGCGGCCCGCGGCGTGGTCGGCGTGGTCGATCTCGAGATGCGGTGGAACCGCGACGACTGGGCGCGGCGCGCCCGGCGCGGCGCCGATGCCCTCCGCGTGCGGTTCGGCGTCTACACGCGCGACCTCGGGCGCGCCGAGGCCGAGGGCCTCCGCACGGGCGACCCGATCGACGGCACCGGGGGCCTCGTGCGCGTCGGGCCGTACAAGGTCATCACCGACGGTTCGCTCAACACGCGCACCGCGTGGTGCGTCGACCCGTACCCCGGCCTCGGGCCCGACGAGCACCCGCACGGCCTCGTCAACGTCCCCTACGACGAGCTCGTGCCGCACCTGCGGCACGCCGAGCGCATCGGCCTCGCGCCCGCCGTCCACGCGATCGGCGACCGCGCCAACGAGCGCGCGCTCGACGCGCTCGAGGCGGTCAGGCCCGGCGGATGGTACGGGCAGGCCTCGATCGAGCACGCGCAGCTCCTCCGCCGCGGCGACCTCGAACGGTTCGCGACGCTCGGCGTGGTCGCGAGCGTGCAGCCCGAGCACGCCATGGACGACCGCGACGTCGCCGACCTGTACTGGGCGGGCCGCACCGACCGCGCGTTCATGCTGCGCGACCTCGAGGCCGCCGGGGTGGAACTCGCCCTCGGTTCGGACGCGCCGGTCGCGCCGCTCGACCCGTGGGTCGCGATCGCCGCAGCCGTCGGTCGCTCCCGCGGCGGACGCGAGCCGTGGCATCCGGAGCAGGCCATCGATGCGCGTGCCGCGCTCGCCGCCTCCACCGACGGCGCCGGCCCCGGCGTGCGCGAGGGCATGGCGGCCGACCTCGCCATCGTCGAGCTCGACCCGCTCGCCGCCTCCCTCGACGACCTGAGGCGGATGCCGGTTGCCGCGACCTTCCTCGCCGGCCGCGCGACGTACGACGCTCTCTGACCGACCTCCGGCGCACCCCCCCCGTCCGTCCGGGGGCGAACCCCCGGACGGATCCGGGAGGGCGTCGGCTGGGGTGGGCGGCACGCCGTCGCGAGGCTTGAGGCATGATCCGCCAGGACTCCCGATCCCGTCGCCCCGCCCGCACTCGAACGGGCCCCCGCCGACCGCGCGCTCTCGCCGTCACGGCCGCCTCGCTGGTCGTCGGCGCCGGCGTCGCCCTGGCCTTCTCGGGCTGCGGGTTCGTCGGCCCGGGCCAGGTCTCGACGATCGGCGACGTCGACTTCGACACCCCGATGCCGGTACCGCCGCTCGCCGGGTCGCGGGTCGACGCCGACGGCACCCGCGTCTTCTCGCTCGAGGCGCAGGCGGGCACGACCGAGTTCGCACCCGGGGCCCCGAGCGAGACGTGGGGCTTCGACGGCGCGTACCTCGGGCCCACGATCGTCGCCGATCGCGGCGAGCGGGTGCGCGTGGACGTCACGAACTCCCTCGACGAGGCGACCAGCGTGCACTGGCACGGCATGCACCTGCCCGCGGAGATGGACGGCGGGCCGCACCAGGCCGTCGAGCCCGGCGCCACGTGGTCGCCCGAGTGGGAGATCGACCAGCGGGCCGGCACCCTCTGGTACCACCCGCACCCGCACGGCGAGACCGAGCAGCACGTCGCGCGCGGCCTGGCGGGCGTGTTCCTCGTCCGCGACGACGCCGAGTCGGCGCTGCCGCTGCCTCGCGAGTACGGCGTCGACGACCTGCCCGTCATCGTCCAGGACGCCGCATTCTCCGACGACGGCCGGCTCGAATCGTCCGCGACCGGCTTCGCCGGACGGCTCGGCGACGAGCTCATCGTGAACGGCGCCCGCGCTCCGTACGCCGTGGTGGAGGACGAGGTCGTGCGGCTGCGCCTCATCAACGCCTCGACCGCCCGCACCTACGCCTTCGGGTGGGAGGACGAGCGGCCGGTCGACGTCATCGCGACCGACGGCGGCCTGCTCGGGGCATCCGTCGCCCTCGACCGCGTCGTGCTCTCGCCCGGCGAACGCGCTGAGGTGCTCGTGCGGCTGACGCCAGGGGAGGAGCTGCGCCTCCAGTCGGTGATGACGCCCGAGGCGGCCGGCCTCCAGCCGGCCATCGCGTCGATGAACGGCGCGACCGACGCGTTCGACGTGCTCGAGCTGCGCGCCGCCGACCGGCTCGACCCGGCGCCCGACGTGCCCGAGCGGCTCGCGGAGCAGCCGCCCGTCGGCGCCGAGGACGTCGTCACGACGCGCACGTTCCGACTCGACGGGTTCGAGATCAACGGCCGCACGATGCGGATGGACCACGTGGACGAGACCGTCACGGTCGGCACGACCGAGCGCTGGATCGTGGAGAACGTCAGCGAGATGCCGCACAGCTTCCACGTGCACGACGTGCAGTTCCGGCTCGAGGCGATCGACGGCGCACCGCCTCCCGCCGAGCTCGCCGGCTGGAAGGACACCATCCTCGTCCGCCCGGGGAGCCGGTACGAGCTCATCCTTCGCTTCGAGGACTACGCCGACCCCGACACGCCGTACATGTACCACTGCCACCTGCTGATGCACGAGGACCAGGGGATGATGGGCCAGTTCACCGTCGTCGAGCCGGGTCGGCGTGCGACGATGACCGAGGAGACCGACCATGACCACGCTCACTGACCCCGCCGTGCCCGGCGCCGCCGACGCCGCGACGGATGCCGTGCCCCGCCGCCGCGGCTACGGTCGCCTCTGGGCGGGCCTGCCGCGCGAGCTCGGCTACCTGCTCCTCGGATTCCCGGTGGCGATCGTCGCGTTCGTCACCCTCGTCACGCTGTTCTCGATCGGGGTGAGCCTGCTCGTCGTCGTCGTCGGGCTCGCGATCGTCGTCGCCTCGCTGTACACGGCGCGCGGGTTCGGCGTCTTCGAGCTCGTCCGGCTCGAGTGGGCCGGGCGACCGGCGATCCGCCGACCCCGATGGGATCGCCCGGTGATCGCCGGCGACGGACCGTGGCGCGCGTTCTTCGCGCCGTTCGTCGACGGGCACTACTGGCTGTACCTGCTGCATGGCATGGTCGTCGCCCCGATCGTCTCGCTGTTCAGCTGGACGGTGACGATCGTGTGGCTCGCGATCGCGCTCGGCGGAGTGACCTACTGGATCTGGGCGGTCTTCCTCCCGAACGACTCGCGCGACGTCTGGCCGGCCGAGTGGCTCCTCGACCGCATCGCGCCGGGCACATCCGACACGCTCGCCCTCGACCCCCTCGTACTCGAGTCGATCGCGCAGTTCGTCCTCGGCGCGGTCTTCCTCCTCACCCTGCCGCTCATCGCCGCCGGACTCACATGGGTGCACGACGCCATCGGTCGCGGCATGCTCGGCGCGTGGCGATCCGAGGCGCTCGAGCGCCAGGTCGAGCAACTCGCCGCTTCGCGCGGCGCAGCCGTGCAGGCCGAGGACGCCGCCCTGCGGCGACTGGAGCGCGACATCCACGACGGCCCGCAGCAGCGGCTCGTGCGCCTGCAGATGGACCTCGCGGCCATCGAGCGAAAGCTCGACGCCGATCCGGAGGCCGCGAAGGGCCTCCTCGGCGAGGCGCGCGACCAGGCGCGCGACACGCTCGACGAGCTGCGGGCGCTCTCCCGAGGGTTCGCGCCGCCGCTGCTGCAGGACCGCGGGCTGGCGAGCGCGCTCGAGTCGCTCGCGGGTCGCAGCCCGGTACCCGTCCAGCTCGAGTGGCTGCTGCCGACGGATGCCGCGCTGCCGGCCGCCATCGAGCGCAACGCCTACTTCATCGCCGCCGAACTGCTGACGAACGCGGTGAAGCACTCGGGTGCGAGCGCCATCCGCCTCCGCGTCGCCCAGCGCGACACGGGTGCGACCGGCTTCTGGCTCGATCTCTGGGTCACGGACAACGGGCACGGCGGCGCGACCGCACTACCGGGTCACGGCCTCGCCGGCCTCGACGAGCGGGTGCGGGGACTCGGCGGCGTGCTGCTCGTCGACAGCCCGCCCGGCGGGCCGACCGTGATCGGCGCCCACTTCCCGTTCACGCCGGTCGATAGGGTGTCCGCGTGAGCGACACCACCCGGCCCGACCGCCCGATCCGCGTCGTCCTCGCGGAGGACTCGATGCTCCTCCGCGAGGGGCTCGTGCGCCTCTTCGACGAGGCCGGGTTCGAGACGGTCGGCGCCTACGGCGATGCCGAGGCGCTCCTCGCCGACCTCGAGACGGCAGAACCGGATGTCGCGGTGCTCGACGTGCGCATGCCGCCGACCTTCCGCGACGAGGGCGTCCGGGCCGCGATCGAGCTCCGGCGACGCCGACCCGGCACCGGGGTGCTCCTCCTCAGCCAATACGTCGAGGGAACCTACGCGCACGAGCTCCTGTCGTCGGCCGACGGCGGCATGGGGTACCTCCTGAAGGATCGCGTCGCGTCGCTCGACGACCTGCAGGACGCCGTGCTCCGCATTCGCGACGGCGGCACCGTGCTCGACCCGCAGGTCGTGCGCGAACTGCTCGCCCGCCGCGGGGATCCGCTCGCCTCGCTCACGCCGCGCGAGCGCGAGGTGCTCGAGCTGATGGCCGAGGGGCGTACCAACGCCGGCATCGCTTCGCAGCTCTTCATCGGCGTCGGCGCCGTGGAGAAGAACGTGACCGCCATCTTCCAGAAGCTCGGACTCGAGGACTCAGGCACCGACCACCGGCGCGTGCTCGCGGTGCTCGCCTGGATGCGGCGGTAGCCGCCGGCATCCGGTCGGGCGCCTCGTCTCACCGGCTGGTCCGCAGCGGGGAGTGGACCCGGAACACGGCGACGTATCCGCGATACCCGATCACCGTCCACGCGGCGATCCACCCGATTCCGGCGATCACGCCGAGCGTCACCGCCAGCCACGCCGGGCCATCGAAGGCGAGCACGATGCCGCCGAGGAACAGCCCGAACACGGCCGCCTCGACGACGGTGATGATCATCGCCGAGCTCGCGAGCATCTGGCCGGTCCGCGGGGTGAACGCATAGTAGGTGCGGTGCACGCCCGACTCGTCGTCGTCCGCTGACGAGACCAGGTAGGGGGCGATGCCCGGATCGAGGTCGAGGTACGCACCGCGGAGCCGGTTCATGGCGATCACGTACATCAGGTCGTCGAGCGACGCGTTGAACGTGCGCATCTGGGTGATCAGGCCGAGGACCACGAGCAGCAGGAGCACCCCGAGAGCAGCGACGCCGAACCACCCCTGGAACCGCGTGGCGTTCCCGAGGACGCCCAGGGTGACCAGCCCGGCCGACACGAGTGTCAGGAAGATCGCGATCCTCGTGAGCACCTCGCTCTGCGTGGTGCTGCGGGTCGCCAGGAGACTCCAGTGCTCGGTCGCGAGCATCTGCGCGCGGAGGGACTTCTGCGCGTCCGTCAGGGCCCCGTCTGCCGCAGCCGAGGTCGTTGCATCGGCCGGCGGCAGGGACGGGTCGGGCCCGGGAGCTTCCGCCATGACGGCATTCTGCACCCGGGCCCGCTCGCCCGCACCCCTCGGTGCGGTACTGCTCCGTCTACTTCACGCTGACGTGGGCGGCGAGGAACCAGCGGTCCTTGTCCAGCCCCTGCCGGATCGCGATCGCGACGTCCTGGCTCGCGGGGTCGAGCTCCTCGAGCCCGTCGATGGCGGCGTTCACGCGTGCCGTGGCGACGTCGATCTGCGCGACCACGTCGGCGATGGTGTCGTCGGACTGCTTGAACCCGGCCTTCGGATTCGCCGCGTCGGTCTCCGAGGCGATGGTCGCCAGACGTGCGTCGATGGGAAGCCCCAGTGCGACGACGCGCTCGGCGGCGAGGTCGGCCCACTCCTGCGCATGGTCGACGACCGTGTCGAGGAACTCGTGGACCTCGAGGAAGTCGCGGCCGCGCACGTTCCAGTGCGCCTGCTTGCCGTTGATGGCGAGCACGGTCAGCTCGTGCACGAGCGGCGTGAAGAACTGCGAGACGCCCGACGCGACCTCGGGGTCGGCGCCGCTCATCGGCGCCTTGGACTTCGCTGCGGTCTTCGAGTCGGTCATGTGGTCCCCTTCCACTCGTTCCGTACGGATGCCACGGTAGGGCCAACGCGCCTCGATGTCGCCGGATTCCCCGCCGACTCGCAGGGGCTTGACACTCCGAGTGCTTCGGCGCTTCAGCATCGTCGTCCGCGCCCACGCTCCTGCTCGCGCGCGGACACCACCCGGTACGCAGGCACCGCGACCGGCACCGGCAACCCGAACGCGTTCGAGACCCTGCTGGCCCTGTACGGCATCGCCCAGAACGGGCTGCCGTACAATCCCACCACCCAGGGCAAGATCGAACGCCTCTGGCAGACGCTGAAGAAGCACCTTGGAGCGCATAGGACCCGAACCTCTGGCGAGTCCGCTACGACCGGGTCGACCCCGGCGGGAAAGTCTCACTCCGCTACGCCAACCGGATGCTGCACCTCGGCATCGGCCGACCCCACGCCGGCACCGACGTCATCGTGCTCATCCACAACACCGAAGCGACCGTGATCGACCCTGACGGCACCATCCTCAGTGAACACCGAATCGACCCAGAACGGACCTACCAACCAGCAACGAAAAACGGCTGAACCCGCGTCATCCGCGGGTTCAGCCGTTCACGATGTCGTGAGACATCACAACGGAGGGGATGACGGGAATCGAACCCGCACCATCAGTTTGGAAGACTGAGGCTCTACCATTGAGCTACATCCCCGAGCGCCCGCAGGCGGGCACCCGATCATCGTACACGGCGGCCGGCCCGTGATCGTGCACGACGTCGCCGACCAGGTGCGCCGGCGCCGGAAGCTCTCCGTCGATCAGCGGAGCGCCGCGATGCTCCGCAACATGCCTCGCGCCAGGCGCATCTGCCGCTCGTATGTCGCGGCGATCGCGATCAGCAGTGCGCCGGCGATCCCGAGCCACAGCCACCACCAGACGGCCTCGTACAGGCGCGTGATCCATGGCCAGAGCTGCGCGACGGCGTGCAGGAGCAGCACGCCGCCGCCCAGGAGCAGCGGCGCCTGCAGCCGGAACACCGCGCCGGCGACGACGACCACGACTGCGGCCACACCGAGCGCGACGAGACGCCAGAGCACCGGATCGGTCCAGTCGGCGATGAGCGCTGGGACGAGCAGCACCGCGAGCCCGGGGCCGAGCGTCGGCCAGCTGCCCTGGTCGGGCGAACGACGGAGGCGGAGGGCCCCGGCGGCGACGAGCACCGCGCCGATCGGCACGGTGACCAGGTCGAACGGATCGACCGCACCCGTGCCGAGAGCGAGTCCGCCGACCATCACGGCCACGGCCATGCTCGTCCAGCCGAGCACGGGCCCGCCGAACGGACGGGTTCGGACGGCCGTGCTGAGTACGTGCGCGGCCCCGACGACGAGCAGGAGCACCAGCGCTCGCGTATCGGCATCGAGACCGCCGGCGATCGCGAGCGTGGTCGGCGCCGCGGCGGCTGTCAGGGACGCCGCGAGCGCCGCCTCGGCGGCGCCGGGCGGTTCGACCCGGTCCCGAACCCACAGCAGGCTCGCCACGAGTCCGATCGTCAGGGCGATCACCGGCCAGAACTCGACCGGGAGGTCGCCGGGGCTGCCCGTGGCGATCGCCGAGCCTCGAACGAGCGCCGCGCCCGTCGCAGCCGCCCATCCGGTGCCGACGACGAGCATGCGGATGGGGACGCCGCGCTCGAGGTCGGGGGTGAAGCTCCCGGCTATCACGAGCACCGCGCCCGTCGCGACGAGCACGAGCGTTCGCAGCTCGGACTCGCCCGTCAGGGCGACGCTCGGCAGGACCGCCACGGCGGCCGCTGCGCCGAGGAGCGCAGTGCGCCCTGCGGCGGTCGAGTCGGGGGCGGCGCGCCTCCAGATCAGCAGCCCCGCCGACACCAGCAGCCCGGCGGCGAGCGGGAGCGTGTACGGCTCGACGTCGTCGACGCCGCGTTCGACCGTCCATGCCCAGACGGTCCCGACGCCGAGCACGAGCGATCCCCACGACGCGTGCACCGCAGGCGACGGCCCCGCGATCGGATCTCCGAACAGCGTGGCGATGAGCACGGGCACCGGAGTCAGCAGGAGGAGGACGAGCCAGGCCTCGTCGGGCGGAACGGCGCCCGACACTCCGACGACGGCGGCGACCACGGTGAGTGCGCCGGTGACGATCCCCGACGCCCGCCTGAGGAGCGGCTCCACCGGCAACGCGACGAGCGAGACGCCGACGGCCGCGAGCACGCCGGCCGCGATTCCGATCGCGACGTTCCCGCTGTCGAGCTCCGCGCTCAGGCCGGCACCCGCGAACACCGCCGCGAGCGGGATGCCCGCGGCGAACAGCACCCTCATGGGCAGGAGGTCCGAACGGACCCAGACGAGTCCGACCGCGGCGAGCGCGATGGCCGGAGCCCACGCCCACGGCGTGAAGGCCGTCACGGCGAGCCAGGTCGTTCCGATCATCGCACCGGCGAAGAGTGCGGATCCGGCGGTCAGGCGATCATCGTGCGGGAGACGGCGTGCAGCGGCGAGCACGCCGAGCGCGAGCGTCGCGACCACGGCGGCGAGGAAGGCGGGTTCGTCCCACGGAGTGGGGACCGGCACGCCGGAGGCGGCTGCCCGGCTCGGGTAGGCCACCGTGGCGAGCAGCGCCACGAGCGACGCAGCGATCACGTGCAGCACCCGCACCGTCGGCGCGGCGACCCGGGTCACCCGATCGGTGAGGAGGCGCCCCGCGATCGTCAGTGCGAACACCGTCGGCACCGCCCACCACCAGAGGCTCGTCTCGGCATTCGCGACCAGCCACGCGAGCGCAGCGGCGGGGATCCCGCCGGCCGCCAGGGTGGGGACCGCGCCGGTGACGCGCCGCACCACGGGGACCGGGGCCGCCGCGAGCGAGGTCGCGGCGACGACGAGGAGTCCCGTCGTCGCGGCCGCCACGGTGGGCATGAGCACCGCGGCGGCGAGTCCGGTCGCGAGCGCGGTCGCGATCGCCGTCGCGGCGAACCGGCGCAGTCGGCCGGTCAGGGCGAGGACGACCACGAGCGCGAGGGTTGCGATCCCGAGTGCGAGCACGGCACCCCAGGCCTCGGCGGGCAGGTCCCGCGCCGCGGGCGAGCCGGGCGCCCGCGACCCCACCGCGTCCGCCGTCAGCGATCCGAGGCCGCCCAGCGCGACGACGAGCGCCGGGAGCGTCGCGACGACCGCGATCGTGCACGCGGTGAGGAGTGCGGGGAGCGCGTCCCGACGCAGGGCGCGGACCCTCGTCGCCGCCGCGAGCGTGCAGGCCACGAGTGCCGCGAGCCCCGGTGCGAGCCACACGGAGGTTGCGGTCGACCGTTCGAGCGCGACGCCGAGGACGAACGCGAGCGGGACGCTGAGGCCCACTGCGACGGAGGAGAGCATCCGCCATCCGCTGGGGCCGGTCGCGGACGACGGCATCGAGACGAGGACGACGATCCAGGCTCCAGCGACCGCGAGGAAGGACCAGGTCGTCCCGAACTCGACCGAGGGGAGCGCCCACGCGGCGGATGCGAGTGCGATCCCGCCGCCGGCGAAACCGAAGGTGCGCACGATGGTCCGCTCGGACTCGGGACGGATGAACCGAGATGCCGCGCCGACGAGCGCGAGCGCGATCCCGCCCGTCCAGAGGCCGGTGGCGACCTCGTCGTCGGGAGCGATGGCGAAGGCGCCGATGAACACACCGGCAGGTGCGAGCGCCGACGCGGCGAGCCTCGGCAGCCGCAGGCGGCTGATGATCCCTGCGCCGGCGAGGACCGCCGCGACGACGAGCAGTGCCACGCCCCAGTAGGCCGTCGCGTCGACGCGGTCGGCCCCGAAGAGGCCGTTCACCTGGATGATCCAGGCATCGAGGACGAGCAGGACCGCGCCGACGGCCGACACGCCCTCGGCGGTGCCGGGGAGGCGTCGTGCCCGCAGGAACCACGCGAGGACCAGGACGATCACGCTCACCATCGCGGTGATGAGCGAGCGCATCTCGAGGTCGGCGACGACGAACGCGAAGAAGAGGAAGACCATCGCGGCGACGGAGAGCAGCACGACCCCGAGCGTGAGCAGCAGCAGCTGGACCCCGGACCGGCGGGGAGCCTCCGGGGTCGCGGCGATCGGTTCCCCGGCGAGGTCGGAGCCACCGGGAATCGCGCCCGCAGGCGGCAGCGGCTGGGCCGGCACGGCCGTCGGCGGGAACCCGATCGCAGACGGCCGCGCCGCCGCGGCCGCGGTCACCGCCGACGGCGCGCCCACCGGAGGCGGTGCGATCGGCACCTCGATCGATGACACGACTCCCGTCGCCAGTGTCGCCGCAGTCGGTACCGCCTGCTCCGCCCGCATCCGCGTGATGATCGACTGCCGATCGAGCTCGGCCTCGCGAACCCGCGCACCCGCGGCGAGCAGGTCGGTCGCCGCGGCGACGTCGAGCCGGAGCCCGCAGACGGCGCAGCTGGCGCCGAGGAGGCGCGAGAAGCAGGCGGGGCAGAGCGTCGTGTCGGTGAGCTGGGAGGGATCGCCCGGCCATCGACGCAGGTCGGGCGCGGCGGGGCGCGACGGGTCGGTCATGGGCACACTCTGACACCGCGAGGGAACCGGGCACCATAGGGGACGGCACTGAGCGAGTTCTCCACAGGCCGCGCGCGCGGGTCGATCCGACGCATCGGGCGCACGGCGGCGCGTGCAGTAGACTTTCCCGGGTCCATCCGCGCTTCGAACGTGCTCACGCGCGCCGTCGCGGCGGACCGGCGAGTCAAGCCGGCGACTCGGGGCGTAGCTCAGCTTGGCTAGAGCGCCCGCTTTGGGAGCGGGAGGTCGCAGGTTCGAATCCTGTCGCCCCGACGAGTCGCATCGGCTCGACCACGTACTTCCACCAAACAGGAGAAACTTCCCCATGCCGACCACTTCGGTTGAGAAGCTGAGCCCGACGCGCGCCAAGCTCACCATCTCGGTGACGCCCGAGGAGCTGAAGCCCAGCATCGCCCACGCCTACGAGCACATCGCCGAGCAGATCAACGTGCCCGGCTTCCGCAAGGGCAAGGTGCCCGCGCCCGTCATCGACCAGCGCGTCGGCAAGGGCGCCGTCCTCGAGCACGCGGTCAACGAGGGCCTCGACGGCTTCTACCGCGCCGCCGTCACCGAGCACGAGCTCCGCCCGCTCGGCCGCCCGTCGGCCGACATCGTCGAGTGGCCGAACGAGAAGGACTTCTCGGGCGACCTGCTCCTCTCGATCGAGGTCGACGTCCGCCCCGAGATCGAGCTGCCCGCGTACGCGGGCCTCGAGCTGACCGTGGACTCGGTCGAGGTCGCCGACGATGAGGTCGCCGCCGAGCTCGAGCGCCTCCGCAGCCGGTTCGGCACGCTGATCACCGTCGACCGCCCGGCGAAGACGGGTGACTTCGTGACCCTCGACCTCGTGGCGATGATCGAGGAGACCGAGGTCGACACCGCGAGCGGCGTCTCCTACGAGCTCGGCTCGGGCGAGCTGCTCGAGGGTATCGACGAGGCGCTCGACTCGCTCACCGCCGGTGAGACCACGACGTTCTCGTCGAAGCTGCTCGGCGGCGACCACGAGGGCGAGACGGCCGAGATCACCGTCACGGTCACCGCCGTCAAGGAGCGCGAGCTCCCCGAGGCCGACGACGACTTCGCGCAGATCGCGAGCGAGTTCGACACGCTCGACGAGCTGACCGCGAGCCTCAAGGAGCAGGTCGCGAAGAACAAGTCGTTCGGCCAGGGCACCCAGGCACGCGACCTCCTCGTCGACAAGCTCCTGGAGCTCGTCGAGGTCCCGGTCGCCGACAGCGTCATCGAGGACGAGGTGCACCGCCACCTCGAGTCCGAGGGTCGCCTCGAGGACGACGAGCACCGCGCCGAGGTCACCGAGGCGAGCACCAAGGCCTTCAAGACCCAGATCGTGCTCGACGCGATCGCCGAGGCCGAGAAGGTCCAGGTCAGCCAGGAGGAGCTCACCCAGTACCTCGTGCAGGGCGCCGCGCAGTACGGCATGGACCCGAACGAGTTCGTCCAGGTCCTGAGCCAGAACGGCCAGATCCCGGCCATGGTCGGCGAGGTCGCGCGCAACAAGGCGCTCGCGATCGCGCTCGGCAAGGCGAAGGTCGCGGATGCCGCGGGCAACGCGGTCGACCTCTCCGAGTTCACCGCCGTGGCGGACGACGCAGCCGAGGAGGCGCCCGACCAGGCCGCCGCCGAGGCGGCTCCGGCCGAGGAGAAGAAGCCGGCGCGCAAGCGCACCACCAAGAAGGCCGCCGAGGAGGCGCCCGCCGAGGAGGCGGCAGCCGAGGAGAAGGAGCCCGCGCGCAAGCGCACCACCAAGAAGGCCGACGCCGAGTAGATCGCCGGTCGGATTCGACGGGGCCGGGCAGCACTGCCCGGCCCCGTCGCCGTCTCCCGGCGCGCGGAAGCGACGCGGGGTGCACCCGGGCGGGCGCATCAGGAGGAGGAACGATGGACGACTGGCAGCGCCGCGTGGACGACGTCTGGAACGCGGCATCCGCCCTGGACGATCGCGAGGTGATCGCCCGGATCGACGCGCTCGTCGCAGAGTTGCCCGCCGACGACCCGCGCGGGCCGTTCGAGGCGGCCGGCGCCCGGGACTCCGCCGGCCTCGAGGAGGAGGCCGAGCCGCGCTACCGGCGCGCGCTCGACCTCGGCCTCTCCGGCCGAGCCCGCGTCGAGGCGCACATCCAGCTGGCCTCGACGATCCGCAACCTCGGCCGACCCGAGGAATCCCTCGCGCTGCTCGACGCCGTCGGCGCCGACGCGGGCGACCTCGCCGACGCGGTCGCGGCATTCCGCGCGCTCGCGCTCGCCTCGACCGGTGCGACGGATGCCGCGGCATCCGTTGCGCTCGTCGCACTCGCGCCGCACCTCACGCAGTACCGGCGCGCGGTCGACGCGTACGCGCGCGAACTGACGGCCCCTCCGGAGGCCGAGCCGCGCACCGGGGCCTGACGAGCTGCGCCGCGGCGCGGCATCCGCCGACGGCGAACAGCCCCGTTCCCGCGTGTTGCACCGGATAGATTCGTGACAACGAAGGCAACGGAAACGGAGCGAAATCCATGGCCGAACCGACACTGCAGCCCAGTGTGTTCGATCGACTGCTGAAGGACCGCATCATCTGGCTCGGCTCCGAGGTGCGCGACGACAACGCGAACGAGATCGCCGCGAAACTGCTGCTCCTCGCCGCGGAGGATCCCAAGAAGGACATCTACCTCTACATCAACTCGCCCGGCGGGTCGATCACGGCGGGCATGGCCATCTACGACACGATGCAGTTCGTCCCGAACGACATCGTGACCGTCGGCATCGGCATGGCGGCCTCGATGGGGCAGTTGCTCCTCACCGCCGGGACGAAGGGCAAGCGCTACATCACCCCCAACGCGCGCGTGCTGCTCCACCAGCCGCACGGCGGCTTCGGCGGCACGGCGAGCGACATCCAGACGCAGGCGCAGCTCATCCTCGACATGAAGAAGCGCCTCGCCGAGATCACGGCGGCGCAGACCGGCAAGACGGTCGAGCAGATCAACCGCGACGGCGACCGCGACCGCTGGTTCTCCGCGCAGGAGGCGCTCGAGTACGGCTTCGTCGACCACATCCGCGAGTCGGCGCTCGACGTGTCGGGCGGCGGCGGGACCCAGGCGTAGGAAGAGAGAGACAGTGAGTATGAACATCCCGTCCTTCGGCGGCACCGCCTTCTCGGGCGGCATGCAGGCCCCGGGCTCGCGATACATCCTGCCGAGCTTCGAGGAGCGAACGGCCTACGGCTACAAGCGGCAGGACCCGTACGCGAAGCTGTTCGAGGACCGCATCATCTTCCTCGGCGTCCAGGTCGACGACGCGTCGGCCGACGACATCATGGCCCAGCTGCTCGTGCTCGAGTCGATGGACCCCGACCGCGACATCATGATGTACATCAACTCGCCGGGCGGCTCGTTCACCGCGATGACGGCGATCTACGACACGATGCAGTACATCCGTCCGCAGATCCAGACCGTCGTCCTCGGCCAGGCCGCGTCGGCGGCGGCCGTGATCGCCGCGGCGGGCACGCCGGGGCGTCGTCTCGCGCTGCCGAACGCGCGCGTGCTGATCCACCAGCCCGCGATGGGCGAGGCGGGCCACGGGCAGGCCTCCGACATCGAGATCCAGGCCGCGGAGATCATGCGCATGCGCACCTGGCTGGAGGAGACGCTGTCCCGTCACTCCAACCGAACGATGGAGCAGGTGAACACCGACATCGACCGCGACAAGATCCTGTCCGCCGAGGAGGCCCGCGAGTACGGCCTCATAGACCAGGTGCTCACGTCGCGGAAGACGCTGCCGGCGCTGAGCCGGTAGTCCTGACGGACTCCGGAGGGGCGGGTGCGGATGACGCATCCGCCCCTCGTCATGTCGTTTCCGCCAAACCGTGGCGGATCGGCCCCGAGCGGCGCCCGTCGGGCTAGGCTCGGAACAGAGTCGGTTCGAGGGAGGAAGCGATGGCACGCATCGGGGAGAGCGCTGACCTCTTGAAGTGCTCCTTCTGCGGCAAGAGCCAGAAGCAGGTGCAGCAGCTCATCGCCGGGCCCGGCGTGTACATCTGCGACGAGTGCGTCGAACTCTGCAACGAGATCATCGAGGAGCGCCTGGCCGAGGCCGGGGAGCCCGAGTCGGGCGAGTTCGAGCTGCCCAAGCCGAAGGAGATCTTCGGCTTCCTCGAGGAGTACGTGATCGGCCAGGAGGCCGCCAAGCGCGCCCTCGCCGTCGCGGTCTACAACCACTACAAGCGCGTGCGCGCGAAGGCCGCGATCACGCCCGCCGACCGGGCGCACGACGACGTCGAGATCGCGAAGTCGAACATCCTGCTGATCGGCCCGACCGGGTGCGGCAAGACCTACCTGGCCCAGACGCTCGCGAAGCAGTTGAACGTGCCCTTCGCGGTGGCGGATGCCACGGCGCTGACCGAGGCCGGATACGTCGGGGAGGACGTCGAGAACATCCTCCTGAAGCTCATCCAGGCCGCCGACTACGACGTCAAGCGCGCCGAGACCGGCATCATCTACATCGACGAGGTCGACAAGATCGCCCGCAAGGCCGAGAACCCCTCGATCACGCGCGACGTGTCGGGCGAGGGCGTGCAGCAGGCGCTCCTCAAGATCCTCGAGGGGACCGTGGCCTCCGTGCCCCCGCAGGGCGGTCGCAAGCACCCGCACCAGGAGTTCATCCAGATCGACACGACGAACGTGCTGTTCATCGTGGCGGGCGCCTTCGCCGGCCTGGAGGAGATCATCTCCTCGCGCGCGGGTAAGCGCGGCATCGGATTCGGGGCCCCGTTGCACTCCAAGCAGGACGAGGCGGAGCTCTTCAGCGAGGTCCTGCCGGAGGACCTGCACAAGTTCGGGCTGATCCCCGAGTTCATCGGCCGCCTGCCCGTGGTGGCGACCGTGACCCCGCTCGACCGTACGGCGCTCATGGAGATCCTGACCGAGCCGCGCAACGCCCTCGTCAAGCAGTACCAGCGCATGTTCGAGCTCGACGGCGTCCAGCTCGACTTCGATCATGCGGCGCTCGAGGCGATCGCCGATCTCGCGGTGCTCCGGCAGACGGGTGCGCGCGGCCTCCGCGCGATCATGGAGGAGGTGCTCGGGCCGATCATGTTCGAGGTGCCGTCCTCGACCGGCGTGGCCCGGGTCGTCGTCACCAAGGAGACGGTCATCGACAACGCCGCGCCGACCATCGTCCCGTCGAAGCCGCGTCGCGCCGAGAAGTCCGCCTGACCCGCGGGCCGGTGGTCAGGCAGGCCGTGCTCGCCGCGGAGACCACGGCGCTCGGCTGACGCGGATCGGCCCAGTCGGGCAACGTCTCGGCGCTCGGCTACGCCAGGTCGTCGTCGCTGCGGGCGCCGAAGACGATCTCGTCCCAGCTGGGCATCGCTGCGCGACCCTTCTTCGGCCGGCTCGCCTGGCCGGACTTGCCGCCCCAGAGGGCTCGCGCCGCAGCGCCGGCTCGCTGCTGGACCTCGGTGTCGTCGTCGACGATCTCGGCGTCGGCCGCTGCGTGGGAGTCCGTGCGCTCTCCGCCCTTCCGCGACGGACCGGGGGCCGGATGGGCGACGGGTGCGGCCGGAGCGCTCGGTGCCGGGGCCGGCCGGTCGGCGACCACGCCGACCTCGCGCTCCCCGCGTCGGCGTCGGAGCGCTTCGAGCAGGTCGGCGGTCTCGCCCGTCGGCGGCGCAGGCTCATCCGCGCGCTTGATGGCGGCGCGCGCCACCGCGGCGCTCGAGGCGGACGGCGCGGCCCCTGAGGCCGACCCGTTCGGTGCCGGTGCCGGCCGGGGCATGCTGAGTTCGGGCTGCGGGGCCGTGTCGTCGTTCGCCGTGTCGGTGGCGTCGAACGTGAACGCGCCGCTGTCGAAGCGCGACGACTCGTCGACGGAGACGGAGACCGCGCGCAGGCGCGGGATCATGCCGCCGCGCACCTCGCCCTGCTTCGACAGGGTCGTCGCGTCGGCGTTCTGCGGGTGCAGCGCCTGCTTGCGGGGCTCGAACGACCAGCGGGCGTCGTGATCGATGCCGTCGGCGGTGAACTCGAGCTTGACCATCCAGCCGCGTTCCTCGTCCTTCCAGCTCGCCCAGCGTTCGCCGTGCGCGCCGAGGCCGGCGAGTCGCTCACGGACCATGGTGCCGAACGACGTGGGCTCAGCGCCCTCGGCGACCTCGCCGTGGGTCGGGACCGCGAGCGCCGAGGTCACCATGTGTTCGCGCTCGGCGATCACGGGGCCTTCGAACCGGCGGATGTACTCGACCGACGCGCCCGTGAGGTCGGCGACCTCCTCGGCCGACAGCCCGGAGCGGATGTGCGACTGCACCTCGCGCGGCGAGAGCTTGGGTCCCGTGTGCGTCTCCGGCACCGCCTGGCGGATGCGGGACTGCAGCACCTCGTCGACCTCGATCCGGAATCGCGCCCCGTCGTCCGAGGCCGCGATGAGGGCGCCGCTCTCGACCCCGATCACCTTGAGTTCCTGCATGGCGAGAAGCCCTTCCGTGCCCTTGATCTCCGCCCAAGGATGCCACGCGCCATCGGTCGGCGCTGGGAATACGCCGGGCGTGCCGTGAGTTGTGCATTCAACCGGATCGGTGGGCGCCGGATGGTTTGCTTACGCACTTGATTTCGTGCAGACTATGCCCGCCGAATCCTCGGCAATGGAAAAAAGGATGGGAATGGCAACGGATTACGACGCGCCACGGAAGACCGAAGACGACTCCGAGTCGATCGAGGCCCTCAAGGAGCGCGTGCCCGACAAGATGTCGGGAAGCGTCGACGTCGAGGACGCCGATAACCCCGGCAGCTTCGACCTGGCGGGAGCCGACCTGTCCGACGTCGAACTCGACGTCGTCGTGCTGCCGCCGCAGGCGGACGAATTCACCTGCGTCAGCTGCTTCCTCGTGAAGCACCGTTCGCAGATCGACCACGAGACCAAGCTCGGGCCGATCTGCCTGGAGTGCGCCGCCTAGGCAGGCTCCCCACTGACACGAGGCCGTCGCGATCCGTTGATCGCGGCGGCCATCTCGTGTGGATGGCGCGTCGAGACGAGCCAGTACGGCGCGGGATCCGCGGCATCCGTGATCGGCACCCGGACGACGTCCTTGATCCAGCCCCGGATCACGAGGAACGCACGCGCATCGAGGCCGGTGCCCCGCTCCGTCCGGGCGGCCTCGCCCTCGGCGGGGATCGCCTCGCCGGTCAGCTCGAGCGGGACCTCCGCGCGCCCGGCGCGGAGCCGCCCGTCGGCGACCTCGATCACGGGCGACGTCAGGGTGAGGGAGCCCGCGACGGCGACGTACAGGATGACGCCCGTCGCGATGCCGGCCGGCAGCGAGACCGGGGCGAGCACGAGGATGCTCGCGGGCACGAGCAGCAGGCTGGAGAGGTAGATCCAGGGCGTCGGCCAGAGCCGTTCGCGGTAGTCGGGCATGGCACTATCCCACCAGACTTCTGCACTACCCTCGAACGGTGACCGATTCCGTCGATGTGCTGATCACGGCCGACCACGTCCCCTCCTACGCTCATCCGGGCGATGCCGGGGCCGACCTCCACGCCGCCGAGCCCGTGGTGCTCCAGCCGGGGGAGCGCGCCACCGTCGGCACGGGCGTCGCGATCGCGCTGCCTGACGGCTACGTCGCCTTCGTGGTCCCGCGATCCGGCCTGGCGTTCAGGCACGGCATCACCATCGTGAACGCGCCGGGAACGGTCGATGCCGGCTATCGCGGCGAGATCAAGGTCGCACTGCTGAACACCGACGCCCGTGAGTCGTACCGGATCGAGGCGGGCGACCGGATCGCCCAGCTGGTGGTCATGCCGGTGAGCCGTGCGCGGTTCGTCGAGGTCGAGAAGCTGCCCGGGAGCCTTCGCGGCGAAGGCGGATTCGGGTCAACCGGATTCCGGGCGAACCAGTCAGGAGCACGCGCGTGAGCGACATCGAGAACATCGACGACATCCCCGTCAACCACCCCAAGTCCGCACCGGAGGACCGGGCGACGAACGGCCCGCTCGACGAGTCGGAGGCGAACCCGGTCCGGCCCTACGTCGACCTCGGCGGAGTCAAGGTCCTGCCCCGGGAGGGACTGCACCTCCGCCTCGAGGTCGAGGAGGGCACCAAGCGCGTCGTCGCGGTCGGCCTCGACTACGCGAACTCGACCCTGCAGGTCCAGCCGTTCTCGGCGCCGCGTTCGAGCGGCCTGTGGCACGAGATCCGCGACCAGATCGCCGACCAGATCGCGCGCCAGGGCGGCACCACCCAGGTGCGCGAGGGCACGTTCGGGCCGGAGCTGCTCGCCCAGATCCCGGTGACGACCGCCGACGGCCAGGCCGGCCGGATGCGGCTCGCGCGATTCATCGGCGTCGACGGCCCGCGCTGGTTCCTCCGCGGCGTCATCGCGGGGGAGGCCGCGGCCGATCCCGCCGCGGCGGCGAAGGTCGAGGACCTCTTCCGCTCGATCGTGGTCGTGCGCGGCAACACCCCGATGCCGCCCCGCGACCTGATCCCGCTGCGCATGCCGGCTCCGTCATCGGGCGGTCAGCCCGCGTGAGCGAGGACCACTCCGCCGACCGCACGGGCCGCGAGCGCGAGGGCGAGGTCGCCGGTCCTGCGAACGACGAGCCGGATGCCGCGTCGGGCGAGTTCGGCCGGCAGCTCGCCGCCGCTGCCGAGAAGTCCGGGCTCGGCCGGATCGCCCGTGACGAGACCCTGACGCCCGCCGACCTCGTCGGTGCGCTCGGCGGGATCCGCGGGCTCGCGGAGGCGATCCTGCCCGGCCTCGTGTTCCTCGTCGTCTACACGTTCACGCGCGAGCTCGGCTGGGCGCTCGGCGCCTCGCTCGGGCTCGCGATCGTGTTCACGGCCGTGCGACTGGTCACGCGGAGCCAGCCGACGCAGGCCATCGCCGGCCTGATCGGCGTCGCGGCATCCGCTGCGCTCGCGCTCTGGACGGGCCGGGCCGAGGACAACTACGTCATCGGCTTCTACACGAACGCCGCGTACGCCGTCGCGATCCTCATCTCGCTCCTCGTCCGCTGGCCGTTGGTGGGACTCATCGTCGGGTTCCTCATGGGCGACGGCACCGCGTGGCGCGAGGAGCGGCGGAAGTACCGCGCGATGCAGTTCCTGACCGTCGTGTGGCTCGGCATGTTCGTCGCGCGCCTGGTCGTCCAGGTGCCGTTCTACTTCGCGGGCAATGTCGAGGCGCTCGGTGCGACCCGACTGCTCATGGGCGTGCCGCTGTACGCACTGCTGCTGGTGTTCTCGTGGCTGGTCGTGCGTGCCGTGTACCCGGCGAAGCCCGCCTCCGAGTGATACAGTTATCTCGACATCAAGATAAATCACGGGTGCCGCCGGCAGCCTGTCGGCGGGCGACGCGGTTGGGCTAGCCTTGCTGGGGCGGCCCGCGGCGAACCACCGCGGGCGACGCCGGGAACGGCCGCTTCCGTGGCATCCGCGAAGGAGAGGACATCGTGTCTGCAGTGAACAGTTTCGGGGCGAAGGACACGCTCCAGGTCGGGGACGCCTCCTACGAGATCTACCGGATCGACACCGTCGCCGGGCACGAGAAGCTCCCGTTCAGCCTGAAGGTGCTGCTCGAGAACCTGCTCCGCACCGAGGACGGTGCGAACGTCACCAAGGAGCAGATCGAGGCGCTCGGCTCGTGGGTCCCGACGGCCGATCCCGACACCGAGATCCAGTTCACGCCGGCGCGCGTGGTGATGCAGGACTTCACCGGCGTGCCGTGCATCGTCGATCTCGCAACGATGCGCGAGGCAGTCGTCGCCCTCGGCGGCGACCCGAACAAGATCAACCCGCTCTCCCCGGCGGAGATGGTCATCGACCACTCGGTCATCGCCGACCTCTTCGGCAGCGAGAACGCCCTCCAGCGCAACGTCGAGATCGAGTACGAGCGCAACGGCGAGCGCTACCAGTTCCTCCGCTGGGGCCAGACGGCGTTCGACGACTTCAAGGTCGTCCCGCCGGGCACCGGCATCGTGCACCAGGTCAACATCGAGCACCTCGCGAAGGTCATCTACGACCGCGACGTGGACGGCGTGACCCGCGCCTACCCCGACACCTGCGTCGGCACCGACTCGCACACGACGATGGTCAACGGCCTCGGCGTCCTCGGCTGGGGCGTCGGCGGCATCGAGGCCGAGGCCGCCATGCTCGGCCAGCCGGTGTCGATGCTCATCCCCAAGGTCGTCGGCTTCAAGCTGTCCGGCTCGATCCCCGCCGGCGTCACCGCGACCGATGTCGTGCTCACCATCACCGACATGCTGCGCAAGCACGGCGTGGTCGGCAAGTTCGTGGAGTTCTACGGCTCGGGCGTGGCATCCGTGCCGCTGGCGAACCGCGCGACCATCGGCAACATGAGCCCCGAGTTCGGCTCGACGGCCGCGATCTTCCCGATCGACGATGTCACCGTCGACTACCTGCGCCTCACCGGCCGGAGCGAGGAGCAGCTCGCGCTCGTCGAGGCCTACGCCAGGACGCAGGGCCTCTGGCACGACGCCGCGAACGAGCCCGACTACTCGGAGTACCTCGAGCTCGATCTCGCCACCGTCGTCCCGTCGATCGCCGGTCCGAAGCGACCGCAGGACCGCATCGTCCTGTCGGAGGCGAAGTCGCAGTTCGAGAAGGATCTCACGAACTACGCCGACGTCGAGCACGACCTGGTCGACCTCGAGATCTCCGAGTCGTTCCCGGCGTCCGACCCGCCGAGCAACACCCCCGAGGACGAGCACAGCCACCACGTGCACCACCACCACAGCCACGCTCCGAAGTCGGCGTCCAAGCCGACCAAGGTGCAGTCGGCGGATGGCGGGAGCTACACGCTCGACCACGGCGCCGTGACGATCGCGGCGATCACCTCGTGCACCAACACGTCGAACCCGTCCGTCATGCTCGCCGCGGGCCTCCTCGCCCGCAACGCGGTCAGGAAGGGCCTGAAGGCCAAGCCGTGGGTGAAGACCACGCTCGCCCCCGGCTCGAAGGTCGTCACCGACTACTACGAGAAGGCCGGCCTCACGCAGGACCTCGAGGACCTCGGCTTCTACACGGTCGGCTACGGCTGCACCACCTGCATCGGCAACTCGGGCCCGCTCATCGAGGAGGTCTCGGCTGCGGTGCAGCAGAACGACCTCGCCGTGACCGCGGTGCTCTCGGGCAACCGCAACTTCGAGGGCCGCATCAACCCCGACGTGAAGATGAACTACCTCGCGAGCCCGCCGCTCGTGATCGCGTACTCGCTCGCCGGGTCGATGAACTTCGACTTCGAGACCGACCCGCTCGGCACCGACGGCGAGGGCAACCAGGTCTTCCTCAAGGACATCTGGCCGGACGCGTCCGAGGTCCAGGCGACGATCGACTCGTCGATCGACAAGGACATGTTCGACAAGCAGTACTCGAGCGTGTTCGAGGGCGACGAGCGCTGGCGCACACTGCCGACGCCGACCGGCGCGACCTTCGAGTGGGACGCCGAGTCGACGTACGTGCGCAAGCCCCCGTACTTCGACGGCATGACCATCGAGACGACGCCCGTGAGCGACATCGCCGGCGCGCGCGTGCTCGCGAAGCTCGGCGACTCGGTCACGACCGACCACATCTCGCCGGCCGGCTCGATCAAGGCCGACAGCCCCGCGGGACGGTACCTCACCGACCACAGAGTCGACCGGAAAGACTTCAACTCCTACGGCTCGCGTCGCGGCAACCACGAGGTCATGATCCGCGGCACGTTCGCGAACATCCGCCTGAAGAACCAGCTCCTCGACGGCATCGAGGGCGGCTACACGCGCGACTTCACGCAGGCCGGCGGCCCGCAGTCGTTCATCTACGACGCGTCGATGAACTACCAGGCGCAGGGCACCCCGCTCGTGATCTTCGGCGGCAAGGAGTACGGCTCGGGCTCGAGCCGCGACTGGGCCGCGAAGGGCACGAACCTGCTCGGCGTGAAGGCCGTCATCACCGAGAGCTTCGAGCGCATCCACCGCTCGAACCTCATCGGCATGGGCGTCGTGCCGCTGCAGTTCCCCGCGGGTGAGTCGGCCGACTCGCTCGGCCTCGACGGCACCGAGATCGTCTCGATCACCGGCCTCGAGCAGCTGAACGAGGGCGTCACGCCGAAGACCGTCCGCGTCACGGCCGAGCCCAGCGAGTTCTCGCCCGAGGGCAAGCAGACGGTCGAGTTCGACGCGGTCGTCCGCATCGACACGCCCGGAGAGGCCGACTACTACCGCAACGGCGGCATCCTGCAGTACGTGCTCCGCAGCCTCGTCTGACGACGGCACGCGACGGGGGCGGCGGGCTTCGGCTCGCCGCCCCCGGTCTCTGCCGGGGCTCCCAGCTCGCCCGGCGTACACTCGAACGAAACCCGGGCGCACGGCGCCCTCGCACCCGGAGGCACGACGGATGAGGCTGCTCGACACGATCCGCGGACCGCGCGACCTCGACGCGCTCACCGATGACCAGGTCGAGGAGCTCGCCCGCGAGATCCGGGAGGTGCTCGTCGCCGACGTGTCGAAGACCGGCGGCCACCTCGGGCCGAACCTCGGCGTCGTCGAGCTCACGCTCGCGATCCATCGCGTCTTCGACTCGCCGCGCGATCCGATCATCTTCGACACCGGCCACCAGTCGTACGTGCACAAGCTCCTGACCGGCCGCAAGGACTTCTCGACGCTCCGCCAGACCGGCGGCCTCGCGGGCTACCCGCAGCGCTCGGAGTCGGAGCACGACGTCGTCGAGAGCTCGCACGCGTCGAGCTCGCTGTCGTGGGCCGACGGCATCTCGAAGGCGTTCGAGATGACCGGCCAGGGCGACCGCCACGTCGTCGCCGTCGTCGGCGACGGCGCGCTCACGGGGGGCATGACGTGGGAGGCGCTCAACAACATCTCCGACGACAACACCCGGAACCTCGTCGTGGTGGTCAACGACAACGGGCGTTCGTACGCCCCGACGATCGGCGGGATGGCGCGGTTCCTCAACTCGGTGCGCACGAAGCAGTCGTACCGCTCGCTGCACCTCAAGAGCCGCAGCGCGTTCGACCGGCTCGGCTCGCCCGGTCGTGCGATCTACCGAGGCGTCCGCGGCGGCCTGCACGGCTTCCTCAGCCGCGTCAGCGGAAACGAGGCGCTGTACTCGAACCTCGACATCAAGTACATCGGCCCGATCGACGGTCACGACGAGCGCGCCCTCGAGGAGGCGCTCCGCCAGGCCAAGGACTACGGCGCACCGGTCATCGTGCACACGATCACCGAGAAGGGCCGCGGGTACGAGCCCGCACGACGTGATGCCGCCGACCAGTTCCACGCGGTCGGCCAGATCGACCCAGAGACGGGGGAGTCGCTCGAGACCGCCTCGGCACCGTCCTGGACCAGCGTGTTCGCCGACGAGCTCGTGACGCTCGCGGAGCGGGACGAGCGCCTCGTGGGCATCACGGCGGCGATGCTCCGCCCGACCGGACTGCACCGCATGGCCGAACGCTTCCCGACCCGGGTGTTCGACGTCGGCATCGCCGAGCAGCACGCCGTGACGTCGGCGGCCGGGCTCGCCTTCGGAGGCCTGCACCCCGTCGTCGCGGTCTACGCGACCTTCATCAACCGTGCGTTCGACCAGGTGCTGATGGATGTCGCGCTGCACCGGGCGGGCGTCACGTTCGTGCTCGACCGCGCCGGCGTCACCGGCCCCGACGGGCCGAGCCATCACGGCGTGTGGGACCTCTCGATCCTGCAGGTCGTGCCCGGCATCCGCATCGCGGCGCCTCGCGACTCCGTCCGCCTCGCCGAGGAACTCGCGGAGGCGGTCCGGGTGAGCGACGCCCCGACCGTGCTCCGCTTCCCGAAGGGGACCGTCGGCACCGAGTACGAGGCGGTCCGTCGTACGCACGACGGCGTCGACGTGCTCACCGAGTCCGAGCGACGCGACGTCCTGATCGTCACGGTCGGACCGATGGCGGGCATCGGACTCGAGGTCGCTCGCCGGCTCGAGGCGCAGGGTATCGGCGCCACCGTCGTCGACCCGCGCTGGGTCGTCCCCGTGCCCGGGAGCGTCGTCTCGCTCGCGGGCGACTACCGCATCGTCGTGAGCATCGAGGACGGCATCCGCGTCGGCGGCATCGGCACCCGCATCCGCCAGGACCTGCGCGAGGCCGGGGTCGACACCGCGGTCACGGAGGTGGGCCTGCCCGACGAGTTCCTCGACCACGGGGCGCGCGGCGACATCCTCGAGCGCGTCGGCCTCACGCCGCAGCACATCGCGCGCGACGTCACCGCCATGGTGCTCGGCAGCAAGCTCCCGCACGCCCGCAACGCGGGCGTCGACCTCAGGTCTGACACGGGCGCGCAGCCGCGGGTCTGACTCGCTGCGCCTCGGCTCAGCCGACGCGGTACACGTGTTCGACCGCGTCGCCGAGCCGCGTGACGCCCGTGAGCGTGAGCACCGGCGTCACGGTGGTGACCGGGAGCAGCGGGCGCCCGCGACCGAGCGCGACCGGCATGTAGGTCACGAGGAGTTCGTCGAGTCGGCCGGCGGCGAGGAACTGCGCGGCGACGGGCCCGCCCCCGATGATCCACACGTTCCGGCCGCCCGCGGCGGCGGCTGCGGCATCCGCCACGGCCCCGACCTCGCCCGAGGCGAACCGGATGTCGGCGCCCTCGGGCACGTCGAGGGACCGGTGCGTCAGGACCCAGGTCGGCAGCTCGCCGTACGGCCACCCGCCGCCCTCGCGGAGCACCCATTCGTAGGTGGTCGCGCCGAGCACGAGCGCGCCGACCGAGGCGAGGAACCGTTCGTAGTGCTCGGCGAAGTCCGCCATGCCGAACTGGAGGAGCCACTCGAGCCCGTCGTGCTCGTCGGCGATGAACCCGTCGATCGTCGAGGCGACGTAGTACTGGAACCGTGTCACGCGCTCGAGCCTACGAGCGGCCCCCGACATCGCGTCGGGGGCCGCTCGTGAGACGCTCGGGCGCCGGTCAGGCGTCGACGCCCCGGATCGGCGGGTGGTGGAACGTGTCGCCGAAGACGCGCTCGGAGGCACCGACCCGGTCGAGGTACGGCGTCAGCCCGCCCATCTGGAACGGGAAGCCGGCACCGAGCACCATGCAGAGGTCGATGTCCTCGGCCGCCGCGACGACGCGGTCGTCGAGCATGAGCTTGGTCTCGCGCGCGAGGCCGTCCTGCAGGCGGGCGAGGATCTCCTCGGGCTCCGACGGGTTCGAGCCGCCCGCCACGATCTTCAGGGCGCCCTTGTCGAAGCCCTTGACCTTGCCCTTGTCGTCCTTCTCCAGCAGCTTGCCGTAGTCGGCGAGCCGATGCAGGTTCTCCGACCGGTAGAAGCGGTCGGGGAACGCAGCGTGGTGCGTGTCGAGCACGTGGGCGCCGACCTTGAGCCCGACGAGGTCGAGCAGGACCGACGGGGCCATCGGCAGGCCGAGCGGGGCCATCGCCTGGTCGACGGTCTCGAAGGACGTGCCCTCGTCGACCGCGCGCATGGCCTCGCCGAGGAGCACCGCCAGCAGGCGGTTCACGACGAAGCCCGGGGTGTCGGCCGTGATGACGGCGTTCTTCTTGAGCTTCGCGGCGGTGACCATCGCGGTCGAGAGCGTCGCGTCATCCGTGGCCGGGGTCTTGACGACCTCGATGAGCGGCATGACCGCGACCGGCGTGAAGAAGTGGAACCCGACCACGCGCTCGGGGTGCTCGAGCTTCGCGCCGATCTGCTCGACCGACAGCGACGACGTGTTCGTCGCGAGCACGGCCTCGGGCGAGACGATCTTCTCGATCTCGGCGAAGACGTCCTGCTTGATCGTGAGTTCCTCGAAGACGGCCTCGATGACCCAGTCGCAGTCGGCGAACTCCGACTTGTCGGTCGTGCCGTGCACGAGCGCCTTCAGGCGGTTCGCCTCGTCGGGGGAGATGCGGCCCTTGCCGAGCAGGGTGTCGATCTCGGCGGTGATGGAGGCGACGCCCTTGTCGACGCGCTCCTGGTCGAGGTCGGTGATGACCACGGGCACCTGCAGGCGGCGGAGGAACAGCAGCGCGAACTGGCTCGCCATGTAGCCGGCCCCGAGGACGCCGACCTTCGTCACGGGCTTCGCGAGGGCCTTGTCGGGTGCGCCGGCCGGGCGCTTGGCGCGCTTCTGCACGAGGTTGAAGGCGTACATCGAGGCATGGAACTGGTCTCCGGACACGAGGTCGGCGAGCATCTCGTCCTCGCGCTCGAAACCCTCGGCGCGGGTGCCCGATTTCGCGGCCTTCAGCAGCTCGAGCGCCGCGTACGGCGAACGGGGAACGGTGCCGATGCGGCTCAGCAGCATCTTCTTCGCGATGCCGATGGCCGCGTCCCACTTCACGAGGCGCTCGACCTTGCCGGGCTCGTTCGGCCGCTTGACCTTGACGCGGCCGGAGATCACGTCGTCGGCCCAGCGGATCGAGTCCTCGAGGTAGTTCACCGACGGGAACATGACGTCGGCGATGCCGAGTTCGAGCACCTCGGGTGCCTTGATCGTGCGGTTCTGCTTCAGCGGGTTCTCGACGACGATCTTCAGCGCGTGCTCGATGCCGATGAGGTTCGGCAGCAGCGTCGCGCCGCCCCAGCCGGGGATCATGCCGAGGAACACCTCGGGGAGCGCGAGCGCGGGGAGCGACGCGTCGACCGTGCGGTAGTCGGCGTGCAGCCCGATCTCGACGCCGCCGCCGAGCGCGAGCCCGTTGATGAAGGCGAACGACGGCACGCCCACCTGCGACAGCTTGCCGAGCGCATGGTGGCCGAGCTGCGCGATGCGGAGGGCGGCCTCGCGGTCGGGCAGTTCCGAGACCTTCGAGAGGTCCGCGCCCGCGGCGAGGATGAACGGCTTGCCGGTCACCGCGACGGCGTGGATCTCGCCGGCGGCCGCGCGCGCGGTCAGCCCGTCGAGCGCGGCGGCGTACTCGAGCAACGTGTTCGGCCCGAGCGTGTTCGGCCGCGTGTGGTCGCGTCCGTTGTCGAGGGTCACGAGGGCGAGCGTGCGACCTTCCGACAGCGGGACGTCGCGAACGTACGAGTGCGTGACGACCTCGTCGTCGAACATGCCCGCGAGCTCGGTGAAGTCGATCTTCGTGTAGTCGGTCATCGTCGCTTCCCTCAGGCCTTCTTCGCGGCCTTGCGCGAGTAGTTCGGGTTCTCCCAGATCATCGTTCCGCCCTGGCCGAGGCCGACGCACATCGTCGTGATGCCGTAGCGGACATCGGGGCGCTCGGCGAACTGGCTGGCGAGCTGGTTCATCAGGCGCACGCCCGACGAGGCGAGCGGGTGGCCCACGGCGATCGCGCCGCCCCACGGGTTCACCCGCGGGTCGTCGTCGTCGATGCCGTAGTAGTCGAGGAGCGAGAGCACCTGCACGGCGAACGCCTCGTTGACCTCGAGCAGGCCGATGTCGTCCATCTTCAGGCCGGCCAGGCGAAGCGCCTTCTCGGTCGCGGGCACCGGGCCGATGCCCATGATCTCGGGGTCGACGCCCGCGAAGGCGTAGCTCACGAGCTTCATCCTGACGTTCAGGCCGAACTCCTTCGCGGCGTCGCCGCTCGCGAGCAGTGCGGCGGTCGCGCCGTCGTTCAGGCCCGACGCGTTGCCCGCGGTCACGCGGCCGTGGGGGCGGAACGGGGTCTTCAGGCCAGCCAGCCCCTCGAGCGTGGTCTCGGGGCGCATGACCTCGTCGCGAGTGGCGAGACCCCAGCCCTCGCCGGTGCGGATGGCGACCGGCACGAGGTCCTGCTGGATCTTGCCGGCCTCGTAGGCCGCGGCCGTCCGCTGCTGGCTGCCGAGCGCGTAACGGTCGGCGCGCTCCTTGGTCAGGTGCGGGAAGCGGTCGTGGATGCGCTCGGCGGTCGCGCCCATGACGAGCGCGTCCTCCGACACCATCCGTTCGGCGACGAACCGCGGGTTGGGGTCGACGCCGGAACCCATCGGGTGGTGGCCCATGTGCTCGACGCCGCCGCCGATGGCGAGTCGGTACTGGCCGTAGCCGATGGACCCGGCGAGCATCGCGACCGAGGTCATCGCCCCGGCGCACATGCGGTCGATGGCGAAGCCGGGGACCGACTTCGGCAGGCCCGCGAGAATCGCGGCGCTCCGCCCGATCGTGAGTCCCTGGTCGCCGGTCTGGGTGGTGGCGGCGATGGCCACGTCGTCGATCTGGTCCTTCGGCGCGTTCGGGTTGCGCTCGAGGAGCCCGACGATCGCCTTCACCACCAGGTCGTCGGCCCGGGTGTTCCAGTACATGCCCTTTTCGCCGGCCTTGCCGAAGGGGGTACGGACCCCGTCGACGAACACGACGTCAGCTCGTTCAGCCACGCTGCAGCTCCCTTTCGAATGGAGGATCACCCGATCCTAGGAACGCCGTCGGCGGCCGCCGGAATCGGTTGCCGGTTCCTACGAAGCCTCCGGCGAGGCGTCTTCGAGCGATTGTGCCGCCTGTACAAAGGCGGTGGCGATTATCTGTGAGGTAGCCTCAACCTGCCACGGCCGCGCGCCGAGTTCCTCGAGCGCTGCGGCGACGGCCTCCGGCGTCGGCTCGACGGGCGGATGCCACGCCAGGCGACGCAGGTGATCGGGCGTCAGGAGGTTCTCGACCGGCATGCCGAACTCCTCGGCCACGTCGCCGACCGCCGCCTTGGCGAGCCGGAGCCGCGCATCGGCCTCGGGATTGCGCGAGGCCCACGCCCGCGGCGGCGGCGGTGCGTCGCTCGGCACGCGGGACGCCGGCGGCGGCGCGGTCCTCGCCTCCTCGACGGCCGCCCACCAACGGTCGATCTCCGTGCGGCTCGCCCGTCCGTTGAAGGCCTTGAGGTCGGCGAGTGCGCGCTTGGATTCGGGGAGGGTCTTCGCGACCGCGAGGATCGAGGCATCCGGCACCAGGCGCCCGGGAGCGACATCCGTCTCTGCCGCCAGGTCGTCGCGCGCGTGCCAGAGCGCGCGCGCGACGGCGAGGTTGCGCGGCGACCTGAGGGCGTGGATGCCGCTGAGTCGCCGCCACGGCTCGGCGGCGGGCGGCTTCGCCGCACGATGGACGGTCGCGTCGAACTCCTGCCGCGCGATCACCTCCTTGCCCGCATCGACGAGGCGCTCGGCGAGGCGGTCTCGCACGTCGACGAGGAGTTCGACGTCGAGCGCGGCGTAGTGCAGCCAGGACTGGGGGAGCGGGCGGGTCGACCAGTCGGCTGCCGAATGCTCCTTGGCGAGCCGGATCTCGAGGAGCTCCTCGACCACGCTCGCCAGCCCCACCCTGGGCATGCCGAGCAGCCGTGCCGCGAGTTCGGTGTCGAAGATCCCGATCGGGTCGAGCCCGACCTCGCGGAGGCACGCGAGGTCCTGGCTGGCCGCGTGCAGCACCCACTCCTCATCGCGGATCGCCGCCTGCAGGCTCGAGAAGTCGCCGATCGTGGTCGGGTCGAAGAGGAACGTGCCCGAGTCCCGGCGGAACATCTGGATCAGGTACGCCCGCTGCGAGTAGCGGAACCCGCTTGCCCGCTCGGCATCGACCGCGACCGGACCCACGCCTCCCGCGATGGCCTCGACGGCTTCGTCGTAGCCCTGGCGGGAGTCGATCACGTGGTACTCGTCAGCCACGTCTCCTCCTCCGTGTGGGAAGGGCCGTCACCCCCTCCGAGCTCGGAGGCAGGCCGGCCAGCATGCACAACAACTCGCTCCAGCCTTCCACATGCGGTGCGATCACCGCGTCGAGCGGCGTCCAGGACGCACGGAGCTCGAGTTCCGCGCCGTCGCCCTGACGGGCGAGCTCGCCGTAGCCCGTCGAGAGGATCTTCGTCACGGTCCCGGAGGCGGCGACGTAGCGCGCGCCGCGCGCGTCGAGAGCGTCGACGAGCCACGACCACGCGACATCCGCGAGGAATGGGTCGATCCCGATCTCGGTCTCGAGGGGCGCCTGCGCGAAGCAGACGACACGGAAGCGACCGCCCCACGACTCGGGCTCGGTGGGATCGTGGAGGAGGACGAACCGGCCGGTGCCCAGTTCGGAGTCCTCCGCGTGGCGCCCGGGGATCAGGTCGGCCGCGAGCGCGACGGCCCACGGCGCGAGGGACGATGGCGCGGCGATCTCCGACACGCGCAGTTCGGCTCGCGGTGTCGCTGCTCGCAGCGACTCGAGCGCTGCGGCGAACTCAGGGGGAGGCGTGGTCGCCGAGTCGGACACGTGAGCAGACTAGAGTCTCGATCACGGGGGTCGGCGGCGGCGCGCCGCGAGCGGGCCGGGACCCCGCACGACCCCGGCCGGCGACGGAACTGGAGGCGGGATGTCGAAGCTGGAGCGCACGGTGGGACCGGTCGGCGCGGTGCTCGGCGGCGTCGCGCTCGTCGGTGCCGCATTCGCCGCCGCGACCGCCGCGACCGCGATCGTCTTCGCGCGTCGCGTCGTCACCCCCGAGCTCGAGCGTCCGGACGACGTCCGCATCGAGCGCGTCGATCTCGCGGCGGAGGAGGTCGTGCTCTCGGGCTCCGAGGACGCACGCATGCGCGGCCGGTACGGCCTGTGGTTCGAGCGGGACTCGGGGTATTCCCGCGTCGGCGACGTGCTCCACGACGACGGCCATCGGGTGCGCCGAGTCGTGGAGTCGGTCGAGTTCGGCCGCCTCGACCGCGCTGCTCGTGGCCGCATCAGCGGGTGGGTCCACCTCGGCCCCTGGGAGGTCGCGGACCGCTACGAGAACGTCGTCGTCCCGACGCCGCTGGGTGCGGCGCCGGCCTGGTTCGTCCCGGCGACGGATGCCGCGGGCGATCCGTCGCGGGACTGGCTGGTCGTCGTGCACGGGCGCGGCGCGAAGCGCCACGAGGGCCTGCGCGCGGTCGAACCGGCGACTCGCGCGGGGTGGTCGTCCCTGCTGATCTCGTATCGGAACGACGGCGAGGCCCCCGCGAGCGACGACCGACGGTACGGCCTCGGCGGCACCGAGTGGGAGGACGTGGTCGCCGCGGTCCGGTTCGCCGTCGAGCACGGCGCACGCCGCGTCGTCGTCATGGGCTGGTCGATGGGCGGATCGATCGCGCTGCAGACCGTGTTCCGTTCCCACGAGGTGCGAGAGCACCTCGTCGGCGTGATCCTCGAGTCGCCCGCCGTCGACTGGCCCGACATCCTGCGCTTCCAGGGTCGCGCCCTGGGCCTGCCCGCCGAGCTCGGCGGCGCGGTCGCGCGCGTGCTCAGCGCGCCGCTCGCCGGGACGCTGACCGGCCTCGCGGCGCCGATCGACCTCGAGGCGCTCGACGCCGTCGCTCGCGCCGACGAGCTGGACGTGCCGATTCTGCTCATGCACAGCGAGGACGACGGCTTCGTGCCCATCGACGGGTCGCGCCGGCTCGCCGAGGTCCGCTCCGACCTGGTGCAGTTCGAGGTGTTCGAGGGGGCGCGTCACACCAAGCTCTGGAACCACGATCCGAGTCGCTGGACGATGCTGGTCCACGACTGGCTGGCGGCGCGCTGAGCGCGAGATGCCGGTGCCGTGCCCCGGCCGAGCTCGATCAGGCGTCGCGTCCGGCCTCGCTCAGGCCGCGAGCCGCTCCGCGAGCTGGCGCTTGGCGCGGGCGAGCATGCCCGACATGCCGCGCACGCGGAGCGGCGACACCGCCTCGCCGAGGCCGAGCGACTGCGGGTAGTCGGCGGGGATCGCCATGACCTCGTCGGGCGTCAGCCCGTCGAGCCCCTGGGCGAGGATGGACGCGAAACCGCGCGTCGTCGGGGCCTCGGCAGGCGCGGTCGCGTGCATGTGCACGAGGCCGTCGTCGTCGAGCTCGACGAAGATGTACACGGGCGACTGGCACTCCTCGACGCGTTCGAGCAGGTCGGGGTGGTCGCGATAGCGCTCCGGAAGCTCGGGGAGCTCGTTCGAGAAGTCGAGCAGCAGCGTCAGGCGGTCCTTCACGCCGAGCGCGAGGAAGTCCTCGCGTGTCTCCGCGAGCGTCGTGGGCAGGGTCGTGGCATCCATCCGGTCCATTCTCCCACCCGCCGGCCGCCCGGGGTCCGGGCGGCCGGTCAGCCGGCCGGCGCCTCTCCCCGCTCGGGCCCGGTCGCGATCGGCACGCGCACCGCGCTGCCCCACTCGGTCCACGACCCGTCGTAGTTGCGCACTCCCTCGAAGCCGAGCAGGTGCGTGAGCACGAACCAGGTGTGACTCGATCGCTCGCCGATCCGGCAGTAGGCGATGACGTCGTCGCCGTCCTGCAGCCCGACCTCGTCGCGGTAGATCGCGTCGAGTTCGGCGCGCGTGCGGAAAGTGCCGTCCTCGGCGGCGGCGCGGGCCCAGGGCACGGATGCCGCGGTGGGGATGTGGCCGCCGCGCAGTGCGCCCTCCTCCGGGTAGGCGGGCATGTGCGTGCGCTCGCCCGTGTACTCCTCGGGGGAGCGCACGTCGATGAGCGGGTTGCCGAAGTGCGCGAGCACGTCCTCCTTGAATGCGCGGATGGCGCGGTCGTCGCGTTCCACGACCGGGTACTCGACGGGCTCGCGTGCGGGAGCATCCGTCGTGAGCCGGCGCCCCTCGGCGATCCACTTGTCGCGCCCGCCGTCGAGGAGACGCACGTCCTCGTGGCCGAAGAGCGTGAACACCCACAGCGCGTACGCAGCCCACCAGTTGTTCTTGTCGCCGTAGATCACGACGGTGTCGTCGCGTGCGATGCCCTTGCCGCCGAGGAGCTCGGCGAACTGCTCGCCGGAGAGGTAGTCGCGCACCACCGGGTCGTTGAGCTCGGTGTGCCAGTCGACCTTCACGGCGCCCGGGATGTGCCCGACCTCGTAGAGCAGGACGTCCTCGTCGGATTCCACGACCGCGAGCCCCGGCTGTCCGAGCCGTTCGGCGAGCCAGTCGGTGGTGACGAGGCGCTCGGGGTGGGCGTACTCGGCCAGCTTGGCGGCGGGGTCGAACTCGACGGACATGGGGAACCTCCAGTGGTCGCCCGGTCGGGCGATGCGGATCGGGGAGCGGACTAGGCTGGTGACCCGTCCACACCGAATCTACGCGGCATGCCGGTCGTCGTCACCGCACATGTCACGAGGTGCAACAGGAGATCCCACGCGAATGAGCACCCCCGCGGCATCCGTCGTCGAGCACCTCGTCGACCGCAACCCGTCCATCACGGGTGCCGAGATCGCCTCCGAGCTGGTGCCCCCGCCGCAGTTCGAGCACGCCTCCTTCGAGTCCTACCGTCCCGACCACGACTTCCCGTCGCAGCAGGCCGCGCTCGACCGGCTGAACGCCTTCGCGGGCGCCTGGCGCGCCGCGCAGCGGCCGGGCGGGTTCTTCTCGCGCAAGCGCCCCGCGCGCATCGAGCTCCCCGGGGTGTACCTCGACGGCGGCTTCGGCGTCGGCAAGACGCACCTGCTCGCCGCGCTCTGGCACGTCGCGCACGGCCCGAAGTACTTCGGCACCTTCATCGAGTACACCGCGCTCGTCGGCGCGCTCGGCTACGCGCAGGCCGTGGAACTGCTGCGCGGCGCCAGGCTCATCTGCATCGACGAGTTCGAACTCGACGACCCGGGCGACACGATGCTCATGACCCGCTTCCTCGGCGAGCTCATGGCCGGCGGCACGCGCGTCGCGGCGACGAGCAACACGCCGCCGAACGCGCTCGGGGAGGGGCGGTTCGCCGCCGCCGACTTCCTCCGGGAGATCCACGCGCTGTCCTCCAACTTCGAGACGCTGCGCATCGACGGGCTCGACTACCGCCGCCGCGACACCGAGGGGCACGCCGAGTCGCTCGTCGACGACGCCGCCGTCGAGCACGCCGCCGAGACGCTCGCGGGGCGCGGCCATCGGGTCTCCCTGGACGGCTTCGACGCGCTGCTGACGCACCTCTCGACCGTGCACCCCTCGAAGTACATCAAGCTCATCGAGGGCGTCGAGTTCATCGGGCTGACCGGGGTCCGCGAACTCGACGACCAGAATGCGGCGCTCCGGCTCGTCGCCTTCATCGACCGCGTCTACGACGCCGAGGTCCCGATCCTCGCGAGCGGCACGCCGCTCGACCAGGTGTTCGGCGGCGACATGCTCTCCGGCGGCTACCGCAAGAAGTACCTGCGCTCGATGTCGCGCATGATCGCCCTCACCACGGGCGAGCTCCCTCCGCACGACTGAGCCGTCGGCGGAGGCCGGACACACGTCCTCGGCAGCGATTTCGGAGGGTCGTCGCGGCATCCGGAAACATGCTCGTTACATCACGCGCGATTCCGTAACCGTTGCGAAACGCAGCGTGCCCCGTGGTCGAAACGTTCCCGCACCATTCTGATCGACGTACCTCGAGACCGAGCCCCAGTCTCCCCCCTCGCGGTACGTCCCCTGCAAACCAAGAGGTGTGAGGATTACCTATGGACAGCGGCAATATCGCGTGGGCCGTCACGGCGACTGCGCTCGTGCTCTTCATGACGCCGGGTGTGGCGTTCTTCTACGGCGGCCTGGTCAAGGCCAAGAGCGTCGTCAGCATGATGATGATGAGCTTCGGCGCCATGGGACTGATCAGCGTCCTGTGGGTGCTGTACGGATTCAACATGAGCGCGGTCGGCAGCCCGTGGGAGTTCGCGGGCAACCCGTTCTCGGACTTCGGGCTCGCGGGCATCGCCTCCGGTGAGACGGCCAACGCCGACCTCCTCGGCGTGGTCTTCGGTGCCACCTTCGCCATCATCACGGTCGCGCTGATCTCCGGCGCCATCGCCGACCGCGCGAAGTTCGGCGCATGGATGATCTTCGCGGGGATCTGGGCGACGCTCGTGTACTTCCCCGTCGCCGCGTGGGTCTGGGGCGGCGGCTGGATCCTCTCGCTCGGCGACACGCTCGGCCTCCCCTCGGTCATCGACTACGCCGGTGGTACCGCGGTGCACATCAACGCGGGCGCCGCCGCCCTCGCCCTCGCCCTGGTGCTCGGCAAGCGCGTCGGCTTCCAGAAGGGCATGGACAAGCCGCACAACGTCCCGCTCACGCTGCTCGGCGCCTCGATCCTCTGGTTCGGCTGGTTCGGCTTCAACGCCGGTGCCGAGTTCCTCGCCGAGGGCATGCCCGGCGTCGGCCTGATCGCCGTCAACACGCTGGTCGCGACCGCCGCCGCGATCCTCGCCTGGCTCGTCGTCGAGAAGTTCAAGGACGGCAAGCCCACCTCGGTGGGTGCCGCCTCGGGCGCCGTCGCCGGCCTCGTCGCGATCACGCCGGCCTGTGCGAACCTGACCCCGGGCTGGGCGACCGTGCTCGGCGTCGTCGCCGGCGCGCTGTGCGCCCTGGCGGTCGAGCTGAAGTTCAAGTGGGGCTTCGACGACTCCCTCGACGTGGTGGGCATCCACCTGGTCGGCGGCCTGATCGGCACGCTCTACCTCGGCTTCTTCGCCACCGGAACCGGCCTCTTCGTCGGCGGCGACGCCGGCCAGCTGGCCGTCCAGGCGATCGCAGCCTTCGGCGTCCTGGTGTACTCGTTCATCGTGGCCTTCGTGGTCGGCTTCGCCATCGAGAAGACCATCGGCTTCCGCGTGAAGAACGAGGACGAGCTGGCGGGCATCGACACCATCGTCCACGGCGAGGAGGGCTACAAGCTCGAGACCGTCTGATCCTGCGATCACCGCGAGGGCGGTGAGGGTAGTGTGCGGGTGTGCCTGACACCCGCCGCTTCCTCACCGCCCTCGGGCGTGTCATCCGTTCGCTCGCGACGTCGGGGAACCGGCCGCACTCGACGGCGCCGGAGATCACGGATGCCGCGCCGCGGCCGCGCACGGACGGCGACGAGGCGTGGCCCGGTCGCGAGGGAGCCGCCGCGACGCTCGAACTGGATCCGGCCCGCGTGCGGCGCGTGCGCTTCGGCTACACGCCCGAGCGCGACGGCGAACCCGACCCCGGCGAGGTCGTCTGGACGTGGGTGCCCTACGAGGAGCGCGACGGGCGTGGCAAGGACCGGCCGGTCGTCATCGTGGCGGCGGGTTCGGCCGGGGAGTTTCTGGCTGTGCAGCTCACGAGCAAGCCGCAGGACGGTGATCGTGACGCCGTGGCGCTCGGTCCGGGCGCGTGGGACGGCGAGGGGCGTCCGAGCTGGGCCCGGATCGATCGGGTCTTCCGGGTTCACGCCGACGGAATGCGACGGGAGGCGGCCTCGCTCGACGCTGCGAGATACGGACGTGTGGTCCAGGCCCTCGCCGAACGCTACGGCTGGGGCTGAGACGGATCGGTCCGGGCGGATCGAGCGACCCGAGAACGAGAAACGCCCCCGGGTGGACCGGGGGCGTTTCGTGATGGTGGGCGATGCCGGGCTCGAACCGACGACCTCTTCCGTGTGAAGGAAGCGCGCTACCAGCTGCGCCAATCGCCCAAGGGGATTCCGCGGACCCGATCGGAACGTGACCGCGGACTCGATACTAGCCCACGGCGCGGGTCGAATGCACATCGGCGCCCCAGCCGGAACGCGCCGGTCCTGACGGGCGCGATGGCGTCGCGGTGCGCCGCCCCGCGCGTGTTCGAAACGGCGGTCGCGGGGTGCCTCCATGCGGCGACACGCCCGGGGTGAATGCCGGAATACGGCCTGTGACCGGCCGGAACCGTGGGGGAGGAGCGCTCAGTTTGTCATTCGTTCATGGGTCGGTTATTGTCTTTCTGCACGCAGAAATGCGGGCAACGCGGATGTGGCGCAGTTGGTAGCGCATCACCTTGCCAAGGTGAGGGTCGCGAGTTCGAGTCTCGTCATCCGCTCTGACCAAGCCGGCGCAAGCCGGTTTGTTCTTTGGTGGTGAACCCAAGCAACGGTGGATTGGCCGAGAGGCGAGGCAGCGGCCTGCAAAGCCGTATACACGGGTTCGAATCCCGTATCCACCTCGAGACGAGCTCCTGGAGCTCACTCAACACACCCGGGCGATTGGCGCAGCGGTAGCGCGCTTCCCTGACACGGAAGAGGTCACTGGTTCGATCCCAGTATCGCCCACAAGCACGAAGGCCCCGGCAGCAGCCGGGGCCTTCGTCGTCTCCTGATCTCACGATCGCGACGGTGCCGGCGGGCGGGGCCCACGTGGACCACCCGGACGCACGTCGAAGGACCCGGCGCGGGTGGTGACCCGAGACCGACCCGCACAGCGCCGACCCCCGGCGGGCGCGACTACAGTTGAGGGGTTGCAACTCAGACTGCAGGGAGTGGATCCACTTGGCCGACGGCTTCGAGCTCTTCACCGATCGATCCGTTGTCGCGATGCGCGTCAACGGCGAGCTGAAGGACCTGGCGACGACGGTGACCGACGCCGACGACGTCGAGCCGGTGACGATCGACTCGCCCGACGGGCTCGCGATCCTGCGGCACTCGACGGCGCACGTGCTCGCGCAGGCCGTGCAGAAGGTCAACCCCGACGCCAGGCTCGGCATCGGCCCGCCCGTGACCGACGGCTTCTACTACGACTTCGACGTCGCCGAGCCGTTCACTCCCGAGGACCTCAAGACGCTCGACAAGGAGATGGCCCGGATCATCCGCTCGGGCCAGCGCTTCGTGCGCCGGGTCGTGAGCGACGACGAGGCGCGCGCGGAACTCGCTGCCGAGCCGTACAAGCTCGAGCTCATCGGGCTGAAGGGCCACCCGACGGGCGGTGAGGCCGGCCAGGACGACAACGAGTCGGTCGAGGTCGGCGGCGCCGAGCTCACCATCTACGACAACGTCGACCCGAAGACGGGGGAGGTCTTCTGGAAGGATCTCTGCCGCGGGCCGCACCTGCCGAACACGCGCATGATCGGGAACGGCTGGGCGCTCATGCGCGTGGCCGCCGCGTACTGGCGCGGCTCCGAGAAGAATCCGCAGCTGCAGCGCGTCTACGGCACCGCGTGGCCCACGAAGGACGAACTCCGCGCCTACCAGCACCGCCTGGAGGAGGCGCAGCGCCGCGACCACCGCAAGCTCGGCGTGGAGCTCGACCTCTTCAGCTTCCCCGACGAGATCGGCTCGGGCCTGCCCGTCTTCCACCCCAAGGGCGGCGTGATCAAGCGCGAGATGGAGGACTACGTCCGCCGGCGCCACATCGAGGAGGGCTTCCAGTACGTCTCGACCCCGCACATCACGAAGGCCCACGTCTTCGAGCTGTCCGGGCACCTGCCGTACTACAAGGACACGATGTTCCCGCCGATGGAGCTCGAGAACTCCGAGTACTACCTCAAGGCGATGAACTGCCCGATGCAGAACCTCATCTACCGCTCGCGCGGCCGCTCGTACCGCGAGCTGCCGCTGCGGTTCTTCGAGTTCGGCACCGTCTACCGCTACGAGAAGTCCGGCGTCGTGCAGGGGCTGACCCGCGTGCGCGGGCTCACCCAGGACGACTCCCACAGCTACGTCACGCCCGAGCAGGCGCCCGCCGAGATCGAGCACCTGCTGAACTTCGTGCTCGGGCTGCTGCGCGATTTCGGCCTCGACGACTACTACCTCGAGCTCTCGACGCGTGACGCGGATTCCGAGAAGTTCAAGGGCACCGACGAGCAGTGGGAGGTCGCGACGAACGTGCTGCGCGAGGTCGCCGAGGCCTCCGGACTCGAGCTCGTGATGGATCCGGGCGGCGCGGCGTTCTACGGCCCGAAGATCTCGGTGCAGGCGCGCGACGCCATCGGCCGCACCTGGCAGATGTCGACGATCCAGTACGACTTCAACCAGCCCGAGGGCTTCGGCCTCGAGTACACCGCAGCCGACGGCACCCACCAGCGGCCGGTGATGATCCACTCGGCGAAGTTCGGCTCGATCGAGCGGTTCTTCGGCGTGCTCACCGAGCACTATGCGGGAGCCTTCCCGGTCTGGCTCGCGCCGGTGCAGGTCGTCGGCATCCCGGTCGCCGACGAGTACGCGCCGTACCTCGGCGGCATCCTCACCCAGCTCGCAGGCTCGGGCGTGCGCACCGAACTCGACACGAGCGACGACCGCATGCAGAAGAAGATCCGGACCCACACCACGCAGAAGGTGCCGATCCAGCTCATCGCCGGCGAGAACGACCGCACCGGCGAGACCGTCAGCTTCCGGTTCCGCGACGGCACCCAGGAGAACGGCGTGCCGATCGCGGATGCCGGGCGCCGCATCCTCGAGGCGATCGCCGATCGCCGGCAGGTGACGACGAGGGACGACCTGTTCGCATGACCGCGTACCAGCCCGACGAGTTCGACGGCGTGCAGACGGATGCCGCGGCCGACCTCGCGGGGGTGCCGGACGCGTTCCAGCGGCTCTGGACCCCGCACCGCCTGGTCTACATCCAGCACGGCCAGCAGCCCGACGAGCACTCGTGCCCGTTCTGCCGCGCTCCCGAGCTGAGCGACGAGCAGTCCCTCATCGTCGCTCGCGGCGAGCACGCCTACGTGCTGCTCAACCTGTACCCGTACAACAGCGGCCACCTGCTCGTCTGCCCGTATCGCCACATCGCGACCTACGACGAGGCGAGCCCGGAGGAGGTCGCCGAGATCGGCGAGCTCACGCAGGTCGCGATGCGCACGGTCAAGCAGGTCTCCCGCTGCGACGGGTTCAACATCGGAATGAACCAGGGGCGGATCGCGGGCGCCGGCATCGCAGAGCACCTGCACCAGCACATCGTGCCCCGATGGGCCCTCGACGCGAACTTCTTCCCGATCATCGCCGGGACGAAGGCCCTGCCGCGCCTGCTCGGCGAGGTGCGCGAGGAGATCGCGGCGGCCTGGCCGCGCTGAGCGGGGATCTCGACACGGCGCCGAGCCGCCGCTCGTCCAGCGGGGAACGCCGTCGCGTCAGCGGACCCGGCGCGCCTCGAACTGCATGCGCGGATGGGCATACGCCTCCTGGGACTCCACGAGCTGCAGCTCGCGCTCGCCCGACCGGTGGGTGGTCGTCAGGAGGTCGAACACGCTCGACGCCGTGCGTGCGAGCGCGTCGGCCGCGTCGCCCGTGCGGCGGTAGTGCGCCGTGAAGAGGGCCGCCGTGACATCCCCCGAGCCGTTGGCCTTGATCGGCAGCATCGGGGTCTGCACGATCCATCCACCGCGCTCGTCGACCGCGAGCATCTCGATCGTGCCCTCCTCGCGGTCGGGGCGCTCGACGCTCGTGACGAGCACGGTCCGAGGGCCCATGGCGCGCGCCAGGTCGACCGACTCGAGGGTCGACTCGAGCGAGTCGGGTTCGGTGTCGGTGAGGTATCCGAGCTCGAACTGGTTCGGGGTGATCAGGTCGGCGGCGGGGACCACTCGGTCGCGCAGCAGGACCGGGATCGCCGGGGCCACGAAGCATCCGCTCCTCGCATTGCCCATGACCGGGTCGCACGAGTAGATCGCGGCGGGGTTCGCCGCCTTGATGCGGGCGACCGCGTCGAGGATGACGTCGGCGATGCCCTCGGACCCCTGGTAGCCCGACAGGACGACGTCGATCTTCGGGAACGCGCCGCGGTCCTCGATGCCCACGATCACCTCGCGGACCTCGTCGGGGGCGATCAGCGGGCCGCGCCACGCGCCGTAGCCGGTGTGGTTCGAGAAGTTGACCGTGTAGACGGGCATGACCTCGACGCCGATGCGCTGCAGGGGGAACACAGCCGCGGAGTTGCCGACGTGGCCGTACGCGACGGCGGACTGGATCGAGAGGACCTTCACGCCTCGATCATTCCATCCCCGCGGCGACGAGCCGTCCGCCGGCCGCGCGGACGGCGGCGACGATGTCGGTCGCGAGGCGATCGGCGTCGCCGTCGGCGAGGTCGTGCACCGTGAGTCGCAGCCGGCGGCTGGCCGCGGGCGCGTCGGCGAGGGCGAACTCGTCGCCGGCGCGGACGAGCCATCCACGGCGCATGAGCTGCTCGGTGACGTCGCGTGCCGGAACCGGGAGCGGCACCCAGAGGTTCAGCCCGTCCCCGGCGGTCGCGGGCAGGCCGAGCGCGGTGAGCCGAGCGGCGAAGGCGTCGTTGCGTTCGGCGTAGTGGGCGCCCGCGTCCGCGATGCCCTGCATCACGTCCGGATCGGACACGAGGGCGAGCGTCAGGCGCTGCAGCAGGTGGCTGACCCACGTCGTGCCCGGGGTGAGGCGCATCGCGAGGCGGGCCGCGGTGGCGGGATCGGACGCCGCGACCGCGAGGCACATGTCCGGCCCGAGGGACTTCGAGACCGAGCGGACGAGAGCCCAGCGACGGTGCTCGGGTCCGATGAGGGATCGGTACGGGGAGCGGGAGAGCATCGAGAAGTGGTCGTCCTCGATGACGAGGACGTACGGGTGCTCGCGGAGGACGGCGCGCAGCTCCGCGGCCCGGCCCTCGGAGAGGCTCGCGCCGGTCGGGTTCTGCGCGCGCGGCGTGCAGACGAGGGCTCGCACGCCCTGCTCGAGCGCGGCGCGGAGCCCGTCGACGGTCATGCCCTCGTCGTCCACGGGGACGGGCACCGGCCGGTAGCCGCCGACGCGGACCGTGTGGATGCTGGTCAGGAAGCACGGGTCCTCGAGCGCGACGGCGTCCTCGCGCACGAGCGCCTGGGCGAGCAGCCGCTCCACGGCGTCGGCGGCCCCGCTCGTGATCGTCAGTCGCAGGTCGGACGGCGCGAGGTCCGCGGCCATCCAGCTCCGGGCCCACTGCTCGAGGTCGGGGTCGATGACGGGTTCGCCGTAGAGGACGGGTCGCCCGGCCATGCCCGCGAGCGCGCGGGAGGCGTCGGGGATGCGGTCGGGGTCGGGGTTCCCGGTCGCGACGTCGCGCAGCACGCTGTCGGCGGCGAACCCCTCCTGCGGCACTGCGGACCGATCCGCGACCCTGGTGCCCGCGCGCCCCCTGGTGATCACGACGCCCGCCGCCGTGAGCTGCCGGTATGCCGCGACGGCGGTGTTGCGGTTGACGCCGAGGTCGTCGGCGAGGTTGCGCACCGGAGGCAGCGCATCGCCCGGGAGGAGCGCCCCGCGCTCGATGAGGGCACGGACGCTCGCGGCGATGTCGGCCGCCGACCGGCCGGTGATCTCGAGCGTCATGTCATGATCCATCACTGTTCGGGGAGCAGGGCTCGGCCCATGCTATCTTTTGGCCTAGGTCAAGCCAACCGCTTGTCTGCATCACTGCGCGAGTCTGCGCCATCCGTTCGAAAGGGACCACCGATGAGCACTGCCGAGACCGGCTCGAGCCGCGTGAAGCGCGGCCTCGCCGAGATGCTGAAGGGCGGCGTCATCATGGACGTCGTCACGCCCGAGCAGGCGCGCATCGCCGAGGACGCCGGCGCCGTCGCGGTCATGGCCCTCGAGCGGGTCCCCGCCGACATCCGCGCCCAGGGCGGCGTCGCCCGCATGAGCGACCCCGACCTCATCGAGGCGATCATCGCCGAGGTCTCGATCCCCGTCATGGCGAAGGCCCGCATCGGCCACTTCGTCGAGGCGCAGGTGCTTCAGGCGCTCGACGTCGACTACATCGACGAGTCCGAGGTGCTCTCGCCGGCCGACTACGTCAACCACATCGACAAGTGGGGCTTCACCACGCCCTTCGTCTGCGGTGCGACGAACCTCGGCGAGGCGCTCCGCCGCATCAACGAGGGCGCGGCCATGATCCGTTCGAAAGGCGAGGCCGGCACCGGCGACGTCTCGGAGGCCACCAAGCACATCCGCAAGATCACCTCGGAGATCAACCAGCTGAAGTCGATGACGCGCGACGAGCTCTACGTCGCCGCCAAGGAGCTGCAGGCGCCGTACGAGCTCGTGCTCGAGGTCGCCCAGACCGGCAAGCTGCCCGTGGTGCTCTTCACCGCCGGCGGCGTGGCCACGCCGGCCGACGCGGCGATGATGATGCAGCTCGGCGCCGACGGCGTGTTCGTGGGCTCGGGCATCTTCAAGTCGGGCAACCCCGAGGCTCGCGCCGCGGCCGTCGTCAAGGCGACGACCTTCTACGACGACCCGAAGGTGATCGCCGAAGTCTCGCGCGGCCTGGGCGAGGCCATGGTCGGCATCAACGTCGGCGACTTGGCGGCACCGCATCGACTCGCCGAGCGCGGATGGTGAGTCTCCGCGACGACTCCCTGGGGGCGATGGATGCCGCGGGCCCGACCGTCGGCGTCCTCGCCCTCCAGGGCGACTTCCGCGAGCACGCCCGCGTGCTCGGGGAGCTCGGCGCGCGTGTCGTGCTCGTCCGCCGGCCCGAGGACGTGGAGGGCATCGACGGGCTCGTGATCCCCGGCGGGGAGTCGACCGTGATGGACAAGCTCGCGCGGGCCTTCGGCGTCGCCGAGCCGCTCAAGCGGCGCATCGCCGAGGGGATGCCGGTGTACGGCACGTGCGCCGGGCTGATCATGATCGCGGACACGCTGCTCGACGCGATCGACGGGCAGGAGAACTTCGGCGGACTCGACGTGGTCGTGCGCCGGAACGCGTTCGGCTCGCAGAACCAGTCGTTCGAGACCGAGCTCGAGGTGCCGGCGCTCGGCGACCGGCCGGTGCACGCCGTGTTCATCCGCGGGCCCGTGGTCGAATCGGTGGGCGAGCGGGCGACCCCGCTCGCCGCGCTCGCCGACGGGCGCGTCGTCGCCGTCGAGCAGGGCAACCTCGTGGGCACGAGCTTCCACCCGGAGATCCAGGGCGACCACCGCTTCCACGAGTACTTCCTCGCCAAGGTGCGGGCGCGCGCGAGCGCCGAGTCGTCGGCCGCGCCGTCGTCCCTCGTGTAGTGCCGGCGCCGCGCCCCACGCCAGAGTGGGGGGATGCAGCTGTACTCGGACTTCCGCCGCCGGCGTGCGGTGCAGGTCATCGGAGCCGTCCTCGCACTCGGCCTCATCGTGCGCGCGATCCGCGCCGGACGCACGACCGCCGTGCTCGCCCGGCCGGGTGGCGCCGACCTGCTCGCGCTCCGTGCGCTGACGGGACGGAGCCTGGTCGGCGTCCTCGCCGCCGACCCCGACGCGGCTGTCACCGGATGGCGAGAAGGCGACCCCGACACGATCCGCGCGCTGGCCGCGCTGGAGGCGGGAGCCGTCGGCGTGCGACTGCCGGCGGGCGCCGTCCGATGACGGCGGCCCGGCCTACGCTGGCGCCATGAGCGAGTGGATCGCCCTGCTGCGCGGGGTCAACGTGGGCGGCGTCACGATCAGGTCCGCCGAGTTGCGCGAGGTGTTCGATGGGCTCGGGTTCCGGGGGGTGCGCACGGTGCTCGCGAGCGGCAACGTCGCGTTCGAGAGCGATCGAGCGGATGCCGCGGGGCTGAAGCGCGACATCGAGCGGGCCCTGTCGGACCGCTTCGGGTACGAGGCCTGGATCGTGCTGCTCTCCGCCGGGCGATTGCAGGCCGTGGTCGAGGCGTTCCCCTTCGACGCGCACGACGGCCGACGCCAGCCGTACGTCGTCTTCTCGTCCGATCGCTCGGCGATCGAGGCGCTGCTCGAGGCGATCGGCGAGGCCGATCCGCAGGTCGACCCGCTCGAACGCGGCGACGGCGTCGTCTACTGGAACCCGCTCAAGGGCACGACGGTCGACACGCCCTTCGCCAAGGTGCTCGCGAGGCCGGCTTTCAGGGCCACCACCACGAACCGCAACCTCCGCACGCTCGAGAAGCTGCTCGCCTGACTCGCGCCGTGCGCGCCCGCCGTGCGACCCGGGCCGGATGCAGGGAAGGCGCCGGGCCGATCTGCGGACCCGCACGGAGGCCGTCGGAGCCGTCATCTCGCCCCCGAACTGGGGGCTCGATCTGCGTGCATCGATCTGGCGGCCGGCCTCGTGCAGGAGTTCGATGGCCGCATGACCGAGCGACTGCCCAGCACCTCCGACCCGCTGCCGGAGGGCGAGACCGCCGGGTGCGACACCTCCGACATCCTCCTCGTCCATCGGATCTTCCGCTGGGGCTTCCGTGAGATGCCCAGGCTCGTGCGCGCGGTGGCGCCGGGCGACCGGGCGCGGACCGAGACCGTGGCAGATTCGGTCGACCTCGTGCTGCTCGGCCTGCACGTGCACCATGAAGCGGAGGACCTGCTGCTGTTCGACCGGGTCGAGGCGCGACGTCCGGCCTGCGCCGGGACCGTCGACCTGATGCGCGACCAGCATCGTCGCGTGGCCGAGCTCCTCGGACGCGCCGAGCCGCTCTCGGTCGACTGGCGCAACTCTGCCGACGCGCCGTCGGCGGAACGGCTCATCGCCGCGCTCGACGAGATCGGGACGGTGCTCGGCGTCCACCTCCACGACGAGGAGCACGACGTCATCCCCGTCGCGGCGGAGGAGTTCAGCCAGCGCGAATGGGACGCGCTCGGCGAGCACGGGCGCGAGAGCATCCCGAAGGAGGGGCTTCCGATCCAGCTCGGCCTCATGATGGATGCCGTCCCGGCGGCTGAGCGCGTGGACTGGTCGAGGAGCCACCTGCCGGTCCCCATCCGCCTGCTGTGGGCCATCCTGCTCAAGCGGCGCTACACCGCCTGGCAGCGCGGGCTCTTCCCCGAGGGCATGCCGGCGCTCGTGTGACGGCCGGCCCGCGGCATCCGCTGCGGTCGTGGACTCGCCCCTCGACGGCGTCGCTCCGGGGGCGGTGCCCGTGACCGCCTAGAATGTCGTGGTACCGACCACCATCACGGGAGACGCATGTCCGGGCATTCCAAGTGGGCGACGACCAAGCACAAGAAGGCCGTCATCGACGCGCGCCGCGCCAAGTCGTTCGCCAAGCTCATCAAGAACATCGAGGTCGCGGCGAAGCTCGGCGGCGCCGACCTCGGCGGCAACCCGACCCTGTACGACGCAGTGCAGAAGGCCAAGAAGACCTCGGTGCCGAACGACAACATCGACCGCGCGATCAAGCGCGGCGCCGGCATCGGCGGCGAGGCGGTCGAGTACCAGAACATCACCTACGAGGCGTACGGACCGAACGGCGTCGCGCTCATGATCGAGGTGCTCACCGACAACAAGAACCGGGCCGCCGCAGAGGTGCGCACCGGCCTCAGCCGCAACGGCGGCACGCTCGCCGACCCGGGCTCGGTCGCCTACAACTTCACCCGGAAGGGCGTCATCGTCGTCACCGGCGAGGGCACGACCGAGGACGACGTCATGATGGCGGCCCTCGAGGCCGGTGCCGAGGAGATCGAGCCGCACGCGCAGGGCTTCGAGGTCGTCACCGACCCGTCCGACATGGTCGAGGTGCGCAAGGCCCTGCAGGAGGCCGGTCTCGACTACGAGTCCGCCGACATCGAGTTCGTCCCCAACCTCAAGGTCGAGATCGACGCCGACACCGCCAAGAAGGTGTTCCGCCTCATCGACGCGCTCGAGGACAGCGACGACGTGCAGAACGTCTACAGCAACTTCGACCTCACCCCCGAGGTGCAGGCCGAACTCGAGGCGGACTCGGAGTAGCGGCCGTGCGGGTCCTCGGCATCGACCCCGGGCTGACCCGCTGCGGCGTCGGCGTCGTCGACGTGGCTCCCGATCGTTCGGCCAGGCTCGTCGACGTCGTCGTGCTGCGCTCTCCGGCAGAGCTCGCGACGCCGTCCCGTCTCGCGCGCATCGCGGACGGCCTGGAGGCGATCATCGAGGAGCACCGTCCGAACGCGGTCGCGCTCGAACGCGTCTTCGCGCGCAGCGACGTCTCCACGATCATGGGCACGGCGCAGATCTCGGGGGTCGCGATGCTCATCGCCGCACGTCGCGCGCTGCCGGTCGCGTTGCACACGCCGAGCGAGGTGAAGGCCGCGATCACCGGCTACGGTCGCGCCGACAAGAAGCAGGTCGGCACGATGGTGGCGCGCATCCTCGGCCTCGACGAGGTGCCGAAGCCGGCGGACGCCGCGGACGCCCTCGCACTCGCGATCTGCCATGCGTGGCGGACGGGGGGCGTGGCGGGTGCGGCGATCGCCGATGCACAGGCGGGCGCCGGCAGCACCGCGCGCACGGGTCGGGATGCCTCGGGGAACGCACTCACCCCGGCGCAGCGGGCCTGGCTCGCCGCCGAACGCGCCGCGGCCGTGTCGGGGGCAGCCCGTAGGGTGAAGGAGTGATCTCCTCCCTGCGCGGCCGCGTGCTCCAGGCGTCCGGCAGTTCGCTCGTCGTCGAGGTGGCCGGGGTCGGCTACCTCGTGAACGCCACCCCTGCGTTCGTCCTCGCGAGCCGGGTCGGCGACGAGGTGTTCGTGCACACGTCGCTGGTGGTCAGGGAGGACTCGTTGACGCTCTTCGGCTTCGCCACGCGTGACGAGCTCGAGGTCTTCGAACTGCTGATCGGGGTCACCGGCGTGGGGCCGAAGTCCGCGCTCGGCGTGCTCTCGGCCATGTCGCCGATCGACGTCGCTCGCGCCGTGGAGGCAGACGACGACGCCGCCTTCCGCAGGGTGAGCGGCATCGGCCCGAAGACCGCGAAGCTCATCACGGTCTCGCTCGCCGGCAAGCTCGTCGCGCCCGCCGCGGCGGCGCCGGGCGCGCCGGTCGCGACGGGCGGCGTCGCCGACGACGTGCTCGCCGCGCTCACCGGGCTCGGCTGGTCGGAGAAGCTCGCCGGCGAGGCCCTCGCCGAGACGCTCGAGACGGCCGACGATGCCGCCGCGACCTCGGTGCCCGTTCTGCTGCGCCTCACGCTCGCCCGACTCGGCCCGGCGCAGCAGGGGGTCCGCGCCCGATGAGCGACGATGTCGACCTGACCGACCCCGAACTGGCCTCCGAGGCCGAGCTCGCGTTCGAGGGCGCGCTGCGACCGAAGAGCCTCGAGGAGTTCGTGGGGCAGACGCGGGTGCGCGGCCAGCTGCAGCTGCTGCTCTCGGCCGCGGCCATGCAGCAGCGCACTCCCGACCACATCCTGCTCGCCGGTCCGCCGGGGCTCGGCAAGACCACGCTCGCGATGATCGTCGCGCACGAGGGCGGGCGGCCCCTGCGCATGTCGAGCGGACCCGCCATCCAGCACGCGGGCGATCTCGCCGCCATCCTGTCCTCGCTCGTGCCGGGCGAGGTGCTCTTCATCGACGAGATCCACCGCATGGCGCGCTCGGCCGAGGAGATGCTGTACCTCGCGATGGAGGACTTCCGCATCGACATCATGGTGGGCAAGGGGGCCGGCGCGACCTCGGTGCCGCTCGATCTCTCGCCTTTCACGCTCGTGGGGGCGACGACCCGCGCCGGTCTCCTGCCGAACCCGCTGCGCGACCGCTTCGGCTTCACGGCGCACCTCGAGTTCTACGACGAGGCCGAACTCGAACAGGTGCTCGGCCGAGCGGCCACGATGCTCGGGCTCGACATCGACCGCTCGGCGATCGCCGAGATCGCGGGCCGATGCCGCGGCACGCCCCGCATCGCGAACCGCCTGCTCCGGCGCGTGCGCGACTTCGCACTCGTGCACGGCGGACGCGCCGACGTCGACGCCGTGCGCGCGGCGCTCGAGCTGTACGACGTCGACCCGCTCGGGCTCGACCGGCTCGACCGGGCGGTGATGATGACGATCCTCACCAGGTTCGGCGGCGGGCCGGTCGGGCTCAACACCCTCGCCGTGTCGGTCGGCGAGGAGGCGGAGACGATCGAGGCGGTCGTCGAGCCGTTCCTCGTGCGGATCGGCCTGATCACGCGCACGCCGCGTGGTCGGGTGGCCACGCCGTCCGCCTGGCGTCACTTCGGACTCGTTCGCGAGGCGGAGGATGCCGGGGTGACGCTGCCCATCGATGACCTATAATCCTTTGAGGCTCCGGCCACCCCGCCCCTGATCGTGCGCAACGGCGCACACCGGAAGGTTTCCCACCCCATGGTCCTTGATCCGCTGACTCTCATCATGCTCGCCGTCCTGGCGGTCCTGATCTTCTTCATGTTCCGGAACTCCCGGAAGCGCCAGGCGGAGCAGCGCGAGCTGCAGACGAAGGTCCAGCCGGGCGCGACCGTGATGACGAACTTCGGGGTGTTCGGAACGATCCTCTCGATCGACGAGGAGGAGAACCGCGTGGAGCTCGAGTCGTCGCCGGGCACCGTCCTCACGGTGCACCGCCAGACGATCGCCCGCGTGGTGGAGCCCGTCGAGGCGCCGGCCGAGGCCGCTGCCGCGATCGACGGTGAGCCCGAGTTCGGCCAGCGCGTCGACGAGACGCCGAACGACGAGACGCCCGACACCAAGAAGTCGGACGACTGAGGCCCACCCCATAGCTCTGCCCGCGCGATGCTGCGCGGGCTCCCTGCAGAGAAGGCACAACCGTGGCTGCACCATCCAAGCGGTCCTCGCGACCGACGCCCGTCCGCAAGGCCGTGCGATCACTGACCTGGCTCGGCGTCATCATCGTCGCGCTGTTCGGCATCAACGCGGCCGGGGTGATCTGGGGCGGCGGCTCCTGGACCCCGAAGCTCGCGCTCGACCTCGAGGGCGGCACGCAGATCATCCTCGCGCCGCAGCTCGCCGACGGCGAGTCCGTCTCGCAGGAGCAGCTCGACCAGGCGGTGTCGATCATCCGCCAGCGCGTCGACGCCTCCGGCGTATCCGAGGCGGACATCACGACGCAGGGCGGCCAGAACGTCGTCGTCGCGATCCCGGGCGAGCTCGACGAGCAGACCCGGAACCGCATCGAGTCCTCGGCGAAGCTGGAGCTCCGGCCGGTGCTGCTCGCGGACGCCGCGACGAACTCGTCGATCGACCCGAGCGCCAGCCCCGAGCCGACCGAGGGGGCCGAGGGGGAGGAACTCTCGGACACGCCGACCGTCGAGCCGACCGACGCGAGCGACCCGAACTGGGTGACGCCCGCGCTGCAGGACGAGTTCGACACCTTCGACTGCGCGGCGCTCGACGAGAGCGGCGCGAACGTCGCCCCCTCCGACGAGCCGCTCGTCACGTGCGACTCGACCCGGACCATCAAGTACCTGCTCGGACCGGTCGAGGTCAGCGGCGAGGACATCGTCGACGCGACCAACGGCATGGTGCAGACGCAGACGGGCGCCACCACCGGCCAGTGGGCGGTCAACATCGTCTTCAACGAGCGGGGTACCGAGGCGTTCGCCGAGGTCAGCCAGCGGCTGTTCGCGCTCAACGGCCAGACGCCGCGCGACCAGTTCGCCTTCGTGCTCGACGGTGCCGTGCTGTCGGCGCCCCAGATGAACGGCGTCATCACCGACGGTCGACCGCAGGTGACGGGCAACTTCTCGCAGGAGTCGTCGAAGGCGCTCGCCGACCAGCTGAAGTTCGGCGCGCTGCCGATCAGCTTCGAGGTGCAGTCCTCCGACACGATCTCCGCGACCCTCGGAACCTCGCAGCTGCAGTCGGGCCTCATCGCGGGCATCATCGGCCTGATCCTCGTGGTGATCTACACGATCTTCCAGTACCGCGCGCTCGCGTCGGTCACGATCGCGTCGCTCATCATCGCCGGAGTCATCACGTACCTGATGATCACGATCCTCGGCTGGTACCAGGGCTACCGACTGTCGCTGGCGGGCATCGCGGGTCTGATCGTGGCGATCGGCTTCACCGCCGACTCGTTCATCGTGTACTTCGAACGCGTGCGAGACGAACTGCGCGACGGGCGGCCGCTCGTCGGCGCCGTCGAGGCGGGCTGGAAGCGCGCGCTGCGAACGGTCCTCTCCTCGAAGTCGATGAACCTGCTCGCGGCGGTCGTGCTCTACATCCTCGCCGTCGGCAGCGTGCGCGGCTTCGCGTTCACCCTCGGTCTGACCACGATCATCGACGTCATCGTCGTGATCCTGTTCACGCACCCGATGCTGCAGTTGCTCGCGCAGACGCGGTTCTTCTCCAGCGGTCACTCCTGGTCGGGTCTCGACCCGCAGGCGCTGGGGGCGGTCTACCGCGGTCGCGCCGAGTTCCGCAAGCCGGTCGCCGTTCCGGCGAAGAAGGCGGCATCCAGCTCGCGCGAGGCGCAGAGGCGCCAGACCATCGCGGAGCGCAAGGCCGCGCAGGCCGACGCCACCGTCGGCGCCGGCGAGAGCAAGGAGTCCTGATGGCCAGCCGTCTCACCACCTTCGGCAACGACCTCTACACGGGCAAGCGCTCGTTCAACTTCGTCGGCGGACGCCGGAAGTGGTACGCCATCGCCGCGGTGCTCATCATCCTCTCGGTGCTGGTCCCCGTCGTCCGCGGCTTCAACTTCGGCATCGAGTTCCGCGGCGGTTCGCAGTTCCAGATCGTCGGGGTCGAGAACGCGACCGAGCAGCCGGCCATCGACGCCGTCGGAGAGGTCGTCCCCGGCGCGGTCGCCCGCGTGACGATCGTCGGCGACGACGGCGTGCGGGTGCAGACCGACCAGCTCGAGCAGGCGGAGTCGCGCGAGCTGACCACCGCCCTCGCCGACGCGTACGGCGTGCCGGAGTCCGAGGTCACGTCCTCGTTCATCGGTGCGAGCTGGGGTGCGGACATCACGAGGCAGGCGCTCCTCGGCCTGCTCGCGTTCCTGCTCCTCGCCGCGGTCATCATGGCGTTGTACTTCCGCACCTGGAAGATGTCGCTCGCTGCGATCCTGTCGCTCCTCGGCGACCTCGTCGTGACGGCGGGGCTCTACGCCGCCGTGGGCTTCGAGGTGACGCCGGCCGCGGTCATCGGCATCTTGACGATCCTGAGCTACTCGCTCTACGACACCGTCGTGGTCTTCGACAAGATCCGCGAGAACACGTCGGAGGACGGCCAGGAATCCCGTCGCACCTTCGCCGAGTCGGTGAACCTCGCCGTGAACCAGACCCTCGTCCGCTCGATCAACACCAGCGTGGTGGCGGCCCTGCCGGTCGCGGCCATCCTCTTCATCGGTGCCGGCGTGCTCGGGGCCGACACGCTGCGGGACATCTCGCTGGCGCTGCTCATCGGCATCCTCGTGGGCACCTGGTCGACGGTCTTCATCGCCGCGCCGCTGTACTCGCAGCTGCGCGAAGGCGAGCCCGCGATCAAGCGCCACGAGCAGAAGGTGCTCAAGGAGCGCGAGCGCGCGGGCGGCTCCACGGCCGAGGCCGTCCCCGTCTCCTGAGGCGGCCTCCGGACCTCGATGGCGCGTTCCCGCTCCGGAAGCGGTGATAATTGAGGTCTGGAGGTGCGGGGCTCATGACCGATACCGGTGTCAACTCGACGGCGTCACTGCGTCGACTCGTGCCTCGGATCTTCTCCAAGGCACTTCCTGCTGGAGCGGTCGACAGCGTGGTGCGCACCGTGCGCATGCACCATCCGAAGGCCGACCTGTCGGTCATCGAGCGCGCCTACACGGTCGCCGAGCGCGCCCATGAGGGCCAGAAGCGCCGGAGCGGCGAGCCGTACATCACCCACCCGATCGCGGTCGCGCAGATCCTGGCCGACCTCGGCATCGGTTCGAAGGCCGTGGCCGCGGCCCTCCTGCACGACACGGTCGAAGACACCGCCTACACCCTCGACCAGCTCCGCGCGGACTTCGGCGACGAGATCGCGATGCTCGTCGACGGCGTCACCAAGCTCGACAAGGTCAAGTACGGCGACTCGACGCAGGCCGAGACCGTCCGCAAGATGATCGTCGCGATGTCGAAGGACATCCGCGTGCTGATCATCAAGCTCGCCGACCGCCTGCACAATGCGCGCACCTGGGGATTCGTTCCCGCGGCGTCCGCATCGCGGAAGGCGACCGAGACGCTCGAGATCTACGCGCCGCTCGCGCACCGGCTGGGCATCCAGACCATCAAGTGGGAGCTCGAGGACCTCTCGTTCGCGGTCCTCTACCCGAAGCTCTACGCCGAGATCGAGAGCCTGGTCAAGCAGCGCACCCCGCAGCGGGAGGAGTACGTGCAGTCGGTCATCGACCTGGTCTCCGATGACCTCAAGGCCGCACGCATCCGCGGCAAGGTGGTCGGCCGTCCGAAGCAGTACTACTCGATCTACCAGAAGATGATCGTCCGGGGCCGCGACTTCGACGACATCTACGACCTCGTCGGCATCCGGATCCTCGTGAACTCGGTTCGCGACTGCTACGCAGTGCTCGGCTCGATCCACGCGCGCTGGACCCCGGTACCCGGCCGTTTCAAGGACTACATCGCGACGCCGAAGTTCAACCTGTACCAGTCGCTGCACACCACCGTGATCGGGCCCAAGGGGCGGCCCGTCGAGATCCAGATCCGTACGCACGACATGCACCAGCGCGCCGAGTACGGTGTCGCGGCGCACTGGAAGTACAAGGAGCGGATGGCCGCCGGTCATGTCGACAGCGGCTCGACCAAGGGCGACGCCGACATGGCGTGGCTCGCGCACATCTCGGATTGGCAGGCCGAGACGGCCGACCCGGGGGAGTTCCTCGACTCGCTGCGGTTCGAGATCGGCGCGAAGGAGGTCTACGTCTTCACGCCGAAGGGGCGCGTCATCGGCCTGCCCGCGGGTGCGACTCCCGTCGACTTCGCCTACGCCGTGCACACCGAGGTCGGTCACCGCACCATGGGCGCGAAGGTGAACGGGCGGCTCGTTCCGCTCGAGAGCGAGCTCGCGAGCGGCGACGTCGTCGAGGTCTTCACGTCGAAGAACCCCGACTCCGGCCCGAGCAAGGACTGGCTGAACTTCGTCAAGAGCCCGCGTGCGAAGAGCAAGATCCGCCAGTGGTTCACGAAGGAGCGTCGCGACGAGGCGATCGAGCACGGCCGCGATGCGATCGCGCGGGCGATGCGCAAGCAGAACCTCCCGCTGCAGAAGCTGATGAGCCAGGAGTCGTTCGCCGAAGTCGCGGCACAGCTGCGCTACGACGACGTCTCGGCGCTCTACGCCGCCGTCGGCGAGGGCCACGTGTCGACCCAGTCGGTCATCGAGAAGGTGATCGCCCTCGTCCGCGACGTCGACGACGCCGACGAACCGGAGCTCCCCGCCATCCCCGTCCGATCGCGTCCGCTTCCGCGCACGAGCGATTCGGGCGTGCTCGTGCGAGGGGCGCCCGACATCCTCGTCAAGATCGCACGGTGCTGCACGCCCGTGCCGGGAGACGACATCATCGGCTTCATCACGCGCGGGTCGGGCGTCTCGGTCCACCAGGCGTCGTGCCACAACGTGCAGTCGCTGCTTCGAGAGCCGGACCGCATGATCGACGTCGAGTGGGCGCCGAGTTCGAAGAGCGTGTTCCTGGTGCAGATCCAGATCGAGGCGCTCGACCGGGCCGGCCTGCTCTCCGACGTCACGCGGGTGCTGAGCGAACACCACGTCAACATCCTGTCGGCGAACGTGTCGACCTCCACCGACCGGCTGGCGATCAGCCGATTCGTCTTCGAGATGGGCGACACGACCCACCTCGACCGGGTCCTCAACGCCGTGCGCCGCATCGACGCGGTCTACGACGTCTACCGCGTCAGCGACGGCTGACTCGCGGCGAACACCGCGGCGTCGCCGAGACGCCGGAGCGCCGCGGACTTGTGCGGCATCCGGCGGGAGTGCTCCATCCGTGCACGGACGCGTCCCTCCGCGCCCGCGTCGAGGGCGAGCAGGGCGGCGACGATCCGGACCGCGTCGGGCGCGGGCTCGGCGTCGCGGACGAGGTCGTAGACCGTGCGGTCGAGCGTGGTGCAGCGGATGCCGCCCACCTCCGCGATCTCGTCGGACGTGATCGCGACCTCGCGCAGCACCATGGCGCGGGGGAGCGACCTGGTCGACACCCGCGAGGCGTGCGGCACGCAGCACTCCGGCGCGACGGGCGGCGCCGGTAGCGCGCCGTGCACCCAGGCGGCCGACCGTCGCTCGACGATGAACGGCGCGGGCAGGCCGGGCGCGACGATCGCGGCGCGCAGGCTCGGCAGGTCGGGCTCGTCGACCGGGCACCACCCGTCGCCGATCCGCATGAGCTCGCCGTCGAGTCGGGCGGCGCAGAGCTCGGCGAGGGGAAGGTCGTGGACGTCGAGGACGGAGGAGAGTCGGGCCATGCGCCCATGGTGCGTCAGCCGGGGACGCTCCGGGACGCGGTCGCCCCGGATTGTGGATGGTGCAGGTCGTGGGCGGCCGGTGCAGGAGGATCGGACGATTCGACCCGCCGTCGCGGGCGCGAGGGCGGGTCGGAGTCGGATCCGCGCCGGATCAGCCGCCGACGGCTTTGAGCCAGGCCCGGCGAGCGTCGAGCGCCTCACGGGCCGCGGCGATCGCCTTCGCGTCGCCCGCGGACTCGGCCTCGGCGAGCTCGGACTCGAGCTTCGAGATCGCGTCGTGCAGCTGGCCGAGCATGCCCTCGGACCGCGCCTTCTTCTCCGGATCCTCGCGTTCCCAGCGCTCGTCCTCCAGGGCGCGGACGTGGTTCTCGACCTTGCGCAGACGGTCCTCGACCGTGCGGACCTGGTCGCGGGGCACTCGGCCGATCTCGTCCCACCGGCGCTGGATGCCGTTCAACGTGGAGCGAGCGACCCGGGCGTCCTTCGACGCGAGCAACGCGTCGGCCTCGTCGAGCAGCGCGAGCTTCTCGGTGAGGTTCGCGCGATACTCCTCGTCGTCCTTCGCGTCGATCTCGGCCTTCGCCTGGAACAACACGTCGCCCGCGGCCTTGAACTTCGCCCAGAGCGCGTCATCGACCTTCTTGCCGGCGCGGCCGGCCTGCTTCCACTCGTCGAGCAGCGCCCGGTACTCGACGACGCCGTCGGCGCCGCGCGGCGCGAGCGCCTCGGCGCGCTCGATCAGGCGCTGCTTGCGCTGGCGCACCTCGCGGTGAGCCGCGTCGAGCTCGGCGAAGAACGCCTTGCGGTGCTGCTCGATCGTCGAGCGGGCGGCCCGGAACCGCTTCCAGAGCTCGTTCGCCTCGCCCTTGGGCAGGCGCGGCCCGTCCTGCTGGTGCCTCTGCCAGCGGGAGAACAGTCCGTCGAGCTCGGCGGAGGTCTGCTTCCACTGCGTCTTCGCCGGGTCCTGTGCGGCGAGCGCCTCGGCCTCCTCGACGATGCGCGTGCGCTCGGCGATCGCGTCGGCGAGCGCCGCCTTGGCCTCTGCCTGCTGCTGCGCCGTGAGTTCCTGCGTCGTACCCGAGAGGGCCTCGAGTCGGCGGGTGAGCGCGTCGAGGTCGCCGACGGCGTGCGCGTCGGCGACGCTCGCCTGGAGCGTCGCGACGGCCTTGGCGACATCCGCTGCGGGGGCACCGCGTCGCACGCGCTGCTCGAGCAGGCCGACCGCGCCGGCGAGGTCGGCGTACTTCCGCTCGAAGTAGGCCAGCGCCTCCTCAGCGGTCGCGTCGGGGTACTGCCCGACCTCGCGCTCGCCCTCGCTGGTCCGCACGAAGACGGTGCCCGTCTCGTCGACGCGGCCCCACGGTTGCTGTGCTGAATCGGTCACGAACTCACCCTGTCGTCGTGCGGATGCCGCATGCGCGGCGGATAGACGGCATCAAGCCTATTGCACCCTCGGGGAGGCCGTCGGTCCCTTGCGAGCGTCGGCCGGAGGCTCATTCCACGACGAACGAGGTGATGCTCACGGGTCGCACCGGGGCCCCGTCGGTCGCGCCGTCGGCGACGCCCCCGTCGGTGATGTCGGTGCGCAGCGCATCGAGCCCGTCGGTCACGCGACCGATCACGGTGTACCCGCCTGCGGCGTCGGACGGGATCGTGGAGTCCTCGTAGACGACGAAGAACTGGCTGCCCTGGCTGTCGGCCGCGCCGCCCTGGCGTGCCATCGCGATGGTGCCGGCCGGGTAGACCTCGTCGGCCGGCGCGTTCTCGATCGGGCCGTAGCTGTAGCCCGGCCCGCCCGAGCCGTCGCCGTTCGGGTCGCCGCACTGGAGCACGAAGATGCCCTCGGTGGTGAGGCGGTGGCAGGTGAGCCCGTCGTAGAAGCCGGAGTCGACGAGGCTCACGGTGCTCGCCACCGCCTGCGGCGCAGCGGCGCCGTCGAGCTCGATCGAGAGCGTGGTGTCGTTCAGCGTGAGCGCGCCGACCCACGTGCGGTCCTCCGCCAGGTCGGGAGAGGGGACCTCGGCGGCCTCGGCGGTCGGCGTCGGGGTCGGCGTGGGCTCGGCCTCCGGTGCGCCCGGGCCCCCGGAGAAGTAGAAGAGCTGTGCGGCGGTGGCGAGCGCGAGCACCACGACGAGGGCGACGCCGGCGATGACGTTGTCGCGGGTCCGTCGGCGCACCGCACGGCGGTGCACCTCCTGGCGGGCCTGGTACGTGCGGAGGCGCGTCCGCTCCTCGCGCGCCTGACGGTCGTTCGTTGCCACGCTGCTCCTTCGGGGGAATCCTGCGGGGAGAGCCTACGGGGCCGTGCCCTGCGCTCGCGAATCGCGCGACCCCGCACCGACGGCGGTGTCGGTTCCCCGGATTACGCTGGTCGGCATGGTGGATTCGGCCCAGGGGCTGCGCTCGGGCGCGACCCCCCTCGCGGTGCGCATGCGGCCGCGGAGCCTCGACGAGGTGGCCGGCCAGCGGCACCTGCTGACCCCCGGCTCGCCGCTCGTGGCGCTCGCCGCCGACCGCACGGGGGAGTCGGGCGCGGTCTCGGTGATCCTGTGGGGTCCGCCCGGTACCGGCAAGACGACGCTCGCGCAGGCGATCGCGCGTTCGTCGGGGCGCAAGTTCGTCGAGCTCTCGGCGGTCACCGCGGGCGTGCGCGACGTGCGGCAGGTGATGGAGGCCGCGCGCGCCGATCGCGACCTCTACGGCGTATCGACCGTGCTGTTCCTCGACGAGATCCACCGCTTCACGAAGGCCCAACAGGACGCGTTGCTCCCGGGCGTGGAGAACGGCTGGGTCATCCTCGTCGCGGCAACCACCGAGAACCCGTCGTTCTCGGTGATCTCGCCGCTGCTGTCGCGCTCGTTGCTGCTCACGCTCGAGACCCTCGACGACGACGACCTCGGGATGCTCGTGGACCGCGCGGTCGCCGACCCCCGGGGCCTCGACGGTCGGGTCGACCTCGCTCCCGAGGCGCGGGCGGCGATCGTGCGCCTGGCATCGGGCGACGCACGTCGTGCGCTCACGGCCCTCGAGGCGGCATCCACCTCTGCGCTCAGCGAGGTCGCCCAGAGCGCTGCGGCCGACGAGTCGACGGCGGATGCCGCCGGCGACGACGGTGGCGCCGACGAGGAGGGCGGCGCCGGCGACGCCGGAGTCTCGGACGGCGTGGCGCCGCGCGCGCTCATCACGCCCGAGGTGGTCGCTCGAGCGGTCGACCGCGCGCTCCTGCGATACGACCGCGACGGCGACGAGCACTACGACGTGATCAGCGCGTTCATCAAGTCGGTGCGCGGCAGCGACGTCGACGCCGCACTCCATTACCTCGCGCGCATGATCGAGGCCGGCGAGGATCCGCGCTTCATCGCGCGCCGGATCATCGTGCTCGCGTCGGAGGACATCGGCATGGCCGATCCCACCGCGCTCGGGGTGGCCGTGGCCGCGGCCGACGCGGTGCAGTACATCGGCATGCCGGAGGGGCGCATCCCATTGGCGCAGGCGGTGGTGCACCTCGCGACCGCGCCGAAGTCGAACGCCGCCTACCTCGGTATCGACGCCGCGCTGGCCGACGTCCGCGCGGGTCGGGCCGGCCGCGTCCCGAAGCACCTGCGCGACGCGCACTACCCGGGCGCGAAGCGCCTCGGCCACGGCAAGGGATACGCATACCCGCACGACGACCCGATCGGCGTCGTGCCGCAGCAGTACCTGCCCGACCCGCTGAAGGGCGCCGTCTACTACACGCCGACCGAGCACGGGAACGAGCGCGAGGTGTCGGCGCGTCTGGCCAAGCTCCGCCGCATCGTGCGCGGTGAACGCTGACCGTGCGTCCATGATAAGATCGTCGCTGGCCTGAAGCCAGATTCTCGCGTGCGGCTGCGCGGTTTCCACGGCGAAGGGATGCGACCTGTAGCCGGTCGCCCCGTGGCGAACCCCTCTGAACATCGTCTTTCCGGCGACGAGCGCGCCCGGAACCACACCGTTTGAGAATCCTCCGAAAGGACATCGTGACCAACCAGTCCCGAAGCAAGACCCGCCTCTCCCGCGCGCTCGGCGTCGCCCTCACCCCGAAGGCCGCCAAGTACATGGAGAAGCGTCCGTACGCCCCCGGCGAGCACGGCCGCACCAAGCGCAAGCAGGACTCCGACTACGCGGTCCGCCTCCGCGAGAAGCAGCGCCTGCGCGCCCAGTACGGCATCCGCGAGAAGCAGCTCCGCATCGCGTTCAACGAGGCCCGCCGCACCGACGGCCTGACCGGTGAGAACCTCGTCGAGCTCCTCGAGATGCGCCTCGACGCGCTCGTGCTCCGCGCCGGCTTCGCCCGCACCATCTCGCAGGCCCGCCAGTTCGTGGTGCACCGCCACATCACCGTCGACGGCAATATCGTCGACCGCCCCTCGTTCCGCGTGAAGCCGGGCCAGGTCGTGGGCGTCAAGCAGCGCTCCGAGGGCACCGAGCCGTTCCAGGTCGCGGCGGCCGGCGGCCACGTCGACGTGCTCCCCAAGACCCCGGGCTACCTCGAGGTCGAGCTCGACAAGCTGCAGGCCAAGCTCGTGCGTCGCCCGAAGCGCGCCGAGGTGCCCGTCACGTGTGACGTCCAGCTCGTCGTCGAGTACTACGCCGCGCGGTAGTCGGCGGTTCTCCCGGACGGGGTCGCGGTTCGCCGCGGCCCCGTTCGTCGTCTCCACGGAGGTTCGAGGCCTCCCCGCGGCATCCGTCGCACGCCCTAGACTGAGACGACGCGTGCGCACCGCGCGGCGCGAGCACGACCCATCGAGGAGTGAGACGTGAAGAGCATCCTGTGGTTCACCGTCGGCGTCGCGGCCGGGTTCGCGGTCGCGCACCAGGTCAACCGCACGGCCCAGGGCCGTGAGTTCTTCTCGGGGATCGACGCCAAGGCGCGCGCGTTCGGACGTGCGGTGGCCGAGGGCTACCACGCCCGTGAGGCCGAGCTCCGGGCGGCCGAAAACCACTAGACGCGGCGCGAGAGCCGTCCCGCGTGCGAGCGCGGGAGTTCCACAATCCCCACGAACCAGAACGGAACCATGCAGACTGCCGAGATCCGCCAGCGCTGGCTTGACTTCTTCGCGGCACGCGGCCACACGGTCGTGCCGTCGGCCTCGCTCGTGTCCGACGACCCCTCGTTGCTGTTCACGGTGGCCGGCATGGTGCCGTTCGTCCCGTACCTCACGGGAGTCGTCCCCGCGCCGTACCCGCGCGCCACGAGCGTGCAGAAGTGCATCCGGACGAACGACATCGAGGAGGTCGGCAAGACCCCTCGCCACGGCACGTTCTTCCAGATGAACGGCAACTTCTCGTTCGGCGACTACTTCAAGGAGGGGGCGATCACGTTCGCGTGGGAGCTCCTGACCTCTCCGGAGGCAGACGGCGGCTACGGCTTCGACCCGGAGGACCTCTGGGTCACCGTCTACGAGGACGACGACGAGGCGCGCGAGATCTGGAAGCGCGTCGCGGGCCTGCCCGAGGAGCGCATCCAGGGCCTCGGCAAGGACACCAACTACTGGCACACCGGCCAGCCCGGACCCGCCGGCCCGTGTTCGGAGATCTTCTTCGATCGCGGCCCCGAGTACGGCATCGACGGCGGCCCCGCCACTGACGACGACCGCTACGTCGAGATCTGGAACCTCGTGTTCATGCAGTACCTCATCGCCGACGTGAAGTCGAAGACCGACTTCACGATCGTGAAGGAGCTGCCCAAGAAGAACATCGACACCGGCATGGGCCTCGAGCGCGTCGCGTTCATCAAGCAGGGCGTCGACAACATGTACGAGATCGACCAGGTGCGGCCCGTCCTCGACGAGGCCGCGCGCCTCTCCGGTCGCCGGTACGGCGCCGATCACGAGGACGACGTGCGCATGCGCGTCATCGCCGACCACATCCGCTCATCGCTCATGCTCATGAGCGACGGCGTGACGCCCTCGAACGAGGGCCGCGGGTACATCCTGCGCCGCCTGCTCCGCCGCAGCATCCGCGCGATGCGCCTGCTCGGCGTCGAGGGACCGACCTTCCGCGAGCTGTTCGCCGCGTCGCGCGACGCGATGAAGGCCGCCTACCCCGAGGTCGCGACGAGCTACACCCAGATCGAGCAGCTCGCCCTCGGCGAGGAGGCGACCTTCCTCCGCACCCTGACCGCGGGCACCGCGATCCTCGACACCGCGGTGGCGAGGACCAAGGCGGATGGCGCGGCCGAACTCGCCGGCGACACCGCGTTCCTCCTGCACGACACGTACGGCTTCCCGATCGAGCTCACGCTCGAGATGGCCGAGGAGGCGGGGCTGGCCGTCGACCGTCCGGCGTTCGACACGCTCATGGCCGACCAGCGATCGCGCGCGAAGGCCGATGCGAAGTCGAAGAAGAAGGTGCTCGCCGACCTCTCGGTCTACAGCGACTTCCGTGCCAGGGGCGAGACCGTCTTCACGGGCTACACCGACCTGGTGACCGACTCGAGCGTGCTCGGGATCCTCGTGGACGGCCGGCCCGTCGCGTCGGCGACCGCCGGCCAGACGGCCGAGGTGATCCTCGCCGAGACCTCGCTGTACGCCGAGTCCGGCGGCCAGGCGCCCGACCAGGGCCGCATCGTCGGCGACGGGTTCGAACTCCGGGTGCTCGACGTGCAGAAGCCGGTCAAGGGCCTCATCAGCCACACCGTGACCGTCACGGCAGGCGAGGTCGGAGTCGGCGTGCCTGCGACGAGCATCGTCGACGAGGACTACCGGCGCGGTGCGACGCAGGCCCACTCCGGCACGCATCTCGTGCACGCGGCGCTCCGCCAGGTGCTCGGACCGACGGCGCACCAGTCCGGTTCGTTCAACAAGGCGGGCTACCTGCGACTCGACTACGGCTGGAACCAGGCGCTCTCGACAGAGACGCGCAGCGAGATCGAGGAGGTCGCGAACGGGGCCGTCCGTGAGAACCTCGAGGTGGTCACTCGCGAGATGCCGATCGACGAGGCGAAGGCGCTCGGCGCCATGGCGCTGTTCGGCGAGAAGTACGGCGACGTGGTGCGCGTGGTCGACATCGGCGGGCCGTGGTCGCGCGAGCTCTGCGCGGGCACCCACGTCACCCGGAGCGCCGAGATCGGCATGATCAACATCGTCGGCGAGTCCTCGGTCGGCGCGTCCAACCGCCGCGTCGAGTCGCTCGTCGGGCGGGACGCGTTCCAGCGCTTCGCCGCCGAGCGTGCCCTCGTCACCGAGCTGACGGGCACCTTGAAGACACGCCCCGAGCTGCTCGTGGACCGGGTCGGCGAGCTCGTCGCGAGCCTCAAGGCGGCGGAGAAGAAGATCCAGGCCTTCGAGGCGAAGGCCCTGAACGATCGCGTGCCCGATCTCGCCGCGAAGGCGGAACGGGCCGGCGATCTGCTGATCGTCACCGAGACGGTGGGGAAGCTCGGCTCGGGCGACGAGCTCCGCTCGCTCGCGACGGCCGTGCGCGCGCGGCTCGGCGACGCGGCATCCGTCATCGCGCTCGTCGGCGAGGTCGGCGGCAAGCCGCTGGCGATCGCCGCGACCTCTCCGGCCGCCCGTGAGGAGGGTGCGAACGCGGGCGCGATCGCGAAGGCGATGGCGGCGGCCCTCGGCGGCGGCGGTGGCGGCAAGCCCGACCTGGCGCAGGGGGGCGGCACCGATCTCGCCGCGATCCCCGCGGCACTGAGGGCCGCGCGAACCGCGTCAGGGGCCTGATCGTGCGACCCGGAGCGCGCCTCGGCATCGACGTCGGCCGAGCGCGCATCGGCGTCGCGCGCTGCGATCCGTCGGCGATCCTCGCGGTCCCCGTCGAGACGGTCGCCCGGCGCGCCGACGACGAGGGCGGCGACGTCCGCCGGGTGCTCGAGCTGGCCGGCGAGTTCGAGGCGATCGAGCTCGTCGTCGGCCATCCGCTCTCGCTCTCGGGGCAGGCGACGGCGTCGACGGCCGACGCGGTGGGCTTCGCCGAGCGGCTTGCGCGGGCCGGCGCGAGGGTTCGGCTCGTCGACGAGCGGATGTCGACCGTGAGCGCCCAGCAGGCGCTCCGGTCGGCGGGGAAGTCCTCGAAGAAGCAGCGTCCGATCATCGACCAAGCTGCAGCCGTTATCATTCTGCAACACGCCATCGATGCCGAACGCGCATCGGGCACCGCCCCCGGACGCACGATCTCCGTCGAGGAAGGCCCCTGACCTCGTGACACAGCTCCCCCCCGAGCGCCGCAGCGGCGCCGTGCCGCCGCCATCCGACCAGCGATGGGGTGACCACGCGGCCGGGACCGGCGCGGCGCCCGCGCAGCCGTCGGTGCCGCGGACCCGACGGGAGCTCCGGGAGATGGAGCAGCGGGCGGCCGCCGAGGCAGCGCAGCACGCCGCAGAGGAGGAGGCGCGTCGCGGCGCCGCGGAGGAGTCTCGCCGGGCGGCCGCGTACGAGGCGGAGCGCGCGGCTGCGGAGGAGGCCCGGCGTCGTGCCGAGGAGGGCGCGCGGCAGCAGCGGCCGCAACCGCCCGCGGCGCCACGGAGCCCGACGCACGCGGTTCCGTCGCCGCAGTCGGCACGCGCCGCCGCGACCGGTCCGACCGGACTCCCGGGCCAGCATCCGCGATCCCGGGCGCCCGAGGCGGCTCCGTACCCGACTGCCGACGCGTACGCCGAGCACGACCGGTACGCCGAGCACGACCGGTACGCCGAGCACGACGCGTACGCCGAGCACGACCGGTACTCCGGGCAGGACGCGACCGCCGGGCAGGACGCCTACGCCGGGCCCGACCGGTACGCCGAGCGGGACGCGTACGCCGAGCAGGACGCGTACGCCGGGCACGACCCGTACGACGGTTCCGAACGATACGCCCGGCGCGACGCGTACGCCGAGGACGACGCGTACGCCGAGCACGACCCGTACGCCCAGCACGACCCGTACGGTCAGGCGTCGCAGTACGCCGAGGAGTCGCAGTATCCGACGGACGCGCGCCGTCCGGAGGACGGCGCCCAGTGGAGCGACCAGGGGTACGACCTCGACGACGCCCGGTACGCAGCGTCCGGCGCGGGCGCCGCGGCATCCGCCCGGCCGACGCATGGCCGGCCCGACGACGGGGAATGGCCGACCGGCGGTCGCGGCCTCGTCACCGAGACCGACCCCAACGAGCAGGACCCGTTCGCCGACTGGCGCAGCGACGACCCGCGCCCGTCGCGCGCCGACCGCCGCGCCGCGGCGTCCTGGGAGTTCGAGGAGCACGAGCGCGAACCGAACCGCCGCCGGCGCGGGGCATGGGGCTGCCTCATCGCCCTGATCGTGCTCGGCGCGCTCGTCGCCGGCGCCGTGTTCTTCTTGCAGGGCCCGATCACCTCGCTGATCGAGCGGTTCCAGCCGCCCGAGGACTACTCGGGCGCGGGCACCGGCGAGATCGTCTTCATGATCAACGAGGGCGACGGCGGCGAGACCATCGCGGTGAACCTCGAGGAGCAGGACGTCGTCGCCTCCTCGGAGGCCTTCATCGAGGAGGTCACGAGCCGCTCCGAGCAGCCCACCTTCTACCCGGGCGCCTACCGTCTGGCGAACCAGATGAGCGCCGAGGAGGCGCTCGACGCGCTGCTCGATCCCGAGAACAAGCTCGAGAACACCTTCGTGATCCAGGAGGGGCTGTGGGCGCGCGATGCGCTCGCGAACGCCGCCGCGGCGACCGGGATCCCGATCGAGGAGCTCGAGGCCGCGGCATCCGACCCCCAGGCGCTCGGCCTGCCCGCTGAGGCCACCAGCGTCGAGGGCTTCCTATTCCCGGCGACCTACACCTTCGGCCCCGACGTGACGGCCGACGAGGTCGTGCAGACGCTCGTCGACCGGTCGTTCCAGGCACTCGACGATGCCGGCGTCGCCCCTGAGGACCGGTGGGAGACGGTGGTCATCGCCTCGCTCATCGAGCGGGAGGCCGGTTCCGAGGCCGACGCCTACAAGGTGTCCCGAGTGATCAGGAACCGGCTCGATCCGAACCAGTTCCCGTCGCAGCTGCTGCAGTTCGACTCGACGGTGCACTACGGCACCGGCGACGACACCGTCGTGACGACGACCGACGCCGAACGCGCCGACGCGTCGAACCCGTACAACACGTACGTGCATCCCGGCCTCCCGCCGGGGCCGATCGGCAACCCGGGCGACGTCACGATCGACGCCGCGCAGAACCCGGCCGACGGGCCGTGGCTGTACTTCGTCACGGTGAACCTCGAGACGGGCGAGACCGTGTTCTCGGCGACGCTGGAGGAGCACGAGGCCGCGGTCGAGCAGTTCCTGCAGTACCTCGACGAGAACGGATGACCATGGCGACGAGGCTGGCGGTGCTCGGCTCCCCGATCGAGCACTCGAAGAGCCCGCCGCTGCATCTCGCGGCGTACGAGCGGCTCGGGCTCGACTGGCGGTACGACGCGATCGAGGTGCGGTCGGGCGAGCTCGCGGGCTTCCTCGGGCGGGTCCGGGCCGATGCGGATGCCGCGTGGCGGGGCCTGTCGCTGACCATGCCGCTGAAGCACGAGGTGCTCGAGCACCTCGACGGCGCGGACCGCCTCGTCGAACTCGCCCGCGCCGCGAACACCGTCCGGTTCGCAGAGGACGGCACGCTGCAGGGCTTCAACACCGATGTCGGCGGCATCGTCCGAGCGCTCGGCGAGGCCGGTCTCGAGCGCGTCCACCGGGGCGTGCTCATCGGCGGCGGGGCGACCGCGTCGTCGGCGCTCGTCGCGATGGCCGAGCTCGGCGCCGTCGAGGTCGATGCGGTCGTGCGCAACCCCGACCGGGCGATCGGCGTCGAGGAGCTCGGCCGACGCCTGGGGCTCGTCGTGCACGTGCGCCCGCTCGCGGAGCTCGCGGACGCGGCATCCGCCGACCTCGTCGTGAGCACCGTGCCCGGTGGCTCCGACCTCGGTGCCGTGCCCTCGGCGCCGCTCACGACCTCGGCGCTCCTGCTCGACGTCGCGTACGATCCGTGGCCGTCGCGGCTCGCCGCCGGCTGGCTCGACCGCGGAGGCCGAGTCGTCCACGGTGTCGGGATGCTCCTCCACCAGGCGCTCCTGCAGGTGCGCATCTTCGTCTCCGGTGACCCGTTCGAGCCGCTGCCCGACGAGGAGGCCGTGCTCGACGTCATGCGCCGGAGCCTTTGATTCCGCTGTGGGAGGATGGTGGGCATGCTCCGATGGCTCACCGCCGGGGAATCGCACGGCCCCGAACTCGTCGCGATCCTCGAAGGCCTCCCCGCAGGCATCCCCGTCTCCCTCGATGACATCCGCGCGGACCTGGCGCGCCGCAAGCTCGGCTACGGCCGCGGTGCGCGGATGAAGTTCGAGCAGGACGAGCTGGCCGTCTCCGGGGGCGTCCGTCACGGCCTGACCCTCGGAAGCCCCGTGGCCCTGCGGATCGGCAACACCGAGTGGCCGAAGTGGCAGCAGGTCATGAGCCCCGAGCCCGTCGACGCCGAGGCGCTCGGCGGCGGCCGTGGGGCGCCGCTCACGCGGCCGCGTCCGGGGCACGCCGACCTGGTGGGCATGCAGAAGTACGGCTTCGACGAGGCCCGCCCGGTGCTCGAGCGCGCGAGCGCGCGCGAGACGGCCGCGCGCGTCGCGCTCGGCGCGGTCGCCCGGTCCTTCCTCGGCGAGCTCGGCATCCGCCTCGTCTCGCACACGGTCGCGATCGGTCCGGTCCGCGTCCCGGAGGGCAGCGAGCTGCCGATGCCCTCCGACGTCGACCGGCTCGACGCCGACCCGCTCCGCTGCTTCGACGCGGCGACGAGCGAGCGGATGGTGGCCGAGGTCGACGACGCGCACAAGGAGGGCGACACGCTCGGCGGCGTCGTCGAGGTGCTCGCCTACGGCCTGCCGCCCGGGCTCGGCTCGCACGTGCACTGGGACCGCCGACTCGACGCGCAGCTCGCGGCCGCGCTCATGGGCATCCAGGCGATCAAGGGCGTCGAGGTCGGCGACGGCTTCGAGACGACCCGCCGGCGAGGATCGGCGGCGCACGACGAGCTGCACCTCGCCGACGGCCGGATCGTGCGCGCGAGCGACCGCGCGGGCGGCACCGAGGGCGGCATGTCGACGGGCACCGTGCTGCGGGTCCGTGCGGGCATGAAGCCGATCGCGACCGTCCCGCGCGCCCTGCCGACGATCGATGTCGCGACCGGCGAGCCGGCTCCGGCGCACCACCAGCGCTCCGACGTGTGCGCGGTCCCGGCGGCGGGCGTCGTCGCCGAGGCGATGGTCGCGCTCACCGTGGCGAACGCGGTCATCGAGAAGTTCGGCGGCGACTCGGTGGCCGAGACCCGGCGCAACCTCGAGGCCTACCTCGCGGCGATCCCCGACGCGCTCGCGAGCGAGGTCGCCGACGGCGCGGTCCGTGCCTGAGCCGCACCGGACGGATGCCGCGGCTCGCGGCACACGGGCGGTGCCCCTGCCGATCGTGCTCGTGGGCCCCATGGGCTCGGGCAAGTCGCGCGTGGGCGCCCGCCTCGCGGCATCCGTCGGGGCACCGTTCGTGGACACCGACCAGCGGATCGTCGAACGCTACGGCCCGATCGAGGAGATCTTCGCGCGCGAGGGCGAGGCGGCCTTCCGCGCGATCGAGCGGCAGGTCGTCGCCGAGGCCCTGCGCGAGCCGGCGGTCGTCTCGCTCGGCGGCGGCGCGGTCCTCGACGCCGGCACCCGCGCCGACCTCGCCCGCCTCGCGGTCGTCGGATTGGACGTGCGGCCCGAGGCCGTCGCCCCCCGACTGGCCGGGAGCACCCGGCCGCTGCTGGCCGACGGCGGGCTCGATCGGTGGATCCGCATCCGTGCGGAACGCCGGCCGCTGTACGACGAGGTCGCGGGCCTCAGCATCGACACCTCGCGTCGCTCGGTCGCGCGGATCGTCGAGGAGATCACCGAGTGGGCTGGAGGACGCGAATGAGCGAGCACGGGGCGACGGCGACGGTGATCCGCGTCGGCGGCGACGACGGGTACGACGTGCGCATCGGCCGCGGCGTCGTGGACGGGCTCGGCGACGCCATCGGCGCATCGGCGCGCAAGGTGCTGATCGTCCATCCGGCCACCCTCGGCGCGCGCGCCGCAGTGCTGCGCGAGGCGCTCGGCGACCGATTCGACGTGCTCCTCGCCGAGGTGCCGGACGCCGAGCAGGCCAAGCGCGTCGAGGTCGCGGCGTTCTGCTGGCAGATCCTCGGCCAGGCCGACTTCACGCGCACGGACGTGGTCGTCGGCTTCGGCGGGGGAGCCATCACCGATCTCGCGGGCTTCGTGGCGGCGACCTGGCTCCGCGGCGTCCGCATCGTCCAGGTCCCCACGACCGTGCTCGGCATGGTCGACGCCGCCGTCGGCGGCAAGACCGGCATCAACACCAACGAGGGCAAGAACCTCGTGGGCGTCTTCCACGCGCCGGCCGAGGTGCTGTGCGACCTCGAGGTGCTCGACACCCTTCCGAAGAACGAGATCCTCGCGGGCTTCGCCGAGATCGTGAAGGCCGGGTTCATCCGCTACCCGGAGATCCTCGACGTGATCGAGGCCGACCCGGACGTCGCGACCGACCCGACGACGCCCGAGTTCCGCCGTGTCGTGGAACTCGCGATCCGGATGAAGGCCGACGTCGTCTCCGAGGACTTCCGCGAGGCGGGCCTCCGCGAGATCCTCAACTACGGGCACACGCTCGGCCACGCGGTCGAGCACGCCGAGCGCTACCAGTGGCGGCACGGCGCTGCGGTCGCGGTCGGCATGGCGTTCGCCGCCGAGCTCGGCCGGCTCTCCGGGCGCCTCTCCGACGAGGTGGCCGACCGGCACAAGCAGGTGCTCGACCTGCTCAGCCTGCCGACCTCGTACCCCGCCGGGCGGTGGAACACGCTCCTGGCGACCATGCAGCGCGACAAGAAGGCCCGCGCCGGCCAGCTCCGCTTCATCGTGCTCGACGACCTCGCCAAGCCCACGGTCATGCTCGCGCCCGACCAGTCGCTGCTGTTCGCCGCCTACCAGGAGATCGCGTCCTGAGCGCGTTCGGGGCCCCGGCCGCCGGGTCGGGCGACGGATGCCGCGCCGCTAGGCTTCCGGCATGACCACGATCCTCGTCCTGAACGGCCCGAACCTGGGGCGCCTCGGCACCCGCGAGCCCGAGGTGTACGGGTCGGAGACGCTCGCCGACGTCGGCGCGAGCCTCGCGGCATCCGTTCCCGACGGCATCGAGATCGACCTGCGGCAGACCGACGACGAGGCCGAGCTCATCGGCTGGATCCACGAGGCCGTGGACCGGCGGCTGCCGGTCGTGCTGAACCCCGCCGCATTCACGCACTACAGCTATGCGCTGCGCGACGCGGCGGCCCAGTTGAAGACCGCGGGCGTGCCGCTCGTCGAGGTGCACATGTCGAACCCGCACGCCCGCGAGACGTTCCGGCACACGAGCGTGATCTCGGGCGTCGCGACCGGGGTGATCGCCGGCTTCGGGTCGGACTCCTACCGGCTCGCGGTCGACTGGCTCCTGCGATCGCACGGCTGAGTCGACTACACTCGATCAGTCGCATGCCCTTCGGCGTGCCCGCAGACTTCCCTCCATCGAACGGAAAGCACTTCCATGGCATCCACCGCTGACATCAAGAACGGCGTCGTCCTGAACATCGACGGCCAGCTCTGGAGCGTCGTCGAGTTCCAGCACGTCAAGCCCGGCAAGGGCGGTGCGTTCGTGCGCACCAAGCTGAAGAACGTCGTGACCGGCAAGGTCGTCGACAAGACGTACAACGCGGGCGCCAAGGTCGACATCGAGAACGTCGATCGTCGCGACTTCACCTACCTGTACAACGACGGCGACGGCTTCGTGTTCATGGACCAGACCGACTACGACCAGCTCACCGTGCCCGCGGCGACCGTGGGCGACGCCGCGAACTTCATGCTCGAGAACCAGTCGGTCACGATCGCGCTGAACAACGGCAACCCGCTCTACGTCGAGCTCCCCGCCTCGGTCGTGCTCGAGATCACGTACACCGAGCCGGGCCTGCAGGGCGACCGCTCGACCGGCGGCACGAAGGCCGCGACGGTCGAGACCGGGTACGAGATCCAGGTTCCGCTGTTCCTGGAGACCGGTACCAAGGTCAAGGTCGACACCCGGTCGGGCGACTACCTCGGCCGCGTGAACGACTAGTGAGCGCCCGCACGAAGGCGCGCAAGCGCGCCCTCGACATGCTGTACTCGGCCGACATGCGACAGGTCCCGGTCGAGCAGGTGCTGGCCGTCGAGGCCGAGCGCGCGGTGAACGAGCCCGAGCGCCAGGCGTCGTGGCTGTACGCGCGCGAGATCGTCGACGGCATCGTCGACCATCGCGAGGAGATCGACGAGCTCATCACCACGCACTCGCGAGGCTGGACCCTCGAGCGCATGCCGGCCGTCGACCGGGCGCTGCTGCGCATCGGCGTCTGGGAGATCGTCTACAACGACGAGGTGCCCGACCCGGTCGCGATCTCCGAGGCGGTCGAGGCTGCCACCGTGCTCTCGACCGACGACTCCGCGGGCTTCGTCAACGGCCTCCTCGCGGCCGTGTCGCACTCGAAGGGCTGACGCCCGGCGGCACCGCGACCCGCTGGCCGGGCGTTCCCGATCCGGCTCAGGCCGCCGGCCGCTCGCTCCGATGGCGTTCGACGAGCGCCGTCGTGTGCTCGACCACCTCGCGCGGCCCGTCGTGCGCGCGCAACGCGCGGCCGATCGCCTCGGCGCGCTCCCGGTATCCCGGGTCTGTTGCGAGGCGTCGCCACGCGCGCAGGATCGCCCGCGGCCGGGGCGACCCCGTCCGCAGGTCGATCCCCGCGCCGGCCCAGCCGATGCGCGCGGCGATGACGGGCTTGTCGATGTCGCCGCCCGCGACGATGAGCGGGATCCCGTGCGACAACGCGGCGAGCACGCCGCCCCAGCCGCCGTTCGTGATCATCGCCTCGACGCGCGGCAGCAGTGCGGCGTAGTCGACGAGCCCGGCGACGTACGCGTTCGGCGGCACCGGGAACGGGACATCCGGCGCGTCGGCGCGCCCGGTCGTCGCGACGATCGAGACGGGCTGTCGACCGAGGGCCGCGAACGCGGGGCGGATGAGGTCGTCCGGGTCGACGTTCAGCGTGCCCTGCGTCACGTGGACGACGGGCCGGTCGTCCGGCAGGTCGGCCCACCACGCCGGCGGATCCGTCCGGACCGATCCGGTCGGCGCGAGCGCACCGACGAACTCGATGCGGACGGGCCACGAGCTGCGCGGGAACTCGAGCTCGGGAACCCCCGACGCGCAGACCAGGTCGGGGGAGTGCCAGGCGGCCTCGAGCGGGGCGTCGGTCGGCGGCAGGCCGGATGCCGCGCGCTGCGCGTCGTACGCCCGCTGCACGCCGCGCGAACCGAATGAGAGGGCGGCGTTCAGCACCCGGTCGCGGAGCCTGCCGAGCGGGCCCGTCGCGGGGAGCAGCGGGAGGATGGGCGGCGGCAGCTCCGGCGTGGGCATCGAGAGCGGCACGATGCTCACGGTGACCGACGGCGTCCCGGTGCGCTCCGCGGCGAAGTGCGCGCCGAGGCTCAGCCCGTCGGCGACGATGACCTCCCACGGCTGTTCCCGGTACGCCGCGACGAGGTCGTCGCCCTGCGCCGCGCCCGTCCCGACGAACAGGTGCTCGACGTTCGCGAGCAGCTGCCGCGGGCCCCTCCGCCCACGCAGGGCGGGAAAGGTCGCGGCGAGGTCGAGCTCGTCGAAGTCCGGCGCCCTCGACCACGGGACCACCTCGGCGCCGAGTGCGGCGAACCGGTCGGCGTAGGCGCGTCCCGTGTAGACGCGGACCCGATGCCCCGCCTCGACGAAGGCGGCGGTCACGGCCGCGAGCGGTGCGACGTGGCCCGCGAAGGGCATGACGGCGATCATGACGTCGGCCATGCGCCATTGCAGCACGTGCCGCTCCTGCGCCGCCAGACCGCCGCGTCAGGACCCCCCGGACGGGGGTGGAGTACGGGTCCACCCGGAGCAGGGCACCGGGCGTTCCCCCCGCGGGAAACGGGGATGTCCCTCCGCGGCTTCCGGCGCGAGCACTGATCCGGGGGATCGCCTCCGGCTGTTCACTGGGACATGTCGCACTCCGCGGCATCCATGACCCCCGCACTCGACCATCGCTCTGGAAGGAGCACTCCGTCATGACCACCATCTCCGCACACGGACTTCCGCGGGCCGGCGCACGTCGCGCCGCAGATCACCGCTCGCTCGCCGTCCGCCTCGCCGACGCCGAGGGCGCGCTCAAGGCGTTCCTCGAGCGCTGGAGCATCCCCGCGCTGCGGGTCGCGCTCGGCGCCGTGTTCGTCGTCTTCGGCGCCGTGAAGTTCTTCCCCGGCGTCAGTCCCCTCGAGCCGCTCGTCGAGGCGACCTGGGGCGTGCTCACGTTCGGCCTCGTCGGCGGCCAGCTGGCGATCGTCCTCACGGCCGTCATCGAGACCGTCGCGGGCGCCGCGTTGATCTCCGGCGTGTTCGCGCGCCTCGGCCTCGTCGTGCTCGCCGTCGCGTTCGTCGGCATCTTCTCGCCGATCGTGTTCTTCACCGACGAGCTGATCACCGCCGCGGGACCGACGCTCCTCGGCCAGTACGTCGCGAAGAACGTCGTGCTCGTCGCCGCCGCGCTCGTGATCGCCTCGCGCGTGCTGCGGGGCCGGGCGCACGGTCGATGAGTCGGCGCACGCCGGACCAGGGCGAAGGGGCGGGATGCCGATGCATCCCGCCCCTTCGCGTCGCGGCCGTTCAGGTCGCCCCGGCGGCATCCCGGCGCTCGGCCGGGGGCGCGTCCGACCGCGCGCCCCAGGCCGCGAGCGCCGCCGCCTCGAGCCCGAACCCGACGAGCGTGCCGTGCGGCCAGTAGCCGAGCAGCAGCGTCGCCGCGATGAACAGGGGGAGCGTGGCTCCGAGCAGCACCCGCTCCCAGGTCGCGACCGCGTTCGCACGCGGGGCGGCGAATGCGGCGACCACGGCCCAGAGCCCGATCACGGCGAGCAGGACCCCCTCGGCGCCCCAGAGGAACCGCAGCGGAGCGCCGTCGGCGTGGTTGAGGTAGCTCAGCAGCGTGACGACGGCCGCCGCGAGCACGAGACCGCCGAGCACGCGCCCGGACCAGCCGAGCGCCGCGAATGCCGGGCCGGTCGCGAACCAGATGAGCGCGAACGACGCGGATGCCGCGGCGCCGAAGACGAGGTAGAAGTCGGCCGTCCCGCTCGCCACGAGCCATCCGCGGACCGCATCGTAGGGAGGAAGCGTGTTCAGTGCGAAGAGCCACCGGGGCATGCCGTACGCGCCCGACCAGGCATGCTGCTGCGGCGCGAGCAGCACGAAGGCCCAGGCCGCGGCCAGCAGGGCCATCGCCACGGCGACGGATCGACTCGGACGCGCTCGCATGCTCGCACCGTACTGGACGGCGGTCCCCTCGACGCGAGCCGCGGCATCCGTCGCACGCTCGTGTCGCTGGTAGGATCGATCGACCGACAACCTTGAAGCCCGTCCCGTGAGGCGGAGAAGGGAGTCCGCACCGCTGTGCGCACCGTGCTCCAGCAGGCAGACCTCGAGCGGGCGCTGACCCGCATCGCCCACGAGATCCTCGAAGCCAATCGCGGCGCCGACGGTCTCGTCCTCCTCGGCATTCCCACGCGCGGCGTGGCCCTCGCCGAGCGACTCGCCCGGATCGTGTCCCGGATCGCCGGCGTGGACGTGCCCGCCGGGGCCCTCGACGTGACGATGTACCGAGACGACCTGGGCCGCAATCCCGTGCGAGCCACGCATCCCACCGAGGTGCCGGGCGACGGCATCGACGGACGGATCGTGGTGCTCGTCGACGACGTGCTCTACTCGGGCCGCACCATCCGTGCCGCCTTCGACGCGCTCGCCGATCTCGGCCGCGCCCGCGCCGTGCGCCTCGCGGTGCTCGTCGACCGCGGCCACCGCGAGTTCCCGATCCGCGCGGACTACGTGGGCAAGAACCTGCCGAGCTCCACGCGCGAGCGCATCAACGTGCGCCTCGTCGAGATCGACGGCGAGGACGCCGTCACGATCGAGGGAGGCGACCAGTGAGGCACCTGCTCAGCACCCGCGACCTCTCGCGCGACGACGCCATCGCGCTGCTCGACGTCGCCGAGGACATGGCGGCCGTGCAGGAGCGCGAGGTGAAGAAGCTGCCGACGCTCCGCGGCCGCACCGTCGTGAACCTCTTCTTCGAGGACTCCACGCGCACCCGCATCTCGTTCGAGGCCGCGGCGAAGCGGCTGTCGGCCGACGTCATCAACTTCAGCGCGAAGGGCTCGAGCGTCTCGAAGGGCGAGAGCCTGAAGGACACCGCGCAGACGCTGCAGGCGATGGGGGCCGACGGCGTCGTCATCCGTCATCCGTCCTCGGGCGCGCCGCTCACACTTGCGACGAGCGGATGGATCGACGCGGGCGTCGTGAACGCCGGCGACGGCACGCACGAGCACCCCACCCAGGCCCTCCTCGACGCCTTCACCATGCGTCGGCGCCTCCACGGGGCCGCCTCGCGGGGCCGGGACCTCGACGGGGTGCACGTCGTGATCGTCGGCGACATCCTGCACTCGCGCGTGGCGCGCTCGAACGTGTGGCTCCTCGAGACGCTCGGCGCCGAGGTCGCGCTCGTCGCCCCGCCGACGCTCGTGCCCGTCGACGTGTCGGGCTGGCCCGCGACGATCGAGTACGACCTCGATCGGGCGCTCGCCGCGACGCCCGACGTCGTGATGATGCTCCGCATCCAGGCGGAGCGCATGCACGGCGCGTTCTTCCCGAACAGCCGCGAATACGCGCGCACGTGGGGGCTGGACGACGATCGGTTCGCCCGGCTTCCCGAGACTACGATGGTCATGCATCCCGGCCCCATGAACCGCGGGCTCGAGATCGCCGCCCGCGCCGCCGACTCCGCGCAGTCGACGGTGCGCGAGCAGGTCGCGAACGGAGTATCAGTGAGAATGGCCGCCCTCTACCTGTTGCTGTCCGGCGAACGGGGGGAGACCCGATGAGCGAGTCGTTCCTGATCCGCGGCGCGGCCCTGCCCACGGGCGAGCGGGCCGACATCCTGCTCGACGGCGGGCGCATCGCCGAGGTGGGCACGGTGGCGGATGCCGCGGGCGCGACGGTCGTCGACGCCGACGGGCTCGTCGCCCTCCCCGGCCTCGTCGACCTGCACACGCACCTGCGCGAGCCCGGGTACGAGCAGAGCGAGACCGTGCTGACGGGTACTCAGGCGGCCGCCGTCGGCGGGTTCACCGCGGTCTTCGCGATGGCCAACACGTTCCCCGTGGCCGACACCGCGGGCGTCGTCGAGCAGGAGCTCTCCCTCGGCGAGGCCGCCGGCTACGCGACCGTGCAGCCGATCGGCGCCGTGACCGTCGGGCTCAAGGGCGAGCAGCTCGCCGAGCTCGGCGCGATGGCCGCGTCGCGCGCCCGCGTGCGCGTCTTCAGCGACGACGGCTTCTGCGTCTTCGACCCGCTGCTCATGCGCCGCGCGCTCGAGTACGTGAAGGCCTTCGACGGCGTGATCGCGCAGCATGCGCAGGAGCCGCGCCTCACGCAGGGCGCGCAGATGAACGAGGGCGCACTGTCCGGCGAGCTCGGACTCGCCGGCTGGCCGGCCGTCGCCGAGGAGTCGATCATCGCGCGCGACGTGCTCCTCGCCGAGCACGTCGGCTCGCGCCTGCACGTGTGCCACGTCTCCACGGCCGGGTCCGTCGAGGTGATCCGCTGGGCGAAGGCCCGGGGCATCGACGTGACCGCCGAGGTGACGCCGCACCACCTGCTGCTCACGGAGGACCTGGTCGGCAGCTACGACCCGCGCTACAAGGTCAACCCGCCGCTGCGCCGCCAGGAGGACGTCGAGGCGCTCCGCGCCGCGCTCGCGGACGGCACCGTCGACATCGTCGCCACCGACCACGCCCCGCATCCCGTCGAGGCGAAGGAATCCGAGTGGGATGCCGCCGCGAACGGCATGGTCGGCCTGGAGTCGGCGCTGTCGGTCGTGCAGCTGACGATGGTCGACACCGGGCTGATCGGCTGGGCGGACGTCGCCCGCGTGCTCTCCGCGACGCCCGCGCGGATCGGTCGCCTCGCGGGCCACGGCGAGCCCGTCGCGGCCGGTTCGGCCGCGGAGCTGACGCTCGTCGACCCTGCCGCGTCCGCGCCGTTCGGCATCGACCGGCTCGCCGGGCGCAGCGTCAACTCGCCCTACCTCGGTCGCACGCTCCCCGGCCGCGTGGTCGCGACCTTCCACCGCGGAACGCCAACGGTGCTCGACGGCGCCGTCCGTCCCGCCGACGAGGTCGCCGCGGCATCCGCCCGCCTCGCGCACGGGGGTGCGCGTGGATAGCCGCTGGATCGGCGCACTCGTCGCCGTCGCGATCGTCGGCGTCGCCGCCTGGTTGATGTGGCGATCCTGGCGACGCCGCACCGCGCGCGACGAGACCCTCGCCGCCTTCGCGCCGCCCGCCGACCCCGGCACCACGACGCTCGAGATCGAGGCGCTCTACGTCGCGACCACACCGGAGGGGGAGCCCCTCGAACGCCTCGCCGTCGAGGGCCTCGCCTTCCGCGGCTCGGCGCGCGTCGAGGTGCACCGGAAGGGCGTGCTGCTGCGCATCGCCGGCGAGCTCCCGAGCTTCATCCCGGCCGACCGCATCGCGGCCGCCGGGACCGCGACCTACGCGATCGATCGCGGGGTCGAGCCCGAGGGCCTCGTCGCCCTCACCTGGCTCGTCGACGACCGGTCGGAGCCCGAGGTTCCGACGCGGGTCGACAGCTACCTGCGGTGCCGGTACCCGGGCGACTCAGCCCGGTTCGTGGCCGCCGTGAACGACATCGCTGCGGCGCCCACCGCGCCGGAGCCGGACGCAGACGCACAAGCAGAGAGCGAGGCCTCGGATGACTGAGACCCCGACCACCGTCGACGAGCAGGCGCCCGCCGCCGCGATCGACCCCACCCGTGCCGTGCTCGTGCTCGAGGACGGCACCCGATACGAGGGCCGCGCCTACGGGGCACGCGGGCGGACGCTCGGCGAGGCGGTCTTCGCGACGGGCATGACCGGCTACCAGGAGACCCTGACCGACCCGTCGTACGCGGGGCAGATCGTGCTCATGACCGCGCCGCACATCGGCAACACGGGCATGAACGACGAGGACATGGAGTCCGCGCGCATCTGGGTCGCGGGCTTCGTCGTGCGCGACCCCTCGCGGGTCGTGTCGAACTTCCGCTCGCAGCGGAGCCTCGACGACGACCTCGCCGCCGCCGGGATCGTCGGCATCAGCGGCATCGACACGCGCGCGGTGACGCGGCACATCCGCTCGCTCGGCGCGATGCGCGCCGGCGTCTTCTCGGGCGAGGAGGCGTACCTCTCTCCCGGCGAGCAGCTCGAGCTCGTGCAGTCCGGCGAGCAGATGGCCGGCCGCAACCTGTCCGGCGAGGTCTCGACGGGCGAGCGGTACATGCTGCCCGCCACGGGCGAGCGCATCGGCTCGGTCGCCGTGCTCGACCTCGGCGTCAAGACCTCCACGCTGAACTTCCTGGCCGAGCGCGGATTCGACGTCCACGTGCTGCCCCAGACCGTGACGGCCGACGACGTGCTGGCCCTCGGCCCGGACGCGCTGTTCTTCTCGAACGGGCCCGGCGACCCGAGCGCCTCGGAGCGCCACGTCGAACTGCTCCGCGAGTCGCTCCGCGCCGGCCTGCCGTACTTCGGCATCTGCTTCGGCAACCAGTTGCTCGGCCGCGCCCTCGGCTTCGACACCTACAAGCTGCCCTTCGGCCACCGGGGCATCAACCAGCCGGTGCTCGACCGGGCCACCGGGCGCGTCGAGATCACGGCGCACAACCACGGCTTCGCCGTCGCGGCGCCCACCGACGTCATCAGCGAGTCGAGCCAGGGCTTCGGCCGCGTCGAGGTCAGTCACGTCGACCTCAACGACGACGTCGTCGAGGGCCTGAACTGCCTCGACATCCCCGCCTTCTCGGTCCAGTACCACCCCGAGTCGGCCGCCGGCCCGCACGACGCCGAGTACCTCTTCGATCGGTTCCGCGACATGGTCATCGCGAACCGCACCACCGACCACAGCCAGGAGGCCGGCGAGTAATGCCCAAGCGCGACGACATCAACTCCGTCCTCGTCATCGGGTCCGGCCCGATCGTCATCGGGCAGGCGGCCGAGTTCGACTACTCGGGCACCCAGGCCTGCCGCGTCCTCCGTGCGGAGGGCGTCCGCGTCATCCTCGTGAACCCCAATCCGGCCACGATCATGACCGACCCCGACTTCGCCGACGCGACCTACGTCGAGCCGATCACCCCCGAGGTGATCGAGTCGATCATCGTGAAGGAGAAGCCGGACGCGGTGCTCCCGACGCTCGGCGGCCAGACGGCGCTGAACGCCGCGATCGCACTGCACGACGCGGGCATCCTCGACAAGCACGGCGTCGAGCTCATCGGCGCGAAGGTCGACGCGATCCGCAAGGGCGAGGACCGCCAGCTCTTCAAGGACCTCGTGATCGAGGCCGGCGCCGACGTCGCCCGCTCGCACGTGGCGACGACGCTCGAGCAGGCGAAGGAGTTCGCCCTCGACCTCGGCTACCCGCTCGTGGTGCGCCCTTCGTTCACCATGGGCGGACTCGGGTCGGGCTTCGCCTACACCGAGGCGGACCTCGTCCGCATCGTGACGCAGGGCCTGCACGACTCGCCGACCACCGAGGTGCTCCTGGAGGAGTCGATCCTCGGCTGGAAGGAGTACGAGCTCGAGCTGATGCGCGACACGCACGACAACACGGTCGTGGTCTGCTCGATCGAGAACGTCGACCCGGTCGGCGTCCACACGGGCGACTCGATCACCGTCGCGCCGGCGCTGACGCTCACCGACCGCGAGTACCAGAAGCTGCGCGACATCGGCATCGACATCATCCGCGCCGTCGGCGTGGACACGGGCGGCTGCAACATCCAGTTCGCCGTCGACCCGGCGGACGGACGCGTCATCGTCATCGAGATGAACCCGCGCGTCTCGCGCTCGTCGGCGCTCGCATCGAAGGCCACGGGGTTCCCGATCGCCAAGATCGCCGCGAAGCTCGCGATCGGCTACCGCCTCGACGAGATCCCGAACGACATCACCAAGGTCACGCCGGCGAGCTTCGAGCCCACGCTCGACTACGTCGTCGTGAAGGTGCCGCGGTTCGCGTTCGAGAAGTTCCCCGCCGCCGACCCGACGCTGACGACCACCATGAAGTCCGTCGGCGAGGCGATGGCGATCGGCCGCAACTTCTCGACCGCCCTGCAGAAGGCGCTCCGCTCGCTCGAGAAGCGCGGGTCGAGCTTCCACTGGGAGGACGAGTCGCGCTCGGTCGACGAGCTGCTCGAGGCGGCCTCGACCCCGACCGACGGCCGCATCGTGCTCGTGCAGCAGGCGCTCCGCAAGGGCGCCACGATCGAGCAGGCGTTCGAGGCCACGAAGATCGACCCGTGGTTCCTCGACCAGATCGTGCTGATCAACGAGGTCGCCGAGCAGGTGGCCCGGGCCGAGGCGCTCGACACCGAGACGCTGCTGCTCGCGAAGGACCACGGCTTCTCCGACGCCCAGATCGGGCAGCTCCGCGGGTTCGGCGAGGCCGACGCGCGCGAGGTCCGCCACATCCTCGGCATCCGCCCGGTGTTCAAGACCGTCGACACGTGCGCGGGCGAGTTCCCGGCGCTGACGCCCTACCACTACTCGAGCTACGACCTCGAGACCGAGGTCGCGCCGAGCGACCGCCGCAAGGTCGTCATCCTCGGTTCTGGCCCGAACCGCATCGGTCAGGGCGTCGAGTTCGACTACTCGTGCGTCCACGCGTCCTTCGCGCTCTCGGCCGCCGGGTTCGAGACGATCATGATCAACTGCAACCCCGAGACGGTCTCGACCGACTACGACACGAGCGACCGGCTCTACTTCGAGCCCCTCACGCTCGAGGACGTGCTCGAGGTCATCCACGCCGAGTCGCAGTCGGGCGAGCTGGTGGGCGTCATCGTGCAGCTCGGCGGGCAGACCGCGCTGGGGCTCGCGAAGGGCCTCGAGGCGGCGGGCGTGCCGATCCTCGGCACCAGCCCCGAGGCGATCGACCTCGCCGAGGAGCGCGGGCAGTTCGCCGGCATCCTCGACGCCGCCGGGCTCCTCGCGCCGCGCAACGGCACCGCGACCGAGCTCGCGGGTGCAGTGCAGGTCGCCGAGCAGATCGGCTACCCGGTGCTCGTCCGTCCGAGCTACGTGCTCGGCGGCCGCGGCATGGAGATCGTGTACGACACCGCCTCGCTCGTCGACTACTTCGCGCGCATCGCCGACCAGGGCATCGTCGGGCCGACGCATCCGCTGCTCGTCGACCGCTTCCTCGACGACGCGATCGAGATCGACGTCGACGCGCTGTACGACGGCACCGAGCTCTACGTCGGCGGCGTGATGGAGCACATCGAGGAGGCCGGCATCCACTCCGGCGACTCGAGCTGCACCCTGCCGCCCGTCACGCTCGGGCGAGCCGAGGTCGACCGCGTGCGCGAGGCGACCCGGGCCATCGCCGAGGGCGTCGGCGTCCGCGGCCTCCTCAACGTCCAGTTCGCGATCGGCGCGGGCGTGCTCTACGTGCTCGAGGCCAACCCGCGCGCGAGCCGGACCGTGCCGTTCGTCTCGAAGGCGCTCGGCATCCCGCTCGCGAAGGCCGCGTCGCGCGTCATGGTCGGCGACTCGATCCGCGACCTCGTCGCCGAGGGCCTGCTGCCCGAGGTCGACGGGTCCCGCGTGCCGCTCGACGCCCCGGTCGCGGTCAAGGAGGCGGTCCTGCCCTTCCACCGCTTCCGCACGCGCGAGGGCATCATGGTCGACTCCGTGCTCGGCCCGGAGATGCGCTCGACGGGCGAGGTCATGGGCATCGACCGCGACTTCCCGCGTGCGTTCGCGAAGAGTCAGCTGGCCGCGTACGGCGGGATGCCGCTGTCGGGTCGCGTGTTCGTCTCGGTGTCCGACCGCGACAAGCGCGCGATCATCCTCCCGGTGCTGCGGATGCAGCAGCTCGGCTACGACCTCGTCGCGACCGAGGGCACGGCGGAGGTGCTCCGCCGCAACGGCATCGCGGCCGACGTCGTGCTGAAGTACAGCGAGAAGCAGGGCGAGGACGCGACCTCGGTGGTCGAGCTCATCCACCGCGGCGAGATCGACGTCGTCGTGAACACGCCGAGCGGTCGCTCGGCGCGCGCCGACGGCTACGAGATCCGAGCCGCGGCGGTCGCGGCCGACATCCCGCTGTTCACGACGATCGCCGAGCTCTCGGCCGCGGTGGCCTCGCTCGACGTGAACGACGGCGGCTTCGAGGTCACGAGCCTGCAGGAGTACGCGCGACGCCGCGCCGCAGGGGTGGTCGCGTGAGCACGGTCGCCTCGTTCGGCGAGCGCCTCGACGCGGTGTTCGGCACCCGCGGACGCCTGTGCGTCGGGATCGATCCCCACGCGTGGCTCCTCGACGAGTGGGGCCTGCCCGATTCGGGCGCGGGAGTCCGCGAGTTCGGCCTGAGGGTCGTGGATGCCGCGGCCGGCCGCGTCGGGATCGTGAAGCCGCAGGTCTCGTTCTTCGAGCGCCACGGGTCGGCCGGCTACGCAGCTCTCGAGCGCGTGCTCGACCTGGCCCGCGACGCTGGCCTGCTGGTGATCGCCGACGTCAAGCGCGGCGACATCGGCTCGACCGTCGAGGCGTACGGCCAGGCCTGGCTGTCGCCGGCCTCGCCGCTCCGCGCCGACGCGATGACGATCTACGCCTACCAGGGCCTCGGTTCGATCGAGGGCGTCATGCGTCAGGCCGAGGCCGCACAGGCGGGCCTGTTCGTCGTCGCGGCGACGTCGAACCCCGAGGCGGCCGCGATCCAGCAGGCCGTGCTGCAGGGCTCGAGCCGCGAGGGATCGTCGGTGGCGGGTGCCATCGTGTCGGGTGTGGACGCGTGGAACCGGAGCAGGGACGACGCCGACGTGCGACCGTTCGGCTCGATCGGCGTCGTGCTCGGCGCGACGATCGTGCCCGAGGAGTTCGGCATCGACGTCTCGAGCGACGCGCGCCCGCGGGTGCCCGTGCTCGTGCCGGGCATCGGCTTCCAGGGCGGCGAGCTCCGCGATGTGCCCGCCCGGCTCGGCGCGCTCGCACCGGGAGCGATCCTGACCGACAGCCGCGGGCTCCTCGCCGCAGGTCCCGACGGCGTCGCCGACGCGATCGCGCGCCGCGCCGACGAGGTGGGGGCGCTCGATGTCTGATCGCACCGCGTCATCCGCGCCGCCCGAGGTCGACCGCGTCGCCGCGTCGCGCGCCGCGGTCGCCGCGCGCCGCGCGCGTGCCGCCGTGAAGCACGACATCGCGGAGGGCACCCGCAGCCCGCTCGACGTGCTCCGGGCCGCGTTCGACGACCCGGAGGGCGTCGAGGGCCGGGTCCGGGTCTCGGAGTTCCTCACCTCCATCCCCGCGATCGGGCAGACGAAGTGCGCCCGCATCATGGAGGATCTGCAGATCGCGAACTCCAAGCGCCTCGGCGGGCTCGGCCGGCTGCAGCGTCGGCGCCTGCGCGAGTTCACCGCGGGCTGGATCGCCGACCACGGCGGCACGGGCGACCGGCTCGTCGTGCTCGCCGGCCCCACGGCGGTCGGCAAGGGCACGGTCGCTGGCTACATCCGCGAGCACCACCCCGACGTGAAGCTCTCGGTGTCGGCGACCACCCGCGCACCGCGGCCGGGCGAGGTCGAGGGCGAGCACTACTACTTCGTCTCCGACGAGGAGTTCGACCGCATGATCGCCGCGGGCGAGCTGCTCGAGTGGGCGACGGTGCACAACGCCCACCGGTACGGCACGCCGCGCGGACCGGTCGACGAGGCGATCGCGGGCGGCAACAGCGTGCTGCTCGAGATCGACATCCAGGGCGCGCGCTCGGTGCGCCGGGCGATGCCCGAGGCCACACTGGTGTTCCTGCTCCCTCCGACGTGGGACGAACTGGTCCGCCGGCTCGTCGGGCGGGGCACCGAGAGCCCGGCCGAGCAGCAGCGACGGCTCGAGACCGCGAAGGTCGAACTGGCGGCCGTCGAGGAGTTCGATCACCAGGTCGTCAACCACGAGGTCCGCGAGGCCGCGCAAAAGGTCGTAGACTTGATGCGGCCTCGTCGGGGTCGGCGTCAGCCTGCCTCGCGCCACGAACTTCCGCGCACGTCGAGTGCGCCACACCTGAAGGAGTCCCTCCATGGCTGAGAAGCTGTCCGGCATCATCGACCCGCCGATCGACGACCTGCTGTCGAAGGTCGACTCGAAGTACCAGCTGGTCATCTTCGCGTCCAAGCGGGCACGCCAGATCAACGACTACTACGCCGACCTCCACGAGGGCAGCCTGTTCGACAACGTCGGCCCGCTGGTCGACTCGTCGATCGACGACAAGCCCCTGTCGGTCGCGCTCCACGAGGTCAACGAGGACAAGCTGCGCCTCCGCCCGATCGGCGAGTAGCCGGCAGGCCCGGATGCCGCTGAACATCGTCGTCGGCATCACCGGCGGCATCGCGGCGTACAAGGCCGTGTCGGTGGTGCGGTCGCTGGTCCTCGCGGGCCACGACGTGCACGTGGTGCCGACGGAGTCGGCGCTGCGGTTCGTCGGGCGCCCGACGCTGGAGGCGATCTCGCGCAACCCGGTGCACGTCGACCTCTTCGAGGGGGTCGCCGAGGTGCGCCACGTGGCGATCGGCCAGGCCGCCGACCTCATCGTGATCGCACCCGCGACGGCGAACTCGATCGCGAAGCTCGCGACCGGCCTCGCCGACGACCTGCTCGGCAACACGGTGCTCGCGAGCGAGGCGCCGCTCGTGATCGCTCCGGCGATGCACACCGAGATGTGGCGGCATCCCGCGACGCAGGCGAACATCGCGACGCTGCGCGAGCGCGGCGCCACGATCGTCGGTCCCGCCGTCGGTCAGCTCACGGGCGCCGACCGCGGCCCCGGGCGGCTCGAGGAGCCCGACGTGATCGTCGCGGCGGCCCTCGACGTCGCGCGGCGGAACGGCCTCGACGCGGGCACGGGCGACGCGGAAACGGCCTCGACCGGGGCCGGCGACCTCGCCGGCCGACGCGTCGTCGTCACCGCGGGCGGCACGCGCGAGCCGCTCGACCCCGTGCGCTTCCTCGGCAACCGCTCGAGCGGCAAGCAGGGCGTCGCGATCGCCGAGGCGGCCGCGGCGCGCGGCGCCGAGGTGACGCTCGTGGCGGCGAACCTCGAGGTGGCCTCGCCGGGCGGATGCCGCGTGGTGCCGGTCTCGACCGCGCTCGAGCTGCAGGAGGCCGTCATTTCGGCCGCCTCACTCGCAGACGTGGTCGTGATGGCCGCCGCCGTCGCCGACTTCCGCCCCGCCGACGTGAGCGACGCGAAGATCAAGAAGGTCGACGGCCAGGAGACCATGTCGATCGAGCTGGTCCGAAACCCCGACATCCTCGCCGGCCTCGGCGCCGCGCCGCACGACGGCACCGTGCTCGTCGGATTCGCGGCCGAGACCGAGCCCGACCCGGAGCGACTGCTCGAGCTCGGTCGCGCCAAGCGCCGGGCCAAGGGCGCCGACCTGCTCGTCGTCAACCGCGTCGGCTGGCGCCACGGCTTCGCCGCCGACGAGAACGCCGTGAGCGTGATCGGCGCCGACGACGCGGTCGCGGCCGTGGCGTCCGGCACCAAGATGTCGGTGGCGCACGCCATCCTCGATGTCATCGCCGCGCGTCTCGCGCCCGGCTCCGAGCCCATCACGAAGGACACCCACCCCGTATGAGCGCACTGCGCCAGTTCACCTCCGAGTCCGTGACCGAGGGCCACCCCGACAAGATCTGCGACCAGGTCTCCGACGCGATCCTCGACGCGCTGCTCACGGTCGACCCGGGGGCGCGCGTCGCGGTCGAGACGCTCGTGACCACCGGTCTGGTGCACGTCGCCGGCGAGGTGTCGACGTCGGGGTACGTCGAGATCCCCGCGATCGTGCGCGAGCGCATCACCTCGATCGGGTACGACTCCTCCGACGTGTGGTTCGACGGTCGCTCCTGCGGCGTCTCCGTCTCGATCGGCGCCCAGTCGCCCGACATCGCGCAGGGCGTCGACGACGCGTTCGAGACGCGCGAGGGTGCGAGCGTCGACGCGCTCGATCGTCAGGGCGCGGGCGACCAGGGCATCATGTTCGGCTACGCCGTGCGCGAGACCCCCGAGCTCATGCCCGTGCCGATCTGGATCGCGCACCGCCTCGCCGAGCGCCTCGCCGAGGTCCGCAAGCAGGGCGAGCTCGACTACCTGCGTCCCGACGGCAAGACGCAGGTCACCATCGGCTACGAGGGTCAGTCCGCGCGAACCATCGAGACGGTCGTGCTCTCGACCCAGCACTCCCCGAAGGTGTCGACCGAGCAGCTGCGCGCCGAGGTCGAGGAGCTCGTCATCCGCCCGACGCTCGACCGGGTCGAGCTCTCGCGGCCCGACCTCAAGGTCCTCATCAACCCGACGGGCCGGTTCGAGATCGGCGGCCCGCAGGGCGACGCCGGGCTCACCGGCCGCAAGGTCATCATCGACACCTACGGCGGCGCGAGCCGGCACGGCGGCGGCGCCTTCAGCGGCAAGGACCCGTCGAAGGTCGACCGCTCGGCGGCGTACGCGATGCGCTGGGTCGCGAAGAACGCGGTCGCCGCCGGCCTCGCCGACCGCCTCGAGATCCAGGTGGCCTACGCGATCGGCGCGGCGGCCCCCGTCGGCCTGTACGTCGAGACGTTCGGCACCGGCCACCTGCCTGAGGAGCGCATCACCGAGGCGATCCGCGAGGTGTTCGACCTGCGCCCGGCCGCGATCATCCGCGACCTCGACCTCCTGCGCCCGATCTACGCGACGACGGCGACCTACGGCCACTTCGGCCGGGAGCTGCCCGACTTCACCTGGGAGCGGCTCGACCGCGTCGACGACCTGCGCGCGGCCGCCGGGCTCTGACGTGGCCGCCGGGCGCTGAGGTGACCGACCGGCCCGTCGCGCGCGTCCTCGTCGACTCGCCGCTGCCGCAGCTCGACCAGCTGTTCGACTACCGCGTCCCGTCGCGCCTGGCGGACGCGGCCGTGCGCGGCGCTCGCGTCCGCGTGCCGTTGCGTTCGGGCGGGCGGATCGCCGCCGGCTGGATCGTGGACCTCGCCGAGCGCTCGGACTACCGTGGCGAGCTCAGCGAGCTCGACGACGTCGTCTCCGACGTCCCGGCGCTCATGCCCGACGTGTGGCGTCTCGCGCGGGCGGCGGCCGATCGGGCGGCGGGCAACGCGAGCGACATCCTGCGCATCGCGATCCCCGCGCGCTACGTCCGCGCGGAGAAGGCGTGGCGGTCCGCCGAGCCGGACCCCGGCCAGCGGCCGGGGGCGCCAACGGCGATCGACGGCTACGAGCCGGGTCGTGTCGAGCGGGGCATCGGCCGGGGCGAGCGGATGGCGCTGGCCGCCGACGCACGTCCGGTGCGGCTGCCGTCCGGAACGTGGGTCGGCGGGTGGGCGATGACCGTCGCACAGGCCGCCGCGCACGCGCTCGCCCACGACCGCTCGAGCATCGTCGCCGTCCCCGACTACCGCGACCAGGAGCAGCTCGAGACCGCCCTCGCCGAGTTCGTCGACCCTCGCCGCGTGCTGCGGACCGACGCGCGCCAGACCGGCCCGGCACGGTACCGGGCGTTCCTCGACGCGACGGGGGATGCCGCGCGCATCGTGATCGGCAGCCGGTCGACGGTCTACGCGCCCGCCTCCCGGCTCGGGCTCATCGTGGTCGTCGACGACGGCGACGCGCTCCATGCCGAGCCGCTCGCCCCGGGCGTGCACAGTCGCGACGCGGCGCTCATCCGCCAGGAGCAGTCCGGCGCCGCGCTCGCGTTCGTCGCACACAGCCGGAGCGTCGAGGTGCAGCGGCTCGTCGAGGTCGGCTGGGTCCACGACGTGCCGCTGCGGCGCGGTGCCCGTCCGCGCGTCGTCCTGACCGACCAGCAGGCGGCGCCCGAGTCCGGCGGCGCCCGCATCCCGTCGGCGGCGTGGCGCGAGGCGCAGGCGGCGATCGCCGACGGCCCGGTGCTCGTGCAGGTGGCGCGACCCGGGCACACCCCGATGCTCGTATGCGACCGCTGCCGGGAGCCCGCCCGATGCGCCGCCTGCGGGGGAGCGCTCTCGGTGCCCCGCGGCGGCGGCCCGCCCGCGTGCTCCCTGTGCGGCACGGTCGCGACGTCGTGGCGCTGCGGCGTCTGCGAGGGCACGAAGCTGCGGGCGGCGGTGGTCGGCGCAACCCGCACGGCCGAGGAGCTCGGGCGTGCGTTCCCCCGATCCCGGGTGGTGGTGTCGGATGGCGAGCGTCCGATCGTGCGGGTCGGCGCGGAGCCGCAGCTCGTCGTCGCGACGCGCGGGGCCGAGCCGTTCGCCGACGGCGGGTACCGTGCCGTCCTCCTGCTCGACGGCGAACGGATGCTGCTGCGCGAGTCGCTCCGCGTCGCCGAGGACTGCCTGCGGTGGTGGTCGAACGCCGCGGCCCTGGCGGCGCCGGCGGCCCCGGTGTTCCTCGTGGGCGTCGGCGGGGCGCTCGGCACGGCGCTGGCGACCTGGCGCCAGCCGGCGTGGGCGGCGGAGGAGCTCGAGACGCGCCGCACCCTGCGCTTCCCGCCCGCGGTGCGGATGGCCTCGGTCGTGTCGTCGCGCGAACGCCTCGCCGGGGCGCTCGAGCGCGTGCGCGGCATCGACGGCGTCGACGTGCTCGGGCCGACGCCGACGGGCGAGGAGGGGCTCGAGCGCGCGATCGTCCGCTTCGGCTACGGTCTCGGGGGCGAGGTCGCCCAGGCCCTGAAGGGCGAGGCCATCCGCGCCGCGACCGAGCGCCGGCGTCCGGTCGCCGGTCGCCGACCGGGCCGACCGCCAGTGGTCCGCGTCCGGATGGACGATCCTGAGCTCCCCTGACACTGGGACAATGGGGTGTGCCACACCTCCGGATCGTCTTCGCGGGAACGCCCGCCGTCGCCGTGCCCACCCTCGAGCGGCTGGCCGCCTCCGGCCACGAGGTGGTCGGCGTCGTCACCCGCCCGCCTGCACCGCTCGGCCGGAAGCGCGTGCTCACGCCGTCGCCGGTCGCCCAGGCGGCCGAGCGGCTGGGGCTGCCCGTGATCGACGCGGCACGGCTCGACGCCGACGCGACCGAGCGCATCGCGGCACTCCGCCCCGACCTCGGCGTCGTCGTCGCCTACGGCGGGCTCGTCCGCGAGCCGCTGCTGTCGACGCCGGCCCACGGGTGGATCAACCTGCACTTCTCGGCGCTGCCCGCCTGGCGCGGGGCCGCTCCCGTGCAGCGCGCGCTCATCGCGGGCGATGCCGAGCTCGGGGCCAGCGTGTTCCGGCTCGTGCCCGAGCTCGACGCCGGTGACGTGTACGCCGCCCGAACCCGGCGGGTCCACCCGGGGGAGACCGCGGGTGCGGCGCTGGAGTCGCTCGCGGAGTCGGAGGCCGAGCTCGTCCTCGAGGTGGTCGACGCGATCGCCGGCGGCACCGCCGTCGCGACGCCGCAGGCCGGCGAGCCGACCTTCGCCCCGAAGCTCTCCATCGAGGACGGCCGGCTCGACTGGACGCGGCCCACCGCCGAGGTCGATGCCCGCCTCCGCGGGGTCACTCCCGAGCCGGGCGCGCACACCGAGATCGGCGGCATCCGGGTGAAGGTCCTCGAGGCGGTTCCGGCCACGGAGGGCGCCGATGGCTCGAGTGGCGCGATCCCGACGAGCCTCGAGCCCGGCGAGCTCAGGTTCGAGCGCAAGCGCGTGCTCGCGGGGACCGCCGACGGGGCCTTGGAGCTCCGGCGCGTGCAGCCCGCCGGCCGGAACCCGATGACCGCCGCCGACTGGTGGCGCGGCCTCGGCGTCGAGCGGGTGGAGGCGCGATGAGCGACGAGCGTCGCGGCGGCGGCCGCCCCGACCATGCCGGAAGCGGGCGGCGTGACGGCGGCGCGCGGCAGGCGCCTCGCGGGGGCCCCGGCGGCCGCTCGCGGCCCGACCGGGTCTCGCCGGCGCGTCTGGTCGCGTATGACGTCCTCGCGGCGGTCCGCGACTCCGACGCGTACGCGAACCTGCTGCTGCCGACCCGCATCGACCGGGCGAGGCTGAGCCAGGCGGATGCCGCGCTCGCGACCGAGCTGACCTACGGCACGCTGCGGCTCCTGGGCCGGTACGACGCGATCATCGGCCTCGCTGCGGCCCGCGACGTCGCGGCGATCGATCCGCCCGTGCTCGATGTCCTCCGGCTCGGCGCCCACCAGCTGCTCGCCACGCGCGTGCCCACCCACGCGGCCGTGAACGAGTCGGTGGCGCTCGCGCGTCGGGTCGCACCGCCCGCGGCGGGCTTCGTCAACGCCGTGCTGCGCACGGTCTCACGGCGCGAGCTCGACGACTGGCTCGCACTCGTCGCCGAGGAGGCCGGTCAGGGGGATGCCGCCCTGGCCGCCGTGCACTCGCATCCCGTGTGGGTGATCCGCGCGCTCCGGGGTGCGCTCGACCGCGAGGGTCGCGGCGACGAGCTCGTCGCGGCGCTCGAGGCCGACAACGCCTCGCCGCGCGTGAACCTGGCCGCCCTCCCGGGGCTCGCGGCGCACCCGGACGACCTCGGCGAGCCCGACCGGTACTCGCCCACGGGCCTCACCGCCGAGGCGCCGTTCGACCTCGTCGCGGCGAACGACGGGTTCGTGCGCGTCCAGGACGAGGGCTCGCAGCTCGCCGCGCTGGCGCTCAGCCGTGTCGCCCCGGTGCGGCCCGCCGAGCGCTGGCTCGACCTGTGCGCGGGTCCCGGCGGCAAGACGGCGCTGCTCGCCGCCGAGGCGCTCGCGGGCGGCGCCGCCCTGGTCGCCAACGAGGTCATCCCGGCGCGCGCCGAGCTCGTGCGGAAGGCCGTCGCACCGGTGCCGCTCGACGTCCCGGTCCACGTCGGCGACGGTCGCGAGCTCGACCCGGGCGCGCTCGGCGCGGAGGGCGGGTTCGACCGCATCCTGCTGGACGCGCCGTGCACCGGGCTCGGCGCACTACGACGACGTCCCGAGGCGCGCTGGCGCAAATCCCCGACGGATGTCGCCGAGCTCACCGAGCTGCAGGGCGAGCTGGCGGACGCCGCGTTCGCCGCACTCGCCCCCGGCGGCGTGCTCGCGTACGTCACCTGCTCGCCGCACACCGCGGAGACGCACGGCAGCCTCGGACGCGCGCTCGCGCGCTGGGGCGACGCCGCCGAGCCGATCGACACGGCCGCCGTCGTCCAAGCCGTGTCGCGGCATCCGCTCGACCTCGCCGGCGACGGCCGCACGGTGCAGCTGTGGCCGCACCGGCACGGCACCGACGCGATGTTCATCGCGCTCGTGCGCAAGCGCTGAACCGCTCGTCCCCGCCGATAGGGTTGCGGTCATGGCGACGCGCATCAACCCGAGCATCCTCGCTGCCGACTTCGCGAACCTCGAGCGCGAGCTCGGCCGGATCAGCACCGCCGACCTCGTGCACGTGGACATCATGGACAACCACTTCGTGCCGAACCTCACGTTCGGCCTGCCCATGGTGCAGCGGCTGCAGCAGGTCAGCCCGATCCCGCTCGACGTGCACCTCATGATCGACGACCCCGACCGGTGGGCGGCAGGCTACGCGGAGGCGGGTGCCGCGTCCGTCACGTTCCACGCCGAGGCGGTGAACGAGCCGGTCGCGCTCGCCCGCCACCTCCGGCAGATCGGCGCGCGTGCCGGCATCGCCCTGAAGCCCGGCACGGATGCCGCGCCCTACCTCGACCTCCTGCCCGAGTTCGACCAGGTCCTCGTCATGACCGTCGAGCCCGGCTTCGGCGGGCAGTCGTTCATCACCGAGACGATGCCGAAGCTCCGCCGCGTCGCGGACGCGGTGGCGGCGGCCGGCCTCGACGTGTGGCTGCAGGTCGACGGCGGCATCACGGTCGACACGATCGGCATCGCGGCCGAGTCGGGCGCCGACACGTTCGTCGCGGGGTCGGCGGTGTTCCGCGGTGTGCCCGAGGAGCGGATCGCCGACCTGCGCGCCGCGGTCTCGTCACACCGCCACGAGCGTGCCGGGGACCCCGCTAGTCTGGACGGGTGAAGACCTTCGACGACCTCTTCGTCGAGCTCCAGGACACCGCCCGCACCCGCCCCGAGGGCAGCGGCACCGTTCGTCAGCTCGACGCCGGCGTGCACGCCATCGGCAAGAAGATCGTCGAGGAGGCGGCCGAGGTCTGGATGGCCGCCGAATACCAGAGCGACGACGAGACCGCCGAGGAGATCTCGCAGCTGCTGTACCACCTGCAGGTGCTGATGCTCGCCAAGGGCCTCGAGCCCGCCGACGTGTACCGACATCTCTGATCGCGCCATGACCGCCGATCAGTTCCGTCGACACGAAAGCCAGGGAATGCTCCGAATCGCCGTGCCCAACAAGGGCTCGCTCTCCGAGACCGCCGCGCAGATGCTCTTCGAGGCCGGATACACCGGCCGGAGGGACTCGCGTGAACTCGTGGTCGCCGACCCCCGCAACGGGGTCGAGTTCTTCTACCTCCGACCGCGCGACATCGCGACCTACGTCGGGTCGGGTGCGCTCGACGTCGGCATCACCGGTCGCGACCTCCTGCTCGACTCGGGCAGCGAGGCGACCGAGATCGCGCCGCTCGGCTTCGGCGACTCGACGTTCCGGTTCGCCGGTCCGCCCGGCGAGCACGCCGACCTGGCCGACCTCGAGGGCGTCCGCGTCGCGACGAGCTACCCGGGCCTCGTGGGCGACTTCCTGGCCCGTCGCGGCGTGACGGCGAAGCTCGTCAAGCTCGACGGGGCGGTCGAGTCCGCCGTGCGACTCGGCGTGGCCGACGCCGTGGCCGACGTCGTGTCGACCGGCTCGACGCTCCGGACGGCGGGCCTCGAGATCTTCGGCCCGGTGATCCTCGAATCCGAGGCCGTGCTCATCGGCTCGGGTGTCGAGAAGCCGGGCACGCAGACCCTGGTGCGGCGCCTGCAGGGCGTGCTCGTCGCCCGCCAGTACGTGCTCGTCGACTACGACGTGCCCGTCGCGCAACTCGAGGCGGCCACCGCCGCCGCACCCGGGTTCGAGTCGCCCACGGTCTCCCCGCTGCACGATCCCGAGTGGGTCGCGGTGCGCGTCATGATCCCGCGCGTCGAGACGAACCACGTCATGGACGCCCTGTACGAGCTGGGCGCGCGCGCGATCCTCGTGAGCGCGATCCACGCCGCGCGGTTGTAGGGGTCGGCGCATGTCCCTCGCCGTCCGAGTGATCCCGTGCCTCGACGTGGCTGCCGGCCGCGTCGTGAAGGGGGTCAACTTCCTGAACCTGCGCGACGCCGGCGACCCCGTGGAGCTGGCCGCTCGCTACGCCGAGCAGGGCGCCGACGAGCTGACCTTCCTCGACGTCACCGCGACGGTCGACGACCGCTCGACGACGTTCGACATGGTCCGCCGGGTCGCCGAGCAGGTCTTCATCCCGCTCACCGTCGGCGGGGGTGTGCGCTCGACCGAGGACGTCGCGCGCCTGCTCGGGCACGGCGCCGACAAGATCGGCGTCAACAGCGCGGCCATCGCGCGGCCCGAGCTGATCTCCGAGATCGCGGACCGCTTCGGCGCGCAGGTCTGCGTGCTCTCGCTCGACGTCAAGCGCTCCGACCGCACCGAGTCCGGGTTCGTCGTCACCACGCACGGCGGGCGGACCGAGACCGACCTCGACGCGCTCGAGTGGGCGCGGCGGGCGATCGAGCTCGGCGCGGGCGAGCTCCTGGTCAACTCCATCGACGCGGACGGGACCAAGCAGGGCTTCGACCTCGACCTGGTGCGCCGCATGCACGAGCTCTCGAGCGTGCCCGTCATCGCGTCGGGCGGCGCCGGCGCGCTCGGGCACTTCGCCCCGGCGATCGCGGCGGGCGCCGACGCCGTGCTCGCGGCATCCGTCTTCCACAACGGCGAGCTCACCATCGGCGAGGTCAAGCAGGCCCTCGCCGCCGACGGAAGGGTCGTGCGATGACGTACCGCGAGGACGAGGAGCTCGAGCGCGACGCCGAGGGCTGGACGCCCCACGCCACCGCCGTCGATCGCGCCGCGTTCGGTGCCGACGGGCTCCTGCCGGCCGTCATCCAGCAGTGGGACACGGGTGAGGTGCTCATGCTCGGCTGGATGGACCGCGAGGCCATGCGCCGCACCCTCACCGAGGGCCGGGTCACGTTCTGGTCCCGCTCGCGTCAGGAGTACTGGCGCAAGGGCGACACATCGGGCCACGTGCAGTACGTCCGCTCCGCCGCGCTCGACTGCGATGCCGACGCACTGCTCGTGAAGGTCGAGCAGGTGGGCGTCGCCTGCCACACCGGTACCCGCTCGTGCTGGGACGGCGACCCGCTCCCGGTCGTGGTCGGCGCTCCTGGCGCCGCCGCCGAGACCAGCGCCGAGACCACCGCCGAACACCCGGGAGGAGAGCCACGATGACGGCCGCCCGCACTGCCACGACCCGCTTCGACGACTTCACCGCGTTGCTGCCGGGTCGCCGCGTCGTGCCCGTCGTCCGCGAGCTCTTCGCCGACGGCGAGACGCCGGTCGGCATCTACCGCAAGCTCGCCGGCGGCCGCCCCGGAACCTTCCTGCTCGAATCGGCCGAGCAGGGCGGGATCTGGTCGCGCTACTCCTTCGTGGGCGCGGCGTCGCACGGCGTGCTGACCGACCGCGACGGCCGGGTCGAGTGGCTCGACTACGGCATGTCCCGCGAACGCGCGCTCGGCGAGGCGTCCGGCGACCTCGCCCCGCTCGCCGCGCTCGAGGCCCTCTACCTGAGGTGGCAGACCGAGGACGTGCCGGGCGCGCCGCCCCTCACCGGCGGCCTCGTCGGCTTCATCGGCTGGGAGGCGATCCGCCAGATCGAGCACCTGCCGAACCGGCCGCCGGCCGACTTCGAGGTGCCGGGGCAGGCGTTCGCGTTCGTCTCCGAGCTCGTGGTGATGGACCATCGGACGGGAACCGTCCAGCTGGTGGCATCCGTCCTGAACGACCGCGACGAGGCCGCGGAGTCGCTGTGGGCCGACGCGCAGGCGCGACTGGACCGCCTGCAGGCCGCGCTCGCCCTGCCCGCCGAGGCGCACCTCGCCGAGATCGACCTGTCGCGCGCGCCCGAGCCGAGGTACCGCACCGAGAAGGCCGACTTCCTCGCTGCGGTGGAGCGGTCGAAGGAGTACATCCGCGAGGGCGACGTCTTCCAGGTCGTGATCTCGCAGCGGTTCGAGCAGGATGCCACGGCGCACCCGATCGACGTCTACCGCGTGCTGCGCAGCCTCAACCCGAGCCCGTACATGTACCTGCTGCACCTCGAGGATGCCGCCGGCGAGCCGATCTGGATCGTGGGCTCCTCGCCCGAGGCGCTCGTCAAGGTCGAGGACGGTCGCGTCTATACGCACCCCATCGCCGGGTCGAAGCCGCGCGGCGCGACCCCGGAGGACGACGCCGACCTCGAGGCCGAGCTCGTCGCCGACCCGAAGGAGCAGGCCGAGCACCTCATGCTCGTCGACCTGGCCCGGAACGACCTCGCGAAGGTCTGCACGGCCGGCACGGTCGAGGTCACGGAGTTCATGCGCGTCGAGCGGTTCAGCCATATCATGCACCTCGTCTCGTCGGTCGAGGGCGACCTCGCGCCCGACGCGAACGCCGTCGACGTCTTCCGTGCGACCTTCCCCGCCGGCACGCTCTCGGGCGCGCCGAAGCCGCGCGCGCTCGAGATCATCGACGAGCTCGAGCCCGCGCAGCGCGGCGTCTACGGGGGAGTCGTCGGCTACTTCGGGTTCGGCGGCGACGCCGACCTCGCGATCGCCATCCGCACGGCGACGATCGTCGGCGGCGTGGCGCGAGTGCAGGCAGGCGGTGGCCTGGTGGCCGACTCGAACCCCGAGTCGGAGTACCAGGAGTCGGTGAACAAGGCGGCCGCACCGCTGCGCGCGGTCGCGGTCGCGAACGCCATGCGGCGCGTCGAGACGGCGTGAGCGTGCGCGGCCGACGGATGAAGCTGTCCGCGATCCTCGGCATCCTCGCCGGGTCGGGACTCGCGCTCCTGTCGTGGAGCCAGACCTGGTATTCGGCGACGCTGGTGGACGGCGCCGCGTCGGGTGCGGCGGCGACCCTCGAGGTCGCGGGGCAGGCCGCGTCGCCCGCGCTCTCCGCGCTCGCGCTGGCCGGGCTGGCCCTCGCCGGGGCGCTGACGATCGCTGGTCCCGTGATCCGGATCGTGCTCGGCCTGCTGGCGGCGCTGCTGGGCGGATGCATCGTGCTCGCCGCCTCGCTCGCGATCTCCGATCCCGTCGCCGCAGTCTCCTCCGCCGTGGCCGAGGCCACCGGCGTCGCCGGCGCCGAGTCGACCGCCGAGCTCGTCGACGAGGTCGTCGCATCGCCGTGGCCCGTCGTCGCGGTCGTCGGCGGCCTCCTCGTGCTGGCCGCCGGCCTCGCCGTGGTGCTCACGGCCCGGGCCTGGCCGACCTCGCGCCGGTACGGCGGCGGCGTGCGCGTCGCCTCCGACGACGGGGCGCCCGTCCCGGCATCGGACCGCGCCGTCGACGCGTGGGACGAGCTCAGCCGCGGTGACGACCCGACCGACAGCACGGACCTCGCGGACGCCGAGGGCCCTGCCGACGGCGACGACCCACCCGAAGCCACCCGCTAGACTCTTCCCCGACCCCGCACAGAAGGAGCACCATGAGCACTGAGCACGTTGACCCCGGCCACGGACACTCGCCCGCGGCCTGGACCGCCGTGGTGATCATGCTCGTCGCCTTCGCCATCGGCACCGTCGCCTTCTTCTTCGACGTGCAGTGGCTCGTGTGGGCGGCCGCCGTGCTGCTCGTCGTCGGCCTCGTCGTCGGGTGGGCGCTCGCCCGCGCCGGCTACGGCGTCGACGGCGACAAGGTCGCGCCCAAGGCGCACTGACGCGTGCTCGCCGAGCTCACCGCGAACGCCGTCGCCGACGCCGAGGCGCGCCGCGCCGACCGCCCCATGGCCGAGGTCGAGGCCGCGGCCCTCGCGCGCCCGGACGCGCTCGACGCGCTCGTCGCGCTGGCGCCCGCCGCGCACGTCAAGGTCATCGCCGAGATCAAGCGCTCGAGCCCCTCGCGTGGTTCGCTCGCGGCCATCGACGACCCGGCCGCGCTCGCCCGCACCTACGAACTCGGCGGCGCGAGCGCGATCAGCGTGCTCACCGAGGGCCGCCGCTTCGGCGGGTCGCTGGCCGACCTCGAGTCGGTGCGCGCGGCGGTCTCGCTGCCGGTGCTCCGCAAGGACTTCATCGCGACGGCCTACCAGGTGTTCGAGGCCCGCGCCGCGGGCGCCGACCTCGTGCTCCTCATCGTCGCCGCGCTCGACGACGCGACCCTCGCCGAACTGCACGGGCTCATCACCGAGCTCGGCATGACGGCGCTCGTCGAGACCCATTCCGCCGACGAGCTCGACCGTGCCGCACAGCTCGGCGCGAAGCTCATCGGCGTGAACGCCCGAGACCTCACGACCTTCGAGCTCGACCGCGACCTGTTCGGCCGCATCGCCGACGGCTTCCCCGCGGGGGCGATCAAGGTGGCCGAGTCGGCGGTCCTGTCGCCGGCGGATGTCGCGCACTACCGTGCGGCCGGAGCCGACGCGGTCCTCGTGGGCGAGGCACTCGTCACGGGCGACCCCATCTCGAACCTCTCTGCATTCCTGGCGGTGTGACATGGCCCTTCGTGCCCAGACCGGTCCCTACTTCGGCGAGTTCGGCGGGCGGTTCGTGCCCGAATCGCTCATCGCGGCGCTCGACGAGCTCTCCGAGGCCTACACGCTCGCGAAGCTCGACCCGGCGTTCGGCGAGGAGCTCACCGAACTCGGCCGCAGCTACACCGGGCGTCCCTCGATCATCACGGAGGTGCCCCGCTTCGCCGAGCACGCCGGCGGAGCCCGCGTCATCCTCAAGCGGGAAGACCTCAACCACACGGGTTCGCACAAGATCAACAACGTGCTCGGGCAGGCGCTGCTCACCAGGCGCATCGGCAAGCGGCGCGTCATCGCCGAGACCGGCGCCGGCCAGCACGGGGTCGCGACCGCGACGGCGGCGGCCCTCTTCGGCCTCGACTGCACGATCTACATGGGCGAGGTCGACACCGAGCGGCAGGCGCTGAACGTCGCTCGGATGCGCCTGCTCGGCGCCGAGGTCGTCGCCGTCAAGACCGGCTCGCGCACCCTCAAGGACGCGATCAACGACGCGATGCGCGACTGGGTCACGAACGTCGAGACGACGAACTACATCTTCGGCACGGTCGCCGGACCCCACCCGTTCCCCGAGATGGTCCGCGACTTCCAGAAGATCATCGGCGAGGAGGCGCGCCGGCAGGTCCTCGACCTGACCGGATCGCTCCCGACCGCCGTCGCCGCATGCGTCGGCGGCGGATCGAACGCGATCGGCATCTTCCACGCGTTCCTCGACGACACCGACGTCGCCCTCTACGGCTTCGAGGCGGGCGGCGAGGGCGTCGAGACGCCGCGTCACGCCGCGACCATCTCGAAGGGCCGACCCGGTGTCCTGCACGGCGCGCGCAGCTTCCTCCTGCAGGACGAAGACGGCCAGACCATCGAGTCGCACTCGATCTCGGCCGGCCTCGACTACCCGGGCGTCGGGCCCGAGCATTCGTGGCTCGCAGCGCTCGGCCGCGCCACCTACCGCGCGGTGACGGACGACGCTGCCATGCAGGCCCTCCGTCTGCTCACGCGCACCGAGGGCATCATCCCGGCGATCGAGTCCGCCCACGCCCTCGCGGGTGCGCTCGAGCTCGGCACCGAGCTCGGACGCGACGCGACGATCCTCGTGAACCTCTCCGGCCGCGGCGACAAGGACATGGACACCGCCGCCCGCTACTTCGGCCTGTACGAAGGAGGCGACGAGTGAGGAACGCGGGGCCGGTCATCGCTCGGCGCAACGAGGAGGCGGCCGGCGCACTCATCGGCTACCTTCCCGTCGGCTTCCCGACGCTCGACGAGAGCGTCGAGGCGGCCGTGGCGCTCGTGGAGAACGGCGTCGACGTGCTCGAGCTCGGCCTGCCGTACTCCGATCCGGTCATGGACGGCACCGTCATCCAGGCGGCGACGCAGCAGGCCCTCGCGAACGGCTTCCGGCTCGCGCACGGATTCGAGTCGGTGCGCCGCGTCACCGAGCGCGTCGACGCCCCGGTCCTGCTCATGACGTACTGGAACCCCGTCGTGCAGTACGGCGTCGACCGCTTCGCCGACGACCTGGCGGCGGCCGGGGGAGCGGGCCTCATCACGCCCGACCTGATCCCCGACGAGGCCGCCGACTGGATCGCGGCATCCGACCGCACCGGGCTCGACCGCGTCTTCCTCGCCGCGCCGACCTCGACCGACGCCCGGCTCCGCTCCACGATCGACGCGAGTCGCGGGTTCGTCTACGCGGTCTCCACCATGGGCATCACCGGCGCACGCAGCGACGTGGACCGTGCGGCCCGCGGGCTGGTCGAACGGCTCGGCGCCGCGGGTTCGCCCGCCAGCTGCGTGGGCGTCGGCATCTCCACCGCGGCACAGGTGGCGGAGGTCCTCGAGTACGCAGATGGCGCCATCGTCGGATCCGCGCTCGTGAAGGCCTTGGCAGACGGCGGCGTCGACGCCGTCGGCGCGCTCGCGGCGGAACTCGCGCGCGGCACCGTCCGACAGTGAAGTAGTCTCGACGAGGCCGCCCCGACGGCGCGCCCCGCAGCAACGACGAAAGGCAGAGCCCGGCGTGATCGCACCGCTCAGCATCCCGAGCCCCGACCCCGAGTGGCGCACGCTCGAGATCCCCGTCTTCGGGCTGACGCTCAACATCCAGATGTACGCCCTCTGCATCCTCGCGGGCATCGTCCTGGCCACGATCATCACCTCGCGCCGCCTCACCAAGCGCGGCGCCGAGCCCGGGATCGTGCTCGACGTCGTGCTCTGGGCCGTTCCGCTCGGCATCATCGGCGCGCGGCTCTATCACGTGCTCACCCACCCCGACGACTACTTCGCCGGCCAGGAGTGGTGGACGGTCTTCGCGATCTGGGAGGGCGGCAACGCCATCTACGGCTCGCTCATCGGCGGCGCGGTCGGCGTCATCATCGCCTGCCGCCTCACCGGCCTGCGATTCTGGTCGTTCGCCGACGCCCTCGCGCCGGGCCTCCTCGTCGCGCAGGCCGTCGGGCGCCTCGGCAACTGGTTCAACGCCGAGCTCTTCGGCTGGCCCACCGACCTGCCCTGGGGGCTCGAGATCGCGTCCGACAATCCCGCCTTCCCGGCGGGCCTGGCGGAGGGCACGCTCTTCCACCCCACCTTCCTCTACGAGATCGTCTGGAACCTCCTCGGCGTCGCCGTGCTGCTCGGACTCGAGCGCGCGTTCCGCCTCCGCTGGGGCACGATGTTCGGCGCCTACCTCATCTGGTACGGCGCGGGCCGTGCGGTGTTCGAGACGATCCGAGTCGACCCGAGCGAGATGTTCCTCGGCATCCGGTCGAACGTCTGGGCCTCCTTCGCGGCGATCGTCATCGGCATCGTGATCATCGCCGTGCAGAGCCGCCGTCACACCGGCGTGGAGCCGAGCGTCTACCGCCCCGGGCGTGAATGGGTGCCCGCCGACGCTGAGGTAGACTCGGACGACACCGAGTCCGACTCCGACTCTCTCGACGATGGCGTCGAGGGCGAGAACGCACACGGCGAGCCGGCTGCCACAAGCTCGAGCCGCTCGGCCACCGAATAGGGGCCACGCCGAAAATCGCGTTCAGCACCGCTGCGCCGCACCTCGCGCCGCGAATCCTCCATCGTGGGCCGACGTCGTCCCTGTTGCCACCGAGATACCGAGGACGGTCCAACGTGTCGCTTCCCCTTCCCCACTCGAGGTTCGGTCTGACCCCGCCCGCCCAGGGCATGTACGACCCCGCCGCAGAGAAGGACGCCTGCGGTCTGGCCATGGTCGCGACCCTGCGCGGCACCGCCGGGCACGACATCATCACCGCGGCGCTCGACGCGCTGCGGAACCTCGAGCACCGCGGCGCGGTCGGGTCCGACGCGGGCACCGGCGACGGCGCGGGCATCATCACGCAGGTGCCCGACGCGTTCCTCCGCGAGGTCGTCGACTTCCCGCTGCCCGAGGCGGGGGCGTACGCGGTCGGCAACGCCTTCCTGCCCGTCGACCCCACCGCGCGGAGCCAGGTCAAGCAGCAGCTGCGCCGCATCGCGTCGGCCGAGGGCCTCGAGGTCATCGGATGGCGCGAGGTGCCCGTCCGTCCGGAGGAGCTCGGCACGCTCGCACGCGCCGCCATGCCCGTCGTGCAGCAGCTGTACGTGGCGAGCTCGGCGACCACTTCCGAGGGCGCGCACGTCACCGGGATCGCACTCGACCGCCTGACCTTCCGCCTCCGCAAGCGCGCGGAGCGCGAGCTCGAACTGTACTTCGCATCGCTCTCCAGCCGCACGCTCGTCTACAAGGGCATGGTCACGACCCTGCAGCTCGAGCCCTTCTACCCCGACCTCTCCGACGAGCGGTTCGCCTCGAAGCTCGCGCTCGTGCACTCGCGCTACTCGACCAACACGTTCCCGTCGTGGCCGCTCGCGCAGCCGTTCCGCATGATCGCTCACAACGGCGAGATCAACACGATCCAGGGCAATCGCAACTGGATGCGCGCACGCCAGTCGCAGCTCGAGTCCGAGGTGCTCGGCGACCTCGGCCCGGTGATGCCGATCGTCACGCCCGGCGCGAGCGACTCCGCCTCGTTCGACGAGGTCGTGGAGCTGCTCACCCTCGCCGGCCGCAGCCTCCCGCACGCGGTCATGATGATGGTCCCGGAGGCGTGGGAGAAGCAGGCCGAGATCGATCCCGAGCGGCGCGCGTTCTACGACTACCACTCGATGCTCATGGAGCCGTGGGACGGCCCGGCGGCGATCGTGTTCACCGACGGCACGCTCGTCGGCGCGACCCTCGACCGGAACGGGCTGCGCCCCGGTCGGTACCTCGTGACCGACGACGGCCTCGTGGTCCTCGCGAGCGAGATCGGGGTCATCGACCTGCCGCAGCGCCGCGTCGTCCGGAAGGGCCGGCTGCAGCCGGGCCGCATGTTCCTCGTCGACACGGAGGCCGGCCGCCTGATCGAGGACGACGAGATCAAGGCCGAGCTCTCGGCATCCGCCCCCTGGCAGGAGTGGCTCGACGAGGGCCGCATCCGCCTCGCGGACCTGCCCGAGCGCGAGCACATCGTCCACCCGCCGGCGTCGGTGAGCCGCCGCCAGCGCACCTTCGGCTACACCGAGGAGGAGGTCAGGATCCTCCTCGCGCCCATGGCGAAGGCCGGTCAGGAACCGCTCGGCGCGATGGGGTCCGACACGCCGATCGCGGTGCTGTCCGAGCGACCGAGGCTGCTCTTCGACTACTTCACGCAGCAGTTCGCGCAGGTCACCAACCCGCCGCTCGACTCGATCCGCGAGCAGGTCGTCACCTCGCTCTCGACCTCGCTCGGACCGGAGCGCAACCTGCTGACCGCCGGGCCGGAGCACGCCAGGCAGGTCTCGCTCGACTTCCCGGTCATCGACAACGACCAGCTTGCGAAGATCGTGCACATGACCGCGCCGTCGGGCGCCCGCGCGTCGCGCACCCTGCGCGGGCTGTACCGCGTCGACGAGGGCGACGCGGGCCTGCGGGCGCGACTCGACGAGCTCTGCCGCGAGGCCGACGAGGCGATCGAGGAGGGCGCGTCGTTCATCGTGCTGAGCGACCGCGACACGACGCAGGACCTCGCGCCCATCCCGTCGCTGCTCATGCTGTCGGCGGTGCACCACCACCTGATCCGCTCCGAGACCCGCATGAAGGTCGGTCTCGTCGTCGAGGCGGGAGACGTCCGCGAGGTGCACCACGTCGCGCTCCTCGTCGGCTACGGCGCGTCCGCGGTGAACCCCTACCTCGCGATGGAGACGTGCGAGGAGCTCGTGCGCTCGGGCGTCCTCACCGGCGTCACGCCCGAGCAGGCCGTCAGGAACGTCATCACCGCGCTCGGCAAGGGCGTGCTGAAGATCATGTCGAAGATGGGCATCTCGACCATCTCGTCGTACGCCGGCGCCCAGGCCTTCGAGGCCGTCGGGCTCTCGCAGGAGTTCATCGACGAGTACTTCACCGGCACGACCTCGAAGCTCGGCGGCGTCGGCATCGACGTCATCGCGGCCGAGAACCGGTCCCGCCACGCCGTGGCCTATCCGGCGGATGTCGCGGTGCGGGCGCACGAGCGCCTCCAGACCGGCGGCGAGTACCAGTGGCGCCGCGACGGCTCGCCGCACCTCTTCAACCCCGAGACGGTCTTCCGCCTGCAGCACTCGACGCGGAACCGCCGGTACGACGTGTTCCGCGAGTACACCGGCATGGTCGATTCGCAGGCCGAGCAGCTGATGACGCTGCGCGGCATGTTCGCGCTCCGCACCGGCGTCCGCGCGGCCGTGCCGATCGACGAGGTCGAGCCGATCGAGTCGATCGTCAAGCGCTTCTCGACCGGCGCGATGAGCTACGGCTCGATCTCGAAGGAGGCGCACGAGACCCTCGCCATCGCCATGAACCGTCTCGGCGCGAAGTCGAACACGGGCGAGGGCGGGGAGGACCTCGACCGCCTGCTCGACCCCGAGCGGCGGAGTGCGATCAAGCAGGTCGCGTCCGGCCGGTTCGGCGTCACGAGCATGTACCTGACGCACGCCGACGACATCCAGATCAAGCTCGCCCAGGGCGCGAAGCCCGGCGAGGGCGGGCAGCTGCCGCCGACGAAGGTCTACCCGTGGGTCGCCCGCACACGTCACGCGACCGCGGGCGTCGGGCTCATCTCGCCCCCTCCGCACCACGACATCTACTCGATCGAGGACCTCAAGCAGCTGATCTTCGACCTCAAGCGCGCCAACCCGGGCGCTCGGGTCCACGTCAAGCTCGTGAGCCAGTCGGGCATCGGCGCGGTCGCCGCGGGCACGGCGAAGGCCCTCGCCGACGTCATCCTCGTCTCTGGGCACGACGGCGGCACGGGCGCGAGCCCGCTCAACTCGCTGAAGCACGCGGGCACGCCGTGGGAGCTCGGTCTCGCAGAGACCCAGCAGACGCTCATGCTGAACGGCATGCGCGACCGCGTCGTGGTCCAGGTCGACGGCCAGCTGAAGACCGGCCGCGACGTCGTGATCGGCGCGCTGCTCGGCGCCGAGGAGTTCGGCTTCGCGACGGCACCGCTCGTCGTCGAGGGCTGCGTCATGATGCGCGTCTGCCACCTCGACACGTGCCCGGTCGGAGTGGCCACGCAGAACCCCGAGCTCCGCAAGCGCTTCACCGGCAAGCCCGAGTTCGTCGTGAACTTCTTCGAGTTCATCGCGCAGGAGGTGCGCGAGTACCTCGCCGAGCTCGGCTACCGCTCGCTCGACGAGATCATCGGCCGCCGCGAGCTCCTCGACGTCGAGCGGGCGGTCAGCCACTGGAAGGCCTCCGGTCTCGACCTCACCCCCGTGCTCGTCGGTCCGGACTTCTCCGGCTCCGAGCCCCGGCGCAACGGCCGGCCGCAGGACCACGAGCTCGACGAGCACTTCGACAACGAGCTCATCCGGCGCAGCGCCCTGGTCCTCGAGCAGGGCGGCCGCGTCGAGATCGACCTGCCGATCCGCAACACCGAGCGCGCCGTCGGCACGATGCTCGGCCACGAGGTCACCGTGCGCCACGGCGCCCAGGGCCTCCCGGAGGGCTCGATCGACGTGACGCTGACCGGCAGCGCCGGCCAGTCGTTCGGCGCGTTCCTCCCGGGCGGCATCCGGCTGCGGCTCGAGGGCGACTCGAACGACTACGTCGGCAAGGGCCTGTCCGGCGGCCAGATCATCGTGCGTCCCTCGCGCGAGGCCGGGTTCGTGGCCGAGCGCAACGTGATCGCCGGCAACGTGATCGGCTACGGCGCGACCCAGGGCAGCATGTTCATCCGCGGCATCGTGGGGGAACGGTTCCTGGTCCGGAACTCCGGGGCGACGGCCGTGGTCGAGGGCGTGGGCGACCACGCGCTCGAGTACATGACCGGCGGCCTCGCGGTCATCCTCGGCCCCACCGGACGGAACCTCGGCGCCGGCATGTCGGGCGGCACGGCCTACGTGCTCGACCTGCCCGAGGCGAAGGTCAACCGCGAGTCGCTCTCGAGCGGCGAGCTCGAGCTGCACGAGCTCGGCAGCGCCGATCGCGAGATCGTCCGCGACCTGCTCGAGCAGCACCTCGAGCACACGGACTCGGCGGTCGCCGCGACCCTCCTCGCCGAGGGGGATGCCGCGCTGGACCGCTTCACGAAGGTGCTGCCGCGCGACTACGCGGCGGTCCTCCGCACCCGGCAGAGCGCTGTCGACGAGGGACTCGACCCCGACGGCGACGTGGTGTGGAGCCGCATCCTGGAGGTGACCGGTGGCTGAGCGCGACACGCACGAGCGAACGGTTCCGATCGACTGCACGGAGGTGACGGGTGGCTGACCCGAAGGGCTTTCTGAAGGTCACCGAGCGGGAGCTTCCCAAGCGTCGCCCCGTACCGGTGCGCATCATGGACTGGAAGGAGGTCTACGAGCCGGGCGACTCCGCCCAGCTCCGCCGCCAGGCCGGTCGGTGCATGGACTGCGGCATCCCGTTCTGCCATCAGGGGTGCCCGCTCGGCAACCTGATCCCGGAGTGGAACGACCTGATGTGGCGCGGCGAGGGTCGCGCGGCGATCGAGCGCCTGCACGCGACGAACAACTTCCCGGAGTTCACCGGTCGCCTCTGCCCGGCGCCGTGCGAGTCCGCGTGCGTGCTCGGCATCAACCAACCGGCGGTCACGATCAAGCAGGTCGAGGTCTCGATCATCGACCAGGCGTTCGGCAGCGGCTGGGTGCAGCCGCAGCCCCCCGGCCGGCTCACCGGCAAGACCGTCGCGGTGGTCGGCTCCGGACCCGCAGGTCTCGCGGCCGCGCAGCAGCTCACCCGCGCCGGGCACACCGTCGCGGTGTACGAGCGCGACGACCGCATCGGCGGGCTCCTGCGCTACGGCATCCCCGACTTCAAGATGGAGAAGAAGCACATCGACGCGCGGCTCGCGCAGATGACGGCCGAGGGGACCCGCTTCCGCGCGGGCGTCGAGATCGGGGTCGACCTGGCGTGGGACGAGCTCCGCCGCCGGTACGACGCCGTCGTGGTCGCGACGGGCGCGCTCGTGCCGCGCGACCTGCCGATCCCGGGCCGCGACCTGCCGGGCGTCCACTTCGCCATGGAGTACCTCGCGCAGTCCAACCGCGTGATCGCGGGCGATGACGTCTTCGACCAGATCAGCGCAGAGGGCAAGCACGTCGTGGTCCTCGGCGGTGGTGACACCGGCGCCGACTGCATCGGCACCGCGCACCGCCAGGGCGCGCTGTCGGTCACGAACCTCGCCATCGGCAAGCAGCCGAGTGCGACCCGGAGCGCCGACCAGCCGTGGCCCATGCACCCGAACCTCTTCGAGGTGCAGAGCGCGCACGAGGAGGGCGGCCAGCGGCAGTACCTCGCCTCGACCGTCGAGTTCCTCGCGAACGACGCCGGCGAGGTCCGTGCCATCCGCGTCGCGGAGACGGAGTACCTCGACGGCCGCCGCGTCCCCAAGGCGGGAACCGAGCGGGAGATCCCCGCAGACCTCGTCCTGCTCGCACTCGGCTTCACCGGCCCCGAGACCGAGGCGGCGGGCGACCAGCTCGGCCTCCGCCCGACGGAACGCGGCAACTTCGCCCGCGAGGCGGACTACGCGACCGACGAACCCGGTGTGTTCGTCGCCGGCGACGCCGGTCGCGGGCAGTCGCTCATCGTCTGGGCCATCGCCGAGGGGCGGGCTGCGGCGGCATCCGTCGACCGGTACCTTGAAGGTGAGACGCAGCTGCCGAGCCCCATCCCCGCGACGGCGCGAGCCTTCGCCGTGTGACCGGCGCCGTCGGCGCCTGCAGACCCCGTATCCAGCGCTTCGGCGCGCAACCCCTGGAGCACACACCACATGAGAAGAGCGAAGATGGTCGCCACCCTCGGGCCGGCGACATCGAGCTACGAACAGATCCGCGCGATCATCGATGCCGGAGTCGACGTGGCCCGCATGAACCTCAGCCACGGCAGCTACGACGTGCACGAGGGCGTCTACCAGAACGTCCGGAAGGCGTCGAACGACTCGGGCCGCGCGGTGGCCGTGCTCGTGGACCTCCAGGGGCCGAAGATCCGCCTCGGCAAGTTCGCCGACGGCCCGCACGAACTCGCCGAGGGCGACGTCTTCAAGATCACCACCGAGGACATCCTCGGCACGAAGGAGATCGTCGGAACCACGTTCAAGGGCCTGCCCCACGACGTCGAGACCGGCGACCACCTCCTGATCGACGACGGCAAGGTCCGCGTCGAGGTCCTCGACACCGACGGCACCGTGGTGACGACGAAGGTCGTCGTCGCGGGCCCGGTCTCCAACAACAAGGGCATCAACCTTCCCGGCGTCGCGGTGAACGTCCCGGCACTGTCGGAGAAGGACGAGGCCGACCTCCGGTGGGCGCTGAAGCTCGGCGCCGACATCATCGCGCTCTCGTTCGTCCGGAACGCGGCCGACATCGACCGCGTGCACCAGATCATGGCCGAGGAGGGCCGCCGGCTCCCGGTGATCGCCAAGATCGAGAAGCCGCAGGCCGTGGAGGCGCTCGAGGAGATCATCGAGGCCTTCGACGCCATCATGGTCGCGCGCGGCGATCTCGGCGTCGAACTGCCGCTCGAGGCGGTGCCGATCGTGCAGAAGCGCGCGATCGAGATCGCGCGCCGGCTCGCCAAGCCGGTCATCGTCGCGACCCAGATGCTCGAGTCGATGACGCACTCACCGGTGCCGACCCGCGCCGAGACCTCCGATGTCGCGAACGCGATCCTCGACGGTGCCGATGCGGTCATGCTCTCCGGCGAGACCAGCGTGGGCGAGTACCCGGTGCAGACCGTCAAGACCATGGCCCGGATCATCGAGTCGACCGAGAAGCACGGCCTCGACCGGATCCCGCCGCTCGGCACGAAGCCGCGCACGCAGGCCGGCGCGATCACGCTCGCGGCGGTCGAGGTCGCGGACTTCGTCGAGGCCAAGTTCCTCTGCGTGTTCACCGAGACGGGCGAGTCGGTCCGCCGGATGAGCCGCATCCGCTCGGTGATCCCGATCCTCGCCTTCACGCCCGACCCGGCGATCCGTCGCCGCATGGCCCTGAACTGGGGCGTCGAGTCGTTCGTGGTGGACCGCGTGACGCACACCGACCAGATGGTCGGACAGGTCGACGAGGTGCTCGCCAAGACCGGCAAGGCAGCCATCGGCGAGAAGGTCGTCATCATCTCGGGTTCGCCTCCCGGCATCCCAGGGACCACCAACGACGTGCGCGTGCACATCGTCGGCGAGGTGCTCTAGCACCTGCCGGATGGGCCCGGTCGTCCGACCCGGACGGCCGGGCCTTCGGCGTGCGCGGACGGCGACGAGCGCAGCGTCCGATCGAAGTGGTGCCGGTGGTGGGGGTCGAACCCACACGCCCTCTCGGGCAAAGCATTTTGAGTGCTCCGCGTCTGCCATTCCGCCACACCGGCCTCAGGGCCCCGGCCAGAATACCGTAGGCTTTTCAGCGTGACAGACACCGAAGACACCCAGCCTGCCCCGCGTCGCGTCGTCGTCGCGGAGGACGAGTCGCTCATCCGCCTCGACATCGTCGAGATCCTGCGCGACAACGGCTACGAGGTGGTCGGCGAGGCCGGCGACGGCGAGACCGCCGTCCAGCTCGCGACCGAGCTGCGACCCGACCTGGTCATCATGGACGTGAAGATGCCCCAGCTGGACGGCATCTCGGCGGCGGAGCGACTCTCGAAGGGCCACATCGCCCCGGTCGTGCTCCTCACCGCGTTCAGCCAGCGGGAGCTCGTCGAGCGTGCGAGCGAGGCGGGCGCCCTGGCGTACGTCGTCAAGCCGTTCACCCCCAACGACCTGCTGCCCGCGATCGAGATCGCCTTGGCGCGGCACGCGCAGATCATCGCGCTCGAGGCCGAGGTCGGCGACCTCGTCGAGCGGTTCGAGACGCGCAAGCTGGTAGACCGCGCGAAGGGCCTGCTGAACGAGAAGATGGGCCTCACCGAGCCCGAGGCGTTCCGCTGGATCCAGAAGGCCTCGATGGACCGCCGCCTGACGATGAAGGACGTCTCGCAGGCCATCATCGAGCAGCTCGCCCCCAAGAAGTAGGTCCTCCGGCCCTAGGCGGGTGCCGTCACGCGGGGGAGTGTGTGGTGTATCCCGGGCCATGACGGCCCGGTTCCATTCGGAACAATGGGGTGCCCGCATGCTGCACGACGTCACGTCCAAGCTGGTCAGCCGGTTCGAGGAGGTCCGCCTCGGCGATGCCCCGACCGTGGGCGGCAAGGGGGCGAACCTCGGGGAGATGACCTCCGCGGGCCTGCCCATCCCGCGCGGGTTCGTGGTGACCGCCGAGTCCTATCTCCGGGCGGTCGCCGAAGCCGGCGTCCGCCAGGACCTGCTCGAGCGGTTCCGCGCGGCCGCACGCGAGGTGGACGACCCCGACACCCTCGCGTCGGCGGCGGCGTCCCTGCGGGAGACCGTGGCCGCCATACCCGTACCGGGAGACGTGCGCGAGGCGATCCTCGAGGAGTACCACCGGCTGGGCGAGGGGCTGCCCGTGGCGGTTCGCTCGTCCGCCACGTCGGAGGATGCCGAAGGCACCTCGTTCGCCGGGATGCACGACACGTACAACAATGTCGTCGGCGACGACGACGTGATCCGTCGGGTCCGCGACTGCTGGGCCTCGCTGTACGGCGACCGCGTCATCTCGTACCGGGCGAGCCAGCGGATGGACGAGGAACCGGAGCTCGCCGTCGTCGTCCAGACCCAGGTCGCGTCCGATCGATCCGGCGTGATGTTCACCGTCGATCCGTCGACCGGCGCGCGCGACCGGTTGGTCATCGAGGCCGCGCTCGGACTCGGGGAGGTCGTCGTGTCCGGTGCGGTCGAGCCCGACACGTACATTGTCGCGAAGGACGGACCCCGTCTCGTCTCGGTGAGGGTCGGGCGCCAGACGCACCGACTGGTGCCAGGCGCGGGCGGCACGGTGGAGCGCGAGGGGCTCGAGCCCGGAGAAGCGGACGCGCGCGTGCTCACCGACGACGAGGTGCTCGAGGTCGCCGAGCTCGGCCTCCGCGTCGAGGCGCACTACGGCGAGCCGCAGGACACGGAGTGGGCCTACTCGGGCGGGCGCCTCTGGATGCTGCAGTCGCGACCGGTCACGACCCTCGGTGGCGGCCCCGCGCCGGCGACGACCGGAGCGGGTGCGCCGCCCGACGGCATCGCGGCCCCGGGAACCGTGCTGCTCCGCGGCCTCGCGGCAGCTCCGGGGAGGGTCTCCGGACGTGTCCGGATCCTCCAGGGGCCGGAGGAGGGCGGCCAGTTGCAGGCCGCGGAGATCCTCGTCGCGCCGATGACCAATCCCGACTGGGTGCCGACGATGCGGCGGGCCGCCGCCGTCGTCACCGACGGCGGCGGCATGACCTGCCATGCGGCGATCGTGGCGCGAGAGCTCGGCGTGCCCGCCGTGGTCGGCGCGCGATCGGCGACGACGGTGCTGCGCGACGGCGAGCTCGTGACCGTCGACGGCGCGAAGGGCGAGATCATCGAGGGGGCGGATGCCGCACCGTCCGCCGCACCCACGGCCGCCGCCGTCGTCGACGCGTCCGGTCCGTCGGCGGCACCCCCGTCGCCGCTCGCGACGAAGCTCTACGTGAACCTCGCGATCGCCGAACGGGCGACGGAGGTCGCGGCGCTCGACGTCGACGGCGTCGGCCTGCTTCGCGCGGAGTTCATGATCACGGATGCGCTCGGCGGACTGCACCCGCGCGAGATGCTCGCGAGGGGCCTGCGAGAGGAGTTCCTCCGGCGCATGGCCGGGTCGCTCCTGCAGGTCACGCGCGCGTTCGGCGGCCGGCCCGTCGTCTACCGCACGATCGACTTCCGCAGCAACGAGTTCCGCGGGCTCGAGGGCGGCGACCGGTTCGAGCCCCAGGAGAACAACCCGATGATCGGGTATCGCGGCGCGTACCGCTACGTCAGGGAGCCGGAACTGTTCCAGCTCGAGCTGGAGCTGCTCGCCCGCGTCCGCGAGGAGACGCCGAACCTGCACGTCATGCTGCCGTTCGTCCGGACCCGGTGGGAGCTGGAGGCGTGCCTCGAGCTCATCGATGCGAGTCCGCTCGGCCGACAGCGCGGGCTCCGGCGCTGGGTGATGGCCGAGGTGCCGTCGATCGTGTACCGGATCCCCGAGTACGCCGCGATGGGCATCGACGGGGTCTCGATCGGGTCGAACGACCTCACGCAGCTGATGCTCGGCGTCGATCGCGACTCGGAGATCTGCGCCGAGCTGTTCGACGAGTCCGACGCGGCCGTGCTCGACGCCATCGAGCGCATCGTGGGCGCGTGCCGGGCTGCGGGCATCACCTCGTCGCTCTGCGGTCAGGCGCCATCGAACGATCCGGCCTTCGCGGAGCACCTGGTGCGCTTCGGCATCGATTCGATCTCGGTGAACCCGGATGCCGCGGAGCGCACGCGTCGCGTCGTCGCGGCCGCCGAGCGGCGCATCCTGGTGGAGTCGGCGAGACGCTCGATGCAGCACTGACCGTCGCCGCCCGCGGTCGCGGGACCGATCCGGTGTCCGGGGCCGCTTGTAGTCTTGACGGGTGCCCGACCCCACCCCCGTGAAGCCCACCCTGCTCGTCGTCGACGGCCACTCGCTGGCCTACCGCGCGTTCTACGCCCTGCCCGTCGACAGCTTCAGCACCCGCGACGGCCAGCACACGAACGCCATCCACGGCTTCCTGTCGATGCTGCTCATGCTCCTGCGCAACGAGAAGCCGACCCACCTGGCGGTCGCCTTCGACACCTCCCGGCAGTCCTTCCGGACGCGCGAGTACACCGAGTACAAGGCGAATCGCAGCGAGACGCCGTCGGAGTTCAAGGGTCAGATCGGCCTGCTGAAGGATGCGCTGCGGGCCATGCGGATCACGGTGCTGGAGAAGGAGGACTACGAGGCCGACGACATCCTCGCGACGCTCGCGACGCGCGGTGCGGCCGAGGGCTACGACGTGCTCGTCGTCTCCGGCGACCGCGACACGATCCAGCTCGTCGACGACGACATCACGCTGCTCTACCCGAACGTGCAGGGCGTGTCGCAGCTCAAGCGCTACGACGCCGACGCGGTGCTCGAGCGCTACGGCGTGCGACCCGAGCAGTACCCCGAGGTGGCCGCGCTCGTCGGCGAGACGAGCGACAACCTCCCCGGCATCACGAAGGTCGGCGAGAAGACCGCGGTGAAGTGGCTCGGGCTCTACGGCAGCCTCGACGGCATCCTCGAGCACATCGACGAGATCAAGGGCGTCGTCGGGGACAACCTGCGCCGCGAGCGCGAGAACGCGATCCGCAACCGTCGCCTCAACCGGCTCGTGCGCGACCTCGAGCTCGAGGTCGAGCTCGGCGACCTCGCCGCGCAGCCCATGGATGAGGCGGCGGTGCGCGAGCTGTTCGACCGTCTCGAGTTCAAGACGCTGCTCGAGCGAGTCACCAAGATGGCGGCCGAGTCGAACGGACTGACGGCCGACGGCACCGCAGCGCTCTCCGCCGAGGCCGAGCCCGCGGCCACCGCGCCGGTCGCCCGGTCGCTCCGCGGCGAGGAGCTCGCCGGCTGGCTCGCGCGCGTCGCGGCAGCCGAGCCCGCGGGGCTCGGGCTCAGCCTCGAGATCCTGGACGGCCGCGTGATCGGCGCCGGCGTGGCGGGCACGACCGAGAGCGTCCGCGTCGACTGGGTCGCGGGGTCACCCGATCTCGCACCGTTCGAGTCGTGGCTCGCGAGCGACGCGCCCAAGGTCATGACCGACGCCAAGCCTCAGCTCAAGGCGCTGCGCCGATCGGGCCTCGCCTTCGACGGGCTCGTCGTCGACACGCTCATCGCCGGCTGGCTCATCCGCCCGAGCCTCGCCGAGAAGGACCTGGTCGACCTCGTCTCCCGGTACCTCGGCGAGACCATCCCCATGGCCGACCCGTCGCAACTCGTGCCCGACGCCGACAGCACCGCCGGTGCACCCGAGTTCGCGTGGTACACGCTGCGCGTCGCACCCCACGTGCTGGCGGCCCTCTCCGAGGGATCGCGGCGCGTGCTCGCCGACATCGAGATCCCGATCGTCGGGGTCCTCGCCGAGATGGAGCTCCGCGGCGTGACCGTCGAGCACGCGCGTCTCACCGAGATCTCTGCGCTGCTCGGCGAACGCGCGGCATCCCTCGCCGAAGCGGCCTACGCCGAGATCGGCCGGGAGGTCAACCTGGGGTCGCCGAAGCAGCTCCAAGAGGTGCTGTTCGACCAGCTCGGCATGCCGAAGACGCGCGCGACCAAGACCGGCTACTCGACCGACGCGGGCGCCCTCGCCGACCTGCAGGAGACGAATCCGCACCCCTTCCTCGGGCTTCTGCTCGAGCACCGCGACGCCACCAAGCTCCGCCAGATCGTCGAGACGCTCGACAAGTCCATCCAGTCCGACGGTCGCGTGCACACGAGCTACGTGCAGGTCGGCACCACGACCGGTCGCATCTCGTCGACCGATCCGAACCTGCAGAACATCCCCGTCCGCACCGAGGAGGGGCGCCGCATCCGCGCCGCATTCACGTACGGCGCCGAGTACGCCGAACTGCTCACCGCCGACTACTCGCAGATCGAGATGCGCATCATGGCGCACCTCTCGGAGGACCCGGGCCTGATCGAGGCGTTCCACTCCGGCGAGGACCTCCACCGCTTCGTCGGAGCCCGGATCTTCGACGTGGACCCTGCCGACGTCACGCCGCTCATGCGCACGAAGGTCAAGGCCATGTCCTACGGCCTGGCATACGGCCTCAGCGCGTTCGGCCTCTCCAAGCAGCTGCGCATCGACCGCGCCGAGGCGACGCAGCTCATGAAGGACTATTTCGAGCGCTTCGGCGCCGTGCGCGACTACCTCCGCGGCGTCGTGGCGCAGGCGAAGCTCGACGGCTACACCGAGACGATCTTCGGCCGGCGCCGTCCCTTCCCCGACCTCAACAGCCCGAACCGGGTGCTCCGCGAGAACGCCGAACGTGCCGCGTTGAACGCCCCGATCCAGGGGTCGGCGGCCGACATCATGAAGTTCGCGATGATCGGGGTCGAGCGCGAGCTCCAGGCGCGTGAGCTGCGCTCGCGGATGCTCATGCAGGTGCATGACGAGCTCATCTTCGAGGTCGCCGAGGGCGAGGGCGACGAGCTCGAGGCGCTCGTCCACGACCGGATGTCGAATGCCGCCGACCTGCTCGTGCCGCTCGACGTCCAGGTGGGGCGCGGGCGCGACTGGGAGGACGCCGCGCACTGAACCGCCGCGGTCGTCCGTCCCGCGGTGGGCGCCGCCCGGCAGCGCCCACCGCGCGCGGCGCCGTGCACGATCCGGCCCGTCGCCCGCGGAAGCGAGGGCGACTCGCGGCTTCGCGGACGCGGCATCCGCTCGTCTAGGCTCGCGGTCATGGCCATCGCAGACCGCACTCCCACCGACGTCGACCGCATCGCCGAGGAGTGGGTCGACACGATCGTCGAGCTGAACCCGACGGTCGGCACGTATCTCGGCCGTACCGACCAGGACCACCGGCTGCCCGACTTCTCGCCCGACGGGCACGAGGCGCGCATCGAGGCGGCGCGGGCTGCGCGCGCCGCGCTCGGTGCGGCCAGCGCCACCGACGACGTCGACCGGATCACGGTGGCCGACCTCGACGGCGAGCTGGGCCTCGATCTCGAGGCGGATGCCGCCGGCCTGCAGCTGCGCGACCTGAACGTGATCGCGAGCCCGGCCCAGGAGGTCCGCGAGGTGTTCGACCTCATGCCGACGGCCGACGAGGAGGACTGGGCGCGCATCGCGAGCCGGCTGGCTGCGGTCCCCGCCGCGATCGACGGGTACGTGGCGAGCCTCCGACTGGGGATCGAGCGCGGCATCGTCCCGGCGGTGCGCCAGGTGCACGAGGTCGCCGTCCAGGCGCGTCGGCACGCTCGTCCCGACGGGTTCTTCGCCTCGTTCGTCGGGGGTGCCGGCGAGGTCGCAGGCGAGGCGCTGCGGCACGATCTCGACGCGGGCGCCGCGGCCGCGGCATCCGCCTACGGGCGCCTCGCCGAGTTCCTCGACGGCGAGCTCGCGCCGCGCGCGGGCGAGCGGGACGCGGTCGGCAGGGAGATCTACGCGCTCCGTTCACGGCACTTCCTCGGTGCGGTCGTCGACCTCGACGAGACCTACGAGTGGGGCGTCGAGGAACTCGCGCGGATGGTGGCGGAGCAGGAGGCGGTCGCGAACGAGGTCCTGCCCGGCGCGAGCGTCGAGGAGGCCGTGGCGCACCTCGAGGCCGACCCGGCGCGCAAGCTCGTCGGCACGGACGCGCTGCAGCGGTGGATGCAGGAGACGAGCGACCGCGCCGTCGCCGAACTCGGGGCGACCCAGTTCGACATCCCGGAGGAGATCCGCACGCTCGAGTGCCGCATCGCGCCCACGCAGGAGGGCGGGATCTACTACACCGGGCCGAGCGACGACTTCACCCGTCCGGGCCGGATGTGGTGGTCGGTGCCGGAGGGCGTGACCGAGTTCGACGCCTGGCGCGAGAAGACGACGGTGTACCACGAGGGCGTCCCGGGCCATCACCTGCAGATCGGCCAGGCCGTCGCCAATCGCCGGCAGCTCAACACGTGGCGTCGGCAGCTCGCCGGCACGTCCGGTCACGCGGAGGGCTGGGCGCTGTACGCCGAGCGCCTCATGCAGGAGCTCGGCTATCTCGACGATCCGGCCGACCGGCTCGGGATGCTCGACGGGCAGCGGATGCGTGCCGCGCGGGTCGTGCTCGACATCGGCGTCCACCTCGGCAAGCCGCGCCCGGACGGCGATGGCACGTGGACGGGGGAGTACGCGTTCGACTTCATGGGTCGGAACGTCAACATGCCGGCGGAGTTCGTACGCTTCGAGGTGCACCGCTACCTCGGCTGGCCCGGCCAGGCGCCGTCCTACAAGGTCGGCCAGCGGATCTGGGAGCAGCTGCGAGCGGACGTGCAGCGTCGCGAGGGGGCCGGGTTCGACGTCCGCTCGTTCCACCGTCGGGCGCTGTCGCTCGGCGGAGTCGGCCTGGACACGCTCCGTGGAGCGATGGCGGCGTGACCCGCGGCGTGCGCGACACGCCCGGGTTGCTGATCGCGACGGCGAGCCGCTAGGATGGAGCGTCACTCGTGTGACGATCCTGTCCGCCTGCCCGTCGCGGACCAACCAAAGACACCGTTCTTCCCGCGTCGGGCCCGATACTGTCCATTCGGAGCATCCACTACATGACAACCGCAACGACCAAGGCGCCCAAGCAGGTCGCGATCAACGACATCGGATCTGCTGACGATTTCCTCGCCGCGGTCGAGAAGACGCTCAAGTTCTTCAACGACGGCGACCTGATCGAGGGCACCGTCGTGAAGATCGACCGCGACGAGGTCCTCCTCGACGTCGGCTACAAGACCGAGGGTGTCATCCCCTCCCGCGAACTTTCCATCAAGCACGACGTCGACCCCAGCGAGGTCGTCGAGGTCGGCGACTCCGTCGAGGCCCTCGTTCTCCAGAAGGAGGACAAGGAAGGCCGCCTGATCCTGTCGAAGAAGCGCGCGCAGTACGAGCGCGCGTGGGGCGACGTGGAGAAGATCAAGGAGAACGACGGCGTCGTCACCGGCTCGGTCATCGAGGTCGTCAAGGGCGGCCTCATCGTCGACATCGGCCTCCGCGGCTTCCTGCCCGCGTCGCTCATCGAGCTGCGTCGGGTCCGCGACCTCACGCCGTACCTCGGCCAGGAGATCGAGGCGAAGATCCTCGAGCTCGACAAGAACCGAAACAACGTGGTCCTGTCGCGTCGCGCGCTCCTCGAGCAGACCCAGTCGGAGTCGCGCTCGACCTTCCTGCAGAACCTGCACCCGGGCCAGATCCGCAAGGGCGTCATCTCGTCGATCGTCAACTTCGGTGCGTTCGTCGACCTCGGTGGCGTCGACGGTCTCGTCCACGTCTCGGAGCTCTCGTGGAAGCACATCGAGCACGCGTCCGAGGTCGTCGAGGTCGGCCAGGAGGTCACCGTCGAGGTGCTCTCCGTCGAGCTCGACCGCGAGCGCGTCTCGCTGTCGCTCAAGGCCACCCAGGAGGACCCGTGGCAGGTCTTCGCGCGCACGCACGCGATCGGCCAGGTCACCCCGGGCAAGGTCACGAAGCTCGTCCCGTTCGGCGCGTTCGTCCGCGTCGCGGACGGCATCGAGGGCCTCGTGCACATCTCGGAGCTGTCGGGCCGTCACGTCGAGCTCGCCGAGCAGGTCGTGTCGGTCGGCGAGGAGGTCTTCGTCAAGGTCATCGACATCGACCTCGAGCGTCGCCGCATCTCGCTCTCGCTCAAGCAGGCGAACGACGGCGTCGACCCCGAGGGCACCGAGTTCGACCCGGCGCTCTACGGCATGCTCACCGAGTACGACGAGCAGGGCAACTACAAGTACCCGGAGGGCTTCGACCCCGAGACCAACGAGTGGCGCGAGGGCTTCGAGGCCCAGCGCGAGAAGTGGGAGCAGGAGTACGCTGCGGCCCAGGCTCGCTGGGAGGCGCACAAGAAGCAGGTCGCCGCGTCGCTCGCGGCCCAGGCTTCGGACGACTCGTTCTCGTCGGGCGCGTCGTCGTTCTCGAGCGAGTCGGCCGGCGCGGGCACCCTCGCCGACGACGCCTCGCTGGCGGCGCTGCGCGAGAAGCTCTCGAGCAACTAGTCACGACGTGCAGCCCTCGCGCTGCACGAACGGCACGCGGAAGGCCGGTCCCCTCGGGGGGCCGGCCTTCCGGCGTTCGGGTGGAGCGTTCCGCACCCGTAGAGTGGACATCGTGTATCTGATCGGCCTCACCGGCGGCATCGCGTCGGGCAAGTCCACCGTCGCGCGCCGCCTCGTCGAGCACGGCGCCATCCACCTCGACGCCGACCAGCTCGCCCGTCGCGTGGTCGAGCCGGGCTCGGCGTGCCTGGCGGCCATCGTCGACGCCTTCGGCGACGACGTGCTGCGGTCCGACGGCACACTCGACCGGCAGCGACTCGGCGGACTCGTATTCCATGACGACCAGGCGCGCGCGCGGCTGAACGCGATCGTCCACCCCGCGGTGCGCGAGCTGTCGGGCCGACTCATCGCGAAGGCCGAGCAGGAGAATCCGGATGCGGTCGTCGTGTACGACGTGCCCCTCCTCGTCGAGGCCCAGGTCGACCACCCGTTCGACCTCGTCGTCGTGACGAGCGCGCCGAAGCGCACCCAGGTCAAGCGACTCGTCGAGGAGCGGGGCGTCGATCCCATCCAGGCCGAGGCCCGCGTCGACGCGCAGGCGAGCGACGAGGAGCGTCGCGCCGTGGCCGACGTCGTCATCGATACGGGCGGCACCCTCGCGCACACCATGAGCCAGGCCGATGCGCTCTGGGTCGACATCGAGCGCGCGCGGAAGGCGAAGCGCGCCTGACCGGACGGCGCGCGGCCGCACGGCCTCCCGGCTCCGACGGATGGCGCGAGTACGCCCTCGGCGTACCCGGCGGGCGTGTCGGTGGGCCGACCTAGACTCGAATCCATGCAGTCGACCCGTTCCGTGCGCCCATTCGAGGTCGTCAGCGAGTACGCCCCGAGCGGCGACCAGCCGCAGGCGATCGCCGATCTGGCGGCCCGCATCAACGCCGGCGAGACCGACGTGGTGCTGCTCGGCGCGACCGGCACCGGCAAGTCCGCGACGACGGCCTGGCTCATCGAACAGGTCCAGCGGCCCACGCTCGTCCTCGCGCACAACAAGACCCTCGCCGCCCAGCTCGCGAACGAGTTCCGCGAGCTCATGCCGAACAACGCGGTCGAGTACTTCGTGTCGTACTACGACTACTACCAGCCCGAGGCGTACGTCCCGCAGACCGACACCTTCATCGAGAAGGACTCCTCGATCAACGCCGAGGTCGAGCGGTTGCGGCACTCGACGACCAACTCGCTGCTCAGCCGGCGCGACGTCGTCGTGGTCTCCACGGTCTCGTGCATCTACGGCCTGGGCACGCCCGAGGAGTACCTCAGCGCGATGATGCCGCTCCAGGTCGGCCAGCGCGTCGACCGCGACTGGCTGATCCGCAAGTTCGTGTCGATGCAGTACCAGCGCAACGACGTCGACTTCTCGCGGGGCACCTTCCGGGTGCGGGGCGACACGATCGAGATCATCCCGGTCTACGAGGAGCACGCGATCCGGATCGAGATGTTCGGCGACGAGATCGAGGCGCTGCACAGCCTGCACCCGCTGACCGGCACGGTCGTGGCCAAGCTCGATGTTGTGCCCGTGTTCCCGGCCTCGCACTACGTCGCGAGCGTCGACGTGATGCAACGCGCGATCGGCACGATCCGCGACGAGCTCGACGAGCGGCTGCGGGAGCTCGAGCGAGAGGGCAAGCTGCTCGAGGCCCAGCGGCTGCGCATGCGCACGACCTTCGACCTCGAGATGATGGAGCAGATCGGCTTCTGCTCGGGCATCGAGAACTACTCGCGCCACATCGACGGTCGCGCGCCGGGCGAGGCGCCGCACTGCCTCCTCGACTACTTCCCCGACGACTACCTCGTCGTGATCGACGAGTCGCACGTCACGGTTCCGCAGATCGGCGCGATGTACGAGGGCGACGCCTCCCGCAAGCGCACGCTCGTCGAGCACGGCTTCCGCCTGCCGAGCGCGCTCGACAACCGGCCGCTCAAGTGGGACGAGTTCAAGGACCGCGTCGGACAGACGGTGTACCTCTCCGCGACGCCGGGCAGGTACGAGATGGGCATCGCCGACGGCGTGGTCGAGCAGATCATCCGCCCGACCGGTCTCGTCGATCCCGAGATCGTCGTGAAGCCCACGAAGGGCCAGATCGACGACCTCCTCGAGGAGATCCGCGCGCGCGCCGAGCGCGACGAGCGCGTGCTCGTCACGACCCTCACGAAGCGGATGGCGGAGGAGCTCACCGATTTCCTCACCGAGGCCGGCGTGCGGGTGCGGTACCTGCACTCCGACGTCGACACGCTGCGGCGCGTCGAACTCCTGACGGAGCTCAGAGCCGGCGTCTACGACGTCCTCGTCGGCATCAACCTGCTGCGCGAGGGCCTCGACCTGCCCGAGGTGTCGCTCGTGGCGATCCTCGACGCCGACAAGGAGGGGTTCCTGCGCTCCTCGACGTCGCTGATCCAGACCATCGGTCGCGCCGCCCGCAACGTCTCCGGGCAGGTCCACATGTACGCCGACGTGATGACCGACTCCATGCAGCTCGCGATCGAGGAGACGAACCGGCGTCGCGACAGGCAGCTCGAGTACAACCGGGTGAACGGCATCGATCCCACGCCGCTCCGGAAGCGGATCGCCGACATCACCGACGTGCTGGCTCGCGAGGAGGCCGACACGGCGCGGCTCCTCGCCGGCCGCGAGGGCCGGAAGACCTCGCCGGTCCCGATGAAGCGCGACGGCATCGCGGCGGCCGGCGCGAACGACCTCGAGGAACTGATCCGCGACCTCAACGACCAGATGCTCGAGGCCGCGGGCGAACTGAAGTTCGAGCTCGCCGCGCGCCTGCGCGACGAGGTGTCCGAGCTCAAGCGCGAGCTGCGGCAGATGGAGAAGGCGGGCCACCTGGGCTGACGACGACGCGAGCCGCGAGGCATCCGACTGGGAATCGAACGTGTGTTCGCTCTCGGCAGGTGCGATCGCGGGAGGAGTGTCGGAGGCCGTTCGTAGACTCGTAGGGTGCCAGTTTCACGCCTCGATGCCCATTCGCGCCTGAGTGTCCGCGGGGCACGCGTCCACAACCTGCGCGACGTCGATGTCGAGATCCCGCGCGATGCGATGGTGGTCTTCACGGGCCTCTCCGGCTCGGGCAAGTCCTCGCTCGCGTTCGACACGATCTTCGCCGAGGGGCAGCGCCGCTACGTCGAGTCCCTCTCGGCGTACGCCCGGCAGTTCCTCGGGCAGGTCGACCGACCCGACGTCGACTTCATCGAGGGGCTGAGCCCCGCGGTCTCGATCGACCAGAAGTCGACGAACCGCAATCCGCGCTCGACCGTCGGCACGATCACCGAGATCTACGACTACATGCGCCTCCTCTGGGCGCGCATCGGCGTGCCGCACTGCCCGGTGTGCGGCGAGCGGATCCAGCGGCAGACGGTCCAGCAGATCGCCGACCGACTGATGGAACTGGAGGCGGGCACGCGGTTCCAGGTGCTCAGCCCCGTCGTCTCGCAGAAGAAGGGCGAGTTCGTCGACCTGTTCCGCGAGCTCTCCGGGCAGGGCTACTCGCGTGCCGTGGTCGACGGCGAGCTCATCCGCCTCGATGACGCGCCCAAGCTGAAGAAGCAGGTCAAGCACGACATCTCGGTCGTGATCGACCGGCTCGTGGCATCCGACGACATCCTCGGCCGGCTGACCGACTCGCTCGAGACCGCCCTCCGCCTGACCGACGGCGTCGTGCAGGTCAACTACGTCGACCGCGAGGGGGATGCCGCATGGCAGACCTTCTCCGAGAAGCTGAGCTGCCCGAACCAGCACCCGATCGCGCTCACCGAGATCGAGCCGCGGACCTTCTCGTTCAACGCGCCGTTCGGCGCGTGCCCCGAGTGCTCGGGGCTCGGCACGCGCATGTCGGTCGATGAGGAGCTGCTGCTCGGCGACCCGGCGATGAGCATCGCCGAGGGCGTCATCCTGCCCTGGACCTCGCAGGGCAAGAGCCTCTACAACTACTACGAGAAGCTCCTCGACGGGCTCGCGCGCGACCTCGGGTTCTCGCTCGACACCCCGTGGGAGGAGCTCGACGTCGACGCCCGCCATGCGGTGCTGCGCGGCGACAACTTCGAGGTGCGCGTCCGGTGGCGCAACCGCTACGGGCGCGAGATGAGCTACACCTCCGGCTTCGAGGGCGTCGTGCCCTACATCGAGCGGCAGTACCTCCAGGCCGAGACCGACGTGCAGCGCGCGCGATGGGCCGAGTACCTCCGCGAGATCCCGTGCCCGGTCTGCAGCGGCGACCGGCTGAAGCCCGAGGTGCTCGCCGTCCTCATCCACGACGCGTCGATCGCCGACGTCTGCCGGCTGAGCCTCACCGACGCGCGCTCCTTCATGGACCGGCTCGAGCTCACCGATCGCGAGCAGGCCATCGCCGCGCAGGTGCTGCGCGAGATCAAGCTCCGGCTCGACTTCCTCATCCGCGTCGGGCTCAGCTACCTGGACCTCGCGCGCGCGGCGGGCACGCTCTCGGGCGGCGAGGCGCAGCGCATCCGCCTCGCGACGCAGATCGGGTCGGGCCTGACCGGCGTGCTCTACGTGCTCGACGAGCCGAGCATCGGCCTGCACCAGCGCGACAACCGCCGGCTCATCGACACGCTCGTCGCGCTCCGCGACCTCGGCAACACGCTCATCGTCGTCGAGCACGACGAGGACACGATCCGGACGGCGGACTGGATCGTCGACATCGGGCCGGGCGCCGGCGTGCACGGCGGCACGGTCGTGCACAGCGGCAGCTACGCCGACCTGATGAAGAACACCGAGTCGCTGACGGGCGACTACCTCGCCGGTCGGCGCGAGATCGCGATCCCGGCCACCAGGCGGCCGGTCGACGCCGAGCGGGTGATCCGCGTCGAGGGCGCCCAGGCGAACAACCTGCGCGGGGTCGACGTCGAGTTCCCGCTCGGCACGTTCACCGCCGTCACCGGCGTGAGCGGGTCGGGCAAGTCCTCGCTCGTGAACGACATCCTGTACCGGGTGCTCGCCAACCGGCTGAACGGGGCGCGCAAGGTGCCGGGCAAGCACCGCCGCGTGGCGGGGCTCGACCACCTCGACAAGGTGGTCCACGTCGACCAGGCGCCGATCGGGCGCACGCCACGGTCCAACCCGGCGACGTACACCGGCGTGTTCGACCGCATCCGCACGCTCTTCTCCGAGACGGCGGAGGCGAAGGCCCGCGGGTACCTGCCGGGCCGGTTCAGCTTCAACGTCAAGGGCGGTCGCTGCGAGGCGTGCTCCGGCGACGGCACGATCAAGATCGAGATGAACTTCCTGCCCGACGTCTACGTGGCGTGCGAGGTGTGCGGCGGGCAGCGCTACAACCGCGAGACGCTGCAGGTGCACTACAAGGGCAAGAACATCGCCGAGGTGCTCGAGATGCCCATCAGCGAGGCGGCGGAGTTCTTCGAGCCGATCTCCGCGATCCACCGCTACCTCAAGACCCTCGTCGACGTCGGCCTCGGGTACGTCCAGCTCGGCCAGAGTGCGACCACCCTCTCCGGCGGCGAGGCGCAGCGCGTGAAGCTCGCGACCGAACTGCAGCGGCGCTCGAACGGGAGGAGCGTGTACGTGCTCGACGAGCCGACGACCGGCCTGCACTTCGAGGACGTGCGGAAGCTGCTGAAGGTGCTCGGCAAGCTCGTCGACAAGGGCAACACCGTGATCGTGATCGAACACAGCCTCGACGTCATCAAGTCGGCGGACTGGATCATCGACCTGGGTCCCGAGGGCGGTTCGGGCGGCGGCCAGGTCGTCGCCACAGGCACCCCCGAGCAGGTCGCCGAGGTGCACGAGAGCCACACGGGGTACTTCCTGCGCGAGATCTTCGAGGCCGCCGCCGGCCCGGCGGTCGCCGCCAGCTGAGCATGGCGAACACCGTCCCGTACCGTCCGCGGCCGGGGGAGATCCCGACCGATCCTGGCGTCTACCGGTTCCGCGACGCCGACCGGCGCGTGCTCTACGTCGGCAAGGCGATGAATCTCCGTGCGCGGCTGTCGAACTACTTCGCCCCGCTGCACACGCTGCACGAGCGCACGCGCCGGATGGTCACGACTGCCGCCTCCGTCGAGTGGACGGTCGTCGCCAACGACATCGAGGCGCTGCAGCTCGAGTACACGTGGATCAAGGAGTTCGATCCGCCCTTCAACGTGAAGTACCGCGACGACAAGTCGTACCCGTACCTCGCGGTCACGTTGGCCGACGAGGCGCCGCGCGCCATCGTGACGCGCCGGCGCGGCATCCCCGGCGCGAAGTACTTCGGCCCGTACCCGAAGGTGTGGGCGGTGAACGAGACGCTCGACCTGCTCTTGAAGCTCTTCCCGATCCGCACCTGCAAGGACTCCGACTACAAGCGGGCGATCCAGACCGGCAAGCCCTGCTTCGCCGGCCAGATCGGGCGATGCTTCGGGCCGTGCTCGGGCCGGGTCACGATGGCCGAGCACCGGGCGAACGTCGACCGGTTCGTCGCGTTCATGCAGAACCAGGACCGCCGCATCATCACCGACCTCACGCAGCAGATGCGCGCGGCCGCGGCGGTGCAGGACTACGAGACCGCCGCGCGCCGGCGCGATGAACTCCAGGCCGCCGAGTCGTTCTTCGAGAAGAGCGCGGTGGTGCTCCGCGACCACGTGGACGTGGACGTCTTCGGCGTCGACCACGACGAGCTGGCGGCGGCCGTGCACCTCTTCATCGTGCGCGGCGGCCGGATCCGCGGGGTTCGATCGTGGACCGTCGACACCGAGCTCGACATGTCGCTCGGCGACCTCGTCGACTCGGTCGTCCAGAACGCATACGGCGACGACATCCGCCCGCCGGCCGAGGTCGTCGTACCGGCCCTGCCCGACGACGCCGAAGCGCTCGAGGGCTGGCTCGCGGCGCTCGGCGGCCGGAAGGTGCGGCTCCGCGCCGCGCGGCGCGGCGACAAGGCGGCGCTGCTCGAGACGGCGACGCAGAACGCGCGGCAGACGCTCGTCCTCTACAAGACCCGGCGCAGCGCCGACTTCACGGCGCGCTCGCGCGCCCTCGAGGACATCCAGGAGGCACTCGGGATGGCCGACGCCCCGCTCCGGATCGAGTGCTTCGACGTGTCGCACCTGAGCGGCACCAACGTCGTCGCCTCGATGGTCGTCTTCGAGGACGGACTGCCGCGGAAGGACGAGTACCGGCGGTTCACGATCCCGAGCACGACCGACGACACGGACTCCATCCACCAGGTGCTCACTCGCCGGCTGGCGTACCTCGGGTCGACCGCGAACAGCGACGATGAGGCGGATGCCGCGCCCGCCTCGGCCAGGGACGGCGACGCCGAGCACGCCACGGTGGATTCCGCGGCCGGGTCCGGGGGCGAGGTCGTCGCACCCTCGCGTCGTGCGAAGTTCGCGTATCGGCCGAACCTGCTCGTGGTCGACGGCGGCCGACCGCAGGTCGCCGCGGCCGAGCGGGCACTGCGGGAGTCCGGTGTCGAGGGCGTCTACCTCTGCGGCATCGCGAAGCGGCTCGAGGAGATCTGGACTCCCGACTCGGACTTCCCCGTGATCCTGCCGCGCAACAGCGACGCGCTGTTCCTGTTCCAGCGCGTCCGCGACGAGGCGCACCGATTCGCCATCACCCACCAGCGGCAGCGTCGCAAGCGCGACATCACGACGATCCTGTCCGAGGTGCCCGGCCTCGGTCCGGCGCGCGTCAAGGCCCTGCTCAAGCACTTCGGTTCGGTCGCGCGACTCCGTCAGGCCGACGAGGCCGCCATCGCCGAGGTGCCCGGTATCGGCCCCGCCCTCGCGTCGGCCATCCGCACCCACCTGGAGGGAACGAGCCGCGCCGCCGCAGACTAGGCTGGACCACCGGGGGAAGCAGGAAGGGAGCGCCGAGCGAGATGACCGACGGCGATCGCCAGGAGATGCTCATCGTCACCGGGATGTCGGGGGCGGGGCGCTCCACCGTCGCAGACGCGCTCGAGGACCTGGGCTGGTACGTCGTCGACAACCTCCCTCCGCAGATGCTGCGACCACTCGTCGAGCTCGCCCAGCGCGCCGGTGCGTCTCTGCCGCGGATCGCGGCCGTGGTCGACATCCGCGGGGGCACCTTCTTCTCCGAGCTGCAGGAGATGGTGGAGTCGCTCCGCGACAAGGTCGACGTCCGCGTCGTCTTCCTCGATGCCAACGACGCGGTGCTGGTGCGCCGCTTCGAGTCGGTGCGCCGGCCGCATCCGCTGCAGCGCGACGGGACCCTGCTCGACGGGATCACCGCGGAGCGCCGTCGTCTCGCCGAGGTGCGGGAGTCGAGCGACATCATCGTCGACAGCTCCGACCTCAACATCCACCAGCTCGCGACGCTGGTGACCGACACCTTCGCCGAGGCCGATCGCGCGGGCCTGCGCGTCACGGTGCAGAGCTTCGGGTTCAAGTACGGACTGCCGCCCGACGCCGACATGGTCGTCGATGCGCGATTCCTCCCGAACCCGTTCTGGGAGCCGGCGCTCCGCGCGCACACCGGCGAGGACGCCGAGGTCTCCGACTACGTGCTCGAGCAGCCGGGAGCACGCGAGTTCCTCGATGCCTACGTCGCGGCGCTGCGGCCGGTACTCGAGGGCTACCAGCGCGAGAACAAGCGGCACGCGACCATCGCGCTCGGCTGCACGGGCGGCAAGCACCGCTCCGTCGCCCTGGTCCGCGAGCTCGCCGCTCGCCTGAGATCGATCCCCGGACTCGCGGTGAGCATCAAGCACCGCGATCTCGGACGGGAATGAACCGGCGCCGACGGCGCCACCGCACGACAGAGAGGACGACCACGTGGCCCTGACCGCTGAGGTGAAAGAGGAGCTGGCGAAGGTCGAGGTGGCACGGACCTCGGTCCGTGCCGCGGAGCTGGCCTCCGTGCTCCGATTCGCCGGGGGACTCCACATCATCTCGGGCCGGATCGCGATCGAGGCCGAGCTCGACGCCCCCTCGATCGCACGCCGGGTCACGCGTGACCTGGGGGAGCTGTACGGCGTGCGCCCCGACGTGTCCGTGATCTCCGCATCCGGCCTGCGGCGCACCAACCAGTACCTGGTGCGCGTGCTCGACGGGGGCGAGACGCTCGCACGCCAGACCGGGCTCCTCGATGCGCGGCGCCGCCCGGTCCGCGGGCTCCCGAACAAGCTCACGACCGGCTCCCGGGACGAGGTGGCCGCCGTCTGGCGCGGGGCGTTCCTCGCCCACGGCAGCCTGACCGACCCGGGCCGATCGGCGGCGCTCGAGGTGACCTGCCCCGGCGGCGAGACAGCGATGGCGCTCGTCGGCGCGGCGGGCCGACTGGGCGTGTCGGCCAAGGCCCGCGAGGTCCGCGGCGTGCACCGGGTCGTCATCCGCGACGGCGAGGCGATCAGCACGATGCTCGCGCTCATGGGCGCCGACGAGACCGTCCGGAACTGGGAGGAGCTCCGGCAGCGCCGCGAGGTGCGCGCGACCGCGAACCGGCTCGTCAACTTCGACGACGCCAACCTCCGCCGCTCCGCGCAGGCCGCGGTGGCCGCGTGCGCGCGGGTCGAGCGCGCCATGGAGATCCTCGGCGACGAGATCCCCGACCACCTGAAGTACGCCGGCGAACTGCGGCTCGCCCACCGCGACGCGAGCCTCGACGAGCTCGGCCACCACGCCGACCCGCCGCTGACGAAGGATGCGGTCGCCGGACGCATCCGCCGACTGCTCGCGATGGCCGACAAGCGCGCCGTCGAACTCGGCGTCCCCGGCACGGAAGCGAACCTCCCGGCCGACCTCGACGACGTCTGAACGACGCCCGAACGGCGCGAGAACCCCGTCAACCCCCGTCATACGGCCCGGCCCCGGGCATAGGATCGAGAACGCCGCGGTCACCGGGCAGACGTCCGGTTCACCCGGCTGCTGACAAGGAGAAGCAATGGCTGACTACATCCTCCCTGACCTCGCGTACGACTACTCGGCGCTCGAGCCGTCGATCAGCGGCACGATCATGGAGTTGCACCACTCGAAGCACCACCAGGCCTACGTGACGGGGGCGAACACGGCGCTCGCGCAGCTCGCCGAGGCGCGCGACTCCGACAACCTGGCCAACGTGAACAAGCTCGAGAAGGACCTCGCGTTCAACCTCGGCGGACACGTCAACCACTCGATCTTCTGGACGAACATGTCGCCCGACGGCGGCGACAAGCCGACGGGCGAGCTCGCCTCGGCGATCGACGACCACTTCGGCTCGTTCGAGAAGTTCCAGGCGCACTTCACCGCGACCGCCCTCGGCGTGCAGGGCTCCGGCTGGGCCGTGCTCGCGTGGGACTCGATCGGTCAGCGCCTGATCATCGTCCAGTTCTTCGACCAGCAGGCGAACCTCCCGGCCGGGATCGTGCCGCTCCTGATGCTCGACGTCTGGGAGCACGCGTACTACCTGGACTACAGGAACGTCCGCGCCGATTACGTGAAGGCGTTCTGGAACATCGTGAGCTGGGAGAACGTCCAGCAGCGCCTCCAGGCGGCCACTGAGAAGACCTCAGGCCTGCTGCTACTGTCATAGCGGACGGTGTCCCCGGGCACTGTCCGGGGACACCGCCGTCCGGTCAGATCCACCTCGAAAGCGCGCTCGCGCCCTCACAACAGGGGAGATTTCCTGTGTCTGTAAAGATCGGCATCAACGGCTTCGGCCGTATCGGCCGCAACTACTTCCGAGCCGCCCTGGCCCAGGGCGCCGACCTCGAGATCGTCGCCGTCAACGACCTCACCGACAACAAGACCCTCGCGCACCTGCTGAAGTACGACTCGATCACGGGTCGTCTCGACGCGTCGGTCGAGTACGACGACGAGCACCTCATCGTCGACGGCAAGTCGATCCGGGCGTTCGCCGAGCGCGACCCCGCGAACCTGCCGTGGGGCGATCTCGGCGTCGACATCGTCATCGAGTCGACCGGTTTCTTCACCAAGGCCGCGGATGCGAGGAAGCACCTCGACGCCGGCGCGAAGAAGGTGCTCATCTCGGCGCCCGCCACCGACGAGGACGCCACGTTCGTGATGGGCGTCAACGAGGACTCGTACGACGCCGCGTCGCACCACATCATCTCCAACGCGTCGTGCACCACGAACTGCCTCGCTCCGCTCGCCAAGGTGTTCAACGACGAGTTCGGCATCGAGCGCGGCCTGATGACGACGGTCCACGCCTACACGGCGGACCAGAACCTCCAGGACGGCCCGCACAAGGACCTCCGCCGCGCCCGCGCCGCGGCGATCAACATCGTGCCGACCTCGACCGGTGCGGCCAAGGCGATCGGCCTCGTCCTGCCCGAGCTCGTCGGCAAGCTCGACGGCTTCGCACTGCGCGTGCCCGTCCCCACCGGCTCGATCACCGACCTCACGGTCACCGCCTCGCGCCCCGTGACGGTCGACGAGGTGAAGGCCGCGTACAAGAAGGCCGCCGAGGGGCCCATGAAGGGCATCCTCAAGTACACCGAGGACCCGATCGTCTCGAGCGACATCACGACCGACCCGCACTCGTCGATCTTCGACGCCGGGCTCACGCGCGTGATCGGCGACCAGGTCAAGCTGTCGGCGTGGTACGACAACGAGTGGGGCTACTCGAACCGGCTCGTCGACCTCACCGAGTACGTGGCCGAGCGGCTCTGAGGCGCGACGACGTGACCCTGCGAACCATCGATTCCCTGGGTCCGCTCGCCGGCACGCGAGTCGTCGTCCGCTGCGACCTCAACGTCCCCCTGAAGGACGGGGTCATCACGGACGACGGACGCGTGCGCGCGTCGGTCCCCACGCTCACCGCGCTCGTCGAACAGGGTGCCAAGGTGATCGTGATCTCCCACCTGGGCCGCCCCGAGGGCGCGCCCGACCCGAAGTACAGCCTCGAGCCGGTGGCTGCGCGCCTCGGCGAACTGCTCGACGCCCCGGTCGCCTTCGCGGCCGACACGGTCGGTGAGGATGCCGCGGCCAAGGTCGCCGCACTCGGCGACGGCGAGGTCCTCGTGCTCGAGAACCTCCGCTTCAACCCCGGCGAGACGAGCAAGAACGAGGCCGAGCGGACCGCATTCGCGGGCCAGTTGGCGGAGTTCGCCGACTCGGTCGTCTCCGACGGCTTCGGCGTCGTCCACCGCAAGCAGGCGAGCGTCTACGAACTCGAGCAGTTGCGCCCGAGCGCCGCCGGCCTCCTGATCGCGAACGAGCTCGACGTCCTCGACCGCCTCACCGAGAAGCCCGAGCGCCCCTACGTGGTGGTGCTCGGCGGCTCGAAGGTGTCGGACAAGCTCGGCGTCATCGAGCACCTCCTCCCGCGGGTCGATGCGCTGCTCGTCGGCGGCGGCATGCTGTTCACGTTCCTCGCCGCGCAGGGGCACAAGGTGGGCTCGAGCCTCCTCGAGGCCGACCAGATCGACACCGTGAAGGGCTACCTCGCGGATGCCGCGGAGCGGGGCGTCGACATCGTGCTGCCCACCGACGTGGTCGTCGCGGCGTCGTTCTCGGCGGACGCCGAACACCAGGTCACGGCGGCGGACGCGATCGAACAGACCCCGTTCGGGGCCTCCGGCCTCGGCCTCGACATCGGCCCCGACACGGCCGCCGCGTTCGCCGACCGCGTCCGCGCTGCGAAGACCGTGTTCTGGAACGGCCCGATGGGCGTGTTCGAACTCGCGCCGTTCGCCGACGGCACGCGCACCGTGGCATCCGCCCTCACCGAGGTCGACGGGCTCAGCGTCGTCGGCGGCGGCGACTCGGCAGCCGCGGTGCGCCAGCTCGGCTTCGAAGAGTCCGCGTTCGGGCACATCTCGACGGGCGGCGGCGCGAGCCTGGAATTCCTCGAAGGCAAGAAACTCCCCGGACTGGAGGTCCTCGGATGGCAGTGACCCGCACCCCGTTCATCGCGGGCAACTGGAAGATGAACCTCGACCACCTGCAGGCCATCGCCTTCGTGCAGAAGCTCGCATGGAACCTCTCCGACGCGAAGCACGACTTCGCCGACGCCGAGGTCGCGGTGTTCCCGCCGTTCACCGACCTGCGCTCGGTGCAGACGCTCGTGTCGGCCGACGACCTGCCGGTGAAGTACGGCGCGCAGGACCTGTCGCAGCACGACTCGGGGGCCTACACCGGCGAGGTCTCGGGCGCGTTCCTGTCGAAGCTCGACTGCGCCTACGTCATCATCGGGCACTCGGAGCGTCGCACCCTGCACGCCGAGACCGACGACGTCGTTCACGCGAAGGTCGTCGCGGCGCACCGCCACGGGCTGGTCCCGGTGCTGTGCGTCGGGGAGACCGCGGAGGATCTGGAGCAGCACGGCGCGAGCGCCGTGCCGGTCGCGCAGCTCCGCGCCGCTCTGGAGGGCGTGGACGTGTCCAAGGGGCTGGTCGTCGCGTACGAGCCGGTCTGGGCGATCGGGTCGGGTCAGGCGGCCACGCCCGAGCAGGCGCAGCAGGTCGCCGCGGCGCTCCGCGCCGTGCTGGCCGAGGTCGTGGGCACCGAGCTCGCCGCGTCGACGCGGATCCTCTACGGCGGTTCGGTGAAGGCGGCGAACATCGCCGCATTCATGCGCGAGCCCGACGTCGACGGTGCGCTCGTCGGCGGTGCGAGCCTGGACCTCGACGAGTTCTCGAGCATCGTCCGCTTCAAGAAGCACGTCGGAGCCTGACCGACAGGCAGCCGACACCACCGCCGCGCCGTCCGGCCGCGCCCCAGCGGGCGTCGGCCGGACGACGCTGCGGCTATACTCGACAGGCGGCATCGACAACCCCGGTCATGCCCGGAAAGGTTTCACCGTGGAGATTCTCCAGGTCGTCCTGCAGGTGCTGCTCGGCCTCACGAGCATCCTGCTCACGCTCCTGATCCTGCTGCACAAGGGCCGCGGCGGCGGGCTGTCCGACATGTTCGGCGGCGGCGTCACCTCGAACCTCGGTGCGTCCGGGGTCGCGGAGCGCAACCTGAACCGCATCACGATCATCCTCGGACTCGTGTGGGTGACGTGCATCGTCGTGCTCGGACTCATCACGAAGTTCGACGCCGGAATCTGACGGAGGAGACGTGGTTTCTGGAAACAGCGCGATCCGCGGTTCGCGGGTCGGTTCGGGACCGATGGGCGAGCAGGACCGGGGCTTCCACGCCGAGCGCATCGCCGTCAGCTACTGGGACGCCCAGGGCAACGAGACCGTCCGCCACTTCGCGGCGAACGTGCCCGAGGAGGAGATCCCGGATGTGATCGACAGCCCCTCGACCGGGCTCCCGGCGGGTCGCGACAAGGACAACCCGCCTGCCGTGGCGAAGCTCGAGCCGTACAAGACCCACCTCGCGTACGTGAAGGAGCGTCGCAGCGAGGAGGAGGCCGCCGCGCTCCTCGAGGAGGCGCTGCAGCAGCTTCGCGCACGCCGCGGCACCGCCGCCGCCGACGACTGATCCACGCGAGACGAACGAAGGGCCGCCCGATCGGGCGGCCCTTCGTCGTTGCGGCGCCGTCGCGCCGGTGGAGCGGTTGCGGCTCAGTAATCGCGCGCGATGAGGGCGTCGGGCACTTCCGCTGCGGCGTCCTGGTCGACGAAGAACACCGTCCGTCGACGACCCTTGATACCCGCGACGGGCACTTCGTCGCGGCTCGCGCCGGCCAGCGCGAGGCCCAGTGCCGACGCCTTGTCGGCGCCGGCGAGCACGAGCCAGACCCGCTGCGCCGCGTTGATGACCGGGCGGGTGAGGCTGAGGCGCTCGGGCGGCGGCTTCGGCGACTCGCGGACCGGGATGACGGACCGGTCCACGACCTGGATGCCGGAGCGGTGCGGGAACAGCGAGGCGATGTGACCGTCGGGTCCGACGCCGAGGAACACGATGTCGAAGACCGGGTGCGGGAGCCCCTCCGCGCCGTGCGCCGCGAGCTCGGTCGCGTACGCGTCGGCGGCCTCGTCCAACGAGAGCCCGGCGTCGGAGGCCGGGAACGGATGGACGTGCGCCTCGGGCAGGCCGAGTGCGTCCAGGAGCGCCTCCCGCGACTGCCGGTCGTTCCGGTCCTCGTGTCCCTCGGGCACCCAACGCTCATCGCCCCACCAGAAATGCACGCGCTGCCAGTCGACCGACTTCCGCGCGGGCGACTCGCGGACGGCGTCGAGCACGGCCGCGCCCATCGATCCGCCGGTGAGCACGACGTGGATGGTCTCCTGCACGTCGAGGAGGTCGAGCACCTTGGTGACGAAGCGAGCGGCGACCGCCCCGGCGAGGGTGTCCTTGTCGGGGTGGACGAGTACGCGTCGCTCGTTCGTCATGCGGTCGCTCCTTCGCGGTCGGGGGTCCGATGGTCGGGGAGCAGACCGACTCCCCGCGTGATCACCTCACCGTACAGTTCGTCGGGATCGAGGCGCCGCAGTTCGTCGGCGAGGCAGTCGCGAAGGCTCCGACGGGGGAGTGCGACGTCGTGCACCGGCTGGCCGGGCTGGCGGAGCGTCGCGACCCCGGGCACGTCGCGGACGAGCTCGATGGTGCCGGTCGATCGGCCGAGGTACACGCCGCGGATGCCGTGCGAGCCGTGCTCCAGTCCGGTGAGCGCGCAGTTCGTCGACGCGCCGAGCTGCATCGACAGCCACGCGGCGAGCAGGGTCGTCGACGGCGAGTCGATCGAGCCGGTGACCTGCACGGTCTGCACCGCCTCATAGGGCGGCTGGTCGAGCACCGCGGCCAGCTGCGCCCGCCAGAGCGTGAGCCGGGTCCACGCGAAGTCGGCGTCGCCGGGCCGGTAGCTGCGTGCGAGCGCGTCGAGCGCGGCCTGCGGGTCGGGCTGCGCCGAGGCGTCCGTGATGCGGCGCTGGGCGATCCGGCCGAGCGGCGAGTCGCCGGGGATCTCGGGCGCGGCCCCCGGCCACCACGTGACGACGGGGGCGTCCGGCAGGAGCAGGCCCATGACGAGGCCCTGCTCGTCCTGCGCGGCGTCGCCGCTCGCGCGGAGGATGACGACCTCGCTCGCGCCCGCGTCGCCGCCGACGCGGATCTCCGCGTCGAGCCGGCTCACGCCCGCGTCGCCCTCGTGCTCCGTGGAGACCACGATGACGCGCATCGGGTGCTCGCGGGACGCGTCGTTCGCGGCCTCGATCGCCTCCTCCTCGGCATCGTGCGTCGTCGCGATGACGAGCGTGAGCACGCGGCCGAGGGCGACGACGCCGCCCTCCTCGCGGATCTTGACGAGCGTCTTCGAGACCTGGCTCGTGGTCGTGTCGGGCAGTTCGACGATCATGGCCGCCTCCAGGTGCGTCCGTCGCGGGCGAGGAGCTCGTCGGCCGACGACGGGCCCCACGAACCGGGCTTGTACTGCTCGGGCCGGCCCTGGGTGGCCCAGAACTCCTCGATGGGGTCGAGGATCTTCCAGGACAGCTCGACCTCCTCCTGTCGGGGGAAGAGGGGCGGGTCGCCGAGCAGGACATCGAGGATGAGCCGCTCGTACGCCTCGGGGCTGGCCTCGGTGAACGCGTGGCCGTACCCGAAGTCCATGGTGACGTCGCGGACCTGCATGCCGGCGCCCGGCACCTTGGAACCGAAGCGGATCGTCACGCCCTCGTCGGGCTGCACGCGGATCACGAGCGCGTTCTGGCCGAGCTGCGAGGTCTGGCTGTCGGCGAAGACCTGCTGCGGTGCCCGCTTGAAGACGACCGCGATCTCGGTCACGCGTCGGCCGAGGCGCTTGCCCGCGCGCAGGTAGAACGGCACCCCCGCCCACCGGCGCGTGCCGATGAGCAGCTTCATGGCGGCGTACGTCTCGGTCGTCGAGTCGGCCTTCATGCCGTCCTCGTCGAGGAAGCCGGTCACCTTCTCGCCGCCCTGCCAGCCGCCCGAGTACTGCCCCCGGGCGGTCGCCGTCGCCAGGTCGGACGGCAGGCGCACCGCGCGCAGGATCTTCTCCTTCTCGGCGCGGAGGTCGGCCGCGTCGAACGAGATCGGCTCCTCCATCGCGGTGAGCGCGAGCAGTTGCAGCAGGTGGTTCTGGATGACGTCCCGCGCCGCGCCGATGCCGTCGTAGTAGCCGGCACGGCCCCCGACGCCGATGTCCTCCGCCATCGTGATCTGCACGTGGTCGACGAAGTTGGCGTTCCAGATGGGCTCGTAGAGCTGGTTGGCGAACCGCAAAGCGAGGATGTTCTGGACCGTCTCCTTGCCGAGGTAGTGATCGATGCGGAACACCGAGTCGGGCGGGAAGACCGAGGCCACCACGTCGTTCAGCTCGATCGCGGTCTTCAGGTCGGACCCGAACGGCTTCTCGATGACGACGCGACGCCACTGGTCGCCCTTCTGCTCCGTGAGGCCCGAGCGCTTGAGCTGCTCGGTCACCTGCGGGAAGGACTTCGGGGGGATCGACAGGTAGAACGCGTGGTTGCCCATCGTGCCCCGCTCGCGGTCGAGGTCCTCGACGGTCCGTCGCAGGCGCGTGAACGCCTCGTCGTCGTCGAAGGTCCCCTGCACGAATCGGATGCCGCGTGCGAGCTGCTTCCACACGTCCTCGCGGAACTCGGTGCGGGCGTACTGCTTCACCGAGTCGTGCACGACGCGGGCGAAGTCCTGGTCCTCCCAGTCGCGCCGCGCGAAACCCACCAGCGCGAAGCCCGGCGGCAGCAGCCCCCGGTTCGCGAGGTCGTAGACCGCGGGCATGAGCTTCTTGCGGGAGAGGTCGCCGGTCACGCCGAAGATGATGAGGCTCGACGGGCCGGCGATCCGGTTCAGGCGGTAGTCCTTGGGCGAACGCAACGGATTGTGCGTCGCCGTGATCTCGACCGGATGCATGTGCGCTCCAGGCTCAGCCGACGGCATCACGCGGCGACCGCAGGTCGGCGCTCGGATCGGACAGGGTCGAGGCGACGGCCGGCCGGCCGCGCTCGGCGGGCGCGCACGCGTCCCAGCCGAACGCAGCGCCGCTCACGGAGATGCGGTCGTTCACCGAGCCGCCTCCAGGGCGCCGCGCACGGTGTCGAGCAGCTCGTTCCAGGACACGACGAACTTGTCGACGCCCTCGCGCTCGAGGAGCTCGGTGACGTCGTCGTAGTCGACGCCGACCTTCGCGAGCGCGTCGAGGACGCGGCCGGCCTCGGCGAACGCGCCGGTGACCGTGTCGCCCTCGATCACGCCGTGGTCGAAGGTGGCCTCGAGGGTCTTCTCGGGCATCGTGTTGACGACGCCGTGCGCGACGAGCTCGGTCACGTAGAGGGTGTCGGGCAGGGCCGGGTCCTTCACGCCGGTGGACGCCCAGAGCGGACGCTGACGGTTGGCACCGGCGTCGAGCAGCGCCACCGCGCGGGGCGCGGCGAACTGCTGCAGGTACAGCTCGTACGCGAGGCGCGCATTGGCGACGCCGGCGCGGCTCTTCAGCGCGAGCGCCTCGGGCGAGCCGATCGCCTCGAGCCGCTTGTCGATCTCGGTGTCGACACGAGAGACGAAGAACGACGCGACGGAGTGGATCGTCGACAGGTCGATGCCTGCGGTCTTCGCCTGCTCCAGGCCCGCGAGGTACGCGTCGATGACCTCTCGGTACCGGTCGAGGCTGAAGATCAGGGTGACGTTCACGCTGATGCCCGCGCCGATCGCGGCGGTGATCGCCGGGAGGCCGGCCTTCGTGGCGGGGATCTTGATCATGACGTTGGGCCGGTCGACCTTCTCCCAGAGGCGGTGCGCCTCCGCGATGGTCGCGTCGGTGTCGTTCGCGAGATCGGGGGAGACCTCGATCGACACGCGGCCGTCGTAGCCGTCGGTGCGGTCGTAGACCGGGCGGAAATGGTCGGCGGCGTCGCGCACGTCGTCGGTGGTGATCTCGAAGACGGCGCGGTCGACATCAGCGCCGTCCGTCGCGAGCGCTGCGACCTGGTCGCGGTAGGCGTCGCCGTTCGCGAGCGCGCCGGCGAAGATCGTCGGGTTCGTGGTCACGCCGACGACGTCGCGCTCGGCGATGAGCCGCTCGAGGCCGCCCGAGGCGATGCGCTCGCGCGAGAGATCGTCGAGCCAGATGCTGACGCCGGCCTTCGACAGGGCGGCGGTGGGGGTGTTGGTGCTCATGAGTGGTCTCCTTCGTGCTCGGCCTCAGGCGGAGGCGAGCGATTCCTTCGCGGCGGCGACGACGTGCTCCGACGTGATGCCGAACTCGCGGAACAGGGTCTTGTAGTCGGCGGAGGCGCCGAAGTGCTCGATGGACACGGCGCGGCCGCGCGTGCCGAGGTACCGGTACCAGGTGAGCGCGAGGCCCGCCTCGACGCTGACGCGCGCGGTGACCGAGGACGGCAGCACGGACTCGCGGTACGCGGCATCCTGCTCCTCGAACCACTCCAGGCTCGGCGCGGACACGACCCGCGCCTGCACGCCCTCCGCGGCGAGCGCCTCGCGTGCGGCGAGCGCGACCTGCACCTCGGAGCCCGTGCCGATCAGGATGACCTCCGGTTCGCCGGAGGCCGCCTCCGCGAGCACGTACGCACCCCTGGCGACGTTCGACGCCGAGGCGAGCGTGTCACCGGATGCCGCGCCCTCGCCGCGCTCGAACACGGGGATGTTCTGGCGCGTCAGCGCGATGCCCGCGGGGCCGCCGCGGCGCTTCAGGATCTCGAGCCACGCGTACGCGGTCTCGTTCGCGTCGGCCGGGCGCACCACCGAGAGGTTCGGGATGGCGCGGAGCGCGGACAGCTGCTCGATCGGCTGGTGCGTCGGGCCGTCCTCGCCGAGGGCGACGGAGTCGTGCGTCCAGACGAAGATCGACGGGATGCCCATGAGCGCCGCGAGGCGCACCGCGGGCCGCATGTAGTCGCTGAAGATCAGGAAGGTGCCACCGAACGCGCGGGTCCGGCCGTGCAGGACGATGCCGTTCAGGATCGCGCCCATCGCGTGCTCGCGGATGCCGAAGTGCAGCACGCGGCCCTGCGGGTTGCCGGGGAACTCCTCGGTCGAGTGCTCGACCGGGACGAACGACGGCGCGCCGTTGATCGTGGTCAGGTTCGACTCGGCGAGGTCGGCGGAACCGCCCCACAGCTCGGGCAGCTCGGCCGCGAGCGCGTTGATGACCTTGCCGGACGCGGCGCGCGTCGAGACGTCCTTGCCGGCCTCGAACACGGGCAGCACGTCCTCCAGGCCGTCCGGCAGCTCGCCGGCCTCGAGGCGGTCGAGCAGTGCCTTGCGCTCGGGGTTCGCGGCGGCCCACGCCTCGAACGCGGCATCCCAGCCCTGCTTGGCCTCGGCCGCGCGGTCGCGGGCGTTTCCGCGGGTGTGCTCGATGACCTCGTCGGCCACGGCGAAGTGACGCTCGGGGTCGAACCCGAGGATCTCCTTCGTCGCGGCGAGCTCGTCGGCGCCGAGCGCCGAGCCGTGGATCTTGCCGGTGTTCTGCTTGTTCGGGGCGGGCCACCCGATGATCGTCTTCAGGATGATGATCGACGGCTTGCCGGTCTCCGCCTTGGCGGCCTCGATCGCGTCGTGCAGCTCCGCGACATCCTCGACGTACTCGCCGGACTTCTTCCAGTCGACGGTCTGCACGTGCCATCCGTAGGCCTCGTAGCGCTTGGCGACGTCCTCGGTGAAGGCGATGTCGGTGTCGTCCTCGATCGAGATCTGGTTCGAGTCGTAGATCACGACGAGGTTGCCGAGCTGCTGGTGGCCGGCGAGCGAGGAGGCCTCGCTCGTCACGCCCTCCTCGAGGTCGCCGTCGCTCGCGATGACGTACACGTGGTGGTCGAACGGGCTCTCGCCCGCCGGGGTCTCCGGGTCGAACAGGCCGCGCTCGTAGCGCGAGGCGTACGCGAAGCCGACCGCGGAAGCCAGGCCCTGGCCCAGCGGTCCGGTGGTGATCTCGACGCCGGCGGTGTGGCCGTACTCGGGGTGGCCGGGGGTCTTCGAGCCCCACGTGCGCAGCGCCTGCAGGTCGGACAGCTCGAGGCCGTCGCCGGCGAGGTAGAGCTGGACGTACTGCGTCAGCGAGCTGTGGCCCGCCGACAGGATGAAGCGGTCACGCCCCAGCCAGTCGTGGTCGGCCGGGTCGCGGCGCATCACCTTCTGGAAGAGCAGGTACGCGACGGGCGCGAGGCTCATCGCCGTTCCGGGGTGGCCGTTGCCGACCTTCTCCACGGCGTCGGCGGCGAGCACGCGCGTGGTGTCGACCGCGCGATCGTCGATGGGGTCCCAGTGCAGAGTTGCCACGGGTTGGGGTTCCTTCCGGTCGTGACGGCGTCGGGGAGCCTCTCCATTCAGCTCCCGGACCCGCCGGGGAAACGCGACGGCGCGGTGGAGCCCGGGACCGATCCGGTCATGCGTCAGGTGGAGTTGCACGTCGAATCCGCGCCTCCGGGCGCGCTGGCTTCAGTATATGGAGTCGCCCTCACTCTGTGACGGGGCTTGACGCGTCCGTCCGGCGTCCGCCGTATGGCCTAGAATCGAACGGGTTGCGCGCGCCCCGCCACCTCGGCGCGCGCCCGGAAGAGGGATTCATGCAGGCCGCGCCGACCATCCGTGACGTTCGACGGACGACGAACGTGCGACGGAAGGTCGCCGCCTACTTCGCCCTCACCAAGCCCCGCGTGATCGAGCTGCTCCTCGTCGTGACGGCGCCGACCATGATCCTCGCGTCGAACGGACTGCCCGACGTCTGGCTCCTCATCGCCACGCTCGTCGGCGGGGCGATGAGCGCGGGTTCCGCGGGCGCCTTCAACTGCTACATCGACCGCGACATCGACCGTGTCATGAAGCGGACGAAGGGTCGGCCGCTCGTCACCGGCGAACTCACCGACCGCGAGGCGCTCGTCTTCGCCTACGCGCTCGGCATCGCCTCGATCGTCTGGCTGGGCGTGTTCGCGAACTGGGTCGCCGCGGCACTCTCGCTGCTCGCGATCCTGCTCTACGTGGTCTTCTACAGCCTGATCCTCAAGCGCCGCACCGCGCAGAACATCGTCTGGGGCGGCGTCGCCGGCTGCATGCCGGTCCTCATCGGCTGGGCGGCCGTGACCGGCAGCCTCGACTGGGCGCCGTTCATCCTGTTCCTGATCATCTTCCTCTGGACCCCGCCCCACTACTGGCCGCTGTCGATGAAGTACAAGGACGACTACGCCGCCGCCGGCGTGCCCATGCTCGCCGTCGTCCGCGGTCGCGCGCAGGTCGGCCTGCAGGTCATCCTCTACGCGTACGCGACGGTCGCCGCCTCGCTGCTGCTCATCCCGGTCGCGGGCATGGGGCTGCTCTACTCGAGTGTCGCCGTCGTCACGGGCGTCTGGTTCGTGGCCGAGTGCCACCGCCTCTACAACCTCGCGATCCGCGGCCAGGAGGTCTCGCCGATGCGCGTGTTCCACGGCTCGATCGTGTACCTCTCGCTGCTCTTCCTCGCGGTCGGCATCGACCCGCTGCTTCCGTTCTAGGCCGCCGCGCCGCGTGCGTCCCCCCGGCGCGCGCAGCGCGCCCGGAGGCTCCACCCCTTCGCCTCCGAGCGCCTGCCGACCGCGAGGTCAGCGCTGTTCCGGGATGTGGGACGGGGCGGGGACTCCGGCGCCGGTGAGGTCGTCGCAGCGGACGAACTGGGTGCCGACCCGCTCGAGCGGGCACGCGCGGTCGTCGGACTGACCGGCGATGACGCTGATCGCCGGCTCCGGGGCGGGCTCCGGCCGTGCGACCGCAGGAGCGGCGGCGATGGCCGTGAGCAGGGCGGACGCCGAGGCGATGAGCGCCGACGTGGCGAGGGCGGTGCTGGTGCGCATGGTGCGGTTCCTTCCGGGATGGTGCCGACGTCGTGCCGGCACCCACGACGATGCGCGGGAGCGGGCCGCGCGGAATCGGTCGCACCACCTGAGATGGACGACGAAAGTCCTGATTCTCGGGTCGGCCGATGCCAGACTGGTCGGGTGGTCGTGCCAGCCTCGACCGCCGGGCCGCAGCTGATCGGTCGCGAGCGGGAGCTCGACATCCTGAAGGGACTCCTCGACCTGGCCTGGGGCGAGGAGGCGCAGACCCTCGTCGTCTCGGGCGACCCGGGCGTCGGCAAGACGGCCCTCGTCCGACGGGCGTGCGCGGACCGCGCGTCATCGGGGACGATCCTCAGCGGTGCGTGTCTTCCGCTCGCCTCGATGTCGATCCCGTTCCTGCCGATCCGGGATGCGCTGCGGTCGGATCCCGATCGTGCGGCGGCACTCGACATGCCGACCGACGGGCGGGAGCGCGACTTCGTGGTGCGATTCGACGCCTGGCTCGACGAACGCTGCAGCGAGCGTCCGGTCGCCCTCATGATCGACGACGTCCAGTGGGCCGACCGCAGCACCCTCGACACGCTCATGTACGCGATCGCAGGTCCGCCCTCGCGTCGCCTCGTGATCGTCGTGACACTGAGGGCCGGAGAGGTCGGTCTCGGCCACCCGCTGCAGCGATGGCTCGCCGACATCCGCAGGATGCCCCGGACCTCGGAGTTGCACCTCGCGGCGCTCGATCGTTCGGCGACCGGTGGGCAGATCGCGGCGCTGCTCGGCGGCCCGCCGCACCAGACGCTGATCGACGACGTGTACGCCCACACGCGCGGCAACCCCTACTTCACGCGGCTGCTGGTGACCGGACTCGACCCGGGAGCGCGCGGGATACCGGGCTCGCTTCCGGCGGACCTGAGCTCCGCGGTCCATCTGTCCTGGCTTCGCGTGTCCGATTCGAGCCGACGGCTCGCCAAGGTCCTGGCGATCGGCGGGCGCGCGATGCGCGCCGACGAGCTCGCGCGCGTCGTCGGGGGCGCGACGGATGCCGCGACCGTCCGACCCTCGCTCGAGGAGGCGCTCGACGCCGGCATCCTCGACCGGCTCGACGACGGGTCGTTCTGGTTCCACCATCCTCTGGGGGCCGAGGTGCTCGCGTCGACCCTCGATGAGGACGAGCGACGCGCCTGGCATCGGCGCTTCGCCGACGACATCCTCGCGACCGCGGGCAGCGCACCGCTCCGACCCGAGATCGCCGTCGCCCTCGCCGACCACCGGTATGCCGCCGGTCAGCAGCGTGAAGCGTTCGATGCGGCGCTCGCGGCGGCGGAGGCCGCGGGCGACGTGGCGGCACACGCGGAACAGCTGCGGCTGCTGACCCGCGCTGCGGAGCTCCGCGAACGCGTCGAGGGTCATGCCGAGACGGTGGAGTCTCTGCTGAACCGGATCCGCGCCGTCGCCGCCGAGGTCGGCGCGATCCGTGAGGAACTCGACGCGGTCGAGTCGTTGATCGCGCTCACCGATCCGCGGCTGCGACCACTCGTCGCGGCCGAGCTCGTCGTGCGACGGGTCCACCTCAGATTCCTGATGGGAGCGTCGTTCATCGATCTCGGGGAACTGCGTGCGGCTGAGCGCCTCGCCGACGCGGACCCGACGAGCTCGGTGCACGCACTCGCACTCGCCGAGCTCGCGCACGCCGAGCTGTGGGCTGGGGAAGACGGCGCGTCGGATCATGCGGCCCGCGCGGTCGGGATCGCGCGCGCCTCGGGGGACCCGCGCGCACTCGCGTTCGCCCTGACGGCCGTGGTGATGGATGCAGTCTTCGCCGACGACTCGTCGAGGGTGGCCGGGATCGCGGACGAAGCCGTCGAGGCCGGACTCGTCTCAGGTGACTGGTTCGCGTACATCCACGCCGTGCTCTGGCAGGACAACGCGACGCTCGACTGGGCGACCGAGCAATGCGTCGCCCACATCCGCGAACATCGGCGCGTGCTCGAGACGGCGGGCGGCCCGCACGCATACCGCGCGTGGCTGTCTGCGATCGAGGCGTCGAACTGGGTCGTGATCGGGCGTCCGCGGGAGGCGCGGGAGGCGTTGCGCGTCGCGCTCGGCTCGGACCCCGGGCCGTTCGTCGACGTCCACGCCCGTCTCGCCGCGGCACTGCTCGCCGTGCGCGAGGGGCGCCAGTCCGATGCCGAGAGTCACCTGCTGCGGGTGGATGAGTTGATGAGCGACGGGTCGGCGTTCCATGCGCTCGAGTACGACGCGGTCCGGGCCGAGGTGCGCCTCGGCGCCGGCGATCCGGGCTCGGCGTACGACGCCGCGATGACCGGGGCGACGGCGCCGGGGAGCCTGCCCACGATGTGCGAGTGGCTCATGCCGCTCGCCGCTCGAGCGCTCGCGGATCTCATCGAGCAGGCGCGGGATCGCGACGAGTCCACCCACGAGCCGCTCGAGCGGATGGATGAGCTCGAGCATCGTTTCCCGAGGGTGCTCAAGGACGTGGGGCAGCTCACGCCGGCATGGGCAGGTCAGCTCGACGCGCTGCAGGCGCTCTACGACGCCGAGCGTCGACGCGCCCGCGGCGCTGCCGACGAGGCTGACGCCTGGGTCGCGTCGGCCGAGTTGCTGGCGACCTGCGGCTTCGCGTGGGAGGAGGCCTACGCCCGCTGGCGAGGCGCCGAGGCGATGCTCGGCAGCGCTGGGCGGCGTGGGAGCGGCGTGGAGATGCTGCGGCGCGCCCTCGAACTCGCCCGACCGCTCGGCGCGAAGCCCATCGAGACGGAGCTGCGCGACCTCGCGCGCCGGGCGAGGATCCCGATCGACGAGGCACGGCCGGTCGAGGGCAGCGCCGGTGGTCCGCTCGAGAAGCTCACCGAGCGCGAACGCGAGGTCCTCGCGCTGATCGCCGTCGGTCGCACCTACTCCGAGATCGCGCGGACGCTCATGATCAGCGAGAAGACCGTGAGCACGCACGTGTCGCATCTGCTCGACAAGACGGGAACGACCAACCGGGTCGAGCTGGCGCGCCTCGTCCACCGGGTCTCCGCGGACACGGAAGGCGCCTGACAGGGGAGGCGACGTGGCGGCGGAGTCCTCCGGCCCGCACGACGGTCAGCGTGCGGACGCCGCCATGTCCGCGGCCTCGGGCGAGGCATCCGTCGCCACCGGCCGCGTGAGCTTCAGCAGCACGACGGTCATCGCCGCAGCGGTGAGCGCGGCGAGGACCATGTGCACGCCCACGGCGAGCGGGGGGAGGCCGTTCCGCGCCTGGTAGAGCCCGACGGCGATCTGCACGAGCTCGACGGCGAGCAGGGCCAGGGTCCATCGTGCGACGGGAAGGCGGAGCCGGGTCGCGGCGACCGCGAGGACCGCGGTCAGCGCGAACAGGGCGTAGCCGGGCCAGGCGTGCACGTGCTCGAGGAGCTCGGCGTTGAAGCCGGTCCGGCCGGCGTCGGCATCGCCCGAGTGCGGACCCGACGCGGTCGTGAGCACGCCGAAGGCGATGGAGATCGCGAGCACGACGGTCGTGGCGTGAGCGAGGCTCGCGAACCACCGCGGGGCGGCCGGTTCGCGGGGTCCGGGCGTGGTCGAGAGGCGCACGAGGTAGGCGGCGGTGACGCACACGAGCAGCAGCGAGGCGACGTAGTGGAAGCCGACGATGAACGGGTTGAGGCCGGTCCACACCGTGATGCCGCCGACGATCGCCTGCGCGACGATGCCGAGGAGCACCACGACGGCGAGCGTCCAGAGGTCGCGCCGCTCGCGGCGGAGACGCCAGATCGAGAGCAGCACCAGCAGGGCGACGATGCCGACGACACCGGTCATCAGGCGGTTGCCGAACTCGATCACGCCGTGGATGCCCATCTCGGGCGTCGTGACGAGCGAGTCGGCGGTGCAGAGCGGCCAGGTCGGGCAACCGAGGCCGGAGCCGGTGAGCCGGACGGCGCCGCCGGTGGCGATGATGATCGTCTGCGCGAGGAAGGAGAGCCAGGCGGCGACGCGGACGCGGCGATCGATGCGGTCGGGCAGCCACGCGATGAAGCGGTTCACGCTCGTCGTTTCCTGATCCGGATCGCGGTGGGAGGGCGCTGGGAGTCGGGCCCTCGGACCGGTCGACCCTGTAGACTTGATTGGTTGATGCGGTTCCGCGCGCAGGTGCGGCGCGGTGCATCACCATTGTAGGTTCGCGACGACGCCACCCGCACATCACCCCACGACCGAACCGGCACCTCGACCGGAAGGCCGCGGGTGGGCCGGACTGATAGCCGGTACGCGGGAGGAGAAGAGGGAGAGCATGACGGACGTACTCATCGACCGCCCCGAGTTGGAGGGGCTCGGCACGTACGAGTTCGGCTGGTCCGACTCCGACGTCGCCGGCGCATCCGCTCGCCGCGGCCTGTCGCCCGAGGTGGTGGCCGACATCTCGCGCCTCAAGGACGAGCCCGAGTGGATGCTGCAGCGGCGCATGCGCGGCCTGCAGCTCTTCGACCGGAAGCCCATGCCGTCCTGGGGTGCCGACCTGTCGGACATCGACTTCGAGAACATCAAGTACTTCGTCCGGTCCACCGAGAAGCAGGCGCAGACCTGGGAGGACCTCCCCGAGGACATCCGCAACACCTACGAGCGCCTCGGCATCCCCGAGGCCGAGCGCCAGCGGCTCGTGGCGGGCGTCGCCGCGCAGTACGAGTCGGAGGTCGTCTACCACCAGATCCGCGAGGACCTCGAGGAGCAGGGTGTCATCTTCCTCGACACCGACACCGCCCTGAGGGAGCACCCCGAGATCTTCGAGGAGTACTTCGGCACGGTCATCCCCGCCGGTGACAACAAGTTCGCCGCGCTGAACACGGCCGTCTGGTCGGGCGGTTCGTTCGTCTACGTCCCGAAGGGCGTGCACGTCGAGATCCCGCTGCAGGCCTACTTCCGGATCAACACCGAGAACATGGGCCAGTTCGAGCGGACGCTCATCATCGCCGACGAGGACAGCTACGTCCACTACATCGAGGGCTGCACCGCCCCGATCTACAAGTCGGACTCGCTCCACTCGGCCGTCGTCGAGATCATCGTGAAGAAGAACGCGCGCGTGCGCTACACGACGATCCAGAACTGGTCGAACAACGTCTACAACCTCGTCACCAAGCGCGCCGTCGCGCACGAGGGCGCCACCATGGAGTGGGTCGACGGCAACATCGGCTCGAAGGTCACGATGAAGTACCCGTCCATCTTCCTCATGGGCGAGCACGCAAAGGGCGAGACCCTCTCGGTCGCCTTCGCCGGCCCGGGCCAGCACCAGGACGCCGGCGCGAAGATGATCCACATGGCGCCGTACACGCAGTCGTCGATCGTCTCGAAGTCGATCGCCCGCGGCGGCGGCCGTGCGGGCTACCGCGGCGAGGTGCGGGTGGATGCCAATGCGCACCACTCCGCGAACACCGTGCGCTGCGACGCGCTCCTGGTCGACACCATCTCGCGCTCCGACACGTACCCGGCGATCGACATCCGCGTCGACGACGTCCAGCTCGGCCATGAGGCGACGGTCTCGAAGGTCAGCGAGGAGCAGCTCTTCTACCTCATGTCGCGGGGCCTGCCCGAAGACGAGGCGATGGCGATGATCGTGCGCGGCTTCATCGAGCCGATCGCGCGCGAGCTGCCCATGGAGTACGCGATGGAACTCAACAAGCTCATCGAGATGGGCATGGAAGGATCGGTCGGCTAACCGATGAGCACCGCGATGCAGAGCACCGCCCTGCCCACCCCCGAGCAGCACGGCATCCGTGCGCACTCCGACGGCCCGATCGTGCCCGTCCAGACCCGCTCCGAGCGGTTCCGGTCCACCGATGTCGGCGAGTTCGCCCCGGTGACGGGTCGCGAGCACGAGTGGAAGTACTCGCCGGTCGCCGCGTTCGCCGACCTCACCTCCGGTGAACTCGACGGTTCGCGCGTCCAGGTCGAGTCGACGGATGCCGCGGGCGTCACCCTCTCCTGGATCCCGCGCGACGACGCACGCGTCGGCCGCGCCGGAACGCCGGAGGAGCGCGCGTCGGCGAACGCCTGGTCGAGCTTCGGCGAAGCGCTCCTCGTGGCGGTCGACGGCGAGGAGGCGAAGACCGTCACCGTGACGCGCTCGGGTCTCGGCACGAGCCCGCGCGCCGCGCACACGATCATCGAGGCCGCGCCGAACAGCCGCGCGCTCGTCGTCCTCCGCGGCACGGGCGACGCCCGGCTCACCGAGAACGTCGAGGTCGTCGTCGGCGAGGGCGCGAACCTGACGGTCGTGTCCCTGCAGGAGTGGACGGACGAGTCGGTCCACCTCGCGAGCCACTTCGCGCGCATCGGCCGAGACGCCAAGCTCAAGCACATCGTCGTCTCGCTCGGCGGCAAGGTCGTCCGGGTGAACCCCTCGACGCACCTGGCCGAGCAGGGCGGCGACGTCGAGGCACTCGGGCTCTACTTCTCCGACGCCGGGCAGCACCTCGAGCAGCAGGTGTTCGTGCACCACGACGCCCCGCACACCCGATCGCGCGTCACCTACAAGGGTGCGCTGCAGGGCGAGGGCGCGCGGAGCGTCTGGATCGGCGACGTGCTCATCGGCAACGCCGCGACGGGCACCGACAGCTACGAGCAGAACCGCAACCTCGTCCTCACCGACGGCACCCGCGCCGACTCGGTCCCCAACCTCGAGATCGAGACCGGCGACATCGAGGGCGCCGGCCATGCGTCGGCGACCGGCCGGTTCGACGACGAGCAGCTGTTCTACCTGCAGGCGCGAGGCATCCCGGAGGAGGAGGCGCGGCGACTGGTCGTCCGCGGCTTCCTCGCCGAGGTCGTGCAGCAGATCGGCGACGCCGAACTCGAGGAGCGTCTCATCCGGGCGCTCGAAGCGGAACTCCAGGGGAGCTGACGTGGCATCCACTCGCGTGTGCGGGGTCGACGACCTCGCCGTCAATGAGGCGCAGAAGTTCGTCGTCGACGGCGTCCCGATCGCCGTCGTGAAGGATTCGGCCGGCGACATCTTCGCGATCGGCGACACCTGCACCCACGGCGACATCTCGCTCTCCGAGGGGTTCGTCGAGGACGACACGCTCGAGTGCTGGGCCCACGGCTCGAAGTTCTCCCTCCTGACGGGCAAGCCGCTGACGCTGCCGGCGTACGAGCCGGTGCCCGTGTACCAGGTCGAGATCACCGATGGGGGCGTCTTCATCGACCCCGCCGTGAAGCTCGCCGTCTGACCCGAAGATCTCCCCCGACCTCCCGGCCCCCGCGGCCGGACCCCAACGAAAGAGACACCGAATCACCATGTCCGTGCTCGAGATCAAGAACCTGCACGTCAACGTCGAGACCGACCAGGGCACCCGCGAGATCCTCCGCGGCGTCGACCTGACCATCCGCGAGGGCGAGATCCACGCGATCATGGGGCCGAACGGCTCCGGCAAGTCGACCCTCGCCTACACGATCGCGGGTCACCCGAAGTACACGGTCGTCGAGGGCGAGATCCTGCTCGACGGCGAGAACGTGCTCGAGATGTCGGTCGACGAGCGCGCCCGTGCCGGCATGTTCCTCGCCATGCAGTACCCCGTCGAGATCCCCGGCGTGACCGTGACGAACTTCCTCCGCACCGCGAAGACCGCGATCGACGGCGAGGCGCCCTCGATCCGCACGTGGCTGAAGGACGTGCGCGGCGCGATGACGAACCTCAAGATGGACTCGGCCTTCGCCGAGCGCAACGTCAACGAGGGCTTCTCGGGCGGCGAGAAGAAGCGCAACGAGATCCTCCAGCTGGAGCTGCTCGAGCCGAAGTTCGCCGTGCTCGACGAGACCGACTCCGGGCTCGACGTCGACGCGCTCAAGGTCGTCTCCGAGGGCGTGAACCGCGCGCACGAGAACACGGGCCTCGGCATCCTGCTGATCACGCACTACACGCGTATCCTCCGCTACATCAAGCCCGACTTCGTGCACGTGTTCGTCGCGGGCAGGATCGCCGAGCAGGGCGGCTCCGAGCTCGCCGACCGCCTCGAGGAGGAGGGCTACGACCGCTACCACGTCGCCGAGTCGGCGACCCAGTAGTCGGGCGTAGGCTGGAGACATGGTCACCTCACTCGCACCCGAGCGCTTCGACGAGATCAGTGAGGCGCTGAAGGATGTCGTCGACCCCGAGCTCGGCGTCAACATCGTCGACCTCGGCCTCATCTACGACCTGAACTGGGACGACGAGCACGACGCGCTCGTCATCAACATGACGCTGACGAGCGCCGGCTGCCCGCTCACCGACGTCATCGAGGAGCAGACCGCCGAGGCGCTCGACGGCACCGTCGAGCGGTTCCGCATCAACTGGGTGTGGATGCCGCCGTGGGGTCCCGAGCGGATCACGGACGACGGGCGCGACATGATGCGCGCACTCGGCTTCGCGATCTGACACGAACCGAAGGTCACGAGGGAGGTCCCGGAAGGGACCTCCCTCGTCGTCGTCGCGAGGTCGTCCGGCGCTGCGCGGGAATACGATCGTGTCATGCACGGAACCGCCGGCTCGACCCGAGACGCCTACATGCACGGCCACCACGAGAGCGTGCTCCGTGTGCACGAGTGGCGCACCGTCGAGAACTCGGCGAGCTACCTCGTCCCGCACCTCCGCGAGGGCCTGCGGGTCCTCGACATCGGCAGCGGTCCGGGCTCGATCACCATCGACCTCGCGCGACGCGTGCGGCCCGGCCTGGTGGTCGGCGTCGACGCGTCCGCCGACGTCGTGGCCCGCGCGCGGGGTCTCGCGGCGAGCGAGGGCGTGACGAACGTCGAGTTCCGCACGGGCGATGCGTACCGGCTGGACTTCCCCGACGGCGTCTTCGACGTCGTGCACGCGCATCAGGTGCTCCAGCACCTCGCGCGGCCGGTCGACGCGCTCCGCGAGTTCCGACGGGTGCTCCGACCCGGCGGGGTCGTCGCCGCCCGCGACGTCGACTACGGCGGCGTGATCTCGAGTCCCGCATCCGCCGAGCTCGATCGGTGGCGCGAGCTCAACGAGCGGATCTGCGCCTGGAACGGCGGGGACGGAAACGCCGGTCGTCACCTCACGCGGTGGGCTCGCGCGGCGGGCTTCGCCGACGTCGAGGCCACCGGATCGGTCTGGGTGTTCGCGTCCGACCGCGACCGGGAGTGGTGGGGCGGGAACTGGGCCGAGCGTGCCGTGCAGTCGACGTTCGCCGCCCACGCGATCGAGTCGGGTCACGCGACCCGGGCGGAGCTGGAGGCGATCTCGGCGGCGTGGCGACGGTGGGCGGCCGACCCCGACGGGTGGTTCCTGATGCCGCACGGCGAGATCATCGCACGGGCGTGATCACCACTCGTCGTCGTCGACCGAGCCCCCGCTCGGTGCCTCGAGCGTCACGACCGTCCCGTCGTCGAGCTCGGCGATCGGCCGCCCCTCGAGCCACGTGAGGGTCCAATGCCGGCCGTCGCCGTCCGGCGTTCCCGACTCGGCGGCGGCGATGCCCGGACGCAGTTCCGTCGGCACCGACCGCGGCGGCTCGTCGCCGAACGCCCAGCGCGTCCCGAGCTGCATCAGAGTGCCATCTCGAACACGACGGCGGGGGAGCGGCGGGCGATCTCGTCCGAGCGTCGCAGCCCCTCGGCGTCGGTTGCGTCGCTCGTCCAGGTGATCCGGGTCGCGTGGAACTCGCCAGCGATCGCGCGGACGCGATCGAGCAGGCGACCCGCGACGCCGTCGCCACGATGCGCCTCGACGACGAAGAGGTCGTCGACCACGATGATCACGCTCGCGTCGAGCGTGCGCGGCTCGGGATGCGCGTGGACGAGCCCGACCATGGTGCCCCCGTCGTCGACCGCGACGGCCGCACGCAGGGCGTTCCCCGGGTCCTGGATCCAGCTCCAGACGATCAGCGCCTTGGTGTCGTCGAGCCGGCGTCCGCGGCTCGACGAGTACGCGTCGAACAGCGGCAGCCAGGCGAAGAAGTCGTTCTCCGCCACATCCCGGATCGTCACGCTCATGCGCTCGCCTCCTCCTGCGGGATCTCGAGCACGATGTCACGCACCTCGAGCTCGTCGGCTTCGGTGAAGCCGAGGTCGGCGATGCGGCCGACCGCCCGGAGGTCGCGCTCCGCCGACGACAGCAGGGCCACGGCCGCGGCCGGCGCGGCGATCACGGCCCCCGCGACGGGCGTCTTCTGCGACGCCTTCGCGTCGGTCTTCGCGCGGCGGATGCCGGTGAGGGCGAGGCTCGCGAGCTCGAGGAGCTCCACCCCCGCCTCGCCGCGTGCGGCGAGCTCGTCGACCGCGGGCCAGGCCGCGACGTGCACCGAGCCCTCGTTCGACCAGCTCCACGCCTCTTCGGTCGCGAAGGGGATGACCGGGGCGAAGAGCCGCAGCAGCACGCTGAGCGCCGTCTTCAGCGCGGCGACCGCCGAGGCCTGCTCGGGGCTCGCCTCGCCGTAGGCGCGCTCCTTCACGAGCTCGAGGTAGTCGTCGCAGAACGTCCAGAAGAACGTCTCGGTCACCTCGAGCGCCCGGGCGTGATCGTACGACTCGAGCGCCCTGGTGGCCTGCTCGACGACCGTCGCGAGGCCGGCGAGCATGCTGCGGTCGAGGGGCACGGTCACGGGAGCATCCGCCGCCCCCTCGAAGGTCAGGATGAACTTCGCCGCGTTCAGCACCTTGATCGCGAGGCGGCGGCCGATCTTCACCTGCGTCGGGTTCTGCGGGTCGAACGCCGCGTCGGTTCCGAGTCGCGAGGATGCCGCCCAGTAGCGCACCGCGTCGGAGCCGTGCTGCTCGAGCAGCCCGGCCGGCGTGACGACGTTGCCCTTCGACTTCGACATCTTCTTGCGGTCGGGGTCGACGATGAAGCCGGAGATCGCCGCGTTGCCCCACGGCGCGACGCCGTGCTCGAGCTCGGCGCGGAGCGCGGTCGCGAAGAGCCAGGTGCGGATGATGTCCTGGCCCTGCGGACGCAGCGAATACGGGAAGAGCAGCTCGAACAGCTCCGGGTCGCGCTCCCAGCCTGCCGCGAGCTGCGGCGTGAGCGACGAGGTGGCCCAGGTGTCCATGATGTCGTGCTCGCCCACGAAGCCGTTCGGCTGATCGCGCTGCGATTCGTCGTAGCCCGGGGCCGCGGTCGACGAGGGGTCCACGGGCAGCATCTCGCGGGTGGCGATGATGGGCGCGTCGTGCACCGGGTTCCCCTCGGCATCGAGGGGATACCACACCGGGATCGGCACGCCGAAGAACCGCTGGCGCGAGATCAACCAGTCGCCGGAGAGGCCGCCGACCCAGTTCTCGTAGCGGACGCGCATGAAGTCGGGGTGCCAGTCGATCTCGCGACCCCGCTGGACGAGCCGGTCCCGCAGCGACCCGTCGCGGGCGCCGTTGGCGATGTACCACTGGCGCGTCGAGACGATCTCGAGCGGTCGGTCGCCCTTCTCGTAGAACTTCACGGGGTGGGTGATCGCCTTGGGGTCGGCGAGCAGGTCGCCCGACTCGCGCAGCAGCTCGACCACGGCCTGCTTGGCCGAGAACGCGGTCTTGCCGGCGAGCCTCCCGTACGCCTCGCGACCCGCCGGCGAGGTGATCGCGTCGGGGGCCTCGGCGATGACGCGGCCGTCGAAGCCGATGATCGCCCGGTTGGGGAGGTCGAGCTCGCGCCACCACACGACGTCGGTCACGTCGCCGAAGGTGCAGATCATGGCGATGCCGGTGCCCTTGTCCTTCTGGGCGAGGTGATGCGCCAGGATGGGCACCTCGACGCCGAACACGGGTGTCGTGACGGTGGTGCCGAAGAGCGGCCGGTAGCGCTCGTCGTCGGGGTGCGCCACGAGCGCCACGCACGCCGGGATCAGCTCGGGACGGCTCGTCTCGATCTCGACGTGGCCGCCCTCAGGCTTGTGGAACGCGACGCGGTGGTAGTGACCGGGCTGCTCGCGGTCCTCGAGCTCGGCCTGCGCGACCGCCGTGCGGAACGTGATGTCCCACAGCGTGGGTGCGAGCGCCTGGTAGGCCTCGCCGCGCTCGACGTTGCGGATGAAGGCGAGCTGCGACGTGAACAGGGCCTCGTCGGCGATGGTGCGGTAGCTCTGCGTCCAGTCGACCGAGAGGCCGAGCTGACGGAAGAGCTCCTCGAACTGCTGCTCGTCCTCGGCGGTGAGGCGCTCGCAGAGCTCGATGAAGTTCCGACGGCTGATCGGCACCTGGTCGGCGGGCTTGATCGTCTTGCCCTCGGTGCCCTGGTGCGGCGGCGTGAAGTCGGCGACGTAGGGCAGCGAGGGGTCGCAGCGCACGCCGTAGTAGTTCTGCACGCGACGTTCGGTGGGCAGCCCGTTGTCGTCCCAGCCCATGGGGTAGAAGACGTGCCTGCCGCGCATGCGCTGGTAGCGAGCCACGAGGTCGGTGTGGGTGAACGAGAAGACGTGGCCGATGTGCAGCGAGCCCGACGCCGTGGGCGGGGGCGTGTCGATCGAGTAGACGGCGTCGCGCGTCGCGCCCTCGCGGTCGAACCGGTAGGTGCCGTCGGTCTCCCAGACACCGCCCCACTTGGATTCGAGGCCCTCGAGAGCTGGCTTGTCGGGGATGCGCGCGGCGTCGGTCATGATGCTCCGGTTCGGTATGTGCGGCACCGAGTCCAGTGGGGTGCCTGAATATGAGACAGTCCAGCCTACCGGAGTCGAGGTAATCCGCCGTGCCCGGTGGGGATGCGGATCCCCGGACCGCACGAACGACGAGGGCGGATGCCGCGGCGTCGTGCCGCGGCATCCGCCCACTTCCCGGGCTCAGACGGTCGCTGGTTGCACCTCGCGGCCGTCCTCGGAGATCGGCGCATGGCGCACGCGACCGGCCGCCCACGCGGAGACGAGGGTGATCGCCGAGAGGAGGGCGAGCACGACGCCGGGGTGCCACCACACGTACCCGGTCGACTCGCCGAGGATCGCGGTGACGAGCGGGATGAACCCGCTGACGGCCGCGGCGACCGCGTACGCGACCGAGAGCGCCGAGTAGCGGTAGTGGTCGGCGAACAGGTCGTTCATGAGCCCACCGAGCGCGGCCCACGACATGGTCGGCAGGATCCCGCCGACGATCATCGTGCCGACGAGCACGGGGAAGCTCGCGAACTGCAGCAGCCAGTACATCGGGAACGTGATGAGCAGCGTGCCGAGCGCGCCGTACGCGACGACCCTGGCCGAACCGATGCGCGTCGCCCACCACCCGAACAGCGGGATGGTGACCAGCTGCAGCAGCCCGCCGATCGTGGTCGCGACGAGGAGGTCCTGGAAGCTGAATCCGAGCGTTCCGACGCCGTAGTTGATGGTGTACGTGTTCATCAGCGAGTACGAGCCGATGCCGAGCAGGGCCGCGCCGAAGGCGATGACCAGGGCCGTCGGCTGCGCGCGGAACATGGTCGCGAACGGCACGCGGTCGCGGCGCCGCTCCTGGACGACGGCCTTGAACACGGGCGTCTCGTCGATGGTGATGCGGAGGTAGAGTGAGACCGCGAGCAGCGGGATGGCGAGCAGGAACGGGATGCGCCAGCCCCACGCAGCGAGCTCCTCGGCGGGGAGCGCGAGGGTCATCACGATGAACACGACCGCGGAGAGGATCGAGCCCACAGGTGAGCCGAGCTGCGGCACCGCCGCGTAGAACGCGCGCTTGACCGGGCTCGAGTGCTCGGTCGCGAGCAGGATGGAACCACCCCACTCGCCGCCGAGCGAGAGGCCCTGCGCGATGCGGAGCAGGACGAGCAGCACGGCGCCGAGCCATCCGGCCTGCGCGTAGGTCGGCAGCAGGCCGATGAGGCCCGTCGCGACGCCCATGATGCCGACGGTCCACAGCAGGGTCGCGCGGCGGCCGAGACGGTCGCCCATGTGGCCGAAGATCGCGGCGCCGATCGGGCGAACGACGAAGGCCACGCCGATCGTGGCGAACGCGGCGAGCGTGCCGCCGAAGTCGCCGAGCGGATCGAAGAACAGCGGCCCGATGAAGTAGGCGCTGAAGTACGCGAAGACGTAGAAGTCGAACGACTCCAGCGAGGTGCCGATCATGGACGCCCAGGCGACGCGCCGGACGGGCGACGAGGCAGCCGGAAGGGAAGCGGGGGATGGGGCTTCGGTGGTCACGGTGAGCCATCCTGACAGCGGGCGGATGCCACGACAAGCCGAATGCGACATTTCAACTATCACAAGTGGATGAAGTGCTAGGCTCCCTCCGTGCGCATCCGCATCGACCCCGGCGGCGAGGGTCGCATCTTCGAGCGGCTCGGCGACGCGCTCCGCGCCGCGATCGTCGACGGCCGCATCGGATTCGGCGAACGCCTGCCGCCCGCCCGCGACCTCGCCGAACAGCTCGGCATCAACGTCAACACGGTGCTCCGCGCCTACCGGCGCCTCCGCGACGAGGGGTTCATCGAGCTGCACCCGGGCCGGGGTGCCGTGGTCGCGAAGCGGCTCGGCCACCACACGGCGCTCGCCGGCGCCATCCACGACCTCGTCGACGAGGCCAGGCTGAACGGCGTCGACCGCGCTGCCCTCCTCGCGCTCGTGCGCGAGGCGTGGCGCTGACGGCGGTCGGCCGTCGCGCGCGGTGACGGCCCGCGCGGTACCATTGACCGCAACGACATCGATCCGGCCATCACCGGGGAGTCTTCGGAAGAACGCGGAACGGGCGCCCAGGCATCCGTCCCGCCACTAGAACCGAACGGGTCCAGCCCGTCACAGCTGACGAACGAGAGGTCCCGGCATCGCCGGGGCAAGCGGGGTGGTACCGCGGTGGGGCTCGACGAGCCGGCCGTCCTCGTGAACCGGCAGATCAAGCAGGAGCGAGCGTTGTACCCCAAGGGCCAGGACCCCGAGCCGCAGTCCGTCACGCCGTCGCCGTCCTTCCCGGCGATCGAGCAGGAGATGCTCGCGCACTGGAAGGCCGACGGCACCTTCCAGGCCTCGATCGACCAGCGCGAGGGCGCCGAGGAGTGGGTCTTCTACGACGGCCCGCCGTTCGCGAACGGCCTGCCGCATTACGGCCACCTCCTCACCGGCTACGCCAAGGACGTGTTCCCGCGCTTCCAGACCATGCGCGGCAAGCAGGTGCACCGCCGCTTCGGCTGGGACACGCACGGCCTGCCCGCCGAGCTCGAGGCCGAGCGCCAGCTCGGCATCACCGACAAGGTGCAGATCGAGGAGATGGGCATCGCGGCGTTCAACCGCGCCGCGCGCGACGCCGTGCTCCGCTACACCGAGGAGTGGCAGGACTACGTCACGCGCCAGGCGCGCTGGGTGGACTTCGAGAACGACTACAAGACGCTCGACGTGACCTTCATGGAATCGGTGCTCTGGGCGTTCAAGACGCTGCACGAGAAGGGGCTCGCCTACGAGGGCCACCGCGTGCTGCCGTACTGCTGGCGCGACCAGACGCCGCTGTCGAACCACGAGCTGCGCATGGACGACGACGTCTACAAGCCCCGGCAGGACCAGACCGTCACGGTCACGTTCCCGCTGACGGGCCCGAAGGCCGAGTCGCTCGGCCTCACCGCCGTGCGCGCCCTCGCCTGGACGACCACGCCCTGGACGCTCCCGACGAACTTCGCGCTCGCCGTGGGGCCCGAGATCACCTACGCGGTCGTCCCCGCCGGACCGAACGGCACCCCGGACGCCACGGTCCTCCGCGAGCAGGCTCGCGACGAGGCGTCCGACACCGAGGTGCTCGGCGCCGAGTACCTGCTCGCCCTCGACCTCGTCGGCAACTACGCCAAGGAGCTCGGCTACGAATCGGCCGACGAGGCCCGAGCCGCGGTCTCCCGCACGGTGCAGGGCGCCGAGCTCGAGGACGTCACCTACGACCGCCTCTTCGACTACTACGCCGACGTCGAGAAGTACGGCCTCCAGCGCGCGTGGCGCGTGCTCGTCGCCGACTACGTCACGACCGAGGACGGTACGGGCATCGTGCACCAGGCGCCGGCCTACGGCGAGGAGGACCAGAGGATCGGCGAGGCGCACGGCATCCCGGTCGTGATCTCGGTCGACGACTCCGGCCGGTTCCTCCCCGAGGTGACGGATGTCGCGGGGCTGCTCTGGTCCGACGCGAACAAGCCGCTCACCCAGCTGCTGAAGGCGGAGGGGCGCCTGCTCCGCCAGGCGAGCTACGAGCACTCGTACCCGCACTGCTGGCGTTGCCGCAATCCGCTCATCTACAAGGCGGTCTCGAGCTGGTTCGTGCGCGTGCCCGAGTTCCGCGACCGGATGTCGGAGCTCAACGAGGACATCACCTGGGTCCCCGAGAACGTCAAGTACGGCCAGTTCGGCAAGTGGGTCGGCAACGCCCGCGACTGGTCGATCAGCCGCAACCGGTACTTCGGTTCGCCGATCCCGGTGTGGAAGAGCGACGACCCCGAGTACCCGCGCGTCGACGTCTACGGCTCGCTGGAGGAGCTCGAGCGCGACTTCGGGCGCGTCCCCCGGAACCCCGAGGGCGAGCCCGACCTGCACCGCCCGTACATCGACGAGCTGACCCGGCCGAACCCCGACGACCCGACCGGGAAGTCGACCATGCGACGGATCGACGACGTCTTCGACGTCTGGTTCGACTCCGGCTCGATGCCGTTCGCGCAGGTGCACTACCCGTTCGAGAACCAGGACTGGTTCGACACGCACAACCCGGCCGACTTCATCGTCGAGTACATCGGGCAGACGCGCGGCTGGTTCTACGTCATGCACGTGCTCGCGACCGCGCTCTTCGACCGCCCGGCGTTCAAGAACGTCGTGAGCCACGGCATCGTGCTCGGCAGCGACGGGCAGAAGATGTCGAAGTCGCTGCGCAACTACCCGGACGTCTCCGAGGTGTTCGAACGCGACGGCTCCGACGCGATGCGCTGGTTCCTCATGTCGAGCCCGGTGCTGCGCGGCGGCAATCTGGTCGTCACCGAGGAGGGCATCCGCGAGGGCGTGCGCCAGCTCATGCTGCCGCTCTGGAGCACCTGGTACTTCTTCTCGCTGTACGCCAACACGGCGCGCGAGGGCGGTTACGAGGCGTCCCGCTCGACGTCGTCGACCGACGTGCTCGACCGGTACCTGCTCGCGAAGCTCCGCGATCTCGTCGAGGCCGTGACCGCCGACTACGAGGCCTTCGACACGACGCTCGCATCGCAGAAGCTCCGCGACTTCGGCGACGTGCTCACGAACTGGTACGTGCGTCGCTCGCGCGACCGGTTCTGGCAGGGCGTGGGCGACGGCGGCTCGGGTGCCGAGGCGTTCGACACCCTGTACACGGTCCTCGAGACGCTCACGCGCCTCGCCGCGCCCATGCTGCCGCTCGTCAGCGAGAAGGTGTGGCGGGGCCTCACCGGCGGCCGCAGCGTGCACCTGGCCGACTGGCCCGTCGCCGACGAGTTCCCGGCCGACCCGGAACTCGTCGCCGCGATGGACGCCGTACGCGAAGTCACGGGTGCGGTCCTCGCGCTGCGGAAGCAGGCCGGTCGCCGCGTGCGCCTGCCGCTCGCGTCGCTCACGGTCGTGACGACGGATGCCGCGAGCCTCGCGCCGTTCGAGGCGATCCTGCGCGACGAGCTCAACGTCAAGCGCGTCGACCTCGTCGAGCTCGACGACTCGAGTGCGGCCGCGTACGGCGTGACCACGCGCCTCACGGTGAACGCCCGCGCCGCCGGCCCCCGTCTCGGCAAGCAGGTCCAGCAGGCGATCCAGGCGGCGCGCGGCGGCGACTGGTCGCTCGACGGCGACGCGGTCGTGGCCGGCGGCATCGCGCTGGAGCCCGGCGAGTACGACCTCGTGCTCGAGGCGAACGGCGGCGCCGACGGCGGCAACGCCCTCGGTCTCCTCGCCGACGGCGGATTCGCGATCCTCGACGTGCGGACGACCCCCGAGCTCGAGGCCGAGGGCCTCGCGCGCGACATCGTTCGCGCCGTGCAGGAGTCGCGGAAGGCCGCGGGCCTCGAGGTCGGCGACCGGATCCGGCTCGACCTCACGCTCGACGCCGCCGGCGCGGCGGCGGCCGAGGCGCATCGCGACCTCATCGGCCGCGAGACGCTCGCGCCCGAGGTGCTGGTCACGATCGGCGCGGTCGACGGCGACGCCGCCCACAAGCTGGGCGACGGGTCGAAGCTGCTCGTCGCCGTCGAGAAGCTCGCGGAGGCGGCCCGATGACCGACCCGATCCCCGACGCCACGCCCGAGGAGCGCGACGCGGCCGACGCCGTCTACGCCGACCTGCTCGCCCGCGTCGGCGAGTCGGCGCCCCAGCCGCGGCTCGACGCGACCCGTCGTGCCGTGGAGCTCCTCGGCGACCCGCACCGCGCGGCGCCCGTCATCCACCTCACCGGCACGAACGGCAAGACGTCGACGAGCCGGATGATCGAGTCCATCCTGCGCGCGCAGGGACTTCGCACGGGCCTGCTCACCAGCCCGCACCTCGTGCGGTTCACCGAGCGGATCCGCATCGACGGCGAGCCGATCGCCGACGAGGCGGTCGCCCGCATCTGGGACGAGATCACGCCCGTCGTCGCGATCGTCGACGACGAGCTCACCGGTCGTGGCGAGGAGGCGCTGACCTACTTCGAGGCCCTCACGGTGCTCGCCTTCGCGGCGTTCGCCGACGCACCCGTCGACGTCGTGGTGCTCGAGGTCGGCATGGGCGGCGAGTGGGACTCGACGAACGTCGCCGACGGCCAGGTCGCCGTGATCACGCCCATCGCGATCGACCACGAGCAGCGCCTCGGCCGCACGGTGGCGGAGATCGCGCGCACCAAGGCGGGCATCATCAAGCCCGGGGCGGAGGTCGTCACGGCCTTCCAGGAGCCCGATGCGCTGCGCGTCCTCAGCGAGGTCGCGGAGCGGAACGAGGCGAGCCTCGCGGTCGAGGGCGGCGCGTTCGCGATCCTCGACTCGCGCGTCGCCGTCGGTGGGCAACTCGTGTCCGTCCGCGGACTCGCGGGGGAGTACCGCGACCTCGCGCTGCCGCTCCACGGCCGACACCAGGCCGAGAACGCCGCGGTCGCGATCGCCGCCGTCGAGGCGTTCCTCGGTCGGTCGGTGCGGCTGGCCGACGACGTGCTCGAAGCAGGCCTCGGCGCCGCGACCTCGCCCGGTCGCCTGCAGCTCGTCTCGACCGACCCGGCGATCCTCGTGGACGCCGCCCACAACCCGCACGGCGCGACGGCGCTCGTCGCGGCGCTCGGCGAGGCGTTCGACTTCGACGAGCTCGTGATCGTGCTCGGCATCCTGGGCGACAAGGATGCCGCGGGCATCGTCCGCGCGCTCGAGCCGACCGGGGCGCACTTCATCGTCACCACGTCCGAGTCCGATCGCGCGGTGCCGGCCGATCGGCTCGCGGTCCTCGTCGCCGACGTCGTCGGCGCCGAGCGGGTCGACGTGGCCGAACGCCTCGACGACGCGCTCGACGAGGCCCGCGACTGGGCGGGCCGCGGCGAGAAGCGCGGCGTGGTCGTGACCGGTTCGATCACGCTCGTCGGCGACGTCCTGGCGATCGCCGAGGACCGCGGCTGGAGCGACCGGTGACCGCCGCGGCATCCGCGCCGGGGGACGACCGCTCGATGGAGGATCCGGCCGACGATTCCGGCACCGGCCGGGCACGCCGTGAGGGCGACGCCGACGCCGCCGCGCAGGCGCCGCCGTCCAGCCCCGCGCGACGCGCCCGCTCGGTCCGCGAGAGCCTCGCCTCGATCGTGCTGACCTTCGAGATCGTGGTCGTGTTCCTCGCCGCGCTCGTGATCTGGGGACTCTCCCGCGAGGAGGGCGGCGCGTTCGGGCTGCCGACCTGGGTCCCGCTCGCGGCGGGCGGCGTCGTGATCCTCGGTCTCGTCATCACCATCCCGCTGCTCCGATACGAGTGGGCGTACGTGCTGGGCTGGGCCCTGCAGGCGCTCCTGCTCCTCTCGGGGCTCCTCAACCCGGCGATGTTCGTCGTCGGCGCGCTGTTCGGCGGCATGTGGGCGTACTGCATGATCGTCGGCGCGCGCATCGATCGTGCCCGCGCGGCCGCCGCCGCCGCGGACGCCGACCCTGGAAAGGAACCCGCATGACCACCGCCATCGAAGAGACCCTCGTCCTCGTCAAGCCCGACGGCGTCGCACGCAACCTCACCGGCGAGATCCTGCGCCGCATCGAGGCGAAGGGCTACTCCCTCGTCGACATCCGCATGCTGCAGCCCAGCCGCGACCTGCTCGCCCAGCACTACGCCGAGCACGAGGGCAAGCCCTTCTACGAGCCGCTGCTCGAGTTCATGGAGTCGGGCCCCGTGGTCGCCATGCGCGTCGCCGGCAACCGGGTGATCGAGGGCTTCCGCGTCCTCGCGGGCGCGACGGACCCCACGACCGCCCTCCCGGGCACGGTCCGCGGCGACTTCGGCCGCGACTGGGGGCTCAAGGTCCAGCAGAACCTGGTGCACGGCTCCGACTCGGTCGAGTCGGCCGAGCGCGAACTCTCGCTCTGGTTCGCCTGAGTTCCGTGCGGCGCGGGGCCTCGTCATCCGATCGGCGGATGTCGCGGCCCCGCGGTCGTCCGTGGGCTCCCGCCGCTCGGGCACCTGCCCGGTCGATCAGAAGAGGTTCTGCAGGTCGATGATGACGCGGGGGATGGCGTTCATCTGCGCCTGCGCGAGCACGATCACGAGCGCGTAGCACGCGACCGTGATCACCACGATCCACCCCATGGCGGATGCCGCGAACCGGCGGAGCTCGGACGACCCGCCGAACACGCCCTCTCGGAGGTTCCGCAGGGTGACGACGAGGAAGGTCGGGATCGTGACCGCCCACGTGAGCATGCACCACGGGCACAGGACGTCGAGCACGTAGATGCTCTGGTAGATCAGCCAGCCGACGAACACGACGGCGCCGGCGACGCCGACGTTCAGCCCGATCCAGAACCAGCGCGCGAAGCGTGCGCCGGCGAGCAGCGCCATCCCGATCGTGATCACGACCGGCCACGCCATGAGCCCGATGAACGGGTTGGGGAAACCGAAGAGACTGCCCTGCCACGAGGCCAGGTTGGTCGAGCAGCCGACGAGCACGCCCACGTTGCAGTTGGGGACGTGGCTCGGATCGGCGAGCGTCAGCACCTTCTCGAGCGACAGCTCGAACGCGGCGAGGAGGCCCAGCGCTCCCGCGACGAGGAGGAAGACGGCGAGGCCGATCGGCCGGGACGCACGGGCGGAGTCGGGCATGCCCCGATTCTGGCACGCCTTCCCGAACGGCTTCCGGCACGGCGATTCACCGGCCGGCCGGGGGAGCGTGCGATAATCGATGCAGTCGCCCGGGCCGCGCCCGGTGCGACGCCAACGAGGGCTTCGAGGATGCACCGCATCCCATCCGCGGAGGAACCGCGAGATTTGGCGTCACCGGCACCCGCCGGGCGCAGCAGTGAAGGATTGGCGGAACGGCGCGAAACGCGCCGGACCGCTCCGAGGAGTACGGGAACGATGGCGCGGCCGTCGGACCCGGTGTAGGAGTGCACCAGAGATGGTGGAAGACAACGCAACACCGCCGAACGTATCGCCCGAAGACGAGCCTCGACGCCGGAGCGGGCTCTTCGGCGCGCGCCGCACGGGTCGTCGCGCGCAGGTCGTGCCGAACGCCGCCGCCGAGGCGGCAGGTCGGGGCGACGAGGCCGCCGCGACGCCGACCGGACCCCAGGTCCCCGTTGAGGCAGCGCCCACATCCGCGCCCGTCGAGGAGACCTCCGACCGTGCGACGGACGTCCGGTCGGGCGACGCCGCGACCCCGGTCGACGAGACACCCGCCTCCGAGACGCCGGCGGGAGAGACGTCGGCCGACGACGCGTCCGCGCCGAAGGGGGCCGACGGCGAGTCCGACGTGGAGCGCGGCCCTGCGGACGCCGAGGCCGAGGCATCCGTCGCCGACGAGGGGGCCGAGCCCGAGTCTCCGATCCCGTCGGTGCTCTCGACCACGTCGCTCATCTTCCATGCGCCGCCGGTCCTCACCCCGCCCGTCGGCAGTGGACCCGAGCGCGACGAGCGCGCCGCCGGGCGCGAGGCCGCCGATCGCGAGGCATCGAGCGTCCGCCGTCGCTCGCGCCGCCGCAGCGGCGAGGAGTCGCGCTCGAACGAGGACGACCCCGCGAACACGGTGGTCAAGGTCCGCAAGCCCCGCGAGCCCGAGCTCATCACCGAGCCGCAGAAGGTCAAGGGCTCCACCCGGCTCGAGGCGAAGAAGCAGCGTCGTCGCGACGGGCGCGACGCCGGTCGCCGCCGCGCCGTCATCACCGAGGCCGAGTTCCTCGCGCGTCGCGAGTCGGTCGACCGCCAGATGGTGGTCCGCCAGAAGGGCGGCCGCATCCAGATCGGCGTGATGGAGGACAACGTGCTCGTCGAGCACTACGTCGCACGCAACCAGGACGCCTCGCTCATCGGCAACGTCTACCTCGGCCGCGTCCAGAACGTGCTGCCCTCGATGGAGGCCGCGTTCGTCGACATCGGCCGCGGACGCAACGCCGTGCTCTACTCGGGCGAGGTCGACTGGGACGCCGCCGCCGAGAACGGCGAGAAGAACCAGCCCCGCCGCATCGAGCTCGCGCTGAAGCCGGGCGACCGTGTGCTCGTCCAGGTCACCAAGGACCCGGTGGGCCACAAGGGCGCGCGCCTCACGAGCCAGATCTCGCTGCCCGGCCGCTACCTCGTCTACGTGCCGAACGGCTCGATGAACGGCATCAGCCGGAAGCTCCCCGACACCGAGCGTGCCCGCCTGAAGAAGATCCTCAAGGAGGTGCTCCCCGAGAACCAGGGCGTCATCGTCCGCACGGCGGCCGAGGGCGCCACCGAGGAGCAGCTCACGCGTGACGTGAATCGCCTCATCGCCCAGTGGGCCGACATCTCGCAGACCATCGAGAAGGTCCAGGCTCCGGCGCTCCTGCACTCCGAGCCCGACCTGCTCATCAAGATCGTCCGCGACGTCTTCAACGAGGACTTCCAGAAGATGGTCATCTCGGGCGACGAGGCGCGTCGCACGATCGAGAAGTACCTCGGCCAGGTCGCGCCCGACCTGCTCGAGCGGGTCGAGGCGTACGAGGGCGAGCGCGATGCGTTCGACGAGTTCCGCATCACGGAGCAGATCGAGAAGGCGCTCGAGCGCAAGGTGTGGCTGCCCTCCGGCGGCTCGCTCATCATCGACCGCACCGAGGCGATGACCGTCGTCGACGTCAACACGGGCAAGTTCGTCGGCTCGGGCGGAAACCTCGAGGAGACGGTCACCAAGAACAACCTCGAGGCGGCCGAGGAGATCGTGCGCCAGCTGCGCCTGCGCGACATCGGCGGCATCATCGTCGTCGACTTCATCGACATGGTGCTCGAGTCCAATCGCGACCTCGTGCTGCGCCGCCTCGTCGAGTGCCTCTCGCGCGACCGCACGAAGCACCAGGTCGCCGAGGTCACCTCGCTCGGCCTCGTGCAGATGACCCGCAAGAAGCTCGGCCTCGGGCTCCTCGAGACCTTCAGCGAGCCGTGCGACGTCTGCGCCGGTCGCGGCATCATCGTGCACCACGAGCCGGTCGCGAAGCATCGCGCCCCGCAGCAGCAGGTCGAGCGCCGTCGCAACCGCGGCGGCGGGAACGGCGGCAGCGGCGGCGGCCAGCAGCAGCCCGCGACCGACAAGGCCCACCAGGGCACGCACGCGATCACGGAGGACGTCAAGAACGCCCTCGCGCAGATCGCCGCGTCGACCGTCTCGCACGGGGAGCAGCGGCCCGCGGCGGCCGCCGCATCGGTCGAGGCCGGCGACGCGCCCGACGCGGGCGCTCCTGTGCCCGAGACGACGGATGCCGCGCCTGCCGGCACCGAGTCGGCTCCGCGGAGCGAACGTCGGCGCGGCCGTCGCCGCGCGTCGCGCGGGTCGGGCTCGCAGCAGGCGCCGGGCGATCGCAGCCAGACGCAGGAGCGTCAAGCCGACGAGGTCCGTGCCGAGGAGCGGACGCCCGAGCCGGCGGCCGACACCGAGGCGCCGGTCGGCGACTCCCGCCAGGCGGCCGACGACGCGGCATCGCGCCAGCCGGCCCTGATCGACCTGCCCGAGGCGCCCGTGCGCCGCGACCGGCCGGCTCGGGTGGCCGAGGCCGAGACGCTCCTCGACTCCGTGCTCGACGCGTTGCCCGCGCCGAAGGCCGCGGGGGAGGGCCGCTCGCGATCGCGCAGCCGACGCGTCTCCACGGCCGCGCTGAGCCCGGCGGGCGCCCCGCCGGTCATCACGCGACCCGACGGCTCCCCGGCGGACTCAGCCTCCGAGTGAGGCGCGGCGGTCCCGCGGCGTGACCCTGAGCCCGCTCGCGGCCAGACGGCGGACGAGGTCGCGCGCCGGGACGGGCTCCGCCCCGGCCGCGACCAGTCCGTCGTAGCGCTCGGCGGGCACGTCGTAGTGGTCGAGGTCGAACCCTCGCCGCGGGATGCCGTTCCGATCGGCGAAGGCGACGAGTTCCTCGATCGACGTGTCGCTCACCAGGTGCGACCAGACGGTGCCGTGCTTCGGCCAGAGCGGCGGGTCGATGAGCACGGCCATGGGCCGAGTGTACGCCGGGCCCCGGCATCCGTTCGGGGTCCGATGGCGGGACGGCGCGCGCGCCGGCGACACGCGGGTGACGCCCGTTTGACCGCCCCTGCGGCATCCGTGTAAACTCGACCGTTGGTGCCACCGCTTATCCCGGACGGCACGCACAGTTTTCTGGCAGTGACGACCCTCTTTCCCGCTGGGGTCTCCCGCGCAGTGACATCCCATCAAGTAGACGGAGTCGCAAGGCTCCCCGGAGATAGGTACGAGAAGTGGTTTACGCAGTAGTGCGCGCCGGTGGCCGGCAGGAGAAGGTCGAGGTCGGCACCATCGTGACGATGGACCGGATCGCGGCCGACAAGGACGGCAACGTCCAGCTCACGCCCGTCCTCCTCGTGGACGGCGACAAGATCACCTCCGACGCGAAGTCGCTCGCCAAGGTCACGGTCACGGCCGAGGTCCTGAACGACCTGCGCGGTCCGAAGATCGTGATCCAGAAGTTCAAGAACAAGACCGGCTACAAGAAGCGCCAGGGCCACCGTCAGGAGCTCACGCGCGTCAAGATCACCGGCATCAAGTAACGGCCAGAGGAGACAGGGACAATGGCACACAAGAAGGGTGCGAGCTCCACTCGCAACGGTCGTGACTCGAACGCGCAGTACCTCGGCGTGAAGCGCTTCGGCGGCCAGGTCGTCAAGGCCGGCGAGATCCTCGTCCGCCAGCGCGGCACCCACTTCCACCCCGGTGCGGGTGTGGGTCGCGGCGGCGACGACACGCTGTTCGCCCTCGAGGCGGGCGCGGTCGAGTTCGGCAAGAAGGGCGGCCGCAAGGTCGTGAACATCGTTTCGGTCGACGCGTAAGCGAGATCGGTTTCGTGAGGGCGGGCTTCGGCTCGCCCTCACGTGTTTCCTGAGAGGAGGGCAGCGGCATGGTGAGCTTCGTCGACCAGGTCCGGCTGTTCCTGCGCGCCGGTCACGGCGGCAACGGCTGCGTGTCGGTGCGCCGTGAGAAGTTCAAGCCGCTCGCGGGCCCCGACGGCGGCAACGGCGGTGACGGCGGCGACATCGTGCTCGTCGCCGACCCGCAGGTGACGACCCTCCTCGCGTACCACGGGCGACCGCACCGCACCTCGGAGAACGGGCAGCCGGGAGCGGGCGACAACCGCTCGGGCGCCGCCGGCGAGATCCTCGAACTTCCGGTGCCCGTCGGCACGGTCGTCAAGGACCAGGACGGCACCGAGCTCGTCGACTTCACCGAGCCCGGTATGCGGTTCGTCGTCGCGCCCGGCGGCCAGGGCGGCCTCGGCAACGCGGCACTGTCGTCGCCGAAGCGCAAGGCGCCGGGCTTCGCGCTCCTCGGAACGCCCGGCTACGAGGGCGAGGTCACGCTCGAGCTGAAGACCATCGCGGATGTCGCGCTCGTCGGCTTCCCGTCGGCGGGCAAGTCGAGCCTCATCGCCGCGCTCTCCGCCGCTCGGCCGAAGATCGCCGACTACCCGTTCACCACGCTGCACCCGAACCTCGGCGTCGTCCAGGCCGGCGACCACCGGTTCACCGTCGCCGACGTCCCCGGGCTGATCGAGGGCGCGAGCGAGGGCAAGGGCCTCGGTCTCGAGTTCCTCCGCCACGTCGAGCGCTGCTCGGCGCTGCTGCACGTCCTCGACTGCGCGACCCTCGAGCCCGGCCGCGACCCGATCACCGACCTCGAGGTCATCCTCGGCGAGCTCGAGGCGTACGAGGTCCCCGAGGGCCAGGTGCCGCTCCTCGAGCGCCCGCAGCTCGTCGCGCTGAACAAGATCGACGTCCCCGAAGCGAGAGAGCTCGCCGAGTTCGTCCGGCCCGAGCTCGAGTCGCGCGGCTACCGCGTGTTCGAGATCTCGACCGTGAGCCACGAGGGCCTCCGCCAGCTCGGCTTCGCGCTCGGCGAGGTCGTCGACCGTGCCCGAGCCGACGCCGCCGCGCAGCCGGAGGCGCCCCGCATCGTGCTGCGGCCGAAGGCCGTCCGGGAGCGCGAGTTCGTGGTCAAGCCCGAGGGCGGCAGCTACGGCACGATCTACCGTGTGCTCGGCCTCAAGCCCGAGCGATGGGTCGCGCAGACCGACTTCGCCAACGACGAGGCCGTCGGCTACCTCGCCGACCGACTCGCGCGCCTCGGCGTCGAGGACGAACTGGTGCGCGCCGGCGCGGTCGCCGGCTCGACGGTCGTCATCGGCCCGGGCGCCGGCGTGGTCTTCGACTGGGAGCCCACCCTCACCTCGACGGCCGAGCTGATGTCCTCGCCTCGAGGCACCGACGAGCGCCTCGACGAGAACCGCCGAGCCACGCGCGCCGAGCGCCGCGCCGGCTACCACGACCGGATGGACGCCAAGGCCGAGGCGCGCGCCGAACTCCAGCGCGAGCGCGAGGCCGGCATCTGGGCCGACGGAGGGGATGACGCGGCCGCCGACGACGAGGCTCGCGGATGAGCCGTCTGACCCGCGACGCGATCGGCTCGGCCCGTCGCATCGTCGTGAAGGTCGGGTCCTCGTCGATCTCCGGCGAGAACGTCGGCCAGATCGCTCCGCTCGTCGACGCCCTCGCGGCCGCCCACGCGCGCGGAGCCGAGGTCGTGCTCGTCTCGTCGGGCGCGATCGCGACCGGCATGCCGTACCTGCAACTCGATGCGCGACCGGACGACCTCGCGACGCAGCAGGCCGCGGCATCCGTCGGCCAGAACATCCTCATCTACCGCTACCAGGAGTCCCTGCGGCGGTACCGGATCGTCGCGGGCCAGGTCCTGCTGACGGCGGGCGACCTCGAGAACTCGACGCACCGCCTGAACGCGCAGCGCGCCATGGAACGGCTGCTCGGCCTCCGAATCCTGCCGATCGTGAACGAGAACGACACCGTCGCCACGCACGAGATCCGATTCGGCGACAACGACCGGCTCGCCGCGATGGTCGCCGAGCTCACGGCCGCCGATCTGCTCGTGCTGCTCAGCGACGTCGACGCGCTCTACACCCGGCCGCCCCACCTGCCCGGCGCCGAGCGGATCGGACACGTGCCGTTCGGCGACGAGCTCGAGGGCGTCGAGATCGGCTCGATCGGCCGCGCCGGCGTCGGCACCGGCGGCGCGGAGACGAAGGTCTCGGCCGCCCGGATCGCCGCGGCATCCGGTACCGGGGTGCTCGTCACGGCCACCTCGCTCGTGGCGGAGGCGCTCTCCGGCGAGCACGTGGGCACCTGGTTCGAGCCCGCCTCCGGCTGACGTCACAGTCGGCGCCCCACTGGTGCGCCGGAACTAGGCTGGTCGCATGACCGACGTCCAGACCGCCCCCGCCGACCTCACCGAGGTGCTCGACGCGCGCCTCGCCGCTGCGAAGGAGGCGTCGCGCCGCCTGGCGCGCGCGACGACCGCCGAGAAGGACGCCGCTCTCGCGGCGATCGCGGAGCGGCTGCGGGCGCGGTCCGTCGACATCGTCGCCGCGAACCGCGACGACCTCGAGCGCGGGCGCGCGTCGGGCCTCGGCACGGGGCTGCTCGACCGGTTGACGCTCGACGAGCGACGGATCGGCGCGATCGCCGACGCCGTGCTCGACGTCATCGCGCTCGGCGATCCGGTCGGCGAGACCGTCAGCGGGCGCACGCTCCCGAACGGCGTGCGCATCGAGCAGGTGCGCGTGCCCCTCGGCGTCGTGGGTGCGATCTACGAGGCGCGCCCGAACGTCACGGTCGACATCGCCGCGCTCGCGCTGAAGAGCGGCAATGCGGTCGCCCTGCGCGGCGGCTCCGCCGCCGAGCGCACCAACGCCGTGCTCGTCGAGGTGCTCCGCGAGGCGGTCGAGGCCGCCGGGCTCCCCGGAGACGTCGTGCAGACGGTCGACGACTTCGGCCGCGAGGGCGCGCGCCACCTCATGCGGTCGCGCGACTACGTCGACGTGCTCATCCCGCGGGGGAGCGCGGCGCTCATCCGCGCCGTCGTCGACGAGGCGACCGTGCCCGTGATCGAGACCGGAGCCGGGGTCGTCCACATGTTCCTCGACGCCAGCGCGCGCGAGGACTGGTCCGTGGACCTCGTGCACAACGCCAAGGTCCAGCGGCCCAGCGTCTGCAACGCCCTCGAGACGCTCCTCGTGCACGCCGACGCCGCCGAGCGGCTCCTGCCGCCCGTGCTCGCCCGGCTCGAGGCATCCGGCGTCACCGTACACGGCGACGAGCGCGTTCGCGCGATGCACCCGGAGGCACTGCCCACGACCGACGAGGACTGGGCGACCGAGCACATGAGCCTCGACCTCAACGTCGGCGTGGTCGACTCGCTCGACGACGCGCTCGCGCACATCCGACGCTTCTCGACGAAGCACACCGAGTCGATCGTGACGAACGACCTCGGCAACGCCGAGCGGTTCCTCGACGAGGTGGATGCCGCCGCGGTCATGGTCAACGCCTCGACGCGATTCACGGACGGCGCCGAGTTCGGCTTCGGCGCGGAGGTCGGGATCTCGACGCAGAAGCTGCACGCGCGCGGTCCCATGGGCCTGCCCGAGCTCACGAGCACGAAGTGGATCGTGCGCGGCGCCGGGCACGTGCGCGGCTGAACGAATCCGGACCGGCGCCCCCGCTAGACTGTCCTGAGCGTCACCCGAAAGACCTGGAGGAACGGCTGATGAGCCTTGCGACCGCACTGACGAGCAGCGTCCTGACCGAGACCGTGTACGCGAGGGAACTCGCCTTCGACCCGATCTGGTTCGGTGTCATCGTCTTCGCCATCTTCGCGGCGCTCGGTTTCGTGGTGTACTCCTACCGCGACGTGGCGAACCGCCACCGCAGCAAGGCCGAGGCCTACGCGGCCCGCCACGCGGGGAACCAGCACGGCGGTCACTGACGCGTCCGGTCCCGCGATGACCACGGCAGCGCGGCGCCCGCGCCTCGGCGTGATGGGCGGCACGTTCGACCCCATCCACCACGGGCACCTCGTGGCGGCCAGCGAGGTCGCGCAGGAGTTCGGCCTCGATGAGGTCGTGTTCGTGCCGACCGGCCGGCCGTACTACAAGGAGGTCGTGACGCCCGCGGAGCACCGCTACCTGATGACCGTCATCGCGACGGCGTCGAATCCGCGGTTCACGGTCAGCCGGGTCGACATCGACCGCGAGAAGCCGACGTACACGATCGACACGCTCCGCGACATCCGTCGCGAGCGCCCCGAAGCCGACCTGTTCTTCATCTCGGGAGCCGATGCGATCGAGCAGATCCTGTCGTGGAAGGACGTCGAGGAGCTCTGGAGCCTCGCTCATTTCGTGGCTGTGAGTCGTCCGGGACATGTGCTGTCCGTTTCGGGACTGCCCGAGCAGGACGTAAGCTTGCTTGAAGTCCCGGCGTTGGCGATCTCGTCGACCGATTGCCGGGACCGAGTGCACCGGGGATCACCGGTGTGGTACCTGGTGCCTGACGGGGTCGTCCAGTACATCTCCAAGCACCACCTCTACCGGAGAGTCGAATGACGTCGTCGCACGAACCGCCGCTCACGCGCCGTGAGATGCGCGAGCGCGAGCGCATGCTGGAGCAGCAGCGCGCCGCAGCGGCGCCGGCGACCCCGGAGCACGGCGCCCCCGCGCAGGCCCCGCCGCCCGCGTCCCGGCCGTATCCGCAGCAGGAGCGCCCCGCACAGGGGCAGGATCCGCGCGCGGCCCAGCCCGCCCGTCCGATGCCGGGCGGCCCAGCGGGCGCCCCGCCGCAACGCCAGGGCGACGCTCGTCAGGCCCCGGCCCAGCGTCCGCCACAGGGCTGGTCCGATCCCCGTCGTCCGTCCGGCGCACCCGACCCGCGAGCGGCCCAGGGCCAGGGTGGAGCCGGTGCGCCAACCCAGGCACCGCCGCGCGGGCCCCAGGCACCGCCACGCTCCGCCACGACCTCCGGCCCGATGCCCGTCCCGGTCGACGGTCGCCCCTACGGGGGCCCGGGCCAAGGTGCGCCGACCGCCCCGGCTCGACCGCCGCAGGGCCCTCCGCGCAGCGCGCCCGCGCCGCAGACGACCCCCGAGCGGACGCTGACGCGTCGTGAGCTCCGCGCGATGCTCGAGTCCCATTCCGGCGACGGGTTCGACGACGGCGACGAGGTCGTTCCCGAGCCCGCGCCGCAGCGGCCGTCGCAGGCCGGCGGCCCCCCGCAGCGCCGACCGCAGCCCCAGGGTGCGCCGCATCGGCCGCAGGAGACGCAACCACCGCGCCATCCGCATCAGCCCGCTCCGTCGCGCGCGGCGGCACCGCACACGACCGTGGATGCCGGGCTCGACGAGCCGGTGGCTGCCCCGAAGCCGGTCGGGCACTGGACCAGCCAGCTCAACCTGCCGGAGGACCACTCCGAGCCGTACGACCAGCTCCTCTCTCGCGGCGGGTCGCCCCGCGGCGTGCCCACGACCACCAACGCGCTCATCCTGCCGTCGTTGCCCGACCAGAGCCCGCTCGGTCAGCAGCTCGCACCGAGCGGCGAGATCATCGTGACCGGGTCGATCGACCTGCCCCGCAGCTACGGCGCGACCGGCGTCCACCCGAGCCAGATCGACTCGAGCGACGTGGATCGCCTCTTCGATTCCGAGGACCTCGCCGGCCCGGGTGTGACGCCGATCGCCGCGACCCGGGCGATCAGCACCCAGCAGCCGAGCAAGGCGATGATGGCGCCGCCGAGCAAGGAGGGCATGAACGTGCCCCTCGTGCTCGCGGTCACTGCCGGCGTGCTCGCGCTCGGCGTCGTCGCGACCCTCGTCGTCGGGGCGTTGGCGGGGCTCTTCTGATCGGGCAGATGTTGGGGGCGGGCAGCGTGTCGGCTCCCGGGAAGTCGAGGACATGACCGCAACCGACCACGCACACCGCCTGCTCGCCGTCGCCGCGCGCGCAGCGGACGCGAAGGGCGGTGAGGACCTCGTCGCGCTCGACGTGTCCGAGCCGCTGCCGTTCGCCGACGTCTTCCTGCTCGTCACCGGCGCGGCGGAGCGCAACGTCGTTGCGATCGCCGATGCCGTCGTCGAGGCGCTCCGCGAGGAGGGCCAGGATGTCGCGCGTCGCGAGGGCCGTGACGGCGGCCGGTGGGCGCTGCTCGACTTCGGCGACCTCGTCGTGCACGTCTTCCACCGCGAGGAGCGCATGTACTACGGGCTGGAGCGCCTCTGGCGCGACTGCCCGGCGATCCCCGTCGCGCCGCTCATCGAGCGCGACGGCTCGTCGACCGGGTCGGGAGCGGGGTCGCAGGGCTGAGGCCCGCTCGATTTCGTTTCCCCGCGGAGGCTGGTGTACTCTGAATCCGTTGCCCCGCAAGGGGTTCACAACCTGAACGGGTCTGTGGCGCAGCTGGTAGCGCACCTGCATGGCATGCAGGGGGTCAGGGGTTCGAGTCCCCTCAGATCCACCATTCGAAGTGAAACCCCCGAGCGATTCGCTCGGGGGTTTCGTCGTGTCAGGGCGGATGCCGCGGTGCGTCGCACGCACCCCGGCGCCGTCTCAGGTTCGCCCGACGGCCCTCGACCCAGGGCGCCGAGCCGCAGCGTCTCAGGCCGCGTGCGTGGCGTGCGACCGACGTGCGCGGATGACGGACTCGGGTGCCGCGGTGAAGCGGCCCGGGCGGCCGCCTTCGGTCAGGTACTGCACGCGGATGCCGCGGCCGACCCGTGCGACCTTCGTGATCTCGTACGAGCCGCCGGTGGCGCTGACGAGGATGTCGCCCACGGCGAGCTCCCTCGCCTGCATCAGTTCGACGATTCCCATGTCGAGAGGTTCTCACCACCCACCGACATTCCGGAGTGCGCCGGCGCGGCGCGCTGGCTTGACCGCCCCAGCAGCCCGGCCCACAATTGGGGGACACGCTGACACTGGGGGATTGCGCGTCATGACCGACACGACCACTCGCACCATCGACCAACCCGGCGGCGATGGCGCCTACGGCGACACGGTCGTCCTCCAGGCCGAGCCCGACGCCGTCGACGGCCACGCCGACACGACGCCCAAGCGCGGGTCCTGGAGCCGCGACCTCCGGTTCATGCTGGTCGTGCTGGTCGCGATCGCCGCGTTGTTCCTCGCGTTCGCACTCGTCGTCGCCTTCAGCCCCGACGCATCCGGCATCGCGGCCCTCGCCATCGTCGCGGCCCCGATCGCGACCATGGTCGCCGCCTACTACGGCATCTCGCTCGCGCTGCGGCAGGTCGCCGAGGCGCGACGCTCTGCGGACGCCGCCGACGCCCGAGCCCGCGCGGCGGAGACGAGCGCCCGCGAGTCCGACGCATGGGCGGCGCAGATGGAGTCGGGCCTCCGTGTGGCGGTCGCGAAGCTCGAAGCGGCCCGCATCGAGACGCGCGACGTGCAGCGCGCAGCCGGCACCCCCGACGACTTCTTCTAGACCGGCCGGAGCCCGGAAACGACGAAGGCGCATCCTCGCGGATGCGCCTTCGCCATGCGCGCGGACGGGTGCGGAGCGGCTGCCTCAGAGGTCGGCGAGGAGCGAGATCGGTCGCTCGATGCACGCGGCGATGAACGTGAGGAACGCGGCGGCCTCGGCGCCGTCGCACACGCGGTGGTCGAACGAGATGGTCAGCTCGGTGACGGTGCGCACGGCGATCTCGCCGTCGACGACCCACGGTCGTTCGACGAGGCGTCCGATGCCGAGCATCGCGGCCTCCGGGTGGTTGATGATCGCGGCCGAACCGTCGACGCCGAGCGTGCCGTAGTTGTTCAGCGTGAAGGTACCGCCCGTCAGCGCGTCGGGCGGGAACGCGCCGGTCGCCGCCTGCTCCGTGCGGGACTGGATCGCGTCGCGCAGGTCGCGCAGCGACATCCGCTCGACGCCGTGCACCACGGGCACGAGCAGGCCCCGCGGGGTCTGCGCCGCGAGCCCGAGGTTGATGCCCGAGTGCAGCACGAGCTCATTGCGCTCGGCGTCGAAGCTGGCGTTGAGCGACGGATGCCGCCGGAGCCCGGCGATCGCGAACCGGGCGACGAGTGCCGTGATCCCGAACCTCTCGCCCGTCGCCGCGTTGAGCTGGCGGCGCGCGGCGAGCAGTTCGGTGGCGTCGACGTCCATCCAGACGGTCGCCTCGGGGATCTCCCGGCGGGACCGCGTGAAGTGGGCTGCCGCGGCCCGTTGCATCCGGTCGAGCGGCACGCGCTGCTCGCCTGGGCGCGGTGAGGCCGGCGCCGCGGGTGCCGCGGGCATCGCCGGCATGGCGGGCGCGATGCCGCGCCCGGCTCGAGCGTCGTCGAGCTCGGCGATGAACGCCTCGACGTCGGCGCGCACCACGAGGCCGTCCGGTCCGCTGCCGAGCAGCTCGGTGGCGTCGAAGCCGTGCTCGCGGGCGAGCCGGCGCACGATCGGCGAGATGACTGGGGAGTGCCGACCGTGCTCGAGCGTGTGCGCGGCGTGCGCCTCGGCGAGCGCGCGCTCCGCGTCGTGACGGGTACTCCCGGCGGCCGAGGCGTCGTCGATCCCGACGCCCGTACCCGGAGCTGGCCCGTCGGAGGGCGCGCCCGAACCCGCGGGCGACGAGATCGGTGCGGATGCCGCCGGCGATTCGCCGTCGTTGCGACGTCGACCGAACCGAGACGGGGCCGAAGTCGACCTCGCGGTCGCCGCGCTCGTGCGGGTGCCGTAGCCGATGAGCACGGCCCCGGACTCCTCGGACGCCGCGTCGGTGGGGACCGCGACGCCGGGCTCGGCTGCGATCGGAGCGGCGGGCTCGGCTGTGGAGTCCGACGGAGCCGCGGCGGCGGCCGGCGACGGCGCCGCGGCATCCGTGGCCGACTCGGTCGCCTCGGCCATCGCACCTACCGGAGCGAGCCGCATGAGCACCTGGCCCGCGTGCAGCACCTGGCCGACCTCGCCGCCGAGCGACTCGACCACGCCGGCGAACGGCGTCGGCAGCTGCACGACGGACTTCGCCGATTCGAGTTCCACGACCGGCTGGTCGACGCTCACCTCGTCGCCGGGGGCGACGAGCCAGGCGACGACCTCGGCCTCGGTCAGGCCCTCGCCGAGGTCGGGCAGGATGAACTCGCGCGCGCTCATGCGAGGTCCCATTCCCAGGAGGCGAGTGCCTCGAGCACCCGGTCGGGCGTCGGCAGGTGGTGCTCCTCGAGCTTCGGCGACGGGTACGGGATGTCGTACCCGGTGATGCGGAGGATCGGCGCGGCGAGGTGGAAGAAGTTCCGCTCCGTCAGGCGCGCGGCGACCTCCGCGCCGTATCCGCCGAACTGCGCGGCCTCGTGGATGACCGCGGCGCGCGAGGTCTTGCGGAGGGACGCGCCGACGGTCTCGTCGTCGAACGGCGAGAGGCTGCGGAGGTCGACCACCTCGATCGAGAGCCCCTCGGCCTCGGCGGCGGCCGCGGCATCCAGCGCCGTGCGCACGGTCGGGCCGTACCCGATGAGCGTGACGTCGGTGCCCTCGCGGACCACCTCCGCCCGGTTCATCGGGGCGGTGCGCACCGGGAGGGTCAGCTCGGCCTTCGACCAGTAGCGGCTCTTCGGCTCCATGAACACGATCGGGTCGTCGCTGTCGATCGCCTCGCGGAGCATCGAGTAGGCGTCGGCCGGGTTCGACGGCATGACGACCGTGAGGCCCGGCGTCGCCGCCCAGTACGCCTCGGACGAGTCGGAGTGGTGCTCGACGCCGCCGATCGCGCCCGCGCAGGGGATGCGGATCACCATCGGCAGGCTCACGCGCCCCTTGGTGCGGTTCCGCATCTTCGCCACGTGCGAGACGATCTGCTCGAACGCCGGGTAGCTGAACGCGTCGAACTGCATCTCGACGACCGGGCGCAGCCCGTACATGGCCATGCCGACGGCGGTGCCCACGATGCCCGCCTCGGCGAGCGGTGAGTCCCAGACGCGATCCTCGCCGAACTCGGCCTGGAGGCCGTCGGTGACGCGGAACACGCCGCCGAGCGGGCCGACGTCCTCCCCGTATACGACGACGCGGTCGTCCTCGGCCATCGCGTCGCGGAGGGCGGCGTTCAGCGCGCCCGCCATGGTGAGGGGCTGGGGGGCGGATGCCGCGGCATCCGTCGCGGGTTCGGTGACGGGCGTGCTCATCGGGCGGCCACCTCCTCGCGGGCGCCGTCGGCGTGGGCGGCGAGCTCGGCCTCGAGCGCGGCGCGCTGCTCGGCGAGCGACGCGCGCGGGGTCGCGTAGACGTGGTCGAACAGCTCGAGCGGATCCAGTTCCGGTGCCTCGCTCATGGCATCGCGCGTGCGCGCGGCGAGCGCCTCGCCGGCCTCCGCGATCTCGGCGCGCACCTCGTCGGTGAGCGCGCCCTCGGAGACGAGGTACTTCTCGAGCCGCTCGATGGGGTCGCGGCGCTTCCAGTGCTCGACGTCGCGCGCGGCGCGGTACCGGGTCGGGTCGTCGGAGTTGGTGTGCGACTCGATGCGGTAGGTGAGGCCCTCGATGAGGGTCGGGCCGCCGCCGGCGCGGGCACGGTCGACCGCGGCGGTCGCGACGGCGAACATCGCCGCGACGTCGTTGCCGTCGACGTGGTAGCCCGGCATGCCGTAGCCGACGGCCTTGTCGGCGAGCGTTGCCGCGTGCGTCTGCCGGGCGATCGGGGTGCTGATCGCGAACTGGTTGTTCTGCACGAGGAAGACGGTGGGCGTCTGCCACACGGCGGCGAAGTTGAACGCCTCGTGCGCATCGCCCTCGCTCGTGGCGCCGTCGCCGAGGTAGGTGAGCGTGACGATCGGGTCGTTCCGGAGCCGCGCGGCGTGTGCGAGTCCGACGGCGTGGAGCGCCTGCGTCGCGAGGGGAGTCGCCATCGCGGCGGTGCGGTGCGCGTGCTGGTCCCACCCGTTGTGCCAGTCGCCGCGGAAGGACTGCAGGATCTCGCCCGGCTCGAGGCCGCGGGTGAGGAGGGCGATGCTGTCGCGGTACGTCGGGAAGAGCCAGTCGTCGGAGGTGATCGCCGAGACCACGCCGATCTCGCACGCCTCCTGGCCGTACGCCGACGGATAGGTCGCGAGGCGGCCCTGCTTGGTGAGCGCGGTCACCTGCACGTCGAAGCGGCGGGCGATCACCATCCGCCGGTAGAGGTCGAGCAGTCGCTCGACGGGCGGGAGCTCGAAGCCGCCGGTCTCGCGTCCGTGCAGCGCATGCCCCGCATTGTCGAGGAGGCGGATCGGCTTCTCGGAGGGGAGGACACGGGTCTCGTGATGCTCGACGTTGAGGCTCATGTGGCCATGGTGCGACAGTCTGCACGGCCCCCGCTCGGGGTACGAGACAACGGTGAACGATCGGCACGGGGACGGCGAAACTCGAACCGTTCGTCCCGCTGCGGCGGGGTCAGGCGCGCCAGATGTCCAGCGACTGCGCGGGGGGTCGGCCGTCGATCTCCTCGAGGATGAGGTGCGAGCGCGTCGACACCACACCGGGCATGTCGTGGATGTCGCGGAGGATCGCCTGGCTGAGCTGCTCGTGGTCGGGCGCGCTCACCGTGAGGATGATGTCGATGTCGCCCGACACGGCCTGCACCTTCTCGACGAAGGGGAGGGTCGCGAGCTTCGCCGCGATCGACTCCCAGGAGACGTCGCCGATGCGCACAACCACGAGCGCGGAGATGTTGAGCCCGATCGACCTGCGGTCGATCTGCGCGCCGAAGCCGGTGATCACGCCGCGTTGCTGCAACGCGAGGACGCGGTTGTGGGCCGCAGTCCTGGAGATGTGCACGCGCTCGGCGAGGGTGCGGACCGAGAGCCGCCCGTCACGGCTGAGCTCCGCGACGATCCGCCGGTCGATCGCGTCGAGCGGCTCGTCGTGGTGCGGTGCGTGCTGGGTCATCCTCGTCCTCAGGTCAGTGCCCAGCGTACCGGCTGCGCCGCCTGACCCGTCGGAGCGATGCCCGCGTCGGGATGGCCCGGACGTGCCGCGGAATGACGCGGCGCAGCACGGCGATCACGACGAGCCATCCGTCGGCGGTCCGCTGGATGCGCGGGGTCCAGCGCAAGCCGTACGCGGCACGCAGCGCCGGCGGGAGCAGCGCCGCGGTGACGAGCCGCACCGGGACCATGAGCGGGACGAGCACCGCCGGCAGGCCGATCCCGGCGAGGAGGTCTCGCGCCACCGATCGGGCGTCGTCGCCCACGCTGAGCGTGCCCAGTCGAACCGCCCACCAGTCGTCGAACTCGGCTCTCGTCGCGGGCCAGCCCGCCGGACCGCCCTGGAGGCGAGCCGCGATCGGCGCGTATCCGCGAACGAGCGCGTCGGCGGTCGCGGTGTCGAGCGGCGATCCGGCCAGGCGCTCCTCCAGGTCGAGCGCGACCGCGAGCAGCGTCGCAGCGACCCACCGCTGCGCGTCGGCGTCGCGCGCGTCGTACGCGGGACGGTGCGGGTGCTCTCCGTCGCCGCGGACCCGCGAGTGCCTCGCATCGACGATCCGAGAGACGTGGCGGATGTCGCGTTCGTCGCCGAACACGAGCGCGGTGAGGTACGCGTGCGTGCCGACGAGCCGGTCGAGCGGCCGGTCGCGGAAGCGGCTGTGCCGGGCGACGCCGGCGGCCACGCGCGGGTCGGCGAGCTGGAGCAGGATGGCGGCGGCGCCGCCGGCCATCAGCGTGGCATCCGCCGCATGCCGCCGGAGGACCGCCTGCGCGCGTGCGGGATCGTGGTCGTCGGTCACCACCCCAGTCTCCCTCGGGACACCGCATGATGCGCTCAGCGGCGCCGCGTAGACTCCCCGGGTGCGTCGGAGAGCAGGTTCGCTGTCGGTCGCCGCGCTCGTCGTGGGCGCGGCGCTGCTCGCGGGCTGCGCGTCCGCGGGCCCGTCCGCCCCCGCCACGCGCGAGGCGGCACCGAGCCCGTCGCCGACTCCGACGCCGACTCCGCCGACCCCGGCCGAATGGGCGGCCGAGCGGGTCGCCGCGATGACCGACGAGGAGCGCGCGGCCTCGCTGCTCATGCTGCACGCCCCGGGCACCGATCCGGCCGCCATGCGGGCGCTCGTCGATCAGGGCATCGCCGGGGTCATCCTCATGGGCGACAACATCCCGGGCTCCGAGGCCGAGCTCGCCGCATTCACCGGCGCACTGCAGGCCGACCCCGAGGCGGCGACGCTCATCGGCATCGACCAGGAGGGCGGCATCGTCAGCCGCATCGCATGGGACCCGGCGCCGGCGCCGTACGACCTGCGCGACCAGCCGGCCGGGGCGACGCGCGACGCGTTCGCCGCGCGCGCGGCGGCGCTCGCGGCATCCGGGGTCAACGTCAACTTCGGCATCGTGGCGGATGTCACCGACGATCCGGGCTCCTTCATCTACGACCGCATCCTCGGAACGTCGCCCCAGGCGTCGGCCGACCACGTCGCCGCGGCCGTCGACGGCGAGCGCGGAGCCGTGGCGAGCACGGTCAAGCACTTCCCGGGACACGGGGCGGCACCGGGCGACTCGCACGTCTCGGTGCCGTCGGCGCCGCTGAGCCTCGACGAGTGGCGCGCCGGGCCGGCGGTGCCGTTCGAGGCGGCGATCGACGCCGACGTCGAGCTCGTGATGACCGGGCACCTCAGCTACCCGGCGGTGGATGCCGCGCCCGCGTCGCTGTCGCCCGCCTGGCACGAGATCCTGCGGGACGAGCTCGGCTTCGACGGCGTGCTCGTCACCGACGACATGCTGATGCTGCAGCACAACGGACTCGCCGAGTACGCGGACCCGGGTGAGAACGCGATCCGGGCGGTCGCCGCGGGCACCGATCTGCTGCTCTACGTGCTGCCTGCCGATCCGTCGGAGTTCGGGATCAGCGTCGACGGGCTCGCCGCGTCGATCGCGGGAGCCGTGGCGGACGGGCGGATCCCGCCCGAGCGGCTCGAGGAGGCCGCGATCCGCGTGATGGAGCTCCGACGCGAACTCGTTTCCGGAACCGGGGAATAGATCGCGACAGTCCATGCGTTTGCATTCACCGTGGCCATCCGGCCCGGCAACGCAACGACTGGGAGAGAGACCCGAATGACGACGACCGCGACGAACCTCGAGATCCCCGGCTACCGCGCCGGCACCTGGAAGATCGATCCCACCCACAGCGAGGTGGCCTTCAGCGTCCGCCACCTGATGATCAGCAAGGTCAAGGGCAAGTTCGAGCGCTTCGACGCCACGTTCGTGACCGGTGAGGACCCGCTGGACTCCCGCGTGACCGCGACCGCCGAGGTCGTGTCGATCAACACGAACGAGCCGAACCGCGACGCGCACCTGCGCACCAACGACTTCTTCCAGGCCGAGCAGTACCCGACCATCGAGTTCGTCTCGACGGGCGTCCGCGTCGAAGGCGGCGACTTCAAGGTGGACGGAGACCTGACCATCAAGGGCGTGACCAAGCCGGTCACGTTCGACTTCGACTTCGGCGGATTCGGCACCGACCCGTACGGCAACTACAAGGGTGGCGCCACGGCCAAGACCGTCATCAACCGCGAGGACTTCGGCCTCACCTGGAACGCGACCCTCGAGACCGGCGGCGTGCTGGTCGGCGAGCAGGTCACGATCACGATCGACCTGCAGGCGGCGCTCGTCCAGGAGTGATCGCGCTCCGCTCGGTCGATCCGGGCGGATGACGCGACGAGGGGTCGTATCGGCGGATGCCGGTGCGGCCCCTCGTTCGCGTGTGCGGCCGCCGGGACACGTGCTCAGGCGGCCGACGCATCGATCCCGTGCAGCTCGATGCCCTGGAACCTCGCCCACGCCCGGATCGGGCGCTCGAACCGGCGCTCCGCCGTCTCGGTCGCCGGCTCGAACCACCGGAGCCCGACGCGCGGCTTCGCCGCGGTGCCGATGCGCTTCCACGTGCCCACGACGCGCCCGTCGAGGACCAGCACGGGCTGGAACACGCCGTTGCCGCCCGGGACCACGAGATCGCCGAACCGCGGATCGCACACGGGGGAGCGGTCGGCGTAGCCGAGGTAGTACTCGTCGAACCCGGCGAGCGCGAGCGCCCCGCTCGGGCGGGATGCCGTGGCATCCGTCGCACCGGTCTCGACGTACCGGACGGGCCAGTCGTCGGCGAGACGGTCGACGAAGCGCTCGACCTGGTCTCCCGCGCCGTCCAGCGCGATCCGCGTGTCTCGTATCGTCACCCCGGTCCACCACGCGAAGTCGGCGAGCGTCGCCGGCCCGTGGCCGCGGACGTACGCGACGAACAGCTCGGCGAGGGTCTGCTCGGCCGTATCGGGTTCGTCGGGCGAAGGCGGCGCCCAGTCGTCGAGCAGCGCGAAGTGCTGCACGCGCCCGTCGACCGGCCCGCCGCAGAGCACGCCGTCGAGTGCGAGCCACCAGATCAGGTGATAGGTGCGTGGGCCGGTCGCCACGATGCCCGCCTCGCTCCACAGCGCGGCGAGTTCGTCGCGCGTGGCGGTGCCGCCGCCCGCGAGCGCGCGCTCGACTGCGCCGCGGGCCGTGCGGTACTCGGCCTCGCCCAGTTCGAGCCGCTCGTGCCGGAGACGCGCGCTCGCGAGCACGCGGGAGGAGGTCAACCGGAGCGTCGGGCGCAGCAGTCGGGCGGGCAGGATGTGCAGCGTGCCGCGCATCGGCCACGAGCGGACGATGCGACGCTCGGTGAGCGCGGCATCGACTGCGGCGCGCGTGGGCCGCGCCATCCGCGACCCGATCACCCACTTGGCGGCGCCGAGGTCTTGCGCCTGGATCGCCCCGAGACGCTCGACGACGCCCACGGCGTCATCGGCCGGCGACCGGAACCCGTGGGCGTGCAGGCGAACCGCACGAGTGAGCTGGGACGCACCGATCGGCATGCGGCCAGTCTGCCGGGCACCGCCGACACGCGGCATCCCTCGCCCGCACTAGACTGGAGGGCTGTGCCGCTCGGCACGCCACCCCATCCCGTTCCCGGCCCCCGGAGGTCACCGTGCTCGCCGTCCACGATCTCGAGATCCGCGTCGGCGCGCGCGTGCTCATGGAGGACGTGAGCTTCCGCGTCACGGCGGGAGACAAGATCGGCCTCGTCGGGCGCAACGGCGCCGGCAAGACGACGCTCACGAAGACGCTGGCGGGGGAGACGCTGCCCACCGGCGGCCGGATCGACCGCTCCGGCGAGATCGGCTACCTGCCGCAGGATCCGCGCTCGGGCGACCCGGAGATGCTCGCGCGCACCCGCATCCTCGACGCGCGCGGGCTCGGCTCGATCGTGGTCGGCATGCGCGAGGCATCCGAGCGGATGGGGTCGACCGACCCCGCGGTCGCCGAGAAGGCGATGAAGCGCTTCGGCACGCTCACCGACCGCTTCACGGCGCTCGGCGGGTACGCGGCCGAGGCCGAGGCCGCGTCGATCGCGTCGAACCTCAACCTGCCCGACCGGATCCTCGACCAGCCGCTCAAGACCCTCTCGGGCGGCCAGCGCCGCCGCATCGAGCTCGCGCGCATCCTGTTCTCGGACGCCGACACGATGATCCTCGACGAGCCGACGAACCACCTCGACGCCGACTCGGTCGTCTGGCTCCGCGAGTTCCTGAAGAACTACAAGGGCGGCGTCATCGTGATCAGCCACGACGTCGAACTCGTCGGCGAGGTCGTGAACCGCGTGTTCTACCTCGACGCGAACCGGTCGATCATCGACATCTATAACATGGGTTGGAAGCACTACCTCCGCCAGCGCGCCGCCGACGAGGAGCGTCGCAAGAAGGAGCGCGCGAACGCCGAGAAGAAGGCGTCCGCCCTGCAGCAGCAGGCCGCCCGTTTCGGCGCCAAGGCCTCGAAGGCCGCCGCCGCGCACCAGATGGTCGCCCGCGCCGAGAAGCTGCTCGCCGGCCTCGACGAGGTGCGCGCGGTCGACCGCGTCGCGAAGCTCCGGTTCCCGACGCCGGCGCCCTGCGGCCGCACGCCGCTCACCGCGGCCGACCTGTCGAAGAGCTACGGCTCGCTCGAGATCTTCACCGCCGTCGACCTCGCGATCGACCGCGGGTCGAAGGTCGTCATCATCGGCCTGAACGGGGCGGGCAAGACCACGCTGCTCCGCATCCTCGCGGGCGTCGACCGACCCGACACGGGCGTGGTCGAGGCGGGTCACGGCCTGCGCGTGGGCTACTACGCGCAGGAGCACGAGACGCTGGACGTCTCGCGGACGGTGCTGCAGAACATGGTCAGCGCCTCACCGAACCTCACCGAGACCGAGGCACGCAAGGTGCTCGGCTCGTTCCTGTTCACGGGCGACGACGTGCACAAGCGCGCCGGCGTGCTCTCCGGAGGCGAGAAGACCCGCCTCGCGCTCGCGACCATCGTCGTCTCCGGGGCGAACGTGCTCCTCCTCGACGAGCCGACCAACAACCTCGACCCCGCGAGCCGCGAGGAGATCCTCGACGCGCTCGCGCACTACGAGGGCGCCGTCGTCCTCGTCTCGCACGACCCCGGCGCGGTCGAGTCGCTCAACCCCGAGCGCGTGCTCATCATGCCCGACGGCGTCGAGGACCACTGGAGCCGCGAGTACCAGGAGCTCATCGAGCTGGCGTAGGGCGCGGTCGCAGCTGGGCGAGCAGTCGAGCGGCCGTCATCGCGACGGCACTGGGCGGGGCTCGTTCGATGGGGGCGATGCGGATGTCGCGCCGTGGCGTCATGCAGGTGCGACCGTACCGGTGAGGACCGGCTCTCGGACACCGGGGGTCGGCTCTTCGGCAGAACTGCGGCTCCGGCCGGCCGCATCGAGGGTCCGCAGACGACAGTCCCATGCTCGATCGCGGTGGAAAGGTAGCCCGGGATGCCTTCCCCTCCCGGAAGCCTCGCGGCCGATGGGCGTTCCCACCCATTGACAAGAATTCCTGTCAAGGCGTAGCGTCAGCATGTGGACGAAGTGCGAGTGCTCGCAGACCCCGCCGCCGTCGAGGCGGCGCTCGACCCGACCCGGGCCGCGATCCTCGATGCACTGGCCGAGCCGGGCTCGGCGAGCACCGTCGCGGCGGCGCTCGGGTCCACTCGCCAGAAGGTGAACTATCACCTGAAGACACTGGAGGCGCACGGTCTCGTCGAGTTGGTCGAGGAGCGCGCGTGGGGTGGGATCACCGAACGGATGCTGCGGCGATCCGCCCGGCACCTGGTGGCATCGCCCGACGTGATCCAGCGATCGCGCCTCGATCCGTCGGAGGTCTCCGACCGCCTGTCCGCTTCGTACCTGGTCGCGGTGAACGCGCGGAACGTGACCGAGATGGGCGCGATCGCGAACCGGGCCGTCGCGGGAACGCGAGTGCCGACCCTCACGGTCGACACGGTGATCGGGTTCGCGTCGGCGGAGGATCGCGCGGCGTTCGCGACCGACCTGCAATCCGCCGTCGCCGCGCTGGCCGCCAGGTACCACCACGACGACGGGCGCCCGCATCGCCTCACCATCTCGTCGTACCCACGACCGAAGGAGTCGTCATGATCGAGCACGAGCAGCCCGAAGAGCCCGGGCGGGTCGAACACCGGATGGAACGCGCCTACGAGGTGGACGCCACGCCGGAACAGGTGTGGGAGGTCATCGCGACCGCCGACGGCATCTCGTCCTGGATGGTGCCCACCAGGCTGGACCCGCGGGTGGGCGGGGAGGTGCACTTCGACCTCGGCGAGGGCACATCGACCGGGGTCGTCACCGACTACACGCCAGGGGTTCGCTTCGCCTACGAGGAGCCCTGGCCGATCGCCGATCGGCCGGAAGACGTCGACCCCGACATGGCCCGGTGGTTCGAGTCGATCGGCGTCCCGCTGTCCGCGGTCTGCGACGGCCTCGCGGAGGTCACGCCCATCGCGACGGAGTTCCTCATCGAGGCGGAGTCGGGCGGCAGCTGCGTGATCCGCGTCGTCACCAGCGCGTACGGCGCCGGTGCGGAGTGGGAGAACGAGTTCTTCGACCAGATGGCGGCCGACCTGATCCCGATGCTCGACAACCTCACCACCCGCTTCCCCGTCACGGTGCAGCAATGAGGACCATCGCCGTCACGCCGATCCACGTCGCCGATCTCGCCATCGAGGGCGAGCGGATGCCGGTCCACGTCCACCTCATCGATCATCCCGGCGGACGCGTGCTCGTCGATACCGGGATGACCGAGATCCACCCGGCGCTCTCCGACTTCGTCACTCGGGTCCTCCCGCTCGACGCCCGCGACCTCGACCTCGCGTCCGTCGACGTGGTCGTCAACACGCATCTGCACGCCGACCATTGCGGCGGGAACCACCTCTTCGCCGGTATCCCCGTCCACGTGCAGCGTCAGGAACTCGAGGACGCCCGCAGCGAGGAGGAGTACACGATCCGCGAGTGGGTGGACCCGCCCGGTGTGCGGTACGTGCCGGTCGACGGCGAACTCGAGCTTCTGCCGGGGCTCCGCCTCCTTCCGGCGCCCGGGCACACTCGCGGCTCGCAGATCGTGGTCATCGAGGGCGGCCCCCGCCCGGTCGTCATCGCCGGCGACACCGCGGTCTGGTTCGGCGAGCTCGACGATCCCGGCACGGAGGGCCAGCGACTCATCCGTTCCCTCGACCCCGAGCGCGTCTGGCTGGCCCATACGGACGATCCGTGGGAGCCCGGGACCGGCCGCTGACGTGATCGCTGCGCGAATGCGTGACGGGAAGCGGGGCGCCGCCAGTCAGTCGCGGCGGTCGTGCTCCGCCTCGCGTTCGCCCGTGAGGACCGACACGGGCGCCGTGCAGGCGTCGCCGCGCCAGGCTTCGACGCCCTCGCGCAGGGCGAAGCCGGCGATGACGAGGGCGGCGATCGAGTCCGCCCACGCCCACCCGAGCAGGGCGTTCAGCAGCAGCCCGACGAGCAGCGCGCCCGACAGGTAGGCGCAGATCAGGGTCTGCTTCGAGTCGGCCACCGCGCTGGCCGAACCGAGTTCGCGTCCGGTGCGCCGCTCGAGCCACGACAGGGCCGGCATGACCACGAGGCTCGCGGCGGCCAGCGCGATGCCGACCGGCGAGGGGTCGGGATCGGCCGCCCCGAGGAGCGCCCGCACTGCGTCGACCGTGACGAACAGGGCGAGCCCGAAGAACGAGATGGCGATCAGCCGGAGCGCGACGCGTTCGCGCCGCTCCGGGTCGGGCGCCGCGAACTGCCAGGCGACCGCTGCCGCGGAGAGCACCTCGACGACGGAATCCAGCCCGAAGGCGATGAGCGCCGCCGACGACGCCACGCTTCCGGCCGCGAGGGCGATGATCGCCTCGACGACGTTGTAGGCGATCGTGCCCGCGACGATCCAGCGGATACGACGTTGCAGCACGACGCGGCGGGCCGCGGCGATGGAGGGGGAGGCCGGGGATCCGCTCACGCGCAGCTGCACTCGTCGCTCGAACAGCAGGCGGGATCGACGACGAGCACGAGTCGCAGGAGGTCGCCGAGCGCGTCGGCGAGGACCTCGTCGGCCAGGCGGTACGACGTCCGTCGCCCGTCGGGCGTCGCCTCGACCAGGCCGCAGCCGCGAAGGCAGGCGAGCTGGTTCGACATGACCTGTCGGGAGACCCCGAGCAGATCCGCGAGGTCGGACGGATACGCGGGACCGTCGCGCAGCTCGAGCAGGATGCGCGCCCTGGTGTCGTCGGAGAGCGCGTGCCCGAGCCGCGCGAGCGCGGCGGTGTGGGTGAGGGTCGCCGTCGTGGTCATGCGCACGACAGTACAGCACATCGTGAATTCACGGAAGACGTTACGGTGAGGCGGTCGCTGTGCGCGCGTAGGCTGGAGCGGGCGGGAACGACCCGCTTCGACGGAGGAGACGCGAGTGGCCGGACACCGGATCTACGGAATGAGCTTCGGCCGCATCCACCCGCTCTACGTGCAGAAGGTCGAGCGCAAGAACCACAGCCGGGCCGAGGTCGACCAGGTCATCAGCTGGCTGACCGGCTACGACGAGGCCGGCCTCGACGAGGCCATCGACGACGGGCGCACGCTCGAGCAGTTCTTCGCCCGAGCCCCCGCCTTCAACCCCGACGCCTCGCTCATCACGGGCGTCATCTGCGGCATCCGCGTGGAGCAGATCGAGGACCCGCTCATGCAGAAGATCCGCTACATGGACAAGCTCGTCGACGAGGTCGCCCGAGGGAAGAAGATGACCTCGATCCTGCGCGGTCCGTGAACGGATGCCGCGGCGCGCGCCCCGCGCGAGCGGCGACCCCCACGCCCGCCCTACCGGCGGTCCAGGATCTCGTCTTCCACGTCGGCGTCGGAGCGCTCGCGCGACGGCTTCACCGGACGCTCGCGCTGCGTCGGCGGTCGCGTCGATCGGCGAGCGGAGGAGGCGGCGCGATCCGGGCCCGGCGGCGATCCGTCGCCCGCGGGAGCGTCGACGGACTCCGGCCCCGAGGCATCCGTCGCCAGCGCCCTGCGCTCCTGGTTGGCGAACCACGCCAGCGCGATGAACGCGAGCAGCGCGAACACGAACCACTGCAGGGCGTACGAGAGGTGCGGGCCCTCATCGCGGACCGGACGGGGGAGGGCGACGGGCGGTTCGGCCGCCTCGGCACCCGACTGGATGAGGATGCCGTAGGCGCCCGTGTACGCCGGCGCGTCGACGCGCTCGGCGAGCTCGCCCAGGTCGATCGTCGCGAGCTCCGCGCCGGATGACGTACGGCCGGCGATCAGTCCCTCGCCGGCCTTGAGGCGCGCGGAGATCTCCACCTCGCCGGCGGGCGGCGCCGGAACCTCCGAGGGACGGCCGTCGGAGTCCTGGGGAATCCATCCCCGGTCGACCATGAAGACCGTCCCGTCGTCGAGGAGGAACGGCGTGAGCACCTCGAACCCCGTGCTGCCGCCGTACGGACGGTTCCGCACCACGACCTCCTCGGAGGCGAGGTACTCGCCCGTCGCCGAGACGACCTGCCACCGCTGGTCGATGTCGAACCCGTCGAGCTCGGGGAGCGCCTCGGCGAGCGGCGTCGGGTCGGCGTCGTAGTTGGCGTCGATGCGCGCGACCTCGGCGAGCGCCTCCGCCCGCCGGTTGAGCTGCCACGTGCCGAGCGCCGAGCACGCGATCGCGAACACGATCACGAGCGCCAGGTAGCCCGCCCACCGCGGCGAGACGAGGAACCGCCATCCGGTCATGCGCGCTCACCACGGTGCGCCGCGTCGCCGACGTGCGGCGTCGCGGGCGCGGCATCCGTCGTCTCGAAGCGCTCGACCCGCACCGGGAACGAGCGCGATGCGAGGAAGTCGCGGAGGTAGTCCACGTGCTCGTCGCACGCGAGCCAGGTCTTCACGCGGTCCTCCGAATGGATCTTCGGGTTCCGCCAGTCCATCCGCCAGGCGGCGGCCTCCCGGCATCCCGCACGGGAGCAGCCGCCCTGCGGGGCGGCGGAGGAGAGGCCGATCACCGGTCGCCCTCCGCATCGTCCGGGCGCGCGGGGCGCTCCGGCCGGTCGGCGGACGGCGCATCGGGACCGGGCGTTGCGCCGTCGGCGGGGCGCCCGTCGCCGGCGGGGTCCGCCTCGGTCCAGTCGGTGCCGCCGTCGGCCCGGCGCAGCGGCACGAGCCCGCCCGGCCGTTCCACGGTCGAGCCGCGGGTCGTGGCCACGTTCGCGACGACCACCGCGAAGTACGGCAGGAACACCGCGCCGAGCGCGAACACGAGCAGCCACCATCCCTCCACGAACAGCAGCGCGACGATGCACGCGACACGGATCGACATCATCACCGTGTACTTGATCATGCGCGAACGGCGCTCGTCGTCGGGCGACGGCGGCAGCGACGTGATCGACTGCAGGGGCTGGTGCTTCATGGTGGTCGCCGTGGACTGCGGCGCTCCTCACCTCAAGCCTACGTCCGCAACGGGCGACGGATGCCGCGCACTCGGCAACCTCTATGCTGGGACGGTTCGCGCGCTCGCATCGCGCACACCCCACGGCCGCGCAGGGAGCGCCCGCGATCGCCGGCCCACACCCGAGAGAGACGGAGTCACGTCATGACCACGAGCCGCACGGTGCTGGTGACCGGAGGCAACCGGGGGATCGGGTACGCGATCGCCGAGGAGTTCGTCGCGCAGGGCCACAGCGTGGCCGTGACCGCGCGCTCCGGCGAGGGCCCTGCGGGCACGCTCACCGTCCGCGCCGACGTGACGGACGCCGAATCGATCGACCGCGCGTTCACCGAGATCGAGGCTGCGCTCGGCCCGATCGAGGTCGTCGTGGCGAACGCGGGGATCACGCGCGACACGCTCCTCATGCGCATGAGCGAGGAGGAGTTCACGAGCGTCGTCGACACGAACCTCACGGGCGCGTTCCGCGTCGTCAAGCGCGCGTCGAAGGGCATGCTCAAGGCCCGATTCGGCCGCATCGTCCTCATCTCGAGCGTCGTCGGCCTCTACGGCGGCGCGGGCCAGGTCAACTACTCGTCGTCGAAGGCGGCGCTCGTCGGCATGGCGCGCTCGATCACGCGCGAACTGGGCGCTCGGGGCATCACCGCGAACGTCGTGGCGCCGGGATTCATCGAGACCGACATGACCGATGCGCTCCCCGAGGCGCAGCAGGCGGAGTACAGGAAGAGCATCCCGGCGGGCCGCTTCGCGACGCCCTCCGAGGTCGCGAAGGTCGTCGCGTGGGTCGCGGGCGATGACGCCGGGTACATCTCCGGCGCCGTGATCCCGGTCGACGGCGGTCTCGGCATGGGCCACTAGCCCGAGCGCCTCGAGCCGCCCGGCCGACTCGCGCCGGCGCCGTCCTGCCGTGCGGTGCGCCACGTCGGTTCGCGCGTCAGCGGTCGATCCGGACTGCCTGGTACTCGGTGTCCGGCGTCGGCGGCGTCCCGAACCGGGCGTTCGGCAGGTAGAGGCCGTTCCCGAACACGTCGACCGTGGTCGGCACGTCGAAGTCCGGGCTCGTGAGCGTGTCGACGAGCTCTCCGGTCGTGCCGGACGGGTCGAGCCGGATCTCCGCGACCTGGTTCAGCTGGTTCTGCACCACGTAGAGCGTGCGGCCGATGACGAGCATCCCGTCTCCGTTCGGCAGGGCCGCACCGCCGAGATCGACGGCGGTCGCGTCGCCGGTCGCCGGGTCGACGCGGTAGAGCGTCGCCGTGGAGCTCTGGATGACGAGCAACGCCTTCCCGTCCGGCGTGGCCACGATGCCGTTGGCGTTGAAGAATCCCTGCTGCACCCAGTCGCCCCCGAGCGGCAGCGTCTCGACCTCGGACGGATCGGGCAGGGCGCCGCCCGGGCCGAGCGGAAGCCGGTAGAGCTCACCGGCGAAGCTGTTCGTGAACCACGCGGCATCCCGGGTCACGATGACGTCGTTGATGAACCCCGCCCCGTGTGCGAGCTGGTAGGACGCCAGGACCTCGCCCGTCGCAGTGTCGATGACGCGCGCATCGCCCGCGTCGCCGCCCGAGACGAAGAGGCGCCCCATCGCGTCGAGGTCGAGTCCGACGGATGGTGTGCCGGGCCCCTCGGAGACCACCTCGCCTTCGCCGCTCCGGAGGTCGACGGCGTAGATGTCACCATCCGCGAGCGAACCGAAGTACGCGGTCCCGCCCGGCGCGATCGCGATGCCCTCCGGCTGGAAGCCGTCGGGCAGCTGCACGATCGATTCGACCGCACCACCACCGGCGGTGGTCGGCGGCGCCGCCAGGGCCGGCGATGCGACCGAGACGACGAGGAGGGCGGCGATGGCGCCAACGGCGGACGAGCGTGCGACGGTGCGGCTGGTCATGGGGTCAGGCTAGGCACATCGCGCGCAGGCCGCGAGCGGTTCGGATGCGACTCCCAGTGTGAACGGGCGGACTGCTCGGTCAGCCGCGCAGGCCCGCGAGCGCGAGCACGCCGCTGAGGTCGACGCGGTCGATCGCGACATCCGCCTGCGCACGCACGACGGGCTTCGCGCAGAACGCGACGCCGAGCGCCGCCCGATCGAGCATGCGCAGGTCGTTGGCGCCGTCGCCCACGGCGATCGTCCGCGCGAGCGGGGTGCCGGACACCGCGGCCCACTCCTCGAGGGCGCGCCGCTTCGCCTCCGCGTCGACGATGTCGCCGAGCACCCGGCCCGTGAGCCGGCCGCTCTCGACTTCGAGCCGGTTCGCCCGGCAGAAGTCGAGCCCGAGCCGCTCGGCGAGCGGGTCGAGCAGCTCGTGGAACCCGCCGGAGACGACGCCGACCCGCCCGCCCGCGGCGTGCACGCCGTCGATGAGCTCGTCCACTCCCGTCGTCGGCGTCAGCCGGTCGCGTGCGGCGAGCACCTCGGCGACGGCCAGCCCGGCGAGCGTCGCGACGCGTTCGCGCAGGCTCGCCGCGAAGTCGAGCTCGCCGCGCATCGCCCGCTCGGTCACCGCGGCCACGTGCTCGAGGCTGCCGGCGGCCTCGGCGAGCAGTTCGATCGCCTCCTCTCGGATCAGGGTCGAGTCGGCGTCGAGCACGACGAGGAGGCCGCCGGAGCGGCCGTCGGTTCCGCGGATCACGCGTGCTTCCGGACGTGGGAGCCCTTGCCCACCACCGTGATGCCGCTGTCGGTGACCACGAACCCGCGCGCGCGGTCCTCGGCGCGGTCGACGCCGATGTGCGCGCCCGCCTCGACCACGACCTCCTTGTCGAGGATGGCGCGGCGAACCGTCGCGCCCGCCTCGATGCGTGCGCGGTCGAACAGGATCGAATCCGACACGTTCGCGCCCGAGCCGACGATCGCCCACGGCCCGAGCACGCTGCGCTCGACGTGCGCGCCCGAGATGACCGAGCCGAGGGAGACGATCGAGTCGATCACGGTGCCGAGCGACCCGCGCGCGTCGCGCGTGAACTTCGCCGGGGGCGAGTTCACCTGCTGGCTGAAGATCGGCCACTCCTGGTTGTAGAGGTTGAACACGGGCAGCACCGAGATGAGGTCCTGGTGGGCCTCGAAGAACGAGTCGATCGTTCCCACGTCGCGCCAGTAGTAGCGGTCGCGGTCAGTGGAGCCCGGCACCTCGTTGCCCTTGAGGTCGTAGACGCCCGCCTTGCCCTGCGACACGAACGCGGGGATGATGTCGCCGCCCATGTCGTGGCTGGAGTCCGTGCGCTCGCCGTCGCGGAGCACGGCGTCGATCAGCGCGTCGGCGTTGAAGACGTAGTTGCCCATGGAGGCGAGCACCTCGCCGGGGGAGTCGGGCAGTCCCTCGGGGTCGCTCGGCTTCTCGAGGAAGCGGTGGATCCGGTCGGGCGACGTCGCGTCGACCTCGATGACACCGAACTGGTTCGCGAGCGAGATCGGCTGGCGGATGGCGGCGACCGTCGCCTCGGCCCCGGAGTCGATGTGCGCCTGGATCATCTGGCTGAAGTCCATGCGGTAGACGTGATCGGCGCCGACCACGACGATGATGTCGGGCTGCTCGTCGTAGATCAGGTTGAGGCTCTGCAGGATCGCGTCGGCCGAACCGGAGAACCAGCGCTTGCCGAGACGCTGCTGCGCCGGCACCGATGCCACGTACGAGCCGAGCATGCCGTCGAGCCGCCAGGTCTGCGACACGTGGCGGTCGAGGCTGTGCGACTTGTACTGCGTCAGCACCACGATCTGCTGGAGGCCGGAGTTGATCAGGTTCGAGAGGGCGAAGTCGATCAGGCGGTACTGGCCGCCGAACGGCACCGCCGGCTTGGCACGGTCCTCGGTCAGGGGCATGAGGCGCTTGCCCTCGCCGCCCGCGAGCACGATTCCGAAGATCTTCCGCGTAGCCATGTGCCCCAGCGTAGTCAGCCGGACGCCGCTGATGACAGGTGGTTGACGGCCCGTGACCGACTGGGGCTAACGTTGCCGCATGCGAGTCGACCTGCTCACGCGCGAGTATCCGCCCGAGGTCTACGGTGGCGCGGGGGTGCACGTCGCCGAACTGGTCCGTGCGCTCCGGCGCGACATCGACGTGCAGGTGCGCTGCTTCGGCGCGGTGCGCGACGAACCGGGCACCACGGCGTATCCGACGCCGGCCGAGTTCGCCGCCGCGAACGCGGCCCTGTCGACGATGGGCGTCGACCTCCTGATGGCGCAGGACGCCGCGGGGGCCGACCTCGTGCATTCGCACACGTGGTACGCGAACTTCGCGGGCTTCACGGCGAAGGCGCTGCACGGCATCCCGCACGTCGTCACGGCGCACAGCCTCGAGCCGCTCCGACCGTGGAAGGCGGAGCAGCTCGGCGGCGGCTACCGGGTGTCGAGCTGGGTCGAACGCACCGCGTTCGAGGACGCCGACGCCGTCATCGCGGTGAGCGACGGCATGCGTCGCGACATCCTGCGGTCCTATCCGGACATCGACCCGGCGAAGGTGTCGGTCGTCTACAACGGCATCGACCTGGCCGACTGGCGCCCGAACGACGACCCCGACCTTGCGCGATCGCTCGGCCTCGACCCCGATCGCCCGTCGATCGTGTTCGTCGGGCGCATCACGCGGCAGAAGGGACTGCCGTACCTGCTCCGCGCCGCGCGGACCCTGCCCGGGGACGTGCAGCTCGTGCTCTGCGCGGGCGCTCCCGACACCCCGGAGATCATGGCCGAGGTCTCCGGTCTCGTCGACGAGCTCGCGGCGACGCGCGAGGGCGTCGTCTGGATCGACCGTCACCTCCCGCGCACCGAGCTCACCGCGCTCCTCACGGCGGCGACGTGCTTCGTCTGCCCGTCGGTGTACGAACCGCTCGGCATCGTCAACCTCGAGGCCATGGCGTGCGGAGCCGCGGTGGTCGGAACGGCGACCGGCGGCATTCCCGAGGTCGTCGACGACGGCGTCACGGGCGTGCTCGTGCCCATCGAGCAGGCCGACGACGGCACGGGCACGCCGCTCGACCCCGACCGCTTCGTGGCCGACCTCGCGGCGGCGCTCGAGCGGGTCGTCGCCGACCCGGAGCGCGCCCGCGAGATGGGCGCGGCGGGCCGTCGCCGGGCGGAGGAGCGCTTCGCCTGGGACGCGATCGCGGCCGACACCAGGGCGCTCTACGAGCGCGTGCTGGCGGGCCGCTGACGGGCTCCGCGTGCGCGGGGCCGCCCCGCGCGTCCTACTAGCATGGAGACCATGGCGTCTACGGTTCTGCAGTTCCAGCATGTGTCGGTGGTTCGCGATGGCAACACGATCCTCGACGGCATCGACTGGAACGTCGCCTCCGACGAGCGCTGGGTGATCCTCGGGCCGAACGGGGCGGGCAAGACCACGCTGCTGCAGATCGCGGCGGCCGCGATGCACCCGACGAAGGGCTCGGTCGAGGTGCTGCAGGAGGCGCTCGGCAAGGTCGACGTGTTCGAGCTGCGACCCATGATCGGCTTCGCCTCGACGGCGATGGCCCGGCTCATCCCGCGCAACGAGTCCGTCATCGACACGGTGCTCACCGCGGCGTACTCGGTCACGGGTCGATGGAACGAGGAGTACGAGTCGATCGACGACCGCCGCGCGCAGCGCGTGCTGAAGGAGTGGGGCCTCGACGGCTTCGCCGAGCGGCGATTCGGCAGCCTCTCCGACGGCGAGCAGAAGCGCGTGCAGATCGCGCGCTCGGTCATGACCGACCCCGAGCTGCTGCTGCTCGACGAGCCGGCCGCGAGCCTCGACCTGGGGGCCCGTGAGGAGCTCGTGGCGCTGCTCGGCGGGTACGCCTCGTCGAAGTCGTCGCCCGCGATCGTCATGGTGACCCACCACGTCGAGGAGATCCCCGCGGGCTTCACGCACGCCCTGCTCCTCGCCGACGGGCAGGTTCGGGCCGCCGGACCCATCGCCGAGGCGCTCACCTCGGAGACCCTCAGCGAGACGTTCGGCATGCCGATCGAGCTCGCCGAGGACGACGGCCGGTACGCGGCGCGCGCTGCGCGGTGACGCACCGAGACGCTCGTCTCTGCTAGAATCGTGTTTTGGCCAATGGCCGACACACTTCCCTGCCCTCGAGGCGGGGCGACCCCTCCATCCGACCAAGCAAGGATTCACCATGAAGACCGACATCCACCCCGAGTACAACGCCGTCGTCTTCCGCGACCTCGCCTCGGGCGAGACGTTCCTCACGCGCTCGACGGTGACCAGCGAGAAGACCATCGAGCTCGACGGCGAGACCTACCCGGTGATCGACGTCGAGATCTCGTCGGCCTCGCACCCGTTCTACACGGGCAAGCAGCGCATCATGGACTCGGCGGGCCGCGTCGAGAAGTTCAACAAGCGCTTCAAGGGCTTCGGCGCGTAAGACGCTCCACGACAGGGGCGGGCGACTTCGGTCGTCCGCCCCTTCGTCATGCCGGGGTCCGCTTCGACCGGCGTGTCGAAGGCCGGCCGGCGCTCGTCACTCCCGCGTGAGGCCCGCCGCCCAGTCCAGTGCGTCGAGCTGCGCCTGGTGCGCCGTGATGCGGCCGGCGTCGAGCGCCTCTCCTGCGGCCAGCAGCGCCTCCGCGTCCGCAGGCGTCCCCGTGCCCTCGTCGATCACCGATCGAGCGCGGTCGACGAGCTCGCGGATCGAGATCCGCTCGTGCAGGAACTGGGCCGCGAGCTCGCGGAGCGCGAGCTGCAGGGTCACCGGGTCCCGCGGATCGGGCACGCTCGTACCGAGCTCGACGAGGGCCCGGCCGAGCGCCTCGCGGAGGTCCCACGGGGAGTCCGCGTCGGACATGCCGGCGAGCTCGTGCAGCGCGGGCGAATCGAGCCCGGCCACCGTGGCCTCGACCGCGGCGTCCACGAGGAACCCGGGCGGGCTGTCGCCGAGGATCCACAGGGCGCTCGCCTCGACGAGCGCATCGGTGGCCGACCGTACCGGGAGTCGTTCCGACATGGCACAAGACTCCCACGTCGTGCCCCCCGGACGCGACGGACTTCGGGCCCGAACGGCGAGCGACGAGGGTCAGCGCAGCGGCCAGGCGCCCGAGGTCGTGAACTCGGGCTCGCCGTTCGTGCGGCGCCACTCCTGATAGCTCTCGGCCTGCTCTCGCGACCAGTCGACCTGGCTCGCGTGCAGCTCGGCGATCGTGGCGGTCGCGACCTCGGGGAACGCGCGGGCGATCGCCTGCGCCACGCGACCCGCGGCGAGCGCGTCGGCGCCCGCGTCATGCGCCGCCGTGAGCTCGACGCCGTAGTGCTCGCACGCCGCCGTCAGCGTGCGCTTGCCGCGCCGGAAGCGGTCGACTGCCTTGTCGATGACGAGCGGATCGATCACGAACCCGGGACCGCGGAACGCCTCGTGCGCGTAGCGCTCGGCCTCGCGGTGGAGCACCGACAGGTCGTAGGCGGCGTTGTACGCGACGATCGGGAATCCGCGCGTCGCGGCATCGCGCAGTGCGCCGATGATCTCGGCGACCGCCTGCGCGGCCGGCTGCCCCTCGAGGCGGGCGCGCTCGGTGCTCACGCCGTGGATCAGGGTCGCCGCCGTCGGGATCTCGACGCCGGGGTCGACGAGCCACTGGCGCTGCTCGAGCACCGCGCCATCCGCCCCGATCACGCCGACGTGGGCGGTGACGATGCGGCACGTGTCGATGTCGATGCCGGTGGTCTCGAGGTCGAACACCGCGAGGGTGTCGGCCCAGGATGCGACGGGGGAGTGCTCCATGCCGGTCACGGTATCGGCGCCCTCCGACAGCACCCAGCCGCCGCGCCGTAGGATGCTGGGGATGATCGCCTCACCGTACGCCGTCGACCTCGCGCGGATCCCCGTCCGCGAGCATCGTGCCCCGATCCTGGGCAGCGAGACCGCATGGTGGGAGTACGGACCGGAGGACGCGCCGATCATCGTGGCGGTGCACGGATTCCGGGGCGACCACCACGGACTCGAGCCCATCGTCGCCAAGCTGCCGGGCTACCGGGTGATCATCCCCGACCTGCCCGGTTTCGGGGCCTCGGCGACCTTCGCCGGTCGCCCGCACGACATCGACGCCTACGCGGACTGGCTCGTGGCGTTCGTCGAGGCCGCGGGCGTGACGGATGCCGCGGCCACCGCCGGCGGATGGACCCTGCTCGGCCACTCCTTCGGCTCCATCGTCGCGAGCGCCGCCGTGGCGGCCGGCCTCGCACCGGACCGGCTCATCCTCGTGAACCCGATCGGCGCGCCCGCCCTCGAGGGGCCGCGCGCGATCATGACCAGGCTCGCCGTCGCCTACTACCGCGCCGCCGCCGCGCTGCCCGAGCGCGCCGGGTTCGCGCTGCTCCGCAACCGCGCCATCGTGCGGGTCATGAGCGTCACGATGGCGAAGACGCGAGACCCCGGGCTTCGCGGCTTCATCCACGACCAGCACGACCGGTACTTCTCCGCGTTCGACGACCGCGACGCCGTGCTGCAGGCGTTCGAGGCATCCGTCGGTCACGACGTGCGCGAGTACGCGCCCGCCATCCCCACCCCGACCCTGCTCGTCGTCGCCGAGAAGGACGACGTCACCCCGCTCGACGCGCAGTACCGGCTGCAGCCGCTCTTCGAGGACGCGACGCTCGCCGTCATCCCGAGCGTCGGCCACCTGATCCACTACGAGACGCCCGACGAGGCGGCGGGGCACATCCGCGTGTTCGTCGAGGGGGAGCGGGCGTGAGACTCGTCGTCGACTGCCGGTACGTCCGGATCGGCCATCACGACGGCATCAGCAGGTTCACGGCCGGCATCGTCGCCGAGCTCGCGAAGCGCCATCCGCTCACCATGCTCATCAGCGATCACCGCCAGCTCGCCAAGCTGCCCGCACTGCCGTGGGAGCTGGTCAGCGGGCCGACGAGCGTGCGCGAGCCGTGGGTCGCCCGGCAGGTCCGGAAGCTCCGGCCCGACGTCGTGTTCTCGCCCATGCAGACCATGGGCTCGTGGGGTCGCGACTACGGCCTCGTGCTGACGCTGCACGACCTCATCTACTACGAGAACCGCACGCCGCCGCGCGACCTGCCCGCGTTCGTGCGGGTGCTCTGGCGGCTGTACCACCTCATGTGGTGGCCGCAGCGCCTGCTGCTGAACCGGGCCGACGCGGTCGTCACCGTGTCCGAGACGAGCGCCGGCCTCATCAGGAAGCACCGTCTCACGAAGCGTCCGCTCACGGTCGTGCAGAACGCCGCCGACGAGATCGGCACCCCCGGCCTGCCGCGAGCACGGCCCGAGCACGGGTCGCTCGTCTACATGGGCTCGTTCATGTCGTACAAGGGCGTCGAGACGCTCGTGCGCGCCGTCGCGCAGCTGCCCGACCACGAGCTGCACCTCATGAGCCGCGTCTCCGACGAGCAGCGCCGGCGGCTCACGCGCGCCGCGCCGGAGGCGCGCCTCGTCTTCCACGACGGCGCGACCGACGAGGAGTACGCGGACGTGCTCTCGAGCGCGACCGCGCTCGTCACGGCCTCGAAGGCGGAGGGGTTCGGCATCCCGCTCGTCGAGGCAATGCGCCTCGGCACGCCCGTGGTGGTGAGCGACATCCCGATCTTCCGCGAGATCGGCGGCGACGCGGCATCCTTCTTCCCCGCCGACGATGCGGATGCCGCGGCTCGCGCCATCCTCGCCCTCGATGCGCCCGGGGAGTGGGAACGACGGTCCGCGGCATCCGTCGAGGTCGCGAAGCGGTTCACGTGGAGCGCCTCGGCCGAACGGCTGCTCGAGGTGCTCACCGAGGTCGGCGGCACCAACCGGCGCGCCGCGCACTCCCGCCGACGGCGCTGACCCGATCCGGCCCGGTGATCGCGCGAACGGGCGACGGACGCGATCAGGCGAGCGCCTCGGCCATCGCCGTGAGCGTCTCGGTGGCGCCGGAGTCGATCTTCACCGTCGCCCGGCTGTCGCCCTTCGTGATGCCCCGGTTCACCACGACGATCGGCACCCGGCGGCGCCGGGCGATCTCGAGCAGGCGCACGCCCGAGTTGACGACGAGCGACGAACCGGCCACGAGCAGCACGTCGGCGCGCTGCACGAGCGCCGCGGCCTGACGGTAGACGGGCGTCGGCACGAACTCGCCGAAGAACACCACATCGGGCTTCAGCGTGCCCCCGCACACGGTGCACGCCGGGATCACCATCGACTCCACGTCGTCGACCTCGACGTCGCCGTCGGGCGCCGGCCGGATCGCGACATCCAGGTCGATGTGCGGGTTCAGCTCGGCGAGCCGGTCGGCGACCGACTCGCGAGCGAACACCTGCCCGCACGTCAGGCACAGCACGCGGTCGGACGCACCGTGGAGCTCGACCACGTGCGAGCTGCCCGCCCGCCGGTGCAGGCCGTCGACGTTCTGCGTCACGATCCCGGAGACCACGCCACCCGCCTCGAGGCGTGCGAGCGCGCGGTGCCCGTCGTTCGGCTGCGCCGTTCCGAAGGTCCGCCAGCCGAGGTGGCTGCCCGCCCAGTACCGCTTGCGTGCCGTCTCGGACGCGAGGAAGGTCTGCACCGTCATCGGCGTGCGCACCGGCGCGCCCTCGCCCCGGTAGTCGGGAATGCCCGAGTCCGTGCTCACGCCCGCGCCCGTGAGGACCGCCACGCGCGACCCGCGCATGAGGCGGATCGCCTCGTCGAGGAGCACATCGGACGGCGCAGGCGCCTCGATCCCTGTGACCACGCGCGTCTCCCTTCGCCGGTCCTGCGATTCTAGACACGCGGCTTTTCCGGAATGTTTCCGGATGCCGCGCACCGACCCGGGAGGACCCATGCGCATCGAACACGTCACCGACGCGACATCCGACGCCGTCGCCGACTACGCCCGCCTCACCGACGTCGCACTCCGCAGCGTCACCGAGCCCGAGCGGGGCGTGTTCATCGCCGAGTCCGCCAAGGTCATCCGTCGCGCGATCGCCGCCGGGTGCACGCCCCGGTCGGTGCTCATGGAGGAGAAGTGGCTCGCCGACCTCGCGCCGCACCTCTCGCCGTTCGACATCCCCGTCCACATCGCCGACCAGGCCGGGCTGGAGGCCATCACCGGGTACCGCGTGCACCGCGGCGCGCTCGCGGCGTTCGAACGGCCCGAACTGCCGGACCCCGGCGACCTGCTCGCCGCATCGCGGCGCGTCGTGATCCTCGAGGACATCGTCGACCACACCAACGTCGGCGCGATCCTCCGCTCCGTCGCCGCTCTCGGCGCCGACGCCGTGCTCGTGACGCCGCGCTGCGCCGACCCGCTCTACCGGCGGAGCGTGCGCGTCAGCATGGGCACGGTCTTCCAGGTGCCGTGGGCCCGGCTGCCCGAATGGGCGGAGGCGCGGGACCTGCTCACCGCGCACGGGTTCCAGGTCGCCGCGCTCGCCCTCGCCGAGGACGCGGTGACGCTGCGGGAACTCGCCGCCGATCCGCCGGAGCGGCTCGCGCTCGTGCTCGGCGCCGAGGGCGACGGTCTCTCACGACACGCGCTCGCGGCGGCCGACACCATCGTCACCATCCCGATGGCGCACGGCGTCGACTCGCTGAACGTCGCGGCCGCTGCGGCCGTGGCGCTGTACGCACTCGCATAGGTCGGCTGGGTATCCTGCAACGGATGTCTCGCACGCTCGACCCGGCCCCGCCCGCACCTCCGCGACCCTCCACGCCGACCACCGCGGTGTACCGCCGCCGGCGGATCGTCGCGGTCGGTGCCCTCGCGCTCATCCTCGGCCTCCTGATCGGCGGCGGGGTCTACACCTCGTCCGCGCTCGGCGCGCCCGTCCCGGCGGCGGCGCCGACCATCGACGACCCTACCCCTGTCGTCGCCGAGGCGCAGGCCGTCGTCCAGCCCGGGTTCGGCACCTGGGCGGTCGGGGCGGTGGGCTTCGACGGGCTCATGGCCGCCGGCGGCGAGGACACGCCGATGCCGATGGCGAGCATCGCCAAGGTCATCACGGCGCTCGTGGTGCTCGAGGAGCATCCGATCCCCGAGGGCGAGGGCGGTCCCGACATCGCGTACACCGAGGCCGACATCGACATCTACTGGGACATGGTCGCCCAGAACGGCTCGGTCGCACCGGTGGTCGCCGGCTCCACGCTCTCGCTGAAGGAGAGCCTCGAGGCCATGATGCTGCCCTCCGGCAACAACTACAGCATCTCGCTGGCGAACTGGGCGTTCGGTTCGGTCGACGCGTACGTCGAGCGGGCGACGGCCTGGCTCGACGAGCACGGGCTCGGCGAGACGCGAGTGGTCGACACCAGCGGCCTCTCGCTCGACGACGTGAGCACGGCCGCCGACCTGGTGCGACTCGGGCAGCTCGCGCTCGAGAACCCGACGCTCGCGGAGATCGTCGCGACGCAGTCGGTCGCGATCCCCGAGCTCGGCACGCTCGAGAACTCCAACCGGCTGCTGGGCACGCACGGGGTCGACGGCATCAAGACCGGCACCACGGATGACGCGGCGAACCTGCTCTTCTCCGCCGACCTCGCCGTGGGCGCGACCTCCGTGACCCTCGTGGGCGTCGTGCTCGGCGGCGACACGCATCCGATCGTCCGCGAGGCGGTCGCCGGACTCATCGACTCGATCGCGCCCGGTTTCCACGAGGTCGTCGCGCTCGAGGCCGGTCGGCCGCTCGCCGCGTACGCGACCCCCTGGGGCGACACCGCCGAGGCCGAGACCGCGGAGGGCGCGACGGTCGTGGTGTGGTCGGACACGCCCGTCGACGTCGCCGTCGAGGCCGACGCCGTCCGCCTCGTCGGCGACGGCGAGGAGGTCGGCACCGCGACCGTCACCGCCGGATCGCAGGTCATCGAGGTGCCGCTCGTGCTCGACGGCACGCTCGAGGACCCCGGCGCATGGTGGCGCCTGTCGAACCCCGGCGCGCTCGACGAGGGCGTCGTCGCCGACGCGCCGGTCGGCGACTGACCGGAACCCGCCGCTCAGTCGCCGGGCGTCGACTCCGGACGCGAGGCGTACGGCCCGGCGGCCGGGCGCTTGGGCGTCACGAAGTCGCCCGACGACTGGTGGCGGATGCGCCGGATGACCCACGGCACGAGGTACTCGCGCGCCCACGAGAGGTCCTCCGTCCGCGCTTCGCGCCACGTGCGCTCGGGCAGCGGCTCGGGCTTCATGGGCTCGAGGTCGTTCCCGACGTTCAGGGCGTCGAGCACCATCCGGGCGACCGTGTGATGGCCGAGCGCGTTGAGGTGCAGGCGGTCGCGGTCCCACATCCGCTGGTCCTGGATCTCGGCGAGGGCCCACTGGTCGGCCACGAGGCAGTCGTGCTTCTGCGCGATCGCCCGGAGGTTCTCGTTGTAGATCGCGACCTTGCCGCGGATGCCGCGGAACACGGGGGAGAATCCCACGTCGACCCCGGTGAAGATCACGATCGTCGCGCGGTCGCGCGCAAGCCGTTCGATCGCGTACTCGAAGCGCGCCGAGATCTCGTCGGGGTCGGTGCGGGGGCGGATCACGTCGTTGCCGCCCGCCGAGACCGTGATGAGGTCGGGCCGCAGCTCGAGCGCCGGCTCGACCTGCTCGTCGATGATCTGCTGGATCAGCCGACCGCGGATCGCCAGGTTCGCGTACGCGAAGTCGTCGGCTCCCTGCGAGAGGACCTCGGCGACGCGGTCGGCCCAGCCGCGGTGCCCGCCCGGCACGCCGGGCTCGGGGTCGCCGATGCCCTCGGTGAACGAGTCGCCGATCGCGACGTATCTCGACCAGGGATGCTGCTGGGTGACCATCCCTCCATTCTGCACAGCTCGCGAGCGGCTCGTGCGGCGTGTCCAGTGCACGTGCGTGCGGCACGCGACATCCGTGTCGGGCGTCTCGACTACAGTGCTGCAGAGTGAGCAACGCGACCCCCACCGGCAGCCATCACCTGCCCGGCACCTCGGCCGCCGAGCATCTCTCACCATCGTTCCCCGCCCGCGCGCCCTGGGGCACCGCGTCGAAGCTCCGGGCCTGGCAGGCCGAGGCGCTCGAGCAGTACTTCGAGACCGAGCCGCGCGACTTCCTCGCGGCGGCGACGCCGGGCGCCGGCAAGACGACGTTCGCGCTCCGCCTCGCGGCGGAGCTGCGGGCGCGCCGCACGATCGACCGGATCACGGTCGTCGCGCCGACCGATCACCTCAAGCGCCAGTGGGCGGATGCCGCGGCGCGCGTCGGCATCCGGCTCGACCCCGGCTTCCGCAACGCGCACGGGCGCTCCGCCCGGCACTACCACGGCGTCGCCGTGACGTACGCGCAGGTCGCCGTGCGACCCGCCCTGCACCGCGAGCTCACCCTCTCGGGGCGCACGCTCGTGATCCTCGACGAGGTGCACCACGGGGGCGACACGCTCTCGTGGGGCGACGCGATCCGCGAGGCGTTCGAGCCCGCGACGCGCCGGCTCTCGCTCACCGGCACGCCGTTCCGCAGCGACACCGCGCCGATCCCGTTCGTCGACTACGCGCCCGACGAGCAGGGCATCCGCGTCTCGCGGACCGACTACGACTACGGCTACGGCCGCGCCCTGCAGGACGGCGTCGTGCGGCCGGTGCTCTTCATGGTCTACGCGGGCAGCATGCGCTGGCGCACCAAGGCGGGCGACGAGATGGAGGCCCGCCTCGGCGAGGACGCCACGAAGGACATCCACTCGGCCGCCTGGCGCACCGCGCTCGAACCGACGGGCGAGTGGATCCCGTCGGTGCTGCAGGCCGCCGACCGCCGTCTCACCGAGGTCCGGCACGCGATCCCCGATGCCGGCGGGCTCGTGATCGCGACCGACCAGTCCGTCGCACGCGCCTACGCCGAGATCCTCGAGCAGGTCTGCGGCGAGAAGGTCACGGTCGTGCTCTCCGACGAGAAGGAGGCGTCGGCGCGCATCGAGGAGTTCTCGAACGGCACGAGCCGATGGATGGTCGCGGTGCGCATGGTCTCCGAGGGCGTCGACGTGCCGCGGCTCGCGGTGGGCGTCTACGCCACGAGCTCGTCCACGCCGCTGTTCTTCGCGCAGGCGATCGGCCGCTTCGTGCGCGCCCGCCGTCGCGGCGAGACCGCCTCGGTGTTCCTGCCGAACGTGCCCGTGCTCATGGCGCTCGCGGGCGAGCTCGAGCGCCAGCGCGACCACGCGCTCGACCGCCGCAGCGGCGACGGCGACGACGACCCCGGTCTCGAGGACGGGCTGCTCGAGTCGGCCAACCGCGAAGACACGGCCTCCGACGAGCTGCAGGACGAGTTCACCTGGCAGGCCCTCGGCTCCGACGCGACGTTCGACCGAGTGGTCTACGACGGCACCGACTTCGGCACCTTCGCCGAGCCCGGCAGCGACGAGGAGCTCGACTTCATCGGCCTCCCCGGCATCCTGGAGCCCGAGCAGGTCAGCGAGCTCCTCCGCCACCGGCAGGCCAGGCAGGCGCGCCGGGCATCGGATCGACGCAAGCACGTGCTCGCCGCAGGCGAGTCGGACGGCGCGGCCGAGGAGCGCGCCGAACCCGTCGCGCTCTACCGCACCCTCAAGGAGCAGCGCTCGCTGCTCAACAGCCTCGTCGGGCTCTACGCCAGGCAGACCGGCCAGGCGCACTCCCTGGTGCACGCCGAGCTCCGCCGCGCCTGCGGCGGGCCCGAGGTGGCGCAGGCGACCGTGACACAGCTGCAGTCGCGGATCGAGCTGCTTCGGAAGCGGCTCTCAGGGCGCTGAGCGCGGCCGCATCATCGGCCGCCGCCCCGCGGCATCCGTTCGAAGGTCGACCGCCTGCCGCGCATCGACGAACGGATCCGGGCGCTCGCCGGTGCCGCGTAGCATGGCGCGCATGGACCGGCGGACGCGCGTGCTCGTCATCGCCGTCGTGGTCGCGTTCATCGCGTTCCTCGACGGCGCGGTCATCAACATCGCGCTGCCGGCGATCGAGGCCGATCTGGGCGGCGGGCTGTCGCTGCAGCAGTGGGCGGTCGACGCGTACCTGCTCACGCTGGGCTCGCTGATCCTGCTGGCCGGGTCGCTCTCCGACTCGTTCGGGCGTCTGCGGATCCTGCGGATCGGATTGGTCGGCTTCGGCGTCACCTCGATCGCCTGCGCGATCGCGACGGACGGCACCGTGCTGGTCATCGCCCGCGCCCTGCAGGGCGCGGCGGGGGCGCTGCTCGTCCCGAGCTCGCTCGCGCTCATCATCGCCACCTTCCCGACCGCCGAGCAGGGCCGCGCGATCGGGCGCTGGACGGCGTGGACGACGAGCGCCTTCCTCGTCGGGCCGATCGTCGGCGGCGTGCTCGTCGACCTCGCCTCGTGGCGGCTGGTGTTCGCGATCAACGTGCTGCCGATCGCGGTGGCGCTCGCGATGATGCATCCGCTCGGGCGCGACGAGCCGAACGCCGGCCGGGCGCGCGTGGACTGGCTCGGCGCGGTGCTCGGCGTCGTCGGGCTCGGCGGCACCGTCTTCGCCCTGATCGAGCAGGGGCGGCTCGGGTGGGCCGACCCCCTGGTGTTCGTGCCCGCGCTCATCGGCGTGGTCGCGCTCGTCGCGTTCGTCCTCTGGGAGCGCCGCGCGCCCGCGCCGATGTTGCCGCTCACGCTCTTCCGAGCTCGGAACTTCGCCGCGGGCAACCTCGCGACATGGTTCGTCTACGCGGCGTTCGCGCTCGGACTCTTCGCCCTCCCGATCTTCCTCCAGCAGGTCGGCGGCTTCCCGGCGACCCTCGCCGGCCTCGCGACGTTGCCGCCGACGGCCATGCTCGTCATCCTCGGGTCGTGGTTCGGCAGGCTCGGCGGGAAGTTCGGACCGCGCTTCTTCATGGCCGTGGGGCCGATCGTGGTCGCGGCCGGGTACCTGCTCACGCTGCTGATCGACGTGCCGGTCGAGTACTGGTGGCAGGTGTTCCCGGGCATGCTCGTCGTCGGCCTGGGCATGGCGATGACCGTCGCGCCGCTCACCTCGGCGATCCTCGGTGCCGTCGACCCGTCGCGTGCCGGCATCGGATCCGCGGTGAACAACGCGGTCGCCCGCATCGCGGGCCTCGTCTCCGTCGCGTCGATCGGCGTTATCGTCGCCGGGGAGCTCGACGTCGACGGCTATCACCGCGTCGCGGTCGTCACCGCCGGGTTGCTCGTCGTGGGCGGCATCGTCTCGTGGATCGGCATCCGGAATCCGGCGCCGGCCGGTCACCCCAGCGCGTCGGCCGATACCGCGAATTCCGCCGACCGCCCCAGGTCCTGAGCGTCCGACGCCGCATCGAGGGCTGCCATGAGGTCGGCGGTCAGGTCGTCGACGTGCTCCAGCCCGATCGAGAGTCGGACCACGCCGGCGTCGGGCTTCGCGTCCGCCGCGACGAGTCGGTGCGTGAGCGAGGCGGGGTGCTGCACGAGGGAGTCCACTCCGCCGAGCGAGACCGCGTGCGTGACGAGACGGCACGCCTCGGTGAAGCGGCACGCCGCGGCGTAGCCGCCCGCGAGCTCGAGCGCGATGATCGAGCCCGCTCCGGCGAGCTGGCGGCCGATGAGGCCCTGCGGGTCCTGGCCGGGCAGGCCCGGGTACCGCACGCGGGCGACGGCCGGGTGCGCCTCGAGCCGGCGCGCGAGTTCACCGGCCGTCTCCTGCTGTGCGCGCACGCGCACCGGCAGCGTGCGGATGCCGCGGTGGAGCAGGTAGGCACCCATCGGGTGCAGCAGCGCGCCGGTCAGGGCGCGCACGCGGCGCAGGCGCTCGACCCACTCGGTCGGGCCCGCCACGACACCGCCCATCGCGTCGCCGTGGCCGCCGAGGTACTTGGTCGCACTGTGCAGGACGAGCGTCGCGCCGTGCTCGATCGGGCGCTGCAGGACGGGGGTCGCGAACGTGTTGTCCACCAGCAGCGGCACGCTGCCCGCGGCATCCGCCACCCGGCGCAGGTCGAGCAGCTCGAGTGTCGGGTTCGCGGGGGTCTCGACGATGACGAGTCCGGTGTCCGGACGGATCGCGGCGGCGATGCCGTCGACGTCGGTCCAGGTGACGCTGGTGCCGAGCAGCCCGCTCTCGAGCACATGGTCGCTGCCGCCGTAGAGCGGGCGGACGGCGACCACGTGCGGCGTGCCCGCCGTGGTGGCGGCGATGAGCGTCGCGGCGAGCGCCGCCATGCCGGTCGCGAACGCGACGGAGCCCTCGGCGCCCTCGAGATCGGCGAGCGCGGACTCGAAGCGCGCGACGCCGGGGTGCCAGAGGCGCTGGTACACGGCCGAGCGACCCTCGGTCAGGCAGCCGCCGGTGGCGAGCTCCTCGTAGGACATTCCGCCGTTCTCGACGTCGCCGAGCGGGTTCGTCGTGGAAAGATCGATGGTGGGAACGTGCGAGCCCTGCTCGCGCACCCCCTCCATCCCAGCGTGGACGGCACGGGTCTCGAGGTTGGACGACGGTGTCAACATGCGAGCAGGCTACAGAATCTGTCACCATTTCGGGTGTCTTGCGAAGATGCTTGCGATTCGACGAGAATTCATGCAGAAGCTTCACGTCCGACCGGGAGGTACGCGACCATGGTGCAGAAAGCCGAACTCGACCGGGTCGATCGGGCCCTCCTCACCGCCCTCTCGAAGAACGCGCGCGCATCGGGCGCCGCGCTCGCTGCGGAGGTCGGCGTCGCCGAATCCACGGTCTCGCTGCGCCTGCGTCGGCTGCAGAGCCTCGGCACCATCCGCGGCTACCGCGTCGACGTCGACCTCGTCTCGCTCGGCGTGTCGCTGCAGGCGCTCATCGCCATCCGTCTCGTGAAGCACGACCGCAGCGAGATCGACGCGTTCCGCAACGCGGTGCCCCACCTGCCGGGCGTGATCGGGGTGTTCCACATGGCCGGCGCCGAGGACTACCTGCTTCATGTCGCCGCGCGCGACGCGGAGGAACTGCGGGAGTTCGTGCTCGCGCACCTGACCGGGCATCCGGCCGTCGCGCACACCGAGACGAACCTCATCTTCGAGCACGCCGACGGCGACGGCTGGCAGAAGCTCGTCGGCTGAGCGCGCAGGGCGCCGGGCCACCGCATGGGCGCGGCACAGGAGCATCCGGTTCGGCGTTCCGAAATGCTGCCAATCCGGGAGAACGGCGCGACGCCGCGGCATCCCGCCCATTAGCCTTGCGGAGGCCCGCACGGGCCGAGACGCGACGAGGCGGGCGACCCGGCCGCCGAGGCATCCGATCGGGCGCTCGCGACCTTCGGATGGAGCAGGATGACCGCCGACGAGCCCCAGGGCACGCCAGCCGAGCGTGCCCGCTGGAAGCGCTACCTCGCCGATGAACGCGCCGAGGCCGCGGTCTATCGCGAACTCGCCGCCCGCCGGGAGGGCGAGGAACGCGACATCCTGCTCGCGCTGGCCGCTGCCGAGGGCCGCCACGAGGCGCACTGGCTGGGCCTGCTCGACGGCGACGACACCGGCATCCCCCGCGCCGACGTGCGCACCCGCATGCTCGCGTCGCTCGCGCGCCGCTTCGGCTCGATCTTCGTCCTCGCGCTCGCGCAGCGAGCCGAGTCGCGATCGCCGTATGCCGACGACCCCGACGCGACCGCTGCGATGGCCGCCGACGAGCGGATCCACGGCGAGGTCGTGCGCGGCCTCGCCGCACGCGGCCGCCGCCGCCTCGCCGGGACGTTCCGGGCGGCGGTGTTCGGCGCGAACGACGGACTCGTCTCCAACCTCGCGCTCGTCCTCGGAATCGGCGCCACGGGCGTCCCGGCCCCGGTGGTGCTGTTCACCGGCATCGCCGGACTCCTCGCGGGCGCGCTGTCGATGGGCGCGGGAGAGTACGTGTCGGTGCGCTCGCAGCGCGAGCTGCTCGAGGCATCCGCCCCGGATCCCGGGGCCCGCGACGCGCTCGGCGACCTCGACCTGGATGCGAACGAGCTCGCGCTCGTCTACCGCGCCAGGGGCATGGCCGAGGACGAGGCCGTGGACCAGGCCGCCCTGGTCCTCGCACGGGTGCAGGCCGCCGAACGGCTGCAGGCGCCCACCGACGCGATCGGGAGTCTCGAGCACGACGACGAGGCCGTCGGCACCGGGACGAGCGCGGCGATCTCGAGCTTCCTGTTCTTCGCCTCCGGCGCGCTCATCCCGGTGCTGCCGTGGCTGTTCGGGATGTCGGGACTCGCCGCGACCGTCACGGCGACGGTGCTCGTGAGCATCGCCCTGCTCGCCACGGGGGCGACGGTCGGCCTCCTGTCCGGGGCGTCGCCCATGCGACGGGCGCTCCGCCAGCTCGGCATCGGTCTCGGCGCCGCCGCCATCACCTACGCGCTCGGGCTCGCGTTCGGCACCACGATCGGCTGACGTGGTCCTCGGCCGGCCGGGCGGCCGGCCGCGCCGCCGTCAGTCGGCCGGCGCGGTCACGAAGTCGATCAGCTCCTCGACCCGGCCGAGCAGCGCGGGCTCGAGGTCGCCGTAGCCGCGCACCTGTCCGAGGATCCGCTGCCAGGCGCGGGCGATGTCGGCCTGGTCCTCGTGCGGCCAGCCGAGCGCGGCGCACACCCCGTGCTTCCACGACGTCCCGCGGGGGATCACGGGCCACGCCCGGCGGCCGATGCGATCAGGCTTCACGCCCTGCCAGATGTCGATGAACGGGTGGCCCACGACGAGCACGTGATCGCGGTGCCGGCCCCGCATCACGGCGTCAGCGATCCGCTGCTCCTTCGAGCCCGGCACGAGGTGGTCGACGAGCACCCCGACCCGTCGACCCGGCCCGGGCGCGAACGCGTCGAGGATCCGGTCGAGCACGTCGACGCCCTCGAGGTATTCGACGACGACGCCCTCGACGCGGAGGTCCGCGCCCCAGATCTTCTCCACGAGTTCGGCGTCGTGCCGGCCCTCGACGAAGATCCGGCTCGGCAGGGCGACCTTCGCCGGGCGACCGGGCTCGACCGCGAACGAGCCCGACGCCGTGCGCATCCGCCCCTGCGGTGCGGTCGCCGTCGGTGCGACGAGGCGAACGGGCTCGCCGTCCACGAGGAAGCCGTGGCCGAGCGGGAACATGCGCGTCCGGCCGTGCCGGTCCTCGAGCGTCACGGTCTGCTTCTCCACAGCCACGACCGCGCCGCAGTAGCCGTCGGCTGCGAGCTCGACGACGAGGTCGCGCGTCGCCGGCACCTCCGGGATCGTGCGGCGGCCGGCGGCGCGCCAGTCGCCGGCGAGCACGTCCTGGCCGTAGCGGTCGGGTCCGAATCGGTCGTTCGAGGCTGGGGGCACCGCCTGAGATTAACGGATGCCGCGGCGCGGCGACGCGCGACACGAGCGGTTCCGCCGGGACGATCATCCCGCCGCGGCGCGCGTTCGACGGGCGAGCCCCGCGGTCCAGGCGGCGCCCGCCCACGCGATCGCGGCCGCCGCGGCGAACGCCCACGGGATGCCGAGCGGCGCGGCGACCAGTCCCAGCAGGATCGGCCCGATGCCGAGCCCGAGATCGATCGCCGCGCTGCCCGTTCCCGACGCGATGCCGCGCTCGGACGGCGATGCCGTCGCGAAGATCGCGGAGAAGAACGCGGGCGTGCTGAACGCGACGCCGACGGCCATGACGACGGTCGCGACGACGAACCCCGCCGGCTGCCGCCACACGGCGGCGATCACCGCGCCCGCTCCGATCGCCGTGACCGCGGCAGTCCCGAGCACGAGGGAGGGGACCCGGTCGGGCACCCGGGCGAACGCCAGCCGGCACACCACGACCGTGCCGCCGTAGATCAGGAGGATGAGGCTCGGCGTCTCGAACCCGATGCGGCTCGCGTGCAGGGAGGCGAAGGCGAGGAGACCGCCCATCGCGATGAGCGAGGTCAGGAAGCCGAGCGATGCGGGAATGGCCGGTCGATGGATGATGCGCATCGGCCCGCCCCTCTGCGGCGGGGCGGTGCGCGTCTCGCCGACGACGAGGACGACGGTCGCGGCGATCGCCGCGACCACGGCCGCACCGAGCCACACGCCCGTGTACCCGGCGGCGTCGAAGACGACCTCGCCGATGGGCGGGCCGAGCGCGAGCCCCAGGTAGAGCCCGAGCGAGTTGTACGACAGGGCCTCGCCCATGCGCTCCGGCGGGGCGATGTCGGCGAGCGCGGCGAAGCTCGCGACGAAGAACGCGGCCTCGGCGACCCCGGCGAGCAGGCGCAGGGCGATGACGGCGACGAGCGATTCGGCGACGGCGGTGAGGGCGAAGGTCGACGCGAGCAGGAGGGCTCCGCCGACGAGCAGCGGCCGACGACCGAACCGGTCGGCGAGTCGCCCGGCGAAGGGGCGCAGGACGAGCGCGGAGACGGCGAACGCCCCGAAGGCGATGCCGGCGGCCGCTTCGTCCCCGCCGATCGGGCCGACGACGTAGAGGGGCAGTGCGAAGATCGCCATGCCGTGGGCCGTGAAGTAGGCGAGGTCGGCGGCCGCGAGGGCGACGAACGCCGTCGTGATGAGCGGTGCACGCGTCGGCCCGGCCACGGGATGGTTCCGTCAGCCCACCGCCGCGGCGATGCGCACGGCCATGCTCCAGCGTATCGCCGCCGGTCATGGGCGCGCACGGTGCGGCCGCCGGACCGCCGTCAGCGGAAGTCGCGCGACCGGTTCGTCGTCGACACCGTCAGCGGCTCGAACCGGTCGGCGACGAGGTTCACGACGCCCTCCCGCGAACGCTCGAGGATGCCGCGGACGACCATCGCGGGCGCCTCGCGCGCGATGCGGCGGTACCTGGTCCAGACCCCGACGCTCGCGATCACGTTGAGCGTCCCCGACTCGTCCTCGAGGTTCATGAAGGTGATGCCGCTCGCGGTCGCCGGCCGTTGCCGGTGCGTGACCACGCCGCCGACCTCGATGCGGCGACCCGACTCCGCGTCGTGCAGCAGGTCGATCCGTACGACGCCGCGCTCGTCGAGCCGGTCACGCACATGCCGGATCGGATGGTCGTCGGGGGAGATGCCGGTCGCCCACAGGTCGTACACGACCTGCTCGGCGTCGTTCAGCATCGGCAGCAACGGCGGCTGCACCACGACGACCGCGCCGGGCAGGTAGTCGGCGCGGTCCTGCGCGGCCTCGCCCGCGAGCCACAGCGCCTGTCGCGGCTGCAGGTCGAAGCACTCGAACGCGCCCGCCGCGGCGAGCGCCTCGAGCTGCGCCGCGTCCAGGTCGGCGCGACGCGACAGGTCCGCCATGTCGCGATACGGCCCGTGCTGCTCGCGCTCGGCCACGATGCGCTCGGCGACCTCGGCGCCGATCGAGGTGACCTCGGCGAGCCCCAGTCGCACGGCGAACGCGCCGTCGCGCCGGTGCTCCGCCGAACGGTCGGGCGCGTCGCGGTCGAACGGCCCGACGGGCGGCTGGACGGCGTCGGCGCAGCCCGGCAGGCCGGTGGGGCGACGGATGCCGCGCGCCCCCGCCGCGGCATCCGTCGCCGTCTCGCCGGCACCCGGCTCGGCGGTGGGACCGAGCGCCTCGAGCCCCGCGTGCACGCCCGACCGCGCCAGGTCGGGCCGGAGCAGCTCGACGCCGTGCCGGCGTGCGTCGGCCGTGAGCGTGTGCGGCGAGTAGAACCCCATCGGCTGGGCGCGCAGCAGCGCGGCGAGGAACGCCGCGGGGTAGTGCAGCTTCAGCCACGAGCTCGCGTAGACGAGCAGTCCGAAGCTGATGGCGTGGCTCTCGGCGAAGCCGAAGTTCGCGAACGCCTCGATCTTCTCGTAGATGGCGTCGGCGGTCTCCGGGGCGATGCCGTTGCGCTCCATGCCCGCGTAGAGCTTCGCGCGCAGGCGCTCGATCTTCTCGACGCCGCGCTTGGAGCCCATCGCGCGCCGCAGCAGGTCGGCGTCGGCCGCGTCGCAGTCGCCGACGGCGACGGCCATCTGCATGAGCTGCTCCTGGAACAGCGGCACCCCGAGCGTGCGCCGGAGCACGGGCTCGAGCTTGGGATGCAGGTAGCTCACCTGCTCCTCGCCCGTGCGACGGCGGATGTACGGGTGCACCGCGCCGCCCTGCACCGGACCCGGCCGGATGAGGGCGATCTCGACGACGAGGTCGTAGAAGCAGCGCGGCTTCAGGCGGGGGAGCGTGCCCATCTGCGCACGCGACTCGACCTGGAACACGCCGATCGAATCGGCCCGGCACAGCATGTCGTAGACCGCGGGCTCCTCCTTCGGGATCGTCGCGAGCTCCCACACCTCGCCGGTGTGCTCGCGCACGAGGTCGAACGTGTACTGCAGCGCGGCGAGCATGCCGAGGCCGAGCAGGTCGAACTTCACGAGCCCCATCCACGCGCAGTCGTCCTTGTCCCACTGCAGCACGGTCCGGTTCTCCATGCGGGCGTGCTCGATGGGGCACACCTCGCCGACGGGCCGGTCGGTGAGCACCATGCCGCCCGAGTGGATGCCGAGGTGCCGGGGGAACGTCAGCAGCTGCTCGGCGAGCTCCACGACGGCATCCGGGATGTCGTGGTCGTCGGTCTCGACGACGGCGCCCCACCGCTCGACCTGGCGCGACCACGCATCCTGCTGCCCGGTGGAGTAGCCGAGCGCCTTCGCCATGTCGCGCACCGCGCCCTTCGGCCGGTAGCTGATGACGTTCGCGACCTGCGCGGCGTTGTGCCGGCCGTACTTGCCGTAGACGTACTGGATGATCTCTTCCCGACGGTCGGAGTCGAAGTCGACGTCGATGTCGGGTTCCTCGTCGCGCAGCGACGACAGGAACCGCTCGAACGGCAGCTCGTAGAAGATCGAGTCGACGCCCGTGATGTCGAGCACGTAGCAGACCGCCGAGTTCGCCGCCGACCCGCGACCCTGGCAGAGGATGCCGCGGCGCCGGGCCTCCTGCACGAGGTCGTGCACGATCAGGAAGTAGCCGGGGAAGTCCTTCTGCTCGATCACGTCGAGCTCCTTCGCGAGCCGCTCGCGCACGTGGTCGGGCACGCCCGGGTAGCGGCGTTCGGCGCCCGCCCACACCAGCTCGCGGAGCCACGACATGGGGGTGTGCCCCTCGGGCACCTCCTGCCTGGGCAGCTTCGGGCGGGCGCTCCGCAGCCGGAACGACAGGTCGCGCGCGAGCGTCACCGAGTGGGCGACCGCGCCGGGATACCGGTCGAACCGCGCGAGCATCTCGGCGCCCGAGCGCAGGTGCAGCCCGTCGCTGGCAGGCAGCCAGCCATCGAGCTCGTCGAGGCTGCGCCGCGCCCGCACCGCGGCGAGCGCCGACGCGAGGCGGTGCTCGCCGGGGGTCGCGTAGTGCACGGCGTTGGTCGCGAGCACCGGCAGGTGCGCGCGGGCGGCGAGCTCCGCGAGTGCGTCGTTGCGCACCTGGTCCATCGGGTCGCCGTGGTCGGTGAGCTCGACCACGACGTGGTCGCGGCCGAACAGCGCGACGAGCCGGTCGAGCTCGTGCCACGCGGCATCCGCCCCGCCCTCGCCCGCCAGCGCCCGCCGCACCGCGCCCTTGCGGCAGCCCGTCGAGACCACCCAGTGGCCGTCGGCGCGCGCCGCCAGTTCCTCGAGGACGTACACCGGGCGCCCCTTCTCGCCGCCCGCGAGCTGACCGGCGGTGATCGCGGAGGCGAGCCGGTGGTACCCATCTTCGCGAGCCGCGAGCACGAGCAGGTGGTCGCCCTCGGGGTCGGCCGCGCCCATCTGCGGCTCGGTGAGCCCGAACGAGAGCTCGGCGCCGTACACGGTCTCGAGCTCGGGGTACGCCTCGGCGGCCTCGGCGAAGCGCACGATGCCGTAGAAGCCGTCGTGGTCGGTGATCGCGAGCCCCGTGAGCCCGAGCCGGTGCGCCTCCTCGACGAGCCGCTCCGGCCCCGACGCGCCGTCGAGGAAGCTGAACGTCGAGTGCGCGTGCAGTTCGGCGTACGGCACGACGGGACCGGCCGGCCGCGCGTCCTCCTCGTCGGGCGGGCGGTACGGATGCCGCTTGCGGCTCCAGGCGGGGCTGTCGCCGCCGTCGCCCGGGACCTTCGCGCGCCGGGTCGCCGTGGCATCCGGACGCTGCCGGTCGGAGAGCCGTCGCTCGAGCTCCGACCACGGGATCTCGGGGTTGTTCCAGCCCATCAGTCGTACCTCGCCTCGGCCCACCAGCCCTCGGCATCGCGGACGAGGAGCCACGCGCAGCCGTCGTGGTCGACCAGCTGGAACCGGTGCACGCGGCGGGCGCGCTCGGCATCCCACCACCGCTCGACCACCGGCCACGGCCCGGCCCAGGCGCGCACGGGCGCCGATCGACCGCCCGCGACCGCGAACGACGCCGGCGCCGCGGAGATCGTCCCGCGCGCGTCGACCCGCACGGGCGCCGCGTCGGCGTCGACGAGCGCGACCGGCAGACGCTCGCGGAACACGCTCGCGGGCGCGAGCGCGGGCAGGCTCCCCGGCCAGGGCGCCTCGGCCGCCACCCGCTCGGGCGCCCGGTCGCCCCACGGCACGAGCACCTGGCGGTCGGCGAGCATGCGCCCGCCCCCGATCGCCGCCGTGACCACGCCCTCGTGCCCGAGCATGCTCTGCACGCGCGTGAGCCCGTGGTGCACGCGCTCGTCGGGGCCGCCGCCCCAGAGCCCCTCCTCGTGGTTGCCGGTCGAGTCGACCCGTTCGGGCACGATCCGCAGCCGCACGATCGCGGCCTCGAGCCCGGCGTCGGCGGTGCCCGATCCCTGCAGCTGCCAGCGCACCCGGTCGACCACGTCGGCCGGCGTGAACCAGTGCGGGTGCAACCAGCTGCGGCTCGAATGCCCGCCGCGGTCGTCGTCGAGTTCCACACGGATGCCGGTGCACACGAGCCGCACGGACCGCATCCGGTCGATGAACTCCTCGGCCCGGACGCGGAACGCGAACGCGAGCTGGTCGACGCGCTCGAGCGGCGGCTCGAAGTGCTGCTCCACCTCGAAGTCGGGCGGGGGAGTGCGCGGTGCCACGCGCGACTGCTCGCGCCCCGCCGCGCGGTCGTGCGCGAACGCGCCCGCCGCGCCGAATCGCCGCCGCACGTCCTCCTCGGGCAGCGCGGCGAACTCGCCGAGCGTGCGGACGCCCAGCCGATGCAACAGGGTCGTGGTGCGCGCGTCGGCCACGAGCGAGACCGGCAGCGGCGCGAGGAACCCGGCCGAATCGCCCGGCGGCACCGCGAAGACGGGACCCGCGGCCCGCGCCGCCTGCTCGGCCGCGAACGGCCCGTCGGCGACGCCCACGCGCGCGCCCGCGATGCCGAGCCCCGAGGCCGCCTCGAGGAGCGCCCGCGCCGCGGCATCCTCACCGCCGTAGTACCGGACCGGACCGCGCGCCCGCATCGCCAGCGCGCCCGGCCGCAGCACCTGCACGCCCGGGACGATCGCCTCGATGCCGCGGACGACCGGCTCGAACGCGCGGTGGTCGAGCGCGGCGTCGTACTCGAGCACCGTGAGCGCGGTCGAACGGTACTGCGCCTCGCGGAGTCGCAGCCCGCGCGTCACGCCGTCGCGCCGGGCCGCGGCCGAGCACGAGTGCACGAGCCCCTTCTCGGTGAGGGCGACGGGCAGCGCAGGGTCGATGCCGTGCTCGCGGCACGCGGCGAGCACCGGCCAGTCGGGGCACCAGAGCACGATGGTGCGCACGGCCGGGTTCACGACGCCCTCGCGGCGAGGTCGGGGGCGGATGTCGCGGCCGCGACATCCGCGTCGACCCGTCCGGGCGCGCCCGACCGGACGGCTCCGCCTCCCGCGGCGACCGCCCGGATCGCGGGCGGCGGCCCCGCCGTGGTCGGCCTGATCGAGGTCGGTGCACCCGTGTCGTCGACCGCGGCGAACCCGAGGTCGCCCGCGGGCAGCCGCAGGCGGCGCCGACCGCCCCGGCCGACCTCGCCGCGCCCGGTGACCCGCACGACGACCTCGCGCTCGGCGAGGTGCCCGTGCCCGTGGTCGAGGCCCGTCCACTCGCTCTGCTCGAGTTCGAGGCGGGCGTCGCTGCCCGGCCAGTCGCCGTCGACGAGGAGCAGGGCGCCCCGCTGGCGGAGCCGCGCCGCGAACCGCGACGTCTCGGCGGGGGCGAGCCGCCCGACCGGGCGCACGGCGACCACGGGGATCACGTCGGCGAGCGCCGCCGCGACCGTCAGCCACTGCCGGCCGGGGTCGGGCACGAGCACGAGCCGCTCCAGGTCGATGCCGAACCGCGCCGCCGCCTCGACCCCGAACTCGGGGATGCCCGACACCGCGACCCAGCGGCCGCTCTGCGACGGCCCCGCGAGCGCGGCCATGAGCAGCGTGATCGACCCCTCGACCTGCACGACCGCGCCCTCGCGGAGCGCGCCGCCGGGGAGCACGCTCGCGAGCGCCGGGTGCGTGGGGACCGCGCGCGAGTCGAGCCTCGTCGCCTGCATGCCCCGGATGCGCGCCTGCAGTTCCTCGACCCGCTCGAGCTGCGCCGCAGGCGCCGGCTCGGGGGCGATCGCGCCGTCGGGCGCGGGTCGGGCAGCGGTCATCGTCACCCCTCAATGTTCGAACACATGTTCGAATGAGGCAAGTCGCGGATGCCACTCGTCCACACCCCCGACCGGGGGCCGCCCGACCCCGCAGCGCGTGCGCACGCTTCCCAGGAGCCAGGCGCCGAATGCACCGTCTCTCAGGAGGACACGCCGTCGAGAACGGCGACACGCCGGAAGATCCTGAGAAGGGCAACGAACGCAGGCGGATCAAACGCGAGAAGGCCGGATCCGAAGATCCGGCCTTCTCGACAACGCGTGCGCGAGGGGGGACTTGAACCCCCACGCCCGTTAGGGCACTAGCACCTCAAGCTAGCGCGTCTGCCATTTCCGCCACCCGCGCGTTGTCTCGGCCCTGATCGCTCAGCGGCCGTAGAAGACATTAGCACGGTTTCCGAGGCCCCTCCGACCACCGGCGGTCGCCCGGCTCGGCCGAGCGGCACAGGCGCAGATCAGGTGCGGAAAGCACGATTTCCGGGTCTCCGCCCCGGTGCCGGATGCCGCGGCGAGCGTCCGAGGGAGCTCGCCGACGCGCACGCTAGCGTGGACCGCATGGCCGAGACGCTCCCGACGACCCCCGCGCCCGAACCCGAGCGCGAACCCGAGCTCGACGAGACCGCGATCATCGCCCGCGACCTCATCCGGTTCGACACGACGAACCACGGCGAGGGCCGGTCGAACGGCGAGCGCGAGGCCGCCGAGTACGTCGAGGCGCGCCTGCGCGCGATGGGCCTCGATCCGGTGATGCACGAGTCGGCCCCGCGCCGCGCGAACGTGGTCGCCCGGATCCCCGGTGCCAACCCCGACAAGCCCGCGCTCGTCCTGCACGGCCACCTCGACGTCGTGCCCGCCGACCCGCGCAACTGGAGCGTCGACCCGTTCGCCGGCGAGATCCGCGACGGCATGCTGTGGGGACGCGGGGCGGTCGACATGAAGGACATGGACGCCATGATCCTCACCGCCGTCGGCGACATCCTCGCCTCCGGCCGGCTGCCCGAGCGCGAGCTGATCCTCGGGTTCTTCGCGGACGAGGAGGCCGGCGGCCTCTACGGCGCGAGCTGGCTCGTCGACGAGCACCCCGAGCTCTTCGCGGGCGCGACCGAGGCGATCAGCGAGGTCGGCGGGTATTCGATCACGGTCGGCGGTCAGCGCGCGTACCTCCTGCAGACGGGGGAGAAGTCGCTCCTCTGGATCCGGCTCGTCGCCCACGGCACCGCCGCGCACGGATCGCGCCGGGTGAGCGACAACGCCGTCACGAAGCTCGCCGAGGCGATCGCGCGCATCGGCCGGCGCGAGTGGCCGCTCCGGCTCACGGGCACGACCCGCGAGCTCCTGGCGGCCATCGCGGGGGCGCTCGGCGTCGACCCCGAGCAGGTCTCGCCCGACGAGCTCGCGCTCGCGACCGGGTCCGCGTCGGGGTTCATCACCGCGACCCTCCGCACGACGTCGAACCCGACGCTCCTGCAGGCCGGCTACAAGCACAACGTGATCCCCGATCGGGCAGAGGCGCTCGTCGACGTGCGCACCCTGCCCGGCGAGGAGGACGCGGTGCTCGCCGAGCTCGCCGAACTCGTCGGCCCCGACGTCGAGATCGAGATCGTGCACCGCGACGTCGGCCTCGAGGCGCCCACGCACGGCCCGCTCGTCGACGCCGTCACGCACGCGCTGCACGTCCACGATTCCGAGGCGACGGTGTTCCCGTACCTGCTGAGCGGCGGCACCGACAACAAGTCGCTGTCCCGCCTCGGCATCGCCGGGTACGGCTTCGCGCCGCTGCGCCTGCCCGACACGATCGACTTCCCTGCGATGTTCCACGGGGTGGACGAGCGGGTGCCGCTCGACGCACTAGTCTTCGGTAGGCAGGTCCTGAGGGACCTGCTGCTGGCGTACTGACGCCGGAGTTCGTTTCCCGACCACGACGGTCCCGTGCCCTTCGCGCGTCGAGGGGCGGAAGGATGCCCCCTTGCTCGAAGCCCTGATCCTCGGCCTCGTGCAGGGACTCACCGAGTTCCTGCCGATCTCCTCGAGTGCGCACCTGCGCATCCTGGGGGAGTTCCTGCCCAATGCGGCGGACCCGGGGGCGGCGTTCACCGCGATCACGCAGCTCGGCACCGAGGCCGCGGTCGTGGTGTTCTTCTGGCGCGACATCGTCCGCATCATCCGCCAGTGGTTCGGCGCGTTGCGCGGCCGCGTGCCGCGCAACGACCCCGACGCGCGCATGGGCTGGCTCATCATCGTGGGCTCGATCCCGATCGTGGTGCTCGGGCTGCTGTTCCAGGACCAGATCGAGACCGTGTTCCGCTCGCTCTACGTCGTCGCGACGATGCTCATCGTGTTCGGCATCGTGCTGGGGCTCGCCGACTGGGCCGGCGCGAAGCGGCGCAAGCTCGACGACCTGACCTACCCGCACGGCATCTACTTCGGACTCGCGCAGTCGCTCGCGCTGATCCCCGGCGTCTCACGTTCCGGCGGGACGATCACCATGGGACTGCTGCTCGGCTACGAGCGCGCGGCCGCCGCGCGATACGCGTTCCTCCTGGCCATTCCCGCGGTGTTCGGCTCGGGCTTCTACCAGCTGTTCAAGAGCTGGGGCGAGCCCGCCGTGTACGGCCCGCTCGAGACGGCCGCCGCGACCGCGGTCGCGTTCGTCGTCGCCATCCTCGTCATCGCGTTCTTCATGCGGTGGATCTCCCGGCACAGCTTCCTGCCGTTCGTGATCTACCGCATCGCGCTCGGCGCGACCGTGTTCGTGCTGCTCGGCACGGGCGTGCTCGAGCCGTTCTGATCGACCGACCGACGGGCGGGGAGCGGCGGGCGGATGCCTCGTCAGGCCCCGTCGCGGGGCCGCCACGGGCCCCCGCCCGGCTGGTCGCCGCGGCGGCGGAGGTAGCGTTCGAACTCCTGGGCGATGGCCTCGCCGGATGCCTCGGGCGCGTCCACCGCGTCGCGGGCCTGCTCGAGCTGGGTGATGTACCCGGCCATCTCCTCGTCGTCGGCGGCGAGCGCGTCGACGCTGGACTCCCACGCCTTCGCCTCGTCCTCGAGCGAACCGCGCGGGATGCTGAGGCCGGTGAGCTCCTCGACCTTGCCGAGGAGCGCGAGCACGGCCTTGGGCGACGGCGCGTTGTGCACGTAGTGGGGGACCGACGCCCAGAGCGACACCGTCGGGATTCCGACCCGCTCGGCCTGATCGGCGATGATGCTGAGGATGCCGACCGGTCCCTCGTAGCTCGAGCGCTCGACGCCGAGCGCCGCGCGGACCTCGGGGTTCTCGCTCGAGGCGAAGACCGAGAGGGGGCGCGTGTGCGGAGCATCGGCGAGCATCGCGCCGAGGAGCACGATGCCCTCGATGTCGGCCGTGAGGGCGGCGTCGATGAGCTCGGCGGCGAAGCCCTTCCAGGTGCGTGCCGGCTCCGCGCCGAGGAGCACGTGCAGCCGGTCGGCGCCGGGCCCGGTGACGACCTCGTCGTCCTCGGGGAGCGGCTCGCCGCTGGGACCCAGGATGGCGGCGCCCGGCCAGCTCAGCCGGCGCGTGCCGTCGGGCGCGGTCTCGATCGTGGGGCGCGTGAACTGGTAGTCGAAGTACTGCTCGGGATCGACCGCGGCGATCTCGACGAGGCCGAGCCGTTCGGCCAGGAGCCGTGCGGCCCCCGTGGCCGCCTCGCCGGCGTCGTTCCATCCCTCGAATGCCACGACGAGGAGTCGTCCGCCCTCGAACCCGGTCGGCTGCTGCACTCGGTCCGCCCCGCTTCCCGAGCCCGGAACCTCCGGACCCACCTCCACAATAGGCCGTACCGATAGAATCGCCCGTTGTGACCAAGCGCCTCCCCGCCGCCGTCCTCTGGGACATGGACGGCACCCTCGTCGACACCGAGCCGTACTGGATGCGAGCCGAGATCGAGCTCGTCGAATCGTTCGGCCGCACCTGGACCCACGAGGACGCGCTGCAGATGGTCGGCATGGGCCTCTGGGACGCCGCCGAGGTGTTCCGCGACGCCGGCGTCGACCTGCCCGCCGACGCGATCGTGGAGCGGCTGACCGAGCGCGTCCGCGAGCAGCTCGCGCAGCACGGCGTGCCGTGGCAGCCGGGCGCGCAGGCGCTGCTGAAGGAACTGCGGGACGCCGGCGTCCCGACCGCGCTCGTGACGATGTCGATCCGGTCGATGGCGGAGGACGTCGTGGGCGCGATCCCGTTCCCGGCCTTCGACGAGCTCGTCACGGGCGACGAGGTCGCCGCCCCCAAGCCGCATCCCGAGCCGTACCTGGCAGCGGCCGGCCGCCTCGGCGTCGACATCGCGGACTGCGTCGCGATCGAGGACTCGCCGACCGGCCTCGCGTCGGCGACCTCCGCGGGCGCGGTGACGATCGGCGTGCCGCACATGCTCTCGCTCGACGAGGCGCCGTCCGACGTCGTCTGGGAGACGCTCGCCGGCCGCACGCTCGACGACCTCGTCGAGGTCGCGACGACGAAGTGGGCTCGCGCGTGAGCCGCGGCGAGGCGAGCGGGCCGTTCCGCGTCGGCGACCGCGTGCAGCTCACCGGCCCCAAGGGCCGCTTGCACACGATCACGCTCGAGCCCGGCAAGGTCTTCCACTCCCACAAGGGGACGATCGCGCACAACGAGATCATCGGCCTGCCCGACGGCTCGGTCGTCGTGAACGCGGTCGGCGTCGAGTACCTCGCGCTCCGGCCGCTGCTCAGCGACTTCGTGATGTCGATGCCGCGCGGTGCCGCGATCGTCTACCCGAAGGACGCGGTGCAGATCCTCGGGCAGGCCGACGTCTTCCCGGGCGCGACGGTGGTCGAGGCGGGTGTCGGCTCGGGCGCCCTCTCGCTGTGGCTGCTGCGCGCCATCGGTCCGTCGGGCCGCCTCATGTCGTTCGAGCGCCGCGAGGAGTTCGCCGCCGTCGCCCGCGGCAACGTCGCGACATTCCACGGCGAGGACCCGTCGAACTGGTCCATCACGCTCGGCGACCTCGCCGACGCCCTGCCGGAGCAGGCGCCCGCGGCATCCGTCGACCGCGTCGTGCTCGACATGCTCGCGCCGTGGGAGTGCCTCGACGCGGTGTCGGCCGCGCTGAAGCCCGGCGGCGTGCTGCTCTGCTACGTCGCGACCGTCACCCAGCTGTCCCGCGTGGCCGAGGCGATCCGCGCGACGGGCCGGTACACCGAGCCCGTCGCGAACGAGACGATGGTGCGCGGATGGCACGTGCAGGGCCTCGCGGTCCGGCCCGACCACCGCATGATCGCGCACACCGGCTTCCTCCTCACCGCCCGCCGGCTCGCACCGGACACCGTCCTGCCCGAGCTCAAGCGCCGCCCGTCGAAGACGGAGTTCAGCGACGAGGATGTCGAGGCGTGGACGCCCGGGGCGCTCGGAGAGCGCAACGTCAGCGACAAGATCCTGCGCAAGCGCGCGAGGGCGGCGGATGCCGCGGCGCGCAGCTCGCGCGGCGGAGACGAGCCGTACCCCGCCACCGACCCCGCCGACGCCGACTAGGCTGTCTGCGCCCCGTTCACCCGACACGAAACGAGGATCCGTGCGCCTCCCGCTCGCACTCACCGCAACCGCGACCGCCGTCGCCCTCGCACTGACCGGCTGCGCCTCGGCGCCCGAGCCGCAGGCCGAGCCCGGCGCATCCTCCGACCTGGTCGAGGTCACCGGCGACTTCGGCGACACGCCCCGGGTCGAGTTCCCGACGCCGCTCGTGCCCGCGGAGACGCAGTGCACGGAGCTCATCGAGGGCTCCGGCGACCACCTGGCCGACGGCCAGCAGGCGCTCGTCGGGCTCGCGGTCTACAACGGGTCGACGGGCGACGAGATCCAGGTGACCGGGTTCGGCGACGAGGAGCCGGTTCCCGTCGTGCTCGGCGCGAACACGCTCACCGGGCTCAAGACGGGGCTGAGCTGCGCGCGCGAGGGGTCGCGCGTCGCGGTCGTGATCCCGCCGGCCGACGGGTTCGGCGAGGAGGGCAACGCGTCGCTCGGCATCGGCTCCGAGGACAGCCTGGTCGTGATCTTCGACGTGCAGGAGGCGTTCCTGCCGAAGGCGAACGGCTCGCCGCGCATCACGCGCGACGGCTTCCCCGCCGTCGTCACCGCGCCCGACGGGCGCCCGGGCATCACCGTCCCCGACGAGGAGCCCTTCGAGACCACCGAGGTGGAGGTCCTGAAGCAGGGCTCGGGCGAGACGATCGAGTCCGGCGACCGCGTGGTCGTGCACTACACGGGCGTCCTCTGGGACGGCGGGGAGGTCTTCGACTCCAGCTGGGAGAACGGCGCCCCGGCCTCGTTCGTGGTGAGCGACGGCGCCGACTCGCAGGTGATCCCGGGCTTCGCCGAGGCGCTGATCGGGCAGCAGGTGGGTTCGCAGGTGGGCGTGGTGATCCCCCCGGAGGACGGCTACGGCGACGCCGAGCAGGCCGGCATCCCGGCCGGATCGACGCTCTTCTTCGTCATCGACATCCTCGGGGTGGTGTGAGCCGGGCGGCCGCCGTGCCGCCGCGGGCGCTTCAGTATGATCGCTGACGTGGCGTCATCCAAGCCCGCGGGGGAGTCCCGGATCCCGGTCGAGGACCGGCTGTTCAGCCTCGTGCTCGCGCTCCTCGCGACCGAGACCGGACTGCTCAAGTCCGAGATCCTGTCGACCGTCCGCGGCTACGCGGAGCGGTACGACCCGCGGGGCGGCAACGCGAACCTCGAGCGCCAGTTCGAGCGCGACAAGGACGACATCCGCGACCTCGGCATCCCCCTGGAGACCGTGGAGTCCCCTGACCGTCCGGGCGACAACCAGTCGCTCAGGTACCGCATCCCGAAGGGCGAATACGACCTGCCGGTCGACGTCCGGTTCACGCCCGACGAGCTCGCCCTGCTCGGCCTCGCGGCCGAGGTGTGGCGCGAGGCCTCGCTCTCGGCCGACTCGCAGCGCGCGCTGACGAAGCTCCGCTCGCTCGGCATCGAGCCGCGCGAGCCGGTGATCGGCTACGCACCGAGGCTCCGGGTGCGCGACGCCGCGTTCGAACCGATCCGGCAGGCGCTCGACAAGCGGCAGCGCGTGCGCTTCCACTACCTCAAGCCGGGTGAGCGTTCGCCCCGGCTGCGCACGGTCGAGCCGTACGCGGTGGTGCTCCACGAGGGCCGCTGGCACCTCCACGGGCGCGACGTCGACGCGGCGGGCACGCGGACCTTCCTCCTCTCGCGGATCGTCGGCGACGTGAAGACGCTGACCGGAACGCCCTTCGATCCGCCGCCGGCCGACGTGCAGGACCGGGTCCTCGCCGACCTGCAGGCGCTCCGGCTGGCCAACTCGGCCGACCTCGTCGTGAGCGCCGGTTCCGACGCCGAGGTGCGGCTCGGCAAGCGCGCGGCCGACTCCGACGACGACGCCGGCGTGATCCGCCTGCACTACACCGATGAGGCCGTCTTCGCCGACGAACTCGCGTCCTACGGCCCGGAGGTCCGCGTGATCGCGCCCGATTCGCTGCGTCGCGCCGTGCGCGACCGCCTGGCGGCGGTGGCGGCCGCGCATCGCGCGGGAGGCGTCGAATGAGCGCTCGCCCGCCTCGGCGGTCCGGGGGGCTCCGCGCTCCCGACAAGCTCGTCTTCCTCCTCTCGCTGGTTCCCTACCTGCTGGAGCAGCGCGTCGTCGACGTGCCCGACGCGGCGGCGCACTTCGGCGTCGGCGAACAGGAGATCCGCGATGCGGTCATGCTCATCGCGACCTCCGGGCTGCCGGGCGCGACCGGCACGTACCAGCCGAACGACCTGTTCGACATCGACTGGGACGCGTTCGAGGAGGACGACGTCATCGTGATCGTCCACCACGTCGCCATCGACGACGCGCCGCGGCTCTCCGCGCGCGAGGCGGCGGCGCTCATCGCGGGCCTGCGCTACCTGTCCGCCGCGCCCGAGAACGAGGGCAGCGCGTCACTGGCCGCCCTGACCGAGAAGCTCCGCGCGGGCGCCTCCGGCGAGCCCAGCCGGATCGCGGTGGCGGAGGAGGCGGTCGACCAGACCCTCGCCGAGGTCCGTCACGCCGTGGCATCCGGTCATCGCCTGGAGTTCGACTACCTCAACGCCCGGGGGGAGCACCGCCGCCGCCGTGCCGATCCCCTCCGGATCGCCTCGCTGGGCGCGGACTGGTACCTGCAGGCGTACGACCTGCTCCGCGAGGACGTGCGGAACTTCCGCATCGACCGGATGAGCGGCCTCCGCATCACCGACGAGCCGATCGGGGACCACACGGGGCGGACGATCCCCGAGACGCTCTTCCAGGCCTCGCCCGACGACCTCGAGATCGTCGTCGACGTCGCGCCCGAGAGCCTCCCGCTGCTCGCCGACTACCTCGCCGACTCGACGTCCACCGAGGTCGACGGGCGCCTCCGCGTGACCCTGCGGCTCGCGCACGTGCATGGCCTGAAGCGGCTCGTCGCCGGGCTTCCCGGCCTGGTCACCGTGGTGGCGCCCGAGGAGGCCCGCGAGGTCGTCGCGGCGTGGGCCGAGGCGGGCCTGGCCGCCTATCCGGACGACCCGTCCGATCGTGATCCGATCGACGTCGGGGTGTGAGAGCGGGCTCTCACGCGAGCAGGTAGACTGGCCGCACCATCCCGCCAGAATGGACGCATACCTATGTTTGGAAACGCCTTCACCGGTTGGCACGCGCTGATCATCCTCCTGGTGATCCTGCTGCTGTTCGGTGCCCCGAAGCTTCCCGCACTCGCGCGGAGCCTGGGCCAGTCGATGAAGATCCTCAAGAACGAGGTCCGCTCCGAAGGTGACGACGCCGAGGCCAAGGACGGCACTGCGGCGAACGCCGAGGCCCCGGCCTCGTCGACCACGTCGGCGCCTGCGTCGACGACGACCGCCCAGGTCGAGCAGCCGAAGCGCGCGGACTCCGGCCCGAGCGCCTGAGCCGCATGACCGCGGTGAAGGATCGCGGGGAGAAGAACCGCGAGAAGCGGATGTCGCTCGGCGCGCATCTCATCGAGTTGCGCAAGCGCCTCTTCCGGTCCGCGATCGCCATCGTCGTCGGCATGGCCATCGGCTGGTGGCTGACCGACGCGTTCGTGTGGCAGGCCATCCAGGAGCCGGTGAACCTCGTGGTCGAGGCGCAGCAGGGCACCGATGCCGCGTCGACGGGCATCATCTTCCCGACGATCTCGAGTGCGTTCGACCTGCGGCTGCAGATCGCGTTCACGCTGGGCATCGTCGTGTCGGCGCCCGTGTGGCTCTACCAGGTCTTCGCCTTCCTCGTCCCCGGGCTGAACACTCGCGAGAAGAAGTACACGTTCGCGTTCTTCGCGACCGCGATCCCGCTCTTCTTCGCGGGCTGCGCGGCCGGGTGGTTCGTGCTGCCGAACATCGTCAAGCTCATGACGAGCTTCGTGCCCGACGGTGCCGAGACGCTGCTCACGGCGAAGGAGTACATCGACTTCGTGCTGAAGCTCGTCGTCGCGATCGGCATCGCGTTCGTTGTGCCCGTCTTCATCGTGCTACTGAACTTCGCTGGAATCCTGAGCGCCGCATCGATCATCAAGTCGTGGCGCGTGGCGATCCTCGTCATCGTGCTCTTCACCGCGTTCGCGACGCCCTCGGCCGATGTCGTCTCGATGTTCATGCTCGCGATCCCGATGATCGGGCTGTACTTCGCCGCGTACGGCATCGCGTACCTCCACGATCGCCGGGTGGCCAAGCGCAATCAGTTGGAGTTCGGCGAGGCTGTCTAGGCTGGAGGGGTGATGAGCCTCTCGCCGGCGGAACGCTACGCGCTGTCCCGGCAGCAGCGACGGCAGCCCCGATTGCAGGAATTCGCCGCGAACCTCGCGTTCGACCTCGACCCGTTCCAGCGGGCGGCCTGCGCCTCCCTCGACGAGGGCCGCAGCGTGCTCGTGGCCGCGCCGACCGGCGCCGGCAAGACCGCCGTCGCCGAGTTCGCGGTGCACCTGGCGATGCACGGCGCCGACGAGAAGGTGTTCTACACGACGCCCATCAAGGCGCTGTCGAATCAGAAGTACCAGGAGTTCGTCGAGGCGTGGGGCGCCGCGAACGTCGGGCTGCTCACGGGCGACACCAACATCAACTCCGGCGCACGGATCGTGGTGATGACCACCGAGGTCCTCCGCAACATGCTCTACGCCGACTCGCCGCTCCTCCAACGCCTGTCATTCGTCGTCATGGACGAGGTGCACTACCTCGCCGACCGGTTCCGCGGCGCGGTGTGGGAGGAGGTCATCATCCACCTCCCCGAGCACGTGCGGCTCGTCTCACTAAGCGCGACGGTCTCGAACGCCGAGGAGTTCGGCGACTGGCTGCAGGCCGTGCGCGGCGACACCGACGTGATCGTGTCGGAGCAGCGACCCGTCCCGCTCGAGCAGCACGTGCTCGTCGGCTCGAAGCTCGTCGACCTGTTCGACTCGTCGGGGCAGGCGGCGACGCACCGGGTCAATCCGGAGCTCCAGCGGCTGGCGCGCGCCGGCGGCCGCTCCATCGGCGCGCGGTCGCAGCGCGGCCGTCGTGGCAGCGACCGCGGGCGGTACCACAAGCCCGCTCCCGGCGCCGGGCGTTCGGATCGGCCGGCCGTCGTCGAACTCCTGAGCGGCAAGCACCTGCTCCCCGCGATCTTCTTCATCTTCTCGCGAGCCGGCTGCGACCAGGCAGTGCGCCAGGTGCTGCGCAGCGGCATCCGCCTCACCGATACCGAGGAGCGCGCGGAGATCCGCGAGATCGTGGAGGAACGGGTGCGCCAGCTGCGCGACGACGACCTCGCCGTGCTCGGGTACTGGGAGTGGGTGGAGGGCCTCCAGCGCGGCGTCGCCGCCCATCACGCCGGCATGCTCCCGACGTTCAAGGAGATCGTCGAGGATCTCTTCCAGCGCAAGCTCCTGAAGGTCGTGTTCGCGACCGAGACGCTCGCGCTCGGCGTCAACATGCCCGCACGGTCGGTCGTGCTCGAGAAGCTCGAGAAGTTCAACGGCGAGGCCCGCGTTCCGATCACGCCGGGGGAGTACACGCAGCTCACGGGCCGCGCCGGCCGTCGCGGGATCGACATCGAGGGCCACTCGGTGATCCAGTGGGTCGACGGACTCGACCCCGAGGCGGTCGCCTCGCTCGCATCGCGTCGCAGCTATCCGCTCAACTCGAGCTTCACTCCCACGTACAACATGGCCGTGAACCTCGTCGACCAGTTCGGCCGGGAGCGCACGCGGCAGATCCTCGAGCTCTCCTTCGCCCAGTTCCAGGCCGACCGCGCCGTCGTCGACCTCGCGCGCACCCTGCGGAAGCAGGAGGAGTCGATGGCCGGGTACGAGGAGGCCATGCGCTGCCACCTCGGAGACTTCGGCGAGTACGCCGGCATCCGCCGTCGCATCGCCGACCTCGAGCGTCAGACGTCGAAGGGCAACCCGACGCACGCGCAGCGCGAGCGGATGCAGCGCGAGCTCGCCGCAGAGCGCAAGCGCCTGCGCGCCCATCCGTGCCACGGCTGCGCCGAGCGGGAGCAGCACGCACGCTGGGCCGAGCGGTGGTGGCGCCTGAAGCGCGACCACGACGACCTCTCGCGGCAGATCCGCTCCCGCACCGGACAGGTCGCCAAGCGGTTCGATCGCGTCGCCGAGGTGCTCGAGGAGCTCGGCTACCTGGAGCGGGAGCGCGACGGCGGAATGACCTCCACGGCCGCGGGCCGGACGCTGAAGCGCATCTACGGCGAACGCGACCTCCTCGTCGCCGAAGCCCTCCGGCGAGGGCTCTGGGACGGTCTCGACGTCCCGTCGGTGGCCGCCATGGCCGCCGCACTCGTCTACGAGCCGCGCCGCGACGACCGCGGCGTGCAGTACCGGCTGCCGAAGGGCGGGTTCCGCGACGCGTTCGAGCGCACGCTCGACGCGTGGAGCGAGCTCGACGACGTCGAACGCGACCATCGGCTCGCGGGCACCGAGCAGCCTTCGCCCGCCCTCGCCTCGGCGATGCACGCGTGGGCACGCGGCGCGGGGCTCGCGCAGGTGCTCGCCGACACCGAGCTCGCCGCCGGTGACTTCGTGCGCCTGTCGAAGCAGGTGATCGACCTGCTCGACCAGGTGTCGATCGTCGCCGATGCGGAGCTCGGCGCCACCGCGCGCGCGGCGATCGACGCCGTCCGGCGCGGCGTCGTGGCGTACGGGGCGGCGGCATGACCGCAGAGCCGACCGCGCCCCCGCGGGACCTCCGATCGCCCGCCGCGGTTCGCGGCCCGCGCCCGATCCTCCCGCTCTGGGCCGCGCTCATCGTGTCCGCGCTCGGTGGGTTCGTCTACGACCTCGGGTTCCCGGGCGCCGGGGTGTGGCCGTTCGCGTTCGTCGGCATCGCGATGGCGCTCGTCCCGCTCATCGGGCGCTCCCTGCTCTCCTCGTTCCACGTCGGGCTCGCGTTCGGGCTCGCCTTCTACCTCTCGCACGTCTCATGGACGGCGCTCTACCTCGGGCCGATCCCGTGGCTCGCGCTCTCGATCCTCGAGTCGCTGTTCGTCGCGGGCGGCGCCGTGCTCGTCACGCTCGCATACCGCTGGGTGCCGCAGGCCGGTCGCTCGCGGTGGCTGCAGCTCATCGCGCTCCCGGCGCTCGTCGCCGGGCTCTGGATCGTCCGCGAGAGCGTCACCGGCACCTTCCCGTACGGCGGCTTCCCCTGGGGACGCGCCGCGCTCAGCCAGTCGGAGAGCCCGTTCGCACCCGTCGTGTCGTGGATCGGGTCCACCGGTCTCGGGTTCGTGATGGTCGCGATCACCGCGGGCGCGATCGAATGGGTGAGGGCACGCGGATGGCGCGACCTCCGTACCGGCATCCCGGTCGCGGCGCTCCTCGTCGTGGCCGTCGCGGTGCCGGCGTTCCCGACGACGCCGGCGGGCGAACTGCGGGTGGCGAGCGTGCAGGGGAACGGTCCCGCGGGCTACTTCGACGAACGCGAGCAGGGCGACGTGCTGCGGGCGCAGCTCGAGGCGACCGAGCCGGTCCTCGGCGAGGACGTCGACGTGCTGCTCTGGCCCGAGGGCGGCTCCGACATCGACCCGACGCGCAGCACGTCGGTCGCGCGGATCTTCGATCGCCTGTCCGAGGACCTCGACGCGCCCGTCATCCTCAACACGGTGACCGTCGAGGGCGCCGAGGGCGAGGAGCGCTTCTACAACACCTCGCTCCTCTGGGAGGCGGGCGAGGGCGCCGTCGACCGGTTCGCCAAGCGCAACCCGGTGCCGTTCGGCGAGTACATCCCCGACCGCTGGTTCTACGACGCCCTCGCCCCCGAGCTCACGGGCCTGATCCAGCGCGGCTACTCCCCGGGCACCCAGGCGCCCGTGTTCGACGTCGGCCGGACCGTCACGGGACTCGCGATCTGCTTCGACGTGATCTACGACGAGCTCATCTGGGAGGGCGCACGCGACGGCGCCGAGCTCTACATGCTCCAGACGAACAACGCCGACTTCCGCGGCACCGATGAGAACCAGCAGCAGCTCGCGATCGCGCGGCTGCGGGCGATCGAGACCGGCCGCTCGGTGGTGAACATCTCGACGGTGGGCACGAGCCAGGTGATCGATCCGGCCGGCCGGACGATCGACGCGCTGCCGGCGTACGAGGCCGGTGCCATGGTCACCGACGTCGAACTGCGCACCGGTCTCACGGCGTCGGTCGTGCTCGGCGGAATGGTCCCGCTCGTGATCGTCGTGCTCTCGCTCGGCGGACTCGCCTGGGCGGGGGTCGCCGCTCAGCGGAACGCCCGGCACCGGACGGGGTCCGGGGCCGGGCGTGAAACTGCGCTGGAGGCTTAGGCGCCGATCTTCTGCTGACCGCGGCGGGCTCGCAGGTACTGGAGGCGCTCCTCGAGGATCTCCTCGAGCTCGGCGCGCGTGCGGCGCTCGAGCAGCATGTCCCAGTGGGTTCGGGCGACCTTCTCGCCCGAGCGGTCGATCTCGACCGGCTTGGAGTCGACGAGGAGCACGGCGGGGTTGCCGCAGTGACGGCACTCCCACTCCTCGGGAAGCTCGGCCTCGGTCGAGAAGGTCATCACGGTGTCCCGCCCGCACGTCTCGCAACGGTACGTGTAGTCCGCGCGATCGGCGAAGATCACGCCGTCCTCGCTCTGCAGGCTCTGGGCGCCGATACGCATGCCCCGAAGGCTCCGGTCCGCCATGGCGTACTCCTCTCGATCGTCAACAGGTATAAACGATCAAGCTGGGCATCTTCTTTCCACAGCCTGAGGTTTTGCCGGGGAACTCTCAGCTCTCGGCCATGATGCGCAGCGCCAGGTCGGCGCGATCGGTCACGAGACCGTCGACGCCGAGCGCGAGGAGCCGACGCATGTCGGCCTCGTCGTTGACCGTCCACACGTGCACCTCGAGGCCCGCGGCGTGCGCGGTCTCGACGAGGGCGGGGGAGAGGAGCCGGATCCGGCCCACCCGCTCCGGGATCTGCAGCGCCCGAGCGCCGGCGACCCCGCGGCGCATGGCTGCCGAGTTCCTGGTGCGGGATGCCGCGGCGGCACGCAGCACGGATGCCCGGCCCGCCGAGGTGACCGAGCCTGGCACCGCGGCCGCGAGCCGTCGCCGCCGGGCATCCGAGAAGGCGGTGAGCAGGACCCGGTCGGCGGCATCGGCGCGACGGACCGCCTCGATCGTCGCAGCGACCGCGGCATCCGTCTTCACGTCGATGTTGAGTCGCGCCGCGGGGAAGGCGTGCAGGAGCTCGTCGAGCGTGCCGAACCCGTGCCCGCCGCCGAGGTCGACCCGCCGCAGGGCGTCGAGCGGGAGGTCGGCGACGGCCTCGGCCCGGGCCGCGACACGTCGGAGCGTGGGGTCGTGCGCGAGCACGGCCGCGCCGTCGGCGCTCGGGTGGATGTCGGTCTCGAGGTAACGCGCCCCGGCCCGCACGGCAGCCTCGAACGCGGCGAGCGTGTTCTCGGGTGCCTCGAGCGCGAGCCCGCGGTGCGCCAGAACGCGCGGCGCGGGCGGCTCGAACCAGCCGCCGGCCACCCGCGTCATCCGGTTCAGCCGGGGACGCCGGGACGCGGCGCCGAACCGCTCGTGCCGTCGCCGCGACCGTTCGGCGTGAACGCGCCCCCGATGCCCTTCAGCGCCTCCGTGAGCTCGCTCGGGATGATCCAGAGCTTGTTCGACGCCCCCTCGGCGAGCTGCGGCAGCATCTGCAGGTACTGGTAGCCGAGCAGCTTCGGGTCGGGGTCGCCCTTGTGGATGGCGTCGAAGACGGTGAGGATCGCCTCGGCCTCGCCCTGTGCTCGGAGCACCGCGGCCTTGGCGTCGCCCTCGGCCTTGAGGATCGCCGCCTGGCGGGAGCCCTCCGCCTCGAGGATCGCGGACTGCTTCGTGCCCTCGGCGGTGAGGATCGCCGCGCGGCGGTCGCGCTCGGCGCGCATCTGCTTCTCCATCGAGTCCTGGATGGAGAGGGGCGGGTCGATCGCCTTGAGCTCGACGCGGGAGACGCGGATTCCCCACTTGCCGGTGGCCTCGTCGAGCACGATGCGCAATTGGCCGTTGATGTTGTCGCGGCTGGTCAGCGCCTCCTCGAGGTTCAGCCCGCCGACGACGTTGCGGAGGGTGGTCGTGGTCAGCTGCTCGACCGCGCCGAGGTAGTTGTTGATCTCGTAGGTGGCGGCGCGGGCATCGGTCACCTGGAAGTAGACGACCGTGTCGATCGACACGACGAGGTTGTCCTCGGTGATGACCGGCTGCGGCGGGAACGAGACGACCTGCTCGCGCATGTCGACGAGCGGCAGGAGGCGGTCGATGAACGGGATCAGGATGTTGAGGCCCGGGGTGAGCGTCTTGTGGTACCGCCCGAGTCGCTCGACCACGCCCGCGTAGGCCTGCGGGATGATCCGGATCGACTTCGCGATCACCACGATCGCGAAGATCGCGATCGCGACGACGACGATCAGGGCGATGATGGGTCCGACGTCGTTCACGCCTGGGTGCTCCTCTCCATCGGGACGACGACCGCCGTCGCCCCGTCGATGCCGGTGACGAGCACGTGCTCGCCCACGGCGACATCCGCCTGCTCGGTCACGGGCGACAGCCGTGCCGTCCAGACGTCTCCGTTCTGCAGCCGGACCTGGCCGCCGGCCGGGCCGACCGTGCGGACCACTGTGCCGGAGACGCCGATCAGGGCGTCCACGTTGCTGCGGGCCGGGTCCGCGCCACGCCGGAGCAGCCGCAGCAGCGAAGGCCGCAGCGTCAGGATCAGCGCGATCGCGACGACGGCGGCGACGATGAACTGCGCCCACCACGGGATGCCGAGGAGCCCCGACAGAAGCCCCGCGACGCTGCCGAGGGCCAGCATGAGGAAGGTCATCTCGAGGGTGAACACCTCGATGGTCGCGAACACCAGGATCAGGACGAGCCAGGCGATCCACGCGTACTGGGTCAGAACATCCAAGTCGGTCTCCTTCGGGCCCCTCTCTCAACCTAGCAGCGCGGGAGGCGCCGATGGGGGGAGTTGGTAGTCTCGGTGCGGCGCGCAGCGCGCCCCGCGACGTCCGCACCATCAAGGAGCCCAACGTGACCAACCCGCTCGCCCCCGGATCGCTCGACGGCCGCGTCGCCCTCGTCACGGGATCGTCCCGCGGCATCGGCGCGGACACCGCCCGCTACCTCGCGGAGGCGGGAGCGGCGGTCGTCATCAACTACCGCAGCAAGGCGCCCCGCGCGGAGAGGATCGTGGGCGAGATCACCGCCGCCGGCGGCCGTGCGATCGCCGTCGGCGCCGACCTGACGGATGCGGAGTCGGTGCGGTCCATGTTCGAGCGGGCCACCGCCGAGCTCGGCCGCGTCGACGTGCTCGTGCTGAACGCCTCGGGCGGCATGGAGACCGGCATGGGCGAGGACTACGCCATGCGCCTGAACCGCGACGCGCAGGTCAACGTGGTCGACAACGCTATGCCGCACCTCGCCGACGGTGCCCGCATCGTCTTCGTGACGAGCCATCAGGCGCACTTCATCCGCACGACGCCGACCATGCCCGAGTACGAGCCCGTCGCGCTCTCCAAGCGTGCCGGCGAGGATGCGCTCCGTGCGAAGCTGCCCGAGTTCGAGGCGGAGGGCGTCGAGTTCGTCGTCGTGTCCGGCGACATGATCGAGGGCACGATCACCGCGACGCTCCTCGAGCGAGCCAACCCGGGCGCGATCGCCGCTCGCAAGGAGGACGCGGGCAAGCTCTACAACGTGGCCGAGTTCGCCGCCGAGGTCGCCTCGGCCGCCGTCGACCCGATTCCCGCCGACCACACGCGCTACGTCGGCGACGTGTCCGGGTTCGCGCCCGAGCGCTGACTCGCGCTCCGCGCCGCGCGGCAGCCGCACGACGAGGGCGGGACCGGTTCCACCGGCCCCGCCCTCGCTGCGTCTGCGGACTCAGCGCATCACGACGACAGCTGCATGCCGCGCCCGAACGTGAACGCGCGCACGATCTGGACGATGCCGAGGATGATGAGCGCGATCCCCGTCACCCAGAACAGGATGGCGACGCCCCAGAGCGGCGAGAAGAGCAGCACGATTCCGGCCACGATGCTCAGGATGCCGAAGAAGATGCTCCATCCCCTCGACGAGGAGTTTCCGGACTGCGCGAGCGCGACCGCGCCCTCGATGATCCAGAGGATGCCGACCAGGATGCCGACGAAGATGCCGATCACGACGGCGCTCTCGGTCGGGTTGGCGAACATGACGATCGCGCCGATCAGGAAGAGCACTCCGAGGATGATGTCGAGGGCCCTGGCGCCGCCCGAGATCGACCTCGAGAAGATGCCGAGCCCCAGGTAGGCGAGGCCGGCGATCAGGAAGTAGATCGCGAGCATCACGGTCAGCACGACGGCCGAGTTCTTCGGCCAGAACGTGATGAACACGCCGATGATGAGGGCGATCACGCCGGTCACGCCCAACGCGACGCGGATCGTGTTCACCGCCGACTTCGTCATCTCGGCCGAATCGAAGGCGAACGCCGCGAACGCGCTGTTGGACTGCGGGGAGGACATTGCGACTCCTTCCGGCGCGCCCGGAGTGGCGCGCTCGTGCTCAGGCTATTCCCAGCGAGCGGGATGGCGCGGGAGCCATTGGTCCCGGGCTTCGGCGTGTCGCGACGCGCACGCCTCCGGCCCTCCGGGGTCAGGTCCGTCGCGCCTCGATCCAGCCGTCGATGCGCTCCCATTCGCCCATCAGCCAGTCGGCGCGCGCATCGTGGTCGTCGGGGATGCCGCTGCGCGCCACGTTCCACACCTGCATCGTGATCGTCTTGTCGGTCGGGAGCTCCCGCCAGACGTCGCCGATCGTCCGGATGCGGTCGAGGCCGGTGTGCGCGACGAGGAAGACGTCGGCCTCCGGTGCGGCGTCGAGCGCGGCGAACAGGCCGGCCGGCCGCGGCGCCATGACGTTCATGAGCCGGGCGGCCCGTTCGGCGGCCGCCACGAGTCCCGCCGACCGCAGTCGCTCGATCGCCCGGGCGCGCCGCTCCGGCGTGAAGTTGCCGCCCTCGGGGAAGATCACGAGCGCGTCGCGGTCGCGCATGTCGCTCGCGAGTTCGCTGATGCGCGCGGTCAGTGGGATCGCCGTCGGTCCGCCGTCCCGGCGCCGTCTCCGTCCGGCCTCGCCCGCCAGCGGCGGCGGGGCGATGAACCGGTTCGGGAGCCGGTTCAGCACGACGTCGATCGCCGGGTCCCACTGCAGCGTGTCCTTCAGCACGATGCGCGGCGCTCGGTCGAACCAGTTGAGGACGGCGTGGATCAGGATGAACGAGTCGCCGGGTCCGGCGTGCCGACTCGCGATCACGCGCGGTCGGTCGTCGTCGTGGAACCCCTCGGGCACGCGGACGTCGATGTCGAGGCGGAGCACCCAGTGCGCGTTCCAGAACAGGAGGCCGAGCATCCGTGCAACGAACCGGTAGTGCGCGTGTTGGAACCCCGGCGACCGGATGCGCCATCCGAAGCCGGACACGACCCACAGGACGAAGAGGACGACCAGCGCCGCGGCATCCCACAGCAGGTAGATCGCGATCATGAGGAGCAGCCGCGGCGTCCGCAGGCGCGGCTCGACGAAGATCGACACGATGAGTGCGACCGCGAGCCATGCCGGCGACGACGCGATCACGGTGAGCGCGAGCACGATGACGAGGGGCGCGAGGATGCCGCGGCGCACCCACCTCGGCGGGAGTCGCATCAGTCGGCGGACCGGTCGGAGATCCCGGCCCCTTCGCCGCCGGTGCGCTCGCGCAGCCGCGCCTCCTCGCGGTCCAGGTACGCGGACGCCGCGCCGTGCGCAGTCGCCATGCGCCGACGCACGGCGGTGGGGGAGAGGTTGCGCGAGATCCGGTTCTCCCTGGCCGAAACCGTTCCCGTCGGGAGGACGTGCAGGCGCGTCCCCTCGGCGAGCGCCGCGGTGTCGCGCGCGAACCGGTGCCGGCGGGAGATCTCGAACGCGACGCGTGCGTTGTCGAACTGGTTGCGCGGGGGCGTCAGGGCGTGCTCGATGCGGCCGACCTGCATCACGTAGATGTCGGTCGCGCCGGCGTCGGCCGCCTGGCCGACCGGGATCGAGTTCACGATGCCGCCGTCGACGAAGTGCTCGTCGCCGATGCGCACCGCAGGGAAGAGCCCGGGCAGCGCCGCCGAGGCGAGGACGGCGGGCACCAGCGGGCCCGAGTCGAACCAGTGCTCGGCCGCGCGCTCCACGCTGGCCGCGCAGCAGCGGAACTCGACCTCGAGGTCCTCGAACTCGCCGACCCCGCCGAGGCCGTAGGCGAGCATGCGCCGCAGGGGCTCGGTCGACATCACGTGGGCCCGCCCGGGCCTGAGCCCCATCCCGGTCGTGAGCGTCCGCGCATCCTTCGAGCTCCACGCCTCCTCGAGTCGCACGAGGCTCCGGCCGACGTCGGCGGCGATGATCGCGCCGTTGATCGCTCCGATCGAGGTGCCCACGACGAGGTCGGGGCGGATGCCGCGTTCGAGCACCGCACGGAGCATCCCGACCTGCACGGCACCGAGCACGCCGCCGCCGCCGAGGACGAACGCCACCTTCCGGGAGCCCATGGCGTCATTCTGGCACCGGCGCGATGCCCCGAGCGGGCCCGATGGCCCACCCGGGTCCGCCGTCGCTGGACTTCACTGCGGGGAGGTGGAAGCATCGCGCTCGTGAGCAGCAGACCGACCGCCCCCGACGACCTGCGCGATCTCGCGGTGCTGCGCCGCGTGCGCGACCGCATCGACCGGGAGTACGCGAAGCCGCTCGACGTGGAGGCGCTCGCACGCGGCGCGAACATGTCCTCCGGGCACCTCAGCCGACGGTTCCGAGCGGCGTTCGGCGAGTCGCCGTACTCGTACCTCATGACCCGGCGCGTCGAGCGCGCGATGGCGCTGCTCCGGCGCGGCGACCTCTCCGTCACCGAGGTGTGCTTCGCAGTCGGCGGCTCGTCGCTCGGCACGTTCAGCACGCGGTTCACCGAACTCGTCGGGGTGCCGCCGAGCGTCTACCGGGAGCGGTACGCGGGCGCGACGCTCGGCATGCTGCCGTGCGTGGCGAAGCAGGTGACGAAACCGATCAGGAATCGAGAAGCGACCGTCGGCGGTGGTGGATAGCGTGGCCCTCATGAGCCTCACCATCCACTCCAGCTTCCTGCCGCACCTCGACCCGGAGGCGTCGCTCGTGTTCTACCGCGACGTGCTCGGCTTCGAGGTCCGAAACGACGTCGGATACGAGGGCATGCGCTGGATCACCGTCGGCCCGGTCGAGCAGCCCGACACCGCGATCGTCCTCCACCCGCCGGGCGTCGGGCCCGGCATGACCGATGACGATCGCGCGGCACTCCTCGAGATCATCGCGAAGGGCAGCTACTTCGGCGTGAACCTCGCCGCGAGCGACGTCGACGCCACATTCGCGTCGCTCGAGGCCGCGGGTGCCGAGGTGGTCCAGGAGCCGGTCGACCAGCCGTACGGGCTCCGAGACTGCGCCTTCCGCGACCCCGCGGGCAACATGATCCGGATCCAGCAGGCCGGCTGAGCCGGCACGCCGCACGCCGACGACGCTGCCGTCGCGGCATCCGCGGTGCTTGGATCGAACCGACTCGATGGAGGCACGATGACCACGACCACGACCCCGAACGTCGAGACCTCGCCATCCGGTCCGGCTGCCGCCGACGCCCACGACCGGATCCGGGTGCAGGGCGCCCGTGAGAACAACCTGAAGGACGTCTCGATCGAGCTGCCGAAACGCCGCCTCACGGTGTTCACCGGCGTGTCCGGCTCGGGCAAGAGCTCGCTCGTCTTCGACACGATCGCCGCCGAGTCGCGGCGGCTCATCGACGAGACCTACAGCGCGTTCGTCCAGGGCTTCATGCCCTCCGTGCCGCGACCCGACGTCGACGTGCTCGAGGGCCTCACCACTGCGATCATCGTCGACCAGGAGCGGCTCGGGGCGAACCCGCGCTCGACGGTGGGCACCGTGACCGATGCGAACGCGATGCTGCGCATCCTGTTCAGCCGCTTCGGCGAACCGCACATCGGGGGTCCGACGGCGTTCTCGTTCAACATCCCGACGCAGAAGGCCAGCGGGGTCATGACCTCGGCGACCGGCGACAAGACGATCGTGCGCGATGTCGTGTACCTCGGCGGCATGTGCCCGCGCTGCGAGGGCCGCGGCTCGGTCTCCGACCTGGACCTCTTGCAGGTGATCGACGAGAGCAGGTCGCTGAACGGCGGCGCCATCATGGTGCCCGGGTACACGGCCGACGGCTGGATGGTGCGCGGGTTCGCGGAGTCCGGCTTCTACGACCCCGACAAGCCGATCGCCGAGTTCACCGAGAAGGAACGCCACGCGCTGCTCTACAGCGAGCAGAAGAAGGTCCGTATCCAGAACATCAACATGACCTACGAGGGGCTCATCCCGAAGATCACCAAGTCGATGCTCTCGAAGGACCTCGACGCGCTGCAGCCGCACATCCGCGCGTTCGTCGAGCGCGTGGCGACCTTCGCCCGATGCCCGGAATGCGACGGCACGCGCCTGACCGAGGCGGCACGCTCGTCGCGGATCGACGGCGTCAGCATCGCCGACGCGTGCCGGATGCAGGTGACCGACCTCGCCGAGTGGGTGCGGGAACTCGATCGTCCCGACGCGGGACCGCTGCTCGACGCGCTCGGCGCGAACCTCGACGCGTTCGTCACCCTCGGTCTCGGCTACCTGAGCCTCGAACGACCGTCGGGCACGCTCTCCGGCGGCGAGGCCCAGCGCATCAAGATGCTGCGGCACCTCGGGTCCTCGCTCACCGATGTCACGTACGTGTTCGACGAGCCCACGATCGGACTGCACCCCCACGACATCCAGCGCATGAACACCCTGCTGCTCCGGCTGCGCGACAAGGGGAACACCGTGCTCGTCGTCGAGCACAAGCCCGAGACGATCGCCATCGCCGACCACGTCGTCGACCTCGGCCCCGGAGCGGGCCGCGACGGCGGCGAGATCGGCTTCGAGGGAACCGTCGACGGGTTGAAGGCGAGCGCCACGATCACCGGGCGGCACCTGGAGGACCGTGCGACGATCAAGCCCGCGGTCCGGGAGGCTTCGGGCGCGATCGAGGTGCGCGGTGCCGATGAGAACAACCTCCAGGACGTGGACGTCGACATCCCGCTCGGCGTGCTCACCGTCGTGGCGGGAGTGGCCGGGTCGGGCAAGAGCTCGCTCATCCACGGCTCCGTCGCGCCGCGCGAGGGGATCGTCTCCATCGACCAGGGCGCGATCAAGGGCTCCCGGCGCAGCAGCCCGGCGACGTACACGGGCCTCCTCGAGCCCATCCGCAAGGCGTTCGCGAAAGCCAACGGGGTGAAGCCGGCGTTCTTCAGCGCCAACTCGGAAGGCGCATGCCCGACGTGCAAGGGCGCCGGGGTGATCATCACCGAGCTCGGGTTCATGGACACCATCGAGACACCATGCGAGGACTGCGGCGGAAAGCGCTTCCAATCCGGTGTGCTGCAGTACACGCTCGGGGGACTGGACATCACCGAGGTCCTGGACCTGCCCGTTGCCAAGGCGCGCGAGTTCTTCTCGTCGGGCGAGACGAAGATCCCGGCCGCCGCCGCGATCCTCGGCCGGCTCGAGGACGTGGGGCTCGGATACCTGAGCCTGGGGCAGCCGCTGTCGACGCTGTCCGGCGGCGAGCGCCAGCGCGTGAAGCTCGCGATCGCGATGGGGGAGGCTGGTGACGTCTACGTGCTCGACGAGCCGACGACCGGCCTGCACCTGGCCGATGTCGACAACCTGCTGCGCCTGCTCGACGGACTCGTGGACTCCGGCAAGACGGTGATCGTCATCGAGCACCACCAGGCGGTCATGGCCCACGCCGACTGGATCATCGACCTCGGGCCGGGCGCCGGCCACGACGGCGGGCGAGTCGTCTTCGAGGGGACGCCCGCCGATCTCGTGGCGAGTCGCGCGACGCTCACGGGCGAGCACCTCGCCGAGTACGTCGGCGCCTGACAGCGATCTCCGGAAGAGAGGAACGCTCATGTGCCTGCATTCGGCATACGAGGTCGGGGGAGTGGTGCATTCCCGCGACCTGCCGCCGGTGGCGCTCCGCGATTCCGCGGCGGCGGCGCCGGCGGTGCCACGCACTCCGACGTCAGCGATCGCATCGAACGAATCGAGAGGAGCCGACCATGGCTGAGACGACGAGGAAGACCGCACGCGATGAGGAGCCCGACGGCTTCACCGACGAGGAACGCGCCGCCATGAAGGACCGCGCCAAGGAGGTGCGGCGCGGCAAGAGGAAGGACGGCGCCGCCGACCTTCGTGAGAAGATCGCCGAGCTCGAGGGGGACGATCGCGTGATGGCGGAGCGGCTGAACGCGCTCATCACCGAGCACGCGCCCGCTCTCGCGCCACGGACCTACTACGGCATGCCCGCGTGGGCGAAGGACGGCAAGGTGCTCTGCTTCTTCCAGCCCGCCCTGAAGTTCAAGACTCGCTACGCCACGTTCGGCTTCAACGACAACGCGACCCTCGACGACGGCCAACTCTGGCCGACGTCGTATGCGCTGACGGAGTTGACGCCCGCGGGGGAGAAGGCCATCGTCGAACTCGTCAGGAGGGCGATCGGCTGAGCCACGGTCCGCGGAGAGGGTTCTCCGCATCCTTGGGAGTCACTCGCGGAAGGACGTCGCGCTCGGCACGGCGCCCACCAGCCGCATCCAGTCGTCGAGCCTGCCATCGGTCTCCCCGCAGCGGAAGCCGACATAGCCGTCGGGGCGCACGGCCACCACGCCGCGGCCGGCATGACCGACCAGGCGGTGGACGTGGATTCGGCCGTCCGGCGCTCGGCCATCGAGCATCCCGGCGTGCCGAGCTGCGTGCGGTTCGAGGAAGACGTGGATACCCGGTGCCGCGGTCAGCTCGTGGAGGCGAGCCCTGCGACCGCCCATCGTGACGGGAGCGTCGGGGAGCCGGTGCCCCGGGTGAGGCCAACGCGTGGCGCGTGGCGGGGCGTCCTGGGAGATGCTGCTGTTCCGATAGTGCACGTACGGCTGGGAGAGCATGCGCACGGCGGCGGCCGTGAGACGCCGCCGGCGGAGGAGGCCGGGAAGCACCGGAGCGGCATACGGCAGGAGCGCGCTCCGGATGAGCCGTGCGGCGGGGTTCGGCGACGCCTCGGCGAAGAAGATCAGATGCGTCAGGGCCAGCACCTGGTGGGCGGCTCGCCGCCGTTCCTGGTCGTACGATTCGAGCAGCTCGTCCCCGGCCGCGCCGGAGGCGGCGAAGCCCAGCTTCCAACCCAGGTTGACCGCGTCGAGGATGCCGTTGTTCATCCCCTGTCCGCCGGCTGGCGAATGCGCGTGAGCGGCATCGCCGGCGAGGAACAGCCGTCCGTGTCGGAACGGTTTCGCCACCCGGTGCTGGAGCGCCACGCGGGCGGACCAACGGACGTCGTCGATGGTCGCCCCGAGGCGCGACTCGCGGATCAGACGACGCACCTCCTCAGCGTCGACACCCTCACCGAGTTGCCCGTACGGCCCGGTCGACGGGACGGCCGCGGGGCGGGTGGCCAGCATCCGCCAACTGGCACCCTCGCCGAGCGCGAACAGGAACGCCAGCCCGGCGTCGCCGACCGCGACGTGGAGCACGCCCGGCTCGAGGACCGTGCCGAGCTCGACATCGGCGAGGACCGCCTCCACTCGATACGGCGCGCCGCTCCACTTCGCGCCGACGAGGCGACGCACGGAGCTGGACTGGCCGTCGCACCCGGCGACGAACCGACAGGGGAGATCCTCGACCGTCCCGTCCGCCCGCCTGAGGCGCGCCGACACGGTGCCCTCCTCGGACGCCTGTGCGTACAGCCCGACGAACTCGACGCCCCACTCCACGTCCACGCCGCGCTCGCGCAGCGTGGCCCACAGGACCTCCTCGATGTCGGCCTGGCGGACCAGCGTCAGGTGCGGGAACGCGGTGTCGGGAAGGTCGACGTGACCGAGTCGGACCGGCACGACCCGGCGGCCGAGGTGGATGCGCGCCTCCGGAGCGGTATCCGCCCGTTCGAGGAGCGCGTCGGCGACGCCGAGCGGTCGGAGGCACTCGAGCGCTCGAGCATGGAGCATCATCGCCCGGGACGGCCGGACCCGCTCCCGGCGCCGATCGACGATCCGGACGTGGGCGCCATGAGCGTGCGCCTCCAGTGCGGCGGTCAACCCGGTCGGACCGGCACCGACGACCAGGACGTCCGTCTCGGGCGTCATGTCGCCGAGACGACCCGCCACCACGCGTCATCCGCTGCCGCGATCGTCGACATCAGGTTCGGATCCGCCAGGACGTCGTCGCGGTGCAGGGCGGGGAGGACCCGGTAGCGGATGGAGCCGGGCACGCTGCCCAGTTCGAGCACCCGCCAGAGCGACGCGGCGTACTGCTGCGCCCGCTGCGGGCCGTCCCACTCGTAGAGCCCGCGATAGACGCCGGAGCCGTCATGGGTGCACCAGAGCTTGGACACGTACCCCGGGAAGCCGACGAACAGCGGGGTGTTGAGGAGGCTCTCCGCCTCGAAGGCGCGGTGCATCCGAGGGCCCCGGATCAGACGCAGCTTGAAGGCGACGACGAGCACGCACGGATCTTTGGGCGGCCTCCGGTCGACCGTCGTCTCGCGATAGACGCGGGCCGTGCTTCCATCGGCGAAGCGCAGCACGCGACCGACGTTCCCGCGCGGCAGGTGGACCTCACGACGAGCGAGCATCACCACACTCGCGCCGAAGCAGCGAGCGACCGCTCGCCAGGCTCGACCCCGAGGCGCGGGTCCCGGTTCACCGGCCGTCATGCCGCCTCCAGTTGCACGTTCTCGACGCGCGGACATCGTCTCGATGCTGACCGAAGGGCTCGGAATCGCCAAGGGCACTTGGACCTGCACGTCTCGTGGTCACTAACGCCGATAATGCACATTATGTCCGTTCGGTGAACGATGCAGGCACGAGGGCCTCTCCCCGGCGCCACGCTTCGCGTCCGCGCCGCTTCATCGTGAAGCAGCTTCATCGAGCACCGAATTCAGCGCCAGGGTGCGCGCCCGACGGCCTCGCCGCGGGTTCGGTCGTCCCGCCGCCGGATCCACGACTCAGGCGCGTTCGTCGCGCCTGAGCTTCTCCACGCGTTCCTCGCTCGCGGGCATGCCGAACTCGTTGAGCGGTCCGCTGTCCGCCGGTTCCGGCAGCCGGACGTCCGTCGGGCATTCGAGCAGGACGTTCGGCGTGGATTCGTCGATACGGTGCTCGAACATCGGGTGCCCGCACAGCGGACACGGCTTCTCCCCCGACTGACTGCGGTCGTCAGGGTCCTCCGGGGCCATCCGCGGTGACTCGAACGCCGGGGTCATGACCCGATCCACCCGGTCGAAGAACCGGGTGAACGCGTTCCCATCGCCGTGGCCCGCCATATCGCGTGCCATGGCGCCGATGGTACTCCCCGGCCCCGTCTCCCCGCGAGGAACAATTAGAGAGTACCACTATCCAATAGAGCCGGCAGATCGGGCACGCTTCGGCGGTCCCGACACAGCCCAGCGCGACATCCGGCTCCACGCCCGGTCAGGGCTCGCCGAACCCCGACGACGCGAGGTCGGCGAGCGCCTCGACCGCAGTGGCACCGTCGGGGTCGTCGGTCGCGATCTCGACCTCGTCGCCTTTCACGAGCCCCAGCGCCATGATCGCCAGCAGGCTCTTCGCATCGATCCCGTTCACGGTGACACGTTGCGGGAAGGTGCTCGCCAGTTTCACCAGCTCGGCGGCGGGGCGCGCGTGCAACCCGTCCGAGTTCGTGAGCGTCACGCGGCGGCTGACACGGTCGCGCGTCGCCTCCCCGCCGGTCGCGACCGCGCCCGCAGCGCCGGCGGATGGCTCGAGGGCGGCCGCTCCCCCGCCCGCCGACTCGGCCGCCCGGACGACGGTCTCGAGCGGGTCGCCCGACTCGGCGGCGACGGATGCCGCCACGGCGCCCTCCACGAGTGGTGCATCCGCGATGCGGACACGCGCGCGCTGGTCGTCGTCCAGGAAGTCCATCGCGGTCTCTGCCGTCAGGATCGCAGAGCCGAGGTCGCACAGGACGACGACCCCGGCGCCGGCATCAGCCGCACCGATCGCAGCGGTGACACGCTCGAAGCTCGTGCCGATCCGACCGTCGTCGGTGCCGCCGGCCGGTTCGATGCGCACGTTCGGCGCCATCTGGTGCGCGAGCTCGACGACGCCGGCGGCGAGCTGCTCCGAGTGCGAGACGACGACGATCCCGATGCGGTCTCCGTCCGCCATCTCAGGCACTGGTCCCGTTGGACGCCGCCGCGGCCGCCGCCTCGAGGAGGTAGGCGGTGGACTGCGCACCCGGGTCCCGGTGACCCGCGGAACGTTCGCCGAGGTAGCTCGCCCGGCCCTTCCGCGCGACGAGCGGTTCGGTCGCCACGGCGCCCGATGCCGCGGCATCCGCTGCGGCACGCAGGGTCTCGGCCGCGCTTGCGCCGCCGTCGGCCGCGGCCCGCGCCGCATCGACCGCGGGCGTCCACGCGTCGACCATCGTCTTGTCGCCCGACTCCGCCTTCCCGCGCAGGACGATGCCGTCACGCGAGGCCTCCAGGAACGAGGCCACCCCGTTCGCGTCGATGGACGACTCCCCCGCGATCGCCCCGGAGCCCTTGAGGTAGGCCGTTCCGTACAGCGGTCCGGCCGCGCCGCCCACCGTGGAGATGAGGGTCGTCGCGACGAGCTTCAGCACGTCGGCAGGCGTCGACCCCGCGGGCAGGTCGTCGAGCTTGGGGAGGATCGCCTGGAATCCGCGATCCATGTTCTCGCCGTGGTCGCCGTCGCCGATCTCCCGGTCGAGCGTGATCAGTTCGACGCGATGCTCGGCCATCGAGTCCGCGCTGCGCCTGACCCAGTCCACCGCCCAGGTGATGTCCAATCCCACCGCGGCCGCCCTACCGGCCCCACCGCAGCGCCGCCGTGTGCACGGGGGCGTCCCAGAGCTCGACCATCTCGTCGTCGAGCTTCAGGATGGTGATCGAGAAGCCCTGCATCTCGAGCGAGGTGATGTAGTTGCCGACGAGCGAGCGCTCGATCCTGATGCCCTGCTCGGCGAGGACCTCGGCGGCGCGCCGGTAGGCGATGTAGAGCTCGATCTGCGGAGTGCCGCCCATGCCGTTGACGAACAGGAGCACCCGGTCGCCCGACGAGTACGGCAGGTCCTCGATGATCGGCGAGATCAGCCGGTCGACGATCGCGTCCGCGGGTTCGAGCTTGATGCGCTCGCGCCCGGGCTCGCCGTGGATGCCGATGCCGATCTCGACCTCGTCCTCCGCGAGGGTGAAGCTCGGCTCACCGGCGTGCGGGACGATGCAGGGGGTGAGCGCCATGCCCATCGACCGGACGTTGTCGTTGACGCGCTCGGCGATCTCGGCGACCTGGTCGAGCGTGTCGCCGCGTTCGGCCGCCGCGCCGGCGATCTTCTCGACCAGCACCGTGCCGCCGACACCGCGGCGGCCGGCCGTGTAGAGGGAGTCCTTGACCGCCACGTCGTCGTTCGTGACCACGGCGCGGACCTCGATGCCGTCGGCGGCGGCGAGGTCGGCCGCCGTCTCGAAGTTGAGCACGTCGCCGGTGTAGTTCTTGACGATGTGGAGCACGCCCTTGCCCCCGTCGACGGCCTTCGTCGCCGCGAGGATGGGATCCGGCGTCGGCGAGGTGAACACCGCGCCGGGCACGGCCGCATCGAGCATGCCCGGGCCGACGAAGCCGGCGTGCAACGGCTCGTGCCCGCTCCCGCCGCCGGACACGAGTCCGACCTTGCCCGCCACCGGCGCATCCGCGCGCACGACGTGGATGGGATCCGTCTCGACCCTCACGAGGTCGGCGTGCGCGAGGCCGAAGCCTGCGACTGACTCGTCGACCACGTGCTTGGGATCGTTGATGATCTTCTTCACGGAAACGTCCCTTCCCCTCGACCGCACCCGCCCGGCCTGTCGCCTGTCGACGTCGACGCGGCACTCCCCCGCAAAACTACTCCCGCGAGACCCGGGGATGAAAGGGCTCTCCGGACGAATCCCGCATGACTCGCCGCGAAACCTGCGCGCCCTTCCGCGGATCTCTTCCACGCGAGTAGGGTGGGCGCTGATCCGCCCTGGGGCGCGGCCTCTCGGGCACGGCGAAAGGATGGAAGGTCAACGTGGACAATCTCGGAGTGCTGTTCCTCTCCGAACTCGTGGGCACCGCGATGCTGGTGCTCCTCGGTTGCGGAGTCGTGGCCAACGTCGCCCTCGTGAAGAACAAGGGCTACAACGGCGGGTTCCTCATGGTCAACATCGGCTGGGGCTTCGCGGTCTTCGCCGGTGTCATCGTCGCGTACGCGTCGGGCGCGCACATCAACCCGGCCGTCACGCTCGGACTCGTCGCCAACGGCGCGACCGAGTTCGGGAACGCGGCGCTCGGGACGACCGTCCCCGTCGACGCGTTGTCGGTGCTCACCTACATCGGCGCGCAGCTGATCGGCGCGATCCTCGGTGCGATCGTCTGCTGGCTCGCGTACAAGCAGCACTTCGACGAGGAGCCGGAGCCGGCCAACAAGCTCGGCGTGTTCTCGACCGGTCCCGCCATCCGCTCGTACGGATGGAACCTCGTGACCGAGATCATCGGCACGTTCGTGCTGGTGTTCGTCGTGATCGGCTTCGGCCGCAACGGCGACGCCTCCGGTCTCGCGGCGCTCGGCGCCCTGCCCGTCGCCCTGCTGGTCATCGGGATCGGCGCCTCCCTGGGTGGCCCGACCGGCTACGCGATCAACCCGGCCCGTGACCTCGGACCTCGCATCGCGCACGCCATCCTCCCGATCGCCGGCAAGGGCGGCAGCGACTGGTCCTACTCCTGGGTCCCGATCGTCGGCCCCATCATCGGCGGCGTGCTCGCGGGCTGGACTGCGATCGTGGCGCTCCCGCTCCTGGGCTGATCAACCGAGGGGCCGGTCGAACGACCGGCCCCTCGTCCGTCCGCACCACGTGACCTCGCCCGTGACCGTTCGGACGGACGCATCCACCACTGCGACAGAGAGGACGCATGGACATGGCTGACTACATCCTGGCGATCGACCAGGGCACGACGAGTTCGCGAGCGATCATCTTCGACAAGAAGGGTTCGATCGTCTCGACCGGGCAGCTCGAGCACGAGCAGATCTTCCCCAAGGCCGGCTGGGTCGAACACGACCCGATGGAGATCTGGCGGAACACCCGCGAGGTGATCGGCCAGGCGCTCGGCAAGGGCGATCTCACCCGCCACGACATCGCCGCGGTCGGCATCACCAACCAGCGCGAGACCGCGGTGGTCTGGGACCGGAACACCGGCGAGCCCGTGTACAACGCGATCGTCTGGCAGGACACCCGGACCCAGCCCATCGTCGACCGCCTCGCGGCCGACGGCGGCGTCGAACGATTCAAGCAGGACGTCGGTCTCCCGCTCGCGACGTACTTCTCGGGCACCAAGATCGTCTGGATCCTCGAGAACGTGCCCGGGGCGCGTGAGAAGGCCGAGGCCGGCGACCTGATGTTCGGCACCACGGACTGCTGGGTCCTCTGGAACCTCACCGGCGGGGTCGACGGCGGCGTGCACGCGACGGATGTCACCAATGCGAGCCGCACGATGTTCATGGACCTCGAGTCGCTCTCCTGGCGGGACGACATCCTTGAGGCGTTCGGCGTGCCGCGCTCGATGATGCCCGAGATCCGGTCCTCCTCCGAGGTCTACGGCACGGTGGAATCCTCGAGCCTGCTCCGCGAGGTCCCCGTCGCGGGCATCCTCGGCGACCAGCAGGCGGCGACCTTCGGCCAGGCGGCGTTCGACGCCGGCGAGTCGAAGAACACCTACGGCACGGGCAACTTCCTCATCTTCAACACCGACACCGAGATCGTCCACTCGAAGAACGGGCTGCTCACGACCCTCGGCTACAAGCTCGGCGACCAGCCGGCGCACTACGCGCTGGAAGGTGCCATCGCGGTGACCGGGTCGCTCGTGCAGTGGCTGCGCGACAACCTGGGGATGATCTCGAGCGCCCCCGAGATCGAGGAGCTCGCGAAGTCGGTCGAGGACAACGGCGGCGCGTACTTCGTGCCCGCCTTCTCGGGGCTCTTCGCCCCGTACTGGCGTCCGGACGCACGCGGTGCGCTCGTGGGCCTGACCCGCTACGTGAACAAGGGGCACATCGCGCGGGCGGCACTCGAGGCCACCGCGTTCCAGACGCGCGAGGTCCTCGACGCCGTCAACGCCGACTCCGGAGTCGACCTGACCGAGCTCAAGGTCGACGGCGGCATGATCGCGAACAACACGCTCATGCAGTTCCAGGCCGACATCCTCGGCGTGCCCGTCGTCCGCCCGGTCGTCGCCGAGACGACCGCGCTCGGCGCCGCCTATGCCGCGGGACTCGCGGTCGGGTTCTGGTCAGACCTCGACGAGCTCCGCGCGAACTGGCAGGAGGACCGTCGCTGGGAGCCCCAGATGGATGTCGACGAACGGGAGCGCCAACTCCGACTGTGGAAGAAGGCCGTCACGAAGACCTTCGACTGGGTCGACGAGGACGTCACCTGACATCCGGAGGATCGACGGACGGGGTCCCGCTTCGGCGGGGCCCCGTCCGTCGTCTCGGCCGTGCGCCCGACGCGAGGCAGGCAGGCCCGGGCTCAGCGTCGGGTCGCCGCGACCCACTCCTCCAGCTTGCGCGCTGCCGCACCGCTGTCGATCGCGCCCTCCGCGAGGGCCATCTTCTCGTGGAAGCGCTCCAGGACGGTCCGCTGGAACTGGCTCGGGTCGTTCGCGAGCTCGAACGCGACGAGCCCCGCCGCGGCGTTCAGGACGACGATGTCGCGGACCGGCCCGCGCGCCCCCGCGAACACCCGGTGCACGATCTCTGCGTTGTGCTGCGCGTCACCGCCCTGCAACTGGTCGATCGTGGTCCGGGGGATCCCCAGGTCGCGCGGGTCGAGGTCGTGTTCCTTCACGGTGCCGCGCGAGACCTCCCAGATGTGGCTGTGGCCGGTGGTGGTCAGCTCGTCGAGCCCGTCGTCGCCGCGGAAGACGAGCGCGGTCGCGCCGCGGGTCTGGAACACGCCGACGATGAGCGGCACCCGGTCGAGGTGGGCGACGCCGACGGCGGATGCCTCGGGGCGGGCGGGGTTGCAGAGCGGACCGAGGAAGTTGAACACCGTCGGGACGCCGAGCTGGGCGCGCACCAGGCCCGCGTGGCGGAACCCGGGGTGGAAGGCGGCCGCGAAGGCGAAGGTGATGCCCGTCTCGCCGAGCACCTCGGCCACGCGGTGCGCCGGCATGGTGAGGTCGATCCCCAGGGCGCCGAGCACGTCGGAGGAGCCCGACGCCGAACTCGCGGCCTTGTTGCCGTGCTTGACGACGGGCACGCCGGCGGCCGCGCAGACCACGGAGGCCATCGTGGACACGTTGACGGTGCCGAAGCGATCGCCGCCCGTGCCGACGATGTCGAGCGCCATGGCGTCGACCGGCAGTTCGACGGCGTGCTCGAGGATGGCGTCGCGGAACCCCACCACCTCGTCGACGGTCTCGCCCTTGACGCGGAGGGCGACGAGGAATGCCGCGAGCTGCGCGTCGGTCGCGGCGCCCGTCATGACCTGCTCCATGCACCACGCGGCATCCGACACGCTGAGGTCTTCGCCCGCGAGGAGGGCGTTCAGGACTTCCGGCCAGGTCTGCATGGTGGGCATGCGATCGATCCTATCCGCGCCGATTCGCGGCGGATTCACGGCGTTCGGCCAGCGGGATCCGTGGCCCGTCGGCGAGAATCCTCCGTATCCGGACCCGCCCCGTCCGAAAACACGTCCGAGGATCAGCCATAATGGTGAACGTGACGAGCACCTCAATGACGTTTCAGACGAGCGCGCCCGCGATCAAGCGGCCGAACACCGTCGCGGTCGGCACCATCGTGTGGCTTGGCAGCGAGGTCATGTTCTTCGCGGGCCTCTTCGCGATCTACTTCACGCTGCGATCGACGTCGCCTGAGCTGTGGGACTTCGAGGCAGGCCGGCTGAACGTCCCGTTCGCACTCGTCAACACGCTGATCCTGGTGGCGTCCTCGTTCACGTGCCAGTTCGGCGTGTTCGCCGCCGAGCGCATGCAGCCCTACCGCACGAGCTGGAAGCTGCGCGACTGGGGCATGGTCGAGTGGTTCTTCGTCACCTACGTGATGGGCGCGATCTTCGTCGCGGGCCAGTCGCTCGAGTACGCCCAGCTCGTCTCCGAGGGCATCGCGCTCGACTCGAACGCCTACGGCTCGGCCTTCTACCTGACGACCGGTTTCCACGCGCTGCACGTCACCGGCGGACTCATCGCGTTCCTCCTCGTCATCGGTCGCGTGTTCGCCGTCAAGAACTTCGGCCACAAGGAGGCCACCAGCGCGATCGTCGTCTCGTACTACTGGCACTTCGTCGACGTGGTCTGGATCGGCCTGTTCCTCGTCATCTACGTCCTCAAGTAGCCGAGCCAGGAGCGATCACCCCGCAATGCCCGTGAACAGGAAGAGATCAATGAACCGCTCGAAGCGACGCACCGGCCGCCGGCATCCGCTCGCCACCGCCGCGCTGCTCGCGCTCGGCCTCGTGTTCACCGGAGGCGCCTACGCCGCCTTCAGCAGCACGACCGCCCAGGCAGAGCCCTCCCCCACGTCGCAGGAGACGATCGAAGAGGGCAGCAAGCTCTTCCAGGCCAACTGCGCGACCTGTCACGGCCTCGAGGCGCAGGGCACCGACGAGGGCCCGAGCCTGATCGGCGTCGGCGCCGCCGCGGTCGACTTCCAGGTCGGCACTGGCCGCATGCCCATGCAGATGCAGGGCCCGCAGGCCGAGCAGAAGCCGGTGCAGTTCACCGATGAGCAGGTCAAGCAGCTCGCCTACTACGTCGGCTCGCTCGGCCCCGGCCCCGACATCCCCGCCGACAGTCTCGTCAACGGCGGCGGCGACGCTGCGAACGGCGCGGAGCTCTTCCGCATCAACTGCGCCATGTGCCACAACGTGGCCGGTGCGGGCGGTGCCCTCACCGAGGGCAAGTACGCCCCGCCGCTGACGGATGTCTCGGGCGTGCACATCTACGAGGCGATGGTCACCGGTCCGCAGAACATGCCGGTCTTCAACGACCTCAACATCACCCCGGAAGACAAGCGCGACATCATCACCTACCTGCAGTACGTGCAGGACAACCGTTCGCCCGGCGGCTTCGAGCTCGGCTCGCTCGGCCCGGTCGCGGAGGGTCTGTTCATCTGGATCTTCGGTCTCGGCGCCATCGTCGCGATCACCGTGTGGATCACGGCGAAGTCCAACTAGGGCCCGCACCGAAGAAGCGAAGAAGGAGAACCATGGCACAGGACGACCACAGCGGCACGGAACTCGCCGCTGCCGACTCGTCGCACGCCGAGACCGTCCCCGCCGTGAAGACGGGCACCGCCCTCATCCAGTCGGACGCGTTCGAGAACCCCGGCTTCCCGCCGCACCGTCCGCGCGTCACCGACGAGGACCCGGCCAAGGAGAAGCGCGCGCAGCGCACGGTGTACACGCTCTTCTACCTGTCGATCCTCGGTAGCATCTGGGCGATCGCGGCGTACATGCTCTTCCCGATGGAGGGCAACGACGTCGGCGATGTCCGGCTGAACAACCTGTTCATCGGCCTCGGCGCTGCCCTCGCGCTCCTCGGCATCGGCTTCGGCGCGGTGCACTGGGCGAAGTCGGTCATGACCGACGTCGAGCTCGCGGACGAGCGCCACAAGATCGGCGGCAACGTGGTCTCGCGCGAGGGCGCGGTGAAGGTCTTCCAGGACGCCGACCGCGAATCGGGCTTCACCCGCCGATCGGTCATCCGGAACAGCCTCATCGGCGCGCTCCTGGTCTTCCCGCTTCCCGCAGTCGTGCTCTTCCGAGGCCTCGCCCCGCAGGACGAGAACCCCGTCGAGCTGCTCAGCCACACCATGTGGAAGGAGGGCACGCGGCTCACGCTCGACCCGTCGGGCGTGCCGATCAAGGCCGCCGACGTCACCATCGGCAGCGCCTTCCACGTGATCCCCGAGGGCCTCAGCGAGATGCACCACGGCAGGCTCGAGGAGAAGGCCAAGGCCGCCGTCCTGCTGATGCGCCTCAACCCCGACGAGCTCAACGAGCTTCCGGACCGCGCGTCGTGGTCGTACGACGGCATCGTCGCCTACTCGAAGATCTGCACGCACGTCGGCTGCCCCGTGGCCCTGTACGAGCAGCACACGCACCACCTGCTCTGCCCCTGCCACCAGTCGCAGTTCGACGTGGCCAACCACTGCGAGGTCATCTTCGGACCGGCCGCACGGCCGCTGCCGCAGCTGCCGATCATGGTCGACGATGAGGGTTACCTCGTCGCGCAGAGCGATTTCACCGAACCCGTGGGCCCGAGCTTCTGGGAGCGTCATTGAGCACCGCAACCACACGCACGCCGCAGCGTCGTACCTTCACCGCGGCCGCTTCGAACTACATCGATGAGCGCACGAGCGTCTCGACGTTCGTCAAGGAGCTCGGCCGCAAGGCCTTCCCCGACCACTGGTCGTTCCTCCTCGGCGAAGTGGCGCTGTTCAGCTTCCTCGTCATCCTCATCACGGGCACGTTCCTGACGTTCTTCTTCCAGGCCTCGATGGCCGAGGTGGAGTACGACGGCTCCTACGTGCCGCTCAAGGGCGTCGAGATGTCCGTCGCGATGGCCTCGACGCTCGACATCTCGTTCGACCTCCGCGGCGGACTCTTCGTGCGGCAGATGCACCACTGGGCCGCGCTCCTGTTCGTGGCCGCCATCGGCCTGCACATGCTGCGCATCTTCTTCACCGGTGCGTTCCGCAAGCCGCGCGAGCTCAACTGGGTCATCGGCTTCGTGATGTTCATCCTGGCCATGGGCGAGGGCTTCACCGGCTACTCGCTCCCCGACGACCTCCTCTCGGGCAACGGCCTCCGGATCATCGACGGCATGATCAAGGGCATCCCGCTGATCGGCACGTGGACCTCGTTCCTCCTCTTCGGCGGCGAGTTCCCGGGCACCGCGATCGTCGGACGTCTCTACACGCTGCACATCCTGCTGCTGCCGGTGATCCTGCTCGCGCTCATCGCGCTGCACCTGATGTTCGTCGTCGTGCACAAGCACACCCAGTACGCGGCACCGGGTCGCACCCAGCAGAACGCGGTCGGCCCGCCCATCCTGCCGATCTACGCGGCGAAGGCCGGCGGCTTCTTCTTCCTGGTGTTCGGCGTGCTGGCGCTCATCGCGTCGCTGTTCACGATCAACCCGATCTGGAACTACGGCCCGTACGACCCCTCCCCCGTCTCCGCCGGTACCCAGCCCGACTGGTACATCGGCTTCGCGGACGGCGCGCTGCGCCTCATTCCGCCGGGCTGGGAGTTCGTCCTCTTCGATCGCACGTGGTCGTTCAACATCCTGGTCCCGCTGATCGGCCTCGGGCTCTTCATCGTCACGGTGCTGATCTACCCGTTCATCGAGGCCTGGGTCACCGGCGACAAGCGCGAGCACCACATCGCGGACCGTCCCCGCAACGCCCCGACCCGCACCGCGATCGGCGCGGCCGGCGTGACGTTCTACGCCGTGCTCTGGGCGGCGGCGAGCTCCGACATCATCGCCACGCACTTCAAGCTGACGATGGAGGGCGTGATCCACTCGCTGCAGGCTCTGCTGTTCCTCGGCCCGATCGTCGCGTACTTCGTCGCGAAGCGCGTCTGCATCGCGCTGCAGAAGAAGGACCGCGAGATCGTCCTGCACGGCTACGAGTCCGGACGCATCGTCAAGCTGCCGGGCGGCGAGTTCATCGAGGTCCACCAGCCCCTCGACGAGTACGAGCGCTGGAAGCTCGTGAGCTACGAGTCGTACGAGCCGCTCATGATCCGACCCAACGACCGCGGGAAGATCACGGTCGGCCAGCGCCTGCGTGCCGGCATGTCGCGCTGGTTCTTCGAGGACCGCATCGCGCCGGTCACGAAGGGCGAGCTCGAGGCCGCGCACCACGATCACCACTGATCGCCGCACCACCTGAGTTCGGGCACCGGACCATGTCGATCGACTCGACGTGGCTCCGGTGCCCGAACTGTTCCTCGGACCTCTCGGCGGTCGACGAACGCGTCTTCGGCTGTGCGAACGGCCATCGGTTCGACCGATCGAGGCACGGGTTCCTGACGCTCCTCCCGCCCAGGGCGCCGCGCACGCTGGGCGACGACCGGCAGATGCTGAGCGCTCGCGCCCGGTTGCTGGACGGTGGGGCGTTCGCCCCGATCGCCGACGCGGTGGTCGCGGCGGCCGGCGAGGTGATATCGACCGAGCCCGGTGCCGGCGCAGTTCGCGTCGCCGACCTCGGCTGCGGGACCGGCTACTACTCCGCGCGACTGGCGGCCTCGTTCCAGCGCGTCGACACGCTACTGGCCGACCGGTCTCCCGACGCCGTCAGGATGGCACTCCGGGCGATCTCGGGCGCGACCGGCGTGGTGCTCGACATCTGGAGCCCCCTCCCGCTCCGGGATGGCTCGGCTGACGTGATCCTGGACGTGTTCGCGCCGCGCAATCCGACCGAGTTCGCCCGGATCCTGCGGGCCGATGGGCGTCTGATCGTCGTGGTCCCGACCGTCGCCCACCTTCACGAGCTCCGTCGACGCGGCATGATGCTCGACATCCCCGCGGAGAAGGACGCAGCCGTCGCCGAACAGTTGGCGGTCGCGGGCCTGGTGCGTACGTCCTCCCGTCGCGTCGAGTACGTCCTCGAGGCGGATGCCGCCCGGCGCGAGCTCCTCACCGGAATGGGACCCTCAGCGCACCATGCGACGGCACTCGCCTCGTCGGGCGGCGAGGTCGACGCGCGCGCCGTGACGGTCTCGGTGGACGTCCTCTCGTTCGGCCGTCGCGACCTCTGACCCTGTCGTCGTCCCCGGGACGCGGCGGGTGCATACTGGGCGCATGGACGACTGCTGCGGTCGCGGGCAGGCGCGCTACGACGAGGTCTTCGACGATCGGTTCGCCGGCGATCTCGCACGCCGGTACCGCCGCCATGGCCTCACCCGACCCGAGCGACGTATCGCGGAGCGCGTGGAGTCGGCCGGCATCGGCGGGACGTCCGTGCTCGAGGTCGGCGGCGGCATCGGCGCGATCCAGATCGAACTGCTGCGGCGCGGCGCCTCCAGCACCACGAACCTCGAGCTGTCGGCTGCCTACGAGCCGAGCGCGCGGGCTCTGCTCGATGAGGCGGGGCTGTCGGCACGTGCGCGTCGGCTGATCGGCGTCGACCTCGCCACCGACGGCTCCCGCGTGCCGAGCGCCGACCACGTCGTGCTGCACCGTGTGGTGTGCTGCTACCCGGACGCCGCCGGGTTGCTCTCGGCTTCGGCGGCGCACGCGCGTCGCACCGTGGTGTTCAGCCATCCGCCGGACAACTGGATCCGGCGCTCGCTCGTGAGATCCGTCAACCTGATGATGCGACTCCGCGGGCGCGAGTACCGGGGCTACGTGCACTCCCCCGCCGCGATGTACGACGTGCTCCGCTCATCGGGTTTCTCGCTCGATGGCGTCGTGCGCGTCGGGGCGTGGCGCGTCGCGAGCGCACGACGGGCGTGAACGACGACGTCCCCGGTGCCGAAGCACCGGGGACGTCGAGGGTGGGATGCGCTCAGCGCGCGAAGTTCCCGCGATAGTACTCGTAGACCCAGCCGACGAGGCTGACCAGGATCGGGCCGATCGCGAGGAAGGTGATCCAGACGCCGACCGCGAGGCCGAGGAACGCGAGCGCTGCTGAGCCGGCGAGCATGATGGGCCACCAGCTCCACGGGCTGAAGAAGCCCAGCTCCGCGTCACCGTCGTCGATGTTCGCGTCGAGACGGTCCTCCGGGAGCTCTCCACCCTGCTCCTTGTGCACGCGACCGAGGTAGAACGCGATGAACGCGCTCAACACGCCGCTCAACGAGATCGCGACCAGCCCGACCCACTCGACACCCGGCTCATTCTCGTCGATGGTCGTCCAGAAGATGTAGACCGCGGCCGAGAGGGCGAAGAAACCGGTCAGGACCCAGAACAGGATGACATTCGCGCGCATCTACTTGACTTCCTTGGTCTCTGCGTCGACGACGGGGGCGTTCGGTGCATCCTTGGCCGGGCCGATGCCGACCGGGATGCCCGCCTCAGGGTGGTTCAGGTCGAAGGCCGGGCGCTCCGAGCGGATGCGCGGGATCGACGTGAAGTTGTGTCGCGGCGGCGGGCAGCTCGTCGCCCACTCGAGCGATCCGCCGTAGCCCCACGGGTCGTTGACCGTCACCTTGGGCGCGCGCCGGGCCGTGATGTAGACGTTCAGGAAGAACGGCAGCAGCGAGACCGCGAGGATGAAGGCGCCGACGGTGGACAGCTGGTTCATCCAGGTGATGTTGTCCTCCGGCAGGTACGAGTAGTACCGGCGCGGCATCGCCACGACGCCCAGCCAGTGCTGGATGAGGAACGTCGTGTGGAACCCGATGAACAGGAGCCAGAAGTGCCACTTGCCGAGCGTCTCGTTCAGCATCTTGCCGGTCCACTTCGGCCACCAGAAGTAGAAGCCCGCGAACATGGCGAACACGACCGTGCCGAAGACGACGTAGTGGAAGTGCGCGACGACGAAGTACGTGTCGGAAACGTGGAAGTCGAGCGGCGGCGACGCCAGGATGACGCCCGTCAGTCCGCCGAAGACGAACGTGATGAGGAAGCCGAGGGACCAGATCAGGGGGGTCTCGAACGTGATCGAGCCCCGCCACATCGTTCCGATCCAGTTGAAGATCTTCACACCGGTCGGGACCGCGATGAGCATCGTCATCAGCGCGAACCAGGGCAGCAGGACCGACCCGGTGACGTACATGTGGTGCGCCCACACCGTGACCGACAGCGCGGCGATCGCGATCGTGGCGTAGATCAGCGTCTTGTAGCCGAAGATCGGCTTCCGGCTGAAGACCGGGAAGATCTCCGACACGATGCCGAAGAACGGCAGGGCGATGATGTACACCTCCGGGTGTCCGAAGAACCAGAACAGGTGCTGCCAGAGGATCACGCCCCCGTTCTCCGGGTCGTAGATGTGGGCGTTGAACACGCGGTCGGCGGCGGCCGCGAGGATCGCCGCGGCGAGGACCGGGAACGCCATCAGGATGAGGAGCGAGGTCACGAGGGTGTTCCACGTGAAGATCGGCATCCGGAACATGGTCATGCCGGGGGCGCGCATCGTGACGATCGTGGTGATGAAGTTCACCGCGCCGAGGATGGTGCCGAAGCCGGAGAGGCCCAGACCGAGCATCCAGAGGTTGCCGCCGATGCCGGGCGAGAAGGTCGTCGACGCGAGCGGCTGATACGCGAACCAGCCGAAGGACGCGGCACCCTGGGGCGTGAAGAACCCGGCGACGGCCATCAGCGAACCGAAGTTGAAGGCCCAGTAGGCAAAGGCGTTCAGGCGCGGGAACGCCACGTCGGGGGCGCCGATCTGCAGCGGCATGAGCACGTTCGCGAAGCCCGCGAAGAGCGGGGTCGCGAACATCAGCAGCATGATCGTTCCGTGCATCGTGAACAGCTGGTTGTACTGCTCACGCGTCTGGATGATCTCCAGGCCGGGCTCGAAGAGCTGCGCGCGGATGATCAGCGCCATCACGCCGCCCACGCAGAAGTAGATGAACGACGTGATCAAGTACAGGTACCCGATGGTCTTGTGGTCGGTGGAGGTGATCCACTTGACGAGGACGTTGCCCTTGCGCTCGACCGTCGGGGCGCCGAACGGCTGCGACGACGCGGGTCGAGCCGGTGCGGTGGTGGTGCTCATTCGCCTTCGTGCTCCTCACTCAGTTCGGGCGCGCCCGTTCCGGGCAGGTTCTGGTTCCGGTCGTACTCGGTCGAGAGCTGGCCCTCGTTGCCCGAGTCGCGGAGCTCCTCGATGTAGTCCTCGTACTCGGCCTGCGAGACGACCTCGACGTTGAAGAGCATGAGCGAGTGGTACTCGCCGCAGAGCTCGGCGCACTTGCCGGCGTAGGTCCCCTCGCGCTCGGGGACGAACGACATGTAGTTCGTCTTGCCCGGGAACATGTCCTTCTTGTAGAGGAAGTCGACCACCCAGAACGAGTGGATGACGTCGCGCGACTCGAGCGCGATCTCGACGTTGGCACCGACCGGGAGCACCAGCGTCGGCAGTTCGTCCTGCTTCACCGACCCGGGGTCGCCCTCATCGTCGAGCTGGGCCTGGATGCCGGCGGTGTAGACGTCCTCGTTGACGTAGTTGAAGTCCCACGCCCACTGCTTGGCGATCGCCTCGATCTTGACGTCGATCTCGCCTTCGGCGAAGCGCTGCTCGATGACCTGCTGGTCGCGAGCGGTGAAGGCGAAGAAGCCGAGCACGAGGATCAGCGGCACGATCGTGTAGAACACCTCGATCGGCATGTTGTACCGGAGCTGCACCGGCAGGCCCGTCTGGCCCTTGCGGCGGCGGTAGGCGACGACGGCCCAGATGGTGAGTCCCCACGTCACGACGCCGACCACGAGCAGCACGATCCACGACGTGACCCACAGGCCCGAGACGCGCTCGGTGTGATTGGTCGCGGGCGGCTCGCCCTCGACGAAGCCGGGGAGGAATCCGTTCAGCTGAGCAGTCGTGCATCCGGCGAGGACGAGGCTGAGCGTCGCTGCGATCGGAACAGCAGCCCATCGGAGACGGCGATTGTGGCGCACCGGTGACCTTTCGGGAGATTCGAAGGCGCTTCTCAGCGAAGCGCATTGATCAGGTCTAGCCTACTCCGAGTCGGCGGCCCGCTCGTGCACCATCAGCGTGCGTTCAGCCCGATGTGCATCCGATCCGCCCGGTCGCGGCCCGAAACGCGACGAGGGAGACCGCGGTGGCGGTCTCCCTCGTGCGAGGTCCGGTGCGGGTCAGTGGAACGAGTCGCCGCAGGCGCAGCTGCCCTGCGCGTTGGGGTTGTCGATCGTGAAGCCCTGCTTCTGGATGGTGTCCTCGAAGTCGATCGTCGAGCCGTCGAGGTACGGGACGCTCATCTTGTCGACGACCACCTCGACGCCCTCGAAGTCCACGACCGCATCGCCGTCGAGCAGGCGCTCGTCGAAGTACAGCTGGTAGATGAGGCCGGAGCATCCGCCGGGCTGGACGGCGACGCGCAGGCGCAGGTCGTCGCGACCCTCCTGCGAGAGGAGGCTGCGCACCTTGTCGGCAGCCGGATCGCTCAGCTTCACGCCGTGGCGGGCGTCGGTGATCGTGTCGCTCATATCGCTCCTCGAAGAAGTACGGTCAGCCCGATTGTACCCGCGTCGGATGCGCGTTCGCCCTGTGGCGGCATCCGCCCGGCGCCCGGGCCGCGGACGTCACTCCCCCGTACGCGCCTCGAGGCGTGCAAGCAGGAGTGCCTCGGCCAGCACCGCGCGGCGGAAGACGCCGAGATGCAGGGACTCGTTCGGGCTGTGGGCGCGCGAGTCGGGGTCCTCGACGCCCGTCACGAGGATCTGCGCGTCGGGGAACTCCTGGACGAGCTCGGCGATGAAGGGGATCGACCCGCCCACGCCGATGTCGACGGGGTCGACCTCCCACGCGTCGGCCATCGCGGCCTTCGCCTCCGCCACGGCCCATCCGCTCGTGTCGACGAGGAACGGCTGGCCGGTGTCGATGTCGTCGATCTCGAGATGAGCGCCGAACGGCGCGTGGGCGAGGAGGTGCGCCCGCAGCGCCTCGAGGGCGTCGGCGGCGTCCTGCCCGGGGGCGATGCGCGTGCTCAGGCGCACCGCGACGCTCGGGATGAGCGTGTTCGACGCGTTGGCGACGCTGGGGGCGTCGATCCCGGTGACGGTGATCGAGGGCTGCGCCCAGATGCGCGAGAGGATGCTGCCACGCCCGATGGGGCTCACCCCGTCGAGGAGACCCGCCTCCGCCCGGAGCTGCGCCTCGTCGTACTCGGGCGTCTCGAGGTCGGCGGACGTGAGCCCGGGCACCGCGACCGAGCCGTCGGCGTCGTGCAGCGTACCGAGCAGGCGGATGGCGGCGAGCATCGCATCGGGGACGGCCCCGCCGAACATGCCCGAGTGCGAGGCGTGCGCGAGCGTCGAGACCGTGAGCCGGAACGTCACGTTGCCGCGCAGCGCGACGGTCAGCGCCGGCGTGTTGACGTCCCAGTTGTTGGAGTCGGCGACCACGATCGCATCCGCCTCGAGCAGCTCGCGGTTCTCCCGGAGGAACGCGGAGAAGGATCGCGACCCGAACTCCTCCTCCCCCTCGACGAAGACGGCGATGCCGAGGTCGAGGTCGCCGCCGAGCACGTCGACGAGCGCACGGATGGCGCCGACGTGCGCCATGACGCCGGCCTTGTCGTCGGCGGCGCCGCGACCGTACAGGCGATCGCCGCGGAGCGTCGGCTCGAACGGCGTCGAGTCCCAGTCCTCGTCGCGCCCCGGCGGCTGCACGTCGTGGTGGGCGTACAGCAGCACCGTGGGGCGGCCGTTCCGCGCCGTGCGCCGGGCCACGACCGCCGGTTGGCCGAGTTCGGCGCCCTGGCCGATCGGTGCCCGGCGGACGTCGACGACGTCGAACACGCCGAGGCCGCGGAGGAGGTCCGCGACCGCCTCTGCGCTGCGCGCGACGTGCTCGGGGTCGAACGCCGCCCACGAGACCGACGGGATCCGCACGAGATCGGTGAGGTCGGCGACGGTCGACGGGAAGCCCGCCTCGACGGCGTCGCGGATGCGCTCCACGATCGATGCGGCATCGGCGCCGGTCTCGGAGGAAGGGTCGGTTCGGGTCTGGCTCATGCGGCTAATCTTAAGAGGAACCGATTCGACGAGGACTCCCCCGTGGCCAAGCATCCCAAGACAGAGACGCCCGCTCCCGCACCCGACGACGCCGCATCCGCGACGCCGAAGGTCGGCAAGGGCGCACCCACCCCCACCCGCGCCGAGCGCGAGGCCGCGAACCGGCGCCCGCTCGTGCCGAACGACCGCAAGGAGGCCGCGCGACAGGCCCGGGCCAAGGCCGCCGAGGCGCGCGAGCGCGCCCGGATCGGCATGGCGGCCGGCGACGAGAAGTACCTGCCCGCTCGCGATCGCGGCCCGCAGAAGAAGTTCGTCCGCGACTACGTCGATGCGCGCTTCAGCATCGGCGAGATCCTCATCCCGGTGATGTTCGCGGTGATCGTGCTGACGTTCGTCCCGAGCTACGAGGTGCAGACCATCGGCATCTTCGCACTCTGGGGCTTCTTCCTGATCTCCGTGGTCGACGTCATCATCCTGGGCGTCACCCTGCAGCGGAAGCTCGCGGCGAAGTTCGGGGCGACCCGGGTCGAGCGCTTCCGCTGGTACGCCGCGATGCGTGCCCTCCAGCTGCGGCCGCTCCGCCTGCCGAAGCCGCAGGTCAAGCGCGGCCAGTACCCGGCCTGAGTCCGCTCAGACGACGACGGATGCCGCGGCTTCGCGCCGCGGCATCCGTCGTCCTCGTTCGGGCTGTCAGCCGCGCCGGTACGCGCCCAGCCGGATGAGCGGGATCCGCGTCTCCTCATCGGTGAGCGACCCGTGCTGGCCGACCATCTCCTCGCCGCGCCGGTCCGCCTCGCGACGGTCGTAGTACGCGACGCCCGTGCGGGCGGCGACGAGCACGTCGGCGATGCGGTCGAGGTTCCGAGGTTCGACGTCGCCGTAGAGCCCCGCGGCGATCGCCTCGTCGCGCGAGACGACCCACGCGCGCTCACCCTCGGCGTCGCGCCACCGCTCGAGCACGGCAGCGCGCGCCGATTCGTCGAGTCCGGGCTCGAGCACGAGGCCGAGGCACCGCGGCTCGCCCGCGACGTGGCGGACGCCGTCGACCAGGCCCGGGACGGCATCGATGAACAGGTGCCGGTGCGGCGGCACGTCGAGCACGCCGTGGTCGGCGGTGACGAGCAGGCCCGTGCCACGCGGCATCCGTCGTTCGAAGTCGGCGACCTCGGCGTCGAGCGCCTCGAGGGCGGCGAGCCACCGGTCGGACTCCCATCCCTGCGCGTGCGCGATCTGGTCGAGCTCGGACACGTACACGTAGACGAGCGCCGGGCCCTCCTGCAGCACCTGGAGCGCCTCGGCGAACCGGTCGTGGATCTTCGCGCCCGCGCGGTACTCCGCACCGCGCAGCACCGCACGGGTGAACCCGGAGGTCGCGTAGCGCGTGCCCCCGACCGCGATCGCACGCACGCCCCGCTCGACGGCGCGATCGAAGACCGTGTCGTGCGGCTGCCACGTCTCCGGGACCATCCGATCGTCCCAGCCGCTGAGCTGGTTCACGACGCGGTCCTCGGCGCGGTCGGGTACCCGGTAGCCGACGAGGCCGTGCGCGCCGGGCATGAGGCCGGTCGCGAAGCTCGCGATCGCGGCGGCCGTGGTCGAGGGGAACACCGTGCGGATGACGTCGCGCTTGGCCATCGCGGCCGACAGGAAGCGGGCGTGGCCCGCGCGGGCGCGCAGGTTGCTCGCGCCGAGCCCGTCGACGAGCACGACGACCGCCGACTCGACGGCAGGGAGGTCGAACGGCCCCGCTCCCCCGCCGATCGAGGCGAGCGCTGCGGGCAGCACGCCGGTGAGCCGCGGGGCTCCGTCGGCGGGCACCGGTAGCATTGCTGGCATCGCGCCCAGTCTGGCACAGGCCGGGCGCGGCCCCGTTCCCCGCGCGTGCTGCCCCGCACGCCCTGCGTAGAGACGACGAATGACCCCAGGCACGAGCGAACCCTCCTCAACACCGATCGCCGAGCGGATCGACGAGATCGACGTCGCGGAGGAGATGCAGGGGTCCTTCCTCGAGTACGCGTACTCCGTCATCTACTCGCGCGCCCTGCCCGATGCGCGCGACGGGCTGAAGCCCGTGCAGCGCCGCATCCTCTACATGATGAGCGACATGGGGCTGCGGCCCGAGCGCGGCCACGTGAAGTCGGCGCGCGTCGTCGGCGAGGTCATGGGCAAGCTCCACCCGCACGGCGACAGCGCGATCTACGACGCGCTCGTGCGGCTCGCACAGGCCTTCACGCTCCGGGTGCCGCTCGTCGACGGCCACGGCAACTTCGGCTCGCTCGACGACGGACCGGCCGCCGCGCGGTACACCGAGGCGCGGATGGCTCCGGCCGCCGTCTCGATGACGGAGGACCTCGACGAGGACGTCGTCGACTTCATCCCGAACTACGACAACTCGCACCAGCAGCCGGAGGTGCTGCCCGCGGCGATCCCGAACCTGCTCGTCAACGGCGCGAGCGGCATCGCGGTCGGCATGGCCACGAACATGGCGCCGCACAACCTGGTCGAGGTCGTCGCAGCGGCGCGGCACCTGCTGCTCCACCCGGAGGCCACGCTCGACGAGCTCATGGAGTTCGTGCCCGGCCCCGACTTCCCGTCGGGCGGCACGATCGTCGGCCTCTCGGGCGTCCGCGACGCGTACGCGACGGGGCGCGGCTCGTTCAAGACGCGGGCGAAGGTGTCGGTCGAGCAGCTCACGCCGCGCAAGACCGGCCTCGTCGTCACCGAGCTGCCCTACCTCGTCGGCCCCGAGAAGGTCATCGAGAAGATCAAGGACGGCGTCACCGCCAAGAAGATCACGGGCATCGCGGATGTCGCCGACCTCACCGACCGCACGAAGGGGCTCCGCCTCGTCATCGGCGTGAAGACCGGCTTCAACCCGCAGGCCGTGCTCGAGCAGCTGTACCGCATGACGCCGCTCGAGGACTCCTTCAACATCAACAACGTCGCGCTCGTCGACGGGCAGCCGCAGACGCTCGGGCTCAGGGAACTCCTCGACGTCTACCTCGCGCACCGGATCCGCGTCATCACCCGGCGCTCCGAATTCCGGCTCGCGCGCCGGCGCGAACGCCTGCACCTCGTCGAGGGCCTCCTCATCGCGATCCTCGACATCGACGAGGTCATCCAGGTCATCCGTTCGAGCGACGACGCCGAGGCGGCGCGCACGCGCCTCGAAGAGGTGTTCGACCTCAGCCGGCTGCAGGCCGAGTACATCCTCGAGCTGCGCCTGCGTCGCCTCACGAAGTTCTCGCGCATCGAGCTCGAGGCCGAGCGCGACAACCTGCTCGCCGAGATCGCCGCGCTCGAGGAACTCCTCGCGAGCGACGTGCGCATCCGTGCGCAGGTCTCCGAGGAGCTCGACCGCGCCGCCGACCTGTTCGGCACGCCGCGCCGCACGATGCTCACGGAGGCCCGCGTGCAGCCGAAGACCCGCAAGGCGATCGACCCGGCGACGCTCGAGCACGCGGATGTCCCGTGCCGAGTGATCCTCGGCGCCACCGGGCGGATCGCCCGCGTCGACGCCCCCGATGGCGAGGCATCCGTCGCCATCACTCCCCCGAGCCGCCGTTCCAAGCACGATGCGGTGCGATCCGAGGTCGCGACCACGAGCCGCACCGAGATCGGCGCGGTCACCTCGAAGGGCCGGCTGATCCGCTTCTCGCCGATGGACCTGCCCGAGCTCCCGCCCAACTCGGTGCAGCTCGGGGCGGGCGTCCGCATCGCGGACTACCTCGCCCTCGCCGACCGCTCCGAGCAGGTCCTCGCGGTCGTCTCGCTCGACTCGCAGCAGCCGATCGTCCTCGGCACCGAGCAGGGCGTCGTCAAGCGCGTCGCGCCCGGCAACCACCCCAACCGGCCCGACTTCGAGGTGATCGCTCTGAAGCCCGGCGACCGCGTCGTCGGCGTCTCGCAGGGCGGCGATGACGACGAGCTCGTCTTCGTCACGAGCGACGCGCAGCTCCTGCACTTCCCTGCGTCGACGGTCCGCCCGCAGGGCTGTCCGGCCGGCGGCATGGCCGGTGTGAAGCTCGACGCCGGTGCTCGCGTGGTCTCCTTCACGGTGCTGCGTCGGGCCGACGTCGAGTCGGCCGTGGTGGTGACCGTGGCGGCCACCGGCGACACGCTGCTCGGCGCCGACCCCGGCGCGGCCAAGGTGTCCGACTTCGCGGAGTTCCCCGGCAAGGGGCGCGCGACGGGCGGCGTCCGGGCGCACCGCTTCCTCAAGGGCCAGGACGGCCTCTCGGTCGCCTGGGTCGGTCCCGGTCCGGCGCACGCGCTCGGCACGGACGGCTCGGTCCGCGCGCTGCCCCCGGGCGGCGCGAAGCGCGACGGGTCCGGGCAGACGCTCGACGCGGTCGTCGGCGTGATCGGCCGCGCCATCCGCTGAGCGGGTGCGGCCGAGACGACGCCTCGCCCTCAGGCGTCGATACGGTCGCGCGTGAGCGCCGCGGCGCTGTCCACGATGAACTCCTTGCGCGGGGCGACCTCGTTTCCCATGAGCAGCTCGAACACCCGCCCGGCGTTCTCGGCGTCGGCGACGCCCACGCGACGGAGGGTCCGGTGCCGGCGATCCATGGTCGTCGAGGCGAGCTGGTCGGCGTCCATCTCGCCGAGACCCTTGTAGCGCTGGATCGGGTCCTGGTAGCGCTTCCCCTGCTTGCGCAGCGTCGCGAGAACGCCCGCGAGCTCCTTCTCCGAATACGTGTAGATCACGTCGTTCGGCTTGGAGCCCGGGTTCATGGCGACCACGCGGTGCAGCGGCGGCACGGCGGCGAAGACCCGGCCGTCCTCGATCATGGGCCGCATGTACCGGAAGAAGAGCGTGAGCAGCAGCGTGCGGATGTGGGCGCCGTCGACGTCGGCGTCGCTCATGATGATGACCTTGCCGTAGCGCGCCGCCGAGAGGTCGAAGCTGCGGCCGGAGCCGGCGCCGATGACCTGGATGATCGACGCGCACTCGGCGTTGCCGAGCATGTCCGCGATGCTCGCCTTCTGCACGTTCAGGATCTTGCCGCGGATCGGCAGGAGCGCCTGGTGCTCGCTGTCGCGTGCGAGCTTCGCGGTGCCGAGCGCCGAGTCGCCCTCGACGATGAACAGCTCGCTCTGCGCGACATCCGTCGACCGGCAGTCGACCAGCTTCGCCGGAAGGGACGAGGTCTCGAGGGCGTTCTTGCGCCGCTGCGTCTCCTTGTGGGTGCGCGCCGAGATGCGCGCCTTCATCTCGGAGACGACCTTCTCGAGCACCATCGACGTCTGCGCCTTGTCGTCGCGCTTCGTGGAGGCGAATCGCTCGCCCAGCGCCTTCTGCACGACGGATGCCACGATCGAGCGCACCGCGGGCGTGCCGAGCACCTCCTTGGTCTGGCCCTCGAACTGCGGCTCGGGCAGGCGGACGGTGAGCACGGCCGTGAGGCCCGCCATCACGTCGTCCTTGTCGAGCTTGTCGTTGCCGACCTTCAGTCGTCGGGCGTTCTGCTCGACCTGCTGTCGGATGAACTTGAGCAGCCCCTGCTCGAAGCCCGACTGGTGCGTGCCGCCCTTCGGCGTCGCGATGATGTTCACGAAGCTGCGCATGACCGTGTCGTAGCCGTTGCCCCACCGCAGCGCGATGTCGACGTGGCAGTGGCGCTCGACGTCGGTGGGGATCATGGCGCCGTGCTCGTTCAGCACGGGCACGGTCTCGGTGAACCGGCCGTCGCCGGTCAGGCGCCAGACGTCGGTCACCGGGCCGTCGACGGCGAGGTGCTCCGCGAACTCCGAGATGCCGCCGTCGAAATGGAAGCGATGGGTCTCCGGTGCCTCACCGCGCTCGTCGGAGACGGTGATCGTGAGGCCGGGGACGAGGAACGCGGTCTGCCTGGCTCGGTTCAGCAGGTCCTCCAGCTGGAAGCTCGCACCGCGCGTGAAGATCTGCGGATCGGCCCAGTAGCGCACCCGGGTTCCGGTGACCGACTTCGCGACACGCCCGACCTTGCGGAGCTCGCTCGACTGCTCGAACGGGCGGAACGTCGCGCTCGGCGACCGGGTGCCGTCGTCGTCGAAGACGCCGGGCTCGCCGCGGTGGAAGGACATGGCCCAGGTCGAGCCCCCGCGGTCGACCTCGACGTCGAGGCGCTCCGACAGCGCGTTCACGACCGATGCGCCGACGCCGTGGAGACCGCCGGAGGCCGAGTACGACCCCGACCCGAACTTGCCTCCCGCGTGCAGCTTCGTGAACACGACCTCGACGCCCGTGAGGCCGGTCTTCGGCTCGACGTCGACCGGGATGCCGCGTGCGCGGTCGCGCACCTCGACGCTCTGGTCGGCGTGCAGCACCACGTCGATCTCGGTGCCGTGGCCCGCCAGGGCCTCGTCGACCGAATTGTCGATGATCTCCCAGAGGCAGTGCATCAGGCCGCGGGAGTCGGTCGAACCGATGTACATGCCGGGTCGCTTGCGGACCGCCTCGAGGCCCTCGAGGACGGAGAGGTGGCGGGCGGAATAGTCGGAGCTCACGTCGCACAAGCCTACTGAGGGCCACCCCTTGCCCGGCTCAGGCGCTTCGCGCAGAGCGAAATGCGGGGTCGCACGGAAGGTTCGCAGGCGGAGTCGTGTTTTCATTGAGTGACGGAAACGGCTCGTGAACGACGGAGGAGGCGCCATGAACCAGATCACCGACACCGGTGCGGTCGACGAACTCGACACCCAGCACGAGCTGACGGCACTCGATCGCTGCGACGCCTGCGGTGCGCAGGCCTACATCCGCGTGGTCGTCGCGAGTGGCGAACTGCTCTTCTGCGCCCACCACGGTCGCAAGCACGAGGAGAAGCTCTCGCAGATCGCCCACAGCTGGCACGACGAGTCGAGCCGGCTCCTCACCGACACGCGCAACTGACGCGGTCCCACGACGCCAGAATGCCCCCGGAGGAATCCGGGGGCGTTCCGTCGTTCATGGTGAGCCGGGCGGGTGGCCCGGTTCAGGCGGAGGCGGATGCCGCGATGCCCGCGGCACGCAGCTGCAGCGTCCGCGCGCCGTCCGCGTACCGGTCGACCTCTGCGGCCCGCTCCCCCGGCGAATACTCGAGTCCCGCCCGTTCGCACGCGCGCGAGAGCATCGCATCGGCCAGTCGCGGGTTCTTGGCCAGCACAGGGCCGTGCAGGTGGGTGCCGATGACGTCGCCCATCCGGACCCCCTCTTGGCCGGACCCTCGGCCGTTGCCCGACCCGGCCTGGACGCGTCCCACGGGCGACGCCTCGGCGCCGACGTAGTCGCGGGCGTGGTTCTCGAAGCCGACGAGGAGCCCCAGTCCGCCCGATGCCTTCACGACGAGGTCGCCGGCGACGCGCGCGTCGCGCGGGACCGCGCGGCCCGCGACGATGCCGAGGCCCTCGACGGTCGTGCCGTCGGCGAGTTCGATCCCCCAGCTCAGCAGTTCCCAGCCCGTGCCGACCGCGAGGATCGGAACGCCCTCGGTGCCCCAGCGACGGAGCTCGTCGTGGAGCCCGAGCAGGACCTGCCTGCTGCGCTCGAGCGACGCGTCGCTCCCGGAGCCGAGCACGACGGCGTCGACGCGGTCCGGGAGGTCCGCGGCATCCTCGACGGGGACGACGCGCGCATCGATGCCCGCCCACCGTGCGCGGGTGGCGAGGACCGCCGCGTTCTCGGCGTCGCCGTTGGTGTTCTGGAGCGAGGGCAGCAAGGAGACGATGGTGAGGGTCATTCCGCTCCCGTGAGTCCGAGGTGCGTGCGGGTGCGCCGCATCGCGTCCGCCGAGAAGACGATGGTCTTCACGCCGTTCGCCGGCGCGGGCGCGGCCAGGAAGTCTTCGAGGGCCCGGACGAGGTCGTGCTCGACCCGTTCGATCCCGACACCGTCGTAGGCGAGCATGAGGGCGGCCTCGTCGGCCTTGGAACCGCTCACGATCGAGACCCGTCCGAGCGACGAGGCATCCGTCGGCCAGAAGTACGACGGGTCGCGGACGTCGGAGCCGATCGCGAAGAGGATCTGCTCGGTGCCCGGCGCGATGCTGTCGACGTTGAGCTGGTAGCTCGACGGGTTCTGCACGAGGACGAAGTCGACCTCCTGCCCGCGGACTGTGACCCGCTCGCCACGGCCGAACACGGCCGGGATGGCGCTCAGCGCCCGCGCGGCGACCTCGGCGTCGAACCGCTCGCCGAGCACCTCGCGTGCCGTCGCGTACGCCGCGGCCGCGTCGACGGCGTAGTGCGTGCCGCGGGCAGGCAGCCCGATCGCGACGTCGCGCCCGGCGTCGGCGAGCACTGCCGACGCGCCGTCGACGGATGCCACGACGACGCCGTCGGCCGGGTCGAGCCGCTCGGCGCTCGTCTCCGTGTGGCCGAGGCCGCGCGGAGACGCCGCGAGCACGTCGGCCGACACGCCGAACCGGCGCACCGCGACCCCGTCGTCGAGGTTCGCCGCGAGGCGCTCGAGGTAGGCGTCGTCGGCGTTCGCGACGACCGCGCCGTGGGCTCGCGCCGCGATCTTGGCCAGCATGGCGGCGACCATCTCGGAGTCGTGGAACCGGTCGATCTGGTCGACCATCACGTTCGTGAGCGTGACCACGCGGGCATCGACGCCCTCCATGACCCGGGCGCCGTGCCCCTCGTCCATCTCGAGCACGGCGACGTCGCCGGGAACGCGGCCGCGCCAGTCGGCCTGTTCGAGGAGCGCCGACGTGAGCCCTTGGCTGATGTTCGCGGTCGACGGGTTGGTGAAGACCCGCTCGCCGTGCGCGCGCAGGATGGCGACGAGCATCTTCGTCGTCGTGGACTTGCCGCTGGATCCGGAGACGACGACGAGTCCCTCGGGGAAGCCGGACAGCGTCGTGCGCAGGTAGCCGGGGGCGATCGTGTTGACGACGAGACCGGGGACCGCGGAACCGCCGCCCGGCTTGCGCAGCCGAGCGGCGATCCTGGTCAGCCGGCCGACGAGGATCGCCGGCGCGTACTTCACGGGCGGCCTACTCGAGGTAGTCGCGGAGCGACTGCGACCGCGACGGGTGACGGAGCTTCGCCATCGTCTTGGACTCGATCTGGCGGATGCGCTCACGGGTCACCCCGAAGGTGTCGCCGATCTGGTCGAGCGTCTTCGGCATGCCGTCGCCGAGGCCGAAGCGCATGCGGATGACGCCGGCCTCGCGCTCGCTGAGCGAGTCGAGCAGCGACTCCAGCTGCTTCTGCAGCATCGTGAAGCCGACCGCGTCGGCCGGGACGACCGCCTCGGTGTCCTCGATGAGGTCGCCGAACTCGCTGTCGCCGTCCTCGCCGAGCGGCGTGTGCAGCGAGATCGGCTCGCGGCCGTACTTCTGCACCTCGATCACCTTCTCGGGGGTCATGTCGAGTTCCTTCGACAGCTCCTCCGGCGTGGGCTCGCGGCCCAGGTCCTGGAGCATCTGGCGCTGCACGCGGGCGAGCTTGTTGATGACCTCGACCATGTGCACCGGGATGCGGATCGTGCGGGCCTGGTCCGCCATCGCCCGGGTGATCGCCTGGCGGATCCACCACGTCGCGTAGGTCGAGAACTTGAAGCCCTTGGTGTAGTCGAACTTCTCGACCGCACGGATGAGGCCGAGGTTGCCCTCCTGGATCAGGTCGAGGAACTGCATTCCGCGACCCGTGTAGCGCTTGGCGAGCGAGACCACGAGGCGCAGGTTCGCGCCGAGCAGGTGGCTCTTCGCCCGCTGGCCGTCACGCGCGACCCACTGCAGCTCACGGCCGAGCTGCGAGCGCTTCTCGGCGTCGGACATGTGCGAGAGCTTCTCCTCCGCGAAGAGGCCCGCCTCGATCCGCATCGCCAGCTCGACCTCTTCGGCCGCGTTCAGCAGCGCGACCTTTCCGATCTGCTTCAGGTAGTCCTTGACCGGGTCGGCGGTCGCACCGGTGATCGTCGAGGAGTAGACGGGGACCTCGTCCTCGTCGTCGGACGCACGGAGGACGATCGCACCGGTCGGGTGGGGGTCGACGGGCGCGGGCTTCGCCTCCTCGTCGTCACCGGAATCCTCGGTCGGCTCCTCGACCGCGGCCGCCTCCTCGGAGGCCTCCTCGACCGCGACGTCCTCGATCTCGGCGTCCTCGTCGAGCTCGTCGTCGTCGCCCTTCTTCGCGCCGGCCCTGGCCGTCTTCGCCTTGCCGCCCTTCGCGGTGGAGGTGCGCGGGGTCTTGGAGGCGGTCGTGCTGCGCGTGCCCCCGGTCTCGCCGTCGGCCTTCGCGCGCTTGGCCGCGGCGGTCTTCGTGGTCGCGGCCTTCGCCGACGTCGACGTGGCCGTCGACTTCGGCGCGGCCCGCTTGGTCGTGCCGGCGGCGCGGGGCGCCTCGGCCGACTCGTCGGTCTTCGCCGTGCTGGTCTTGGCTGCCATGTGTACTGAACCTCTTCCTCACCGTCGCACCGCACTGCCCCTGGGCGGGCCTGCGGAGATGCGTGACTGCGTCGCGACCCGGTGATTTCGGACACGATGAGGACCCATGTCAAGTCCGCGGCGTTGGCGACGGCAGTCGCACGGCGGACCAGAACGGGTCCTTCCCCCCATTATACAGGCCGCAGCGCGTCGACCGTCCGCAACGACGCGGGTTCCGGGACGCGATCCGACCTCCACGGGGTGCAACGCCGCCGATGGCGCCGGAATTCCCGCGACGGGCGTGCGCTCAGTGCTCGTCGGCGTCGCGATTGCGTCGCCTGGCGAGGAACTTCTCGAGTTCCGCACCGATCTCGTCGGCCGAGGGCAGCTCGCCGTCCTCGTCGGTGAGCGGCGAGCGCAGCGTGGTCCCCTCCATGTAGTCGTCGTGACGTTCCTCGAGGGTGCGGACGAGCTTCGCGAGCTCCCCGTTCTCGGCCACCTGCTCGTCGATGCGCGCGGTGAACTCGCGCCCCTGCTCCCGGAGCGCGTCGGTCGGGAAGATCCGCCCGGTCGAGGCGCTCACCGACTCGAGCGCCGCCACCGCCGCCGACGGGAACTCGGCGTCGGAGAGGTAGTGCGGCACGAGCAGCACGAACCCCGTCGTCGGATGACCGAGCGCCTGGAGCCGGTATTCGACGAGGTGCAGCGCGTTCGCGGGCACCTGAGTCGTGGGGCGCCAGATCGACATGGCCTCGATGAGGTCCTCGCGATTGCCGCTCACGGTCACGCCGATCGGACGCGTGTGCGGCACCGGCATCGGGATCGAGTTGATCCACGTGGTCGAGCCGACCTCGAACCGCTCGATGAGTCCGAGCACGGCCGCACCGAACCGCTCCCACTGGAAGTCGGGCTCGAAGCCGGTGAGGAGCAGGAACGGCTGCCCGATCTCGTCACGGGCCAGGTCCAGCGAGAGCCGGGGCGGGCGGTAATCGGTGAGGTGGTCGCCCTCGAACAGGATGAGGGGCCGCCGCGCCCGGTAGTCGAGCAGCTCGTCGGCGTCGAACGTCGCCACGACCTGCGTGTCGAGCGTGGACAGGAGGTACTCGGTGGTCTGTGCGACCGCCGATCCCGCGTCGGCGAACCCGGTGAGACCGGCGACGAGCGGGAGTCCGAGGGGCACCTCGACGTCGGCATTGAGCTCGTACAGGGAGCGGGGGTCGCGCATACCTCAAGGGTACCGACGGGCGAGCCGGGCCCGGCCGCGCGAGCGCGCCGGCGGTCATGCCCAGAGCGAACAGGCAGATGCGGCCGGGGACGGGGCGAACACCTACGATCGGACGCATGTCCGTTCCCACGATCGAACTCGCGACCTCACCCGCAGCACCGACCGACGCCGAAGCCGTCGTCGTGCCCGTCAGGCGCACGGGCGATGGGCCCGTGCCGCTCGTCGAGGACGGGTTCGAGTGGGTCGCCGCGGCCCTCGAGCGACTCGGCGCGAAGGGCGGGCTCGACGAGGTGACGAAGCTCATGGCCCCGGACCGCGACGGCCTCGTCGTCGCGACGGGCGTCGGCGAGGTGACGGATGCCGCCTCGCTGCGCCTCGCCGGCGGCGCCGCGTTGCGCGCGCTCGCGTCCACGTCCGCGGTGGCGCTCGCGGCCCACGGGCTCGACGCGGAGCTCGCCGCGGCATTCGTCGAGGGCGCCGCGCTCGGCGCCTACACCTTCATCGAGTACCGCGACGGCCCCACCGGGCCCGATCGGCTCGACCTGCACACCGCCCACGACGCGGAAACCGTCGGGGTCGACCGCGTCCGCGCCGTCGCGTCGGCCGTCGCCCGGACCAAGGACCTCGTCAACACCGCTCCGAACGACCTGCCTCCCGCGGTCCTCGCCGACCTCGCGTCCGAGGCCGCTCGTGCGGCGGGCGTCGAGGTGCGCGTCTACGACGAGGCGGCGCTCGCCGACGGCGGGTTCAACGGCATCCTCGCCGTCGGCGGCGGCTCGTCGCGACCGCCCCGGCTCGTCCGCCTCGACTACACGCCGGCCGAGGCATCCGCTCACCTCGCCCTGGTCGGGAAGGGCATCACCTTCGATTCCGGCGGGCTGTCGCTGAAGCCCGGTGCGTCGATGGTCGGCATGAAGTCCGACATGGCCGGCGCGGCCGCGGTGCTCTCCGCCATCGTCGCGCTCGCCGAGCTCGGGGCCCCCGTGCGGGTGACCGGATGGCTCTGCCTCGCCGAGAACATGCCCTCGGGGACCGCGGCCCGACCGAACGACGTCATCCGCATGAAGGGCGGCACCACCGTCGAGGTGCTGAACACCGACGCGGAGGGACGCCTCGTCATGGCCGACGCGCTCGCCGCGGCGAGCGAGGAGCAGCCCGACGCGATCATCGACGTCGCGACGCTCACCGGGGCCCAGGTCGTCGCGCTCGGGAACCGGATCACCGGGCTCATGGGCGACGGCGACCTCGTCGAGCGCGTGCGCGCCGCCGCCGACGCCGCCGGCGAACCGACCTGGCCGATGCCGCTGCCCGAGGACCTCCTGCCCCTGCTGAAGTCCGACGTCGCCGACCTCGCGAACACGAAGCTCGGCACCGTGGTGCCCGGGATGCTCCTCGCCGGGGTCTTCCTGCAGCAGTTCGTCGGCCGCCGCGAGGGCGAGGACGCACCGCGCATTCCGTGGGCGCACCTCGACATCGCGGGGCCGTCGTACAACACCGCGGGGCCTTGGGGATTCACCGGCGCAGGCGGCACGGGGGCCGCCGTCCGGACCCTCATCGCGCTGGGCGAGCGCGCCTCCGCCAAGTAGTAAGGTCGTCTGGGGCGATCCTCGCCCCAGACGTTCCCCGGCCACGAAACCGGGTGACTCGCGCCGCAGATCCGATGCGCAAGGGAGATCCGTTTGTCCGAGCAGAACTTTGACCTCGTCATCCTCGGAGGCGGCAGTGGAGGGTACGCAGCGGCGCTGCGCGCCGTCCAGCTCGGCCTCAGCGTGGCCCTCGTCGAGAAGGACAAGCTCGGCGGGACGTGCCTGCACCGCGGATGCATCCCGACGAAGGCGTTGCTGCACGCGGCCGAGGTCGCGGACAGCTCGAAGGAGTCGGCGAAGTTCGGCGTGCGCTCGACGTTCGAGGGCATCGACGTCGCCGCGGTGACCCGCTACCGCGAGGGCATCGTCTCGAGCAAGTTCAAGGGCCTGCAGGGTCTCATCAAGGCACGCGGCATCACCGTCGTCGAGGGTGAGGGCCGACTCGACGGGGCGAACACCGTCGTGGTCGGCGAGCAGCGCCTCGTCGGCAAGAACGTGGTGCTGGCCACCGGCTCGTACTCGCGCACGCTGCCCGGACTCGAGCTCGGCGGCCGGGTCATCACGAGCGAGCAGGCGCTCGAGCTCGACTTCGTCCCGAAGAAGGTCGCGATCCTCGGCGGCGGCGTGATCGGCGTCGAGTTCGCGAGCGTCTGGCGCTCCTTCGGCTCCGACGTGACGATCATCGAGGCGCTCCCCCATCTCGTGCCGAACGAGGAGGAGTCGATCTCGAAGCAGCTCGAGCGCGCCTTCCGCAAGCGCGGCATCGACTACAAGCTCGGCGTCCGCTTCCAGGGCGTCACGCAGCACGACGACGGCGTCGTCATCACGCTCGAGAACGGCGACACGGTCGAGGCCGAGCTGCTGCTGGTCGCCGTCGGTCGCGGCCCGGTCACGCAGAACCTCGGCTACGAGGAGGCGGGCGTCACGATCGACCGCGGCTTCGTGATCACGAACGAGCGCCTCGAGACCAGCGTGCCCGGCGTCTACGCCGTCGGCGACATCGTCCCCGGCCTGCAGCTCGCCCACCGCGGCTTCCAGCAGGGCATCTTCGTGGCCGAGGAGATCGCGGGCCTGAACCCGATCATCGTCGAGGACGTCAACATCCCGAAGGTGACCTACTGCGAGCCCGAGGTCGCCTCGATCGGCTACACCGAGTCCCGCGCGGCCGAGAAGTACGGCGCCGACCAGGTCTCGTCGTACGAGTACAACCTCGCGGGCAACGGCAAGAGCCACATCCTCGAGACGAGCGGGTCGATCAAGGTGGTCCGCGTCAACGACGGCCCCGTGGTCGGGGTGCACATGATCGGCGCCCGCGTCGGCGAGCTGATCGGCGAGGCACAGCTGGCGGTGAACTGGGAGGCCTACCCCGAGGACATCGCGCCGTTGATCCACGCGCACCCGACGCAGAACGAAGCGCTCGGCGAGGCGTTCCTCAAGCTCGCGGGCAAGCCGCTCCACGCGCTCTGAGCCCGTCGCGCCGAAACACGACTGCAATAAGCTAGAACGCGTCACACGCTGTGAAGGAGACAAGCGAATGAGCGAATCCGTCAGCCTCCCGGCACTCGGCGAGAGTGTCACCGAGGGCACGGTCACCCGCTGGCTGAAGAACGTGGGAGATCGGGTCGAGGTCGACGAGCCGCTGCTCGAGGTGTCGACCGACAAGGTCGACACCGAGATCCCGTCGCCCGTCGCGGGCGTCATCGAGGCGATCCTCGTCCAGGAGGACGAGACCGTCGAGGTCGGCACCGCGCTCGTCACGATCGGCGACGGCTCGGGTGCCGAGGCGCCGCAGGCCGCCCCGGCGCAGGAGGCTCCGGCTCCGGCGCAGGAAGCTCCGGCCCCGGCGCAGGAGACCCCCGCTGCCGAGGCACCGCAGGCAGCGCCCGCGCAGGAGGCCCCCGCCCCGGCGCAGGAGGCGCCCGCTCCGGCTGCGACGCAGGCTCCGGCCCCAGCCGCCGAAGCTGCCCCGGCGGCGCCGGCTCAGGAGGCCGCGCCTCAGGCCGCACCCGCGCCTCAGGCCGCACCGGAGCCGCAGGCGGCGCCCGCGCCTCAGGCCGCACCCGCGCCTCAGGCCGCACCGGAGCCGCAGGCGGCGCCCGCTGCCGCACCGGAAGCTCCCGCGGCGCAGCAGCCCGCCCAGGCCGCTCCCCCCGCGTCGGGCGGTGGCGCGCACGCCGGCACGTCCGGCTACGTGACCCCGATCGTCCGCAAGCTCGCGAACGAGCAGGGCGTCGACCTCGCGTCGGTCACCGGCACCGGCGTCGGTGGCCGCATCCGCAAGCAGGACGTGATGTCGGCCGGCGCACCTGCGGCCTCGGCCGAGGCGCCCGCCGCGAAGGCCGAGCGCCAGCCGCTCGAGACCTCGCCGCTTCGCGGTACGACGCAGCCGATGACGCGCCTGCGCAAGGTCGTCGCCGAGCGTGCCGTCGTCTCCATGCAGTCGACGGCCCAGCTCACGTCGGTCGTCGAGGTCGACGTCACGCGCGTCGCCCGCCTGCGCGACCGCGTCAAGGGCGCGTTCCAGGAGAAGACCGGGACGAAGCTCTCGTTCCTCCCGTTCTTCGCCCTCGCCGCCGTCGAGGCGCTTCGCGCCTACCCGATCATCAACTCCACGGTCGACGGCGACGCCATCGTCTACCCGGAGCGCGAGAATCTGAGCATCGCGGTCGACACCGAGCGCGGCCTGCTCACCCCGGTGGTGCGCGATGCGGGCGAGCTCGACATCGCCGGCCTCGCCGGGCAGATCGCCGACCTGGCCGAGCGCACGCGCAACAACCAGCTCAAGCCGGACGAGCTCGCCGGCGGCACGTTCACGTTGACCAACACCGGTTCGCGCGGCGCGCTGTTCGACACGCCCGTCGTGTTCCTGCCGCAGACCGCGATCCTCGGCACCGGCGTCGTCGTGAAGCGCCCGGTCGTGATCTCGGAGGACGGCTCCGACGCGATCGCGATCCGCTCGATGGTCTACCTCGCGCTCTCGTACGACCACCGCATCATCGACGGTGCCGACGCGGCGCGCTTCCTCACCGCGGTCAAGGCCCGCCTCGAGGAGGGCGACTTCGAGGGCGACCTCGGCATCTAATCGAACCACTCACGCAGACGCCAGCCGGCCTCGCTCCGCATCATGAGGAGCGAGGCCGGTTCGCGTCCGTCCGCTCCCGGAACACTGAGGACCACGGCGTCACCGAGGTCGGCCGCGACCGCGATCGCAGCCAGGTCGGCCTGCGGGGTGTTCCCCGCGGTCTCGGACGCCATCGACGCGAGGTCTCGCGCCTCGATCGGCGAACCCGGCTGCGCGTAGGCCGCGACGCACGCGAGGTCCCGGCTCGCCAGGCAGCCCGCCCTGACCTCGAGCAGGGCGGACGCCGCCTCGACCGGGTCCACCCGCTCCGTCTCATCGCCCGGCTCGACTCCGCCGTTCGCCCTGCTCGGTTCGCCGTCGGGCCCGGGCGCGCTCGGCGCAGCAGGGGCCTCCGAGGACCCCGACGACGGCTCCCTGCCGGCAGCACCGACGGCGACCTGCTCACCCGGCGCATCGGCCGAGCCCACGCCTGCCGTGGCGGGCGGCACCGCGGTCAGCAGGAGCACGAGCGCTCCCGCACCCACGAGGCCGCCGGTCGCAAGCACGGTCCGGCGACCGCCGGCCCAGTCGCGCCACCGGCGACGCAGGGTCGCCACGGGGCCGGCGTCGAGTGTTCCGGCGAGCCCGTCCACGATCCCCGGCAGTTGCGCCAACTCGGCGAGCCGGTACGCGCCCGTCCCGGCCGGCATCGCCGCGGGCGCGTCCGCCGACATCGACCCGGTCGGCGCGGGCGAACCGGGCGAACCCGCCGGTGGCGCCGTCCGGTGAGGTGGGAGGGCGACCGCATCCCGACCGGCACCTCCGCCGACGGGATTGCCGGTCGCCACCCGGGAGGGCACCGGTCCGGCAGCCCTCGTCGTGCGCGATGCGCCGATGAGGGGGGTCGGCTCGGCTGCGGCGAACAGCGCACGCTCGACGGCCCCGTGATCGGGAACGAACGGGCGCGCGAGCAGCATCCCGCGCGTGAGGGCGACCACCTCGGCGAAGCGGCTCGGCGCCGCGGAGGCACCGGCGAGCTCGTCGAGCAGGGCGATCAGGGCGCCGTGCGCCGCCCGCGACCGCTCGACCCGTTCGGTCGCGGGCACCGTGGCATCCGTCCGGCGAAGCGCGCCGAGGCCGATGAGCCGCGGGCGACCGGTGTCGTCGACGAGGACGTCGGAGGACGCGAGGCGCGAGTGCACGAGCCCGCGGCGGGCCAGTTCGCGCACGGCGACGACGAGTGGCGCGGCCGCGGTGACGACCTGGCCCGCCGACAGCGGCCCCTCGGCCAGGACGGACGCGAGCGACCGGCCCCCGAGGCGCTCGACGACGACGCACGCCCGACCGTCCGGGAGGGTCGCGACGTCGACGAGCCTCGGCAGGGTGCCCGTCGGGTCGTGCTCCATCGCGTCGATCTCGACCGCGATCGCCGCGTCGTCGGCGGCGAGGTCGTAGGTGCGGAGGACCACCAGCGCGGGCTCCGGGTCGGGCAGGTCGGGCGAGGGATTCGGCGCCTGTCGGGCGACCGCGAGGTGCACGTCCGCACGTTCGCCCGACGCGAGCCGGCGCAGGAGCCGGTATCCGCCGAGCACGGCCTCCGCGGCGGGCACCTCCCCTCGCGCCGGACCGGAGTCGACGAGGACCGGAGCGGGGGAAGCGCGGCGGCGGAACCGGATGGCCATGCCCGCGATGCTCGCGGACCGGACGCTCCTGCCCACCGGGTGCTCGTCACCCGGTGGACGGCCGCACGCGGAGTCGGACGGTGGAGGACGGGACCCCGCCTAGACTGGTCCCCATGCTCGACTACGTCGACACGGGGCTAAGCGCCAACTCCGTGCCGTACAGCGAGGGCCTCTCCCTCCAGCGCGCCGTCCATCAGGCGGTGGTCTCCGGTCAGCGACCGGACACCGTCATCCTCCTCGAACACGAGCCGGTCTACACCGCCGGCAAGCGGACCGCCCCCGACGAACGTCCGACCGACGGTACGCCCGTCGTCGACGTCGATCGGGGCGGGAAGATCACCTGGCACGGTCCCGGCCAGCTCGTCGGATACCCGATCCTGCGCCTCGCCGAACCCATCGACGTCGTCGGGTACGTCCGCCGGCTCGAGAGCGTCCTGATCGACGTCCTCCGGACGCACGGCATCGACGGCACCCGCGTCGACGGGCGCTCGGGGGTCTGGATCGTCCGCGACGGCGTCGAGGAGAAGATCGCGGCGATCGGCATCCGCGTCGCCGAGGGCGTGACCATGCACGGCTTCGCGCTGAACTGCTCGAACTCCCTCGAGCCCTACGGGAAGATCGTCGCCTGCGGAATCCGCGACGCCGGCGTCACGACGATGTCGCGCGTGCTCGGACGGACGGTCGGCCCGGCCGACGTCGCCGGCACGGTGCGCGCCGCGCTCGACGCCGAGTTCGCGTCGGCGGTGGCAGCATGAGCGCGGATCCCGCCGGCCGCCGGATGCTGCGCCTCGAGGTCCGCAACGCCGAGACCCCGATCGAGCGCAAGCCCGAATGGATCAAGACCCGCGCGAAGATGGGGCCCGAGTACCGCCAGCTCCAGCAGCTGGTGAAGGGCGAGGACCTGCACACGGTCTGCCAGGAGGCGGGCTGCCCGAACATCTACGAGTGCTGGGAGGACCGCGAGGCGACCTTCCTCATCGGCGGTTCGCAGTGCACGCGGCGGTGCGACTTCTGCCAGATCGACACCGGAAAGCCGGCGGACTACGACGTCGACGAGCCGCGGCGCGTCGCCGAGTCGGTGGTGCGGATGCAGCTGCGGTACTCGACCGTGACGGGCGTCGCACGCGACGATCTGCCCGACCAGGGCGCGTGGCTGTACGCCGAGACGATCCGCCAGATCCACGGGCAGTCCCCGAGCACCGGGGTCGAGATCCTCGTTCCGGACTTCTCGGGTGAGCCGGACCTGCTCGGCGAGGTGTTCTCAGCGCGGCCCGAGGTCTTCGCGCACAACGTCGAGACGGTCCCGCGCATCTTCAAGCGCATCCGTCCGGCGTTCCGCTACGAGCGTTCGCTCGACGTGATCACGCAGGGCCGCGACGCGGGCCTGATCACGAAGTCGAATCTCATCCTCGGCATGGGCGAGGAGCGCGCCGAGGTCTCGCAGGCCCTCCACGATCTCCACGACGCGGGCACCGACATCATCACGATCACGCAGTACCTCCGACCGAGCCCGCGTCACCTTCCGGTCGCACGCTGGGTGCGTCCGGAGGAGTTCGTCGAGCTCAAGGCCGAGGCGGAGGAGATCGGCTTCCTCGGCGTCCTGGCGGGGCCCCTCGTGCGATCGTCCTATCGTGCGGGGCGGCTGTGGGCGCAGTCGATGCACGCGAAGGGCCGCGAACTCCCGTCGGAGCTCGCCCACCTCGCCGACGCGTCGCTCGGATTCGCCCAGGCGGTCGGCTGAACCACCGCCCAACGGCCGGTGACGAGGGGCCGTCCGGATGCCGCGACTCGCGGTCCGGACGGCGCCCTCGCCGCCGGTATCCTTGACGCATGGCACGCACCAAGGACGCCGGGTCCGCTCCCAAGCCCCCGAAGGAGCCCGGCCGCATGAAGCAGATGTGGCAGGTCTTCCAGATGACCCGCCGCTACGACTCCAGCGCCCAGTGGCTCATGCTCCTCGGCTTCCTCGCACCCGTCGCCGTCGGGCTCGGTCTCGCGCTCTGGCTGAGCGGCGGCAACGGCTTCACGATCGCGCTGTGGGTCATCGCCGGCGTCCTCGCCGGCCTCCTCATCGCCCTCGTCATCCTCGGCCGTCGTGCCGAACGCGCCGCCTATTCGCAGATCGACGGTCAGCCCGGCGCGGTCGGCGCCGTGCTCCGCAGCGGCCTGCGCGGGAACTGGGTGGGCAACGAGATGCCCGTGGCCGTGAACGGCAAGACGCAGGATGCCGTCTACCGCGCCGTCGGCCGCGGCGGCGTCGTGTTGATCAGCGAGGGTCCGCGCTCGCGAACCCAGCGCATGCTCGACGATGAGAAGCGCAAGGTCTCGCGCGTACTCCCGAACGTCCCGGTGACGACCCTGTCGGTCGGCCACGAGGAGGGCTCGGTCGAGCTGCACCGTCTGGCCGCGACCCTTCGCAAGACCAAGCGCTCGCTCACGAAGCCCGAGGTGCTCGCCGTGACGAACCGCCTCAACTCGCTCCAGGCGCCGCTGCCCATCCCGAAGGGCATCGACCCCATGCGGGTGCGCCCGCAGCGCGGTCGCATGCGCTGACCCGCGACGGCTCCCTGCGGCATCTGCTCGACCGGAGCGGATGCCGCAGCCGTGTCCGGGCGCGCTCCGTCGGGTGCGCACCCGAGGCCTACGACCGGCGGGCGTGGTGCCCGGCTGCGCGGCGCGACCCGGCTCGGCGTCAGGCGCGGATCAGGACCGTGCCTGCGACCTTGTCGTGGAAGCCGCGCTGGTCCGAGTCCCAGACGAGCGCGGGGACGACGACCACCAGCAGCAGCGTGCGGACGACCGGTCGCCAGAACCCGACCCATCCCCCGCGGATCGGCACGACGCGCATGCCGAGGAGCCGGTGCCCGACGCTGCCGCCGATCGTCGGGATGAAGAGCACCTGCATGAGCGCGAAGATCCCCAGGGTCGCCCAGGAGTGCGCGTTGGTCGCGTACGGCCCCACGAGCAGGGCGATGACGTTCGCGAGCGCCCAGTCGACGAGGAGTGCCGCGATCCGCCGACCGACTCGCCCGACGGAGCCGACGCCCTCCTCCGGAAGTCCGAGCCGCTCGCCCGGATAGGTGCTGGGAGGGATGTCGCCGGTCGGGCTCGCGGGGTCTGGCACCGGACGAGTCTACCGATCGGCCGTCGTGTAACACGGTCGAAACATTAGTGACACGGCAGGGAAACCCCACCCGGATAACGTCGCAACCGGTCGAACGACTGCGTCCTCGCCCCCAACCTTCCCTTGGAGCACCGTCACATGTTCAGTGATTCTTCCGAAGTCCTCAAGTTCATCAAGGAGACGGACGTCAAGTTCCTCGACATCCGCTTCACCGACCTCCCGGGCGTGCAGCAGCACTTCAACATCCCGGCCGCCACCGTCGACGAGGACTTCTTCACCGTCGGCCAGCTGTTCGACGGCTCCTCGATCCGCGGCTTCGCGTCGATCCACGAGTCCGACATGCAGCTGATCCCGGATGTCTCCACGGCCTACGTCGACCCCTTCCGCGCCGAGCGGACGCTGATCATGGTCTTCGACATCTACAACCCGCGCAACGGCGAGATCTACGGCAAGGACCCGCGCCAGGTCGCGAAGAAGGCGGAGAAGTACCTCGCCTCGACCGGCATCGCCGACACCGCGTTCTTCGCCCCCGAGGCCGAGTTCTACATCTTCGACGACGTGCGCTACGAGGTGAAGCAGAACTCCAGCTTCTTCTCGGTCGACTCCAGCGAGGGCGCGTGGAACTCCGGCCGCGAGGAGGAGGGCGGCAACCTCGCCAACAAGACCGCGTACAAGGGCGGCTACTTCCCCGTCTCGCCGGTCGACCAGCACGCCGACCTCCGCGACGACATCGTGCTCAAGCTCATCGAGGCGGGCCTCGAGGTCGAGCGTTCGCACCACGAGGTCGGGACCGCCGGCCAGGGCGAGATCAACTACAAGTTCGACACGATGGTCCACGCGGCCGACGACATCCTGAAGTTCAAGTACATCGTCAAGAACACGGCGAACGAATGGGGCAAGACCGCCACGTTCATGCCGAAGCCGCTCTTCGGCGACAACGGCTCGGGCATGCACACCCACCAGTCGCTCTGGAACGACGGAAAGCCGCTGTTCTACGACGAGGCGGGCTACGGCGGGCTCTCCGACGTCGCGCGCTGGTACATCGGCGGCATCCTGAAGCACGCCCCGGCGATCCTCGCGTTCACCAACCCGACGGTGAACTCGTACCACCGCCTCGTCCCGGGCTTCGAGGCACCGGTCAACCTCGTGTACTCGGCGGGCAACCGTTCCGCGGCGATCCGCATCCCGATCACGGGCACGAACCCCAAGGCCAAGCGCATCGAGTTCCGTGCGCCGGATGCCTCGGGCAACCCGTACCTCGCGTTCGCGGCGCAGCTCATGGCGGGCCTCGACGGCATCAAGAACCGCATCGAGCCGCACGAGCCGGTCGACAAGGACCTCTACGAGCTCCCGCCCGAGGAGGCCAAGGCCATCCCGCAGGTGCCGGGTTCGCTCGACGCCGTGCTCGACGCGCTCGAGGCCGACCACGACTTCCTCCTCGAGGGCGGCGTGTTCACCAAGGAGCTCATCGAGACCTGGATCGACTACAAGCGCGAGAAGGAGCTGAAGCCGCTGGCCCAGCGTCCGCACCCCTTCGAGTACGAGCTGTACTACGGCGTCTGATCTCTCTCCCCCATCCCCCCAGAGAGCCGAGGGCCCGTGCCGCGATCGCGGCACGGGCCCTCGTGTCGTTCCCGGCGACCGCCGCTCGTCGACGCGGGGCGGGGTGGGACGGGCGCCGGGGCGACCCGTGGTGCGTCAGCCGATGGTCGGCTCGCGCCGCGGTTCGACGCCGTAGAACCCGCGTTCGAACACGGCACGCGCGCGGCGCGTGACGGCGAGGTAGTCGTGTTCGAGCGCCGTCGCTGAGCCGGGCGGGTAGCCCATGATGCGGGCGACGCCCTCCAGCTGGGTGCGCTCCACCGGAAGCACGTCGGTGGTCCGGTCGAGCCAGAGGGTGAGGGCCGAGCGGGCGCGCGACGCGAGCATCCATGCCGCCCTGAGCGTCTCCGCGTCGTCGGCGGTGACGAGTCGCGCGTCGACGGATGCGGCGAGGGCGTCGAGCGTCGACGTGGTCCGCAGCTCCGGGACGCGCGCGGCGTGCTCGAGCTGGATCAGCTGGACGAACCACTCGACGTCGCTCAGCGATCCCCGGCCGAGCTTCAGGTGGCGCGTCGGATCGGCGCCCTGCGGAAGGCGCTCGTTCTCGACGCGCGCCTTGATGCGCTTGACCTCGCGGACCTCCTGGTCGGCGATGCCGCTCGGATACCGCACGCTGTCGGCGAGCTCGGTGAAGTCGTCGATGAGCGCAAGGTCGCCCGCGACCCCACGCGCCCTGAGCAGCGCCTGCGCCTCCCAGGTGAGCGACCAGCGGGCGTAGTACGCCCGGTACGCGTCGAGCGATCGCGCGACGACGCCGTTGCGACCTTCGGGCCGGAGACCGGCGTCGAGCTCGAACGGCAGTCGCGCGTCCTCGCTCGTGCGGACGAGCTCGGACACGATCTTCAGTGCACGCGTGTGCGCGGCATCCGGTTCGGCGGTGGTCGGTCGGTAGACGTAGAGGATGTCGGTATCGGAGCCCAGGCCGAGTTCGCGGCCCCCGAACCGGCCCATGCCGATGACGGCGAACTCGATGCCGTCGTCGCCGCGGCGGATGGCGCGGAGCAGCGACTCGAGGTGGGCCTCCACGACGTCGCTCAGACCATGGCCGAGCTCCTCGACGGTGCAGACGTCGAGGATGGCGGCCAGTGCCAACCGGAGCACCTCACGGCGTCGCATCGCCCGCAGGACCTTCGCCGCGGCATCCGGCTCGCCGTGCCGGGCGAGCACCGCATCGCCCTCGTCGCGGAGCGAGGACAGCTGTCGGGGTCGGAGCTCGTCGAGGTCCTCCAGCCACGCGACCGCCTCGGGGATCCGCTCGAGGAGCTCTCCCGCGAAGCGGGAGCCGGAGAGCACGCGCGTGAGCCGCAGCGCGGCGTCCGAGGAGTCCCGGAGCAGGCGAAGGTACCAGTGCGTGGTGCCGAGCCCGTCGCTGATGCGGCGGAACGCGAGCAGGCCGTAGTCGGGGTCGGCGCCGCCGGCGAACCAGGAGATCAGCACCGGCATCAGGTGCCGCTGGATCGTCGCCCGACGGGAGACCCCGGCCGTCAGCGCAGCGATGTGCGCGAGCGCGCCCCGGGGGTCGGTGAAGCCGATCGCGGCGAGCCGTGCCTCGGCCTGCTCGCTCGTGAGCTCGAGGCCGTCGGCGGGCAGCGCGGCGACCGCCGAGAGGAGGGGCCGGTAGAAGAGGCGCTCGTGCAGCCCGCGAACGCGACGACGAGTCGCCTGCCAGGCCGCCGTGAGCTCGTCGGCGGTGCGCGCGAGCCCTGAGGCGCGGGCGAGGACGCGGCGCTCGGCGTCGTCGCGCGGCATGAGGTGCGTGCGGCGGAGCCGTGCGAGCTGCAGACGGTGCTCGAGCACCCGCAGCACCCGGTAGTCGCGCGAGAACTCGGCGGCCTCCTCGCGGCCGACGTAGCCGTGCTCGGCGAGCGCCGCGAGGGCGGGCAGCGTGCCGGCCTGGTGGATCAGGTCGTCGGATGCGCCGTGCACCAGCTGGAGCAGCTGCACGGTGAACTCGATGTCGCGGAGGCCGCCCGGGCCGAGCTTCAGCTGAACGTCGACCTCGTCGGACGGGATGTGGTCGGTGACGCGCTCTCGCATGCGCTGGACCGACTCGACGAACCCCTCGCGCGACGAGCTCGACCAGACCTTCGGCGCGACGCCCGCCGCGTAGCGCGCGCCGAGGTCGGCGTCGCCGGCGAGCGGACGGGCCTTCAGGAGGGCCTGGAACTCCCAGCTCTTCGCCCACCGGTCGTAGTACTGCAGGTGCGATTCGAGCGTTCGGACGAGCGCCCCGTCCTTGCCCTCCGGCCGGAGGTTGGGGTCGACCTCCCAGAGGGGAGGTTCGATCCCGGGCTCGCCGATCGCGCGCATCATCGTCATCGCGAGCCGCGTCGCGATCTCGATCGCGCGTGAGGTGGCGACGACCTCCTCGTCGGCGGACTCCGCCACGAAGATGACGTCGACGTCGCTGACGTAGTTGAGCTCGCGGGCGCCGGCCTTCCCCATGCCGATGACGGCGAGCCGCGTGGCGTCGACCTCCGGCGCAGGGAACCGGCCGGGCGCGGCCGCCTCGCCCTCGCCGCGTGCGGCGAGTCGGCGCGCGAGGTGCAGTGCCGCCTCGATCGCGCCGCCCGCGAGGTCGGCCAGGCCGGATGCGACGGTGTCGAGCGCATCCACGGCGTCGGTGCGGGTCAGGTCCCAGATCGCGACACCGGCGAGCGCTCGGCGGTACCGGACGCGCAAGGAGCGGGCGCCGGCATCCGCCAGCTGCGCGGTCGGCGCGTCGACGGATGCCACGGCCTCGACGAGTTCGCTCGAAGCCTCCAGGGCGGACGGCGGCGGCACCGGCGGCTCGTGGAACAGCGCCAGTTCGCCGGGGTTCCGGAGGAAGAACTCGGCGAACCCTCGGGAGGCGCCGAGCAGCCGCGCCGCCCGGTCGAGCGCGGGTGGGTCCTGCAGGATCGCTCCGACCGCGTCGGGCGCCCGCTCGTGGAGCCGCAGGAGCTCGGCGAGCGCCTGGTCGGGGTCCGCGGCAGCGCCGAGCGCGTCGACCAGGGCTTCGGGCTCGGTCGCGGCCGCCTCGGCGAGTTCCGTGGACTGCGTCGCCGTGAGGTCGAGGTCGTCGAAGCCGGCGCGCGCGAGCGCTCCGAGCGTCGGGGCGGTGCGCGTCATCCGATGCCGACCGTCAGAGGATCTCGAGGTTGCGCTGCAGCTCGAACGGGGTGACCTGCGTCCGGTAGTCGCGCCACTCGGCGCGCTTGTTCGCGAGCACGTAGTTGAAGACGTGCTCGCCGAGCGTGTCGGCGACGAGCTCGGAGGTCTCCATGTACTCGATCGCGTGGTCGAGGCTCGCGGGCAGCGGCCGGTAGCCGAGCGCGCGGCGCTCGCTGTCGGTCAGCGCCCACACGTCGTCCTCGGCCTCGGACGGCAGCTCGTAGCCCTCCTCGATGCCCTTGAGGCCCGCGGCGAGCAGCAGCGAGAACGCGAGATAGGGGTTCGCCGCGGAGTCGATCGCGCGGTACTCGACGCGTGCGCTCTGCCCCTTGTTGGGCTTGTACAGCGGCACGCGCACCAATGCCGAGCGGTTGTTGTGGCCCCAGCAGATGAAGCTCGGGGCCTCGTCGCCGCCCCAGAGGCGCTTGTAGGAGTTCACGAACTGGTTGGTGACGGCCGAGATCTCGTTCGCATGACGGAGCAGGCCCGCGATGAACTGCCGGCCGATCTTGGAGAGCTGGTACTGGGCGCCGGGTTCGTAGAACGCGTTCGCGTCGCCCTCGAAGAGCGAGAGGTGCGTGTGCATGCCCGAGCCGGGCTTGTCGGAGAACGGCTTCGGCATGAACGTCGCGTAGACGCCCTGCTCGATCGCGACCTCCTTGACGACCGTACGGAAGGTCATGATGTTGTCGGCCGTGGTGAGCGCGTCCGCGTAGCGGAGGTCGATCTCGTTCTGGCCCGGTCCCGCCTCGTGGTGGCTGAACTCGACCGAGATGCCGAGGTCCTCGAGCATGCGGACGGAACGGCGTCGGAAGTCGTGCGCGGTGCCGCCGGGCACGTTGTCGAAGTAGCCCGCCGAGTCGACCGGCTGCGGTCCCTCCGGCCCGTACTTCGAGGACTTGAGCAGGTAGAACTCGATCTCGGGGTGCGTGTAGAAGGTGAACCCGGCATCGGCGGCGCGGGCGAGCGTGCGCTTCAGCACGTTGCGCGGGTCGGCGACCGCCGGTTCTCCGTCGGGCGTCGTGATGTCGCAGAACATCCGCGCGGTGGGATCGATGTCGCCCCGCCACGGCAGGGTCTGGAAGGTCGTGGGGTCGGGGAACGCGAGCAGGTCGGATTCGAAGGTTCGGCTGAGGCCCTCGATGGCGGAGCCGTCGAAGCCGATCCCCTCGGTGAAGGCCCCCTCGACCTCGGCCGGCGCGATCGCGACCGACTTCAGCGTGCCGACGACGTCCGTGAACCAGAGCCTGACGAACTTGACTCCTCGTTCCTCGATGGTCCGGAGAACGAAGTCGCGCTGCTTGTCCATGCACACCCTTCCTCGATGCTCTCAGCGTAGTCGGTCGGGCTCCCCGGTCCCGTCCGGATGACGCCGGTGCTGTGCGAGACTGGCGCCATGTCCGACCACGCATCCGACGGCGCAGCGACCCCCTCCGAGGCCCCCGTGGCCGAGAACCCCTACGGCGGTGCATCGACCACCACGAGCGGCCCGAAGCGCGTCCGCACCCGGCACTTCCAGAACGCCAAGCGCGACGGCATCAGGATCACCGGGCTCACGAGCTACGACCAGCTCACCGCGCGCATCTTCGACGAGGCCGGCATCGACTTCCTCCTCGTCGGCGACTCGGCGGGCAACAACGTCCTCGGCTACGAGACCACCCTTCCGGTCACGGTCGACGAGCTGATCCCGCTCACGCGGGCGGTCGCAGGCGCCGTCGAGCGCGCTTTCGTGGTCGCCGACATGCCGTTCGGCTCGTACGAGAACGGCCCCGACGAGGCGCTGCACACCGCCATCCGGTTCATGAAGGAGGCCGGCGCCCACGCGGTGAAGCTCGAAGGCGGCGAACGCAGCCAGAAGCAGATCCGCCGCATCGTCGGCGCGGGCATCCCGGTCATGGCGCACATCGGCTACACGCCGCAGAGCGAGCACGGCCTCGGCGGTCACATCATCCAGGGCCGGGGCGAGGGCGTGAAGCAATTGCTCGCCGACGCCGAGGCGGTGCAGGAGGCGGGCGCGTTCGCGGTCGTGCTCGAGATGGTGCCGGCGGACGCCGCGCGCCAGGTCACCGAGCTGCTGCACATCCCGACGATCTCCGTCGGCGGCGGCCCGCACTGCGACGGCCAGCTGCTGGTGTGGACGGACTGGGCCGGGCTCACCACCGGGCGCATCCCGCGGTTCGTCAAGCAGTACGCGAACCTGGCGGGCATCCTCGGCGACGCCGCCCGCGCGTGGCGGGACGATGTCGCCTCAGGCGCCTATCCGACGGACGAGCACTCGTACTGACGCGCTCTCGCAGGTTCGGACGGCTCACTCCTCGGCGGCCTCCTCCTCGGCCCACTTCGCGCTGTTCGCACGCAGGATCTCGAGCGCCTGCTCGGCCTCGGCGCGCGTCTCGAACGGACCGACCCGCTCGACCGCCGGCGAGACGAGACCCTCCTCGACCTCGCCGGTGTTGAGGTTGTACCAGAACTGATGCTCCACGTCCCTCGACATAGGCTGATCCTATGCCCAAGGACCCTGCCGGCCATCTGATCCCCGGCCGACTGTCGCCGACGCGCGCCGTGCCGTCCTCGATCGCCCGACCCGAGTACGTCGGCCGGCCGGCGCCGTCGCCGAACACCGGCGGCGACCGCTACTCCCCCGACGAGATCCAGCGCATCCGCGCCGCCGGGAAGGTCGCGGCGGGCGCGATCGAGGCCGCCGCCGCCGCCATCCGTCCCGGGGTCACGACCGACGAGCTCGACGGGATCGCGCACGAGTACGTCGTCGCGCACGGCGCCTACCCGTCGACGCTCGGCTACCGCGGCTTCCCCAAGTCGTCGTGCACGTCGGTCAACGAGGTCGTCTGCCACGGCATCCCCGACGACACGGTGCTCGCCGACGGCGACCTCGTGAACCTCGACGTGACCGCCTACCTCGACGGCATGCACGGCGACCTCAACGCGACCTTCCTGGTCGGCGACGCCGACGAGGAGGCGCGCCTGCTCGTCGAGCGCACGCGCGAGGCCCTCGCCCGCGGCATCCGCGCCGTCGCCCCGGGCCGGCAGGTGAACGTCATCGGGCGTGCGATCGAGTCGTACGCGAAGCGGTTCGGCTACGGCGTCGTGCGCGACTACACCGGGCACGGCGTCGGCCGGGCGTTCCACACGGGGCTCGTGATCCCCCACTTCGACGACCCGAACGCGACCACGGTGATCGAGACCGGCATGGTGTTCACGATCGAGCCGATGCTCACGCTCGGGACGACCGAGTGGGACCTCTGGACCGACGACTGGACCGTCGTCACCCGCGACCGGTCGCTCACCGCCCAGTTCGAGCACACCCTCGTCGTCACCGAGCGGGGCGCCGAGATCCTCACGCTGCCGTAGCCGCCGGCCTCCGGGCGAGAGACGACCGCGCGGTATCGTGGCGCCATGGCGACTGAACGGGCGATCGGCATCGACATCGGCGGCACCGGCATCAAGGGCGCGGTGGTCGACCTGGGCACCGGGGACCTCGTCACCGAGCGGATCAAGGTCAGGACGCCCCCCGGCGGCCGACCGGACGACATCCTGCAGGCGACCGCCGAACTGCTCGCCGAGGTCGCCGATCGCGGCCACACCGGGCTGCCGCTCGGCGTGTGCTTCCCCGCCATCGTCAAGCACGGCCGCACCCTCTCCGCGGCGAACGTCTCCGACGAGTGGATCGGCCTCGAAGCCGAGCGCCTGTTCGAGAAGGAACTGCGGAGCGAGATCCACTTCATCAACGACGCGGATGCCGCCGGCTACGCCGAGGCGCGGTTCGGCGCGGCGAAGGACGAGGACGGCCTCGTGATCCTCACCACGCTCGGCACCGGCATCGGCTCGGCGCTCATCTTCGACGGAGTGGTCGTGCCGAACACCGAGCTCGGCCACCTCGAGCTCGACGGGCACGACGCCGAGTCGCGTGCGGCGTACTCCGCCATGGAGCGCGAGAACCTGTCGTGGGAGGCCTGGGCGGCGCGGCTGCAGCGCTACTACGCGCACGTCGAGTTCCTCTTCTCCCCCGACCTGTTCGTCGTCGGCGGCGGCGTGTCGAAGCACCACGAGCAGTTCCTGCCCATGCTCGACCTGGCGACCCCGATCGTGCCCGCGGTGCACCGCAACAACGCGGGGATCCTCGGCGCCGCGGCGCTCGCCGCGAGGTTCTGAGCCGCTCCTGCCGCGCGAGCCGCACGCGACCGCGGAGCGGGGACCGGGGGCGAGCGGGCCGGCTGATACGCCGGGTTCTGTTCACCGGGCGCTTGCGCGACACCGGCTGGACGGCCATCTCTCTCGGAGCTGCGTCACCGCAGCCCTCCAGCGGCCTACCCGGGAACGGGACGGGCAGCCCCATGGTTCCCTGTCTGACCTTGCTCCGGACGAGGTTTACCGAGCCGACCGCGTCACCGCGGCCGCTGGTGGGCTCTTACCCCACCGTTTCACCCTTACCGCGGGCCGGAGCCCGTGGCGGTCTGCTTTCTGTGGCACTGTCTCGCGGGTCACCCCGGGTGGGCGTTACCCACCGTCCTGCCCTGCGGAGCCCGGACGTTCCTCGGCGCCCGATCGCTCGGGCGACGCGGCCGTCTTGCCGACCCGCTCGCCCTCCAAGGCTACCGCGCGCCGCGCGTGACGCGGCTCAGAGGCCGGATTCGGCCGTGCGGACCAGGATCCGGTCGCACTCCGGGCACTGCACGACCTCGTCCTCGGCAGCGCGGCGCACGGCCTCGAGGTCGGAGCCCGTGAGCGTGATCGTGCAGCCCCCGCAGGTGCGCTGGCGCAGCAGCGCCGCGCCGATGCCGCCGCCGCGCACCCGGCGGTCCTCGTAGAAGCGGAGGAGGTCGTCGGGCAGGGTATCCGCGATGGTCGCCCGGTCGCGCTCGGCGTGCTCGCGCTCGGTCCCCAGCCCGCCCGCGGCCTCGTCGCGCGCGGCCTCCAGCGTCGCGGCCGACTCGGCGAGCTCGGCACGCTCGCGGTCGATCTCGGCCACGCGGCCCTCCGCCGCCTCGACCTTCTCCATCACGACCAGTTCGGCGTCCTCGAGGTCGCTCAGGCGCTTGCGGAGCGACACGAGCTCGGCCTCAAGCGCCTGGACGTCCTTCATCGACGACGTGTGCGTCAGCCGATCCGCGTCGCGGGCGATGCGCTTCTCGACGACCTCGACGTCGGACTCGATCCGGCCGAGCTCGGTGCGCGCATCCTCGAGCGCGCCGAACGCTTCGGCCCGTCGGCCCCGAACGGCGGTGTCGCGCTCGCCGAGGGCGGCGAGCTCGGCCGTCTGCGGCAGCGAGCGCAGCCGGTGCGCGAGCTGCTGCAACCGGGTGTCGATGGCCTGGAGACGGAGCAGCTGCTCCTGGTCGGCGGGGCTGGCCTTCACGTGGTGCTCCTCGTGGGGGTCGGGTCGGGGCTGACGGGTGTCGGGGGGATCGTCGCGGATGCGGTCACTGCACGACCTGGAAGTCCCACGGATCGGTGCGGAGGTCGCTGACGACGACCTCGAGCTCGGGGTGCGCGTCGCGCAGCTCGCGAGCCGCGGCATCCAGCCACAGCCATTCGCTCGCCCAGTGCGACACATCGACGAGCGCCGGACCGCCCCCGAGCACCGCCTGCTCGCGAGCCTCGGAGGCGGGGTGATGGCGCAGGTCGGCGGTGACGTAGACGTCGGCGGCACGTACGGCTTCGTGCGCGAGCAGCGAGTCGCCCGCTCCCCCGCAGACGGCGACGGTCTCGACGGTGTCGTCGAACCCGCCGGCGACGCGCACACCCGTCGCCGTGGGCGGGAGGATCTCCGCGAGGCGGCGCGCGAGCCGGCCGAGCGTCGTCGGTTCGGCGAGACGCCCCACGCGTCCGAGGCCGCGCGCGGCATCCGTCGCGTTCGCCACGATCGGCACCGCGTCGACGAGGCCGAGCCGGTCGGCGAGCACCGCCGACGTCCCGATCTCGACGATGTCGGCGTTCGTGTGCGCACCCACGAGGGCGCAGTCGGCGCGGATCAGCCGCGCGAGCAGGGCGCCCTTGTAGCGGTCCTCGGCGATGGAGGTGACGCCGCGGAGCAGCAGCGGATGGTGCGCGATCATCAGGTCGGAACCGGATGCCACGGCCTCCTCGACGGTCGCCGAGACCGCATCGACGGAGAGCAGCACGCGCGACACCTCGCGCGACGGGTCGCCGGTCACGAGGCCCGGCGCATCCCACGGCTCGGCCCCGGAGGCGGGCCACAGGCGCTCCACGGTCGAGAGGACGTCGGCGAGGCTGGCTGGCACGCGCCCCAGCCTACGCCGAACCCGCCCGCCCACCCCGACCGTGGTTGCCGCCCCGTCAGGGCGTCAGTAGCATCCGCCGCATGGCCGACTTCACGACCCCGGAGCTCCTCGCCCGCTACTCGGACGTCGTGGTCCGCGGCGGACTCAACCTGCAGCCGGGCCAGACGCTCGTCGTCCGGGCGCTCGTCGAGCACGCCGCGCTCGTCCGCGCCGTCGTCGAGGCGGCCTACGACGCCGGTGCGGGATTCGTCGACGTCGAGTACCAGGACGACCACGTCCGCCGGTCGGGCATCGTGCACGGGGCCGGCCCCGTGCTCGCGGCCGGCACGCCTCGCGACCGGGCCGCGGCCGAGCGCCTGGAGGAGCCGGGTCTCGCGTTCCTCCGGATCACCGGCAACCCCGACCCGCACCTGATGGACGACGTCGACTCCGCCGCAGCGGTCGCGGCGAACCCCGTCGAGCTCGCCGGACGCGAGCGCGCAGCCCTCATGGCCGGCGGGCTGCAATGGTGCATCGTGGCCGCGCCGAACGCGGGCTGGGCGCGCGCGGTGTTCGGCGAGCCCGACCTCGACCGGCTCTGGCAGGCCGTCGGCACCGCGGTCGGTCTCGACGCCGACGACCCGGTCGCCGAGTGGCTGGCCCATACGGCCCGCCTGCGGCGGCGTGCGGCCGCCGTCGACGCGCTCGACCTCACGGCCGTGCGGTACACAGGTCCCGGCACCGACCTCGAGATCGGCCTCCACCCGAAGTGGCGATGGATGGCCGCGACCATGCAGACCTCCGCCGGGGTGGAGTACAGCCCGAACATCCCGACCGAGGAGGTGTTCACGTCGCCCGATCCCACGCGGGCGGACGGCACGATCGCGACGACCCGGCCGTTCCTGCTGTTGCCGTCCGGGGTGCTCGTCGACGGGCTCGAGCTCACGTTCGAGGGCGGCCGGATCGTCGACGCGACCGCGGACCGCGGGCTCGACGCCGTGCTCGCACAGCTCGACTCGGACCCGAACGCGCGCCGGCTCGGCGAGGTCGCGCTCGTCGACGGCGCATCGCGCGTTCGACGCGCGGGCGTCCTCTTCCACGACATGCTCTACGACGAGAACGCCGGCTCGCACATCGCGTGGGGGCAGGGATTCCCGATGGTCGTGCCCGACGGCGATGGGTCGGCCGGGGTGAACCGCGTGGCCGCGGTGCACACCGACGTCGTGGTCGGCGGTCCGGGGGTCTCGATCACAGGCGTGGCGGCCGATGGCCGCGACGTGCCGATCATCGACGACGACGCGTGGGTGCTCCCGGCCTGATCGCGGGAACGGAGGGACGTCGTGGGTGGGCCCTGCCGGGCTCGAACCGACGACATCCACGGTGTAAGCGTGGCGCTCTACCAACTGAGCTAAAGGCCCCCACCGCGCGCAGCGGTACTCCGATCGTAGCGTCGCGAGCCCGCGGCATCCGCTCGCCCTCGCCTCACCCGAGCGAGTCGAGGGCCCCGCGGTACGCATCGAGCGGGCGCGCCTCACCCGGAGCGGCCTCGAACGACGAGCGGATGACGCCGTCGGCGCCGATCGCGAACGAGGCGCGTCGTGCGTACCCCGCGCGCTCGTCGAACGCGCCGTAAGCGCGTGCCGTCGCGCCGTGCGGCCAGAAGTCGGACAGGAGCGCGAGGCCGACGCCCTGCTCCTCGGCCCAGGCCCTGAGTGCGTGCTTGGAGTCGACCGAGGCCACGAGGAGCTCGGCCCCTGCGGCGTCGAACACGGGCCGGGCGCCGTCGAGCTCTGCCAGCTCCCGGGTGCAGATGCGAGAGAACGCGAACGGCACGAATGCGAGCACCACCGGGCGGACGCCGCGCCGGTCGGCAAGGCGCTGCGGGGCGCCGTGCAGGTCGGGCAGTGCGAAGTCGGGCGCGACCGCCCCGGGACCGAGGATCACGGCGCCTCCCTCGGGTGCTGACCGGACGCGCCCCAGCCTAGGCCGTCATGCAGCGGCATAGAATCACTAGGATGGCGTGGTGCCCCCGACCGTGACCCGGTCTTCGTCGTGCGCAACGCATGGATCAGAGGCACGATCTGCTGAAGAGAGAGGTCGAGTGTGACTGTCAACGACCAGGACCCGTACTCGGTCGAGGCGATGGACTCCGATCCGGAGGAGACCAATGAGTGGGCCGAGTCCCTCGACGCCCTCGTCGCCGAGAAGGGCCACCAGCGCGGGCGTGAGATCATGCTCAGCCTGCTCAAGCGCTCGAAGGAGCTCCACCTCGGCGTCCCCATGGTGCCGACGACGGACTACCTGAACACGATCGCGCCCGAGAACGAGCCGGAGTTCCCCGGCGACGAGGACATCGAGCGCCGCTACCGGGCGTGGATCCGCTGGAACGCCGCGATGCTCGTGCACCGCGCGCAGCGCCCCGGCATCGGCGTCGGCGGCCACATCTCGACCTACGCGTCGTCGGCCGCGCTGTACGAGGTGGGCTTCAACCACTTCTTCCGCGGCCAGGACCACCCGGGCGGCGGCGACCAGATCTTCATCCAGGGCCACGCCTCCCCCGGCACCTACGCGCGCGCATTCCTCGAGGGCCGGCTCTCCACCGACCAGCTCGACGGCTTCCGCCAGGAGAAGTCGCACGCCCCGAACGGCCTCTCGTCCTACCCGCACCCGCGCCTCATGCCGGAGTTCTGGCAGTTCCCGACCGTGTCCATGGGCCTCGGCCCGATCAACGCGATCTACCAGGCGCAGGCGAACAAGTACCTCACCAACCGCGGCATCAAGGACGCCTCCGACCAGCACGTCTGGGCCTTCCTCGGCGACGGCGAGATGGACGAGGTCGAGAGCCGTGGCCAGCTCCAGGTCGCCGCCAACGAGGGCCTGGACAACCTGACCTTCGTCATCAACTGCAACCTGCAGCGCCTCGACGGTCCGGTCCGCGGCAACGGCAAGATCATCCAGGAGCTCGAGAGCTTCTTCCGCGGCGCAGGCTGGAACGTCATCAAGGTCGTCTGGGGCCGCGAGTGGGACGACCTGCTCGCCCGCGACCAGGACGGCGCGCTGCGCAACCTCATGAACGTCACGCCCGACGGCGACTACCAGACCTACAAGGCGGAGTCCGGCGCGTACGTGCGCGAGAACTTCTTCGGCCGCGACCCGCGGGCGCTCGAGCTGGTCAAGGATCTCTCCGACGACCAGATCTGGAACCTCAAGCGCGGCGGCCACGACTACCGCAAGGTGTACGCGGCGTTCAAGGCGGCGACCGAGCACACCGGCCAGCCCACCGTCATCCTCGCCAAGACCATCAAGGGCTACGGCCTCGGTCCGGCCTTCGAGGGTCGCAATGCGACGCACCAGATGAAGAAGATGACGCTGGACAACCTCAAGACGTTCCGCGACACCATGCGCATCCCGATCTCCGACGCGCAGCTCGAGGAGAACCCGTACCTGCCGCCGTACTACCACCCCGGTGACGACGACGAGGCGATCCAGTACCTCCACGAGCGTCGCCGCGAGCTCGGCGGCTACCTGCCGGAGCGGAGGACGAACCACACCGCCATCTCGCTGCCCGACGACTCGGCGTACGCGATCGCCAAGAAGGGGTCGGGCACGCAGGAGGTCGCGACGACCATGGCGTTCGTCCGGCTCCTGAAGGACCTCATGCGGTCCAAGGACTTCGGCAACCGGATCGTCCCGATCATCCCCGACGAGGCGCGCACCTTCGGCATGGACGCGTTCTTCCCGAACGCGAAGATCTACAACCCGATGGGCCAGCACTACACGTCGGTCGACCGCGAACTGCTCCTGGCCTACAAGGAGAGCCCGCAGGGCCAGATCGTGCACGTCGGCATCAACGAGGCCGGCGCGCTGGCCGCGTTCACGGCCGTCGGCACCTCGTACTCCACGCAGGGCGAGCCGTTGATCCCGATCTACGTCTTCTACTCGATGTTCGGATTCCAGCGCACGGGCGACGCGATGTGGGCGGCGGGCGACCAGATGGCGCGCGGCTTCATCATCGGCGCGACGGCCGGCCGCACCACGCTCACGGGCGAGGGCCTGCAGCACGCCGACGGGCACTCGCCGCTGCTGGCGTCGACGAACCCCGCGGTCGTCTCCTACGACCCGGCCTACGGCTACGAGACCGGCCACATCGTACGGTCGGGCCTGCAGCGCATGTACGGCGGCGACCACGAGGACCCGAACGTCATGTACTACCTGACGGTCTACAACGAGCCGCTCGTGCAGCCGGCCGAGCCGGAGGGCGTCGACGTCGAGGGCATCGTCAAGGGCATCCACCGCGTCGCGGAGGGTTCGGGCGACGGGCCGAAGGCGCAGCTGCTCGCGTCCGGCGTCGCCGTGCCGTGGATCATCGAGGCCCAGCACCTGCTCGCGCAGGACTGGGGCGTTTCGGCCGACGTCTGGTCGGTGACCAGCTGGTCCGAGCTCGCGCGCGACGGCCTGGCCGCCGACGAGCACAACTTCCTGCACCCCGAGGCCGACCGCCACGTGCCCTACCTCACGCAGAAGCTCGCAGGCGCGCGTGGCCCGTTCGTCGCGGTGTCCGACTACATGCACGCCGTGCAGGAGCAGATCCGCCCGTACGTCCCCGGCCAGTACGCAACGCTCGGCGCCGACGGCTTCGGCTTCTCGGACACGCGCCCGGCGGCGCGTCGCTTCTTCAAGATCGACGGACCGTCGGTCGTGGTTCGGACGCTGCAGATGCTCGCCGAGCGAGGCGAGGTCGACCGGTCGCTGCCGGCGCAGGCGATCGAGCGGTACCGGCTCCACGACGTCAACGCGGGCACGACCGGCAACGCCGGCGGCGAGAGCTAGCAGGCGTCGAGACGGTGGCAGCGAAGCCCAGGACCAAGGCGGAGACGCTCGCGTGGTTGCGGACCATCTCGGGTGAGTTGTCCACGCAGACGCTGAAGCGCCTGGAGGACACGCTGCCCTGGTACGGCGAGATGCCGCCGAGCCGCCGTTCGGCGGTGGGCCTCGTGGCCCAGGCGGGCATCTCGTCGTTCATCGCCTGGTTCGACGACCCGAAGTCGACGCCGTGGATCGCGGCGGACGTGTTCGGCGCGGCGCCGCGGGAGCTGCTCCGCTCGGTGAGCCTGCAGCAGACGCTCCAGCTGATCCGCGTGACCGTCGAGGTCGTCGAGGAGCGCGTGAAGGACGGCGGCGAGCCGCTGCGGGAGGCGATCCTGCTCTACTCGCGCGAGATCGCCTTCGCCGCCGCCGACGTCTACGCACGTGCCGCCGAGGCGCGCGGCCTCTGGGACGCGCGCCTCGAGGCGCTCGTGGTCGACTCGATCCTCTCGGGCGAGTACGACGACGAGCTCCCGAGCCGCATCGCGGCGCTCGGCTGGCACGGGCACGGCGAGGTCGCGGTGCTCGTGGGCACCGCTCCGAAGCTCTTCGACGTCGACCAGGTGCGCCGTGCTGCCCGGCACATGCACGCCGACGTCCTGATCGGTGTCCAGGGCAACCGCCTGGTCGTGGTCATCGGCCGCGCGGAGCCGCGCGGCGCCGAATCCGAGGAGTCGGTCGGCACCGCGCCCGCGCTGTCCTTCATGGAGATCGCGACGCAGCTCGAGTCGAACTTCGGGCCCGGGCACCTCGTGCTCGGCCACGAGGTGCCGAACCTCGTCGACGCGTCGAAGAGCGCCAAGGCGGCACTCGCGGGCTTCGCGGTGGCGCGGTCGTGGCGGCATGCGCCGCGCCCGGTGCACGCCGACGACCTGTTGCCCGAGCGCGCGCTCGCGGGCGACCCGCTCGCGCGTGCGACGCTCGTGCACCGCATCTACCGCCCGTTGCAGGCGCACTCGACCGAGCTGCTCACGACGCTCTGGAGCTACCTCGACAACGGCCGCTCGCTCGAGGCGACCGCGCGCGAGCTCTTCGTCCACCCGAACACGGTGCGCTACCGCCTGAAGCGCGTCTCCGACGTGATCGGCTGGGATGCCACGGGCGCCCGCGAGGCGTTGATCCTGCAGTCGGCGCTCATCATCGGGTCGATGAGCGACCATGAGTCGGCGCCGCGCCGCCGTCCCGCGAACTGATCCCCGGCATGTACTGCCAAGACAAGGGTCCGGCGAATACCTTGTGGCGAGTGCACACACATCGCTCCGCCGGGATTGGCAGACTGAGACGGTGATCGTCGTCGTCTGCCCTGGTCAGGGCTCCCAGACCCCCGGCTTCCTCGCCCCCTGGCTCACCGAGCCGGCGTTCGCCGACCGCCTCTCGGGCCTCTCCGAGGCCGCGGGCGTCGACCTCGCGCTGCACGGCACCGAGAGCGACGCCGACACGATCCGCGACACCGCGATCGCGCAGCCGCTCATCGTCGCGGCCGGGATCCTCGCCTTCGACGCGCTCACGGCCGACGGCCGCGCCGCTCGTGTCGGCGGCGTGGCCGGCCACTCCGTGGGCGAGATCACCGCCGCCGCCGCGACGGGCGTCCTCGGCGACGCCGAGGCCATGCGCTTCGTCGGTGAGCGGGGTCGGGCGATGGCGGACTCCGCGGCGCTGGTCCCGACGGGCATGAGCGCCGTCATCGGCGCCGACGAGGCCGAACTGCTCTCGCGCCTCGAGTCCCTCGGGCTCGAGCCCGCGAACTTCAACGGCGGCGGCCAGATCGTCGTCGCGGGCGCGCTCGACGCACTCGAGCAGCTGAAGGCCGAACCCCCCGCGGGCGCACGAGTCATCCCCCTGCAGGTGGCCGGCGCCTTCCACACCCGCTACATGCAGCCCGCACGCGACCGCCTCGCCGCCGTCGCGTCCGCGTTCTCCCCTGCCGATCCCGCGCTCACGCTCTGGACGAACCGCGACGGTTCGACCGTGGCATCCGGGGCCGACTTCGTCGACCTGCTCGTCGGCCAGGTCGCCTCGCCCGTCCGCTGGGACGCGTGCATGGCGTCCTTCGCCGACGCCGGCGTGACCGGGATCATCGAACTCGCGCCCGCGGGCGCGCTCGTCGGCCTCGCCAAGCGCGCGCTGAAGGGCGTGCCGACGGTCGCCGTGAAGACCCCCGACGACCTGCCCGCCGCGATCGAGCTCCTCGAGCAGGCCGCCTGAACCCCGCACCCACGACACGAGAGAACGCATGACGCACCCCACGCTCAGCCAGTCGACCGGACCCGCCTACACCCGCCTGTACTCGGTGGGTGCCGCGCGCGGTGAGAACGCCGTGCCGAACGACGACCTCGTCGGGCCGATCGACTCGTCCGACGAGTGGATCCGGCAGCGCACGGGGATCATCACCCGCGTGCGCGCCGGCGCCGACGTCCTCGCGGTCGACCTGGCGACCGACGCGGGGCGCGAGGCGATCGAGCGGTCCGGCATCGCGCCCGAGCAGATCGACCTGGTGATCGTCGCCACCATCTCGAACGTGCAGCAGACGCCGTCGATCGCCGCGGTCGTCGCCGACCGCGTGGGCGCGAACCCGGCGGCGGCGTACGACATGAACGCCGCGTGCGCGGGATACGCCTACGCCGTCGCCCAGGCCGACGCGCTCATCCGCGCCGGGGCCGCGCACTACGCGCTCGTCATCGGCGCCGAGAAGCTCTCCGACGTCGTCGACCCGACCGACCGCACGATCTCGTTCCTGCTCGGCGACGGTGCAGGCGCGGTCGTCGTCGGCCCGAGCGACGAGCCCGCCATCGCCCCGACCATCTGGGGTTCGGACGGCTCGAAGGCCGGCGCAGTGGGCATGAACCACACGCTCACCGAGTTCCGTGACGGCGCCTCGGAGTGGCCGACGCTCCGTCAGGAGGGCCAGACGGTCTTCCGGTGGGCCGTGTGGGACATGGCGAAGGTCGCCAAGGAGGCGCTGGATGCCGCTGGCGTCACCTCCGACGACCTCGCCGCGTTCATCCCCCACCAGGCGAACATGCGCATCATCGACGAGTTCGCCAAGCAGCTGAAGCTGCCCGAGTCGGTCGTGATCGGCCGCGACATCGCGACGACCGGCAACACGTCGGCGGCGTCCATCCCGCTCGCGATGCACCGCCTGCTCGAGGAGCACCCCGAGCTGTCGGGGGGCCTCGCCCTCCAGATCGGCTTCGGCGCCGGACTCGTGTTCGGCGCCCAAGTGGTGGTTCTGCCCTGAGCCGCCGACCCCCGTCCATCTAGACTGTGTCTCGGTCATACGAGACACCCCCTGCAAGGAGAAGAACCATGGCATCGACCCGCGAAGAAGTGCTTGCCGGCCTGGCCGAGCTCATCAACGACGAGACCGGCATCGCGACCGACACGGTCGAGGCGGACAAGTCGTTCACCGACGACCTCGACATCGACTCCATCTCGATGATGACGATCGTCGTCAACGCCGAGGAGAAGTTCGACGTCAAGATCCCCGACGAAGAGGTCAAGAACCTCAAGACCGTCGGCGACGCCGTCGACTTCATCGTCAACGCGCAGGCCTAGGAACGTGCGGACGGGCCGGCACCTGCCGGCCCGTCCGTTCCGTTCCATCGCCTGACGTTCCCATCGCCCCATCGGAGTGACTTCGTATGACCAAGAAGATCGTGATCACGGGCATCGGTGCGACCACGCCGATCGGCGGCACCGCCCGTGACAGTTGGAAGGCCCTGCTCGCCGGTGATTCCGGCGCGCGCACCATCGAACAGGAGTGGGTCGGGAAGTACGACCTGCCCGTGACCTTCGCCGCGTCGGCCAAGGTGCAGCCCGCCGACGTGCTCGAGCGCCACGAGCTCAAGCGACTCGACCCGTCCAGCCAGTTCGCCCTGATCGCCGGGCGTGAGGCGTGGGCCGACGCCGGCGCACCCGAGGTCGCGCCCGAGCGGCTCGCCATCGACTGGGCGACCGGCATCGGCGGCGTCTGGACGCTGCTCGACGCGTGGGACACCCTGCGCGAACGCGGCCCGCGGCGCGTGCTGCCGATGACCGTGCCCATGCTGATGCCGAACGGCCCCGGCGCCGCGGTCGGCATGGACCTGCACGCACGCGCGGGCATCCGCACCGTGGTGTCGGCCTGCGCGTCGAGCACCGAGTCGCTCGTCAACGCGTGGGAGCACCTGCAGGACGGCGTCGCCGACGTCGTCATCGCCGGCGGCTCCGAGGCTGCGATCCACCCCGTCACCATCGCGTCGTTCTCGTCGATGCAGGCGCTCTCGCGCCGGAACGACGACCCGGCGATCGCGTCGCGCCCGTACGACGTGGGCCGTGACGGCTTCGTCATGGGCGAGGGCGCGGCAGCGCTGGTGCTCGAGACCGAGGAGCACGCGAAGGCGCGCGGAGCGCGCATCTACGCCGAGCTGCTCGGCGGGGCGATCACGAGCGACGCCTACCACATCACCGCGCCCGACCCCGAGGGGTCCGCTGCGGCGCGAGCGATGAAGGCCGCGATCGAGGGCGCCGGGGCCAGCCTCGGCGACGTGCGCCACGTGAACGCGCACGCCACGAGCACGCCGGTCGGCGACATCGCCGAGTACAACGCGCTCCGCCGGGTGTTCGGCGACGCGCTCGACGACATCGCCGTGACCGCGACCAAGGCGTCGACCGGGCACCTGCTCGGCGGGGCCGGCGCGATCGAGTCGATCTTCACGGTGATGGCGCTCCACGAGCGCACCGCTCCCCCGACGATCAACCTCGACGAGCAGGACCCCGAGATCCCGCTCGACGTGGTGACCTCGCCGCGTCCGCTCGGCGAGGGCGACCTCATCGCGATCAGCAACTCCTTCGGGTTCGGCGGGCACAACGCGGTCGCCGCGTTCCGCGCCGTCTGACGATGAGCGGATGCCGCGGCATCCGTCGCATGCATCGGGCCCCGATCGCCTCACGGCGTCGGGGCCCGATCCAGTCCACCGCTCTCGGTTTCGCTCGTACGCCTCCGGGACCTCGGTCGACCGGTCGACGCGTCACGCCACCGTGCGGTGCGCGTCAGCCCACGCGATGCAGCCAGACGACCGGGGCGAAGTCGCTCGCATGCCGGAACGGCTCGAGCTCGTCGTCCCACGCCTGGCCGAGCGCGAGCCGCAACTCGCGATGCAGTTCGCCGGCGTCGAACGCCGCGACCTCCATCGCGTAGCGGATGCGATCCTCGGGGATCACGACGTTGCCCGCCGTGTCGATCTGGGCGTAGAACACGCCGAGTTCCGGCGTGTGCATCCAGCGGGCGCCGTCGGTGCCGAGTCCCGGGTCCTCGCTCACCTCGAACCGCAGCTGCTCCCACCCGCGCAGGGCCGAGGCGATGCGGGCGCCCGAGCCCGGCTCGCCCGTCCACGAGAACTCGGTTCGCAGGGCTCCGAGCAGCACCGGCTGCTCGGTCCACTCGAAGTTCACGGGCGTGCCGAGTGCGCGGCCGACCGCCCACTCGACATGCGGACCGACGGCCCGCGGCGACGAGTGCACGAACAGCACGCCTCGCGCGGCGCGCTGGGCCCGCGTGACCTGTTCCGCCATCTCCTGCTCCGTTCCTCGTGAGGTGCGTCTTCCCCTACGACCTCTGGACCGGTGCTCGATGGCGCGGCGTGTTCGGTTGCGACGAGCGAGTCGTCAGGTCGAGTATGCCCCGCATCCCGCGCCCTGACAAGGGAGTTCCGCGGCGATCCGCGGCGCGGGGCTGCTCGGCCCGCTAAACTCCCTACTCGGTGAGTGATTCCGATCGACGGTGAGGAGGCGACGTGGCCGTCCGCGATGCGCTCCTGGTGCTGCTCATGAACGGACCCGCGTACGGTTTCCAGTTGCACGGCGACCTCGCCGCACGCACCGGGGGCCGGCGCGAGGTGAACGTCGGCCAGACGTACGCGACGCTCGACCGGCTGACGACGCAGGGCCTCGTCGAACCGGCCGGTGCGACGGACGACGGGCTCCCGCTGCACCGGCTGACGAGTGCGGGGCGGGCAGCGGCGGATGCCTGGCTTGGCGGGACGGACGGCGCCGGCGCCGACCCGTGGCATGAGAGCGTCGACCGCGTGCTCATCGCCGTCTCGATGCCCGACGTCGATGCGGCGCCCGTGCTCGCGGGCGAGCGCGCGCGCTGGCAGGTGCGACGCGATGCGGCGGATGCCTCGGTGGGGGCCGGGCCCGATGGGAGCGGGGTGCCCGATGCCCGCTCGTCGCTCGCGGCGACGGCCGCCGCCGCCGAGGTCGCGCGCGCTGACGCCGCGCTGGCATGGCTCGACGGCGTCGCGGCATCCGACCTCGACGGTTCGGCCTTCGCGCCGAGCGCCGAACGCCCGCGTCGCGGTCGACGACCGGCGCGCGCCGCGGCCTCGCCTCCGGCGTCGGCTTCCGCCGATCAGGCCCCGGCCGACGCGTAGCTCTCGGTCACGGCGAGATCGAGCGGGAACTCGACCGGCGCCTCGCCGAAGAGCAGGCGCCCCGCTTCGGCGGCCGACTCCCTGACGGCGTCGGCGACCGCGTCGACGAGCTCGGCGGGCGCGTGCACGATCAGTTCGTCGTGCAGGAAGTACACGAGGTGCGGCACGCGCCGGAAGACGGGCCCGGACGCCACGGCCGGCTCCCCCGTCTCGCCCATGGCCGCGAGGCGAGTCCGCACGCCCGCGAGCCAGCAGAGCGCCCACTCGGCCGCGGTGCCCTGGACCACGAAGTTGCGCGTGAATCGGCCCCAGTCGCGCGCGGACGACCGCGCCCGGCGTTCGTCGGCGGGTGTGGCATCGGGTTGCGACGCCGCGGCCTGCGCCGCATGCCAGGACGGCGGCGGCAGCGGCGACGATCGGCCGAGCAGCGTGGTCACCTGCCGGCCCGCCTCGCCGTCGCGCGCGGCCCGGTCGACGAGCGCCATGGCGCGCGGGTACGCGCGGGCGAGCTGCGGCACGAGACGGCCGCTGTCGCCGGTCGTCGCGCCGTACATCGCACCGAGCAGCGCGACCTTGGCCTCGTCGCGCGTGCTCACCACCCCCGCGTCGACGATCGACCGGTACATGTCGCGGCCGCGCCCGGCCGCCGCCATCGCGGGATCCCGTGCGAGCGCGGCGAGGATGCGGGGCTCGAGCTGCGAGGCATCCGCCACCACCAGGCTCCAGCCGGGGTCGGCGACGACCGCCGCCCGCACGGCCTTCGGCAGCTGCAGCGCGCCGCCGCCGGACGTCGCCCAGCGACCGGTGGCGGTGCCGCCGGCGACGTAGTCGGCGCGGAACCGCCCGTCGACGATCCACTCGTCGAGCCAGCCCCACCCGTTCGCCGAGAGCAGGCGCGCGAGGCGCTTGTACGCCAGCAGCGGTTCGACGGCGGGATGCTCGTGCTCGCGCAGCTCCCACTTGGCCGTGGAGTCGACGCCGATGCCCGCCGCGCGGAGTGCGCGGAGCAGGTCGGCCTGCGAGTCGAGGCGGAGCGCCGGTGCGCCCAGCTCGCTCCGCACGACCTCCGCGAGCTCCTCCATTCGGGCGGGCTTGCGCCCGAGTGTCGGACGGGGCCCGAGCGCAGCCTCGAGGACGCGCTCATGCACGACCCGCCGCCATGGCAGGCCGGCGGCGTGCAGCTCCGCGGCGATGAGCGCCCCGGCCGACTCGGCGGCGAGCAGGAGCCGCATCGCCGCCGGTCGATCGGATGCCTCGGCCAGCGCGACCTGGCGATCGTGCTCGCCCACGAGCTCGGCGGCCGTCGGCGCCGCCGCTCCGACGCCGGGGGCGACGTCGAAGTCGAACAGCGCGGGGCCCCGGTCGACGGATGTCGCGGGCGCGGCCTCGAGGTCGACCCCGCCCTCGGCGGGGCCCTCGGGCAGCCAGGCGGGTCGATCGCGCACGATCGATCCGGCAGCGGCCGTCGTTGTCGACGTGGCGAGGATCGCGCCGCACAGGCGCAGGTCGTGGCACCTCGCGACCCGGATGCCCGCCGCCAGGAGCGTCGGCGCCCACTCCCGCGTATCGCGCCAGACCCATCGCGGAGTCGCCGTCGCCTCAAGCCGGGCGATCTCGCGCGGCGCGTCCGGGACGGCGACCTCGGAGCGCACCCCGCCGTCCGGGTCGAGGAACTCCACGCGCCCTGCGCCCGTCGTCGCGATCGCGATCCGCACGGCTCGATTCTGCCCCGCGCCGCCGACATGTCCGCGCGCGCCGGCGCGCGGCGTCCGCGCGGCCGCGTGCGGCGTCTGCGCATCGTGCCGTCCACGATCCCGTGTCGGTGGCATCCGCGACCATGTCGTCATGCGAGGACGGCGGGCGACATGGTCGCGGTGAGGTTCGGGTGCGGGCACGGCGCAGATGCCGAGGACCCCGGCGCGGTGGCCCTGCGGCGCGCGTGCCCCGTCTGCATGCTCGTGCACGAGACGCAGCGCAGCCGCGGCGAGCTGCTCGGCCGGGTGACGCCCGCGCAGCGTCGGCGGCTCGCCGCAGAGACCCGCATCGGCGCCGAGTACGACTGGACCTGCGTGCGCGGCCACGACCGGTACCGGGCGAGCGTGGTCGACGTGCTGACCGGCACGGGCTGCGCGAAGTGCCGCGCCAACGCTGCGGCTCCCGGCGCGGCGCGCGAGGCCGGCATGCCGTTCATGAAGCACGGTTTGCGGGTGGGCACGTCCATGACCGAGCAACGGCTGCGAGTGCTGCTCGGTGAGCGGATCCGGCTGCATCACCGGGCGAACGCCGTGCGCACCGCTCGCATGTTCCACGGCCGGCAGGAGGTCTGGCCCGACATCCTCGTCGCCGAGCTGCGCGTCGCGATCGAGTACGACGACCCGGGGCGCTCAGGGCGGGCCCACCGAGGGCTCAAGGAGGGCTCCGATGTCGAGAAGGACGAGGCGCTGCGCGAGGTCGGCTGGGAGGTCATCCGTATCCGTGGCGGCGGGCTCGAGCCGTTGGGGCCCTACAGCATCCCGTGCCGCGGCATCACTCCTGTCGTCGCCGACGAGGTCGTGCGCCTCCTGCGCGTCATCCGAGGGGATGCCGCGGTCGACGCGCTGCTCGTCCGCCCCGCGGCGGCATCCTGAACCCGTTGCAGAGCCGTGACGCGCGACGGTGGCGCTGCTCCGAGCCCCGCCGATAGGGTGAGGGCGGTCTCCGCTTGACCCGGGCGGAGACGTCGTCGTGCAGAGAGGCCATCCGTGCTGCTCCCCTTCCTCATCGTCGGAGGCCTCGGCCTCGCCCTGCTCCTGATCTCGCTCGTCATCGGCGACGTGCTCGATCACTTCGAGATCGGCGACGGCGCGATCTCGGGCACGGCCCTGGCCATCGGCATGACGGTGTTCGGAGCGGCCGGCGCACTCACCGCGAGCAGCGGGCTCCAGCTCGTCTGGGCGTACGTCGTCGCCGGCGCGCTCGCGATCGTCGCGTACGTCGTCGCCGTCCTCACCGTGCGCTCCCTCGCGCGATCCTCCGACGGCGAACCGGCCTCGGCACTCGGGCTCACCGGCGTGGCGACCGCATCGATCTCCCCCGCCGGCGGCGAGGTCAGCCTCGATGGCCCCGGCGAACTCGAGCGCCGACTCGCCTACGCCGATTCCCCGATCGACGAGGGCGCACGCGTGCGCGTCATCGCCCACGCGGGCAGCCGCGTGAAGGTCGTCGCCGACCAGTCCTGACCCTCGGGCGTCGCACCGCGACATCCGTCATCCCCCGCACCACCGACCCGAACCGGAAGGACCCATGACCCCCGAGATCATCCAGATCGGCGCCATCCTCGCGATCGTCGTCGCGTTCCTCGGCCTCCTCGGCTTCATCGCCGGCCGCATCCGCCGCGTGCCCCCGAACGAGGCCCTCGTGATCGTGGGTCGCGCGGGCGGCCGCGGCGCCGCCGAGTCGGCCGGGCAGCGCGTCGTCATCGGCGGCCGCACGTTCGTGTGGCCCATCCTGCAGCAGGGCTTCCCGATCTCGCTCGAGCAGCGTCAGATCGGCATCACGGTCGAGGGCGTCGACCGCAACCGCATCAAGATCGCGATCAAGGCGTCGATCAACTTCAAGGTCAGCGGAACCGAGGAGGGCGTGCGCCGCGCGGCCCAGCGATTCCTGTCGCAGCAGGACCTGCTGACCGAGATCATCTCGGAGTCGCTCGAGGGCTCCCTCCGATCGATCGTCGGCGACATGACGATCGAGCAGATCATCTCCGACCGCAAGTCCCTCTCCGACCGCGTCGTCGCGGAGACGAAGACCGACCTCGCCGAGCAGGGCCTGCAGGTCGACCTGCTCAACATCAGCGACATCTCCACGCCGGGCAGCGACTACCTCGCGAACCTCGGTCGCGCCGAGGCGGCACGCGCGCGCCAGGTGGCCGAGGTGAGCGAGGCCGAGGCCGCGCGCGCGAGCGAATTCGCGCGCATCGAGGCCGCCGAGCAGATCGCGGAGCGCCAGAAGGCGCTGAGCCTGAAGCAGGCGACGATCAAGGCGGAGACCGACCGTGCCAACGCGGAGGCGGAGGCCGCCGGCCAGCTCGCCAAGGCCGAACAGGACAAGCTGGTCGCCGTCGAGGAGCGCGACGCCCTCTCGGAGCAGGCGCTCGTGACGCAGGAGCGTCTCGACATCGAGATCCGCAAGCCCGCCGAGGCGGAGGCGTACGCAGAGGTCCAGCGCGCGACCGCGAAGCGCGACGCCGCGAACGCCAGCACCGAGGCCGAGGCGTACAAGCGCACCAAGATCGCGGAGGCGAACAAGGTCGCGGCCGTCCAGGACGCCGAGGCCGCCGCATCCGCCGTCCGCTTCGCCGGTGAGGCCGAACGCGACCGCCAGGTGGCGCTCGCCGCGGGTATCCGCGCCGAGGGCGAGGCGCGCGCCGACGCCATCCAGGCCGAGGGCGTTGCCGAAGCCGCAGCGACCGACGCGAAGGCCGAGGCGCTGAAGAAGTACGGCGAGGCCGCCCTCGCGCAGGAGATCATCTCGCGCCTGCCCGAGATCGTCCGCGCCGCCGCGGAGCCGATCTCCAACATCGACACGTTGACGGTCGTCTCGACCGACGGCGCGTCGGCGATGACGAAGACCGTGGGCCAGGTGCTCGGCGAGGGCACGGAGGTCGTCAAGTCGCTGACCGGGCTCGACGTCGGCGCGATCCTCGCAGGTCTCGCTGGCGGTTCGATCGTGGCCGCGAACGACGGCGCGAAGCACAGCGCGGGCTGACTCCGCGGCCTTCGCGCCGGCTCGAGGGCCGATCCGGATGCACCGGATCGGCCCTCGGTCGTTTCCGGCGACGCGACTGGGGTTCAGCGGATCTCGAGGCGGATCGAGTCGTAGGCGGTCTCGTTCCAGAGGTGCTCGGCCCCTGCGTTGATCTGCAGGGAGATCCGGTTGCCCTCCGGCTCCAGCAGCGCTGCATCGAAGGTGAACTCCCTTCGATAGGTGCGGCCGCCGCAGCCGCTTCGGTAGGTGGCGCCGCGCGCATCGTCGGGCTGGAAGGTCCAGACGAACGGCTCACCGTTGACCGTGATCGTCAGGTTGCTCTCCTCCGGCGGCACGGGAAGCGCGGAGCCCATCGACCAGGCCGCGAGCCACACGGACAGGGTGGCCTGCGCTCCAGGCGGCGGAGCCTCGTCGAGGTCGAACAGGATCCGCCACGGGCGCTCCTGGCGAGTCGTGTGGATCCGGTACGTGGTCTGCGCCGACGCGTCGCCGCCCGTCACCTGGATCTCGATCACCGCGCGCCGCTCGTCGAGGGGGACGGTGAGGCCCTGGTCGGGTACCGCCACCCCGTCGATCGCAACCCGCGAACCGGCGCGGCCGATGGCGCGGACGGTCACCGACTGCTGGTCGTGCGGCAGGTCCACGGCGAAATCCGATCGGAATGCGCTGAAGTCGGGGACGAGCTCCGCTCCGTCGACGCTGAGGCTCTCGAGCAGGGGCACCGCCGCCTCGGCGGACAGGATCTCGACGGAGTTGATCCGGCCGTCTCCGCCGGTCGTCAAGTCGAGCCTGCCCGCGTCGACGGTCACGCTGGCCGTGTGCACCGCGTACTCGCCGCTGCCCGCATCGAGGTCGACGAATGCGCCGCCGTTGAACGAGATCCGGCTCTTGTTCGAGGCGATGGCGTCGCCGGAGGTGACGGTCACGTCGTACACGCCGTTCGGCAGGTCCACCGAGAACGTGTAGCCCGAGCCGACGGTGAAGTCACGCTGCAGGTCGCCGTCCTGTTCCCGGTCACGGTAGCTGACCACACGATCGAGTCCGAACCCCGCCCCCGAGCTGTAGAGCGTGTTCTGGGCCACCCGCTCGTAGCCCTGGGCGAGCGGGCTCCCGGTGCTCCCGAAGTCGAAGAGCCGGATGCCGTCGACGTCGTCGGGAAGCACCGAGCCCTCCGGGGCCTGGATTGCGTAGGCGCGCTGGTACTGGATGTAGTTCCAGTCGGCCTCCGTGCTCTGGCCGACGGTGTAGGTCACGCCGTCGGGAAAGTCCTCGTGGAACGTCCCGAACAGGCCGTACTGGCGGAAGTCCTTCCCGTTCCGGTACTCGACGGAGGTCCGGTTGGGCGAACCGATCTGGAAGACCGACCGGCCGTGGCTCTCGGGCTCCCACACCATCCGGCCGAGCCGGATGTCCTGACCGGCACCGACCTCGACGTCGTCGATCACGTACTCTCCCCAGAGTCCGTCGCCGTAGATCGTGAGCCGGTAGGTGCCCGGCCGCACACCTTGGACGTCGAACTGACCGCCCTCGTCGATGTCGGCCCAGTAGTTGTAGCCGAGCACGGTGCGCTGCATCTCGACGCGATTGTCGGACAGCACCACGACCGCACCCTTCAGGCTGGGCACGCCGGGGACCTGCGCCATGCCGCTCACGCGGGAGCGTTCGGCCGTGGGGGTCCACCCCTCCACGGCGAGTCGGTCGTAGAACCCGGCGTGCGCGGCGAACCGCGCGTGCCGGGCGGCATCCCGTCGCATCGCGCGCGCATCGTCGCCCGTGTTGAAGTACACGAAGTACGGGCCGTACGTCTTCTGCCATGCCTGGCCCGCCTCGACGCGCACCGGCGGCGCGCCGTAGTGGGTCGCGTGCGGCTCGACGAGCAGCACCGGGCCACCGCTGGTCTGGTGGAGGATCAGGTCCTGCCGGGCCGGGCCGCCCGTGAAGGCCTCGAGGTTCGGGAGGGCGGCCCACATGCCGAAGCCGTTCCCGTACAGGCCGTGGAGGTCGTGGTCCTTCATGTAGACGGCCCAGTCGTACTTCGTGTAGTGGCGGCGCGGATACGACGACCCGGTGTCCTTCAGGTCATAAGTCGCGTCCATCACCATGGGCGCGCGCGACAGCTCCCCCGCCGTCGGCATCCTCGCCGCAGCCTCCCGCCACGGGTTGCCGATGTCATCGTCCGGCACCGAGGCGTGGGTGAAGGTGTCGCCGGCCGTGTAGAAGACGTACCGGTGCTGGTCGATCCGGAATCCGTGGAACTCCGCGGGGTGGTCGTAGCTGTACGCGAGATGCACTCCCGCCTCGCCCGACCGCACGATGTGGTGGCGAGTCAGCCAGCAGGGCATGTCCCCCGACGGGCTGTACCGGAAGGCGATGTCGACGAAGTCCTGCTCGCGTCGGATGTCGATCCGGTTGGCCGCCGGCGGCAGCGGCAGGCCCGCGCCCTCGCGTACCGCGTTCATGTCGTAGTTGCCGCGGCCGACCATGTTGACACCGTTGTAGATCAGCGAAGTCATCCGACCATTCGACTTGTTCATCACCAGACGGATGACCCCGTTGTCGACGGTGATCTCGCTCGCAGTCTCCGTCAGCGCCGGCGGCTCAGCCGCGACTGCCGCTGCCGTTAGTGGCTGTGTCAGTGGAATCATGGCCGTCGCACTGACTCCGAGGATCTTCCCGAACGTTCGCCGCGTCATTGCGTGAGATGAAGTCATGCCCGCCAGTTAACACGATTCAGCGCGATGAGGAAAGAGAAACATCGGATGTCTCCTCGCGAGTTTGCGTGATGAGGTCCCGTCCCTACCGGGTGTCGAACGTCGAGAAGTCATCCTCGGCAGGCGGTTGTCCCTTCTTTGTAGTCGCATCGCCGGGGGTCGGGTACAGTCTGCGTGGGCGACGGGCGGTGACAGTCGCCGGCATGGGTGGAGCAAGGCGGGTGAACCGCTCTTGGGAGCAAGACTCGAGGCGCACCTGCGCCTGACAGACAGGCGGGAAGAGCGCGCGCGACTGGACGAACTGATCGCGCGGGCCCGGCTCGGCACAAGTGGCGCGCTCGTCGTTCGGGGCACAGCAGGGATCGGGAAGACAGCGCTCCTCGACCACCTACTGGCCAACGCCCCAGGCTGTCGCATTCTGCGAGCTGGTTCGGTCGAATCCGAGATGGAGCTCGCGTTCAGCGGACTCCACCAGCTGTGCTCTCCGCTTCTCGATCACCTCGACCGCCTGCCCGAGCCACAACGAGACGCCATCGCGACGGCGTTCGGGCTTCGCGCCGGCACGCCCGCTGACAAGTTCCTGGTCGGCCTGGCTGTCCTGAGCCTGATGTCCGACGTCGCCGAAGCGCAGCCGCTGGTCTGCCTCGTCGATGATGCGCAGTGGCTGGATCGCGTATCGGCGCAGGTGCTGGGCTTCGTCGCCCGCCGCCTCGCTGCTGAGTCTGTCGTCCTCGTCTTCGCAGCCCGCGACGGGGAGGACATCCCCCAGCTGGCCGGCCTGCCGGAGATGACGGTGACACCGCTCGGGGACAGGGACGCGCGTGCCGTCCTCGAGTCGGCGATACCAGGTCGACTCGACGAATCCGTCCGGGATCGCATCATCGCGGAGGCGGCGGGCAACCCCCTGGCCCTGCTGGAACTGCCGAAGGCGTGGACGACGCAGAGCATTGCCGGCGGATTCGGCCTTCCGGACAGCGTGGCGGTCCCGGCCCGGCTCGAGCAGAGCTTTCTCCTCCGACTGACGGCGCTCCCGGATCCGAGCAGACAGCTGCTGCTCGTCGCGGCGGCCGAGCCGGTCGGTGATGCCTCGCTGGTCAGAGCCGCCGCCGAACGGCTCCGGATCACCCCCGATGCGGCAGTGCCTGCGGCGACAGCCGGCCTGCTCGACAGCCGGCTCGAGCTGGGGTTCCGGCACCCGCTGGTCCGCTCGGTCGTGTATCGCGCGGCCGCCGTCGACGAGCGGCGCCGCGTACACGCCGCCCTCGCCGATGCGACAGACTCCGAGGCCGATCCGGATCGACGCGCCTGGCATCTTGCGGCCGCCAGCACAGGCCCGGACGAAGACGTCGCATCGGCTCTGGAGCGATCCGCCGCTCGGGCCCAGGCCCGCGGAGGGATCTCCGCGGCCGCGGCTTTCCTGCAGAGGGCAGCGGCATTGACGATCGACCCGGCCCGGCGCACCACACGCTTCCTGGCCGCCGCTCAAGCGAGCTTCCAGGCGGGCGCATTCGATGATGCCCTCGGTTCGCTCGACGAGGCACAGACAGATCGACTCGATGCCTTCCAGCACGCCCTCGCAGATCTCCTTCGCGGCCACATCGCCTTCGCGTCCGGCTTCGGCAGTGATGCACCGCCGTTGCTCGCCAAGGCTGCCGCGCAGATGCAGGCGATCGACGCCGATCAAGGCCGTCAGACCTACCTGATCGCCTGGGTCGCGACGGTCTTCGCCGGCCAGCACGCGGGACACGACGATCTCACACGGATCTGCCGGACGATCCTCGCCCTGCCTCCGAGGCCAGGTGATCCGGGAGCACTGGATCTCCTGCTCGAGGGGTTGGCGCGCCTGATCATCGACGGACATGCCGGCGCCGTCCCGACGCTGCAGCGTGCTGCGACGATACTGACCGAGATCCCCGCTGAAGATGTCGTCCGGTGGGGATGGGCGGCGACCGCCGCCACGGATGCCTCGTGGGACCCTGAAGGGACGAAGTCGATCGCCGGGCTGCAGAGCGCGATCTTCCGACGGGTCGGCGCCCTCGGACAGTTGCCGATCTCCTTGGCAGCCCTCGGGAACTCCGCAGTCTGGGCAGGCGACTTCGCCGGTGCCGCGTCCATCGTCGCGGAAGCGACGAACGTCGCCGCAGCCATCGGCAGCCACTTCCCGCCCACGATCGAATTGCGGCTCCTGGCTGCGCAAGGCGACGAACACCGAACGACGGCGTTGATCGCCGAGACACTGGCCGAGGCGGCGAAGGGCGGCCAGGGAATGGCTACGACCAACACGGATTGGGCGGCAGCTGTCCTCTACAACGGCCTCGCGCGATACGACCTGGCGATGGCCGCCGCCAGCCGCGCCACGTCCGCCACCTACGAGCCGTTCGTCTCCGTCTGGGCACTTCCAGAGTTGATCGAAGCCGCGACGCGCCTGGGGCAACCGGCTGAGGCGCGTGAGGCGATGGAGCGCCTCGTCGAGACGACGCAGGCGAGCGGGACGGACTCGGCGCTCGGCATCGAAGCCCGCAGCCGTGCACTCATCGGCAGCGGCATCTCAGCTGACCGCCACTATCGGGAGGCCATCGATCGCCTCGGCCGCACCCCGCTCCGTACGGAGCTCGCCCGTGCCCACCTGCTCCATGGCGAATGGCTCCGCCGTGAGGGTCGACGCATCGATGCACGCGGCCGTTTGCGGGACGCCTATGAGGAGTTCGCTGCGATCGGCATGACCGCGTTCGCGGAACGCGCGCGCCGCGAACTCGTCGCCACGGGTGAACGGGTCAGCAAGCGCGGCCCCGGTCGGCGCGACGTGCTGACCCCGCAGGAACAGCAGATCGCCCGTCTCGCTCGCGACGGGCATTCCAACCCGGATATCAGCGCGCAGTTGTTCCTGAGTCCCCGAACCGTCGAGTGGCATCTGCACAAGGTCTTCGCGAAGCTCGGGATCGCTTCCCGCAAGGAGTTGGCGGAGGCGCTGGCGCCCGGGAATGCGTCGTGACCCGAGCACCAGCACTCGGCTTTCAGCGCAGCGACGTGAATGCCGCGCGCATCTCGGAGGTGAAGAGCTCCGGCTCCTCCCAGGCAGCGAAGTGGCCGCCCCGTTCGACCTCGTTGAAGTAGGCCAGATCCGGGTAGACCGCCTCGACCCAGCTGCGGGGGGACGCCCAGATCTCGTCGGGGAAGGTCGTGAAGCCGACCGGCACGGTGACCGGCGGCGGCGCCTGCCCGCTCGCCAGCGCTGCAGCGAGCGCTCGTGCGTCCTCCCAGTACGACCGCGCGGCGGAGTCCGCCGTGCGAGTCAGCCAGTACAGGGTGATGTTGTCCAGCACGTGGTCTCGGGTGAGATTGCCCACGGGTTCGTCGTCGACGAACGCGCGTGAGATCTTGGAGTAGCTGTCCGTGTCGTGGTCGAGCATCCAGGCCGCCAGCCCGACCGGGGAATCCAGCAGTGAGTAGCCGATCGTCTGGGGACGCGTGGCCATCTCGAGGAAGTAGCCGAAGCCGTCCTGCCGGAATGTGCCGAATGCCTCGGCCGCGACGCGTTCCTTCTCGGTTTCCTTCGGCAGGTGATCGCCGACCGCGAGAACCGCCGTGAGGAGGCTCAGGTGGTAGCCGACCAGGCCCTCGACCGACTGACGGCCCATCAGGTCGGTGACGAGAGCGCCGACATCGCCGCCTTGGCCGACGTAACGGGAGTAGCCGAGGCGGCGCATCAGCTCGGACCAGGCGCGGGCGGTGCGGCCGGCATCCCAGCCGAGTTCGGTCGGCTGACCTGAGAACCCGTAGCCGGGTAGGGATGGCAGCACGAGATGGAAGGCGTCCTCCGGCGTGCCACCGTACGCGGTTGGGTCGGTCAATGGGCCGATCGTCTCCAGCATCTCGATCACCGACCCGGGCCAGCCGTGCGTCATGATGAGCGGAAGGGCGTTCTGGTGCCGGGATCTGACGTGGATGAAGTGGATCTCGACCCCGTCGATCTCGGTTGTGAACTGGGGTAGCGCGTTGAGGCGAGCCTCGCATCGACGCCAGTCGTACTCTTCGGACCAGTACTGAGCGAGCGCCTGTGCCGTCGACAGCTGCACGCCCTGCGCGCGGTCCGGAACGAGCTCCTTCGTGGGCCAGCGCGTCGCAGCGACGCGCTGGCGAAGGTCGTCGATCTGCTCGTCCGCGATGTCGATGTGGAACGGGCGGATCCCGGTGGGGGCTTCGATGATCGTGCTCATGACGACGTCTCCCTTCGTGAGACCTGATGAGGATGGTGACACCGCCGAGCCTGCTCCCGCCCCATCCCCCATCGCACCCGTGAATGCCACGGGTGACTCACTGGTGTCGGCACCGAGCCCGGCGCCAGTGCCTCGACCAGTGGCACTCACGGGTGCGAGCTGCCGTGCACTGGGTAGACCTTGGACGTGCCGACTCTCGGCAGGGAACTCACGATCCGTTCGCACGGAAAGGGGACCGCCATGTCCATCACTCACCGAGGTCACGCCGCCCCCGACCTGCCGACGAACGGCGGCGATCAGCTGCTGTCACGCCGGGGCCTCGTGGGTGGTGCGGCGGTCGCGGCCGGCATGGCGATCCTCGCAGGCTCATCATCCGCGGCATCCGCGGCGAAGGGAGGATCGACCGGGTCAGTGTCCGACGCCCCGGACCTGCCCAAGGGGTTCACCGCCACGTTCGAGGATCGATTCGTGCAGGCCAACGGAGTCCGGCAGCACGCAGTCGTCGGCGGCGATGGTCCCCCACTGCTGCTGGTCCACGGGTGGCCGGAGAACTGGTACGCGTGGCGATTCCTGATGCCCACGCTGGCCCATGACTTCACCGTCATCGCCGTCGATCAGCGCGGGATCGGGCTGACCTCCACTCCGGCCGTCGGCTACGACTCGGCGACCCTTGCCGACGACCTCGCCGCGTTGATGGAAGAACTCGGCCACGAGCGGTTCTCGTTGGTCGGACACGACACCGGCTACATCATCGCGTACGCGCTCGCCGCGGACCATCGAGACCGCGTGGAGCGCATGGCTGTCGCCGAGATCCCCGGCCCTCCCGGCGTCGAGCATCCCGAGATCCCTGCACCGCCGCTCTTCGTGCCCGACTTCCTCAACAACCGGCTGTGGCATATCCCGTTCAACCGCGTCGACGACGAACTCATCGTCAACATGGTCCGCAGCAACGCCGAGGAGTTCTATCGGTACGAGTTCGCCATCCAGGGCGGCGGAGAAACGCTTCCCGATCCCACGATCAAGTACTACGTCGACCTCTACAACCGCAGCAAGGATGCCCTTCGCGCGAGTTTCGGGCTGTACCGAGCTTGGGACGCCACTCTGGAGCAGAATCGCCAGCGCCAGCACGACAAGCTGACCATCCCGGTCCTCGGGATCGGTGGCGCGAACAGCTGGGGCCCGGCGGCGGCAGAGGGCATCAGGCCGGCAGCGACCAACGTCGAGACCGCCGTGATCCCGGACACCGGTCACTGGGTCGCAGAGCAGGCACCCGAGCAGATGCTGGAGCTCCTGTCTGCCTTCCTCAAGGGCGCATGACGCCGTATCCGTAGGACTGGCCGGAGCGAGGAGTTGCGTCATGAAAGCCATCACCGTGGCCGAGTCGGGGCTCGGCGTGGAGGCCATGACCTGGACCGACATCGACTATCCGCACGCTGCAGAGAACGACGTCATCGTCGGCGTTCATGCCGCGGGTTTCACACGCGGTGAACTGACGTGGCCGGGCACCTGGATCGACCGCGCCGGCCATGATCGTGCCCCCAGCGTCCCAGGTCACGAACTGGCGGGGGTGGTCGTCGAGCTCGGGTACGGCACCACGGGACTCACCGTCGGCCAGCGGGTGTTCGGCCTCACGGACTGGACTCGCAACGGGTCCCTGGCCGAGTATGCCGCCGTGGAAGCGCGCAACCTCGCACCACTTCCGGCCGGCGTCGATTTCGTCACCGCGGCCGCCCTGCCCATCTCGGGACTCACCGCATGGCAGGGGCTCTTCGACCACGGCCACCTGGAGACCGGTCAGTCGGTTCTCATCCACGGAGCAGCCGGAGGCGTCGGATCGACCGCAGTCCAAATCGCTCGCGATGCCGGCGCGCGGGTCGTGGGCACGGGCCGCGCGGGAGACCGGGAATCCGTCCTCGAGCTCGGAGCGGACGAGTTCGTGGACCTGCAGTCCGACCGACTCGAGGAACGCGATCAGGTCGATGTCGTCTTCGACGTGATCGGCGGTGAGGTCTTCGAACGTTCGCTCGATGTCCTCCGGCCCGGAGGCAGGATCGTGACCATCGCCGGCCCGCCGCCGCGACAGCCCGAGGACGGTCAGGCGATCTTCTTCGTCGTCGAGCCGGATCGTTCCCGTCTCGCCGATCTGGCACATCGGCTCCAGCTGGGGCGCATCAGGCCGATCGTCGGAAGCGTGCGGCCCCTTGCCGAGTCCGCGGCCGCCTTCGCGTCCGGCGTGCGCGTCCGGGGTAGGACGATCATCTCGGTCGCCGAGAGCGACTGAATGCCGCCATGACGGAAAGGGAACCACGCTCATGCACACACACAAGATCGGATACTTCGTCGGAAGCCTGTCGAGCACGTCGATCAACCGAACGCTCTCGAAGGCGCTGCTCGAGCTCGCACCCGACGATCTGGAGTTCACCGAGATCGCGATACGCGACCTGCCGCTGTACAGCCAGGACTTCGATGCGGACTTCCCGCCGCCCGCTCGAGCACTCAAGGAGGCGATCGAGGCATCTGACGGCATCCTCTTCATCTCGCCGGAGTTCAACCGCTCGATCCCGGGAGCGTTGAAGAACGCCATCGACTGGGGTTCGCGCCCGTGGGGATCGAACTCCTTCGCCATGAAGCCGACCGGCATCATCGGAGCTTCGCCCGGCGGCATCGGAACCGCAGTCATGCAGGCGTCGATGCGAAGCGTGCTGAGCTTCCTCGATGCCCCCCAATTGAATGCGCCCGAGGCATACATCACGTTCCGCGACGACGTGTTCGGCAGCGACGGTGAGGTTCGCGACGAGGCCACGGCGAAGTTCCTTCGTCACTTCATGGAGGAGTACGACGCATTCGTGCAACGGGTACTCGCCGTCACGGCGCCGGGGCACATCGGCGACGAACTCCCCGAGATCCGGCGTTGAGCGTCCGACGCTCATGACGACGACGTCGCCACCGCCCTCGGCCGCTGAGCCGGACCGGGAATCCCGGTCCGAGATTCGGTTCGTGAACACGCGCTTCGATCCCGACCTCACGCCGTTCCACGCCATCGCGATGGAGATGGCCGCGAGGTTCGGGTACTCGGCCGCGTTGTCGTTGGATCCACGGCTTGCCGAGTTGCTGCGGCTTCGCGTGGCCCAGCTCGATCCGTGCTCGTACTGCCTGATCCTGCACAGCCGGGTAGCGGACCAGCTGGGTATCCCGGCCGAGGTCGTCGCGCACCTGAGCGGATGGCGCGAGAGTGCCATGTTCTCGCCGGCCGAGAGGGTCGCGCTCGCCTACTGCGAGGGTCTCACGACGTACGACATCGCACGGTTCTCGGAACTGCACGACGCGCTCCGGGCACATTTCGACGAGCAGGAGGTCGCCGAGATCGCCGCGGTGATCATCAACATGAACGTCTGGACTCGGCTCAAGCTCGCCCAGGGCGCCATCCCCACTGCGGGCGAGGCGTCGCATCCTTCGAGCCCTTCTGCTTGACCGACCAACTTCTCCTGGAGGTGTCCCATGCACGATGAGCGGAATCCGATGAACGACACACGTGCCACGACGACATCGGAAGAGCCGGCGCGAACCGGCATCATCCGTTCCATCGCCCACTGGTTGGCAGACGACGACGGCGTACTCCCGGATGAGGGGCGCCTCGCACCATTCGATGGGGCGACCGCGTGGCTCAACTCCGAGCCGCTGACACCAGAGGGACTTCGCGGGAGAGTGGTCCTCGTCGATTTCTGGACCTACACCTGTGTCAATTGGCTCCGCACGCTCCCCTACGTCCGGGCATGGGCATCGAAGTACGAAGAGGCGGGCCTGACCATCGTGGGTGTGCACACGCCCGAGTTCGGCTTCGAGAGCGACCTCGACAACGTGGTCGCGCAGACCCGCAACCTGGGCGTCGAGTACCCCGTTGCGGTCGACAGCGGCTACCGGGTGTGGGGCGCCTTCGCGAACCGGTTCTGGCCGGCGGTCTACATCGCCGACGCGGATGGGCGTATCCGGCACCACCACTTCGGCGAGGGCGAGTACGCGCAGACCGAGATGGTCATCCAACGCCTCCTCCTCGACGCCGGGGCACAGGATGTCGACCTGGACCTGGTGGCGGTCGAGTTTCGCGGACTCGAGGTCGCAGCTGACTGGCGGGCGCTGCGATCACCCGAGACGTACCTCGGGTACCTCCAGAGCAGTGGCTTCGCGTCGGAGGGAAGAGCGCCGCTCGACCTGCCGTACGCGTACAGGGTGGCCCCCGTGCTGCCGCTCAACTCGTGGGACCTGTCGGGGAACTGGACCGTCGCCCGGCACGCGGCCGGCTCGAACGCACCCGGCGCACGGATCGCGTTCCAGTTCCACGCCCGCGACCTCAACCTCGTCATGGGACCACGCGCCAGAGGCGCTGCCATACCGTTCCGCGTCACCCTCGACGGCCGGGCCGTGGCCGACGCCCACGGTTCCGACGTGGACGCCGACGGCCGCGGCATCGTCCGCGATCAGAACACGTACCAGCTCATCCGCCAGCCCGGTCCGATCACGGACCGCAGGTTCGAGATCGAATTCCTCGAGACCGGAGCAGAGGTCTACTGCTTCACGTTCGGCTGATCACGGCCGGGCACGAGCACTGCGAGAACCCGCGATCATCCGCACGCATCTGGTCAGTCAGTCGCACGGATCGTGCGAAACGAGAGAGGAGCACCTGATGGGTCTACTGGAACGCATCTTCGGTCGGAAGGTCGAACTCGAACCCGAGCCTGCACCTGCACCTGCACCTGCACCTGCCGGCATCCCGCACCCAGACGCCGCAGCCGTCGAACGATACGAGCAACTGTTGCGCACCGCGCCACAGGACGTCCTCGAGCAGGCGCATGTCGAAGCATTCGAACGACTCACCCCCACCCAGCTCGACCTGCTCTACGAACGGCTCACCGCAACAGCAACCACGGACGACGAACGACCAGCCGACGCCCGCCCCGAGAGCCTCGCCCGATCGGCGGCCAGAGCTGAACGGCGCCGACCCGGCACCATCACCCAGACGCTCGACGAGACACAGGAGCGAGCAACGACGAACGCGGTGGTGGGATACTCCATCCTCGACGCCGTCATCTGGTACTCGCTCGCCTCCGTCGCCTGGAGCACCTGGAGCCCTCCTCCCGATGACCTCACGGACGCGCCCGCGACCGACGAGTTCGACGCCGGCGGCGGGTTCGACCTCGGCTTCTGATCACGGAACCATCCCGATGCTGAGGTGCGCGCGGACCACGGCGGGCATGGCCACGCGCTCCCGCGGGGTGCGACTTCAACGGGCCCGACAGCTGGACGTCAGACCGGGTCGAAACCATGGTCGAGGGAGCCGCCATTCGCCAGGGCATTCGAAGCCGAAATCAAGCCGCAAGGATGTCACAGGTTCGAATCCCGTATTCCGGATCGAGTCCTTTCGCGGCGATTCCGCCGGCATCAGCCCGCATGCGAGCTCGATGCGCTCGACTGCCGCCTGAGATCGCCCATCCCGTCAGACCTCCCTCCAGTGCCGCAGCTTCTCCGGACGCAAGCGGATCCACACCACGCTGATGAGCCCGCGTGTGAAGTCGAGAGTCATCGCAGCGATCGTCTCGCCGTCTCGGCTGAGCGTGAGCCCGGCCTGAGCGTTGACCGCGCGCTCGTCGATGATGAGGCCCGGCTTGGCCGCCATGCCGTGCATGAGCAGGGCGATCGCCTCGTAGACGCCGTGGACGACTCTGACCCTGGGCTGATCCCGATCACCGGCATCGACCACCACGGCGACCCCGGGATCCAGCAGCGCGGCGAGTCGTTCGCCGTCACCGCATTCGGCCGCGCGGCGGAACACATGCACCGCTCTGTGGTGCAGAGGGCGGTGCAACCAGTCGAGCACGCTCATGGTCTTCCCTTCGAGCCTCGGCCCAATGTCGAGGACCCTGTACATAGGACACGACGGGCGACCGTCCTGTGACATCGGATCCGGGTCGTGAAGTCCGTCGATCCCACGACATGGACGGCAGGCAGGACCGAAGACCATCAGGGCTGGGATATCGCGGATGAACGCAGTCGTTCGGATCCTGATCGGCGACAAGGACCTCGCACCCGGACCCCTGGTTGCAGCCGAACTGGTCAAGCTCTTCCATCGAGCCCTCGTCACCGTGCTGCCAGGCAGTACACACTTCCCGTGGGTCGATCAGCCAAGCGCGTTCACAGCGGCCGTCGCGGCCGCACTCACGACCGCCCCTGCGAACGCCTCGGCCGGTCTGTTATCAGAGGTCGAAAGCCGATCCTCTTCCGGATGATCTGCGCCGATTGAACGCGTACGGGGGGGTGAGGCAGTCCTGATGGGTCAGGGCGGTGATCAAGGCCCGACCTAGGATGTTGGGAAAAGCCCAGATCAAATTGTGAAAACAAAATGTAGGGCGGACGGGACTTGAACCCGTGACCGATGGAACTACCCGGCCCGAGCTCGTAGTCTCGGCCCGGGACGGGACATCTCGAACATTCTCGGCTTGATCAGTAATTCCTTGCCGCGATCATGATCGTCGAGTCTCGATGATACCCGTTGACCTCGAGGATCCTCGGTGCATCTCGAGTCAAAAGTGCTGGATAAACGTGCGCGGATCAAGTCATCGCTCGGCCTGCCAGATCGGCGCGCTCGGTGTGGTCGTCCCCCGCCCCCCTCGAGGCGGATCGTGACACCGGCCGCACGCTGCACCGACCAGCTGCGCAGCGGTCAGGTGAGCTTGCTAATTACCCAACGATTGAGTGAAACCCTGTTGCGCTGGGCTTCCAATGCGAGCCTCCGATGAAGGGACGGGTCGACTCGTAAGTTGAGCCGCCCAGAGTAACTGGCGTCGGCAAGTGGTTCAGGGACGGGTTCTCCGCTTTCGATCAGGTCATCGATCACTGTTTCGAGAAGTTGCTCCATCCCGCGGAGCGCTTCGGCTTGACCTGAGGCGAGCCAGGAAAGCGACGGGAACTCTGCGACGGTAGCAACGAACTCGCCATCCTCCGGCGACCAGGACACGACGTACTGATAGTGCTCGACGTTCGGTCGCGTAGCGGTGTTCACCGTTCCTCCTTCAGCTTGTCGATCGCCTTCACGAGCTGCTTCACTTGGTACTCCTTGGCAGAGCCTCCGCCACCGGCCTGCAGATTGATGCGCGGGTCACCCTGCCACGGCATCTTGAAGATCGCAACATGGCTCCCCTGACCCGATCGGGGCGCCCCGAAGTGGTGCTCTGCCAGTGCGACTGCTTCCGTGAAACTGAGTGAACCAGGCGTCCGGCGAGCTTTCGCTTCGATCTTCTCGATGCTCGGCATACGTTCCTGCCTATCAATATGGTGCCACTATTGGCACCAGTAATCAACATGGATGGCCACGCTCGTCGCCCGTTCCTTCGTCGCGCCCATCCTCGGACGAGGCGGCGGTGGCAACAAGTCCACAATACACACAATCTGCTACGCTGTTGGCATGAACGGTGAATCGGGCCTCCCGGAGTTTCTTTCCGTAGGCGAGACTGCGCGACTGCTTGGCGTCCACGAGAACACAGTCCGCAACTGGGTCAAGTCAGGAGCGCTTCTCACCGCACGTCTACCCGGCGCAAAACAGCACCGCTTCGCACGTGATGAAGTTCTGCGACTGCTGCGCGAGCGCGGAGAGTCGGCGTCCTCGGTTGGGCCGCAACTTCGCACGGACGGCCCGGAACTCGTCACGGCGATCGAACTCGATGGGTGGGCCGCTCGTAGCGACGCGAAGACGGTATTTCCTGATTTGATGCGTAGGCTGCTCGCCAACACGCCAGGCGTAACCAATATCAGGATTCGAGCTCACGAAGGTGTCGCGGCACCCGAGTGGGATGGCACAGCTACGTCCAGCGGGAGCAGTTTTCTCCCCGCGGGTGAGCTCCGATTCGAGTTCGGGACCGACCTCAACCCGAAGGGCAAGGCGCAGAAGGACTACGACAAGCGCGTCACCGGATCGACGCGTGCCGACGAGGTCTTCGTCTTCTGCACTCCCCGCAATTGGGCCAACGGTGCGACCTGGGCAACGGATCGAGCGGCAGAAGGCGAGTTCGGGGGGGTCGAAACCATAGATGCGCACGTCCTCGAAGGATGGCTCCGCGCAGTTCCCTCGGTTCACTACTGGATCTCGGAACGCCTTGGCTTCCTTCCGCGGGATGCGCGTTCTCTCGAACGGTGGTGGGACTCGTTCCAGGGGCGCATCACACTCGAGCTCCCGCGCGCCTTCTTCCTCGCGGGGCGGGCAAAGCAGGCGGAGGAACTCACCGCGGCACTCACGGCCGCAGAGGGCTTGGGTTCGTCGATCGCAGTGAAAGCCGCCTGGCCCGATGATGCGCTGGCATTCGTAGTTGCCGCTCTGGCTCCGAGCATTGCGCTCACGAGCAGAGCGGTCGTCGTTACTGCGGCGGAGGCCTGGCATCGCTTGGTTGAGAGCAAGGAACCCCTGATACTCATCCCCCTCCTCACGGAGACCCCGGACCTGAAGGCCGCCCTCGATCTCGGGCACCGCGTCATCCTCATCGCCGGGGGCGACGTCGTCGTGCGAGGCGACCAGAACATCGATCTCCCTAAGGTGGACCGCGTTGCGGCGCGCGAGATCGTCAGGAGTCTCGATGTCGACGCGCACAAGGCCGAGCGAATCGTAGCCCTCGCACGACGGAGCATGCCGGCACTCTTCAGGTACCTCGCGCGAGACGTTCGTCTTCAGAAGCCGGACTGGGCTCGCGACCCGGACATGACAGCGATCCTGGCGCCGCTTGCGCTCGTCGGCTCTTGGGGCGTCTACGACGGTGACAGGTCAATCCTCGAGATGATGACGGGCTCGAGCCTCGAGAAGGTCGAACGGCTGCTCCGGTCGCTCGCGGATCGGCCCGAAGCCCCGTTCGTCAAGTCCGGAGGGCGCTGGAGGCTCGCGGACCCGCAGGAGGCCGCATACCTGCTGTTCGGCGATCTCAGCGACAGCGAACTCGACCGATGGCAGGACACCATCATGCAAGTCCTACTCGACGCGGACCCCTTCGCCGGCATGGATAGCGTCGCGCGCCTCACCGCCAGTGCGACCGGCACTGCACCTACCTACTCAGAGACCCTCAAGAAGCATCTCGGGCACAGTCTGGCCCTCGCCGGCGCCGCATCGGACGACCTGCCACCGGACCTTCAGCTGCAGGCTCGGGTGAACCGAATCGTACGAACGCTGCTCGAACGAGCAAGCGAGGACGAGTCTGGCACGACGTGGGCCTTGCTTGCACCATCACTTCCTGCGTTGGCCGAGGCCGCCCCGGAGATCTTCCAAGATGCCGTCGAACATGACCTCGAGCGGCCGAATCCCCTCTTGCGGACGCTGTTTAGAGACGAAACCGACGGAGGCATGTTCGGCTCCAGCTCTCCTCACCCCAACCTCCTCTGGGCGCTCGAGAGCCTCACGTGGTCACCGGAACACTTCGGACGGTCGACCAGTCTCCTTTCAGGTCTCGCCGCGATCGACCCGGGCGGCCGACTCAGCAATCGACCGATCGCGAGTCTGGAACGCGCCGTCCTGGGGTGGATCCCGCACAGCGGCGGAAGCGTCGACGACAAGCTCGCTGTCATCGACCGCGCACTCCAGCGGGTTCCGGACGTCGGCTGGAAGGTCATCCTCGGGGTCTGGCCGAGCAGCCACGCTACCGCCTTCGAGCCGCACATCCCGATGTTCCGGGATTGGTCACCCGTGAAGTCGAACGTCACGTACGCAGAATGGGGACGTTACATCCATGGTCTTGTGGCTCTCGCCATCGATGCCGCCGGCGATCGCGCGGACCGTTGGGAGGAGCTGATCCCTGGCGTCGACAACCTTGCCAAGCCCGATCGCGACAAAGTCCTCGAGATATTCCGCGAGCGCATCGCCAGCGCCGCATGGAACGAAGACGAGCGATACAGACTCTGGGAATCGCTGACTGCAGAAGCCGATCGGCATGAGAAGTACCCTGACGCGGATTGGGCCATGTCCACAGAGGACATCGCTGTTTACCGCGAAGTCGCCGCCGAACTTGCACCGACGACGGATCCGCGGCGGTACTCCAACCTGTTCAGTTGGCGCGCCGTCGTGCCTGGCAGAAAGCTCGGCGACGAAGGCTACGACGAGGACCTTCTGAAGCTACAGCGATCGGCGATCACGGAGGTACTGGCCCAGGGCATGGCGGCAGCCGAAGAGCTCGTGCTCGACGTTGATCTGCCAATGGTCGTCGGACGCCGTATCGCTGAGGTGCCTTCCGTCAGTGACAGCAGTGTCCTCGGCTGGCTCTCCAGCGACGAGTCAAAACTTCGGGAGGCGGCAATGGACTTCGTGAACTACCGCGTAGAAAATGAGGGCGGCGTCGATCGAATGATGGCCATGCTCGCGAACCCAGAAGCTACCGCCCCGGGGGCTCGGGAACTCATGGCTGCGATCCCCACGACAAGGCCGTACTGGGAAGCGGTCGCCGGGCTGGGAGGTGATCTGGAGGCTGCGTACTGGCGACGCGTATCCCACTACCGATTCGCGGCCGAGGACCGCGCCGACGGCGCGCGCTTGCTGCTCGAGCACGGGCGCCCTTGGGCTGCCGTCGGGCTCCTGTGCGACATGGTGATGCAACAGCAGGCGCCCGCGCTGGAGCTGCTCAAGTCCACCTTGACCGCCCTCATCACGGTATCGACTCCTATCGAAGACCCGTCCATGACCTCGTTCTACATCGGCACGCTCCTCGAGTACATGGAACGCGAGCTCCCCGACGACGGGGATCTCCCGCTCTACGAATTCGCGTTCTTCGACCTGGTCCACGATCACCAACCGTCCGGCGCGCTCTACCGCTGGCTCTGCGCAGATCCCGACCAATTTGTGGATCTCGTCAGCCGTGTGTACCGGGCCGACAACGAACCGAAGCGCGAACTGTCTCCCGGCGAGCAGACGATGGGACGCCTCGCCTGGAGTGTGCTTCACGAGTGGGACGTGCTGCCTGGCCTCCGCAAGGACGGAATCGTCGATGGGGCTCATCTGACTGACTGGGTCCGCCGGGCACGCCTTGCGTTCAGCGATAGTGGACGCGGCTCCATCGGCGACGAGCAGATCGGTCAGGTGCTTGCTGCCAGCCCGACCGGCCCTGACGGTGTGTGGCCCGTCGAAGAGGTACGTGAACTCGTCGAGAGCATCGGCAATGCGCGCATCGATACCGGCCTTCACATCGGAAAGACCAACAAGCGTGGCGTCACGTCGCGAGACGTCTACGACGGAGGCGAACAGGAGCGAGAACTCGAGCAGCATTACCGAGAGATGGCCAGCAAAATCGCGACGAGGTGGCCGCGGACCGCGCGAGTACTCCGTGGCATCGCTGACAGCTATCAAGCCGAGGCACGACGGAACGACGCCGAGGCCGAGTGGCGCGGCGACGATGGCTGATCCGACACGCGCCAGCGAAAGAGGACGATGCAACGGGCCCGTTCCGACGATCCGGGACCCTGTACACGACCTAAGGCACCGTGAACCTCACCGTCAACTCCGCCCGGGCAACAGGGCGAGGCTCGTTGGTAGCGTGTCCTAAAGTGTGTTCTCTCCAACGGAGCGGGTATGTCCTTCGCGGATCAGTGGGCTAAGCCAGACCTCGGCGACGAGCTCCTAGTCGCATTGGGCGCTGTCGCGTATTGGTCGGGCAGGCTCGAGGAGCGACTGTTTTGGCTCGCCGCGTCACTCCTTGATCCTTGGTACAGCGGCTTCGACGATCCAGACGAGCGAGCGCTCGCTGCCACGAGGGGCCTTGGCTTCGACGCACTTCGACAGCTCGTGATCCGCGTTCTCGATGTAGAGGGCCGAGACTCGCACCCGGAGCTCCGCAGAACTCTTCGAGACGCTGAGACCCTCATGAAGGAACGGAATCGCGTTGTTCACGGAGAGTGGTGGCCCTACGAGGAGGAAGAACGTCCGATCATCACGCACCGCAATTGGCGTTCCGTCGGGCTAAGTGACGTTCGGGTCGAAGACCTCCGTGACCTTGCAAACAAACTTGCGGCAGTGACAGATCGGGTCGAACTCGCGCAATCGGAAGGACATCCCAAGACCAGAGGCGGAACGTCCGGAGGCCTTAGTCAATGAGACTCGCGATGCCACTTCGGTGCCGCGGGCAAAATGCAATGAGCCCTTCAGCGCTGCCGGACGAGAATTCGGCGACCGATCACCATGCCAATCGAGACCGTGCCAGATGGCTCGAACGCGATTCATGGACACACCCTCGAGAATAAGCGACGCTCGGAAAAGACCTGATCAAGAGGCTTTTCGTAGGGCGGACGGGACTTGAACCCGTGACCGATGGAACTACCCGGACCGGGTCCGCCGTCTCGGCCCGGGCCGGGATGCCTCGAACAATATCGACGTGATCAGGATTCTCTTGCCGCGACTTTGGCTATCGAACCTCAACTCTACCCATCCACCTCGGCGGCCTTCGAGGCATCTCGGGTCAAAAGTGCTGGATAAACGTGCGCGGTTCAAGTCGTCGGTCGGGCCAGTGAGAATGAGCTCGATCACGGCCTGTCGCTGGTCGAGCAGGTCGACGCGTACCGGCACGACTACAATCACGTCCGACTGCATGAAGCGATCGCGTGGAAGCGGTCCGCCGACGTCCACGCGGGCCTGGCCAGCCCGACCATCCCCAACTTCGAAATCGAAGAACCCTAGCCAAGTGGCTGACGCGGGACATGATTACCGACGCAGAGACGCCGCAGCGTCGGGCTGGACGTATCCTCGGATTAGAGCAACGAGACGATCCCTTGCCTCCAGCAGACCGCGGTCGTAGATGCCGACACCCCTGATCCACTCGATATCCGCACCGAACAACGAAGTCAGATCCGGATAGTGACTGTCGAGATCTGCCGCCGCTCCGATGGCATCATCCACGATCTTCTCGGTTGTCCGGCGCATCTCTGACATGAGTCGGATAACTGCATCGCGGATGTCCGTCGGAAGAAGAGGATCCGCTGCAGTCTTTCCGAGTTGCTTCATCACCAACTCTTGCTGCGGCGAGAGCACGAGGTCGACCCACGGTTGCGCGAGGAACTCCGCTTTGCCTGGCCTCCTGTACGTCGGGTCGTCGCCGTCCAAGACCCGCTCGAGCCAGGCAAATGCACCGATCTGCGCAAGGCCATCGGCGTCCCGATCCTTGAGGCGTTCTTCCAGGCCCTGATTCAACCCACCGAGTACGTGCGTGCCCCACGACCAAATCAGAAGCCACCAAGTCAATTCCTCGGTGTCGCTGATCCCGAGTCCTTTCCTCAACTCGGCGGTCCCATTGCCGTATGTGGCGCCGGTCAAGGACGTCAAGAGATCCAGTTGGCGTTTGTATACCTCTGCCCTGTGCGGTTGAAAGAACGTCCGTCTGGCGTGTAGGTACGTGAGGATTGTCAGCAGTCCAATGACGCATGACAATACGATCTGGACCCAATCCGTCAGTTCTAGGTTCGCGAAGATGTCATCTTCGTCCAGCGCGGTGACCATGGCCCATGCTGGCATGAATCTTGCTCTGATGTCCTCGCGTCGGCGACGCTCGAAAACTGCTCACTGATTCGGCCTGGGTTTCGTTCCGTCCTCTAATTCAGGATGGATGACGATGCCGAAGAAGTTTGAACCCGAGATGCGTGAGCGGGCGTTGCGGATGCTCGCTGAGGCGATGCCGGCGCATGTGAACAAGAGCGCCGCGGTGCGGCACGTTGCTGACCTGCTCGGGATGAGTCCTGAGACGCTGCGGACCTGGGCGCGGCGGGTCGAGGTCGATGAGGGACGTGTCGCGGGCACTCCGACGGATGTGCTGGAGGAGAATCGTCGCCTCAAGCGGGAGGTCGCCGAGCTCCGCAAGGCGAACGAGATCTTGAAGGCGGCGAGCGTGTTTTTCGCCAAGGAACTCGACCATCCCACGACGAAGTGATCCGGTTCATCGACGAGCATCGGGATCAGTTCGGGGTCAAGGCCATCTGCCGGGTGCTGCGCCCGGCGATCCGTGGGTTCCTCACCGCCCGCGGCTACCGCGCCGCGAAGACCCGCATCCCCTCGGCCCGGGCGTTGCGTGATGAGCTGCTGGTGCCCGAGGTCGCGCGGCTGCATGCGGAGAACTACGGCGTGTATGGGCGGCGCAAGATGCACGCCTTGCTGCGCCGGCAGGGCTGGGCGGTCGGCCGGGACCAGACCGAGCGGCTGATGAGGTTGGCCGGTGTCCGCGGCGTGCGACGCTCGAAGAAGGTATTCACGACCAAGAGCGATCCCGCGGTCGAGAAGCCGAAGGATCTCGTGCAGCGACGCTTCACCGCGCCTGGGCCGCGGCAGCTGTGGGTGGCCGATGTCACCTACGTTGCCACCTGGTCCGGGTTCGCGTACGTCGCGTTCGTGACCGATGTGTACTCGCGCCGGATCGTCGGCTGGAACGTCGCCGCGACCTTGAAGGCCGACATCCTGCCGTTGCAGGCGCTGAACATGGCCGCGTGGGCCGCCGGCGGGAACCTCGACGGGCTGGTCCATCACGCCGATCACGGGTCGGACTACCTCGCTGTGGTGTACACCGACCGGATCGTCGAGCTCGGCGCGCAACCGTCCACCGGAACCGTCGGCGACTCGTACGACAATGCCCTCGCCGAGGCTGTCAACGGGCTCTACAAGACTGAGCCGATCCGCCGTCAGGGACCGTGGCGGACCGTCGAGCAGGTCGAACTCGCCACCCTCGAGTACGTGTGGTGGTGGAACAACCAGCGCCTGCACGGCGAACTCGACCTGCGCACCCCGATCGAGGTTGAGCAGGCCTACTACGCTGACCAAGAATCAGGCCTGGCGGCGACCGCCGGACAGGGAAACCGATAGGAACGAAACCCAGGCCGAATCATTGTCCAGGCATGGGTGACCGACCTTCCTGCGCGGCTGCCCGACGAGGACCGGCGTCGGTCGAAGCGGCCACGACCGGGGCAATGGCCTCAGCGGAACGTTCTTCGGCGTCTCGACCGTGCTCCTCGACGACGGCGACACGTCGACGGGTTCGTCTGCAGCCCGTCGGTTTCCGGGTCGTGCTCGAAACATTGCGGCCGAGCCGGCGGCGCCTCACGTGCTGCCTGTCTGACAGGTCTTGCGCGGTCTCTACGAGGATCGAGACACGGCGTCGTGGACACAACGCTCGAATCAATATCCATCCAGCTATTGCGGGCGTACCGCAATAGCGGTACGAAAGGCATCGAGTCAGTCTTGTGAGGATTCGTTCGCCATCCCGATGGAACTGGAGGGCGGTGACGCAATGACGCGTGGTATTGCTGGGCTGCGGCCCGGATGGATTCTGTTCATTCTGGGACTGCAGTTTGCAGTCCTGCTCGCGCTGTTGGTCGTGTCATTCCTTGATCTCTCATGGTTCCCCTCAACCGGCGCGGTGATCGGTGGAGTGTTCCCGTGGATCGTTCCATGGGCTGCGGCTCTGGGCGGCGCGAGTCACGCGATGTACTCAGTGAGCTATCACTGGAAGAATTTTCGTCGATCAACGCCATTACAGCGCCGACAGGCCGAGCGCCAGGGGTGGGAGTGGAACGCCTTCTACCTCGTCCGCGTGCTACTGGGCTGCGTGTTCGGCACCGTGGCGGCGCTCATTGTGGTGTGGGTGACGAAGTCGATCGACGTCGGTCTGACTGCTGAGCAGGGCATCTCGACGTCCGGAAAGATCGTGCTGTTCGTTATCGCTTTCGTCGTGGGCTTCCAGCAGGATTACTTCAAGGAGCTGCTGAAGCGCGTGGCGGCCATTCTTCTGACGAAACCCGAGACTGGACCCGGAAGCGGAAAGGTCTCGCCTGATCAACCGCCACTGCTTGAGATTCGCGGTGACCTGCAGTTCGGTGACGTTGACGAGCGCACGCGGGTCACACGAGATGTCAATGTGGCGAATCTCAGCGATGCCGAGCTCAGTGATCTCTCGGTTGTCATCGCCGACCCGTCGCGCGGGTTCAGCGTCACCCCAGACACGATCCCGTCTCTGCCGGCGCGTGCCGCGGCAGCGGTGACGGTGACCTTCGCGCCAACTACCAGAGGCCGCAGATCGACAAAGCTCTCGGTCATCCACGATGGTGACACCCTCGACTACCTTCCGATCGAAGGAAGCGGACGCAGAGCCACTGCAACCGGGGGCAAGTCATGAAGCTCGACTTCGCGGTGGATGCTGCGGCCGCACAGAGAACGCACGCTCTTGTGATCGGAGTGAGCAAGTACCCGTTTCTCGATGGCCCAGACCAGACGGACTTCGGCGCGGAGTTCGGGATGACCGAGCTCAGCAGTGCGGCATCCTCGGCGGCCGACGTCGCCTCGTGGCTGATCTCGGAGTACGACAGCGATGCGCCTTTGGCCACACTGCGGATCCTGCTCTCGCCGGCCGACGGCGAGACGATCGGTGGAACGATCGCGGCGCACCTCGCGTCGCCTTGCCCCGCGACGCGCAGTGCGGTCGACGAGGAGATGGAGGGATTCGTCGAAGATTGCCGAGACCCCGATGCCGTCGCTTTTGTCTATGTGGTAGGGCATGGAATCCAGTTCACGAAACGAGGCGCTGTGCTTCTCCTGGAGGACGTTGCCCGGACCCGGGTACAGGAGTTGAGAGGGGCCCTTGACGTAGCCGGCTGCTTCGAGGCCTTTGATGGGCCGGAGTTCGCGTCGACGCAATTCTGGTTCTTCGACGCCTGCCGCGAAAGGCTGCAAAGTCCCAACCTCGAGACGCTCGCCGGCGCGTATGCGCTCTCCATCCCAAGCGGCTACGCCGCATCTTCAACCCTGTACCTCGGCTCATCGACTCGTGAAGCGGCATTCTCTGTCCCCGACGATCGGTCGATATTCAGCAGAGCGTTGCTTGAAGCGTTCCGCGGCGCCGGCGCGGACGGTCCGACCGACCTGACAACCGACGACTGGTGGGTGACTACCACCAAACTGCTCGACGCGGTTCGACCGGCGGTGAGGCGCCTTGCCGCACAGTACGCTGCTGAACAGAACGTCGAAGTGGTCGGGCTCAGTGCACGCACCCGAATCCACCGCCTCAAGGGTGTCCCACAGGTGCCGGTCCGACTCACGGTCGACCCGGAGGCCGCCGGCGGCACCTCCGTGCTGTCTCTGCTGTTCAACGCGACCGAACCACGCGTCACCGACAGTGCGACGTGGCCATTCGAGTCGACGATGCCGGCAGGCTACTACAAGATCAAGGTCACGACACAGTCGCCGTACCACGACTTCGACAAGCTGCATCGGCTGGAGCCTCCGGGATTCGACGGCTCATTGCGACTTGGGGGTGCGTAGTGGGTGATGCGGCCGCCCCGGTCGAGCTCGGTCAGCTGTCAGTTGAGATAACGAGCGAGTCCTACCTACTCGCGTCCAACCTGCCGATCGAGGTGCGAGACGCGAGGGAACGCTTGGTCGGCCAAGGCCATGGTTCGATCGATATCAGGGTGCGCCCTGGGATCTATCGAATCGTGGCCACCCTGCCTGACGGCGGACGAGCAGACGAACTCGTCGAGGTGCAAGGACCCGAAGGGTTCCATGTGCACTTCGGGAAGGAACCGGTGTCGGACGCGACGCGCGAGACTGCCGGCGCCGGAGAAGACTCTCCAATGTTCTACCTAGACACTTCTCCAGGTGATGAGCCAAGCTGGCCCGCGGAGCTCGTCTACACCAAGGGAGCCAGCGCACGCGTCCTCCAAGGCTCGTGGCTCTTTCAGCCCGATGATCTCGATGACCCGCTGACCGATGCTCCGCACTGCGCGTTCCGAATCGGCGAAACGACCGTCACGGCATCCCTTCCCATCAATCCCGTCGGGTGGTTCCCGACGGACACCTGCATCGTTACGCCGGTCGACGACGGAGGCGTCCGCCTCGACGTCCGGTTCGCGCGGCAGCGCCTAGTTGCCTCCAATCTCGAGGGTCAGCTTCGGTCGGGTGCTTATGCGTCGCCGACATCGTTTCTCGACTCGGCGGCGGGGCTGCTTCTAGATAAGTACCGGGATCCGACAGCCGCCGCACTGGGTGGACTGACCTTGCATCGACTGGGGCGACTCCGCGAACGCGAAGAGTGGGTTGCGAACCTCGCGAGGGACTTCGCCTGGCTGGCGGACGGACGCGTCCTCGAGATCGCGCTACACGCGCAGGATGAGGACGAATACGAACGTGCCCGCTGGCTTGACCGGCTGCTCGAGGTGGCCAAAATGCGCCCGATGTTCGCGGACGGTTATGCGCTCCTGCTCGACCTGCTCCGGCGTTGGCCCGACGGCTCGGGCGAAGCCTCGCGAGCAGAAGCCGTCGCCGACATCACGAGCCGGATCGTCGGCGTCGACTGGAACGCTATCGCGCTGACCGAATACGCGGTCGATCAAGCATGAGCATCGAGCTGAGGTTTCTGCCGGCGCAAGCAGGCGATGCCATCTGGATCCGCTGGACAGACGACGATGGGACTCGTCGCCAGATCCTCGTGGACATGGGGCAGGGCGCGACCGGCAAACGCATCCGCCAAGAGGTCGCTGAGCTACATGAGACGGAACGCCACTTCGACCTGCTCGTAATCACCCACGTCGACGCCGACCACATCGGCGGCGCAATCACCGGAATCGCGGAGACGGTCCCCCTAGACGGATGGACGTTCGACGACACGTGGTTCAACGGTTGGCCGCACATGCTGGGCTTCGCCGCCCCGCGCAATCCCCCCCTTGAGGCGCAAGGACCGGTCCAAGGCGAGGTCCTGGCGAAGTGGCTCGGCGATAGCCCGTGGAACGAGGAGTTCCACCGCAAAGCCGTCGAGCGCACAACGCCTCTGCAGACCTCCGCGTGCGGGGACGTTCTCATCACCGTCATCGGCCCCCCTCATCGTCGGCTCGAGCGGTTCAAGACGACGTGGGCCGAAAAGGTGAACGAAGCCGTCGACAAGGCGCGGCTGCCCCAGTCCGACCGACGCGACGCCACCAACGCTGTCCCTCAGGGCGGACGGCGCCGACCAGTCGCGCCGGTGATCGCCGACGACAGGCAACTTGACCAGCTGGCAGACCGGAACCGCGCGGAGGACACCGCCCCCGCCAACGGCTGCAGCATCTGCCTGGTGCTCGAGTGGAACAACCAGCGCGTGCTCCTGACGGGTGACGCCTGGCCGACGGACGTTTGCGAGGGTCTCGACGTGTACGCGGCTGAGCGGCATCTTCAGTCACCCCTAGATTTCGCCCTCGTGAAGCTCCCCCATCACGGCAGCCAAAACAACGTGTCGGATGAGCTGCTCGACCGCATACGCTGCAGCGAATGGGTCATCTCGACCAGCGGGTCGATCTACTACCACCCCGATGCCCCAGCCATCGCGCGACTGCTGCGCTCCCGCCGCCGACCGCGGCCTCGCGTGCACTTCAACGTACCCAGCGAGTTCAACCAGTGGTGGTCCTCTCCGCCCCTCGGTCAGCCCGAGGACTGGACGAAGCGATTCAACTACTCAACGACGACCGGCACCGCTGCTGACGGGCTGACGTGCACCGTGTTTGCCGACGGCTCCGTGACGACCAGCGGCGAGACCTCCTAAGAACGAGCGGACGGCACCCGGTGGCCGCGGCAGGCAATCGGCACCTGCGGTTGCCGCCAAAATGTTCATGCAGAGCGGATGTTGCCGCTGGAAAGCCGCCGGAGCACGCAGATCGATCGCCTCCGGCCGCGAGAAGATCTCATACGATGCAGAGTGCTTCGCGCTGATTCGGGTTCACATCGGAAAGCTGGACGTTCGGGCAGATGGCGATCCCCACCCTCATACGGGTCGCGAGCGCAATCGCAGTTAACGAGCAGGTACGGACCGGCCAGAAGGCCGTCGGCGAGTCCGGCATCGACGGCGGCGGCAGCAAATTGAGTTCGCCGCTAACGACGTGCCGCCTCGAGTGCCGTGGAAGGTGACATGCCGGGCCTTCCCTTTACAGCACGCGAACGGACGTCGCCCTCAAGACAGCCCGAGCTCACTCAAGACGCAACCAACTCAACCGCCTACATCTCCAGCACGCTCGAACACAGTTCGAGTGCGCTTGCACTTGCCGCGAAGAAGAGCGGATGGTGGGTGCAAGAATCCCTGATCAAGTGCGGTTTTGTAGGGCGGACGGGACTTGAACCCGTGACCGATGGATTATGAGTCCACTGCTCTAACCGGCTGAGCTACCGCCCCTGGAGCGATCTCAGTCGGGCAGGATGACCGGGATCGACTCGGTGACCGGATCGGTCACGCGCTCACCACGATACAGACTCTCGAACGTGTCGAGCGTGCGGGTGATGTCGTGCGCCTTGATGAGCTTGAGCGACTGCGACTTCATCGCGTTGTACTCCTCGGGCGAGGCCTCGAGGACCGTGCGGAGCTTCGCGGCGAGGTCCTCGGCGCTGCCCGGCTCGAAGAGGTAGCCGTTCTCGCCATCGTGGACGAGGTGCGGAAGCGCCATCGCGTTCGCCGCGACGACCGGGAGGGCCGAGGCCATGGCCTCCATGGTGACGATGCTCTGCAGTTCGGCGATCGAGGGCATGGCGAGTACCGATGCCCGGTGGTACGCCTCGCGCAGCTCCTCGTCGGTGACGTAGCCCGTGAAGTTCACGCGGTCGGCGATGCCGAGCTCGACCGCGAGGTGCTCGAGGTTCCGCTTCTGGTCGCCACCGCCGACGATGTCGACCTTCGCGTCGAGCTCGGCCGGCAGGAGCTTCACGGCGCGCAGCAGCACGTCGATCTGCTTCTCACCCGTGACCCGGCCGACGAACACGATCCGGTTCTCGGTGCGCGGCTCCCAGTTCGGCGAGTACTTGTGCGCGTCGATGCCGCACGAGATGGCGTGCACGCCGCGAAGGCCCGTGTACCGCTCGAGGAAGTCGGCGGCCCGGCGCGTCGGCGTCGTGACCGACTCCGCTCGGCCGAACGTGCGACGCGCCGCCTTCCAGGCGAGCCCGACGGCCCAGTCCTGCCACGCCTTGGGGATCAGCGTGAACTCGAGCATGTTCTCGGGCATGAAATGGTTGGTGCCCACGATCCGGATGCCGCGCTTCGCGGCCTCGATCGACAGGCCTCGGCCGACGACGATGTGCGACTGGAAGTGCACGACGTCGGGCTTCACCTCGTCGAGGATGCGCGCGCTGTTCTGCTTGATCCGCCACGGCAGGGCGAAGCGCAGCCAGTCGTGCGGGTACCAGCGCCAGCTGAGCAGGCGGTGCGCGGTGACCTCCTGGCCCTCGTGCACCTCCTTCCACGTGCCGTGCTTGCGGCTCGCGGCGGGGGCGACGACGTGCACGTCGTGACCGCGCTCGACGAGACCGGCGGCGAGCCGCTCGGCGAAGCGGGCGGCGCCGTTGACGTCGGGCGCGAAGGTGTCGGCGCCGATCAGGATCCGGAGCGGGCGCTCCGGGCCGGGTTCGGCGGACACGCTCGGTGAGTCGGACACGTGGTGCTGTACCTCGCTGTTCGTGGAACGGGGTGGTCGGCCCGGGACGAGGCCGCAGGATCAAGGGGACGGGCCGCGTGGGCTGGATCCATCCGACCCTAGTCTACGAGAGGGTCCTCCGCAGCGCTGATCTCGCGCGCCCGATCCTGCTCGGATGAGCAGGTGCGATGTGCCGGCGGTGCGGGGCGTGCGTCGGTCAGAGCCTCGTCTGCGGATGGTTCTTGGCGAGCAGGAACACACCCCAGACCGCGACGGCGCCCGTGACGGCGAACGTGACCATCGCCCACGGCGGCGCCTGCGACGCCTCCCCGAGCACGATGATGCCGATGAGCACCGCGACCATGGGGTCGACGACGGTGAGGCCGGCGATGACCAGGTCGGGCGGGCCACTGGCGTAGGCGTTCTGCACGAAGTACGCGCCCAGGGCGGTCGCCAGGAGCAGCGCGATCACGCAGACCAGGGTCAGCCAGTCGAACTCGCCCTGGTCGATCCGAGAGAGCACGACCTTGGCGAGGGTGGCCACGAAGCCGTACAGCACGCCGGCCATGAGCACGTAGAAGATCGCACGGATCCGGCGGCGGAACAGGGCGAACGTCACCGCGGCGGCGGCGAGCACGACGGCGAGGACGATGAGGATCGTGATGAGCTGGCGAGCCATGACCGGCCTGTCGACGGCGGTGAACGCCGCCACGCCCACGAACACGAACACCCCGCCGACGCACATCACGATCGCGGTGATCGACTTGGAGTTGAGCTTCACCTTGTTGATGCGCGAGTTCAGGATCGACGTGATGACGAGCGCGAGCGCGCCGAGCGGCTGCACGACGATGAGCGGTGCGAAGTAGAGACTCGCGAGCTGGAACACGATCGCGAGCCCGAGCATGAGGGTGCCGAGCACCCACGAGGGCCGCGCGAGCAGCAGCGCGAGCTGCTTGCCGTTCAGGCCCTTGCCGAGCGTGTCGGCCGTGTTCGCCTCGACCTTGACCACGCCGCGGTGCTGGAACTGCGCCCCGAGGGACAGGAAGACGGCGCCGACGAGCGCGAGCGGGATGCCGATGAACTGCGTCGGATCGAGTGGAATCAGCTCGGTGAGCTCGCTGAGGTCCGGATCCACCCCTCGACCCTACCGGCTCCGCCGTCGATATCCTTGGCGAATGGCCGTGCTCCCGATCCGAATCACGGGCGACCCCGTGCTCCATGCTCCGGCATCGCCGGTCGAGACCATCGACGACGAGATCCGCATGCTCGTGCGCGACATGTTCGAGACGATGGATGCCGCGCCTGGCGTCGGCCTCGCCGGCCCCCAGGTCGGGGTGCCGCTGCGCCTGTTCACCTACGGCTGGACCGACGAGGACGACCGTCCGTGGCGCGGCGTGGCGATCAACCCCGAACTGTGGATCTCGCCGCCGGTGCCCGGCATGCCCGACGAGGACGACGAGTCCGAGGGATGCCTCTCGTTCCCCGGCGAGCGGTTCGCACTCCGACGCGCGGAGCGCGCCATCCTTCGCGCCACCGACCTCGAGGGCGAACCCTTCGAGATCGTCGCCGACGGATGGCTCGCCCGCATCTTCCAACACGAGTACGACCACCTCGACGGCGTGCTCTACATGGACCGGCTCGACGACCACGACCAGCGCATCGTGCAGAAGATCACGCGCAAGCGCGGCTGGGGCCGGCCGGGCTCGAGCTGGATGCCGGGCGTCGAGGACCTCGAGGCGTGAGCCGCGGCATCCGCCCGGCTCAGACGAAGAGGCGGATGCCGGCAGCCACCGCCGCGGCCACCGCGACCACGACGATGAAGGGCGTGCGTACCGCGTAGAGCGCCGCGGCGACCACCAGCGCCGGCACGCGCGCGTCGACGACGAGCGTCTGGCCGACCGCGAGGGTCTGCACGGCGATCAGCGCCGCCAGGAGCGCGACGGTGAGCAGGTCGGCGATGCGTGCCGGTCGCTCGCGCTCGAGGAAGGACGCGGGGACGAGATGACCCGTGAGCTTCAACGCGAGCGTCGCCGCGGTCGCCAGGAGGATCACGTGCCATACGGTCATCGGGCCGCCTCCCGCCTGCGGAACAGGTCGAACCAGCCGACGACGAGCGCGACGACGGCGGCCACGAGAACGGGCAGGCCCGGCGTGAGGACCGGCGTCGTGATCGTCGCGACGACGGCCGCGAGCACCGCGGTCGCCCCCGCCTGGACGCGCTTCAGCCGCGGCCAGAGCAGCCCGAGGAACGCGGCGGCGGCCGCGGCGTCGAGCCCGTAGGCGCGCGTGTCGCCGAGTGCGTCGCCGATGAGGGCTCCGAGGAGCGTCGTGAGGTTCCACCCGACGAAGATCGCGACGCCGGTCACCCAGAAGCCGACGCGGGCCGCGCGCTCGTTCGTCTGAGCCAGCGCGACCGCCGTCGACTCGTCGATCGTGAGCCACGCCGCGGCGAGCCGATGCGCCAGTCCGGGCTCGCCGACGACCGGGCTCATGCGCATGCCGTAGACCACGTTCCGCACGCCGAGCAGGGCCGCCGCGGCGATCGCCGAGCCGCCCGCCGCGACGCCGCCCGAGCCGACGACCCCGACGAGCGCGAACTGCGACCCGCCCGTGAACATCACGAGACTGAGGAAGCAGGTCTGCCAGACGTCGAGGCCCGACGCCACGGACAGCGCGCCGAACGAGACGCCGTACGCCGCGGTCGCGAGCCCCACCGCGATGCCGTCGCGTCGGGCCCCGCGGATCGAGGCGTCGACGTCGGATTCGGGCACGGGTCCCATTCGACCCGCACGTGCGGGTGCGCGCAAATCGGCGCCGAGTGGGATCCGGCCGACCGCGCGCCGCACCGGCGGAGACGAGAACGGCCCGGACGGAGGGTCCGGGCCGGGGAAGCTCCCCCACTTGGACTCGAACCAAGAACCTATCGGTTAACAGCCGATTGCTCTGCCAATTGAGCTATGGAGGATCACGCTGGGCGCAGAGATACTGTAGCAAAGCGAGCGCCGGACTCCCAATCCGAGCCGGGCTCGGCTCGCTCTTCTCGCGACCTCAGTATCCCGCGTCGAGATCGACGCGTCCCTCGAACGCGGAGCGGCCGACGAACGCAGCGACATTGGCCATGATCCGGCTCGCGAAGAGCGGCGCGGTCATCGCCTCGGTGTCGGCCACGTGCGGCGTGACGAGGCAGTTCGGCGCGTTCCAGAGCGGATGCCCCGGCGGCAGCGGTTCCGGATCCGTGACGTCGAGTCCGGCGCCGCCGAGCCGCCCCGACTCGAGCGCGTCGAGCAGCGCATCGGTGTCCACCAGTCCCCCACGAGCGACGTTCACGAGCACGGCACCCAGCGGCATCGCGGCCAGCTCGTCCGCGCCGATCAGCCCGCGCGTCTCGTCCGTCAGCGCGGCGACGACGAAGGCGATCTCCGCGGTGCCGAGCACGTCGGCCAGACGGTCCGTGGTCACGGTCCGCGCGGCGCCGGGCACCGCGGCATCCGCTCGCCTCACGACGGTGGCCCGCACGCGGAACGGTTCGAGCAGCCGCAGGAGCTCGACCGCGATGCCGCCGGCGCCCACGATGACGACCTCGCTGCCGTAGAGGCTGCGACCCCGCTCGTCGACCTCCCACGAGTCCGCGCGCACGCGTCGCGGGAACTCGCGCAGCACCGCGAGCGCGAGTGCGAGCGCGTGCTCGGCGACGGGTTGCGCGTAGGCGCCCTTGGCGCTCGTCCAGACGCGACCGTCACCTCGATGCCGTCGGAGCAGGCCGGCGAACGCGTCGACGCCCGCCCACGGCAGCTGCACCCAGGAGATCGACGGGTGCTCGGCGAGCACGGACTCGAGGCCGCCCTCGCCGGAGGAGCTGGTCCAGATCAGGCCGCGCGTGGCCGCCGAGAGCGGGGCGACACGGCCGCCGCCGGCGACGACGGCGTCCCGGAAGGCCTCATGGGCCCCGCGGGCCTCGTGGGCCTCGGGCAGGATCGCGATCGGGCCGGCCTCCGGTCGCGCGTCCGTCGATGCCGCCGCACCCGCAGCACCCGCGTCGGGGCCGGGCGCGCCCGCCACCGGCTCGTGCCGCGGGCGCCCGCCGTCGGCTGCGGTCACCGCGCGCCGTCGGACACGTCGTCGGTGGCGGCGTGCCCGTCGTCGATCGCGCCCGCGAGCGCCTTGACGTACGGATGCAGCGGGTCGTGCAGGACATCCTCCATGGTGCCGTCGGCGACGAGCTCGCCGCGATCGAGCACCGCGATCCGGTCGGCCACCCGGCGCAGCACCGGCAGATCGTGCGAGATCACGATCGCCGAGAACGTCTGGCCGTCCCGCAACTCGATGAGGAGCCCCGCCACCGCGTCGCGCACGGTCAGGTCGATGCCGGCGGTCGGCTGGTCGGCGATGAGGAGCTTCGGGCCGAGCACCAGCGCACGTGCGAGCGCAACGCGCTGCCGCTGCCCGCCGCTCAGCTCGTACGGGAACTTCTCGAGCATCCCGAGCGGGAGCCGGACCGAGTCGAGCATCGTCGCCACGCGCGTCGCGAGCGCCGCGCGGTTGTAGCGGTGATCACGCTCGAGGATCGGCTCGCCGATGATCTCCGCGATGGTCCGATCCGCGGGCAGCCGCGCCGCGGCATCCTGTGCGAGGTACCCGACGTGGAAGCGCAGCGCATTCAGCTTGCGACGGGAGACGCCGCGGAGCGGCGTGCCGAGCACCAGCGCCTCGCCCCCCGTGATGACCGGCCGGACCTCGCCGCTCGCGAGCGTCGGCTCGAACGCGGCACCGGAGAGCACGCGCGCGAGCGTCGAGGCGCCGCTCCCGGCGGACCCGATCAGGCCGACGACCTCGCCCGGCGCGACCCGGAGATTCACGCCGTGCAGCGCGACGTGCGCGGCACTCGGCCCGCGCCCCGGGTACTCGACCGACAGGTCGCTGACGACGACCGGATAGCCGTGCGCAGCGTCGGGGCTCATCGTACGGCCTCCTCGCGCAGCCGCCGGAGCTGCTCGCGCCGCTCCGCCTGCGCGACCGGGTCCGGCACGGGCAGTGAGGCGAGCAGCCGCTGCGTGTACGGGTCCTCGGGCGAGCCGAGCACCTCGGCGCCGGTGCCCTCCTCGACGAGCCGGCCCCGGTAGAGCACCGCGATGCGGTCGGCGAGCAGGTCGACGACCGCGAGGTCGTGGCTGATGAACAACGACGCGAACCCGAACTCGCGCTGCAGCTCGGAGAACAGCTCGAGCACGCGCGCCTGGACCGACACGTCGAGCGCCGAGGTCGGCTCGTCGGCGATGAGCAGCTCGGGCTCGAGCGCGATGGCGCGGGCGAGGCTCGCGCGCTGCCGCTGCCCGCCCGAGAGCTCGTGCGGGTACCGGTCGCCGTACGACGCCGGCAGCTGCACGGCCTCGAGCAGCTCGTCGACGCGCGGGCGCGCGTCGCGCGCGTCGACCGCCCGGTCGTGGATGACGAGCGGCTCGGCCACGCACTCGGCGATCGTGAGCAGGGGGTTGAAGCTCGACGCGGGATCCTGGAACACGAAGCCGATGCGGCTGCGCGCCGGACGGAACCGCCGCTCGCGGATGCCGAGCATCTCGTGGCCGAGCACCTGGAGCGAGCCGCCGGTGACCTTCGTCAGGCCGGCGATCGCGCGACCGATGGTGGTCTTGCCCGATCCGGACTCGCCGACCAGTCCCAGCACCTCGCCGGGGCGGATCACGAGGTCGACGCCGTCGACGGCACGGAAGGACGGTCGGCCGAACCGGCCCGGGTACTCGATCTCGAGCCCGCGCGCCTCGACGACCGGGCTCTGCTCGACCCAGTCGGCCGGTCGGGCGGCGGCGCGCTCGGCGGCGCGCGCGACCCCGTGCCCGACGTACGGCACCGCGGCGAGCAGCGCCTTGGTGTAGTCGTCCTTCGGATCGGCGAACAGCTCGCGCGCGGTCGCCTCCTCGACGACCCGGCCCTGGTACATCACGGCGACCCGGTCGGCGAGGTCCGCGACGACGCCCATGTTGTGCGTGATGAGCACGATCGCGGTGCCGAACTCGTCGCGCACGCGCCGCAGCAGGTCGAGGATCTCGGCCTGCACCGTCACGTCGAGTGCGGTCGTCGGCTCGTCCGCCACGATGAGGCCGGGCTCGAGCACGAGGGCCATGGCGATGACGATGCGCTGCTTCTGCCCGCCCGAGAACTGGTGCGGGTAGTAGTCGACGCGATGCTCGGGGTCGGGGATGCCCACCCGGCCCAGGATCTCGATCGCCCGCGTCCGAGCCTCCGCCTTCGAGACCTGGCCGTGCGCGCGCAGGCCCTCCATGATCTGCCAGCCGACCGTGAACACCGGGTTGAGCGCCGTCGACGGCTCCTGGAAGACCATCGCGACATCGGTGCCGCGGATGCCTCGGAGCTCCGCTCCGCTCAGCGACACCACGTCCTGCTCGGTCGTGCCGTCGCGGTTCGACAGCACGACCGCGCCGCCGGTCGTCGCGGTCTCGGGGAGCAGGCCGAGGATCGTCTTCGCCGTCACGGTCTTCCCCGAGCCGGACTCGCCCACGATCGCGAGCACCTCGCCGCGTTCGACGGAGAGGCTCACGTCGTCGACGGCCTTGACCGCACCGGCATCCGTCGAGAACGAGACGCCGAGGTTCCTGATGTCGACCACCGTGCTCATGGCTTGACCTCGATTCCGTGTTCGTCGAACGTCTCGCCGTCCTCGAGGCCCGCGAGCCCTCCCGGACCGGCGATGAGGGTGCCGCCGGGCACCACCGAGGTCTCGGCGACCTCGCCCGCCGCCTGGGCGACGCGCCGCCGGCCGCGCAGGCGCGGGTCGGCGAGGTCGTTCAGGCTCTCGCCGACCAGCGTGATCCCGAGCACGGTGAACACGATCGCGAGACCCGGGAACAGCGCCGTCCACCAGATGCCGCTCGTCACGTCGGACAGCGCCTTGTTGAGGTCGTACCCCCATTCGGCGGCCGCCGTCGGTTCGATGCCGAACCCGAGGAAGCCGAGGCCGGCGAGCGTGAGGATCGCCTCCGAGGAGTTCAGCGTGAAGATGAGCGGCAGCGTGCGGGTGGCGTTCCGCAGGATGTGGCGGAAGATGATGCGCGGGTTCGACGCGCCGAGCACCTTCGCCGACTCGACGAACGCCTCCGACTTCATGCGGACGGTCTCCGCGCGGATGACGCGGAAGTACTGCGGGATGAACACCACGGTGATCGAGATCGCCGCGGCGAGGATGCCGCCCCAGAGGCTCGACTGTCCGCCTGAGATGACGATGGCCATCACGATCGCGAGCAGCAGCGACGGGAACGCGTAGATCGCATCGGAGAGGACGACGAGCACGCGGTCGAGCCATCCGCCGAGGTACCCGGAGACGAGGCCGAGGAACACGCCCGCGAAGATCGAGAGCGTCACGGCCACGATGATCACGAGCAGGGCCGTCTGGGTGCCCCAGATCACGCGCGAGAGCACGTCGTAGCCGCCGACGGTCGTGCCGAGCAGGTGCTCCGCCGACGGCGGCTGCTGTGCCCCGAAGGGGCCGTCCGGGCCGCGGAGCTGGTTGTAGCCGTAGGGCGCGATCAGGGGCGCGAAGATCGCCGTGAGCACGAAGATGCCGGTGATCACGAGGCCGGCGACGAGCATCCCCCGCTGGAGCCCGACGCTCTGCCGCAGCTGGTGGACGACGGGGATCCGGTCGCGCCAGCGGTGGCCCGGGCGTGCCGTCGCGGGAGTGGTGACGATCTCGGACATGTCAGTACCTCACCCTCGGGTCGATGAGCGCCGCGAGGATGTCGACGATGAAGTTGGTGATCGCGACGATGACCGCCAGCAGGACGACGATGCCCTGGACGGCGACGAAGTCGCGAGCCTGGAGGTACTCAGCGAGCTGGAAGCCGAGGCCCTTCCACTCGAAGGTGGTCTCGGTGAGGACCGCGCCGCCGAGCAGCAGCGCGATCTGCAGGCCGATCACCGTGATGATCGGGATGAGGGCCGGGCGGTACGCGTGGGTGCGCACGAGCCGGAACTCGCTGACGCCGCGCGACCGGGCCGCATCGACGTAGTCCGTCGCGAGCGTGCCGATCACGTTCGTCCGCACGAGGCGCAGGAACACGCCGGCCGTGAGCATGCCGAGCGCGAGCGCGGGGAGGACGGCGTGCGCGAGCACGTCGCCGAGCACGGCCGGATTGCCCGTGCGGATCGCGTCGATCGTGTAGAGGCCCGTCGGGTTCGGAAGCAGTTGCATCTGCAGCTCGGCGCTCGTCGACGCGCGCCCGGCGACCGGGAGCCAATCGAGCCAGACCGCGAACACGAGCTTCAGGAGCATGCCCGCGAAGAACACCGGGGTCGCGTAGCAGAGGATCGCGAACACGCGGAGGAACGCGTCCTGGCCGCGGTCGCGGAAGTACGCGGCGACCATGCCGAGGGGGATGCCGACGATGAAGGCCACGATGAGCGAGTAGAAGACGAGTTCGAGCGTGGCCGTGCCGTAGGTGAGCAGCACCTCCACCACGGGGCGGTTGTCGCTGATCGTCGTGCCGAAGTCGCCGGTGAAGACCTGGCCGAGGTACTCGACGTACTGCACGATGACCGGCCGATCGTAGCCGGCGGCCTGGATGCGCTCGGCGAGCTGCGCGGCGGTCAGCCGGTCGCCGAGGGCGGCCGTGATCGGATCGCCCGTCGCGCGCATCGCGACGAAGACGATCGTCACGAGGATGAAGACGGTGGGGATGATGAGCAGGGCGCGGACCAGGATGTATCGCCCGAGTCCACCCCCCGCAGGTCGTGAGGTGCGCCGGGTGGGCGCGATGCCGCCGGAGGAAGGCGGCGCGGTCGCCGTTGAAGCCATGTTCGCCATTCTGGACTCGAATGCGGGCGGCCCGCTCCGTGAGAAGCGGGCCGCCCGTTCCTGTTCGTGTACGAGACTCTAGTGCCCCGCCGGGATCACCCCTTCGAGATGGCTCCGTAGCGGAACTTGAACGACGCGTCGAGCGTGTTCTCGGTGCCCTCGACGTCGGAGCCGACGACGGCGACCTGCGCGCCCTGGAGGTACGGCACCGTCGACAGGTCGGCGGCCACCTTCTCCTGGATCTCCTCGATGAGCGCGGTGCGGGCGCCCTCGTCCTCGGTCACCGACTGCTCGAGGATGAGGTCGTTGACCTCCTGGTTCGAGTAGTGGTTGCCGAGGAAGTTCTCGTTGAGGAAGAACGGGCTGAGGTAGTTGTCGGCGTCGGAGTAGTCCGGGAACCAGCCGAGCTGGTACGCCGGGTAGACGTCGGCCGTGCGGTCCTTCGAGTACTGCACCCACTCGGTGGTCTGCAGGTTGACGGTGAAGAGACCGGATGCCTCGAGCTGGTCCTTGATCAGGGCGTACTCGTCACCCGAGGACGGGCCGTAGTGGTCGTTCGAGTACTGCAGGTTCAGCTCGACGGGGACCTCGACGCCGGCGTCCTCGAGGGTCTGCGTCGCCTTGTCGACATCGGCACCGCCGTCGCCGTCGCCGTAGAGCTCCTTGAGCGGCTGGATGGCGCCCGTGAGCCCGTCCGGCACGTAGGAGTAGAGCGGCGTGTAGGTGCCCTTGTAGACTTGGTCGGCGATCTCCTCGCGGTCGATGAGGTCGGCCACCGCCTGGCGGACCGCGAGCGCCTTGGCCTCGTCGGCCTCAGGGGTCTCGGCGCCGTACGGCTGCGTGTTGAAGTTGAACACGACGTAGCGGATCTCGCCACCGGGGCCCTCGACGACCTTGACGGCGTCGTTCCCGCGGAGGTCGTCGATGTCGGTCGCGGAGAGGCTCCGGAACGCGACGTCGATGTTGCCCTCCTGCACGTCGAGCTTCATGTTCGACGCGTCGGCGTAGTACTTGACGTTCACGACGTCGGTCGCCGGGGCGCCGAGGATGCCCTGGTAGTCCGGGTTCGCCTTGTAGGCGACGAGGTTGTTGAAGTCGTAGCTCGTGATCGTGTACTGGCCGGCGAACGCCTCGCCGTCGACGATCTCTTCGTCGGGGGTGAGCTCGTCGGCCGCGAAGACCTCCTCGTCCACGATCGGGCCCGCCGGGCTCGAGAGGATCTGCGGGAAGATCTGGTCGTTCTCGCTCTTCAGTGTGAACACGACGGTCGTGTCGTCGGGCGTCTCGATCGAGTCGAGGTTGTAGAGCAGGGCCGACGGCCCGTTCTCGTCGGCGATCGCGACCTGGCGGTCGAAGCTGAACTTCACGTCGGAGCTGGTGAGCTCGTTGCCGTTGGCGAACGTGAGGCCCGACTTCAGCGTGACGGTGTACTCGGTCGGCGAGGTGAACTCGGCCGACTCCGCGATGTCGGGCTCGACGTCGGACGTGCCGTAGGGCGAGTTCATCAGGAACGGGAACACCTGGTTCATGACCGCGAAGGAGCCGTTGTCGTACGAGCCCGCGGGGTCGAGGGTGGTGACCTTGTCGGTGGTGCCGATGGTCAGCGTGCCACCGGCGGTGTCCTCGTCGCCGCCCCCTGCGGAGCAGCCCGCGAGCGCGAGCGCCGCGGCGGAGAAGCCCGCCGCGAGCGCGAGACCGCGCCGGCGGTTCGTGGATGCGGATGCCATATCCGTCTACCTCTTCCTGTCAGTGAACGCGCGCGGGTTCGCCGCGTCGCGATCGTGTATCTCTCAGGGATAGCACCCGCTGCCCGTGACTGCGCCCCGAGCGGGGGCCACCACGGCCCGAATGTGATCGATCTGCAACCTTGCCGCCCCGAGTACGTGGACACGATGAGCAGTCCTCGGATCCGATCGCCGTCGATCCGCCCTGCCCGGCCGGCTGTCAGTCGCCGCGCAGCGCCCGCCGCTCGCCCTCGATGTCGACGAGCGCGCGCTGGATCATCGCGTAGGTCGCCGTGTCGGCCCGGTCGGTGCGCTGCAGCCGGCCGAGCAGCTCCTGCTTCTGCCGCAGCAGCTCGCGGTCGACGAGCGCACCCACGACGCCTCGCACGTACGCCGTGAGCTCGGCTCCGTCGCGCTGGGGCACCGGGAGCACCGCGAGCTGCTGCACGATCGATGCGAACGGCGGCGGGACCTCGCCGATGACGCGGTCGACGGTGACCGTGCGGGTCGCGACGGCGGATGCCGCGGCATCCGGTGAGTCGCCCGAGGCGAGGGATGCCGCGGCGAGCACCGAGGCGATCCCGTCGCGCACCACCGCGAGCGTGCCGTTGCCGAACCGGCAGTCGACGCCATGGCGCAGCAGCTCGTCGCCGACCAGCTCGGGGTACTGCAGCATCACCTGGAGCGCGTCGCGCTCCAGTCGCGTCGCCGGATCGTTCGGCAGCATCGTGATCGAGAAGGGCCGATCGGATGCTGCGGGCTCGCCGCCATCGAAGGCCGGCGCGCGGGCATCGCCGACAGGCGGTCCAGGGGCGGGACCGTCGGCACGACCCGGCGGTCCCCCGTCCTGGCCGCCGGTCCCACGCGACCCGCCGGACTCGCCCTGCCGGCCGCGCGCCTCGGGTCGACGGTCGCCATGAGACCGGTCGCCACGTCGCTCGCGCTCGCCTTCGCGGCCGCGCTCGCCGTCGCGCGCCCGGGCGCCCGCCGACCGCACGGCGCGCCCGACCTCGTCGAGCTCCATGCCGAGCATGCGCGCGAGCTCGCGCGTGTATCCGGGCCGGAGCGCGGGATCGCGGATGTCCGCCACGACGGGTGCGGCGGCCCGCAGTGCGGCGACGCGCCCCTCGACGGTCTCGAGGTCGAACCGGGCGAGCGTCGTGCGGATCACGAACTCGAACATCGGCGTCCTCGTCTCGACGAGCGAGCGCACCGCGGCGTCGCCGCGCGCGAGGCGCAGGTCGCACGGGTCGAGCCCGTCTGGTGCGACCGCGACGAAGGTCTGCGCCGCGAAGCGGCGCTCCTCGGCGAATGCGCGCATCGCGGCCTTCTGCCCTGCGGCGTCTCCGTCGAAGGTGAAGACGACCTCGCCGACGCCGGAGTCGTCGCCGAGCACGCGCCGGAGCACCTTGATGTGGTCGACGCCGAACGAGGTACCGCACGTCGCGATCGCGGTCGTGACGCCGGCGAGGTGGCAGGCCATGACGTCGGTGTAGCCCTCGACGACGACCACGCGGTGCGACTTCGCGATCTCGCGCTTGGCCAGGTCGAGCCCGTAGAGCACCTGCGCCTTGTGGTACACGGCGGTCTCGGGGGTGTTCAGGTACTTGGGGCCCGGGTCGTCGTCGAGCAGCTTCCGGGCGCCGAATCCGACGGTCTGGCCCGTGACGTCCCGGATCGGCCAGATGAGCCGGCCGCGGAACCGGTCGTACACGCCGCGGTCGCCCTGCGAGACGAGGCCCGAGGCCGCGAGCTCCTCGGTCGTGAAGCCCTTGCCCCGCAGGTGCCTGGTGAGCGTCTCCCAGCTCTTCGGCGCGAAGCCGACCCCGAAGTGGCGGGCGGCCTCGGCGTCGAAGCCGCGCTCGCCGAGGAACCGGCGTCCGACCTCGGCCTCGGGCGTGCCGAGCTGCTCGAGGAAGAACTCCTCGGCGGCGCGGTTCGCGGCGAGCAGCCGGGCGCGATTGCCAGCGCCCTCGGCCGGCCCGCCGTCCTCGTAGTGCAGCTCGAAGCCGATGCGGCCCGCCAGCCGTTCGACGGCCTCGGTGAAGGTCACGTGGTCCATGCGCTGCAGGAACGTGTATACGTCGCCCGATTCGCCGCACCCGAAGCAGTGGTAGAAGCCGAGCTGGGGCCGGACGTGGAAGCTCGGGCTGCGCTCGTCGTGGAAGGGGCAGAGGCCCTTCATCGAGCCGACGCCGGCCGACTTCAGCGACACGTGCTCGCCGACGATGTCGGCGATGTTCGTGCGGGCCTTGACCTCTTCGACATCGCTCTGTCGAATGCGGCCCGCCATGTCGTCAATCCTATTCCGCGGATGCCGCCAGGCGGCCCCGCACGCACATCACTGCTGCACGAGCCGTTCGTACCAGCTCAGGGCGGACTGGTCGGTGAGGCTCGCGACCTGGTCGACGACGACGCGGCGGCGCGCCGCGTCATCCGTCGCCGATCGCCAGTCCTCGGCGAATCCGGCGTCGAGGTGGGTCTCTCCTGTCTCCCAGAGCACATCGGCGAGGGAGGCGAGCACCTCCCGCTGCTGCGAGTAGATCGGCTGGCGCGTGTTCCTCGACATCACGAACGCGGCGACGATGCCCTTGAGCACGGCGATCTCGGCCTGGATCGACCGCGGAACGACGACGTCGGCGTCGAACCGGATGAGGCTCGCGACCGGGTTATGCGCTCGGGTGGCCTCGGTCGCGGCGTGCGCGAACCGGCCGATGAGCTGGCTCGTGAGGTTCTTCAGCGCCGCCTGGTCGCGGCGGCTGCCCGTCCACTCGGAGATCCACACGTCGAGCGAGTCGAGGCGGTCGAAGGCGGCGATCAGCTCGTCATGGCCGAACGCGCCGCCGATCCACTCGACCATCGCGTCGACGAGCTCGTCGTGGTCGACGCGGCGGCCGAGCGCGGCCACATCGATGTACCCGCCGACGATCGCATCCTCGAAGTCGTGCACCGAGTAGGCGATGTCGTCGGAGAGGTCCATGACCTGCGCCTCGATGCAGAGCCGGCGTTCGGGCGCGCCGCGGCGCATCCACTCGAACACGGCGAGGTCGTCGGCGTAGAAGCCGAACTTCGTCCGGCCGCTGGGGTCGCCGACTCCCGAGACCTCGGGCCAGGGGTACTTGCAGCTCGCGTCGAGGCTCGCGCGCGTGAGGTTGAGCCCGACCGAGCGCCCGTCGGTCGAGAACACCTTCGGCTCGAGGCGCGTGAGGATGCGAAGGGTCTGCGCGTTGCCCTCGAAGCCGCCGATCTCGGCCGCCCAGGCGTTCATGGCCCTCTCGCCGTTGTGGCCGAACGGCGGATGGCCGAGGTCGTGCGCAAGGCAGGCGGTGTCGACGACGTCGGGGTCGAGGCCGATGCTCGTCGCGAGTTCGCGCCCGACCTGTGCGACCTCGAGCGAGTGCGTGAGCCGGTTGCGCGCGAAGTCGAGCCCGGACGTCGGGCTCAGCACCTGCGTCTTCGCGGCGAGCCGTCGCAGCGCGCTCGAGTGCAGCAGGCGCGCGCGGTCGCGGGCGAAGTCGCTGCGGCGCCGGTTCTCGTGCTGCTCGGGCAGGAAGCGCTCGGCGTCGGCCTCGTCGTAGCCGCCGAAGAGTCGGTCGCGCACGCGATCAGCCGCCGCTCGTGTCGAGCTCGGCGTCGACGAGGGTCGCCCGGTCGTGACCCGCGAGGTCCTGCGAGTCGAGCCAGCCGTCGGGCAGCGCGGGGTTCTTGGGCGTGCCCGCGCGGCCGCGCGGACCCTCGGCGCCCTCGCCCGGGTACGGCGTCGACCAGTCGAGCGTGCCGAGCAGGTCGTCGAGTTGCGCGAGCGACTCGACGGTCGCGAGCTTCGCACGCAGGTCGCCGCCGACCGGGTAGCCCTTGAAGTACCACGCGACGTGCTTGCGGATGTCGCGGCAGCCCCGTTCCTCGCTGTCGAAGAACTCGGTGAGCAGCTCGGCGTGCCGCCGGAACGTGCGCGCCACCTCGCCGAGCGTCGGCTCGGCCTTGGCCTGCTCGCCGCGGAAGGCTGCGGCGAGGTCGCCGAAGAGCCACGGCCGCCCGAGGCATCCGCGCCCGACCACGACGCCGTCGCAGCCGGTCTCGTCGACCATGCGGAGCGCGTCGTCGGCGGACCAGATGTCGCCGTTGCCGAGCACGGGAACGCTCGTCACGGTCTCCTTCAGCTTCGCGATCGCGGACCAGTCGGCGTGGCCCGAGTAGAACTCCGACGCGGTGCGGGCGTGGAGCGCGATCGACGCGACGCCCGCATCCTCGGCGATGCGCCCGGCCTCGAGGTAGGTGAGATGGTCGGCATCGATGCCCTTGCGCATCTTCACCGTGAGCGGCACGTCGCCCGCGGCCTTCACCGCGCCCTCCACGATGTCGCGGAACAGGCCGGATTTCCACGGCAGCGCCGCTCCCCCGCCCTTGCGCGTGACCTTCGGCACGGGGCATCCGAAGTTCAGGTCGATGTGATCGGCGCGATCCTCGGCGACGAGCATCGTGACGGCCTCGGCGACGGTCTTCGGGTCGACGCCGTACAACTGGATGGAACGGGGCGTCTCGGACTCATGGTGCGTGATGAGGCGCATCGACTCGGGCGTGCGTTCGACGAGCGCGCGGCTCGTGATCATCTCGGAGACGTAGAGGCCGGCGCCGAACTCGCGGCAGAGCCGGCGGAACGCCGTGTTCGTGATGCCCGCCATGGGCGCGAGCACGACCGGCACCTCGAGGTCGAGGCCGCCGATCGTGAGCGGGCGGGCGGGGGTCGTGGTCGTTGGCATCGTCATCGATTCTCCCAGACGGCGGGACCGATCGGCCCGGCGGCGCGGCGCCGGCGCATAGGATGCGGGCATGACGGCAGTGGGGAGGACGGCATGACGCGCTTCGCCGGGTTGAACGGGGTCGAGCGGGTGCAGGCGGATGCCGCGGCACGCGGCCTCGACGTCGAGGTGATCGAGCGCCCCGCCGCGCGCAGCCTCGAAGAGGCCGCCGAACTCCTCGGCATCGAGCCCCGCGACATCGTCAAGTCGCTCGTCGTCAAGCGCAGCGACGACACCTACGTGTTCGCGCTCGTTCCCGGTGGCCGCAAGATCAGCTGGCCGAAGCTGCGCGCCCTGCTCTCGGTGAACAAGCTGCAGCTGCCGGACGCCTCGCTCGCGCTCGCCGCGACCGGCTACGAACGCGGCACGATCACCCCGCTCGGCTCGACCGTCGACTGGCCGGTGGTCGCCGACGAGACCCTCGTCGGCCGCCGCGTCTCGATGGGCGCCGGGGAGCACGGCCGCAGCCTGTTCGTCGACGCCGACGCGCTCATCCGTGCGCTCGACGCGACCGTCGCCGACATCAGCGACCCCGAGTAGCCCGTACCGAGCGCGACGCCCGCAGCGTGCGCTACTCCGACGCCGGAAGCACGCAGGCGTCGCCCTCGCAGACGGCGGCCTCCGGGTCCCCGGCGATCATCGTGAACGGCGCGGGCGTGGCATCCGTCGCCTGATCGCGGCTCACGCCGCGGCCCCCTCGCGCTCGCCGGCGACCTGGGCGAGCACGTTCGAGAACACCTCCGCGGGCTGCGCGCCCGAGACACCGTACCTGCCCTCGAACACGAAGAACGGCACGCCCTGGATGCCATAGGCGCGCGCCTGCGCGATGTCGGCCTGCACGTCGTCGGCGTAGCGGCCCGACTCGAGCGCCTCGCGCGCCTCGGCGCCGTCGATGCCGAGCTCCTCAGCCCAGCCGACGAGCTCGTCGATGCGGTTCACGCGGCCGCCCTCGGTGAAGTAGGCCCTGAGCAGGCGCTCCTTCATCTCTTGCTGCTTCCCGTGCGCCTTCGCCAGGTGCAGCAGCTCGTGGCCCTTCAGGGTCTTCATGTGCGCGACCGTCTCGAAGTGGTACTCGAGACCCGCCGCCGCGGCGACGCCGGTCACGTGCTCGAGCATCTGCTCGACGCGGTCGAGCGGCAGGCCCTTGGCCTTCGAGAGGTACTCGGTCGTCGAGCCCTCGAAGTCGAGCGGGGTGTCGGGCGAGAGCTCGAACGAGTGGTACTCGATCTCCACGTCGGGCGCGTCGTCGCCGAGCGCGGCGATCCCGGCTTCGAGGTGGCGCTTGCCGATGTAGCACCAGGGGCACGCGATGTCGGACCAGATGTCGATCTTGATGGGGGAACTCACGGTGTATGCGAACGGATGCTTCACCCTGCGTATTCCGCATCGTTTCCGCGGATACACGATCGGGCGCGCCGAGACTCGCTCCGCGAAGGCGGCGCGCCCGATCCCATGTCCGCAATGCGGGACGGGAGTGCGCCGAGGCGGCAGCGCCCCCGCAGGTCAGGGTGCCGCGGCGGTCGGCGCATCGACCGCCCCGCCGAAGCGGCGGTTGCGCGAAGCGTAGAGCTCGATTGCCTTCCACAGTTCGACGCGCGAGAAGTCGGGCCAGAGCGTGTCGAGGAAGACCATCTCTGCGTACGCCGACTGCCAGAGCAGGAAGTTCGACGTGCGCTGCTCCCCCGAACTGCGGACGAACAGGTCGACGTCGGGCATGTCGGGGACGTAGAGATGCCGCTCGATGAGCTTCTCCGAGACGGCGGACGGGCGGATCCGGCCCGCCGCGGCATCCTCGGCGATCGCGCGGACCGCGTCGACGAGCTCGTTGCGGCCGCCGTAGTTCACGCACATCGTGAACTGGAGGCCCGTGTTTCCCGCGGTCAGGCGCTCGGCGACCTGCAGCTCGTCGATGACCGACTTCCAGAGCCTGGGCCGGCGGCCGGCCCACCTGATGCGCACGTTCCACTCGTTGAGCTGGTCGCGCCGGCGGTGCAGGACATCGCGGTTGTACCCCATCAGGAAGCGCACCTCCTCGGGCGAGCGCTTCCAGTTCTCGGTCGAGAACGCGTACACCGACAGGTGCGTCACGCCCGCCTGGATGGCGCCCGCGACGACGTCGAGCAGCACCTCCTCGCCCGCCTTGTGGCCTTCGATGCGGGTGAGGCCCTGGCGGTTCGCCCAGCGGCCGTTGCCGTCCATGACGATCGCGACGTGCCCGGGCACCGAGCCCTTGGGGAACGCGGGCGGGGTGAGGCCGGTCCAGTCGAGCGGTCGGTAGGGAACCGCGTCCTTGTGGGTGTAGGGCTTGGGGGTCACTCTGGGGCCGTTCCTCGGGAGACGTGGGAGAGGGAGCGCAGGCCGCGCTCGAGATGCCATTGGGCGTACGCGGCGACGATACCGCTCGCCTGGGCGCGGTCGCGCTGCGACGACGCCTCGGCGATCCCCCAGTCGCCGGCGAGCAGGGCGCCCAGCAGGTGCACGGTGGTCGCCGCGATCCGCGGGCTGCCGGGCGGCGCGCACGCCTCGCAGACGACGCCGCCGAGCTGCACGACGACCGCCGTGTGGGGCCCGGGGGTGCCGCACCGCGAGCAGTCCTCGAAGCTCGGCGCCCAGCCGGCGATCGCGAGCGCCCGCAGCAGGTAGGAGTCGAGCGTCAGGTCGGGCCCGTGCTCCCGCCGCGAGAGCGAGCGGAGCGCGCCCACGAGCAGCAGGTACTGCTGCAGCGACCCCTCGGCCTCGGTGAGCCGGTCGGCGGCCTCGACCATCGCGTTCGCGGCCGTATAGGCGGCGTAGTCCTGGCTGATCTCGGCGCCGTACGCACCGATCGACTCGGCCTGGGTGATCACGTCCAGGGTGCGGCCCTCGTAGAGCTGCAGGTCGGCGACCATGAACGGCTCGAGCCGCGAGCCGAACTTCGACGCCGTGCGCCGGACGCCGCGCGCTACCGCGCGTATCTTGCCGTGGCGGCGCGTGAGCAGCGTGACGATCCGGTCGGCCTCGCCGAGCTTGTGGGTGCGCAGCACGACGGCGTCATCTCGATACACGGGCACCCGTCGATTCTCCCACCGACCGACGGCGCCGGGCCCGTGCGCGCGCCGCCCTGCCGGAGCCCGGCCCGGTCCCACTCCGAACCCGGGGGGCGACGGATGCCGCGTGGCGGACGCGGCGCGCACGCCTCCGCCGGGACGGCAGAATGGTCGGGTGACCACGTCGTCCGCACCCGTACTCGTCACCGGCGGCACCGGCACGCTCGGCAGCGCCGTGGTGCGTCGGCTCGCGGCCCGCGGCGACGACGTGCGCGTGCTCAGCCGATCCGGCGCGCCCGGGACCCTGCGCGGCGACCTCGAGACCGGCGAGGGCCTCGAGGCCGCGCTCGAGGGCGTCGGCGCCGTGATGCACCTGGCCACGACGAGTCGCGACGACACCGAGATCACCCGGCGCCTCGTCCGGGCGTCCGAGCACGAGGGCCGGCCGCGGATCCTGTACTCGTCGATCGTCGGCATCGACCGCATCCCGCTCGCCTACTACGGCGGCAAGCGCGCCTCGGAGCGGATCATCGCGGAGTCGCGCCTGCGCTGGACCACGCTCCGGGCGACCCAGTTCCACGACTTCGTGGCGACCCTCTTCCGCGTGCAGCGCTTCTCCCCCGTGGTGTTCGCACCCGCGTTCTCGTTCCAGCCGATCTCGGTCGAGGACGTCGCGTCACGGCTCATCGAGCTCCTCGACGACGACGTGCTCGGCATCGCTCCCGACATCGGCGGGCCCGAGGTGCGCACCGCGCGCGACCTCGCCCGGGCCTGGCTCGCCGCGCGCGGCTCGCACCGCCCCACGGCCGCGTTCCGACTTCCGGGCACGCGGTTCGGGGCGTTCCGATCGGGCGCGAACCTCGTGCCGGGCGAGCCGTACGGGACGGTGACCTTCGAGGAGCACCTCGCCCGCGCGCGCTGACCGGAGCCGCGGCATCCGTCGTGGTAGAACCGGTGCATGACGGTCGCGCCCTTCACGATCCCGCTCTGGGCCGACCTCGCGGCGGTCGGCATCGGCGCCCTGCAGGGTGCGATGTTCGCCTCGCGGATCAAGGAGCACCGCATCGACCTGCTCGGCGTCGCGCTCATCGGCATCATCGTCGGGCTCGGCGGAGGTATCCTGCGCGACCTGCTGCTGAACCAGCTTCCGGCGGCGATGCGGAGCAACTGGTACCTCGTCGTCGCCACGGCGGCGGCGCTCGTCGGCATGCTGCTCATCCGGCTGTTCGACCGGCTGAACTCCCTGATCATCGCGCTCGATGCCGTCACGATCGGCCTGTTCGCCGCGATCGGCACCACGAAGGCGCTCGCGTACGGCGTTCCCGAGGTGCCCGCGATCTTCGTCGGCGTGGTCTCGGCGGTCGGCGGCTCGATCCTCCGCGACGTGACACTCAACCTGCCCATCGCGCTCATGCACGTCGGCTCGCTCTACGCCGTCGCCGCAGGCGTCGGCACGGCGCTCCTCGTGATGATGGTGTTCGTCGGCGCGAACATCCTCGTCGCGGCGATCACGTGCGTGATCGTGACGACCGTCATCCGGCTGCTGTCCGTGAGGTTCGGGTGGAGCCTGCCCGAGCAGCGCGCGATCGGCAGCTGGCGTGTGTGGCGCCGCGCCTGATCCCGGCCGGAGACGTCCGCGTCGCGCGTCGCGCCGACGGCGCCGCGTGATCGCCGGCGGGCGAGGACGGATGCCGCATCCGCCCGCGCACGGCTGGATCAGGCCAGGGCGGGCTCCTGGGCCTCCTCGCGCACGCGCACCGCGCGGAGCGCGCGGTTCACGGCCGACACGACGGCCTTGAGCGACGCCGTCGAGATGTCGGCGTCGATGCCGACGCCCCACAGCGTGCGACCCCCGACCTGGCACTCGACGTAGGCCGCGGCGATCGCGTCGCCGCCGGCCGACATGGCGTGCTCGCTGTAGTCGAGCACCCGGACGTCGACGCCCTCGGCCGCGAGCACCGAGAGGAACGCCGCGACCGGCCCGTTGCCGGAGCCGTCGGCGTCGACGCGCTCGTCGCCGTCGCGGAGGCCGACGCGCACGCGCACCTCGCCGGTCAGGTCGCTCTCGCTGCGCATCGACAGGAGCTCGAACCGGCCCCACTTCTCGTCGGGACGCTCCTGCGGCGCCGGCAGGTACTCGTCAGTGAAGATCGACCAGATCTGGTCGCTCGTGACCTCGCCGCCCTCGGCATCGGTCTTCGCCTGCACGACGCCGGAGAACTCGATCTGGAGTCGGCGCGGCAGGTCGAGCGAGTGGTCGGTCTTCAGCAGGTACGCGACGCCGCCCTTGCCCGACTGCGAGTTCACGCGGATCACGGCCTCGTAGTTGCGACCGATGTCCTTCGGGTCGACGGGCAGGTACGGGACGGCCCAGACCAGGTCGTCGACCGAGACGCCGCGGTCGGAGGCCCTGGCCTCCATGGCCTCGAAGCCCTTCTTGATCGCATCCTGGTGCGAGCCGGAGAACGCGGTGTAGACGAGGTCGCCCGCCCACGGGCTGCGCTCGGGCACGGGCAGCTGGTTGCAGTACTCGGCGGTGCGCTTGACCTCGTCCATGTCGGACAGGTCGACCTGCGGGTCGATGCCCTGCGTGAACAGGTTCATCGCGAGGGCGACGAGGTCGACGTTGCCGGTGCGCTCGCCGTTGCCGAAGAGGCAGCCCTCGATGCGGTCGGCGCCGGCCATGTAGCCGAGTTCGGCCGCCGCGATCGCGGTGCCGCGGTCGTTGTGCGGGTGCAGCGAGAGGAGCACGTTCTCGCGGTGGGCCAGGTGGCGCGACATCCACTCGATCGAGTCGGCGTAGACGTTGGGGGTCGCCATCTCGACCGTCGCGGGCAGGTTGATGATGACCTTCCGCTCGGGGGTGGGCTCGAGGATCTCGAGGACCCGGTTGCAGACGTCGACCGCGAACTCGAGCTCGGTGCCGGTGTAGCTCTCGGGCGAGTACTCGTAGTAGACGGTCGTGCCGGGCACGGTCGCCTCCATCTCGCGGCACTTCCGCGCGCCGTGCAGGGCGATGTCGATGATGCCCTGCCGGTCGGTGCGGAACACGACCTCGCGCTGCAGCACGCTCGTCGAGTTGTAGAGGTGCACGATCGCCTGCTTCGCGCCGCGGATCGACTCGTACGTGCGCTCGATGAGGTGGTCGCGCGCCTGCGTCAGCACCTGGATCGTCACGTCGTCGGGGATCGCGCCCTCGTCGATGAGGCTGCGCACGAAGTCGAAGTCGGTCTGGCTGGCGCTCGGGAAGCCGACCTCGATCTCCTTGTAGCCCATCTTCACGAGCAGGTCGAACATGATGCGCTTGCGCTCGGGGCTCATCGGGTCGATGAGCGCCTGGTTCCCGTCGCGCAGGTCGACCGCGCACCAGCGCGGGGCCCGCTCGATGCGCTGAGACGGCCACGTCCGATCCGGCAGGTCGACGCGGATCTGCTCGTGGAACGGGCGATACCGATGGACGGGCATCGGGGACGGCTTCTGATGGTTCTGCATGGGGTGCTCTTCTCGCTCTTCCGGGTTTTCAGCCGACGACGAACTCCGCAGCGAGGGAGGCCTGTGAACTAGGACTCGCTGCGGCAGCTAAGGAGAAGCAGGCCGTGAAGCACGGACCTAGGCTAACACCGCCCGCGCGGTCGGGCGCAACCATGACGACGGATGCCGCGGGCGGTCCGGGCACGCCGGTGGCGGGTGCCGCCCCCCATGGCCCGGCACCCGCCACGCGTCATCCGCTCGGCCTCACTCGATCGCGAGCGCCGCGACCGGCGAGACCGACGTCGCGCGGCGCGACGGCGCGATCGAGGCGACGAGGGTGAGCACCCCGGCGGCCACGACCAGCACGCCGACCACGCCCCACGGGATCGACGGCAGGATGACGAGCGGCTCGCCCTGGACGCTGCCGAGCATCGCCTGGGCACCCGCCCACCCGTAGAACATGCCGAGCACGAGGCCGGTGACCGTCGCGGCGGCGGTGAGCGCGGCCGCCTCGGCGAGCACCATCGTGCGCAGCTGCCGCTGCTCGAAGCCCAGCGCGCGGAGGAGGCCGAGCTCGCGGGTGCGCTGCAGCACGCTGAGGGAGAGGGTGTTCACGAGTCCGACGGCCGCGATGAGCGCGCTGAACCCGATGAGGACGCCGAACACGGCGACGGTCGCGGACACCATCTGCTCGAGCGCGGCCCGGAGCTCGGGCCGGTCGTCCGTCGCGGAGAGGAGCAGGTCGCGGTACGACTCCATGGCGACGGCGAACATCGTGACGAGGGTCACGCCGATGACCAGCCCGATCGTCATGCGCGAGCTCCGTTCGGGGTGGCGCACGGCGTTCTCGGCCGCGAGCCGGGCCGACGGCGATGCGCCGAGTGTCCGGCCGACCATCCGCAGGATCGGCGGCATGATCACGTGCGCGCCGAGCACGATGCCGGTGAAGGACAGCACGCCTCCGGCGAGCCCGACGAGCACGCCGAGCGGCGTGACGAGGCCGAGCGCGACGCCCGCGAGGAGCAGCAGCGTGCCGATGATCGCGAGCGTGACCGCGGTCGCGGTGCGCCCGCGCCGCGATGCGAGCTCGTCCTGGGAGCGCGCCGCCGAGTTGCCGAGCGCCTCCGAGGGGCGCACCGCGAGCACACGCCGGGAGCCCGCCCATGCGGCGAGCCACGTGGTCAGGATCGCGGCGATCGCCGGCGGGAGCACGGCCGGGTCGGCCCACGCGTGGTCGGTCCTCGGCAGTACGTCGGCCGCGGCCGCCCACTCGGCGAGCCCGATCGCGACGAGCGTGCCGATGACGAGTCCGAGCACGGCGCCGATCGCGCCGATCGCGAGCCCCTCACGGGCGATCGCGCCGCGCTGCGCGCGGGCGGTCGAGCCGAGGAGGCGCAGCAGGGCGATCTGGCGAGTCCGGCCGGCCACGACCGTCGCGACGGTGTTCGCCGTCACGACCCCGCTGACGTACACCGCGATGACGATGAACACCCAGGCGATGATCGCGAGCATCAGCGCGACCGTGCCGCTCGACCCGGTGACGTCGTCGGCGCGCATCGCCGAGCCGAGGTAGCCGGTGACCTGCAGGAGCGCCACGCCGAAGGTCGAGGCGAGCGTCGCGACGACCAGTGTCGGACCGTGCTCGGTGCGGAGCCGGGTCGTCATGCGGCACGCTCCATCGAGAGCATGTAGGTCGCGATCTCCTCCGCGCCGGTGCGCTGCGCGTCGCGGACGATCCGCCCGTCGGCGAGGAAGAGGATCCGGTCGGCGTGACTCGCCGCGATCGGATCGTGCGTGACCATCGCGATCGACTGCCCGCGATCGCGGCTCGCATCGGCGAGGAGCGCGAGCACCTCCCGGCCGGTCCGCGAGTCGAGGTTGCCGGTCGGCTCGTCAGCGAAGACGAGGTCGGGGCGGGTCGCGAGCGCCCGCGCGATCGCGACCCGCTGCTGCTGCCCGCCCGACAGCTCGTGCGGCCGGTGCCGGAGCCGGTCGGCGAGTCCGAGGCGATCGATCAGCGCGTCGATCTCGGCGCGCTCCTCCCGGTTCGGGCGGCGCCCGTCGAGCTCGAACGGCAGCAGGATGTTGCCCTCGACGTCGAGCGTCGGCACGAGGTTGAACGCCTGGAAGACGAATCCGACGCGCCGCCGCCGGAGCACGGTGAGCGCGCCGTCCGGGAGCTCGGTGATGTCGGTGTCGCCGAGCCAGACCCGGCCGCCGGTCGGCGAGTCGAGTCCCGCCATGATGTGCATGAGCGTCGACTTGCCCGAACCCGAGGGGCCCATGATGGCGGTGAACTCGCCGCGGCGCAGGCCGAGCGAGACGTTCTCGAGTGCGGTGACGGTGCCGGCGCCCGAGCCGTAGCGCTTGCCGAGGCCGGCGACGCGGGCGACGAGTCCGAGGTCTGAGGGTTGGATCTCCATGTCCGCGACGCTACGGAGGTGGCCGGAGCGTCCGCGTCCGCCGGACGTCGCGCCCTCGTCATCCGCTCGGATGATGCTGGACCGGCGCGCCTCAGCCGCTCGGCAGGTCGTGCTCGTAGGCGAAGACCACGAGCTGCACGCGGTCGCGCAGCCCGAGCTTGCCGAGCACGCGGCTGAGGTGCGTCTTGACCGTCGCCTCGCTGAGGAACTCGGCCGCCGCGATCTCCGCGTTCGAGAGGCCCTTCGCGGCGAGCGCGAAGATCTCGCGCTCGCGGGCCGTGAGGTCGTCCCAGGCGGCGGGCGCGGGGCGACGGCCGCTCCCCGGTGACGCGTGCGCGATGAGGGCGCGCGTCGCGTTCGCCGCGATGACGGCGTTGCCTCGGTGCACGGTCCGGATGGCGGCCAGCAGGAACTCGGGATCCGCGTCCTTCAGGACGAACCCGCTCGCACCGGCGCGGATCGCACGCGCGGCGTTCTCGTCGAGGTCGAACGTGGTCAGCACGAGGATGCGCGGCGGCTCCCGGCCCTCGCGCTCGGCGTCGGCGAGGATGCGCTCGGTCGCCGCGATGCCGTCGAGCTGCGGCATCCGCACGTCCATCAGCATCACGTCGGGCCGGCTGCGCTCGGCGAGGGCGATCGCCGCGCGACCGTCGGCGGCGTCGCCGGCGAACACGAGGTCGGGTTGCGACTCGACGAGCATGCGGATACCGGCCCGGAAGAGCGCCTGGTCGTCGACGAGGGCGACGCGGATGCCGCTCATGCGGCCGCCTGCGCCGGGATCCGGGCCGTGATGCGGAAGCGTCCGTCGCCGTGGAGGTCGGCGGCGAACGTGCCGCCTGCGAGCTCGGCCCGCTCGCGCATGCCTGGGATGCCGTGGCGGGGGCCGGGCGTCGCGTCGTGGATCGGCGCGCCGTCCGCGGCATCCGCGACCGCGTTCTCGACCTGTACGGCGACGCCGCCGGGGCTCCAGTCGAGCGTCAGGTGGACCGGCGCCGTGGTGTCGCCGTGCCGGAGCGCGTTCGTGAGGCCCTCCTGCACGATCCGGTACACGGCGATCTGGTGGCCCGCGCCGAGCGGCACCGGCTCGCCGCGGTCGGTTCGCCGGACATCGAGCCCGGCGGCACGCACCTGCTCGAGGAGGTCGTCGAGGTCGTCGAGCGCGGGCTGGGGCGACTCGCCCTCGCGGTGCCTGAGCTCGCCGAGGAGGAGCCGTACGTCGCCGAGCGCCCCGCGTGCGACACCCGAGATCGTCTCGAGCGCCTCGACGGCCGCCGCGGGCCGGGTGGGCGCGGCGAATCTCGCGCCGTCGGCCTGCGCGATCACGACGGCGAGCGAGTGCGCGACGACGTCGTGCATGTCGCGCGCGATGCGGGAGCGCTCCTGCTCGACCACGTACCGGTACTCCGCATGCTCGCGCTCCCTCCGATCGAGCTCGGCTCGCCGGCGTTGGTCGCGGGAGTCGCGGACGGTCCGCACGAGCAGCCCGATGGTCCAGGCGAGCACGAGCCCCGCCAGCGCGGCGCCGAACAGGAGACCGGCCCACATCAGCCGGCCGAGCGCGTCGGCGGTCGGCGCGACGCCGGAGCCGTTCACGATCGGCATGACCACGGACAGGTACGCGGAGACCAGCACCGCGCCCGCGCCCGCCGAACCGAGCCCCCACCAGCGCACCGCCAGGGAACCGTGCGCGGAGGTGGAGTACACGACCGCGAACACGGCGGCATCCGCCGGCTGCAGCTCGCGCAGCATGAGCATCTGCGCGCACGCCGCGACCCAGGCCACGACCAGTGCCGCGCCGGGCGCCACGCGGCGGAGCACGAGCGCGGCCGAGAACAGCACCGCCACCACGAGGTCGGGCCAGCCGCCCACCAGCGCGTACAGCGCACACACCGCGAAGAACAGCGCGGCGAGGATGCCGTCGACGATGAGCGTGGTCCGCTGGCTCGAGATGCTCACCGACCCACGGTACGCCCCGGGTGGAGCCCAGCCGACGTCAGGCGACGGGAATCATCCTGCAGGCTGACGCTCGGGCGAGGGCGACCGCGCCCGTTCGCCGCGAGCGTGCGGTTCACCCGCCCGGCCGGCGGCGGCCCCCGTCAATTCGATCGATCGATCGCTGGATGGTCGAGGACCCACGCGCTACCGTGGGGGCACGCACAGCAGAGGAGCACCCGTGGGCAAGGTGGTGATGTACGCCTCGGTGTCCGTCGACGGCTTCATCGCGGACGAGCACGACCAGCCCGGACCGCTGTTCGACTGGTTGCTCGGCGGCGACGTCCCGTTGGACGACAGCGGCGTGCTGCGGGTGTCGCAGGCCTCCTACGACTACGTCAGGCCGTACTGGGACGGGGTCGGCGTGACCGTCGCCGGCCGCCACGTGTTCGATCTGACGGACGGCTGGGACGGGACGCCTCCGAGCGGCGTCGACCACGTGGTCGTCGTGACCCACCGGCCGGCGCCCGACGGCTGGAACCCCGATGCGCCGTTCCACTTCGTCGACGGCATCGAGGCCGCCGTAGCCACGGCGCAGCAGCTCGCGGGCGATCGCATCGTCGAGGTCGCCGCCGGCGACGTCGGCGGCCAGGCGCTCGCCGCCGGCCTGGTCGACGAGGTGCGCATGGACGTCGTCCCCGTCGTCTTCGGGTCCGGCACCCGCTACTTCGGGTCGGTCGACGCGCAGCACCTGTTGGAGGATCCCGACGTGGTGATCCGGGGCGAGCGGGTGCTCCACGTGCGCTATCGCGTGCGCCGCCGATCGAGCTGAGCGGCCGCGCGGAGGATCAGAACCCGAGCCGACCGAGCTGCTTGGGATCGCGCTGCCAGTCCTTCGCGACCTTGACGTGGAGGGCGAGGTACACCCTGCGGCCGAGCAGCGCCTCGATCTCGGCGCGCGCCCGCTCGCCGACCTCGCGGAGGCGCGAACCGCCCTTGCCGATGATGATGCCCTTCTGGCTGTCGCGCTCGACGTACAGGTTGGCGTAGATCTCCAGCAGGTCCTTGCCGTCGCGTTCGATCATGTCGTCGACCGTGACGGCGATCGAGTGCGGCAGCTCGTCGGAGACGCCCTCGAGCGCGGCCTCGCGCACGTACTCGGCGATCCGCTCGGCCGTGTCCTCGTCGGTCGTGGTCTCGGCCGGGTAGAGCGGATGCTCCGACTCCGGCATGAGCTGCAGCAGCTCGTCGACCAGCACGTCGAGCTGCTCGCCCTTCGGCGCGGACACCGGGATGATCGCGTCCCACTCGCGCAGCTGCGAGACCGCGAGCAGCTGCTCGGCGACCTTGGCCTTGCCCGTGGCATCCGTCTTGGTCACGATCGCGACCTTCTTCGCACGCGGGTACTGCTCGAGCTGGTCGTTGATGTAGCGGTCGCCGGGGCCGATCGCCTCGTTGGCCGGCACGCAGAAGCCGATCACGTCGACGTCGCCCAGCGTGGTCTGCACGAGCGAGTTCAGGCGCTCGCCGAGGAGCGTGCGCGGGCGGTGCAGGCCCGGTGTGTCGACGACGATCAGCTGGCCGTGGTCGCGGTGCACGATGCCCCGGATGGCGCGTCGCGTCGTCTGCGGCTTCGAGCTCGTGATCGCGACCTTCTCGCCGACCAGGGCGTTGGTGAGCGTGGACTTGCCGACGTTCGGACGGCCCACGAAGGAGACGAATCCGGCGCGGTACTCGGTCATCGGTGCATCTCCTCGTGGGTGGCCGGCTCCTCGTCGGCGAATGCCGCGCGGACGTCGATCAGGGCCTGGTCGGCCTCGACGAGGATCGTCGCGATGCGCTTGCGACGACCCTCCGTGCGCTCGGCCTCGAGCAGCAGCCCGCTGACGCTCGCGCGGTCGCCTCGGACCGGGAGTCGGCCGAGCTCCTTGGCGAGCAGGCCGCCCACCGAGTCGACGTCCTCGTCCTCGAGGTCGAGGCCGAACAGCTCGCCGAGCTCGTCGACGGCCAGGCGCGCGTTCACCCGGAATCGCCCCCCGCCGAGGTCCTCGACCTGGGCCGCCTCGCGGTCGTACTCGTCGGAGATGTCGCCGACGAGTTCCTCGATCAGGTCCTCGAGCGTGACGAGGCCCGCGATGCCGCCGTACTCGTCGACGACGATCGCGAGGTGGTTCGACTCGAGCTGCATCTGGCGGAGCAGCGCATCGGCGCGCATCGACTCCGGCACGAACGCCGCCGGGCGCGCGAGATCCGAGACGGTCAGCGTCGCCGCGTCGAGCGGGCGCTCGAAGCCGAGCCGGGCGAGGTCGCGCAGGTAGAGCACGCCGACGATGTCGTCCACCTCGCGGTCGATGACCGGGATGCGCGAGTAGCCCTCCTTGAGGAACAGCGCCATCGCCTGCGGCAGGTGCGCGGTCGACTCGATCGTGACCATGTCGGTGCGCGGCACCATGACCTCGCGCACGAGCGTGTCGCTGAACTCGAACACCGAGTGGATGAGCTCGCGGTCGGCCTGCTCCAGCACCTCGAGCTCGGTGGCCTCGTCGACCATGCTGAGCAGCTGCTCCTCGCTCGAGACGCCCGCGAAGCGGATCCGGCCGGGCGTCACGCGGTTGCCGAGGGAGACGAGCGCGTTCGCGAAGGGGCCGAGCAGCACGCGCACGAAGCGGACGAGCGGGGCGGAGAGCCGCAGCACCGTGCCCGGGTGGGCGCGTCCCACGCTCCGGGGGCTCGCGCCCACCAGCACGAACGAGACCGCCGTCATCACCGCGGCGGAGACGAGCAGGACCAGCCACACCTCGTCGATGAAGAACGTGAAGGCGAGCGTGACGAGCACGGCCGCGGTCGTCTCCGCGAGGATGCGCATGAAGTTCACCGCGTTGACGTGGGCGCCGGTGTCCTCCGCGATCGCGAGCAGTGAGCGGCGGGCACGCGCGCCGATCGCGAGGTCGACGAGGTCGGCGCGCGAGGTCACGCCGATCGCGGAGTCGACGGCGGCCATGAGGCCGCCGAATCCGACGAGGACGAGGGCGGCCGCGAGGAAGAGCCAGGGCAGCATGGTCAGCGGCGGCGCTCCTGCATCGAGAAGCCGACGAGGATGTCGCGCTGGATCCCGAACATCTCCTTCTCCTCGTCGGGTTCGGCGTGGTCGAAGCCGAGCAGGTGGAGGATGCCGTGCGTCGTGAGCAGCAGCAGCTCGTCGAGCAGGGCGTGCCCGGCGGCCCTCGCCTGCGTCTCGGCGACCTGCGGGCAGAGCACGACGTCGCCGAGGAGACCGGGCGGCGCCGGTTCGTCGGCGGTGCCGGGGCGCAGCTCGTCCATCGGGAAGCTCAGCACGTCGGTGGGGCCGGGCTCGTCCATCCACTGGACGTGAAGCTGCTCCATCGCGCCCTCGTCGACGAGGACGATCGCGAGCTCGGCGTCGGCGTGCACGTGCATCGTGTCGAGCGCGTAGACCGCGAGGCGCTGGAGCGCCGACTCGTCGACCTCGATGGACGACTCGTTGTTGATCTCGATGCTCACGGCTGCCTCTTCCTCGGAAGGTGGTCACGGGGGCCCGGCGCGCTGCGCCGCTCGGCGCCGCGGCGCTCGGCGCGGTTGGCGAACTCGCGCGCCTGCTCCCGCTCGTATCGCTGCGCCTGCGAGCGCTGGTCGTACTCGGTGTACGCGTCGACGATCCGGCCGACCAGCGTGTGGCGGACGACGTCGTCGCTCGTGAGCCGCGCGAAGTGGATGTCCTCGACGCCGTCGAGGATCCGCGTGACGAGGCGGAGCCCGCTCGACCCGCCCGGCAGGTCGACCTGCGTGATATCGCCGGTCACGACCATCTTCGAGCCGAAGCCGAGCCGCGTGAGGAACATCTTCATCTGCTCGGGCGTCGTGTTCTGCGCCTCGTCGAGCACCACGAACGAGTCGTTGAGCGTGCGGCCGCGCATGTACGCCAGCGGCGCCACCTCGACCGTGCCGGTCGCCAGCAGCTTCGGCACGACCTCGGGGTCCATCATCTCGTTCAATGCGTCGTAGAGCGGACGCAGGTACGGGTCGATCTTCTCGGTGAGGGTGCCCGGCAGGAATCCGAGCCGCTCCCCCGCCTCGACGGCGGGTCGGGTGAGGATGATCCGGTTGACCTCCTTGCGCTGGAGCGCCTGGACGGCCTTCGCCATCGCGAGGTAGGTCTTTCCCGTGCCGGCCGGTCCGATGCCGAACACGATGGTGTGCTCGTCGATCGCGTCGACGTAGGCGCGCTGGCCCTCGGTCTTCGGCCGGATGGACTTGCCCCGGCTGGAGACGATGACCTGGCCGAGCTGTTCCGACGGTCGGGCATTCGGATCGGCGTCGAGCATGCGGGCGGAGCTCCTCACTTCGATGGGTGTCGGGTCGCCGCCGCCGCGGACGAGCTCCAGGAGCTCCTCGACGAGGCGGCGGACGCGCAGGCGGTCCTCCGCCTCTCCGCGGATGGCGATCTCGTTGCCGCGCACGTGCACGTCGACCCCGGGATACTCCCGTTCGATCGTCGTGAGGAGGCGGTCCTGCGGCCCGAGGAGCCGCACCATGGCGATGCCGTCGATCTGCAGTCGCTCCTCGTCGGAGCGGGTCTCGGATCCGGTGAGCGGGAGGTCCCCCGCGTCGTCAGCCGCCAAGCGATCCCTCCCTGAGGCCGCCCGCCAGGACGTGGGCGTGCACGTGGAACACGGTCTGGCCGGCCTCCGGGCCGGTGTTGAAGACGAGGCGGAACTCCCCGTCGGCGAGCTCGTCGGCGATGCCCTTGGCCACGGAGACGAGCTCGGCGAGCAGCTCGGGATCGTCGGCGGCGAGTTCGACGACGTCGCGGTGCCGACCGTCGCGCGGCGTCACGATCACGTGGACCGGCGCCTGCGGTGCGATGTCGTGGAACGCGATCACGCGGTCGGTCTCGGCGACCATCCTCGCGGGGATCTCGCCCGCGGCGATGCGCTCGAAGACCGTGGGCTCCACCGTTCCGCTCATCCCTCCATCGTAGCGACGGATGGCTCACCACCGCCCGAGCGCGACCGACAGCACGGCGATCGCGGCGGGGCCGGCGGTCGAGGTGCGCAGCACCGGGTCGCCGAGCCGCACGGGCTCGGCGCCCGCCTCGTGCAGCCGGTCGATCTCCGCAGGGTCCATCCCGCCCTCGGGCCCCACGACGAGCGCGAGGTCGCGACCGTCGGAGCGGATGGCGGTGAGGGGGGTCTCCGCGCCGGGCACGAGCAGCAGCATCCGCTCGCCCCGCAGCCGCGCGGTCAGCTCCCGGGTCGACGTCACGGGCTCGACCACCGGGATGCGCGAGCGGAGGGACTGCTTCACGGCCTCCCGGACGATGCTCGCCCAGCGGGCGCGGCCCTTCTCGGCCTTCGGCCCCTCCCAGCGCGACACCGAGCGCGTCGCCGACCAGGGCACGATCCGGTCGACGCCGAGCTCGGTCGCCGCCTGGACGGCGAGCTCGTCGCGGTCGCCCTTCGCGAGCGCCTGCACGAGCGTGATCCGAGGCGAGGCCTCGGGCTCGTCCGAGACGGTCTCGACCTCGATCTCGAGCCGGCGCGGTTCGGCGGCGGTCACCGGTCCGCGCACCACGCGCCCCCGGCCGTCGCCGATCGACACGACCTCGCCGACGCGCAGCCGCGACACGGTCACCGCGTGCCTGGCCTCGTCGCCGCCGAGTTCGATCGCGTCGCCCGGCGCCGTCGAGGCGAGCTCGAGCGTCTCGTCGAGGTAGAGGTGGCTCATCGCGGCATCCGCCCGGTGCTCAGCCCAGGAACCGGTCGCGCAGGCGTGCGAACAGGCCCTGCTGGAAGTGCCCGAGCTGCGGCGGCTGCGCCTTGCGCTGCTTGGCCAGCTGCTCGACGAGCTCCCGCTCCCTGTGGCTGAGCTTGGTCGGGGTGACCACGTGCACCGCGACCTTGAGGTCGCCGCGGCCGCTGCCGCGCAGGTGCGTGATGCCGCGGTCCTTCACCGTCAGGATCTCGCCCGACTGCACGCCGGGCTTCAGCTCGAGGTCGACGTCGCCGTCGAGCGCCGCCACCTTCGTGGAGGTGCCGAGCACGGCATCCGTCATCTGCACCTCGAGCGTGCAGAGCAGGTCGTCGCCGTTGCGGCTGAACACCTCGTGGTTCCTCACCTTGATCTCGAGGTACAGGTCGCCGTTCGGCCCGCCGGCGGGGCCCGCCTCGCCGGAACCCGGCATCTGCAGTCGCACGCCCGTGTCGACGCCCGCGGGCACGTCGATCGGGACCGTGCGGCGCGCACGCACCCGCCCCTGCCCCTGGCAGGTCACGCACGGGGTCGCGATGATGGTGCCGTAGCCGCGGCACGATCCGCACGGGCTCGAGGTCATCACGTTGCCGAGCAGCGAGCGCACCGCGCGCTGGATGTGGCCGCTGCCGCCGCAGATGTCGCATCTGACGGGCGAGGTGCCGGGCTTGCAGCACGAGCCGTGGCACGTCTCGCACACGACGGCCGTGTCGACCTCGAGGTCGCGGTGCGTGCCGAAGATCACGTCGTCGAGCCCGACCTCCAGCCGGATCAGCGCGTCCTGGCCGCGCTCGCGGCGGGACCGCGGGCCGCGGCTCGTCTGCCCCGCGCCGAAGAACGTCTCGAAGATGTCGCCGAACCCGCCGAATCCGCCGCCGGCACCGCCGAACCCGGCCTGGCCGCCGAGGTCGTACTGCTGGCGCTGCTTGGGGTCGGAGAGCACGTCGTACGCGTGCGTGACCTCCTTGAACCGCTCGGACGCCTCGGCGCCGGGGTTCACGTCGGGGTGGAGCTCGCGTGCGAGCCGGCGGTACGCCTTCTTGATCTCGTCCGGGGAGGCGTCGCGTGCGACGCCGAGGACCTCGTAGTGGTCGGCCACGTGAGGCGGGTTCCTTTCGATTGCCGGTGACGGATGCCGCGGGGCGGCCCGTGCGGTTCAGCTCTCGCCGAGCGTGCGGGAGAGGTAGCGGGCGACCGCGCGGACCGCGGCCATGCTCTGGGAGTAGTCCATGCGCGTGGGTCCCACGACGCCGAGCCGCGACACGTCGCGGCCGGGGACGGCGAAGGACGTCGACACCACCGAGGTGTCGCCGAGCCCGTATGCGGCGTTCTCGCGGCCGATGCGCACGGCGATGCCGTCGTCGGCGGCCATCTCGCCGAAGAGCCGGAGGATGACGACCTGCTCCTCGATGGCCTCCATGACGCCGAGGATGTTGCCGGCGAAGTCCTGCTCGGTGCGCACGAGGTTCGCGGCGCCGGCGACGACGAGCCGGTCGGAGCGTGTGATCTTCGCCTGGTCGGCGAGGGTCGCCGCGAGCGTGTGGAGGACCTCGGCGTGCGCCCGGTCGGCGTGCTCGGTCTCGGCGGACAGGGCCGTCGCGGCATCCGCCATCGTGAGGCCGGCCGCGACCTCGTTCAGGCGGTCGCGCAGCCGCGCGAGCGTCGACTCGTCGACCGGCTGGTCGAGTTCCGCGAGGCGCTGCTCCACCTGGCCGCTGTCGGAGATGAGGATGCACAGCACGCGCGTCGGCGCGAGCGAGACGAGTTCGACGTGGCGCACGCGCGCCCGCGCGAAGCTCGGGTACTGAACCACGGCGAGCTGGCGCGTCAGCTGCGAGACGAGGCGGACCGTGCGGCCGAGCAGCTCGTCGAGGTCGTTCGACTCCCCGAGGAAGGTCTCGATCGCGTGCCGCTGCGTCGCCGAGAGGGGTCGGATGTCGGCGAGCCGGTCGACGAACACCCGGTAGCCCTTGTCGGTGGGGATCCGGCCCGACGAGGTGTGCGGCGCCGCGATGAGCTCCTCCTCCTCGAGCAGGGCCATGTCGTTGCGGATCGTCGCCGCGGAGACGCCGAAGTGGTGGCGTTCGACGATCGTCTTCGAGCCGACCGGCTCGCGGGACTCGACGTAGTCCTGCACGATCGCGCGGAGCACGGCGAGACTGCGCTCGGAGACCATGATCCTCGCTTCCCTCGACCGACCGGACCCGGACGACGCGTGCTTGGCACTCCGCCCACGTGACTGCTAATCATATCGCGAGATTCAGGGGCTGCACCGTTGCCGGTCGGTCCGCCGCGCCGATAGCGTGTCCATCGTCCCGCACCCCCGACGGCCGCGTCCGGCCGCGACGCGTGCGCTTCCCCTCATCGAAAGGCTCCCGCCATGACCGACTCCAACCTCCCTCCGCAGGATCCGAACGCCGCCCCGCAGCCGGCGCCCGCCGCACCGCTCTCGCACGAGCAGGACGTGCAGTGGGGTTCGTTCGCGCACCTCGGCGGCATCCTCGGCATCCTGCCGTCGCTCATCATCTGGCTCGTCTTCAAGGACCGCGGTGCGTTCACGAACACCGAGGGCAAGGAGGCGCTGAACTTCCAGATCACGCTGGTGCTCGCCACCATCGCGCTCTGGGTGCTGACGACCATCATCACCGTCGTGACCTTCGGGTTCGGCGCGTTCATCGCCGTCCTCACGTACATCCCGTGGATCCTCGGCGTGGTCTTCTCGATCATCGCGTTCCTGCAGGCGAAGGACGGCAACCACTACCGCTACCCCTTCGCGCTGCGTCTCATCAAGTAGTCGCGACGAGCCTCCGACGCGCCGGTCGAACGTCCCTCGACCGGCGCGTCGTCCTGTGCCAGCATGAGGGGACGTCCCCTGTCCGGGCGCGACCACAGAGGAGCACGCATCATGTCCGACGCACCACCTCCCACCCCGCCCACGCCGCCCGCAGGCGGCCCGCCGCCGCCCCCACCGCCCGGCTCGACTCCTCCGCCGCCGCCGGGCGCTCCCGGCCCCGGCCCCGAGCAGAACGTCGCGATGAGCCCTCAGGACCAGCGGCTGTGGGCGACCCTCATCCACATCGGCGGCATCTTCTTCTCGTTCGTGCCGGCCCTCGTCGGCTACCTGGTGCTGCGCGACCGCGGACAGTTCGTCCGCGATCACTCGGCGACCGCGCTGAACTTCCAGATCACGATGCTCATCGCCAACGTGGTGGCCGGCATCCTCTGGGTGGTCGTCATCGGCATCTTCCTGTCGATCGCCGTCTGGATCGTCACGATCGTGTTCAGCATCATCGCGGCGGTCAAGGCGAATCAGGGCGAACCGTACGTCTACCCGGTCGCGATCAAGTTCGTCAGCTAGAGGTCAGTCCTCCAACAGTCGTCGAACGACGGCGTCCGCCAGCAACCGCCCTCGCCGGGTGAGCGTCAGCCGCCCGGCGAGGGCGGTTCGCGCGTCCACGAGCCCATCTGCGATGAGCCCCGCCACGCCGTGGCGGCCGCCGGAATGCAGGCTCGAGACGTCGATCCCCTCGCGGATGCGGGTCGCGAGGAGCACGCGCTCGGTCTCACGGGCGGGCGCGTCGAGCGTTTCGCGCCCGACCGCCGGCGAGACGCCGGCCGCGAGGCGCTCCGCGTAGGCTGCGGGGTGCTTGGCGTTCCACCAGCGCACGCCGCCGACGTGGCTGTGCGCGCCCGGTCCGACGCCCCACCAGTCGTCCCCGCGCCAGTAGCCCAGGTTGTGGCGCGATCGGTGCGAGGCATCCGTCGCCCAGTTCGACACCTCGTACCACTCGTATCCGGCCTGCGCGAGCGCCTCGTCGGCGAGCTCGTACATGTCGGCGGCGAGGTCGTCGTCGATGGCGGCGAGCTCGCCACGTCGAATGCGTCGTGCGAGCTGCGTGCCGTCCTCAACGATGAGCGAGTAGGCGCTCACGTGGTCGGGACGCTCGGCGAGCACGGCGTCGAGGCTCGTCCGCCAGTCGGCGAGCGACTCCCCCGGCGTGCCGTAGATGAGGTCGAGGCTCACGTCGAGCCCGGCGTCGCGCGCCCAGCCGACCACGAGCGGAATGCGCGCCGGATCGTGGGTGCGGTCGAGCGCGGCGAGCACGTGCGGGACCGCCGACTGCATGCCGAACGAGACGCGCGTGAACCCGCCGTCGGCGAGCCTCCTCAGGTCGTCGGCGTCGACGGAGTCGGGGTTGGCCTCGGTCGTCACCTCGGCACGCTCGGCGAGGCCGAACGCATCGCGGACGGCCGCGAGCATCCGCACCAGGTCGGCGGCGGGCAGCAGCGTCGGCGTGCCGCCGCCGAAGAAGACCGTCGAGGCGGGCCGATCCGGGACACCGGATCTCGCGAGCACGTCGCGCGCGAACCGGACCTCGGCCGCGGCCTGATCGGCGAAGTCCTCCCGGCGCGCGCCGCGGAGCTCCCCGGAGGTGTACGTGTTGAAGTCGCAGTAGCCGCATCGCACCCGGCAGAACGGCACGTGCAGGTAGACGCCGAGGGCGCGGGAGGCGGCATCCGTCGTCGCGCTCTCGGGGAGCAGTCCGTCGGCCGGCGCCGGATCGCCGAGCGGGAGCGGCCCCGCCATCAGACCGGGAACGCGGGGTGCAGGGCGCGCAGCTCGCGCCTGGTCAGCTCGCGGCGCCGGCGGCGCACGAGCGGACCGAACACGCGGCGCACGCCGCCGTTCGGCTCGAACGCCGAACGGATCGTGAGCCACACCGAGTCGTCGTCGCGATGCTCGAGGATGAACGACTCCTCGCCGTTCTCCGACGCGTCACCGGTCGTGCCGTAGGCGAAGCCGATCCGGTTCGGCTCGTCGACGACGTACACGACGAGCACGGGCGTGGATCGCGTGCGGAGGCGGCCGCGGCGCTGCAGCGTCGCCGTCATCCCCGCACTGATGTACGGCGTGCCATCGGGACCGAAGCGCTGCTCGACGCGCGGCGCCGGCTGCTCGGCGAGCGGTGCACCGGCCTCGTCGTACGCGATCCCGGTGTACTGCGCGCCGGTGCCCGGTGCGGCGTCCGCGACCGTGAAACCCGCGCCCTGCTGGATGCCCCACGTCATGAGCGCGTCGGCCGACGATTCGAAGCGCTCACGCCCGGACCCGAGCCGGACCGAGTCCTCGGACGGCGTGAACCCCTCCGGCGGATAGCGCAGCAGGTCGGGGTCGAGCGTCGCGCCGATCGCGCCGTAGGTGACGGACTGGTCGGTGAAGGTGCGTCGACGGGTCATCGTTCCCCCTACTTCTTGGCGTCCTTCTTCTCGGTCTCCCCGCTCAGGGCGGCGATGAACGCCTCCTGGGGGACCTCGACGCGGCCGACCATCTTCATGCGCTTCTTGCCCTCCTTCTGCTTCTCGAGGAGCTTGCGCTTGCGCGAGATGTCGCCGCCGTAGCACTTCGCCAGCACGTCCTTGCGCATCGCCCGGATCGACTCGCGGGCGATGATGCGGGCGCCGATCGCCGCCTGGATCGGCACCTCGAACTGCTGGCGCGGGATGAGCTCGCGGAGGCGCCCCGTCATGAGGACCCCGTACGCGTACGCCTTGTCGCGGTGCACGATCGCGCTGAATGCATCGACCTGCTCGCCCTGCAGCAGGATGTCGACCTTCACGAGGTCGGCGGCCTGGTCGCCCGCGGGCTCGTAGTCGAGCGAGGCGTAGCCGGCGGTCTTCGACTTCAGGTTGTCGAAGAAGTCGAAGACGATCTCGCCGAGCGGCATGTTGTAGCGGATCTCGACCCGGTCCTCGCCGAGGTACTCCATGCCGAGCAGGGTGCCGCGGCGCGACTGGCAGAGCTCCATGATCGTGCCGACGTAGTCCTTCGGCGCGAGGATGGCGGCCTTCACGATGGGCTCGCGCACCTCGGCGATCTTGCCGCCGGTCGGGAACTCGCTCGGGTTGGTGACGGTGACGGTCTTCCGGTCCTCGGTGGTGACCTCGTAGACGACGGACGGCGCCGTGTTGATGATGTCGAGTCCGAACTCGCGCCGCAGTCGCTCGGTGACGATCTCGAGGTGCAGCAGCCCGAGGAAGCCCGCACGGAACCCGAAGCCGAGGGCGACCGAGGTCTCGGGCTCGTAGACCAGCGCGGCATCGGACAGCTTCAGCTTGTCGAGCGCCTCGCGAAGCTCGGGGTAGTCGCTGCCGTCGATCGGGTACAGGCCGGAGAACACCATCGGCAGCGGCTCCGTGTAGCCGGGGAGCGGCTCGGCCGCGGGCTTCACCGCGGTCGTCACGGTGTCGCCGACCTTCGACTGGCGCACGTCCTTCACGCCGGTGATGAGGTAGCCCACCTCGCCGACGCTGAGGCCGTTCGTGGGCGTCGGCTCCGGCGCGCTCACGCCGATCTCGAGGATCTCGTGCGTCGCCTTCGTCGACATCATCTGGATCCGCTCGCGCGGGTTCAGCCGGCCGTCGACCATGCGGACGTAGGTGACCACGCCGCGGTAGCTGTCGTACACGGAGTCGAAGATCATCGCCCGCGCCGGGGCGTCCGCATTCCCCGTCGGCGCCGGGATGCGCTCGACCACGCGATCGAGCAGGTCCTCGACGCCCATGCCGGTCTTGCCCGACACGCGGAGCACGTCGTCGGGCGATCCGCCGATGAGGTCGGCGAGCTCGCGTGCGTACTTCTCGGGCTCGGCCGCGGGCAGGTCGATCTTGTTCAGCACCGGGATGATCTCGAGGTCGTTCTCGAGCGCCAGGTAGAGATTGGCGAGGGTCTGCGCCTCGATGCCCTGCGCGGCATCCACCAGCAGGATCGCGCCCTCGCACGCGGCGAGGGAGCGGGAGACCTCGTAGCTGAAGTCGACGTGGCCCGGGGTGTCGATCATGTTGAGCGCGTACCCGGTGCCGCCGAGCTCCCAGGGCATGCGCACGGCCTGGCTCTTGATCGTGATGCCGCGCTCGCGCTCGATGTCCATGCGGTCGAGGTACTGCGCGCGCATGTCGCGGTCGGCGACGACGCCGGTGATCTGCAGCATGCGGTCGGCCAGCGTCGACTTGCCATGGTCGATGTGCGCGATGATGCAGAAGTTGCGGATCAGCGCGGGATCGGTGGCGGCGGGCACCGGTGGGTGGGCGGCTCTCGGAGACATCCTGTCGATTCTCCCATGCGGGCGATCGCACTTTCGACGGATGCCTCCCGAGGGGCGCCGGACTACGCTGAAACGCACCATGACCGTGCTCGATGCCCCACTCGTCGGACGGGTGCAGCCGTCGGCGCTCCGTCCCGTGTTCACGTCGCTCCGCGTGGGCCTCCACGTCCTCGTCGTCGGCCTCACGGTCTTCGTCCTCGCCCGGGCGGTGATCCTCGGCGGCGAGCAGGTCGTCGCGATCTCGATCCTCTCGATCGCCTTCATCGGCGCCTACCTCGTCGGCGTCGTGAGCGCGCACCAGGTGGTGACGCCGTGGATGCGCGCGGCGTGGCTGATCATCCTGCTCGGGCTGTGGCTCGGGCTCAGCGCGCTGACCCCGGACGCCGCGTTCCTGGCCTTCCCGCTGTTCTTCCTCGAACTGCACGTCCTCCCCGCCCGCTGGGCGGTCCCGCTCGTCGCCGTGACCTTCCTCATCAGCGTCTGGAGCTCGACGTCGCAGCTCGGGTTCGAGGTGGGCAGCGTGGTGGGCCCCCTCATCTCAGCGGGCGTCGCCGTGATCATCGGGCTGGGGTACCGCGCGATGGCGGTCGAGACGCGCGAGCGCCAGTCGCTCATCATCGACCTGCTCGCGACCCGCGAGGAACTCGCTGCGGCGAGCCGCGAGGCCGGCACGCTCGCCGAACGCGAGCGCATCGCCCGCGAGATCCACGACACCGTGGCGCAGGGGCTCTCGAGCATCCAGATGCTGCTGCACGCCGCCGAGCGCGACATCGCCGACGAGGGCACGCGCGACAAGCTGCGCCTCGCCCGCGAGACGGCCGCCGACAACCTGCAGGAGACGCGTCGGTTCATCCGCGAGCTCACGCCGCCCGCGCTCGACGAGCAGACGCTGCCCGGCGCGCTCCGCCGGCTGGCGGAGGCCACCAACGAGCAGGCGACGCAGTCGGGCACGCGAACCCGCATCGCGTTCTCGATGAGCGGCGTCCCCGTCGCGCTGCCGATGTCGATCGAGGCGACGCTGCTGCGCATCGCGCAGGGATCGCTCTCGAACGTGGTCAAGCACTCCGACGCGGGCCGGGCCGAACTCACCCTCAGCTACCTCGGCGACGAGGTCGCGCTCGACGTGGTCGACGACGGCGTCGGGTTCGACCCGTCGGTGCTCTCGGGCGCCGACGAGTCCGCGCCGTCCTTCGGGCTCCGCGCCATCCGCCGCCGTGCGGAGAGCCTCGGCGGCACGGTCGACGTCGAGTCGACGCCGGGTGGCGGTACAGCGCTCTCCGTGCGGATCCCGGTGGTGCCGGCATGATCCGGCTCCTGTTGAGCGACGACCACCCGGTCGTGCGCGCCGGCATGCGCGCCCTGCTCGAGGCCGAGGACGACCTGCACGTCGTCGGCGAGGCGTCGAGCGCCGAGGAGGCCGTCCGTCTCGCCGCCGAACCCGGCATCGACCTCGTGCTCATGGACCTGCAGTTCCCCGGCGCCCTGCAGGGCGTGGACGCCACCCGCCGCATCCGCTCGCAGGCGGACGCGCCGCGCGTGCTCGTGCTGACGAACTACGACACCGACGCCGACATCCTCGGCGCCATCGAGGCGGGTGCCAGCGGCTACCTCCTGAAGGACGCGCCGCCCGGCGAGCTCGTCGCGGCGATCCGCGCGGCCGCCGCGGGCGAGTCGGCGCTCGCGCCGGCCGTCGCCTCCCGGCTCGACGAGTCCCAGCGCGGCGGCGACCAGCGCCTGACCGTCCGGGAGGCCGAGGTGCTCGCGCTCGTCGCGGCCGGACGGACGAACCGCGAGATCGGCCAGTCGCTGTTCCTCAGCGAGGCGACCGTGAAATCCCACCTCGTGCACATCTTCACCAAGCTCGGCGTGGGTTCCCGCACGGCCGCGGTCGCGCGGGCGCGCGAGCTCGGGGCCATCCGGGCGGGCTGACGGATGCCGCGCGCGCGAGTGGTCCTCGTCCACGGCATCCGCACGTCGGCGACGATGTGGCGCGGCCAGGTGACGCGTCTCGCGCGCCACGACCTGGAGGTCGTCCCGGTCGACCTCCCGGGGCACGGCGCGCGCCTCGGCGACCCCTTCACGATCGACGACGCCGTGGCGACCATCGGCGCGGCGCTCGGCGAGCCGGTGCCCGGCGTGCCGCGACTGCTCGTCGGCCTGAGCCTCGGCGGGTACCTGTCGATCGAGTTCGCGGCGCGGCATCCGCATGGCCTCGAGGGCCTCGTCGCCGCCTCGTGCGGGACCCGGCCGCGCGGCGTCGGCCTGCACGGCTACCTGCGCCTCTCCGACGCGATCGGACGCCTCCCCGACCGGGGCCGGGCCCTCAACGACCGGATGGCGCGGCTCTTCCTGCCCGCCTCGGCCGTCGACGACATCATCGCCGGCGGCGTCGCCCTCGACGTGATGCGCCCCGCGATCAGGGCGGTCGGCGAACTCGACCTCGAGTCGTCGATCGCGGCGATCGAGGTGCCGATCTGGTTCGTCAACGGGAGCCTCGACCACTTCCGGTTCGAGGAGAAGCGGATGCTCCGCGCCGCTGCCGACGGACGGCTCGTGCACGTCGAGGGCGCCACCCACCTCGTGAGCCTCGCCCGGCCGGACGCCTTCGCCGCGGCGGTGCTCGGCGCCGTGGCCGAGCTGGAGCTGCGGGAGCTGCGTCGCGGGGTCGGTCCGGACCGGGCGACCGCACGATCCTGACTCCCGCATCGCGACGCGCCTCGCGCTTTGGCACCGCCGTGTCGATGCTGGTATCGTTGCCTGTTGGCTTGCGTGTGGGTCCCACCCCGCACGATGCGCCGCGACGGCCCCTCTACCGATTGCGGCAACTCCGGTACCCGCAGAACACACGAAAGACGAACCACGTGGCAAACATCAAGTCGCAGATCAAGCGCATCCGCACCAACCTGAAGGCGCAGGAGCGCAACAAGGCCGTGAAGAGCGAGCTCAAGACCGTCATCACCGCCACCCGCAAGGCCATCGCCGAGGGCGACAAGGAGAAGGCCACCGCTGCCCTCCGCGTCGCGAACCGCAAGCTCGACAAGGCCGCGAGCAAGGGCGTCATCCACAAGAACCAGGCCGCGAACCGCAAGTCGGCCATCGCGAAGCAGGTCGCCGCGCTCTGACCCGAGTGTCGTTCGAGGGCCCCGCACCGGGAGGTGCGGGGCCTTCGTCGTTTCCGGCGCGGGTGGTGGAGCGGACCGGGGAGCGACCCGGTCCGACCCGAGCGGGTCAGGCGAGCGCGCGCCCGCGTGCGGCGATGATGCCGACGAGTCGCTCGAGGGCGAACACCGGGTCGCGCTCGGCGCCCTTCACGGCGGCGTCGGCGGCGGCCAGCGCCTGCACGGCGACGCCGAGCCCCTCGTCGCTCCAGCCGCCGAGGTCGCGGCGGGCGCGGTCGACCTGCCACGGCGCCAGGCCGAGCGCCGACGCGGGCGCGCCTCGCGAGCCTGCAACCTTCGCCATCGTCCGGATCTTCATCGCGAAGGCCGCGACGATCGGCACCGGGTCGGCCCCGGAGTCGAGCGCGTGGCGGAGCGCGATCAGCGCATCGCCGTGACGGCCGGCGATCGCGGCGTCGGCGACCTCGAACGCGTTGGTCTCGACGCGGCCGCCGTAGTACGTGCGGACGGCCGCCTCGTCGATGTCGCCCGCGGCGTCGGCGATGAGCTGGCGACACGCCGCGGCGAGTTCGCCGAGGTCGTCGCTGAACGCGCCGACGAGCGCGCGGAGCGCGGCCGGCGCGATCCGCCGGCCCGCGAGCCGGAACTCGGCGGCGGCGAAGTCCTGCTTGTCGGCGTCGCGCTTGAGCTCGGCGCAGGCCACCTCGATGCCGTCTCCCTCACCGCCGCGGACGGCGTCGAGGAGCTTCTTGCCGCGGTTGCCGCCGCGGTGACGGAGCACGACGGTCGTGCCCTCGGCGGGTGCGGAGAGGTACTCGAGTGCGTCGAGCAGGAACTCGTCGCTCGACTTCTCGACGCCGGTGACCCGGATCAGGCGCGGCTCGCCGAACAGCGACGGGCTCGCGAGCGTCAGGAGCGTGCCCCGGGTGTAGCCGTCGGCCTCGAGGTCGCTCACCTCGAGCGCCGGGTCGTCGGCGCGGAGCGTCTCGCGCAGCATGGTGAGCGCGCGCTCGGCGAGCACATCCTCACCGCCCGAGACGAGCACGATCGGCGCGGGCCGAACCTCGCTCCATCCCAGCTGCGGGATCGCGGTCTTCGACCTGCCGGTGCCCGAGCGTGCCGCCACGGCTCTCCTTCCGTCGTGCCCGTCCAGTCTACGGAGGCCCGCCGACACCCAGCGCCCGCTCGGTCCACAGTTCGAACCCGCCCGGCACGGCCCGGAGCGCCGACGCCCCCGAGGCGTCGCTGCGGACCGGCGTCGTGCGCGCCTCCTCGAGCAGTCCGAGCAGCGACGAGGTCGGGTGCCCGTACCCGTTGTCCGCGCCGACGCCGATGAGCCCGACCGGGGCCGCGAGCTCCCCGTAGAGCTCGGCGCTCTGGTCGGCGCTGCCGTGGTGCGCGACCTTCACGAGGTCGACCGCTCCGAGCTCCGTCGCGCGCCGCATCGCATCCTGCGCGTCGCGGCCGAGGTCGCCGAGGAAGACCGCCCGGTAGTCGGGGGTCACGAGGTCGAGCACGACGCTCGCGTCGTTGCCCGGCACGGCGCCGGCGCGCGGCCACACGACCCGCCATCGCGCGTCGCCGAGCGTTCCGGTGGCGCCCGTCGCGACCTCGGTGTGCGCCGCCCCGCCGTCGACGAGCGGGGCGAGCGCCCGCGCGGAGCGCGTCCCGTCGAGCGGGCCGTGCAGCACGGCGTCCACGCGCCCGGCGAGCGCCGACGTGCCCGTCACGTGGTCGGCGTCCCAGTGCGTGAGGACGAGGAGATCGATGCGGTCGACGCCCGCGCCCACCAGGCAGCGGTCGAGCGCCGCCGGATCCGGGCCGGCATCGACCAGGAGCGTCGCGCCACCGGTCCGCACGAGCACGGCGTCGCCCTGTCCGACGTCGCACTGCCAGACGTCCCAGTCCGCGGGCCGTGCCGCACTCGCGAACAGCGGCGGGCCGGCCGCGAGGCCGAGCGGGACGCCGAGGCTCAGGCAGAGGATGACGGCAGCGACGCCCCGGATCGTCCGCGCGCCGTGGCCGCCACGCGGGCGGGCACCGAACGCGACCACGAGACCGGCGCCGATCGCGATCGCCGCGAGCAGTGCGCCGGGCAGGTCGGGCGGCCACGGCACGCCGGTGAGCGGCATCCGCTCGACGCCGCGGGCCAGGAGCGCGATCCACGATGCCGGAAGCCAGGCCACCTGCAGCGCGGCGAGCCCGGCCGACGGAAGCACCGGCAGGAGCAGGCACCCGATGAGCCCGGCCATCGTCGCGATCGGCGCCGCCGGCGCCGCGAGCAGGTTTGCGGGCACCCCGTACACCGGGATGATCGGCTCGAGCACGACGAGCACTGGCTGGCAGGCGAGCTGCGCGGCGAGCGGGATCGCGACGACCGCGGCGAGCGGCCGCGGCATCCATCGCGAGAGCAGGCGCGAGAGCGGGCCGGACAGGAGTACGAGGCCCGCCGTGGCGCACGCGGACAGAGCGAATCCCGCGTCCGCCGAGTACCAGGGATCGAGCGCGAGGAGCGCGATCACTGCGAGGCCCAGTGCGGGCACCCCGCCCGCCGCCCGCGCGGTCGCGCACGCGACGAGCACGACGACGGCCATCGCCGAGGCCCGTACGACGCTCGCCTCCGGGGTCACGAGCGCGACGAACCCGGCGAGCGTCGCGAGCGCCGCGATCACGCGGGCCGCGCGCGGCAGGCCCGAGAGCCCCGCGGCCCAGAACGTCGCGGCCGTGATGATCGCGCAGTTCGCGCCCGACACGGCGGTGAGGTGCGTGAGGGACGCGGTCGTCATCGCGCCGTGCAGGTCCTCGGTGACACGCGAGGTGTCGCCGATCGCGAGTCCCGGCACGAGCGCGCCGCCGTCGCCGCCGAGACGGGCGGATGCCTCGGCGAGCCGCTCGCGGAGCGGATGCGTCCAGGCGAGCCAGGGCGGGGCCGGCGACGCCTCGGCGATCGCACTCGCGTTCAATCGGAAGGCGGCGCGGGAGGCGGCGGGGAGCTCGGACAGCCGGCCCTCGACCACGACGGTCGATCCGAATCCGAGCGCGTCGCCGGTGTCGGGGAACGAGAGGTCGAGCCGGACGGCCCCGCCGTCGACGGCGACCGACCGGGCCTGCGTCGACGTGCCCGTCAGCTCGACCAGGGTGGCGGCTGCGCGGAGGCGGCCCTCGCCCGACCAGGCCGCGGGGCTCGCACGACGCGGCGCGGCGTCGAGCCGCACGGTCGCCCGGACGACCTCGCGCGAGGCCGCCGCGGCGACGACGACGCCGGGCTCACGCCGCTCGATCGCGACCCAGGCAGACGTCGCGACCAGCCCGCACGCGGTCGCCGCGAGCAGCAGCCCCGCGACCGCCGACCGCCTGTAGGCCCGCGCACGGCAGCCCGCCGTCACGTCGGTGCCGCGGGGCCCCGCGCGCCGGAGCACCGCGGCGACGAGCGCGGCACCGGCGATTGCCCAGCACACGGCCGGGACGGCCCACGAGGGGATGCCGGCGTCGGGTGCGGTCGTCGAGACCCAACCGGCGAACCATGCCGCGGCGGCGGGCGCGAGCAGTCGGAGATCGTGACCGCGCACTCAGAGGCTCACGAGGTCGACGAGGCCCGAGTACACGGCGTCCCCGATGCCGGCCACCTCCATCAGCTGCGACACCTCGGTGAACGGCCCGTTCGCCTCGCGCCAGTCGATGATGCGCTGCGCGAGGGCAAAACTGTAAAATTGACATATGGCAGTCCTCAATAAGTACCCACTGTCGCCCCTGGTCTACCTGGTGGTCGAACCGACGTCCGACGGGCGCTACAAGATCTTCGCCTCGTTGTCGACGAAGGCGGCGGCTGAGCGTGTCCTTGAGTCCTACCGCCGGGCTGATCGATTGCACGGCAGCCACTACGGGGCGGACAATTGGTTCGTTCAGGTAACACGACTCCCGAGCGTTCGAGCGGCCATCGAAGAGGGCTACATCGTCCCGGGCGGCAAGATCGAATGGGCTGCCGACTGATGTCGGATCAAGTGCCCGCTGCGATCTACGCCCGAATCTCGAAGGACCGCGAGGGTGCCGGTCTTGGTGTCGAACGGCAGGAAGCGGACTGCAGGCTGCTCGCGGACCGGCTCGGGTGGGACGTGGTAGCTGTCTACGTCGACAACGACATCAGCGCCTATTCGGGCGCTCCGCGACCGCAGTATCGGGCGATGCTCGACGCGATCCGCGGTGGCGAGGTCCGCGGCGTGATCGCGTGGCACACCGACCGCCTGCACCGCCGACCGGTCGAGCTTGAGGAGTTCATCACGCTCGCGGAGACGCACAATCTCGCCGTGCAGACGGTAAAGGCTGGCGACCTCAACCTGTCAACAGCGAGCGGCCGCATGGTCGCGCGCATGCTCGGCGCAGCCGCTCGCGCCGAGGTCGACAACACGCGCGACCGGATCAAGCGAAGCCGCGAGCAGATGGCCGGCGCCGGGAAGTATCGCGGCGGCCAACGCCCCTTCGGCTATGAGAAGGACGGCGTGACGGTGCGCGCCGGAGAAGCGGCAGCCGTGCTCGACGCCGCGCGAGCCGTGCTCGCCGGGCGTTCGCTGCGCTCGATCGCGCACGAGTGGAACGAGCGCGGATTGAAGACGTCCAAGGGCCGGGAGTGGAACGTGAACCGTCTTCGCGACGTGCTCATGCGCCCAAGGAATGCTGGCATCCTCGCGCACGGTCTGCCGGGCAAGCCGAAGGGATCGACAGGCACAGGGCGCACGCACGACTACGAAGAGGTCGGCAAGGCCGCGTGGCCTGCCATCGTGCCCGAGGAGGAGTGGCGAGCCCTCGTGGCGCTCTTCCTCGATCCCGCACGGCGCAAGCATGCGGGCACTCAGGCACACTGGCTCGGCTCGGGTATCTATCGGTGCGGCATCGATGGATGCGGCGCAGTGCTGCGTCCGCAGGGCCACGGCGGCACGGGATCATCGAAGGGCTCGCACGGCGGGCGTGCGAGGAAGTACCACTACCGCTGCTCGGCGGCGAACCACCTCACCATTTCGTGCGAGCCGACCGACGAGTACGTCCGCGGCAGGGTTTCAGAGCTCGTGCGCGACCCCGACGTGATCGCGAGGCTGCACCCAAGCGACCCCCGCATCGCGGCGGATCGGACCGAACGCACCGTCCTGGCTGCGCGTCTCGCGCAATTCGAGGAGGACTACAGCGCGGGAAGGATCCCCGCGTCGCTGTGGCAGAAGTCCACTGCGAAGGTGGCGGCGGAACTCGCCGAGGTCGACGCCCGCCTTTCTCGCGCGGTGCAGCGCTCGACAGCCTCTCCGATCCTCCGCTCTTCCGACCCGGGACAGGCTTTTCTCGACGCGCCCATCGACATTCAGCGCGCCGTTGTGGCTGCCCTGTACCGCATAGACGTGCTTCCTCGCGTGGAAATCAAGCGTGTGTGGACGCCGGAGCGGCTGCGGTTGTCACGCATTGCGGAGGCCTAACGCTACGCATAACCGGAGGCCTTGCCATGGATCCGGCGAGTTCGATGTCGGGAACGCTTTGCGCCATCCATTGGCATCTATCCACGGTCTTGCCGCTTGCTCACATGAGCCTTCGCTCGCATGGAAGGATCGCTAGATGCTCGACGACTTGGCCCCCACAGAGCCCGATTGCCCGTCGTGCGGCACACGCTGCGTCAGCGGTCCCTCGGGAAGGAATCGGTGCCGCAACTGTCGGGTGTCGGTTCTACCACTTCAGGACAGCGTTATGTCGGCGAGTGTCTTGGGCACGCCGAGCCGAGCGACAATATCCGCGCCCTGCTTCACCAGCACCTGATCGCCCAGATTGCCGCTGAGCCATCCGGAGAAGGTCTCGAGCGTGGTTTGCGCCCATGTGCGGGGCGGAGACATGATGCTGTCTAGTTCATCATCCCCAAGGGCACCGGGCCCTCCGCTTTCGTCAATCGTGTGCATGGCCACCGACCACAGCCATACGCCTTGTTGGTACTGCAGCGCCAACCAGTCGCCCGCCAGCACTTCCTTACCTGAGGAGGCTCGAAACACCGCCACGCTGCCGCGCAGGTCTCGAAGGGTGTCCCGCATCGGCTCGGCTACACCGTTCATCGTCACCATTCGCGACAACACACGAAGGATCTCGGATCCGGCGGCCAGGCGACGTTCGATAGCGTGGCTCCGCTCGGCGGCCACACGCTCGTTGCGGGCAAGGTAGATCGCGATGGAGGTCGGGATCAGGATGCCCAGTGCAGGCAGCAGGACATCCTTGATGACGTCCCACCAGTTAACCGACTCGAGCCACTCAACGAAGTCCATGCGGCGATTCTGGCCCATGCATGCCGCATAAGCAGTGCCACAACGCGTCGACGATGCCAAGTCCGCTGCGCACGGGCCTCTGAAAGACGGAACGGGGTGCCGCCGCGCAGCGCACGGCGACACCCTCCAGAACCTAGGCCGCCTCTTCCTCGTCGCGGATCCCGGCTTCGAAGCGGGCGTCCACGAACGCCTTGAACGCGCGGATGAGATCCTGTTCGGTCTCGATGGCGCGCTTGGTGACGCGGAGGATGGTCCCACGCCCGCGCTCGAGCCCGGGCTGCACCTTCAGCTTGTCCTTCGGGGTCTTCAGGAGCTTCCCATCCGACGTGACCACGGCTTGCTCGAGCTGCGCGAAGGACAGGACCGTGGTCTCGTAGTACCGGGTCGCCGACATGAGGAGCGTCGGACGCGCCCAGCCCTTCGGGACGAGCAGAAGGGGCTTCCCGTTGGCCACCGGGAGGGTGAACTCCTCGACGTCCCATTCGCGCAGGACCGGGTTCCAAACCTGCCGACGATACGACTTGGTCGTGTGGCCCGCAGACGAGAACTCGGGGTAAGTCGCCAGCATCTCCTCCGTGAACCGGGCGAGCGGTGCGAACACGATGCGCGTGGTCACGTCAGACGTGATGTCCCGGTCGATGCCCTTGACGAAGAGAGGCAGATCTTCGAGTTGCCGCAGGGCACCGATGCGAACGAGGGCCTCCACGTCCCCGGTCACGGTGTTCCAGATCCACTCGCCGACCACCTCGGCACCCCCATGTCCGCGGAACCCCTCCTCGGACATTCCGAGGCGCGTCTCCCACGGCTCGACGAAGTGCTGGAGCAGATCCTTGCCACGACGGTGGAACGACGGCCCACCGATCACGCAAGACGTCACCTCGTGCAGGAAGGTGTCCATGCACTCGACGGCTGCCGCCGCGTACGGGTTCGGACCGCGGAGCAGCCTGATGGCGTGGGGGTCCAGGTAGAGGGGGTTGTCGGCGGTGACGTCGACATCCACGAACGGCACGGGTCCAGTGATCCCGTAGTAGCTGGTGATGACCCTCATGGGGTACCTCATTTCTCTCAAGTGGTGGCCCTTGGGAGAAGCAGAGGCTGGATGTCTCAGGAAACTTCTGTACGCTGAGGTGACTAGGCAAGTCAACCGCCGCGCCTTCGGGCCGGCTCTGGCCTGATACCGCGCCAACGGTGTCAGGCCAGAAGTCTTTAATTGTCCGGAGCGTCATGCTCCTCTCGCTTGGCACGGTTGCCAACGACCTCGGCACTGGGCCCGTTCAGATCGACCCACAGCATCCCGTCCCGCTCGATGGGCTTGTACCTTCGGCTGACGGTGGTGTCGATGTCGTAGTACTGCGTGAAGGCCGTGGCCGACATGATCATCTGCCCGGTGTCGCGGTTCGACGCCGGTCGGATCTGGTACGCGTGGGGCTCTTGTGAAGGACGGAGCGCGATGATGTTTTCCTCGCGGTCGAACAGCAACTCCACGGACTCGGCCTCGCCGATCAGCTTGTGCGCCGCCTTGTTGATCGAGAAGATGCCGCGCTTCTGAATGGTCACGCTCGGCGCCTTGGCGAGCGGCGCCATGCGCTTGTCGAAGACCTCGAATCCCATTTGGGCCTCCTTCCGTGACGTGAACGGCCTGTACCTCTCATTGTACACCCTGCCGCTGCGACCCAGGCGTCTAAGTTATTGAAATTCACGATCACGACCCCGTGGATCCACAGGATCCCGTGGATCCGGCGGATCCAACGGCTCCCTGCCTGGCCGGGCCAACGTGACACCAACGTGTCATGTCATGACACCCAGGTAACGCCCCATGGCACCCAGGTGACATGAAGGGGATACGAAAAGTGCTTCGGTTCCATCCAAAATCTTGGTACTTCACAGGGTTTCTCTGCGTGACACAGTGTCGGTGGGTTCCGATAGCGCGAGCGAACGCAAGCTAAAGAATTTATGCGCTGAAGCAAGCAATCCGCACAGACGGGCGAGGCACGCATCGCGCGTGCGACCCGCGGTGAGAAACAGGCACGAGGCGAAGATGGTCATGTGCCGCTTCGTGCGTGCCTTGCATGATGTTGAGACGCAACATGGAAACCGGGCCTTGCAAGGTACGTACGAAGCGGCACATGACCATCTGCGAACCTTCAATCTCCACTTGAAACATGAGATAATCGAAAGGTGGATGAAGCCCGTACCGGGCTGAGTCCACTCCCCCCGGGGTGATGCCGTCAGTGCGCTCGGGACCAGGGACACGACGTGCATGACAGCATCGACCCGCCTAGCGGTCGCTCTCAGATCGGCACGAGAACGACGGATACGAAACCTCTCTCTTGAGGAGTATCCGCATGTCCCCGTCCATCCCTAGTCCCCTCCCCCGTCGGTTCGGCACGTTCGAACAGCTCGCCAAGCAGGAAGGCACCAGCGAGCGGACCGTCCGCAATCAGGCTGGCAAGGGCTACTTCCCCGTCTACAAGCGCCCTGGCACTCGCGGCTATCTCGTGGACCTCGACGAGGCAGCCGAAGCCCTCGCCAAACTGCCGCCGACAGCAGTGCGTCGTGGCTTTGGCACGCTCGGGCCGGAAGCGAAGATCGTCAACCTCCCTGCTCGGGCCGAGATCGTCCGCCCCACCGACGGCGGCGACCGATGAGCGCGCAGCCGATGACGCCGTTCGAGTTGGGCCAGCGGGACGCCCAGAACGACGTCCCGCTCACCGACGCCCAGTCCACGCGGGTGGCCGTGCTTCTGAGCCTCGCGAGTGAGAAGGCACGCTGATGGTCGGTCAGGACGAGTGGCGCACAGCGCGGCGGTATCGCTGTCAGTGGTGCGGCGAGCCGTTCCATGCCAACAAGGGCGGCAAGAAGCTCTTCTGCGGCAATCCCTGCCGGGCTGCATTCAACAGCCACCGGCACAAGCGGCTCCGCGAGTTGCAGGAGGCCGCCTCCAACAAGGCGATGACGCCGCGGAAGATCGTGGCCGGACTCGCCGCCCTGCACGTCCAGCCCGCACTGTGGGACGAGACGATGACGGAGGCGACATCATGAGCGCGGCGCTGGAGGCGGTGGAGACAGCACTGATCGAGTGGGCCGTGAACCTCAGTCGGCTGAGCAAGCCGCTCAAGGCCCAGATGGTGGTTGACGCGTGGATCGCTGGCCTTAGAGAGGCCGGCGTGAAGGCCGACAACGCCAGGGCGTGGAGCCGCGGGACCAAATGGCCGAAGAAGCTGCCCCTCGTTATCGAGATGCCTTGCCCGTACGAGCACCGAACGCCGGACCGGCACGACTTCGCGAAGGTCTGGCTTCTCGTGGAAGACGACGGCTGGATCAGTCTCGACCCCGAGTCGCCGTGCGTGGAGTGCTCACAGAGCGGACTCGAGCGGTGGCTGCTGACGTGCCCGAGATGCTTGGTCGGAGAGGAGAGCCTGGAACATTGGACGCCCCACGATCTCGGACCCGACGTGGCGATCTCGGACGAGGGAGACGAGTTCGAGGGCGGCAGCTACTCGCCGCTTTCCTTTGTCATCCGGCAGTTCGAGCAGCTGAGCCTGCTTGCCACGGCCAAGTGGTGGGTAGAGCACACCGCCGAGGCGAGCGAGGAGTACGGCGACGTCCCGCTGCACCGCCGTCAGGACGCGATCGAGAGCCGCGTGGAGTGGGCTCGCAGGATGCTCGCACAGGCACCGCCGCGGAAGGCGCGGAGCTCGCCCGGGGCGCCCGCGGAAGGCTGGACGCAGCAGAGCACCCGGACGTGGCTGGACCAGCACGACATCGCCGACGCGCTGACCTCACGCGGCGCCTGGGAACGAGCGAAGGCGATCGCCGGGCATCCGCCCAAGAACGCGATCGAGGCCGCTCGACGCCGCAGCGAGTCGTGAGCCGCCCGGTCCGGTCCTGACCTGTCCCGTCCTGACCTGTGCACCCGAAGGGTGCACGTCAGGACAGGACGGGCAGGACGGGACGGGACTGGGCGGCGGGCTCGACTAGACGCGGGGCGCGAGCGAGAACGCCCCCGATGCGACGAGGGCGTCGACCTGTCGCAGGTGCGCGTCGCGGATATCGCGCTGGCGCGGCGTAAGGTCGGCCTGCACCGTACGGATGTGCTGGACGGCTGACACGATCGGGTTGGCGCTGGCCTGACCATACCGGTGCTGGGCGTGCGGCTCGTGCTCCATTGAGTGACCTCTCCTTGTAGCTGCACTACATCTTCCAGATGCATCCGTAGTACGCTTCTTAATATACGCCTCCGGGCGTCGCTGCTGGCAGTAGGGCCGGGCCGAGAGATTGGACCGCCCCTCATGCCCTCTGTCGAACCGACCGCCAGCGTGTTCCGCTCAGCGCCCGCCAGAGCCGTCCCGGATCTCCGTGGTACTCGTGTAGCACCCGAAGCCGCGCGCCTGTCCACGGCTGCGCAGTGGCGCGCAGGGCCTGCGGAGGGGCCGACGCCGCCGAGTCCTGCGCTCGACGCGAGGGCAGCTCAGCGCCGGGCGCTCGACCTCGCGCTGCAGGTGCGTTGCCCCGACCGGCTGCATTGGCAGGCCCAGGTCGGCGTGCCGTGTACGCCGCCGGACGCCGCCCACGAATGGGGCTGGGTCTGCCTAGCCCGCATCGAGCATGAGGTGACCACCCGTGCCAAGCGCGAACGCACTGCGGCCGAGCGCCGCGCGCGTGCTGTCCGGCGGCGCTGGCTCGCTCGTCGGGCCGCGCGGCGATCGGCGGAGCGGGCGCGCATCGCGGCGCTGATCCACGAGGCGGCACAGCGATGAGGTACGAGCCGAGCCCGTGGGAGGTGGCGCAGGACGCTCGAAATCGTGCCCAAGCCATCCGACGCGAGGCGGCGACCCGCTGGGATCCGCCTCCCCCGCCGGAGCCTCCGACTTCCAAGCCGCTGCCGAAACCGAACCTGAAGCCGAGGCGGAAGCCCGAGCCGCCGCCTCCCCTGCCTCCGCCCGCGCCCACGATCCCCGAGGGGTCGGTGATCCTGTCGCGCGAGGAGTACCAGGCCGTGAAGGCCCTCATGCGGGCGGTGCCGGAACTGAACACCGAGACCCGTGCGCGCCGCCACCGCGGCCGCACCCAGCGATTCTGAGCGAGGAGCCATGACCAACACCGTCCCCATGACGATCACGACCACCGTGCCCCTCGGGGCCGATGACCTCGCCTGCCTCGCGTGCGGCCAGGCCGTGGCGCCGCCGCACGCCGAGCGGGTCGATTTCGACGGCTGGCACTGGGCGGCGCTGGACGACCCCAGGCCGCGCGCTCCTCAGACCGTCACCCTGACCCGCTGCGAACACTGCCGCGAGGTGCACGACCGCGCCGCGAGCCTGCTCGACGCGCACCCGCGAGTGCAGGCCCAGATGGGCAGCCGCAGCGTGGGCACGCACCGCGTCGAGGCCGCACTCAACGCGCTCGACGCGCTGAAGCGGAACCTCCCGATCCATACCGACGGAAGCCTGAGGCTGCTCGTGGAACACATGACCGCGGCCGGTGTTGCCGCCCGATGGGCTGCCCGGTACTCGCCCGTACGGACAAAGGACGCGAACGAGGGCGAAGCTCCCTCGCAGCCCTGGGGCCATGTCACCGACTGGCAGTGGCACGACCTCCGCAAGGCGTTCGCAGGGCTGCTCAACGCCCGCGTGGAGCGCCCGCTGCCCTACTCGCCGCCGATCGGGGGCGGGTGCATGCTCTGCGGCGTCGAGACCGTTTCAGCGCTCCCGTCGCAGGCGGCCGGCCTGTGGACTCCAGCCACGGCCAGCCCCACTGCAATCGGTGGACGACCGTCGCCAGAACTCCTCGCGGGCTACCTCTGCCCGACCTGCGAGCGAGCGCACGAGGAGATCGGCGCGATCGGACCGACCACGATGGAGCGCAGCATCATGCTCCACTTCGACGTGCGCCGCCGTTCCCTGACCGCCACGGAGCTCGTCGGGCTCGTCGGCTGGCTCGCCTCCGGCCTGGACGAGCCGAACGAGCGCCCCTGGCAGCACGTGCCAAACCTGCCGGAGATCCTCCCCGTGCTGGCTGGGTGAGAAATGCCCTACCCGAGACCGAGGAACGCCTTGCCGAGTTCCACGAGCGTTCCCGCGACGACGTCGGACGACAGACTCCCTGCGACCGTGATTGCACCGGCGCGCACCTTGTCGATGAAGCCTCTTGTGCGCGGAGCATCAACGTTCGACTCAGCCTGCAGTGCGGCGACGAACTCCTGCGCGTCGGACGCGGATATGCCAAGGGCGGACAGCTCGCGCTTCAACCCCTCAGTGTCACCCTTCTGGATCTTCGATCGTTGGGTGATGTGAGAGCCTGTCGCGACGTTGGTACCGTCGCCCGTGATGTTGTTGGTGATGTAGTAGACCGCAGCGGCTAGAGCCGGCTCGCTCTCGACGGTAGGTCCGCCGACGGCTCCTGCCTCGGGGAATTGAGCTTGAAGCTCGAGCGCGAACTCCAGGGCCTTCGAACGGACAATGTCGATCACCCCGCGAAGGCTCTGACGTGTGATGACCTGCTCGGCGGAGAAGAGGTCGTGCATCTCGATTCGATAGACGCCTGACGCCTCGTATCGGCCAACCGCGTTCGGCGGCCAACTGAGGGTGGGGTCGTTCTCGCCCTCCGCAAGGCCCTGGAGCTCCAGCAACGGCTGCCGCAGTTCTACCGTCCAGTACTTGGCTAGGTCGTTTGGCCTACTGATCAGCGGCTGCTGAATGAAGCTTCGCATGGGTCCAGCGAACGTCCCGAGGACGTTCGTATTCATCACTCGGTACTCAGGAAGGTCGGCGGATTGTGGGTACCCAGCCAGTTCCTGTTTGACCCATTGAACGACTTCAGCTGCACCCAGCCGATGCGCCACCACCTGAACCTTGCGCAGCAAGTCTGTTGCCGGGATTGAGGAGTTCGTCGCGGCGTCGATGATGTCGTCGAGTAGGGTCATTCCGACAAGGTACAGGGACGGCGAGAGAACCCAGAAACTTCCAAAATCCCTGATCAGAAATATGTCAATTGCTAGGTTTCGAGAGCGCCGGGCCGATCCGCGGCAGCGTGTCGAGCGCCGCGACATCCGCTCGGTTGATGCTGATCCGGTCGCTCGCGCCGCCGGACGCTCCGGACCCGGCGCCGCCGGCCGACTCGGCGCTCGGCGGCGGCACCTCGCCCTCGCGGGGCACGACGATCTGCTCGCCGTCGACGAGCGGGCGCGCGAGGTTCACCCCGCCCGGATCGGCGTCGGCCGCGAGGCCGCCGGCCGCGGCGACGGCGTCGACGACGCGCGCACCGCTCACGAGCTCGACGATCCCCGGCTCGGCCACCGCGCCGAGCACGTGGACGAGGATCGTGGGCGCCGCGACCGACGATGCGGGGCCCGAGGCATCCTCGTCGATCGCTCCCCCGCCGATCCCGCCCGCCGCGGTCTCGACGTCGCCCGAGCGGATGACATCGCCCTGGGCTCCCCCACCGCCCGCACCGAACGAGAGCACCGCCGACACGGCGACCGCGGCCACGAACAGTACGACGGCGGCGCCGACGGCGACGCGCGAACGCGGGCGCGCCCGTGCTCCCGTGAGCGGGGCGAGGGGGTCGGGCGGCTCCGCGCGGCGTTCGTCGGTCACGACGCGACGCTACGTCGCGACGTCGGCGGTGCTGCCGGTCGCAGGGGCGCGCGTCACCCGAGCGGCCCAGCCTCCATCCTGTGGAGGACGGCTCGGCGACCGGACGCGACTAGCCGCGCGTGGCGATGTTGACGAGCTTCGGCGCGCGCACGATCACGTTGACGATCTCGCGCTCGCCGACCGACCGGGCCACCGCCGCAGACGCGCGAGCAAGCGTCTCGAGCTCGTCGGCGCCGATCTTCGGCGAGACCTCGAGCCGGTCGCGCACCTTGCCGTCGACCTGCACGATCGCCGTGACCGACTCCTCGACGAGGAGCGCCGGGTCGGCCTTGCGCCACACGACGTTCGCCACCGTGGGCTCGTAGCCGAGCCGCTCCCACATGTCCTCGGCGGTGAACGGCGCGAACAGGTCGAGGATCATCGCGGTGACCTCGGCCGCCTCGCGGACCGCCGCATCACCCGCCCCGGGGCCGGAATCGATCGCCTTGCGGGTCGCGTTCACGAGCTCCATGAGTCGCGCCACGATGACGTTGAACTTGAACGACTCGGCGAGCCCGGGCGCGTCCGCGAGCAGCCGGTGCGTGACACGCCGCAGTGCGGCATCGCCCGACTTCCACTCGACGTCCGGACTCGAGCTGACCTCGCCCGCGATGCGCCAGGCGCGCGCGAGGAACTTCGCGGCGCCGACCGGCGAGACGTCCGCCCAGTCGATGTCGTCCTCCGGCGGGCCCGCGAAGGCCATCGTGACCCGCAGCGCGTCTGCGCCGTGCGCCGAGAGCTCGGACGCGAACTCCACCAGGTTGCCCTTGGACTTCGACATCTTGGTGCCGTCCATGATGACCATGCCCTGGTTGAGCAGCGACGTGAACGGCTCGGTGAAGCCGAGGTAGCCGAGGTCGAAGAGCACCTTCGTCACGAAGCGCGAGTAGAGCAGGTGCAGGATGGCATGCTCGACGCCGCCGACGTACTGGTCGACGGGCATCCACTTCTCGGCCTCGGCCGGATCGAACGCCTTCGTGTCGTCGTTCGGGTCCAGGTAGCGCAGGTAGTACCACGAGCTGTCGACGAACGTGTCCATCGTGTCCGAGTCGCGCCGCGCCTCGCGTCCGCACTGCGGGCACGTGACACGCGCCCACTCCTCGGCCGCGCCGAGCGGGCTCGCACCCTTCGGGCTGAGATCCAGCCCCGCGGCATCCGGGAGACGCACCGGCAGGTCGGCCTCGGGGACCGGCACCTCGCCGCAGTGCTCGCAGTGGATGATCGGGATCGGCGTGCCCCAGTAGCGCTGGCGCGAGATCAGCCAGTCGCGCAGGCGGAAGTTCTTCGCGGCACGGCCGACGCCGCGCTCCTCGAGGATCTCGATCGCGCGCCGGATCGCGTTGGACTTGCTGAGGCCGTTGAGCGGGCCCGAGTTCATCAGGCGTCCCTCGCCGGCCAGCGCCGTGCCGGTGCTCGCCGGGTCGAGCGCGGGCAGGTCGTCGAGCGGCAACGGCACGCCGTGCTCGTCGACCGGGATCACGGGGATCACGCCGGTGACGGGCGCGTTCGTGTCGACCACGACCCGCACCGGCAGCTCGAAGGCGCGAGCGAAGTCGAGGTCGCGCTGGTCGTGCGCGGGGACCGCCATGATGGCACCGTGCCCGTAGTCGGCGAGCACGTAGTCGGCCGCCCAGATCGGCAGTCGCTCCCCGTTCAGCGGGTTGGTCGCGTAGCGCTCGAGGAAGACGCCGGTCTTCGGCCGGTCGGTCGACAGCCGGTCGATGTCGCTCTCGGCGCGCACCGAGTCGAGGTAGTCCTCGAAGCGCGTGCGCACCTCGTCGGAGGCGCCCGCCGCGAGCTCCTCGGCCAACGCGGAATCGGGCGCGACGACCATGAAGGTCGCGCCGTAGAGCGTGTCGGGCCGCGTCGTGAACACCGTGACCGGCTCGTCACGGCCCTCGATCGCGAAATCGACGTCGGCGCCCGACGAGCGGCCGATCCAGTTGCGCTGCATGGTCAGGACCTTGTTCGGCCACTTGCCCTCGAGCTGGTTGAGGTCGTCGAGCAGGCGGTCGGCGTAGTCGGTGACCCGGAAGTACCACTGCGTCAGCGCCTTCTTCGTCACGAGGAACCCGCAGCGCTCGCAGTGCCCGTCGACGACCTGCTCGTTGGCGAGCACGGTGAGGTCGTTCGGGCACCAGTTGACCTGGCCGTCCTTGCGGTACGCGATGCCCTTCTCGTAGAGCTTCAGGAACAGCCACTGGTTCCACTTGTAGTACTCGGGGTCGCTCGTGTGGAGCTCCCGCGTCCAGTCGAACGACGGCGCGTACTGCTTGAACGACCGCTTCTGCTGCTCGATGTTGGCGTAGGTCCACGCCTTCGGGTCTGCGCCGCGCTTGATGGCCGCGTTCTCGGCGGGCAGGCCGAACGAGTCCCAGCCGATGGGGTGGAGCACGTCGAAGCCCTGGTGCCGCCAGTACCGCGCGGCGGCGTCGCCGAAGCCGAACGCCTCGGCGTGGCCCATGTGGAGGTCGCCGGACGGGTACGGGAACATGTCGAGGATGTACTTGCGGGGTCGCGTGTCCCCGGGCCGGGCCGCGCGGAACGGCGCGAGCTCCTCCCACACCGGAAGCCACTTCGCCTGGATCGTCGCGAAGTCGTAGATGCCTGCCTCGGCCTGGGTGGTGTCCTGCTCGTGTGCCACGTGACTCTCAATCGTGATGCGCGGGGGGTCGGGCGGAGCCCGGGATGCGGGCGCGCGCGACGGGCGCCCGGGCATCAAGCCTACTCAATGGCCGGAGGCGTGCGACGGGCGTTCGCGCCCGGCGCAGCAGCGGACGGGGATGCGGCGGGAGACGTCGACGGCCCGCCCGTCCACGCGTCCGGCGCCTCGCCGCCGAGCACCGCGATGAGCGCGCGGGCCTTGATGCGCGTCTCCTCGACCTCCTCGTCAGGGTCGGAGAGCGCCGTGATGCCGCCGCCGGTTCCGATCGACGCGCCCGCCGGGGTGAGCACGATCGAGCGGATCACCATGGCGAGGTCGGCGGTCCCGTCGGCCCCGAGGCATCCGAACGCCCCGGAGTACACCCCGCGCGGCCCGCGCTCGAGGCCGTGCAGGATCGTCATCGCCGACAGCTTCGGCGCGCCCGTCATCGAACCGGCGGGGAACGCCGAGCGCACGGCGTCGAGTGCGGTGAGCGGATGCCTCAGCCGCGCCGTGACCGTCGAGACCAACTGGTGCACGTGCGGGTACTCCTCCACCTCGAGCAGGTGCGGCACCCGGACGCTGCCGAGCTCGGCGATGCGGCCGAGGTCGTTGCGCATGAGGTCGACGATCATGAGGTTCTCGGCGCGCTCCTTCTCGCTCGCGTGCAGCTCGGCGCGGAGCGCGGCATCGGTCGCCGGATCGGCCGAGCGCGGCCGGGTGCCCTTCATCGGCTTCGTCGCGACCGTGCCGTCGGGTTCCACGAGCAGGAACTGCTCGGGCGACGCGCTCAGCAGTGCCACGTCGTCGACGCGGACGAAGCCGCCGTGGTGGCTCGGGCTCGAGGCGCGCAGGGCGAGATACGCGGCGACCGGATCGGGCCGCACGTCGACGTCGACGCGATTGGTGAGGCAGAGCTGGTACGCGTCTCCGCGCGTGATGGCCGCCTGGCACTCGCCGATCATGCGCCGGTACTCGTCGGGGTGGTGGCGCCACCGCGTGCGGGCGGGCGGTGCGGGCGCCGCGTCGGCCGGTCCGGCCGGTGCAGCGCTGACGGATGCCGCGGCTCCAGCGTCCGCGGCCGGAAGACGGCGGATGGCGGCCGCCGTGCGATCCGCCCACGCATCGGTCGCGTCGGTCGTCCCGGTCGCGCCGTGCCCTCCGTCGTGTCCCTCGATCCACTCGAGCCGCACGCGTCGCGACCCGTGCTCGAACACCACCACCCGATCCGCCCAGAAGAACGCGACCTCGGGCGTCTCCGGTCGCGCGGCCGGCACGCCGAGCGCCCGCGCGCCGAACTCGTACCCGAACCAGCCGTGCCATCCGACCGCCGCGCGCTCGGCATGGTGCGCGACCGTCTCGGGAGTCGCAACGGGGAGCGTCGCACCGAGTTCGGCCCGAAGGGCGTCGTGCACGGCGTCCGGGTCCGCCGACGAGTCGGCGACGACCAGCGCGGCCGAGTCGGTCGCGACCGCGATCACGCTGCGGCCGACGGTCGCGTCGATTCCCCCGTCGAGCCAGGCCACGCGGGGCGCGCCGGCCGCGAGGGCGAGGAACACGTCGGCCGGATCGCGCCACTCGGGCAGCACGAGACTCCGGATCCGGCGGGGCATCCCCTCAGCCTATGACGGTCGCGATCCGACCGTGACCTCCCGGTCGACGAGCCCATCGGGGGCGCCGGTGTGCGAGATGAGGACGACCGACCGCTCGCCGTCCGCGGCGGCGAGGAGGTCGCGCAGGAGCGCGTCGGCCAGTTCCGGATCGACGCTCGCCGTCGGCTCGTCGAGCACGAGCACCGGGAAGTCCGCCAGCATCGCGCGGGCGAGCGCGATCCGCTGCGCCTGGCCGCCGGAGACGAGGTCGCCGCGCTCGCCGACGCGTGCGTCGAGGCCGCCGCGCTCGGCCGCCCATTCGGAGAGGCCGACGCGCTCGAGCACGTCGAGCAGTTCGGCATCGGTCGCGGTGTCCCGCGCGAAGACCAGGTTCTGCCGGAGGTCCTCGTCGAAGAGCCACGGCCGCTGCTCCACGAGGCCCACCATGCGCCGCACCTCGCGGGGGTCGAGGTCGCGCGCCTCGACCCCGTCGAGCCGGTACGAGCCGCCGTACTCCAGGAACCGCACGAGCACGTGCGCGAGCGTCGTCTTGCCCGATCCGGACGGTCCCGACACGAGCACCCGCTCCCCCGGGGCCAGGTCGAGGTCGAGCGGCGCGAGGGCATGGCCGGACTGCTCCGCGCCATCCGGCGCCGTCTCGTCCCCGCCGATCGCCGGCCACCGCGCGCTCGCGGCCCGGAGCCGGACCGACGGGACGCGCCGTTCGGGCGAACCCGCGGTCTGCGCGGTGGACCGCCCGGCCCCGGGGGACGACTCCTGCGAGAGGTCGGCGCGACCGGTCGGCGACGTCGGCGTGGACACCACGGGGATCTCGTCGGGCACGCGCGCGGGCACCGCTTCGGCGACGCGCCGTGCGCTCGCCCGGACCACCCGGAGCGAGCCCACCGCGACGGGGATCGCCGCGGCGACCTCGGCGATCGCGAGCGGCACCAGGCAGAGGACCGCGAACGTCGGGCCGTCGATCCGCCCGCCCTCGAGGAGCGGCTGCGCGGCGCCGAGGCTCGCGGCCGCCGCGAAGGCGCCGACTGCGCCCATGGCGGCCGCTGCGAGCCCGACCGCCGACGCCCGCGCCCGCGTCGCGCGTTCGAGCCGCGCGCCGAGGCGACGGATGCGGGCGCGCCCGGCCTCGGCCTCGTCGAACGCGACGAGCACGTCGAGCGCGTGCACGTGCTCGACGATCGCCGCCTGGAGGTCCCCGCGGAGCGGCGCGAGTCGCTCGTCGGCCCGGGCGGCGAGGATCGACTGCGCGAACGTGGCGGCCCCGACGCCCACCACCAGGACCAGGCCGACGGCCAGGGCCGTCGGGGGCGCGAGCCAGGCGAGTCCCGCCAACGCCGCGACGAGGACGACCACGGCACTCGCGACCGGCTGCACGATGCGCAGGCTCACGTTCTGCAGTTCGTCGACGTCGCCGACGAAGCGCGCCAGCAGGTCGCCGCGACGAGCGGAGACGAGCCCGTCGGGCGCGTGCGGCAGCATCCGCTCGAACACCCCGACCCGGATCTCCGCGAGCTGGCGGAACGCCGCGTCGTGCCCCGCGAGGCGCTCGAGGTAGCGGAACACGGCGCGCCCGAGCGCGAACGCGCGGACGCCGACGACGCCGAGCTGCAGGAAGAGGACCGGGGGCTGCTCCGCGGCACGGGCGATGAGCCACGCGCTCGCCGCGAGCAGGGCCACGCTCGAGAGCCCGGCGAGGACGCCGAGGAGCACCGACGGCAGCAGTCGACGGATCGGCGGGATGGCCCGCCGGAGCACGGAACGGGTCGGGTCAGGCACGGACGACCTCCCGCATCGCCACCACGCGGTCGGCGGCGTCGGCGAGCGCCCCGCGATGCGTCGTCACGAGGACGATCCGGCCCGTTCGTGCGAGTGCGACGAGCGCCGCGGCCATGGCCCGCTCCCGCTCCGGGTCGAGCGCCGACGTCGGCTCGTCGAGGAGGATGAGCGGGGCGTCGGCCGCGAGGGCGCGATGCACGGCACGCGCGACCGCCACGCGTTGGGCCTGCCCTCCCGAGAGCCCCGCGCCGGCGGGCCCGAGCCGCATCGCCGGGTCGACGTCGACCTGGCCGACGAGGAGGGCGCGCTCGAGCAGCGACGGATCGGCCCCGGCCGTGCCGAGTCGCACGTTCTCCGCCACGGTGCCCTCGAGCAGCTGCGGGCTCTGGCCGGCCCACGCGACGAGGTGCCGGGTGCCGTCGCCGAGCGCGGCGCCGTCGAGTTCGAGGACGCCGCTCCGGTCCGCGAAGCCGAGCACGGCGGCGAACACCGAGGACTTGCCCGAGCCGCTCGCGCCCGTCAGGGCCACGAGCTCGCCGCGCGCGGCGTCGAGGTCGAGTGGTGCGGTGACCGGGCGGCCGTCCCTGACGACGACGAGGTCGCGGGCTCGCAGGCCGGCGGCTTCCGGCGTGGCGCCGTTCCCGGTGACGGATGCCTCGGCATCCGTGCTCGCCCGGGCCTCGTCGTCGGCGTCGGCGGCGTCCAGCAGGTCGAGTGCGTCGCGCGACGCCTCGAGCCCGGCGGTCGCGGCGTGGAAGGCCGCACCCACGTTCCGGATCGGGAGGAAGACCTCGGGCGCGAGGACCAGCACGAAGAGGCCCGGCGCGAACGACATGTCGCCGGCGACGAGTCGGAGTCCGATCGAGACCGCGACGAGCGCGACCGAGAGGCTCCCCGCGAGTTCGAGCGTGAATCCCGACAGGAACGTGACGCGGAGGACCTTCATGGTGCTCGAGCGATACCCGTCGGTCACGGTGCGGATGCGACGCGACTGGCGTTCCGCGCGACCGAACACCATCAGGGTCGAGAGGCCGCCGAGCACCTCGAGGAAGCCCCGGGAGAGCGCCTGCAGCCGGTCCCACTGCCGGCGCTGGACCACCTCGGTCGCCATGCCGATGAGGGCCATGAACACCGGGATGAGCGGGAGGACGATGACGAGGATCAGCCCCGACACCCAGTCGGCCGCCCAGGCCGCGGCCACGAGCACGGGCGTCGCGACGGCGGTGAGCACGAGCTGGGGCAGGTAGCGCCCGAAGTACTCGTCCAGTGCGTCGAGACCGGGACCGAGCAGCGTGGCAGCGCGAGCGGTCGTCACGTCCCGGCGACCGCTCCGGTCCTCGAGGCGCGCGAGGAGCGCGTCCCGGAGCTCCGATTTCACGCGCATCGCGCCGGCGGATCCGAGCCACTCCCACAACCAGCCCGAGAGCGCGCGAACGGATGCCGCGGCCAGGAGCACCCACACGACTGCGGCCGCATCGCCCGCCACGTCGGCCTCGATGAGGCCGACGACGAGCGTCGACAGCGCCCACGCGAAGGCGACCGTCGCCCCGGCCTGGACGAGCGCGAGCGCGCCGCCTGCGACCATGAAGCCGCGAGCGGCGCGCGAGCGCCGGAGCAGTCGGGGATCGAGCGGGCGCACGTCAGTGCGCGGCGGCGTCGATCGACTGCCGGGTGACGCGCTTCCGGAACACCCAGTAGGTCCAGCCCTGGTACGCGAGGATCAGCGGCAGGAAGATGAGCGCCGTCCAGCTCATCACGGTCAGCGTGTACGGCGTGCTCGACGCGTTCTCGATCGTCAGGCTGTTCGCCGGGTCGTTCGAGGCGGGCATGACCTCGGGGAACAGCGCGGCGAAGAGCGCGAGCACCGCGGTGCCGATCGTCACGGCCATGAGCGCGAAGGCGAGCCGCTCGGACCCGCGTCCGTTGGCGATCCACGAGCCGATCAGGGCGAGCGCGGCGACCGCCGCGAGAGCCCAGAACCAGGCCGTGCCGTGCGCGAGACCGGTCCAGACGAGGAACAGCGCGGCGATCACGATCGTCACGAGGCCCGCCCGCGTCGCGAGACGGCGCGCCCGTCGGCGGATGTCCCCGTCGGTCTTCAGGGCGACGAACACCACGCCGTGCGTGAAGAACAGCAGCAGCGTCGTCAGCCCGCCGAGCAGGGCGTACGGGTTCAGCAGGTCGAACAGCGTGCCCGTGTAGTTGTGGTCCGCGTCCAGCGGCACGCCCTGCACGATGTTCGCGAACGCCACGCCCCAGAGGAGTGCGGGGACCGCCGAGCCGACGATGATCATCCAGTCGAATCGCCGCTTCCACTCGAGCTCGGGCCGCTGGTGGCGGTACTCGAACGAGACGCCGCGCGCGATCAGCGCGAGCAGGATGAGCAGGAGCGCGAGGTAGAACCCCGAGAACAGCGTCGCGTACCACTCGGGGAAGGCCGCGAACAGGGCCGCGCCGGCGACGATGACCCACGTCTCGTTGAGGTCCCAGACCGGGCCGATGGTGTTGATGAGCACGCGACGATCGGTGTCGTCCTTCCCGAGGAAGGGCAGCGACATCCCGACGCCGAAGTCGAAGCCGTCGAGCACGAAGTAGCCGACGAAGAAGAAGGCGACGATCCAGAACCAGAGCACTGCGAGATCCATGTCCGTCTCCTCCTAGTAGACCGTTGCAGCGTGTTCGACCTCGCCCGTCTCCGGGTCGGGCGGGGCGATCTCGGGCGGGCCCTTCCGGACGGCCCGGATGATCAGCTTCACCTCGACGACGGCGAGGATGCCGTAGATCAGCGTGAAGGCGGTGAGCGAGATGAGCACCTCGAGGCCCGTGACGTTCGGAGAGACCGCCGATTCGGTGGGCAGCAGGCTGAACACGATCCAGGGCTGCCGGCCCATCTCGGTGAAGACCCAGCCCACGATCATCGCGGCGAGCGAGAGCGGGAAGCTCCAGACGGCGACGGTCCAGATCCAGCGCTGCCGCGGCATCCGGCCCTTGCGGGTCAGCCAGAGCCCGACGGCCGCGATCAGCACGTGGAGCATGCCGAGGCCGATCATCCAGCGGAAGGCCCAGTAGGTGACCCAGATGATCGGGGCGTAGTCGCCGGGGCCGTAGAGCTCGGTGTACTCCGCCTGCAGGTCGTTGATGCCCTCGACGCAGCCGTCGAGGGAATGCGTCGAGAGCAACGAGAGCAGGTACGGCACGCGGATGGAGAACAGCTCGCTGCTGCCGTCGGGCGTGCCCAGCGTGAACAGCGAGAACGAGGCATCCGCGCCGCACACGGTGTCGTAGGTCGCTTCGGCGGCCGCCATCTTCATGGGCTGCGTGGCGACCATCGCGAGGCTCAGCTGGTCGCCGAAGAACGTGGTGAGCGCACCGGCGACGAGCATGCCCCAGAGCCCGAACTTCAGCGCCGGGCGCATGGTGTCGAGGTGCTGGTTGCGCGCCAGGTGCCACGCGGCCGCGCTGATGATGAGCCCCGAACTCACCATGAAGCAGGCCGCGATCGTGTGCGGGAAGGCGGCGAGGGCGACCGGGTTCGTGAGGAGCGCCCAGATGTCGACGAGCTCGGCACGCCCGCGCTCGGCGTTCATCTCGTACCCGACCGGATTCTGCATGAACGCGTTGGCGGCGATGATGAAGTACGCCGACAGGATGGTGCCGATCGCCGTCGCCCAGATCGTGGCGAGGTGCAGCTTCTGCGGCAGCCGGTTCCAGCCGAAGATCCAGAGGCCGATGAACGTGGCCTCGAGGAAGAAGGCGAGCAGGCCCTCGAGCGCCAGCGGCGCGCCGAACACGTCGCCGACGAAGCGCGAGTACTCCGACCAGTTCATGCCGAACTGGAACTCCTGCACAATGCCCGTGACGACGCCCATCGCGAAGTTGATCAGGAAGATCGTGCCGAAGAAGCGCGTGATGCGCAGGAACTCGACCTTGCCGGTGCGGACCCACGCGGTCTGGAAGATCGCCGCGGAGGTCGCGAGCCCGATGGTGATCGGGACGAAGAGGAAGTGATAGACCGTCGTGAGACCGAACTGCCACCTGGCGAGCAGCAGCGGATCGAGCAACTCGTTCACTTGCGGGGGCCCCTTTCGTGGGAACGATCGCCGACGCGATTCTTCTACCGAGCGTAGAGCATCTTTTCTACGCCATGTAGAACCGATGGGCTCTTGCGCGGTATCCTCGAGATATGGCAGGCCTCGGAGAGTTGGAGCGTTCCGTCATGGAGCAGCTCTGGGTGACCGATTCCGCGCTCACCGCCAACGAGCTGCGCGATCGGCTGGCACTCGTGTCCGCGCCGGGCAGGGCCCCCGCGACCACGACGGTGCTCACGGTCCTCTCCCGCCTCGAGCGCAAGGGCTTCGTCGGCAGGAGCCGCGACACCAGGCCGCACCGGTACGCGCCCCTGCTCTCCCGCGCCGAGCACACCGCCGAGCTCATGCACGAGGTGCTCTCCGCATCCTCCGATCGCGACGCCGCGCTCGCGCGCTTCGTCGGCACGGTGAGCGACGGCGAGGCGAACACGCTTCGGCGTCTGCTCGACGACCTCGTGCGCCACTGACGTGATCGCCGCCGCCGTGGCGCTCGGCGCCCTCGCGCTGGCGCTCGCTTGGCCGGTTCCCGTCGCGCTCGCCGGGGCGAAGTGGCCGAGCCGCTCCCCCGCAACGGCGCTCGCGCTCTGGCAGGGCATCGCGCTCGGTGGCGGCCTGGCCATGATCGGCTCGCTCCTCGTGTTCGCCGCAGCGCCCGGCGGCTCGCTCCTCGGCGCCGCGACCGACCTCGTCCCGGCCGTCTTCGCCGGCCCGATCCCCGACGCCTACGCGGTCGTGCAGATCGCCGCGTTCACGCTCGCCGTCGGCCTCGCGGTGCACCTCGCCCTCAACCTCCTCACGACGGCGGTCCGCGCGGAACGCGCGAGACGCCGCCTGCACCAGCTCGTGGACCTCCTCGCCGAACCCGCCGACTCCTCAGGCGCCCGCGTGCTCTCGCACCCGGTCCCGGTCGCCTACTGCATCCCCGGCATCCGGACCGCCACGGTCGTCACCGACGGCCTCGTCGAACTGCTCGACGAGGCAGAGCTCCGTTCGGTGCTCGCCCACGAACGCGCCCACCTCGACCAGCTCCACCATCTCGTCCTGCTCTCGTTCCGCGCCTGGCACGCGGCATTGCCGTGGTTCCCGATCGCCAATCGCGCGGAACGGGCCGTGGCGGTGCTGACCGAGATGCTCGCCGACGACGCCGCGCGTCGTCGGGCGGGCACCGACCCGCTTCGCCGTGCCCTCGAGCGCCTGGGCGCGGTCGCCGAGCCCGGGCCCTACGCCGACGCCGGCGGCATCGCGCCCGACGCCGAGATGCTCGAGGCGCGCCTGGACCGGCTCTCGACGGCCGTGCGGCCGCTGCCCGGAGCGGCCCGCGGCGCCGGGTGGGCGGCGGCCGCGGCACTCGTCGCGATCCCGCTCGGCACGCTCGCGGCCGTCGCGGTCTGAACCGGGCACGGGCGCTGCGCGCCGGCGTGCCATCCTGCGGCACGGGGTGGGAGGGCCGCCGCACGACGCACGGTCACCGCATAGGCTCGTTCCCGTGAACGAGCTGCTCGACGGCATCCTCGACACCGTGGCGAGTGTCGACCCCGTGCTGCGCACGCTCCTCGCGACGCTCGGGGTCATGCTCGAGACCTCGGTGCTGATCGGCCTCATCGTGCCCGGTGACACCATCGTCATCGTCGCGGCGACCGCCGTCGAGACGCCGACCGGGTTCTTCGCCCTGGCGTTCGGCATCATCATCGGCGCGCTCATCGGCGAGAGCATCGGCTTCGCGCTCGGCCGCTGGTTCGGGCCGCACATCGAGCACTCGCGCCTCGGCCGTCGCATCGGCGCCCACAACTGGCGTCGCGCCAAGCGCTACCTCGCTCGCCGTGGCGGACCTGCCGTGTTCATCTCGCGTTTCCTGCCCGTGCTGCACTCGCTCGTGCCGCTGACCGTCGGCATGAGCGACATGTCGTACCGCCGGTTCCTCGCATGGACGGTCCCGGCGTGCGTGATCTGGTCGTTCGCCTACGTGAGCGTCGGCTCCGCCGCCGCCGAGGGCTACCGCGAGCTCAGCGACGAGCTCCACTGGGCGGGCTACCTGTTCGTCGGCGCGATCATCCTGTTCCTCGCGCTGGCCTGGGCGGGGAAGAAGGTGCTCCTCCGCCTCGAGGCGCGCCACATGACCGATGCCGCCGCACCGACCGTGCATCCGGCGGTCCCGCCGCACATCGCGCCCTCGGACCGACGCGAGGGGCCGGCCGCCGAAGCGACCGACCCCTCGCCCGAGGATCCCCCGGCTTAGAAGAGGGACTGCTCGGCGAGCCAGTCGCTCGCGATCTGCTCCGCCGACTGCTGCTCGTTCACGCTCAGCGAGTTGAGCGCCACGAGATCCTCCGCGGTGAGCGCAGCGCTCACGGTGTCGATGATCTCCGCGATCTCGTCGGTGACCTTCTCGCTCACGACCGGAACCACGTTCGACGCGAGGAAGAGCCCTTCGGGATCCTCGAGCGTCACGAGGTCGTTCGCGGCGATGTTCGGGTCGGCGCTGTAGATGTTCACCATCTGGACCTGGTCGTCGACGAGCGCCTTGAGGGTGAGCGGCCCGCCGCTGTCCTCGATCGGCGTGAACGCGACGTCGACGCCGTAGACCTCCTTCAGGCCCTCTGGCCCGTACGGCCGGGTCTCGAGCTCGGAGTTGCCGCCGAGCGTGATCGACGCGTCCACGTCGGCCAGGTCGGCGAGGCTCGTGACGCCGTACTCGTCGGAGAACGCCTGCGTCACGTTGTACGAGTCCTGGTCGGTCGCGGGCGACTGCTCGAGCACGCGCAGCCCCTCGGGCAGCGAGGTCGAGAGCTCCTCGTAGACGTCGTCGCTCGTCGTCGCCGTCGTGTCGGGCACGTAGTACTGGAGCAGGTTGCCCGTGTACTCCGGGAACACGTCGATGGCGCCGGACTCGATCTCGGGGATGTACACCTCGCGCTGCCCGATGCGGAACTGCCGGTCGACCGTGTACCCGTTCTCCTCCAGCGCCTGGGCGTAGATCTCGGCGATGATCTCGTTCGAGTAGTAGTCCTGCGAGCCGACGACGATGGTCTCGCCCGTCGACTCGCCGTCACCCGATCCGCTGTCGAGCGGATCGCCCGATGCACACCCTGCCAGGGCCACTGTCGCCCCGACCGCGGCCGCTGCCAGAGCAACGAGCCGGCCTTTTCCTGCTGTGATCATTCTCGATTCCCTTCGGTGTCGGGTTGCCCCGTGGCCGCTCGCGACCGGGCCGGTCGCGAACGGAGCTCTGCGGCCCGCGTCACCCGGACGCCGGCGGGGACGACGACGCGCTGCGCGAGCGCGAAGCATCCGTCGATGACGAGTGCGAGCAGGATCACGAGGATCGATCCGCCCAGCATCTCGCCGTAGTCTCGGGTCTTCAGGCCGGCGAAGATGAAGCGACCGAGCCCCTCGTCGGCGATGTACGCCGCGAGCGTCGCGGTCGCGATGATCTGGAGCGTCGCCGAGCGGATGCCGCCGACGACGATCGGCATCCCGAGCGGCAGCTCGACCTTGCCCACGACCTGCAGTTCGCGCATGCCCATGGCGCGCGCGGCGTCGATCGTGCGACGGTCGACCGCCTCGAATCCCGCGTAGGCCCCGGCGAGGAGCGGCGGGATGGCGAGGATCACGAGCGCGATGACCGGCGCCGCGAGGCCGATCCCGATCCAGATGCCGAAGAGCGTGAGCACGCCGAGCGTCGGGAGCGCTCGGAGCCCTCCCGAGACCATCACGGCCGGCTCGCGGCCTCGGCCCGTGTGGCCCACGAGTGCGCCGATCGGCAGGGCGATGGCCGAGGCGATCACGAGCACGAGGGCCGAGACCCAGAGGTGCTCCCAGATGCGCTGCGGGATGCTGCCGGGCCCGGTCCAGTTGGCCGGGTCGCCGAGCCAGGCGAACGCGTCGAGGAAGAGGTTCATGCCGCCCCCTCGGTGACGCGACGCCCGGGCGCGGCCCGGCCGTTCGCCCGGCTGGGCCGGGTCCACGGCATCAGCAGGCGGCCGAGGAGCACGCTCAACGCGTCGAGGCCGAGCGCGAGCACGATGGTCGCGACGATGCCCGTGATGATCTCGATCTGGATGCCTCTCTGGAAGCCGTCGGTGAAGAGGCTGCCGAGGCTCTGCACGCCGATGACCGCGCCGACGGTCGCGAGGCTCACAGTGCTGACGATCACGACGCGCAGGCCCGAGAGGAGCACCGGCCCGGCGAGCGGGAGTTCCACGCCCCAGAACCGTCCCGCCGCGGAGTACCCCACGGCGGTGGCCGACTGCCGGATGTCGCGCTCGACCGAGTCGAAGGCGTCGGCGGACGTGCGGACGATGACCGCGATGCCGTAGAGCGTCAGTGCGATGACGAGGTTCACCGGCGAGCGGAGGCTGAGCCCCGTGAAGGCCGGCAGCGCGATGAACAGCGCCAGCGACGGGATGGCGTACAGCAGTCCGCAGATGGACAGCAGCACGCCCCTCGACCACCGGTACCGGTGGGCGAGCCATCCGATCGGCACGGAGACCACGAAGCTCAGTATGATCGCGGGCACCGACAGGGCCAGGTGGACGAGCATGAGCTCACCGACCAGGTCGAGGTTCGACCAGAGCCAGTTCACGAGGCCAGGACCCCTGCCGCCCTGCCGTCCGCGTCGACGACGACCCGGCGCCCGTCGACCTCGGTCACGTGGAGGGCGCGTTTCCCCCGGTCGGCGCCGACGAAGTCCGCGACGAACTCGTCCGCCGGGTGCGCGAGGATCTCCGCGGGCGACGCGGCCTGCGAGATCAGGCCGCCCTGCTGCATGATCACGACCTGGTCGCCCAGCAGGAACGCCTCGTCGATGTCGTGCGTGACGAAGACGACCGTCTTGTCGAGCTCGCCCTGGAGACGCAGCAGCTCCTGCTGCAGTTCGGCACGGACGATCGGGTCGACGGCACCGAACGGCTCGTCCATCAGCAGGATGTTCGGGTCCACGGCGAGCCCGCGGGCGACGCCGACGCGCTGCTGCTGCCCGCCCGAGAGCTGCGCGGGGTACTTGTCGGCGAGCGAGCGATCGAGTCCGACCGTGTCGAGCAGCTCGAGCGCGCGGGCGTGGGCCGCCCGCCTGGATTCACCGCGGAGCAACGGGACGGTGGCGACGTTGTCGATCACCTTCCGGTGCGGCAGCAGGCCGGAGTTCTGCATGACGTACCCGATGCCACGGCGCAGCTTCACCGGGTCGACGGTCGCGACATCCGTCCCGTCGATGAGCACCTGTCCGGAGGTCGGGTCGACCATGCGGTTGATCATTCGCAGGAGGGTCGTCTTCCCGGAACCGGAGGACCCGACGAGCACCGTGGTCTTGTGCGGCGGGATGACGATGTCGACGTCGTGCACGGCGACGGTGCCGTCGGGGAACTGCTTGGTGACGCCGCGGAACTCGATCATGCTGCCTCTCCGTCGGTCCCGGGCGCCGTCCGGCGCCGCATCACAAGCCAAACACCTCCGTCGCGGCGGGGCAACGGTGTCCGCGGCGGTTCCCCGCGGATCGTCAGGCAGCGGACGATTCGGCGAGCCGGTCGGCGAGCTCCCGGTCGAGGTAGTCCCGCACGACGCGGTGGGCCTCGACGAGGTAGCGCTCGTCGCCGGCGGCGTCGCGCACGAACGCACGGTGGATGAGCGTCGCCCCGATCTCGAGTGCGACGCCGAGCCGCAACCGGACCTCGGCGTCGTCGTTCACGCCGAACTCGTGCTCGAGGAGCTTCGCCACGCGGTGCGCGATCTCGGGCTCGCCGTCGACGTCGGATGCCTCGCGGGGCGCCGCGTACACGACGGCGAAGCCGGGCTCCTCGCGGTAGAGCGCCGTGCACACGTCGAGTGCCACGTCGATCACATCCCACCACGCGGCCAGTTCGGCCCGCTCCACGGCCTCGGCGAGGCGCTCGCGGTACCGGCGCACGCTCCGCTCGCGGAGCGCGTGGAGGACGGCGACGCGATCCGGGAAGTACCGGTAGACCGTGCCGATCGAGGCGCCGGCACGCTCGGCGACCATCTGGGTGGTCAACCGCTCGAATCCGAGCTCGTCGACGATCTCGGCGGCGGCATCCAGCAGTGCGTCGAGCCGCTGGGAGCTGCGTCGCTGCGTGGGCTCGGTTCGCACCGAGCGCCTCCGCCCGTGATCGGCCCCCAGGATCAGGTCGATGTTCGGCACGGGTCCTCCTTGTTCGCCGCCCCACTCTACCCGGCTCCGAGCGGAAGTCCCGCCTTCGGGGGCCGGTGCGTTTCGCATCCGTTCGCAGGTCCATGAAAGACTGGCCCGATGCCGGTGAGTTCCCCCGACCCGGCCGGTCCCCGGCTTCGGCCGACCCGGCACGGCGCAGCGCGCGTCGAGGACTGGATCCACGACGTCCGCGAGCGCTGGGCGCGCAGCCGCGGTCATGTGCCGACCGTCGTCCCCTACACCGGCTACGGCTCGACCGAGTGGGTGCGGGTGCTCTGCCGGGTGCTGCTGTCCAAGCCCATCCGGCCCGACGAGACCTCGCGACGACGACGTCGCCGCCGTGAGCAGGGCATCCGCGGGTGGCGGAGCTTCACGAGCGTGCCGGTCGGCGACGTGCCGGTCACCATCGAGGTCGGCGGCCAGCGCATCGAGGTGCTCGCCGACCGCGGCGGCGTCGTGGACACGAAGGTCCCGGTCCGCCTCGAACCCGGGTGGACCCATGTGATCATCAGCACCCACGGCGCCGAGCCCGTGGAGGCGCCGATCCTCGTGGTCGGGCCCGACATCGACTTCGGCGTCCTCTCCGACGTCGATGACACCGTGATGGTCACCGCGCTCCCGCGACCGTTCGTGGCCGCGTGGAACACGTTCGTGCTCGACGAGCACGCGCGCAGCCCGACCCCGGGCATGGCGGTCCTGTACGAGCGCCTCGCGCGACGCCACCCCGGCTCCCCCGTCGTCTACCTCTCCACGGGCGCATGGAACGTCGCTCCCACGCTCACCCGATTCCTCTCGCGCAACCTCTACCCCGCCGGTCCCCTGCTCCTCACGGACTGGGGGCCGACGCACGATCGGTGGTTCCGGAGCGGCCGCGAGCACAAGAGCGACAACCTCCGCCGACTGGCGGAGGAGTTCCCGCACATCCGGTGGCTCCTGATCGGCGACGACGGCCAGCACGACGAAGACCTCTACGCCGCGTTCGCCGCCGAGCATCCCGACCAGGTCGCCGCGGTCGCGATCCGCGAGCTCTCGCCGGGCGAGGCGGTCCTCGCCGGCGGGCGCTCGAAGTCGGAGCAGCACGGCGCCGACGTCCCCTGGGTCTCCGCGAGCGACGGCGCCACCCTCGCCGACCGTCTCAGCGACGTCGGCATGCTCTGACCTCCTGCCCGGCGAGGCGGGTGAGGATCAGGCGACGGATGCCGCGGCGCGCCGTTCGCGGCCGAGGCGCTCGAGCCCCCGGTTGACCTGGCGGGCCCACAGCGGTCCGCGGTAGATGAACGCCGTGTAGCCCTGCACGAGCGTCGCGCCCGCGTCGAGGCGCTCCTGCACGTCCTCCGCCGTCTCGACGCCGCCGACCGAGACCACGCAGAGTTCGGCCGGCACGTGCTCGCGGATGAGTCTCAACACGGCGAGCGAGCGAGCGGCGAGCGGTGCGCCGGAGAGCCCGCCCGCGCCGATCGCCTCGACCTCGGCCGCCGGCGTGGCGAGCCCGTCGCGCGAGATCGTCGTGTTGGTGGCGATGACGCCGTCGAGGCCGAGCCGAACCACGAGCTCGCAGATCCGGACGACCTCGGCATCCTCGAGGTCGGGCGCGATCTTCACGAGGAGCGGCGTGCGGCCCGCGGCCGCACGCACGGCCTCGAGGAGCGGTGCGAGCGAGTCGAGCTCCTGCAGGCCGCGCAGGCCCGGGGTGTTCGGCGAGCTGACGTTGACGACGAGGTAGTCGGCGTGCGGCGCGAGCACCTTGGTGCTCCGCACGTAGTCCTCGGTGGCCTGCTCGACCGGCGTCACGCGGCTCTTGCCGATGTTGACGCCCAGCACCGGCCGGTGCCGCAGGCGCGACAGTCGCGAGATGCGGCCGGCCGCGGCATCCGCACCGCCGTTGTTGAACCCCATGCGGTTGACGAGGGCGCGATCCGCGACCAGGCGGAACAGTCGAGGCCGGTCGTTCCCCGGCTGCGGCAGCGCGGTGATCGTGCCGACCTCGACGTGGCCGAAGCCGAGGTTGCCGAGGCCGCGTACGCCGAGCGCATCCTTGTCGAAGCCCGCAGCGACGCCGAACGGCGACGGGAAGCGCAGCCCCAACGCGTCCACGGCGAGCTCGGGCGCGGGCCCCGTGACGCGCTCGACGAGGCGGCCGATGCCGAACGTCGGGAGGGCGCGGATGACGCGGAACGCGAGGTGGTGGGCGCGCTCCGGGTCCATGCGCGAGAAGCCGAGGGAGAAGAGGATGCGATACATGCCTGGATCAGGCTACCGGAGCACCGTCGACCCGCCCGACGGGGTCACTCGGCAGGACGCGCCGGCAACCGACCGTGCTCCTCGCGCAGCGCCTCGATCGCGCTCTCGAAGTCGTCGAGCGACTCGAACGCCTGGTACACGCTCGCGAAGCGGAGGTACGCGACCTCGTCGAGCTCTCGGAGCGGCGGCAGGATCGCCAGGCCGATGTCGTTCGCCTCGATCTGGGATGCGCCCGTCGACCGGATCGTCTCCTCGACCTTCTGCGCGAGCACCGCGAGGTCGGAGTCGGTCACGGGCCGACCCTGGCACGCCTTCTTGACGCCGAGCACGACCTTCTCCCGGCTGAACGGCTCGATGACGCCCGACCGCTTGATGACCGCGAGGCTCGCCGTCTCGGTCGTCGAGAACCGGCGGCCGCACTCGGGGCACTGACGGCGACGCCGGATCGAGAGGCCGTCGTCGCTCGTCCTCGAGTCGATGACGCGGGAATCGGGGTGGCGGCAGAAGGGGCAGTACATGGTGCTCCCAGCGTAGCGGCGGGATCAGGCCCGCTCGCCGAAGCGAGCCGTGACCGCCTCGCCGTGGGCCGGCAGGTCCTCCTCCTCGGAGAGCGTGGCGATCACGGGCGCGACCTCGCGCAGGGCCTGCCTGTCGTACCTGACGACCTGCTGCGGGCGCAGGAAGGTCGCGGCCGAGAGTCCGGCCGCGTACCGCGCCTGACCACCCGTCGGGAGCACGTGGTTCGAGCCCGCCGCGTAGTCGCCGAGGCTCACGGGCGAGTACGGCCCGACGAAGATCGCCCCGGCGTTGTCGATGCGGGCGAGCACCGCGTCGTCGTCGCGCACCTGGATTTCGAGGTGCTCGGCGCCGAAGGCGTTCGCGAAGTCCGCCGCCTGCTCGAGGTCGTCGACGAGCACCACGGCCGACTGGGTGCCCTCGAGCGCCGCCCGGATGCGCTCGGAGTGCCGGGTCTCGGTCGCCCGGATCGCCAGGCGCTCGAGCACCCGCTCCGCGAACGCGCTCGAATCGGTCACGAGGACGGCCGCGGCCAGTTCGTCGTGCTCGGCCTGGCTGACGAGGTCGGATGCCACGAAGTCGGCGTCGGCCGCATCGTCGGCGATCACGAGGATGTCGGTGGGCCCGGCCTCGGCGTCGATGCCCGTCACGCCCTGAACGACGCGCTTGGCGGCGGCGACGAACACGTTGCCCGGTCCGGTGACGCGCTGCACGGGTTCGAGCCCGAGGTCGGGCACGCCGTACGCGAACGCGCCGATGGCGCCGGCACCGCCCATCGCGTAGACCTCGTCGATGCCGAGCAGCCCGGCGACGCCAGCGATCGTCGGGTGGACGCGGCCGCCGTGGGCCGCTTGCGCCGGCGAGGCGAGGGCGATCGACCTGACGCCGGCCACCTGCGCCGGGACGACGTTCATGACGACGCTCGAGGGGTACACGGCCTTGCCGCCCGGGACGTAGAGTCCGACACGGCCCACCGGCTGCCACCGCTGCTCGACGACCGCACCCGTGGCGAGCACCGTGCGCTCGGCCGCGGGCACCTGCGCGGCGCTCGCGGCGCGCACCCGCTCGATCGTCGACTCGACGGCGCGGCGCACGTCGGGGCGGAGGGCGTCGCGCGCGGCCGCGAGTTCGTCGGCGCCCACCCGCACGGCCGTGGGCCGCACGCGGTCGAAGCGCTCGGCCTGGTCGAGCAGCGCCGCCTCGCCGCGTGCCCGGACGTCGTCGATGAGCGCGCGCGCGGGCTCGAGGGCAGCAGCGACATCGGTCGCCGCCCGCGGGACGAGCGCGAGCAGTTCGGACGGAGACGGACGGGTGCCGCGGAGGTCGATCGTGCGAAGCATGGTGCGCTCAGCGTAGCGAGCCGAGCATCGATGGCGCTGGGAGCGAGGTCACGTGAGGCAGTTCGGGCCGAGCAGGCTCTTCAGCTCGCCGTAGAAGTCGGCGCTCACCGCGACCGGGTACGGGAGTTCGAACACCCGCGCGGTGCGGCCCTTCGTGAGCTTCAGCCGGACCTCGGTGTCGCCCCGGTGCCGGATGAGCACGTCGCCGAGCGCCGTGATCGTGTCGGTCGTGGCGCGCACGTCGGGCAGGGAGATCACGACCGGCCCCGTGCCGTCGTCCTGACCGACCTCGGGCTCGAACACGCTGTACGCATGCAGGTTCATGCCGTCGTCGCGCAGGCTGACCCTGCCACGCACGACGACGATCGAGTCGCCCTTCAGCGCCGGTGCGAACTCCTGGTAGGCCTTGCCCATGAACATGACGGTGATCTCGCCCGAGAAGTCCTCGACCTGGATCATGCCGTACTGGTTGCCCGACTGGCGTGCGACGCGGTGCTGCACGCTGGTGACGAGACCGGCGATCGTGGCGACGTCGCCGTCCTGCGTGGCATCCGAGCTCATCAGGTCGGTGATGGTCGTCGAGGCATGCTTCGCGAGCGTCGCCTCGAGCCCCGCGAGCGGGTGGTCGGAGACGTAGAGCCCGAGCATCTCGCGCTCGAAGGCGAGCTTGTCGCGCTTGGCCCATTCGGGCCGGTCGGGCACGGGCGACGGGGCCGACTCCTTCTCGTGGTCCTCGAAGAGGCTGTCGAAGTCGAAGCCCACGTCGCCGTTCTCCTCCGCCCGCTTCTCCTTCACGGCCGCCTCGACGGCGCCCTCGTGGATCTCGACGAGCGCGCGACGCGTGTGCCCCAGCGAGTCGAACGCACCGGCCTTCACGAGCGATTCGACCGTGCGCTTGTTCGCGACCTGCGTGGGCACCTTCTTCAGGAAGTCGTGGAAGGTCTCGAAGCGGCCCTTCGCATCGCGCGCGGCCCGGATCGCGTCGACCACGTTGAAGCCGACGTTGCGGACCGCGCCGAGGCCGAAGCGGATGTCGTCGCCGACGGCGGCGAAATACCCGATCGACTCGTTCACGTCGGGCGGCAGCACCTTGATGCCCATGCGGCGGCACTCGTTGAGGTAGAGGGCGAGCTTGTCGCGCGCGTCGCCGACGCTCGTGAGGAGGGCGGCCATGTACTCCGCCGGGTAGTGCGCCTTGAGGTAGGCGGTCCAGTAGCTGAGCACGCCGTAGGCGGCCGAGTGGGCTTTGTTGAACGCGTAGTCGGAGAAGGGCAGCAGGATGTCCCACAGCGTCTTGATCGCTGCATCCGAGTAGCCGTTGGCCTTCATGCCGCCCGAGAAGCCCTCGTACTGCTTGTCGAGCTCCGACTTCTTCTTCTTGCCCATCGCGCGGCGCAGGATGTCGGCCTGGCCGAGGCTGAAGCCCGCGACCTTCTGCGCGATGGCCATGACCTGCTCCTGGTAGATGATGAGGCCGTAGCTGGTGTCGAGGATGTCGCGCAGCGGCTCCTCGAGTTCGGGGTGGATCGGCGTGATCGGCTGGAGCCCGTTCTTGCGGAGCGCGTAGTTGATGTGCGAGTTCGCGCCCATGGGGCCGGGGCGGTAGAGCGCGATGACGGCCGAGATGTCCTCGAAGTTGTCGGGCTTCATCTGGCGGAGGAGCGAGCGCATCGGCCCGCCGTCGAGCTGGAACACGCCGAGCGTGTCGCCGCGCGACAGCAGCGCGTACGCCTCGGGATCGTCGAGCGCCAGGTCTTCGAGCACGGGCCGGAAGCCGCGGTTCGCCTCGATGTTGTCGAGCGCGTCATCGATGATCGTGAGGTTCCTCAGGCCGAGGAAGTCCATCTTGATCAGGCCGAGCGACTCGCACGCCGGATAGTCGAACTGCGTGACGATCTGGCCGTCCTGCTCCCGCTTCATGATCGGGATGATGTCGATGAGCGGCTCGCTCGACATGATGACGCCCGCTGCGTGCACGCCCCACTGGCGCTTGAGGTTCTCGAGCCCGAGCGCCGTCTCGAAGACCGTCTTGGCCTCGGCATCCGTCTCGATGAGGGCGCGGATGTCGCCGGCCTCCTTGTACCGCGGGTGCTCCGTGTCGAGGATGCCCGAGAGCGGGATGTCCTTGCCCATGACCGCCGGCGGCATCGCCTTGGTGAGCTTCTCCCCCATGCCGAACGGGAATCCGAGCACGCGGCTCGAGTCCTTCAGGGCCTGCTTGGCCTTGATCGTGCCGTAGGTGACGATCTGCGCGACGCGCTCGTCGCCGTACTTGTCGGTCACGTACTTGATGACCTCGCCGCGCCGACGCTCGTCGAAGTCGACGTCGAAGTCGGGCATCGAGACGCGGTCGGGGTTCAGGAACCGCTCGAAGATGAGGCCGTGCTGGAGCGGGTCGAGGTCGGTGATGCGCATCGCGTACGCCGCCATCGATCCCGCACCCGAACCGCGACCGGGGCCGACCCTGATGCCGTTGTCCTTCGACCAGTTGATGAAGTCGGCGACGACGAGGAAGTAGCCCGGGAACCCCATCTGCGAGATGACGCCCACCTCGTAGTCGGCCTGCCGGCGCACCTCGTCGGGGATCCCGCCCGGGTACCGGTCGTGCAGGCCCCTCTCGACCTCCTTGACGAACCAGCTCTGCTCGTCCTCCCCGGCGGGCACCGGGTAGCGGGGCATGTAGTTCGCGCTCGTGTTGAACTGCACGTCGCAGCGCTCGGCGATGAGGAGCGTGTTGTCGCACGCCTCGGGGTGGTCGCGGAAGAGGTGCCGCATCTCGGCGGCCGACTTGAGGTAGAACTCGTCGGCGTCGAACTTGAACCGGTTCGGGTCGTCGAGCGTCGACCCCGACTGCACGCAGAGCAGCGCCGCGTGGCTCTTCGCGTCGTGCGCGTGCGTGTAGTGCAGGTCGTTCGTGGCGACGAGCGGCAGGTCGAGCTCCCTCGCGAGCCGCAGCAGGTCGTCCATGATGCGCTTCTCGATGCCGAGCCCGTGGTCCATGATCTCGGCGAAGAAGTTCTCCCTGCCGAAGATGTCGCGGAACTCGGCCGCCGCCTGCACCGCTTCGTCGTACTGACCGAGCCGGAGCCGCGTCTGCACCTCGCCGGACGGACAGCCGGTCGTCGCGATGAGGCCCTTCGCGTAGGTCTGCAGCAGCTCGCGGTCCATGCGGGGCTTGAAGTAGTAGCCCTCGATGGAGGCGCGACTGGAGAGCCGGAAGAGGTTGTGCATGCCCTCCGTGGTCTCGGAGAGGAGCGTCATGTGCGTGTACGCGCCGGCCCCCGAGACGTCGTCGCCGCCCCCGTTGCCCCAGCGCACCCGCGTCTTGTCGCTGCGATGCGTGCCGGGCGTGAGATAGGCCTCGGTACCGATGATGGGCTTCACCCCGGCATCCGTCGCCTGCTTCCAGAAGTCGTAGGCGCCGAAGACGTTGCCGTGGTCGGTCATGGCCACGGCGGGCATGCCCTCGGCCGCGGCGGCCTTCATCAGCTCGCCGACCCGGGCCGCTCCGTCGAGCATCGAGTACTCGGAGTGGACATGCAGGTGGACGAAGGAATCGGCGGCCACAGGGCTCCTCATCGGTGGTGCTTCGGGGGTGCTCACAGTGTATTCCGGGCCCCGGACGTCGCGTCCTTCGAATCGCCGCTCGGTCAGTCGCCGCCGAGCACGTCGAGCGCGTGCCGGAGGTCGGCCGGGTACGGGGACTCGTACGTCGACCACTCCCCGGACCCGGGATGGACGAATGAGAGCTGTCTCGCGTGCAGCCACTGCCGGGTCAGCCCGAGACGTGCGCTCAGCGTCGGGTCGGCGCCGTACATCGTGTCGCCCGCGCACGGATGCCGCTGGGCGGACATGTGCACGCGGATCTGGTGCGTCCGGCCGGTCTCGAGGTGGATCTCGAGCAGCGAGGCGTACGGGAACGCCTCGATCGTCTCGTAGTGGGTGATCGCGTGCTTGCCGTCGGTCGTGACCGCGAACTTCCACTCCGAGCGCGGGTGCCGCCCGACGGGCGCGTCGATCGTGCCCGCGAGGGGGTCGGGGTGGCCCTGGACGACGGCGTGGTAGATCTTCTCGACCTCGCGATCGTGGAACGCGCGCTTGAGCGCCGTGTAGGCCGCCTCGGACTTCGCGACCACCATGAGCCCGCTCGTGCCCGCGTCGAGTCGGTGCACGACGCCCTGCCGTTCGGGTGCCCCCGAGGTCGAGATCCGGTAGCCGGATGCCGCGAGGGCGCCGACCACCGTCGGTCCCTCCCATCCGAGCGACGGGTGCGCCGCGACGCCCGCCGGCTTGTCGACGACGACGATGTGCTCGTCGTCGTGGACGATGCCGAGGTCGGGAACCGCGATGGGCTCGACCTCGAGCGTGCGCGGCGGTGCCCAGCTCAGCTCGAGCCAGGCGCCCGCGCGAAGCCGGTCGGACTTGTCGACCGGGCGGCCGTCGAGGGTGACGCCGCCGGATTCCGCGATCTCGGCCGCCTGCGTGCGCGAGAAGCCCAGGAGCTTGGCGAGCCCGGCGTCCACGCGGACGCCCTCGAGCCCGTCCGGGACGGGCAGCGCGCGATGCTCCACGTCAGGACTCGCGGGCGAGCTCGGCGGGTGCGCCGCCGCCGCGGGCCTCGCGGCCGGGATCGACCGCCGGCTCGGCGGCTTCGGCGCCACCGTCGCGCGCCGGGCGCGAACCGTCGAGGCCGATGCCGCGGATCGTGAGGATCATGAACAGGATCATGCTCGACACGATCGCGATGTCGGCGACGTTGTAGATCGCCGGCAGCATCCACGGCGTGGAGATGAAGTCGATCACGTGCCCGATGCCGAAGCCGGGCTCGCGGAACAGGCGGTCGGTGAGGTTGCCGAGCACGCCGCCGAGCAGCAGGCCGAACACGAGCGCCCAGGCGATCGAGCGGATGCGGCCGGCGAACCAGATGATGAAGGTGATCACGCCTGCCGCGAGGATCGTGAACACCCAGGTCATGCCGCTCGCGAACGAGAAGGCCGCACCGGGGTTCCGGACGAACTGCCAGTGCAGCACGTCGCCGAGGACCTGCACGATCTCGCCCTCGGCGAGCGTCGTGACGACGACGTGCTTGCTGACCTGGTCGACGGCGTACACCGTGATCGCGACGCCGACCAGGATCAGCAGTGCGGTGACGCGGAGCCTGGCCCCCCGCTCAGCCGCCAAAGCCCTGGAAGGTCGGTGCGGGCTGCTCGCCGGACACGGTCTGGCCGCCGAAGCCGGCACCGCCGACCTGGACCGGCTGCGCCGTGTCGAGGTCGCGCAGCTGGCCCTCGATGTAGCTCTTCAGCTTGGCGCGGTAGTCGCGCTCGAACACGCGGAGCTCGTCGACGCGCTTCTCGAGCGCGACACGCTCCTGGTCGAGGATCCCCATCTGCGCACGCTGCTTCGCCTCGGCCTCGGCCACGATCCGTGCGGCGGTGGCGTGTCCCTCGGCGATGAGCGCATCGCGCTTCTCGACGCCCTCGCGGACATGCTCCTCGTGGAGGCGACGCGCGAGCTGGAGCAGGTTGGTGGTGCTCGTCTGCTCGTCGATCTCGGACTGCGGCACGGCCGTCTGCGTCGGCACGGCGACCGTCGGGGCGGACGTGACGGGCTCCGCGTAGGTGGGCACGGGAGCGGCCGCTGCGGGGGCTCCGGTTCCCTCGGCGGCGCGCGACTCGGCGGCACTGAGGCGCTGACGCAGCTCCTCGTTCTCCTGGTTCAGCCGGCGCAGCTCGACCACCACCTCGTCGAGGAAGTCGTCGACCTCGTCCTGGTCGTAGCCCTCCCGGAACTTCGTCGCCTGGAAGCGCTTGTTGACCACATCTTCCGGAGTTAGCGCCATGGCTTCCCATCCCTCGAATCTGTCGAACTGTCGATCACGTTCAGCTAACGGTAGCAAAGAGAACCTGAGTGAGGCAGTGCGCCGCCCCCACGGCGCGCCCCGCCCGGGCTCGTGCTCAGGCGGCGGCGGCGGAGCCGGCGGCGAGCCACGACACGACGGTCATGGCGATGATCACCACGAGCATCGCCACGCTCCAGCCGAGGTCCAGGGCGACCTGTCCGAGCCGGATCGGCGGGATGAGTCGACGGAAGAATCGCACGAGCGGATCCGTGACCGTGTAGACGGCTTCGACGAGCACCAGCACGACGCCTCGCGGCCGCCACGACCGGTTGAAGGTCCGCACCAGGTCGAGGACGAACCGCGCCCACATCACGAAGAAGTAGATGAGCAGGAGGGTGTAGACGAGGTTCCAGACGACGGCGAGTGCGCTCACGTCCGGGAGTCTACGCGTGCGTGAAGAAGGAGGCGTCCACGTCGCCGTCGGCCTCGCCGGCCTCGCCGGAGACGACCACGTGCGCCGGCGAGAGCAGGAACACCTTGCTCGTCACGCGCTCGATCTTGCCGTACAGGCCCTGCGAGAGACCGCTCGCGAAGTCGATCAGGCGACGCGCGTCGGCGTCGGACATCTGGGACAGGTTGATGATGACCGGGACGCCCTCGCGGAACGACTCGGCGATCACCTGGGCATCTCGATACTGGCGCGGGTGCACCGTGAGGATCTCGTTCATCTCCGCCTGCGGTGGTGTCGGTTGCACGTGGTGCTTTCGGAGGGGGGTGACGGCGGCTCCGCCCTTCGGTGCCGTCGCGGGCGCGGCGTGCACGACGGGCGCGGGCGCGGCCGTCGCCGCCGTGGTGGGCTCCGGCTCGAGCTCCTCGTCGGCGAGTCCCAGGTAGACCATGGTCTTCTTGAGCGGGTTCGACATCGCTGCCTCCGTCAGTGGTTCCGTGTTTCGAGGCTAGCCTCGGGCCGGCCGGTTCCCCGTGATTGCCGTGCCGATGCGAAGGTGTGTCGCGCCCTCGAGGATCGCGTCGGCGTAGTCGTGGGACATCCCCATCGAGAGCGCCGTCGCCTCGGGGGCGACGGCGCGGATGCGCTCGGAGAGCGCCCGCACCCGTGCGAACGCCGGACGTGCGGGTTCGTCGAGCGGCGCCACGGCCATGAGGCCGAGCAGCCTGATGCCGGGCGTGGCGAGCACCCGCTCCACCATCGGGTCGAGTGCGTCGGGAGCGACGCCGCCGCGATGGGGATCGTCGGTGAGGTTGACCTGGATGAATCCGTCGACCTCGACCTCCTCCGAGCCCAGCGCGTCCACGAGCGACTCGCGGTCGATCGAGTGGATGACCGACGCGTACGCCCGCACCTGGCGCGCCTTCTTGCTCTGCAGCTGCCCGACGAAGTGCCATCGGACGTCCAGGTCCGCAAGGGCTCGGGCCTTCGCCTGCGCCTCCTGGTGCCGGTTCTCGCCGATGTCGCGCACGCCGAGGCTCACGAGCTCTCGGATGAGCGACTCCGGGTGGAACTTGGTCACCACGATCGTGGTGACCTCGGCGGGGTCGCGGCCGGCCGCGCGGGCCGCATCCGCGACGCCGGCCCGGACCGCTTCGAGGCGCCCCTCGAGCCCGCTCACGCGACGCCGCCCCACGGGTCCGGGCGGCGCCGCGGCGCGCGGACGATCACTTCAGGAAATCGGGGATGTCGAGGTCGTCCGAGTCGTCGCCGAACGCGGGGTCGGACACGATCTGGTCGGCCGTCGTGCTCGCCTCGCCCCAGTTCGCGGTCTCCACGAGCTCCTCGATGTCGATCTCGGTGATGCCCTCGACCGTGTCGCCGCCGAGTACGCCTCCGGCGGCACCCCCGGCGGCCCCTGCGCCGACGGCGGCCGGCACCGCGCTCGGCTGCCGGACCTCCGCGGGCCTCGGCGTCGGATCGCCGCCGTCGAACCCGGCGGCGATGACGGTGACCCGAACCTCGTCGCCGAGGGTGTCGTCGATGACCGCGCCGAAGATGATGTTGGCCTCTGGATGGACGGCCTCCTGCACGAGCCTCGCCGCGTCGTTGATCTCGAAGATGCCGAGGTTCGAGCCGCCCTGGATCGAGAGCAGCACGCCGTGCGCCCCGTCGATGGAGGCCTCGAGCAGCGGACTCGCGACGGCGAGCTCGGCCGCCTTGATCGCCCGATCCGCTCCCCTCGAGGATCCGATGCCCATGAGCGCCGATCCCGCCCCCTGCATGACCGACTTCACGTCGGCGAAGTCCAGGTTGATCAGGCCGGGCGTGGTGATGAGGTCGGTGATGCCCTGGACACCGGCCAGGAGCACCTGGTCTGCCGTGGCGAACGCCTCGAGCATCGAGATGCCGCGATCGCTGATCTCGAGGAGGCGGTCGTTCGGCACCACGATGAGGGTGTCCACCTCCTCCTTGAGTCGGGCGACGCCCTGCTCGGCCTGGGTCTGGCGCCGCTTGCCCTCGAAGCTGAAGGGCTTGGTCACGACGCCGATGGTCAGCGCGCCGATCGACTTCGCGATCCGCGCCACCACCGGGGCTCCGCCGGTTCCGGTGCCACCGCCCTCGCCGGCCGTCACGAAGACCATGTCGGCACCCGCGAGCGCCTCCTCGATCTCCTCCGCGTGGTCCTCCGCTGCGCGCCGGCCGACCTCGGGATCCGCGCCCGCCCCGAGGCCGCGCGTCAGGTCCCGGCCGACGTCGAGCTTGACGTCGGCGTCGGACATGAGCAATGCCTGGGCGTCGGTGTTGATCGCGATGAACTCGACGCCGCGAAGGCCGAGTTCGATCATGCGGTTGACGGCGTTGACGCCGCCACCGCCGATGCCGACGACCTTGATGACGGCGAGGTAGTTCTGGTTTGTCGACATGTCCGGCCCTCTCTGCGAACTCTGAACCCTGAACCTCTACTCGAAGGTTAAAGTTTTGCCGAGTATGCAATTCCTGAGTCGAACGTAGGCGGCAGCGACGCGCCGCCCGCACGGCGGCCCCGGCGTGTCGCGATCCGAGGCGTTCGGGATCACCCGGTGACCGGGTTGAGCGGCGCGGAGACGTCGTACCGGCCCACCTGATCGGGCGGCACCGCCGCCATGAGGTCCTGCAGCACGGACGTCTTCAGCGCCGCCTCGTCCGGGCTCCCCCAGATCACGGTCGCACCGCTCTCCAGCTCGAACCTGACGTCGTCCGACGACGCCGCCGACGCGGTCGAGATCGCGCCGCGCAGGTCGGCCGGCAGGCTCCGGAGCGCGCGGCCGGCGGCGAGGAACGCCGGATCGTCGACGCCCCCCTCGACCTCGATCATCGGGAGCTCGTCGGGCTGCGCGTCCAGGCGCTCGACGACCACCCCCGCGGCATCGACCGAGACGAGACCGCCGGACGTGTCGATGACGCCGACCGGTGTGCGCTCCACGATCCGCACGACGAGCGTGCCGGGCGGGACGGTCTCGGTCGAGTACGTCTCGATGAGCGGGAACTGCGAGAGCGCGCGCTGCACCTCGTCGGGGGCGATGAGGGGCAGGGGCGTGCCCACCCGGTCGGCGAAGGCGGCCCGGACCTCGGCCGCGGCGATGCGCGAGGCACCTTCGACGCGCACCTCGCGGAGTGCCATGAGCGGCGAGTAGGCGATCGCGACGGCCGCCGCCGCGAGTCCGACCACCGATGCCAGCACGGTGATCCACGTGGCGCGGCGCAGTCGACTCCGCTTCGTGAACCGGCGCACCTCCTGCCGCTCGTATCTGCGCCGGGCCCGTTCAGCGGCGGCGAGGCCGCGCCGTGCCGCGCGATCGTCGCGAGCGGGCCGGGCCGCGCCATCCGACGGCGGCTCGTCGACCGTCCTCGCCTCCAGGTCGACCGTCCTCGCCTCCAGGAGGCTCGCTACGCCGTCGACCGGCAGCGGGATCGGCTCCGTCACGTTCCGATCGTGCTCGACGGCGACCCTCCCGCCCGTCGCCCCCGGGCGCGATCGAGACTCATGCGTCGTCGCGACGGGTGCCGAAGCGGCCGACGACCTCAGCGACGCTCCGGCCCCGTCGGCCGTCTCCTGCCGGCCGGTCGACGTCGTCGCGCGTGCGGGCCGGGCCCCGTCGAATCCCTGCGGCCGCTTCACCGATCCCCGATCAGTCGTTCCGCTCGCGCTCGAGCGATCCGAGCAGCTGGGGCACGATCCGGTACACGTCGCCGCAGCCGAGCGTGATCACGAAGTCCCCGGGTCGCGCGATGCGCGCGGTGTGGTCGGCGGCCTCCTGCCAGTCGGCGATGAACGCCACCTTCTCCGGCTGCTCGAAGCGCTGGCTGACGAGGGCGCCCGTGACACCCGGCTCCGGGTCCTCACGAGCTCCGTAGACGTCGAGCACGACGGTCTCGTCGGCGTAGCGCTCGAGGACCTCCGCGAACTCCTTCGCGAAGAGCCTCGTCCGGCTGTACAGGTGCGGCTGGTGGACCGCGATGATGCGTCCGTCTCCCACGACCGTCCGCGCCGCCGCGAGCGCCGCGGCGACCTCGGTCGGATGGTGCGCGTAGTCGTCGTAGACGCTCACGCCGTCCACGACGCCGTGGAGTTCGAACCGTCGGCCGGTGCCCGCGAACCGCGAGATGCCCTCGAGCGATGCGGCCGGCTCGAAGCCGAGGCCGACGAGCACGGCGAAGGCGCCCGCGGCGTTGATCGCGTTGTGCCGGCCCGGGATCCGCAGCGTCGCGCGGTACGTCTCCCCCGCATGGTCCACGGCGAACGACACGGGGCCGTCGGTCTCGATCGAGTGCACGCGCACGGTGGCATCCGCCGCCTCGCCGAAGGTGAGCACCCGATCGTGCGAGAGCCGCTCGCGCACGCGGGTCGCCCCGGTGTCGTCTGACGAGATGACCACGAACTCGTCCGCGCGGTCGGCGAAGTCGACGAAGGCCTGCTCGAAGGCGTCGAGCGAACCGTAGTGGTCGAGGTGGTCGGGGTCGACGTTCGTGATGAGCGCGACCGACGTGTCGTACAGCAGGAAGGATCCGTCGGACTCGTCGGCCTCGACGACGAACAGCTCCCCCGAGCCGGATGCCGCGCTGACGCCGAGCTCCTCGATGACGCCGCCGTTGACGAAGCTCGGGTCCTCGCCGAGCGCGAGGAGTCCGGTGATGATCATGCCGGTCGAGGTGGTCTTACCGTGCGCACCCGCGACCGAGACGAGACGCTGCCCCGCGATGACGGACGCCAGCGCCTGCGACCGGTGCAGCACCGGCAGGCCGCGCTCGAGCGCGAGCCGGTACTCCGGGTTGTCCTGCCAGAGCGCGCCCGTCACCACGACGGTGTCGACGTCGTCGGGCAGGTTCTCGGCCGCATGGCCGATCGCGATGCTCGCGCCGAGGTCGCGCAGCGCCTGGACGTTGTCGGAGTCGCGGACGTCGGAGCCGGTGACGCGGTGGCCCGCGCCGAGGGCGAGCCGCGCGATGCCGCTCATGCCCGAACCGCCGATGCCGACGAAGTGCACGGCGCCGAGGTCGGCGGGGATCTCGATGGAGGGGTCGGGCTTGATCGTCACGGTGTCGCGATGCTTCCTGGAGAGGGGTTCGGTCGATTCAACGTTACGCGCCCGCGGCGCGGGCGCCGCCGTCGGGGTGCAGCGCGCCGTCGACGAGGGCGATCATGCGGTCGGTGCCGTCGAGGGCTCCGACGGATGCCGCGGCTCGCGCCATCCGTTCGAGGCGGTCCCGATCGGCGAGCAGGGGCACGAGTTCGGGTGCGACCCATTCCGGCAGGAAATCGGCGTCGTCGACGAGGATGCCGCCGCCGGCCGCGACGACGCCCGCCGCGTTGAAGCGCTGCTCGCCGTTGCCCACGGGGTAGGGGACGTAGACGGCGGGGATCCCGAGCGCCGAGAGCTCGCTCACGGTGGCGGCGCCGGCGCGGGAGACCGCCGCGTCGGCGATCGCGAGCGCGAGGTCCATGCGGTCGGCGTACTCGATCATGCGGAAGTCGGCGATGCCGGGGTCGACGACCTCGGACTTCGCCCCGGTGACGTGCAGCACCTGCCATCCGGTGCCCGTGAGCGCGTCGGCGCTGTCGACCGTTGTGCGGTTGATGCGGCGGGCCCCGAGCGAGCCGCCGGTCACGAGCAGGACCGGCCTGGCCGGATCGAGCCCGAAGAGCTCGGCGGCCTCGGCGCGGCGGGCCGGGCGGTCGAGGGTCTCGATCTCGCGGCGCAGCGGCATCCCGACGACCTCCGCACGCGGGAGCGGCGTGCCCTCGAACGCGACCCCGACCCGGGCCGCGAAGCGCGCGCCCAGCCGGTTCGCCAATCCCGGCCGAGCGTTCGCCTCGTGGATGGCGACGGGGACGCCCGCGCCCCGCGCCGCGAGGTAGGCGGGCGTCGCGACGTAGCCGCCGAACCCGACCACCACGTCGACCCCGCGCGCGGCGATCATCTCGCGCACGTCGGCGATCGAGCGGCGGAACCGGGACGGGAAGCGCAGCGCCGACCCGTTCGGCCGCCGCGGGAAGGGGACCTTCTCGATCGTGAGCAGTTCGTAGCCGCGAGCGGGCACGAGTCGCGACTCGAGCCCCTCGGCCGTGCCGAGCACGAGCACGACGGCCCCGGGGTCGCGCTCGCGGATGCGGTCGGCGACGGCGAGCAGGGGGTTCACGTGGCCGGCGGTGCCGCCGCCGGCGAGGAGGTAGGTGGTCATCGCGTCCGGGTCGCCTTCGACGTGCGTCGTGCGGTCGCCCTCGTCGTGGCGCGCGCGGGCGCGCCCGGGTCGCGGGCGACGGAGAGCACGACGCCGATCGCGAAGAGCGTGGTGAGCAGGGCGGTGCCGCCGGCCGACACGAGCGGAAGCGGGACACCGAGGACGGGGAAGACGCCGAGCACGACACCGATATTGACACACGCCTGCCCGACGACCCACACGAGGACGGCTGCCGACACGGTTCGGCCGAACGGCGTCGTCGCCGACCGCATGACCCGCGCGAGCGCGATCGCGAGGACGACGAAGAGGCCGATGACGACGACCGCGCCGATCAGTCCGAGCTCCTCGCCGATGATCGCGAAGATGAAGTCGTTGTCGGCCGCGGGCAGCCACGACCACTTCGCGGCGGAGTTGCCGAGTCCGACGCCGAAGATGCCGCCGTTCGCCATCGCGAAGGTCCCGTGCTGGATCTGCCAGCAGTCGCCGAGGTTGTACTTCGCGCAGTCCTCCTCGAGGAACGCGGTGATCCGGCGCATCCGGCTCTCGCTCGAGACCGCGACGAGCGCGAACGCCGTGGCGCCGAAGAGGACGGGCACGGCGAGCAGCCGGAGCGGCACGCCGATGAGGAACAGCGTGCCGATGAGCATCGCCGCCATGACCATGACCGTGCCGAGGTCGCCGCCGAGGAGCACCAGCCCGATCGCCCCGCCGCCGACCAGCAGGATGGGCATGATCCCCTTGCCGAAGTCGCCGAGGTGGCCCTGCTTCTTGGTCACGATGAGCCCGAGCCACAGCACGAGGGCGACCTTGATGAGCTCGGACGGCTGGAACTGCACCGCGCCGAAGCGCAGCCAGTTGGTGTTGCCGCCGACCTCGACGCCGAGCGGCGTCGCGACGACGAGCAGCTGGAGCACGCACGACACGCCGAGCACGAGCCAGGCGATCCGCATCCAGAAGCCCTCGGGCATCCGGCCCGCGAGCAGCATCACCGGCACGCCGATCAGGGCGTAGGTCGCCTGCTGCGCCGCCCGGGAGGTGAAGTCGCCGTCGTTCGCGAGCGCCGACTCGACCTGGGAGGACGAGAGCACCATCACGAGTCCGAGGACGACCAGGAAGAGCACCGTGCCGAGCAGCAGGAAGTAGTCCTTCGACTCGGGCCGGAACGCACCGAGCCGGATCCGGGCCGCGAGCCCGGTCGGCTCAGTCCCCCTGGCCGGTCGGGTCGTCCGAGGCGGGCTGGTCATGCCCCTCCCCTCCGAGCCGGTCGCGGACGGCGTCGTGGAAGCGCCGGCCGCGGTCGGCGTAGTCCGCGAACTGGTCCATCGATGCCGCCGCGGGCGCGAGGAGCACGGTGTCCCCCTCCTCTGCGACCGAGGCCGCGAGGGCGACCGCGTCGGGCATCACGCTCTCAGTGTCATCCGCGACGACTTCGAAGAGGGGCAGTGCCGGCGCGTGTCGGCGGAACGCCCCGACGAGCGCCGTCCGGTCGGCACCGATCACGACCGCCGCGCGCAGTCGCGGCGCGTGGCGGCGCACGAGCTCGTCGGCGTCGACGCCCTTGAGCAGTCCGCCGACGATCCAGACGACGGGGCTGAAGGCCCGGAGCGACGCCTCGGCCGCGTGCGGGTTGGTCGCCTTGGAATCGTCGATCCAGCGGATGCCGCCGACGGTCGCGACCGTCTCGATGCGGTGCGCGTCCAGCCGGAACCCCGCGAGCGCGTCGTGGATCGCGGTCACGGGCACGTCGATCGACCGGGCGAGGGCCGCGGCCGCGAGGATGTTCGCCACCACGTGCGGCACGGCGAGGCCCAGCGGCTCGAGCTCCTCGAGCGTCGTGAGCTCCAGGGCGGCGGTCCGTCGGTCATCGAGGAACGCGCGGTCGCAGAGGATCCCGTCGACCACGCCGAAGTCGCTCAGGCCGGGCGTGTCGAGGCCGAATCCGATCGCGCGGGCGCCCTCCTCGACCTCGGCATCCTCGACCATGGAGCGGGTGGCCTCGTCGGCGCGGTTGTAGACGCACGCCACCTTCGTGTTGGCGTAGACCTTCGCCTTCGCATCGCGGTAGGCCCCGGGCGAACCGTGCCAGTCGTAGTGGTCGTCGGCCAGGTTCAGGCACACGCTCGCGACCGGATGGATCGCGCCCGGCCCCGTCGTCGGCAGGTGGTGCAGCTGGAAGCTCGAGAGCTCGACCACGAGCACGTCGTAGCCGAGCGGATCGCGCACGGCGTCGAGCACCGGCACCCCGATGTTCCCGCACGGCGCGACACGCGCTCCGCCGCCGGCGATGAGCGTCGCGGCCAGCTGCACGGTCGTGGTCTTGCCGTTCGTCCCGGTGACGAGCATCCACTCGGACGCCCTGACCTTGTCGCGCACGCGCCACGCGAGCTCGATGTCGCCCCAGACCGGCACCCGGGCTTCCGCGGCCCAGCGCAGCATCGGGTGGTCGGGTCGGAACCCCGGCGAGACCACGATGAGCTCGGGGGCGGATGTCGCGAGCTCGTCGGGCACGCGGTCGAGCGGATGCACGACGAACCCGACCCCGATCACGTCGAGGATCCGTGCGCGCTCGTCGTCGGGCGTCGCCGCGTAGACGGTCACCCGGGAGCCGAGCTCGGCGAGCGTGTCGGCGACGGCGAAGCCCGTCACGCCGAGACCGAGCACGGCGACGCGGAGGCCCCGCCACCCCTCGGAGTGCCAGCTGGTCAGCGCGTCCACGCGTGCGGCGCCGGCCGCGGCATCCGTCACCGCTGGAGCCACTCGAAGTAGAAGGCGCCGACGCCCGCCGCGACGAACAGGCCGCCGATGATCCAGAACCGCACCACGATCGTGACCTCGGCCCACCCCTTGAGCTCGAAGTGGTGGTGGATCGGGCTCATGAGGAAGATGCGCTTGCCGCCCGTGACCTTGAAGTACGCGCGCTGCACGATCACCGAGCCGGCCTCGATGACGAACAGGCCGCCGATGATGAGCAGCAGCAGCTCGGTCTGGCTCGTGACCGCGAGCGCGGCGAGGGCGCCGCCGAGCGCGAGCGAGCCCGTGTCGCCCATGTAGATGTGCGCGGGATTGGTGTTCCACCACAGGAACCCGACGACGGCGCCGACGATCGCGGTGGCCACGATCGCCAGGTCGAGCGGATCGCGCACGTCGTAGCTTCGGTACAGGTCGCTGGGGTTCAGGTTCTCGCTGAACCGCGACTGGTTGAACTGCCAGAAGCCGATGATGATGAACGAGCCGATCGCCAGGATCGACGCGCCCGACGCGAGCCCGTCGAGCCCGTCGGTGACGTTCACGCCGTTCGACGCAGCCGCGGTGATGAGCACGATCCAGACGACGTAGGCGATGATCCCGACGACGGTGCCGAGCACCATGAAGTCGAGCGGCAGGTCGCGGATGAACGAGATCTTCGTCGAGGCGGGCGTCGCCCCCTCCTCGTTCGGGAACTGCAGGGCGAGCAGCGCGAACACGGCCGCGACGAGCGTCTGGCCGGCGATCTTCGCCCAGCCGCCGAGGCCCAGGCTCTGCTTCTTGCGCGTCTTCAGGAAGTCGTCGAGGAACCCGACGAGGCCGAGGCCGACCATCATGAACAGCACGAGCAGCCCGGAGGCCGTCGGTCCGTCCCCCACGAGCGTCGTGGCGACGAAATACCCGAACAGCGTGCCGAGGATGAAGATGATGCCGCCCATCGTGGGCGTGCCGCGCTTGACGTGGTGCGTCTTCGGACCGTCATCGCGGATGAACTGGCCCCACCCGAGTCGCGTGAACAGCCGGATGAACAGCGGCGTCAGGAAGAGGGTGAACGAGAGCGACAGGGCTCCGGCGGTCAGAAGTGCTCTCACGCGAACCATTCTCCCAGTCGGTCGCCGACGTGGCGGAGGCCCGCCGAGTTCGACGATTTCACGAGCACGGTGTCCCCCGGCCGGGCGGTCCGGGTCACGAGCTCGAACGCCTCGTCGGCGGTGTCGACGTACGCCGACTCCCCGTCCCACGAGCCCTCGTTGATGGCGGTGATGTGCAGGCGCCTGGCGCCCTCGCCCACGACGACGAGCTGCGAGATCCCGAGCCGGACGGCCAGCAGGCCGATGCGGTCGTGCTCCTCCCCGGAGAACTCGCCGAGCTCGCTCATCTCGCCGAGCACCGCGATCGTGCGGGCGTCGGGGCGCCTGACCTGGGCGAGCGTCTTCAGGGCGGCCGCCATCGAGTCGGGGCTCGCGTTGTACGCGTCGTTGATGACCGTGATGTCGTCGCGTCCGCCCATGACCTGCATGCGCCACTGCTCGGCGAGCGTGACGCGCTCGAGCCCCGCGACGATGGTGGCGAGCGGCACGCCGAGTTCGAGGGCGGCGGATGTCGCGGCCAGCGCGTTCATGACATGGTGCTCGCCGAGCACCGCGAACCGCACGCGGGCGGACTCGCCGCCCGGCACGGCGATGGTGAACTCGGTGCCCTGCGGGTGCACGACGATATCGGCGGCCCGGACGTCGGCACGGTCGCCGAGACCGAACCACACGACTCGGGCGGCGGTCCGCTCGGCCATGGGGACCACGCGCGGGTCGTCGGCGTTCAGCACCGCGACATCCGTCGCGAGGAGGTCGGTGACCATCTCGGACTTGGCCTCGACGGTCCGCTCGATCCCGCCGAACTCGCCGGCGTGCGCGAGTCCGACCTTCAGGACGATGCCGACGTCGGGCCGCGCCATCCGGATCAGTCGGGCGATCTCGCCGACGCCCGACGCGCCCATCTCGGCGACCAGGAACTCCGTGTCGTCGGTCAGCTCGAGCATGGTCGTCGGCGCGCCGACCTCGTTGTTGTAGCTCTTGCGCGCGGCGACCGTCGGTCCGACCTGCTCCAGCACGGTGCGCAGCAGGTTCTTCGTCGTCGTCTTGCCGTTGGAACCCGTGACGCCCACGATCTTCAGTCGGCCCAGGGCGCGCACGCGCGCGACGACCTCGGTGGCGAGCGCGCCGAGCGCGTCGACCGAGTCGGCGACGACGATCTGCGGGACGGCGAGGTCGAGCGGGTGCTCGACGATGAGGAGCGCCGCCCCCTGCTCGACCGCCGCGGGTGCGAACCGATGTCCGTCGTCGGACTCGCCGCGCTTGGCGACGAAGATCCCGCCGGGCTCGACCTCGCGCGAGTCGGTCGTCACCGCCCCCACGACGACCGTGTCGGCCGCGGTCTCCGTGCCACCGGCCTCGAACCGCCCCGAGGTCGCCGCGGCGATCTCGGCCATGGTCAGCGCGATCATCCGAGCCACCCCGCTTCCTGCAGTGCGAGCCGGGCGTCGTCCCTGGCCGAGTACGGATGCTTCACTCCCGCGACCTCCTGGTAGTCCTCGTGTCCCGGTCCGGCGTACAGGATCGCGTCACCCTCGCCGACGAGCGAGAGCGCGTGCCGGAAGGCGGCGCGCTGGTCGGCGATCTCGTGGATCTCGCGATCCGGGACAGCAGCCCGGGCTCCGTCGATGAGGGCGGCGCGGATGGCCGCCGGGTCCTCCCAGCGGGGATGGAAGTCGGTGATGACGAGCACGTCGGCGCCGCGTGCGGCGATCGCGCCCATGTCGGCGCGCTTCGTGGTGTCGCGATCGCCGTCGGCGCCGAAGACCATGACGACGCGACCGTCCGTCGTGCGCCGGATCGCCTCGAGCGCCTGCGCGAAGGCGTCGGGCGTGTGGCCGTAGTCGATGTAGACGACCGGGCCGCGCTCGCCCGAGACGCGCTCGGTGCGGCCGGGGATGTACGCGTCGATCCCATGGTCGGCGACGGCCGCGGCGATCAGGCCGAGGTCGTGGCCGGCCTCGACGAGCATGACGATCGCGAGCGCCGCGTTCGCCGCGTTGTAGCGGCCGATGAGCGGGATGCCGGTCTCCAACGAGCGCCCGTCGGGCCCCTCGAGCCGGAAGGTCGTGCGCTTCGGCGTCTCCTCGAGCACCGCAAGGCGCCAGTCCGCGTCGACACCGGGTTCCGTGGCGAGCGTCGCGACGGGGATGCGGGACTCCGCGACGAGTCGCTCGCCCCACTCGGAGTCGACGATGACGACGCCCCGGCGCGCGCGCTCCGGCGTGAACAGCTCGCGCTTGGCCTCGAAGTACTCGAGCATCGACGCGTAGTCGTCGAGGTGGTCGTGGGAGAGGTTCGTGAAGCCCACGACGTCGAACACGATGCCGTCGACGCGGTGCCGGCTGAGCGCCTGCGCGGAGACCTCGATCCCCACCGCTCGGACGTCGACCTCGCGCATGCGCGCGAGCAGAGCGTGCAGCTCGCTCGCCTCGGGCGTGGTGAGCGAGCTCGTCACCGCCTCGTCGCCGATGCGTCGCTCGGCCGTCGACGTGAGTCCCGCGACGACCCCGAGCTGGCGGAGGATCGCGAAGAGCAGGTAGACGACGCTCGTCTTGCCGTTGGTTCCGGTCACGCCGAACAGCGTCGCGGGGTTCTCGGCCGTGCGGTGGATCCAGGCCGCCACATCGCCGAGCGCGGCGCGCGCGTCCGGGGTCACGAGCACGGGCAGGCCCGAGTCGCCCGCGCGCTCCGCGCCCGCGGCATCCGTCAGCAGGGCGACCGCACCGTTCGCCGCCGCCTGGGCGGCGTAGTCGGCGCCGTGCGCGTGGCGACCGGGGACGCCCACGTAGAGGTCGCCGCCGTGCACCGTGCCCGAGGCGATCGCGACGCCGGTCACGTCGAGGTCGTCGATCCCGCCGCGCACCTCGAATCCGAACGCTTCCGCGAGGCCGCGGAGCGATCGGGGACTCGGGTGCTGCGGCCGGAGTGCCGTGGGAGGCGATCCGGTCACGAACCCAACTTTCTCACCAGGTTGCTGGCAATTCGGGCGCCTGGGCGCCGGACGGAACGGTCCGATACTTCTTCAGCACCTGGCTCATCACCTGTTGGAAGACGGGAGCCGATGCGGCGGACGAGTTCATCTTAACGGGGTTCATGATGCTGACCGAAACGACGAACTCGGGGTCGTCCGCCGGTGCGAAGCCGGACACCGAGACGAGGTAGCCCGCCTGGTAGCCGCCGTTGCCGTCCGGAACCTGCGCCGTGCCGGTCTTCGCGGCGACCCGGTAGCCCGGGATCTCCCACTGGTCGGCGAGCCAGCCGTTGAGGTACACCTGCTCGAGCATCCGGCTCGTGTCGTCGGCGGCCTGCTCCGACACCACGCGGCGCCCCTCGTCGGACGCGACTTCGGTCAGGGTGCCGTCGTCCTGCCGGCATCCCTCGACGAGCGTCACCGGCATCCGCACGCCGCCGTTGGCCAGCGTCTGGTATGCGCTCGTGATCTGGATCGCCGTCGTCGTGAGGCCCTGGCCGAACATGGTCGCGTACTTGGTCTGGTTGTCCCACGCGTCGGGTCCGCCGTGGAGGTCGCCCGGCTCCTCGCCCGCGAATCCGACCTCGGACACGGCTCCGAGGCCGAAGTCGAGCATGTCCTGGTACCGGCGCTCGTCGCTGACCTTCTCGCCGAACATCGACATGGCGGTGTTGGAGGAGTCGATGAGCATGCCCGTCATGGTGTAGTTCGTCGGCCCGTGGTAGTGGCTGTCGTTGATGTTCGCACCGTTGGGCGGGAGATACCGGTAGTCGGCCGTGACCCCGCTCGTCGGGGATCCCTCGCCGGCGTCGATGACGGATGCCGAGGTGAGCGCCTTGAACGTCGAACCCGGCTCGAACGGCGCCGAAAAGGCGCGCGAGCCGCGATCGTCGGCCTCGACGGCGCTCGGCGAGTTCGGGTCGACCGTGGGCACGTCGGCGACCGCGAGGAGCCTGCCGGTCTTCGCCTCCATGACGGTGACGGTCGCCCAGTCGGCGCCGGTCTCGGCGACACGCGCCGCGGCGATCCGCTGCACGAAGTACTGCAGGTCGGCGTCGATCGTGAGCTGGAGGTCGCCGCCGTCGTGCGCCGGCTCGTTGACGACCTCGGAACCCGGGATCGCGACCCAGTCCTTGAGGCTGTGCAGCCAGGTCATCTCGCCGTCCTCGCTCGCGAGGCACGCGTTCTCCGAGTACTCCAGGCCCGCTCCGGCCTCGCCCTCGTCGGTGACGAAGCCCAGCAGGTTGCCTGCGACGGCGCCGTTCGGGTACCGGCGGCTCGGCACCTCGTCCGAGTAGACGAACGGGATGCCCAGCGCCTTGACGCGCTCGTAGGTCTCCGTGTCGACCCGCTTCGCGACGTACGAGAAGTCCGCGTCGGGATCGGCGGCGAGCTCGTCCTCGATCTGGGCCCGGAGGTCGGCGCCCGGTCGCCCGATCGCCTCGCCGAGTTCGGCGAGGGCCTCGTCGAGCGTGACGTCGATCTGCTTCCCGTCCTCGCCCTGCCGCTCGAACGTCTGGGTGGCCATCGCCTGCTTGGGCGAGATCGTGATGTGGTATCGCATGACGCTCTCCGCGAGCACCGTGCCGTTCGCATCGACGATCGCGCCGCGCTCTCCGTAGATCACCCGGGTCTCCGAGCGCACATCCTCGGAGGCCTCGTTCAACTCGGCGGCGCGCACCACCTGGATGTCCACGAGCCGGATGACGAACCAGCCGACGATGAGCACCAGCGCGAGCCCTGCGGCGACGATGCGGCGCATCGGATGGCGGCTCACTCGGTTCATCGGCTGGTTCGCTCCGTCCGGTCTCGGGTCGTGGTCTGGGTGGAGCGACGTCAGTGCGTCGCGGGCGTCGGCAGGCCTCCGGTGAGCGCCGGCGGAGCGGCCGGTGCGCCGTCCGCAGGCGTCGCGGGCTTGCCGCCTCCCTTCTCCTTCGCAGTCTCCCCCGCGGCCTGCTCGGTCACGAGCGGCACGCCGTCGATGAGCGCATTGGGCACGAGCGCGGCGGACGATGTCGCAGTGCCGGCGGCGGCCGTGGGGTCGCCGACCACCGCCCCGTCGGACAGGCGGAGGTAGACGGGTGCGCCGTTCGGGACCATGCCGAGCGCCTCCGCGTTCGCCGCCAGGAACTGCGGCGACTCGAGGCGGTCCAGGTCGTCGGAGAGCTTCTGCTGTTCACGCTGCAGCTGAGCCTGACGGAGGAGCTGCTCGTCCATCTCGTACGCCCCCTGAGTCATGGCGATGGACAGGAGCAGCTGGACGACCGCGATCGCCCCGATGGAGGCGAGCGCGACCACGGCGTAGGCGAGCCTCGGTCGCGCACGCCTCGCACCCGGCTCGGGCGCCGGGCGGAGCCGCGGCGCCGCCGCGGGAGCCCGACGCCTGGCGGGTCGGGTCTGGGCCGGCAGTGCACTCACGACGGCCTCCTCACTCGTTCTGCGGCGCGCAGCCGCACCGGCTTCGCACGCGGGTTCTCCGCCTGCTCGGACTCGCTCGCGAGCTCGGCCCCCCTGACGAGGAGCCGGAACTGCGGGCGGTGCTCCGGAAGCTCCACCGGCAGCCCCGCGGGTGCCGTGGATGTGGATGCCGCGGCGAGGACGCGCTTGACGAGCCGGTCCTCGAGCGACTGGTAGGACAGCACGACGATGCGGCCGCCCACGGCGACGAGGTCGAGCGCGGCGGGCAGGGCCCGCTCGAGCACCGAGAGCTCCTCGTTGACCTCGATCCGCAGGGCCTGGAACACGCGCTTGGCCGGGTGGCCGGCCCGCTGCACCGCGGCGGGGGTGGCGTCGTGCAGCACCTCGACGAGTCGCCCCGACCGGGTGATCGGAGCGTCGGCGCGCGCCCGTACGATCGCCCGGGCGTACCGAGCGGCGAGCTTCTCCTCGCCGTAGTCGCGGAAGATCCGCCGCAGGTCGTCCTCCGAGTACTCGGCGATGACGTCCGCGGCGGTCCGTCCGCGCGTCGAGTCCATGCGCATGTCGAGCGGCGCGTCCTTGGAGTACGCGAAGCCCCGTTCGGCCCGATCGAGCTGGAGCGACGAGACGCCCAGGTCGAAGAGGATCGCATCGACCTCGTCGAACCCCTCGCCGCGGACCGCCTCGGCGATGCCGTCGTAGACCGTGTGCACGAACCGTGCGCGGTCGCCGAACCCGGCGAGTCGCTCCCTCGCGATCCCGATCGCGTCGGTGTCGCGGTCGAGGCCGATCGCGGTCGCGTTCGGGAACCGTTCGAGCACGGCCCGCGAATGACCGCCCATGCCGAGGGTCGCGTCGACGTACACGGCGCCGTCGCGCTCGAGCGCGGGTGCCAGGAGTTCGAGCGTGCGCTCGAGCATCACCGGCGTGTGGATCCGTTCGATGTCCATGAAATCTCCCTCGTTCCCGGGCCTCCGGGTCCCGATCCCCATCCGTTCGTCCTGCTGCGGGGAAGTGCAGCAGGCTCGCACGGCTGGGAGTCGGGGCCCGGAGACTCAGAAGAGTCCGGGGATCACCTCCTCCGCCGTCTCTGCGAAGGCCGCCTCCTGCTCGGCGAGGTACGTCTGCCACGCCGTCGCATCCCAGATCTCCACCCGGCTCCCCGCGCCGATGACCGTGAGGTCCCGGTCGAGCCCCGCGTACGCGCGGAGGTTGGCGGGGATGGTGACCCGATGCTGCTTGTCGGGGGTCTCCGCGGAGGCCCCGGAGAGGAAGACGCGCATGTAGTCGCGCGCCTGCTTGCTCGTGACGGGGGCTTGGCGGATCTTGTCGCTCATGTCCTCGAACTCCCGCGCGCTGAACACGTAGATGCAGCGCTCCTGACCTCGCGTGAGCACGAGGCCGTTCGACAACTCATCCCGGAACTTCGCCGGAAGAATGACGCGACCCTTCTCGTCGAGCTTCGGTTCGTAGCTTCCGAGGAACATCCCGTCACCCCCATCCTCCGGCCAGGAACCAGGTGCGATCCCCACTTTACTCCACTCCCCTCCACGAAACAACGACATTGCTCCGCTTCCGACCCTTTCGGCTCAGTGCAGGCCCGGATTCTCAGGGAACTCCGAGGTGGAGGGAAGTGGATGGCACGTGGCGTGCCGACGGCGGTGATCGCGCGGTTTCATGGCGCAGGCGGGGGGTCCTGGCACGCCGACGACGCCGGAGCGACGCAGGTCACGGGACCGACCCGTGCGCCGCCTCGCGTGCGCCGGCGCGGTGGTGGGAAGTGGAGGGAGGCGGGGCCGAGCGGGCCAAGGGCTGGCCCGCGTCCCGCGGTGGCGCGCCGTCGGCGCATGCGGAGGATCGCACGAGAAACGGGCCGATCGGAGATCGGCCCGTCAGTCGGTGCTGGTCAGTCGGTCGCGCTCGACCGCGAGGGCGTCAGTCGCGACCCTCCTGGCGACGGTCCCAACGCTCGTTGAGCCGGTCCATGAACCCCGCCTGCGGCTTGGCGGTCCTCGTCGACCCGCCGCCGGTCGGCATCGAGGTCGCCGTGGCCCCGCGTCGCTTGGACGGCGTGATCGCCACGAGGACGCCGACGAACATCAGCGCGAAGCCGAGCACGCCCACGACGGTGAGCTGGGAGGCCACGCCGCCGATCAGCGCGCCGGCGCCGGCGACGGCGAGGAGGACGCCGAGCACGATGGCCCGGTAGTTGGGGCGCCCGCGCCCGCCACCTCCGACGGTCGCGACGAAGTCGGCGTCGTTCTTGTAGAGGTTCCGCTCCATCTCCTCGAGAAGGCGTTGCTCCTGCTCCGAAAGCGGCATCTCATTCCCCTCAGTTCTCGGGACCGACGCTTCGTGACGCTCATTCTAGTCCTCCGCGCCCTCGCTAGGCTAGGCGCGTGGCCCATGCTCCCCGACTCGTCGATGCAGTGAACGAACGCCTCGAGGAGTTCCTCGCCGACCGTGCTTCCATTCTCCACTCCATCAGCGACGACCTCGACCCGCTCGCCGCATTCTCGAAGCGCTTTCTCAGCGGCGGCAAGCGGTTCCGAGCGCGGTTCTGCAGCCTCGGGTTCGACGCCGTGCGCGGGCCCGCGCGCGATCGCAGCGGGGCAGAAGCGACCGCCGAGCGATACGCCGTGGTCTCGGCATCGGCGGCGCTCGAGGTCTTCCATGCCGCCGCCCTGGTCCACGACGACCTGATCGACCACTCCGACACCCGGCGCGGCGCACCGGCGGCGCACCGCGTGTACGAGGCGCAGCATCGCGACGGCTCCTGGTCCGGCAGCGCGGAGGACTACGGCAGCGCGACCGCGATCCTGCTCGGCGACCTGCTGCTCGGGTGGAGCGACGAACTCCTCGACGAAGGCCTCGCCGCCCTGCGCGACGCGACCGCGGCGCGCGATGCGCGCCTCGAGTTCAACCGCATGCGCACCGAGGTCACGGTCGGCCAGTACCTCGACATCCTCGAGGAGCGGGCGTGGCTCACGCGTGCGGAGGCCGAGCAGCGCGCTCGCGCCGAGCGGGTCGTCGTCCACAAGTCCGCCCGCTACAGCATCGAGGCCCCGCTCGCCATCGGCGGCGCGATCGCAGGCGGTTCGCCGCGTCAGCTCGAGGCCCTCCGGGCGTTCGGGCTCCCGCTCGGGATCGCGTTCCAGCTCCGTGACGACCTGCTCGGGGTCTACGGCGACCCCGCGGTCACCGGCAAGCCCGCCGGCGACGACCTCCGCGAGGGCAAGCGGACCGTGCTCGTCGCGATCGCCCGTGAGCGACTCGCTCCCGGCCAGCGCCGGCTGCTCGACGAACTGCTCGGCGATCCGCAGCTCGACACCGACCAGATCCGGATGCTCCAGGACACGATCCGCGACTGCGGCGCCGTCGACGAGGTGGAGGCCGTCATCGCCGGGAACACCGTGCTCGCCATGGAGGCGCTCGAGTCGCCCGACCTCGACCCTGAGGCCGCGCGTGACCTGGCCGGCCTCGCGCGCGCCGTCACGCGCCGCGAGAGCTGACGGGCCGCCGAGTCAGGCGAGCGCCTGGGCGATCCGACGGACCTCGGCCTTGCGTCCCGCGCGGAGTGCGGCGATCGGCGTCGTCCCGAGGCTGTCCTCCTCGGCGAGGAACCAGTCGAGCGCCTCCTCGTCGGAGAAGCCCGCATCCGCCAGGACGATGGCGGTGCCGTGGAGCTCAGGCAACGGAGCGTCGTCCCGGAGGAAGGACGCGGGCACCTTCAGCACCCCGTCGATGCGTGCGCCGAGCAGGTGTCGATCGTCGATCAGGCGCCGGATCCGGCCGGGACTCTGCCCCATCCGTTCGACCAGCTCGGGGATGGTCAGCCACTCGGTCTGCTCGACGTCCGTCACAGGTCAAGACTGCCACGGCCCCGACCATCGTCGGAAGCCGCTCCATCCGCGCGTCGCGACGCGCGTGGATGAGTTTGACTCGCATTGCCCGCCGTGAGACCGTGACGGCATCCGCGATCCTGCGGAGGGGGAACATGAGGCAGCACTCGGGGACCAGGCCCGACGGGGAGGTCGGAGCGGGAGCCGGACACCGGACGCCCGCGTTCCGGCGCACGGGCGTCCGCCGTCTCCTCACGATCCCGATCGCCGTCGTCGGCGCGATCGCCGTGACGCTCGGCATCGCCCAGCCGGCCGAAGGCGCGCCGCAGTCGGTGAAGCGCCAGCCGAAGGCGAAGGAGACGCCCGGAGCGCCGATCCCGAGCCAGGCGGCACCGGCGTCGACGATCCCCCGCGAGGTGCTGGTCAAGCAGGGCGACACGGTCAGCGCGATCGCCGCACGATACGGGATCTCCACGGCGGAAGTGCTCGCCGAGAACGGCCTGAGCTGGTCGAGCCTGATCTTCCCCGGGCAGCGGCTCGCGCTCCCGGGCGGGACGCCGGCCGCGGCGCCCGAGCCGGAGGCCTCCATCGCGCGTCACATCGTCGCACCCGGCGACACCATGATCGCGATCGCGGCCGAGTACGGGCTCGACGTCGGCGTCGTGCTCAGCGCGAACGGACTCGGTCGCTCCAGTCCGATCTTCCCGGGGCAGGCCATCACCATCCCCGGGTCCGGCCACGCCGCGGCATCCGTCGACCCACCCTCCGCGGCGACGCCGGCCACGGAGATGACGCACGTCGTCGCCGAGGGCGACACGCTCATCGGGATCGGCGAACGCCACGGCGTCGGCCTCGACCACCTGCTCGAGCTCAACGGGCTCACGGCCGCGAGCATCATCCGCCCGGGGCAGCGCATCGTGGTCCGCGCCGCGGTCGTCGAGGCGACGAGCGTCGCCGCGCTCGAGGTGCGCCTCGACGACGAGATGCGCGCGAACGCCCGGATCATCGTGGACGTCGGCCGAGCGCTCGGCGTCCCCGATCGCGGCATCGTCATCGCGCTGGCGACCGCGGCCCAGGAGTCGGGGCTGCGCAACCTCGGCCACGGCGATCGCGATTCGCTCGGTCTCTTCCAGCAGCGTCCGAGCCAGGGCTGGGGCACTCCCGAGCAGGTCCTCGACCCGGTTCGCTCGGCGACCGCGTTCTACGGCGGGCCGACGACGCCGAACGACGGGCGCACGCCCGGCCTCCTCGACGTCGACGGCTGGGCAGGGATGTCGGTGACGGATGCCGCGCAGGCCGTGCAGCACAGCGCGCATCCGAAGCACTACGCCAGGTGGGAGGCATCCGCTCGCCGCTGGCTCGACGAACTCGGCTGACCGGAGTCGGCGACCGTTCGTCACGATGCCGTTTCGTTTCGCCGCGGTCCCGGCGTTTGTTCACGAAACGGCATATGCCGCTTCGTACACTCGTACGGTGACCACCGCGCCACCCGCCGACCCGATGATCGGCCGTCTCGTCGACGGCCGGTATCAGGTGCGCTCGCGCATCGCGCGCGGCGGCATGGCGACGGTCTACCTCGCGACCGACCTCCGCCTCGAGCGACGGGTCGCGATCAAGATCATGCACGGCCACCTGGCCGACGACAACACGTTCAAGACCCGGTTCGTCCAGGAGGCGCGCTCGGCCGCCCGGCTGGCACATCCGAACGTCGTCAACGTGTTCGACCAGGGCCAGGACGCCGACATGGCGTACCTCGTCATGGAGTACCTGCCCGGAATCACCCTGCGCGACCTCCTGAAGGACTACAGGCGGCTGACGCCCGAGCAGACCATCGACATCCTCGATGCGGTCCTGTCCGGCCTCGCCGCCGCCCACAAGGCCGGCATCGTGCACCGCGATCTCAAGCCCGAGAACGTGCTGCTCGCCGACGACGGGCGCATCAAGCTCGGCGACTTCGGCCTCGCGCGGGCCGCGAGCGCGAACACCGGGACCGGCCAGGCACTCCTCGGCACGATCGCGTACCTCTCCCCCGAACTCGTCACGCGCGGCCTCGCGGACGCGCGGAGCGACATCTACGCGCTCGGCATCATGGCGTACGAGATGCTGACCGGCGAGCAGCCCTACGTCGGCGAGGCGCCGATGCAGATCGCCTACCAGCACGCCAACGAGTCCGTGCCCGCGCCGAGCACGCGCGCCCCGTCCGTCCCGCCCGAGCTCGACGCGCTCGTACTGTGGGCGACCTCGCGCGATCCCGACCAGCGCCCGGCCGACGCCAGGGTCATGCTCGAGCGCCTGCGCGAGATCGAGCCCGCGCTCCGGCCCGCGCAGACGCACACGGGAATGCAGGACACGCTGGTCATCAGCGGCGCGGCGGGGGCCCCGACCGCGGAGACCCGGGTGCTCGCGCCCGGCGGCGCCGCGCTCACCGCGACGGCCGAGGAGGCCGATGACGACACGGCGGCACTGGAGCGGTCCGCGAACCGTCGCCGCAACCGCGGCTACTGGCTGCTCGCGCTCGTGCTGCTCGTGACCGGTCTGTCGGTCGGCACCGGCTGGTACTTCGGCGCCGGTCCGGGTGCGCTCGCGAGCATCCCGGAGACCGCCGCGATGCTGCCCCAGAACGCGACCCAGACCCTCGAGGACGCCGGCTTCGCCGTCGAACCGGTGGACCGCAACGATCCCGTCGTCCCGATCGGCCAGGTCATCGGCACGGATCCGCCGGCCGGCGACCTGGCGCGCCGCGGGTCGACGGTCGAGATGTTCGTCTCGACCGGGCCGCAGATGCTGGCGGTCCCCGACGTGGTCGGTCAACCCGAGTCCGACGCCCGCGCGCAGTTGTCCGACTTCACCGTCGGCGAGGCGAGCACGAAGCAGTTCTCCGCCGAGGTCGAATCGGGGCTCGTCATCGCCGTGCTCGCCGCCGACGGCTCGCCCGTCGGTACGGAGTACGCCGAGCTCGGGGAGCTGTCCCTCGTCGTGTCGGCAGGCCCGGTCCCGCCGGTCGAGGGTCTCGCGATCGGCGAAGCGCAGACGCGCCTCGATGGCGTCGGGCTGAAGGTCGAGTTCGCCGACCCGCAGTTCTCCGACGACGTCGCAGTCGACGTCGTCATCACCGCCGAATGGCTCGACGACCCGATGAACCCGGGTGACACCGTTCGGCTGACCGTGTCCAAGGGGCCGGCCCCGGTCGAGGTGCCGAACGTGGTCGGCAAGACCATGTCCGACGCGATCGCGGAGCTCGAGGCGGCCGGCTTCTCGGTCGCATACGAGCTGCCCGACCTCTTCCTGCCGCTCGCGACCGTGAAGGAGCAGGCGCCGGCCGCCGCCGAACTCGCACCGCGGGGCAGCAGCGTGCGCATCGTCGGCTCGCTCACACTCTGAGGTCGGAGTCGTCCGATCCGACCGCGAGGTCTCGGGCAGTGAAGCCGCACGCGCACCACGACGCGAGGCCGGACACCGGAGGGCGGCCGCGGCATCCGCTGCCACGACCGCCCGTCGACGGTGGTCCACGCGATCAGCGCGCGGCGAGCTCCTCCGCGACCAGGAACGCGAGTTCGAGCGACTGCATGTGGTTCAGGCGCGGGTCGCACAGCGACTCGTAGCGCGTCGCGAGGGTGGCCTCGTCGATGTGCTCGGAACCGCCGAGGCACTCCGTCACGTCGTCGCCGGTGAGCTCGACGTGGATGCCGCCCGGGTGGGTGCCCGCGGCTCGGTGCGCCTCGAAGAAGCCCGCGACCTCGTCCATGACGTCGTCGAAGCGGCGCGTCTTGTAGCCCGTCGGCGTCGTGATGCCGTTGCCGTGCATCGGATCGGTGACCCACAGCGGGTTCGCGTCGCTGCGCTTGATCGCCTCGAGCAGGGGCGGCAGCGCCTCGCGGATCCTGCCTGCGCCCATGCGGGTGATGAAGGTGAGCCGGCCCGGCTCGCGGTGCGGGTCGAGCTTCTCGACGAGCTCCATCATGGTCTCGGGCGTCGTGGCGGGGCCGAGCTTCACGCCGATCGGGTTGCGCACGCGCGACAGGAAGTCGACGTGGGCGCCGTCGAGCTCGCGGGTGCGCTCGCCGATCCAGATGAAGTGGGCCGACGTGTTGTACGGCGTCCCGGTGCGGGAGTCGATGCGGGTCATCGGGCGCTCGTAGTCCATGAGCAGGCCCTCGTGGCCCGTGTAGAACTCGGTCCGTCGCAGCTCGTCGAAGTCGGCGCCGCAGGCGTCCATGAACTTGACCGCGCGATCGATCTCGCGCGCGAGCTTCTCGTACCGCGCGTTCGCCGGGTTCGCCGCGAAACCCTGGTTCCAGGCGTGCACCTGTCGGAGGTCGGCGAAGCCGCCCTGCGTGAACGCTCGGATCAGGTTCAGCGTCGATGCCGCCATGTGGTAGCCCTGCAGCAGGCGCGACGGGTCGGCCGTGCGCGACTCGGGGGTGAAGTCGTACCCGTTGACGATGTCGCCCCGGTAGGCGGGCAGCGTGACGCCGCCGCGAGTCTCGGTGTCGCTCGAGCGGGGCTTGGCGAACTGACCCGCCATCCGGCCCATCTTCACGACCGGCATCGACGCGCCGTACGTGAGCACGACCGCCATCTGCAGCACGGTCTTCACCCGGTTGCGGATCTGGTCGGCCGTGGCTCCGGCGAAGGTCTCGGCGCAGTCGCCGCCCTGGAGCAGGAACGCCTCGCCGCGCGAGGCGGCCGCGAGGCGGTCGCGGAGCATGTCCACCTCGCCCGCGAACACCAGCGGGGGCAGCGTCGCGAGCTCGGCGGACACCGCGTGCGCGGCCTCGGCGTCGGGCCAGGTCGGCTGCTGCTTGATCGGCAGCGTCCGCCAATAGTCGAGGCCGGCAATCACGGATGGATCTGCATTCACGACCGGCTCGACGAGCTGTACCACTGGACTGTCCTGAGGGTTCGGGCGCACGCGGCGCTGAACGGAAACGGGCGCCGCACGTCGCGACGCCGTGGCTCCAGCCTACCGCGGCAGGACGCCGGGTTACCGCGAGGGCGTCTGGGCCGCCCGCTGCTCTCGGAGGGTGCTCGCGTAGACGTCGACGTACTCCTGGTCGCTGAGCGCGCGCAGGTCGTAGACGAGCTCGTCCGTCACGGAGCGGAGCACGAACCGGTCGCCCTCCATGCCGTGGAACCGGGAGAAGTCGAGCGGCTCGCCGAAGACGATGCCGACGCGACGCACCTTCGGCAGGCGGGTGCCGATCGGCATGATCTCGGCGGTGCCGATCATCGCCACGGGCACGACCGGGACACCGGCCTCGAGCACCATGCGGGCGACGCCGGTCCGCCCCCGGTAGAGCTTGCCGTCCGGGCTGCGCGTGCCCTCGGGGTAGATGCCCAGGATGCGCCCCTCGCCGAGCACGCGGAGGCCCGTGTTGAGGGAGGCTTCGGACGCCTTGCCGCCCGACCGGTCGATCGGCAGCTGGCCGGCCGCCTGGAAGAACACCCGCGTCGCCCAGCCCTTGAGGCCCTTGCCCGTGAAGTACTCGCTCTTGGCGAGGAACACGACCGGTCGGTCGACGATGAGGGGCAGGAAGATCGAGTCGATGAAGGAGAGGTGATTCGACGCGAGGATGACCGGTCCGTCCTTCGGCACCCGCTCGAGCCCGACGACCCACGGTCGGAAGATCGAGAGGAGCAGCGGCCCCACCACGATGTGCTTCATGATCCAGTAGAACACGCTGGTCCTCCGTCTCGTCCCGCTGCCCGGCAAGCCTATCGCCGCAGGCGTCAGGCGTGCTCCTCGACCCAGACCCGCGCGAGGTCGGCCGCGCCGACCACGCCGGCGTCGTTGACCAGCTCGGCGATCACGAAGTCCGGCTCGGGGTGGTATCCGCGGGCGGGGAGGTGCTCGAGGTACGCCTCGCGGATCGGCGCGAGCAGGAGCTCACCCGCGACGGCGACGCCGCCGCCGAACACGAACCGCTGCGGGTCGAGGATCGCGGACAGGCTCGCCGACGCCTCGCCGAGCCAACGGCCGAGCTGTCGGAGCGCGGCGACCGCACCCGGATCCTCGGCGGCGATCAGTCCGCCGACGATCGTGCCGTCGAGCGCGCCGTGCTCCTCCCTGGCTCGCGCGAGGCTCTGCCCGATCCCGCCCGCATCGGCGATCTCGTCGGCCATCCGCATGAGCGCGCGCCCCGAGCCGTACTGCTCGAGGCATCCGTGCTGGCCGCAGCCGCATGCGACGCCGTTCGGCACCAATCGGAGGTGGCCGAGTTCGGCGCCCGCGCCGAACCCGCCGCGGAAGAGCCGATCGCCCGCGACGATGGCGCCGCCCACGCCGGTGCCGATCGTCAGCATGACCATGTCGCTGACCATCCGGCCGGCGCCGAACCGGAACTCGGCCCAGCCGGCGGCGTTGGCGTCGTTCTCGACGACGACGTTGCCTCCGACGCGCGCCTCGAGCTTCTCGCGGAACGGCTCGTTCCGCCAGTCGATGTTGGGGGCGTAGTACACGGTCGACTGCGCGGCGTCGATGAAGCCCGCCGCCGCCACGCCGACGGCGTCGATGCGCTCGCCTCCGGCGAGCTCCCCGATCATCGCGACGACGGCGTCCTCGAGCGCGACCGTGTCGACGGGGGTCGGGACCCGTGCGGAACGGACGATGCCGCCGAGTTCGTCGACCACTGCGCCGGCGATCTTCGTGCCGCCGATGTCGATGCCGATCGCATGCACGTCGAACGCCTTTCGCCGGGGGTGCGTGGGTGTGAAGCGGCCGGGTCGAGCCCGCGCCGCACCGACTAGAGTGTAGTCAACCCACTGCCGTGGTCGTGCGACCCCGAACCCCGTACGACCCTCCCGGTGCCGAAGGAGCTACCGTGATCGAGTTCACCACCGCGCCCCTGGTCCCCGCCGACCCCGACGCGAACACCACCGACCTCCTGGTCGAACGGGTCAGGGCCACGCCCGATTCCGTCCTGTTCTCGCTGCCGACCGCCGAGGGCGGGTGGAGCCCGGTCACCACCCGTGAGTTCCACGCGCAGGTGGTCGCCCTCGCGAAAGGCCTCGTCGCTGCGGGCATCCAGCCGGGCGACAAGATCGGCCTCATGAGCAAGACGCGCTACGAGTGGACGCTCATCGACTTCGCCGCCTGGTTCGCCGGAGCGGTCCTCGTTCCCGTCTACGAGACCAGCTCGCCCGCGCAGGTGCGCTGGAACCTCGGGGACTCCGGCGCGATCGCGGTCATCCTGGAGACGGCCGATCACTTCGCACGCTTCGACGAGGTCCATCCCGACCTCCCCGCCATCCGCAACGTGTGGCAGATCGACCTGGGCGACCTCGACAAGCTCGCCGCATCGGGATCGGACATCCCCGACGACGAGATCGAGCGCCGTCGCAACCTCGCCGTCGGCTCCGACATCGCCACGCTCATCTACACGTCGGGATCGACGGGCAAGCCCAAGGGCTGCGTCCTCACCCACGCGAACTTCGTCGAGCTCTGCCGCAACTCGGCGGTCGCGCTGGAGGAGGTCGTGCTCGACCCGAACGGCGCCTCGACGCTGCTGTTCATCACCACGGCGCACATCTTCGCGCGGTTCATCTCGGTGCTCTGCGTACACGCGGGCGTGCGGGTCGGACACCAGCCCGACACCAAGCAGCTCCTCCCCTCGCTCGGCAGCTTCAAGCCGACCTTCCTCCTCGCCGTCCCGCGCGTGTTCGAGAAGGTCTACAACGTGTCCGAGCAGAAGGCCGAGGCCGGCGGCAAGGGCAAGATCTTCCACGCCGCCGCCGAGACCGCGGTCGCCTACTCGACGGCGCTCGAGTCGGGCGGCCGGGTCCCCCTCGGCCTGAAGCTCAGGTTCGCGCTCTTCGACCGGCTGGTCTTCTCCAAGCTGCGCGCCGCGATGGGCGGCAACGTGAAGTACGCCGTGTCCGGTTCGGCGCCGCTCGGCCCGCGCCTCGGCCACTTCTACCACGCCCTCGGCATCACCATCCTCGAGGGCTACGGCCTCACGGAGACGACCGCGCCGGCGACGGTGAACCTGGCCACGAAGTCGAAGATCGGCACCGTCGGCCCCGCCCTGCCGGGCGTCTCGGTGCGCACCGCCGATGACGGCGAGATCCAGGTCAAGGGCATCAACGTCTTCAAGGAGTACTGGAAGAACCCCGAGGCGACGGCAGAGACCTTCGACGGCGAGTGGTTCAAGACCGGCGACATCGGTCAGTTCGACGCCGACGGCTTCCTCACGATCACCGGCCGCAAGAAGGAGATCATCGTCACGGCCGGCGGCAAGAACGTCGCGCCGGCCGCGCTCGAGGACCCGATCCGCGCGAACCCGCTCGTCGGGCAGGTCGTCGTGGTCGGCGACCAGAAGCCGTTCATCTCGGCCCTCGTGACGCTCGACCCCGAGATGCTGCCCGTGTGGCTGAACAACCACCACGAGGACGCGGGGATGTCGGTCGATGAGGCTGCGAAGAACCCCGCCGTCCTGGCCGAGGTCCAGCGCGCGATCGATGCCGCGAACGAGCATGTCTCGCGCGCCGAGTCGATCCGCAAGTTCGTGATCCTGCCCACGGAGTTCACGGAGGACAGCGGACACCTCACGCCGAAGATGAGCATCAAGCGCAACGTCATCCTCGATGACTTCTCGGCCGAGATCGACGGTCTCTACTCCGGCGCCCCGGCGACCGAGGGCCACTCGATCATCAGCTGATCCGTCTCCTCACGAACGGATGCCCCGCGGCTCGTGCCGCGGGGCATCCGTGGTTTCCGGGGAGCGCGTCGCCGCGACGATGCGGACGGGTCAGAACCAGTCCGACTCGCGGACGGCCCGCATGGCCGCGCGGCGTTCGTCCTTCTCCAACCGGTCGAGGTAGAGCATGCCGTCGAGATGATCGGTCTCGTGCTGCAGCGCCTGGGCCATGAGCCCCTCGCCGGCGAGCTCGATCTCGTTGCCCTCGAGGTCGATCCCGCGAACGCGGGCGAACGGGTGCCGCGGGGTCTTGTGCCAGAGACCGGGGACCGAGAGGCATCCCTCGTCCACGAGCTCGGGATCGCCGGTGACCTCGACGAGGACGGGATTGATGATGTACCCGATCTCGCCGTCGACGTTGTAGCTGAAGACGCGCAGGTTCACCCCGATCTGGGGCGCGGCGACGCCCGCGCGACCCGGGAGCCGGACGCTGTCCACGAGGTCCTCGACGAGGGATCGGACACGGTCGTCGACGAGGTCGACGGGGCTCGAGACGGTCTTCAGGACGGGGTCGCCGAACAGGCGAATGGGTCGTTCCGGCAATGGTGCTCCGTGTTCAGTGCCCGCGTTCGACGGGCAGGCCTTCCACCACGAGGGCGGCGAGTTCGCGGGCCGAGTGCTGGGTGACCGGGCGAAGGTCGCTCCAGTTCACCACCGAGCCCGCCGCGAGCTGGGGATCGTACGGGATCCGTACGATCTCGCGCACGCGAGACTGGAAGTGGGCCTCGATCTCGTCGACCTTGACGAGGTGGGTGCCCTGCGTGGCCAGGTTGATCGCGACGACGGCGTTGCGGACGAGCTCGCCGTACCCGTTCGCCTCGAGCCACGTGAGCGTCTCGCTCGCCAGCCGTGCCTCGTCGACGCTGCCTCCGGAGACCACCACGATCGAATCGGCGCGCTGCAGCGTGGCCCGCATGACCGAGTGCACGATGCCGGTGCCGCAGTCGGTGAGGACGAGCGAGTAGTAGCGTGCCGCGAGGCCGGCGACGACGTTGTAGTCGTTGTCGTCGAACGCCTCGGACAGCGACGGGTCGGTGTCGGACGCGAGGATGTCGAGGCGCGTCTCGTCGCGCGAGACGAATCGCGAGAAGTCGGTGTACCCGCCGATCGACGACGCCTTCGCGACGACGTCGCGCACCGTCTCGCGGGTCTGCCGGTCGACGCGCTCCGCGAGCGTGCCGCGATCGGGGTTCGCGTCGATCGCGATGATCCGATCGTCGCGCGCGTCTGCGAGAGCCATGCCGAGCAGCGCGGTCACCGTCGTCTTGCCGACGCCGCCCTTGCGGGTGAGCACCGGCACGAACCGCGCACCACCCTCGAACCGGCGGCGGATGCGCTCGCTCATCTCCCGGTGTGCGCGCACCTTGGCCGAGTCGCCCAGGTTGACCAGGTGGAACGTCGCCTCGTAGAGGAACCGGTTCATGCCGCCCTGCGGCGCCGGGCGAGTCGTGCGGTTCAGGTCGATCAGGCGGTCGGCGGTGAGCGACTCGGCCGTCTCGGGCACCTCGGCGGGCGCGACGGCGCTCTCGCCGTCCGCGACGATCGCGACGTGCGCTCCCGTGTCGGTCGTGACGCGCTCCCGCCGGAGCCGTGCGCCGTCTGCCGCGAGCAGTGCCCCGTACGGGGACGGGTCGCGCCGCGCGGCGGACCTGTGGCCTGCACCGGCCAGCGCGGGCACGACGTCGACCGACGTCCGTCCGGTCGTCACCGCGGTCAGGTCGCCGGGATCGACCGCGACGTCGTCGATCGCCACGGCCACCTCGTCCTCCGGCATGACCCGCGCCGGCGAGGGCGGGAGGTCGACGCGCACGTCGACGTCGTCGGCCGCGTGCGCACCGCCCGACCGTGCCCGATCGGCCGTCGTGCGGGAGACGGAGCGGCGCTCGCCGCGATCCTGGTCGTCCTCGTGCTCTGCCACCGATTTCCCCTCCTCATCAGTGCGGAACAGTCCCGAGTCTAGCCCGGGCGCACGACGACGAGCAGATCACCCGCCTCCACCTGCTGGGTCTTCGGGATCGCGACGCGCTCGACGACGCCGGCCACCGGCGACGTGATCGCCGCCTCCATCTTCATCGCCTCGATGGATGCCACGGCCTGGCCGGCCTCGATCTCGGCGCCCGCCTCGACCTGCAGCGTCACCACGCCGGAGAACGGCGCGGCGATGTGCCCGGGCTGGGAGGCATCCGCCTTCTCGGCCACACGGGATTCGACCGTGATGCTCCGATCGCGGACGAACACCGGCCGGAGCTGGCCGTTCAGGATGGTCATGACCGTGCGCATGCCCTTGTCGTCGGCCTCGCCGATCGCCTCGAGACCCGCGTAGAGCCGCACGCCCCGGTCGATCTCCACGACGTGCTCGGACCCGGGCCGGAGGCCGTAGAGGTAGTCGACGGTGTCGACGACCGAGAGGTCGCCGAAGAGCTCGCGGATCTGCTCGAACTGGCGGGTCGGCGCCGGGAAGAGCAGCGAGTTCAGCAGCGCCTGGCGCTCGACGCCCGGCTCCGCGAGTCCGCGACGCTGCGCGTGCGTGAGCTCCGTGACGCCGACGCGCACGTCGCGACCCGCGAGCACCTTGGAGCGGAACGGCTCCGGCCAGCCTCCGGGCAGGTCGCCGAGCTCGCCGGCCATGAAGCCGATGACCGAGTCGGGCACGTCGTACTTCTCCGGGTTGGCGGCGAAGTCGGCGGGGTCGGCCTTCACCGCCGCGAGGTGCAGAGCGAGGTCGCCGACGACCTTCGACGACGGCGTGACCTTCGGCACGCGGCCGAGGATCTCGTTCGCCGCGGCGTACATGTCCTCGATGAGCTCGAAGTCGTCCGCGAGGCCGAGCGCGATGGCCTGCTGCCGGAGGTTCGAGAGCTGCCCGCCGGGGATCTCGTGGTGGTAGACCCGGCCGGTGGGACCGGGCAGGCCCGACTCGAACGGACGGTAGATGCGGCGCACGGCCTCCCAGTACGGCTCGAGGTCCGAGACCGCGTCGAGCGAGATACCCGTGTCGCGCTCGGTGTGGGCGAGGGCCGCCACCAGCGCCGACGCGGAGGGCTGGCTGGTCGTGCCCGCCATCGGGGCGCTGGCGACGTCGACCGCGTCGACCCCGGCCCGGCTCGCCGCGAGCAGCGTCGCGAGCTGCCCGCCGGCCGTGTCGTGCGTGTGCAGGTGGACCGGCAGGTCGAAGCGCTCGCGGAGCGCCGCGACGAGCTTCTCGGCGGCCGAGGGGCGCAGCAGTCCCGCCATGTCCTTGATCGCCAGCACGTGGGCGCCCGCGTCGACGATCTGCTCGGCGAGGCGGAGGTAGTAGTCGAGCGTGTAGAGGTCCTCCCGCGGGTCGAGCAGGTCGCCCGTGTAGCAGACGGCGACCTCGGCGATCGGCGTGTCCGCGGCGAGCACGGCCTCGATCGCAGGGCGCATCTGCGAGACGTCGTTCAGCGCGTCGAAGATCCGGAAGATGTCGACACCGGTCGCCGCGGCCTCCTGGACGAAGGCGTCGGTGACCTCGGTCGGGTACGGCGTGTAGCCGACCGTGTTGCGTCCGCGCAGGAGCATCTGGATGTTGATGTTCGGCAGCGACTCGCGCAGCGCGGCGAGCCGCTCCCACGGGTCCTCGCCGAGGAAGCGGAGCGCCACGTCGTACGTCGCCCCGCCCCACGCCTCGACCGAGAGGAGCTCGGGCGTCATACGCGAGACGTACGGTGCGACCGCGACGAGGTCCCGCGTGCGGACGCGGGTGGCGAGGAGCGACTGGTGCGCGTCGCGGAACGTGGTCTCGGTGACGGCGAGCGGGGTCTGCGCGCGGAGCGCCGCGGCGAAGCCGGTCGGACCGAGCTCGAGCAGCCGCTGCCGGGAGCCCGCCGGAGCGGGCGCCGCGAGGTCGATCTCCGGGAGCTTCTCGGTCGGCGCCACCGTCGTGGGCGCAGGACCGTTCGGCTGGTTGACCGTGACGTCGGCGAGCCAGTTGAGGATCTTGGTTCCGCGGTCCTTCGAGACGCGGCCCCGTACGAGCTGCGGCCGCTCGTCGATGAACGAGGTGCTGAGGTCGCCCGCGATGAAGTGCGGGTCGTCCATGACCGCCTGCAGGAACGGGATGTTCGTCGACACGCCGCGGATGCGGAACTCGGCGAGGGCGCGCTTCGCGCGCGTCACGGCCTGCTGGTAGTCGCGCCCGCGGCAGATGAGCTTGGCGAGCATCGAGTCGAAGTGCGGGCTGATCTGCGCACCCGGGTTCACGGTGCCGCCGTCGAGGCGGATGCCCGCGCCGCCCGGCGAGCGGTACGTCGTGATCTTGCCCGTGTCCGGCCGGAAGTTGGCGGTCGGGTCCTCGGTCGTGATGCGGCACTGCAGGGCCGCACCGCGGAGGTGGATGCGGTCCTGGGTCAGGCCGAGGTCGTCGAGGTGCTCCCCTGCGGCGATGCGGATCTGCGCGACCACGAGGTCGACGTCGGTGACCTCCTCGGTGACGGTGTGCTCGACCTGGATGCGCGGGTTCATCTCGATGAACACGTGCTGGCCCGCGCGCTCCCCCGCCGTGTCGAGGAGGAACTCGACCGTTCCCGCGTTGACGTAGCCGATGGACTTCGCGAACGCGACGGCGTCGCGGTACAACGCCTCCCGGATCTCGTCGGAGAGGTTCGGCGCCGGCGCGATCTCGACCACTTTCTGGTGGCGGCGCTGCACCGAGCAGTCGCGCTCGAACAGGTGCACGGTCTCACCCGCGCCATCCGCCAGCACCTGGACCTCGATGTGCCGGGGGCGGAGGACGGCCTGCTCGAGGAACATCGTCGGGTCGCCGAAGGCGCTGTCGGCCTCGCGCATCGCCTCCTCGAGCGAGCGACGGAGGTCCTCCTTGCGGTCGACGCGGCGCATGCCGCGCCCGCCGCCGCCCGCGACGGCCTTCGCGAAGATCGGGAAGCCGATCTCGTCGGCCTGCCCGAGGAGCGCCTCGACGTCGGTCGATGGCTCGGTCGACCTCAGCACCGGCACGCCCGCGGCGATCGCCTGCTGCTTGGCCGTCACCTTGTTCCCGGCCATCTCGAGCACACGCGTCGGCGGACCGATGAACGTGATGCCCGCGTCGGCCGCGGCCTGGGCCAGTTCGGGGTTCTCGGAGAGGAAGCCGTAGCCCGGGTAGATCGCGTCCGCTCCGCATTCCCTCGCGACGCGGATGATCTCCGACACGTCGAGGTAGGCGCGCACCGGATGTCCCGGCTCGCCGATCTGGTAGGCCTCGTCCGCCTTCAGCCGGTGCAGCGAATTGCGGTCCTCATACGGAAAGACGGCGACGGTCTTCGCACCGAGCTCGACGGCGGCGCGGAACGCCCGGATGGCGATCTCACCGCGATTGGCGACCAGGATCTTCGAGAACATGCAGGCCTTTCCGGATGGGGGCTTCTCCGCACAGCGAACATTTAGGTATCGCCGTGCGAGTAACGGTAACGTATTCGCTCGTGCACGTTCTCTCGGTCAGTTCCCTGAAGGGCGGCGTCGGAAAGACGACCGTCACCCTCGGACTGGCGTCGGCCGCCTTCGCGCGCGGCGTGCGCACCCTGGTCGTCGACCTCGACCCGCAGTCCGACGTCTCCACCGGCATGGACATCCAGGTGTCCGGTCACCTGAACGTCGCCGACGTCCTCGCGTCGCCGAAGGAGAAGATCGTCCGCTCGGCGATCGCTCCGAGCGGTTGGACGAGGTCGAACCCGCAGTCGACCATCGACGTCATGATCGGCAGCCCGTCGGCCATCAACTACGACGGTCCGCACCCGTCGATCCGCGACATCTGGAAGCTCGAGGAGGCGCTCGCCAACGTCGAGTCCGACTACGAGCTCGTCCTCATCGACTGCGCGCCGTCGCTGAACGCCCTGACGCGCACCGCGTGGGCTGCGAGCGACCGCGTCGCCGTCGTCACCGAGCCGGGGCTGTTCTCCGTGGCGGCGGCCGACCGCGCGCTCCGTGCGATCGAGGAGATCCGCCGCGGCCTCTCGCCGCGACTGCAGCCGCTCGGCATCATCGTGAACCGCGCGCGCGTGCAGTCCCTCGAGCACCAGTTCCGCATCAAGGAGCTGCGCGACATGTTCGGCCCGCTCGTGCTCAGCCCGCAGCTGCCGGAACGCACCTCGCTGCAGCAGGCCCAGGGCGCGGCGAAGCCGCTGCACATGTGGCCCGGCGAGAGCGCCGAGGAGATGTCGAACCACTTCGACCAGCTCCTGGAGCGCGTGTTGCGCACGGCGCGGATCGGCGACTTCGCCCAGTCCGGACCCCCGCAGATGGAGCTCGACGCGCCGCAGCGCTGAGCCCCGGATCGGGCGTCACGGAACGTCACCTTCGGCCGCGATCGCTCCTCGGCGTTCGGACGAGGTTCTCCCACCGCGTGCGGACGCGGCGACGTCGGACGCCTCAGGAGATGCGACGCGACGCGCGGGCGCGACGCGCGGCGAGTTCGTCGACCTCGTCGGCCCGCTGGGTGTCGAGCTCGACCAGCGTCGATTCGACCTCCCGCAGCACCTTGCCGACCGCGATGCCGAACACGCCCTGCCCGCGATTGACGAGGTCGATGACCTCGTCGTCGGACGTGCACAGGTACACACTGGCACCGTCGCTCATGAGCGTCGTCTGGGCGAGGTCGTCGATTCCCGCCTCGCGGAGCTGCGTCACCGCGATCCGGATCTGCTGCAGGGAGATCCCCGTGTCGAGCAGTCGCTTCACGAGCTTGAGGACGAGGATGTCGCGGAACCCGTAGAGGCGCTGCGACCCCGAACCGGCGGCACCGCGGACCGTGGGCTCGACGAGCTCCGTCCGAGCCCAGTAGTCGAGCTGGCGATAGCTGATGCCCGCCGCACGAGCCGCGACCGCACCGCGATATCCCGTGCCGTCGTCGTGCTCCGGCAGGCCGTCGGTGAAGAGCAGTCCGAGGTCGTATCGTGTTCGTTCGCTCCGATCGAGCTCGCTCATCCGATCGCCCCTCCACTCTCGTCGTCGCCGCGGCGGCGCGCAGTCAACGCTACCCACGCCGACGACCGGAGTCGAGGACATCGGGCCGAACGTCACGGCGTGTCGCCGGCTCAGCGCACCTGGCGGTCGAGGACCTCGCGCAGCACGGCCGCGTGCACGACGGCGAGTCGGTCGCCGAGTTCGCGCGCGCGCTCGGCGCTGCGGGCGCGACCGGCCGGATCCTGCCGGCGCTCCGGCGCGATCGCACGCCCCACCAGTTCGGCCTGGCGGTCGGCGGCGGCGCGGAGTCCGCGCAGGTGCCGCGGTTCGATGCCGCTGGTTCGCAGGGCGGCCAACGCCGTGAGCAGGTCGCGCGTCTCGGGGCCGTACACCTCGGCCGGACGGATGAGCGACGCGCTGATCGCCTCGTCGAGCAGCGTCGCGTCGGCGCCGGTCTCGCGCAGGAGCTCCTCACGCGAGAAGCGGGCGGCGGTCGCGCGGAACGCCGCGGCGTCGACGACGCCAGGCAATGCGGGCGTCCGCCCCGCGTCGATCTCCTCGAGGTGCGCGCGGATGACCTTGAGCGGCAGGTAGTGGTCGCGCTGCATCGCGAGCACCACGGTGATCCGCTCGATGTCGGCGGGCGAGAACTTGCGGTACCCCGCCGCCGTGCGGGCCGGAGTGACGAGACCCTGCTCCTCGAGGAAGCGCAGCTTCGACGGGGTCAGTTCCGGGAACTCCGGCTGGAGCTTCGCCAGGACCTGGCCGATGCCGAGCAGCGGTGAGGCGTGAGCCGGACGCCGCGCCGCGGCGCCCTCGCTCACCCGGTGCCCGTCGCCGCGAGATCGTGCCGCGAGGCGTAGAAGGTGAGGCGGTACTTGCCGATCTGGACCTCGGCGCCGTCGCTGAGCAGGGCGGTCTCGATGCGGATGCCGTCGAAGTACGTGCCGTTCAGCGAGTTGAGGTCGCGGACCTCGAAGGCGGTGCCGTGACGCAGGAACTCGGCGTGCTTGCGCGAGACGGTGACGTCGTCGAGGAAGATGTCCGCGTCGGGATGGCGACCCACCGACGTGACCTCGGTGTCGAGGAGGAAGCGCGCGCCGACATTCGGGCCGCGGCGCACGATGAGGAGCGCGGAACCCGACGGCAACGCCGCGATCGCCTCCTGCTCCGCAGCGCTCACGTCGGCGTCGAGCGCGCTCAGCTGCGCCGCCGCCTCGCGGCTGAACCCCATCGTCGTGTCGTTCGGCTGGTCGACGCGATGCGCCGACGTCTCAGCCGACGGCTCGCGCTCCTCGCCGTTCGCACCGGCCTGGGTCATGTCGGAATCCGCCACCGCTAACCTCCCGGCTCAAGCGTATCGGATGCGGGTGGCCCGGATGCCCGCGTCTCGCGGACGACACGCGCCGTCTCGATCGCGTAGATGATCCCGGCCCACCAGTAGAGGAACGCGCCCCAGATCGTGACCGCCCACCCGAACGGCTCGCTGACGGGCTGCAGGGCGGGGAAGGCCAGCCCCAGCATGATGATCGGCAGGCCCGTGAACAGCGCGAAGGTCGCGGCCTTGCCGAGCTGGTGGACCGGGAGCGGGCCGTACCCGTGGTTCGCGAGCACGACCCCGAGGATCACGAGGAAGAGATCCCGCGCGACGATGACCACGACGATCCACCATGGGACCAGGTCGTTGGCCGCGAGGCCGATGAGCGCCGCGAAGATGTAGAGGCGGTCGGCAGCGGGGTCCAGCAGTTGTCCCAGCCGCGTCACCTGGTCGAACCGGCGCGCGAGGAATCCGTCGAGCAGGTCGCTGACGCTTGCGACGACGAGCACGACGAGCGCGGGAACGTACTCGCCGACGACGACGAGCACGAGGAAGACCGGCACGAGCAGCAGTCGGAGCATGCTGAGGAGGTTCGGCACGGTCCAGACCCGATCCGACACCCCCGTGCTCTTCTCGGCCACGGCTCGATCCTATCCAGCCGACTGGCCCAGCAGCCGGGCGCGCAACGCCGGCCACGCCTCGGCGAAGCGCGGATGCAGCGGCAGCGCGTCGACCACCGGGATGGGGGTCCACTGCAACGCGATGCTCTCACGGTCGGCCAGGCGAGGTTCGAAGCGCACGACCGCATCGGCGACGACCGTCGTGTACGACCAGAAGCCGAGGTCGAGCACGGTCTCGAACCGTGCGGCGACGACGCCCGGCGGCATCCCCGTCTCCTCGGTCGCCTCGCGGACGGCGGCGTCGAGCGCGGACTCGTCGCGATGGCGTGCCCCGCCGGGAATGCCCCAGGTGCCGCCGAAGTGGCTCCATGCGGCGCGATGCTGGAGCAGCACCGCCCCGTCCGGATCCACGATCAGCAGGCCCGCGGCCCCGTACCGGCCCCAGTACCGGATTCCCCCCGGTCCCTCCGCCCAGCCGTCGCCGCTCTCGCCCGTCACCCGTCCAGCATGACGCACGGCAGGTCGCACGCGGCAGCCGACCGACCCTCCGTCCACCGCGCGGTCCAACTTTCGGTTGTTCCGCCGGCCTCCGCGTCGCTGCTAGCTTCGGGGACACGAACCGGGCTCGGACGCATCGCCCACCGGACGAGGAGGCGCACATGAACCACACGACCGAGAGCGTCGAGGACGAGGTGGTCCTGCTCGACGAGTCGGGGACGCCCATCGGCCGGGCCCCGAAGAGCGCCGCGCACGGACCGGACACCGCCCTGCACCTCGCCTTCTCCTGCCACATCGTCAATCCGATCGGCGAGGTGCTCGTCACCCGCCGCGCGGTCACCAAGCAGACCTGGGCCGGCGTGTGGACGAACTCGTTCTGCGGGCACCCCAAGCCGGCCGAGCCGCTGCTGCACGCGGTGCGCCGCCGAGCCGACTTCGAACTCGGGCTCGAACTCGACACGGTCGAGCTCGCGCTGCCCCTCTTCCGGTACCGTGCGACGGACGCGAACGGCATCGTCGAGAACGAGGTGTGCCCGGTCTACCTCGCCACCGCGTCCGGCGATCCCGACCCGAACCCGCGGGAGGTCGCCGAGTACCGCTGGGTCGAACCGCGTTCGCTCGCGACCGCCGTCGCCGCCGCACCGTGGGCGTTCAGCCCGTGGCTCGTGCTGCAGGCGCAGGAGTTGGAGCTCTTCCGTGCCTGAGCTGCTCGACGCCGCGATCGACGACGAACTCCGCAGGTTCTTCGCCGACGCACGCGGCCGGGCCGGCGCGTACGGCAGCCACTACACGGCGCTGTGGGAGTCGATCGAACTGCAGAGCTCAGGCGGCAAGCGCATCCGGCCCCGGCTGGTCTGGGCCGCGTATCGGGGCTTCGGCGGCTCCGAGCGCGAGCTCGCCACGCGCGTCGCGCTCGCGTTCGAGCTGCTGCACACGGCGTTCCTCATCCACGACGATCTCATCGATCGCGACACCGTGCGGCGGGGAGCTCCGAACGTGGCCGGCCGGTTCGCGGCCCGCGCCGAGGCCCTCGGCGGAGATGCCCGTACGGGTGAGGTCTGGGCCGCGACGGCCGCCGTGCTCGCCGGCGACCTCGCGCTCAGCCGCGCCCACCGCGAGCTCGCGATGCTGCCGGTGGAGCGGGCGCGTCGCGAGTCGCTGCTCGACATCCTGGACCGCGCGGTCTTCGTGTCCGCCGCCGGCGAGCTCGCGGACGTGGTCTCCTCGCTCGGCGACTCGACCCCCGTCCTCGAGGGCGTCCTCGCGACGCTCGAGCAGAAGACGGCCGTGTACTCCTTCGAGGCGCCGCTCGCGGCGGGCGCCGTGCTCGCGGGCGCGCCGGAGGACGCGGTGGACGCCCTCTGCCGGTTCGGCCGGCTCGCGGGGGTCGCGTTCCAGATCGTCGACGACGTGCTCGGCGTCTTCGGCGACCCGGTCGTGACCGGGAAGTCCGCCTCGGCCGACCTGCGCGAGGGGAAGCGGACGGCGTTGATCGCGCACGCCGCGACGACGCCGTCCTGGCCGGCGATCCGGGCACGCCTCGGGGATCCGTCGCTCGACGACGAGACGGCGGCCGGCCTCCGCGAGGAGCTGCGCGCGTGCGGCGCGCTCGACGCGGCCCTGACCCTCGCGCACGAGCACGTCACGCTCGCCCGCTACGAACTCGACGCGGCCGACCTGCCGGTCGGGCTCCGGGCCGAGCTCTGCGACTTCGCGCAGCGCGCGACGGAGCGGGCGCGATGACCGGGCGGCAGGAGCCCACGCTCCTCGAGCGGTACGCGGAGGCCGCGGCGGCGAGCTCCGCGACCGTGATCGCGCACTACTCGACGTCGTTCGGCGCGGCCGCCCGACTGCTCGACGCCGACTCGCGCCGCCGCATCCGATCGGTCTACGCGCTGGTCCGGATCGCCGACGAGATCGTCGACGGCGCGGCGGCCGAGGCCGGGCTCCCGCTGGCCGAGCAGGTCGAGGTCCTCGACGGTCTCGAGGCGGAGACCGAGCGCGCGATGGCGCGCGGCTACTCCGCGAACCTCGTGGTGCACGCGTTCGCCGCGGTCGCCCGGGAGACCGGGTTCGGCGCAGAGCTCACGCGGCCGTTCTTCGCCTCGATGCGCCGCGACCTCGACCCCGCGCCGTTCGCGCCCGAGGAGATCGGCCCGTACATCCACGGCTCCGCGGAGGTCGTCGGGCTCATGTGCCTCGCGACCTTCCTCGCCGGAGAGCGACCCGCGGCGGGCGGCTCCCCCACGGCTGCGCCCTCGGTGGATCCCGCTCGCAGAGCGCGCCTCGAGCGCGGGGCGATCCACCTCGGCGCCGCCTTCCAGAAGATCAACTTCCTCAGGGACCTCGCCGTCGATTGGCGCACGCTCGGCCGAAACTACTTCCCCGGCGTCGACCCCGACGCCTTCACCGAAGCGGACAAGACCACGATCCTCGACGACATCGACCACGACCTCGCGATCGCGGGTGCCGCGCTGCCCGAGCTGCCGCGCCGCGCGCGGAGCGCGGTCGCCGCTGCGCACGGGCTCTTCGCGAGCCTCTCGGCGCGGTGCCGCGCCACTCCGGCCGAGGAGATCATCGCGACCAGGATCCGGGTCCCCGACGGTGAGAAGCTCGCCATCGCCGTACGCTCGGCACTCGTCACGGGAGGGAGCCGACGATGATCGGCACGTCGGAACGCATCGTCGTCATCGGAGGCGGCATCGCCGGGCTCGCCTCGGCGGCGCTGCTCGCGCGCGACGGCCATCGGGTCACCCTGCTGGAGGGCCGCGACGAGCTCGGCGGACGCGCCGGCAGCTGGTCGAGCGGCGGGTTCCGCTTCGACACGGGACCCTCCTGGTACCTGATGCCCGAGGTCTTCGACCACTTCTTCCGCCTCTTCGGCACCAGCGCGGCCGCGGAGCTCGACCTCGTCCGGCTGGACCCCGGCTACCGGGTCTGGGCCGACGGCCACGACAGCCCGCTCGACGTGCAGCCGACCCGCGCCGAGAACGTCGCGCTGTTCGAGTCGATCGAGCCCGGCGCGGGGGCGGCGCTCGAGCGCTACCTGGACTCTGCGGAGTCCACCTACGACGTCGCACGGCGGCGCTTCCTCTACACGAACTTCGACGACCCGCGCTCGCTGCTCTCCGGCGAGGTGCTCCGGCAGGCGGGGCGGCTGGCCTCGCTGCTGACGACGCCGCTGGAGCGCTTCGCCGCCCGCTCGGTGACGGATCGTCGCCTGCAGCAGGTGCTGGGCTACCCCGCCGTCTTCCTCGGCTCGTCGCCCGACGCGACGCCCGCGATGTACCACCTGATGAGCCATATGGACCTCGAGCAGGGCGTCTTCTATCCGCGGGGCGGCTTCGCGGAGCTGATCGAGCGGATCACCGCGATCGCGGTCGCGGCAGGGGTCGACATCGTCACGGGAGCGCGCGTCGAGGCGATCGAGCTCACCTCCGGCGGTGCGCGACCGGCGGTCGCGGGGGCGCGCTTCCGCACCGCGTCGGGCCGCAGCGTCGTCGCGCCGGCGCACCGGGTCGTCTCCGCGGCCGACCTCCACCACACCGAGACCGAGCTGCTCCCACGGCACGCGCAGACCTATCCCGAGGCCTGGTGGCGCAGGCGCACCTCCGGCCCGGGCGCGGTGCTCGCGATGCTCGGCATCCGCGGCGAGGTGCCGGGGCTCGCCCACCACACGCTGTTCTTCACCGAGGACTGGCACGCGAACTTCGGCGCGATCTTCGGTTCCGACCCCCACGTGCCCGATCCCGCCTCGTTCTACGTCTGCATGCCGAGCGCGACGGATGACTCGGTCGCGCCGGCCGGGGACACGAACCTGTTCATCCTGGTGCCGGTGCCCGCCGACACGGCCATCGGACGCGGCGGCGACGACGGGACGGGCGACCGGCTCGTCGAGGAGACGGCCGACCGCGCCATCCGTCGCATCGCCGAGGTGTCGGGACTTCCCGACCTCGCCGAGCGCATCGTCGTCCGCCGCACGGTCGGACCCGCGGACTTCGCGGCCGAGCTGAACTCCTGGCAGGGCGGGGCCCTCGGCCCGGCGCACACGCTGCGGCAGTCCGCCTTCCTCCGCGGCACCAACCGGTCGCGGCGCGTGGACGGGCTGTACTACGCGGGCGGATCGTCGGTGCCCGGCATCGGCCTTCCGATGTGCCTGATCAGCGCCGAGAACGTGCTCAAGCGCGTCCGCGGCGACCGGTCGTCGGGTCCGATCGACGAACCGCCGATCGCCGGCGAGCGTACGACGGCCGATCCCACGACCACCGTCGCATGACGGGGTTCGCCTACCTCGCGGCGCTCGTCGTCGTGATCGGATGCATGGCGCTCATCGACGCGCGGTGGCGGCTGGTCTTCTGGCGCGCCCCGCTCGCGGCGGGCGCGACGATCGCAATCGGGCTCGTCTTCTTCCTGCTGTGGGATGCGGCGGGGATCGTCTCCGGCGTGTTCTTCCGCGGCACGTCGGCGATCGTGACCGGGATCGAGCTCGCACCAGAGCTGCCGTTGGAGGAGCCGGTGTTCCTGGCCTTCCTCTGCTACCTCACGCTCGTCCTCGTGCTCGGTGCAGAGCGTATCCTCGAAGCGCGCGAGCGCCGGTCCGCGCACGCGGCGGGACGGGAGGACCGGAGTTGACCTACCTGCTCATCAGCCTGCCGTTCGTGTTGGTCGCCGTCGTGGCGGCCTGGGCGGCGAGGCCGCGGACGACCGCGGCGGGGCGCCGGCGTCTCATCGCGACCTCGATCGCCGCGGGCGTGCTCGTCGTGCTCACGGCCGTGTTCGACTCGGTGATCGTCGCCACCGGCATCGTGGCGTACGACGACGGCCGTCGCTCGGGCCTGACCGTCGGGCTCGCACCCGTCGAGGACTTCCTGTACCCGCTCGCCGGCGTGCTGCTCCTGCCCGCCGTGTGGACGCTCATCACACGACAGACGGAGCCCGCGACGCGGCACGACCGCACCGACGGGGGCGGGGACCGATGAGCGCGGCGGCGACCCGCGACGGACTCGCGCACCGCGCCGGGCAGGTCCTGCTCTCGTCGCGGCCCGTGAGCTGGATCAACACGGCGTTCCCATTCGCAGCCGCCTACGTGCTGACGACCGGTCGGGTGGACGCGCTGCTCGTCGTCGGGACGCTCTTCTTCCTCGTGCCGTACAACCTGCTCATGTACGGCGTGAACGACGTCTTCGACTACGAGTCCGACCTGCGGAATCCGCGGAAGGGCGGTGCGGAGGGGGCGCTGCTCGACCCGAGCCTGCATCGCACGGTGGTCTGGGCGGGCCTGATCAGCGCCGCACCGCTCGTGGCGGCCATGCTCTGGCTCGGCGGAACGGACGAGCCGTGGTCGTGGCTCGTCCTCGCGATCAGCCTCTTCGCCGTCTTCGCGTACTCGGTGCCCGGCCTGCGGTTCAAGGAGCGGCCGGTGCTCGACTCGGTCACCTCGAGCACGCACTTCACGAGCCCCGCGGTCTACGGCCTCGCGGTCGCGGGCGCCGAGTTCACCTGGCCGCTCGTCGCACTGCTCCTGGCGTTCTTCTGCTGGGGCATGGCGAGCCATGCGTTCGGCGCCGTGCAGGACGTCGTGCCCGACCGGGAGGCCGGGATCGCGTCGATCGCGACGGCCCTCGGCGCCGCGACGACCGTGCGGATCGCACTCGTCCTCTGGACGGCGGCCGGGCTGCTGATGCTCGCGACCGAGTGGCCGGGCCCGCTGGCGGCCCTGCTCGTCGGCCCCTACCTCTGGGCGGCGTGGCCGTACCGATCGGTGACGGATGCCGCATCCGGCGCATCGAACCGAGGCTGGCGTCACTTCATCCTCATCAACTACGTCGTGGGCTTCCTCGTGACGCTGCTGATGATCTGGTGGGCGCTGATCCGCTGACGGGTCCGCGCCCGCCATAGGCTGGTGGGATGGCGGAGCTCGACTCGGCGCGCGTGGATGCGTGGTTGTGGGCGGTCCGTGTGTGCAAGACCCGGTCGGCGGCGACGTCCGCATGCCGTGCCGGTCACGTGCGCGTCAACGGCGAGCGCGCGAAGGCGGCGCAGCCGGTCCGGCCCGGCGACGAGGTTCGCGTGCGCCTGCACGGCTTCGACCGGATCCTGATCGTGCGTCGTCCGATCGTGAAACGGGTCTCGGCCGAGCTCGCCGCGGCGGCCGCCGAGGACCGCACCCCGGCACCACCGCCACGCGAGGCCGCGGCATCCGTGCCCCTGCGCGATCGCGGCGCCGGGCGGCCGACGAAGCGCGAACGTCGGGATCTCGATCGGCTGCGCGGTCGATGACGCGCGAGGAGGTCGCCGGGCGTACCCTTGGGCGCGTGAAGGACCTCGTCCACGAACCCGCACTGCGACGGTACGTACTCCGCGTCGACGGGCAGGTCGCGAGCGTGCTCGACTACCGCGAACTCGGCGACTCGGTCGCCTTCGTCCGGACCTTCACTAATCCGCCCTACCGCGGCAGCGGCCTCGCGGCCGAGGTGGTGCGATTCGCGGTCGACGACGTCGAGGCGAACTCGACGCACCGGATCGTGCCGAGCTGCTGGTACGTCGAGCACTGGTTCGACCGGCATCCCGACCGGCGCGCCCTGCTGGACCCGCGGACGACGTGAGCCGCCGATCCCGCAGGATCAGCGGCTCACCGGCGCCGTCGCGCCCGGGTCAGTACCAGTTCAGCGACTGCGAGTGACCCCACGCGGCGCACGGGCTGCCGTAGCCGCGGGCGATGTAATCGAGCCCCCACTTGATCTGGGTCGCCGCGTTCGTGCGCCAGTCGGCGCCGGCCGTGGCGAGCTTCTCGGCGGGCCACGCCTGGACGATGCCGTAGGCCCCGCTCGAGGAGTTCACGGCCTGGTAGTTCCAGCCGGATTCCTTGGTCCAGAGCTGCACGAGGCACTGGAACTCGCTCTCTCCCCAGCCGTACTGCGACGCGGCCATCGCCCGCGCGGTCTGCTTGGCCCCCTCGGGAGTGTTCGCGCGGGCGAGCGCCTCGGCGGCCTCTCGCTCGGCGACCGCGCGGTCGTGGGCCGCTGCGGCATCCGCGGCCTTCCGGATCTCGGCTCGGGTCGACGTCGTGAGTTCGCGGACCTCGTCGAGGGGCAGCGTCTCGTAGTCGCCGAGCGTGGCCACCGACGACGCGAGGGTGTCGGCGTCGATCTTGCCCGCGACGTCCGAGAGCGTGTCCTCGGCGACGGTGAGCGTGTCCGCTGCAGCCGCGTGCACCTTGGCCTGCGCGATGCCGGCGTAGGCGCCGAGCTGCTCGCCCGCGAGCCCGGTGGACTCGCTGAGGGCGGCGGTCTCTGCGACGCGCTGCGCGGCGAGCGACGAGTTGACGGTGAGGCCGGTGCCCGCGACGGCGCCGACCGCGACGAGCGCGCCGGCCAGCAGGAGCCGACGGCGGCGGCCGGTGCGGTCGCGGCGCGCGGCGCGCCGGGTCGCGGCGTCGGTGCGGAACGGTGCGGTCTCGGTGGGGGCAGGCGTGATCGAATCGGAAGTCTGCATGTCGTTTGGGGGGCTCGGATCCGGTGGTCGGGGGCCTTCCGAGCGAAGGCATGGACGGGCACGGGCTCGATGGCCCGGCGCACAAGTCCTCCACCATGCACCATGATTCTGAATGGATCCTCGACTTCAGCTGGGCAGACCATGACCGCGGGTGCGCGAGACTGGAGGTCATGGAGCCGCCCCGCACGTTCGAGACGCCGTCGTCCGGTGACCGCTGCCCCTGCGGAAGCGGGCACGTCCACGGCGAGTGCTGCGGCCCGCTGCTGGCCGGCGGCTCCGCGCCGACGGCCGTCCAGCTGATGCGCTCGAGGTACACGGCGTTCGTGGTCGGCGACGTCGCGCACCTGCTGGCCACGTGGCATCCGTCGACCAGGCCGCACGCGCTGGAACTCGAACCGCGCGTGCGCTGGCGCTCGCTCGAGATCGTCCGCACCGAGCGCGGCGGCCCCCTCGACCGCGAGGGGATCGTGGAGTTCGCGGCCCGGTACACGGCCGGCGCAGAGCGCGGGGTGCAGCGCGAGACGAGCCGGTTCGTGCGTGGGGACCGCTGGCTGTACGTGGGCGCCGTCGGCTGAGACGACCTGACGCAGCCGGACGGACCGCGCGAGCGCGGCAGCGTGCATCCACCGGGCGCGCACGGTGCGCTCACCGCGAACGCATCGACGCCGCTGGGTGAACGCCGAGGTTCGCCGCATAGCGTTGCCACCGTGACGCCGCTCGACGGAACCCCGCCAGCCCGCCCCGTTCCACAGCCGATGCTGACCGACCGGGCGCAACGCACGCTCGACACCATCGACGGCCAGACCCTCGACGAGATGCGCGCGCTCCGCGACGACACCGAGCGGTTCATGCTGCGCTACAAGTTCGGCATGGACGAGGTGATCACCAAGCTCTCGATCCTGCGCGAGGAGTTCAGCCAGGCGCATGCGTACAACCCGATCGAGCACATCTCGAGTCGACTGAAGAGCCTCGACAGCGTCATCGACAAGATGCGCCGGAAGGGCATCGACCCGTCGTTCGACGCGATCCGCGCGACGATCACCGACATCGCCGGCGTCCGGGTGACGTGCAGCTTCGTCTCCGACGCCTACCGGATCGCGGAGCTCCTCACTGCGCAGGAGGACGTCCGCGTCCTCAAGGTCAAGGACTACATCGCCGAGCCGAAGTCGAACGGCTACCAGAGCCTGCACCTCATCGTCGAGGTGCCGGTCTTCCTCTCGACGGGTGCGCACCCGGTCGCCGTCGAGGTGCAGATCCGCACGATCGCGATGGACTTCTGGGCCAGCCTCGAGCACAAGATCTACTACAAGTTCGACCGGCAGGTCCCGGCCGGACTCCTGGACCGACTGACGGATGCCGCCCGCACCGCGGCCGAACTCGACACGCGCATGGAGCGGCTGCACCGCGAGGTGCACGGGCAACCGCCGCACGCGCGCGGCGCGCTGCGAACCGAGGTCTGAGCGTCAGTCGGCGTCGGGCTTGCGGGCCCGGCTCGGCTGCACGCGCGTCGGCTCCCCGGGCATCTTCGGGAAGTCGGGCGGGAACGGCAGCTCGCCGAGTCCGTCGCCGAGATCGCGCTGCCACCACTCGAGGAGCGTGTCGATCCGACCCGGTGACTCGTGCATCGTCGCCCATGGGTCGCCGCGCTCGGCGAGTCGACCGGGCAGTGTCCGCACCGTGAACGCAGCCGGGTCGGCACCCTCGAGCTCCTCCCACTCGAGCGGGCAGGAGACGGCCGCGGTCGGCAGGGCGCGGGGACTGTACGCGCCCGCCATCGTGCGGTCGCGATTGGCCTGGTTGAAGTCGAGGAAGATGCGTTCGCCCCGCTCCTCCTTCCACCACGCGGTGGTCACCTCGCCGGGCATCCGCCGTTCGAGTTCACGCGAGAGCGCGATGACCGCGTGGCGCACGTCGAGGAACTCGTGCTCGGGCTCGATCGGCGCGAACACGTGGATGCCGCGATTCCCCGAGGTCTTGACGAAGCCGGTCAGGCCGGCCTCGGCCAGCAGCTCGCGCAGCGCGAACGCGGCGGGCACGGTCTCGGCGAACCCGGTGCCGGGCTGCGGGTCGAGGTCGACGCGCAGCTGGTCCGGCAGGTCGGGTGCGCCTGCGCGCGAGGCCCACGGGTGGAAGACGATGGTGTTCATCTGGGCGGCCCAGACGGCACCCGCCGGTTCGTCGATGACGAGCTGCGGATGGCTCCGCCCGCTGGGGTACGTGACCGTCACGTCGCGCATCCACTCGGGCGCGCCCTTCGGCGGGTTCTTCGAGAAGAACGACTCCCCGCCGATGCCGTCGCGGAACCGCTCGAGCGAGACCGGGCGTTCGCCGTTGGCCGCCACGAACGCCTCGCCGACGGCGATGAAGTACTCGGCGAGCTCGAGCTTGGTGATGCCCGCATCGGGCCACACCACCCGCTCGGGGCTGGAGACCCGCACGACGCGCACGCCGTCGGGTCCGTCGATCTCGAGGGTCGTCGCGTCGCGAGCCATGCCAGCGACGCTACCGCGCTCCCCCGACGACGGTGCTCATGCGCCCGCCGTGGCGTAGCGCTGGGCCGCGCGGGCGCGGGCCTTCTCGGCCTCGATCTCGCGGTTCTTCGGCGGGGCCGAGGTGACGAGGTGGTCGAGCAGGTGCTGCGTGACGTGCGCGATCTCCTCGATCGCCTCGTCGAACGCCGCCTGGTTGGCCTTCGACGGGTGCGTCGACCCGCTGACCTTGCGGACGTACTGCAGCGCCGCGGCGCGGACCTCGTCGGTCGTGGCGGCCGGTTCGAAGTTGTGGAGGGTTCGGATGTTCCTGCACATGCGGTGCAGCCTAATCCGGGTCGGACGACGCGTCGAGGGGTCCGTCGGCGGCCGCTCCCGCATCACCGGGCGGGTGCGCCTCCTCGGCGATCGGCTGCAGCAGGAACAGCCGGACCACCCGACCGGAGTCGCGTTCGTATCCGCGGTAGCCGGGCCACTGGGCCTCGATGCGCGCCCACGCGGCATCCCGGTCGGCCGCCGCGATGCGGCTCGCACGAACCCGCAGCGTCCGGTCGCGCACGGTGATCCACGCGTCGGGATGCGCGATCAGGTTGTAGGTCCAGCCCGGATGGCGGTCGCGAGCGAAGCTCGTGCCCGCGACGATCGCCCGGCCACGGCCGTCGGGCGTGTACATCAGGTGGACGTCGCGTCCGTACCCGGTCCGGGCGCCGATCGTGTGCAGGACGAGCGAGGGCACGAGGAGCGAGGCGAGCTGCAGTCGCCCGCCGCTCAGGGCACCGAGCAGCGCCTCGATCGGCGGCAGGAGCACCGGCGCGACGAATCGGAACAGCCGGGTGCGCGTGACCGGCGCGACGAGGGTTCGGGTCAACTGCAGGACGGACGGCACGCGACCAGTGTGGCGTGCGGCGCCCGGCGCGCGCCACCGGTGCGCTACCCGGGCGGGGAGCGAGCGTCAATCCCCTGCCGGCCGGCGACGGAGCTGCCTAGCGTGGAGCCGTCCGCCGGCCGAGGCGGACCGCCGATCGGAGAAGGAGGGCGAATCATGGCCGCACGAGTGCCGCACGACCCCACGGAAGGCGAGTACACCGACTCCGACCTGCCGCTGGACGCGGAGGTTCCCAAGGACGCCGATGCCGTCGACGACGGTGACTGGGGCACGGACGATGATGACGCGGTCGTCATCGAGGAGGTCGAGGTCGTCGAGATCGACCGCGATCCCGGCCCGAGCCGCTGAGCCGGTCCGGCCCGGCCGCGTCGGATCGGCTCAGCGGCACCGGCCCGGTGCCGGCGTCAGCGCCGGTCGCGCGCGGCCGGGTCGGCCACGCCGGGCAGCGCGTCGCGCGCCGCGGCGACCTCGGCCGCGGCATCCGCCGCCCGTCGTTCGGCGCGCTTGAGGCGCCGCAGCGCCATCGAGGTGGCCCCGTACCGTGCCGCGACGCGGTCGCGCTCCTCCTCGACGCCGGTGATGACGTAGGCGCTCGCGATGAGCACGACCTGACTGGACAGGTTCAGCCAGATGAGCAGCGCGATGAGCGAGCCGAAGGACGCGAGCAGGGGGTTGCTCGTCGCCCCGCCGACGAAGAGGCCCGACAGCACCTGGAGCACGGTGAGGCCCGCTCCGCCGATGAGCGATCCCGACCAGAGCGCCCGCGCACTCGGCCGCAGGCCGGCGAGCAGCCGGAACAGCCCGGCGATGACCACGGTGTCGATCGCGAACGCGACGACGACGGAGAAGGTCCTCGAGCCGGTGTCGGCGAGCGCGCCGCCGAACGGGCGGCCCAGCCAGCCCACGACCGCGTCGAGCGCCCCGGTGCCGACGACCGTGACGGCGGCGCCCGCGACGAGGAGGCCGCCGAACCCGATCGCGATCGCGAGGTCCCGCAGCAGCTGCCAGAGGAAGAAGGTGTCGTCGTCGGGGCGGCCGGCGAGCTGGCGCAGTGCGATGCGGAGGGAGCGGATGGCGCCGATCGCCGCCCCGACGACGCCGACGAGTGCGATCGCGCCGGCGATGCTGAGCGTGAGCGGTTGGATGAGCGCGTCGGGGTCGATCACGGCGCCTTCGCCGATGAGCCCGGGGATGACCCCGCTCACCGTCGCGACGATCGCCTCGATCGCGTCGGGGTTGCCGGCGAGCCAGATGCCGGCGACTGCGAAGCCGAGGAACGTGCCGGCGAAGACGGAGAACAGCGTCCGGTAGGTGATGCTGTCGGCCAGCATCGCCCCGTGCTGTTCCTGGTACAGCAGGAACGCACGCGCCGGCTTGGTGCTGAGCGCCCACTGCACCGCGCGCTCGATCCGTTCGCGGATGCCGCCGCCCGTGGTCGCCGCTCCGCCCTGCTCCCCCGCCTGCTCGCTCATCCCGTCAGGCTAACGGCCGCCCGGCGACGGGGTCAGGGCCTTGACCGGCGCTCCTCGCGACGACGCTCGGAGCGCGACGCCCGGTCCGCCTTCCGTTCGGCGGCCATCTCGGCGGCGATGAGCTTCGTCTCGTCGAGGTCTCCCGTCGCCGGCCGCCACCACCTGAGTGCCGGGTCCGCATCGAGCAGCACGGTCCGGACGAGCAGCGTCAGCGGCACGGCCAGGATCGCACCGAAGGGACCGAGCACGAGCGCCCAGAACAGCACGGAGACGAAGGTGATCGTCTCGCTGAGCCGCACCGCCCCGCCGACCACCTTCGGCTGCACGATCGACTGGACCACGGCGTTCACGAGGCCGTAGACCACGATGACCGCGACGACCGTCGGCCACCCGCCGGAGAGGAACCCGAACACGAGGGGTGGCACGATCGCGATGAAGTAGCCGATGTTCGGGATGAAGCTGCAGATGAACGAGAGCAGGCCCCAGAGCAGCGCGCCGGGAACCTGGAGCACGAGCAGCGCGATCCAGTTCAGGACGCCCTGCGCCACGCCGAGCGCCGTGGTGACGACCATGTAGCGGCGCACGTTCGCCGTGTAGGCGACGAGCGCGTCCACGAGCGCGGGGCGACGCGGGTGGATCTGCCTGAGGATCGCGGGGCTGTACGCGGCATCCATGGCCATCAGGATCAGCAGGGTCAGCACGACCACGAGGGAGAAGACGATGCCTGCGACGCCGCCGAGCAGCGCCGTGACGAGCTCGATCGCGCGCGAGGGCTCGAGGCCGTCGACGATGACCTGGGCCTGTTCCGCACCGATGCCGAGCTGCTCCAATCGGTCGCCGAGGTTCGCCGCAGCCGCCTGGATCTCCGGAGCGTACTGGGGCAGCAGCGTCGTGAACTGCGCGAGGGCGACGATCAGGGCGGTGACGAAGCCCGCGAGCAGCGCGAAGACGGCGAGGATGGCGCTCCCGGTCGCGAGGCCGCTCGGGACTCCTCGTCGCTCGAGGCCGCGGCGGACCGGGTGCGCGCAGATCGTGAGCACGAGGGCGAAGAAGACGGGGGTGACGACCGTCCGCGAGGCGGCCAGCCCGAACACGACGACCACTGCGCCGGCGAGCCCGAGCAGGATGGCGACGGCACGCGGGATCCCGTTCGCCGCCCCGGTGACGGCCGCATCATCGGCGAGCACGGCTCCGGACGGCGTCGGTGCCGGACTCCGGTGCCACCAGCCGCGACCCATCGACTCCCCGATCCGCCTCCCGGTCGGGCCGGGCCGGCTTCTGGTGCGCAGGCTAGCAGTCGCCGGTTGCGGGCGTGAGGATCTCCGGCATCGCCGCGCCGCGGCGGCGCGTGCTGGCACGAGCCCGTCGCAGCAGCCGCCCGACGACGGGCTGGCCGAGCGCGATTCCGAGTGCGACGAGCGCGAGGCCGGTGATCTGGGCGGTGCCCAGCCGCTCGCCGGCGATGAGCGTGCCGAGGAGCACGCCGGTCACCGGGTTCAGCAGGCCGGCGAGTCCGACCGTCCCGGCGGGCAGGTGGGCGAGGCCCGCGAACCACGCGACGAACGCGATCGCCGTCGCGACGAGCGCGACGTAGCCGAACGCGACGGACTCGGCGAGGCCGACCGCGGGAGGCGCACCCTCGACGAGGACCGCCGCGGGGATCAGGAGCAGACCGCCGGCGATCAACTGCCACGAGGTCAGCGAGAGCAACCCGGTGTCGTCCTTCCAGCGCTTGGCGAGGATGTACCCGAGCGAGGACAGCAGCATCGCCGCGACCGAGGCGAGGACGCCGAGCGGATCGACTGCGCCGGCGTCGCCCGCGAGCAGCAGGACCACGCCGACGAGCCCGATGCCCGCGCCGACGAGCGGCACGAGCCGGAGCCGTTCGCCCGCCAGCAGCCAGGCGAGCACCATCATCACGGCGGGCGAGGTCGCCATGACGGTGGACGCGAGGCTCGTCGGCAGGAGCTGGGCGACGACGTAGATGAGCGCGAAGAACACGCCGACGTTGAGCGTTCCGAGCACGGCGGAGCGCCACCACCACGGGCCGCGCGGCCGCCGTGGCCGGAGCGCGAGGAGCAGCAGCCCGGCGGGCAGCGCACGCAGCACCGCGCCCCAGAGCGGCGCATCGGCGGGGAGGTGCTCGCGGGTGACGAAGTACGTGCTCCCCCACGCGATCGGTGCGATCGCGGTGATCAGCACCCAGCGCAATTTCGTTTCCATGGAAGACACTATACCTTCCGTGGAAGATAGAATCGGCTCCATGACGACCCGATCGGATGCCGCGGGCGACCACGTGTCGCGCATCATGGCCGAATGGCGCCGCGAGCGCCCCGACCTCGACGTCTCACCGCAGGGCGTCATCGGGCGCCTCCACCGGCTCGCGAACGCGCTGACCGAGGAACTCGTCGCCGTCTACTCGCGCTTCGGGCTCTCCGAGGGCGAGTTCGACGTCCTCGCGACGCTCCGCCGCGCCGGCGCGCCGTACGAGCGCACGCCAGGCGACCTCGCGGCATCCACGATGGTCACGAGCGGCGCCGTGACCAAGCGGGTCGACCGACTCGAGGAGCGGGGCCTCGTCTCGCGCCGGGCGAGCGAGACCGACGGCCGCGGCCGGGTGATCGCGCTGACGCCCGCGGGGCGCGACCTCATCGACGAGGTCATGACCGCCCACATGACGAACGAGCACCGCCTGCTCGCGGCGATCGACGCCGACGAACGAGCGGTGCTCGAACGAGTGCTCACCCGATGGCTCACGGCGTTCGAGACGCCGCCGGCCACCGGGTGAGCGGGACCGGATCCGGCCCGGCGGTCAGTACCAGCCGACCGACACCGAGTGCGACCACGCGCCGCACGGCGTGCCGTAGCGACCGGCGATGTAGCCGAGGCCCCAGGTGATCTGGGTGGACGCGCTCGTCGCCCAGTCGGCGCCGGCGGTCGACATCTTCGAACCGGGGAGCGCCTGCGGGATGCCGTACGCGCCGCTCGACGGGTTCTGGGCGTAGACGTTCCAGCCCGACTCCTTGTTCCAGAGGTCGACGAGGCAGCCGAACTGGTCGGAACCCCAGCCGTACATCGACGCCATGAGGTCGCGGGCGATCGCCTGAGCGCCGCTCGGGTTCGCCGGACCGCTCGGGTACGACGGCGCCGCGGCGGCGGTCTCCTGCTCGGCGGCGGCGGCCTCGGCGGCGGCCTTCTCGGCCGCGACCTTCTCGGCGGCGGCCTTCGCGGCGGCGGCCTTCTCGGCCGCCTTCTTGTCGAACTCGGCCACCTTCGCGGTCACCTGGTCGACCTTCTCGGAGGCGAGGTTCGCGAGCTCGAAGACGCGCTCGGGGGCAAGGTAGGTGTAGTCGTCGAGGCTCGCGACGGTCGAGGCGAGCTCGGCGGCATCCGCCTTGCCCTTCGCCTTCGCGATGGTCGCGTCGGCGGCCTTCAGCGTGTCCTCGGCGGTCTTGACCGCGTGCGCCGCGAGCAGGCCGCCCGCAGCGTCCAGCTGGTCGATGCCGCGGTCGGAGCCCTCAGTGATCAGGGCCGTCTCGGCGACGCGCTGCTCCTGGTCGGCGACGGCCGACTGGACGGCGAAGCCCGAGCCGACGAGGGCGCCGACCGTGACGACCGCGCCGGAGGCGATCCACGCGGCGCGCTGGTTGCGGCGGGTGCGACGGATCCGGGCGCGCGTCGCGTCGAGGGTCTCGTCGGGGGTGGTCGGGGTGGTACTGGGGGAACTGTTCTGGTTGCGCATAGATCTCACGGGCGACGCGCGAGGTGCTGGCCTCGGGCGTCGCGGTTCTCGTCTCGGTGCTGGGGAAAAGGGGGGTCGCCGCGGCGAAGTCGCCAGTCTGCACACCGTTCCTCCACGAGTCGTGCCTGTTCCCTGTGAAAGTCATCCGAACAGTCGACGGAAACTCACGTCCGTGGGAGCGGGATCCTCACCGTTCCGCGTGCGAGAAATCCGGGTAGCCCTGCCACTCTCCGGGGCCGTGCGAACGCACGAAGGCGTGGTGCACGCGCTCGCATGCGCCGCGCAGCGTCGTGCCCCATCCGAGGAGCCGTCCCTCGAACTCCGCGCGGTACCGGACCTCGCCGCCCACGCGCACGATGCTGACCCGGCCGTACTCGCGGCCGAGCGAGTCGACGAGTCGCCACCGCCCCGGTTCGGGTTCGTCGGCGGCGAGGATCGGATGCCAGGTGGCCAGTGATGCTCCCTCCAGAGCGCCCCGGCCGGCGTGACTCGATCGTACGTCGCACCGACCGCCGCCGTCACATCGCGGCGGACGCCCGATGCACGTGGCTTCGCGCGTGCGCGACCGCGCTCGGCAGGTCGTCGAACAGGTGGTTGCGGTGCCGGAGCGAGTCGATGACGCCCACCCGGCGTGCGAGCTCGAGATGGCGGGCCTGGATGCCCTTCACGAGCACGGTGACGCCCCGGCGCTCGAGCGCCTGGACCAGTTCGGTGATCACCTGCGCGCCCGTGGCATCGAGGATCTGGAGCTGCGACATCCGGATGATGACGACGTCGACGTCTCGCATCGCGCCGACGCGCTCGAGCATGCGCTCGGCCGCGCCGAAGAAGAGCGCCCCCTCGAGGCGGAACAGCGCGACGCGCTCGTCGCCCGACTCGGCGGGCCCCGGAAGCTCCTCGCGGTGGACGCCGCTCGAACGCGCGAGCGCACGCAACGCGAGGAACGCCGCGACCGCGATGCCGACGAGCACGGCGGTGATGAGGTCGACGCTCACGGTGATGATCGCCGTCGCGATGAACACGATCGCGTCGGCCCGGGTCGAACCCACGACCGAGCGGACCGTCGCGACGGAGATCATCCGCGTGGCGGTGACCATGAGCACCCCCGCGAGCGCGGCGAGCGGGATGGATGCGACGACGGACGACCCGACCGCGACGATCGAGGCGAGCAGCACGGCGTGGACGATGGCCGACAGCCGCGTCCGGCCATTGGTCCGCACGTTCACGGCGGTGCGGGCGATGGCGCCGGTGGCGGGCATGCCGCCGAACAGGGCCGATGCGATCGAGGCGAGCCCCTGGCCGACGAGTTCGCGATCGGCGTCGTACGGCCCGGTGTCGGAGATGGATGCCGCGACCCGCGCCGAGAGGAGGGACTCGATCGCGGCGAGCGCCGCGACGGTCGCCGCGGGGAGCACGAGCGCGCCGAGCGCGCCGGGCGAGAGCGAGGGCAGCGTCGGCGCCGGGAGCCCGCTCGGCAACGGCCCGATGGTCGCGACGGGGATGCCGGCCAGCACGGCGACGACCGTGACGACGATGATCGCGACGATGGAGCCGGGCACGAGCGGGTGGATGCGCGGCGCGGCGAGCATGATCGCGGCGACCGTCGCGACGACGGCGAGCGACCACGCGACATCCGGCCACGATGCGGCGAGCACGGCGTCGATCGACCCGACGACGGCGTTGGCGCCCTCGGTCGCGGGCACGCCGACCGCGGCCGGCACCTGCTGGAGGAAGATGATGACCGCGATCCCGAGCGTGAACCCCTCGATGACCGGCCACGGGATGAACGTCACGGCGCGGCCGAGGCGCAGCACGCCGGCGACGAGGACCATCGCCCCCGCCATCAGCCCGACGATCGCGAGCGCGCCGGGGCCGTGCGCGGCGATGATCGGCGCGAGCACGACGACCATGGCGCCGGTCGGCCCGGAGACCTGCACGTTCGAGCCGCCGAAGACGGCCGCGACGACGCCGGCGACGATCGCGGTGACGAGGCCGCTCGCGGCACCGGCGCCCGAGCTCACGCCGAACGCGAGGGCGAGCGGCAGCGCGACGATGCCGACCGTGACGCCGGCGACCAGGTCGCCCCGCCAGGTGCGGCGGAGGTCGCGGTAGTCCGCGACGCCGGGCAGCAGCGACCGGATGCCGCGTGCGGCGCGCTGCGCGGCCGTCCGCGTGCGCTCGCCCTCGGCCGTCACGACCGCGCCCCCGCTCCGGGCGGGACGGACGTGGTCGGGGCCGGACGCGCCGAGGCATCCGTCGCCGCGTCGGCCTGCTCGGGGAGCACCGGGAGGCCCGCCTGCACGGCGAGCTGCCGCTCGGTGGCCTGCAGGATCTCGCCGAGCAACGCGCGGGCGACGCGGAGCAGGTCGGCGACCTGCGGATACGCGAGCCGGTACGAGACCTGGTTCCCACGGCGCTCGGCGGTCACGAGACCGTAGTTGCGGAGCACCGCGAGGTGCTGCGAGAGGTGGGAGGCCTCGAGGCCGGTGGCCTCGAGCAGCGCGGACACCGGCGTCTCGTCGACGGGGTCGGCCGCGAGCACCTCGAGCACGCGCACGCGCAACGGGTGCGCGAGGCCCTTGAAGAGGTTGGCCTTGACCTCGTAGAGCGGCCGGCTGGCATCGGTGAGCATGCTGGCTCCTTCATGGATTGATGGATCCATCAATCCATTATGCGCCCGGCGAGATCACTCCGAGTTCGAGGGACCCCGTGCGATGACCTCCGCGGCGAGCGCGGGCTCGGCGTACGCCCGTGCGAGGTCGGCGACGGTGGCGTGCGCGTTCAGTCCGCTGGGATTCGGCACGACCCAGAGTTCGGCGCCCCCGATCGTCTCCTCCTGCCGGCCGGCGCGCGCCTTCGGGCGGTCGAAGCCCAGGCGGTAGGCGGTGATGCCCACGACGGCGACGACCCGCGGACGCCACCGGGCCACGTCGCGCTCGAGGCGGGCGGCGCCCTCCCGGAGCTCGACCCGGTCGAGTTCGTCGGCGCGAGCGGTCGCGCGGTGCACGAGGTTGGTGATGCCGATCCCGGCGTCGAGGAACATGCGGCGGTCCGCCTCGCTCAGGCCGTTCGCGTAGCCGGGCAGCCGCGGCAGGATTCCGGCCGCGACGAGCGCCGGATGGAACCGATTGCCGGGGTGCGCGAAGTGCGTGCCCGTCGCCGCGGTCCAGAGCCCCGGGTTGATGCCGACGAACACGAGTCGAGGGTGCTCGGGCATGAGGTCGTCGACGCTCGCACCGCGGTACGACTCGAGTTCGGCGCGCGTGAATCCCATCCGTGGCTCCCCCTCACCCCGGTTCGACGGATGTCTCGGCTCGTCGTTGCACGGCCCGCAGCATGCGTCGTGTCGCAGCGGAGTGCAGGCCCATCCGCATCAGCAGCGTTCGGTACAGCGCGCCGCGCCATCCGGGGAAGTCGGCGCGCGTCTGCGCGCGCAGCCGGCAGCGATCGGGTCGGTCCGGCCCGCCCGGACCGACCGGTTCGATCCGGAAGACGAGTTCGTAGTCGGAGAACCGGTGGCGACCCGCGAGGACCAGGCGTTCGAGCGGTTCGGCCGCGATCACGTGGAAGCCGGGGACGGCCGCGCCGGGCTCCGGCATCGGCGGCCCGATGACGGCGACGTCGTCGGCGCCCAGCACGCGCGCGAACCGAGCGGATGCCGCGTGCGCGACGACCTCGGCGAGCGCGTTCCAGACCGCGCGCCGGCTCGCAGCCGCCTCGACCTCGTGCTCGTCGACGTACGGCAGCGGGTCGAGGATCCCGGCGCGGCGCAGGTGATCGAGCAGGTGCGTGGTGAGCCGGACGCGGTAGAGGTCGCCGGGCGCGAACCAGCGCGCGTCGGCGGCGTCGTCGGCCGCGGCGAGCGCGCCGCCGACGACGGCGGCCTCGAAGTCACGGATCTCGAACTCGCGGCCGTCACCGGTCGGAAGTCGCAGGCTCCACAGCTCCCGCCTCACCGTGACCCGCAGTCCGGTCTCCTCGAGGACCTCGCGGGCCGCGGCATCCGCGAAGGACTCCCCCGGTTCCAGCCGGCCGCCCGGCACCGACCAGCGGCCCCGCTGGGGAGCCGCACGGCGCCGGACGAGCAGCACGCGCCCGTCGGCATCCGTGATCACGGCTCCCGCAGCCGGCACGACGTCCATCCCCTCACGATACGGTCCGGTGCAGGATCGCCCCCGGACTGGGGGCGTAGGGGCGTTGCCGCGCACCGCGCGGCGGTGCTGAGATGTGCACAACTGATAGATCCTCACCATAGGGGGACCAGATGCATCGATCCGCCGTTCTCGCCACCGCCGTCGCCACCGCGGCGCTCCTCGCCCCGGCAGCGCCTGCGGTCGCTGACCCTCCCACCTCCGAACGAATCACGTTCGGGGGCACGGTTCCCGACGAGTACCTGACCGAGGCGTGCGGGGTGGACGTCACCGTCACGTACAGCGGGGTCCGAATCCTGCGTTCGTTCGGTGACGAGGGGAACCTCCGTGCCGTCGACACGGTGAACATCTCGCTCATCGCGACCTCCGAGTACGGCAGCTACCGCTTCCGAGACGTGGGCGCCGACGTGGTGAAGGAGTCGCCGGGCGGCACCCTCACCGTGAGCATCGTCGGGCAGCTGCCGTTCGACTACGCCGGCGTGCTGACCATCGACCTCGACACCGGCGAGCTCGTCAGGGAACCGCGATTCCGGGGCGACTGGCAGACCGAGCGCGCCTGCGACGCCCTCACCGCGGACTGAGTCGTCCACCCCGGGCGCTCTGCAGAGGATTTCACGCAACGACGGTCCGGCGCGCTACGCGGGCTCCACGGGCATCCACAGCTCGGTGGTCGCCGTGCTGAAGTCGTCGGCGCGCTCGAGCACGGCGACGATCGAGGGTCCGGGGCGGAGGCGCCACGGGTCTGGACGGGAACCAGTCGGCGGCCGTCGCCGCCCCGGTCGCCTGCAGTGCGGCCGGGTGAGGGCCCCGAGCTGCGGAACACGACCCAGGTTCCCGGTTCGACCTCGATCCGCTCGAGATCGTCGGGCACGGGCGTCGTCTCGTCGAGTGCCACCCCGTGCAGGTAGGTGAGCTCGCTCCCCTCGGCAGCCTCGGGCTCGACGTCGACGGTGACCTGGAACCTGAGTTCGGTTGCGATCGAAGGGGGCCCCGGGACGGTGGCCGCGCGCTTGTCCTTTCAGCGCGGTCACCGTCCCCATGACCCCGGAAGTCCAAGGCGCTGGATCATGCGACGAATCGCGGATCCAGTACTCGCCGCTCGAAGTCACACGGTGATAGCCAGCCGCCGCGAGGAGTTCAGGGCAACGGGCCGCATCGACGTTCAGTAAGGTCGCCAGCACTGACGGCGTCCACTCGACCGGGTTTGTCACGCGCACCCACTTGATCAAGGTCTCATCGGGCGCTCCCACCCGCAGTGGAGGATGCCGTCCTCAGGTCGCTTCGCCTGGTCTCAAAGGGGAACCTCGGCCACGCGCGCATCGTCGGCGTCGGCCTCCCGTGTGGCACCACCGCGAGCATCCGGGGCCCCTCTACCTCCCGCCCGCGTGACACACGACAAGACCCCCACCCGGTCCATCTGACCGAAGGGGTCTTGCGGCGTTTCGGCGGATGCCGCATGCCTAGGGCGACTCGAAGAGCGCGCTGAGCGGCAGGACGATGAGCCGCAGCAAGGCGCGCCCGATCAGCGTCTCGATCCGACCGACCTCAGTATCGGCGCTCGCAAGGGGAGCCGCACGGCGCCGGACGAGCAGCACGCGCCCGTCGGCATCCGTGATCACGGCTCCCGCAGCCGGCACGACGTCCATCCCCTCACGATAGGACGGCCATGACTCGTGCCGGGACCTTCGAGGCGAAGCGAGCCCGAATCCCTGGAGCTACGTGCCGCCGGCTCTCACCACCCGCCCCGGATTGAGCGTATGGTGAGGGGCATGTGGACGGTTCTCCTCATCCTGCTCGTGGCGTGGGTGGTGCTGTCGATCGTGGGGTTCGTGTTCGAGGGCCTGCTCTGGTTGGCCATCATCGGAATCGTGCTGTTCGTCGGCACCGTGATCTTCGGGGTGCTCCGGCAGCGCGCGAAGCGCACGAAGGCCTAGGAACCCCGACTCTTCGCCAGGACGGCTGAGCGCATCACGCGCCGCCCACGGAGTGACTCGTGGCACTGACGGGCCGGCAGGAGCGGTCAAGCGGTTGCGCCTCGGAGCCCGTGGTCACGGACGGGGGGAAGTACCGTGACCGCCTTCATCCGTCCAACCGTCGATCTGGACGCGATCGGACGTCGCGCGAGCTTCCTGCCCTGAGCCCACTCCGGGATCGATGTCGCCGGAGGTCGAGAAGGTGACGGACTCGGCGAGGGCGACCACCGCCGCAGTGCGGATGGTCTCGCTCGCGGCCGCATCCCGGAACCGGAGTTCCGAGGCGTCCTCACGAGCGCGCACCACCGCACTGATCTCGGCGAGCCGGTCCGCGAGTACCCTCGCGAGCCCGCCACGCAGTTCCTCAAGGTTCGTGTTCGCGATCTCCAGTCGGCGATCCGAGATCGTCACCTCGACGGTGGGGTAGCCGGCGTTCGCAAGGAACTCCCGGGTCTCGCTTCCCAAGATCCCCGCCACTTCGTCCCGCTCGGGACGGCGTGTGAACACGGCCTCCACCGTGTACCGGTCCGGGGCGTCATCGGTCATCAGCGCAGCAGGCAGCGAACCGACCAGCACCGACCCCAGGCCCAGCGTCGCGGCATCAGAGCCGCTCGTTCGTGTCTGTGTCTCCATGACCCGACGTTACGCCCCGAACATGTGCGCCTCACAGGTTCGACGGAGACCGCGAGCATCACCGCGATGTCCGGGGGTCGAGTGGTTGCGGCGGGACTACGCGGGCTCCACGGGCATCCACAGCTCGGTGGTCGCCGTGCTGAAGTCGTCGGCGCGCTCGAGCACGGCGACGATCGAGGGTCCGGGGCGGAGGCGCCACGGGTCTGGACGGGAACCAGTCGGCGGCCGTCGCCGCCCCGGGCGACCTCCGCGGCCGCGACCGTCATGCGCCGACGACGGATGTACTCCGACAGCGGCATGCCCGCGAGCGAGGAGAACATCCGTCGCAGGTGGTGATCGGTCGAGTTCGACGATCACGCTGGCTCCCTTCGCCTTCGAGCCTGCCTGAATGCCGCGAGCTGCACCCGATCGTTCCGGTCCGATTCGGTCGGCGGCGTTCTGACACCCACCCCGGAAACGACGAAACCCCGGTGGAATCGACGATCCCACCGGGGCGAATCGGTCGGGCTGACAGGATTTGAACCTGCGACCCCTTGACCCCCAGTCAAGTGCGCTACCAAGCTGCGCCACAGCCCGATGCCCTCAGCGTCTCCGTCGAAGGCAACTCGACCATCATAGCGGCATCCGGAGGGGTGCTCGTGACGGCGCACGACGCACGCGCACGTCGGTGCCCCTCCTGCCGAGGCGACTCAGATGTGCCGCCGCACCGCCGCCATGAAGCCGTCGACGTCGTCGACCCAGATCCGCACCTCGTCGACCACCTGCTCGCCGCCCTTCGGCGCCGACCCGGGCAGGCGCACGAGCGTGGGCCGCTCGAGCTCGATCAGCACTGCGGTCTCGTTCTGCATCCGGAGCGACAGCGTGCGCGTGCCATCCGCCTCGGTGACCTTCGGCGTCCTGGGTTCGTCGATACGGCGAGCGCGGGCGACCGAGGCGATGTCGTCCCACGCGAGCAGCACGTCGGTCTCGAGCCCCTCGCGCACCCGGATGCCCTCCGGACCCACGGTGTGGGGCCGCATGAGGTACGCGGCGAGCAGCCCGATCATCCAGGTGAGACCCCAGATGCCCGCGATGAGCACGATGATGCGCACGACCGGCCATCGGTGCACGATCAGGTCGAGGATCGGGATCTCGACGGCCGAGAGCACGATGAAGATCCACAGGATCGTGATGACGGGCGCGTGATATCCGAACCCCGCGGCGCCCCGCGCGATGGCCGGACGCCTGGTGATGAGCCGCCCGATGCTCGCGTAGATCCGCAGTTCCAGCCTCAGGGCGCGGAGGGCGAAGCGGCCGGCGCGACGGGCGACGGATGGTGCCGGCGCGCGCCGCACGTCGGCGGTCATCGGTCGGCTCCGGCCGACCGGGCGGCCGTTCGGCCGGCTTCCGCTGCGGAGACGAGGTCGTGCAGTCGCTCGGCGATCGCATCGATGCCCCGCAGGAGCGCCTCACGGTCGGACGGCGCGACGGCGCCGAGCAGTACGTCGGAGAGTTCGGCGTGGTCGCGCTGCATCTCGCGCATCAGTTCGGCGGCCGACGGTGTGAGCGACACCAGGAAGGCCCGTCGGTCGCCCGGGTGCGGTTCCCGCGTCACGTATCCGGCCGCCTCGAGCGCGTCGACCAGGCCGGTGATGTTCCGGGGGCTGACCTCGAGGCGGGTGGCGAGCGCGTGCTGGGTGGATGGGCCTTCATGCGCCAGGTCCCAGAGCACGCGCGTGCGGGCCACCGTGAGGGAACTGCCGGCGAACTCACGAGCGAGATCGCGCTGGAAGAGATCGCTGATCTCGAGGAGTCGGTCGAGCACGGTCACCGGTGCGGTCATATCGTGATCTTACTTCACTATCACCGGACTGCACGAACTCCGCGGTGCAGCAACGTGAACCGGCACGGCGGCACCTAGTCTGGCCGCATGGCGATGACGAAGCCCGGTCCCCTGCTCGCCTGGATCTACCGCGCCCCGTCTGCGCTCTACCGTGCACGCCTCGGATGGCTCATGGGCGGCCGCTTCCTCATGCTCACCGCCCGCGGGCGCTCGAGCGGCGTCGCGCGACGGACGGTGCTCGAGGTCGTGAAGCGAGCGCCCGGATCGGCGGCCGCTCCCCCGACGCTGTGGGTCGTCGCGAGCCGGGGTCCTCGCACGGACTGGTACCGGAACGCGCTCGCACACCCGGGCGTGCGCGTCGACTGGCGGTCGCAGCGGTTCGACGCCCGCGCGGTCGACCTCGACGAGGCCGACCGCGCCGAATTGCTCGCCGACTACCAGCAGCGCCACCCCGGGGCCGCGGCGATGCTCGGGAAGGCGGCACTCGGCGAGCCCTTCACGGCCGACCCCGGTGACCTGAGCCGCCTCGCGCAGGACCTCCGCGCGCTCCGGCTCGAGCCCAGACCCCCGTCGACGGATGTCGCAGGCTCCCGCTAGCGTCGCCTCCATGGTCGACACCGTTCCGTCCCAGGGCGAATCCGACGATTCCGCCGGCACGCCGCTCCGCGTCGTCTCGGCGTCGACGGTGCCGTTCGCCGACGTGGAGGCCGTGTTCGGTACGCGGGGCGATCCCGCGACGTGCTGGTGCCAGTGGTACAAGCTGCGCGGCGCCGAGTTCGAGCGAGCCGGGCGCGACGAGCTCAGGGGGCGGCTCGCCGAGCAGCTGGCAGCCCCGGGCACGGGCCCCGGCCTCATCGCCTACGACGGCGACACCCCGGTCGGCTGGTGCGCCGTCGAGCCCCGCAACCGACTCGACCGACTCCGGCACAGCCCCGTCGCATCCGTCTCGCCCGTCGGCGACTTCGACGACCCGACCGTCTGGGCGGTCACCTGCTTCGTCGTGCCTCGCGCCTACCGGCGCCGGGGCGTGGGTCGCGCCCTGGCGGCTGCGGCCGTCGAGACCGCGCGCGAGCACGGCGCGTCGCTGCTCGAGGCGTACGCGGTCGACCCGGCCGCTCGGTCGAAGCCACCCGCGGCCGACCTTTTCCCCGGCACCGTGTCGATGTTCGAGGCCGCGGGCTTCGCCGAGGTGGCGCGGCCCAAGCCGCACCGTGTGGTCATGCAGCATCCGCTCGACGGCTGACGCGCGTCCTCGGAGGAGTCGGTGCATCGCTCGCGACGACGTCAGGTCGGCCGGTCCGCGCGCCAGGCCGCCACGGCCTTCCTGAGATCCGCGACCTCGTCGGGCAGCTCGGCGAGGTGTGCGGCGGCGCGCGCATCGGCGTCCTCGGCGAGCTGACGCAGCGCCTCGGCGGGCGCGCCGGCGTGCGCGGCATGCGCGGCCGCGCGTCGGAGGTGTTCGGCGAACAGGAGTTCGTCGCGATGGTCGCCGAGCACGTCGTGGATGTCGTCGCCCGAGTCCGCGAGGTCCGCCGCCCGTTCGCCGAACAGCTCGACCGGCGGCTCGGTCAGCGCCTCGGCGGCGTAGCGGAGCCGACGGGACGCCTTGCGGAGGTCGTGCAGCTCGTCGAGCGTCGGCTCGTCCGGCAGGCGCCGCGCCCGCCTGTCGGCGCGCTTCGCCTCACGGTCGAGCAGCCGCCCGAGCTCCGGCGCGGCATCGCGACGGGCCCGCGGGGTGAACGGCGGGTCGGCCAGCACCCGATCGAGCTCGTCGAGACGCTCCGCTGCGCGCGGCAACCCCTGTCGCTCGACGAAGCGTGCGTGGGCTCGGTCGTGCGCGACCTGTTCATCATCCACGAGGATGCCGCGGATGCGGTCGCGCTCCTCCTCGGTCGTGAACCGCTCGGCGTCGTCGGCGTCGGCGATGGCCGCCTGGGCGACCTGCACGCGCACCTCGAGGTCGCGGACGGTGCCGAGCTCGTGGCCGAGTTCGCGCAGCCGCCGCCGGAGCCCCGTGACGACCGCCTCGTCGAGCACCGGCCCGTACGCCGCGAGGACGCTGCGCAGCCGGCGCACGGTGGTGCGGAGCTGGTGCAGCGCGTCCGGCTCGTCCGCGAGCGCAGCGGGCAGGAAGCCATGGAACCGATCTCGGACGGCGGTGAGCGCCAGGACGACGACCGTCCCGGCATCGTCCGCTCCGGACTCGTCGCGATCGGCCCCCACGGGTCCATCGTCGACGGTGTCGTCGCGGCGCGTCAACCGCGCCCTACCGGCGCCAGCATGCGGCGCGCGATGATGGCCTCGTGAAGGGACTGCCGTTCGAGGCACCGCCGCTGCCCGGTCGCATCGTCGTCGAGCAGCGCTGGCGCGACCTCGTCTTCCTGCACTGGCGGGTTCCTCCCGGGCGCGTCGCTCCGCTGCTGCCCGCGGGGACCCGGCCCGACGTCGTGGACGGCGCGACCTGGGTCGGACTCATCCCGTTCGTGCTGGCCGACACCCGCTTCCCGCCGCTGCCGCCCGTGCACCGCCTCGGCACGTTCGTCGAGGTGAACGTGCGACTCTACTCGGTCGACCGCCACGGCAACCGCGGGGTGGTCTTCCGGACCCTCGAGGCGGGTCGGCTGCTCCCCGTCATCGCGGCGCGCGTCGCGTTCGGCCTGCCGTACCACTGGGCGAGCTCACGGGTCGTGCACCGGGTGGATGCCTCGGGCCACGAGCTCGACTTCCGGAGTCGTCGCCACGGCGTGGGCGGTCCGTCGACGCGGATCCGCGCCCGCCTCGGCGCACCCCTCCGGCCGGACGCCCCCGACGCGGAGCTCGCGCGCTTCCTCACCGCCCGATGGGGATTCCACGAGCAGTACCTCGGCCGGACGGTGTGGGCGCGCAACGCGCACGAGCCGTGGCCGCTCCTTCGTGCGGAGCTGCTCGAGCTCGACGACGAACTCCTCGAGACGTCGGGCTTCGGCGACCTCGCGGCTCGCCCGCCGGACTCCGTGCTCGCGTCCACTGGGGTCGCGACGGCCTTCAGCAGGCCGCGCCCGATCGAGGCGCTCGCGTGGCGCCTCCAACCGGTCACACGCCGTCGACCCGCACCCGCTTGATCCGCGCGGAGTGCCCGCGGAGGATCTCCACGTCGCCCGTGCGCACGCCGAAGTGCGCAGCGATGGCCGCCACGACGCCCGCGTTCGCGGCCCCGTCGACCGCGCGCTCGCGCACGTGCACCGTGACGGATGCCGCGGGGTCGTCGGGCGTCGCCTCGACGAGGGGTCCTCGGCGACTGCCCGGCTTCACGCGCACGGTCAGTTCCACGGCGCGCCGATCGGTCGCGGCAAGCGTCGTGCCCGTCGTCGAGGCATCCGCTGCACCACCGCTCGGCCCGTCGTCGACCGCGGCTACGCGCGCTGGCGACGCTCGCGGACGCGCATGTTGAGCTGGATCGGCGTGCCGACGAACCCGTAGATCTCACGCAGACGCCGCTGGATGAACCGGCGGTAGCCCGGGTCGAGGAACCCGGTCGTGAAGAGCACGAACGTCGGCGGGCGCGTCGACGCCTGCGTGCCGAACAGGATGCGCGGCTGCTTGCCGCCACGCAACGGGTGCGGGTGCGCCTGCACGAGTTCCGTGAGGAACGCGTTGAACTTGCCCGTCGGAATGCGGGTGTCCCACGACTCGAGCGCGGCCTCCAGGGCGGGGACGAGCTTCTCGAGGTGGCGGCCGGTCTTCGCGGAGATGTTCACGCGCGGCGCCCATGCGACGTGGTGCAGGTCCTGCTCGATCTCGCGCTCGAGGTAGCGGCGCCGGTCGTCATCGAGGAGGTCCCACTTGTTGTACGCGAGCACGAGCGCGCGGCCCGACTCGAGCACGAGGTCGATGATGCGGACGTCCTGCTCGGAGATCGGCTGCGAGACATCCAGCAGCACGACCGCGACCTCGGCCTTCTCGAGGGCGGCCTGGGTGCGGAGTGACGCGTAGAAGTCGGCACCCTGCTGCAGGTGCACGCGGCGACGGATGCCGGCGGTGTCGACGAAGCGCCAGACCTTGCCGCCGAGCTCGATCTGCTCGTCGACCGGGTCACGCGTCGTGCCGGCGAGGTCGTTGACGACGACGCGCTCCTCGCGTGCGGCCTTGTTGAGCAGGCTCGACTTGCCGACGTTCGGGCGGCCGAGGATCGCGACTCGGCGAGGACCGCCGAACTCGTCCTTCGCGACGGCCGAGACCTGCGGGAGGACCTTGAACACCTCGTCGAGCATGTCGGCGACGCCCCGGCCGTGCAGTGCGGAGACGGGGTACGGCTCGCCGAGACCCAGGTTCCAGAGCGCGGCGGCCTCGGGCTCCTGGCGCGCGTCGTCGACCTTGTTCGCGACGAGGAACACGGGCTTCTTCGTCTTGCGGAGCAGCCGCACGACGTGTTCGTCGGTCGCGGTCGCGCCGACCGTGGCGTCGACCACGAAGAGCACGACGTCGGACAGGTCGATGGCGACCTCCGCCTGGGCGGCCACCGAGGCGTCGATGCCCCTCGCGTCGGGCTCCCACCCGCCGGTGTCGACGAGCGTGAAGCGGCGATCGAGCCACTCGCCCTTGTACGAGACGCGGTCGCGGGTGACGCCGGGCGTGTCCTCGACGACCGCCTCGCGGCGACCGAGGATGCGGTTCACGAGCGCCGACTTGCCGACGTTCGGTCGACCGACGATCGCGATGACCGGCAGCGCCGGGAGATACCGGATACCCTCCTCGCCCTCCTCGGAGAGCTCGAGGAGGTCGAGGTCCTCGTCCTCCAGGTCGTAGTCCTCGAGGCCGGATCGGAGGGCGGCGGCGCGCTGCTCGGCGAGGTCGTCGTCGGTGGCGGCGAGGCGCTCGGCGAGGTCGTCGTCGGGGGCGTCGAACTCGTCGTCGCGATCGGTCATGGCAACTCCTGGGTGGTCTCGGGGCCGTGCGCCCGAGCGCACAACCTGTCTATTCAACCAGTTCGAACCTGAGCATCCCGGATGACGGCGAGCACCGCCTCGACGGTCTCGTCGAAGTCGAGGTCGGTCGAGTCGACCGTGACGACGCCCTCGGCGGCGTTCATGAAGTCCACGACCTTCGAGTCGGCCGCATCGCGCGCGCGCAGCTGCCGGCCGGTGGCCGCCGCCGAATGGCCGACGAGCTCGGCCGAGCGACGGGCCGTGCGCACCTCCTCGGACGCGGTGAGCAGGATGCGCACGGGCGCGTCCGGCGCGACGACGGTCGTGATGTCGCGGCCCTCGACCACGATCCCCTCGCGCCCCTCGGCCGCCATGACGGCCCGGAACAGCTCGATCAGGTGCGCGCGCACCTCGGGCACGCGCGCCACGTGGCTCACGATGCCCGAGATGCCGGGCTCGCGGATCGCCTGCGTGACATCGGTCGCACCGACGTGCACGGCGTAGCCGGTGGGGTCGGTGCCGATCCGGTAGTCGAACGAGTCGAGGCACGAGACGACGGATGCCGCGTCCGCCGTGTCGACGCCGGACGCCGTCGCGTGCCAGGCGAGCGCCCGGTATGCGGCGCCCGTGTCGAGGAAGCCCCAGCCGAGCCGACGGGCGACCTCCTTCGAGACGCTCGACTTGCCGCTTCCGGCGGGGCCGTCGATGGCGACGACGACGGGGTGGACGGGGGCGTGCTGCATGGTCATCCTGCGATCCGCCAGCCGCGTGCGGCCAGCTCGGTGGTCAGTCGGTCGGCGGCCTCGGGCACCACCTGCACCTCGGCGAGGCCGACCTGGCGGCCCGGCGAGTGCTCGAGGCGGAGGTCCTCGAGGTTCACGCCGATCTCCCCGATCTCGGCGAGGAGGCGGGCGAGCTGCCCGGGGCGGTCGTCGATCATGACGACGATCGTCGTGAACCGCTTGTCGGTGCCGTGCTTGCCGGGCAGTCGTGCGACGCCGGTGTTCCCGCCGGCGAGCTCCTCCGCGACGCGACGGCGCGCGCCCGGCGCGACCGGGTCGGCGAGCGCATCGATGAAGCGATCGAGGTCCTCGCGGTAGGCCACGAGGATGTCGCGGACGGGTGACGCGTTCGCACCGAGGATCTGCACCCAGAGGTCGGGATCGCTGGCGGCCACGCGGGTCACGTCGCGCACGCCCTGTCCGGCGAGGCCCAGAGCCGCGTTCGGCGCGTCGATGAACCGCCGCGCCATGATGCTCGAAACGACCTGCGGCACGTGCGAGATGAGCGCGACGCCGGCGTCGTGCTCCTCCGGCGTCATCTCGACGAGCGTCGCCCCCAGGTCGAGGATGAGGTCATCGATCGCGCTCGCGCGCCGGTAGCTGATCTCGTCGTGCGCGGCCACCACCCACGGCCGACCGGCGAAGAGGTCGGCCCGCGCGGCGAGGGGTCCCCCGCGCTCGCGACCGGCGAGCGGGTGCGAGCCGACGTACCGCGAGACGTCGGCGCCCGCGGCCTCGAGATCGGCGAGGATGCCGGCCTTGACGCTCGCGACATCCGTCACGATCGCCTCGGCGAATGCGGCGAGCTCGGCCGCGACGACGGTGGCCGTGACATCCGGCGGCACGGCGACCACGATGAGCTGCGGCGCGTCGTCGGGCTCTGCCGGACGACCCGCACCGAGGTCGACGGCGATCGCGACGTGCGTGGGCGAGGCGTCGGCGAGGATCACGTCGATGCCGCGCGCACGCAGTCCGAGCGCGACGCTCGTGCCGAGCAGGCCGGCGCCGACCACGCGCACCGGTCCGATGAGCCGTGACTCGACCACCTACCCGTTCCCCTTCCGCTCGGCGTCCGCCGCGCGCACGATGGTGAGCAGCTGGCCGAGTTCGACTCTAGTCAACTCGCGCACCGCACCCGACTTCAGGGTTCCGAGGTGCAGCGGCCCGAACTGGCGGCGCACGAGCTCGACGACCGGGTGCCCGACGGCCTCGAGCATCCGGCGCACGATCCGATTGCGCCCCGAGTGCAGCGTGACCTCGACCATGGTGTGCCGCTGGTCTCCCCGGGCCTGCAGGATCTTGGCGCGGTCGGCGTGGATGGGACCGTCCTCGAGATCGACGCCGCGCTTGAGTCGCTGCAGCGTCTGCGGCGTCATCCGCCCGGCCACCTTCGCGATGTAGGTCTTCTCGACGCCGAACGACGGGTGCGCGAGCACGTGCGCGAGCTCGCCGTCGTTGGTGAGCAGGAGCAGCCCGCTCGTGTCGCCGTCGAGTCGGCCGACGTTGAACACTCGGACGTCGAGCGGGTCGGTGAACTGCCGGAGGTCGGGCCGGCCCTGCTCGTCGCGCATGGTCGAGACGACGCCGCGCGGCTTGTTCAGCATGAAGTAGCGCTTGTCCTGGTCGAGCTGGATCGCGGTGCCGTCCACCGCGACCTTGTCGGTGAGCGGGTCGATGCGCCGGCCGAGCTCGGTGACGACCCGACCGTTCACCTCGATGCGCCCCTCGACGATGAGGTTCTCGACGACGCGGCGGCTCGCGACGCCGGCCGCGGCGAGCACCTTCTGCAGGCGCACACCCTCGGGGGCGTCGTCCCCGCGCTCGGCGCCCCGGCGCTCCGCGTCCCTTCTTCCGCTCGGGTCAGACGAGGTCACGTTCGAATCCCTCCTGGCCGCCGTCGAGCAGCGGCGAGATCGGCGGCAGGTCGTCGAGCGACGCGATGCCGAGGTTCGTGAGCAGCAGGTCGGTGGTGCCGTACAGGATCGCGCCGGTCTCCTCGTCGGTGTCGACCTCGGTGATGAGGCCGCGGCCGTACAGGGTCCGGACGACCGAGTCGACGTTCACGGCCCGGATCGACGCGATCGACGAACGCGAGATCGGCTGCTTGTAGGCGATGACGGCGAGCGTCTCGAGCGCGGCCTGCGACAGCTTCGTCGAGGTCTGCGCGAGCACGGCGTCGGTGATGAGCGCGTCGTACTCGGTGCGCGCATAGAATCGCCAGCCGCCGCCCACCTCGCGCAGTTCGAAGGCGCGACGGATGCCTCCGGCCACCGGCTGCTCCCCCGTGTCCGTGCGCGGCTCGCCCGAGGGCGCTCCGCCGTCGTAGTCCGCGACGAGACGCGCGAGCGACGCCTTGACCTCCGCGATCGGACGCGCGACGGCGGCCGCGAGGTGCACGAGCCCCTGCGGTTCGTCGGCGATGAACAGCAGCGCCTCGATCGCGCGGTCGAGGTCGAGGCGCGGCTGCCCGGGAACGTCGAGCGGGGTCGAGATCGAGACCTCGGGGCCGGTGGCCGCCGTGTCCGCGGCGGCGGCTGCCGCGGCATCCGTGCTCACGTCGTCGCGCGCCGGCAGGGCGGCATCCGTTTCGCTCGGGTCATTCGTCATAGTCGGCTCCCAGGCTGTCCAGTCGGTCGTCGGACCAGTTCTCGTTCGCCGCCCAGCGCAGCGTCAGTTCCCCGAGCGGTTCGAGCTGCTCGAACCCGATCGCGGAGTGCCGATACAGCTCGAGCACGGCGAGGAACCGCGCGACGACGACGCCGGGCCGGTCGACGCCCGCGATGAGCCGACGGAACGTCACCGGCTCGCCGCGGCGGAGCACCGCCACGACGTGCGCGGCCTGTTCGCGGATCGAGACGAGCGGCGCGTGCAGGTGGTCGAGGCCGACCGTCGGCAGCTCGCGCGGGGTGAGGGCGAGCGTCGCCAGCGCGGCGAAGTCGTCGGGCCCGAGCGTCCAGCGGAGCTCGGGGGCACGCTGTCGGAACCGCTCCTCGAGCTTCACGGAGCGTGCGTGGCGCAGCGACTCGACCGCGATGCGCCCGCCGAACCAGCGCGCAGCCTCCTTGAAGGCCCGGTACTGCAGCAGCCGGGCGAAGAGCAGGTCGCGCGCCTCGAGGAGCGCGACGTCCTCGGCGTCGACGAGCTCGCCCTGCGGGAGCAGCCCGGCCACCTTGAGGTCGAGCAGGGTCGCCGCGACGACGAGGAACTCGCTCGCGCGGTCGAGGTCCTCGTCGGTCTCGATCGCGCGCAGGTAGGAGATGAACTCGTCGGTCACCGCCGACAGCGACACCTCGGTGATGTCGAGCTCGTGCTTGGCGATGAGCGAGAGCAGCAGGTCGAACGGGCCCTCGAAGTTCGCGAGCGCGACGCGGAAGCCCGGCTCGGTGCCGTCGCCCGGCGATGCTGCAGCGCCGCCATGCGAGGCGGGCGCATCGGCGGGCGGATCCGGCGGCGCGGCACCCTCGGGCGCCTCGCCCGTCCCATCCGCCGGGGTGATCGTCGCCGCCGCCCTCGGCTCAGGCGACCGCGCCACGGTCGACCAGCTCCCTCGCGAGCTGACGGTACGCCCGCGAGGCGGGGTGGTCGGGCGCGAACTCGGTGATCGGCGTCGCGGCGACGGTGGCATCCGGGAACTTCACCGTTCGCGTGATCACGGTCTCGAGCACCCGGTCGTCGAACGCGTCGACGACGCGCTCGAGCACCTCACGGGAGTGCAGCGTGCGCGCGTCGTACATCGTCGCCAGGATCCCGTCGAGCGTGATCGCCGGGTTCAGCCGGTCGCGCACCTTGTCGATCGTCTCGATGAGCAGCGCCACGCCGCGCAGCGCGAAGTACTCGCATTCGAGCGGGATGACCACGCCGTGGCTCGCGGTGAGCGCGTTGACGGTGAGCAGGCCGAGCGAGGGCTGGCAGTCGATCAGGATCACGTCGTAGTCGGCCGACACCTTGCGGAGCACGCCCGCGAGGATCTGCTCGCGCGCGACCTCGGTGACGAGGTGAACCTCGGCGGCGGACAGGTCGATGTTGGCCGGGATCACGTCGAGCCCCTCGACGCCGGTGCGCTGGATCGCGTCGGACGGCGAGACGTTCCGCGACAGCAGCAGGTCGTAGATCGTGGGCACGTCGTGCGTCGGCACCCCGAGGCCGGCCGACAGGGCGCCCTGCGGGTCGAAGTCGACGGCGAGCACGCGACGACCGTACTCGGCGAGCGCCGCGCCCAGGTTGATGGTCGTCGTCGTCTTGCCGACGCCGCCCTTCTGGTTGCAGAGCGCGATGATGCGGGCGGGTCCGTGCGAGCGCAGGGGGGTGGGCTCGGGGAACTCGCGCAGCGGGCGACCGGTGGGACCGAGGTCCGACGACTCCAGCGTGGCGGTGCCGTCCGCCGGGTCGTGTTCGTAGGTCACGGTGCGGCTCTCTCTCCCCGTCGATTCCGGAATGCTTGGTCGATTCTAACGAGCACGAGGGTGGGCGACCGTGTACATCTCACGGAGTGTATCGGCCGTGACCAGCGTGTAGATCTGGGTGGTGGCGACCGAGGCGTGCCCGAGGAGCTCCTGGACGACCCGGACGTCGGCTCCGCCCGCGAGCAGGTGCGTCGCGAACGAGTGCCGCAGCGTGTGCGGCGAGACGGATGCCGCGATCCCGGCCCGCTCCGCGGCATCCTGCAGCACCTGCCACACGGCCTGTCGCGACATCCGCCTGCCGCGGACGCCGAGGAAGAGCGCGGGGGTCGCACTCCCGCGCGCGGAGAGCACCGGCCGGGCACGCACGAGGTACGCGTCGAGCGCGGCCTGCGCGTAGCTGCCGACCGGCACGATGCGCTCAATGCCGCCCTTGCCGAAGAGCCGCACGACGTCCTCGTCGACGAGGTCGTCCACGTTGAGCGCCGTCGCCTCGGAGACGCGCGCGCCGGTCGCGTAGAGCAGTTCGAGGAGCGCCGTGTCGCGCAGTGCGGTCACCTCGTCGCCGACGCCCGCCGCCTCGATGATCGCGGCGACGTCCTCGACCGGGATCGCCTTGGGCAGCCGCATCGGCAGCTTCGGCGGGCGCAGGTCCTTCGCCGGGTCGGTCGGCGTTCGCCCCTCCTCGGCGAGGAAGCGATGCAGCCCACGCACCGCGGAGAGCACGCGTGCGATCGACGAGACCGCGAGCGTCGGCTCGCGCTCGGCGCCGAGGTAGCGGACGAACCCGGGCAGGTCCGTCTCGGCGACGGCCTCGGGGCCGGCGAGGCCCGCGCGATCGAGCCAGTCCGCGTAGATCGCGAGGTCGCGCCGGTACGACGCCAGGCTGTTGCGCGCGAGTCCCCGTTCCACGGTCAGGTGCCGCAGGTAGTCGTCGACCGCGCGCGAGCTCACCCGGCGTCCGGCCTCTGGCTCGGGTGCGCCGGCCACGACGCGTCGGCGGATGCGAGCGTCGCCCAGCCGCGGGCCCGTGCCGCGGAGGCCGCGAGCACGCCGACCGTCAACGACGGATTGCCGACGTGCCGTGCGAGGACGGCGTCGACGCAGTCGTCGAGCGCGACCCACCGCAGCTCCATGTCGGCCTCCTCGTCCTCGCGGGCATGCGCCTCCGGCGCCGCCGCCAGCCCGCGCGCGAGGAAGATGCGGATCGCCTCGTCGCTCCCGCCCGGCGTCGTGAAGTAGTCGGCGAGCACGGCCCAGTCGGATGCCACGAGGTCGGCCTCCTCCGCGAGTTCGCGCCGGGCCGCCTCGAGGGGCGGTTCGTGGGCGACGTCGAGGAGGCCCGCCGGGATCTCCCAGTCGCGGGCGCGGACGGGCTGGCGGTACTGCTTGATGACGAGGACCCGATCGTCGTCGTCGATCGCGAGGATCGCGACGGCACCCGGGTGCGCGACGTACTCGCGCACGATCCGGGCGCCCTCGGGCCCGTACTCCAGGGTGTCGCGGCGCACGTCCCAGATCCGGCCCTCGAACACGGTCTCGCGCTCGAGGACCGGGAGGTCGACGTACTCGTCGACGAGCTCCGCTCCGGTCCGGACGGCGGTGCGGTCCGCCGTCCGGCCGACCTCGTCCGTCACGTCAGGCGCTCTCGACGTCGTCGAAGAGCAGGCTCGCCTGGCGCCGCTCGAGCGCCGCGCCGACCAGGCCCCGGAACAGCGGGTGCGCGTCGTTCGGGCGGCTGCGCAGCTCGGGGTGCGCCTGCGTGGCGACGTAGAACGGGTGCACGTCGCGCGGGAGCTCGACGAACTCGACGAGGTGGCGGCTCGGCGACATCCCGGAGAAGACCAGTCCCGCCTCCGCGATGCGGTCGCGGTAGGCGTTGTTCACCTCGTACCGGTGGCGGTGCCGCTCGGACACCTCGTTCGCGCCGTAGAGCTCGGCGACGATCGACCCCTCGTCGAGTGCGGCGGGGTAGAGCCCGAGGCGCATCGTGCCGCCGAGGTCGCCGCCGGCGATGATCTCGACCTGCTCCTCCATGGTCGCGATGACCGGAAACTCGGTGTCCGGGTCGAACTCGCTCGACGACGCTCCGGGCAGTCCGGCGACGTTCCGCGAGTACTCGATCACCATGCACTGCAGGCCGAGGCAGAGACCGAGCGTCGGGATGCCGTTCTCGCGCGCGAAGTGCAGCGCTCCGAGCTTGCCCTCGATGCCGCGCACGCCGAACCCGCCGGGCACGCAGATGCCGTCGAGGTGCGACAGCTTCTCCTTCGCGCCCTCGGGGGTGCGGCACGCGTCGGAGGGGATCCACTCGATGTTGACCTTGGTGTCGTTCGCGAACCCGCCGGCGCGGAGCGCCTCCGTGACCGAGAGGTACGCGTCGGGCAGGTCGATGTACTTGCCGACGAGTCCGATGGTGACCTCGTGCGCCGGATCGTGCACCACGCGGAGCAGGTCGGCCCACGCCGACCAGTCGACGTCCGCGGCCCTGTCGTCGAGGCCGAGGGCCTCGATCAGGTACGCGTCGAGGCCCTGCTCGTGCAGCATGGTGGGGATGTCGTAGATCGAGGGCACGTCGACGGCGTTGACCACGGCCGCCTCGTCGACGTCGCACATGAGCGCGATCTTGCGCTTGTTCGCCTCGGTGACCGGGCGGTCGCTGCGGAGCACGAGCGCGTCGGGCTGGATGCCGATGGAGCGGAGCGCGGCGACCGAGTGCTGGGTGGGCTTGGTCTTCTGCTCCCCGGAGGCGCCCATGAACGGCACGAGCGAGACGTGGACGAAGAAGACGTTCTTGCGGCCGAGTTCGTGCCGCACCTGGCGCGCGGACTCGATGAACGGCTGCGACTCGATGTCGCCGACCGTGCCGCCGATCTCGGTGATGATGACGTCGGGCTTGGGCGACTCGCTCGCCTGGAGGCGCATGCGGCGCTTGATCTCGTCGGTGATGTGCGGAATCACCTGGACGGTGTCGCCGAGGTACTCGCCGCGGCGCTCCTTGGCGATCACGGTCGAGTAGATCTGGCCGGTCGTGACGTTGGCGGCCTGCGACAGGTTGATGTCGAGGAACCGCTCGTAGTGGCCGATGTCGAGGTCGGTCTCGGCGCCGTCGTCGGTGACGAAGACCTCGCCGTGCTGGAACGGGTTCATGGTGCCCGGGTCGACGTTGAGGTACGGATCGAGCTTCTGCATCACCACCCGCAGGCCCCGAGCCGTGAGCAGGTTGCCGAGGCTTGCCGCCGTCAGGCCCTTGCCCAGAGAGGAAACGACACCACCGGTCACGAAGATGTGCTTGGTCACGCCGTTCGTGAGTTCAGGGTTCGAAATGTCTGCGCCGCGATCATCCACCACGGGCTTATAGCCTATCCGACTCCCGGCTGGGAATGGCCCGAACCCGTCCCGAATCGACGACGACGGATGTCGCGTCCCGCGGATCGACGCGGGAATCGGGCTCCGATCCGCCGCGGAGTGGGCACCGGCCCGGGCGTGTCGCTCAGGCCGCGTCGGCCTCGGCGATCTCGAGCAGTTCGCGCGCATGCGCGAGACCCGACTCCGAGTCGGCGAGTCCGGAGAGCAACCGTGCCATCTCGGCCTCGCGCTCCGGACCCTCGAGCTGCCGCACGCTCGAAGCGGTGACGCGCCCGTCGGTGCCCTTGACCACGCTCAGGTGGTTCGACGCGAACGCCGCGACCTGGGCGAGGTGCGTCACCACGATGACCTGGGAGCGCTCGGCGAGCCGGGCGAGGCGGCGGCCGATCTCGATCGCCGCGGCGCCGCCGACGCCCGCGTCGACCTCGTCGAAGACGAACGTCGGCACGGGATCGGCGCCCGCGATGACGACCTCGATCGCGAGCATCACCCGCGACAGCTCGCCGCCCGAAGCGCCCTTCGCCACGGGCCGGGGTTCGGTGCCCGGGTGCGGTCGGAGGAGGATCGAGACCTGATCGCGGCCGTGCGAGGTGGGCTCGCCGAGCGGCTCGACGGTGACGGTCAGTTCGGCGTCGGGCATCGCGAGCGCGGCGAGCTCGGCCGTCACCGCGGTTGCGAGGCGTGATGCCGCATCGGACCGGATGGCGCTGATGCGGTCGGCGAGCGCGTCGACCTCGGCGGCGCGCTGCTCGACCGCTCGCTCGAGCACCTCGATCCGGTCGTCGTCGCCGTCGAGTTCGACGAGCCGGAGCCCGCCGTCGTGGCGGAACGCGAGCGCCGCCTCGATGCTCCCGTGCCGTCGCGCGAGGCTCGCGAGGACGGCGCGACGTTCTTGCACGGCTTCGAGTTCCGCCGCGCCGTCGGCGTCGAGTCCGGCCAAGTACCCGGAGAGCTCGGTCGCCGCATCCGCGAGGGCGAAGCCTGCGCTCGCGACCGCCTCGGCGATCGGAGCGAGCGCCGCGTCGTGGGCGACCACGCGATCGACGTGCCGCCGCGCGGACTCGACGAGCGTGATGGCGTCGGGCGTGTCGTCGCCGGCAGCCTCGGCGGAGATGAGCTCCCGCGCCTGCGCCGCGGCGAGGCGGAGGTCCTCGAGGTTCGTCAGTCGATCGGCGCGCTCCTGCAGCGCCTCGTCTTCGCCGGGCTGCGGATCGGCCCGCTCGAGTTCGTCGAGCGCGACGCGCAGCTCGTCGCCCTCGCGGAGCCGCTCGTCGTGGTGCTCCCGCAGCGAGCGGAGTTCGTCGGCCTCGGCGCGCCACGCGCGGTAGGCGGCGCGGTAGTCGGCGAGCACGTCCGCGAGCCCGGGCCCGGCGAACCGGTCGAGTGCCTCGCGCTGCGCGGTGGCCGATCGGAGCCGCTGCTGGTCGGCCTGGCCGTGCACGACGACGAGGTGGTCGGCCAGCTCCGCGAGCACGCCCACCGGTGCGCTGCGGCCGCCGACGATCGCCCGGCTGCGCCCCTCGGCGGAGACGGAACGGCCGAGGAGCAGCTCGCCGGCGTCGATCTCGCCGCCCGCGTCGGCCACGCGCTCGGCGACGGGTGCCGGGTCGTCGAGCAGCCAGCGACCCTCGACCCACGCCTGCTTCGCGCCCGATCGGACGGTACCGGCGTCGGACCGCGCCCCGAGCAGCAGCCCGAGCGCGGTGACGACCATGGTCTTGCCCGCCCCCGTCTCGCCCGTCACCGCGGTGAAGCCGGGACCGAGCGGCAGGGTCGCCTCGGCGATGACCCCGAGGTCGCGGATTCCGAGTTCCTCAATCACCGGCGACCGGCCCCCTCCATCCCGTCACGGGAAGCTGGAACTTGTTCACGAGCCGGTCGGTGAACGGCGCCTGGTGCAGCCTCGCGAGGCGCACGGGCACCGAGGACCGCCGGACGATGACGCGCGCGCCCGGCGGGAGCTCGAACATCCGCCTTCCGTCGCACCAGATCACCGCGGCGGCCTCGGTGCGCTGCAGGACCTCGACCGCGAGCGACGAGTCGGGGCCGACGACGAGCGGGCGCGCGAAGAGCGCGTGCGCGCTGAGCGGGACGAGCAGCAGCGCCTCGACGGCCGGCCAGACGACCGGGCCGCCGGCGGAGAAGGAGTACGCCGTGGAACCGGTCGGCGTCGACATGACGACGCCGTCGCACCCGAAGGACGACAACGGTCGGCGATCGACCTCGATGACGACCTCGAGCATGCGCTCGCGCTCGGCCTTCTCGACGGTGGCCTCGTTCAGCGCCCACCCCTCGTAGACGACCTCGTCGCGGACCTTGGCGCGCACGGAGAGCGTCATGCGCTCCTCCACCGTGTAGTCGCGCGCGAGCGCGCGCCCCACGGTGTAGCCGAGGTCGTCGCGTTCGCTCTCCGCGAGGAAGCCGACGTGGCCGAGGTTGACGCCGAGCAGCGGAACCGGGTGGTCGCGCGTGAGCTCGGCCGCACGGAGGATCGTGCCGTCGCCGCCGAGGACGATGACCAGCTCGATCTGCGTCGGGGACACCTCTTCGAAGCGCTTGACCATGCCCTCGAGCTCGGGCAGCGCCGTCATCACGTCGTGCCATTGCTCGGCGGCCACGACGGGCACTGCACCGGCTGCGACGAGCTGACCGCATACGTCGGCCGTCGCATCGAGGGCGGACGACCGACCGGTGTGGGAAACCACGAGGAAATGCCGTGCATCGCTCACGCCGTGACGCCTCCCGTCGCTCGTCGGACCTGACTGGACCATTCTGACGGATCGGCGCCGCGCGTCGGGCTGAGGAGGACCAGGACCTCGCGATTCCCATGCGTTCCGGCGATCGGGGAGGACAGGACGCCGGCTGTGCGCAGGCCGAGGTCGTGCGCCGCCCAGAGTACGTTCATGACGGCGTCGCCGCGCGCCGCAGGGTCGCGCACCACGCCCTCGCGGGTGCCGCTGCGACCGACCTCGAACTGCGGCTTCACGAGCAGCACGAACTCGGCGTCCGGGGCCGCGGTCGCTCGGAGCGCCGGCAGGACGGTGGTGAGAGAGATGAAGGAGAGGTCGGCGGTCACGAGGCTCGGCGGGTCGTCCACGCCTGTCAGCCGGGCGAGCCCGGGTGCGTCGAGGTGTCGAACGTTGCAGCCCTCGACGAGCACGAGGCCCTGCAGGCCGTGCAGCTCCGGGGCGAGCTGGCCGTGCCCGACGTCGACCGCCAGCACCGTCGCCGCCCCCCGCTCGAGCAGCACCTGCGTGAACCCGCCCGTGGAGGCGCCGGCGTCGAGCACGATGCGCCCGTCGGGCCGGACCTCGAAGGCGTCGAGCGCCGCGATGAGCTTGTGCGCGGCGCGGCTCACGTAGTGGTCGGCGGCCGCGACCTCGATGGCCGCGTCATCCTTCACGCGATGCGAGGCCTTCGTGATCGGCTCGCCGTCGACCCGCACGACGCCGTCGGCGATGAGCGTTGCGGCGTGCGTTCGAGACCTCGCGAGTCCTCGCGCCGCGAGCGCCGCGTCGAGTCGCTGCATCGACACCGATCAGCCCGCGGAGCGAGTGGGATCGGATCGCTCGAGCTCGCGTCGAAGCTGCTCCGCCAGCGCGTCGAAGCCGGCGGACCGCTCCTCGAGCGGTGACGCCTCGATCGCCGAGAGCGCATCGGCGGCCTCGGCCGCGAGATCGACCGGCGCCTCCACCGGATCGTCGGTGTCGAGATCTCCTGTGCTCACGGCTCCACGCTACCCGCTGCCGCCGTCATCGCGGTGCCCCCGCAGGCGCGTCACCGAGCGCGGTTCCGGCCCGCGGCGCTCGGCGACCGACGGCGCGGCACCGACGACGCCCGGCGATCAGCGGTACAGACGTTCCGGCACGTCGAGCGCGTGGATCGCCGTTCCGCACTCCCAGATCGCCGTGCAGGCGGCTCGCAGCAGGTCGAGCGGATCGCCGTCGCGTTCGACGACCACTCGCCGTCCGTCGACCCGGACCTCGGCACCGCCGACGCGCACGGCCCCGCGCCGGCGCTCGGTCTCCGGATACGGCTCGTGGAGCTGCCGCAGGTCGGACACGATGAAATCCGGTCGGCTCGCGGCATCCGCAGCCAGCACCTGCTTCGCACGATCGATTCCCGTGAGCACGACGAGCGACGCGATGCCGGCGCGGTTCGCGCCGCGGATGTCCGTGTCGAGGCGATCGCCGATCATCAGCGGGCGCTGTGCATCGAAACGCTCGCGCGCCTCGTCGAAGATCGGCGTCTCGGGCTTCCCGGCGACGTCGGGGAATCGGCCCGCAGCGGTGTGCACCGCCGACACGAGGGTGCCGTTGCCGGGCGCGATGCCGCGCTCCACCGGGATGGTCCAGTCCATGTTCGTCGCGATCCACGGGATGCCGCCGGGCTCGCCCGGACCGCCGTGCGCGTTCAGCGCGAACGCGGCCTCGGCGAGCTGACGCCAGCCGACATCGGGATGGAAGCCCTGCATGACTGCGTCGGGAGCGTCATCGGCCGAGCGCGTGACACGGTATCCGCCGCGCTCGAGCTCGGTGACGATGCCGTCTCCCCCGACGACGAGCACGAGGGCGCCGGGAGCGACGGATGCCGCGAGCAGCCGCATCGCGGCCTGCGGCGAGGTCACGACATCGCGCGGCGTCGGGGACAGCCCGAGCGACCACAGGTGCGCGGCGACCTGCTCGTCGCTGCGCGACGCGTTGTTCGTGATGTACGCAACCGGCACCGACTCGGCGACCCGGTTGAGGCTCTCCACCGCGTGCGGAACGGCGTGCGGCCCTGCATAGACGACGCCGTCGAGGTCGGCGAAGACCGCGTCGATACCGTCGAGCGGGGTCGCCGAGGATCGCCGCGCTCCGAAGAGCGGGCTCATGCCCGGTCGGCGTCCGGACGGGCGGCCGGCTCGTCGTCGAGGTGGGCGGTCTCCTCCAGGATCGCGGCGACCTCGGGCTCGATCGCGTCAGCGGGGTCGGATGCCTCGTCGACGTCCGCTTCGAGCCCGCCGGCGGGCTCGGTCTCGCCCTCTGGAGCACTTGGCGCGTCGTCTGCGGCGGTATCCGCCTCCTCCGCGTCATCCGCCACGGGGTGGGCGATCGCGATCGGCTCTTCGTCCGTCTCGAGCTCGAAGACCTCGATGAAGTCCGGGCGCGCGCCTTCGAGCGCGGCCTCGGCGCGGTCTGAGAGGGCACGCCAGTGCGCGGCATCCGAGGTGCGGCCGAGTTCCTCGAGCACCTCCGCGTACGCGGCGAAGAGCGCAGGACTGTACGAGAACGCGCGGTCGGAGTCGAGCTGCGGCACCTCGAGCTCGGCGAGGGCGAGCTCGGGCTGCTCGAGGTCGAGACGCGCACCGGACATCGCGATCGCGAGCGCGGCCTGCACTGCGGCCGGCAACGTCGAGCGGTCGACGGACCGGCCGAGCTCGAGCGCGCGGTCCGGGCGCCCGACGCCGCGCTCGCTGTCGACCATGAGGGCGATCTGATCGTCGTTCCCCGAGATCCGACGGTAGGTGCGGAGCTCGCGGAGCGCGAGTGCGAAGTCACCGGTCGCATAGGCCGTGATCGCGAGCGTCTCGCGGACGACGGGGATGCGGCCCGCTCGACGTGAGGCCGAGAGCGCATGCCGATGCGCGAGCGCCGGGTCGTCCTCGAGCGCCTCGGATGCCGCGACCAGGTGTCGTGCCACCCACTCCGCGTTCTCCTTGGAGAGGGTCTTCAGTTCGGCACGCGCCGCCGGGTCGAGGTCCTTCGGCGTGATGCGCTCGGCGATCGGCGGATCGTCGTGCCGCGGACGGACGGCGAGTTCCGCCGCACCGTGCGTGGCCTGCCGCGGGGCGCGCTCGCGGTCGGTCGAACGCTGCGCCGGACGGCCGGCGACGCGACCGCCGGTGCGGTGCTCGCGCGACCCGCCGGGCCGACCCGTGCGACGCTCGTCATGGCCCGTTCGATCGTCGCGTGCGCCGTACCGGCGCTCGCCGTCGCCCCGGGGCGTGTGCCGCCGCTCGCCGCCACGATCGTCACGAGAACCGGACGAACGCTGACCCCCACGATCATCGCGAGAGCCGTACTTCCGCTCGCCGCCGCGATCGTCACGAGAACCGGACGAACGCTGACCGCCACGGTCATCACGCGAACCATACGAACGCTGACCGCCACGGTCGTCGCGAGAACCGTACGAACGCTGACCCCCACGATCATCGCGAGAGCCGTACTTCCGCTCCCCGCCGCGATCGTCACGAGAACCATACGAACGCTGACCCCCACGATCATCGCGAGAGCCGTACTTCCGCTCCCCGCCGCGATCGTCACGAGAACCGGACGAACGCTGACCGCCACGGTCATCACGCGAACCATACGAACGCTGACCGCCACGGTCATCGCGAGAACCGTACGAACGCTGACCCCCACGATCATCGCGCGAGCCGTACTTCCGCTCCCCGCCGCGATCATCACGCGAACCGTACGAACGCTCCCCACCGCGATCATCACGCGAACCATACGAACGCTGACCCCCACGGTCATCACGCGACCCGTAGGAACGACCGCCGTCACGCGGGCCGTCGGGTCGACGATCGTTCGATCGACCGCCCTGCGACGGGCGCCCTCCGCGGCGTTCGTCGTCTCGGTCCTTCCGGCGGTCGCCGGGTTCGTGCATGGAATCGCTCACGGGTGCTTCCTGTCGTCCTGCCTGGGAGTCCTGCGGACTCAACCGTACTCGCGGGCCGCTGCGCGAAGCCCGTTAACGCGAAATGGCCACCCGGCAGCGTTCGCTGTTGAACGCTGTGGGTGGCCATTCCTGAATGAATGTCCGGCGGTGTCCTACTCTCCCACAGGGTCGCCCCTGCAGTACCATCGGCGCTGCGAGTCTTAGCTTCCGGGTTCGGAATGTGTCCGGGCGTTTCCCTCGCGCTATGGCCGCCGAAACTCTGGTACCAACGGTGTTCCACCCGGGGGTGGGTGTTGGTGGTCTCGGTGCACCCCGCGCTTCACTCCCGGGCCCGTGGTGTTCGGGGTGGGTGTGATGGGGGTGTCAGTGTGGAGTTGTGTGTGTTTCCGTCTGCTGGGAACCACAGAGTGGACGCGAGTCACCTTGGCCACGCACCACCGCCTTGAAAACGTGGTGTGTGTGGTGATTGTCAAGTTGTCGGCGTATTAGTACCAGTCAGCTGCACACCTTGCGGTGCTTCCACATCTGGCCTATCAACCCAGTCGTCTGGCTGGGAGCCTCTCCCCCCGAAGGGGATGGAAATCTCATCTTGAGGCCGGCTTCCCGCTTAGATGCTTTCAGCGGTTATCCATCCCGAACGTAGCTAACCAGCGGTGCTCCTGGCGGAACAACTGGCACACCAGAGGTTCGTCCAACCCGGTCCTCTCGTACTAGGGTCAGATCCTCTCAAATTTCCTGCGCGCGCAGAGGATAGGGACCGAACTGTCTCACGACGTTCTAAACCCAGCTCGCGTACCGCTTTAATGGGCGAACAGCCCAACCCTTGGGACCTACTCCAGCCCCAGGATGCGACGAGCCGACATCGAGGTGCCAAACCATGCCGTCGATATGGACTCTTGGGCAAGATCAGCCTGTTATCCCCGAGGTACCTTTTATCCGTTGAGCGACAGCGCTTCCACAAGCCACTGCCGGATCACTAGTCCCGACTTTCGTCCCTGCTCGACCTGTCAGTCTCGCAGTCAAGCTCCCTTGTGCACTTACACTCGCCACCTGATTGCCAACCAGGTTGAGGGAACCTTTGGGCGCCTCCGTTACTCTTTGGGAGGCAACCGCCCCAGTTAAACTACCCACCAGGCACTGTCCCTGAACCGGATCACGGTTCGAAGTTAGATATCCAGAGTGACCAGAGTGGTATTTCAACAATGACTCCACGAACACTGGCGTGCCCGCTTCACCGTCTCCCACCTATCCTACACAAGCCACACCGAACACCAATACCAAGCTGTAGTAAAGGTCACGGGGTCTTTCCGTCCTTCTGCGCGTAACGAGCATCTTTACTCGTACTGCAATTTCGCCGAGTTCGCGGTTGAGACAGCTGGGAAGTCGTTACGCCATTCGTGCAGGTCGGAACTTACCCGACAAGGAATTTCGCTACCTTAGGATGGTTATAGTTACCACCGCCGTTTACTGGGGCTTAAATTCTCAGCTTCGCTCCGAAGAGCTGACCGGTCCTCTTAACCTTCCAGCACCGGGCAGGCGTCAGTCCGTATACATCGTCTTGCGACTTGGCACGGACCTGTGTTTTTAGTAAACAGTCGCTTCCCACTGGTCTCTGCGGCCGTCAACGCTCCAGGAGCAAGTCCCTTCACGAATCGGGCCCCCCTTCTCCCGAAGTTACGGGGGCATTTTGCCGAGTTCCTTAACCACGATTCTCTCGATCTCCTCGGTATTCTCTACCTGACCACCTGAGTCGGTTTGGGGTACGGGCGGCTGGAACCTCGCGTCGATGCTTTTCTCGGCAGCATAGGATCACCCACTTTTCATCCGCATCACGTCTCAGCCTGTACGAGTCGCGGATTTGCCTACGACTCGGCCTACACGCTTGCCCCGGGACAACCATCGCCCGGGCTGGGCTACCTTCCTGCGTCACACCTGTTATCACGCTCACTCCACCAGATGGGGTCGCACGCCGCCACCAGGATCCGTCCCGAAGGACATCACCAGGTCTTGGGATGCTTAGCACTCCTGATCTCGTGTGGGCGGTTCTTCGCCGGTACGGGAATATCAACCCGTTGTCCATCGACTACGCCTGTCGGCCTCGCCTTAGGTCCCGACTTACCCAGGGCAGATTAGCTTGACCCTGGAACCCTTGGTCTTCCGGAGGACGGGTTTCTCACCCGTCTTTCGCTACTCATGCCTGCATTCTCACTCGTGTGCCGTCCACGGCTGGTTTCCACCGCCGCTTCACCCGGCACACGACGCTCTCCTACCCATCACCACGACTGGACCACGAAGGCCTATCGATATGCGGCAATGCCACGACTTCGGTGGCGTGCTTGAGCCCCGTTACATTGTCGGCGCGGAATCACTTGACCAGTGAGCTATTACGCACTCTTTCAAGGGTGGCTGCTTCTAAGCCAACCTCCTGGTTGTCTGTGCAACTCCACATCCTTTCCCACTTAGCACGCGCTTAGGGACCTTAGTCGGTGGTCTGGGTTGTTTCCCTCTCGACGATGAAGCTTATCCCCCACCGTCTCACTGCTGCGCTCTCACTTACCGGCATTCGGAGTTTGGCTGACGTCAGTAACCTGTTGAGGCCCATCGGCCATCCAGTAGCTCTACCTCCGGCAAGAAACACGCAACGCTGCACCTAAATGCATTTCGGAGAGAACCAGCTATCACGAAGTTTGATTGGCCTTTCACCCCTATCCACAGCTCATCCCCTCAGTTTTCAACCTAAGTGGGTTCGGTCCTCCACGACGTCTTACCGTCGCTTCAACCTGGCCATGGATAGATCACTTCGCTTCGGGTCTAGAACCTGCGACTAAAACGCCCTATTCAGACTCGCTTTCGCTACGGCTACCCCACACGGGTTAACCTCGCCACAGATCACTAACTCGCAGGCTCATTCTTCAAAAGGCACGCCGTCACCCCAACAAGGAGGCTCCGACGGTTTGTAAGCAAACGGTTTCAGGTACTATTTCACTCCCCTCCCGGGGTACTTTTCACCTTTCCCTCACGGTACTTGTCCGCTATCGGTCATCTGGGAGTATTTAGGCTTATCAGGTGGTCCTGACAGATTCACACGGGATTTCTCGGGCCCCGTGCTACTTGGGATCCCCCTCCGGGCCGCCAGGCATTTCGACTACGGGACTCACACCCACTCCGGTCCGGCATTCAAACCGATTCGTCTATACCTGACGCGTCACCGCGGCCGACCGGCAGATCGACCAGAGAGGTCCCACAACCCCGACCATGCAACCCCTGCCGGGTATCACACATGACCGGTTTAGCCTCATCCGCTTTCGCTCGCCACTACTCACGGAATCACGGTTGTTTTCTCTTCCTGTGGGTACTGAGATGTTTCACTTCCCCACGTTCCCTCTACCCGCCCTATACATTCAGGCGGGAGTCACCAGGTCACCCGAAGGGCCTGGCGGGGTTTCCCCATTCGGAAATCCTCGGCTCACAGCTCGTTTATCAGCTCCCCGAGGCTTATCGCAGATTACGACGTCCTTCTTCGGCTCCAGATGCCAAGGCATCCACCGTTTGCTCTTAGAAACTTGAAATCACATGAGTTCGATCGAATTCGTGCACCCGAACCCGAAGGCCCGGATGCGAAATTGACCAGTGAATACGCCAACCGGGCACCCCGAAAGGCACCCAACCGGCGACTCACCTTGTGACCCAACGTCCGAAGACATTGAATCTAAGATGCTCGCGTCCACTATGTAGTTCTCAACAGACGGCCAGAACCCCCACCCCCACCAGCAACCGCCGGCTTCGATGAAGGCCTGAAGGGAAACCATCCCCACCCCGCACCCCGAAGGGCACCAGGCCGTGTCCGGTCCCTCAGGACCCAACAGCGTGCACGCACCAACCCCGCCGACCCCCACCGTTCCAACCACCCCGAAGGACGGCGTACTAGGTCAAGACCCTTGCAGCTGATGCCTATGTCAATGTTCCACCCATGAGCTACCGGCGAGCACGAACGGCTCGATCCGGCGCCTGGAAGGCCCGAAAGCCTCCAGATGCTCCTTAGAAAGGAGGTGATCCAGCCGCACCTTCCGGTACGGCTACCTTGTTACGACTTAGTCCTAATCACCGATCCCACCTTCGACGGCTCCCTCCACAAGGGTTAGGCCACCGGCTTCGGGTGTTACCGACTTTCATGACTTGACGGGCGGTGTGTACAAGGCCCGGGAACGTATTCACCGCAGCGTTGCTGATCTGCGATTACTAGCGACTCCGACTTCATGAGGTCGAGTTGCAGACCTCAATCCGAACTGAGACCGGCTTTTTGGGATTCGCTCCGCCTTACGACATCGCAGCCCTTTGTACCGGCCATTGTAGCATGCGTGAAGCCCAAGACATAAGGGGCATGATGATTTGACGTCATCCCCACCTTCCTCCGAGTTGACCCCGGCAGTCTCACATGAGTCCCCACCATAACGTGCTGGCAACATGCGACGAGGGTTGCGCTCGTTGCGGGACTTAACCCAACATCTCACGACACGAGCTGACGACAACCATGCACCACCTGTAACCGAGTGTCCAAAGAGTTCCACATTTCTGCGGCGTTCTCGGTCATGTCAAGCCTTGGTAAGGTTCTTCGCGTTGCATCGAATTAATCCGCATGCTCCGCCGCTTGTGCGGGCCCCCGTCAATTCCTTTGAGTTTTAGCCTTGCGGCCGTACTCCCCAGGCGGGGCGCTTAATGCGTTAGCTACGACACGGAAACCGTGGAAAGGTCCCCACATCTAGCGCCCAACGTTTACGGCGTGGACTACCAGGGTATCTAATCCTGTTCGCTCCCCACGCTTTCGCTCCTCAGCGTCAGTAAGTGCCCAGAGACCTGCCTTCGCCATCGGTGTTCCTCCTGATATCTGCGCATTCCACCGCTACACCAGGAATTCCAGTCTCCCCTACACCACTCAAGTCTGCCCGTACCCACTGCAGGCCCGAGGTTGAGCCTCGGGATTTCACAGCAGACGCGACAAACCGCCTACGAGCTCTTTACGCCCAATAATTCCGGACAACGCTCGGACCCTACGTATTACCGCGGCTGCTGGCACGTAGTTAGCCGGTCCTTTTTCTGCAAGTACCGTCAAGAAACCCGAAGGCCCCCCTTCTTCCTTACTAAAAGCGGTTTACAACCCGAAGGCCGTCATCCCGCACGCGGCGTTGCTGCATCAGGCTTGCGCCCATTGTGCAATATTCCCCACTGCTGCCTCCCGTAGGAGTCTGGGCCGTGTCTCAGTCCCAGTGTGGCCGGTCACCCTCTCAGGCCGGCTACCCGTCGACGCCTTGGTGAGCCATTACCTCACCAACAAGCTGATAGGCCGCGAGTCCATCCCAAACCGAAAAAACTTTCCACCCCAAGCGATGCCGCTCAAGGTCCTATCCGGTATTAGCTCCGATTTCTCGGGGTTATCCCAGAGTCCAGGGCAGGTTACTCACGTGTTACTCACCCGTTCGCCACTAATCCACCCAGCAAGCTGGGCTTCATCGTTCGACTTGCATGTGTTAAGCACGCCGCCAGCGTTCGTCCTGAGCCAGGATCAAACTCTCCAAAAAAAATGGTTCAACCAACCCCGAAAGGCCAGTCAAGTTCAATCACTGACAGAGAAACAACTGACAAAAAAACATCAAATTGTCCATCAATCAAAGGAAACCCGTCCCCCACCAAAAGGCAGAAAACACGGGGTTCAAAAAATTGGCATTGAACATAGTGCACGCTGTTGAGTTCTCAAGGAACGGACGCACCCGCTTCGCGGTCGCCGATGGCGACCGATCATCCGGGGCGATGTTCGTCAATCCACCCGGCGATCCCGTGGGACCTGCTCCGGATGCTTCGAACCCGGGACCCTGCACGAGGATCGGGGATTCGGGATCGTGCCGCTTGAGGAGGCGAAGCTTCTCGCTTCACTCGCTCCTGTGGGGCAACGAATGAATACTTTACGGAGATCCGGGTGGCGCTGCAACTCGGTGCCACATCCCGGGCGTGTCGCGCTTCAGACCGCCCAAGACGGCCGGTCGGCGCCCCACCGATGCGGCGCCCGGGACCATTCCACGGGCCCGCTCGGCGAAGCGATCGCCGGGGCCGCGATCCGTTGCGCGCCCGTCTGGCCGGACAGGGTCACGGCGTGCGAATCGCGCGCGGCGTCATCCAGTCCGGTCGGCCGCGGCTCCGCGGACCGCGGCAATCCCAGCAGCTCTGCGGCGGTGCGCCGGAGCGACAGCCGCGCCAGCCATGTCCCGCCCGGCGCGACCCGGCGACGGAGCAGCGTGGTGATCGCGGCGGCGAGCAGGTATCCGCTCGCGTGGTCGAGCGCCTGTGCGGGCAGCGCTCCGGGCGCATCCGGCTCTCCCTCGAGGAGGGCGATCCCCGATGAGGCCTGGACGAGACTGTCGAATCCGCCCCGTTCCCCCGCCCGGTCGCCGAAGCCCCACGCGGACAACTGCCCGATCACGAGCCCGGGGTGGCGCTCCGCGAGTGCCGCCGGGTCGAGACCGAGTCGCGCGAGCGCGGCGGGGCGATAGCCGAGCACGACGGCGTCGGCCCCGGCGAGCAGGTCCTCGAGGTCCGCGGCGCCGGCGGCCGTCCGCACGTCGAGCAGCGCCGACCGCTTGCCCGGTCCGCCCTCCAGGTGCTGCCACTCGAGTTCGGCCGGCGCCGGCGGGTCGATGCGCAGCACGTCCGCGCCCAGCAGGGCGAGCGTCCGCGTGGCGACCGGCCCGGCGATGACCCGCGTGAGGTCCACGACCCGGATGCCCCCGAGCGGGAGCTCGGGAACGGGCGAAGGGTCGGGAGCCGGTGCGGCGTCGCCGAGCCGCGAGATCTCGATGAGCGGGCGTCGCCTCAGCTCGTGGTCCGCACGCAGATCCTCCGCGGCCACCACCACGCACATGCCGCCGGCGCCGGTCACCGCCTCGGCGAGCTCGGCTGCCGACCGCCTCGCCACTGCGGCATCGATCGCCGCGGCATCCGCCTGCTCGTCGACGCCCAGCACGCGCCGAAGCGCGGCGGCGTGATGCGGGTAGTTGCCGTGCGTGCGCACCCATCCGTCTCGCGCACGGCGGAACCCCGAGAGCGGTGACCACACCGCCGGTGCCGCACCGTCGAACCGCGCGACGCGTTCGCTCTGGAAGGCGGTCGCGATCCGCGGCCCGTCGAGCCGCAGGGACCCCGGCCCCGCGACATCGGCCCAGGCGGCCGCGGTCGCGGCGGCGACGGATGCCGCGGCGAGCGACGACACGTCGAGCCGCGCCGGCAGCGGGACCTCGGGCAGCGGCGCGAGCACCTCGAGCTCGGCGGCGTCGCGACCGAGTTCCGCCCACACTCGCGCGAGGAGTCCATCCGCCGCCTCGCGCGTCATCGTCGACTACCGGACGAACACGCCCGCGAGCGTCTTCTTGCCGCGACGGAGCACCGCCATGCCGCCGCCGTCGACCCGGGCGCCGATCACGGCCGCCTCGTCGTCGATCCGCACGTTGTCGACCGAGACGCCGCCCTGCGCGATCGCGCGGCGCCCCTCGCTGAGACTCGCCACGAGGCCGGTGTCGACGAGCACCTGCACGACCGTGGCATCCGCCGTCGTCTCGGTGTGCGGCAGCTCGCGGAGCGCGGCTTCGAGGGTGGCGCGGTCGAGCCCGTCGAGCTCGCCCTGGCCGAAGAGCGCCTGGGAGGCGGCGACGACGGACGCCGTGGCATCCGCGCCGTGGACCAGCGTCGTCACCTCGTGCGCGAGCACCTTCTGCGCCTCTCGGCGGAACGGCTCGCTCGCGACCTTCTCGGCGAGTTCCTCGATGCGCGCGCGGCTCAGGAAGGTGAAGACCTTGAGTCGGCTGATCACGTCGGCGTCGTCGGTGTTGAGCCAGAACTGGTAGAAGCGGTACGGGCTGCACATGTCGGCGTCGAGCCAGATCGCGTTGCCCTCGCTCTTGCCGAACTTGGTGCCGTCGGAGTTGGTGATGAGCGGCGTGCCGATCGCGTGCACGTGGACGCCCTCGACGCGGTGGATGAGGTCGGTGCCGCTCGTGAGGTTGCCCCACTGGTCGCTGCCGCCGGTCTGCAGCCTGCAGTCGTACTGGCGGAACAGCTCGAGGTAGTCGAAGCCCTGCAGGATCTGGTAGCTGAACTCGGTGTAGCTGATGCCCGCGTCGGAGTTGAGACGCGAGGCGACGGCGTCCTTCTTCAGCATGGTGCCGACGCGGTAGTGCTTGCCGATGTCGCGGAGGAAGTCGATCGCGGAGAGGCCTGCGGTCCAGTCGAGGTTGTTCACCATGCGGACCGCGTTCTCGCCCTCGGCGGAGAGGAAGCGCCGCACCTGCGCGTCGAGGCGGCCGACCCATTCGGCGACCGTCTCCTTGGTGTTCAGCGTGCGCTCTGCGGTGGGGCGCGGATCGCCGATGAGACCCGTCGATCCGCCGACCAGGCCGAGGGGCTTGTGGCCGGCGAGCTGGATGCGGCGGAGCGTGAGGATCTGCACCAGGTTGCCGAGGTGGAGGCTCGGAGCGGTCGGGTCGAACCCGCAGTAGTAGGTGATCGGCTCGCCGGCCAGGAGTTCCTTCAGCGCGGCCTCGTCGGTCGAGACGTGGACGAGCCCGCGCCAGCGGAGCTCCTCCCAGACGTCGTCGAACGACGGGTCGTTCTGCTGCGTGGCGAGGATCGCGGGGTCTGACACGAGTGCAAGGGTAGCAGCGGCGATCATTCCAGCCTGTGAAGCCTGGGAGCTTGATCGCAGTTGATCAATGCTGTATCCTTCATCTCGAGGGATCAAGATCTCGCCCTTCACCGGGCGGATGCCGAAGGAGCCACGATGTACGTCGTCACCGCCGACCAGGTGGGAAGCCGCACCGACGTCGATCGGTCCGCGGCCATGCAGCGGGAACTCCAACAGCGATTCGGCGAGCGCCTCGAGCTCCCCGTCGACCAGACGGCGGGCGATGAGCTGCAGGTGCTCACGGGCGACGCCGAGACCGCGACCGACCTCGTGCTCCATCTCGCCCGCGACGGGCACTGGAGCATCGGGCTCGGGGTCGGCGACGTGCGCGAGCCGCTCCCCGATGCCGTCCGCAAGGCGACCGGCGGCGCCTTCTTCGCCGCGCGAGAGGCCGTCGACGCGGCCAAGCGCGCCGAGGCGCGTTTCGCATTGCGCGCGGAGGATCCCCAGGCCGGGCTGCTTCCCGCGAGCGAGGTCGAGGCGATCCTCCGACTGCTGCTGCTCCTCCGCGACCGGCGCACCCCGCAGGGATGGGAGGCGGTCGACCTCGTGCGATCGGGTCGCACCCAGAAGCACGCCGCCGAGCTCCTGGGCATCTCGGATGCCGCGGTGAGCCAGCGCCTGCGGACCGCGATGTGGTCGGCCGACGACGACGCCCGACCCGCGGTCGTGCGGTTGATCGCCTCCCTCGACGGGCACGACACGGGCAGCTGATCGGCCGGCGCATCCGTCTGCCGCCGACGGTCCGGGACGCGCCCGGCCGTCTCCCCCGCACGTCCGGGGCCGTCGCTATGCTCGACCCGACCCCCGGGCCACCCGGACCCGAACCCGGCCCGAACCCGGGAGAGCGGAGGACCAGTGAACGTCGTCGGTGCGATGTCGGCCGTCGGATGGGCGGTGATCGTCGTCGCGCTGGGCGCCTCGGCGGTGTTCTCCGTCCTGGCGTACCTGCGCCCCCGACCCATCCACCTGTGGCCGGCGGCGGGGGCCCTGGCGCTCGCGATCGTCGCCGCCTCGACCGTGCCCGACGACGTGCCCATGGTCGCGGCACCGCTCGTCGGCCTCCTCGGCATGGTGATCGCCGTGTTCGGCGGCAGCCCCGCCGCAGCGACCGCCCTGCAGATGGCGATGGGGTCCAGCACGCCGCCCGGCGCGCACGGCGGCATCCTCGTCGCGGTCCGCTCCGACGAGGCGATCGCGGCGGGCGTCGCGCCGGTCCGCCGCGAGGTGCTGCGGGGCGGCCTCACGATCGGCGTGCTCGAGCGGCTCGCCGCCGCGGGCACGATCATCGCGGGCTTCCCCGAGGGGCTCGCGATCGTCGTGGCAGTGAAGGGCGTGGGTCGTTTCACCGAACTCGAGGCACCCGAGGCCCGCGAGCGGTTCATCATCGGCACGTTCGCGAGCCTCATCTGGGCGTGCGCCGCGGCGCTCGCCGTGCACGTCTCGATCCGCTGAGTCGCCGCCCGGGCGGCCGCGCTCCCCCGGCGGTCAGTGCGACTTCGGATGGCGCCGGTAGGCCGAGACGCCCGGATCGCCCGGCAGCCAGAACCGCCACGGGTACGCCTCCGCGCCGCCGGCGCCGCTGATGCCCGTGCGCGGACCCGTCGCATGCGCGAGCGGTCCCGCCGGGACCTCGAGCGCGAACGGCGGCGCGAGCAGGTCCGAGCCGTTCGCGGCGAGCGGCACGCCGAGCGCCTGCGCGAGGCGTGCCGGCCCACGTGCGAGGTCGCGATCCGTGGAACGCGGGCGCCGCGACCGCGCCAGGTCGAGCCCGTCGACGACGGTGCCCCCGCGGAGCAGGACGCCTGCGGACGTGCCGGGCACGCCCGCGACGATGTTGATGCACACGTGCATGCCGTACGTGAAATACGCGTAGAGGTGCCCGCCGTCGCCGAACATGACCGCGTTACGCGCGGTCCGTCCGCGGAACGCGTGCGATCCCGGGTCGACGCCGACGCCGCGGTAGGCCTCGACCTCCGACAGGCGCACGGCGACCCGGCCCTCATCGGCGTCGAACGCGAGCACCGCGCCGAGCAGCCGCGGCGCGAGCTCGACGGGGTCGCGACGGAACCACGCGCGATCGGGGCGCACGAGCTCCGCGCGCTCCGCGTGCGCCGCCGGCCGCGGCATCCGCCCGCTCGTTCCCATCGCCGGGTCCTGGCTCAGTCGTCCCCGCCGGGCAGGAACGACACGAGGTGGCGCACCCGGTCGGCGAGCGCCGCGAACTGCGTCTCTACCCGAGCCGGCGCGGTGCCGCCGATGCCGTCGCGGCTCGCGACCGATCCCTCGATCGTGAGCACCTCGCGGACCTCGGGCGCGAGGTGCGGGGAGATCGCCGCGAGCGCGGCGTCGTCGACCTCGTGCAGCTCGAGCCCGTGCTCCTCGGCGTACCGGACGAGCGCGCCGGTGATCTCGTGCGCGTCCCGGAACGCCACGCGTCGCTTCACGAGCCACTCGGCGACATCCGTCGCCAGCGAGAACCCGGCCGGTGCGAGCTCGGCCATCCGCTCGGTGTGGAACGTCAGCGTCGCGACCATGCCGGTGAAGGCCGGCAGCAGCACCTCGAGCGTCTCGACGGAGTCGAAGACGGGCTCCTTGTCCTCCTGCAGGTCGCGGTTGTACGCGAGCGGCAGCGCCTTCAGGGTCGCGAGCAGTCCCGTGAGGTTGCCGATGAGCCGGCCGGACTTGCCGCGTGCGAGCTCGGCGATGTCGGGGTTCTTCTTCTGCGGCATGATCGACGACCCGGTCGAGTAGGCGTCGTCGAGGGTGACGAAGCCGAACTCGCGCGTGTTCCAGAGGATGATCTCCTCCGAGATGCGGGAGAGGTCGATGCCGATCATCGCGGCGACGAACGCGAACTCGGCGACGACGTCGCGGCTCGCGGTGCCGTCGATCGAGTTCTCGGCCGGGCGCGCCAGCCCGAGGTCGCTGGCGACGGATGCCGCGTCGAGGCCGAGCGTCGACCCGGCGAGCGCGCCGCCGCCGTAGGGCGAGACGTCCGCGCGCTTCATCCAGTCGACGAGCCGCTCGAGGTCGCGCGAGAGCGCCCAGCCGTGCGCGAGCAGGTGGTGCGCGAGGAGCACGGGCTGCGCGTGCTGCAGGTGCGTGCGACCGGGCATGATCGCGTCGCGGTGCGCGTCGGCCTGGGAGGCGAGCGCGTCGATGAGGTGGACCAGCTCGCGGCCGATCGTGGCGGCGTGGTCCTTCAGGTAGAGGCGGACGAGCGTCGCGATCTGGTCGTTGCGGCTGCGGCCGGCGCGCAGCTTGCCGCCGAGCTCGGGGCCGACCTCGGCGATGAGGGCCGCCTCGAGCGCACCGTGCACGTCTTCATCGGACTCGGCGGCGACGAGCTCGCCCGAGACGGACTTCGCCTCGAGGGCGTCGAGGCCGACGAGCATGCGCGTGAGCTCCTCGGTGTCGAGGTACCCGGCCGCGGCGAGCGCGCGAGCGTGCGCGCGCGAACCGGCGAGATCGTAGGGCGCGAGCTGCCAGTCGAACTGCGTCGACTTCGACAGCCGCTGCAGTTCGGGTGCCGGCCCGCCGGCGAAGCGGGCGCCCCAGAGCGAGCCCTCGTTGGTGCCGTGCTGCTCGGTCATGCTCACGCGTCCTTCCTGGCGAGGAGCCACACGAGCAGCGCCTTCTGCGCGTGCAGGCGATTCTCCGCCTCGTCCCAGATGATCGACTGCGGTCCGTCGATGACGTCTGCGGCGACCTCGTACCCCCGGTCGGCGGGCAGGCAGTGCATGAAGACGGCGTCGGGCTTCGCGAGCGACATCAGCTCGGCGTCGACCGTGTACGCGCCGAACGTGGCGACGCGGTGCGCCTTCTCGTCCTCCTTGCCCATCGACACCCACGTGTCGGTGACGATCACGTCGGCGCCGGCGGCGGCCTCCGCCGCGTCGGTGTGGAGCGCGACCGATCCCCCGGTCCCGGCGGCGATGCGGTCGGCGTCGGCGATGACGGATGCCGCGGGGGCGAACTCCTCGGGCGAGGCGACCCGCACGTGCATGCCGGCGGTCGCACCCGCGAGCACGTACGACTGCGCCATGTTCGACGCCCCGTCGCCGAGGAACGCGACCGTGAGGCCCGCCAGCTCGCCCTTGTGCTCGCGGATCGTCAGCAGGTCGGCGAGCAGCTGGCACGGGTGGAAGTCGTCGGACAGGGCGTTCACGACCGGGACGGTGGTCCCCGCGGCCATCTCGTCGAGCCCGGACTGCGCGTACGTGCGCCACACGATGGCCGACACCATCCGCTCGAGCACGCGCGCCGTGTCCGACGGCGTCTCCTTGCCGCCGAGCTGGCTGTTCGCGGTGGAGATGACGAGGGGCGAGCCGCCGAGGTCGGCGATGCCGACGGCGAAGGAGACGCGCGTGCGGGTCGAGGACTTGTCGAAGATGACGGCGACGGTCTGCGGGCCGGCGAGCGGCGTCTCGGCCCAGCGGTCGGCCTTGAGACGGACCGCCAGGTCGAGGATCTCGGCCTGCTCGGCGGGGGTGATGTCGTCGTCGCGGAGGAAGTGGCGGGTCATGCGTGCTCCGTTCTGCGCGGGGCGGGCGGGGTGGTCTGGGTGGTCTGCGTGCGTCGGATGGTCGGCATGATGCGGGTGCCTGGTCGGTGGACGATCACCGGGTCGCGGCGACCGCGTCGAGCGCGCGGCGGAACCGGTCGGTGAACTCGTCGAGCTCGGCATCGCCGATCGTGAGCGGCGGGGCGATGCGGATCGTGGAGTCGTTCGCGGCGTTCACGATGAGTCCCGCCTGCATCGACGCGGCGGAGACGTCGGTTGCGACCGGCCCGGTGAGGGCGACCCCTGCGAGCAGTCCGCGCCCGCGCATCCCGGCGACCAGCGGGGAGCCGAGGCCGAGCACGCGCTCCCGCAGCTCGTGGCCGCGGCGCGCGGCGTTCTCGACGAGCCCGGCGCGCTCGATCTCGGCGAGGACCGCGTCGGCGACCGCCGTCGAGAGCGGGTTGCCGCCGTAGGTCGAGCCGTGCTGGCCTCGGGAGAAGAGGTCGGAGGCGTGCCCGAAGGTGATGAGCCCACCGATCGGGATGCCGCCGCCGATGCCCTTCGCGACGGTGATCGCGTCGGGCAGGATGCCCGCGTGCTGGAATGCGAACCACTCGCCCGTCCGCCCGGCACCCGTCTGCACCTCGTCGATGATCAGGAGCGCGCCGTGCCGCCGCGTGAGGTCGCGGGCCGCCTGCAGGTAGCCGTCGGGCAGCTCGAGCACGCCCGCCTCGCCCTTGATGGGCTCGAGGATCAGCGCCGCGACCGACTCGTCGATCTCGGCTTCGAGCGCCTCGAGCGTCGACGGGATGTGCGCCACTCCGCCGGGCAGCGGTTCGAACGCGTCGCGCATCGCGGGCTTGCCGGTCAGCGCGAGCGAGCCCATGGTCCGGCCGTGGAACGCGTCGACGAGGGCGAGCACGCGCGTACGCGCACCGCCCGAGTTGTTGAGGCGCGCGAGCTTGAACGCGGCCTCGTTCGCCTCCGCGCCGGAGTTGCCGAACCAGACGCGCCCGGCCTCGCCCGCCCCGGAGAGACGTGCGAGCCGATCCGCGAGCGCGAGTGCCGGGTCGGTGGCGAAGTAGTTCGACACATGGGCGAGGGTGCCCGCCTGCCGCGAGACCGCCTCGACGAACACGGGGTGGGCGTGCCCGAGCGAGTTCACCGCGATTCCGGCGAGGAAGTCGAGGTACCAGGTCCCCGCGTCATCCTGCACCCAGGCGCCCTCACCGCGGACGAGCTTCGCGAGCGGCGTCCCGAGCGTCTTCATCATGCGGCGCGAGTAGTGCGCGCGCCAGTCGTTCGCTCCGGTCACGAGGTCGCCCCCGCGGAGCGGCCCGACGCGGCATCCGTCGTCGGGTCGGCGGCAGCGCTCGTCGCAGCGGCGGGCACCACCTCGGTGCCGATGCCCTGCCGGGTGAAGATCTCGAGCAGGATCGAGTGGGGCACGCGTCCGTCGATGATCGCGGCCTTCGGCACGCCGCCCGCGACGGCCTCGAGGCACGCCGTCATCTTCGGGATCATGCCCGACTCGAGCGACGGCAGCAGCGCCTCGAGCTCGGGCACGTCGATCTCGGAGACGAGGGAGTCGCGGTTCGGCCAGTCGCGGTAGAGGCCGGCGACGTCGGTCAGGATGACGAGCTTCGCGGCACCGAGCGCCACGGCGAGCGACGCCGCAGCGGAGTCGGCGTTCACGTTGAGCGACTGGCCGGGATGGTCCAGGTCGGGCGCGATCGACGACACGACCGGGATGCGTCCGGCGTCCACCTGCGCGTGCACCGCCTCGGGATCGACTCCGACGACATCGCCGACCAGTCCGAGGTCGACCTCGACGCCGTCGACGATCGCGCCGCGGCGGCGTCCACGGAAGAGCCCCGCGTCCTCGCCGGAGAGGCCGGCGGCGAGCGGGCCGTGCTCGTTGATGAGGCTGACGAGCTCGCGGTTCACCTGGCCCGACAGCACCATCCGCACGACGTCCATCGTCTCGGGGGTCGTGACGCGGTAGCCGCCACGGAACTCGCTCGCGATGCCGAGCCGGTCGAGCATCGACGAGATCTGCGGACCGCCTCCGTGCACGACCACGGGCCGGATGCCGGCGAACCTGAGGTAGACCATGTCCTCCGCGAACGCGCGCTGGAGCTCGGGGCTCACCATGGCGTTGCCGCCGAACTTCACGACGATGGTCTCGCCGTGGAACCGCTTCAGCCACGGCAGCGCCTCGATGAGCGTGCCGGCCTTGCGTGCGGCGGCCGCGGCGTCGGCGCGCGCGTCGGCATCGGAGTCGGTCGGCGCGGACGTCGCGGGCACGGCGGCGTCGGGGGTCATCTGCTCCTCGCTCATGCTCAGCTCGAGTACGCGCTGTTCTCGTGCACGTAGTCGTGCGTCAGGTCGTTCGTCCAGATCGTGGCGGATGCCTCGCCCGCGTGCAGCTCCACGAGCACGTGCGTCGCGCGCGGGGTGAGATCGACGTCGTCGCGCGGACGGTCGGGCCGGCCGGCGTGGCAGACACGGACCCCGTTCATGGTCACGTCGACGAGGTACGGGTCGAAGGGCGCCGAGGTGGTGCCGATCGCGGCGAGAACGCGCCCCCAGTTCGGATCGTTGCCGAAGACGGCCGCCTTGAAGAGGTTGTTGCGAGCGACGGAGCGTCCCACCTCGACCGCGTCCTCCTCGGTGACCGCGCCGCGCACCTCGATCGCGATGTCGTGGCTCGCACCCTCGGCGTCCGCCTGCAGTTGCAACGCGAGATCGCGGCACGCGGTCGTGAGCGCCTCCGCGAACGTCTCCGGGTCGGGCTCGACGCCCGACGCGCCGGACGCGAGCAGCGTGACCTGGTCGTTCGTCGACATGCAGCCGTCGGAATCGAGGCGGTCGAACGTGACCCGTGCGGCCTGCCGGAGGGCCGCGTCGAGGCCGGCAGACTCGACGACCGCGTCGGTCGTGAGCACGACGAGCATCGTCGCGAGCCCGGGGGCGAGCATGCCCGCACCCTTCGCCATGCCGCCGATGCGCCATCCGTCGACGACGACCTCGACGGTCTTCGGCTTCGTGTCGGTCGTCATGATGGCGCGCGCCGCGTCGGCGCCTGCGGCGTCGTCGCCCGCGAGGCGGTTCGCCGCGGACAGCACGCCCTCCTCGAGCACCTCGCCGTCGAGCTGATCGCCGATGAGCCCGGTCGAGCAGACGAGCACGTCTCCCGCCGAGACGCCCAGGGCGGATGCCGCGGCCTCCGCCGTGCGGTGCGTGACCTGGAACCCCTCGGGGCCCGTGAAGCAGTTCGCGCCGCCCGAGTTGAGCACGATGGCGGCGACCGTGCCGTCCTGGATGACCTGCTCGGACCACAGGACGGGGTTCGCCTTCGCGCGGTTCGAGGTGAAGACCGCGGCGGCCGCCTTCGATGGGCCGCGATTGACGACCACGGCGAGGTCGAGCGCGCCGGACCGTTTGATGCCGGCCGCGATGCCCGCCGCGTCGAATCCCTGGGGTGCGGTCACGCTCATGGTGCGACTCCGTTCACGGGCAGGCCGGTCGCCTCCGCGAGGCTGAGGGCGATGTTGGCGGACTGGATGGCGGCGCCGGCGGTGCCCTTCACCAGGTTGTCGACCGCGGTGACGACGACGACGCGACCGGCCGCCTCGTCGACCGCGAGGCCGATGAGCGCGGTGTTCGCGCCGAGCACGTCGGCGGTGCGAGGGAACTGCCCCTTCGGGAGGACCTGGACGAAGGGCTCCCCCGCGTACGCGTCCTCCCAGGCCGCACGGACGGCCGCGGCATCCGTTCCCGGTACCACCCGGGCGGTCGAGGTCGCGAGGATGCCGCGCGACATCGGCACGATCACGGGCGTGAACGAGATCGTCGGCGCGGCCGCGCCCGCCCAGCGCAGCGCCTGCTGGATCTCGGGGATGTGCCGATGCGTGCCGCCGACGGCATACGGGTTCGCGGAACCGAGGATCTCGGAGCCGAGGAGATGCGCCTTCAGCGCCCGCCCGGCGCCCGACGGACCGACCGCGAGCACCGACACGAGGTCGGCATCCTCGATGACGCCGGCGCGGATGCCCGGCGCGAGCGAGAGCGCGACCGTCGAGGCGTTGCAGCCCGGCGCGGCGATGCGCCTCGTGCGAGCCAGCCGGGTGCGCTGCGTGCCCGACATGCGCGGCAGTTCGGGCACGCCGTATTCCCACGCGCCGTGGAAGTCGCCGCCGTAGAACGCCGCCCAGTCGCCGGCGTCCTCGAGCCGGTGGTCGGCGCCGCAGTCGATGACGAGCGTGTCCGCGGGGAGCTGTGCGGCGATCGCGCCCGACGCGCCGTGCGGGAGCGCGAGGAACACGACGTCGTGGCCGGCGAGGGTATCGGCCGAGGTCTCCTTGAGCGTGAGGTGCGTGTAGCTGCGCAGGTGCGGCTGGACCGCGGTGAGGGGCTGGCCCGCGTTCGAGTGCGCGGTCACGGTCCGCACGTCGAACTCGGGATGATCGGCGAGGAGCCGCAGCAGCTCGCCGCCCGCATAGCCGGACGCGCCGGAGACGGCGACGGTAAACGTCATGGAATCCACCTTATGGGCTGATCGGTCGGGGGTGACGGCTCCGGCGACGCCCAGGGCGGCAGGCTCAGGCCGCCGCGGGAGTCGCCTGGATTCGGCGCTCGCCCCGACGTCGGCCGCGCAGCACGACGGCACGCAGGACGCGTGCGACGTCGGCGGGCCGGGCGGTGGACATGCAGCGACCCTAGTCCCGCGGGTCCGCCCGACGCAAAACGATGACGCGCCCGTGGAACGCATGGCGCCGTGGAACGATGGCGCCCGACGGGTCAGAGGTCGTCGCCGCGCGTCCGCACCCAGGCGCGGTCGACGAGCGACTCCAGCACGCCGAGGTCGATCGTCGAGAGACGGCCGACCCAGAGGCATCCGGCCCCGACCTTGACCGAGCCGAGCCGGTCGATGAGCTCGTCCGCCCCCGGCGTCTGCAGGCCGTACAGCGAGATCGATGCCTTGCGCGGCGAGAAGCCGACGACCGGCGTATCGCCCTCGCGTCCCGAGTCGTAGCGGTAGTGGTGCAGGCCGTATCCGACGATCGACGGCCCCCACATGACCGCATCGGTGTCGGTCACGCGGTCGAACAGCTCGCGGAGGACGAAGCCGTCCTCCCGCCGACCCGCGGGCTCGACCGCGCCGAGGAACTCCGACACCGAGGCCCCCGTGGGGACCGTCTTCGCTTCGGCCATGGGGCCAGCGTACGCCTGGCCGAACGGTCCCGCCCGGCGGATCCCGGCGCGGCGCCGCCGGTCCTCCATCGAACGACCGGCCCGCGTCGGAACCTCGACGACCCGCGTCACGCGCGACGCCCCGGCGAGGCATCGGATCGGATGCGTCGCCGGGGCGTCGATGTCAGGTGCCGGCCCCGCTACTCACGGATGGTCGCGCCGAGACGCTCCCCCGCGAGCGCCGCGCCGGCGAGCTTGGCGTCGCTCGCCTCCGCGGCCGTCAGCGTGCGGTCCCCGGCGCGGAAGCGCAGGGCGAACGTGAGGCTCTTGGAACCCGCCGGCACGCCCTGCCCCCGGTAGTCGTCGACGAGCCGCAGGTGCTCGAGGAGTGCGCCGGCACCCTCGCGGACGGCGTCCGCGACGGCCGCGGCGGGCACGTCGTCGGCGACCACGAGCGAGAGGTCCTGCGTGGCGGCGGGCAGCGTGCCGATGGGCTCGGCCTGGACGGCGTCGCCCGCGAGCGCGATGATCGCGTCGAGGTCGACCTCGGCGACCGCGACCACGCGGGGCAGGTCGGCCTCGGCGGTGAGCTTCGGGCGCAGCTCGCCCGCGTAGCCGACGAGCTGCCCGGCGACGCGGACCTCGGCGGTCCGGCCGGGGTGCATCGCCTGGTGCGCTCCCTGCGCGAACTCGACCTCGGCTCCCGCAGCGTGCGCGATGCGGCGGACGGCGTCGAGCGCATCGGCGATGCCCGCCGTCTCGGCGGCACGGCCCGGCTGCTTCGACTGCACGTCGCCCGCGAGCAGGACCCCGACGTGACGGGGTTGCGCGGGGATGCCGGCGTTCAGCTCGGCGAGCGTGTCGTCGGAGGGCCGCTCCCAGCCGACCGGGAGCTCGGCCGAGCCGTACGCGCGACCCGCCTCCGGCAGGAACACGAGGCCGAGCTCGTAGACGTCGAGGTCGGTGAAGCCCCGCGAGAGGTTGCGGCGCGCGACGCCCATGAGGCCCGGGATGAGCGAGCGACGCAGGAACGGCACCGTCGCGTCCAGCGCGTTCGCGAGCTTCACGCTCGCCACGGGCGAGCCGTCGGCCGACCCGTATACGGCGTTCTCGGCCTCGCTGACGAACGGGAACGCGAGCACCTCGATCCCCCCGGCGGCCGCGAGCGCGTCGGCGACGCCGCGACGAACGCGCTGCGAACGCGTCAGCCCCCGCCCGGGCGGGGCGACCGGCAGCACCGACGGGATGCGGTCGTAGCCCAGCAGGCGCGCGACCTCCTCCGCGAGGTCGACGTTCGCCGTGAGGTCGGGGCGCCACGACGGCGGGACGACCTCGAAGCCGTCCTCGACGCGCGTGACCGCGCCGCCGATCTCGGCGAGCGCATCGTGCACCTCGTCGGCCGTGTACTCGACGCCGATGAGCCCCGTGACGAAGCCGTCGGGGAGGCGGATGGCCTCGCGCGCGGGCGCCTCGTGGATGAGCGAGCCGTGCTCGTCGACGGTGCCGCCCGCGAGGTCGACGAGGAGCTGCGCGACGCGCGCCGCGGCCGCACCGGCGACCGCCGGGTCGACACCGCGCTCGAACCGCTTGGACGCCTCGCTCGGCAACTTGTGCCGGCGCGCGGTGCGGGCGATCGAGACGGGGTCGAAGTTCGCGGCCTCGATGAGCACGTTCGTCGTCGTGTCGCCGATCTCGGTGTCGGCGCCGCCCATGACGCCCGCGAGGCCGATGGCGCCGCGGTCGTCGGTGATGAGCAGGTCCTCCGCGTGGAGCGTGCGCACCTTGCCGTCGAGCGTCTCGAGGGTCTCCCCCTCGGCCGCGCGTCGCACGACGATCCCGCCCTGCAGCCGATCGAGGTCGTAGCCGTGGATCGGCTGGCCGAGCTCGAGCATGACGTAGTTGGTGATGTCGACCGGCAGCGACAGCGAGCGGATGCCGGCGAGCTTCAGCCGCGCGACCATCCACGCCGGCGTGGGCCGGGCCGGGTCGATGCCCCGCACGATGCGCGTCGCGAAGACGCTCGCGCCGACGCGGCCACGGATGGGCGCCTCGTCGCGGACCGCGACGGGGAACGCGTCGGCCGACGCATCCGCCGCAGCCACCTGCTGGGCGGGGTCGCGGTAGACCGCGCCGGTCGCGTGCGCGTACTCGCGGGCGACGCCGCGGATCGAGAACGCGTACCCGCGGTCGGGCGTCACGTTGATCTCGACCGCCGCGTCGTCGAGGCCGAGCAGCGCGATCGCGTCGGTGCCGACGGGCGCGTCGATGCCGAGGGTCGACAGGCGCAGGATGCCGTCGTGGTCCTCGCCGAGGCCGAGTTCCTTCGCCGAGGCGATCATGCCGTCGGACACGTGCCCGTAGGTCTTGCGCGCCGCGATTGGGAACGGCCCGGGAAGCACCGATCCGGGCAGGGTCACCACGACCTTGTCGCCGGCGAAGAAGTTCCGGGCACCGCACACGATGCCGTGCACGGCGTCGCCGCCGTCGGCGGCCTGCTCGCCGTCGGGCGCCACGCGCACCTGGCACCAGCGGATGGTCTTGCCGTTGGACTGCGGCTCCTCGACGAACTCGAGGACCTCGCCGACCACGATCGGGCCCTGGAGGTCGAACGTGTGCACGTCCTCCTCCTCGAGCCCGACGCGCACGAGGGCGGCGTGCACGTCCTCGAGGGACGTGCCCGGCGGGAGATCGACGTACTCGGCGAGCCAGCTGAGCGGCACTCGCATGCTTAGACCACCATTCCGAACTGCTGTGAGAAGCGGATGTCGCCCTCGGCCATGTCGCGCATGTCCTGGACGTCGTTGCGGAGCATGAGCCCGCGCTCGATGCCCATGCCGAAGGCGAAGCCCGTGTGGACCTCGGGGTCGATTCCCGCGGCGCGGAGCACGTTGGGGTGCACCATGCCGCAGCCGCCCCATTCGATCCAGCGTGGGCCGTCCTTGAAGGTCGGGTGCCAGAAGTCGAGCTCGGCCGACGGCTCGGTGAACGGGAAGAAGCTCGGGCGCAGCCGCACCTTCGCCTCCTCGCCGAAGATCGACTTCACGAAGTGGTCGAGCGTGCCGCGCAGATGCGCCATGGTCAGGCCCTTGTCGACGGCGAGGCCCTCGAACTGCATGAACACGGGCAGGTGCGTGGCGTCGAACTCGTCGGTGCGGTAGACGCGACCCGGTGCGAGCACGTAGATCGGCACCTCGCGCTCGAGCATCGAGCGCACCTGCACGGGGCTCGTGTGCGTGCGCATGACGAGGTGCGCCTCGGGCGGGTCGACGAAGAACGTGTCCTGCATCGCGCGCGCGGGGTGGTCGGCGTCGAAGTTCAGCGCGTCGAAGTTGAACCACTCGCTCTCGACCTCGGGACCCTCGGCGATCTCCCAGCCCATGCCCGTGAAGACGTCGCAGACGCGGTCCTGCAGCAGGGCGAGCGGATGGCGCGCCCCGGGGGTGAATCGCGACGGCAGCGCCGTGACATCCACCGCCTCGGCGGCGAGTTGGGCCTCGGCCTCGGCCTCGAGGATCTCGGCCTCGCGCGCGGCGAACGCCTGGTTCACGCGCCCGCGGGCGGAGCCGACGAGCTTGCCGAGGGCGGCCTTCTGGTCGTTGGGGACGTCGCGCAGCGACGCGTTCAGCCGCGCGAGGGCCGACTTCTCGCCGGTGTGCTCGGTGCGGACGGCCTTGAGCGCGGCGGAGTCGTCGGCGACCGCGATCGCGGCGAGGGCCGCATCGACGGCGGCCGCGACGGCCGGTTCGGAGATCTGGAGGGGCTCGGACACGAGAGTCGAGTCTAGTCGCGGGCGGCGAGCGCCCGTGAGCGCTAGATCGAACCCTGACCCATCTGCCGCGACTCGGCGTTCGCCTTGGCGATCCCCTTGAGCAGCTCCTCGTTCTCCTCGTCGGGGTTCAGCGGCTTCTGCCCGGTTCGCCGCGCCGTGCGCTTGGCGACCCACCGTGCGAACCACGACAGCGACAGGTTCATCGCCAGGTAGAGCACGAGCGTGACGATGAAGAACGAGAACAGGTAGTAGTTGCCGTAGAAGCTCGCGAGCTGGTTCATGTTGACCCGCAGCAGCTCGACGTACCCGACGATGTAGCCGAGCGACGTGTCCTTCAGGAGCACGACGAGCTGGGCGATGATGATCGGCAGCATCTGGCGGAACGCCTGCGGGAACTCGATCAGCATCTTCGACTGCATGGGGCGCATGCCGAGGCTCAGCCCCGCCTCGCGCTGCCCTCTCGGGAGCGAGGCGAGACCGGCGCGCAGCGCCTCTCCGATGAGGGCGCCGTTGTAGAGCGTGAGAGCGGCGACCACCGCCCAGAACGAGCCGGTGTTGAGCACGAGCAGGATGAACAGCATCATCAGCAGCACGGGCATGCCGCGGACGAACTCGAGCACCACGGCCGTGGGGATCCGGATCCACGCGGCCTGGGCGCTGCGCAGGAGCGAGAAGACGATGCCGAGGGCGACGGCGAGCACCGCGGCCGTCAGCGCGGCGCGCAGCGTGCCCCAGACGCCCGCGACGAAGATGTAGCGCCACACCGTCGGGTCGGCGAAGATGTCCCACCGCGACGGGTCGAAGTACCCGGGGAGGTCGCCTCGGGGAGCGTTCAGCGTGAAGAACACCCATGCGAGCCCGCCGAGGATGGCGAGCCCGCCCGCGATCGAGGCGATCAGCGAGTTGCGCCGGGCGACCGGACCCGGGGCGTCGAAGAGCACGTTCGTCATCGCTGCACCACCCAACGTCGTTCGAGTCGGGCCGCGAGGAGTCCGAGCGGCACCGTGATGAGCAGGTAGAAGGCGGCGACGCCGAGCAGGACCGGGATCACCTCGTCGCCGCGCGCGTTCGCGACGGTGCGACCGACGGCGAACAGCTCCACGACGAAGAAGCCGCCGGCGACCGACGTGTTCTTCGTCAGCGCGATGAAGACGTTGATGAGCGGCGGGATCGTCATCCGGAACGCCTGCGGCAGGACGATGAGCCCGACGGTCTGCGAGAAGCCGAAGCCGACGCTGCGAGCCGCCTCGGCCTGGCCGACCGGGACGCCGTTGACGCCGGAGCGCAGGGCCTCGGCGACGAACGGGGACGTGTAGACCGAGAGGCCGATGATCGCCGCCGTCACGTAGTCGAGGCGCGAGCCGAGCTGCGGGAGCACGAACGCGCAGAAGAAGAGCACGAGCGTGAGCGGGGTGTTCCGCACGAGCTCCGTGTAGACCGTCGCGAACCAGCGGAGCGACGGCACCGGCGAGATGCGCATGGCGGCGATGAGCGTGCCGATCACGAGAGCGGCGATTCCCGAGACCACCAGCAGGAGGACGGTCGTGCCGAAGCCCTGCAGATAGAGCGGGAAGTTGTCGAGGACCGCGTCCACGCGCTTCCTTCCTGTGGTGTGTGGCCGGCGTGCCGAGCCGGGAGGTCCGGACGCCGAGCGGCGCCCGGACCTCCGATCGGATCAGTACCGGTCGACGGCCGGCGGCTCGCGGAACTCGAGCACGCTGCCCGCGGTGTCCTCCCAGGCGGCCTCGTACGAGCCGTCCTCGTATGACTGCTCGAGGACGTCGTTGATGAAGGCCCGGAACTCGTCGTCGCCCTTCATGACGCCGATGCCGTAGGGCTCGGCGGTGAACGGCTCACCGACGACCTTGAACTCACCCGGGTTCTGGTCGACGAGACCGGCGAGGATCACGTTGTCGGTCGACACCGCGACGGCCTGGCCGCTGCGGAGCGGCTCGAGGCAGTTGCTGTAGGTGTCCGTCTCGATGACCTCGGCGCCGAGCTCCTTGAGGTTCGCGGCGGGGGTCGATCCCGTCACCGAGCAGACGGGCTGCCCGACGAGGTCGTCCTCGCTCGTGATGTCCTCGTTGTCGGCGAGGACGAGGATCGACTGACCGGCCTCGAAGTAGGGTCCGGCGAAGTCGACGACCTCCTTGCGCTCGTCGTTGATCGTGTACGTCGCGACGACGAAGTCGACCTGGCCGTTCTCGATGAACGGCTCGCGGTTGGCCGAGACCGTCTCGACCCACTCGATGTCCTCGGGGGCGATGCCGAGCTCGCCGGCGATGATCTTCGCGATCTCGACGTCGAAGCCGACCGGCACGCCGTCGGGGCCGACCAGGCCGAAGAGGGGCTGGTCGAACTTGGTGCCGACGGTGACGGTGCCCGCCTCGGCGAGCTCGGCCATCGTCGTGCCCTCCTCGAACTCGGGGGCCTCCTCGACCGTGGTGTCGTCACCCTCGTCGCCGGGCGTGCCGGCGTCGCCGGCACAGCCGGCGAACAGGAGCGCGGTCGCGGCCGCCGCGGCGACCAGGGCGATTCTGCTGCGTCTCATGTCGTGCCTCATCTCTCGTGTCGTTCGGGTCCCCGCCGCTCGTGGCCGCGGAGGTCTAGTGGGCGAGGATCTTCGACAGGAAGTCCTTCGCGCGGTCGGTCTTGGGGTGGTCGAAGAACTCGGCCGGCACGGCCTCCTCGACGATGGCGCCGTCGGCCATGAACAGCACGCGGTCGGCGGCCTTGCGGGCGAAGCCCATCTCGTGGGTCACGACGATCATCGTCATGCCCTGCTCGGCGAGGCCGACCATGACGTCGAGGACCTCGTTGATCATCTCGGGGTCGAGTGCGCTCGTCGGCTCGTCCATGAGGATGAGCTTCGGGTTCATCGCGAGCGACCGGGCGATCGCGACGCGCTGCTGCTGGCCGCCCGAGAGCTGCGCCGGCATCTTCTTCGCCTGGTCCGCCACGCCGACGCGCTCGAGGAGCTCCATGGCCTTCGCGTCGGCGTCCTTGCGCGACATCCGCTTCACCCTGATGGGCGCGAGCGTGACGTTCTCGAGCACGGTCTTGTGCGCGAACAGGTTGAACGACTGGAACACCATGCCGACGTCGGCACGGAGCTTCGCGAGCTCCGCGCCCTCCTCGGGCAGGACGGCGCCGTCGATCGTGATGCTGCCCGAGTCGATGGTCTCGAGCCGGTTGATGGCGCGGCACAGCGTCGACTTGCCCGAGCCCGACGGCCCGATGACCACGACGACCTCGCCGCGGTTGACGACCGTGTTGATGTCGTTCAGCACGTGCAGGTCGCCGAAGTGCTTCTCGACGTGGTCGATCACGACCAGGGGTTCACCCCGGCGGACCGAGATGTTCGACGTGCGTGGAGCGGTGTCGGCCGGCATACCCCTCAAACTAGGGCCCGAGGGCCCTTCCCGGCCACCGCCCGAGCGGGGGGTTTACCGTTCCGTTACCTCGACGGGTGCGAGATCAGTCGCGGTGCGCGAAGGCGCTCTCGTAGAGGCAGACGGATGCCGCGGTCGCGAGGTTCATCGACTCGGCGTGTCCGTAGATCGGCACCGTGACGACCCGGTCGGCGAGAGCGAGCTTGTCGTCGGGCAGGCCCCTGGCCTCGTTGCCGAAGAGCCATGCGGTCGGCCGCGCGAGCACGCCGTCGCGCCGAGCGTCGAGCAGGTCCTCGCCCTTCACGTCGGCCGCGAGGATCGTGAGGCCCGCCTCGCGGGCGCGGGCGAGCACGTCCTCGAGCTCGGCGCCGACGGCGACCGGCAGGTGGAAGATCGAGCCCGTCGACGAACGCACGACCTTGGGGTTGTAGAGGTCGACCGCGCGACCGGTGAAGACGACGGCGTCGGCCCCGGCGGCATCCGCCGCCCGGACGATGGTGCCCGCGTTGCCCGGGTCGCGGACCTCCTCGAGGATCGCGACGAGCTTCGGCCGCGTCGCGAAGACGTCCTTCACGGCGGTCGGGAACTGGTGGCAGACGGCGACGAAGCCCTGCGGCGTGACCGTGTCGGCCATCGCGTTCAGCACTTCCTCCGTCACGTACTCGACGTCGACGCCCGCGTCGATCGCCGTGTCGCCGATGTCGGAGTAGCGCTCGAGCGCGGTCGGGGTCGCGTACAGCTCGACCACGAGCTGCGGGCGGAAGGTCAGCGCCTCGGCGACCGCCTGCGGCCCCTCGAGGAGGAACATGCCCGTCTCGACGCGCGCGGGTTTCTTCGCGAGCTTCGCGACGGCCCGTACGCGCGGGGACCTCGGGTTCTCCAGCACGCCTCAAGCCTACCGACGGATGTCGCGGTGCCCGCGATGCCCCGCCGTTCGCGCCGTTCGGCACGGAGCGGCGGCATCCGCCCGCTCGCGCCTTCCGGCCCGGCGGGATCCGTTCGCCTCGCGGCCACATGGCCCGGGTGCGACGAACGGCCCGGCACCACGAGGGTGCCGGGCCGTTCGGGAGAAGCGAGCTTACGCCGCGTTCTTCGGAGCGTTGACGTCGCTCGGGAGCGCCTTCTTGGCAGCCTCGACGAGGCCCGTGAAGGTGGCCGGCTCGTTGACCGCGAGGTCGGCGAGGATGCGGCGGTCGACCTCGATGCCCGCGAGGCCGAGGCCCTGGATGAGGCGGTTGTACGTGATGCCGTTCTGGCGCGCAGCGGCGTTGATCCGCTGGATCCAGAGGCGACGGAAGTCGCCCTTCTTCTTGCGGCGGTCGTTGTACGAGTAGACGAGCGAGTGGGTGACCTGCTCCTTCGCCTTGCGGTAGAGGCGCGACCGCTGACCGCGGTAGCCCTCGGCGCGCTCGAGGATGACCCGACGCTTCTTGTGCGCGTTGACTGCGCGCTTGACTCTTGCCATGACTCTGTCTCTTCCTTACCGGGTCTCGTCGCTCAGCGACCGAGCAGCTTCTTGATGACCTTGGTGTCGGGCGCCGAGGCGACCTTGTCCTGGTTCAGGCGGCGGGTGCGCACCGAGGACTTGCCCTCGAGGTTGTGGCGCATACCGGCCTGCTGCTTCTTGATCTTGCCGCTGCCGGTGACCTTGAAGCGCTTCTTGGACCCGGAGTGGGTCTTCTGCTTCGGCATCTCTCGTCTCTCTCCTTGGTTCTGCCGCCACCGGGGTGGCGGACGTGGTGCCTGGCCTAGGCCTCGGGGGCCTCGGCCGTCTGCGGCGCATCGTCCGCGGATTCCGCCGGACGCTGCTTGGCCGCAGCACGCTGTGCATTCGCCTCGGCCTTGGCCTCGGACTTGTTCTTGAGGGGCGCGATCACCATGACCATGTTGCGACCGTCGATGGTCGGGTTGTGCTCGACCGTGCCGAACTCGGCGACGTCCTCCGCGAAGCGCTGGAGGAGGCGCACGCCCATCTCGGGACGCGACTGCTCGCGACCGCGGAACAGGATCATGGCCTTGACCTTGTCGCCGGACTTCAGGAAGCCGACGGCGCGCTTCATCTTGGTCTCGTAATCGTGCTTGTCGATCTTGAGGCGGAACCGAACCTCCTTGAGGATCGTGTTCGCCTGGTTGCGCCGGGCTTCCTTCGCCTTCTGCGCAGCCTCGTACTTGTACTTGCCGTAGTCCATGATCTTGACGACCGGCGGACGGGAGTTCGGCGCGACTTCGACGAGATCGAGGTCGGCCTCCTGCGCGAGCCGCAGTGCCACCTCGATCTTCACGACGCCGACCTGCTCTCCGCCAGGGCCCACGAGGCGGACCTCGGGGACGCGGATACGGTCATTGGTACGCGGATCGCTGATGCGAGTCTCCTCTACTCGAACGGTGTTCCAGCCCTTCGGGAGACGGATGCCGCCCGAAGACGAGAGCGGAAATCCACGCGATGACGCCCCGCGGAATTCCACCGCGGGCTCATGCGGCACCCTTGCTCCTCCCCCGCGAGCGGGGAAGGGGAGTGCGAACGACCCGGTAACCTTGATGAAGCGGTATGCGCGGGTGGGAGTCTCTCCACTTTCGTACCGGGGACTGGCCCCGGAGCCCGCAGTAGTCTAGCAGAGGAATCCCCCGGTGAGCGACACTTCGCCCGAGCCCACGCGTGCGCCCGAGCACGACCACCCCGAAGCAGGGACCGAGCAGACGGTCGCCGACGCCACGCGCGACATCGCCGAGGTCCCCGCCGTCGAGGTCATCACGACGGCGGCCGTGCACCTCATGAGCGCCGCCGCGGTCAAGGTCGGCCTCGCCGACGACCCGGAGTCGCAGACCGACCTCGACGAGGCGCGGAAGCTCATCAACGCCCTCGCCGGGCTCATCACGGCCGGCGCTCCCGAGATCAGCGACATGCACGCCCGGTCGCTCCGCGACGGCCTGCGCTCGCTCCAGCTCGCGTTCCGCGAGGCGTCGTCGATCCCCGACGACCTCGGCAAGGGTCCGGGTGAGAAGTGGACGGGGCCCGTCTCCTAGGCCCGGCTCGACCGCCGGCCGCGCCTCGCGCCGACCCTCACCGCTGGCAGTGCGGGCACCAGTAGGTGTCGCGCAGCTCCACGTCGTTGCGGCCGAACCGGCCGTACTCGATGCGCGTGCCGCAGCGGCGGCACGGCTCGCCGGCGCGCCCGTACACCCAGAGCCGCCGTCCGGGCCGCGTGTCGCCCGTGGTGGTCCGTTCGAGGCGGTCCCGGTTGGCGTGGATGACGCGGCGCGCCAGGTCGATCGCCGGGGCGAGGTCGACCTCGCCGATCGGACGGTGGGGCCGGATGCCGCGCAGGAAGCAGACCTCGTTGACGAGCACGTTGCCGAGTCCCGCGAGGTTCCGCTGGTCGGCGAGCGCCACGACCGACGGGACGTCGGGGTCCCTGGCGAGACGGTGCGCCGCTTCGAGGGCGTCCCAGTCGGGGCCGAGCAGGTCGGGGCCGAGGTAGGCGAGCCGATCGGCCTCCTCGGCAGCCGGGAACACCTCGACGAGCCCGAGGTCGAAGCCGACGGCCGTGACATCCGTCGTCTCGACGATCGCGCGGGCACGGTGCGCCGGCCGCGGCCAGCGCTGGCCGGTCCGCAGCACGCGCCACTCCCCCTCCATCTTGAGGTGGGTGTGCAGCACGCGGTCACCGATGCGCATGAGCAGGTGCTTGCCTCGGCTGCCGACGGATCGGATCGCCTCGCCGTCGAAGTCGACCGTCGCGTACGACGGCACCCGGAGGTCGCTGCGGACGACCGCGCGACCGGCGAGCGCGTCGTCGAGCCGGCGCGCGACGCGGAAGACGGTGTCGCCCTCGGGCATCTCAGCCCCTCGCCTCGAAGCGGAGGCCCTGGGGGGTCTCGCGGAACCCGGCGCCGCGGAGCGGAGCGTCGAGCGCCGACCCGAACACGGGTGCGCCGTTCACGGTCTCCACGCGGAACCGCGCCCCGCGGGCCCGGGCCAGCGCCTCGGCGAGCGCCGTCGCGGCCTGCGCGAGCACGCCGTCGCCGTCGGTGAACACGAGCGCGGTGCGTCCACCGCGTTCGAGGTAGAACACCGCCTCGCCGTCGACGATCGCGACGACGGCGCCCGCCTTGCGCGCGGGCCGATGGGTGAGCTCGACGATCGGCTCGGGCCAGTCGAGGGCCGCGCCGAACGGGTTCGCGGGGTCGGTCGCGGCGAGCGCGACGGCGCCGCCCTGCGGCGCCTGGCGGACCCGGTCGACCGCGGCGCTCGTGGCGAACTGCGCGCCGCCCTGCCCGTCGATGAAGTAGCCGCGCCGCACGCGCCCGGTCTCCTCGAACCCGGCGAGCGTGCGGTACGCGAGGGCGAAGCCGCCGAGGTGGTCCTCCGCGACGACCGAACCGCGGGTGACGATGCCGTAGCGCTCGAGCAGCGTCTCGCCGAGCGCGTGCGCGCGGGGCGTCGCCGCGTCGCTCGGGACGGGGAGCACCGACCAGCGCCCGGCCGCGCGCGGCGGCGCCGAACGCGGCGAGCGGGCGCCCTCCGCCGCGGCGGCCGCCTGGGCGAGGACCCGGCGGGACACCGCGCGCCCGCGGATGCGGGCGCGGGGGGCGCTCGCGCGCGTCTTGTGCGCTCCGCCGCCGAGCAGCAGCCCGCGGACGGGCGCGAAGGTGTCGTTGGTCACGAGGCCCGCCCACGCGAGCCGCCAGAGCGCGTCGAGCACCGGCGCGTCCTCGGTCGCGCCCACGGATTCGGCGAGCTGCCGGAAGAAGTACGCGCCGCCGCCGCCGAGCACCGCGAGCAGCTCGGTCTCGATCGCGTCGAGCGGCTGGTCGACCGGTGCGGGCATGGTGAGCTTCACGGTGTCGGCGAGGTGCAGGCTGATCCAGCCGTCGTCGCCGGCGAGCGCACCCTGGCCGGCCCAGAGCACCTCGCCGCTCGCCGTCAGCTCGTCGAGCAACTCGGGCCGGTAGTCGCCGACCCGGGCGGGCAGCACGAGCGACTCCCACGCGGAGGCGGGGATGCGCACGCCCTCGAGCTGCTCGATGACCGCGGCGACGCCGTCCACGCCTCTGAGCCGCCCGCCGACGTGCTGCCAGTCGGGCAGGAAGCGGGCGTACTCGCGCGGCGCCACGGGCTCGACCTCCTCGCGGAGTGCCGCGAGGGACCGGCGGCGCAGCCGCCGCAGCACCTCGGCGTCGCACCATTCCGCGCCGCTGCCGTGCGGCAGGAAGGCCCCCTCGACGAGGCGCCGCTCGCCGGCGAGCCGCGCGAGCGCGGTGTGCGCGATCGCGGTGCCGATGCCGAACCGCTCGGCCACGGTGCCGGTCGTGAACGGGCCGTGCGTCCGCGCGTACCGGCTCACGAGGTCGCCGAGCGGGTCGCGCACGGCCTCGCCGAACGCGTCGGGAAGGCCCGGTGGTATCGGTACGCCGAGCGCGTCCCGCAGCCGGCTCAGATCCTCCACCGCCGCGACCCACTCGGTCCCGGCGAACCGCACGCGGGCGGCCCTGCGCGCGGCGGCCAGGGCGTCGACGGATGCCGCGGCATCCGTCGCCTCGTCGATACGGTCGCCGATCTCGGCGACCGTGAGCGGTCCGAGCTCGCGGAGCAGGTCGGCCACGCCCTCCTCGCCGCGCGCGAGCCGGTCGGGATGCCGGCGCTGCAGCATCCGCTCGATCTCCTCGACGACGGCCGGGTCGAGGAGCTCGCGGAGCTCGACCGTGCCGAGCAGTTCGGCGAGCAGGCCCGGGTCGAGCGAGAGCGCGGCGGCGCGCCGCTCGGCCAGTGGGGCGTCGCCCTCGTACATGAACGCGCCGACGTAGCCGAAGAGCAGGCTCGCGGCGAACGGGCTCGCGGTCTCGGTCGCGACGTCCACGAAGCGGATGCGCCGGCCCCGGATGCGCTCCGCGAGGGCGGTGAGCGCCGGGAGGTCGTAGACGTCCTGCAGGCATTCGCGCACCGCCTCGAGGACGATCGGGAAGTCGGGGTAGTCGCGGGCGACCTCGAGCAGCTGCGACGCCTTCTGCCGTTGTTGCCAGAGCGGCGAACGGCGGCCCGGGTTCTGCCGCGGGAGCAGCAGCGCCCGCGCCGCGCACTCGCGGAAGCGCGACGCGAACAGCGCCGAGTCGCCGACGCGCTCGGTGGCGAGCTGGGCGAGCTCCTCTGGGTCGAACTCGAACAGCTCGCTGCCGGGCGGTTCGTCGGCGGTGTCGGGGATGCGCAGCACGATGCCGTCGTCGCTCGCGACCGCGTGCGCCTCGACGCCGAGTCGCTCCTGGACGCGCGCATCCACCGCGAGGGCCCACGGCGCGTGGACGCGCATGCCGTACGGCGAGTGGAGCACGATGCGCCAATCGCCCAGCTCGTCGCGGAAGCGCTCGACGACCAGGTGCTCGGCATCGGGGACGACGCGCGTCGCCTCGCGCTGGTCGGCGATGAAGCGAACGAGGTTGGCGCCGGCACGGTCGTCGAGGCCCGCGGCGACGGTGCGCGCGAGTGCGGTCGGCTCGTCGGCCGCGGCGAGCTCGCCGATGAACGACCCGATCGCGGCGCCGAGCTCGGCAGGACGGCCGATGCCGTCGCCCTTCCAGAACGGCAGCCGCCCCGGTTCGCCGAACGCCGGGGAGACGAGCACGCGGTCGTGCGTGATCTCCTGGATGCGCCAGCTCGTCGCGCCGAGCGCGAACACGTCGCCGACGCGCGATTCGTACACCATCTCCTCGTCGAGCTCGCCGACGCGTCGCCCGGGGCCGGCGTCGCCGATCATGAACACGCCGAAGAGCCCGCGGTCGGGGATCGTGCCGCCGCTCGTGACCGCGAGTCGCTGGGCACCGCGCCGGCCGGTGATCGTGCCCGCGTCGCGGTCCCAGACGATGCGGGGCCGCAGTTCCCCGAATCGATCGGAGGGATACCGGCCCGCGAGCAGGTCGAGCGTCGCGTCGAACGCCGATCGCGGCAGCGTGCCGAAGGGGGCCGCGCGGCGCACGACGTCGAACCAGTGCTCCACGTCCCACTCGTCGATCGCGGCGGCCGCGACGGTCTGCTGCGCGAGGACGTCGAGCGGGTTCGCGGGGATCCGCATCGGCTCGATCGCGCCCTCGATCATGCGCTCGGCGACGACCGCGGAGTGCAGCAGGTCGGCGCGGTGCTTCGGGAACATCAGCCCCTTCGACACCTCGCCGACCTGGTGGCCGGCGCGGCCGATGCGCTGCAGGCCGCTCGCGACCGACGGCGGCGACTCGACCTGCATCACGAGGTCGACCGCGCCCATGTCGATGCCGAGCTCGAGGCTCGAGGTCGCGACGACGCACTTCAGGCGGCCGGCCTTCAGGTCGGCCTCGACGAGCGCACGCTCCTCCTTGCTCACCGAGCCGTGGTGGGAACGCGCGATGATCGGCTCGGCGCCGGCGGTGATGCCCGACGCGCCGGGGAGTTCCGCCGGCGGTCGGCGTCCGGCCGGCGCGGCAGCGGGCGGGTCAGTGCGTGCGCCGACGGATGCCTCGGCCGCCGCCTGCACGCCGGCGCCGACGATCGCGACCTCGTCGGCCGTTCCCGGGTGGGTCTCCGACGCTGCGGAGGATTCCCCCGGCTCCCCCGCCGCGTCGACCTCGTCGGCCGGCGCCGTGCGCTCGGCCCACAGCTCGTTGAGCCGCGCGGTCAACCGCTCCGCCAGTCGGCGCGAGTTCGCGAACACGATCGTCGAGCGGTGCGCGAGCACCTCGTCGAGGATGGCCTCCTCGACGTGCGGCCACACCGAGCCGCCGGCGTCGCCCGAGAGGTCGCCGAGGTCGTCGACCGGCACCGTGACCCGCAGGTCGAACCGCTTGCCCGACGGCGGCGCGACGATCGAGACCGGCCGGGTGCCGGCGAGGAACCGCGCCACCTCTTCGTGCGGTCGGACCGTCGCGGAGAGGCCGATGCGCTGCACGGGCCGCGCCACGAGCTCGTCGAGCCGTTCGAGCGAGAGCGCGAGGTGCGCGCCGCGCTTGGTGCCCGCCAGCGCATGGATCTCGTCGACGATGATCGTCTCCACGCCCGCGAGCGTCTCGCGCGCCTGCGAGGTCAGCATGAGGAACAGCGATTCGGGCGTCGTGATGAGGATGTCCGGCGGGCGCTTGACGAGCGCGCGCCGGTCGGTGGGCGACGTGTCGCCGGAGCGGACGCCGACCGTGACCTCGGGCACCTCGACGCCGAGCGCGGCGGCGGTGCGGGCGATCCCCACGAGCGGCGCCCGGAGGTTCCGCTCCACGTCGACGCCGAGGGCCTTGAGCGGCGAGAGGTAGAGCACGCGCGTGGCGCGGGGAACGGCATCCGTCACCTCGCCCGTCGTCGCGTCGACGGCCGGAGCCTCGTGGTGCAGGCGGTCGATGGCCGACAGGAACGCGGCGAGCGTCTTGCCCGAGCCCGTGGGTGCGACCACGAGCGCGTGCTCCCCCGCCGCGATGGCGCGCCACGCGGCATCCTGCACGGGCGTCGGCTCATGGAAGGACTCGGTGAACCACGCCCGCGTCGCGGGCGCGAACGAGTCGATGGCCCCGGTCATCCCCCCATTCAAGCGGATGCCGCCGACATCGGGGCCGGCTGTTCGACGACGCTCGGCGACTGCTCAGTCGCCCGTCGCCCGCAGCTCGCCGAGCACGCGGGCGACCCCGGCGACCGTGCGGCGCGCCTGGGCGGCATCCGTGCCCCAATTGCTCACGGAGAAGCGCACGACCGCCCGGTCGTGCCAGCGCGACGTCATCGCGAGCACCTCGCCGTCCGCCCACAGGGCGGCGCTCAGGGCCTCGGTCGCGGCGTCGTCCTCGAGCGCGACGCAGACCTGGGTGAAGACGACCTCGTTCAGCACCTCGACGCCGGGAAGCTGCGCGAGCCCGTCGGCGATGATCCGCGCCGATCCCGCGAGCCGGTCGATGAGCTCGGCGACGCCCTCGCGGCCCAGGTGCCGCAGGACCGCCCAGGTCGGCACGCCGCGCGCGCGACGCGAGAGCTCCGCGACCTTCTCGTGCGGGTCGGCGCCGACGTCCGTCGCCTGGAGGTAGCTCGCCTGCATGCTGAGCGCACGTCGCATCGCCGCCCCGTCGCGCACGATCGCGACACCGCAGTCGTACGGCACGCTCAGGGTCTTGTGCGCGTCGGTCGACCAGGAGTCGGCATCGGCGACGCCCGCCGCCAGGTGCGCGAGGTGCGGGGATGCCGCGGCCCACACCCCGAACGCGCCGTCGACGTGCACCCACGCGCCCGCCTCGTGCGCGATCCGGCACGCCTCGGCGAACGGGTCGAACGCGCCCGAGTGGATGTTGCCGGCCTGCAGCGCGACGATCGCCGGCCCCTCGCCGCGCGCGAGCTCCGCCTCGAGTGCGTCCGGCCGGATGCGCCCCTGGTCGTCGCACGCGACCACGGTCGGCGCGCCGAGGCCGAGGTAGCGCGCCGCGAGGTCCATGGTGCCGTGCCGCTCGGCGCCCGCGAGCCACCGGATGCGCGGCGAGCCGCTGAGACCCTGCTCCTCGACGGCCCAGCCCACGCGCCGCAGCACCTCGTCGCGCGCCGCGGCGAGGCACGCGAACTGCGCGGTGGTCGCCCCCGTCGCGAAGCCCACGTCGCTTCCGGCCGGGAGGCCGAGCAGGTCGAGCAGCCAGGAGGACGCGATCTCCTCGGCGGCGACCATGCCCGGGGAGATGATCCCGAGCCCGGCGTTCTGGTCCCATGCGGAGACGAGCCAGTCCGCGGCGAGCGCGACCGGCTGGGTGCCGCCGATCACCCAGCCGTAGAACCTCGGCGAACCGATGGCGATGAGCCCGGGCTCCGCGCCCTCGGCGAGGAGGTCGATGACCGCGTCCGCGGGCTCGCCGCGTTGCGGCAGTCCGCGCCCGAGCACGTCCATGACCTCCTCGACGCCCGCCCGCGGCGGGATCGGCCGTTCGGCGACCGTCTCGAGCCAGGCGGCGGCGCGCCGATGCGCCCGGTCCAGCAGGGCGCCGTCGAGCGGTCGCAGGTCGGGGGCCGGGTCGGCTCCCGATGGTTCGTCCGTCATCATCCACCACGGATTCCGCGCATCGACACGCAGTCCCGATCCTGCTCCCGCCGGGTCGCCCGGGTCAACGGCCGGGCGCGTCCGCGTCCCCCGCCACGAGCTTCACCGCGAGCGAGTCGACACCCGTGGCGATGGCGTCGTCGGCGGCCCAGCGTCGCGCGAGGCGCGCGGTCGTCGCATCCAGCTCGGCCCGGGTCAGGCCCGCGATCAGCCGCAGGCGCACGACGAGCTCGGGGCCCTGCAGTCGCGCGTCGGGATCGCCCGCCACGAGCTCGACGCCGAGCACCGCGAGCTCGCCGCCGATCGAGCGCTCGAACGCGCCTCGCACCGCAGCCGATTCCACGGGCGGATACCACGCCTGCTGCTGGGCGACGGCCCACACGGCCGGCCGGCGGAGGACGAACTCGGTCGGCGAGCCCGGATCGAGCACGACGAGCTCGGTGCCGTCGTCGGCGGCCGCGAGCGCGACCCGCACGCCGTCGGCGGGCACCGGCCGCGCCACCGGGTTCCACCGGTTCATCGCCTCGACCGACCCGAACACGGGCAGCACGCGGCGGCCGTCCGGACCCTCGACCGTGACGATCGAGAGCTCCTGGCTCTTGTCGACGGCGTGGCCGTGCGCGCCGACCTCGGTCCCGCCGTCGCCGAGTTCGGCGAGGAGCGGGATCAGCAGGCGGGCCGAGCCGAACGCCGCGACGACATCCGCCTGCCCGCCGTCACCGGCGCGGAAGCTCGCCAGCGCGGCACCGAGCGCCTCGGGCATGCGGCCGTCATCGGCCGCGTGCGGGTTGGCCACGAAGGACCGGCCCGCCCAGGGGCGGCCCGCGGAGTCCGCCGCGGGGTCAGTGGACCGGCCCGCCCAGGGGCGGCCCGCGGAGTCCGCCGCGGGGTCAGTGGGATGCGACATCCAGCGCCTCGGGCAGCGTGAACGCGCCCGCGTAGAGGGCCTTGCCGATGATCGCGCCCTCGAGTCCGTTCGGCACGAGCTGGCGGAGCGCGGCGATGTCGTCGAGGCTGGAGACGCCGCCCGACGCGATGACGGGGCGGCGGGTGCGCTCCATGATCTGTCGCAGCAGCTCGATGTTCGGTCCCTGAAGCGTGCCGTCCTTCGTGACGTCGGTCACGACGTAGCGGGCGGTGCCGGCCTCCTCGAGGCGGTCCATGACCTGCCAGAGGTCGCCGCCGTCCTTCGTCCAGCCGCGCGCCGCGAGCGTGGTGCCGCGCACGTCGAGGCCGATCGCGATCGCCTCGCCGTACTGCGCGATGACGGATGCCGCCCACTCCGGGTTCTCGAGCGCCGCGGTGCCGAGGTTGATGCGCTTCGCGCCGATCTCGAGCGCGTTCTCGAGCGATCGGTCGTCGCGGATGCCGCCGGAGAGCTCGACGTTCACGCCGCGGACCTGCCGGATGACCTTCTTCAGGATCCCGGCGTTCGAACCGCGCCCGAACGCCGCGTCGAGGTCGACGAGGTGGATCCACTCGGCCCCCTGGTCCGCCCAGTCCCCCGCCGCGTCGACGGGGTCGCCGTAGTTCGTCTCGGTCCCCGCCTCGCCCTGCGTCAGGCGAACCGCCTTGCCTCCCGCCACGTCGACTGCCGGAAGCAGTACCAGGCGGGGGGTCTTGTTGAACTCACTCATCACTGTCCTCGAATCGGATGCCGCGAACACGCGGCCTCGGCACAGTCACAGCATCCTAGTCCGCACCGGAAGGCCGTGACGCATCGAAGGTCTCGGGAGGTCGCGACCGGCGTCAGCCGAGCGATCCGATCCAGTTCGAGAGCAGGCGGATCCCGGCCTCGGACGACTTCTCCGGGTGGAACTGGGTGGCCGAGAGCGGGCCGTTCTCGACGGCGGCGAGGAACCGCCCGCCGTGCTCGGCCCAGGTCAGCCTCGGCTGCGGGAACGGCGGGATGACGTCGAGGTGCCACCCCTGCGCCGCGTACGAGTGCACGAAGTAGAACCGCTCCTCGTCGAGACCCTCGAACAGCACCGAGCCCGGGTCGGGCTGCACGGTGTTCCAGCCCATGTGGGGCAGCACGTCGCTCGGCAGCTCGGTGACGACGCCGGGCCACTCCCCGAGTCCCTCGGTGTCGACGCCGCGCTCGACGCCGTGCTCGAACATGACCTGCATGCCCACGCAGATGCCGAGCACGGGGCGGCCGCCGGCGAGCCGCCGGTCGATGAGTTCGTCGCCGCGCACCGAGCGGAGCCCGGCCATGACCGCCGCGAACGCGCCGACGCCGGGGACGACGAGGCCGTCGGCCTCCATGATCGCCCGGCGGTCGGCGGTGAGCTCGACCTCGGCGCCGGCGCGCTCGAGCGCCTTCACGGCCGAGTGGACGTTGCCGGATCCGTAGTCGAGGACGGCGACGCGCCGGGTCGCGGTCACAGCGCGCCCTTCGTCGACGGGATGCCGCTGACGAGCGGGTCGAGCGCCTTCGCCTGCCGGAACGCGCGGGCGAACGCCTTGAACTCGGCCTCGGCGATGTGGTGCGGATCGCGCCCTCCGCGGACGTCGACGTGCACGGTCAGCCCCGCGTTGAACGCGATCGCCTCGAACACGTGCCGGACCATCGAGCCCGTGAAGTGACCGCCGATCAGGTGGAACTCGAACCCTGCGGGCTCGCCGGTGTGCACGAGGTAGGGACGACCCGAGATGTCGACGACGGCCTGCGCGAGCGCCTCGTCGAGCGGCACGAGCGCATCGCCGTACCGCGAGATGCCGCGCTTGTCGCCGAGCGCCTCGCGGATGGCCTGTCCGAGCACGATCCCCACGTCTTCGACCGTGTGGTGCACGTCGATCTCGATGTCGCCCTTCGCCCGGACCGTGAGGTCAGTGAGCGAGTGCTTCGCGAACGCGGTGAGCAGGTGGTCGTAGAACGGCACGCTCGTCTCGATGTCGCTCGTGCCGGTGCCGTCGAGGTCGATCGACAGGTCGATGCTCGACTCGCTGGTCTCGCGCTGCACGCGCGCGATGCGCGTGGGGCGGTCGGTGCTCATGGGGTCATCCTATTCGGGGTCGTGTTCGAGGATTCCGGCCTGGATCAGGAGTTCGCGGCGGCCGGCGTCGCGAACGCGGCCATGGCCTCGAGGAAGGCGGTGGTCTCGGCCTCCGTGCCGGCGGTGACGCGCAGGCAGCCGGGCAGGCCGATCTCGCGGATCAGGATGCCGCGTTCGAGGAGCGCCTCGAACACGGCGTGCGGGTCGTCGACGCCGCCGAAGAGCACGAAGTTCGAGCCGCTCCGATACGGACGGAATCCGAGCGCGGCGAGCTCGCGCGTGATCCGGTCGCGCTGCGCGCGGATCTCGTCGACCATCGCCAGCATCTCGCCGGAGTGCGCGAGCGCGCCGAGCGCCGCCGCCTGCGTGAGGGCGGACAGGTGGTACGGCAGCCGCACGAGGCGCAGGGCGTCGACGACCGCCGGGTCGGCGGCGAGATAGCCCACGCGGGCGCCGGCGAACGCGAAGGCCTTGCTCATCGTGCGCGACACGAGCAGCCGCGGCCGCCCGTCGAGGATCGTGAGTGCGCTCGGCGTGCCCGGGTCGGCGAACTCCTGGTACGCCTCGTCGACGACGACCACGCCGCGTGCGGCGTCGGCCACCGCGGCGATGGTCTCGAGCGACAGGGGCGTGCCCGTCGGATTGTTCGGCGAGCACAGCAGCACGATGTCGGGATCGTGGCGTTCGATCGCGGCGACCGCGGTCGCGGGCGAGAGCTCGAAGTCGGCGTCGCGGTCGGCGGCGATCCACCCGGTACCGGTGCCCGACGCGAGCAGTCCGTACATCGAGTAGGTCGGCCCGAAGCCGAGCGCGGTCCGTCCGGGCCCACCGAAGGCCTGGAGCACGTGCTGCAGCACCTCGTTGGAGCCGTTGGCGGCCCAGAGCTGCTCGGGCACCAGGCCGTGGCCGAGGTACCGGGCGAGCGCCGTGCGGAGCTCGGTGAACTCGCGATCCGGGTAGCGGTTCAGGCCGATGATCGCGGCCGCGACGCGTGCGACGATGTCGTGCGCCACGTCCTCCGGGATGGGATGCGTGTTCTCGTTGACGTTGAGGGCGACCGGTACGAGCTTCTGAGGGGCTCCGTACGGGGTCTTGCCGCGGAGGTCGTCGCGGATGGGCAGGTCGTCGAGACTCGTCACCGATCAATGCTATCCGCGGCGACATCCGTGTTTCGGCGTACGCCCCTACGGTCGCAGCGCGCCGAGCTGCCGGACAGCAGGCACCGGCGGCCCACGCCGGGGTCGGCCGTGCCCCGTGTCTCCTGCTCCGACGCGGTTGCTGCGCTCGGTCAGGCTGACCAGCGCCAGGTACCGGTCGGCCGTCCAGCAGATCAGCTTCCCCTTCTGGTTCTTCGTGCGACCGAGGATGCCCGCATCGGCGAGCTGCGTGAGCGCGCGATGGGCGGCGGCCGCCGACACCTCGTGCAGGGCGGCCACCCTTTCGATGGTCAGGACCGGCTCGGTGGCCAGCGCGCTCAGGATCTTCACCACCACGGCATCGCTCCGCGGACTCGCGGGCGTGATGCCCTGCTCTGCGCGGAAGCGGATCAGGTTCTCGCGCACCTCACCGTCGAGCGTTGCGATGTCTTCGGCAAGCCTGACGGCGTTGCCCGCGGCCAGCTCGGCCGCCTCTGCGAAGCTGATGACCCACTCGTCCAGACGCGATGGGATCTCCCGGTACGCGCTGAGCCCTGCGATGTAGCGATCCGTGTCGCCGGCGAACACCGTGCTGATGGGGATGAGCGTGTTCCGGAGTGCATCGGCACGACGAAGCACGGTATGGATCAATGCCCGGCCAGTTCGGCCGTTGCCGTCGACGAAGGGGTGGATCGTCTCGAACTGCGCGTGCGCGATCGCCGCGCGCACGACGGGGTTCCCCGAGGTCGCCGTGACGAAGCCCGCGAGGTCGTCGACCAGGCGGCGCACCTCGGTCTCGGGCGGTGGAACGAAGTCCGCGCGGAGCGGGCTCCATCCCGGGCCGCCGACCCAGTTCTGCTCCGTCCGCAGGCCGGGCTCGAGCCTGGGCTCGATGAGGTGCTGCAGGCGCTCGATGTCCGCCGTCGTGACGTCGGGGGCGCGCTCGCGGTCGCCCAGTTCAGCGATCGCCTCTTCGGTCGCGCGCACGTTCGCGACGACGTCGAGCGCCACGCGCGTGCTGAGTCCGCTGCCTGCGCGGTGATCGAGAAGCTCGGCGATGGCGAGCTTCTTCGGGCTGATGCTGTTCCCCTCGATCCACGACGAGGAGATGCTCTCCGAACGGATCAGCAGATGGTTCAGGTAGCCGCCTCGGTCGCCGATGCGCTCATCGGCGCGAGCAAGCACGGCGACCGCATCCTCCGAGGCCGCTTGCGCCACCCGGCTGAGGGCCGGCAGCTCCTCGCCGAGTTCGTCGGGGACGTAGGCCCGGTACCGGCCCGGAGCGCGGTCCTTTCGGCCGAGGTGCGTGATGTCCTCCGGGTTCCAGAGCAGATCGACGTAGTGGGCCATGGGGTGTCTCCTGACGTCGATCGCGGAGTACGTATATTTACTTTATAGCATCTAACCTCAATTTCGTGTGAAGGTCGCATCGCTTGCGCGCGAGGACCCATCCACGGGCAGACGCGAACGATGCGTCCATCGAAGCTGACGACGTCGCCGAGCTGCAGCTGCCGTCCGCGTCGTCGATCAACCTCACCGTTCACGGCCACATGGCCGTTGAGGATGGCCTCCTTCACGTCTCCGCCGGAGTCGAGGAGCCCTCCCGAACTTCACGAACTGCCCGAGGCGGATGACTTCCCCACCGATCGGGACGTCGTCGATCGGAGCCGGCTTCGTCATCCCCGAATGCTGGTCCGCGGTCAGCCGGTCGCCAGTGCAACGCGGACGATCCGAACGGCCACGGGTGCACGGACGATCCCTCAGCGAGACCGCGGTGCTAGCTTGACCGGAAGCGGAATGGAGCATCGATGGAGATCGTCATCATCGCAGTCGTGGTCGGGATCGCACTCCTGGGCGGGCTCGTTCGGATCCTGACGGTCCGGGACCGTCGCAACTCCCAAGGGTCGGATCACGCTGCGGACGCATCGCACGCGGAAGCGAAGGCCCGTGGCTACGGTGCCGGTGCTGCCCGGGATGCCGGGTCGGGCGCAATCCCCTGATCGACGTCGAGGCCTGGGGCATCGACCACGATTCCCGATTCCTCAACGAGCCTGACGCTCAGCGATCATCGGCGACCGCACTCGGTCGAGCACGGATGGAACGTGGCGCCGCGCAGTCCTGCTGAACGAATCGTCGCGACCAGATCGCGATGGACGAGGGCGTCTCGGCGGCCAGGTCACTGCGACATGGACACGGGACGAGCGGACCATGGGCGGCTGGTTGCTGTTCCCTGCCCGTGCGAACGCGGCGTCAGCCCCGAGCCGGTGGGACCGTCTTGCGCATCACGGTCTTGCTCTTGCCGATATGGCGCTCGAACGTGAATCCCGCCTTCTCGAACATGGCCCTCGTGCCGTTGTGGAGGAACGAGGACGACGTCCTCGTGCCGGGGGCGAGCTCGTTGGGGAACGAGACCACCTCGCCTCCGCCGGCCTGCGCGATCATCTCGAGCGCGCCATCCAGCGCCTCCCGTGCGACTCCCGAACGTCGATGGTCGCGGTCGACGAAGAAGCACGTGATCCGCCACGGCGCCGGGCTGGTCTCGCCCGCGTCGTACTGCTTACGGTGGTAGATGTTCGGCAGTTCGACCGGACTGCCGTACTCGCACCAGGCGATCGCGTCGTCGCCGTCGAAGACGAGCGCGGCGTGCGCAATGCCCTCCGCCACGAGTCGCCGCTTGAACGTGGGCCGGTCGTATTCGCTCTTGGCGGTGTGCTCCGTGTCGTCGTGGAAGTACGAGCAGTAGCACCCGCCCCACACCCCGTTGTGCTTCTGCGCGAGCGCCAACCACGCCGGGAAGGTCTCGGGAGTGAGTGGCTTGATCACGTGCGACGTCGTTGCGCCCATATCACCGGCCCCATGTGTCGGGCCAACGCGGCGATGTCGATGCGGAGGATCGCCCGCCGCGCGTGCCATGCCGTCATCCTGCCAGCATCACCGATCGATGTCACGGCTCTCATCGCCCACCCGAAGACCGGTCGAACGTCACGCAACCGGCGCCGGAGCAAGCACGAACGCGGAACGCGGAACGCGAGGCGACGGCGCGGCGCTGTTCGCAGACGACCTGCCCGGCTCGCTGCCCTCTTGAGCCCCGTCAAGAGTGACACCGCACCGCTCGGCGAATCGTGACCGTTCGTCTCCAGGGCGGTTCGCCCGCATGCTCGGCCCTTACTCGCCCGCCGGAAGCACCAGCTGCTGGCCGGGCTGCACCACGGCGTCGTCGAGCCCGTTCAGGCGCATGATCTCGAAGATGACGTCGCGCGGGTCGGCCGATGGGGCGATGGACTCGGCGATGGCCCAGAGGGTGTCGCCGGCGCCGACCTCGATCGTCTCGAACGCCACCACGGTTCGGCCGTCGTCGATCCCGGCGACCGCGCCGCCGCTCGAGAGCACGCCCACCAGCACGCCGAGCGCGATGGGCAGTGCGGCCAGGGCGGTGACCACGACCCGACCGCGCCGGGTGAGCCTCAGTCGGGTGCGCGCCGTCGACGAACCGAACGCGGGCATCGTCTGAGCCGCACCCGCGGCCCCCATCACCACTGCACTCATTCCGCACCTCCCGTGGCTCCAGCCCCGCATCCGGCCCTCGGCCGGGAGGGCCGGATACGAAGCTGTGTTCCGAATATATCTTCGAAGATTCGACGCCGCAAGCACCGGAAGTGGGATTTCCGGGGCCGGATTCCGCGACACACTCGAACGGATGTTTGTCGCGCGCGTGCGAGGCGGATACAGTTTCGAATGTCCGACGACAGTCGAACATCGACCACCGACATCCGGGCCGACGCGGTCCCGACGAGAGGCGAGGCACGTGAGCATCGACATCGACCAGGCACGCGGCGCGAGCGGCCGGTCGCGTCGGCGCAAGACGCTGAGCCCGAAGCAGCTCGCGATCCTCGAGGCCATCCGCGCGTCGGTCGCCGACCGCGGCTACCCGCCGAGCATGCGCGAGATCGGCGACGCCGTCGGCCTCTCCTCGCTCTCGAGCGTCACGCACCAGCTGAACCAGCTCGAACTCGCCGGCTACCTGCGACGCGACCCGAACCGCCCCCGCGCGCTCGAGATCCTCATCGACCTTCCTGGCACCGAGAACCGCTCGCCCTCGGTCGAGCCGGCACCGGTCGGCGACGCCGCCATGGTCCCGATGGTCGGGCGCATCGCGGCCGGCGTGCCGATCACCGCCGAGCAGCAGGTCGAGGAGGTCTTCCCGCTCCCCCGCCAGCTCGTCGGCAAGGGCGAGCTGTTCATCCTCAAGGTCGTCGGCGACTCCATGATCGACGCGGCCATCTGCGACGGCGACTGGGTCGTCGTCCGTTCCCAGAAGACCGCGGAGAACGGCGAGATCGTCGCCGCGATGCTCGACGGCGAGGCGACGGTCAAGGTCTTCCGCCAGCGCGACGGCCACACCTGGCTGCTCCCCCGCAACTCCGCGTTCGAGCCGATCCTCGGCGACGAGTCCGAGGTGCTCGGCAAAGTCGTCGCGGTCCTCCGCACCGTCTGACGGACGGCCCGGCACTCAGCGCCCGGCAGCGACCGAAGCCGGAGACGACGAGGGCGGATGTCGCGGGCTCACCCCCGCGGCATCCGCCCTCGGTCCTCGGGTCAGGCCGTCGCGACCGCGACCCCTTCGCGCACGGAGCGCGTGGCCTCGACGATGTTCGCGAGCGAGGCGACCGTCTCGTCGTAGCCGCGGGTCTTCAGGCCGCAGTCGGGGTTCACCCAGAGTCGTCCGGCGGGCACGCCGTCGACCGCGCGCTCGAGGAGCGAACGCACCTCCTCGACGCTCGGCACGCGCGGCGAGTGGATGTCGTAGACGCCCGGGCCGACGCCGTGGTCGAAGCCGCTCGCGGCAAGGTCGCCCACGACCTCCATGCGGCTGCGCGCCGCCTCGATCGAGGTCACGTCGGCGTCGAGCTCGCGGATCGCGTCGATGACGACGCCGAACTCCGAGTAGCAGAGGTGCGTGTGCACCTGCGTCGCGGGCGCCGCGCCGCCGGTGGCGAGGCGGAACGAGCCGACCGACCAGTCGAGGTACGCCGGCTGGTCGGCGCGCTTCAGCGGAAGCAGCTCGCGGAGCGCGGGCTCGTCGACCTGGATGACGCGGATGCCCGCCGTCTCGAGGTCGCGGATCTCGTCGCGGAGCGCGAGCGCCACCTGCCGCGCGGTGTCGCCGAGCGGCTGGTCGTCACGCACGAACGACCACGCGAGGATCGTGACGGGCCCCGTGAGCATGCCCTTGACGGGCTTCTCCGAGAGCGACTGGGCGTACTCCGACCACTCGACCGTCATCGGCGCGGGCCGCGACACGTCGCCCCAGAGGATCGACGGCCGCGTGCAGCGCGAGCCGTACGACTGCACCCAGCCGTGCTGCGTGACCGCGAAGCCGTCGAGGAGCTCGGCGAAGTACTGCACCATGTCGTTGCGCTCGGGCTCGCCGTGCACGAGTACGTCGAGGCCGAGGTCCTCCTGCAGGCGGATGACGCGGGCGATCTCCTCGCGCATCAGCTCGCGGTACGAGGCATCCGTCAGCTCGCCCTTCACGAGGCGAGCGCGGGCGCGCCGGATCTCGGCCGTCTGCGGGAACGAGCCGATCGTCGTGGTGGGCAGGGCCGGCAGCGCGAGGTCCTCCTGCGCGGCCACCCGCTCGTCGTAGGCGGCGCGCGCGAACGCGCTCGCGTCGAGTGCGGCGAGGCGGTCGCGCACCGCGGGCACGCGCACGCCCGGCGCCGCCTCGCGGTCGGCCAGGGCAGCGGATGCCGCGTCGAGCTCGGCCTCGATGGCGTCGCGCCCCTCAGCAAGACCGCGCGCGAGCGCCGCGACCTGCTCGACCTTCTGGTCCGCGAACGCGAGCCAGCTCACGAGGCGCGGGTCGAGCGCGGTCTCCTCCGTCACGTCGTGCGGGACGTGCAGCAGCGAGGTCGAGGTCGACACGGCCACCGACCCCGAGAACGAGCGGAGCGCCTCGGCGCGCGCGAACGCGTGCGCGAGGTCGCCGCGCCAGATGTTGTGGCCGTCGACGACGCCCGCGACGAGCGTGGTTGCCGCGAGCGCCTCCTCGGTGACGGGGTCGAGCTGCTCGGGCACATCGCCGCGCACGAGGTCGAGCCCGATCGCCTCGACGGGGGCGGCCGCGAGCGCCGGCAGCGCGTCGCCGAGGTCGCCGTACGGCGCCGCGACTAAGATCGCGGGGCGCGCGTCGGAGGCGCCGAGCGCGTCGTAGGCGGCGGCGACCGCCTCCAGCACGCGATCGCGCGGCTCGTCGAGGCTCTCGCTCACGAGGCCCGGCTCGTCGAGCTGCACCCATTCGGCGCCCGCCCCGGCGAGCTCGGCGAGCAGCGTGCGGTAGACGGGCACGAGGTCCGCGAGGCGGTCGAGCGGACGGAACCCGTCGGGCGCGCCATCCGCCGCCTTCGACAGCAGCAGGAACGTGACCGGGCCGACGAGCACGGGGCGCGTCGTGAAGCCGGCCTCGCGCGCCTCGCGCACCTGCGCGACGAGCGCGTCGGCGTGCGGCGCGAACGCGGTGTCGGGGCCGATCTCGGGGACCAGGTAGTGGTAGTTCGAGTCGAACCACTTGGTCATCTCGAGGGGCGCGTCGGCGCCCTCGCCGCGCGCGACGGTGAAGTATCCGGCGAGGTCGAGCCGGCCGTCGGCGTCGAGCAGGCGCTCGAACCGGGTCGGGATCGCACCGACCGCGACGGCGGCGTCGAGCACCTGGTCGTAGTACGAGAAGCTCTCGGGGATCGCCGAGTCGGTGCGGCCGAGGCCGAGCCCGGCGAGTCGCTCGCGGGTCGCGGCGCGGAGACCGGCGGCGGTGCGCTCGAGCTCGGCGGCGTCGATCCGGCCGGCCCAGAACGACTCGACGGCGTGCTTGAGCTCGCGGCGCCGGCCGATGCGCGGGTAGCCGAGGATCGTTCCGGTGGGGAAGGCGGGTGCGGTCATCGTTCTCTCGTGTTCCTCTCGGTGCCCGCATGGACGGGCGCGTCGGCGAGGTCGAGCCGGTCCAGGACGGAGAGCACGGCCTCGTGGCGGTTGAAGGTGTACAGGTGGAGCCCGGGTGCGCCGCCCGCGAGGACGGCGGCGGCGAGGTTCGCGGCGTACTCGACGCCGAGCCCGAACTGCGCCTCGGAATCCGGCTCGATCTCGAGGTCGATCGCGAGCTCGGCGGGCGCGGGTACGCCGGTGAGCTGCTCGAGGCGGGCGAGACGCCCGGACGTCGTGACGGGCATGATCCCCGGCAGGATCGGGATCGTCACCCCGCCGGCCCGCGCACGCTGCACGAACGACAGGTAGTCGTCGGCGTGCCAGAAGAGCTGCGTGATCGCGAGGTTGGCACCGGCGACCTCCTTGGCGAGCAGCACGTCGACGTCCTGGTTGGAGCCGCGCGAACGGGGGTGACCGCTGGGGAACGCCGCGACGGCGACGCGCTCCGGGCGCGGGCGCTCGCGGATCGCGGTGACGCCCGGCATCCCCGGGATGTGGGACTGCCCGAACGGCTCGCGCTCTTCCTGCACCCGATGGATCAGCTGCACGAGCTCGGCGGCGCTGTGCAGGTCGCCGATCGCGTCCTCCGCATCGGCGGCACCCGCGGGCGGGTCGCCGCGGAGCGCCAGGAAGCTCGTGATGCCCGCGTCGAGGAACTCTCGCACGAGGCGGTTCGCCTCGGCGTGACTCGACCCGACGCAGGTGAGGTGCGCCATGGGCTCGACGCTCGTGTGCTCGAGCATGTACCGGAGCACGGTCAGCGAACGGTCGCGGCTCGACCCACCCGCGCCGAACGTCACCGAGATGAACGCGGGGTCGACCTCGGCGAGCCGGTCGATGGTGCGGCCGAGCGCGATCGCCGCGGCATCCGTTCTCGGCGGGAACAGCTCGAACGAGATCGGCACGCGCGGCCGGGCGGCGTCGCCGTCGGGCTCGGTTCCGGTCATGTCGCTCCAGGTGGCGAGCGGTTCCGGGGTGGTCGAGTGCACGGCACGCCGCGCCCGACCGGCCGGAACGGCAGGTGGGTCTCGCGGGCGGGTGCCGGGCTCGGCGGTCGCTCCAGGCGGGCGGCATCCGGCCGCTCGCCACGATCAGGTGCGACGATACGCCGGGTCCGCAGCATCCGCTCCCGGTGTTACGACGAGTGACTCCGGCGGCGATTCGCACCGCCGTCCTGCGCGATGCGGCGCGACGAGCGCGACGAGAGCGACGAGCGCGACGAGAGCGACGAGCGCGACGAGCGCGACGAGCGGATGCTACGCCACGGCCTGCGCGCGGAACTCCTCGAGCTGCGCGGCCTGCTCGGGCGACGCGAGCGCGCGGATGCGCGTGCCGTCCTCGACGTACTCTGTCGAGAGCACGCGGCCGCTCTCGTGCAGGGCGGAGATGACGTCGCCGCGCTCGTACGGCACGAGCAGGTCGACCTCGACCGCGGGGTCGGGCAGCATGCGGCCGATCGCGGCGAGCACCTCGGCGACGCCCTCGCCCGTGCGAGCGGAGGCGAACACGGCGTTCGGCTCGAGGCCCTGCAGGACCAGGCGGTCCTCCGGCGTGACGAGGTCGGCCTTGTTGAAGACGACGAGCTCGGGGATGTCGCGGGCGCCGACCTCGCCGATGACGTCGCGCACGGTCGCGATCTGCTGGGCGGGGTCGGGATGCGCCGCATCGACGACGTGCACGATGAGGTCGGCATCGCCGACCTCCTCGAGCGTGGACCGGAACGCCTCGACGAGCTGGTGCGGGAGGTTCCGCACGAAGCCGACGGTGTCGGCGATCGTGTAGACGCGCCCGTCGGCCGTCGTGTTGCGGCGGACGGTCGCATCGAGCGTCGCGAAGAGCGCGTTCTCGACGAGCACGCCGGCGCCCGTGATGCGGTTCAGCAGGCTCGACTTGCCCGCGTTCGTGTACCCCGCGATCGCGACCGACGGCACCGCGTTGCGCTTGCGGTTCGCGCGCTTGGCGTCGCGCGCGGGCTTCATGCCGGTGATCTGGCGGCGCAGCTTCGCCATGCGCGAGTGGATGCGCCGGCGGTCGAGCTCGATCTTCGTCTCACCGGGGCCACGCGAGCCCATTCCGGCGCCCGCCCCGCCCACCTGGCCACCGGCCTGTCGGGACATCGACTCGCCCCAGCCGCGCAGGCGCGGGAGCAGGTACTCGAGCTGGGCGAGCTCGACCTGCGCCTTGCCCTCGCGGCTCTTGGCGTGCTGGCTGAAGATGTCGAGGATCACCGCGGTCCGGTCGATGACCTTGACCTTGACCGCGTCCTCGAGCGCGCGCCGCTGGCTCGGCGCCAACTCGGTGTCGGCGACGACCGTGTCCGCGCCGAGCGCGGCGATCACGTGGCGGAGCTCCTCGGTCTTGCCGCGGCCGAGGTAGGTCGACGGGTCGGGGTGCGGACGTCGCTGCAGCACGCCGTCGAGCACGCGGGCGCCCGCGGTCTCGGCGAGGGCGGCGAGCTCGCGAAGCGAGTTCTCCGCGTCCTCCAGCGAGCCCTGCGGGTAGACGCCGATGAGCACGACGTTCTCGAGGCGCAGCTGCCGGTACTCGACCTCGGTGACGTCCTCGAGCTCGGTCGAGAGGCCGCCGACGCGGCGCAGGGCCGCACGCGCCTCGCGGTCGTACTGCTCGCCGTCGAAGTCGTCGCCGGCGGGCCGGGCGAGGCCGTCGCGCTGGATCGACGAGGCGTCGGAGGCCCCGAATCGGGACACTCCCGCTCGGGCGTCGGCGCTGCGGAGCACGCGCTCGACCGCGTCGTCGTGGGTCTCGGGTGCCGCGTCGTTCATTCCGTCCAGCCTACTTCCGTTCGCCTGCGATAGGTTTCCCGATATGCCGCAGGAGCACTACTTCTCGTCCAAGCCCGCCGATCGGTCGGCGCTCCGGACCGTCCGGGTGCGACTCGCCGGCCGCGACGTCGAGGTGGAGACCGCCGGCGGCGTCTTCAGCCCCGACCACGTCGACCTCGGCACGCGGGTCCTGCTCGACGAGGTCCCCGACGCACCTGCGAGCGGTCACCTGCTCGACCTCGGCGCCGGGTGGGGTCCCATCGCACTCACGCTCGGGCTCGAGTCCCCCGAGGCCACGGTGTGGGCGGTCGACGTGAACGAGCGGGCGCTCGACCTCGTACGCCGCAACGCGCAGCGCCTGGGGCTCCCCAACGTCAACGCGGTCGAGCCCTCCGATGTTCCCGAGGAGGTCCGGTTCGCCGTCATCTGGTCGAACCCGCCCATCCGGATCGGCAAGGCGGAGCTGCATGCGCTGCTGCGGCAGTGGCTCCCCCGGCTGGAGGTCGGGGCGACCGCGTGGCTCGTCGTGCAGAAGAACCTCGGCGCCGACAGCCTCCAGCGGTGGCTGGCCGACGAGTTCGGCGACAGATGGCGCATCGACCGCGCGAGCACGTCGAAGGGCTTCCGCGTCCTCACGGTGACGCGCGAGGCCTGAGGTCCGACGCGCGCCCGCGCGCCCACGCCCGTCAGGGCAGGCTGAGCACGCCGTCGAAGACGAGCTCCCCCGGGCCGGTGAGCAGCACGTGCTCGCCGTCGGGCCGCTGCTCCATGCGGACGCCGAGCACCCCGCCGGGGACCTGCACGACCCAGACCTCGGGCGCACCCTCGCCGGCCCAGTGCCGCACCGCGAGCGCCGCGGCGACGGCGCCGGTGCCGCACGAGAGCGTCTCGCCCGATCCACGTTCGTGCACGCGCATCCGGATGCGTCCGCGCGCGTTCTCCACGAGCGGCTCGGCGGGCACCACGAACTCGACGTTGGCGCCGGCCTGCGGCACCGGGTCGAGGATCGGCAGGTAGGTCAGGTCGAGGCCGTCGAGCTCGTCGTCGTCGGCGAGGGCCACCACGACGTGCGGGTTGCCGACGTCGATCCCGAGTCCGGGACGGGCGACGCCGAGGTTCTTCGCACGCACGAGCGGTTCGCCGCCGTCGAGGCGCCACACGCCGAGGTCGGCCTCGAACCCGGCGCCGGTCGCCCGCACCCGGCGCACGCCCGCGCGCGTGCCGATCGCGATCCACTCGTCGCCCTCCGGCGCGAGCAGGCCCTGGTCGATGAGGTACCGCACGAAGACGCGGATGCCGTTGCCGCACATCTCCGAGAGGCTGCCGTCGGCGTTCCAGTAGTCCATGAACCATGTCGCCTGCGGGTCCTCCGCGAGCGCCGCACCTCCGTCGGCGAGGCGCTCCGATCGGACCGCCCGGATCAGCCCGTCGGCACCGACGCCGAAGCGCCGGTCGCACACCGCGGCGATCTGCGTCGGCGAGAGCTCGTGCTCGCCCTCCGGGTCGCTGAACAGCACGAAGTCGTTGCCCGTGCCCTGGCCCTTGGTGAAGCGCAGATCGAACGCCATCGCACCAGTCTAGGGAGCGCGGCGGGCCTCAGACGCCGTCGGCCCGGCGCGCGATCTCGGCCCCGACGGCCTCGGGGTCGAGGGCGTCGACGACGGATGCCGCGGCGTACCGCTTGAACCACCCGACCTGCCGTCTGGCGTAGGTGCGCGTCAGCGCCTGCGTCTCCGCGATCGCGTCGACCTCCGACATCCGCCCATGCAGCTCGGCGAGCGCCTGCGCGTAGCCGATGGCCTTGCGGGCGGTGACGCCGCGCTCCAGGCCCGCCGGGATGAGCCCGCGCACCTCGTCGAGCAGTCCGTCGGCCCACATGCCCGCGGCGCGGGCGTCGAGCCGCGGCACGAGCTCGGCGCGCTCGACCCGCAGGTGCACGATGCGGTGGGGCCGCCACGGCACGGGTTCCTCCGGGAGGCGCGCGGCCTTCGGCTCGCCGGTGAGCTCGATGACCTCGAGCGCGCGGACGATCCGGCGCCCGTTCTGCGCGTCGACGCTCGCGGCGGTCTCCGCGTCGAGCTCGCGGAGGCGACGGTGCATGAGGCCCGGGCCGACCTCCTCGAGCTCGGCCTCGAGGCGGGCACGGATGGCGACATCCGTACCCGGGAACCGGAGGTCGTGGATCACGCTCGAGACGTAGAGGCCGGAACCGCCCGTGAGGAGCGCGACGCCGCCGCGGCCGGCGATGTCGGTGATGACCTCCCGGGCCTCGGCCTGGTACGCGGCGACGGATGCCTCGTCGGTGACGTCGAGCACGTCGAGGAGGTGGTGCGGCACGCCCTCCCGTTCGTCGACCGGCAGCTTCGCCGTGCCGATGTCCATGCCGCGGTAGAGCTGCATGGCGTCGGCGTTCACCACCTCGGCGACACCGCCGTGCGCGGCGATCGCATGCGCGAGGTCGAGCGCGAAGCGCGACTTGCCGGTCCCCGTGGCGCCGACGATCGCGATCAGTGACACGTCAGCGCTGGCCGTCGGCGGGGTCGTAGATCGGCATGGTGCCGACGCCCGGGCTCGTGAGCGGCTCGCCGCCGACGCGCAGCGAGGGCAGGCCGAGCGAGACGCGACCGGGGGCGGATGCCGCGGCACCCGGCGCGGCGGGGACGCCGCAGCTCTCGGCCTGCGCACGATCCCACGCGTCGCCCGCCCGTGTGCGGCGGATGCGGAGGGGCGCGCCGTCGATCGAGTCGGCGAGCAGGTGGAAGGGCGCGGCCTGCGTGATCTCGACCGAGACCACGTCGCCCGGACGGGGCAGGTCGGAGCCCTCGGGCACCTCGAAGTGCACGAGCCGGCTGTCTTCCGCGCGCCCGCTCAGGCGGTGCGTCTCAGCGTCCTTCTTGCCCTCGCCCGTCGAGACCAGCACCTCGACGGCCGTACCGACGAGCTTCTGGTTCTCCTCCCACGAGATGCGCTCCTGCAGGGCGATGAGGCGCTCGTAGCGCTCCTGCACGACCTCCTTCGACACCTGGTCGGCCATGGTCGCCGCCGGTGTGCCCGGTCGGATGGAGTACTGGAAGGTGAAGGCCGAGGCGAATCGCGCGGCCTCGACGACACGCAGCGTCTCCTGGAAGTCCTCCTCGGTCTCACCGGGGAAGCCGACGATGATGTCGGTCGAGATCGCCGCGTTCGGGATCTTCGCGCGCACGCGGTCGAGGATGCCGAGGAACCTCTCGGACCGGTAGGACCGGCGCATGGCCTTGAGGATCCGGTCGGAGCCGGACTGCAACGGCATGTGGAGCTGGGGCATGACGTTCGGCGTCTCGGCCATGGCGTCGATGACGTCGTCGGTGAACGCGGCGGGGTGCGGGCTCGTGAAGCGGATGCGCTCGAGCCCGTCGATGCCGCCCGCCGCGCGGAGCAGCTTGCCGAACGCCTGCCGGTCGCCGAACTCGACGCCGTAGGAGTTCACGTTCTGGCCGAGCAGCGTCACCTCGACGGCGCCGTCGTCGACCAGGGCCTGCACCTCGGCGAGGATGTCACCGGGCCGGCGGTCCTTCTCCTTGCCGCGGAGCGCGGGCACGATGCAGAAGGTGCACGTGTTGTTGCAGCCGACCGAGATCGACACCCACCCGGAGTAGGTGGAGTCGCGCTTGGTGGGCAGGGTCGAGGGGAACACCTCGAGCGCGTCGAGGATCTCGAGCTGCGCCTCGTCGTTGTGGCGGGCTCGTTCGAGCAGGCTCGGCAGCGAGCCCATGTTGTGCGTGCCGAAGACGACGTCGACCCACGGCGCCTTCTCGAGGATGACGTTCTTGTCCTTCTGCGCGAGGCACCCGCCGACGGCGATCTGCATTCCCGCGTGGCGGCGCTTGACGCCCGCCAGGTGGCCGAGGTTGCCGTACAGCTTGTTGTCGGCGTTCTCGCGCACCGCGCACGTGTTGATCACGACGATGTCGGGCTCGACGCCGTCGGCGGGCACGTATCCCGCCGCCTCGAGGGAACCGCTGAGGCGCTCGGAGTCGTGCACGTTCATCTGGCACCCGAAGGTGCGGACCTCGTAGGTGCGGGGCGCGTGCGGATCGGCGGCGACGGGCTCCGCAGTCGCGGGCATCGCCTCGTGAATGGTGCTCATGATCGCACCAGTCTACGATCCGTCACTCGGCGTCTTCGCCGTCGAGCGCGGCCGCCACCGCGCGACGGACGAGCTCGCTGCCGTACCCCCGCCGCATGAGGAAGGCCGAGAGTCGGCGCTCCGCGACCCGGCGGTCGAGCCCGCCGAGTTGCCGAGCACGGCGCTCGGCGATCAGGAGCGCATGCTCGAACTCGACGTCGGGGTCGAGCGTGTCGACCGCCTCGCGGGCGAGCTCGTCGTCGATGCCGCGGCGGCCGAGCTCGTGCAGCAGAGCGCCGCTCCCCCGGCCGCGACGAGCCCCGTGGCTGTGCACGAGCTGCTCGGCGAGCCGGCGATCGTCGAGGTACCCGAGTCGCTCGTAGCGCTCGATCCATTCCTCGACCTCTGCCTCGTCGAGACCGTGCTCGACCAGGATGCGGCGCACCTCGGAGACGGACAGCGACGAGCGGCGCAGCCGCGACACGATCAACCGGTCGATGCGGTCGTCTCGCTCGAGGCCGGTCTCGTCGGCGGCGTCGAGCGGGTCGGCCGCCGCGCGCGCGCCTGCACGGCCGCGCGCGGCGGCCGACCGCCGCGGACCACCCCGCTCCTCCGCCCGTGCGGGTGGGTCGAGGGACTCGCGCGCCCCCTCCGAAGACGGATGCGACCGGGTCGGTGCGCTGCGCGTCGCCTGCGGCGGATCGGCCCTGCGTCGGGGGGCGCCGTCGGGCTCTCCCGACGGCGCCACCCACGGCAGGTAGGTGACCGGCGCGAGTCGCTCGTTCCCCTGATCGGTCATGCGGACCCGCCGGCTCAGGCGCCCTTGCGCTTCGCCGCGAGCGACTCGACGTTCGACGGCGCCGCGGCCGCCGGTGCGCCGACGGCTTGGCCGATTCCGAGCTTCGCGAGGATCTTCTTCTCGATGTCGGCCGCGATGTCGGGGTTCTGGATGAGGAAGTTGCGGGCGTTCTCCTTGCCCTGCCCGAGCTGGTCGCCGTCGTATGTGTACCAGGCTCCGGACTTCTTCACGATCGCCTGGTCGACGCCGTAGTCGATGAGGCTGCCCTCACGCGAGATGCCCACGCCGTACAGGATGTCGAACTCGGCCTGCTTGAACGGCGGCGCCATCTTGTTCTTGACCACCTTCACGCGCGTTCGGTTGCCGACCGCCTCGCTGCCGTCCTTCAGGGTCTCGATGCGCCGGATGTCGAGGCGCACCGACGCGTAGAACTTCAGCGCCTTGCCGCCCGCGGTCGTCTCTGGGCTGCCGAAGAACACGCCGATCTTCTCGCGGAGCTGGTTGATGAAGATCGCCGTCGTCTTGGTCTGGTTGAGGCCACCGGTGAGCTTGCGGAGCGCCTGCGACATGAGTCGAGCTTGGAGGCCGACGTGCGAGTCGCCCATCTCGCCCTCGATCTCGGCACGGGGCACGAGCGCGGCGACGGAGTCGATGACGACGAGGTCGATCGAGCCCGAGCGGATCAGCATGTCGGCGATCTCGAGCGCCTGCTCACCCGTGTCGGGCTGCGAGACGAGCAGCGAGTCGATGTCGACGCCGAGCTTCTTGGCGTAGTCGGGGTCGAGCGCGTGCTCCGCGTCGATGAACGCCGCGATGCCGCCCGCGCGCTGCACGTTGGCGATCGCGTGGAGCGTCAGGGTCGTCTTGCCCGAGGACTCGGGGCCGTAGATCTCGATGATGCGGCCGCGCGGGAGGCCGCCGACGCCGAGCGCGACGTCGAGGGCGATGGAACCGGTGGGGATGATCTCGACCGGCGCGCGCTCCTCGCTGCCGAGGCGCATCACCGAACCCTTGCCGAACTGGCGATCGATCTGGGCGAGTGCGGTCTCGAGGGCCTTCTCGCGGTCTGCGGGTGATGGCATCGGTGCTCCTTCGTGGTGGTGACGGCTGCCTCTAGGCTGTCGTTCCGCATACCAGGCCGTGACCCGGCACGTCTCGCGACAAGGCGGTTGCGGTGTGTTCCGACGCCTCCGACCGTACGGCCGGCCACCGACATCCGCGGCCCGAGGGCCCCGGCTGTGGATGGATGCGTCATCCCTCCCGTTGTTGAGGAGCCTAACGCCTCACCCGAACGGATGTTCGATGCATGCTGCGGCGTGTCGAACACGCCTTCGGAGCGATCGTCGGCGCCGACGAGCGGCGCTCAGCGCGACCGTCCGCCCGGGTCAGGCAGACCCACGCCGTGCCGGCGCTCCTCCGGGACATCCGTCGCCGCGCACAGCGCGAACCACACGTCGCGCGGCGCGACACCCGCCGCGAGCGCCTCGCGCGCCGTGCGGTTGCCGAGGTCGACGAGCACGAGGTCGTTGACCACCACATCGCCGTACCCGGGGCCGAACTCCTGCTCGACGGCGAGGGCGAACTCACTGCGCTTCACGAGAGGACCTCCGGACGTGCGAACGGCCGGTCCGAAGACCGGCCGCCGCTGCGAATCTGTGTCAGCGGACCATCATGTCCGCGTCGAACTCCGCAACCAGCTCGTCGGGGAGGCTGTCGGGCACCGAGGGGGTGTTGAGCCCCTCGAGCACCGCGATGCGGTCGCCGACCTCGTGCATGATCACGGAGATGGGAGTGTCGAGCGCGTCCGCGACGGACGCGAGGATCTCGCTCGAGGCCTCCTTCTGGCCGCGCTCCACCTCGCTGAGGTAGCCGAGCGCGACGCTCGCCTTGCTGGCGACCTGGCGGAGGGTCCGGCCCTTCTGCAGGCGGAAGTCCCTCAGCACGTCGCCGATCTCCTGTCGAACCAGAACCATCGGAACCTCCCTCGTCTCACCTGCGACCCCCGACCGGAGCCGGTGCGGGGAGGTCAGTCTAGCGCCTCATCCCGTTCACCGAGCCTACCCGTGGTCACTGGTGTTTTGCTCTGAACCCGACAGCTGTAACAGGGTCTTCACACGGCGTATTCCCGGCCCCTCGCCTCATGCCGAGACGGATGCCGCGTCGAGCGCGTCCAGTTCCGCCAGGGTCTCCTCGAGCGCGCGCGCGACCGCCGCTCGACGCACCGCGGCGCGATCGCCCGGCACGTGGAGCTCGACGGCGCGCGCTCCGCGCGCCGACGCCACCCCGACGTAGACCAGCCCGGGCCGGCGGCCGTCCTGCGGGTCGGGCCCCGCCACGCCGGTCGTCGCGATCCCGAGGTCGGCGCCGCGCCCGCCGACGGCGCACCGCGCTCGGATGCCCTCGGCGAGTTGCCGGGCGACCTCGGGGTCGACGGGACCGCGTTCGGCGAGCAGCCGATCGTCGACCCCGACCAGCACGTGCTTCAGCTCGGTCGCGTATGCGACGATGCCGCCGAGCAGCGCGTTCGAGGCCCCGGGGACGTCGACGATCGTGGCCGAGAGCAGACCGCCGGTGAGCGACTCGGCGCACGCGACCGTGCGACCGCCCGCGCGGAGCCGGGTGACCAGACGGTCGGCGAGGTCCGCGAGGTCTGCGGGGTGGGCCGCGTCCGTGCCGGCGTCGCCCGGAGGCATCCGCTCGTCGCTCACCGGGACTCGGCCCGGTGCTCGCGCGCGAGGCGGATCGCGTCGCGCACGTACAGCAGGCCCGACCACACCGTGAGCACGAGCGCCGCCGCCATGAACGCCCAGTTGACCCAGTAGATCCAGTCGCCGAGGAACGTCCAGAGCGGCGTCAGGAAGAGCGAGATCGCGATGGCCTGGGTGAAGGTCTTCGCCTTGCCGCCCGACGACGCCGGCACGACGGTGCCGCGACGGAGTTCGACGAGGCGCCACACCGTGATGCCGACCTCGCGCACGACGATGAGGATCGTGACCCACCACCAGAGCTCGCCGAGGATCGAGAGGCACACGAGTGCGCCGCTCGTCAGGAGCTTGTCGGCGATCGGGTCGAGGATCTTGCCGAGGTCGGTGACCAGACCGCGCGAGCGCGCGATGTGGCCGTCGACCCAGTCGGTCGAGATCGCGACGACGAAGATGACCGCCGCCCACCACCGCATCGGTCCGTCGGCCCCGCCGTCGGCCAGCAGCAGCCAGAAGAAGATCGGCGCCATGACGATGCGGACGATCGTGATCGCGTTCGGCAGGTTCCAGTTCGACGAACGGCCGCGGCCGTCGGATGCGGTCATGGGTTCAGCCTAGCCGTCGGTCAGTCGCGGCCAGTGAGGCCCCAGGCGTCCTCGTCGCCGTCGGCCTCGACCTCCTCCAGCCCCTCGGGGATGCGCCCGACCGGGTCGTCGTAGCGGTCGTCGACGTCGGCGGCGGGCCCACCCGATGCGGACGGCGCTCCGGGGGCCGCGGCGGGCGCGGTCGGAGCGGGCGCAGGGGGCGGGGCGGATGCCGCGGGCGCGGCCGGCGCCGCCGGCTCCTCGCCGCGCAGCTTCGCTAGCACTCCAGGCAACTGCTCGGGCGTCACGAGCACGTCGCGCGCCTTCGAACCCTCGGACGGGCCCACGATCTCACGCGACTCGAGGAGGTCCATGAGGCGGCCCGCCTTGGCGAAGCCGACTCGGAGCTTGCGCTGCAGCATCGACGTCGAGCCGAACTGGGTCGAGACCACGAGCTCGGCCGCCGCGAGCAGCAACTCGAGGTCGTCGCCGATATCGGAGTCGATCTCCTTCTTCTCGACGGCCGCCTCGACGTCCTTGCGATACTCGGGGCGGGCCTGCCGGGTCACGTGCTTCACGACACGGTCGATCTCGGTCTCGGTGACCCAGGCACCCTGCACGCGGATCGGCTTCGACGCACCCATCGGCAGGAAGAGCGCGTCACCCTGGCCGATGAGCTTGTCGGCACCCGGCTGATCCAGGATGACGCGCGAGTCCGTGACGCTCGTCACCGCGAACGCGAGCCGCGACGGCACGTTCGCCTTGATGAGGCCGGTGACGACATCGACCGAGGGCCGCTGCGTCGCGAGCACGAGGTGGATGCCCGACGCGCGCGCGAGCTGGGTGATGCGCACGATCGAGTCCTCGACATCGCGTGGGGCGACCATCATGAGGTCGGCGAGCTCGTCGACCACGACGAGCAGGTACGGGTACGGCTTGAGCTTGCGCTCGCTGCCCGCGGGCAGCTTGATCTCGTCGCCCACCACGGCCGCGTTGAAGTCGTCGATGTGGCGGAACCCGAACGACGCGAGGTCGTCGTACCGCATGTCCATCTCCTTCACGACCCACTGCAGCGCCTCGGCCGCCTTCTTCGGGTTCGTGATGATGGGGGTGATGAGGTGCGGCACGCCCGCGTACGGCGCGAGCTCCACGCGCTTCGGGTCGATGAGCACCATCCGCACCTCGGACGGCTTCGCGCGCATGAGCAGGCTCGTGATCATCGAGTTCACGAAGCTCGACTTGCCCGAGCCGGTCGATCCGGCGACGAGCAGGTGCGGCATCTTCGCGAGGTTCGCGACGACGTAGCCGCCGCCCACGTCCTTGCCGACACCGATCGTCATCGGGTGCTTCGCGTTCACCGCGGCGCCCGACCGCAGCACGTCGCCGAGCGTGACCGTCTCGCGGTCGGCGTTCGGGATCTCGACGCCGATCGCGCTCTTGCCCGGGATCGGCGAGAGGATGCGAACCTCGTTCGACGCGACCGCGTACGAGAGGTTCTTCGACAGGGCGGTGACGCGCTCGACCTTCACACCCGGCCCGAGCTCGATCTCGTACTGCGTCACGGTCGGACCGCGCGAGAAGCCCGTGACCTTCGCGTCGACGCCGAACTGCTCGAGCACGCCCGTGATCTGCCGTACGACCTCGTCGTTGACCGCGGACCGGGTCTTGGCGGGTGCGCCCGCCGCGAGCGTGGACGACGAGGGCAGGTGGTAGGGCCGTTCCGGCAGCTCGGCGGCGCCCTCGTCGACGGATGCCGCGGCCTCGCCGCCCGGGACGGCGGCGCCCGCCGCGCCGGGCACGAGTGCGGCCCCGGCGGGAGCGATGACCTCGGTCGCTCCGGCGTCGTCGCCCCGCAGGCCCGTGCCGGCCCCGGCGACCTCGCCGGTGAACCGCTGCAGCGCGGACTCGGCGCGCTCGAGGTCGTCGATCACGCCCGCACCGTACGGGTCGACCGGTCGTACGCCCTCGAGCGGCGTCTCGAAGCTCCCCGCCGCGGAGCCCTCGCCGAAGACCTCGGTGATGCCGTCGGCACCCGCGTCGGCGAAGTCGGGGTCCTCCTCGCGGTTCGACGCGTTGCGACGCCACCACGGCAGCATGCCGCCGGACGGCGCCTCCTCGTCGTCGACGCCGTCGAGCTCGACCTGCTGCGAGCGGTCGGCCTTCGATTTCCGCTTCGACCCGGCCTCGGCCGACGCGGTGGTCGCTGTCGCGGCATCCGCTTCGCCCTCGACGGCGCCGAAGAGCCACGCGTACAGCTCGCGGAAGCGCTGCGGGATGCGGTTGGGCGGCGTCTTGGTCAGGATCAGCAGCGACAGCAGCACGAGCGCGATCAGGACGATCGCCGCGCCGACCTCCGTGATGAGCAGGATCAGCGGCTGCGCGAGCATCCAGCCGAGGATGCCGCCGGCTCCGGCGAGCACGGGCATGCCCTCGCTCGGCGACGGCTGCCCGCCGAAGAGGTGGCAGAGCCCGGAGACGGTGATGAGCAGCATCCCGAGCCCGATGCCGATGCGCGTGTTGTCGTGCACCGAGCTCGGGTGGCGGAAGAGCCAGACGGCGAACATGAGCATCACGACGGGCAGCGCGAACGCGACGCGGCCGAACAGGCCGCCGAAGGTGTAGGCGTCGAGGGTCTGCGCAACGGGGTCGTTGATGAAGAACCACTCGACGATCGCACCGGAGAGCGCGAGGAGGACGAGGAAGAACGGCAGGCCGTCGCGGCGCTCCTCCTTCGCGAGCGTCTCGGGGCCGAGCGCGCGCGCGGCGCCACCGGTCAGGTGTGCGAGCCCCATCCACGCGCGGACGATGACGCCCGGTCCGTCGGACTTCTGGGGCGCGCTGCGCGCCGAGCGCGTCGACGTACGCTGCGCCGGCAGCTTCTTCGTGGGCGCGGTGCGCGTCGACGAGCCGCGCCCGGACGCGCCGGAGGCGCGACCGTTCGACCTGGTGCTCGTAGCCATGGGTTCCACGTTACGGCCCGCCGACGACGCGCGGCGGCAGGCCGGACGAGTGTCGGCGCAGTCGATGCGCCCGCGCGGCCCGGATCGTGGCCGATCGCGCCCGAGGCGGCTCAGCGGAGCAGCCGGACCATCGTGTCGCGCCCGTCGGCCGAGGCGACGACGGTGAAGCCCTCCGACCGGTACAGGTCGTGCGCGAAGTTGCCCCGCTCGACGGAGAGCGCGAGCCGCGCGTACCCGCCCGCGCGCGCGTCCTCGGCGAGCGCGCGCAGCAGCGACCGGCCGAGTCCCTGCGCCCGCCACATCGGCCGCACGCCGATGATGAGCTCGGGCACGCCGGCCGCGACGAAGCCCATCGACGGCCGGTCGGCGCCGAACAGCCGGTACCAGGCCGCGCCGACGGGGCGGCCCTCCGGGTCGACCGCGACGACGCCGCGGTCGGCGGGGCGCTGCCAGCCGGAGATGTAGGCGGCGTGCCGCGCATCGGCGAGCACCACCGGACGCGGGCGCGTGGCATCCGCTCGCCAGTTCGCCGCCTCGACGACCATGTCGGCGAGGAAGCCGCCGTCCGCGGGGAGCGCGGACCTGATGGTGAAGGCCGCCATGACCGGAGGGTACGCGCGCCCTGTTACGGCGGTGTTTCCGGGTGACGGATGCCGCGGCATCCGTCACCCGATCGCCTACGCCTCGATGACGAGCGGCACGAGCATCGGGCGGCGGCGGAGGCGCCGGTTCACCCAGCTGCCGACCGTGCGGCGCACCGTCTGCTGCAGCGCGTGCGGATCGCGCACGCCGTGATGCGCGGCATCGGCGAGCGCGGCGACGATCTTCGGCTTGACGTCCTCGAACACCGCGTCGTCCTCGGCGAAGCCGCGGGCGTGGATCTCGGGGCCGACGATGACGCGGCCGGTCGAGGCGTCCACCACCACGATCACCGAGATGAAGCCCTCCTCGCCGAGGATCCGGCGGTCCTTGAGGTCGGCATCGGTGATCTCGCCGACCGTCGAGCCGTCGACGTAGACGAACCCGAGGTCGAGCTGGCCGGCCACCGTCACCGTTCCGTCGCGGAGGTCGAGCACGGTTCCGTTCTCCGCGAGGAAGGTGCGGTCGGCTGGGATGCCGGTGTCCTGCGCGAGTCGTGCGTTCGCGACGAGGTGCCGGTACTCGCCGTGCACGGGGAGCACGTTCCGCGGCTGCAGGATGTTGTAGCAGTACAGCAGTTCGCCCGCGGCCGCGTGGCCGGAGACGTGCACCTTCGCGTTGCCCTTGTGCACGACGTTCGCGCCGAGCTTCGTGAGGCCGTCGATCACGCGGTACACCGCGTTCTCGTTGCCCGGGATCAGGCTCGACGCGAGGATCACCGTGTCGCCCTCGCCGATCTCGATCTGGTGGTCGCGGTTCGCCATGCGACTGAGCACGGCCATCGGCTCGCCCTGCGAGCCCGTTGACATGTACACGATCCGGTCGTCGGGGATGTCGCCGGCCTTCTTGAAGTCGACGAGCACGCCCTCGGGCACGTCGAGGTACCCGAGGTCGGCGGCGATCGTCATGTTGCGCACCATGCTGCGGCCGAGGAGCGCGACGCGGCGCTCGTTCTGGTGCGCCGCGTGGAGCACCTGCTGCACGCGGTGCACGTGGCTGGAGAAGCTCGCCACGATGACGCGCCGCGGCGAGCGCGCGATGACCTCGTCGAGCACCGGGCCGATCGCCCGCTCGAGCGGGGTGAATCCCGGCACGTCGGCATTCGTCGAGTCGACGAGGAACAGGTCGACGCCCTCCTGGCCGAGCCGGGCGAACTCCCGCAGGTCGGTGAGCCGGCCGTCGAGCGGCAGCTGGTCCATCTTGAAGTCGCCCGTGGCGAGCACCGTGCCCGCATCGGTCCGGATCGCGACGGCGAGCGCGTCGGGGATCGAGTGGTTGACGGCGACGAACTCGAGCTGGAACGGCCCGAGCTGCTCGCTCTGCCCCTCCTTCACCGTGAGGCTGTACGGCGCGATGCGGTGCTCCTTGAGCTTCGCCTCGACGAGGGCGAGCGTGAGCTGCGAGCCCACGAGCGGGATGTCGGCGCGCAGCTTCAGCAGGTACGGCACGGCGCCGATGTGGTCCTCGTGCCCGTGCGTGAGCACCACGGCGACCACGTCGTCGAGGCGCTCCCTGAGGAAGCCGAAGTCGGGCAGGATCAGGTCGACGCCCGGCTGGTGCTCCTCGGGGAACAGCACGCCGCAGTCGACGATCAGCAGCTTGCCGTCGATCTCGAAGCAGGTCATGTTGCGGCCGACCTCGCCGAGGCCGCCGACCGGGATGACGCGGAGCGTCCCCGGCTCGAGCGGTGCGGGGTCGATGATCTCGTCGGGCATGCGCCCTCCTCACGTTGCGGTGTTCAGTTCGGTGCGACCCTCGTGGTCGCGGATGTCTCGGTTCGGGTGTCCCGTCGGGTGCTCGTCGCTTCGCGGCCCACCGTGCGGCGCGTGCGGCGCGGCATCCGTCGCCCTCAGCGCGTCGTTCCGGCCACCTTCGGCAGCGCGCCGCCCGCGGCGGCGTTGCGGTCGGGTCGGAAGTTGTGGAAGTCGACGCCCGGAATGCCCTGGACGAGGTCGATCTCGTCCTCGATGAGGGCGGCCTCCCACTCCTCGGGGCCGACCAGGGGCAGGCGCACGCGCGGGCTGCCGATGCGGCCGAGCCCGTGCAGGATGTACTTCGCCGCGACCGTGCCCGGGACGTGCGTCATGACGGCCCGAACGAGCGGCTCGAGTCGTTGGTGCTCGGCGGTCGCGGCCTTCAGGTCGCCGCGGTTCACGGCGTCGACGATGGCGCGGTACGGCGCGGGCGCGATGTTCGCCGTCACGCCGATGAGGCCCGTCGCGCCGATCGCGAGGTGCGGCAGCACGTTGGCGTCGTCGCCCGAGAAGTACATGAGGTCGGTCTGGTTGAGCACCCGGCTGACCTCGCTGAAGTCGCCCTTGGCGTCCTTGATGGCCAGGATGTTCGGGTGCTTGGCGAGGCGCAGGATCGTCTCGTACCTGATCGGAACGCCCGTGCGGCCCGGGATGTCGTAGAGGATCACGGGCAGGTCGGTGGCATCGGCGACCAGGCGGAAGTGCGTGAGGATGCCGGCCTGCGTCGGCTTGTTGTAGTACGGCGTGACGATCATGATGCCGTCGGCACCGGCCTGCTCGCTGTGCCGGTAGAGCTCGATGGCGTGCGCGGTCTCGTTCGAGCCGCCGCCCGTGATGACCTTCGCGCGCCCCGCGGCGACGTCCTTGCCCACCTCGACGAGGCGGATCTTCTCGGGGTCGGTGAGCGTCGAGGTCTCGCCCGTGGTGCCCGTGACGACGATGCCGTCGGCGCCTGCGGTGATGACGTCGTCGATGTGCTTCTCGACTGCGGGCCAATCGACCTCGCCGTCCGCCGTCATCGGCGTGACGAGCGCGACGAGCACCTGTCCGAAGGGGTTTTCCGCAGTCACGCGCTCAAGGCTATCGTCCCGCGGCGCGCCGGGCCGATTTCGTGTCGCCGTCACCCCTCCCGCGCCGCGACCCGCGAGACCGCTCCGGCAGACGACACGCGGGCCGAACGGATGCCGCGGCGGCGCGCCGCGCCCGGCTGCCGGACTCGCGGCACCGCCATGTGCCGGCCGGGATATCGCGCAGGTGTCATCGATGACCCGCGGACCCATCGAGTCGGCGGCCGGCGGCCGTCCGGTGCACCTGTCGATCGCAGGCTGCGAGTATTGCCGATTCGACGGTTTCCCAGTCGTGGAGGATGAGCGCCGAGTCGAATCGGAGCGTCACGAACCCGAGGCTCATCGCGATGGCATCGCGGACAAGGTCGCGATGGCGGTGATCGCCGCCGTGCGTGGCGCCGTCGGCCTCGAGGATCAGGCAGTCGCCGATGACGAGGTCGACGATGCCGACTCCCGCGATGCGGACCTGGCTTCTGGTCGTGAGCCCGCAGGGCCGCAGTCGGAGCCGGATGAGCGATTCCAGACCGCTGTCGGCGTCGTCCCTCGCGAAGTCCACCAACCCGACGAGTGCCCGCGGCACGACGGCTCGCAGACGCGCACGCTCGTCCTGTCCGACGAGGCCCTGCCGGAGCGCCGACTCGAGCGCTGCGAAGAACGCTTCACCGCCACGACAGCGGCCGAGCTGGACCAGGCAGTGGAGGATACCGACGCGCGCGAGTTCAGGCTCGTCGACCGCATCATCCCGGTGGAGGATGCAGCAACCCAGGTCGTTCGCGCCGGTCGGCCCCCGGTGACGGACCGCGTGTCGATCGGGATCCACCCACGTGTGGAGCGGCTCGGCGTCCCCCGCGTCGAGGGTCCAGAGGCCCCGGTCACGCGCCGCCGTCGCGCACGCGATCCGTCCGCCGTGGCCGAGCGCCTCGAGCACCCCGCCCGCGGTGGAGGGCAGTGCGTACAGCCCGATGCGTGGCTGGAGCAGGGCTCCCGAGCGCGCGGCGTGTGCGAGCTCGCGCTTCGTGGCGCCGTCGGCGCGCAGCTCGGCAGTGCGCGCGACGCCGCCCCGACGTAGGACGGCAGCGACGACGGGCCGTGTGGTCACCACACCACCGAACCGCTGCGGCGGCTTCACCGCCCGCCCCGGAGAAGGATCGGTGGACGGATGCGGACGCACACCGCGTGTGGAGAACCCGTGGGCCGACTCGTGCGGCGGCTCTGCGCGTGCCGAATCACCGGCTCCGAGCCGTCCGGTCCGGCACGTCGTCGATACGGAACCGCGTGTCGGCGTCGCGACCGGTCCTTCGGGGCCCCGGAATGGCGGGAGGGTGAGGGCGGGTCAGCGCTCGAGGGTGAGGAAGCGGTGGCGGATGCCGGAGCTCGAGGCGTGCCATCCGTCGGCGGGGTCGACGGCGACCGCGTGCCAGCCGCCCCGGTCGGGCGCGAAGGTGTCGCCGTCGACGTCGAGGTCGAGCTCGGTCACGACGAGTCGGTCGGCGAGACCGATCGTGCGGGCGAAGAGCTCGGCGCCGCCGATGACCCAGATGCGATTCTCGGCGTCGGATGCGGCGAGCGCGAGCGCCTCGTCGACGGAGCCCGCACGCACGGCGCCGTCGGCGTGCCAGTCGGCCTGCCGGGTCACGACGATGTTGGCGCGTCCGGGCAGGGGGCGGAATCGCGGCGGCAGCGACTCCCAGGTGCGGCGGCCCATCACCACGGGCGCGCCGTGCGTGGTGCGCTTGAAGTGCGCGAGGTCCTCCGGGACGTGCCACGGCATGCCGCCGCCGGCGCCGATCACGCCGCCGTGCGCCTCCGCCCAGATCAGGCCGATCCGCGGGACGCCCGCGTCGTCGAACGGGTCGCTCATACGGCCACGGCGGCGCGGATCGCGGGGTGGTGCTGGTACCCGACGACCTCGAAGTCCTCGAAGCGGTAGTCGTCGATCGAGTCGGGCCGGCGCGCGATGCGCAGGGTCGGGTACGGGAAGGGCTCCCGCTCGAGCTGGAGCCGCACCTGCTCGACGTGGTTGTCGTAGATGTGGCAGTCGCCGCCGGTCCAGACGAAGTCGCCGACCTCGAGCCCGGTCTGCTGGGCGACCATGTGGGTGAGCAGCGCGTACGAGGCGATGTTGAACGGCACGCCGAGGAAGAGATCCGCGCTGCGCTGGTACAGCTGGCACGAGAGCCGGCCGTCCGCGACGTGGAACTGGAAGAGCGCGTGGCACGGCGCGAGCGCCATGTCGGGGATGTCGGCCGGGTTCCAGGCCGAGACGACCAGCCGACGCGAATCGGGGTTCGTGCGGATCTGCTCGATCACCTGCGCGACCTGGTCGATCTGCTCGCCCGACGGGGTCGGCCAGCTGCGCCACTGCACGCCGTAGACGGGACCGAGGTCCCCCGAGGCATCCGCCCATTCGTCCCAGATGCTGACGCCGTGCTCCTGAAGCCAGCCGACGTTCGAGTCGCCCCGGAGGAACCAGAGCAGCTCGTACGCGATCGACGTGAAGTGCACCCGCTTCGTCGTCACGAGCGGGAAGCCCTGCGACAGGTCGAAGCGGATCTGGCGGCCGAAGATGCTCCGGGTGCCGGTCCCCGTGCGGTCGGATTTCGGCGTGCCGTGTTCGAGCACGTCGCGGAGCAGGTCTTCGTACGGTGTCGGGATCGCGCTGGCCACGGCGTCAAGGCTACGCCGCCACTGGCGGCGGGCGGGCATGACAGGCGGGCGGATGTCGCGGCCGCGCCCCGTACGCGGGCTCCGTCACCCGGCGTCACACGGCGTGACCGCACCGGCGCCGCCCACGTAGCCTGCGGAACATGGAGCTCGCGCCCGCCCTCGTCGTCGGCATCGGCCTGCCCGCGGTCGCGCTCGTGATCGGCCTCGTGTGGCGTGCTCGCGACGGGCGCGTGCACCGCGTCGGCAGGGAGCCCGGCGTCCCGGCGGCCGCCGCCTCGGCCATCCGACCGGGCTCGTCGCCCGCGCGATCCGACGCGGAGCGCCTCGAGCTCGACGGCGACGCGCTCGGCGCGGAGGCCACGCTCGTGCAGTTCTCGACCGAGTTCTGCAGTCGCTGCCCGGGAACCGCCCGAGCCCTCGTCGAGCTCGCGTCGGAGTACGACGGCGTGCGCCACGTCGACATCGACCTCACGCACCGGGCCGACCTGGCGGACGCGTTCCGCGTGACCCAGACGCCGACGGTGCTCCTCCTCGACGCCCACGGCCGATCGGTCGCCCGCGTCGCCGGCGTGCCCCGCATCGACGAGCTCCGCGACGAGCTCGACACCACCACCGGGAGGTCCCGTGTCCGCCACCCCGCCTGAGTCCCCCTCGCCCGGGTCCCCCTCGCCCGGCTCCCCCTCGCCCCGGTCCCCCGCGTCCGCGCCCGCCGCGGGCGGTGCGCCCGCGCGCCGCCCCGGCATCGACCCGCGCGGCCCGCGCTTCTCCGCCGCGATCACCGCGGTGCTGCTGCTCGCCGTCGTCGTGCTCGCCGTCGGCGGGCTCGAGCAGGCGGCCCTGGTGCTGCTCACCGCGCTCGCCGCGCTCTTCGCCTGGGGCGCGGCCGCCGGAGTGGCCAGGCACCCGTTCGGCATCGTCTTCCGCCACCTCGTCCGCCCGCGGCTCGCGCCGCCGCCGGAACTCGAGGACCCGCGCCCGCCGACCTTCGCCCAACTCGTCGGCTTCGTCGTGACGGCCGTCGGGGTCGTCCTCGGGTTCCTCGGCGTACCGGCCGCGGTGCCGATCGCCGCCGCCGCGGCGTTCGTCGCCGCCTTCCTCAATGCGGCGTTCGGCTACTGCCTCGGATGCCGGCTGTACCTGGTGCTCGTGCGAGCCCGGGTGATCCGGACCGCCTGACCGGCGCGGGCGACGCGCACCCGACCGTGACTGCCGCACGCGGCATCCGCTCGATAGGCTGGGACCCCGGCTCGAGGAGGAGGACCCATTGGCACTGACGAGCGAAGCGACCACGGTCTGGACGGGAAGCCTGTTCGAGGGGTCGGGCACGACGCGCCTCGACTCGTCGAGGCGGGGCGAGTTCGACGTCGACTGGAAGGCGCGCACCGAGGGCGAAGCCGGGACCACCAACCCCGAGGAACTGCTCGGCGCCGCCCACTCCGCGTGCTTCTCGATGGCCCTGTCGAACATCCTCGCGAAGGCCGGTCACACGCCCGAGAGCATCCAGACGACCGCGGCCGTCACGTTCCAGCCCGGTGAGGGCGTCACCGGCAGCCACCTGCTGGTGAGCGCGCGGGTGCCCGGGATCACCGAGGCCGAGTTCGAGGCCTTCGCCGACGATGCGAAGGAGAACTGCCCGATCTCGAAGGCGCTCACCGGCATCCCGATCACGATCGAGGCGGAGCTCGCGTAGCGGTGCGGGTCCTCGTCGCCGGCGCGTCCGGATTCATCGGCACGACGGTCAGGGACCGCCTGGTCGCCGACGGGCATGACGTGGTGCGCCTCGTGCGCCGGCGGGCGCACGCGGCCGACGAGGTGAGCTGGTCGCCGTCGTCGGGCATCATCGACTTCACGGTCATGGATCGCGTCGACGCCGTGCTGAACCTCTCCGGCGCGTCGCTCGCACGGCTGCCGTGGACGCGCCGCTACCGCGACGAGATCCTCGAGTCGAGGGTCTCCGCCACCCGGACGCTCGCCGACGCGATGCGCAAGGCGCGCACCCCGCCGGCGATCTTCCTCAGCGCCTCCGCCGTCGGCTACTACGGCGACCGGCCCGGCGAGCTGCTCACCGAGCACTCGGCGGCGGGCACGGGCTTCCTCTCCGAGGTCGTGACGCGCTGGGAGGCGGCCGCTCAGCTGGCACCGCACGAGACGCGCACCGTCGTCTTCCGCACGGGCATCGTCGTCGGCCGCGGCGGGGCGATGCAGCGTCTCCGTGCGCTCACCTCGTTCGGCGTCTCGGGGCGCCTCGGCACCGGCGGCCAGCACTGGCCGTGGATCGCGCTGGAGGACGAGGTCGAGGCGATCGTCCACCTGCTCGACTCGCACGTGTCGGGGCCGGTGAACCTGGTCGGGCCGACGCCCGCGACGGCCGACCGGGTGATGGGCGCGCTCGCCGAGCGGATGCACCGGCCGTACGTGATCCCCGTGCCCGAGAAGCTGCTGGAGGCGGCGCTCGGCAGGGCCGCCGACGACCTGCTGCTCTCGAGCCAGAAGGTGCGACCGCAGCGACTCATCGACGACGGCTACCGGTTCCGTCACCCGACCGTCGAGTCGGCGATCGACGGGATGCTCAACCCCGAGCCCGCTCCAGTTCGATAGCGCGACGCACCGCGCGGCGCGCGCGTCGGCGATCGCCCGCCGCATCGTACGCGAGTCCGAGCCGGAGCCATGCCCGCCACGAGTCGGGTTCGGCCTCGACCGCCTCGCGGAACGCGGGGAACGCGGCATCCGCTTCACCGCGCTCGGGACGACCGCTCGGGCGTACCGCGATGCCGAGGTCGAGCGCACCCTCCGCCTCGAGTCGTTCCACGAGCCGCTGCGAGCGGATCCCGAACGCGAGTTCGCGCCAGATCGCCCATGCCGCGATGATCGGCAGGACGATGAGGGCGACCCCCATCGCGACCGCGACGGGCTCGCCCGTGAGCACGAACTGCACGGCGCGCCATCCGACGAGCGCGACGTAGAGCGCCAGCAGCGCCGCCATCACGACGGCGCCGACCTTCGCGCCGCTCATCGGTCGCCGGGGAGCTCGAGTCCGAGCAGCGCGTCGAGCCCGACGGTGACCCCCTCGGAGGATGCCGCGCGGCGCAGTGCCAGCAGGATGCCCGCCTCGTAGGCCGTCGGCGCGATGGTCGAGTGGGTGATCTGCAGGCTCTCGCCCGGCGCGCCGAGCATGACGCGCTGGTCGGCGAGGATGCCGTCCATCCGGAGGCTGTGGATCGGGACGCCCGAGACGAGCTGCCCCCGCGCACGCTGGTCGGCGTGCGGCGCCGAGACCGGCCCGAGCTCGCCGCGAGCGGCCGCGATGAGCTCCGCGGTGCGCACGGCGGTGCCCGAGGGCGAGTCGACCTTGCCCGCGTGGTGGGCCTCGACGATCTCGATCGAGTCGAAGTGACGCGCGGCGAACGCCGCGAACGCCGACCCGAGCACGCTGCCGATCGAGAAGTTCGGGACGAAGATCACGCCCGACGCGGCATCCGCCTCGCGCAGGCGGGTCTCGATCTCGGCGATGCGCTCGCGCGACCAGCCCGACGTGCCGACGACGACCGAAGCACCCGCCTCGATGGCGGCCTCGACGATCGCGGCGCTCGCGGCGGGGTGCGTGACGTCGAGCACGACGTCGGCACCCGCGAGCTCGTCGAGGCTCGATGACGAGTCGAGCCCGGCGTGGAGCTCGAGGTCGTCGGCCTCGTCGATCAGTCGGGTCGCGAGGCGCCCCATCTTCCCCGTCGCGCCAGCGACCGCCACCGTGATCGTCACGACGTTCACCCTAGCAACCGCCGCGAAGGCGACCGGGTGACCGACGGATGCCGCGCGCACCCGCCGTAGGCTTGGCGCATGCTCCGCTTCCGCGACGCCGCCGTGACCGACCCCGACGCGAACCGGATGATCGGCGAGTACTTCGCCGAGCGCGCGGCGGGTTTCCCGCCCGAGCAGGGCGAGTACCGCCCGACCTGGCCGGTCGATGCGCAGTTCACGCCGCCGGCGGGCGTCTTCATCGTCGTCGAGGACGAGGCGGGCGAGGCGGTCGGATGCGGCGGGGTGCGTCGGATCCCGGCCTCGCCCGACGGACGCATGCGATACGAGGTGAAGCACCTCTGGCTCGCCCCCGCAGCCCGCGGTCGTGGCGGCGGCCGCGCCCTCCTCGGGGAGCTCGAACGCCGCGCCGTCGCGTTCGGCGCCGAGGAGCTCGTGCTCGACACGAACGCGAGCCTGGCCGCCGCCGGCGGCCTCTACGCCGCGAGCGGCTACGTCGGGATCGAGCCGTACAACGACAACCCGAACGCGACGAACTGGTACGGCAAGCGGGTCTGATCGGCCGCACCGCGGCGGCCGCTCGCGGTCAGAGCCCGTACGGCTCCGGGAGCCCGGTCCGGAGCTCCGGCGGCAGGTGCGCGAGGTCGTTGTGCACGACGAGGTTCCAGGGCCGGCCGGGCGCGCGCTGCGTGAGCACGGTCAGGCCGCAGTTGGCCTGGTTGATGGTCGCCCAGCGCCACTCGGGCGCGCCGAGCACCTCGCGCACGAACCATCCGATCACGAAATTGTGCGTGATGAGCAGGTCGTGGCGGTCCTCGCGGTGCGAGCGGAGGAACTCGGCGTTCGCGTCGGCCATCTGGGCGCGCCCCGCCTCGAAGTCGAGCTCGGTGAACGAGCCGAAGAACGGGGCGTAGGCGGTGGGCGTCTCCTCCGCAGGGCCGGACGGCACGCAGTCGAAGAGCAGCGGCGAGGGCTCGGGCTTCAGCGCGGGCAGCTTCGACGCGATGATGTCGGCGGTCTCGGCGGCGCGCTGCAGCGGCGAGTGGTAGGCGGCGTCGAACGGGATGCCGCCGAGTCGCTCGGCGAGCAGTTCGGCCTGGCGGCGGCCTCGCGGGGAGAGCGGTCCGTCGGGGAGGCCGTGCTCGGCGTCGAGCTGCTCGCCGTGGCGGACGAGGTAGAGGTGGTGGGGCACGTCGTGTCCTGTGGTCGGGCGTCGTCGCTAGGCGACGTCGGATCGGGCATCGGGCTGGTCGACGATCGAGCGGAAGGCGTGCTCGTCGACCGGGCCGACCGCGACGAGCGAGAACGGCCGTGCGGCCAGCTCCCCCGCGAGCGCTCGGACGTCGTCGGCGGTGACGCGTCCGACGCGGCGCAGTGCCTCGTCGAGGTCGGCGAATTCCCCCAGTGCGAGCTCGGCTCGGCCGAGTCGCGACATCCGCGTGTCGGAGTCCTCGAGCGCGAGCGCCGAGGCGCCGCCGAGGTAGCCGATCGCGCGGGTGAGCTCGTCATCGGTGACGCCGTGGTGCGCGAGCCGCTCGAGCTCGGTGCGCATGAGCGCGGCCACGGTCGCGGCGTTCTTCGGCGCGCATCCGGCGTACATGCCGAACACCCCCGCGTCGGAGTACCCCGGTGCGAACGAGTAGACGGCGTAGGCGAGGCCGCGGCGTTCCCGGATCTGCTGGAACAGCCGCGACGACATTCCGCCGCCGAAGACGGTGTTGAGCACGCTCAGCGCGGCGCGTCGCTCGTCGGTCGCGACGAGCCCCGGCACGCCGAGCACGAGGTTCACCTGCTCGCCCGGCCGCTCGACCACGGCGAGCGGCGCGCGACCGTCGACGAGGGCGAGCTCGGACGTGCGTCGGTCGACCGGCGCGGCCGCGACCGTGAGATCCCACCCGGCCGACTCGAGCGCCGCGGTGAGCCGCGCCACGAGGTCGTCGTGGTCGACCGCACCGGCTGCGGTGACGACGAGGTCGCGCGGGCGGTAGTTCGCGCGGTAGTGCTCGAGCACGGCGTCGCGGGTGGCCGCGCCGATCGTCGTCGCATCGCCGCCGATCGGCCGGGCCAGCGGATGGGTGCCGAGCACGGATTCGAAGAAGCGCTCGTTCGCGACATCCGCCGGGTCGTCGCCGGCCATCGCGAGCTCTTCGAGGATGACGCCGCGCTCGCTCTCGAAGTCCTCGGGATCGAGCACGGACGAGGTGAACATGTCGGCGAGCACCTCGACCGCCATCGGCACGTCCTTGTCTTGCACCTTGGCGTAGTAGCAGGTGTACTCCTTGGCCGTGACGGCGTTGTGCTCGCCGCCGACGGCGTCGAAGGAGATCGCGATGTCGAGGGCGCTCCGGGTCTCGGTGCCCTTGAACAGCAGGTGCTCGAGGAAGTGCGTGGAACCGAACGTCGCGGGGTGGCCGCTCTCGGAGGGGTGCTCGTCGCGCGAGCCGACCGCGACCCAGAAGCCGATCGTGGCGCTCCGGCTGCCCGGGACCTGCTCGGTGAGCACGCGGATGCCGGACGGGAGGACCGAACGGCGGACGTGCGTGTCGCCTGCGGCGCGGAAGGAGAGTTCGGGCTCACCAAGCGGGAGTTCGACGGCGCCGTTCACGCCACCAGCCTATGTCACCCGATCGCGGGTCGAGCCCGACCGGCGTCCGGCGCGGCGGCCGGCGCCGCAGCCCGTGCGGCGGCCTGCGCGGCGGCCTGCGCGGAGCGCTCGAGTCCTACGCCGACGCCCGGTCGAGCTCGACGAGCTCGGAACGGTGGAGCTCGAGCGAACTCGCGGCCAGCAGCGCGTCGACCTGCTCCGGCCGGCTCACGCCCGCGATCGGCGCGACCACCGTCGGCCGGGCGAGCAGCCAGGCGATCGCGACGGACGCGGGCACCGTGCCGTGCGCGGCGGCGACCTCGTCGAGCACGCGGAGCACGCGCAGGCCCCGACGCCCCAGGTGGCGGCGCTGCCGCTCGCCTCGAGCGTCGCGGCGCACGTCGGCGCGTCGCCTGACGCCGCCGCCGAGGAACCCGTCGGCGAGCGCGAAGTACGGCAGGACCGGCAGGTCCTGTGCGTGGGCGACGAGTTCCGTGGCTCCCTCGAACCCGCGGCGCTCCATCAGGTTGTACCTCGTGGTCAGCGCCTGGAAGCGGGGCAGGCCGTTGGCGGCGAGCACGCGGGCCTCGATGAGTCGTTCGGGCGAGAGATCGGATGCGCCGACCGCGAGCACCTTCCCGGAGGCGATGAGCGCGTCGACCGCGCCGAGGCTCTCCTCGAGCGGCACGGCGGGGTCGTCGCCGTGGATGCAGAGCAGGTCGATGCGATCGGTGCCGAGCCGTTCGAGCGAGGCGTCGACCGCCCGTGAGATCGCGGCGGGCGCGAGGCCCGCGTGATCGGGGTGGCGACCGACCTTCGTGACGATCCGCACGCGGTCGCGCGTGTGCCGTGCACCCAGCCATTCGCCGATGATGGTCTCGCTCCGGCCCGCGGCGTAACTGTCGGCGGTGTCGATGAGGCCGCCCCCGAGGGCGACGAACCGGTCGAGGATCTCGGCGCCCTCCCCGGTGTCGATGGTGGATCCGAACGTGCTCGTCCCGAGGACGAGCGGGTGCGCGTGGAATCCGGTCTCGCCGATGGCGATGCGACGGGGGACCGTGATCGGCCCCGACTCGGCGTTCGTCGCGATCTCCTCGGTCGCGGGCCCGCTGCCCCGCGGTGACGGCTCGTCGGAGCGTCCCGGCGCCTCGACGCTCGTGGGAACCCCTGTGCCGTGCTCTTCGATGACGGCAGGCGGTCCCCCGGCACGTCTGCCTCCATGCAGTGCGTGTCGTCCGCTCACGCGATCCTCCTCCCCAGGATTGCAGACGAGCGTATGTCAGGAACGAACCGGGTGGTTGAACATGACGACGAAGCGTTACGAAACCGTTGGTGAACGGACGGTGACGGACTTCGGCCGGCAGTGGGTGCGCGTGTCCCACGCCGGGACGTCCGACCCTTCCGGCCCCGCTCGACCCACGCCTAGTGTGCTGCCCATGCGTTCAGTGCCCGGACGGCGACGATGACCGAACCCGCCGTCAGTGCGCGCGCCCTCGTCAAGCGCTACGGCGCCACCGTCGCGCTGCACGGGCTCGATCTCGACATCCCGCGCGGCAGCGTGTTCGGGATGATCGGTCCGAACGGCGCCGGCAAGACCACGACGATGCGCCTGCTGCTCGACATCATCCGCCCGACCGGCGGCGAGCTCTCGGTGCTCGGCACCTCGCCGCGCCAGGGCGGCGCCGCGCTGCGCCGACGAATCGGCTACCTGCCCGGCGAGTTGCACCTCGGCGCGCGTGTGAAGGGCCGCGATCTCCTGAACCACTACGCCGAGATCTCGGGGCCGGTGCGGAGGGGCGCCGTCGACGACCTCGCCGACCGGCTCGGGGTCGACCTCGGCCGACCCGTGCGCAGCCTCTCCAAGGGCAACAAGCAGAAGGTCGGGCTGATCCAGGCGTTCATGCACGAACCCGAGCTGCTCGTGCTCGACGAGCCGACGAGCGGCCTCGACCCGCTCGTGCAGCAGGAGTTCCACGTGATGCTGCACGAAGCGCGCGCCAACGGGCAGACCGTGTTCCTCAGCTCGCACGTGCTCAGCGAGGTGCAGCAGACCGCGCACGAGATCGCGATCCTGAAGGGGGGCCGCATCGTCGAGCGGGCCACGGTCGCCGCGCTCCGCGAGAACGCGGTCCGTCACGTGAAGCTCGTGGTGGCCGAGGCGGATGCCGCGACCGCGCGCACCACGCTCGACGCCCTCGCCGGCGTGGCCGACGTGGCATCCGTCCCCAACGGGCCGGGAACGGTGGCCCTGTCCGCGCGGCTCGACTCGCACGTCGACGCGTTCCTGAAGGCGGTTTCCCACCTCTCGGTCGTCGACCTGACGATCGAGGAGCCCGACCTCGAGGAGATGGTGCTCGCCTACTACGGCACGGACGTGTCCGGGGCGACGCCCGACGACTCGGCCGACGACGGTTCGGAGCGAGCACGATGAGCCGGCCGCTGCCGCTGTTCCGACGGTCGATCGTCGACGGCTGGCGTGGGCTCGTCGGATGGAGCATCGGCCTCGCGGCCGCACTGTCGCTCTACCTCCCGATCTACCCGTCGTTCGGCGGGCAGGGTGAGATGCAGGCGCTGCTCGACTCGCTTCCGCCTGAGCTCATCAAGGCGCTGAACTACGACCAGATCGCCACCGGCGCGGGGTATGCGCAGGCCACGTTCTACGGCCTCATCGGCTTCGCCCTGGGCACGATCGCGGCCGTCGGCTGGGGCACCGAGGCGATCGCGGAGGACGAGGAGAACGGCCAGCTCGAGCTGACGCTCGCGCATGGCGTGATCCGCGGGCAGGTGCTCGCCGAGCGTGCCGCCGCCGTGCTCGTGAAGCTCGCGTGGCTCGCGGTGATCGCCGCCCTCGCCGTTCTCGTGCTCAACGGCCCATCCGAACTGGACATCGAGTTCGGACCGCTCATGGCGATCAGCGTGGCCTGGTTCGGCCTCATCGGACTCAGCGCGGCCGCGGCCATCGGGGTGGGCGCGATGACCGGACGGCGGACCTGGGCCGTCAGCGCGGGCACGGGCGTCGCGGTCCTCTCCTACGCGCTGAACGCGCTCGGCAACCAGAGCGAGGACCTCGCGTGGCTCAAGGACTGGTCGCCGTACGCGTGGGCGTATCGCGACGCACCGCTGCAGGACGGCTGGAGCCCCGCGCTCTGGTGGAACCTGGGCGCGATCGCGGTGCTGCTCCTCCTCGGCTGGCTGGTGTTCCGGCGCCGTGACATCGCGGTGTGACCGACGGATGCGAGCGCTCCCCCGCCGGCGTGCTCGACCGAACGCGCCGTCCGATGCCTACCGACCGACCCGGCCGAACAGTCCGGCGATCGGTGCGAGCACCGTCGGGCGGGCGGCGATCCAGGCTGCCGCGATCACGACGATCGAGGCGACGAAGATCCAGAAGCCCAGCCATCCGCCGTCGTCCTGCGCCGCGTACATGTGGTTGAGGTTGCGCAGCGCGCCGGTCAGGAAGACCAGCGTGACGTGCACCACGATGAACGCGACGAAGTACAGCATGACCGGGAAGTGCACGGCCCGCGCCCACTCCACCGGGTAGATCCGGTTGAGCGTCGTGGCGTCCTTCGGCCACAGCCCGGACATCCGCACGCCGGTGATCGCGGCGAGGGGCGCGGCGATGAAGATCGTCGTGAAGTACGCGAGCACCTGCAGGCTGTTGTAGTTGACCCAGCCGTCCTCGAGCGGCCAGTCGAGCGACAGGTACTGCAGCAGCGCCGAGATCGAGTTGGGGATGACCTCCCAGCTCGTCGGCACGACGCGCATCCACTGACCCGTCGCGAACAGGAGGACGACGAAGACGAGGCCGTTCACCAGCCACAGGATGTCCAGGGACTGGTGGAACCACAGCGTGAGGCTGATCTTCCGGTTCGGCGACCAGCGCGGGGTCCAGTACGCCGGCGGGCGCCGCTCGGTGCGCACCTGCAGGCCCGAGCGGATGATCAGGACGATGAGGAAGACGTTGAAGAAGTGCTGCCAGCCGAGCCAGGCCGGGAATCCGACGGGCGCACCGTCGGGCAGCGGCGTCTCGCCGGGGTAGGTCTCGAGGAAATCCTCCATGACGTCCAGCCCGAGGAACCATCTTGTGAGCTGGACCACGATGGTCGCGGCGCCGATGATCGCGAGGACGCCGACGACGGAGGCCCCGACCCACTGCCTCGCGGTCAGCCGGCCGAGGCGTTCCGGGCCCGACTGCGAGCCGGAGCTCGGCTCGGGGGCGGGTGCGGTGGGTGCGGTGGGTGCGGTGGGTGCGGCCGGTGCGGTGCGCGCGGCCGCCTCCGCGCGCGCGGCGGGCCGGGTGGGTGCGTCGGGCTCCGCCGCCTCGGCGACCCCGGGGGGCGGAGCGATCGGGCGGGGCATCGCGGGCGTCGGTGCGATCGGTTCGGCAGATGACGTGGATGCCGCGGCCGGAGCCATGCGCTCGGTCTCGGCCGGCGAGGCGGATGCCGCTGCCGCCGGCGCGGTGCGCTCGGTCTCGGCCTGCGAGGCGGATGCCACGACCGGCGCGGTGGGCCGGGCGACCGGTGCGACCGCCTCCGGCGGCCAGGGGTCTCCCCCGGCGACCCGCGGAAGCCCGCGGCGAAGCCCGGTGCCGGCCGCCGTCGCCGGGGCGGCCGGCGCAGGTTGCGGCGGCGTCGCCGTCGCCGGGGCCGGCGTCGTCACGGTGACCGGCTCGGCGGCGGGCTCCGTGCGGGCGACGGGCGACGGAGCGGCCGCGACCGTCGTCTCCTCGAGGCTCGCCGTCTCATGCGTCACGCCGCCCTCGGGCCACGGTCCGCCGCCCCGCACGCGCGGCAGCCCCCTTCGAAGGCGAGGACCCGACGACGAGCCGGCGGAGGGGGCCGCGTCGACGACCGCCGTCGTCGGTACCCCCCTCGCCGTCGCCGGTGCCGCCGGGACCGGTGCCGCCGGGACCGGTGCCGCTGCCGCCGCCGCCGCGACCGGTGCCGCGGTTGCCGACGATTCCGCGGGCGCCTCGACCGAGTCGGCGGCGACTTCGCCCGCCGCTTCGCCGGCGGGCGGCCAGGGCTCACCGCCGTGACGGCGCGGCAGTCCCCTTCGCAGGTTCGCAACGGCGGCCACGGGTCACCGCTTCCGCTCGGCCAGGGCGCCGATCAGCTGCGGGACCACGGTGAAGACGTCGCCGACCACGCCGAAGTCGGCGATCTCGAAGATCGGCGCCTCCGGATCCTTGTTGACGGCCACGATCGTCTTGGCGGTCTGCATGCCGGCGCGATGTTGGATCGCACCCGAGATGCCGAGCGCGATGTACAGCTGCGGCGTGACCGAGACGCCCGTCTGGCCGACCTGGTGGCTCGCCGGGATGTAGCCCGCATCGACGGCCGCGCGCGACGCGCCGATCGCGGCACCCAGCGCGTCGGCGAGTTCCTCGACGAGTGCGAACTTCTCGGCCGAGCCGAGGCCGCGACCGCCGGACACGACCCGCTTCGCTCCCCGGAGCTCGGGCCGGCTCGACGTTTCGGTCACGGGTTCGACCGACTCGATGGCGGCCGACGCCGCGCCCGAAGCCGGCACCTCGAGCGAGTCGAGCACGACGGGTCGCGCGTCGGCCCGGGCGTCGATCGCACCCTGCCGCACGGTGATGACGAGCGGCCCGAACGTCGCCGCGGAGTCCACGTCGTACGCGCCCCCGTACACGGAGTGGTGGGCGAGCACGCCCTCGTCGTCGCGTGAGACGCCGATCGCGTCCGCGGCGATGGGGGCGCTCGCGCGGACGGCGAATCGTCCGGCGATGTCGCGGCCGTCGATGGAGTTCGAGATGAGCACCGCGTCGGGCGACACGACCGCCGCGGCGGCGGCGAGCGCGTCGACGTGCGGGACCGTGAGCTCGGACCGCGTCGACGCCGTCTCGGCGGCGAGCACGCGCTCGGACCCGAGAGCCGCGGCCTGCTCGGCGAGCGACTGCGCCTGGCCGGGTGCGGTGACGACGAGGGCCACGGCCGTGCCGATCCCGGCGGCGGCGCCGAGCAGGGCGGCCGCGCTCGGCGCGAGCTCGCCGTTCGGCGTCGCCTCGAGGACGACGAGGATCGAATCTGCGGGATAGTCGGTCATGTTCGTCCTCTCAGACCAGCCGGTTCTCGATCAGGAACTCGGCGATCCTCGTGCCGGCATCGCCCTCGTCGGTGATCTTGGTGCCCGCCGTGCGCGGCGGCTTCTCGGCGACGGAGGTCATGATCGACCAGGAGACGGAGAGATCGTCGGGTTCGATGCCCAGGTCGGCCGCGCTCAGCGTCTCGAACGGCTTCTTCTTGGCGGCCATGATGCCCTTGAAGTTCGGGAATCGCGCGTCGGGGAGCGCCTCGGTGATCGAGATGACCGCCGGCAGCGGCGCGCTCACGCGCATGACACCGCCTTCGGTGTTCCGTGTTCCCGACAGGGATCCGTCGGCGATCTCCACCGAGGAGAGGGCGGTCGCGTTCGGCACCTCGAGCAGCTCCGCGAGCATCGCGGGGATCACGCCGCCGCCGCCGTCGGTCGAGAGGTTGCCGGTGATGACGAGGTCGAATCCGGTTCGTCGGATCGCGGCGGCCAGCGTGCGCGCGGTCAGGCCGAGGTCTGCCGCGGCCAGGCCCGGGTCGGCGATGTGGACGGCCGATGCGGCTCCCATCGCCAGTCCCTTGCGGATCGTCGTCGCGGCGCTCTCCGGCGCCATGGACATGACGACGACCTCGGTGTCGGGGTGCGCGTCGGCGTGCGCGAGCGCGACCTCGAGCGCGCGCTCGCCGATCTCGTCGAGCACGGCCTCGCTCGCGGCGCGATCGGCGAGTCCGGTCTCGAGGTCGAGCGTGCGCTCCCCCCACGTGTCGGGGACCTCCTTCACGAGGACGATGATCTTCATCGGGCCCGAATCCTTTCCCTGGGCGGTGAGCCGGGTCGCTCACCGGAATCCTGTCAGTCGCGTCGCGCCCGCCGCACGACCGCCTCGGCCTGCCGGAGGAGCGGCGCATCGACCATCTCCCCCCGGAAGGCGAACACGCCGTCGCGCTCGCGCCCGGCGGCCTCGGCGAGCAGCGCGTCCGCCCACTCCAGCCGCTCGGGGCTGGGCGCGTATGCCGCCCTGACGACCTCGGCCTGACGCGGATGCACGCACGCCGTGGCGGCGAAGCCGAGCGCGGCCGCGTCCTCGGCCTCGGCTCGGAGGCCGTCGGCGTCGGCGAGGTCGAGGTGGACCGCGTCGATCGCCGCCACGCCGTGCGCGCCCGCCGCCAGCAGCACCTGGGACCTGGCGTGCCGGGCGACGTCGCGGTACCGACCGTCGGCGAAGCGGCTGGAGCCGCCGCCGAGCGAGGCGACGAGGTCCTCCGCTCCCCACATGAGGGCGGAGACGATCGGCACCGACGCGACGTCGGGCGCCGCGAGCACGCCTCGCGCGGTCTCGCACAGTGCGATCACGTCGAAGTCCTCGAGGGCCACGAGGTCGGCCGTGCCCTCGCATTTCGCGAGCATGACGGTGCGGTAGGAGGTGCGCCGCAGCGCTGCGAGGTCGTCGGCGAGGTGCGGCGTCGACGCCGGGTTCACGCGCACGATGACCCGCGCGGGGTCGAGCGGGTTCGCCACGAGCGACTCGCGCGCCGCCGACTTCGCGACCTCGGCCACGGCGTCCTCGAGGTCGAGGATCACCGCGTCGGCGCGCTCCAGGGCCTTGGCGTATCGGTCGGGTCGGTCGGCCGGGCAGAACAGCAGCGCGGGACCGAAGGGGAACGGCGGGTGCGTCATCCGCTCGCCTCGCCGTTCACGGCCGTCTGCCGCTCGCCCGCCTCCCGGGTCCAGACGAGCATCGTGCGCGACGCCGTCGCGACCACGTCGCCGTCCTGGTTGCGGGCCGTGTGGCCGAGCACCACGACGCCCTCGCCGGGACGCGACGACGACAGCCGCTTCGACTCGACGACGCTCTCGCCGTAGAGGGTGTCGCCCACGAACACCGGGTTCGGGAACGCGACCGCGCCGAATCCGAGGTTCGCGACGAGCGTGCCCTGGGTGAGCTGCCCTACGGACTGGCCCACCAGGGTCGAGAGCGTGAAGAGCGAGTTCACCAGGATGCGTCCGAACGGCTGCCGCGCCGACCACGCCGCGTCGAGGTGCAGCGGCTGCGGGTTCATCGTCAGCGTGGTGAAGAGCACGTTGTCGGCCTCCGTCACCGTGCGGCCGGGACGGTGCAGGTAGCGCACGCCCTCCTCGAACTCCTCGAACCAGAGTCCACGCTGCACGACCTCGCGCATCGATGCGTCCGTCATGCTGCTCCCTCCTTCGGGACCGCGTCGCCCTAGCCGGCGAGCCCGAGCTCGCGGGCGATGACCATGAGCTGCACCTCGTTCGTGCCCTCGCCGATCTCGAGGATCTTCGAGTCACGGTAGTGCCTTGCGACGGTCGTCTCGTTCATGAAGCCCATGCCGCCGAAGATCTGGGTCGCGTCGCGCGCGTTCAGCATGGCGGCGTCGCTCGAGACGAGCTTCGCGATCGCGGCCTCCTTCTTGAACGGAAGCCCCGCGTCGGCCCGGCGCGCCGCGTCGTGCCAGGCGAGGCGGGCGGTGTGCACACGGGCCTGCATCCCGGCGATGGTGAACGCGATGTACTGGTGGCTCGCGATGGGCACGCCGAAGACGTTGCGGGTCTTCGCGTAGGCGAGGGCCTCGTCGAGGCACCCCTGCGCGGCGCCCGTCGCGAGGGCGGCGATCGCGATGCGGCCCTCGTCGAGCGCGCGGAGGAAGTTGGCGAAGCCGCGCCCGCGTTCGCCGAGCAGGTTGGCAGCCGGGACCCGGACGTCCTCGAAGGTCAGGGGGTGCGTGTCGGAGGCGCGCCATCCGGACTTGTCGTACCCCGGCCCCACCGTGAACCCGGGCGTGCCGTTCGGCACGATGATCGTGGAGAGCTCCTTCGACACCGAGCCATCCGGGCGCGTCCGCTCGCCCGTCACCGCCGTGACCGTGACGAACGACGTGATCGGCGTGCCCGAGTTGGTGATGAACTGCTTCGAGCCGTTGACGACCCACTCGTCGCCGTCGAGCACGGCCGTGGTCCGGGTCGCGCCGGCGTCGGACCCGGCCTCGGGCTCGGTCAGGCCGAAGCCGGCGAGCGCCCGCCCCGCCACGAGGTCGGGGAGGAACTCGGCCTTCTGCTCGTCGGTGCCGTGGCGGTAGATCGGCATCGCGCCGAGGCCGACGCCGGCCTCGAGCGTGATCGCGATCGACTGGTCGACGCGGGCGAGCGCCTCGATCGCGAGGCACAGCGCCATGTAGTCGCCGCCCTGGCCGCCGACCTCCTCGGGGAACGGCAGGCCGAACAGCCCGAGCTCGCCCATCTGGGCGACGACGTCCATCGACAGCTCGTGCGTGCGGTCGGCCTCGTAGGCCTGCGGGGCGACGACGGTGTCCGCGAACTCGCAGACCATGTCGTACAGCTGCTGTTCCTCGTCGGTCAGGTCGTGCATGGTGCTCCTCATTCCTGGTGGGATGCGTTCGGGACGGCGGCCTCGTGGGCGCCGTCGTGGGGTCGGTCGTCGGATGCTGCGGGGCCCGCCTCGGCCGCGTCGGCCGCGGGCTCGATGCGCGCGACGACCTGGTCGCGCGCCACCTGCTCGCCGACGGCGACCCGGATGCGGGCGACGCCCGCGACGGTCGCGGTCACGCGGTGCTCCATCTTCATCGCCTCGATCGCGAGCACCGCCCGACCGGCCTCGACGTGATCGCCGTCGGCGACGAGGACGGCCGTCACGCTCCCGGGCATGGGCGCGCGCAGGTCGGGGTCGGCGCTGCCGCCGCGCTCGAGGAGGGCGAGCCGCGCCTCGAGCGCCGCGCGCCGGTCGGGCCGGGGGAACGAGCCCGTCCGGCCGTCGAGGTGCACCCACACGGCGCCGTCCGCTGCGGTCGCGACGGTCGCGCGATCGAGGTCGGTCACCCCGTCGGATGCCGCGGGCGCACCGCCCGCCCCGATCCGCCAGCCGCGCGCACTCCGCCAGGCGCGATCGACGGCCGCGGCCGAGCGGGCGTCGCGCTCGCGCGCGGCGCGGGCGACGTCCGCGAGGGGGTCGGCCGCGGCACCCGAGTGGGAGCCGCCGGCCAGCGTACCGGCCGTCGAGCCGGGCGCGACGTGGGCAGCGGCATCCGCCGACCCCGCCTCGGGCAGGCGATCGATGAGCCCGGTGTCGAGGCGTCCGGCGCGAACGTCGGGGTGCGAGACGAGGGTGCGGAGGAACGCGACGTTCGTCTCGACGCCGAGGAGCACCGTCCCGGCGAGCGCGGCGTCGAGCCGGTCGAGTGCCTCGGCGCGGTCGGCGCCCTGCGCGATGACCTTCGCGATCATCGGGTCGTAGTCGGCGGTGACGCGCTGCCCCTCGCGGATCCCGGCGTCCACGCGCACGCCCTGACCCGACGGCGCCCGCCACGCCAGCACGTCGCCCGTCGAGGGCAGGAACCCGCGCTCGGGGCTCTCGGCGTAGACGCGCGCCTCGATCGCGTGGCCGGTCATGCGCACGTCGTCCTGCGCGATCGCGAGCGGCTCCCCCGCGGCGATGCGGAGCTGCTGCTCGACGAGGTCGATGCCCGTGACGAGCTCGGTGACCGGGTGCTCGACCTGGAGCCGGGTGTTCATCTCGATGAAGAAGAACTCGTCGGGCGCGGCATCCGACACGAGGAACTCGACCGTGCCCGCACCCAGGTAGTCGACGCTGCGGGCCGCGTCGCACGCGGCCGCCCCGATGCGCGCCCGGGTGTCGGCGTCGAGGAGCGGCGAGGGCGCCTCCTCGACGACCTTCTGGTGGCGGCGCTGCAGCGAGCACTCGCGTTCCCCCAGGTGGATGACGGTGCCGTGCGCGTCGGCGAGCACCTGCACCTCGATGTGGCGGGGGCGCTCGACGAAGCGCTCGAGCAGGAGCGTGTCGTCGCCGAAGGCGGCTCGCGCGACGCGGCGGGCGGCGGGCAGCGCGTGCTCGAGTTCGCCCTGGTCGCGCGCCACCTGCATGCCCTTGCCGCCGCCGCCGGCCGAGGGCTTCACCAGGATCGGGAAGCCGATGAGCGGCGCGGCGTCGAGCAGCTCGTCGTCGGTCGCGTCGGGCTCGCTGACGCCGGGCACGACCGGCACGCCCGAGGCCTCGACGTGCCGCTTGGCGCGGATCTTGTCGCCCATGACCTCGAGCGCGAGCTCGCCCGGCCCGACGAACACGATGCCGGCCTCGGCGCACGCCCGGCCGAACGCGGCGTTCTCTGAGAGGAACCCGTAGCCCGGGTGGATCGCCTGCGCTCCGGTGTCGAGCGCGGCGCGCACGATGCGCTCGGGGTCGAGGTAGCTCTCGGCGGCCGCGGCCGGGCCGATGCGAACGGCCTCGTCGGCGAGCGCGACGTGCGGCGCATCTGCGTCGGCGTCGGAGTACACCGCGATCGCGCGGATGCCGAGGCGCTTGAGGGTGCGGATGACGCGCACCGCGATCTCACCGCGGTTGGCGACGAGGACGCGGTCGAACGGTCGCCGCGCTGTGGACGGGGTGGTGGTGTCGGTCATCCGGGTCACATCCTGAACAGGCCGAAGCGGGGCTCGGGCAGCGGCGTGCGGCTCGCGAGCTCGAGCGCGAGCGCGAGGACGGTGCGGGTGTCGCCGGGGGCGATCACGCCGTCGTCCCACAGCCGCGACGTCGAGTGGTAGGGACTGCCCTGCGACTCGTACTGGTCGCGCACGGGCGCCTTGAACGCCTCCTCGGCCTCGGCCGACCACTCCTCGCCGCGGACGGCCAGCTGGTCGCGCTTGACCGTCGAGAGCACGGATGCCGCCTGCTCGCCGCCCATCACCGAGATGCGCGCGTTCGGCCACATCCAGAGGAACCGCGGCGAGTAGGCGCGGCCGCACATCGAGTAGTTGCCGGCGCCGAAGGAGCCGCCGATGACGACCGTGAACTTCGGCACGCGCGTCGTGGCGACCGCGGTCACCATCTTCGCGCCGTGCTTGGCGATGCCGCCGGCCTCGGCGTCGCGGCCCACCATGAAGCCCGAGATGTTCTGCAGGAAGACGAGCGGGATGCCGCGCTGGTCGCACAGCTCGATGAAGTGGGCGCCCTTCATCGCCGACTCGCTGAACAGCACGCCGTTGTTTGCGACGATGCCGACCGGGTGGCCGTCGATCCACGCGAAGCCCGTGACGAGCGTGTCGCCGTACTCGCGCTTGAACTCGTGGAACTCGCTGCCGTCGACGAGCCTCGCGATGACCTCCCGCACGTCGTACGGCTGCTGCACGTCGACCGGCACGACCGACGTCAGCGTCGCCGGGTCGACGGCGGGCTCGCGGGGCTCCCGCACGGCCCAGGCCCGCTCGGGCGGCGGCGGCAGCGTGGTGACGATGTCGCGGACGAGCTCGAGCGCGTGCTCGTCGTCCTCCGCGAGGTGGTCGGTGACGCCCGAGGTGCGGGCGTGCAGGTCGCCGCCGCCGAGCTCCTCCGGGGTGACGACCTCGCCGATCGCGGCCTTCACGAGGGGCGGGCCGCCCAGGAAGATGGTGCCCTGGTCGCGCACGATCACGGTCTCGTCGCTCATCGCGGGCACGTAGGCGCCGCCCGCGGTGCACGAGCCCATGACCGCGGCGATCTGCGGGATGCGCCGGGCGGACAGGTTCGCCTGGTTGTAGAAGATGCGGCCGAAGTGGTCGCGGTCGGGGAAGACCTCGTCCTGCTTCGGCAGGAACGCGCCGCCCGAGTCGACGAGGTAGACGCATGGGAGGCGGTTCTCGAGGGCGACCTCCTGCGCGCGGAGGTGCTTCTTGACCGTCATCGGGTAGTACGTGCCGCCCTTGACCGTGGCGTCGTTGCAGACCACCATGACGGGCCGGCCGTGCACGAGGCCGACGCCGGCGATGACCCCGGCGGCGGGAGTGTCGTCGTCGTAGAGGTCGCCCGCGGCGAGCGGCGCGAGCTCGAGGAACGGGCTGCCCTCGTCGAGGAGGCGCTCGACCCGGTCGCGCGGCAGCAGCTTGCCGCGCGCGACGTGACGGTCGCGGGATGCCTCGGGCCCGCCGAGCGCGGCAGCGGCCAGCCGCGACCGCAGGTCGGCGGCCAGGTCGGCGTGGGCCGCGGCGTTCGCGCGTGCGGCATCGGACGCCGTGTCGATCACGCTCGTGATGGTGTGCATCCGCTCCCGTTCCGCCTCTCCGTCGTGGCGTGCGAGCGAGCGCTTCGGTGAACGCTCGCTAACCGGGTTTCATGTTAGCGACCATTCACCGAGTTGTGCAAGCGGGCTCGTCACTCCGACGCGCCGAGACCCCGGACGAGATGGTCGAGCCCATAGGCCCATGCGTCGTCGACCGAGCCGCCGAGACGGAACGCGCCGGCGAGTTCCATGCTCGTGAAGCCGTGGAGCCACGCCGTCAGCGTGCGCGCCGACTCGAGCGCCCGAGCGTCGCCCGAGAGCCGCCGACCGACCTCGAGCACGGCCTCGCTCGCACGAGCCATCGCCGAACCGCGCGCCCGCGCCCCCTCGGGCAGCGGACCGAAGATCAGGCCGTAGCCGTGCGGGTGGTCGCGCGCGAACCGGCGAGCGGATGCCGCGAGCGCGCGCGCCGCGTCGGCCGCTTCGTCGCGGCCGACGATCGCCTCGTTCATCAGCTCGCCGAGCTCGATCGCGACGTCCTCCGCGACGAGCCGCACGAGCGCGTCGCGGTCGCGGAGGTGCTTGTAGAGCGACGGCGCGCGCACGCCGAGCGCGGCGGCGACCGCCTGCATCGTCAGTCCGTGCTGACCCTCGCGCTCGAGGATCGCGCGAGCGACGGCGCGCAGGGCCTCCGGGGTGACTTTCGCGGGTGTCGGCATCGTCCCTCCTCGCCAGACTATTGACAGTAGCCATCATAGCTAGGTATCATAGCCATCATGCAACTCTCACCCGGACTCCGACGCGTCGGCAACGAGATCGTCGCGTCCTACCTCTTCATCGACGACCGCGGCGTCACCATCGTCGACGCCGGGCTTCGCGGCCACTACGGCGACCTCATCGACGAGCTGACCGATGCTGGCCTCACGATCGACGACGTGCGCGCCGTCATCCTCACCCACGGCGACACCGACCACCTCGGCTTCGCCGAGCGCCTCCGGCGCGACCACGGCGTGCCCGTGTACGTCCACGTCGCCGACCTCGACCGCGCGAAGGGCGGCGACAAGCCGGCCACCGCGTTCGGCCGCGGCATCCGCCCCTGGCCCGTCGTGCGGTTCTTCGGGTACGCACTCGGCAAGGGCGGCGCGAAGACCGAGTACCTGACCGACGCGCAGACGCTCGAGGGCGGCGAACGGCTCGACGGACTTCCCGGCTCGCCCGAGATCATCGCGATGCCCGGCCACTCCCCCGGCAGCATCGCGGTGCTCTCCCGCCGACTCGACGCGATCGCCGTGGGCGACGCGCTCACGACCCGCCATGTGCTCACCGGCCGCCGCGGACCGCAGCCGGCACCGTTCACCGATGCGCCCGACACCGCGCTCGACTCGCTCGAACGACTCGCGGCGAGCGAGGCCACATGGGTGCTGCCCGGCCACGGCACGCCGTGGAACCGGGGTGCGGCCGAGGCCGTGCGGCTCGTCCGGGCGGCGTCCGCCCCGACCGGTTGAGCCGACGCACACGGCCGCCGCCAGCGCCGGCGGTTGCCCGCAGGGGGCATGTCGGTTAGTGTTCATTCACCGAATGCCCGCGGAGGTGCACCCTGACCGAGACGCTCACCGAGCGCGGCCGAGCCAAGGCCGACCGTCGCGCCGCGCTGCTCGCCGCAGCCGCGCGGCTGTTCGCCGAGCGCGGCTACCCGGGCGTCACGCTGGAGGAGCTCGGCCAGGCCGCCGGCGTCTCCGGACCGGCCGTCTACCGGCACTTCCCCGGCAAGGCCGCGGTCCTCGCAGCGATCCTGGTCGACGCGAGCCGGGGGCTCCTCGAGGGCGGGCACCGCACGGTCGAGGAGGCCGTGACGCCCGACGACGCGCTCCGCGCGCTCATCCGCTTCCACGTCGACTTCGCGCTCGCGAACGCCGACGTCATCCGCGTGCAGGACCGCGACCTCGACAGCCTCGGCGACGCCGATGCGCACGAGGTCCGGCGGCTGCAGCGCTCCTACGTCGAACTGTGGGTGGGCGTCCTCGCCCGCCTGAGGCCCGACCGGGCCGAATCCGAGTTGCGCATCCGGGCCCACGCCGCCTTCGGACTGATCAACTCGACCCCCCACAGCGCCCGCATCCATGGGCGCCGACCCGCGGACAGAGTCGTCCGCAGCATCCTGGAGGACATGGCATGGTCGAGCCTCACGTCGTGACCCTGCGCGCGACCCGCGCCGGCGACCGCGACGAGCTGTTCCGCATCCAACTCGATCCCGAGGCGAACCGCATGGCGGCCTTCACGGCGAAGGATCCGTCGGATCGCGCCGCGTACGACGCCCACGTCGCCCGATTCTCGGAGCGCGACGACTACGACGCGCGAACCGTGCGCTGCGACGGCCGCATCGTCGGCAGCGTCGCGCGCTGGATCGACGCCGACACGGGCATGCCCGAGATCACCTACTGGATCGATCGCGAGCACTGGGGACGCGGCATCGCGACGCGCGCCCTGCGGCTCTTCCTCGACACGCAGCCGCGCCCCGTGCGGGCACGTGCCGCGGCCGACAACGCGGCATCCGTCACCGTGCTCGCCAAGCTCGGATTCGTCGAGGTCGGCCGCGACCGCGACTACGCCAACGCCCGCGGCGAGGAGATCGAGGAGATCGTCTTCGTCCTCAGGTGAGCGGATGCCGCGTGCGTGGCGTCGTCGGACCTCACCGGTTGCGGTAGAGCTCCATCAGCGGCGCGGGAATGCGTCCGCGGTCGGACACCTGGTGCCCGTTCGAGCGCAGCCACTCGCGCGCGTCCTTCGTGTCGCCGCCTGCGGAGGATGCTCCGCGACGACGCGTCGTTCCGCCGCGCACGGCGGTCTTCCGGGCCGCGCCGATGTAGGGCGCGAGCGCCGACTCGAGCTTGTCGATGTTCGCCGACGAGAGGTCGATCGAGTACTGGTCGCCGTCGAAGGCGAACGACACGGTCCGGTCGGCGTCGCTGCCGTCGAGATCGTCGATGAGCGTCTCGACCACGCGCTTTGCCATTGTGCACTTCCATTTCTGCGGTGGGTTCCGCGGATCCTCTGGGAACGGGGTATTCCGAGCATAAAGACGAATCCATTGGAAATGCGCATATTCCCGACGAATGTGGAGAATTCGTCGACGACTCGATCTTTCACGAATTCGCACTGCCGGGCCCTCCACTCGTATTCGAGTATCAGACGCAATGTCCTCGCGGCCGCGGATACGCCCTCGGTCGCGTGCGGCCCGAGCGCGGGATCATCCGGCCGTCGCGCCCTGCTGGGCTGCGATCTCGCCGATCCGTCGCGCCAGCGCGACGTCCCTCGCCGTGACGCCTCCGACATCGTGGGAGACGAGGTCGAATTCGATGCGACCCCATCCGAGGCGGACTTCCGGATGGTGATTCATCGCATCCGCCTCGATCGCGACGACATCGAGCAGGTGAACCGCGGCAGCGAAATCCGCGGTTCGGAATTCGCCGACCAGGCGTTCTCCATCGTGACGGAATCCGGTGCCCGCGAGGTCGGCGGCGACGTCCTCACGAGAGAGTGGCGTGTGTTGATCCATGTGGATCATGGTCCTCGCCCGCCCGACGACCCGCCACCCGGGAATCGGGAAGCGGAGGGACCCCCGCCCTTCCGTCGTGTCGCGGCGCGACGCGCCGGCCGGGGCGGAGGTTCCTCCTGTCCGGTCAGGCCATCGTGAGCGCGAGCCCCGGATCGCGGAGGATCCGGCCGACGTCCGCGAGGAAGCGCGACCCCTGCTCGCCGTCGACCAGGCGGTGGTCGAACGAGAGCGAGAGCGTCATCACGTCACGCAGCGCGATCTCGCCGCGGTGCTCCCACGGCGTGCGGCGCACCGCGCCCATCGCGAGGATCGCCGCCTCGCCCGGGTTGAGGATCGGCGTGCCCGCGTCGATCCCGAACACCCCGATGTTGGTGATCGAGATCGTGCCGCCCGAGAGGTCGGCGGGTGCGGTCCTCCCGGAGCGCGCCGTGTCGGCGAGCGCCGCGATCGCGTCGGCGAGCTCGATGAGCGTCATGCGCTCGGCGCCCTTGACGTTCGGCACGACGAGACCGCGCTCGGTCGCTGCGGCGATGCCGAGGTTCACGCTGCCGAAGCGCACGATCTCCTGCGCCTCCTCGTCCCAGCGCGAGTTCACCTCGGGCGTGCGGCCCGCGGCGATGCAGAGCGCCTTGGCCACGACCGTGAGCGGCGTGACCTTGTGGCCCGCGTACGCACGGTCGGCGCGGATGCCGGCGAGCAGTTCCATCGTCGCGGTGACGTCGACCGTGAGGAACTCGGTCACGTGCGGCGCCGTGAAGGCGCTCCGCACCATCGCGGCGGCGGTGTGCTTGCGCACGCCCCGAATGGGGATCCGGGTCTCCGGGGGCAGCGCCGCACCGGCCCGGGGCGCGGCCGAGGCGGCCGGCGTCGTCTCCGGCGCGGAGGTCGGGGCCTCGGATGCCGCGGCCTCGACGTCTGACCGGGTGATGAGCCCGCGCTCGCCGGTGCCCACGAGCTGCTCGAGGTCGACGCCGAGGTCTCGCGCGAGCTTGCGCACGGGCGGGGTCGATCGCGGGCGCTCGGCGCGCCCCGCGTCATCCGCCCCGCCGCCGGAGCCGTCGGGGCGGGTCGCGGTATCGGGCTCGATGCGGTCGTGCTCGGGCGGTGCGGGCACCAGGTCCTCGCGGAGCGCGGCGGAGCCGAGCCGGCGGGCGCGACGCTTCGGACCGCGCTCGGCGCCGGCGCCGTAGCCGACGAGCGTCGGCTCGCGCACCTCGGCCGCCTCCGATGCGGCGGGCGCGGCGGCCCGCTCCTCCTCGGCGGCCGTCGCCTGCGATGGCGCCGCAGCCGCGGCATCCGTCGCCGAAGCGCCCTCGATGCCGGCCGCATCGCCGCCGGTGTCGCACGAGAACAGCTTCTCGCCGACGTTCACGGTCTCGCCCTCCGCGGCGTGCAGCGCGGTCACGGTGCCCTCGAACGGCGACGGCAGCTCGACGACGGCCTTGGCGGTCTCGACGTCGGCGATGATCTGGTTCAATTCGACGTGGTCGCCGACCTTGACGCGCCAGGCGACGATCTCGGACTCGGTGAGTCCCTCGCCGAGGTCGGGCAGTGCGAAGTCGCGGATCATGCTCACGCCTCCACCTCGCTCAACGAGTTCGGCCGTCCGAGCGCGCGGTCGACGCCGTCGAGGATCCGGTCGAGGTCGGGCAGGTGGTACTGCTCGAGCTTGGCGGGCGGGTACGGGATGTCGTGCCCGGTCACCCGCACGGGCGCGGCCTCGAGGTACTCGAAGCAGCGTTCGGTGATGGATGCCGCGATCTCCGCGCCCACACCGCCCTGCTCGCCGGCCTCGTGCGCGACGACGAGCCGGCCGGTGCGGCGCACCGACGCCTCGATCGTGGCGTAGTCGACGGGCGCGAGCGAGCGCAGGTCGATGACCTCGATCGACACGTCCTCCTCCGCGGCGGCGGTCGCGGCATCCCTGGCCGTCTGGACGAGGGCCCCGTACGTCACCAGCGTGACCTCGTTCCCCGATGCCACGGTGGTGGCCACGCCCATCGGGCGCGCGTCGGCGAGGCTCGCATCGAGGTCGACCTCGCCCTTGACGTGGTAGCGGCGCTTCGGCTCGAGGAACACGACGGGATCGTCGCTCGCGATCGCCTGGCGGATCATGACGTAGGCGTCGGCCGGGTTCGAGCACGCGACGACCCGAAGGCCGGCGGTGTGCGTGAAGTACGCCTCGGGCGACTCCGAGTGGTGCTCGGCCGCGCCGATGCCGCCGCCGAACGGGATGCGGATGACGATCGGCATGTTCACGGTGCCGCGCGAGCGGTAGTGCAGCTTCGCGACCTGCGTGACGATCTGGTCGAAGCTCGGGTAGACGAACCCGTCGAACTGGATCTCGACGACGGGCCGGAAGCCGCGGTAGGCGAGGCCGACCGCGGTGCCCATGATGCCCGCCTCGGAGAGCGGCGTGTCGACGACCCGGTGCTCGCCGAACTCGGCCTTGAGCCCGTCGGTGATGCGGAACACGCCGCCGAGCGTGCCGATGTCCTCGCCGAGGAGCACGACCTTGTCGTCGTCGGCGAGCGCGCGGCGGAGGCCCTCGTTGATGGCCTTGCCGAAGGTGATCGTCGTCATCGCGCACCCGCCTCGGTCTCGTCGCCGAACATGGCGAGGTAGCGCGCGAAGCGCTCCCGCTGCCGCTCGAGGTGGCTGTTGGGCTCCGCGTAGACGTGGTCGAACACGCTCATGGGCTCCGGGTCGGGGATCGCGGTGAGGCCGGAGCGGAGCTCCGCGGCGGCACGGTCGGCGGCCGCCTTCGCGTCGGCATCGACCGCGTCGATGTCGGCACCGGATGCGGCGAGGAACGCGTGCAGGCGCGTGATCGGGTCGCGTTCGCGCCACTCGGCGAGCTCGTCGTCGCTGCGGTAGCGCTTGGGGTCGTCGGCCGTCGTGTGGGGGCCCATCCGGTAGGTCACGGCCTCGATGAACGCCGGCCCCTCGCCGCGGCGGGCGCGCTCGAGCGCCCAGCGCGTGACGGCGAGCACCGCGAGCACGTCGTTGCCGTCGACGCGGATGCCGGGCATGCCGAACCCGTCGGCGCGGCGTGCGAGCGGCTGCTTGGACTGCAGGCCGACCGGCTCGGAGATTGCCCAGCCGTTGTTCTGGCAGAAGAAGACGACGGGGGCGTCGAAGGTGGAGGCGAACACGAGCGCCTCGTTCACGTCGCCCTCGCTGGTCGCGCCGTCGCCGAAGTAGGCGACGGATGCCGCGCTCGACCCCTCCCACCTGGCGCCCATGGCCCAGCCGACGGCGTGCAGGGACTGGGCGCCGATGATGATCTGCGGGATCGCCATGCGCTTCTCGAACGGGTTCCAGCCGGATGCCGCGGACCCGCGCCACACGCTGAGCAGCTCGTCCGGGCGGACGCCGCGCAGCCACGCCACCGCGTGCTCGCGATAGCTCGAGAACACGAAGTCGTCGTCGTGCAGTGCTCGGGCCGAGCCGATCTGGGCGGCCTCCTGGCCGGCGAGCGGCGGCCAGAGGCCGAGCTCGCCCTGGCGCTGCAACGCGGTGGCCTCGGCGTCGAGCCGTCGGATCACGACCATGTCGCGGTGCAGATCGATGAGGGCATCGATGTCGACGTCGGCGACCCACGGATCGAAGTCGGCGTTCGCGTGGCGGTGGCCGGTCGCGTCGAGGAGTCGGACGAGGTCGTCGGGGCGGGTGAGCAGCCCGGTCGCCTCTCGGTCGGAAGGGGTCATCGTCGAACCTCCGTGTCGGCTCGGCCGCTTCGTGGGCAGCGTCGCACCGGCGCCGATGCCGGGTACTCGCAGCGTACGACGATCTTGCATTCGGCTCAAGCAACCTCGATTCACTTGAGCATGTTGCATGGTGCGGGGGCCCATCCCGGTGCTATCGTCTGGCGCTATGACCGGTTACGACGCCGTCGACCGCGCGCTGCTCAGCGCCCTCGCCGCCGACCCGCGGGCGACCGTGGTGGCCCTCGCCGAACGGCTCCGGCTGAGCCGGAACACGGTCCAGGCGAGGATGGCACGGCTCGAGGCCTCCGGGGCCTTCCTCTCGTTCGAGCGGAGCATCGATCCCGCCCCGCTCGGCTACCCGCTCGAGGCGTTCGTCGCCGTGCACGCGCGGCAGAAGGTGCTCTCCGAGGTCGTGGCGGCGCTCGCCGAGATCCCGGAGGTGATCCAGGCGCACGGCCTCTCGGGCCAGATCGACCTCCTCGTGCGCGTGGTCTGCCGTGATGCGCACGACCTGTTCCGCATCGACGAGGAGATCCTCGCGATCGAGGGCGTCGAGCGCACCGAGACCTCGCTGGCGATGGGCGAGCTCATCCCCTTCCGGCTCGCGCCGCTGCTGCATCGCTGAGGCTCGCCGGGATCGCAAAGAAGTCTCTGCAAAGAAACCCTTGCAAAGCAATCTTTGCAGAGCTATCTTTGCATCATGGACGAGCAGACGAACGACCTCGAATCGTGGCCGAGCAGCACGCGGCACCCCGGCATCGACCACGTGCTCTCCTCCGAGAGCCTCAAGAGCCTCGCGCACCCGCTGCGCGTGCAGATCTACGACGAGCTCTCGACGTACGGCCCGTTCACCGCGAGCGGGCTCGCCGAGCGCCTCGGCGAGTCGAGCGGTGCGACGAGTTACCACCTGCGCCAGCTCGCGAAGGCCGGCCTCGTGCAGGAGGTCGAGGGCCGCGGCACCGGCCGCGAGCGGTGGTGGGAGCGACGACCGGGTTCCATCGCCATCCCCGACGCCCGCAGCCTGCCGCAGGGCAGCGCGGAACGGCTCGCGGTCAAGCTGGTCGAGGACGAGTGGTTCCGTTCACGCGAGCAGAACTTCCGCGAGTTCCTGACGAGCGGAGAGGAGGTGTTCGGCACCGAGTGGCTGGACATCGCGACCTCCGACACCATCAACCTCAAGCTCACGCCCGACCAGCTGCACGGCCTCGTCACCGACATCGACCTCGTGCTGAAGAAGTACATCGACGCCTACAAGGCGACTCCCTCGCCGGGGTCGCGCCCCGTGCAGATCCACGTCAACGCCTTCCCGCTCGTGCGCGGGCAGGCTCCCGACACCGACGGAACGGAACGGACATGAACACGCTCACCGTCTCCCCCGCGTCCTCGCCCGCGTCCGGCGGGCTCGCCGACCTGGCCGTGCGGGCGGGACTCGCGCTCGCCCGGTGGGGGCGCCGCCGCACCATCCGACGCACCGATCGCGAGCGGATGCTGCGGGCCCTCGCCGAGCGATCGGCGTCGCGCGACGCCGCCGACGAGAACGCACGCATCCACGCGGCCGGCCGCCTCATGCTCATGTAGCGGACGAAGCCACCGGCCCGAGCGGCGCCCGCGATCGCGTGCGCCGCTCGGGTTTGGATCGGCGCGATCGCCGTGTCAGGGTGGACTGCCCGAACCCCGCGAAGGAGCACCATGGCACGCCGACGACCCCTGCACCTCGACGGACGACTCGCCGTCGTCACCGGCGCCGGGAGCGGGATGGGCCGGGCGTCCGCCGAGCTGCTCGCCACGCGCGGGTGCGCGCTCGCCCTCGTGGACCGCGACGCGGCCGCGCTCGACGAACTCGCGGACACGCTGCGTGCCCGCGGCACCGCCGCGAGCACGCACGTGGTCGACCTCGCCGACCTCGGCGCAGTCGCCTCGCTCCCCGACGCGGTCGCCGCCGCGCACGAGGGCGTCCCGAGCATCCTCCTGAACTGCGCGGGCGTGTCGATGCTCGGCAGCTTCGAGCAGGCCACGCTCGAGGAGTTCCGCTGGGTCGTCGACATCAACCTCTGGGGCACGGTCGCGATTGCCAAGGCCTTCCTCCCTGCCCTCACGGCGGCCGGCGATGCGCACATCGCGAACGTCTCGAGCCTCTACGGCCTCGCCGCTCCGGCCGGGCGCGTGCCCTACGTCACGTCGAAGTTCGCCGTCCGCGGGTTCACCGACGCACTCCGCCACGAGCTCGAGACGACGGATGTCTCGGTCTCGGCGATCTACCCGGGCGGCGTGCAGACCGGCATCATCCACCACGCGCGGGTCGCGGCCGCCGTCGCGCCGGGCGCCGCGGTGCGCGCTGCCGACGCGCAGGCGGCGCTCTACCGGACGACCCCGGACCAGGCCGCCGAGCGCATCGTCGACGGCATCGTCCGGCGTCGCCCGCGCGTCTTCATCGGTCGGGATTCACGGCTCAGCGACCTGGCCACTCGTGTCGCGCCGGTCGGCTACTGGAGCGTCATGCGCGGCATCGTCGCGGCGGCCGCCGACACGCGCAGCGCCGCCGACACCCGCGCATAGCGCGCGGCCACGGGCACCCACCGGGGACCGCCTCCCGGCGACGACGGACGCCCGCCCCGACGAGGTCGGGACGGGCGTCCGGTGGCGGGATCGAGCGTTACGCGTCGACGCCCTCGGCAGGAGCCTCGGCGTGCTCGCCGGTCGCGGCGCGGCCGTTGGTGTCGGCCTCCTCCGCGATGACGGGCGCGAGCGAGAGCTTGCCGCGGTCGTCGATCTTGGTGATCTCGACGAGGATCTTCTGGCCGACGCCGAGAACGTCGTCGACGTTCTCCACGCGCTTGCCGCCGGCGAGCTTGCGCACCTCGGAGATGTGCAGCAGGCCGTCCTTGCCGGGCAGCAGCGAGATGAAGGCGCCGAAGGCGGCGATCTTCACGACGGTGCCGAGGAACTGCTCGCCGACCTCGGGGTTGGTCGGGTTCGCGATGGCGTTCACCGCGGCACGGGCGGCTTCGGCCGTCGGGCCGTCGGTCGCGCCGATGTAGACGGTGCCGTCCTCCTCGATCGAGATCTCGGCGCCGGTGTCGTCCTGGATGCCGTTGATCGTCTTGCCCTTGGGGCCGATGAGCTCGCCGATCTTGTCGACCGGGATCTGCACGCTGATGACGCGCGGCGCGGTGGGCGCCATCTCGTCGGGGCCGTCGATGGCGGCGTTCAGCACCTGCAGGATCGTGGTGCGCGCCTCCTTCGCCTGGGTCAGCGCGCCCGCGAGCACGGAGGCGGGGATGCCGTCGAGCTTCGTGTCGAGCTGGATCGCCGTGACGAACTCCGACGTGCCGGCGACCTTGAAGTCCATGTCGCCGAGCGCGTCCTCCGCACCGAGGATGTCGGTGAGGGCCGCGTAGCGGGTCTCACCGTCGACGGTGTCGGAGATGAGGCCCATCGCGATGCCCGCGACCGGCGCCTTGAGCGGCACGCCCGCGTTCAGCAGCGACAGCGTGGACGCGCAGACCGAGCCCATCGAGGTCGAGCCGTTCGAGCCGAGCGCCTCTGACACCTGTCGGATGGCGTAGGGGAACTCCTCGCGGGTCGGCAGCACCGGCACGAGCGCACGCTCGGCGAGCGCGCCGTGGCCGATCTCGCGGCGCTTCGGCGACCCCACACGACCCGTCTCACCCGTCGAGTAGGGCGGGAAGTTGTAGTTGTGCATGTAGCGCTTCTTGGTGACCGGGCTCAGCGAGTCGATCTGCTGCTCCATCTTCAGCATGTTCAGCGTGGTGACGCCCAGGATCTGGGTCTCGCCGCGCTGGAAGATGGCGGAGCCGTGCACGCGCGGGATGACCTGCACCTCGGCGTCGAGCGGGCGGATGTCGGCCAGGCCGCGCCCGTCGATGCGGACGCCCTCGGCGAGGACGCGCGAGCGCACGACGTGCTTGGTCACCGACTTGTACGCGGCCGAGACCTCGCCGTTGGCCGACTCGGGGAGCTCCCCGGCCTCGACCTTGGCGGCGACGGCCTCCTTGACGCGCGCCTTGAGCGCGTCGTCGGCGTCCTGTCGCTCGACCTTGCCGGCGATCTGGTAGATGCCCTTGAGCTCCTCGAGGGCGAGCTCCTCGACGGCGGACTTCGTCGCGTCCTGGTAGGGCGGGAAGGTCGGGTAGTCGGCGGTGGGCTTGGCGGCGGTCTTCGCGACCTGCTGCTGCGCCTCGACGAGCTGCTTGATGAACGGCTTGGAGGCCTCGATGCCCTGCGCGATGACGGTCTCGTCGGGCTTGACGGCGCCGGCCTGCACGAGGTTCCACGCGTTGTCGGTGGCCTCGGCCTCGATCATCATGATCGCGACATCCTCGGAGCCGTCGGCCTCGGTCACGACGCGACCCGCGACGACCATGCTGAACACGGCGTCCTCGAGCTGCGAGTGCTTCGGGAAGGCGACCCACTGGCCGTCGATGAGGGCGACGCGGACGCCGCCGACCGGGCCGGAGAACGGCAGGCCGGACAGCTGCGTCGAGAGCGAGGCGCTGTTGATCGCGAGCACGTCGTAGAGCTCGTCGGGCTCGATCGCGAGCACGGTCACGACGACCTGGACCTCGTTGCGGAGGCCCTCGACGAACGAGGGGCGGAGCGGCCGGTCGATCAGGCGGCAGGTGAGGATCGCCTCGGTCGAGGGACGACCCTCGCGACGGAAGAACGAGCCGGGGATCCGGCCCGCGGCGTACATGCGCTCCTCGACGTCGATCGTGAGCGGGAAGAAGTCGAAGTGCTCCTTCGGCTGCTTCGACACCGACGTGGCCGAGAGCAGCATGGTCTCGTCGTCGAGGTAGGCGACCGCCGACCCCTGCGCCTGCTGCGCGAGGCGACCGGTCTCGAAGCGGATGGTGCGGCTGCCGAACCGACCGTTGTCGATGACGGTTTCGGCGAACGTGATTTCAGGACCTTCCAAGAGGTCTCTCTCCTTTGTTTCGGCTCGCACGCCCGTGTGGCGCGCGAGGTGAACAAGGAGCAGGGAACAGGCAGATCTCAGCGCGTCTTCTGACCCGCCAGCGCTGGCCACCAGTAGAAGTCCACCAAGCTCCCGCTTGGTAAGCCACCACAGGGGACCAGCTTCCTGCCGGCCTGCTCCGAAGCACCCATCGGAGGGTGCGAGCTCATGTTGAATTGAGCGGATGCCGCACGGGCATCCTCGCCGAGCCTACCAGTACGGCGTGTCGCGACCTAGCGGGCGGACGGCGGCAGGCCGGGCGGATGCCGCGGGCACGCCCGATCACGCGCGGATTCCTCGCCCTGCGCGCTCGTCCTCACGACCCGGGAGGTGCACGAGCGCGTCGTGCTTGGCGACGCGGCCGTCGCCCGCCGTGCGGCCGCGCAGCCGCCGTCCCGCCCAGGGCACCGCGTGGCGGCGGAGCCACTCGGCGTCCGGCAGCGGCGGCGCGTCGGGCTCGTCGGCGTCGCCGTGCAGCACCGCGTCGAGCCCGGCGAGTGCCGCGGCATCCGGCACGCCCAGGACGTCGGCGGCTGCATATGCGAGCGCACGGTGCCCCGACGAGTTCAGGTGCACCCGATCCTCCGCCCACATGCCTCGCGCCGTGAGCCCGCTGTGCGCGGAGGCGTCGAGGAGCATGGCGCCGGCCGCGTCGGCGCGCGTCGCGAGCCGGTCGGCGAACCGCTCGAACGCGACGCGCACCGAGCCGAGCCGCGCGTGCGCGGGCAGGAACGGGGTGACGACGAGCACGTCGCACCCGCCCGCCCTGAGACCGTCGACCGCGTCCCCCACGCGATCGGCGAGCATCTCGGCGCGCGCACGCACGCGGACGAGGTCGTTGCCGCCGATCAGGACGGTCACCAGGTCGGCTCGGAGCTCGGCGGCGCGGGGAAGCTGCGCGTCGACGGCATCCGCGACCCGCCGGCTTCGGACGGCGAGATTCGCGTACCCGATGCCGTCGCCGGACTGGGCGAGGAGCATCGCGAGCCGGTCCGCCCAGCCGCGGTACTCCCCCGCGACCATCCGCGAGGAGTCGCAGAGTCCCTCGGTGACGGAGTCGCCGACGGCGACGTACCGCTGCCACGCGGGGCGGGCCGGGTGCGCCGGCGGCTCGCGCCGCGCCATCCGCTCGTCGCCCCCACCGGCGGCCACGCGCTCATCGGGCCCGCTCGCGAGCTCGGCCGCGGTCGGCGGTCGGAGTCGCTCGGCCACCGAGACCCCCGTGCCGGCGGCGCCGCCGGGCAGAGCCATGCGGTGCAGCCGTCGCGCGTGCTCGTAGTGGCCCAGCAGCTCGTCGCCGAGCGCGGACCAGCTGCGTCCGGCGACGCCCTCGCGCGCGGCGCGACCGAACGCGCGTCGCTTGGCGTCGTCGCCCGCGAGGTCGCGCACGCGTCCCACGAGCTCGTCGAGGTCGCCGGGCCGATAGAGCCAGCCGTCCCGACTCGAGCTGACGAGGTCGAGGGGTCCGCCGCGGCCGGTCGCCACGACGGGCACGCCGCTCGCGAGCGCCTCCTGCACGGTCTGGCAGAAGGTCTCGCTCTCCCCCGGGTGCACGAACACGTCGAGGCTCGCCATCGCCTCGGCGAGCGCATCGCCGCCGAGGAAGCCCGTGAACGCGGCGTCCGGCAGCATCGCCTCGAGGGCCGGGCGCGACGGGCCGTCGCCGATCACCACGAGCCGCACGCCCTCCATCGCCGCCACGGCGCGGAGGTCCTCCACCTGCTTCTCGGGCGCGAGCCGGCCGACGTAGCCGACGAGCACCTCGTCGTCGGCGGCGTACCGGCGACGCCACTGCGCCGAGCGCCGCTCGGGGCGGAACCGTTCCGTGTCGACGCCGCGCGCCCAGCGCCGCATCCGCTGGACGCCGTAGCCCTCGAGCTGCGCGATCGCGGCCGACGACGGCGCCAGGGTGAGGGTCGCCCGACGGTGCAGCCGGCCGACGTGGGTGGCGAGCATCGGCGCGGCTCCCGGGACGCGGTATCGCTCGGCGTAGGCCGGCACATCCGTCTGGTAGACGGCGACGCTCGGCGCGCCGACCCGCTCGGCCGCGACGACGCCCTGCCAGCCGAGCACGAACGGCGAGGCCAGGTGGACCACGTCGGGTGCGAAGTCGGCGAGCGTCGCGGCGAGCCGGCGCGAGCCGGCGAAGGTCACGCGGACCTCCGGGTAGCCGGGCATCGGCATCGAGCGGAGCAACTCCGTGCGAGCGCCGTGCAGGCCGTGGTCGACCGGGCCGGAACGGGGGGCGACGACGAGCGCCTCGTGGCCCCGCCGCTCGAGGTGGCCGAGCACCTGCAGCAGGGAATGCGTGACGCCGTTCATGTGCGGGAGGAACGACTCGGCGAGCAGTGCGACTCTCACGCGGCCAGCATGGGGCCGCCAGCCCGGGCGACGCGAGCCGCGACGCCGCCGTCCGCCGAGGGTTCACCGAGCCGACGGACGCCGTTCGCGCACCGGTCGCGAACGGGTCAACCCCTCGCGGCGCCGCCCGGGCAGGCGCATGATGGGAGCCGGACGCATGCTCCGGTGCGTCCGGAATCGTTCGAGGGGGAACGACATGTCATCGGTCGCACGAGTCACCACCATCACCGCCTTCTCCGAGACGAGCTTCGAGGACGCGGTCCAGGTCGGCATCGCCCGATCCGTCGAGACGCTGCGCGGGGTCAAGGGCGCCTGGGTGAAGGAGCAGAAGGTCAAGGTCGAGGGCGGCAGCGTCGTCGAGTGGTCCGTCACGCTCGAGGTCACGTTCGTGCTCGACGAGTGACCCGGGCGCGGCGCACCGCCACGGCGCGGGGCGGACGGCTGCTGCCGTCCGCCCCGCGCTTCGCGTGTGCGCCGCTCAGGGCGCGCTGAAGGTGCCCTTCAGTGCGATGAACGCGCCGCTGTCGAGGTCCTCGACCGTCACGTTCGACCAGACGACGGAGAACAGCGTCGCCGTCTGTCCGGGCGGGCAGTCGAGTGCCACGTCGGCGGGCGTCGGCATGAGCGTCAGCGAACCGACGATGTTGCCGTTCTTGGCGGCCTCGAACTCTCCGCTCTCGGAGACCCGCGAGTCGATGGTCGTCTTCTTGGGATCGGACGGCACGTTGTTGCCGCCGTTGACGCACGAGTACGTGGCGCTGAGGTCCGCGCTCGCGACGACCGTCTCGACGGAACCGGACTCGAGTCCGGCCTCCTTGAAGTCGACGACGAGGTTCACGCCGTCGAGGTGCGCGGAGGTGGCGTTCTTGATGAAGTGCGGGCTGCCGGCCATGGCGGGCCCGGCCGCGCCGACCAGCACGAGCGCGGCGGCCGCGCCGAGCGCGGCGAGTGCACGACGGATGGACATGATGTTCTTCTCTCGGGTTGCGATCTCTGTGGCAGCGGTTGCGACCGCGGCTCGCGCGCGTCGGTTGACCCGGTAGGGCGAGAGAAGAGGCGTGTGCGGCCGAAGCCGCGCTCCCGCGGTCGACGCTACTCCGGGAGCCGCGCGGCGGATACCCCCTGAATGAGGGATTCTCATGTTTGTGGATGAGGGCCCCGCCGTGCACCGCAGCCCGAGCGTGCGAGGACGCGAGAGGCGGATGCCGCGGCGGGAACACGTCCCGTCGCGGCATCCGCTCGTCTGCGCCGGCGTCGCCGGCGTCGCCGCCTACTCCCCTGTCAGTCCGCCCAGCAGGTGGCCCATCGGGCGGTCGAGTGCGAACGGGTCGCTCACGAGGTCGCTGCGGTCGGTGCGCTCGACGAGGTCGGCGAACTCGCGGGCGCCGCGGAAGACCCGGTCGGGCAGGGAACGCACGCCGTCGCCGCTGCCGCCCCAGTCGCTGGTCGCGGCGAACACGCCGGTCGTGACCGGGATCGCGTGCAGGTAGGTGAACAGCGGGCGGATCGCGTAGTCGATCGCGAGCGAGTGGCGCGGCGTGCCGCCCGTGGCGCCGATGAGCACCGGGAGGTCGGTGAGCGCCTGCGGGTCGATCACGTCGATGAACGACTTGAACAGGCCCGCGTAGCTCGTCGTGAAGATCGGCGTGACGACGATGAGGCCGTCGGCCGACGCGACCGCGTCGAGCGCCTCCTGCAGCCTCGGCGGCGCGAAGCCCATGAGCAGGTGGTTCGTGATGTCGTGCGCGAGGTCCCGCAGCTCGAACACCTGCGCCTCGACCTCGACGCCGCGCTCCTGCAGGAGCCCCGTGCTGTCGGCGAGGAGCCGGTCGGCGAGCTGTCGGCTCGAGCTCGGCGTGGACAGGCCCGCCGAGATGACGACGATCCTCCTGGCGGTCATCGCGCACCCGCCGTCCGGGTAGCGGCCGGGCCGAAGGCCGAGCCGGTCGAGGCGCCCACGGTCTCACTCGGCGCGTCCTGGTAGGGCGATCCCATGGTCAGGTTGTCGCCGCGGTTCGCCTTCGGGGTCGCCTGGCGCGGCTCGCCGTCGCCGTACTTCGCCTTCACGAGCGCGGCGTGCGTCGGCGCGTCGGGCACGTCGGCCGGGCGGTCCTTCGCGAACTCGCGACGGAGCACCGGGACGACCTCCTCGCCGAGAAGGTCGAGCTGCTCGAGGACGGTCTTCAGCGGCAGGCCCGCGTGGTCGATGAGCCACAGCTGGCGCTGGTAGTCGCCGACGTAGTCGCGGAAGCCGAGCGTGCGGTCGATGACCTCCTGCGGGCTGCCGACGGTGAGCGGCGTCTGCTGCGTGAAGTCCTCCATGCTCGGCCCGTGCCCGTAGACGGGCGCGTTGTCGAAGTACGGCCGGAACTCGTTCACCGCGTCCTGGGAGTTCTTCCGCATGAAGACCTGGCCGCCGAGCCCGACGATCGCCTGCGCGGCGGTGCCGTGGCCGTGGTGCTCGTAGCGCTGGCGGTACAGGGCGATCATGCGCTGCGTGTGGGATGCCGGCCAGAAGATGTGGTTGGCGAAGAAGCCGTCGCCGTAGAAGGCGGCCTGCTCGGCGACCTCCGGCGTGCGGATCGAGCCGTGCCACACGAACGGCGGCACGCCGTCGAGGGGGCGCGGGGTCGCGGTGAAGCCCTGCAGCGGCGTGCGGAACGTGCCCTCCCAGTCGACGACGTCCTCGCGCCACAGGCGGTGCAGGAGCTCGTAGCTCTCGATCGCGATGGGCAGGCCCTGGCGGATGTCCTTGCCGAACCACGGGTAGACCGGGCCGGTGTTGCCGCGGCCGAGCATGAGGTCGGCGCGGCCGCCCGAGACGTGCTGGAGCATCGCGTAGTCCTCGGCGAGCTTCACCGGGTCGTTGGTGGTGATGAGCGTCGTGGCCGTCGAGAGCTGCAGGGTGCGCGTCCGGCCGGCGATGTAGGCGAGCGTCGTGGTGGGCGACGAGGACCAGAACGGCGGATTGTGGTGCTCACCGAGCGCGAAGACGTCGAGACCGACCTCCTCCGCGTGCGTGGCGATGGTCAGCGTCGCCTGGATCCGCTCGGCCTCGCTCGGGGTGCGGCCGGTGGTGGGGTCCTGCGTGATGTCGCTGACGGTGAAGATTCCGAACTGCATGTCGCCCTCCTGGGCTCCGACTTCTGGTGTTCCATGCTTTTGCATGCAAGTGGGTGAACGGATGCCACGGCGGAACTATTCCCGCGCTGCCGAGAGCAGGTCCAGGACCGCCCGCGCGGCCTCGGCGAGCGCCACGCCGTACCCGCGGCCGTGCCCGGCGGCGTGCACCGCGAGCGGATGGAGCTGGTGCAGCGGGACGCGTTCACGCCACCCCTCGCGAAGCGGGGCGACGCGGTCGTACCCGGCGAGCACGTCGTCGAGGAACGGGCACCCGAACAGCGCGAGCATCGCGAGGTCGGTCTCGCGATGGCCGCCGTGCGCGGCGGGGTCGATGAGCACGACGCCGTCGGCGGCCCAGAGCACATTGCCGTTCCACAGGTCGCCGTGAAGCCGTGCGGGCGGCTCGTCGTCGTCGAAGGCGCCGGCCGCGATCGCCTCGCATGCCCGCTCGACGAGCGCCGCCTCGTCGGCGGTCAGGTGGCCGGCGTCCACCGCGACGGGCACGAAGGGGCGCACGCGATCGCGCGCGTAGAACGCACCCCACGATGCCTCGCCGGCCGCGGGCATCTCGCGCCGGCCGATGTAGAGGGGGCCGCGCCATCCGTCGGGACGGGCGCCGAACGCCGAGGCGCCCGCCGCGTGCGTGCGGGCGAGCGCCGCGCCGAACGCGTCTGCGGCGACGCGCGCCGGGCGCGTCTCCGCGACGCGTTCGAGCTCGATCCGGCCCGGCCCGACGCCGACGACGGCGGCGACCCGCGCCGCGCCCGCCGCGGCGAGCCACGCGAGTCCGGCCGCCTCCGCCTCGAAGAACCGAGGAGGGGCGTCATCCCGTCGCTTCACGATGGTCTGCACGCGACCAGTCTCGCGCACGAGCGCAGGGCCCGCCGCTCGCGCGACGGGCCCCGCTGGTCGTTCGGATTCCGACTACTCGGTCTCGTGCGGACCGTGGTGGTGGCCGTCCTCACCGACGAGGTCGGGGTCGAGGCCGCCGGCGTTGCCGCCGATGGTGCCCTCGGGCCCGGCCGGCGCCGGCAGGGTCAGGCCGCCGGGCACCTTCACGCCCTCGACGCCGTTGACCGACTCGGTCGAGTACGAGTAGGCGAGCACCGCGAGCGCGATCGCGTCGACGTTCACGTCGAGTGCGTGCTCGTTGACGTTGTCGATCGTGTCGCACGCCTGGTGGTAGCACTGGTCGTACGACTCGCCGGCCACGCCGCCCCAGATCGCCGCCTGCTCCTCGGTCTTGACGACCTCGGCACCCGTGAAGAGCCCGCCGGCGGGGATTCCGACGCGGATGAACGCGTCGTAGTCGCTGCGCCCGCTGAACTGCGCGTCGTCGTACGGCTCGCCGACCGACGTGTAGTAGCTCTCGAAGAGCTTCTCGATCTCGATCGAGCCGTCGGGGATCGGCACGCCCGCGGGAGCGAGCCAACCGGACTCGTCACCGTCGTACACCATGAAGATGTAGTTGGGCGAGGCGACCATGTCGAAGTTCAGGTACAGCGCGATGCGGTCCTGCTCCTCCTGGCTGAGCTCGGCGACGTACTCCTCCGAACCGATGAGGCCCGATTCCTCGGCACCCCACCAGGCGAGGCGGATCGTGTTCTGCGGCTCGAGCTTCGAGAGGTTCTCGGCGAGCTCGAGGAGCGACGCGGACCCGCTGCCGTTGTCGTTGATGCCCGGTCCGGCCTGGACCGAGTCGAGGTGGGCGCCCGCCATCACGACGTTGTCGTCGTTCACGCCGGTCTTCTCGGCGATGACGTTCTTCTGCGGGCGCGACTCGGGCGCCGGCACGAAGATGTTCGCGGTCGAGCCGGCCTGGGACAGGGCGACGCCCTGCTCGTAGCTCGCACCGACGACGGGGATGTCGACGATGTCGGAGCCGCCGAGCGTGCCGACGATGAGGTCGTTGCGGGCATCGGTCGCGTCGTTGCCCTGGTTGAAGATGATCACGCCCGCTGCACCCGCAGCCTCGGCGTTGAGGGCCTTGTCGGCGAACGGGCAGGTGCCGCGTTGGATGAGTGCGATGGTTCCCGCGGTGAAGCCGGCGAAGTCGGCCGCCTCGCACCCGCTCGTGCTCGTGTTCCCGAGTCCGAGCTGCAGGTCCACGGGGGTCACGGCGGCGGTCACGTCGCCCGCACCGCTGCCCGTGAACGGACCGGTCTCGTACTCCGCACTGACCGGGGTGAGCTGCGTGAGCGTCGAGGGTCCGACGTAGGTGTACGGGAACTCGTCGATCGACACGTCCCAACCGGCGGCCTCGAGGACCTCGACCACGTAGTCGACGCTCGCCTCGTAGCCCGAGGTGCCGGCCGCGCGGTTGTCGTCGTTGTCGTCGGCGATCGCCTGCAGCGCTTCGAGGTGCTCCATCGCACCGTCGGCGTCGACGCACTCCATGAGCTTCGCGATCGTGTTGTTGTTCTTGTTGTCGCACGACTTGCCGCCCGGCGCGGCGAGCGCGGCACCCGCTGGCACCAGGGCGAGGGCCGCGATGGTCGACGCGCTGGTTGCGAGTACGGCCGCGCGGCGGGAAAGCCTCGTAGTTCGATACATCGTCTCTCCTTCTCGGGGGCGTCCTCGTCGACGCCCTCCAGCGAGAGACTACGTGGCCCGCAATCGGGGGCAACAGTCTTGACTTCGGTACGACCTCCGACTATGTGTGCGACGAATCCTCAGGAACCGGCGGGGCCGGAGGGCTCGTCGCCGGCGCCGCCCGGGCCGCCTGCACCTCGCTCGCCGCGAACGGCCTCCAGCCCGCTGAGGTCGAGGTCGACCCGGTACGGCCGCCCGATCCCCTCGATCGCGGCCGGGACCCGCACGTATGCATTCCGGGTGACCGCCAGGTCGTCGAGCAGGTCGCGCCAGCGCGCGTCGGCCGCGTCGCCGAGGAAGCCCGCGTGCCGCGGTCGGTCGCCGCCGACGAGCTGCACGCCGGTGCGGTACTTCGGCGACAGCCATCGCCGGGCGCGCGGGACGAGGATCGCGTGCTGGGCGGCGCCGCCGTGGAGTCGGGCGAGGTCGATCGCCGGCTGGTGCCGGTGCACGTCGACGACGGGCACCACGGTGCGGATCGCGGCCTTCGACGCCGTCGACGCCGTCGGCGCGATTGCGCCGCGCGGCGGCGTCGCGTCGACGATGCGGATGCCGTCGAGGCTCTTCAGGTCGCCCATCGGGTCGGGATTGCGCATGCGCCGTTCGCGGACGAACGCGACGACGCCCCACGCGACGGTCAGGACGATCGCGACGACGAGCACCACGAGCCATCCGCCGCTCTCGGGCCGGATCAGGCCGGTGAGGAGGAGCAGGCCGACGAGGACGACGTACGGGAGCGGCTCCCAATGGAGCGGGGAGACGAAACGGGGCGCGGGCACCCCGACAGGCTACCGGGCGCGGGCCCGTGGCCCGCCACGCTCGGTGAGCGTCAGCGCAGGCCGCGGAGCCGCGACCCGACCTCCTCGAGCACGGCCTCGCTTCCGGCGTAGAGGCCGTGCTCGCGCGGTCGGTGCGCGACGACGTCGGTGAAGCCGAGCTCCCGGGCGCGGCCGACGGCCTCCTCGAAGGCGGCGACGCTCGTCATCGAGTAGCGCGAGTCGCCGTCGAGCGAGAGCACCCGGTCGAACTCGTCGGGTTCGCGGCCCTCTGCCGCGAGCGCCTCGTCCAGTCGCGCGGAGAGGTCGGCGAGGCCGACCCACCACGCGGCATCCGAGTCGGCCGCGCCGCCGGTCGTCACCCAGCCCGAGCCGTGGCGTGCGGCGAGTCGCATCGCCCGTGGTCCGTTCGCGGCCATGAGGAACGGCATGCGCGGCTCCTGCGCGGGCTCGCCGACCATTCGGGCCGCGACCGCGGAGTAGCGATCGCCCGAATAGGAGATGCCCTCACCGGAACCGCGCTCGAAGCGCAGCAGCGCGTCGAGCGCCTCGGTGAACTCGCGGAAGCGCTCGTGCCGCTCGCGGGCGGTGAGCTCGGACTGGCCGAGCACGTACGCGTCGAAACCGGTGCCGCCCGATCCGAGGCCGAGGATCAGGCGCCCGCCGGAGACCTGGTCGAGCGTCGCAGCGTCCTTCGCGAAGGGCACCGGATGCCGGAAGTTCGGGCTCGCGACGAACGTCCCGAGCCGGATCCGCTCGGTGACCATGGCCGCGGCCGTGAGCGTGGGGACCGTGGCATGCCATCGCTCGCCCGCGAGTCCGCGCCACGACAGGTGGTCGTAGGTCCACGCGTGGTCGAAGCCGAGGTCCTCGGCCTGGCGCCAGAGCCGGCCCGCCTCGGGCCAGTCGTACTGGGGCAGGATGACGAGGCCGAATCGCATGGGCCGAGCCTACGCGTGCGTCGAGACGGGGAGCGGCTCGGGAGCGGCCTCGGCTGCCGCGTCGCGCGGCCTCCGCTCGAGCTTGACGAGCACGATGCCGCCGAGGATGAGCCCGCCGCCGAGGATCTGCAGGGGGCCGAGCGCCTCGCCGAGCAGCACCCAGCCGACGATGCCCGCGAAGATCACCTCGGAGAGCCCGAGGAAGGACGACAGTCGCGAACCGAGCAGGCGGATGGCGGCGATGCCGGCCGAGTACGCGAACGCCGTCGACACGGCGCCGACCGTGAGGAGCGGCACCCACCACGGCGCGGTTCCGCCCAGGAAGTCGACGTCGACGAGCGCAGCGTCCATCGGCATGAGGCCGAGGAGCCCGGCGACCCCGAGCGCGGCCGCACCCACGACGAAGCCGGCGGCGATGAGCGCGACGGGCGGCAGCTGCTCGGTCGCGCGCTCGCCGATGGCGTAGTAGACGCAGACGCCGACCATGGCGATCGCCGCGAACGCGAGGCCGATCGGATCGAGGTCGCCCCCGCCTGGCCCGATCACGAGCCAGAGGCCGGCGAGCGCGAGCGCGGAGCCGCCGAGGACGATGAGCTGCGGCATCCGCCTGCTCGTCGCCCAGGCGAAGAGGACGAGCGCGATCGGTGCGAGGTACTCGATGAGGAGCGTCATCGACACCGGGATGCGCTCCAGCGAGGCGTAGAAGGCGAACTGCACGCCCGCGACCGCGACGATGCCGTAGATCAGGATGGTCCAGCGCGCGCGCCAGAACGGCCGGAGGTCGAAGCGCAGCGCGATGAGCGCGGGGACCACGAGCAGCGCGGCCGCGATCGAGATGCGGGCGAGGACCGCCGCGCCCGGCGACCAGCCCGCCTCGAGCAGCGGCTTGACGAACACGCCGCCCGCGCCGAAGGCCAGCCCGGCAGCGAGCCCGAGCGCGATGCCGACGATCCCCCGAGATGCACGCACGGCCGCCCTCCTCCACGATTCCGCACGCCGTCGGCCCGGTCAGGACCGAACGTCGTTATGCTCGTGACAGTAGCCGAGCTGATGTCAGGAGTCAAATGATTTTCACCGATGACACGGTCGCGGCCCTCGGATTCATGGCCGCGGTCGCCGACACGGTGCCCGGGGCGTCCGAGTCGGGCGAGGACGAACTCGCCACGACGACCGAACTGGCTGGCCTCCTTGACCACTGGGGATTCTCCGGGCGCCGCGACGGCGATGCGCGCGAGCTCGACGAGGTCCGCGCGGTCCGCGATCGGCTGCGCGAGATCTGGACGCTCGAGCGCGACCCGATGGTGGACGCGGTCAACGCAATCCTCGAGGAGTCGCACGCGATCCCCCGGCTCGTCCGCCACGACGGGCTCGACTGGCACATCCACGCCGTGTCGCAGGAGCGCCCGCTCGCCGAGCGCATGCTCGTCGAGGCCGCCATGGCCCTCGTCGACGTCATCCGAGCCGACGGCATCGACCGGCTCGCGCGATGCCAGGCCGACGACTGCTCGGGCGTGTTCGTCGACCTCTCCAAGAATGCGTCGAAGCGCTACTGCAGCACCCGGTGCGGCAACCGGATGGCGACGCGCGCGTACCGCGCCCGCAGCGCGGAATCGGACTGACCGGCGGTGGCCGGCCTCAGTGCACGATGGCCATCTCGTGCGGGGTCGAGTTCAGCCGCCGTCCGCCGTCGGCCGTGACCGTGACGATGTCCTCGATGCGCACCCCGAAACGACCCGGCAGGTACACGCCGGGCTCGATCGAGAAGCACATGCCCGGCTCCAGCGGCGTCCGCTCGCCCTCGACCATGTAGGGCGGCTCGTGGGTCGTCAGGCCGATGCCATGACCGACGCGGTGGATGAAGTACTCGCCGTAGCCCGCCTCGGCGATGACCGCCCGGGCGACCCGGTCGATCTCCTGGCACGGCACGCCCGGACGAACGGCCTCGAAGCCGGCCTGCTGCGCGCGGACGACGAGCTCGTGCACGGCGCGCTCCTCATCCGTCGGCTCGCCCACGTGCACGGTGCGGGTCGTGTCGGACCCGTACCCGTGCTTCAGGCCGCCGAAGTCGAGCACGACCATGTCGCCCTCCTCGATGACGCGGTCGCCCTGCTCGTGATGCGGGTTCGCTCCGTTCGGCCCCGAGCCGACGACCGTGAAGTCGACCTGCGAGTGGCCGTGGGCGACGAGCCCGGCCGCGAGGTCGGCGGCGACCTCGGCCTCGGTACGGCCGGCGAAGCGAACGCCGAGGATCTCCCCGTAGGCGGCGTCGGCGGCGGCGCCGGCAGCGGCGAGGCGTTCGAGCTCATCGGCGTCCTTCACCGCACGGAGCATCGGCAGCGCCGTGGTCATCGAGACGTACGAGGTGGCGGCGAGCCGGCCCTGGAGGCCGAGCAGGTGCATCGCCCAGGCGGAGTCCGACATCGCGTACCGCCCCGGTTCGAGCAGCGGCGCGGCCGTCTCGTAGGGGTCGTCGCCGTCCATCCAGTCGACGAGACGCAGGATCGGCGCGGCGGTCGCCCGCTCGGCGTCGGGCCGCTCGAGCTTCGGCACGACGAGCGCCGGCTCGCCGTCGACCGGGATCACGAGCATCGTCAGGCGCTCGGTGATCGCCACGGGCAGGTAGCCCGTGAGGTAGCGGAGGTCCGGGCCCGGGGTGACGACGAGTCCGGCGAGCCCTTCGGCGGCCGCGGACTGCGCGGCGCGGCGCATGCGCGCGGCGTAGTCGTCGGCGGTGAACGGCGCCGGGGCTCGCTCGGCGGCGGTTTCGGGGCCGGCGGGCGGTATCGTCGGCTCGGTCATCGCAGTCTCCTCCCGGCGCGCGTCGACGGTGCGCGCCGGGTGGAGGCTAGCCCGCCGGAGGGCCCGTCCGCCGGGTCTTCCGACCCGCGCGCGCCGCTCGAGCGATCTGGTCGACGCGCCACGGGTGGCGCGCCGCGCGCGCCGCGCGCATGACGAAGGCCCCCGGCGGGCTCGTGGTGAGCCGGCGGGGGGCCTTCGCAAGAAGTTCGCGGTGTCGTCGAGAGCCGCGCGGGTGATGCGCTTAGCGGCGCAGCCCGAGACGCTCGATCAGCGAGCGGTAGCGGTTGATGTCGACGTCGGCGAGGTAGCCGAGCAGACGACGACGCTGACCCACGAGGAGCAGCAGGCCACGACGCGAGTGGTGGTCGTGCTTGTGCTCCTTGAGGTGCTCGGTGAGGTCCTTGATCCGCTTGGTGAGGATCGCGATCTGGACCTCGGGGGATCCAGTGTCACCGGGGTGAGTCGCGTACTCGTCGATGATCGCCTTCTTGATGTCTGCATCCAGTGCCATAGATGGGGATCCCTTCTCCTCGTTGCGCGCTGCCCGGGGCCTTGTGCCTGGGCTCTCTTGATGCGCGGCCGTTTCACGGCAACCTCAAGAGTCTAGCAGAGCGGATGCCGCTCGCTCGTCCCCAGCGGGGAGCACGGGGTCACGGCGCAACGAGTCGAGCCTTCCTCAGGTCTAGGCTGAGGGACGACGGGGAAGTCCGATCATGGCCGGTCAACAGGATCGAGCAGAGCTCGAAGCGCGGGTGTGTTCCCGCGCCGGGGCGGAGGATCCGCGTATCGAACGCGCGGACCCGGTCACCGGCCGGATCGTGTTCGTCACCGAGAGCGAGTGGCGGCTCCTCGAACTCGACCGACGCACGTCGCGCCCGAGCCGTCCGTTCGCAGCGGCGCCTGTCACCTCTCGCGCGGCCGACCGGTCCGCCCCGGCGCCGGGGCCGGAGGCGACGCCGCAGGCGACGCCGATGCGGCAGGCGGCCCGCCCGCGATCCCGGGAACCGCGCAGCCGGCGCAGCGCCGGCGTCACCGTGCTCGTCATCGCGGCGGCCGGGTTGGCCGTGGCGGTCGGCCCATCGCTCGGCCTGCCCGGTGGCTCGTCGACCCCGACCGCGCCCGCGGTGACGGTGCGGATCGTTCCCGCGGCTCCGCACGCCGGGGGCGCGATCGCCGGGACCGCCGATCGAGGGCGCGGGCTCGGCACGATGGCCGCGTTCCGCGACCCGGACCTCGTCCCGAAGGTGCGGGACGCCTGACTCGACGCTGCATACCCGTCGGCGCGCTCCGCGCTCGTCCTCGGCGCCAGCGGCCCGATCGCCGGCCTCGCGGTGTACGCGGTGTCGAAGCCGAACGGGGTCGCCTGCCTGATCGCACGCATGGGGACCGCCGGCGCGGCGGCGCAGTGCGTCGACCTCCGGATGCTCGCGTCGGACGGCCTGCTGCTCCGGACGCGCATCCCCGCCGAACTCGTCGTCGACGGCGAGCTCGGCGAGGGCATCGCCGCGCGGGCCGCCGACACCGACCTGCTCGCCGCCGAATGGCGCGCGGACGGGAGCTTCGTCGTCGCGCTCATCCCTGACTGAGCCGTGCGCGGCCGCTTCGGCGTCCGGGACGGTCGCAGGAATACACGGGATGTCAACGCGGTTCCGACCTGCGTGGATGCAGTGCCGATGAACGCCGTGCCCGTGGGCGCGGTTCGAGTCGACGTCGCGGTGATCGGCGCGGGGCAGGCCGGGCTCTCGGCCGCGCATCACCTCCGTCGGCGCGGCTTCGTGCCGATCGGTCTCGGGCAAGCGGAGACCGACACCTTCGTCCTGCTCGACGCGAACCCCGCGCCCGGCGGCGCCTGGCAGCACCGCTGGGCGTCGCTGCGCATGGGGACGGTGAACGGCATCCACGAGCTGCCCGGTCACCCGGTGCCTCCCGCCGACCCGGCCGCACCGAGCCGCGAGGTGCTGCCGCCCTACTTCGCCGAGTACGAGCGCCGGTTCGACCTCGACGTGCAGCGACCGGTTCACGTGCGGGGCGTGCGCCGTGCCGACGACGACCCGCACGGCCGGCTCCTCGTCGAGACGGATCGCGGCACCTGGGCGGCGCGGTACGTCATCAACGCGACCGGTACGTGGACGCGCCCGTTCCGCCCGTACTACCCCGGCGTCGACCGCTTCCACCGCCGGCAGCTGCACGTCGCCGACTACGTCTCGGCCGATGAGTTCGCCGGTCAGCGGGTCATCATCGTCGGCGCGGGCGTCTCCGCGGTGCAACTGCTCGACGAGATCTCGCACGTCGCCGAGACGACGTGGATGACCCGCCGCGAGCCGGACTGGATCGACGAGGACTTCGACCTGGCCGCACGCAGCGCCGCGATCGCCGGCGTCGAGGCGCGGGTCCGTGACGGCCTCCCGCCCGGCAGCGTGATCGCGGTGACCGGCATGCACTGGACGCCGTGGGCTCGCGCCGCCGATGCGCGTGGCGTGCTGGTGCGACATCCGATGTTCGCCTCGATCGAGGAGGACGGCGTCCGCATGCCCGACGGGTCGTTCCGGCCGGCCGACGTGATCCTCTGGGCGACCGGGTTCCGCCCGGCGCTCGACCACCTCGCGCCGCTCGGCCTTCGGACGCGCGCCGGCGGCTTCCGGGTGGCCGACACCCGGTCGCTCGACGACCCGCGCCTGTTCCTCATCGGGTACGGACCGTCGCAGTCGACCGTCGGCGCGAACCGCGCAGGGCGGGCGGCCGTGCAGCAGATCGTGCTCGAGCGGCGGGCGGCGGTCGCGGCGTGAACCGCGGGCGACCCGGATCGCCCGGGCCCGCCCGTTGCCGATGACCTCCGGCCCGGAGCACACTGGCCGCATGGCCATCGCGATCAAGCGCGTCTACGACGACCCCGCGGCATCCGACGGCGTGCGCGTGCTCGTCGACCGGCTCTGGCCGCGCGGTATCTCGAAGGAGCGCGCCGAGCTCGACGAGTGGGCGAAGGATGCCGCGCCCTCACCCGAGCTGCGGACCGAGTGGCACCACGCCGACGCCGATCGGTTCGACGAGTTCGCCGCACGGTACCGGTCCGAGCTCGACGGGAACCCCGCGGCGCGGGCGCTGCTGGACCTCGCGGGCGGGCACGCGCGGGTGACCCTGCTGTACGGCGCGCGGGATGCCATCCGCAATCACGCGGCGGTACTGCGCGACTGGCTCGGCGAGCACGGCGCTGCGGTCGAGCGCTGAGGGCGGATGGCTCGGGACGCGACCCTGCAGGACGGATGAGCCTCGTCCACCACTCCGAACGACGTGCAGGAATCCTTCTCTGACCTGCGATTCCGACGCCGATCGATGTCGGTGGGTCCTGCTTGGATGGACCCATGCCAGCGATCCTCGACCTCCCCGCCGACGCTGCGCTCGAGTTCGAGCTGGCATCGATCGCCGAGTTCGAGCGCCTGATGCGACGCCTTCACGCCGACCGGTTTCGGGCGGTGCAGCGGGCCCGCGAGCTGGCCGTCGAGGCGTGCGGCGTCGGGCCGTCGAGTCCGGCGCGCGATCGCGACATGGCGACCCGGTCGTTCGTGGCAGAGCTCGCGACGACGCTCGGGCAGCACGAGGCATCCGCTGCCCGGCTCGTGGCCGACGCCGAGCGCCTGACCGGCCCCCGCAGCGCGACGCTCGACGCGCTCGAGAAGGGCGAGGTCGCGCCGACGCAGGTGAGCTCGGTGCTCGAATTCACCCGCGGGCTGCCGACGCAGGTCGCCGACTCGGTCGAGGGTGTCGCGCTCGACGCGGCATCCGCTGCGATCACCCACGGGGTCGTGTCGACGAACGCCGACGTCCGGCGCCGCATGCGGCGCGTCCGCGAACGGCTGCACCCCGAGCCGTTCGTCGATCGTCGTGCTCGTGCCGCGGCCGAACGGCGGGTCACCGTCGAGGCGGCCGACGACGGCATGGCGTGGCTCGGCATCTTCCTCGAGGCCGAACGCGCGGTCGCGATCGAGCGTCGACTCGACGTGCTCGCGGCGCGCGAGGCGTCCGGAGACCCGCGCACGAGGGCGCAGCGCGCGGCCGACCTCGCTTCAGACCTCCTGCTCTCCGGCGCGCTCGCCGACGACGAGCGCTTCGGCGACCTCGCCGCCGGTCCGACCGGCGCGGTCCAGCCGCGCCTCCACGTCACGGTGCCGGTGCTCACGCTGCTCGGGCTCGATGATGAGCCTGCCGACCTCGAGGGCTACGGTCCGATCGACGCCGAGACCGCCCGCATCATCGCGGCGCACGCACCGTCCATGCGCCGCATCCTCGTCGACCCCGAGACCGGTGCGACCCTCAGCTACGGCCGCGACCACTACCGCGCGCCGGCCGGCCTCGACGGGTTCGTGCGCGTGCGCGACGGGCAGTGCCGCTTTCCGGGCTGCTCCCGTCGCGCAGAGCGCGCCGACCTCGACCACACCACCGCCTGGGAGCACGGCGGTCGCACCGACGCGTGCAACCTCGCCGCCCTCTGCCGACACCACCACCGCCTGAAGCACGAGGGCGGATGGCGCGTGGTGCAGGAGGTGGGCGGTGTCATGCGATGGACGTCACCCGTGGGTCACGTGCTGCGGACGATGCCCGAGCGCAGGTTCGAACCGGTCGAGGCCGGTGAGGGGCTCGATCCACCCGAGCCGTCCGTACCGGATTCGCGGGCGGACGCCGACATCGGCGACGACCTCGGGCCGCCTCTCGAGTACGAACTCGAGCCCGCCCCCTTCTGAATCACCCGAAGGTCGACGCGGTCGACCTCTGGTCGGCGGGCGGCGACTCACCTTGCGTGCACCCGGTCACGGCGCGATCAGGAGCTTCCCCCTCACGGTCCCCGCGCCGATGCGCGCCAGCGCCTCGGGCACGCGCTCGAGCGGCAGCACCTCGTCGATCACGGGGGCGAGGGCGCGGGATGCCGCGAGCGCGCCGAGCTCGTCGAGGCCGCCGTTCGGCTTCGCTGAGAGCAGTCGGAACGTGCGCCCTCCGCCATCGGGGCGTCCGGCCGTCGCCGCCACCCGCGCGATCGTGCCCAGCCGCCCCCCGACGATGACGAACCGACCTCCGGGCCGAAGCGCTCGGCGGTACTCGGCGAGCGGTCGACCCGCGACGAGGTCGACGATCACGTCGAAGCGGCCGGCATTCGACTCGGCCGCCCGTCTCGCCTCGGTGAACAGCGCGTCCGCGGCATCCGCCTCGACCGCCTCGGTCGCGCCCAGCTCTCGAAGCAGGTCGAGCTTCGCGGCCCGATCGACCGCGACCACCTCGGTCGCACCGAGATGCCGGGCGAGCTGGACCGCGATCGTGCCCGCACCGCCACCGGCGCCGATGATGAGCACGCGCTCGCCCGCCCGAAGCGCCGCCACGTCGACGAGCGATTGCCACGCCAGTCCGCCCGCCTGCGGGATCGCCGCCGCCGCGACCGGATCGAGGCCCGCCGGCCGACGGCGAAGGGCAGCGGCATCCGTGGCGACGAACTCGGCGAACCCGCCCCAGCCCGCCGCCGAGAGGTCACCCCAGACCGCGTCGCCGAAGCGGAAGCCGACAGACCCGTCTCCGCCCGGGCCGACCGCGACGACCTCTCCCGAGACATCCGCCCCCAGCACCGGATGCGACGGCCTGCGCGGCGCGACGATCCGTGCGAAGACCCCACCCCGGAGCAGGTCCCAGTCCCATGAGTTGACCGACGACGCCACGACCCTCACGAGCACCTGCCCCGCGCGGGGAATCGGGGCCGGCGCCTCGACGAGCCGCAAGCGGTCGGGACCGCCGTACCGCTCGTACCGCACCGCACGCATGGCGCGAGCCTAGCCGTGCGACCATTGATGGAGGTGCTCCCGATCGAGGGACTCCGAAGGGTCGCGATCCTGATGGCCGACGTACGACGGACGATCGCCGAGCAAGCGGGCTACCCGCCGCGCCGGGTCACGGCGGCCGTGCTCGCCATCGGCGCGATCGCGCTCGGGGCGATCGCCGTCGTCGCGATCGGCGAGGCCGTCTCACGGGCGACCATGTCGATCTCGCCGGTCGAGGCGATCGTCGTCGGCGAGCGCACGGAGGAACGACTCGTCGCCGATCGGCGCGGCAGCCGGTACGCGCCGTTCCGGTACGTGAGCGTCGAACTGCCCGACGGGACCACCGCCGAGGTGCGGAGCGACGACCTCGCCGTCGGGGCGGATGCCGAGGTCTACCGAAGCGATGCGGGGGCCGTGTTCGAGACGCCGCCCGACGCACCCGGCCCGATCGAGTGGACGGTCTGCGTGTCGGCCGCCGCCGCTGCGCTGGCGCTTGGAACGGCCTCGGTGCGCACCATGTCGCCGGCGCGGCGGCAGGCATGAACCGAGGACGGCGCGTCCGTCTACCCCGCCGGCACCAGCGGGAAGATCGCCGGCCAGCCGTTGTGCGCGTACACGATCACGCAGAACACGACCGCGTCGAAGAGCAGGTGCACGACGAGCACGTAGGTCAGCGACTTGGTGAGCTTGAACGTGTAGCCCTGGATCAGCGCGAACGGGATCGTCAGCAGCGGGCCCCACGCCTGGTAGCCCAGCTCCCACAGGAACGAGACGAACACGACCGACTGCAGGAGATTCGCCTGCCACGTGGGGAAGTGCCGCCGCAGCAACGTGAACACCGTGCAGATGAAGAACAGCTCGTCCCACGTGCCGACGGCGTTCACGCCGACGAAGAGGCGCGCGATCTCGTTCGGCTCGGTGACGGTCGGCCAGTTCTGGTAGACGCCCGAGGTGATGAAGTAGAAGGGCAGGATGAGCCATCCGGCGAGCGTCACGAAGATCAGGTAGAGCCACTGCGTGCGCGTCCACCGCCGGCCGGTGCGCCACGGGAAGCGGATGACGCGCTCGCGGTACACGAACCGCGAGATGAGGAACGGCACGGCGACCGCGAGGCCGAGCACCACCGCGAAGCGCACGATCGCCTCGTCGGTCAGTTCGGCCTCGAGCGAGATGGTCGAGATGATCCCCTGCCCGATCGCGATGAGCGCGAGATCGGGCAGCAGGCGCTCGGTGCGGCCCGACCGATCGACGAGCCAGGCGATCAGCACGCCGACGACGAGCATCGCGTAGCCCGCGGGGCGCAGCTGGAACCCGAACAGGAGCACCGCGGCCGAGCAGACGAGCGCAGCGGGGATCAGCGCGATCGGGTGGGTGCGCACCTCGGAGGGGGCGGCGACGGCGGCGGTCACCCCTCAAGCTTCGCACGGGCGTCCGACGCGCCGCTCGACGTGGCGCCCGACCGCGACCCGGCGGGGCGTCCGACGCTGTCGGCGGACCGTGCCAGCATCGACGCATGACCCGGATGCCGCAGCCGCCCGCTCCGCGCGAGTCCCACCGTCGCGCGGGCATCGTCCCTCCGTACCTGCTGCTGCGGATCGCCGCGGCGCCCGAGTACTTCGACGTCGCCGCCGAGGCCGCACGCCGCTCGCTGCTGCGCGACGAGCCGATGCGCGAGCTGCGCGTCGAGGGCGCGCATCCGGGGCTGCTGCCGCACGAGCACACCCGGTCGTCGACGCTCGAGCGCGAGGCGGCCCGCGCGCGCGGCGCGGAAGGGGGCGTGGAGGCCGGCGCGGAAGCCGGTGCGGAGCCGGGCATCGAGGCCCCCGCCGAGCCCTCCCCCGACCGCCGCATCTCCGATGCCGAGCACGCCGAGTCCCTGCCGGGGCGCCTGGTCCGCGCCGAGGGGCAGCCGCCGACCGGCGACGGCGCCGCCGACCAGGCCTACGACGGCCTCGGCGAGGTGTATGCGCTGTTCCAGCGGGTCTACGGCCGCGACGCGATCGACGGCGAGGGTGCTGTGCTCGAGGCGACCGTGCACTTCGGCGACCGCTACGACAACGCCTTCTGGGACGGCGAGCGGATGGTGTTCGGCGACGGCGACGGCGAGGTGTTCCGCGGGTTCACGCAGTCGCTCAGCGTCATCGGGCACGAGCTCGCGCACGGCGTGACCGAGTACACCGCGCGCCTGCGGTACCGGAACCAGTCGGGGGCGTTGAACGAGCACGTCTCCGACGTGTTCGGCGCACTCACCGAGCAGTACGCGATGGGACAGGATGCCGAAGCCGCGACCTGGCTCATCGGCGAGGGCATCTTCACCGGGCTCGTGCAGGGCCGGGCCCTCCGCTCGATGCTCGAGCCCGGCACCGCCTACGACGACGACGTCCTCGGGCGCGACCCGCAGCCGGCGCACTTCCGCGACTACGTCGAGACGGATGCCGACAACGGCGGCGTGCACCTGAACTCCGGGATCCCGAATCGCGCGTTCGCACTCGCGGCCGTCGAACTCGGCGGGTTCGCGTGGGAGCACGTCGGGCGCGTCTGGTACGACGCGCTCACGGGCGGCACGCTCAGGCCGAACGACGGCTTCGCGGTGTTCGCGGCCACGACGCTGGCTGCCGCACGCGACCGATACGGCGACGAGTCGCGCGAGGCCGCAGCCGTCGCATCGGGCTGGAGCACCGTCGGCGTCGAACCGGAGTAGCATCCGGACCATGGAGGTCGAGGTTACCCGGAGCGGCGGCCTCGCGGGACTGCGGCTCACGTGGACCGTGGAGGTCGAGAACCAACCCGATCCCGAGGAGTGGGTGCTCCTCGTCGAACGTCTGCCCTGGAGCGAGACGCCGCCCGCACCGCCCGAACCCGATCGGTACGTGTACCGGATCCGGTGCGAGCCGCACGAGGCGACGCTCGCCGAACGGCAGGTGCAGGGACCGTGGCGCGACCTCGTCGACCGGGTTCGCGACGCCGCCGAGCCGTCGCGCGGGCGAAGCGGAGTGGACGGGCGACGCGCACCTGCGCCCGCCGGGCGCGAGCAGGAGCCGACGAGCGGCCCCTCGGCACCGCCTACCGACCCGGAGCGCCGACCCGACGCGTGAGCACGCCCAGCGCGATGAGGCCCTGCGCCGCGAGGTAGGTCGACATCACGACGAGGTCGTGCAGGGCGAACTCGTACCCCGGCAGGAACCGCCCGAGTGCCAGCACCGAGTCGGAGACCACGAAGAGCGCGCCCCCGAGGGCGATGAGGCCGCCGAGGCCCCCGGCGAGCGCCGCCATCGTGCCGAGCACCAGCCCGTAGACCGCGACCGGAGCGAGCAGGCCGCCCAGCCCCGGGGCGAGGAGCGCGAGGAACCCGGCGAACCACGCGGCGTAGACGAGCGTCCACCACGGCAGGCGGCGCCCGACGGCGGGCAGCCGCAGGAAGAGCACGACGTACGCCACGTGCGCCGCGAGGAAGGAGAGCAGGCCCGCCACGAACCATCCGTCGCCCGACCCGGTCAGCAGCGCATCGCCGCCCCACGAGAGCGCGATCGCCGCGACGAGCAGCCAGGCGGTCGACCTCACCCGCGGGCGTGCGAGCACCACCGCGACGACGAGCGCGGGCATGAGCAGCACCTTGGTCGCCGTCACGGCGACGCCGCCCAGCTCGCCGAGCAGCACCACGAGGTGCACCACGCTCAGCACCACGTACGGCGCGAACGCGATGAGCAGGCGCCGGCGGTCCGCGTGAGCCGGCGGCTCGGGCAGGCGAGGGTCCGGGCCGCTGATGGACGCGGCGGAGGGGCTCGCAGCAGCGGAGGCGGTCACGATGGGTTCACGTCACGCCGCACTGAGCTCCCCCCGGACGATCGAGTCGCCGGAGTGCGCCGGGTCGCCGTCGACCGGTTCGGCCGAGACGTCGACGAGCGGGTACTCGTCGAGGTCGATGCCGGCGGGAACCGCGAGGCGCGCCGAATCGCCGTCCATGAGGCCGAGGCTCACGAGCCCCGACGCGTCGGCTCGGATGAGCCAGACCTCGCGGACCTCGCCGGACGGCACGTCGGTCGCGAGGTCGACGAGGATCGTGCGCTCCCCTGCGGGGTCCTCCTCGACCGTCGCCGTTCCGGCCGCGTCGTCCCACCCGGGGAACGCGTCGAGCTCGGCGGTCGCGAGGACGGTGCTCCTGCCCGCGTCGATCCCGTCGCCGACCCCGCCGGTGAGCGCGACGCCGATGCCCACGCCTGCGACGAGGCCCACGACGGCCGCCGCGGCAGCGATCGCCCACCGGGCCCGCCGACGCGAGGGCCCGCTCGACGCCGCCGCTGTCGTGCGCGGCCGGCGCGGTGCGACATGCCGCTGCAGGGGCAGCTCGCTGCGCCCGTCGGACGAGCCGGGCGACGCGGTTCCCCCCGGCACCGCATCGCGCGCTGCGAGCGGGTCGGCCGCGAGCTCCGGAGCGAGTCCGAGCTCATCGTGGATCCGCGACCATACCGACGACGGCGGGGACTCGAGGTCCGCGTCCGGCACATCGCGGCCGAGCTCGACCGTCCGGGCGAGCGCCGCGTAGTCGGCGGCGCACGTCGCGCACGACGACAGGTGGTCGCGGACGGCGCCGTCGGGCTCGTCCCCGTCGAGGGCCAGCACGGCGAGCTCCTCAGGCTCGATGTGGTCCATCCTCCACCTCCCATCGTGATCTCAGTCGGTTCAGGCTCCGCCGGACGTGGCTCTTGACCGTTCCGATCGGCAGGTCGAGTGCTTCGGCGATCTGCGAGTGGCTGAGCTGGTCGTAGAAGGCCAGCTGCATGACCCGTCGCGGGACGGGCTCCAGCCGGCCCAGCTCCTCGGCCACCATCGCGCGCTCGGCGAGGTCGTCGTCGACGGCGGTCGAGGCGACGGATGCCTCGGCGACGAGGCTCTCCTCCAGGCGACGGGCGCGGGAGCGGGCCTCGTGCGCGTCGGCGATGCGGTGCTTGGTGATGCCGACGATCCAGGCGCTCAGCGTCGACCGCGATGCATCGAACGTCGCGCGGCCTCGCCACGCGGCGAGATAGACCTGCTGGGTCACGTCTTCGGCATCGGTGCGGTCGCCGAGCGAACGGAGTGCCAGGCGGAACACGAGGGGCGACCAGCGCGCATAGGCCTCGCGGAGGGCGCGCTCGTCACCTTCGGAGAACGCGTCCGCGAGTGCGCGGTCGTCGAGGGTGTCGAAGGCGATCGGGCTCACCGTGCGGCGCTCACCTCTTCGTCGGCTCGGTCGGGGCCGCACATCGATCATGACGAGCGGCGGTGCCGCCATCGTCGACTGCGGCGTGGCCATCAGCATATCGAGCCTCCCTCCTCGTTCGCGTCCCGTCACGTCGGAACGGCACGTCAGATCGGCACGGCGGTGACGACGAGGTTGCTGAGGTACCGCCTCGCCTCGTAGTCGAACTCGCCGCCGCACGTGACGAGGGTCAGCCGGGGCGACCCCGACCGATCGAACGCGGCATCCCAGTCGACGTCGGCCTTCTCGATGACCTGCGTCGACTCGATCGCGTAGGCGTGCCGAGTGCCCGCGGCATCCGTCACGAAGACCTGCGTGCCCGCGGCCGCGTCCTTCAGCCTCGCGAACGGCAGGACGCGGTACTCGAGCGAGTCGACGTGCGCCGCGATCACCGTCGAGCCGGTCTCGGATGCCGGTGCCGGCCCCCACCGGTACCAGGCGGCGAGGGCGGGGTCGTCGAAGAGTCCCATGCGGCCCTCGGCGTCGAGCCCGACCGGTCGGATCGACATGTCGATGCCGAGGTCGGGGACCTCGATGCGGACGGGTGCGGGTGCCTGGGCCGCCCGGTTCTCCTCGAGCGAGGCGGAGCGTCGCGGAACTTCGGGAAGCGCAGAGGCCGGTGCCGCGGCGGCGGGCCGGGCGTCCGGGGGCGCGGACCCCGTGGGCGGCGAGGTCGCGACGGCCGATGGCGCGGCGCCGCCCGAGGACGGCGCCGCGACGCACCCGGCCAGGAGGCCGATCACGGCGGAGGCCGCGACCAGGGACCCGAACACCCCGGCCGCGACCTCCTTCCCCCGCATTCGGATCAGCGCTCCGCCTTCGACGCGGACACCACGCGGGTGGCACCCGCGGTGATCGCGATCGCGGCGAGGATGCCGACGCCCACGAGCGTCCACATTCCCAACTGCTGCTCGGGGGAGTTGGTGGCCACGAGGCCCGCAGCGCCGGCCGGCACGCCGTCCGGGCTGGAGTGCATGCCGGTCACGGTCTGCACGGCGAGCTCGAGGTTGTCGTCGTCGAGGCTGCCCCAGGCGTAGACGACGGTCAGCGTGCCCTCGGCGACGTCGACGGGAGCCGGCCCGATGACCGGGTCGGTGGTGCCCGCCGCGGCGACCGAGGCCTCGACGGTCCCGGCCGGCAGGTCGAGCGTCTGCTCGTTCGGGTTCTCGAGACCCGAGATGACGGCCTCGCCGCCGGCGAGCACGTCGACGGCAGGAGCCGCGGCCACGTGCCGGACGGTCAGCCGGCCCTCGCCCGCCGCGATCTCCGACACGTCGTTCGTGAAGAGGTTCGTGGTGGGGTTGCCCTCGGCGTCGAGGTTGGCGACGGCGGTGTAGTTCCCACCGGCTTCGAGCGGCAGGTCGACGGGCCCGATGGCGGGCTCCGACGCGTCCGCGGCATCCGAGGCGGTGATCGCGACGGTGTAGGTGCCTGCGGGCAGCTCGAGCGGTCCGGCGAGGTCGCCGGGCTCGAAGTCGTCGAGCGTGAGCTCGTCGTTCACGTACACGTCGACGGTGAGGCCCGGCACGCCGTGCAGCACGGAGAGCATGGCCGCGTCCTCTGCGGCGTTGGCGGGTGCGAGCCCGCCGAGCGCGATGAGCGCTCCGGCGCCGATGCCGGCGGCGACGATCTTCTTCATGGTGTCCTCCTGGTCGTTCCCGCCTCGGCGGGGTCCCGCGTTCGCGGGGCGGAAGTTGCCTGACACCACTTCCTTCCGACCCAGGGCGCCGATCGGATGCACATGCATGAAGATTCCGGGTGGAGATCCGGCGACCGGCACGCCCGGCGCGACGACGGCCGACGCCCCTCGCGGGTGCGCCGGCCGTCGTGCCGTGCGTGGGCTCGGGTCAGCTGACGCCGAGCAGGTCGATCACGAAGATCAGGGTCTTGCCCGAGAGCGGGTGCCCGCCGCCGGCGGGGCCGTAGGCCTGCTGCGGCGGGACGGTCAGCTTGCGGCGACCGCCGACCTTCATGCCGGGGATGCCCTCCTGCCAGCCGGCGATGAGCGCCTGCAGCGGGAAGTTGATCGACTGGCCGCGGCTCCACGACGAGTCGAACTCCTCGCCCGAGTCGTACTCGACGCCGAGGTAGTGCACGTCGACCGTCGAGCCGGGCGCGGCCTCGGGACCGTCGCCGACGACGATGTCCTCGATGACGAGCTCGGCGGGGGCCGGACCCTCGGGAGCCTCGACCTCGGGCTTGCTGTTCGTATCAGTCATGGGTCCATCCAAACGGATGGCGCGTGCCCGTTCAATCCGGGACACCCGTCCACACGGGTCTTGTGCTGACGGCGAACACGTTGCAGGCTGGCACCCTAAGAGCTCGTCGCCCCGGAGTGCTGTCGGCTGAGGCCACACCGCGGGGCGACGAGTTTCTTCATGTGCGGAGCCCGTCGAGGACCGCAGGTGAAGAACGGGGCAGGCGGGCCGGACGCCGCCCCGAGGCGTGGGGTCGGTGGGGCGACTCAGCCCTCCATGAGACGCGATCGGATGAGGAACCGGACGCCTTCCGGTGCCTCGAGCGAGAACCCGCTCCCCCGGCCCGGCACGACGTCGACCGTCAGGTGCGTGTGCCGCCAGTACCCGAACTGCTCCGCCGACATCCAGAACGGCACGACCCGCTCCGAGCCGAGGTCGAGCTCTCCGAGCAGCACGTCGGCCGCACTCGTGACGAAGTCGCCCGCCGGGTAGCACATGGGGGCGCTGCCGTCGCAGCATCCGCCCGACTGGTGGAACATCAACGGCCCGTGCTTCGCCCACAGCGTCGCGAGCAGGACGCTCGCCGCGGGGGTGAGCTCCACCCGCGGCGAGACGTCGCCCTCGACCGTGACCGTCGCGACCACGCGTGCGGCGAGCGCCGCGACATCCGTCGTCTCGATCGTCATGGCCCGCCGCCGATCAGAAGAACCCGAGCGGGTTCTCGCTGTAGCTGACCAGGAGGTTCTTGGTCTGCTGGTAGTGCGACAGCGCCTCCTTGTTGTTCTCGCGGCCGATGCCGGAGGACTTGTAGCCGCCGAACGCCGCGCCTGCCGGGTACGCGTGGTAGTTGTTCACCCACACGCGGCCGGCCTGGATGTCGCGGCCCGCCCGGTACGCCTCGTTGCCGTTCCGGCTCCAGACGCCCGCGCCGAGGCCGTAGAGCGTGTCGTTGGCGATGCGGATCGCGTCGTCGTAGTCCCGGAAGCTCGTGACCGCGACGACCGGACCGAAGATCTCCTCCTGGAAGAGCCGCATGCGGTTCTCGCCCTCGAAGATCGTCGGCGCGACGTAGAAGCCATCGCTGAGGTCGCCGCCGAGGTCGACGCGCTCGCCGCCGAGCAGCAGCTTCGCGCCCTCCTGCTTGCCGATGTCGATGTAGCTCAGGATCTTCTCGAGCTGGTCGTTCGACGCCTGCGCGCCGACCTGCGTCTCGGTGTCGAGGGGGTTGCCCTGGCGCGCGAGCTTCGTGCGCTCGATCGCGTCGTCGAGGAACGTGTCGTAGATCGACCTCTGGATGAGCGAGCGGCTCGGGCAGGTGCAGACCTCGCCCTGGTTGAACGCGAAGAGGCTGAAGCCCTCGAGCGCCTTGTCGTAGAACGAGTCGCGGCGGTCGGCCACCGACTCGAACACGATGTTCGGGCTCTTGCCGCCGAGCTCGACCGTCGAGGGGATGATGTTCGCCGACGCGTACTGGAGGATGAGCCGGCCCGTCGTCGTCTCGCCCGTGAAGGCGATCTTGCGGATGCGGTTCGACGACGCGAGCGGCTTGCCCGCCTCCACGCCGAAGCCGTTGACGACGTTCAGGACGCCGGCCGGCAGCAGGTCGGCGATGAGCTCGACGAGCACGAGGATCGACACCGGCGTCTGCTCGGCGGGCTTCAGCACGACCGCGTTGCCCGCGGCGAGCGCCGGAGCGAGCTTCCAGACCGCCATCAGCAGCGGGAAGTTCCACGGGATGATCTGGCCGACGACGCCCAGCGGCTCGTCGAAGTGGTAGGCGACGGTGTCCTCGTCGAGCTGCGTGAAGCTGCCCTCCTGCGCACGGATGAGGCTCGCGAAGTACCGGAAGTGGTCGCTCGCGAGCGGCAGGTCGGCGTTCAGCGGCTCCCGGATCGACTTGCCGTTGTCCCAGGTCTCTGCGACCGCGAGGAGCTCGCGGTTCGCATCGATCCGGTCGGCGATGGCGTTCAGGACGGCGGCACGGTGCGTGGTGCTCGTGCGGCCCCACGCCGGCGCCGCCTTGTGCGCGGCATCGAGCGCCGCATCGATGTCGGCGGCGGTGCCGCGGGCGACCTCCGCGAACGGCTTGCCGTTCACCGGCGAGATGTCGTCGAAGTAGGCGCCCTCGACGGGCTTCACCCACTCGCCGCCGATGAAGTGCTCGTAGCGCGGCTTGAACTGGATCAGTGCGCCGGCGGTGCCGGGCGCGGCGTACACGGTCATCGTGTCTCCTCGTGACGTCGTCGTCATGCCCTCGGAGTGGGGCGATCGTCACGGTAGGCGCGGCGGGGTTGCGACCCGGTTGCCCGAGGGTTGCAGTCGGGTTGCACTGCGGATCACGGATGCCGCGGGCGGCGCCTCAGCGCAGCGCCGCGTCGATCCGCTCGAGGTGCGCGACGACCGATGCGCGGCGAGGCGAGCGCGGCGGGAGCACCTCGAGCAGTGCCCTCCACAGCTCGGCGTCGTAGCGGTGTTCGTCGCGCTCGGCGAATGCCGCGAGCAGCTCGGGCGAGGCGTCGGCGATCATCGACTCGCGGAGCCGGCCCGCGAGCTCGTCGCGCAGCTCGACGATGCCCGGTGCGACCGAGGACGGGAGGATCGGCCCGGGGTACTGCTCGACGGCCTTTCGGAGGGCGCCCTGGCCCACGAGCCTCGCGACCCTTGCAGCGTCGACGTCGAGGTCGCGGGCGAGACGGTAGGGGCGCGACTCGAGCGCCGGTTCGCCTGCGGCCTCGAGCACGCGTCGGAGGCGGGTGATCTCGGCGCGGAGGGTCACCGGCGAGGCCTCCCCCTCGTAGAGCAGCGTCGCGAGTCGTTCGGCGCCGATGCCGTTCGGGTGCCATGCGAGCAGGGTCAGGATCTCGGCGTGACGGGGGCCGAGCTCGCGCGCGCCGAGCCGCGGTCGCTGCGCGCCGAGCACGGTGAGCGGCGTCCGCACGGCGGGCACTGCCCGCATGCGCGAGCGGCGGATGGTCGCGTGCACGCTCGACTCGAGGTTCGCGATCCGCAGCTCGGCCTCGACCGCGGCGACGGTCGCCGAGACGAGCGAGAGCGTGTGCGGCGCGACCGCGAGGTCGGTGCCGGTGATGTCGATGACCCCGAGCAGTGCGCCCGTCGCGGGGTCGTGCACGGGCGCGGCGGTGCAGCTCCACGGGTGGACGATGCGGTTGTAGTGCTCGGCGCCGCGGATCTGCACGGCGCGATCGAGCTGCAGGGCGGTGCCCGGTGCACTCGTGCCGATGCTCGACTCGGACCAGTCGGCTCCCGCGACGAAGAGCATGTCCTCCGCGCGGCGGCGCAGGTGCGCGTCGCCCTCGACGAACAGCAGCCGCCCCTGCGCGTCGCCGACGGCGACCACGAGCCCGGCGTCCTCCGTTCCGTCGACGAGGAGCCGCCGGATCACCGGCATCACGGGTGCGAGCGCGTGGGCGGCCCGGTACGCACGGAACTCGTCTTCGTCGAGTTCGATCCGCGGCAGGGCACGATCCGGATCGATGGCCCCGCGGATGGCGCGCTCCCACGACTCGCGGACGACCGGGCGGAGGCTGAGGGGCACGACACCGGTCGCGATGGCGTCCTGCTGGGCGCGCAGCAGGCGCTCGCGCAGGGCGCCGGGGTCGCCCTGCGGCACCTCGTTCGGCATGGGCACGCCGTCTCCGATCGCCGTCGATCACCTCACGGTTGCGGCAAGCATAGACCGGCCGGCCCGCAGTCGTGCCGGCGTACGTCCTCCCGGGTCAGGCGGAGATCGCGGCGCGGTCGCGGGACACGGCCTCGAGGAGGGCCTGCTCGTCGGCGTGCCGGCGAACGTCGGCGCGACCGGTGGCGATGATGTTGCGCGTGAACGCCAGCCGTGTGGCATCCGCGATGAACCGCTGGACCTGTGCCGTGCGCGGCGGCTGCTGCGCACGAGCCCAGGCGAGTGCGGCCCGTCGGCCCGGCCAGCTCGAGAGCCCGTCGACCTCGTCCTGGCTGAACCACCCCGCCGCCGCGTACTCCGAGAGTCGCCTGCGCGTCACGCGTTGCTCCTCGCGCCGGAGGACCACGGTCACGACGATCGCGGCGATGAAGATCGGCACCTGCACGGTGAAGTAGAGCGCGAAGGCGTCGGCGAAGGCGAGCGAGCCGTTCCAGAACGCGTGCAGCAGGATGGCGGCGACGAGGCCCACCAGGAACCAGGCGATGACGCCCGCCCTCCGCCCGCGCCGGGCGGCGAAGCCGATCGCGACGCCCGTGCAGGCCGTGAAGAGCACGTGCGCGAAGGGCGAGAACAGCCCGCGGATGATGAAGGTCGTGCCGAGCTCGCCCGCACCGCCCTCGATGAGGGCGACGCCGAAGTAGAGGATGTTCTCGGTGAAGGCGAAGCCCGCGGCGACCGTCGCACCGTAGACGAGCCCGTCGACCGGGCCGTCGAAGTGCGACCGGGCGAGCAGGAAGATGAGGAGCACGCCGGCGCCCTTCGCGATCTCCTCGACGATGGGCGCCTGCACGACCGCCTGCAGGGCCTCGTCGGTCGTGGCGCCGTCCGGCGAGCTGAACGCGGCGAACAGTTGGACGCCGAGGTCGACGATGAGCGCGATCGCGACCGAGACCGCCGCACCCCAGAGGAACGCGAGCCAGAGGGCCCAGCGCGGCTCGGGCTCCCAGCGGTCGATCCAGCGCACCGCGAACAGCACGATCGCGAGCGGCACGAGTGCGACGAGCGTGCCGACGGCGACCACCGAGGCGCCGAGCGAGACGGCGAGGTAGCCCGCGACCAGCAGGGCGACGAGCCCGGCGACGGCGATCAGCGCGACGATCGCGGCGCCCGCGCCCGCGCCGGACCGCGGGCGGGCGGGTGCCCGGTGCGCGAACGCCGGATCGGCCGGCAGCGGCCCACCGGTGTTGATGTGCCGGTACGGGTCGGGAGGCGGCGTCAGGCTCACGCGGGAAGCCTAGCGAGCACCGCCGTCGCCCGGCGGGAACATCACGCCGGGGTTCAGGATCCCGGCCGGGTCGAACACCGCCTTGATGCGCCGCTGCAGGTCGACCGAGGCCTCCCCCAGCTCCTCGGCCAGCCAGCGGCGCTTCAGCACGCCGACGCCGTGCTCGCCGGTCAGCGTTCCGCCGAGCCGCACCGCGGCGCGGAAGAGCTCGTCGGCCGCCTCCCAGACGTGCTCGGGCACCTCGTCGCCCTCGAACACGAAGTTCGGGTGGAGGTTGCCGTCGCCGGCGTGCGCGAGCGTCGGGATCTCGACTCCGTAGCGGGCGCCGATCCGCGCGACCTCGCGGAACATCTCCGGCAGCCGCGAACGCGGCACGGCGACGTCCTCGATCAGCACGTTGCCCCGCGACGCGAGCGCGGGGTGCATGGCGCGGCGGATGTCGAGGAGGCGATCGCCGGTCGCGGCATCCGTCGACCTGGTCACGCGGCCGCCCGCCTCGGCGAACACGCGGGCGACGGCCTCGGCCTCGGCCTCGGCGTCGCCCGCGTCGCATTGCGCGAGCAGGAACGTCTCGCCCGGCGCGAAGTCGGCGAGCGGGGTTCCCGCGAGCGCCTCGGCGCCGAGGTGCTCGGCGACCCGCGCGAGCCCGACGGGGTCGATGAGCTCGAGGATGGCGGGTCGCACGCGCGCCGCCGCGACGCCGCCGACCGCGACGCCGGCCGACTCGACGTCGGGGAAGGCCGCGGCCACGGTCTCGATCGGACCGGCGACGACGGGCCGCAGCCGCAGGGTCGCCTCGACGATCACGCCGAGCGTGCCCTCCGAGCCCGTGAGGAGCGCCGTGAGGTCGTACCCCGTGACGCCCTTCACGGTGCGGTGCCCGGTGCGGAGCAGCGAGCCGTCGGCGAGGACCACCGCCAGTCCGAGCACGCTCTCGCGCGTGACGCCGTACTTCGCGCAGAGCAGGCCGCCGGCGTTCGTCGCGATGTTGCCGCCGATGGACGAGATCGCCCGGCTCGCCGGGTCGGGGGCGTACCAGAGCCCGCGCTCGCGCGCGACGCGGTCGAGGTCGCCGTTCAGCACGCCCGGCTCGACGACCGCGACCTCGTCGACGTCGTCGATCTCGAGGATGCGGTCCATGCGCGAGAGGTCGAGCACGATCGAGCCGGGACTGGAGAGCCCGCCGCCCGCGAGTCCGGTTCCGGCGCCGCGCGGCACGACCGGGGTGCCCGATGCCGTCGCGATGCGCATGAGCTCCTGCACGTCCTCGACGGATGCGGCGTGCACGAGCGCGAGCGGCGGCGCGTCGCTGCGCCATCCGGAGCGGTCCTCGCGGACCGCGTCGAGGGCGGGACCGTCGAACGCGACCCGGTCGCCGAGGGCGTCGGCGAGGCGGGCGCGCAGCTCCGCGGTCGACGGATCGCGCAGGTCGGCGGCGGGCGAGGGCGCATCGTCGGGCATGGAGTCCAGCGTAGCGACGCAGCCATGTCCGATTCCCGCTATGCGAGAGCGCGCTCGGATGCGACGCTGGATGGGTGACCACCACCGCCGCCGCCCCGTCCCGCACTGCGCCGCGCCGCGGCCTGCGTGCCGATCCGCTCGCCGACCCGGTCTTCGCGGAGAAGTACCGCGCCATGCTCGCGCGCGACGCCCGCTTCGACGGCCAGTTCATCACGGGAGTGCACTCGACGGGCATCTACTGCCGGCCGAGCTGCCCGGCGGCGCCCCCGAAGCCGACGAACGTCACCTTCTACCGCACGGCGGCCGCCGCGCACGAAGCGGGCCTCCGCGCGTGCAAGCGGTGCCTGCCGGACGCCGTGCCCGGCTCGCCGGAGTGGGACCTCGACGACGACCTCGCCGCCCGGGCGATGCGGCTCATCGCCGACGGCGTCGTCGAACGCGAGGGCGTGCCCGGGCTCGCCCGGCGACTCGGCTACACCCCGCGCCACCTCACGCGCGTGCTCACGGCCGAGCTCGGCGCGGGCCCGCTCGCCCTCGCGCGCGCGCACCGCGCGCAGACCGCGCGGGCGCTCCTCACGTCGACGTCGATGCGCGTCTCGGACGTCGCGTTCGCGGCCGGCTTCGGCAGCATCCGGCAGTTCAACGACACCGTGCGCGCGGTGTACGAGCGCAGCCCGCTCGAACTGCGCGCCTCCGCCCGCGCCCGGCGCGGCCGGCTCGCCGGAACGGCGCCGGCGACCGCGCCGGTGCCCAGCTCCGCCGACGGTGCGGCGGATGCCGCGGAGCCCGGTCCCGACGGGGCCGGCGTCGTCCGGCTCCGGCTGCCGGCCCGTCCCCCGTTCGACGCCGCGGGCGTGTTCGCGTGGCTCGCCACGCGCGCGCTCGACGGCGTCGAGGTCGCCGCGCCCGATCGCTACGAGCGCACGCTCGCCTTGCCGACCGGGCCGTCGCTCGTCCGTCTCGCGTCGGTCGAGGACGGCGCCGCGCTCGACGTCGAGGCGCACCTCGCGAGCCTCGCCGACCTCGCCCCGCTCGTCGCCCGGGTCCGGCGCCTGTTCGACCTCGACGCCGACGCCGAGGCGATCGACGCGGCGCTCGCGGCGGACCCCGTGCTCGCGCCCGCGGTCGCGGCCACCCCCGGCATCCGGATGCCCGGCAGCCTCGACCCGCACGAACTCGTGGTCAGGGCGCTCGTCGGCCAGCAGGTCTCGGTCGCGGCCGCGCGCACCGCGCTCACCCGGCTCGCCGCCGACCTCGGCGACCGCGTCGAGCTCGGCGGCCGGACGCGCACCCTGTTCCCCGACGCGTCGGCGATCGCCGAACACGGCGCCGAGGTGCTTCGCGGCCCGGCCGCCCGGATCAGGGCGATCGTCGACGTCTGCGGCCGGCTCGCGTCCGGCGACCTCGTCGTCGCCCCCGAGCGCGAGCGCGGCGAGCTGCGCGCCGACCTGCTCGCGGTGCCCGGCATCGGGCCGTGGACGGCGGGGTACCTCGCGATGCGCGTCACGCGCGAGCCCGACGAGCTCCTCGTCTCCGACCTCGCACTCCGGAACGGGGCCGCGCGGCTCGGCCTGCCGTCCGACGCGAAGACGCTCGCGTCGCGGGGTGCCGCCTGGGCGCCGTGGCGGAGCTACGCATCGATGCACCTGTGGCGAGCCGCGGCATCCGCCTTGTCGACGTGACGGAGCATCCCGCCGACTTCGTTGTACGTTCTGCACAGCGGCCGCGCGGACCCGGCCGATAGCCTAGACGGGTGAAGTTCGCACACCTCCGAGTCGAAGGCCAGACGACCCCCCGACTCGCGGTGGTCCACGACGAACTGGCGATCTTCCTCGACGACGTGATGCCGGACGCCCCGCGCGACCTGCAGGACCTCATCGAGCGGGGCCCCGAGGAGCTGGCCGGCGTGCGCGCCGCGGTCGACGCGGCGGTCGAGTCCGGCGCACCCGGCACGCCCGTCGCCGGCCTCCGGCACGACTCCGCCGTGCTGCGACCCGCGCAGATCCTCGCGATCGGGGCGAACTACGCCGCCCACGCGTCCGAGCTGAAGCTCCGCTCCGAGTCGGCGATGACGATCTTCTCGCTCTGGCCGAACTCGCTCGCCGCGCACGGCGCGACGACCACCTGGGCGGGCGACGTCGCGACCCAGGTCGACTACGAGGCCGAGCTCGGCGTCATCATCGGCACGCCCGCACGCCATGTCTCCCCGCAGGACGCGCTCGACCACGTCTGGGGCTACACGGTCGTGAACGACATCACGGCGCGCGACATCCAGTTCAGCGAGGCGCAGTGGTCGCGGTGCAAGTCGTTCGACGGGTTCACGCCGACCGGTCCCGTGGTCGTGACGGCCGACGAGATCGCCGACCCTCAGGACCTCTGGCTCACCACGAACCTCGACGGCCACATCCTGCAGGACGCCTCGACCAACGAGATGGTCCGCAGCGTCGCCGAGATCATCTCCTACCTCTCGAAGACCGCGACCCTGCCGGCCGGCACGCTCATCTCGACGGGCAGCCCGGGCGGCGCGGGCTACTCCCGCAACCCGCAGGTGTTCCTCCACGACGGCTCGACCGTCACCGTGAGCATCGAGGGCATCGGCTCGCTCACGACGCACTGCCGCGTGATCTAGCCGCGCACGGGCGAGCCGGGCGCCGGGCCCGGCACGACGACGAGGGCGGCGGATGCCGCGTGGCATCCGCCGCCCTCGGGGTCGCCGCGAGGGGTCGCCGGCCTCAGTCGCTCGGCTCGCCCTTCAGCTCGACCACGTTGATCGCCTGCGTGATCGGGTGCACGCCGGACAGGCGCGACGGCAGCAGCTGCCGGGTCACGTCCTCGCGGGTCATGAGGCCCGCCTCGACGACGAGGTCGGCCACCGGCCGACCGGTCGCGAGCGCGGCCTTGGCGAGCTTCGCCGCCTCGGTGTACCCGATGAACGGGATGAGCGCGGTGATCACGCCGACGCTCGACGCCACCTGCGCCTCGAGGTGCTCGGTGTTCGCCGTGATGCCGTCGACGCAGTTCACGCGGAGGGTCCAGCAGGCCTGCCGCATCCACGTGATCGACTGCAGCAGCGAGTGCGCGATGACGGGCTCGAACGCGTTGAGCTGGAGCTGGCCGTTCTCGGCGGCCATCATCACCGTGACATCCGCCCCGGCGACCGCGTAGGCGACCTGGCTGACCGCCTCGGGGATGACCGGGTTCACCTTGCCCGGCATGATGCTCGAGCCGGCCTGCTTCGGCGGCAGGTGGATCTCGCCGAGTCCCGCCTGCGGGCCGGACGAGAGCAGGCGGAGGTCGTTGCAGATCTTCGAGAGCTTGATCGCGCTGCGCTTCAGCGCGCTCGAGAAGGTCATGAAGACGCCCGTGTCGCTCGTCGCCTCGACGAGGTCGGGCGCGGTCTCGAGCCGCTGGCCCGTGATCTCGCTCAGGTGGCGCACGACCGAGGCCGCATAGCCCGGGTCGGCGGTGATGCCCGTGCCGACCGCCGTGCCGCCGAGGTTCACCTCGGAGAGCAGCTTGATCGTCTCGCGGAGCCGGGCGATGTCCTCGCCGAGCGTCGTGGCGAAGCCGTGGAACTCCTGGCCGAGGGTCATCGGCACCGCGTCCTGCAGCTGCGTGCGGCCGACCTTGAGCACCTCGTGGAACTCGCGGCCCTTCCGGCCGAACGAGATGCGCAGCAGGTCGAGCTCGGTGAGCATCGTCGTGAGCGAAGCGGTCATCGCGAGCTTCAGCGCGGTCGGGTAGGTGTCGTTCGTCGACTGGCTGCGGTTGACGTCGTCGATGGGGTGGATGAGGTCGTAGCGCGCCTTCGGCTGGCCCGCGATCTCGAGGGCGACGTTCGCGATCACCTCGTTCGCGTTCATGTTCGTCGACGTGCCCGCGCCGCCCTGGATGACGCCGACCACGAACTGGTCGTGGAACTCGCCGTCGATGATGCGCTGGCACGCCTCGTCGATCCACGCCTGCTTGCGCGGTTCGAGCGCGCCGAGCTCCTTGTTCGCGCGGCACGCCGCCTGCTTCACCTGCGCGAGCGCGACCACGAGCTCCGGGTAGACGGAGATCGGGCGCTTGGAGATCGGGAAGTTCTGGAGCGCGCGCATCGTGTGCACGCCCCAGTAGGCGTCTGCCGGGACCTCGACGGGCCCGAGCGAGTCGGTCTCGGTCCGGGTCTCGGTCGTCTTCGTGGGGATCACCTGGTCCTCCGATCGGACGCTCTCGACGGTACTGGGATGCGGTCGGGTCATCGACACTTCGGCTCCATCGCCTTCAGGGGACACGCGCGGGATCACCGCGCTCGGTACGTGTCCGAGCCTACTCGCGGGCCCACGGCGATTCCCGCTGCGGCGTGTACGATCCGTGCGCGTCCGCTGTACACGGCGTCCGATTCGTGCGCGCCGCAGCTCGCGGACGCATCGATCGCGCCGGCCCGTCGACTCGCCCGCCGCCCGGACGCGCCCCGGCGGTCAGCCGAGCCCGGACACCCGGAACAGTCGCCACTCGCCGGGCACGCCGCGCAGCTCGTGCACCCCGCGGTCCTCGAACACGATGCCGGAGCCGACCACGAGGTCCTTCACGGTGCCCGACGACAGCACCGTGCCCGCGCCGGCGAGCGACATGACCCTCGAGGCCAGGTGCACCGCGATGCCGGCGACCTCGTCCCCTTGGAACTCCACCTCGCCGCTGTGCAGTCCGGCGCGGATCTCGATGCCCAGCGAGCGCACCGCCGAGGCGATCTCCCAGGCGCAGCGGACCGCGCGCGCCGGACCGTCGAAGAGCGCGAGGACGCCGTCTCCGGTCGACGAGACGTGCGTGCCCCGGTACCGCTCGATGCGCGACCGCACGATGTCGTCGTGGGCGACCTTGAGGTCGAGCCAGCGCTGATCGCCGAGCCGCGCGGCGAGGTCGGTCGACCCGACGATGTCGGTGAACAGCACGGTGGCGAGCACCCGATCGTCGGCGGGCGGCGGGCGTTCGCCGGTGAGGAACTCCTCGACCTCGTCGAGCAGGCGGTCCGACTCGACGAACGGCGGATACCACGCCGCTCCGGGCAGCTCGACGAGCCGCGCGCCGGGGATGTGCTCGGCGAGATACCGTCCCATGGCGACCCGGTAGTGCCGGTTCTCCGCCTTGTGCAGCACGAGCGTCGGCACCGAGATGCTCGGGAGCACCGACCGCACGTCCAGCTGCAGGACCCACTCGTACATGCGCGTCGCGGCGGACGGCGACGCAGACAGGCGCATGTACCGGCCGACCCACCGGAGCAGCTGCTCGTCGTCCGCGACATCCGGCGCCGTCAGCTGCAGGACGACGCCGGTGCCCCAGTTGCGGCGCCACAGCCCGAGCAGGAGCTCCGCCGTCGGCTCCGGGATGCCGATCGGGTAGTCCGGCGCGCGCAGCAGCCGCGCGAAGGTGTTCACGAGCACCAGTGCGTCGCAGCGCTGCGGATGGCTCGCCGCGAGCATCATCGCCATCGGCCCGCCCTCCGCATCTCCGAGCAGCGTCGCGGACGGCGAGCCGACGGCGTCGAGCACGGCCCGGGCGTCGTCCATCCAGTGCTCCAGGGTCGGCAGGGCGCCCATCGCCACCGGATCCGAGAGGCCGGCGCCGCGCTTGTCGAAGCAGATCACCCGCGAGAACCGCGCGAGCCGCTCGAGGTAGCGCGCCATCGACGGGTGCTCCCACATCACCTCGATGTTGCTCGCCCAGTTGCCGATGAACAGCAGGTCGCGCGGCCCCCGGCCGAACACCTGGTAGGCGACGGAACCGTCCTCGGTCTCCGCGTAGCGGGGTTCGGGCGCACCCGCCCCCCACGCCGACGCCCGCTGCCCGTGATCCGAGTCCATCGCTCCCCCAGCGTCAGGGTAGCCCCGCGCGCGGGCGCGACGCATGCGCGGACGCGGACGAGGCCCTCGACCTGCGGGTCGAGGGCCTCGCGCGTCGCGGCGGCGGCGCGGGATCCGGTCGGCGGGATCAGACGAACGCGAGCGGCGCCAGCGGCAGCAGCAGCAGGCCGAAGGCCAGGAACGCGAGGGTCGCGATGACGACGCCGGCGAGCATCACGCCGTTCAGCACGATGCCCCAGATCGCCATGGTCCGCGCCGACGGCTCGCGGCGCAGCGCGAGGATGCCGAGCACGAGACCGGCGACGGGCACCACGAGGGTGAAGCCGGCGACGAGCGAGACGAGGCCGAGCACGAGGCTCGAGACGGCGAACCCGCGCGTCTCGACGTCGGTCGCCGGTGCGGGGGTGAAGGTGGTCATGGGTCGGATCTCCTTGTCCATCGGGATGATCCGAGGCTACGGATGCCGCGGACGCGAGGACATGGGGCGAACCCCCGGATCGGCGGGGCGGCTGACGCCCCGTGGCGGGCGGTCGTGAGCGCCGCCGGGCGGGTCGGCCGTCCGGGCGGGGTCGGCCGTCCGGGCGGGTCAGCCGCCGAGCAGCGCCTCGACGGGACCGCGGGCGAAGTAGAGCAGGAACCCGGCCGCGACGACCCACAGCAGGGGGCTGATCTCCTTCCCCTTACCCGCGAACGTGCGCACGACGACCCAGCTGACGAAGCCCGCGCCGATGCCGTTCGCGATCGAGTACGTCAGCGGCATCACGGTCACCGTGAGGAAGACCGGCAGCAGCACGCTGAACTCGGAGAGGTCGACGTCGCGGATCTGCGCCATCATGAGCGCACCGACGATGACCAGGGCGGCCGCGGCGACCTCGGACGGCACGACCGAGGTCAGCGGGGTGAGGAACATCGCGAGGAGGAACAGCCCGCCGGTGACGAGGTTCGCCAGGCCCGTGCGGGCACCCTCGCCGATGCCCGAGCCGGACTCGATGAACACCGTGTTCGATGAGCTCGACGTGAACCCGCCGGCGACCGCGCCGACGCCCTCGACGACGAGCGCCGACCGCAGGCGCGGGAACTCGCCCTTCGCGTCGGCGAGCCCGGCCTCCTTCGAGAGGCCCGTCATCGTGCCGAGCGCGTCGAAGAAGTTCGTGAACACGAGCGTGATGACGAGCATGAGCGCGGCGAGCACGCCGATCCGCTCGAAGCTGCCGAAGCTCACCTGGCCGACGAGCGAGAGGTCGGGCAGGCTCACCCACTGCGCGGGCAGCTCGGGCACCGACAGGCCCCAGCCCTGCGGGTTCACGGCGCCGTCGGCACCGACCTTCGGCCCGAGGTCGAGGATCGCCTCGAGCACGAGCGCGAGCGTCGTGCCCGAGAGCAGGCCGATGAGGATGCCGCCCTTCACCCGCAGCGCGACGAGCACGCCCGTGACGAGCAGCGTGATCACGAAGACGAGCACGGGCACCGTCGCGAGCGATCCGTCGATGCCGAGGCCGACGGGCGGGGAGGCCACGCCGGTCGCGGTCACGAAGCCCGCGTCGACAAACCCGATGAACGCGATGAAGAGGCCGATGCCGACCGTGATCGCGAGCTTCAGCGGCATGGGGACGGCCTCGAAGATGAGGCGGCGCAGGCCCGTGACCGCGAGCAGCACGATGATGAGGCCGTTGACGAGCACGAGGCCCATCGCCTCGGGCCAGGTCACCTGGCCGACGACCGAGACGGCGAGGAAGGAGTTGATGCCGAGGCCCGCGGCGAAGGCGAACGGCAGTCGGGCCACGACGCCGAAGAGGATCGTCATCACGCCCGCGGTGAGCGCGGTCACCGCGGCGACCTGCCCGAAGCCCAGGCTCTCGCCCGCGACATCCGTACCGCCCGACAGGATGATGGGGTTCAGGATGACGATGTAGGCCATCGTGACGAAGGTCACGACGCCGCCGCGGATCTCGGCGGGGATCGTGGAACCGCGGCGCGTGATCTCGAAGTAGCGGTCGAACGCGTTCCCCGGTGCGCGTCGCGCGTCGGCGGTGGAGTCGAGCGCCGGCTCGGTCGTCGTCTCGGTCTCGGGTCGGGAGGTCATGTCGTCCAGTGTTTCGTCAGGTGCGCGCACCGCGCACGTCGGTCGGGAATCCGCTCGCTCGAGCGGGACGGGACGACGGTGGCCCGACGACGGAGGGGCGGCTCAGCCGCCGCCGTGCAGCGCGGGCACGATGAGGTAGATGCCGTAGAGCACGGCGATCCCGCTCAACGCGAAGCAGGCCCAGGCGCCGACGACCGCCATCCGCTTCTGGCCGTCGGTCAGCGGGCTCTTCCGGGCCGCCTTCTCGGCGCGCCTGGCGGCCTTCGCCGCCTCTTCCGGCGAGATCACGGTGATGGCGTCGGTGAACTCGGCCGGAGCGACGACCGGCGTACGGCCGCCGATCGTGAGCAGGCGGATGCCGAGGGCGTACGCGCTGACGACGACGCTCGCGCCGACGAGCGAGGCGACGAGCACGATCACGAACGAGAACCAGTCGATCACGAGGTCACCTTCCGCTTCGGCTTGGGATTGCGCTTGATCTTCACGGCCAGACCAGAGTCGGCCACCTCGCTGAGGACGTTCCGGTGCGACACCTCGTCGCGTCGCGACCACATGAAGATCCCGCCGATGATCACCGCTGCCGCGACGGCGTCGATCAGCACGCCCACCACGCCCATCGTGGCCACGACCGCAGCGAGCGCGCCGACACCGCCCGCGGCCGGCAGGGTGAGGATCCAGCCGATGCCGATGCGGCCGGCCGTGCGCCAGCGCACGGTCGATCCGCGCCGGCCGAGTCCGGAGCCGATGACCGAGCCCGACGCGACCTGCGTCGTCGAGAGGGCGAAGCCGAGATGGCTCGAGGCGAGGATGGTGGCGGCCGTCGCGGTCTCCGACGCGAAACCCTGCGCGGGCTTGACGTCGGTGAGGCCCGTGCCGAGGGTCTTGATGATGCGCCAACCGCCCATGTACGTTCCGAGCGCGATCGCGATCGCGCACGTGACGACGACCCACGTCTCGGGGCCCGAGCCGACCGGCTGCGCGCCGACCGAGATGAGCGTCAGCGTGATGACGCCCATGGTCTTCTGCGCGTCGTTCGTTCCGTGCGCGAGGGCGACGAGCGAGCTGGAGAAGATCTGCGCGTGCCGGAACCCGTCGCGACCGTCGGGCTTGCCGTCGTAACGGCGGGTGATCGCGTAGGCGAGCTTCGTCGCCGTGAACGCGACCAATCCCGCCGTCAGCGGGGCGAGCAGCGCCGGGAGGATGATCTTCGACATCACCACGCCGCCGTCGATGGCCTGGAGGCCGAAGCCCACGAGAGCGGCGCCGATCAGCCCGCCGAACAGGGCGTGGCTCGACGACGACGGCAGTCCGAGCAGCCACGTCACCATGTTCCAGGTGATGGCGCCGATGAGGCCGGCGAAGATGAGTTCCGGCGTGATGAACACGCCGTCCTCTCCCTCGCGGATGAGGCCGCCCGAGATGGTCTTCGCCACCTCGGTCGAGAGGAAGGCGCCGATCAGGTTCAGGATCGCGGCGAGCGCCACGGCGACCTTCGGCCGCAGCGCGCCCGTGGCGATGGGCGTCGCCATCGCGTTCGCGGTGTCGTGGAAGCCGTTCGTGAAGTCGAAGAAGAGCGCCAGTGCGATCACCAGCACGACGATGAGGGTGAGATCCACCGGCGTCTTTCTGTCGTCGGCGGACCGGAGTTCGCCGGATGTTCACGGAAGGTGGGTTGCGGATTTCGGCGAGCGCCGAGCCCCGACGATCCTACGCGACGTCATCCTGCTCATCCACCACGGTCGCGAGGTCCTCGCCGAAGACGTAGGTCCGGCGAACCCTCCCGCCCGCGAGCACCCCGGGAAGCCAGCGGCGCGCATCGTCCCACATCTCGGAGAGCGGCACCTCGTCGAGGCCGAACCACTCCGGGTCGAGCTCGTCGGACGGCGCCGGGAGGCCCGCGAACTCGCGCACGACGAACACGTTCGAGACCTGGCTCCACGCCTGACGGTGCGGGAAGAGATAGGTCAGGCGGCCCCGCGATTCGAGGTCGGCGGGCGCGACGACGAGCCCCGACTCCTCCTCGACCTCGCGCACGGCCGCGTCGAGCGCCGATTCGCCTGGCTCGAGCTTGCCGCCGAGTCCGACGTAGTTGCCCGCGCCCAGGCCGTGCTTCTTCCGGCCGAGGAGGACCTCGGTCCGTCCGCCCGCCTCGCGCAGCACGTAGCAGACGCAGACCTCGGGCAGCGCCATCCGCTCGCCCGTCGCTGCACTCATCGCCCGCTCGCCGCGCCGCCGCCGCCCCGGCTCAGCCGAAGAGGATCCGGGCCTCGTCGTAGCGGGACTGCGGCACGACGTTGAGGCCGCCCGTCGCCTCGGCGATCGAGACCCGCGCGATGTCGGTGCCGCGGAGGGTGACCATGCTGCCCCACGCGCGGTCGACCGCGGCGTCGACCGCCGCCATGCCGAGGCGCGTCGCGAGCACGCGGTCGTACGCCGACGGCGCCCCGCCGCGCTGGATGTGGCCGAGCACCGTGTGCCGCGACTCGATGCCCGTGCGCTCCTCGATCATCGGCGCGAGCTTCTCGGCGATGCCCCCGAGGCGCGGCCGGTTGAACGCGTCGAGGCCGAGGTGCGAGTGCGCCTCCTCCATCGTGTCGAGCTTGAAGCCCTCGGCGACCACGATGAGCGGCGCGCGGCCGCGGTCGCGGACCGATTCGACGTACTCGCAGATCTCGTCGATGCCCATGGGCTGCTCGGGGATCAGGATCGCATGCGCGCCGCCGGCCATGCCGGAGTGCAGCGCGATCCAGCCGACGTGGCGGCCCATGACCTCGAGCACGATCGCGCGGTTGTGGGACTCGGCGGTCGTGCGGAGTCGGTCGATCGCCTCGGTCGCGATCTCGACGGCCGTGTCGAAGCCGAACGAGTAGTCGGTCGCGGCAAGGTCGTTGTCGATCGTCTTCGGCACGCCGATGACGGGGATGCCGCCTTCGTCGACCAGGCGCCGGGCCGCCGTGAGCGTGCCCTCGCCGCCGATCGCGACGATCGCGTCGATCCCCTCCTCATCGAGCATGCGACGGATGTTCTCGGGTCCGCCCTGCTCGCCCTCGAACGGGTTCGTGCGGCTCGAGCCGAGGATCGTGCCGCCCTGCTTCGAGAGGCCGCGCACGTCGTGGCGGGTGATCGGGATGATGTCGCGCTCGACGACGCCGCGCCAGCCCCAGCGGAACCCGACGAACTCCGCATCGTGCGAGATGACGCCCTTCAGCACGGACCCGCGGATGACCGCGTTCAGTCCGGGGCAGTCGCCGCCGCTCGTCAGAATGCCGATCTTCATGCCTGATGACTCCTCATGAGGTGGATCGTTCGCGGGGGTGCCGCATCATCGAGGCGCGAACGTCACGGAGTCTAGCGGGGCGCGCGGCATCCGGTCGCGTCGTGACCGACCGCCCTCGGCGGCCGGGTCGGCGAGCGGATGCCGCGGCCCGGCGCTACAGGGCGCCGTCGAGCGCCTGCCGGAGCAGGTGCTGCAGCGCGTCGAGCTGCACCGAGTCGGCCGAGCCGGGCTCGACGTCGCTGCCGTCGAGGGCGCGGAGCGCGAGTCCCTGCTTCTGGTCGATGAGCTCGGCGATGCGCGCGTCGACGGTGTGCGCGGCGATGATGCGCCACGCGGTCACGGGCTCGTCCTGGCCGATGCGGTGCACCCGGTCGATCGCCTGCGTCTGCTCGGCCGCGGTCCAGCTGAGCTCGGCGAGCACGACGTTCGAGGCCGACTGCAGGTTCACGCCGACGCCCGCCGCAGTGAGCGAGCACACCGCGATCGAGACGTCCGACTCGGTGTTGAACGCGTCGATCGCCTGCTGGCGCGCCACGGCGGTCTGGTCGCCGCGGATCGACACCGTGCGCAGCTCCCTCGCCGCGAAGGCGGCCTCGGCCTGGTCCATGACGTCGATGTGCTTGGCGAAGAAGACGACCTTGCCCGCCGAGCGCGCGAGCTGCGCGGCATAGTCGGCGGCAAGGCCCGCCTTCGCCTGCCCGATGCGCCGGACCATCGTGAAGACGTTCTCGCTGGACTTCGAGGACTTCGACTCCTCGAGCTCGGACAGGGCGACGGCGCGGATGTACTGGTCGCGCTCGACCTCGTCGAGGTCGCCGACGCGGAGCTTGCGCGACTCCACGAGTGCTCGGAAGCGGTTCGCGAGCCGATTGCCGAGCTCGCGCTCGGCCGCGCGGATCGAGCGGCCCAGCTCGTCGTCGAGCTCCACGTGGAGGTCGGCGATGCGCTTGTCGGGCAGGTCGGCGGCGACGTCGACCTTGCGGCGGCGCACGATGCCGAGGTCGATCACGGTGCGGCGCGCCTCGGCGTAGAACCCGGGCTCGGCGGGCGTGAGACCCGTCTCCTCGAGCTTGCCGAGGAGCTCGGGCGACGGCTTGTCGCCGACGATCCAGCCGAGGAACTGCCAGATCGCGCGGAAGTCGTCGACGTCGTTGATGAGCGGCGTGCCGGTGAGCGCCAGCAGCAGCGGGTCGCCGCCCGGCGTGTTCGACCGGATGCGCTCGGCGAGCGCGAGCACGTTGCGCGAGCGCTGCGACTGCAGGTTCTTGATGAAGTGCGCCTCGTCGACGACCATGCCCTTGAAGCCCATGGTCGACAGCCAGGCCATGTGCCGGTCGAGGATGTCGTAGTTCACGACGACGACGTCGGCGAACGCGTCGACGGTGTCGCCGTCGCCGTGGATGACGGTGGCGCGGCGGTGCGGCGTCCAGCGCTCGACCTCGCGGGCCCAGTTCATCTTCACGACGTTCGGCACGACCGCGAGCAGCGGGTAGGCGTCGGCGACGGATGCCGCGAGCACCGACTGCGCGGTTTTGCCGAGGCCCGGCTCGTCGGCGAGCAGGAACGTGCGGTGGCCCTCGCGCGCGGACTCGATGAAGCGCGCCTGGTGGGGCATCAGCTCGAGTCCGCGCGGGGCGAGACGGTCCACCTTCGGCGCCTCGGGCAGGTCCATTGATGCCGCCTGGCCGCCGGAGCCCGACTCGAACGACTTGAACAGCGGGCCGAGCAGCTCCCAGTTGGCGAGGCGCCGGACGGGGACGACGTGGTGGTCGGCGCGGCTGAAGTCGGGTGGGAGGAACGGGTTCGCGAGCTGTCGGGACTTCACCGACGGCGGGATCACCTGGTTCACGGCGAGTTCGGGCGCGGGAGCCGGCTCGCGGACGATGATCAGCTCGTCCTCGCTGAGCTCGGCGCCCGACTCGAGCAGCCAGTCGCGACGGAACCGCTGCGCGACCGTGGAGATCGACGCATCCGGTTCGAGGAGCGTGATGAGGCTCGTGTCGCGGGCCGCGGTCTTCGCGAGGATCTGCGCGATGCCGTCGAGGCGCTTCAGCAGCTCCGCCCGCGCGCCGTCGGCGAGCTCGCCGTCGGCTTTGACGCGGGCGCGCTCCTCGCGCATGAGCAGCGCGATGACCTGGAACTTGGTGCGGTTCGTGGGGCCCAGCTTGTTCTTCTGGGCCTTCTGCTCGACCTCGCGGACCTTGCGCGCGAGGATCGGGATGATGGGCGCGTCGTCGTCACGCGAACGCGTGCGCTGTCGCTGCCTCGTCTGGGCCAATGGTCCTCCCCTGTCTGGGCCCGATGCGATCCGGCGCTCGTGACCACGGGCAGGTGGTCGGCACCGGCCGACGGGATCGGACAACGAGGCCGTCGCGGTGCGCCGGATCCGAAGAGGCCGAGCATGGCGGAGCGAGTTCCCCCAGCCGTCGGTCCGTGGATGGATCCGTCGAGCGCCTCGCCCATTCTACGCGCCGTAGTGGTGCCGGCGCGAATGCGACGGCTCAGGTGACCTGATGCAGCGCGAAGCTGAGCAGGAAGCCCAGGGTCGCGAGGAGGCCCGTGAGTCGATGCTGGACCCGGAACGCCTCGGGGATCATGGTGTCGCAGACCATGGCGAGCATGGCCCCGGCGGCGAACGAGGTGATCGCAGCGGTCATCGGGCCGCTCGCGTCGGCGAGCAGCAGGAAGCCGCCGAGCGAGGCGAGGGCGCACGCGAGCGCGATACCAGACCAGAGGAGCAGCGTCTGGCGTGCCGAGCGTCCCGATGCCTTGAGTTCGGCGGTCGAGCTGAGCCCCTCGGGGACGTTCGAGATGACGATGGCCGCAAGCACGGGGATGCTGACCCCGGAGCCGCCGAGCATGCTGAGCCCCAGCACGGCCGATTCGGGGATGCCGTCGAGCAGTGCGCCCACCGCGATGCCCGTCCCGGTGCCGGGATCCTCGCCGGTTCCCCGGCGGTTCCGCTGGTCGAACCGGTCGAGCAGGTGGTTCGCCAGGACGTAGAGCACCGCGCCGAGGCCGAACCCGAGGACCGTGGGCCAGAAGCCGCCCTCGTCCTGCGCCTCGAGCACGAGGTCGAACGCGAGCGCCGAGATGAGGACCCCGGATCCGAACGCCAGGGTGGCGGCCACGACGCCACGCGGAACGTCGACGACCCATGCGATGATCGCCCCGACGAGCAGGGCGCCGCCTGCGGCGAGTCCGGCGAGCGCCGCCCAGATCCATTCGGGCATGGCGGGAGCCTACGCTCGACGCCGCACCGGAACGGCGACGCACGCGGCGGGACCTCGGCCCTGTCGAGGCACGGCGTCCACGGCTACGCTCGTGGCATGGACGAGTCGACGGGGGTCGGCGGAGGCATCGCCGACGATCACGAGTTCCAGGTCGCCCAGGACGGCGAGCTTCCGCCCGCGCCGGAGCCCGACGAGGACGAGGACGAGCGTCCGGTCGGCGAGGATTCCGACGACGACGTGGTGGGCATCGACGCCGAACGCCGCGTCGTCCTTCCGGACGAGCGCGCTCCCGCCGCCGACGAGGAGTGAGCGCCCGGGTCAGACCCCGCCGCCGCCACCACCGCCGCCACCGCCGCCGGACGACCCGCCGCCGCTCGAGCCGCCCGACGACGAGCTGGAGGACGACCCCGACCAGCTCGTGCTCGACGCGCTGCTGAACGAGCTCACGCCCGCCGCGAAGTAGGCGGCGTTGAATCCGCTGCGGCCGGAGTACCAGTCCGGCTCGCGGCCCTGCGCGGCGTACAGATCCGCGAGCTCGCGGCTCCATTCGCGCTCGAGGCCGAACAGCACCGAGTAGGGCAGGAGCTGCTCGTGCAGCCGCAGCACCTGCTCGGCGTCGATCGAGCCGGTCGCGGGTGCGGGGCGGTCGAAGGCCACGGCGCCGGGCGGCGGGGGCGGGAGCTGCGCCGACACCCGGAGCGGCGAACGCTCGGCGCCGGTCGGCGACTGCAGCATGCGCAGGCGGTCGGCCTCGGCGAGCCGGATGTACTCGCGGAGGCCCTCGAGGTGGTCGCGCGCGGCTCGGCCGCGCTCGGAGAGCGGGCGCACGACGGCGACGACGCCGAGGGTCGCGATCGAGGCGAGGATGCCGAGCAGGATCGCGAGCCAGGGCCATCCGCCGCCCATCCGATCGTCGATGGCCATGATCCCGAAGATGCCGGCGAGGGTCGCGCCGCCGATCGCGAGCGCGGCGAGGAGGACGCGCAGCCCGCGGGCGGGCCGGCGGCGATAGCCCTCGCGTTCGACCCGCGAGTGCACCGAGGCCCGGAGCTTCGCGAGGCGCGGACCGAGCGAGGTGTCGCGGGACCTGAGGTCGCGTCGGGCGCCGACGATCGCGACCGGGCCGAAGAGGGCGCCGAGCACGCGCGACGCGTCGCGGTCGGCGCCGGTCGCCGGGGCGGCGAGCTCGACCGCGTACTTCCGGGGCTTCGTCTCCACGACGCGGACCCGCCGCGCCACGGCCTCGCCGAGCAGCGTCGCCGTGATGCCCTTCGACGGCGCGCGAACGAGGTCGGCCGCCTCCATCAGGGTGACGCCGTCAGGCGGCTCGTACTCGGCGACGACGATGCCCCGGCCCGGGTGGTCGCGCCAGCGGGTGGCGCGGACGACGATCGCGGCGATCGCGGCGCCGACCGCGACCAGCGCACCGAACGCGGAGGCCATCGCCGCGGGCGAGGACGTGAACCGCTCGTCGCGCGGCTCGAACGTGCCCGGTGCGAACGCGAGCGCGACCGTGAGGTTCTGGTAGGGCCCGAGGGCCACCGCCTCGGCCGACACGACCGGCTGCGCCGCCTGGTCGGCCGCGAGGCTCTCGCACGGCGTCGACGAGCCCTCGTAGCCGCGATAGCAGGCGACGTCGCCGGTGAACGCGTCGACGAGTCCGGGGTCGAGGCGCACCTCGGCCCTGACGACGCCGAACGGCTGGCGCCATCCGGTGCCGTTGACGTCCCAGTAGAACTCCTGGACGTCGAGGTCGTCGGGATCGAAGGTGACGTTCCGCTGGTCGTAGGTGATGACGTACGTCTGCTCGCCGTGCACGAAGTCGTCGGCGGCGATCGTCACGAGCTCGAACTCGCCGTCCTCGCTCCGCTCGGTCTCGAACGAGCGCGCCGCGCCGTCCTGGTCGAACACCGACCGGACGCGGACGTCGGTCGGGTGCCCGTCGTACGTTCGCGGGATCGCGCGGCGGATGCCGCGGTTCTGGTCGTACTCGGGGAAGACGGCGACCAGCGTCTCGGTGGTCCGGAGCGTCGAGTGCCCGCCCTCGTCGCGGCCCAGCTCGTAGACGGCCTCGAAGCTCGCGAACGAGAAGTCGTCGACGTCGGCCGGGACGGCCTGCACGGGCCGCACGGCACGGGACGCGGAAGCGACCGGATCGCCCGGCGGCAGGGCCAGCGCGGCCGCCGCGGGTCCGGCCGCGAACGCCAGCGCGACGAGTGCGCCGAGTGCGGCGAGCACGTGGCGGCGCTCGCCCTCGCGGCGCAGGGCTTGGCGGCGCAGGGCCGGGCGCGGGGACGACATGCGATCACGGTAGCGAACCGACCCGCGCCGCGTCACCCGTCGCCCGGCCCGGCCGGCCCGGCCGGGCCGGACGATGCTCGCGACGGACGGCTCGGATCGATACGGCCCCGGGTATCGCGCCCGGGCGTATCCTGACGGGGTGATCGAGGACATCAAGAAGCGGGCGCTGCATCGGACGAAGATCATCGAGGGCCAGCTGCGGGGCATCGAGAAGATGATCGAGAACGAGGACTACTGCGTGGACATCATCACGCTCTCGCTCGCGGTCCAGAAGTCGCTCGGCTCGCTGAACAAGCTGCTCGTCGAGAACCACCTCCGCACGCACGTCTCGCACATGTACGAGCAGGGCGGCGACCAGCGCGAGGAGGCCGTGGCAGAGCTCGTGCGCATCTTCGAGCTCTCCAACAACCGGGGCTGACCGCCGGATGCCGCGCATCGAGCTCCTCCGCGGCGACCTCACCCTCGAGCGGGTCGACGCGATCGTGAACGCGGCGAACCCGTCGCTCCTCGGCGGGGGCGGCGTCGACGGCGCCATCCACCGGGCCGGCGGGCCCGAGATCCTCGCCGAGTGCCGCCGCCTGCGCGCGACGGCCCTGCCCGACGGCCTGCCGACGGGCGAGGCCGTCGCGACGACCGGCGGCCGGCTCTCGGCGCGGTGGGTCGTGCACACCGTGGGCCCCGTGTGGCCCGGCGAGGGCCCCGAGGCCGCGCGCCGACGGGCGCTCCTCGAGAACGCCTACCGCAACTCGCTCGGGCTCGCGGCCCGGCTCGGTGCGGCATCCGTCGCCCTGCCCGCCGTCTCGGCCGGGGTCTACGGCTGGTCGGCCGACGACGCCGCCGAGGTCGCCGTCGCGACCGCCGCCGCGGCGCCCGACGCTCCCGCGCTCGTCCGATTCGTGCTGCTCTCCGAGCGCATGCACGCGACGTTCGCGGATGCCGCGGCTCGCCTCGGCGCCGACGTGGTCGTGATCGACTGACCCGGAGCACGCGCGCATCCCGCCGCTGCGCGGGGCATCAGGTGCCCGGCGCCGTCGAGGCGATCCACGCGTCGAGGTCGCTCGGCTGGTCGGTGATGATGCCGTCGACGCCGAGCGCGCTGACCTCCTGCCAGCGGTCCTGGCTGTTCAACGTGTAGCAGAGCACCGCGATGCCGGCGGCGTGCGCGGCGTCGATCGCCTCGGGCGCGGCGGTGACGGATGCCGCGGTGGTGCCGAACCCGATCAGCCCGAGCTGCTCGGCGAGCGGGACCGGGTCGGCCGGGAGCTCGCGGATGAGCATGATCCGGGGGGTCGTCGGCGACACGCGCCGGATCGACTGGAGCGTCTCGATGCTGAAGCTCTGCAGGACGACCCGGCCGCGGAGCCCGTGGCGTTCGACGAGGTCGAGCACGATCCGCACCTCGTCGGCCGCCCAGTCCGCCTTGAGCTCGACGAGCGCACGCGCCTCGTCCCGCTCGGCGAGTGCGGCGAGGAACGCGTCGAGCGTGGGGATGCGCTCCCCCGCCCACTCCTCGGAGTACCACGCGCCGGCGTCGATGCGCTCGAGGCGTTCGTGGTCGATCTCCTCGACGCGCAGGTCGCGGCCGGCGATGCGCTCGAGGTCGGTGTCGTGGAACAGCACGGGGACGCCGTCGCGCGTCAGCCGCACGTCGGTCTCGACGTAGGCGAGCTCGTCCATCGCGAGCTCGAGCGAGGGCATCGTGTTCTCGGGCGCCTGGGAGCGGTCGCCTCGATGACCGATGATGGCCGCCGCGTCGCCCGGTTGGCGCAGTGCGCCGAAGACGTCGATGGCGTACACGTCGTTCGGCGTCGACACGCCCCAGAGCGTGGCCGCCATCGCGACCATGCCGGTGACCGCGAGCGGGATGCGCACGAGCGGGCGAGGCGGACGGCCGATGGCGGGGCGGGTGACCTGCTGGGCGCGGGCGCGAGCGGGGGCCGCGGTCGCCGGGTCGACCGCGTCTCGGGTGGGACGCACGAAGGGGGCCTTTCCACGACCCGCGCCGCGTTGCGCGGGACCGTGCAGGTCACCCTAGCAAACGCCGTTACCGTTTCGTTACTTTTTTTCCGCGGCCACCACGTGCCCGGATGCGCCGGTGGTGACGGATGCCTCGGCCTCGGCCGTGATCCGATTGGCCATGCCCGCGAACACGATCCCGTGGAAGGGGAAGACGGCCCACCAGTACAGCCGGCCCGCGAGCCCCTTCGGGAAGTACACGGCGCGCTGCCGGTAGCGCGAGCCCGCGGCATCCGGTTCGGCGGACATCTCGAGCCACGCGCGGCCGGGCACGCGCATCTCGGCCCTGAGCCGCAGGAACCGCGGCCGGTCGATGCGCTCCACGCGCCAGAAGTCGACGGCGTCGCCCGGATGCAGGGTGTCCGGATCGCGGCGACCCCGTCGCAGCCCCACGCCGCCGAACAGCTTGTCGATCCAGCCCCGCACCGCCCAGGCGAGCGGGAAGGAGTACCAGCCGTTCTCGCCGCCGACGCCCTCGATCACGCCCCACAGCGCCTCCACCGGCGCCGTCGACGTGCGCTCGCGGTGATCGGTGTAGACCGTGTGGCCCGACCAGTCGGGATCGCTCGGCAGCGGGTCGCTCGGAGCACCGGCCACCTCGGCGTTCCGCCAGCTCGTCTCGACCTCGCCGACGCGCTCGCGCTCGAGCGCGAGGCGCACGGCCCGGCGATAGGGCGTGAGACCTTCCGGTGGCGGCGGGATGACCTCGTCGATGTCGTGCTCGCGCATGACGCAGTCGAACTGGAGCGACTCGATGATCGGCACCGCGATGCGCCGCGGGATCGGCGTCACGAGGTTCACCCACTGGCCCGCCAGCCAGGGCGTGAGCACCGGCAGCGCCGCGATCGGCCGCTGCCTGAGGCCCGCCTCGACGGCGTAGCCGTTCATGAGCTGGCCGTAGCGGAAGACGTCCGGCCCGCCGATGTCGAACGACCGGTTCACCTCGGGCGGCACCTCGGCCGCGCGGATCAGGTAGTGCAGCACGTCGCGCACCGCGATCGGCTGGATGAAGTTGCGGACCCACCTCGGCGCCGGCATGTACGGCAGGACCTCGGTCAGGTGCCGGATCATCTCGAAGGACGTCGAGCCCGAGCCGATCACGACACCCGCCTGCAGCACGATCGTCGGCACCCCGGAGCCGAGCAGGATCTCCCCCACCTGCACGCGCGAGCGCAGGTGCCGCGACAGCGGTCCGCTCGCGGGGTGCAGCCCGCCCAGGTACACGATGCGCCGCACGCCGTTCCGGCGCGCGGCGCGGGCCATGGTCCGGGCGATCGCGAGTTCGGTCTCCTCGAAGTCGCCGCGACCGCCCATCGAGTGCACGAGGTAGTAGACGACGTCGACGCCGCGCGTGGCCCGCTCGACCGCCGCGGCGTCCGTCAGGTCGCCCTCGACGACCTCGACGTCGGCCGCCCACGGGACGTCGCGGAGCCGCTCCGGCCGCCGCACGACGACCCGGACGTCGTGACCCGCCTCGACGAGGCGCGGCACGAGCCGACCACCGATGTAGCCGGTCGCCCCGGTCACCAGGACGCGCATGGACGACCCTCCCCTCGTCGGGCGCCGCTCGCCGCGTGCGGCCGGTCGCGCGTGGCTGGTCGTGCGCCGCACGGCGTCAGCCGTGCTCGTTCCCCCGACGATAGTTCCCGCTCGCGCGAGCGAGGAGGTGCTGCACCTGTGAATCGTCCGCACGTTGGAGCGCGGCCACGAGCTTCGCCGCGGAGCGGCCGCCCACCGTCATGACGGGGCGGCCGCCGCGGAGCACGATCACCGCGCCGTGCCCGGTCACCCGGTAGTCGAACGGATCGATGACGAGTCGCCCGCGCTCGTCGGAAGCCCCATCGCGTCCGGACATGTGCGGCCGCCTACCGCAGGCTCTTCGTGTGCCAGACCGTCTTGGTCTCCGTGAACGCGGCGATCCGGTCGAGCGTCGGCGCCGCGGCATCCGGTCCGGACTCCGGACGGAGCACGCGCTTCAGCGTGTCGGCCGCTGCGATCTCGAGGTCGACCCAGTCGAGCTCTCCCGCGCCGACGAGGTCGAGCGCGTTGACGTCGGCGTGGCTCGCGAGCCACGGGGCGATCTCGGCGGGCGAGCCCGTCAGCACGTTGACGACGCCCTTCGGCACGTCGCTCGTGGCGAGCACCTCGGCGAGGCTGATCGCCGAGAGCGGGAACCGCTCGCTCGCCACGACGACGACCGCGTTGCCGGCGACGAGCGCCGGCGCGATCGCGGAGACCAGGCCGACGAGCGAGGAGTCCTGGGGCGCCACGATCGCGACGACGCCGGTCGGCTCGGGCACGGAGATGTTGAAGTACGGCCCGGCGACCGGGTTGGCGTTGCCGGCCACCTGGGCGAACTTGTCGGCCCACCCGGCGTACCAGACCCAACGGTCGACGGCCTCGTCGACCTGTGCGCCCGCCTGGGCACGGCTGAGGCCCTCGGCCTCCTCGATCTCCGCGGCGAACTGGGCACGACGACCCTCGAGCAGCTCGGCGATGCGGTACAGCACCTGGCCGCGGTTGTACGCGGTCGCGCCCGCCCACCCGGCGACCGCGCCGCGCGCGGCCACGACCGCGTCGCGCGCGTCCTTCCGGGACGCCTTCGCGGCGTTGGCGAGGAACCCGCCGTCGGCGGACCGAACCTCGTAGGTGCGACCCGACTCGCTGCGCGGGAACGCGCCGCCGATGAACAGCTTGTACGTCTTGGGCACGGCGAGGCGACTCACTTCGCGGCTCCCTTCTTCGCGGGGCGGGCAGGTCGGCGGGTGCGGCGGGCCGGCTTCTCGTCGGCGGATGCCGCGGCGGCGGCCTCCACGGCGCGCGGCGCGCTGCGTCCGGTCGACGTGACCGACGCGGGCGCGAGGTACGCGCCGAGTCCGTGCCGGCCGCCCTCGCGGCCGTAGCCGGACTCCTTGTAGCCGCCGAACGGGCTCGCCGGGTCGAACCGGTTGAAGGTGTTGGCCCAGACCACGCCGGCGCGCAGCTGGTCGGCGACGGCGAGGATGCGGCTGCCCTTGTCGGTCCAGATGCCCGCCGAGAGGCCGTAGGGCGTGTTGTTCGCCTTCGCGATGGCCTCCTGCGGGGTGCGGAACGTGAGCACCGAGAGGACCGGGCCGAAGATCTCCTCACGAGCGATGCGGTTGGAGGTCTGCACGTTCGTGAAGATCGTCGGCGCGTACCAGAACCCGTTCTCGGGGATCTCGCACGGCGCGCTCCAGCGGTCGGCGCCCTCGGCGACGCCCGCGTCGGAGAGCTCGCGGATGCGCTCGAGCTGCTCGCGCGAGTTGATCGCGCCGATGTCGGTGTTCTTGTCGAGCGGGTCGCCGAGGCGCAGCGTCGACAGCCGGGACTTCAATCGCTCGACCACCTCGTCGTGGACGGACTCCTGGACGAGGAGCCGGCTGCCCGCGCAGCACACGTGCCCCTGGTTGAAGAAGATGCCGTTGACGATGCCCTCGATCGCCTGGTCGATGGGGGCGTCGTCGAAGACGATGTTCGCGGCCTTGCCGCCGAGCTCGAGGGTCACCTTCTTGTGCGTGCCAGCGACCTGCTTCGCGATCGCACGGCCGACGGCGGTCGAGCCGGTGAACGCGACCTTGTCGACGTCGTCGTGGCCGACGAGGGCGGCGCCGGTGTCGCCCGCACCCGTGAGGATGTTCACGACGCCCGGCGGCAGGTCGGCCTGCTGCACGATCTCGGCGAAGATGAGCGCGGTCAGCGGCGTCGTCTCGGCCGGCTTCAGCACGACCGTGTTGCCCGCGGCGAGCGCCGGCGCGATCTTCCACGCGAGCATGAGCAGCGGGAAGTTCCACGGGATGACCTGCGCGGCGACGCCGAGCGCGCGCGGGTTCGCCCCGAGGCCCGCGTAGTCGAGCTTGTCGGCCCAGCCGGCGTAGTAGAAGAACCACGCGGCGACGAGCGGCACGTCGACGTCGCGGGACTCCTTGATCGGCTTGCCGTTGTCGAGCGATTCGGCCACGGCGAGCTCGCGGGCGCGCTCCTGGATCAGGCGCGCGATGCGGAAGAGGTACTTGCCGCGGTCGCGGCCGGTCATCCGCGACCAGACGCGGTCGTGCGCGCGGCGCGCGGCGGCGACGGCGTCGTCGACGTCGGCGGCGTTCGCGTTGGCGATCGTCGCGATCCGCTCCTCGCTCGCGGGCGAGATCGACGGGAACGGGGTGCCGCGGCCGTCGACGAACTCGCCGTCGATGAAGAGGCCGTAGCTGTCGCGGAGCGAGAGGATCGCCCGCGACTCGGGAGCGGGTGCGTATTCGAGGAAGCTCATGATTTCGTGGTGCTCTCGTCCTAGTCGATCGTCACGTAGTCGGCGCCGGAGTAGTGGCCGGTCGCCATCTTCTGCCGCTGCAGCAGCACGTCGTTCAGCAGGCTGGAGGCGCCGAACCGGAACAGGTGCGGCTGGAGCCACTCCTCGCCGACGGTCTCGGCGACCGTGACGAGGTACCTGATGGCGTCCTTGGAGGCGCGGATGCCGCCAGCGGGCTTCACGCCGATGCGCTGCCCGGTCATGAGGTGCCAGTCGCGCACGACCTCCAGCATCAGGAGCGTGACGGGCAGCGTCGCGGCGGGCTGGACCTTGCCGGTCGAGGTCTTGATGAAGTCCCCGCCGGCGAGGATCGACAGCCACGAGGCGCGGCGGACGTTGTCGTAGGTGACGAGCTCGCCGGTCTCGAGGATCACCTTGAGCGAGGCGCTCGTGCCGTCGGCCCGGCGGCACGCCTCCTTGACCGCGGCGATCTGGTCGAAGACCTGCCCGTAGCGACCCGCGAGGAACGCACCGCGGTCGATGACCATGTCGATCTCGTCGGCGCCGTTCGCGACCGCCTCGGCCGTGTCGGCGAGCTTGATCTCGAGCGAGGACCGACCGGAGGGGAACGCGGTCGCGACCGCGGCGACGGAGATGAGGCCGTCGTCGGGGTCGCCGTGCGCCGAGCCGAGGGCGTCGACCGCGTACGGGACCATGTCGCCGTACACGCAGACGGCCGCGACGCGCGGGGTCGTGGCATCCGCCGGGTCGGGGTTCACGGCCTTGGCCACGAGCGAACGCACCTTGCCGGGCGTGTCGGCGCCCTCCAGCGTCGTGAGGTCGATGAGCGAGATGATCCGGTCGAGCGCCCACTTCTTGGACGTCGTCTTGATCGAGCGCGTGCCGAGGCCCGCGGCGCGCTGTTCGAGGCCGACGGCGTCGACGCCGGCGATGCCGTGGAGGTACCTGCGGAGCGTGGCGTCGTCGGGCTCGCCGCCGAGGACGGCGAGCGCGCGCTCGCGCGCGGTGACGAGGGAGGTGCCGGACATGGTGGGTGACCTGTCTTTCGTGGTGCGGCCGGATCAGCCGTCGAGGAGGTGGAGTGCGGTCGCCTCGTCGGTGACGAGGACGGAGCAGAGGCCGGAACGCACGACCGCGTCGGTGACGGCGTGCTTGCTCCGCCCCGCGATCACGGCGATGCGGAGGTGTCCGTCGCGGAGCTGGTCGAGCGTGAGCCCGACCGTCCGGGCGTCGAGGGCGGGGTCGACGATGTTGCCCTCGGAGTCGATGTAGCGGCCGACGACGTCGCCGACGGCGCCCTTCTGCACGAGCAGGTCGACGTCGGCCTCGGTGAGGTAGCCGCTCTCGATGTGGACCGAGGTGTGGTCGGCCGGCCCGGCGCTGAACAGGTACGCGTCGGCGGACCGGGCGAGGTCGATGACGCCCGCGACGACGCGATCGGACTCGATCGCCTCCTTCGTCGCGAGGTGCTCGAGGATGGCGGGGCTCGGCAGGAGGGTGGCGCTGCCGCCGCCCTTCTGCGCGATGGCGACCGCGGTGGCCGCGGCAGTGCCGGCGCGGCGGTTGAGGCTCACCCCGCCGTTGATCTGCACGACGTTGACACCCGTCGCCCAGCCGTTGCGGAGGTGCTGCGAGATCTCGAAGAGCGTGCGGCCCCAGCTCACGCCGAGCGTGCGGGGCACGGGCCGGAGCGCGGTCAGGTAGTCGGCCGCGGCCTGCGCGGTGCGCGACTGCAGCTCGTCCGGCGAGGCGACGCCGGCCGAGGAGACGACGATCGCGTCCTCCAGGCCGCGCTCCTCGCGCAGGCGCCGCTCGATGGGCAGGCGCCTGGCCCGGGGGTGCAGGATCTCGATGCGGATGAAGCCGCGCTGCTTCGCCTGGGCGAGCAGTCGCCCGACCTTCCAGCGCGTCAGGCGCAGGGCCTGGCCGATCTCGTCCTGCGTCTTGTTCTCTTCGTAGTAGAGCTCCGCCGCGCGGATCGAGAGGAGTTCGTCGGTCTCGTCCATTCGTCTCCTTCCGCCTCATCCAGCGTAGGCACGCCCTCGCGCATCGGCAACACTCGCGTGCACTTCTGCTCATATGAGCAACGAGCAGCGGATGGCGCGCCCGGATGCGGCGCGGATCTCACCGCACGGCGGCTCGGCGCGCATGCTCGTCCTCGAGGGTGCCGGCACGCGCGACGACGAGCCCTGCGACGAGCGCCGGGACGGCGGTCGCGAGCAGCAGCACGATGGGGGCCGTCCACTCCCCCGTGGCCTCGTGCAGGATCCCGACCGCGACCGGCCCGAGGGCGACGAGGACGTAGCCGACCGACTGGGAGAACCCGCTCAGCGCGACGGAACCGGCGTGCGTCCGCGTTCGCCGGTTCACGAGCACGAGGGAGAGCGGGAAGAGCAGTGGCCCGATGCCGGCGAGCGCGACCCAGAGCCAGGTGAGCACGTCCGGCGCGACGAGCAGGCCCGCCCACCCCGCCGCGAGGGCGGCCGCGGCGATCCCGACCATGGCCCGCACCCGCGCCGGTCGCGTGGCGAGCGGGGGGACGACGAGCGACGCCGGCAGGCCCATCGCGGCGTACAGGGCCACCAGCACGCCGGCGGCGGCCGCGCTCGTGCCCGCGACGTCCGCGAGCATCGTCGGGAGCCACGCGAAGACCGCGTACGCGTTGAAGCCGGCCACCGCGAACATGATGGCGAGCGCCCACGCCATCGGCGACCGGAACGCGTGACGCAGCATGCCGGGCTCGGCCTCCTCCGGGAGCTCGCCCGGCGTCCGTCGACGTGGATGCACGAGCAGCGCCGCCCAGGGCACGAGCGCGACGAGCGCCACGGCCGCCCACGTCTCGAGGGACGTGCGCCATCCGGCGGCCTCGGACACGGGCACGGCGACGAGCGGCGGCACGAACGTGCTCACCGACATGGCCGTCACGTACAGGGCGGTCACGAGCCCGATGCGGTCCGGGAAGTAGCGCTTGACCAGCGGCGGCAGCAGGACGTTGCCGACGCCGATCGCGGCGAACGTGACGGCGCTGGCGGCGAAGAGCCACCAGGACGAGCCCGCGATGCCGCGCGCGGCGCTGCCGAGCACGAGGGCGACCAGCGCGCCGAGGAGCACCGGCTCGAGGCCCGCGCGACGCGTGAGCACGGGCGTCGCGATGCCGAACAGCGCGTAGCAGAGCGGCGGCAGCATGCCGAGCAGGCCCACCATCGCGGTGGAGACCGCGAAGTCCTCCTCGATGAGGCCGAGGATCGGCGAGAGCGAGGCGACGGCCGTCCGCAGGTTGAACGCCACGAGCAGGATGCCGAGGAGCGCCAGGGTGCGACCGTGCCAGAGGGGCCTCGTCGTCTCCGGACTCACCAGCCGAGTCTAGGCCGCACGCATGGCCCGCCGTCCGGCCCCGTGCGGGCGAAGCCGCGGTCGCCACCCGGTCAGGCCGACGCGCGCTCGATCGCCTCGGCGACGTCGGCGCCCGCCCCTCGGCATGCGCGGGCGGGGCCGCTCGGGCGGCACGCGTCTAGGCTGGTCGCGTGGCCGACCTCTCGCGCTATCTGCCGCTCAGCCGTCGCCCCGACGTCGACGAGTCCGGGGTGACCGCCGATCGGCGCACCGAGACCGCCGAGGTGCTCCGGGCCCTGGCCGGCGCGCTGCGCCGGGGTGGCGACGCGCTCTGGGCGACGACGACCGAGCGCGCCGGATGGCGCGTGGCGGATGTCGCCGCGGAACTCGCGACTGGCTTCGACCGCTCGCGCACGCGTCGCGCGGTCGAGGCGGCCGAGCGGTTCGTGCGGGGCGGCGAGGCACGGCGGCTCGAGGAACTCGAGCCGCTCGCGTCGCCGGCCGCCGCCGCCGACGTGTTCGAGGGGCGAGCCGACGAGGTCGTCGCGCGCCGGCGCCCGACCGGCATCCTCGACCTCGACGACGCCGTCGTCGCCGCGCTCCTCGTGGGCGGCGCCTCGGGCGCCGACCTGCCGATCCCCGGGAGGGCGTCGGGGGCCGTCGCGCTGCGGCGAGCCGCGGCGGCCCCGACCGAGATCCGCGCGGTGATCGCCGGGCACGCGCTGCGGGCGACGGATGCCGGGTGGGAGTTCGGGCACGGCAGCCCGCTCGTCGACACCGCGAACGGCCTGCTCCGCTTCCTCACCGGCATCGGCACGGTGGCCCCGCATCCGCCGACCGGCGACGAGCGCGCGACCACCGGGGCCTGAGGGCGCGACCGGGCCAGTCGGCGGGCACCTGCCGCCCGGGCGGACGGTCAGCCGAGGAGCACGCGGGCCCGGTCGACGTCGCGACCCATCTGCACGACGAGCGCCTCGATGCCGTCGAACTTCTCCATGCCGCGGATGCGGTGCGCGAACTCGACCCCGACGAGGTGGTCGTAGAGGTCGAGGTCGCGGTCGAGCACGTACGCCTCGACCTGCTTCTTCGGCACGCCCTCGAAGGTCGGGTTGTCGCCGACCGAGATCGCGGCCGGGTACCGGGTGCCGCCGTCGATGAGCCACCCCGCGTAGACGCCGTCGCCGGGGATGAAGCCCTCGGAGTCGAGCGCGAGGTTCGCGGTCGGGTAGCCGAGCTCGCGCCCGCGCTTGAAGCCGTGCACGACGATCCCGCTGACCGTCGGCGTGTGCCCGAGCAGTTCGGCGGCGTGCTCGACCTCGCCGGCCTCGAGGAGCTGCCGGATCCACGTCGACGACACGCGACGGCCGCCCTCGGGGACGACGTCCTCGACGACGACGACCTCGAACCCGTGCTCCTCGCCCTGGCGACGGAGCATCTCGACGTCGCCCTCGTTGCCCGCGCCGTAGCGGAAGTCGTGGCCGACGAGCAGGACCCGCGCGTCGAGCGCCTCGATGAGGAACCGGCGAACGAACGCGTCGGCGCTGTGCGACGCGAGCGCGCCGTCGTAGTGCAGCAGGACCGTGGCGTCCAGGCCGGTCGTGGCGAGCAGTTCGAGCTTCTGCCGCGTGCTGACGAGCTGCGGCGGGCAACGGTCGGGCGCGTGGAACGCGGCCGGATGCCGGTCGAACGTGACCGCGACGGCCGCGAGGTGCCGGGCCTCGGCGATCTCGCGGAGCTTCGCGATGACGGCCCGGTGCCCCTGGTGCACGCCGTCGAACTTGCCGATCGTGACGGCGGAGGGGCCGTAGTGCGCGGGAACCGCCTCGATCCCCGCGAACGTCCTCACGCGCGTCCCTCCGCGTCGACCGCGGTCGGCGCGACGGTTCCGTCGGCGTGCGCCGCGGCATCCTGCACCGGATGGCGCGCGAGCCACCACATGCCGAGCGGCGGCAGCACCAGCGGGATGAAGAGGTAGCCGCGCCCGAACCACGACCACACGGTGTCGTGCGGGAAGAGGTCGGGGCGGAGCACGCTCAGGAGGCCCACCACGATCACCCCGGTGAACTCGAACACGATCGTCGCCCACGCGATGCGGTACCAGGTGCGCCCCGGGAGCACGAGCGCGACGGTCGCGAGGATGTAGACGACGGCGGCGAGCGCGGAGAGCGAGTAGGCGAGGGGCGCCTCGTCGAACTTCTCGACGATCTGCACGAGCGAACGCCCGGTCGCCGCGAGGGCGAGCACGCCGTACACGGCGACGAGCACCCGGCCGGTGCCGCTGAGTCGCCCGCGGCGACGCGCGTCGGCAGGGGCGGTGGATGTCTCGTTCATGTCGTCCGATTCTCCCAGACCGGGCCTCACGCCTGCTGCACGGTCCATATCTGCAGCATGCGGTAGACCATGACGGCGACCGCGAGCGCCGCGACGCCGCACACGACGGTCGCCCAGCGGCCCCGGTCGACGAGCGCCCAGAACGCCGCGGCGGGCGGCACCAGCACGGCGCTGACGAGGTACACCCAGAACTCGAGCAGGCTGCCGGTGGGCGGATTGCCCGCCGCCGGGGCGACGAGCGCGACGACGACCTGGCCGATCAGCAGCAGCTCCACGAGCGCGAGCGAGCCGAGGACGAGGTCGTTCGGCACCCGCCCGGCGAGGCCGAGCACGATGCACAGGAGCCCGGCGACGACCGCCACCGCGACCTGCACGAAGGCGAACCACTCGATCATGCGCCCTCCTCGGCGGGGAACCCGGTGACGACCTTGAGCTGCGGGCCTCGTCGCTCGACGATCGCGACGAGCACGTCGCCCGGTCCGACGGCGGCGAACGGGGTGCCACCGGGGAGCTCGGCCGTCGCGGCCGGCGCGTCGATGCGCTTGCCGTGGCGGAGGTCGCGCACCGCGTCGGCGCCGATCTCGACGGACGGCAGCGCGCGCCGCGCGGCGTCGGCGGGGGCCAGGCGCGCCGCGGCGACGTCGAGCCCCTCGAGCGCGCCGGCCTCGGCGACGTCGAACCGCCCGATGCGCGTGCGGCGGAGGGCGGTCAGGTGGCCGCCGACGCCGAGCGCGGCGCCGAGGTCGCGTGCGAGCGCGCGCACGTAGGTGCCCGACGAACAGGCGACGCGCACGTCGAGGTCGAGCCATCCGTCGCCCTCGCGCAGGGCGAGCAGATCGAACGCCGAGACCGTCACGGTGCGCGCCGCGAGCGCCACCTCCTCGCCGTCGCGCACGCGCTGGTACGCGCGCCTGCCGTCGACCTTGACGGCGCTGACGGCGCTCGGCACCTGGTCGATCGTGCCCGTGAGCTCGGCCATGCCGGCCTCGACGGCGCTCCGCGAGACGGCGGCGACGGCGACGGCGGACGCCGCGGGCAGCGCCTCGCCCTCGGCGTCGTCGGTCGTCGTGCCCCAGCCGAGGCGCACGGTCGCGAGGTACTCCTTGTCGAGGCCGACGAGGTGATGCAGGAGCCTGGTGGACGTCTCGACGCCGAGGAGGAGCAGGCCCGTCGCCATCGGGTCGAGCGTGCCGGCATGGCCGACCTTGCGGGTCCCGGCGAGGCGACGCACGCGGGCGACGACGTCGTGGCTGGTCATCCCCTGCGGCTTGTCGACGAGGAGGATGCCGCTGTTCACGCCGTACAGGCTAACAGCGCCGAGGGGCCGGGCCCGCCCGGTCGCCCTACGCTGGTGCGGTGAGGATCGGCATCATCGGCGCGGGCGCGCTCGGCGGCACGTTCGCCGCGCTGCTCGCGCGCGCGGGGCACGACGTGGAGGTGACGGCCCGCGGCGCGGGCCTCGAGGCGATCCGCGACGGCGGCATCCGGCTCTCGGGCGGATACGGCGACGCGCACGTCCACCCTGCGGCCGGCGAACGCCTGACCGAGCGGCCCGACCTGGTGCTCGTGTGCACCAAGGCGCAGGATGCCGCGGCGGCGATCGTCGCGAACGGCGCCGCGATCGACGGGGTGCCCGTCGTCGTCGTGCAGAACGGCCTCGACGGCGTCGCGACCGCCGAGCGGCTGCTCCCCCGCTCGTCGTGCATGGGGATGCTCTCGATCATCGCCGCGAACTACACCGAGCCCGGCGCGGTGCGGGTGACGACGACCGCGGCGAGCTACCTCGGGCGCGGCGACGGCCCGCCCGACGAGGAGGTGCGGCGCATCGCGGCCATGCTCTCCGAGGCCGTCCCGATCGTCGCCGTGTCGGACTTCCGCGGCGCGCAGTGGACGAAGCTCGTCGTCAACATGCTGAACGCGGTGCCCGCGATCGTCGGCCGGAGCGTGCAGGAGGTCATCGACGACCCGGCGCTCCGCCGCGTCGTCGCGGCATCGATGCGCGAGTGCGTGCGCGTGGGCGTGGCCCGCGGCATCCGCTTCGGCTCGTTGCAGGGGCTGGGGAACCGGCGCCTGCGCCTCTTCGCCCGCCTCCCGCTGTGGGCCGGCCAGCTGCTGCCGTGGTCGATGCGCGTCCGCATGGGTTCGGTGCCGAACCTCGGGTCGACGCAGCAGAGCCTTCGCCGCGGGCAGCCGACCGAGGTCGACTTCCTGAACGGCGCGGTCGTGCGGGAGGCGGATGCCGCGGGGCTCGGCGCGCCGGTCAACCGCGCCCTCGTCGCGCTCGTGCACGAGGTCGAGGCGTCCGGCTCGTCGTTGCCCCCGGAGCGGGTCGTCGCGGTCCTGCGGACGGACGGCGCGTAGCGGCGCGTCGGCGGGCCGACGCGGATAGGGTGCACCTGCATCCGACCCGACCGACCGACCGAAGCGAGCCGACGTGGAACCCTACGAGAACGTCCCCGCGACCGAAGCGACCGACACGACCGAAGCGACCGAAGCGACCGAGCCCGGCCGGGGCCGCGCGGCCTCCGACCGCGGTGGGACGGCCTCCCGTCCCGTCCGGTGGTGGCTCTGCCTGCTGGTCGGCGCGGCCGCAGCGGTCGTGGGGCTGCTGCCGTGGCTGGTCGGGGGCATGCGGCTCCCGCTCCAGAACCTCTGGGCGACGGACGACCTGCCCGACGCGTACCCGCTCGTGCTCCTGCCGTTCAGCCAGTACTTCCTCTCGACGATCGCGGCGCTGCTCATCGTGGGCGCCGCGTTCGCCGGCATCGCCGCACGGGCCACGCGGCCGCTCCAGCGGCGCTTCGGCGTCGCCTGGGTGCTCGTCGGGCTCCTCGTCGTGCAGGTGACGGCGATCGTGCAGACGACGGTCGCCGTCCGCGACGGCCTCCAGGACCGATTCGAGTCCGACCTCTACCTCGCGGCCCTCGTCGCCGTCGCGGTGCTCGCGAACCTCATCGGCGCGTTCGTGATGATCCTCATCGCTGCCGCGCCGCGCGCCGGCGCCGTCATCGGCCTCGCGATCGCCGCGGTGCCGTCCTCGACCTGGCTCGGCGGGCTGCTCATCCCCGAGCCCGCGTTCGCCGGGCCGGAGGCGGGACCCGCGCTCTTCGTGCTGCGCTGGCTGCCCGCCGTGCTCGTGGGCGCCGCGATCGCGTGGGGCGGCCTCGGCACGGTCGGGCGCGTCATCGCGGCCGCCGTGGCGCTGGTCGTCCTCTGGATCGGTCCCGCGCTCATCACCGCGGTCACGTACGCGGCCGGGAGCCGCGTGCTGCTCCGCGAGCCCGAGGGACTGCTCGACGCCGCGCTCGGCGTGTTCCGTTCCGCGGTCACCATGCCCGAACTCGTGGTGCCGCCGCTCGTCGTCGCGGTCGTGGTCGCCGCGGCAGGGCTCGTCCTGCGCCGGCTCGTGCGGCGAGGTCGCCGGGAGGGCCGGTCGGGCACGGAACCCGGCGCCACGCCGCCATACGACGAGGCCGCGGCATCCGGATCCGGCTCGGCGCCGGCCGGCTGAGCGCCGCGGGCGCGGCGGACTGCAGGCCCGGGTCGTCAGTCGCCGTCGTGCCGGGTGCCCGCCGCCTCGGCCCACGCCTCGTCGGCGGGGCCGTCATCGCTGCCGGCGCCGCCGGCGGTGCCGCGCCGCGGGTGGGCCGGATCCGCGAGGTCGATGACGATCGACGCGACCTCGCGCGGATCGCGCGACGCGTACGCGATGCGGTCCGCGGCATCCGTCGGCTCGCCGTCGACCGCGAGTGCGACGTCCCACCGCTCGCGCAGCCGCTCGCGCAGCAGGAAGCGCCCGTCGAGCACGAGGATGGCGTCGGCGGGGCCGGTGCGCCACTTCGGCTCGACCCACGAATCCCGCGCGAGGTCGAACCCGCGCGTGACGAACGCGGTGGACCCCGCCATCAGGAACGGCTCGACGAGCGTCCGTTCGAGCAGCGACTCGTCGATGCCGTAGCGCCAGTAGCGCTCGGGGGTGTCGGGCCCGTACTCGGCCTGCGCCTCGCGCGACCGGTGGAAATCCTCGACGCTCGCGCGGAACACGGCGAGATCGCGCTCGCGCAGCACGTCGGCGAAGTCGTCGCCCAGCGCGGTCTTGCCGCTGCGGAGCGGCCCGTCGATGGCGACGATCACCCGCCCCCGGCCGGTGCGGGCGAGGAACTCGTCGGCGACTCCACGGAGGAACGCCACCCGAGGCGTGGTGACCAGGCGCATGCTCCGAGCGTACGTCGGCGGGCTCGGCCGCGTCGACCGGCGGCTGGCGATCGCGCGAGGGCGGGCCGTCCCCGCACGACGGGCGGCGGCGGCCCGCGCCGACGTACGCTGGACGGATGCCGACCCTCGCGCCGCACGCGGAGTCAGCGCCCGAGGGCGCGATCGCCGACGCCGTCAACCGATGGTTCGCGCACGCCGCGCGCCCACTCCCCTGGCGGGCCGCCGACATCTCCCCCTGGGCGGTGCTCGTCAGCGAGTTCATGCTGCAGCAGACGCAGGTCGCCCGCGTGCAGCCGCGGTGGGAGGAGTGGATGCGGCGCTGGCCGACGCCGGCGGACCTCGCCGCAGCGCCGCCGGCGGAGGCGGTCCGACTGTGGGACCGGCTCGGCTACCCTCGCCGGGCCCTGTGGCTGCACCGCGCGGCCACCGAGATCGTCGAACGGCACGGCGGTGAGGTGCCGCGCGACCTCGATTCGCTCCTCGCGCTGCAGGGCGTCGGCCCGTACACCGCTCGCGCGATCGCCGCCTTCGCGTTCGCAGAACGCCACCCCGTCGTCGACACGAACACCCGGCGGGTCATCGCGCGCGCGGTGGACGGGGTCGCGGAGGCCGGCCCGCCCGCGACCGTACGGGAACTGGCGTCGATGTCGGCGCTCCTGCCCGACGATCCCGCTGCGGCCCGCACGTTCAACGCCGGGGCGATGGAACTCGGCGCCACGGTGTGCACCGCCCGTGCGCCGCACTGCGACGAGTGCCCGATCGCCGCAGTCTGCGCATGGCGCGCGGCCGGCCACCCCGCCTACGACGGTCCGCGCCGCACGCGGCAGGCCCGATTCGAGGGCAGCGACCGGCAGGCCCGCGGAATGGTGATGCGCGAGCTCCGCAGCGCCCACCGGCCGGTTCCGAGGGACGAGCTCGCCGACGTCGTCACCGACCCGGAGCGCCTCGCCCGCGCGATCGACGGCCTCGTCGCCGACGGACTCGCGGTCCGCGTCGACGGCGGGTTCGCCCTGCCGGAGTCCTGACCGCGGAGCGGTTCGCTCCGGATCGGCCCGGCTCGGACGTGCGGGACGCCTCCGCGTGCGGAGTCGGTCAGGCGAGCTCGTTCGCTCCGTCGGCGGTGGCGATCGGCGGATACCCCATCGAGGCCGCCCATTCGGTCCATCCGGTCGGAACCCAGGACTGCGCGGCGAACTGCGGATGCTGCGGATGACGGGTGCCGGCCCACAGCAGGAAGACGAGCTCGGACCAGTGGCTCACCATCCGCCACGTGACGGGTCCGCCGGTCGAGCGCCCCTGCAGCACGAGGACGTTGAACTCCTCGATCTGCATGAGATCGATGCTGTCCCAGGTCCATCGGTGGATGCCGGTCTGCGTCTGCAGGTAGAAGCCGCGATTGGTCACGGTGATGCCCCCGCCGAACTCGGGCCGCCAGGTCACGCGTGCGTCGGCCAGAGCCCTCGCGCGCCGGTTGGCGTTGGCGATCGCCGAGCCGGCGATGCTGCCGGCCGCGAGTGCCCATCCCCCCGGGCCCGTCCCGAAGGCGATGGTCGAACTGTGCACGTAGCTCCCGTCGCCGTCGGCCCGCATGGCGTCCACCTGCACGGGCCCAGCGACGAATGCCAGCTCATCCGGGTCGATCGCGAAGGACGTCGGCACCCGGTACTCGGGCACCCGCTGGTGTCGCAGGTCGTCGAAGATGTGGATCGTCCGCCACATCGCCGAGTCTGAATCCGTCCAGTGACGCGTCGGTCGTCCCCGTGCCCCCATGCGGAGACTCTATCCACGCACCGGGGCCGGATCGTACCCCGGCGGTGTGCGACGGGGATGCGAACGGCGCTCGGATCGGGCGCACCCGACCTTCTCCGGCGCCGACGAGGATTCACGGTTCGTCGAGGCCGACGAGCTCGAACGCCTCGACGGGCGCGGTGCGCCCCTTCACGGTGAGCGCGCCGAGCGGGCGCAGGGTCGCCGAGCCGCCCAGTCGCCGGGCCGTGCCGGCGCCGATGGCGACCCCGCCGACGGGCGCGGTCCCCTCGAGCCTGGAGGCGACGTTCACGGTGTCGCCGATGACGGTGTACGTGCGACCGCCGCCCGTGCCGAGGATGCCGACGTTCGCCACGCCGGAGTTCACGCCGACGCGGAACCGCGGCCAGTCCGGATGGGCCGCCTGCACCGTCGCCGCCGCCGCCTGCAGCGCGAGCGCCGCGCCTGCCGCGCGTCGGGCATGCGGCGCCTCGCCCGCGGCATCCTCGAAGACGACCATGACCGCATCGCCGATCAGCCGGTCGACCCGGCCCCCGAAACGCTCCACGAGCGGGGGGATCACGTCCGTGAAGTACGCGTTGAGCGTCGCGGTGACCTCGGCCGGATCGTGGCCCTCCGAGAAGTGCGTGAAGCCCGCGAGGTCGGCGAACAGCACCGACACCTCGCGTTCGCCGGCCGCGGTGTCGCGCGTGTAGAGCCCCGCCCAGCGCTCCTCCCTCCACGACCGCTGCGCCGCGATCACGATCACGACGAAGGCCGCGAGCATGAGCACGTGCCACTCCCACCACGAGAGGTGCCAGTTGCGACCGAAGACGACCGCGATCTCGGCCTCGGCGAGGAGCGTGAAGGCCGAGGCGAACGCGAGCGGCAGCGGCGAGGCGGCGTGCCGCGGCATCCGGAGGTATCTGACGACCGCGACGGTGTAGCAGGCGAGGCCGACGACGGCGAGCAGCACGAAGGGGATCGTCATCCGCTCCGGCGGCGCGGCCGCGAGCGGCCCGACCTCGAGGAGCGAGACGACGCCCCAGACGAGCATCGCCGCGACGAGTCCGGTCACCAGCCACGGCGCGAGCCGGAGCACCCGCGCGCCGTGCTCCCCGTCGAGGTCGGCGCTCGACCACGCCGCGAACCCCGCCGCGACGGTGAGGCCGACCGGCGTCGCCAGCTGGAAGCCGGTGTTGCTGCCCGACAGGAGCACGCCCGGCGTCGCGAGCGCGTGCAACGCGAGGAATCCGGCGGCGGCGAGGAAGGACAGCGACACCAGCACCAGGCGCGCGTCGCGCCGCAGCCGGGCCGCAGCGGCGACCGCCCATGCGAGCGCCGCGTTGATCGCGCCCGCCGCGAGCACGAGCCAGAAGTGGGTCGGCTGGTGCTCCCACTCGAGGTCGAGTGCGGGTCGGGCGATGAGCAGCGCGAGCCCGGCGAGCGGGATCGCGAGGAGCACGATCGTCCAGGCGATGCGTCCGGGGGTCGGCGGCGGTGCCGCCGGACCGGTGCCGGGCGCCGGCTCGGTCACGACTTCGGCGCCTCCGCGCCCCGCCGCATCGTCGCGGGGGCTGCGCCGGCGTCCGCACCCGCATCCGATGCGGGTCCGACCCCGAGCGTCGCCGCCGCCGCCGGCTCCTCCGTGCCCGTCTCGACCTCGGCGAGCCGCCGGTGGACGGACGACACGACGACCGACCCCTCGCCGACCGCCGACGCGACGCGCTTGATCGAGCCGCGACGCGCGTCGCCCACGGCGAACACGCCCGGCACGCTCGTCTCATGCGGGAACGGCTCGCGCTCGAGCGGCCACTTCGCCCGCTCGCCCTCGGCGACGACCTCGGGCCCGGTGAGCACGTACCCCCAGCGGTCGCGCAGGATCTCGGGCGGCAGCCATTCGGTGCGTGGCGCCGCGCCGATCAGCACGAAGAGCCCGCCGCACTCCTCGACACGTTCCTCGCCGGTGTCGCGATCGCGCACCCTGATGCGCTCCAGCACGCCGTTGCCGCCACCGCCGACGACCTCGGCGCGCGTGCGCACCGCGACCCCCTGCGCGTCGAGCTGGTCGATGAGGTACTGGGACATGCTGGCCGCGAGGCCGGAGCCGCGGACGAGCACGGTGACGGAGGCCGCGTACCGCGAGAGGTGCAGCGCCGCCTGCCCGGCGGAGTTGCCGCCGCCGATGATCGTGACCCGGCGACCGGCCATGCCCTGCGCCTCGATCGCCGACGCGCCGTAGTAGACGCCGGCGCCTTCGAAGGGCTTCAACTCCTCGACGTCGAGGCGTCGGTACGACACCCCGGTGGCCAGCACGATCGACGAGCAGCGGATGCAGTCCTCCGGGGCGACGCGCACGCGGAAGCCCTCGCCGTCCCGTTCGATGCCGACGGCCTCGCGGGCGTGCGCGAAGCGCGCGCCGAAGACCCAGGCCTGCTGGTACGCGCGCTGCGCGAGCTCCGAGCCCGAGATCCCACGCGAGAACCCCAGGTAGTTCCGGATCAGGGAGCTCGATCCCGCCTGCCCGCCGATCGACTCGCGTTCGACGACGAGCACGTCCAGTCCCTCGGAGGCCGCGTACACCGCCGCCGCGAGCCCGCCCGGGCCCGCCCCGACGACGACCACGTCGGCCTCGCCGTCGAGCGTCGTCGTGAGCCCGTACGCCGCGGCGAGTTCGGCGTTGCCGGGGTCGCGCAGCATGCGGCCGTCGATCAGCAGCACGACGGGGACGTCCGGCACCTCGTCCTCGACGCCGATCGCCGCCAGCCGCTCGCGTGCCGCCTCCGAATCGGGCTCGAGCCACTCGTGCGGCACGCCTCCGCGGGCGAGGAGGCTCCGCAGCTCGTGCGTGCGCGGCATCCCCGCCTTTCCGATCACCGCGACCTCTCTGGGCCGCAGGCCGATCGAGCGCTCCCACTCGAGCAGGAACTCCGTGATCGTGCGGTGGAAGTACTCGTCGGGCGAGTGCCACGGCCGGATGACGTAGTACTCGAGCTCGGCGGCGGCCATCAGCGAGAGGATCTCCTCGCGGACGGCCGCATCGCCCCATTGGCCCCACTCGATGAGGCGTCCGCGCCGGACGTCGGGGAACCAGCGCCGAGCGCGCGAGAACACGGTCCGCCCGTCGAGGTCGCCCGCGCGGTCGGCGAGGATCAGCGCGAGCTGGCCCCCCTCCCCGGCGAGTGACTCGATGCGCTCGGCGGCCTCCTGCTCGTCGTGCGCGGCGACGACCTCGTAGTCGACGCGGTAGCGGCGCTCGAGCTCCGTGACGACGGAGGTTCGCGCGCCGGGATCCCGTGCGACCACGAGGATGACCGGCCGTGCGGCACTCGACATGCGCTCTCCTCCCGCCGGCATGCGGCGATCACCTCTCCGGGTCATCGACCGGGTAGCGTCGACGCCCGCAGTGTACCGCCCGCTCCCTCGCCCTGACAGGGCCGTCGGACCGGTCGCGTGCTGCGCGGGCGAGCGGATGCCCCGGGGCGTCGGCCCCGGGGCATCCGCTCCGGTCCCGGCCGCTCGGACGGCCGGACCCGTTTCAGCCGACGGTCGCGGCCGACTCCGTCCGTGCGCGGTCGGCGGCGTCCACGTCGCGCAGGTCGAGCCCGCGGGTCTCGCGAGCCGCCGCGACCGCGACGAGCGTGATGGCGCACGCGATCGCGACGTAGATCGCGATCGGAACGCTCGAGCCGTACCGGCCGAGCAGGCTCGTGGCGATGATCGGCGCCAGCGACCCGGCGAAGATCGAGGTCACCTGGTAGCCCAGCGAGACGCCCGAGTACCGCATGCGCGTCGGGAACATCTCGGCCATGATCGCCGGCTGCGCGGCGTACATGAGCGCGTGGAACACCAGTCCGAGCGAGATGGCCGCCCAGATGACGATCGGGTTCGCCGTGTCCATCAGCGGGAACGCGAAGAACGCCCACGTCGCGCCGAGGATCGCGCCGGTCGCGTAGACCGGCTTCCGGCCGAAGCGGTCGGAGAGGTTGCCCGCGACGGGGATCACCACGAAGTGCACGAGGTGCGCGGCGACGAGGATCAGCAGCGTGTTCGCCGTGCTCGCCTCGACCACCTTCGTCAGATACACGATCGAGAACGTGACGACGACGTAGTAGAGGATGTTCTCCGCGACGCGGAGGCCCATCGCGGTGACGACGCCGCGCGGGTAGCGCTTGATGACCTCGAGGACGCCGTAGCTCGTCGCCTTCGCCGCGTCGCGCTCGGCCTGCATCTCGAGGAAGATCGGCGCATCGGTGACCTTGGTGCGGATGTACCACCCGATCAGCACGATGACCGCGGAGAGCCAGAACGCCACGCGCCAGCCCCAGCTGAGGAAGGCCTCGTCCGACAGCGTCGAGCTCAGCACGAAGAGCACGAGCGTGGCCAGCAGGTTGCCCACCGGGACGGCGGCCTGGGGCCAGCTCGCCCAGAAGCCGCGGCGCTCCGACGGGCTGTGCTCGGCGACGAGGAGCACCGCGCCGCCCCACTCGCCGCCGAGCGCGAAGCCCTGCAGGAATCGCAGGAGCACCAGGAGCGCCGGGGCCGCGAGGCCGATCTGGGCGTAGGTCGGGAGGCAGCCGATGAGGAAGGTCGCGACGCCGATGAGGATGATGCTGAACTGCAGCATCGACTTGCGGCCGTACTTGTCGCCGAGGTGGCCGAACACGATCCCGCCGAGCGGCCGGGCGATGAATCCGACCGCGTAGGTCAGGAAGGCGGCGATGATGCCGGCGAACGGGTCGTCGGACGGCGGGAAGAACGCCGTGCCGAACACGAGGGTGGCGGCGGTGGCGTAGAGGAAGAACTCGTACCACTCGACGACGGTGCCGGCCATCGACGCGGTGACGACGCGGCGGAGGCCCGACGTCGTGGGGCTCGCGGCGGCGTCCCGTGCGGGTGCCTGGGTCATTCGATGCTCCTTTGCATGGAACGGGAGGGGGTGACGCGGCTCGCGTCATCGCCCGAGTCTGGCGTGCATTCTTCTGCAGACCAATGCCGAGATCCGCGACCGCGATGTGCGAAACTGCAGATCGTGCCATCCGCCCCGCCGCGCCGCTCGCCGAGCGCCGACGACCTCATCGTGCTGCTCGCCGTCGCCCGCGAGGGGCGGTTCACGAGTGCCGCCGAGCGGCTCGGCCTGAATCACACGACCATCGCCCGGCGCATCGACGCGCTCGAGCAGGCGCTCGGGGGTCACGTGCTCTCCCGCGGCGCCGCCGGCTGGGTCCTCACGCCGCTCGGGGAGCATGCGCTGGCCGCCGCCGAGGACGTCGAGCGGGCGATGCGACGGCTCTCCCCCGACGACGCGCCGGCCCTCGCCGGCATCGTGCGGCTCTCGGCGACCGACGGGTTCAGCGGGTTCATCGCGGCACCCGCCATGGCGGCGCTTCGCGAGCGTCATCCGGATGTCTCGCTCGAGATCGTCACGGCGCAGCGCCGCGCCGCGCAGCAGCGCGTCGGCGTCGACCTCGAGGTCGTGGTCGGCCGGCCCCACGTGCAGCGCGCCGAGGCGATCCACCTCGGCGACTACGTGCTCGGCCTGTACGCCAGCCGCGCCCTGCTCGCGCGCGACGGCGTGCCGTCATCGACGGCCGACCTCGAGGGCGCGCCACTGGTGTACTTCATCGAGTCGATGCTGCAGGTCGACGCGCTCGACGAGGCGCGCCGCTCGACGCGCGGCATGGTCGACGCGGTCGCGAGCACCAACGTGTACGTGCACGTTGCCGCGACGCGGGCCGGGGCCGGGTACGGACTGCTCCCGGCGTTCCTCGCGGACGCGCACGACGACCTGGTCAGGCTCCTGCCCGACGAGGTCGAGGAGCGCCTGCCCTACTGGCTCGTGTGCCGGCCGGAGGCGCTGCGCCAGCCGACGGCGGTCGCGTTCATCGCCGCGCTCCGGGCGCGGATGGCCGAGGCGCGCGAGGCGCTGCTCGGCAGCGTCGGCGCACCGACGGCCGGGTAGCGCCGACGGCGCCCACCCGCCGGTGGTCGAGCCCGCGGACAGCGCGTGTCGAGACCCCGATCAGGCGGACTCGGTCGCCTGCTCGTCGTCCTCGTCGAACTCGCGCGGCTTGACGTACGGGTCGGCGTCGCCGGCGTACTGCGCCGACGCCGCCACCGCGGACGTCTCCGCGTCGCGCTCGCGCGCCTCGCGGAGGAGTTCCTCGATGTGCTGCGCGTTCTCCGGGATCGCGTCGGCGATGAACTCGAGCGTCGGGGTCAGTCGGGCCGTGATGTTGCGGCCGACCTCGGTCCGCAGCATCCCCGTGGCGGCCTTGAGCGCGAGCGCCGAGTCGCGGCGCTCCTCGTCGGTGCCGTACACCGTGTAGAAGATGCTCGCGTGCTGCAGGTCGCCCGTGACGCGGACGTCGGTGATCGTGACGAACCCGAGGCGCGGGTCGCGGAGCCCCTTGTCGAGGCGTCGCGCGACGATCTCCTTGATGCGGTCGGCCATCTTCCTGGCCCGCTGCGGATCGGCCATGATGGCCTGCCTTTCCGTTCCGCCCCGGATGCCGCTGCTGCGGGCTCGGCCGGGGACGGTTCCTTCGGTTCTGGTGGAGGGGTCGGGGCCCCGCTCATCGTGTCGACGAACAGGGCCCCGCACCGAGGGCCTAGGCCCGCGGCTTCTCGCGCATCTCGATGGTCTCGATCTCGTCGCCGACCTGGATGTCGTTGTACTTGCCGAGGCCGATGCCCGCCTCGAAGTCCGTGCGGACCTCGGTGACGTCGTCCTTGAACCGGCGGAGCGATTCGATCGCGAGGTTGTCGCCGACCACGACGCCGTCGCGGATGACGCGCGCCTTCGCGTTGCGCGTGATCGTTCCCGACCGCACGATGACACCGGCGATGTTGCCGAACTTCGAGGAGCGGAACACCTCGCGGATCTCGGCGACACCCGACTGCACCTCTTCGAACTCGGGCTTGAGCATGCCCTTGAGCGAGTTCTCGATGTCGTCGATCGCGTTGTAGATGACGTTGTAGAAGCGGACGTCCACGCCCTCGCGGGCGGCGCGCTCGCGCGCCTTCACGTCGGGGCGGACGTTGAACCCGATCACGATCGCGTTGTCGATCGTGGCGAGGTCGATGTCGCTCTCGGTGACGGCGCCCACACCGCGGTGGAGGATGCGCAGCTGCACCGAGTCGTCGACCTCGATCTTCATGAGCGATTCCTCGAGCGCCTCGACGGCACCCGACACGTCGCCCTTGATGATGAGGTTGAGCGCCTCGACCTTGCCCTCCTCGAGCGCACGGGTGAAGTCCTCGAGCGAGATGCGCTTGCGGGCCTTCGCCAGCTGGGCGTTCCGCTCGGCGGCCTCGCGCTTCTCGGCGATCTGGCGGGCCGTGCGGTCCTCCTCGGTCACGAGGAAGGTGTCGCCCGCACGCGGGACGCTCGAGAGGCCCTGCACCTGGACGGGACGCGACGGCGTCGCGGCGACCACGGGGTCGCCGTTCTCGTCGGCCATGGCACGCACGCGACCGTAGGCCGTGCCGGCGACGATCGCGTCGCCGACCTTCAGCGTTCCGGACTGGATCAGCACGGTCGCGACGGCGCCGCGACCCTTGTCGAGCTTCGCCTCGATGGCCACGCCGCGCGCGTCCTTGTCGGGGTTGGCTCGCAGGTCGAGTCCGGCGTCGGCGGTCAGCAGGACCGCGTCGAGCAGGTCCTGGATGCCGATGTTCTCGCGCGCCGACACGTCGACGAACATGACGTCGCCGCCGTACTCCTCGGCCACGAGGCCGAACTCGGTGAGCTGCTGGCGCACCTTCTGGGGGTTGGCGTCGGGCTTGTCGATCTTGTTCACCGCGACCACGATCGGCACGTTCGCCGACTGCGCGTGGTTCAGCGCCTCGACCGTCTGCGGCATGATGCCGTCGTCGGCCGCGACCACGAGGATCGCGATGTCGGTCACCTGCGCACCACGGGCACGCATGGCGGTGAACGCCTCGTGGCCCGGGGTGTCGATGAAGGTGATGGCGCGGTCCAGCCCCTCGTGCTCGGTGTGCACCTGGTACGCACCGATGTGCTGGGTGATGCCACCGGCCTCGCCGGCGACCACGTTCGCACTGCGGATCGCGTCGAGCAGTCGCGTCTTGCCGTGGTCGACGTGGCCCATGACGGTCACGACCGGCGGACGCGGTGCGAGCTCCTCGTCCGACTCGTCCTCGAGCTCCTGGTCGAGGTCGATGTCGAAGCCCTCGAGGAGCTCCCGGTCCTCGTCCTCCGGGGAGACGACCTGGATCTTGTAGCCGAGCTCGGCGCCGAGCACCTCGAAGGTGGCCTCGTCGAGCGACTCGGTCGCCGTGGCCATCTCACCGAGGTGGAAGAGCACCGTGACGAGCGAACCGGGGTTCGCGTCGATCTTGTCGGCGAAGTCCGAGATCGAGGCGCCGCGGCGCAGGCGGATGACGGTGTTGCCGTCGCCGCGCGGGACGCTCACGCCGCCGAGCGACGGGGCCTCCCGCATCTCGAATTCCTGCCGCTTCGTCCGCTTGGACTTGCGGGCCTTGCTCTTGCCGCCGCCGCGACCGAACGCGCCGGCGGTACCGCCGCCGGGACCGCGACCGCGACCGCCGCCGCCCGCGGGACGCGGGCCGCCGAAGCCGCCGCCGGGCGCCCCGCCCGGACGGAAGCCGCCGCCGGCGCCGCCGCCGGGACGCGCGCCGCCACCGCCGCCGGGACGCTGGAAGCCTCCCGGACGACCGCCGCCGGCGCCGCCACCGGGACGCGGCGCGCCGGGGCGCGGCGAACCGGGACGAGGAGGCTGCGGCCGCGGGATGTTGCCCGGGCTCGGGCGCTGGCCCATGCCCTGCGAGCTCGAGAACGGGTTGTTGCCCGGACGCGGCTGGCTCGGGCGCTGGCCCATGCCCTGCGAGCTCGAGTAGGGGTTGTTGCCGGGGCGCGGCGCGCCGGGGCGCGGGCCGCCCGGACGCGGAGCGCTCTGGCCGGGCTTCGGCGAGCCGGGGCGCGCGACGTCGGCGGGCTTGGGCGCGCCGGGCTTGGGCGCGGAGCTCGGGCGAGGAGCCGACGGTGCGGCGGCCTCAGCCGGAGCAGCCGGTGCGGCCTTCTCGGACGCGGCCTTCTCGGCGGCCGCAGCGGCCGCCTTCCTCTCGGCCTCGGCCTGGCGCTCGGCGACGCTCATCGGGGCGTCGCCCTGCGGCGCGGCCGCGGGCTTCGGCGCCGGCTTGGGACCGGGCTTGGCCCCGGCGGGCTTGGGTGCCGCCGCTGGGGCCGTGTTCGCCGCGGCGCCCTCGAGGGCGGCCCGCAGGCGACGTGCGACGGGGGGTTCGATCGAGGACGACGGGCCCTTGACGTATTCGCCCATCTCCTTCAGCTTCTCGAGCGCGACCTTGCTGTCGACGCCGAGCTCGCTGGCGATCTCGTGTACGCGTGGTTTGGCAGCCACTTCTCTCCTGTTCCGGGTCCACCCCGAAACAGGGGGGACCATCAATGACGGACGGGTCTCATTTCGAGCCGCTCATGAGTTGTCCATTAGCCGTTCAGCCTGTTCTCCAGATCGGATGTGTCCAGCTCGCCGGTCACGCGGAGCGCGCGCCCGAAGGCGCGGCGTCGCTGGGCGAGTCGGAGGCACTCGAGCCTCGGATGGAGCCACGCGCCTCGCCCCGGGAGCACCGCCGACGTATCGGCGACGACTCGGGATTGCTGGGCGACGACCCTCAGAAGCGAGGACCGCGGGGCGCGCGAACGGCATCCGATGCACGTTCTGACGGGTTCCATCCTACACCTCCGGCCTGTGCGTCTCCGGACAACCCCCGGGAACGCGGCCGAGCGTCACGCCTGGTCGAGGATCGAGTCCGGCTGGATGTCGATCTTCGCGCCCGTGAGCTTCGCGGCGAGACGGGCGTTCTGGCCCTCCTTGCCGATGGCGAGCGACAGCTGGTAGTCGGGCACCAGCGCACGCACGGCGCGGGTGTTCTCGTCGATCACGTAGGCACTGGTGACCTTGGCCGGCGACAGCGCCGAGGCGACGAAGGTCGAGAGATCCTCGTTCCAGTCGACGATGTCGATCTTCTCGCTGCCGAGCTCGGCGGTCACCGCACGCACGCGCTGGCCGAGCTCGCCGATGCACGCGCCCTTCGCGTTCACCCCCGGCTGGTTCGCGCGGACCGCGATCTTCGTGCGGTGACCCGCCTCGCGCGCGAGCGACACGATCTCGACGACGCCGGAGGCGATCTCGGGCACCTCGAGGGCGAAGAGCTTCCGGACGAGCGCGGGGTGCGTCCGCGAGACCGTGATCGACGGCCCCTTCGCGCCCTTGGCGACGCTCGTGACGTAGACGCGGATCCGCTGGCCGTGGGGGTACTCCTCGCCGGGCACCTGCTCCTCGGGCGGCAGGATGGCCTCGACCGTGCCGAGGTCGATGTGCACCATCCGCGGGTTCGGGCCCTGCTGGATGATGCCGGCGACGATGTCGCCCTCGCGGCCGCGGAACTCGCCGAGGACGGCGTCGTCGGCGATGTCCCGGAGGCGCTGGTTGATGACCTGCTTCGCGGCGAACGCCGCGATGCGGCCGAAGTCGCTCGGGGAGTCCTCGGCCTCGCCGATGACGTTCCCCTCCTCGTCGTACTCGGGCACGTAGATCGACACGTGCCCGGTCTTGCGATCGAGGTGCGCACGGGCGCCCTTCGGGTTCGCGTGCCCGTGCTGGGCTGGGTTGGTGTGCTTGAGGTAGGCCATCAGGATCGCCTGCTCGATGATCTGCACCAGTTCGTCGAACGGGATCTCCTTCTCGCGCTCCATCATGCGGAGCACGCTGAGGTCGATGTCCATTCCGGCCTCCTCTATTCAGCTCTCATCCGCCTCCCCTCGAGGGCGGAACACTCAAGAGTAGCGGATGGCGTGACCCACCGTCATTCGAGGGTGGCATCCGCCGCGGCCCCCGTTGACAGGGCCGCCGCAGGTCGGGTGTCATGGGCTGACCCGCCGGCCGTCGGAAGGGATCCACCATGCCGGACATCGCGATCGTCACCGTCGACGCGGGCGGCAACGTGCCTCCCGCACTGCGCCTCGCGGACGAGCTCGCGAGTCGCGGTCACGGCGTGACCGTTCACGGCCACCGGCGGCAGGCCGATCGCGTGGCGGAGGCGGGGCACCGCTTCCGACCGCTGGAGTCGATCGGATTCTGGGACTCCAGCGGACCGCGCAGTATGACCCGGGCCGCGCGCGAGGCCGGTCGGCTCGCCGCCGATCCGTCGCTCGAACGCGAGGCGGCCGACGTGCTCGCGCGAGACGACCTGGCGGTGATCGACTGCCTGATGCCGACGGCGATCCGCGGCGCGCGCACGGCCGGGGTGCCCACCGCGGCGCTCTTCCACACGTACCTGTCGTTCTGGGAGCGCGCCTATCGGCTCGGACCGGCGGGCACGCTCGCCCGACTCCGCGGCGTCGACCCCCTCGACGAGTGGCGGCGGGCGGACCTGCGGCTCGTCGTCTCCGACCGCGAGCTCGACCCGGCGTCGACCGGATCCTCCCCTGCGGCGTCGGGCGATGCCGCCTGGGTGGGGGCGATCGAGACGGGGACGCCCGCCCGTCCGGACCCGGGCCCCCCGCTCATCGTGGTCAGCCTGTCGACCACGTGGTTCCCGGGCCAGACGGATGCCTACCAGCGCATCGCGACGGCGCTCGGCGCGCTGCCCGTCCGCGCCGTCCTGACCCTGGGCGGGCTCCGGCCGGATCGGGACCTCCGCACGCCGTCGAACGTCGAGATCCGGGACCGGGCCGACCACGGCGAGCTCTTCGCGCGTGCCTCGCTCCTGATCGGGCACGGCGGGCACTCGACGACGTTCCGCGCACTGGCCCACGGCGTGCCGGTCCTGGTGCTGCCGATGCATCCGCTGCTCGACCAGCCGGCGGTCGGCCGCAGCATCGAACGCGCCGGGGTCGGCGGGGTGCTCCCCCGCTTCGCGCGCGCCGATCGCATCGCCGCCGCAACCACCCGGCTCCTCGCCGACGCCGACCTGCGCCGGCGTGCGCAGGTGCTCGGCGAGCGGCTGCGGGCGACGGATGCCGCGACCTCCGCCGCCGACGCGGTCGAGCGGCTCGTGGTCGCGCGTCGATCGGGCTCCGCCACCACCTGAGGGACGCCCGTCGACCACGCCGAACCGCCGATTTCCCGAGGTTCGCTCGCGTCGCCTGCCATGCTGTGCGGATGGACGCGCTCAACGACCTCGTGCTCGCCGCGGGCGACATGCTCTGGACCTGGATCGTGCTGCCCGTGGTGGTGCTGCTCGGCCTCTACTTCACGGTGCGCTCGGGCGTCGTGCAGTTCCGCCTCATCCCCGAGATGTTCCGGACCCTCACCGACAGGACGCCGCGCGACGAGTCCGGCGAACCGCAGTCGGTGTCGGCGTTCCAGGCGTTCACGATCTCCGCGGCCTCGCGCGTCGGCGTCGGCAACATCGCCGGCGTCGGCACGGCGATCGCGATCGGCGGACCGGGTGCCATCTTCTGGATGTGGCTCATGGCCTTCATCGGCGGCGCCTCCGCGTTCGTCGAGTCCAGCCTCGGCCAGCTCTTCAAGGTCCGCGACAAGGACGGCTTCCGCGGCGGGCCGGCGTACTACATCGAGCGCGGGCTCAAGGCCCGCTGGGCCGGCATCCTGTTCGCCGTCATCCTCATCGTCTGCTTCCCGTTCGCGTTCTCGTCGCTGCAGGCGAACACGATCAGCGCCTCGCTGACGGGCGCGGTCGCGCCCGACGGCGGCGGCGAGTGGATCGCCTGGGTCGCCGGGGCCGTGCTCGCGGTGCTCACCGGCCTCGTCGTCTTCGGCGGCGTCCGCCGCATCGCGCACGTGACCCAGGCGGTCGTGCCGCTCATGGCGCTCATCTACCTGCTCGTCGGCCTCATCATCGTCGCCCTGAACATCACGCGACTGCCCGAGGTGTTCGCCTCCATCTTCACCGAGGCGTTCGGGTTCAACGAGGTGGTCGGAGCGACGCTCGGCACGATCATCCTGACGGGCGTCAAGCGCGGCATGTTCTCGAACGAGGCGGGCCTCGGCTCGGCGCCCAACGCGGGCGCGAGCGCGGCGGTCACGCATCCCGTCAAGCAGGGCCTCGTGCAGACGCTCGGCGTCTACTTCGACACCTTCCTCGTCTGCTCGATCACGGCGTTCATCATCCTGGTCTCGAACCCCGACCTCGCGAGCGCGGAGCGCGGGATCGGCCTCACGCAGGATGCGATGGTCGCCAATCTCGGGCCCTGGGCGAGCATCCTGCTCACGATCGTCGTGTTCCTGCTCGCGTTCAGCTCGATCCTCGGCAACTACTACTACGGGGAGTCGAACATCGAGTTCATCTCCCCGAAGCCCTGGCTGCTCACCACGTACCGGTCGCTCGTCGTCGTCGCGATCTTCGTCGGCTCGGTCGCGGCATCCGACCTCGTCTGGAACACCGCCGACGGGGTGATGGGCCTCATGGCGCTCGTCAACCTCATCGCGATCGCTCTGCTGTCGGGCGTGGCATTCCGATTGCTGCGCGACTACACGCATCAGCGGCGTCAGGGCCGCGACCCCGTGTTCACCCGCGACCTGCTCCCGGATGTCTCGGGCATCGAGTGCTGGGTCGACGAACGCTCGGTCACGGGCCCCATCGATGTCGCGACGGCGAAGCGCCAGGCGTCGAAGCACCGGGACCACGTGCACCACGAGGAGTAGCGGCGCGCGACGCGCACGCGGCGAAGGGCGGTGACGGATGCCGCGTGGCATCCGTCACCGCCTGCGCGACCGGCCGGCTCAGCCCTGCCAGACCTGCACGACGGACGGCCGCGGCGCGGCGACCTTGTCGCCGGAGTGCTGCTGGACGTAGTCGGGGAAGAGCGAGGTCTGCGCCCCGACGGCGCCGTTCTCGCCCGGGTGCTGGACCGCGACGAACACGAGGCCCTCACGGTCGTGGATCACGGGGCCGCAGGTCTCGGCCTCCCGCGGCACGGCGAGGAACTGCTGCACGTTGCCGCGCTGGTCGCCCTCGAGCGGCACGCGGAACAGGCCGTCGTTGTAGCCGATCGTGCTCGGCTGGCCGTCGGTCGAGATCCAGAGGTTGCCCTCGGAGTCGAACGCGACGTTGTCGGGGCACGAGATCGGCGACACGAGTTCCTTCGGGAAGCCGGCGAAGTAGGTGTACCCGGTCACCGCGGGGTCGCCGCAGAGGAGCAGGATGCTCCAGCCGAACGTCTCACCGGCCTGGCCGGCCGTCTCGGTCATCTCCACGACGTGGCCGAAGCGGTTGCCCGTGATCGGGTTGACCTCGTCGACGGCGGGGCCGCCGACCATGGCGCGGTTGGAGTTGTTCGTGAGCGCGAGGTACACCTTGCCGGTCAGCGGGTTCGGCTCGACGTCCTCCGGGCGGTCCATCTTGGTGGCCCCCACGAGATCGGCGGCGAGGCGGGTGTAGACGAGGACCTGCTCGGTGGTCATGCCCGGGACGACGCTCTCGCCGCCGCGCGTGAGCGCGATCCACTCGCCGACGCCGTCGAACGCGCCGTCACCCGGGAGCTCGCCCGAGCCGGTGATCTCGGCCGCGGGCGAGTTGCCCGAGAACTTCGCGACGAACAGGTCGCCCTCGCTCAGGAGTCGCATGTTCCGCTTGCGCGCCGCGGTCGAGGTCGCCGCGGTGTAGCGACCCTTCGACACGAACTTGTAGAGGTAGTCGTTGCGCTCGTCGTCGCCCATGTAGGCCACGACGCGGCCGTCCTCGGCGACGGTGACGTTGGCGCCCTCGTGCTTGAAGCGCCCCATCGCGGTGTGCTTCAGCGGCGTCGACGTCGGGTCGCTCGGGTCGATCTCCACGATGTAGCCGAAGCGGTTCGGCTCGTTCACGTATCCGGGGTCGTGCGCGTCGAAGCGTGCGTCGTACCGCTCCCAGCCGGTCTCGGTCGAGGTCGTCGATCGGCTGCTGTAGCGGCGCTGCTCGGCGGTGTCGGCGGCCCAGGCGAAGTAGCCGTTGAAGTTCTCCTCGCCGGAGAGCACGGTGCCCCACGGCGTGGTGCCGCCGGCGCAGTTGCCGAGCGTGCCCTTCACCCACCGCCCCTCGGGGTCGGCGGCGGTCTTCACGAGGTCGGAGCCCGCGGCGGGCCCGGTCAGCTCGAAGGTGGTCTCGACGGTCACGCGGCGGTTGCGCCTGCCGTCGACGACGTACGTCCACGGGTCGCCGACGCGCTCGCGCTTCAGCTCGACGACGGCCATGCCCATCGCGGCCTTGAAGACCTCGCTGCGCGCCCGCAGCTCGTCGGGGTCGGTCGTCGGGGCGAACATCAGCTCCGGGTTCACGTACTCGTGGTTGGTCACGAGCACGCCGGTCTTCCCGCTCGGGTCGGCGATGATGTCGAGGTAGTCGTTGTTGTAGCCGAACTGCCCGGCCTGCGCCGCGGCGGTCTGGTGGTCGAAGTCGAATGCCGGGACCGACGAGAACAGCGGGTCGCCCCAGCGGATGATCGGCTGCCAGCGGTAGCCGGCGGGCACCGTGAAGTCGTCGACGTAGCGACCGACGGGCGCGATCGGGTCGAAGCCGAGGCCCGCGGCGCCGGGCTTCGCCGCGAACGCCGGGCCGACGTTCCCGCCGCCCGCGGCGCCGCCGAAGACCAGGCCGATGGCGCCGGCGACACCGAGGCCGAGCACCGAGCGGCGCGAGATGGCCTGCGAGGCGATGTCGCGGAAGTGCGCGTTCGCGGAGGTGTTGCACTCCGGGCCGAGGCACGCGTCGGCGCACTTCAGGCGGCAGGTCACCGGCGAGCGCTTGCCGATCGCGTGCGAGACGGGGGTCAGGCGGAGTTCGGGGATGGTCATGGATGCTCCTCGTTCAGTGCGCGGCGGCCCGCCCGTCGGGCCGGAGGGTCGCGCCGAGCCTGTCGGTGCCGGATGACCCGCGCCCGACGCCACGGCATCGCCCGGGTGAACGCGCGGCGACCGATCCGGGAACCGACCCGCGGTCCGCGCGGCGCCGGATCCCGCTGTGCTCGATGCCCGGTGCGACGCCGCCCGCGCCCGCGCCCGCGGATACCACCGCGCGACGGCCGTGCGCAAGCGGGAACGGGGGCCTCGCTCGCTACACCGCGGCATCGCTACGCTGCGAGCATGATGACCGATACCGGCAAGGCCGCGGCCGACGCGGCACAGAACTCCAAGGCATTCCGCACCGCCGCACGCATCGGATACGTCGTGCTCGGCATCGTCCACATCGTGATCGGCGGCATCGCGATCTCGGTGGCCCAGGGGGCCGGTGGCGAGGCCGACCAGGGCGGGGCCATGCAGCAGCTCGCCAGCCTGCCCTTCGGGCTCGTCCTGCTCTGGGTGATCGCGATCGGACTGTTCGCACTCGCGATCTGGCAGGTGACGGAGGCGTTCCTCGTCCGCGACCCCGACACGAAGAAGAAGTGGGGCTACCGGGTCAAGTACGTCGGCACCGCGATCGCCTACATCTCGATCGGCATCACGGCGATCGTCTATGCGCGCGGAGGCAGTTCGAACTCCGACCAGTCGACGCAGAGCCTCAGCGCCCAGCTCCTCGCGACGCCGGGCGGCGTCTTCCTCCTCGTCCTCATCGGGCTCATCGTGATCGGCGTCGGCGTGGCGTTCGTCTACCGCGGCGCGACGAAGCGGTTCGAGAAGCACCTCGCGCTCCCGGCGGGCACGGCGCGCAAGGGCATCGTGACCTTCGGCACCGTCGGCTACATCGCCAAGGGCATCGCGATCGGCGTGGTCGGCGTGCTGTTCGTCGTCGCCTCGCTGACGCACGACGCCGAGAAGGCCGGCGGGCTCGATGCCGCGCTGAAGAGCCTCGCCGAGCTGCCCTTCGGCACGATCATCCTCTGGCTCGTCGGCGCCGGTCTCATCATCTACGGCGTCTTCTGCTTCGCGCGCGCGCGATACGCGCGCATGTAGGCGGATGCCGCATGCACGAGGGCCGGTACGGATCATCCGTACCGGCCCTCGTCACGTCGGGATCGAGGGCCTCAGCTGCCGAGCGCCTCGCGGACGCCGTCGATCGGCACGCTCGTGCGCTCGCCCGTGGCACGATCCCAGACCTCGACCACGCCGTCGGCGACGCCGCGCCCCGCGATCACGATCTTCGGCACGCCGATGAGCTCGGCGTCGGCGAACTTCACGCCCGGCGACAGCTTCGGGCGGTCGTCGAAGAGCACCTCGAACCGCGCCGCCTCGAGGTCGGCCACGACCCGCTCGGCGGCCTCGAAGGCCGCGGCGTCCTTGCCGGTCGCGAGCACGTGCACGTCGAACGGGGCGACGGACTCGGGCCACACGAGCCCCTTGTCGTCGTTGTGCAGCTCGGCGATGATCGCGAGGATGCGCGTCACGCCGATGCCGTAGGACCCCATCGTGACGGTCGCGAGCTTGCCGTTCTCGTCGAGCACCTTGAGGCCGAGCGCCTCGGCGTACTTGCGGCCGAGCTGGAACACGTGGCCGATCTCCATGCCGCGGGCGAGCTCGACCGGCCCCGAGCCATCCGGTGCCGGGTCGCCCTCGCGCACGCTCGCGGCCTCGATGGTGCCGTCGGCGACGAAGTCGCGGCCGGCGACGAGCCCGAAGACGTGCTTCTCGTCGAGGTTGGCTCCGGTGATCCACTCGGTGCCGTCGACGATCCGCGGGTCGACGAGGAAGCGGATGCCGGTCGAGGACTCGGCGCCGAGCACGGGGCCCTCGGGCGACCACGGTCCGATGTAGCCCTTCACGAGGCCGGGGTGCTTGGCGAAGTCCTCGTCGGTCGCCGGCTCGACCTCGGCGGGCGCGAACGCCACCTCGACGCGCTTCGCGTCGACCTCGCGGTCGCCGGGGATGCCGACGACCACGATCTCGCGCGTGTGGTCGGGGTGGGTGAGCGCGAGCACGACGTTCTTCAGCGTGTCGGCCGCGGTCCAGTCGCGACCGTCGGGGCGCGGGTACTCGAGGTTCGCGAGGTCGACGAGGGTCGCGATGGTCGGGGTGTTCGGCGAGTCGAGGATCTCGGCCGACGGCAGCCCGTCGAACGGGATCGGCTCGGGCGCCACGGTCGTGAACGCCTCGACGTTGGCCGCGTAGCCGCCCGCCGAGCGAACGAACGTGTCCTCGCCGACCGGCGTCGGGTGCAGGAACTCCTCGCTCTTCGAGCCGCCCATGGCGCCGGCATCCGCCTTCACGATGACGTAGTCGAGGCCGAGCCGGGTGAAGATGCGCTCGTAGGCGTCGCGCTGGGCCTGGTAGCTCGCGTCGAGCCCCGCGTCGCTCACGTCGAACGAGTAGGCGTCCTTCATCGTGAACTCGCGACCGCGCAGGAGGCCGGCCCGCGGCCGCGCCTCGTCGCGGTACTTGTCCTGGATCTGGTAGATCGTGAGCGGCAGTTCCTTGTACGAGGAGTAGAGGTCCTTCACGAGCAGCGTGAAGACCTCCTCGTGCGTGGGCGCGAGCAGGTAGTCGGCGTCCTTGCGGTCCTTCAGGCGGAACAGGGCGTCGCCGTACTCGGTCCAACGGCCGGTCTGCTCGTAGGGCTCGCGCGGCAGCAGCGCGGGGAAGTGCACCTCGTGCGCCCCCGCGCGCTCCATCTCCTCGCGGACGACGCGCTCGATCTTCGCCTTGACGCGCAGGCCGAGCGGCAGCCACGCGAACACCCCAGGCGCCTGGCGGCGGATGTAGCCGGCGCGCACGAGCAGCTTGTGGCTCGCGACCTCGGCGTCGGCCGGGTCTTCGCGGAGCGTGCGGAGGAAGAAGTTCGTCAGGCGTGTGGGCACCCGAAGATTCTACTGACGAGCGGATGCCGCCTCCGCGCGCCGTTCGGACTCCCGGCGCTGCGCCGCGCGGTCACACGTTCCCGTCGAGGTCCTCCTCGTCCTCCATCGCGAACTCGTTCAGCTCGGACTCCGCCGCATCGGCCTCGTCGGCGTCGGTGCCGGCATCACCGGCACCGCCCGCGCCTCCCTCCGCCACGGCGTCGTGGCCGACGCCCTCATCGAGCGTGCCGGTGCCGTCGGGGTAGCCCGCTTCGTCCGGGTACTCGTACTGCTTCTCGCCGCTCATCGTCTCCCCCTCCGTCGGCGCCGCTCGGGACGCCCGTGGCGGCCAGACTACGTGCGCCGGACGGGTGCGGACAGGGCTTGCGGCATCCGCCGCCGGGCATCCCTCGCCTAGGAGGTGACGACCGTCGGCGCGCCGACCGGCGCGTCGGCGCCCATCTCATCGGCGATGCGGTTCGCCTCGTCGATGAGCGTCTGCACGATCTCGGCCTCGGGCACCGTCTTGATGACCTCGCCCTTGACGAAGATCTGCCCCTTGCCGTTGCCCGATGCGACACCGAGGTCGGCCTCGCGCGCCTCGCCGGGCCCGTTCACGACGCAGCCCATCACGGCGACGCGGAGCGGCACGCTCATGCCCTCGAGCCCGTCGGTCACGTCGTTGGCGAGCTTGTACACGTCGACCTGCGCACGGCCGCACGACGGGCACGAGACGATCTCGAGCTTGCGCTCGCGGAGGTTCAGCGACTGCAGGATCTGCAGGCCGACCTTGACCTCCTCGACGGGCGGGGCCGACAGCGAGACGCGGATGGTGTCGCCGATGCCCTCGCCGAGGAGGATGCCGAAGGCGGTCGCCGACTTGATCGTGCCCTGGAAGGCCGGGCCGGCCTCGGTGACGCCGAGGTGCAGCGGCCAGTCGCCGCGCTCGGCGAGCATGCGGTACGCCTTCACCATGACGATGGGGTCGTTGTGCTTGACCGAGATCTTGAAGTCGTGGAAGTCGTGCTCCTCAAAGAGGCTCGCCTCCCAGACGGCCGACTCGACGAGCGCCTCGGGGGTCGCCTTGCCGTACTTCTGCAGCAGTCGCGGGTCGAGCGAGCCGGCATTGACGCCGATGCGGATCGAGACCCCGGCCTCCCTCGCGCGACGCGCGATCTCGCCGACCTGGTCGTCGAACTTGCGGATGTTGCCCGGGTTCACGCGGACCGCCGCGCATCCGGCGTCGATCGCCGCGTAGACGTAGTTCGGCTGGAAGTGGATGTCGGCGATGACCGGGATCTGGCTCTTCTTCGCGATGATCGGCAGGGCCTCGGCGTCGTCGCGGCTCGGCACCGCGACGCGCACGATGTCGCAGCCGGACGCGGTGAGCTCTGCGATCTGCTGGAGGGTGGCGTTGATGTTCGGCGTCGGGGTCGTGGTCATCGACTGCACGCTCACGGGTGCGTCGCCTCCAACGAGCACCTTGCCCACCTTGATCTGCCGGGACTTGCGCCGGGGCGCGAGGACTTCGGGGACCTTGGGCATTCCGAGATTCACTGCAGGCACGGTCTCGAGTCTACGGCGGCGCCGCTGGGCGGCACCTCCATCGAACGGATGTCTCGCGGTCGCGCAGTCCCGCCCGGCGACGCTCTCAGCCGACGGCGTCGTCGTCGCCCGGGGTGTCGGCCTCCCGCCGGATAGCGCGCCCGAGCCGGCGGTCGCGCCATTCCGCCTCCTCCGTGCTCTCGAGCCGGCTGGTCTCGCGGCGGGGCAGGTTCATCCGCTCCTCGGCGGGGATGCCCGCCTGGAGTTGACGCGCACGCTCCAGTTCGGCGTTGAACTCCGCACCGAGCAGCAACGCGCTGTTCGAGATCCAGAGCCACAGCAGGAAGACCACGATGCCGGCGAGCGAGCCGTAGGTGCGGTCGTAGTTGGAGAAGTTCGCGACGTAGAGCGCGAACCCGGCCGAGGCGATGACGAGCAGGGCGATCGCGAGCAGTGCGCCGAGGCTGATCCAGCGGAAGCGAGGTTGCCGCACGTTCGGCGTCGCCTGGTACAGCAAGGCGACGACGAGCACGACCACGAAGGCGAGCAGCGGCCACTTGGCGACCTCCCACACCGTGCGGACGGATTCGCCGAGTCCCAGCAGCGAGCCGAGGGCGTCCGTCACCGGTCCGGAGACGACGAGGATCGCGGCGACGATCGCGACGAGCAGGATCGCGGCGACGGTGAGGAGCAGCTGGTACGGGCGCAGCTTCCAGAACGGCCGCCCCTCCTCGACCTCGTAGATCCTGTTCATCGCGCGCGTGAAGGCTGCGATGTAGCCCGACGCCGACCAGAGGGCGATCGCGAGACCCGTGACGAAGCCGATACCGGCCGCCCGGGACCCGGCGAAGGTCCGCAGCGGCTCGGCGACGACGTCGAGGGCCGCACCCGGGGAGACCTGCTGCGCGAGGTCGAGCAGTTCGCGGATCGCCCGTCCGTCCTGCCCGATGAGCGCGAGCAGCGAGGTGACGGCGAGCAGACCCGGGAACAGCGCCAGCGTGCCCCAGAAGGTCAGGGCCGAGGCCGTGTCCACGCACTCGTCGTCGATGAACTCCCGGATGGTCCGACGCGCCACGTACCTCCACGCGCGCGGCGTGATCTCGGTGAGCCTGGCGGGCTTGCGCGGGTCGCGCGGATCCACCGGTTGCATGGCACCCCCCTCGGTCGGCGGTCCGACCCATCCTGCCCGGCGTCGGCCGCATCGCGCGAGGGGTGGCGCGCCGACGGCCCGCCACTGCGACCGGCGCCGCGACGTCCGGTCGCCGGCCCTCGCCGCCGAGGCGGGGCGCTCTCAGGCGCAGGCGTCCTCGAAGACCGGCATCGGCGCGCTGACCGACCCGATCGCCGCTTCGTCGGTGGTCGGATCGAACTCGACACTGACCTTCATCGTCGTGCCCGTGACCTGCGAATGACGATCCGGGACCTCGACGAAGTCCAGATAGGGACCGGAGCAGCCAGAGGCCACCGTGTGGATGTCGGGCTCCGCGATGAGCTCCGCCCAGGCGTCGCCGACGTGCCGACCGTCCGATGTGGCGAGGTCGATGCCGGACGCCTCCGCTGCGACGAGCCGCACCATGAACTCCGGTCGCGCGAGGGAGCGTTCGGTGTCGGCCCATTCGTCGACGTATCGCTGCTCCCACAGCTCGATGCCCTCCCAGCGGTGGACGGTCGTGGGCGGGAAGTGGCCGCTGCCCGGGAATTCCTCGGTCGTCGCCTCCTCCTCGAGGAGCGACGTGAGCGTCACGACCGCGTCGGCACTCGGTGCCAGGTAGTCCACGCCCACGACGACGGCCCCATCGGCATCGCGGAGCTCGAGGGATTCGGGCCGGATGACGGCGGCGACGACGGTCGTCAGCGGCTCCGGCTCGGCGGCCGGTTCCGTCGAGGCGGTCGGCTCCGGCGTCGGGGACGTCACCGTGATCGGGCCGACGGCGCATCCGCCCAGCATGAGCCCGACGACGACGACGGGCATGGCGAGCACCGCACGAAGGCTGGATCGACGGGCGAGGGGGTGGGTTCGGGACATCTTGGCTCCTGTCGGATGCGTGGCGGGGAACCGTTCACCGAGTATGGCAGCGGAGGCACGCCCACCAGCGCACCCCCGCGTCACGAAACGGTATCGACCCTCCGGATCAGGCGGCCGCGGTGCTCTCGCCGTCGAGCTGCGCGATGAGCTCGGCGACGAATCGCTCGGGCTCCTCGAGCAGTGGCGAGTGGCCGGATGCCGCGAACACCGCCTCGCGGTACGACCCGCCGCGTTCGGCGTAGCGCTCGAGCACCGCCCGTGTCTGCGCGATCATCGGCTGCGGCGGGGCCACCTCGGCGCCCGGCCATCCCGGGATGACGCCGAGCGCACCGAGGTTGTTGAGGTCGAACAACGACGTGTCGGAGACGATGACGTCGTTCGCGCCGCGGATCCAGAGGATCGGAGGCTTCGCGGGGAGGTCGACGATGCCGCTCACATCGAAGCGGGTCGGCGCCATCGTGTTCAGCACGCCACGGTCGCCCGGCGCGAACCCCGGCCAGTTCTCCGAGGCCCGCGAGTCGCCCGGGTAGTTGCCCTCGCCGATCGCGGTCGTGAGCATCGACTCGACCCAGAGGTCGTCGTGCTCGGAGGTGAAGCCGGGCGTCACGTACGTGCCCAGGTAGACCGAGCGCGGCGACGACGGTGCGTCGGCACTGCGGTCGCCGTCGCGCAGCCGGGCGATGAAGTCGGGGTTCGCTCCCCCGCCGCCCGAGCCGGCCGCGTCCGCCGTGAGCAGCTCTCCCGTGGCATCCGTCGCCCCGAAGCCGTAGGGCGAGACGGGGTTCACGAGCGTGACGGACGCCACGGACAGCTCGTGCTCGAGCAGCGCCTGCAGCACGACGCCGCCGCCCATGCTCCAGCCCACGAGGTGGACGTCGGCGAGGCCGACCTCGGCGATCGCCGACGCGAGGTCCTCGGCGAAGTCGCCGAGACCGCGCGCGGCGTCGACGGGGAGCACCTCGCTGCCGCCGAAGCCGCGGAGGTCCACGGCGAGCGCGCGCACGTCTCCCGGGAGCGCGAGCATCGTGGGCTGCCAGAACAGCGATGACGACACGTTTCCGTGGACGAACAGCACGGTGCGTGCCGCGCCGGCCGCCGCATCGGCGGGCCGTTCGAGCACCTGGGCGGTGTAGCGCGGCGTGGTCACCGAGAGTGCGGTGATGCCGGGGAGGATGGTGTCGACCATGACGGATCCTTTCGCGGGGTGGGTCTCGAGAGGGCCCTGGCGGGCCTACTCGACCGCCGGGGCTGCGACGGCGCCGGTGTCGAGCGGGGGCTGCGTCTTCTGCACGACCTCGTCGACGGTGACGCCGGGGGCGACCTCGACGAGCCTCAGGCCGTCGGGCGTCACATCGATGACCGCGAGGTCGGTGATGATCCGGTCGACGACGCCCCTGCCGGTCAGCGGCAGCGAGCACGAGTCGACGATCTTCGGCGAGCCGTCCTTGGCGACGTGCTCCATCAGCACGATGCGGCGGCGGGCGCCGTGCACGAGGTCCATCGCGCCGCCGGGGCCCTTGACCATCTTGCCGGGGATCATCCAGTTCGCCAGGTCGCCGTCCTTCGACACCTGCATGGCGCCGAGGATGGCCGCGTCGACCTTGCCGCCGCGGATCATGCCGAAGCTCGTGGCCGAGTCGAAGTACGCCGCACCGGGCAGGACCGTGACGGTCTCCTTGCCGGCGTTGATGAGGTCGGGGTCGACCTGGTCCTCGGTCGGGTACGGGCCGACGCCGAGGATGCCGTTCTCGGATTGCAGCACGACCGTCACCCCGTCGGGCACGTAGTTCGGCACGAGCGTCGGCAGGCCGATGCCGAGGTTCACGTACGAACCGTCGGCGAGCTCCTTCGCCGCGCGCGCGGCCATCTCCAGCCTGGTGAGCGCCATCTCAGTTCCCCTCCGCCGTCTCGTCGACCTGTCGCACGGTGCGCCGTTCGATCCGCTTCTCCACGTCCCGGCCGACCTCGACGATCCGGTCGACGAAGATGCCGGGCAGGTGCACCAGGTCCGGGTCGATCTCGCCGGGCTCGACGAGCTCCTCGACCTCGGCGATGCAGATCCGGCCGGCCATCGCCGCGAGCGGCGAGAAGTTCCGGGCCGACTTGTCGAAGACGAGGTTGCCGTGCCGGTCGCCCTTCAGCGCGTGCACGAGCGCGAAGTCGGTCGTGATGGCCTCCTCGAGCACGAACTCGTGCTCCTCGCCGCGCACCTGGAACGACTGCACGGGCTTGGGCTTCGAGGCGACCGCGATCGACCCGTCGGCGGCGTACTTCTGCGGCAGCCCGCCCTCTGCGACCTGCGTGCCGACGCCGGTCTGCGTGAAGAACGCGGCGATGCCCGCGCCGCCGGCACGCAGCTTCTCGGCGAGCGTGCCCTGCGGCGTCAGCTCGAGCTCGAGCTCGCCCGAGAGGTACTGCCGCTCGAACTCCTTGTTCTCGCCGACGTACGACGAGGTCATCTTGCGGATCAGCCCTGCGCCGAGCAGCACGCCGAGCCCCCAGTCGTCGACCCCGCAGTTGTTCGAGACGACCGACAGGTCGCCGACCTTCCGTTCGAGCAGTGCGTCGATCAGCACCATGGGGATGCCGCAGAGCCCGAACCCGCCCACGGCGAGCGACGCGCCGTCCGGGATGTCGGCGACCGCCTCAGCGGCCGATCCGACGGTCTTGTCCAGTGTCATCGTGTGACCTCCTCGTCAGCGACGGTGTTCGTGTCAGCGATGTCCGACGGATGCCGCGGCATCCGCCACGGCGAGCCGCGGCGCGAGCACCGCGGCGACCTGCGCGGCACCCGCATCCGTCATGACGATCGTGTAGTGGTTGAGCCCCGCGACCTCGGTGACGCGGAGCGCCGGCATCCGTTCTGCGAACGCCGCCACCCGTTCGCGAGGGTACAGGGCCTCCGGCTGGTCGAGGAGTCCTCGCTCGGCGCGGAGGAAGTCGACGGGCGCGGGCAGCGCGAGCAGGTCGTCCTCGTAGCCGTCGCTGCCGTCGAGCTCGAGCACGTTCTGCCCGACGGCCTCGGCGACCGACGAGGAGCGCAACTCCGGCTCGGCACCGACGAGGTCGTAGGCGACGTAGTCGGCGACGCGCTCGTCCCACGCGGGGCCGATCGCCGGGTGCGCCCTCCAGAAGTCGGCGTAGGCGTCGCCGTCGGCGAAGCGCATCTCGAGCCGGGCGATCGCCGGGCCGAGCACGGCCGCGGCGACCTCCTCGGGCGGCAGCCCGTCGGGGTGCGGGATCGGCAGCCCGCCGTCGACGAGCACCACGCCCGCCACGCGGTCGGGGTGCGCCGCCGCGAGCCGCACTGAGACGAACGCGCCCATCGAGTGGCCGACGACGAACGCGCGGTCGATGCCGAGCGCGTCGAGCAGTCGGACCTGATCGTCGGCATGGTCGCGGAGCGACCACGGACCGGGCAGGTGGGCCGAACGCCCGCGCCCGCGGAGGTCGGATGCCACGATCCGGCGCCCAGGCAGGGCGTCGGCGACGTGATGCCAGGCCCGGTGACTCGCGGTGATGCCGTGGACGGCGAGGAGCGGGGTGCCCGCGGCATCCGGTCGCCACTGGCCGCCCGCGAGCTCGCCGCCCCGCACGGGCGCGGAGCACGGGACGGGCGACGCGTGTCCGGCGGTGCCCGCCGCGGGGCCGGTCATCGGGCGCTCCATCCGCCGTCCATGGTGTAGCTCGCGCCGGTCACCATGCGGGCGTCGTCGCTCGCCAGCCACCCCACGAGGCTCGCGACCTCGACCGGCTCGACGAGTCGCTTGATGGCGGACTCCGTGAGCATGACCTTCTCGACGACGTCGGCCTCGGGGATCCCGTGCACCCTCGCCTGGTCGGCGATCTGCCGCTCGACGAGCGGCGTGCGCACGTAACCGGGGTTCACGCAGTTCGACGTGACACCGTGCGGGCCGCCCTCGAGCGCCGTGACCTTGGAGAGCCCCTCGAGGCCGTGCTTGGCCGAGACGTAGGCGGACTTGTACGGCGAGGCGCGCAGTCCGTGCACGCTCGAGAGGTTGATGACGCGCCCCCAGCCGCGCTCGTACATGCCGGGCAGCACCGCACGGATGAGCAGGAACGGCGCCTCGAGCATGATGCGGAGGATCAACGAGAACCGCTCGGGCTCGAACTCCTCGATCGGGCGCACGTGCTGGATGCCCGCGTTGTTGACCAGGATGTCGGCCTCGAGGCCGAGGTCCGCGAGCGCGGCCGTGTCGCCGAGGTCGACCTGCCAGGCCTCGCCGCCGATGCGATCCGCCGCCGCGGACGCCGCCTCGCCGTCGAGGTCGGCGATCGTGACGTGCGCGCCGGCCGCGGCGAACGCCTCCGCGCACGCGAGGCCGATGCCGCTCGCTCCCCCGGTGACGATCGCCCGCCGTCCGGCCAGTGCGGTCGATCCGGTCGGTGCCGTCGACCCGGTCGGTGCCGTCATGAGTCCTCCCCTTCGCTGCGGCGGTCGCCCCGTCCGAGGGCGCCGCCGATGAATCGCATCATCTCGTCGAGCACGTGCTCGGGCACCGCGTCGGTGCCCGACGCGGTCGGGTCGGCGTCATCGCCGGGCCCACCCTCGCCGTTGCCCCAGAGCACCCATCGCATGCCGATCATCTCCCCGATGCCCATGAGCGCCCACGCGGCCACGGTCGGGTCGATGTCCGAGATCTCGCCGCCCTCCTGCGCCTGCTTGAGCCCGTCGATGTAGCCCTCGACGATGCGCGTGTAGTGCAGGCGCAGCGCCCCCGGCGAGACGAACTCCGCCTCGCGGATCACCCGGTAGAGCGCCGGATGCTCGGCCGTGAACCGGAAGAACGCCGCGAAGCCCTCGCGCTCGGCCTCGAGGCGCGTGCGGGCACCTGCGGCGCCCGCGCTCATCGCCTGCCGCACCCGGTGGTTGAGGTCCTCGACGAGCTCGTCGAAGACGTCGAGCTTGGAGTCGAAGTACAGGTAGAACGTGCCCTGCCCGACGCCCGCGCGCTCGGTGATGCGCGAGACGGACGACTCGGTGTAGCCGTGCTCGGCGAACACGTGCTCGGCGGCCTCGAGGATCCGCCGGCGGGTCTGCTCGCCGCGCGCGGTGCGGGGCGCGGCGCTCATGCGCGGGCTCCGTCCGCCTGGCCGGAACCGGCGCCGGCACTCGCGCCGGCGACCGCGCCGCCCGCGCGGGGCGCGACGGCGTCGCGCGACTCCGCCACCGCCCGCGCCGCGAGCACCCGCCGGAGCGTCTTCGCCGCGGTGGATCGCGGGATCTCGTCGATGAAGCGGATGTCGCGCGGGACCTTGTAGCCCGCGAGCGAGCCCCTCGCGAACTCGGCGAGCTCGGCGGCATCCGTGATCGCACCGGGCCGGAGCACCACCCACGCCGAGCCCACCTCGCCCCAGCGCTCGTCGGGCACGCCGACGACCGCGACGTCGGCGACCGCGGGGTGCGCGATGAGGACCGACTCGACCTCCGCGGGCGACACGCCCTCGCCGCCCGAGATGTAGACGTCGGTCAGCCGGTCGACGATCGTGAAGTAGCCGTCGGCGTCGCGGCGCACGAGGTCGCCCGTGTGCAGTCGGCCGGTGCGGAGCGCCGCGGCCGTGGCATCCGGGTCGCGGAAGTAGCCCGCGAAGACGCCCGGACCCGAGACCAGGAGCTCGCCCTCGGCGGCGCCCTCGAGCAGTTCGCCGGTCGCCGGATCGGCGACCTCGACGTCGACGTGGGCGTACGGCAGGCCGGCCGAGCCGACGCGCTCGCGCGCCTCCCGGTCGGGCAGGCAGAGCACGTTCGGCGACGCCTCGGTGAGGCCGTAGCCCTGGGTCAGCGCGACGCCCCGGGCGTGCCAGGTGCGCAGCAGCGCCGGCGGCATCGGGGCGCCGCCCACGACCGCGTGGCCGAGGCTCGACAGGTCGGTGTGCGCGAAGTCGGGGTGCTGCGCGAGGAAGAGGTAGTTGGCGGGAACGCCCATCATGGTCGTGATGCCGTGCTCGGCGACGAGCCGCAGTACACGGCCCGGGTCGAACGTGCGCTCGAGCACCACGGTCGCGCCGGACCACCAGGCCAGCAGGGGCTGGATGTTCCAGCCGCCCACGTGGAACTGCGGCATGACCGAGAGCACCACGTCGTGCTCGGCGATCGCGATCGTCTTCGACAGCGACAGGTTCGTCCAGAAGCAGTTCGCGTGCGTGAGCATCGCGCCCTTGGGGCGGGAGGTCGTGCCCGACGTGAACACGATGAGCAGGGTGTCGTCGTCGCGCACCTCGGTGCGGGTCGCGGGCGCCTCGCCACGGGCGCCCGGGTGCGGCACGCGCTGCTCGACGCCGTGCGCGCCGAGCGGGGCGACCGGGATGCGCCGGGCGAGCCGCCCCAGCGTCGCCCGCGAGAGCGTCTGAAACTCGTCCTCGACGAGCAGCAGCACCGGGTCGGCAATCTCGAGCTGCTCGGAGAGCTCGCGCGGCGACAGGCGCCACGACAGCGGCACGAGCACGAGCCCGGCCTTCGCGCAGGCGAAGAAGAGCACGACGTGGTCGGCGCTGTTGCCCGTGATCGTGGCGACGCGGTCGCCGATCGCGAACCCGGCCGCCCGGAACGCCGCGGCGAGCCGTGCGGCGCGCTCGTCGAGCTCGCGGTAGGTCAGCGCCACGCCCCGGTCGTCGACCGCGACCGCGTCGGGGGCGGTGCGGGCTCGGTCCGAGGTCCAGCGCCCCAGCGTGCAGGGCCCGTCAGGCATCGACGGCCTCCTCCGGCTCGATGGAGCGGTCCTGCCGGCGACCCGTGGCGATGCGCGCCGGCAGCCCGGCGATGCCCCCCGGAAGGAACAGCACCACGAGCACGAACAGGGTGCCCAGGATGAAGAGCGGCTCGGACAGCGGAATCCGGAGGAGGTCGGGCAGGGCGGCGATCGCGTCCGACCCGGCGAGCGCCGTCAGGCGCTGGTCGAGCAGTGTGTAGACGATACCGCCCACGATCGCGCCCCAGCGTGCGCCCGCGCCGCCGAGCACGACGATGACGAGCAGCGTGAGCGTGAAGTCGGCCGTCGCGATGCGCGGCGCCGCCCCGGACTGCAGGAGCAGGTAGCCCATGCCCGCGACCGAGGCGAGCACCGATGCGGCGGCGAAGACCAGGAGCTTGACGTCGTAGGGCCGGATGCCGATGACGCGCACGCGCAGCTCGTTCTCGCGGATCGCCTCGGCGACGTGGCCCGCGCGGCTCCTCTCGACCCAGAGCACGATCAGGTAGACGAGCACGAGGATGCCGAGCGCGACCCAGTAGAGGTTGCGCGTGTCGACGACCCCGACGAGCGCCGGCGGCACGTGCGTGGTGTCGAGGGCGAGGCCCTCGTCGCCGCCGGTCGCACTGCCGGGGTTGCGGCGGATCAGCACCGACCCCGCCTGGGCGAACGCGAGGGTCACCATCGCGAACGAGATTCCCGTGACCCGGAGCGCGAGAGCGCCGACCGTCGCGGCGAGCACGAAGCCGAGCACGAGCGTCACGGCGATCGCCACCGTGAAGACGAGCGCGCTCGGCCACTCGGCCGGACCGAACGCCTCGAGGGTCATCGCGAGCCCGTAGGCGCCCGCGGCGAAGAACAGCGCGTGGCCGAACGAGAGGAGGCCGGCGAGGCCGAACATCATCCGGTAGGTGAGCGCGAGCGCGGCGATGAGCAGCGCGAAGGCGAGCAGCTGCAGCGTGCCCGGAGTGTAGGTCGGGCCGGGCAGCACGCCGGGGATGTCGATCGCGAGGAGCGGCAGGACGGCGAGGGCGACGACGAGCAGGATGCCGCCGATCAGCAGGCGGAGCGACTTGGCGGTCATGCGGCCTTCCCCATGAGTCCACGCGGGCGGATGAGCAGCACGGCGGCCAGGAGCACGACGACCACGAGGTCGCCGGTGCCGCCGAGGAAGAAGTTCGCGAACTGCTGCAGCACCGCCACGAGCACCGAGGCGATCGCGGCCCCCGTCAGCGAGCCGAGCCCGCCGATCACCGTGACGATGAACGCGAAGATGAGCAGCACCGAGCCGAGGTGGGCCGAGACGTAGCCGTAGTACACCGAGGCGAGGACGCCGCCGAGGCCTGCAGCCGCGCCGCCGATCGCGAAGACGAGCGTGAACGAGCGACGCACGTCGATGCCGAGGGCGGTGACCATGTGCCGGTTCTCGACGCCGGCGCGGATGATGAGCCCGTACCGGGTCCTCTTCAGGAAGACCACGATCCCGCCGAGCACCAGCGCGGCGCACGCGATGAGCACGAACCGGTCGTTCGGGATCCGCGCACCGAGGATCTCGGTGGTCTGCGTGAGCCACGCGGGCCGGTCGGTGTAGATCGGATCGGTGCCCCAGATGCCCTCGAAGAGGGCGACCGCGGCGAGCGAGATGCCGACCGTGACGAGCGCCTGCTCGATGTGCCGCTCGTAGAGCCTGCGGATGATGAGCACCTCGGTGAGCACCGCGACGGTCGCGCCGACGAGGATGCCGACGAGCGCCGAGATCGCGAGGCCGGTCCAGGTGCCGTCGGAGATCCGGCGCCCGGCCTCCCAGCCGAGGAACGCGGCGATGGTCAGGAAGGCGCCGTGCGCGAAGTTCAGCACGCCCATGAGGCCGTAGATGAGCGAGAGCCCGCTCGCGACGAGGAAGTACAGTGCGCCGAGCCCGAGGCCCGTGACGACGAGGAGGATCAGCGTGTCCATCAGGCGGCCTCCCGTTCGTCGTGCACGCCGAGGTATCGCTGCACGCGGTCGTGGTCGTCGAGGAGTTCCTCGGCGGTGCCGGTGAACACGACGCGGCCGGAGGAGAGCACCACCACGCGCTCGGCGAGGCGGCGGACGACGAGCAGGTTCTGCTCGACGAGGAGGATCGGGGCGGTGCGCGCGGCCTCGGCGAGCGCATCGGCGACCTCGTCGACGATGCGCGGGGCGAGACCCTTGGTCGGCTCGTCCACCAGCAGGAGCCGGTTGTCGTTGACGAGCGCGCGGGCCAGCGAGACCATCTGCTGCTGGCCGCCCGAGAGGGTGCCCGCTCGCTGCTCGCGCCGCGCCTCGATGTCGGGGAAGAGGGAGGCCACGAGCTCGCGCCGCGGAGCGCGGTCGCGCTCGGCGAGGCGCAGGTTCTCGGCGACGGTGAGCGAGCCGAAGACCTCGCGGTCCTCGGGCACGTAGGCGACGCCGCGCTGCACGATGCGGTGGGTCGGCATCCGGTCGATGCGCTCGCCCGCGAGGCGGACCTCGCCGGTGCGGTCGATGAGTCCGAGGATCGCCTTGATGGTCGACGTCTTGCCGACGCCGTTCCGGCCGAGGAGCGCCGTGACCCCGGTGGCCGGGACGTCGAACGAGACGTCCTCGACGACCTGCTGGCCGCCGATGCGGCCGGTGAGGTTGCGGACGCTGAGGATGGACTCGCCGGCGACGGGCGCGCTCATGCGGCGGTCCCGAGGTAGGCGGACTGGACGGTGGGGTTCGCCATGACGGCCTCCGGGGAATCTGCGGCGAGGAGCTCGCCGTGGTGCATGACGGCGACCCGGTCGGCGAGGCCGAGGACGACGTCCATGTGGTGCTCGACCATGAGCACGGTGCGCCCGCCGCGGTGGAGCCCGCGGACCACCTCGGTGAGCGCGGGGACGTCGGCCGAGCCGACGCCCGCCATGGGCTCGTCGAGGAGGATCACGCGGGGCTCCATCGCGATGAGCATCGCGATCTCGACCTTCCGCTTCTCGCCGTGCGACAGCCCCGAGGCGCCGGCGTCGGCCCGATGGGCCATGCCGACCTCCTCGAGCGCCGCGAGGGCGCGCCGGGTCGCGGCATCCGTGCGTCGGGGGGTCCGGAACACGGATGCCGCGCGGCCCTCGCGCGCCTGGGCGGCCAGCCGCACGTTCTCGAGGACGTCGAGCGCCGGGAAGAGGCTCGAGGTCTGGAACGTGCGGCCGAGGCCGGCCGCGGCGCGTCGGTGCACGGGGTGAGCGGTCACGTCGGCGCCCGCGAGACGCACGGCGCCCTCGGTGGGCCGGAGGACGCCGGAGACGACGTTGAAGAGCGTCGTCTTGCCGGCGCCGTTCGGGCCGATGACGCCGAGCATCTCGCCCTCGGGCACGGCGAGCGACACGTCCTTGAGGAGGTGCGCCCCGCCGATGCGGAGGGTGACGTGCTCGAGCTCGAGCGCCGCGTGGTCGGTCATGATCGCGAGTGCTTTCCGTTGCAGGTCGGGACGGGACGGTTGGGCCGGGGTCAGCCGGCGACCGGCGGGGCGACGGTCTCGGCGTCGACGGTCTCGATGAGCTCCGGCGCCCATCCGTCGGCGCCTTCGACGAGCTTGACCTGGTACATCGGCTGGATGAGGGCGTGGTCCTCCTCGCGCACGGTCACCTCGCCCTTGACCGACTCGAAGGTCCACCCCTCGAGCGCGTCGATCATGGCGTCGACGTCGTCGCCGCCCTCGCGGACGGCCTGCACGATCATCTGAGCGGCCACGAAGCCGTCGACCGAGAACAGGTCGGGCACGGCGCCCGCCTCCTCGAGGCCGGCGATCATCGCCTCCTCGATCTCGGTGCCCGCGGCGCCGCCGAAGTAGTGGTTGAGGAACGAGATGTTCCCCGATGCGTCGCCGTAGGCCTGGTAGGTGGCCACGTCCCCGAGGCCGGTGACGACGGGCGCGGCGTCGAACACGCCCTGCTGCTGCAGCGCGGTCCACATCGCGCCCGAGGACGCGCCCGCCCAGGCGACGAAGATCAGGTCGGGCTGCGCGTCGAGCAGCTGCTGCGCGAACGGGGTGAACTCGGTCGCGTCCTCGGCGACGAGCACGCCCTGCACCTCGGCGCCCTGGCCGCCGAGCACGGCCTCGACGCCCGCGAGGTTGCCCTGGCCGAACGCCGTGTCCTGTGCGAACACGACGACCTTCTTGCCGTCGGGGTCGCCGATGAACGTTCCGGCGGTCGCGACGTCCTGGTAGGTCTGGCGGCCGGAGCGGAAGGTGTAGTCGTTGACGCCGGTGATGGCGTCGGCGGCGGCCGGGCCCGAGATGTAGAGGATCTCGTTCTGCTCGGCCTGCTCGGCGAGCGAGGTCGCGATGCCCGAGACGACGGTGCCCGCGAGCACCTTCGTGCCCTGCCCGATGAGGTCCTTGGCCTTGGCGACCGCCGTGTCGGGGTTGCCCTGGTCGTCCTCCCACGTGATGTCGAGCTCGCGGCCGTCGACCTCGCCGGTGCCCTCCGTCGCGTAGTCGAGGCCGGCCTCGAAGCCGGCGGTGTAGGCCTCGCCGTAGGCGGCCAGCGGTCCGGTCTGGGACGTGATCATGCCGATCGCGACGGGAGCGGCGTCCGCGCCGTCCGCGTCGCCTCCCCCGGAGGTGGTCGGTGCGCAGCCGGCCAGGGTGATCGCCGCGGCGGCGACGAGCGCCGGCGCGAGGTACTTCGGTGTAACTCGCATGCTGTGAGCCTCTCTGAGTGACGACGGTGTCGCGAAACCTGACAGGTGGTTCAGGTCTCAGGAACGTACACTAGAGTCGAACGCGCACGACGCGCAACCCGAACCGGTGCGCCCACCCCGTGCACCGACCAGAGACGAAGGAGTCCCACCGTCATGAGCTTCCCCGACGTCGTCATCGTCGCCGGCGCCCGCACGCCGTTCGGCCGCATCGCCGGCAACCTCGGCAGCCGAACCGCCGTCGAACTCGGCACCGTCGCCATTCGCGGCGCCCTCGAGAAGGCCGGGGTCTCCCCCGACGACGTCGACGCCGTGATCATGGGCCAGGTGCTGCAGGCGGGCGCCGGCCAGAACCCGGCGAAGCAGTCCGCCGTGGCCGCAGGCATCCCGTGGCGTGTGCCCGCGATCACCCTGAACAAGGTGTGCCTGTCGGGCCTCGTTGCCGTGACGGATGCCGCGCGGCTGATCCGGCTCGGCGAGGCCGAGGTCGTCGTCGCCGGCGGCCAGGAGTCGATGACGAACGCGCCGCACGTGCTCCCCGGGTCGCGGAAGGGACACCTGTACGGGTCGGTGGAGCTCCTCGACACGACCGCTCACGACGGCCTCACCGACGCGTTCGACCACGAGTCGATGGGCGCCTCGACCGAGCGCTTCAACGAGCGCTACGGCCTCGGTCGCACCGAGCAGGACGAGATCGCGGCCGGATCCCACGTGCGCGCGGGCCGGGCGCAGGCCGACGGGCTCTTCGACGACGAGATCGTTCCGGTCGAGATCCCGCAGCGCAAGGGCGACCCCGTCGTCGTCACGACCGACGAGGGCGTCCGCCCTGACTCGACCCCCGAGACGCTCGGCAGGCTGCGTCCCGCCTTCGCCGAGGGCGGCGCGATCACGGCGGGCAACTCCTCGCCGATCTCCGACGGTGCCGCGGCCGTCGTCGTCACCAGCCGCGCCTGGGCCGAGGAGCGCGGCCTGCCGTGGCTGGCGCTCGTCGGCGCATCCGGCCAGGTCGCCGGGCCCGACAACTCGCTGCACTCCCAGCCGTCCAACGCCATCGCCGCCGCGCTCGACCGGGCCGGATGGCAGGCGGGCGACCTCGACGTGGTCGAGATCAACGAGGCGTTCGCGGCGGTGTCGCTGCAGTCCATGAAGGACCTCTCGCTCGACCCGGAGAAGGTCAACATCCACGGCGGCGCGATCGCGCTCGGGCACCCGATCGGCGCCTCCGGCGCCCGTCTCGCGCTCCACGCGGCGCGCGAGCTCGCGCAGCGCGGCGGGGGGAGGGCCGCGGTCGCCCTCTGCGGCGGCGGCGGCCAGGGCGAGGCGCTGCTGCTCTCGCGCTGATCCGCACGCCACGCGGGCGGTGCCGCGCGCGTCGGGGCTGATGCAGAATGTCAGCACGACGCGGGCGCCCGCCCGCCGCGAGGGGAAGCGATGAGCGAGACGACCACGGACGACGCAGGCCACGCGACATCCGCACCGGCACGCCTCGACCACCGCCTGCGCCGGATGACGGGCCGCGACCCGGCTGAGCCGCATCGCAGCGCCACGCCGCTCGAGCTGTTCTTCGACCTCGTCTTCGTGGCCGCCTTCAGCGCAGCCGGGAGCCAGACCGCGCACCTGCTCGAACTCGGGCACTTCGCGGCCGCCACCGCGGGCTTCGTGTTCGCGGTCTTCGCCATCGCCTGGGCCTGGATCAACTTCACCTGGCTCGCATCGGCGTACGACAACGACGACGTGTTCTTCCGCGTCGCGACCATGGTCGTGATGATCGGCGTCATCGTGCTCGCCCTCGGGCTGCCGCAGGCGTTCCACTCGATCGACGAGGGCGGCGAGCTCGAGAACGGCGTCGTGGTGATCGGCTACGTCATCATGCGCGTGGCGGTCGTCGCGCTCTGGCTCCGTGCCGCCCGGCACGACCCGCCGCGGCGGCGCACCGCGCTGACCTACGCGGCGCTCGTCTCGACGGCCCAGGTGGGCTGGATCCTGCTGCTCCTGGTCAATCCGCCGCTGTCGACCGCCTTCGTCGTCTGGGGCCTGCTGGTCGCGTTCGAGATGGCCGGCCCGATGATCGCCGAGCGCGCGGGTCGCCGCACGCCGTGGCATCCGCATCACGTCGCCGAGCGCTACGGCCTGCTCGTCATCATCACGCTCGGCGAGATCGTGCTCGGCACCATCCTCGCCATCAGCGCGGTGGTCGAGGAGCAGGGCTGGGACGTCGAGGCCGTGCTCGTCACGGTCGGCGGCACCATGCTCGCCTTCGGGCTCTGGTGGGTGTACTTCATCATGCCGTCGGGCGCGGTGCTGGCACGGCACCGCGAGCGGGGCTTCCGGTGGGGCTACGGCCACCTCGTGATCTTCGGCTCGCTCGCCGCGACCGGCGCGGGTCTGCACGTCGCGGCCTACGTCATCGAGGGCCAGGCGCACATCGACGACACGACCGCCCTGCTCACGGTCGTGCTGCCGGTGGCCGTGTTCTCCACCGCGCTCTTCACGATCTACACGGCGTTGCTGGAGGAGTTCGACCCGTTCCACATCCTGCTCTTCGTCGGCAGCCTGCTGCCGCTCATCGGCGCGGTCATGGCCGTCTCCGCGGGCGCGAGCATCGGCACGGGCATCGTGATCACGTCGCTCTCGCCGATCGTCGTGGTCGTCGGGTACGAGACGATCGGCCACCGGCACCAGGCCGACGCGCTCGCGCGCGCCCTCGCCGAGCAACCACGCACTCCCCGTGCATGAGGATCCGCATCACGGGGCCGCTCGGCGGCCCGTGAGGCGGATGCTCCTGCGAGCGTGGACACGAGCGGATGCCGCGGGCACGAGCCCCGCGGCATCCGCTCGAGCGGGTCGCCGGCGGGCGTCGCGAGCGAACGCCGGGAACCGCTAGCCGTTCGGCCGGTTGGCGCGCAGCACCTCGAGGCGCGCGCGGTACTCCGTCTCGTCGATGTCGCCCTGCGCGAAGCGCTCGGCGAGCGTCGACTCCGCGGACGCCGCTCGCGCCCAGGGCGGGCCGTCCGCGCCGCCCCACGCACGACGGCGGCGCGTGACCAGGAAGACGACGAGCCCGATCACGAGGATCCAGAGGATCGGGACGAACAGGAACGCCCATCCGAATCCGGCGCCCCACGGGCCGGCGTGGGCGGCCGCGGATGCGGCGGCGAGGGTGGTGAGCATGTCGGGACTCCTCATTCGTGCGACCCCGGTGCGGGCCGTCGATCACAGCCTCGCCGGGGCGGCGGCATCCGCACATCCGCCCGGGGGCGGCTCTCGGACTACTCCGGCGGGAGCACGGCCGGCGTGCGAGTCGCGTCACTGCCACCCGGGCGCGACGAGGCCCGTCTCGTACGCCACCACGACGAGCTGCACCCGATCGCGCGCGTGCAGCTTCGACATGATGCGCGAGACGTGGGTCTTCGCGGTCAGCGGGCTGAGCACCAGCCGTTCGGCGATCTCGTCGTTCGTGAGGCCGTGGCCCACGAGGCGCAGCACCTCGCGCTCGCGGTCGGTGAGCGCCGCGAGGCGGTCGGCGCCCGGCGCCTCGCGGAGGCCCACGGCCATCCGCTCGAGCAGGCGCCGCGTCACCCCGGGCGAGAGGAGCGCGTCGCCGTCCGCGACCACGCGGACCGCCCGGATGAGGTCGACCGGCTCCGTGTCCTTCACGAGGAATCCGCTGGCTCCCGCCCTGACGGCCCGGGCGACGTAGTCGTCGAGCTCGAAGGTCGTGACGACCACGACGTGCACGCCCGCGAGCGCCGGATCGGCGGCGATCTGCTCGGTCGCCCAGAGGCCGTCGCCGCCCGGCATGCGGATGTCCATGAGCACGACGTCGACCGGCTCCGAGCGCACGAGTGCGAGCAGCTGCTCCCCCGTCGACGCCTCGCCGACGACGGCGACGTCGGGCTCGGCCTCGAGCAGCGCACGGAACCCGGCGCGGACCAGCACCTGGTCGTCGGCGAGCGCGACGCGGATCACGCGCCGGCTCCCCACGGCAGCCGGGCGGTCACACGCGTACCGCCGCGCGGCGACCGGTCGACGTCGACCGTGCCGCCGAGCAGCGCCGCACGCTCGCGCATTCCGAGGATGCCGCTGCCCTCTTCGGCGCCCTGTGCACCGCGCCCGTCGTCGTCGACCGTGAGCAGCAGGTCGTCGCCGAGCCGCTCGACGACCACGACCGCGTGCGACGCCTCGGCGTGCCGAACGACGTTGGTGAGGGCCTCCTGGGCGATGCGGTAGGCCGCGAACTGCACGGCGCGGCCCGGCGCGGCATCCAGGCGGTCGACCAGCTCGGCCTCGAAACCCGGCGCCGCCACCCCTGCGACGAGGCGTGGCAGCTCGGCCAGGTCGGCCTGCGGCACCAGCGGCGCCCCGGCCTCGCCGTCCGCACCGCCCCGGATGACGCCCAGGACGCTCCGCACCTCCTCCAGGGCGGTCTTCGAGGTCGCCTTCACGTTCTCGAGCGCGCTCCGCGCCTGACCGGGATCGCGGTCCATGAGGTGCAGGCCGACGCTCGCCTGCACGTTGATCTGCGAGAGCGCGTGCCCGATGACGTCGTGCAGTTCGCGGGCGATCCGGACCCGCTCGATCTCTTCGGCGGACTGCCGCCTGCGGGCCGCGTCGGCGCGGTACGCCGCCGCACGCTCGCGCCGAACGCGGACGAACGACCCGATGCCGAAGCAGGCCGCGAGCAGCAGCGTCGTGGCGGCGATGCGGATCGGATGCCACGTGGGGCCGAGGCTCGAGGCGAGCACGATCGCCGCGACCCACCCGGCCACGACCGAGACGATCGCCCACGCGAGTGCGCCGCGTGCGACCGCGAGCACGATGGCGAACGCGAGCGCGACGTACGGCGGTCCGACGTCGGGCGGTGCGAGCAGGTCGGCGAGCGCGAGCGCCGTGACCACCGCGACGGTCGGTCCCGGCGCACGCCGCGCGCCGAGCAACGCGAGCGGACCGGCGAGCGCGAGGCCGACGTGCAGCAGCTCGAGACTCGTGGGCAGACGCATCCAGACCGCGATCGCGATGGCGGCCGGGACCTGCACGATCGCGCTGACGAGCACCGGGGCCACGAGGACGAACGTCGGCGAGGGCCGGAAGCGTTCGGGTCGTCCGCCCCACGGGGCGGCGCCGTCCCAGGTCGGCGCGGGCATCTCCCGATCGTATCGCCGGGCCGGTCGGCGGGGATCGAGCCGAGGATGCGACCCGGCATACTCCCCCGGGAGTACGCGAGAGGCGACCGCGCGTGCATGAGGATCCGCCGGATGCCGTGCGCCGCGGCGCCATGCGTCGGATTCCCATGCGGCGGGCTCGGCCGGGCGGGCGCGCCCGCCGCAGCTCAGAGCACGCTGATGGGCTTCACGATGTCGGCGTAGATGAGCAGCGCGCTCATCCCGCCGAGCACGATCACCATGGCGAACGTGAGCGGCATGAGCTTCGCGAGGTCGACGGGCCCGGGGTCGGGCCGGTTGCGCAGCTTCGCCCAGCCGCGGCGGATCGCCTCCCAGAGGGCGCCCGCGATGTGGCCGCCGTCGAGCGGCAGCAGCGGGATCAGGTTGAAGACGAAGAGGGCGACGTTGAGCGAGGCCAGGATGCCGACGAGTCCCGCCGCGCGAGAGGCGATCGGCACCTCGTCGAGGCTCGTGATCTCGCCCGCGATGCGGCCGACCCCGACGACCGAGATCGGGCCGTTCGGGTCGCGCTCGTCCGGTCCGAACGCGGCGTTCGCGACATCGACCAGCCGCTGCGGGAGGTTGACGATGATGCCGGCGACCGCCTGCACGTTCTCGCCGACCATCGGCAGCACGGCGGTGGCCGGCTGGCGCACGGTCTCGGTGGCGGGGCCGATGCCGACGAACCCGACCTCGACGGTGAGCTCCTCCCCCGAGGCATCCGTCACGACCCGGCCCTGCTCGTCGATGACGTACCGCTCGCTGAGCATGGGGGTGACCGCGAGCGTCACCTCCTCGCCGTCGCGCAGGACGACGACCGCGATCTCGTCGCCGGGGTGCTCCCGGATGATCGCCGTGGACTGGGCCCACGTCTCGATCGGCTCGCCCTCGATGGCGACGAGCGTGTCGCCGGGCTGGATGCCGGCCTCGGCGCCGGGCGCGGCCGGGTCGCCGGCCTCGCACGTCTGCCGCTCGCTCGTGGCGGGCAGCGCGCACTCCGAGACCGACCCGATCGTGGTCGAGGCCTGCGCGACGCCGAAGCCCATGAGGAGCACCCCGAAGAGCACGATCGCCAGCACGAGGTTCATGAACGGGCCGCCGAACATGACGATGATCCGCTTCCACACCGGCAGTCGGTAGAAGGCACGGTGCTCGTCGCCGGGCGTGATCGACTCCGCACTCGAGTCGCGCGCGTCCTGCACGAGGGTGCGGAAGAAGCCCGTGCTGTCCTCCTTGGCGTGCCCGTCCTTTCCGGGCGGGAACATCCCGATCATGGCGATGTACCCGCCGAGCGGGATCGCCTTGACGCCGTACTCGGTCTCGCCCTTCCGGCGCGACCAGATCGTCGGCCCGAAGCCGATCATGTACTGCGTGACCTTGACGCCGAACAGCTTCGCCGGGACCAGGTGGCCGATCTCGTGCAGGCCGATCGAGACGGCGAGGCCGACGACGATGATGGCGACGCCGATCACGAACAGGAGCACGGATTCCACCCCGTCATCGTAGGGGCGATCCCTTGGTGCGCGCTGTCCGCCGACTGTGAGCGGATGCCGCGGGGTCGACGCCGCCGTCACGGGGCCGCCGTCACGGGATGCCGCATCGCCCGCGGCGCCGGCGCCCCGTCGCGACTACGAGCGCGCGATCCGCAGGTCGGCCGCGCGCCGCGCCATCCGTTCCGCCTCGGCGAGCGACTCCACCGTGAGCGCGCCGGAGGGCGCCTCGTGCGCGTCGACGACGGCTCGCACGGTGTCGACGATCTCGGTGAATCCGATCCGGCGCGCGTGGAAGGCCGCGACCGCCTGCTCGTTCGCGGCGTTGAACACCGCGGGGTACTCGCCGCCCGCGCGGCCCACCTGCTTGGCGAGCTTCACCGCCGGGAACGCGGCCTCGTCGAGCGGTTCGAAGGTCCACTGCTGGGCGCTCGTCCAGTCGAGCGGCTTTCCGGCCGCGGCGACCCGGTTCGGCCAGTCGAGGCCGAGCGAGATCGGCAGGCGCATGTCGGGCGGCGACGCCTGGGCGATCGTCGAGCCGTCGACGAACTCGACCATCGAGTGCACGATCGACTGCGGGTGCACGACGACGTCGATGCGGTCGTAGTCGACGTCGAACAGCAGGTGCGCCTCGATGACCTCGAGGCCCTTGTTCACGAGCGTCGCGGAGTTCGTCGTGACGACGAGGCCCATGTCCCAGGTGGGATGGGCCAGCGCGTCCGCCGGCGTGACGTCGGCGAGCTCCTCGCGGCGCCGGCCGCGGAACGGCCCGCCCGACGCCGTGAGCACGAGCCGGCGCACCTCGTCGTGCGTGCCGGAGCGCAGCGCCTGCGCGATCGCCGAGTGCTCCGAGTCGACGGGGACGATCTGCCCGGGCGCGGCGAGCCGCGTCACGAGGTCGCCGCCGACGATGAGCGACTCCTTGTTCGCCAGCGCGAGCGTCATGCCCCGTTCCAGCGTCGCGATCGTCGGGCCGAGGCCCACCGAGCCGGTGATGCCGTTCAGCACGACGTCGGCGTCGACGCTCCTGACGAGCTGCACGGCCTCGTCGACGCCGACGGCCGTGTTCTCGACGCCGAACTCCTCGGCCTGCCGCTCGAGCTCCGCGCGGTTCGACCCGACGCCGAGGCCGACCACGTCGAAGCGACGGGGGTTGGCCCGGATGACGTCGAGCGCCTGCGTGCCGATGGAACCGGTGGACCCGAGGATGATGACGCTGCGCACACGGCCACTCTAGGACGAGCGCGCTCAGCGACGAGGGAGCAGGGCGACGGATGCCGCGACGCGGCCGGGCACCGCGACGTCCATGAGCCGCACCTCCTCCCAGCGCGATCCGAGCTCCGGGACGCTCCGCGTGATGCGCCCGTCGCCGTGGTCGTCGCCGGGCATGGTGACGGCGATCCGCGAGGGCTCGAAGACGTCGAGGTGGCCGACCGCTCGGAGCAGCGCGGCCTTGCGCGCCCAGACCTGCGCGCGCACGAGCGCACGCGCCGACGGATCGAGCTCATCCAGCCGTTCGCGTTCCTCCGGGTGGAGCGCGGCGGCGTCCAGCGCCGGCGCGGGCTCGGACGCCGCGGCCTCGACGCCGACCCCGAGCGGATGCCTCGTCCCGACCGCCGCGACGACCACGCCCGCGTCCGTCGCGGCGTCGGCGAACCACGAACCGCCCGACGGCGTCGTCGGGTATCGGACGACCGGGCTGCCGTGCCGGACCCCGCAGGCCGGGCACGCGTGATCGAGCTCGACGTCGTCCGCGGGCACGCCGGCGGACGCCGCGAGGTGGGCACGCAGCACCGCGTCGACGCCGGCGCCGCGGCGAACACCGGGCGCGACCATGACGCGCGCCCCGGTGCCCTCCAACTCGACGACCTCGGCCGATGCGATGTCCATGCGCCCATGATGGCGCACTCGGGGCCGGCGGTGCTCTCTGCGCCATATTCCGGGCCTCGCATACGGCCTGACGTAGCGTCGGAGGGTGAGTGAGATCGAGGCCGACGCCGTCCCAGCCCCCCGGTCCAAGCCGGGGCCCGTCTACGGGCTCGTCCGGGGCATCCTGCGACCGCTCGTCCGCATGATCTACCGTCCGACCATCACGGGCGCCGAGCACGTCCCACCGACCGGCCCGGTCATCCTCGCCTCGAACCACCTGTCGTTCGTCGACAGCATCGTGATCCCGCTCGCCGCGCCGCGACCCGTGCAGTTCCTCGCGAAGTCCCACTACTTCACCGGCACGGGCGTCAAGGGGTGGCTCTCCCGCACGTTCTTCACCGCGATCGGCGCGGTGAGCGTGGATCGCGGGGCCGGCGCCCAGGCGCAGGCGGCCCTCGACCAGGGACGCCGGATCCTCGAGTCGGGCAGCGCATTCGCCCTCTATCCGGAGGGCACGCGCTCCCTCGACGGCCGGCTGTACCGCGGCCGCACCGGCATCGCCTGGCTCGCGCTCACGACGGGCGCGGTCGTCGTGCCCGTCGGCCTCATCGGCACGCAGGAGATCCAGCCGGTCGGCTCGTCGATGCCGCGGGTGCGGCCGGTCACGGTCCGGTTCGGCGAGGCGCTCGACCTCAGCCGTCACGGCGCCGCCACGTCGGGCCGCTCGCGGCGGGCCGCGACGGACGAGATCATGGCCGCGATCCACGCGCTCACCGGCCAGGAGCTCGCGAACGCCTACAACGAGGCGCCGCCGCAGGGCACGCTCGCGAAGCTCGCCGACCGCGTCGCGCCGCGCGAACGCGTCTGACCTCGCTCGCTCTGTCGACGGCACGACGCGCCGGATCCGCCGCGTTCCCAGCGACCCGTTGGCCTGCCCCGGTATCGTCGGCGCGATGAGGACGAGCTCCCGCGCGTGGATCGCCGCCGTCGCGGCATCCGCTGCCCTGTTGCTGGCCGGGTGCGTGCCGACCGCGGGGATCGAGCGCGACCCGACCTCCGCCGACCGGCGCATCCCCTCGACGGAGCGGTTCGACCCGGGCTTCATCGTCAGCGACGACGCCTTCTACGACTCGGCCGCGATGACGGTGCGCGACATCCAGGTCTTCCTCGAGTCGCGGGACTGCCGGCCGGTCGACGGCGTGGCGTGCCTCGCGGACTACACCGAGGACGTGGAGCCGATCGCCGCGGCCGGCCCTCGGCACTGCACGGCCGTGCGCGGCGGCCCGGCGCTCCCGGCGAGCCGCATCATCAGCGACGTCGCCGCCGCCTGCGGCGTGAGCCCGCGGACGCTCCTGGTGCTCCTGCAGAAGGAGCAGTCGCTGCTCACGCGGCCGAGCGCTCGCGGCTACGAGCGCGCCACCGGGTACGGCTGCCCGGACACCGCCGACTGCGACGCGCGCTACTTCGGCTTCTCCAACCAGGTGTACCGGGCTGCGTGGCAGTTCCGGCAGTACACGGCGGAGCCCGAGCGGAAGTTCCGGATCGGGACGGTCGAGGTCGGGTTCCACCCGGATGCCGCGTGCGGCGCCTCTGCGGTCCGCATCCGCAACCAGGCCACCGCGAACCTCTACAACTACACGCCGTACCAGCCGAACGAGAGCGTGCTCGCCGACCCGACGGGCGGGGACGACTGCTCCGCCTACGGCAACCTCAACTTCTGGCGCATCTGGCATCGCTGGTTCGGCGACCCGCGCGACGAGCGCCTCCCCGAGTACTTCCCGCCGTGCTCGCGCCTCGTCGGGGGGTACCCGTGCCCCGCGCCGGCGCCGCCCGGCTCGGCGCTCGCACCGGCGCAGGCGCTGCCCTGAGCGGGTGACCGCCCGGCCGGTCCCGCGCGCTCCCGCGCCCGTCCGGCGGTTCAGGCGCCGCGGACCAGCGTCGTCGGTTCGTGGCGGACCGGGAACGCGACGGAGGCCGCGATGAAGCACTTCTCGGATGCCTCGTGGTGCAGCGATTCGGCGAGCTCGCGCATCGACGGCTCGGCGACCGTGACCCGCGGCCGGAGCAGGGCCTCGACGAGACGCCCGCCGCCGCGGCCGTCCTCACGCAGGATCGCGGTCGCGGCATCCTCGTAGCCCACCACGACCACGCCGTGGTTCACGGCGACGTGCAGGTAGGAGAGCATGTGGCACTCGCTCAACGCGGCGAGCACGAGTTCCTCAGGGTTCCAGCGCTCCCGGTCGCCGTGGAAGGCCCGGTCGCTCGAGCCCGCGATCTCGTGCAGCTTGCCGGCCGCGCGCACGGCGTGCTGCCGCCCGTACGAGCGGTACGAGGACGTGCCCTCGCCGCGGTCGCCCTGCCATTCGAGCTCGATCGCGTACCGGTGCTCCCCGAGCATGGTGTCTCCCTCCTGAGGCGGCGGGTGCCGGCCCCATCCCGGATCCGCGCCGTCGTCGATCCTGCACCCACCCGCCGACGTCCGACGCGAGACCCGGGGATAAGCTGGTCCGATCATGACTGACACCTGGATCCCCGTCGAATCCGCGTCCGCCGAGACGGCCGAGCAGGCCGCCGTCCCGCAGGAGCGACGGATCGTCACCGCCATCCCCGGTCCGCGCTCGCAGGAGCTCCAGGCGCGACGGAACGCCGTCGTGTCGGCGGGCGTCTCGAGCGTCCTGCCCGTCTACATCGAGCGCGCGCACGGCGCGGTCCTCGAGGACGTCGACGGCAACCGGTTCCTCGACTTCGGCGCCGGCATCGGCGTGACCACGGCCGGCCACACGCCCACGCGCGTCGTCGAGGCCGCCGTCGCCCAGTCGCGCGACGTCCTGCACACGCTCTTCACCATCACGCCGTACGAGGAGTACGTGCGTGTCGCCGAACTGCTCGCCGCGCACACGCCCGGCGACTTCCCCAAGAAGTCCGTGCTCGTGAACTCGGGCGCCGAGGCGGTCGAGAACGGCGTGAAGATCGCCCGCAAGCACACCGGCCGCCGCGCGGTCGCGGTGCTCGACCACGCCTACCACGGGCGCACGAACCTCACCATGGCGATGAACTACAAGGCGATGCCGTACGCCACGGGCTTCGGCCCGCTCGCGGGCGACGTCTACCACGCCCCGAGCTCCTACCCGTTCCGCGACGGGCTGACCGGTCCCGAGGCGGCGGCCCGCACGATCGGCTACCTCGACAAGGTCATCGGCGCATCCGACCTGGCCTGTCTCGTGGTCGAGCCGATCCAGGGCGAGGGCGGGTTCATGGTCTACGCCGACGGCTACCTGCCCGCGCTGCAGGAGTGGTGCACCGCCAACGGCGTCGTGATGATCGCCGACGAGATCCAGTCCGGGATGGCGCGCACCGGTGCGTACTACGCGTCAGAGCACTTCGGCTGGACCCCCGACCTCGTGCTCACGGCCAAGGGCATCGCGGCGGGCTTCCCGCTCGCCGCCGTGACCGGTCGAGCCGAGATCATGGACTCCTCGCACCCCGGCGGCCTCGGCGGCACCTTCGGCGGCAACCCCGTCGCGTGCGCGGCCGCGATCGCGGTCTTCGAGGCCATCGAGGAGGAGGGCCTGCTCGACGAGGCGCGTCGCATCGAGTCGACGCTCACCGCTGGCCTCGAGCGCCTCCGGGCGAAGTACGACGTCATCGGCGACATCCGCGGGCGGGGCGCGATGATCGCGATCGAGCTCGTCGAGTCCGGCACCGCCGACACGACGAAGGCGCCGAACGCCGCGGCGGTCTCCGCGATCGTCGCGTTCGCCGCCCAGCAGGGCGTGCTGTTCCTGAGCGCCGGCACGTGGGGCAACGTGCTCCGCTTCCTGCCGAGCCTCCGCATGACCGACGAACTCATCGCGGACGCGCTCGGCGTCCTCGACGACGCGTTCGCCGCGCTCAGCTGACCCATGGGCGAGACCTTCGCGGCATCGGCCGCCGCCCAGCTCGCCGTCGTCGAACGCGGCGGCTTCGTCGAGTCACGTCACGTCGGATCGGCCGTGGTCCTGGGGCCGGAGGGCGAGGTGGTGCGCGAGCTCGGCGACACCACCGCGCCGGTGCTCCCGCGTTCGAGCATGAAGCCGTTCCAGGCGCTCGCCGTGATGACCTCCGGCGTGACCCTCCGCGGCGAGGACGCGGCCATCGCCACCGCCAGCCACAGCGGCACCCCGCAGCACGTCGCGCTCGTGCGCGGACTGCTCGCCCGGGCCGGACTGCCCGCCTCGGCGCTGCAATGCCCGGCCGAGTACCCGACCGACCGCGCCTCCCGCGACGAGCTCGTGCGCGGCGGTTCCCGGCCCGAATCGATCACGATGAACTGCTCGGGCAAGCACGCCGCCATGCTGCTCGCCTGCCACGCGAACGGGTGGCCGCTCGAGGACTACCTGGATCCCGAGCATCCGCTGCAGAAGCGCATCCTCGACGTCCTCGAGCGGCTCACCGGCGCACGGCCGTCCGCCAGCGTCACCGACGGCTGCGGCGCGCCCGTCCACGCCGTCGGGCTCACCGCCCTCGCCCGCGGCGTCCAGAAGATCGCGTCGTCGTCGCCCTCGTCGCCGTTCGCGCTGTTCCGGGAGGCCGCGGCGCTCACCGATGGGGTCCGCACGAACGGCTGGGCGATCGCCGGGCCGGGCCGGCCCGACTCGGTCTCGATCGACCGGCTCGGCGTGTTCTCGAAGTTCGGCGCCGAGGGCGTCCAGGTGATGACCGCGCCCGACGGCACGACGGTCGCACTGAAGATGCTCGACGGCTCGCCGCGGGCGTCGGCCATCGTCGCCGCACGGCTGCTCGTGGGCGGGGGCGCGCTCGAGGCCTCGGCGGTCGACGCCGTCGAGCCCGAGCTCGGGCTCGACGTGCTCGGGGGCGGGCGCGTCGTCGGACGCATCCGCGCCACGGTCTAGCCCGCGCGCCCTCGGCGGCGCCGCCGTCTGCGCCGCCCACGCCCCGTCGGGGCCGCGACCCATGCGGGTCGCCGCCCCGACGCGGGCGTGCCTCGCTCAGCCCATCTGCGCGGCGAGCCGTTTCGCGCGCGCCGCACGCGAGATCTGCGCGACGACCACGAGCGCGAGCGCGACGATGAACACGGCGGACGCGATCACGTTGGCCTCCGCGGGGATGCCACGGGACGCCGAGATGTAGATGTACTTCGGGAACGTCGTCACCGAACCGGAGTTGAAGTTGGTGATGATGAAGTCGTCGAAGCTCAGGGCGAACGACAGCAGCGCGGCCGCCATGATGCCCGGAGTCAGCAACGGGAACGTGATGCGCCAGAACACCTCGCGGGGCGATCCGTACAGGTCGCGTCCCGCCTCCTCCAGCGCGGGGTCGAGGCTCGCAACACGCGCCTTGACCGTCACGACGACGAAGCTGATGCAGAACATCGTGTGCGCCAGGATGATCGTCAGCATGTCCTTGGGAACGCCGACAGCCAGGAACTGGGCTGCGAGGCCCGCACCGAGGACCACCTCGGGCGTCGCCATCGGCAGGAACAGCAGCAGGCTGGTCGCCGAGCGGGCGCGGAACCGGTAGCGCACCAGGGCGATGGCGATCATCGTGCCGAGCGTCGTCGCGATCACCGTCGACACGAGGCCGATGACGATGCTGTTCGCGAACGCCTCGCAGACCGCGCCGCCCTCGACGTTGCAGACGTTCAGCCACTTGTCGAAGGTGAACCCGCGCCAGGAGATGTTCGACTTCAGCGAGTCGTTGAACGAGAACACGAAGGTGTACGCGATCGGGATCAGGAGGAAGATGAACGCGAGCGTCACGTAGACCGGCAGGAGCCAGTCGCCGAGCCCGATCCGCCGCCGCCGCGGCCGCTGCGGTCCTCGCCGGTCCTCGAGCTCCTCGCTCTCGGTGAGGCCGCCGAGGACTGCCGCCGCCTGGACTTCGCCGCTCACAGCAGGTCCTCCGTTCCGGATCGCTTCACGTACACGCCGACGAGCACGAGGATCGCCGCCATCAGGATGATCGAGAGCGCCGCCGCCGCCGGGTAGTTCAGCAGCACGAGGAAGTTCGCCTCGATCACGTTGCCCATCATCTGGGTGTCCGGACCCCCGAGGAAGTCACGGCTGGCATTGACGTAGTCGCCGGCCGCCGGGATGAACGTCAGCAGCGTGCCCGCGACGATGCCGGGCATCGAGAGCGGGATGGTGACCTTCCGGAACACCGTGAACGAGTTCGCGTAGAGGTCGCTGCCGGCCTCGAGGTACCGGGTGTCCAGTCGCTCGAGCGTCGTGTAGAGCGGCAGGGTCATGAAGGGGATGAAGTTGTACGTCAGGCCGAAGACCACCGCGAACGGGGTGCCTGCGAAGTACGCGTCCGGCGCGAGCAGCGAGAGCGCCTTCAGCGACGTGATGATGAGCGACTCGTCCGACAGGATCTGCTTCCACGCGAGCGTGCGCAGCAGGAAGCTGATGAAGAACGGGGCGATCACGAGCACGAGCAGCAGGCCCTGCAGAAGCGGCCGGCGTCGCGCCTTGACGCCGATGAAGTACGCGATCGGGTAGCTGAACAGGAGCGCGAACACCGTCGCCAGCAGGGCGTAGCCGAACGAGCGCAGGATGTGCGGCCAGTAGTCCTGGACGACCGCGACGTAGTTCTGCCAGTTGAATGCGTAGTCGTACACGCCGATGTCGCCGAACTCGCTCGGCGCCTGCAGCGACGTCAGGATCAGCGAGATGAGCGGTGTGAGGAAGAACAGGACGAGATAGAGGATGCCTGGCAGGAGGAGGAAGAGCGCGATGGGGCTCTTCCTCCGCGTCACCTGGGGCTGCGCCTCCGCCGTCGCGAATGCTGCGAAGGCCATGGCTCAGCTGCCCTCGAGCTCCGTGATGAGCGCCTCCCGGCGCTGCACCGCGATGGACTGCGTGTCGGCGTCGGCCGGGAAGCGCGACGACTCGTCGGGCTCGTCCGACAGGCCGAACCCGTGCTCGACGTCCCAGCTGAGCCACACCTCCGAGCCCTCGTGGGCGACTGGGCCGAACGTCATGTTCTGGGCGAAGACCGAGAGGGTGCCGACGCCCGGCACCGCGACGATGTACTCGGTGCTCACACCGGCGAACGAGACGTCGATGACGCGCCCGGGCCCGAGCAGCGTGCGACTCGCGACCTCCGCGGGCTGTTCCGGGTGGAGCGTGACCTTCTCGGGGCGGACGCCCACGGTGACGAGGCCCTGGTGACGCTGCGCGCGCGCCGTCGGGACCGTGATGCGGTGACCGCCCGCGTCGACGGTGATCGCCGTCGAGGTCGTGCCGACGACGTCGCCCGTGAACAGGTTCGACTTGCCGAGGAAGTTCGCCACGAACGCCGTGCGGGGCAGTTCGTAGAGTTCCTCCGGCGCGCCCATCTGCTCGATCGCGCCCTTGTTCATCACGGCGACGGTGTCGGCCATGGTCATGGCCTCCTCCTGGTCGTGCGTGACGTGGAGGAAGGTCAGCCCGACCTCCTCCTGGATCGTCTTGAGCTCGAGCTGCATCTGGCGGCGCAGCTTGAGGTCGAGTGCGCCGAGCGGCTCGTCCAGCAGGAGCAGTGCGGGCCGGTTGACGATCGCGCGCGCGAGCGCGACGCGCTGCTGCTGCCCGCCCGAGAGCTGTGCCGGACGTCGCTGTGCGAGATGGTCGAGCTCGACGAGCTTCAGGGCCTCGTGCGCGCGGGTCTGGGCATCGGCGATCCGCCGTCGCTTCAGCCCGAACGAGACGTTGTCGATGATCGACATGTGCGGGAACAGCGCGTAGCTCTGGAACACCGTGTTGACCGGGCGTTGGTGCGCCTTCGTGTCGGTGACGTCCGTGCCTCCGATGAGGATCCGTCCGGCGGTCGGCTCCTCGAGTCCGGCGACGAGTCGCAGAGTGGTGGTCTTGCCGCAGCCCGACGGTCCGAGCAGGGCGAAGAACGACCCGGCCGGGATGGTGAGGTCGAGCTCCTCGATCGCGGTGAAGCCGGGGAATCGCTTCTGGATGCCGACCAGTTCGAGGTCGGCGCCGCTCTCGGCGAATTCGCGGATCGCCATCACGATCCCAGGAGGATCTGCTGGAACTGCGCCTGGTACTTCTGCTCCTCGGCGCCGGAGAGCGCGCGGAAGATGAACGCGTTCGAGAGCGTCTCCTCGTTGGGGAAGATCAGCTGGTTCTCGGCGAGCTCGGGGTCGATCGCGACCGCGGCCTCCTGCGCCCCGACGACCGGCGTGATGTAGTTCACCCACGCGGCGACCTCGGCCGCGACCTCGGGCTCGTAGTAGTAGTTGATGAGCGTCTCGGCGTTGGTCTTGCGCGGCGAGCCGATCGGGATCAGGAAGTTGTCGTTCCAGAGCGTGCCGCCCGCGGTGGGGATCGCGAACTGCCACTTGTCGCCCGCCTCCGCGTTCAGGACCGTGATGTCGCCCGACCAGCAGATGGCGGCGAGCGTGTCCTCGCTCTTCAGGTCCTCGAGGTACGAGTTGCCCTTGATGTTGCGGATCTGGCCGTTCGCGACCTGCTCGTCGAGGATCTCGATCGCCGCGTCGAACTCGGCGTCGCCCCAGTCGGGGCTCGAGATGTCCACGCCGTTCTGCAGCATCAGGAGGCCCATGGTGTCGCGCATCTCGGAGAGCACGCCGACGCGGCCCTTCAGCTCGGAGTTCCAGAGGTCCTCGACGGTCTCGAGGCCGCCGGGCACCTTCTCGGTGTTCCAGCAGATCCCGGCGAAGCCGCCCTGCCACGGGAGCGAGTGCGCCCGCCCCTCGTCGAAGCTCGGGTTCGCGAGCGCCGGGGCGAGGTTGGCGATGTTCGGGATGTTCCCGTGGTCGAGCTCCTGCGTGTACCCGAGGCGGATCCAGCGCGAGACCATCCAGTCGGTGAGGCACACGGTGTCGGCGCCGATGTCCTGGCCGAGCGCGAGCTGGTCCTTGACCTTGCCGTAGTACGTGTTGTTGTCGTCGACGGCGACCTCGTAGTTGACCTCGATGCCGGTCTCCTCGGTGAAACGGACGAGGGTGGGGTAGGCGCCGGAGTCGTCCTCGTCGATGTAGGCGGCCCAGTTCGCCCAGTTCAGGGTCTTGTCGGTGTCGGAGACGTCGGCGGCGGCCGTGGGCCTGGCCTGGCCTCCGCCCGTCGAACAGGCGGCGAGGGCGAGGGCCGAGGCGCCGGCGCCCGCGCCGGCGAGCAGGCCGCGGCGCGTCAGCTGCGCCTGGCGGGCCTGCGCCACGAGGGCGCGGACGATGGGGTCCTGGGGAAGGGGACGGCTGCTCACGAGGTCTCCAATCGACATGCATGCGCGTGCAGGGGTGCGAAGATACTGACACACTGCGTGGGCGAAGTCAGCAGATGATGTCCGAATCGTTAATTTCTGCGAACATCGCGCACGGATTCAGTGCCCATCGGGGTCCGGAACACTCGGAATCCGTCGTTCAGGGCCGCTCCACGACGCGCGTTCCGCGTCGCCGCCGACCGGGATGACCCAGCACTGGTCCCGGTCCTCGTCGAGCAGCGGCGGCAGGCCGGTCCCGCGCGCCAGCGCCCGGTGCTCGGCCGCTCCGCCGTGGACCACCAGCTCGGCGCGGGAGCGGGCCGATGCGGCGAGGCTCCAGTTGGCGGCCCACGCGTCGGCGTCCCCGACGACCGCGGTCGCCGCGGCATCCGCGCCGTGGTCGAGCGCGGACTGCGCGAGCCGCCACGCGTCGGGCCCGTCCGCGAGGCGGATGACCTCCGCGTGCGGCGCGTGGCGGGCGATCGCATCCGCATCGACCGCCGCCGTGGCGGAGCAGATCGCGACCACGCCGCGGGCGCCCATGCGCCAGGGCGGCGCCTCGCGGCGCGCGGCGACCGATGCCGCGCGCTCGGCGTGGAGGAACTGGGCGCGGCGCCCACGCCACTGGCCGCTCCCGGGAGGGCCGTCGACGCGATGAAGCGCACCGTCGCCGCCGGCGTGGACCAGGTCGGCACGACTCGGATGGCGCAGCAGGACGAGGGTCGTCGCCGCATCGCGGACGGCCGAGGAGATCGCCGACGACCGGGCGGCCGAGAGCGCCACCGCCGGTCCCCCGTCACGCCCCAGGCGCAGGATGTCCTCCAATGCCGCGATCGCCGCCAGGCGGTGGTCGTCGGGCCAGCCCGCGAAGCGGGTGTCGACGTCGTCCACGGCGAACAGCCGCACGGACGAGCCGGCTCCGGCGCGGATCGCCGTGAGGGCGTCCCACACACGGCTGCGCGGGCCGTCGAGCCGGAGGACGGCGTTCGGTCCGTCCCGCCGGGCGACCTGCGCGGCGACGGCCTCGAGGAGGGCGGTCCGCCCCGAACCGGACGCGCCGAGCACCAGCAGTGCTCCGTCGACCTCGGGATTCCAGCGCGCAGCCGTGCGGCGCTGGTGGTCGGGCTCGTCGACGACGCCGAGCACGATCGTGCGCTCCGGCCGTAGCTCCCCTGCCCGGGAACGGGCCGGCGAGGCGCCGCCGTCATCCGCCGAGACCGAGTCCGCCTCGGCGCCGGGCGACGAGGAGACCGCGAGCACCGCCTCCAATCCGTCGAGCCCGATCCGTTCGGGGAGCGGGTCGAGCCACGGCCGTCGCGGCGGCGCGGTGGCGGCGTGGCGCGTCGTGAGGGCGTCGATCGTCTCGCGACCTGCGAGCGCCGACTGGAATTCCACCACCCGCCCGTCCCCACGATCGACGACGGCGCGTCCCGGCCGGCGGGCGTCGAGGGCGGCCGCTCGGTCGCTGCCCACCACCGCGATGCTGTCGGAACGATCGAGCACCCGGAGCGACACGCGGATGCCGCAGTTGGCGCTGACCTGCTCGCGGACCACCCCGTTCGGTCGCTGCGCGGCCAGGACGAGGTGCACCCCGAGCGAGCGCCCCCTGGCGGCAACGTCGGCGACCACGGCGCCGAGCCCCGCGAAGCGTTCGATCATCGCCTGGAACTCGTCGACGACGACCACCAGACGCGGAAGCACGACGCTGTCTGCGAGATCGGCGATCCGCCGCGCCCCGGCGGCCGCGAGCACGCGCTCACGATGCCGGAGCTCCGCCCGGATGCTCGCGACCGCGCGCTCGGCCTCCTCCTCGTCGAGGTCGGTCACGAGCCCGGCGACGTGCGGGAGACGGCGAACGGGCTCGAACGCGGCCCCGCCCTTGAAGTCGACCAGCAGGAAGGCCACCCGGTCGGGCGGGTATCGCGCCGCGAGCGCGGTGATCCACGCCACCAGCAGCTCGCTCTTCCCGCTGCCTGACGTCCCGGCGACGAGCGCGTGCGGGCCGGCGACGAGGTCGATCTCGACCGGCCCGCCGCGACCGCCGCCGACCGCGACGGCGAGCGTCGACCGGTCGGCCGGCCCGGACTCCGCCGCGAGGAGATCGGAGAGCGCGACCGCCTCGGGGATGCCGGCAGCCCCCGCGCCGAGCCCGATCCGCCGAGCGAGGCGGGCGAGCCGCGCCGCCGAGGCGCCGGCTTCGGCCTCCGAGACGAGTTCCGGCCGGACGGCGGCGGCTTCGTCCCCGTGCCGCCGCACGAGCGCGGCGCGCGGCGCCGACACCTCGACGATCGTCCGGATGCCGGGCGGAAGCGCGCCGTGATCCGTGGCGATCGCGAACACGACCGCGGGGGGCATCGACCCGTCGTCCCCCATGCTCGCCGCTTCGTCGCCGGTGTCGCCCGGACTTCGGATCGCGTCGACCAGGCGGAGGACGCCGGCCCCCGGCCCGGTCGCGCCATGCGGCAGCGCACCGAGCCACTCCCACGCCGCGCCGCCGGGACCGTCGATGCGCGCGGACGCCGGGTGCGCCGCAGCGGCGCACTGCAGGATCGCGGTGCGCGCGACGGCCCGCGCGAGCGCGGGCGCGCCGACGAACCCGATCCCGCCGCCGATCGCCACCCGCACCGGTGCCCCGTCGAGCCGGGAGGCGGCCGCGACGACCGCCTCCGCGTCCGGGTCGTCGCCCGCATCGCCCTCGATCGTCACACCGCTCGGGACCGCGCCCGTGCCGATCACCACGAGCTCCGGCAGGCCCGGCAGCCAGGCCGGCGCGGCAGTGACCGCGAGCGCGGCCGCCGAGGGCGTGGCACGCCACGCGGCCGCGCGCTCGAGCGCATGCCGGCGGTCGACCTCGGACGCCAGCCGCGCCAGGTGCTCGTCGCGATCCCGGCGCGCCTCGCGGCGTGCGCGGCGAGCGGTCCGGCGCGCGTCGAGCACCGCAGCGACCGCGACGAGCGGACCGAGGGCCGCGAAGGCGAGCGAGAGCACCGAGCCGGTGAGCGCCCAGATCGCGATCGCCCCGGCGACGGGTGCCGCGGAGGCGATCCAGGGGAACGCGGCCCGCGGGGGTTCCGGCGGTGCCGGTGGGAGGCGCAGCCCGGGGAGGCGCTCCAGGGTCGTCGCAGCGGCATCCGTCATGTGGGAAGCCCAGCACGCGCCGTCGGCGCCGTCACGCCGGCGGGCGGACCGTGTGCGGGCGCCCCGGTTCCGGCCCGACGTGCAGGACGGGTCGCGCGGGTCTCAGGCGACCGTGAAGGCCTGTTCGCCGATCTCGACCCGGCTGCCCCGCGGCACGAGGACGCGGCGACCCGGCTCGCAGCGCACGCCGGTCTCGCCGGGGCGGCGGACGACCGTGCCGTTCGCCGAGAAGCGATCCGCGACCCAGAGGCCGCCGTCGTGTTCGCCGAACTCGAGGTGCGTCTTGGAGACCGAGAGCCCTCGGTCGACGATCTGCACGAGGTGATCGAAGGACTCACCGGGTTCCGCGAGCGGCCGGCGCCCGACGAGCCCGGTGCCCCGCACCGAGACGACCTCGCCCGTCGTGAAGGTGAGCACGAAGCGGGCGGATGGCGCCGCCTCGCCGACGCCGGGAGGGGTCGCGGGTTCCGGTTCCGGCGCGGACTCGGTCTCCACGACCGGCGCCGCCCCGGTGATCGGGACGCTCAGCACGCCGGAGTCGGAGCGATGGATGACGTAGGTGTCGCCCGGCCGCGGGTCGAGCGGTCGCCGGGACTCGGGCGTCGCCGACGTCGAGCTTCCGCACTCGCCGCAGAACATCGCCCCGTCGGGCAACGTCGCACCGCAGATCCGGCAGTTCACGTCCCGGCTCCCTTCCGGGTGCCAGCGTACCCGCCGAGCGAGCCGAGCGAGATCCGGGCGCGCGCACGCTCTCGCCACGGCCTCGGTTCGTCCATCCGGCGCTGCAGCTCGTCGACCGCCGACCAGACCCGATCATCGTCGCCGTCACCGGGACCGTCGGGGCCGAAGACGGCGCGATCGACGACCGAGGCGAGCACGGCCGGTCCCAGTCCCCCCACCACGGCGGCCTGCTCGGCCCGCGTCGCGGTCGGGGTCATCGGGTAGCCGTAGTCGGCCGCCTGGTCGGCGAACTCCGCCCAGCCGCCCTCGATCCGCTCGACCGGGGTGGGCGCGCGGCGGCGCAACCTCCGGCGCCGCGCCTTCGCCGCGAGGATGGCCAGGAACGGGCTGGCGAGGAGTGCGAGCGCGGCGAGCACGATGCCCGCGACTCGGAGCACGGCGAGCAGCGCCTCGAGCCAGACGCTCCCCTCGTCGGCGTCCTCCGAACCGGAATCCGGTTCCGAAGCGAGGTCGTCGACCGGAGTCGGGTCCTCGGGGGGCGGCAGGGCCGACTGCGGGCGGGAGACCACCGTCGGTTCGTCGGGCTGACGCTCCGGGATCGGCCGGATCTCCGGGTTCGGGTCGACCTGGATCCAGGCGCCGTCGTCGGCCTGCACCTCGACCCAGACCTGCAGGTCGGCACCGCGCATGACCCGCGCGGCGGAGGGCGGGCCGTCGTCGTCGTCATCGCCCGCCGGCAGGTAACCGACGACCACCCGCGCGGGGAAGCCGATCTCCCGGGCGAGGAGCGCGGCCGCCACGGCGTACTGCTCGCCGTCGCCGACCATGGGCTTCGCGATGGCGAGCTCGCTGATCCGGTCGAGCGAGTGCCCGGATCGGCTCGGCGCCTCGTCCTCGCCGCCGTGGCTCACGTACCCCTCGCGCTGGAACCCCTGGATGACCGCGGCCAGGCGGACGCCGGGCTCGTCGGACGAGCGCGTCCAACGGTCGAGCAGGCGCACGAGGGCGTCGGGCGGATCGGGCGAATCGGGCAGGATGGCGCCGCCCGGTCGGAGCGCGGCGAGGTCGACCGGCTCCACCCACGCGACCGATTCCGCCCGGTACGCATCACCGTCGCGCAGGCCCGAGCGCACGGCCGCCGTTCCCGTCACGTCGTTGTAGGTGAAGCCGTCCTCGAGCGCCCCCGCCGTCGACCCGATGAACCCGATCTGCTCCAGGCGGCCGACGCCCGGCAGCCACACGTCGTGGTAGCCCGACACCGTGACCTGCAGGGTCACCGGCTCGCCGGGCGTCCCGGACTGGTCGAGCCGGTACGGCAGCCGGGTGAACTGGCCGGATGCCGCGGACCGATCGCTCCCGCCGACCGAGTAGACGACGCCGTCGTACGTGTCGAGCGTCGCGACCCGGAGCCCGACCCCGGCGGGCAGGCCCGTCACCGTGAGCATCTCCTCGTCGGCGACCTCCGGGGCGAACGCGGCTCGGAAGGCCGCGAGCGGGCTGTCGTAGTCGCTCGGTTCGAACGGCGGGCGGAGTTCGGCGCGAAGCACGTCGCGCGTGCCCGGGGGCACGACGAGCGTGGCCGCCGTCGCGCCGACGAGGGCCACGGCCACCACCAGGGTCGCTCCGACGATCCGGCGGATGTCCCCGAGCACCGACTCGACCGGGCGCTCCAGCACGGTGACCCGCCGCCTCGCGACGGCGATGCGCACGAGCCAGGCGACCGAGGCGATGAGGAATGCGACGCCCGCCTCGAACGCGACGTCGTCGTGCACCACGCCGAGCACGATCCCGGCGACGAGCAGCACGGCCGGCGGCAGGAGTGCGGCGGACGGCCACCGCGTGCGGAGCGCGATCGTCACCGACGTCGCGGTCGCGACCAGCCCGAGCAGGAACGGGGGGACGAGGAGCGCCTGGTAGGACCCGACGGGGACGGAGATCGTCACGAGCTGCTTCCACGACAACGCAGTCGCCGCGACGAGTTCGACGAGGCCCTCCGCGGTCGGCAGGAAGGTCGCGTAGGCGGCGGTCGGGACCGCGACCGGCACGCCGAGCACGAGGTACGTCGCGACGATCGCGGTCGCGACCGCCCAGGACGCCCAGCCGAGGATCGCGCCGGCGAGCCCGATCGCCGCCCCGGCGAGGATCGACGCGGCGGCCGCGACGACGAACGCGCCGCTCTCGTAGACCGGCCACCACGGGATCATCGCCGCGGCCGAGACCACGACGAGCAGCACCGTGCTGATGGCGGCGGAGACGAGCGCCGAGCCAGCGAGTCGAGGCCGCGGACGCATCCAGGCCGGACGGCCCGTCCCGCGCTGCGTCGACGGCGCGCTCATGCGACCGAGGCCGTTCTCGCGAGCAGGGCCGTGAGGTCCTCCAGGTAGCCGACGCCGTACACCGAGAGGCCGCCGACCGAGCGGGCGTTCGCCTCGCCCTCGGTCGTGCAGCGCACCGCGACCGCCTCGATCCCGAGGGGCAGTCGCGAGGCGGCCTGGCGGAGGTCGGCGACGCCGCGACGTCCACCGGTGACGACGAACGCCAGCGACACCCCGGCGATCGACTCGGCTGCCGCGCGCGCCGTGTCGGCCAGCGTGGCCGCGCGTTCGTCGACCGCGACGACGCACAGCGCGTCGAGGAGCCGATCGCGCGAGGCCGTCGGCAGTTCGCGCAACGCCCCGAGGCCGCGCCGGGCCTCCGTCGACGTCCGCTGCCGTTCGTGACCGGAGACCACGAAGGCGAGGCTCCGTGCATCGCGGATGGCGCGGGCGCCGATCGACGCGGCGACGCTGACGGCGAGCTCGAAGTCGTCCTCGTCCTCGTACGCGTCGGCGGCGAGGTCCAGCATCACCATCAGCCGGCTCCGCCGGGTCTCCTCGAACTGCCGCACCATGAAGGTGCCGGTCTTGGCCGAGCTGCGCCAGTGGATGTACCGCCGGTCGTCGCCCGGCTGGTACTCGCGCAGCGCATGGAAGGCGATGTCGCTCGACGTGAGGTCGCGCGTCGGCGAGCCCTCGAGGTCGCGCAGGTAGCCCGTGCTGAGCGCCGACACCGCGATCGTGCGGGGGTGCACGTGCAGCATCCGCACGTCGGACCAGACGATCTCGCGACGCATGAGCCCGACCGGGTCGGCGCGCACCGTGCGCGCCGGGCCCACGGGCACGATGCCGCGGCGCTCGGTGGGGATGTCGACGCGCTCGTCGAACGTCCCGCCCCGCGGGAGCGGAGGCACGATCCGGGAGATCACGCGACGGCCGACGGGCAGTTCGAGCCGGGCCCCGGTGAACCGCCGTCGCCCCGGATTGCGGGCCACGAGATGCGCCTCGGCCGACTCGCCGACGGCCACCCGCGGAATCGGGAGGGCGAGATCGATCTGCCCGGCGCCCCGGCCGGCGAGCCAGGCGGACGCGACGGCCAGGAGGAACACCAGGCCCCAGCCGACGACGGCGAGCTCGAGCCATCCGTACACGTACGCGACGACCAGCGCGACGACGGCCGCTGCGAGCACGCTCCAGCCCAGCGGGGTCACGACGCCGCGCGCCGCACGGGTCCACCGCTCGACGACGGACACCGCGGTGCGCACCGCCACGACGACGCGCGCGATCGACACCGCGAGCAGGCCCTGCTTCGCGGCCTCCTCCGGAATCGTCGAGCGGGTCTCGAAGGTCACCCGGCCTGCCTCGCAGAGGGCGGCGGCGTCTCGATGAGCACCTGCGCGATCATGTTCGACGCCGTGACGCCGTCGAACTCGGCCTCGGGGTCGAGGATCAGCCGGTGGGCGAGCACGGGCTCGGCGAGCGCCTTGACGTCGTCGGGCACCACGTAGTGCCTGCCGCGCCCGGCCGCGTGCGTCTTCGCAGCCCGAACGAGCGCGAGCGCGCCGCGCACGCTCACGCCGAGCCGCACCTCGGTGGCGCTCCGGGTCGCGTCCACCAGCCGCGACACGTAGTCGTTGATCGTGGGATCGACGTACACCGTGCGCGCCATCGCGGCCATCTCGACGATCTCGGACGCGTCGAGGCGCGCCTCGACCCGGTGGTCGTGGGCGCGCTGGTCGGTCCCCTCGAGGATCCGGATCGTCGATGCGTGGTCGGGGTAGCCGATGGAGGTCCGCAGGAGGAACCGGTCGAGCTGCGCTTCGGGCAGCCGGTACGTGCCGGCCTGCTCGACGGGGTTCTGCGTGGCGATGACCATGAACGGCTGGTCGACGCGATGCGTCTGCCCGTCGACCGTGACCTGTCCCTCCTCCATCACCTCGAGGAGCGCGGACTGGGTCTTCGGGCTGGCGCGGTTGATCTCGTCGGCGAGGACGATGTTGGCGAAGACCGGCCCCGGATGGAACTCGAACGCGCCGGTGCGCTGGTCGTACACCGACACGCCGGTGATGTCGCCCGGAAGCAGGTCGGGCGTGAACTGGACGCGGTTGCTGGTGCCGGCGACCGACTGCGCCATCGCGCGGGCGAGCGAGGTCTTGCCCGTGCCCGGGACGTCCTCGAGAAGCAGGTGGCCCTCGCTGAGCAGCGCCGTGAACGCGAGGCGGATCACGCGATTCTTGCCGAGCAGGATCTCCTCGACCGCGCCGACCAGCCGGTCGAGGTTCGACGCGAACCGGTTCGCGTCCTCGGGCGTCATCGTCATCGGTGCTCCTCGGTGGGCTTCATCGGGACTCGAACCTCGCGGTCACGCCCGCGACCTCAACATCCAACCAGACCCGCTCGCCCGGTTTCGCGCCGTCGACCCGGCAGGAGGTCGCGGACTGGGCCTGCCTGCCGACGCGGTCGCCGTCGGCGCCGCAGCGGTACGCAGCAGGAAGCCCGTTGTTGGCCGGCGCGGCCGTCCAGCTCCAGGTGCCGGTCGCCTCGTCGTACGCGCGCCCTGGCAGCGCGAAGGTGAGCGTGGGCGACTCCTCGGCCGGGAACGTCTGCGACCAGGGGCCGCAGGTGCCCCACACCGAGCACGATCGCACCTGGAAGCGCGCCGTCTGGCCGAAGGGTCGATTGAGGAGTTGGCGCAGCCATCCCGAACCCGAGAAGTCCCTGGGCGAACCGACGTGTGCGCCGTTCGCGTCCACGGCCACGATCTGGAACCGCCGGGGGTTCCCGTCGACGTCGTCGATGTAGCGGTCCCACGTCTCGGCGTTCAGCCAGGCCATCCCGCTCGCGACGCCCGTGATCGCCCCGGGCGCCGGCCGCACGACGGTCGAGGCGACCTCGGTGGCGACGCACCCGGCACGGTTCCAGCCCCAGACGACGAAGCCGTAGCGTGCGGCCTCGACGTTCGTCCCGGTGAACTCCACGCTCGCCGCACCCGGGCCGACGCCGACCATCTCGGCGACGCTGCCGCCGACGGCGGGCGCCACGACCGAGCCGGGCGCCGGGCGCGTCACCGTGCAGGCCTGCGCGCCGCCGGGCACGGCGGTCTCGCCCTCGACGAGCCGCTGGACGAAGTACCCGCCGATGGCGTCGCCGTTGCCGCCGAACGGCGACCAGGAGACGACGACGGTGCCGGCCGCGGAATCGGCGGCGACCGAGATGGAGCCGGCGACCGGCACGCCGAACGGCGTCCCGGTCGTGCTCGCCTCGGTCCACGCTGCGAGGGCGGGGAGCGCTCCGTTGCGGGCGCTGACGGTCACCGTCACCGAACTGCCGTTGGCGAGTTCCTGCGACGGGAGCGAGCACAGCGAGGCGGTGCAGGCGCGCCCGGCGTCCACCTCGGTCGGCGAACCGGCGACCCAGACGACGTACCTCGTGACCGGGCTGCCGGACCCCGTCGGCACGGGCTGCCATTCGACGCGGAGGCGACCGTCGAGCGGAGCCGCGCGCAGGCCGGCGGGCGCGGCCGGGATCACGTCGGACCACACGGGTTCGGCGAGCTCGACCGGTTCGCCGAGGCCGATCCCGTTGCGGGCCTGGATCCGGACGACGACCGCGGCACCCGGCCCGTTGCCGAGCGTCGGAACGGTGCAGGTCGTGGCCGCGCATTCCGATGCGGCGAGCTCCTCGCGTCCGTCCGGATCGAGCAGGCTGATGCGATACCCCTCGATCGGCGAGTTGTTGGCGGCCCCAGCGCCGAAGGCGACATCCAGTTCGCCGTCCCGGAACGCCGTGAGGCGCGCGTCGGTGACCGGGTCCGGACGGTCCTGAACGGAGATCGTCACGGTCCCCCAGGCGTAACGGCTGGAGTCGTTCGTCGCGTCGGCGACCTGGTACTGCAGCGTGGTGTTCACCGGCTCGGCGCCCGCGGCGACCGTGACCGACAGCCGGGACCGGTCCTCGCTGGGCACGACGGTGACGCCCGTGGGCAGGTTGTCGGCGCCGAGGCCGCGGACGCGCAGGACCCGGAGCGGCGTCCCGGGGAACGGGTTGCCGGCCGCGTCGTTGTCGAGCACGTCGACCGAGGTCGTGAGGCCGCGCGGCGCCACGGCGACGTCCGGGGCGGGCTGGGCGATGGGGCGCGTGGACGGCACGACGCGGAGCTCGATCCGGCCCGGCGTGCCCTCGACGCCTCCGGCCGCGACACCCACGGTGATCCAGGACCGCGTGCCCTGCGGGGTGCCCTCCTCGGCGCGAACCCGGAGTTCCGCACCGTCGAGCGCGATCGCGAACCCGTCGGGCACGTCACCCACGACGCGGTACTCGAGTTCCTCGTCCCCGTCGGGCGAGTTCGTCAGCCGCACGAGGTCGATCGGCTTCTCCTGGCCGGGCTCGAAGTCGATCACACCGCCGGTGAACGCGGGAGGCTGCCCGTCCTCGGGCCGCACCTCGATCGGGATCACGATCGTGCCCGTGCGCCCCTCCGGATCGTCGGCCGATTCGCCGTCGGTCACCGTGAACGAGATGGAGGCGGGTCCGAAGTACCCCTCCTCGCTCCGGAAGCGCACGGTGTCGGCATCGACGACGAGGTCGTCGTCGTCCGCGTGCGACGCGCGCACGGTGGCCGAATCGGTCAGCCGCACCGGTCGACCGGAGGCCGCGACCACGTAGTCCTCGAGGTCGAGCTCGATCTCCTCGCCCGTGGTCACGACGACCTCCGGCGCGTCCCGGCGCAGCTGCGGGAGCGCGTCGTCGCGACCGGGCACCCAGATGAACGCGTACGCGCGCAGGTCGGGATCGTCCGGGTGGGCGACCGAGTAGGGCACGATGCGCCGCTGGTCCTGCACCTCGATGCGCACCGTCCCGCCCGACACGCGGGCGCCCTCGGAGTACCCGGGTTCGAGCGCGACGTCGGCGTCGGCGGCATCCGCGTCGGCGATGAAGACGTCCTCGAGCACCTCGACCTCGACCTCGTCGCGATCGAGCACGTCGGTGAGACTCAGGACCACATCGGCCGCCTCGGGCCGGGTGAGCGGGGCGTCCGGGTCCGCGACGACCCGGAGGTAGCTCGACGCGGTCGCCTGGCGCTCGTTCTCGATCGTGTAGATCGCGCCGTACTCGCCGGCGACGTCCGGGACGTCGAGGATCACGACGTCGTCGTCGACGGCGACGGCCGTCGCCGCCGTGGTCGCCTCGACGCCGGTCAGGCGCAGTGCCGAGCCGTCGGGGTCCGTGTCGTTCTCGAGCACGCGCACCGCGACCGTCCGTCCGGGACGCACGGTGATCTCGTCCTCGATGGCCACCGGATGGCGCGCCCCCTCGAGCCCGGGCGCGACGCCGACGCGCACGGTGCCCGAGGCGCGTGCTCCGAGGGCGTCCACGACCGCGTAGGCGAACGTGTCGGTGCCCGCCGAGTAGTCGCCCGCCTGGTACTCGAGCCAGTCCGCCCCCAGGTCGACGACCGTGCCGAGCTCCGGGTTGGATTCCTGCCCGATGAGCTGCACGGAGTCCCCGTCGGGATCGATGCCGCCGAGCGGGATCGGGATGCGCGCGGTGCCGCCCGAGAGGACCCGCGCGGTGGCGGTTCGGGGCACGGGCGCGGTGTTGGTCTCGGGTTCGGCCTCCCGCACGGTGATGCGCACCGTCGCCGTGCCGAACTGCCCGTCGGGTCCCTCCACGCGGTAGACCGCCTCGAACTCGCCCGGGCGGTCCGGGGCGTAGTAGCGCAGGCGCTGCCCCGAGGTGAACAGGAGACCCTCCTCGGGCTGCTCGACGAGGTCGGCGGCCAGCACGAGCCGGTCCCCGTCCGGATGCTCGTCGTTGTCGAGCACCGGGATGTCGATCACGTCGCCCGTGCGCGCCGATGCCGTGTCCGGCACGGCGACGGGCGGCTGGAACTGGTCGGGGTCCGGGACCTCGACGACGGTGACCGTGCCCTCCGCATCCGCCAGGCCGTTGCTCACCCGGTAGCCGAACGTGGTCGACCCCGTCGCGAGCGGCTGGGTGAGCGTGACGCGCAGCACCCGATGCTCGATCACCTCGATGCGCACGCCGCCGTCCGCGGTCTCCGCGCCGAGGCCCGTGATGATGAGCAGGCCGCCGGTGGGATCGATGTCGGTCGCGAGGACGTCGACCTCCATCGGCTGCCCGGGTCGCAGGAACGCCGTGTGGGGCACCGTGATCGGCGTCGTGTCGCGCTCCGGCGGTGCCGAGACCTCGACGCGGACGAGCCCGGTGGCCGTCCGGCCCTCGTCCGTCACGGTGTACTCGAGGTAGTGCGTGCGCACCTCGTCCGTCCGGAAGCGGAACGTCCCGGCGTCGAAGTCGGGGGTGATCACCGCCGCGGGCTTGGACGGCACGGCCGTCAGGCGAGGCATCCCCGCCCCGCCGCGCACGTGCCGGAGCGGCTCGAGTTCGATCTCCTCGCCGGCGGTCGCGAGCGCGACGAAGGACTCGGCGACGAGCTCGGCCTCGCCTGCGGCGCGGACCTCCACGCGCATCGCGCCGACGCCGTCGTCGCGCCCGTCGGAGACCACGAGCGACACGGTGCGCGACGGGCCCTCGCCCCGCTCGTCGAACACCACGACGCCGTCGGCGGTGGACGACACCCGGTCCGGCTCGTCGACGCCCGCCCGACGGAGGAACACCGGATCGCCGTCGGGATCGACCCACTCGCCGAGCACCGCGGTCGTGACCCGGCCGCCCTTCTCGACGACGGCGCGCGTCTCGCGCACCTGGAGCGGCGCCTCGTTCTCCTCCTGCGGCCGGACCGTGACCGTCACGACGGCGCGAGCGCTGCCGCCTCGGCCGTCGTCGATGGTGTAGCCGAACTCGAACGTCCCCGAGGCGTCCTCGCCGAGCGTCAGCTGCACCTGCTGACGATTCGCGACGAGGTCGAGGGTTGCACCCTCGGGCAGTTCGCCGTCGACGGACGACACGACGAGGACGTCGCCGTTGGCGTCGTAGTCGTCGAGGAGGACGGGGAGCAGCGTGGAGCGGCCCGGCCGTGCACCGAACTCGTCGTCGACGGCGACGGGCGGCACCTGCGCCTTCTCGATCGTGGGCTTCGCGTCGGGGTCGTTCTGCTCGACCTCCTCGTCGTCGCGCTCGACGGCGAGGAGGTCGTCCCAGTTGTCGATTAGGCCGTAGTCGGTGGATGCCGCCCAGCTCGCACCGCTCACGCGGTCGTTCAGCACGAGGACGTCGCCGTTGTCGCGGAAGTCCAGGGCGAGCGCACCGTCGGGTCCGGCGAGCGGGAGCAGGGGGTCCGCCGGGCCCGCCCCGCACGCGCGCCAGGCGGTGCCGTCGCCCCACGCCGCGTGGCGGCATCCGTCGTGGGACACGGGCGCGGCGGGTTGCCCGCTCCGCCCCTCCACGAGGCGCCGTGCCGTCGAGCCGTCGAACGGGATCTCGATCAGCCCACGTCGCGTCGCGACGAGCACGGCGTCACCGGCGAGCTGCGGTCGCTGCAGCACCGGGTCGTCGCTCGCGACGTCCACCCCGGGGAGCACTGAGGGCTCGCCGCCCTCGAACCGGATCAGCCCACCGCCCTCGTCGAGCACGACCCATCGTCCGCCGACCGAGGTGATCTGCGCGGTCGCCTCCTCCTCGAGCGGCTCGAGCTGCCAGGTCGCCTCGGTCCGATCGGGCTCCGCGGCGGACAGGCGCGACACCAGGCCCGTGCTCGGGGTGAACGCGAGGATACGGCCGGCCTCGTCGACGGAGATCGCGGTTCCCGCACCGAACGACGCCGCCGGGTCGGTGTCGGCGACGAACGCGCCGAACTCCTCGAGCTTGGTCACCCAGAGATCGCCCCCGGCCGTGATCACGACGAGGTCGCCGGCGAGCGCGAGTTCGGCGTCGCCGGGCACCGCGACGGTGTCGGTCACCGACGACGTGGTCGGGTCGACGACGGCGACGCTGGCGCGGTCGCGGTCGAGCACGAGCACGGTCGCGCCGCGCTGCACCACCTCGGGCCTGGTCCCCCCGGTGTCGACCATCGCGTTGAGCTCGTGGACCGCGGTGTTGGCGCGCCCCACGGTCTGCAGCTCGTCGTTGGCGACCCACACCGAGGCGTCGCCGAGGTCGACCCGCTGGGCGGTGTACCCGCCGGATGCCACGGCGATCCCGGTCACCAGGGCGACCACCGCAACGACGGAGGCGCCGGTCACGAGCGCCGAGCGGCGCCGCGACCACACGTCCCGCACGTTCATCGCGGCACCTCGTCGACCTCGGCGCAGCGTTCGACGCTCGGTTCACCGGTCTGGCCGTCGCGCCAGACGCTCACCGTCGCGCAGATCGTGCCCGGCTCCTCGAGGCTGAGCGCGTACTGGGCCGTGCGCTGAGGAGCGGACGTCTCGCCGCCGACCGTGACGATGTAGGCGTCGCCCTGGCGCAGTCCCGGGTCGTCCCACGAGAACTCCACCGACGCACCGTCGGTGCGCGCCCGGACGTCGGCCACGACGGGGATGTTCCCAGCGGTCCCGGCGACGGTGAGCAGGCCCGCGACGACGAGGCCGATGAACACGGCGGCCGCGATCGCGACGCCGAGGATGAGTCGTCCGGTGGGCGGAGGCGTGCTGCGCCCGCGCCCGGACAGAGATCCCCGGGAGCGCGAGTCGACCGTGCGCGACGCCGGCCGGGCGGATCCCGCGGCACGGCGTCGACGTGACCGCGCCGACCCGGTCCCGACGCTCGTGCCCGCGCCGATGCGGGTCCGCTCGTCGAGGTCGACGGCCGTCGCGAGGGCCCAGTCGTCCATGGCGACCTCGAGCGGAGTCTGCGGGAGGGCCAGCTCCTCCTCGACCGCCTGAAGGTCGCGGATGAACTCGAGCGCCCCGGCCTGCCGGTCCGCCGGCCGCTTGGACATGGCGCGCGCGAGGACGACCTCGAGGCTGCGCGGCACGTCGGGGCGGCCCGTGGGCGGGACCTTCGCCTTCTCGATGCGTCCGACGAGCGCCACGGTGCCGTTGTCGCCGCCGGGGACCTCGAACGGACTGCGTCCGGCGAGCAGCGAGTACACGGTCGCACCGAGCGACCACACCTCGCTCGCGACGGTGCCGGCGACCTCCTCGAGGAGCACCTCGGGCGCCGACCACGGGACGGAGAGCCCGACCGCGTCGCTCGCCTCCGCCTGTCCGAGGGTCGCCGCGATGCCGAAGTCGGCGAGCACGGGGTGTCCGTACGCGGTGGTCAGGATGTTCGAGGGCTTGATGTCCCGGTGCAGCACGCCCTGGCGGTGCGCGGTCTCGACGGCGCTCGCGATCCGGACTCCGATCGAGAGGACCTCGGCGAGCGGGAGCTGCACGGCACGGTAGCGCTGGCCGAGCGTGGCGGAGCAGTACTCCATCACGAGGTAGGGGCGGCCGTCGGCGGCGACGCTCGCCTGGTACACCGTGAGGATCGACGGATGGCTCGACAGCTGCGCCATCAGGTTGGCCTCGGCCTGGAACATCTGCCGCACCTCGTCGTTGACGACCTCGGCGAGGAGCACCTTCACGGCGACGAGTCGCCGCGGCATGTTCTGCTCGTAGAGGAAGACGTCGGCGAAGCCGCCCGAGCCGAGCACGCGGATGAACGAGAACCCGGGCAGCGTGGGCGGAGTGGACGGCAGTCGCCTCGACACGATCCTCCCAGCGGCTCGGATGCGATGGGTCCGGTGCGCGCCGGCGGGCGGCACGGGCATCACCCTGATTCTAGGGTCGGCGTCGGCCGCCCGATCAGCCCGCGTCGGCGGATGTGGAGGGGCGGACGACGCGCAGCACGTCGACGACGACGACCGTGACGTTGTCGCGGCCCCCGTTGCCCACGGCCGCCTCGACGAGTTGCCGGACCGCCTGTTCGGGCGAGCGGCCGGAGATGAGGAAGTGGCGGATGCCGTATGAGGTGAGTTCCTTCGTCAGGCCGTCGGAGCACACGAGGACGCGCATGCCCTCCTCGAGCGGGATCGCCCGGTAGTCGGGGATCGGCGCCTCGTGGAATCCCACCGCCCGCGTGATCACGTTCGAGTGCGGGTGGGTGTCCGCCTCGTCACGCGTGATCTGCCCGGCGTCGACCAGCTCCTGCACGATCGAGTGGTCGACCGTGAGCTGCTCGAGCACGCCGCCCACGAGCCGGTACACGCGGGAGTCGCCGATGTTGAAGACGATCCACGCCGGCTCGTCGCCGATCACGGCGAGCGCGACACCGGTCACCGTCGTCCCGCTGCCCTCGTCGGTCACGCCGGCGCCGCGGCCCATGTCGCGCACGGCCAGCTTCAGCGCGCCGTCGATGTCGGTCGTGCCGACCGCGGGCTTGCCGCCGTGCTCGGCGAGCCGCGTGACGACCGCCGCGCTGGCGAAGTCGCCCGCCGCGTGCCCGCCCATGCCGTCCGCGACGGCGAAGAGCGGCGCCTGCGCCACGAAGCTGTCCTCGTTCACCGCGCGCCGCAGGCCCGTGTCGGTCGCGGCCGCCCACGCGAGCGTCACCTCGGTGCCGTCGGGCAACGCGACCGTGTGGCGGCTGTTGCCGTTGCCGATCTGCGTCACCCGGTCCCCCACAGTCCGTTCGTGGTCATGCGTCGACGCTCCCGAGCGCGGGGAGGATCTCGACGATGGTATCCCCTCCGAGCTGCAGGCTCGTGCCCGGCGTCACGACCAGCGACTCGCCGGAGCGGAGCCGCCGCCGGCCGGTGGCGGTCCGCACGACCGTGCCGTTCGTCGACCGGAGGTCGGCTGCGATGAGGCGGCCGCCCTCCATCCTGAGCTCGAGGTGCGTCGCCGAGACGACGCCGCCCGGCGAGTGGACGCGCACGAGCGCGACCGGCCCGTTCGTCACCCGCGGCGGACTGGGCATGCGGCCGATGAGCACGGGGACGGACACGTCGCCGATCTCGCCCCCGACGATCCGGTATCGCGGCGTCGACGCCGCCTCGTCGAGAGCACCCGATCCGCCAGCCCCGGCCGGCGTGCCCGGCGAGGCGCCGTCGCCCGCTCCGGGTGCTCGGGCGGATGCCGCGGCATCCGCCCGCTCGTCGGCCTCGCGGGCGGCGGCGATCTGCGCCCGCGCCGCAGCGGTGAGCACGGTGTCGGCGTCGGCGGCGTCGCCGCGCAGGTAGCGGATCGTGCGATCGTCGACGACCGCCATCGGGGCCGTCGGGAGCCCGGAGGTCGGCGAACGCCGGTCGCGCCCCGCTCGCGACGGGCGCGCCGACCTGGTGTCGCCGTCGGGATCCAGGGCCTCGGAGTCCGGCCGGACGGGCACGTCGCGCCACGACCATTCGACCGCCGCCGCGCGGAACGCGGCACGCCCGGCGTCCACGGGCGTCCCTCGGAGGCCGGCCAGCCGCACCTCGTCGAGGCGCGAGTCCGCGCCGGCGATGCGGAGCCGCGTCACGGCCGTGAACTCCGCGAGGTGCCAGGGCGTGATCCCCCGCGAGTCGAGTCGCCGCGCACCCCCAGGCGAGGCCAGGTCGATGACGGCGTCGCCGCGCACGACGGCGGTGATCGGGTCGCCGGAGACCGGCCACCAGACGAGCGCGAAGTGCTCGACGCCGGACGCGCCCATGGGGATCCCGGCCACGAGGTGTTCGAGTTGGAGGTCCTCACCGGCCGCCGATTCGGCGAGTCGGGTCAGCACCCGGTCGTGGGCCGGCGCGAGGATCGCCGCGATGAAGCGCGCGCCGACCACGACGTCCCATTCGGGGGCTCCGGGTTCGTCCCGGCGGCGCACCGCACCATCGACCATGTGCTCCAGTCTGGCACTGCCCGGCGCGATCAGCCGAGGTGGCTCATCACGTGCTTCAGGCGCGTGTAGTCCTCGAAGCCGTACTGCGAGAGGTCCTTGCCGTAGCCGGAGTGCTTGAATCCGCCGTGCGGCATGTCGGAGACGAACGGGATGTGCGTGTTGATCCACACGCAGCCGAAGTCGAGGTGCTTGGCGAACCGCATCGCGCGGCCGTGGTCGCGGGTCCACACCGACGCGGCGAGGGCGTAGTCGACGCCGTTCGCCATGGCGAGCGCCTCACGCTCCTCGCGGAAGGACTGCACGGTGAGCACGGGGCCGAATATCTCGCGCTGCACGGCCTCGTCGTCCTGGCGGAGCCCGGTGACGACGGTCGCCTCCCAGAAGTAGCCGCGGTCGCCCTGGCGGCGACCTCCCGTGGCGAGCTCGGCGTGGTCGGGCAGTCGGTCGATGAACCCCGAGACGTTCGCGAGCTGCGTCGGGTTGTTCAGCGGGCCGTAGAAGACGCCGGCCTCACGGGGTCCACCCGTGCGGGCGTTGGTGCGCGCCCGGTCGACGAGGATGGCGACGAGCTCGTCGTGCACCGACTCGTGCACGAGCACGCGGGTCGCCGCCGTGCAGTCCTGTCCGGCGTTGAAGTACGCGGCCGAGACGATGCCGTCGGCCGCGGTCTCGAGGTCGACGTCGTCGAACACGATCGCGGGCGCCTTCCCGCCGAGCTCGAGGTGGACGCGCTTGAGGTCGGATGCCGCGGCTCGCGCGACCTCCATGCCCGCGCGCACGGAGCCGGTGATGGCCACCATCTCCGGGGTCGCGTGCTGCAGCAGGGCGGCGCCGGTGCCCCGGTCTCCGGTGACGACGTTGAGGACGCCCTCGGGAAGGAACTCGGCGGCGACCTCGGCGAGCTTCAGCGTCGCGAGCGGGGTCGTGTCCGAGGGCTTCAGGACCACGGTGTTGCCGGCGGCGATCGCCGGGGCGACCTTCCAGACGGCCATGTTCAGCGGGTAGTTCCACGGCGCGACCTGGCCGATGACGCCGATCGGCTCACGTCGGACGAACGACGTGTGGTCGGCGAGGTACTCCCCGGCCGAGCGTCCCTCGAGGTTCCGGGCGGCGCCGGCGAAGAACCGGAGTTGATCCACCGACTGGAGGATCTCGTCGGCCACGAGGCTCGCGCGCGGCTTGCCGGTGTCCTGCGACTCGAGGTCGGCGAACTCCTCTGCGCGCTCCTCCATCGCGTCCGCGATCCGGAAGAGCGCCAGCTGGCGCTCGGCGGGCGTCGTCTCGCCCCACTGCTCGAACGCCGAGGCAGCGGCGGAGTAGGCGGCGTCGATGTCCGCCACGGTGGAGATCGGGGCTCGCGCGTAGACCTCCTCGGTCGCGGGGTCGACGAGGTCGAGTGCTTCCTCGCCGCGGGCGTCGACGTACGCGCCGCCGATGAAGTTGCGCAGGAGTTCGGACACGGGGGTTCCTCCGTCGGGTGTCGATGGTCGCCCGGTCGGACCGCGGGCGCGCCGGACCGCATCGGGCGCGGGTGCCGACCATGCTCGCATACCGACGCATCGAACGGAAGGGCTCGAACGATGGAATCCGAAGTGATCACGGCTTGAATCGACGGAATCGCTTGTGATTCTGTAGATGCACTGTCATGATCGGACGCATGACGAACGGGAACCGCCCGACCAGCCAACGGCCGGTGCAACTCGACGACGTCTCCAAGGCGATCATCGAGCAGCTCCAGGCCGACGGCCGGCGTTCCTACGCGGACATCGGCAAGGCGGTCGGCCTCAGCGAGGCCGCCGTCCGCCAGCGCGTCCAGCGGCTCACCGAGGCCGGCGTGATGCAGATCGTGGCGGTGACCGATCCGATGCAGCTCGGCTTCACTCGGCAGGCGATGATCGGCATCCGCGCGACCGGCGACACGCGCAGGCTCGCGGAGGAGCTCGCAGCCATCGCGGAGATCGACTACGTCGTGCTCACCGCGGGCAGCTTCGACCTCATGGCCGAGGTGGTCTGCGAGGACGACGACCAGCTCATCACGCTCCTGAACTCGCGCATCCGCAACCTCGACGGTGTCCAGGCCACGGAGACGTTCGTCTACCTGAAGCTGCAGAAGCAGTTCTACAACTGGGGCACCCGCTGAAGGCGGGCATGCCCGGAAGGAGTTCCCGATGACCACCCTCGACGCGGCACCGCGCCTCGGCACCGCCGGTTTCGACGACGCGGCGCTGCAGCAGAAGGCGAAGGACCATCTCTGGATGCACTTCGCGCGGCAGTCGACGATGGAGGAGCACGGCGTCCCGATCATCACGCGCGGCGAGGGACACCACGTCTTCGACGCGCAGGGTCGCAAGTACTTCGACGGGCTCTCGGGCCTCTTCGTCGTGAACGCCGGACACGGGCGCCGACGTCTCGCCGAGGTCGCGGCCAAGCAGGCGGAGGAACTCGCGTTCTTCCCCATCTGGAGCTATGCGCACCCGGCGGCCATCGAGCTCGCGGACCGCCTCGCCGACTACGCACCCGGCGACCTCAACCGCGTGTTCTTCTCCACCGGCGGCGGCGAGGCCGTCGAGACGGCGTTCAAGCTCGCCAAGTACTACTGGAAGCTCCGCGGCATCCCGACCAAGCACAAGGTCATCTCCCGCGCGGTCGCCTATCACGGCACCCCGCAGGGCGCACTCGCGATCACCGGCATCCCCGCGATGAAGCAGATGTTCGAGCCGATCACGCCCGGTGGCTTCCGCGTGCCGAACACCAACTTCTACCGCGCCGCGGAGATGGGCGGCCCGACCGACGACATCGAGGCCTTCGGCCTGTGGGCTGCCGACCGGATCGAGGAGATGATCCTCTTCGAGGGCCCCGAGACCGTAGCGGCCGTGTTCCTCGAGCCGATCCAGAACTCCGGCGGATGCTTCCCGCCGCCGCCCGGCTACTTCCAGCGCGTCCGCGAGATCTGCGACAGGTACGACGTGCTCATGGTCTCCGACGAGGTCATCGCGGCGTTCGGCCGCATCGGCCACATGTTCGCGTGCGACGCGTACGGCTACGTGCCGGACATGATCACGTGCGCGAAGGCGATGACCTCGGGCTACTCCCCCATCGGCGCGACGATCGTGTCCGAGAAGATCTACGAGCCGTTCAAGACCGGCACGACGAGCTTCTACCACGGGTACACCTTCGGCGGTCACCCGGTGTCGGCCGCCGTCGCCCTCGAGAACCTCGACATCTTCGAGGAGGAGCGACTGAACGAGCGCGTCCGCGAGAACTCGCCGCTGTTCCGTGCCGAGCTCGAGAAGCTGCTGGACATCCCGATCGTCGGCGACGTCCGCGGCGACGGCTATTTCTTCGGGATCGAGCTCGTCAAGGACAAGGCCACGCGCGAGACGTTCGACGACGACGAGTCGGAGCGCCTGCTCCGCGGATTCCTCTCGAAGGCGCTCTTCGACGCCGGGCTGTACTGTCGCGCCGACGACCGTGGCGACCCCGTCATCCAGCTCGCTCCGCCGCTCACGATCGGCCCGGCCGAGTTCCGCGAGATCGAGCAGATCCTCCGCGGCGTCCTCACCGAGGCGGCCAACCGGCTCTGAGCGCTCGCTGCCGCAGCAGCCTGACGGATGCGGCGGCAGCGCTCGCCCGTGACGCGCCCGGGCCTCGGCGGCCCGGGCGCTCGCCGCCCGCCGGATCGCGCGGCCGTGGCACGAGCGCGCGACGGCGAGCTCGATGGCAGCTCGGCGTCGAGGCCGCTGCGGCCCGGAAGCCGCCCGTGCCCGACCCCGGACGCCGACTCATGCGGAATCGTCGACCAGGGCCGAGGCGGACCCCGGGAGCGGGGTCGAGAACGCCCATTCCGGCAGCTCGCCGAGCCCGAAGAAGCGATGAAGCAGGCCGGCCATCGTATGCTCCGGCGTCTCCGCCAGCGCGAGGTCGACGAGCGCGCCGGCGGCGGACGCACCGCCGAGGGCCCACGACAGCCAGGCCGCGACGCAGAGGGAGCCCGTGCGACGACCGACGGCGGCGTTGCCGATCGCCGTGGCGATCGCGTCGAGCACCGCGCGGACCCGATCGGCGTCGGGTCGGATCGCGGACCGCCCGAGCATGAGGCGGGACAGGAAGGCGTCGACCGTCTCCTCCTCGTCGGGCCCCGGCAGGCGCGCCGCCGGAGCCTCGTTCGCCGGCGCGCCCGCGGGTTCGCCGCGACGACGATCGACCGCGTCCTCCGCGCAGTCGAGCGCGAGTTCGCCGACGAGCGGTCCGAAGGCCGCCTGGAGCATGATGGCGTCGCGGATCGGCGGACGCTCCGCGAGCTCGAGCAGCCACGCGAGCTCCTCCGCGCTGCGGTCGCCGCGGCCCGCGGCGAGGCGTTCGACGAGCGCCACCGGGTCGACGGCATCGCCGAGCACGTGCTCCAGCCGGTCCAGCGCGAGTTCCCCCGAGGCGCCCGACGGCGCGTCCGCGCCGCCCTGACCGACGTCGAGCCCGCCGCGCAACTCGCGGATTCGTCCGGCGAGCTCCTCGGTGGCCTCCGGGATCCGCACGAGGTGGGTGGCGGAGTCGGCGAGCCCGGCGGCCCGATCGATCACCTCGGCCGGCGCCGCGAGCAGGACGGTGCTCGCCTCGATGAGGTCGAGCGGCCGACCATCGTCCGGCAGGTCCTCGTCGAAGACCGATCCCCAGCCGTTCGGTGCCACGGCCAGCGCGTCGCGCACCCGGAAGCCCGCCTCCTCCGCCCGCCGCACCACGGCGTCGAGCACATCACGATGCGGCACCTCGGACCCGCGGAACGGCCGCTCGCCGTACGCGATCGGCACGACGGCATCGATCCTCGGGATGCGGCAGAGGGTCCCGAGCATCGCCGTCGCGGCGGCATCCTCGTGCGCGGCGTCCGGGAGGTCGATCCGGAGCACGCCGGCCGTGCGGGCGCCCTCGAAGGCGACGCACACGAGTGATCGGACCGGTGTGTACCCGGCGAGGACGGGGACGAGGGCGAGGAAGTCGTGCGCGGCACCGGCGCGGATGATGGTCGTCATGCGGGCAGCCTGCTCGGTCCCCATCGCCTGTGGAGGGCCCGTCCCCGGTTCCGCGACGGTCGTCCGCCTCCTCGCCGTGTGGAGGAGGGCTCGTCCTCGCGACGCGGACTCGTCCTCCACATCCGTCGTCGCCGGGCGGGTCCGTGCAGTGTCCGATTCCCGCTAGTCGATGACGGACGGCGCGCCTATCCTCGAACCATGACCTCCCCGTACCTCATCCGGTTCACCAGCCCGATCAGGCGGATCGAACTCCGGGCCGACGAGTCCGAACTCACCTCGCTCACCATCGAGCGCGACGGTTCCCTGCCGCACGACGACCTTCCGGAGCGCCCCTCACCGTTGCTCGTGTCCGCACGGGATCAGCTCGAGGAGTACTTCGCCGGCCGGCGAACGAGCTTCGACCTGCCCCTCCGACTCGAGGGCACGCCGTTCCAGCGGGCGGTGTGGGCCGAGCTCCAGCGCCTGGGCTGGGGCGAGGCCACCTCGTACGGCGCGCTCGCGGCCGCGGTCGGACGCCCGGGCTCGGCTCGCGCGATCGGCGGCGCCGTCGGGGCGAATCCGATGCCGATCATCGTCGGGTGCCACCGCGTGCTCGCCTCCGACGGCAGGATCACGGGGTATTCCGGCGGCGAGGGCGTCCCGACCAAGCTCTGGCTGCTCGGGCACGAGCAGATCGGGTTCGCGGCGTGACCACGCCGACACGACCCGATGTGGTCGTCGGAGAAGACGGGATCGCGCGGTGCGCCTGGGGTGCCGCCGACCCCGAGTACCGGCGTTACCACGACGAGGAGTGGGGCACACCCCAGCACGATTCCCGGGTGCTGTTCGAGAAGCTCTGCCTCGAGGGGTTCCAGGCCGGCCTGTCGTGGATCACGATCCTCCGCCGTCGCCCGGCCTTCCGCAAGGCGTTCCACGGGTTCGACCCCGTCCTCGTCGCCGAGATGACCGAGGCCGACGTCGAGCGACTCCTCGGCGACGCGAGCATCATCCGCCATCGCGGCAAGATCGAGGCCACCATCTCGAATGCGCGGGCCGCGCTCGCGCTCGACGTGTCGCTCGACGAACTGCTCTGGGGATTCGCACCGGCACCGCGCCCGAACCCGCCCGTGAGCTTCACCGAAGTCCCGGCGACGACCTCCGAATCCACGGCACTCAGTCGGCACCTCCGCGCCCTCGGCTTCCGCTTCGTGGGCCCGACCACGATGTACGCGCTGATGCAGGCCATGGGCATGGTCGACGATCACCTCGCCGGTTGCCATAGGTCCGGCGCGGCCGGAGACGCTCGCACCGACGCGACGTCCGCCGCGGCGGCCGCGTCGAGCGCCTGATCGGCCGGACCGGCGCCGGGCGACGATGGAGGTCGGGCGCGAGCCGGTGCGCGACGGGTCGCTCCTCGGGACACGCGACGCGAAGCGGCGAATCCGAGCAGCCGTCGGCGGTCAGGCCACGAGTTCGAGCTCGGCGGGCGCCGACGCCCGCTCGGCGCCGAGTTCGAGCCGGAATCCGGCGCTCGTCGACCAGTCGAGCAGGTCGTCACGCGTCTCGAGCGCCGGCCCGCTCTCGAGCAGCGCCCGCGTGAACAGCCCCTTGGCGCGCTTGTTGAAGTGGTTCAGGGCACGACGGCGCCCGCCGGCGTCGATCGAGACGACCCGGATGAACACCGAGTCGGGACGGACCGGGGCCGGTCCGAGCTCCACGTAGCCCTCGGAGCGGAGGTCGACGATGAGCCCGGTACGCTCGGCGAGCTCCGCACGGATCGGTTCACGCCAGTGCGCCTTGAGGCGCAGCCCGGGCAGGCGCGAGTCGTGCGAGAGCCGGTACGCGGGAATCGGGTCTCCAGCACCGAGGAGGCCGAAGAGCGCCGAGTGCACGGCGAGGTGCCCGGCGGCATAGGCACGGGCCGCCGAATCGAGGGAGGGGGCGTCCAAAGCGTCGTACAGGACTCCGGTGTACCGGTCGAGCGCCGGCATGGTCGGCGACGTCGCGAGGCTCCGATTCCGATCGACCTCAGCCGCCTGCCGCGGACCGAGCTTCAACGCCCGCATCATCGCATCGCCACGCCCGGCGAGCTCGATCGTCGCGCGGATCGTCTCCGTGCGAGCCTCGCCGAGCGACGCGAACGAGAGTGCGCCGAGCGACAGCGCGACCGGTTCGCCCCCGTCCCGCTTCGTCTCGGAGGGCGGCAGCAGGAGCAGCACTACGCGGCGATGAAGGCCAGAGCGGCCTCGACGTTCGCGCCGAGCGGCTCGACGCTGTCGATGGTCACTCGCGGCAGGGCCGACGACGGACCGGTCCACGGCGCATACCCGTCGAGGCTCTGCTCGACCGCCCGCCAGGTCGTCTCGTCGAGGTGCGGCAGGTTGCGCTCGCGCTTCTCCAGTCGCTCCTTGTGCAACGACGCGTCGGAGCAGACGACCTCGATGACCCGGAGGCGGACCTCGGCGCGTTCCGCAAGGTCGCGCCACTGCAGGCGAGCCGACTCCGCTGCGTTCACGGCGTCGACGATCACCGTCCGCCCGGAGTCGAGCTCCTTCTCCGCGATCTGCTCGGCCACGAGATATGCGGCGAGGCCCGTCGGCTGGTCGGCGTCGATTCCCGCCCGCAGGATGGCGGACTCGATGGGATCGACCGACACGACCGTGGCGCCGAGCCGGGCGCCGACGATCTCTCCGATCGTCGACTTGCCCGCGCCCGGCAACCCGGCCATGACGATGAGCTGGGTGACGCTGAGGTCACCGAACTGGCGGTCGAACGGCTGCTCCCCCTGCATCCGTGCGTCCTCAGGCGAGTGCGGCGCGCGAGGCGACCACCTGGACGGCGTCGGACTGCACGGAGAGGAATCCGTCCTCGGCGTTCGCGGTGATCTTCTCACCACCGGGCAGGGTGACGCGCACCTCGCCGCCGGCGAGGATCGCGAGCATCGGCTCGTGACCCGGCAGGATGCCGATCTCGCCTTCGACCGTGCGCGCCACCACCATGGCCGCCTCGCCCGACCAGATCTCCTGGTCGGCCGAGACGACGCTCACGTTGAGGGCGGCCATGCTCAGCCGTTCTCCTTCTGGATCCGCGCCCAGTTCTCCTCGACGTCGGAGATCGGGCCGACATTGAAGAATGCCTGCTCGGCGACGTGGTCGAAGTCGCCACGGGCGATCGCGTCGAACGACTCGATGGTGTCCTTGAGCGGAACCGTCGAACCCTCGACACCGGTGAACTTCTTCGCCATGTAGGTGTTCTGCGAGAGGAACTGCTGGATACGGCGCGCGCGCGACACCGTGATCTTGTCCTCCTCGGAGAGCTCGTCGACACCGAGGATTGCGATGATCTCCTGCAGTTCCTTGTTCTTCTGCAGGATCTGCTTGACCGTGGTCGCGACGCGGTAGTGGTCCTCGCCCAGGTAGCGCGGGTCCAGGATGCGCGACGTCGAGGTCAGCGGGTCCACCGCCGGGTAGAGACCCCTCGACGCGATCTCGCGCGAAAGCTCGGTCGTGGCGTCGAGGTGCGCGAACGTCGTGGCCGGTGCCGGGTCGGTGTAGTCGTCGGCGGGGACGTAGATCGCCTGCAGCGAGGTGATCGAGTGACCGCGGGTCGAGGTGATGCGCTCCTGGAGGATGCCCATCTCGTCGGCGAGGTTCGGCTGGTAACCCACCGCGGAGGGCATGCGACCGAGCAGCGTCGACACCTCGGAGCCCGCCTGCGTGAAACGGAAGATGTTGTCGATGAAGAGGAGCACGTCCTGCTTCTGCACGTCGCGGAAGTACTCCGCCATGGTGAGCGCCGAGAGCGCCACGCGAAGACGGGTCCCGGGCGGCTCGTCCATCTGGCCGAAGACGAGCGCCGTCTTGTCGAAGACACCCGCCTCCTCCATCTCGTGGATGAGGTCGTTGCCCTCACGGGTGCGCTCGCCGACGCCGGCGAACACCGACACACCGCCGTGGTCCTGCGCCACGCGCTGGATCATCTCCTGGATGAGGACGGTCTTGCCGACGCCCGCACCGCCGAAGAGGCCGATCTTGCCGCCCTGAACGTACGGCGTGAGGAGGTCGATGACCTTGATGCCGGTCTCGAACAGCTGGGTCTTGGACTCGAGCTGGTCGAACTTCGGGGGCTTGCGGTGGATCGGCCAGCGCTCGGTGATCTCGATCTGCTCGCCCGGCTCGGCATTCAGCACCTCGCCGATGACGTTGAAGACCTTGCCCTTGGTCACGTCGCCGACGGGGACCGAGATCGCCTCGCCGGTGTCGCGCACCTCCTGGCCGCGGACGAGCCCGTCGGTCGGCTTCAGTGCGATCGCGCGCACGACGTCGTCGCCGAGGTGCTGAGCGACCTCGAGCGTCAACTCCGACGTCTGGTCGCCGATCGTGATGGTCGTCTTCAGCGCGTTGTAGATCTCGGGGATCGAGTCGTGCGGGAACTCGATGTCGACGACGGGGCCGGTGACGCGCGCGATGCGGCCGACGGTGCCCGTCGTGTCCTGGACTGGCGCGGTAGCGGTGTCAGTCATGTTCTCTTCCTTCTGGATGAATCTTGGCTACTTGGAGGAGGAGAGCGCGTCGGCTCCACCCACGATTTCAGCGATCTGCTGCGTGATCTCGGACTGGCGGGCCTCGTTGGCCAGGCGCGTGTAGTCGATGATCAGCTTGTCGGCGTTGTCGGTGGCCGACTTCATGGCCTTCTGCGTCGCCGCGTGCTTCGCGGCGGCGGACTGCAGCATGGCGTTGAAGATCCGGCTCTCGATGTACACCGGGAGCAGTCCGTCGAGGACCGTCTCGGCGTCGGGTTCGAACTCGTAGAGCGGGAAGACCTCGGCCCTGCCGGACGGCTCGGCCTCCTCCTCCGCCTCGACGACCTCGAGCGGCAGCAGTCGCGTGACGACCGGCACCTGCGTGATGCGGCTGACGAACCGGTTGTAGACGATGTGGATCTCGTCGACCCCGCCGTCCGCGCTGTCCCGGAGGAAGGCCTCCAGCACCGCGTCCGCGACCTCCTGGGCGGTCGTGAACTCGGGGTTGTCGGTTCCGCCGATCCAGCTGCGCTCGTAGTCACGGCGTCGGAACGAGAAGTACCCGACGGACTTGCGGCCGATGAGGAAGTACACGACCTCCTTGCCCTGGCTGCGGAGCAGCTCGGCGAGCTCCTCCGATTCGCGCAGGACCTGCGAGTTGAACGCGCCCGCGAGGCCGCGATCCGAGGTGAAGATCACGATGGCCGCGCGATCGACCCGCTCCGGCTCGGTCGTGAGCACGTGCGAGACGTTCGAGTAGCTCGCCACCGCCGAGACCGCGCGCGTGATCGCGTCGGAGTACGGCGTCGACGCGGCGACGCGCGCCTGCGCCTTCGCGATCCGCGAGGCGGAGATGAGCTCCATCGCTCGCGTGATCTTCTTGGTCGTCTGCGCCGACTTGATCTTCTGGCGGTAGACCCGAAGCTGCGCTCCCATGTTTCTCCTGTGTCCTGGCTTCCTGTTCCTGAGGCTCCCGGTGCGGCCGTGAGGCCGATGTCCCCGAGAGCCTCAGGGAACGGCGGAAACGACTAGCGACGACCCTTGACGATCTTCTCCTGGCCGACCTCTTCCTCGTCGATGGCCTCGAACTTCTCGCTGCCGACCGAGGCGAGCGGCTTGCCCTCGCCGGTCTGGAACTCCAGCTTGAAGTTGTCGACCTCCGACTCGAGGGTCGCGGCGGTCTCGTCCGAGAGCACGTTGGTCTCGCGGAGGTCCGAGAGCACCGACGTGTTGCGGCCGAGGTAGTCGAGGAACTCGCGCTCGAAGCGCAGGATGTCCTCGACGGGCACCTCGTCGAGCTTGCCGTTGGTGCCGGCCCAGATCGAGACGACCTGCTCCTCGACGGGATACGGCGAGTACTGGGGCTGCTTGAGCAGCTCGGTCAGGCGCGCGCCGCGCGCGAGCTGCCGACGGCTGGTCGCGTCGAGGTCGGACGCGAACATCGCGAACGCCTCGAGCGACCGGTACTGCGCGAGCTCGAGCTTCAGCGTGCCCGACACCTTCTTGATCGACTTCACCTGCGCGTCGCCGCCGACTCGCGAGACCGAGATGCCGACGTCGACCGCCGGGCGCTGGTTCGAGTTGAACAGGTCGGACTGGAGGAAGATCTGGCCGTCGGTGATCGAGATCACGTTGGTGGGGATGTAGGCCGAGACGTCGTTCGCCTTGGTCTCGATGATCGGCAGGCCGGTCATCGAACCCGCGCCGAGCTCGTCGGACAGCTTGGCGCAACGCTCGAGGAGCCGCGAGTGCAGGTAGAACACGTCGCCCGGGTACGCCTCGCGGCCCGGCGGACGGCGCAGGAGCAGCGAAACGGCGCGGTAGGCCTCGGCCTGCTTCGACAGGTCGTCGAAGATGATCAGGACGTGCTTGCCGTCGTACATCCAGTGCTGGCCGATGGCCGAGCCGGTGTAGGGCGCGAGGTACTTGAAGCCGGCGGGGTCGGAGGCCGGGGCCGCGACGATGGTGGTGTACTCCATCGCGCCCGCGTCCTCCAGCGCGCCCTTCACGGACGCGATGGTCGAGCCCTTCTGCCCGATCGCGACGTAGATGCAGCGCACCTGCTTGGTCGGGTCGCCGGACTCCCAGTTCGCCTTCTGGTTGATGATCGTGTCGATCGCGATCGCCGTCTTGCCCGTCTGGCGGTCGCCGATGATGAGCTGGCGCTGGCCGCGGCCGACGGGGATCATGGCGTCGATCGCCTTGATGCCGGTCTGGAGCGGCTCGTGCACCGACTTGCGCTGCATGACGCCCGGCGCCTGGAGCTCGAGCGCGCGACGACCCTCGGTCGCGACCTCGCCGAGGCCGTCGATCGGGTTGCCGAGCGGGTCGACGACGCGGCCGAGGTAGCCCTCGCCGACCGGCACGGAGAGGACCTCGCCGGTGCGGGTCACCTCCATGCCCTCCTCGATGCCGGTGAACTCGCCGAGCACGACGACACCGATCTCGTCCTCGTCGAGGTTGAGCGCGAGGCCGAGCGTGCCGTCCGCGAACTTGACGAGCTCGTTCGCCATGACCGAGGGCAGGCCCTCGACATGGGCGATGCCGTCGGCCGCGTCGGTCACGTATCCGACCTCGGTCTTCTGCGCCGCGCCCGGCTCGTAGTCGCGGGCGAACTCCGAGAGAGCCGAACGGATCTCGTCGGGGCTGATGGAGAGTTCTGCCATTGCCATTTCCTTTTCTGAAGGGCCGGGCCCTGATCTGCACTCCTGGTGCAGCTACTGGTATGTCGCGGCGCGGGACGCCGGTCGTTGTCGTCCGGCGTCAGCCGGCGAGCTTCAGCCTCAGGTCGCTGAGGCGGCTGGCGACGCTGCCGTCGATGACGTCGTCGCCGAGCTGGACCCGCACGCCGCCGAGGACCGAGGGGTCCACGATGGCGTCGAAGCGGATGCGTCGGCCGGCCTTGGCTCCGAGCGTGCGCTCGAGGCGGGCGACCTGCTCATCGGTCAGGGGCACGGCCGACGTCACCGTCGCGACGTCGAACCCGCGCTGGTCGGCGAGGACGGATGCCGCACCGCGGAGCATCTCGCCGATGCGGCGACCGCGGGGCGATTGCACGAGGTGGCGGACGATCAGCGTCGTCGCCGGCGCGGCCTTCGAGCTCAGGAGTCGATCGACGAGCGCGACCTTCGCCGCGGACGAGCCGAGCTTGGACCCGAGGGCGAGCTCGAGCTCGGCGTCGGAGGCGACGGTGCGCTGGAATGCGTACAGCTCGCCGTCGACCTCGACCTCGCCCGCCGCGTCTGCGGCGACGCGGAGCCCGAGCTCCTCGAGTCCGTCGAGGAAGTCGGCCGCCGACGACCACCGCTGGGCGGCGGCGCTCACGAGGAGCGACGCCGCGGCCGGGGACACCTTGCCGCCGAAGACGCGCTCGACGAGCTCGGCCTTCTGGGCGCGGTCGGCCTCGTTGTCGGTGAGTGCGGTCCGAAGCTGCGGCGTGGCCGCGATGACCCGAGTCGCGGCGAGGAGGTCGCCGGCCACCGGGAGCTCGGCCCGGCCGAGCCCCGCGAGCTCGGCTCGCGTGCCGGCCAGGGCCTCTCTCGTAGCGCTGCCCATGGGTTACTTCGTCCCCCCTGCGGCGGCCTGCTCGGACGCCTCGAGGTCGGCGAGGAAGCGGTCGACCACGGCCTTGGCCCTGGCGTCGTCGGAGAGCGTCTCGCCGACGACGCCCGAAGCGAGGTCGATGGCGATGGTGCCGACCTCGGACCGGAGCGACACGAGCGCCGACTGGCGCTCCGCCTCGATCTGCGCCTGGGCGCCGGCGTTGATGCGGGCGGCCTCGGAGGACGCCTGCTCCTTCGCCTCTGCGACGATCTTCTTGCCGTCCTCGCGAGCCGTCTCGCGGATCTTGCCCGCCTCGGCACGCGCGTCGGCGAGCTGGGCGGTGTACTCCTCGAGGGCGGCCTCGGCCTTGCGCTGGGCCTCGTCGGCCTTCGCGATGTTGCCCTCGATCGCCTCGGCCCGCTCGTCGAGCAGCTTCTGCATGCGCGGCAGCGCGTACAGCCAGAAGAAGACGAGGATGACGGCGAAGCAGACCGCCGACCAGACGATGTCGTACGTCGCCGGAAGGACCGGGTTCTGCGTCTCGCCCTCGGTTGCAGCTCTCAGCACTGCGTGAAGCACGTTGGCCTCCTCAGTTGGGACGGGACGATCAGACGAAGATGAAGTAGGTCGCGATACCGATGAAGGCGAGCGCCTCGGTGAAGGCGATGCCGATCCACATCAGGACCTGGAGGCGGCCGGCGAGCTCGGGCTGGCGAGCCACGCCCTCGATGGTCTTGCCGACGACGATGCCCACGCCGATGGCCGGGCCGATGGCGGCGAGGCCGTAGCCGACCGTTGCGATGTTGCCGTTGATCTCAGCGAGAACGGTGGTTGCGTCCACGTTGGGGTTTCCTTTCTTGGGGTTTCTTCGGGCGGGCGCCCTGGCTCAGTGCTCCTCCGCCACCGCGAGCTGGATGTAGACCGCGGTGAGGAGCGTGAAGACGTAGGCCTGCAGGACGGCGACGAGGATCTCGAACAGCGTGAACACGAAGCCGAAGGCCAGCGTTCCGACGCCGAGCAGGGTGTACCAGCCGCCGAGGTTGAAGATGAAGAACTGCGTCGCCGCGAAGAAGAGCACGAGCAGCAGGTGGCCGACGATCATGTTCATCATGAGTCGCAGCGTCAGCGTGACGGGGCGGATGACGAACGTCGAGATGAGCTCGATCGGCGTGACGATGATGTACACCGGCCACGGCACGCCCGAGGGGAAGAGCGAGTTCTTGAAGAAGTTCTTGGGACTCTGCTTGATGCCGGCGTAGATGAACGTGACGTACGACACGATCGCGAGCACGAGCGGGACGCCGATGACCGACGTTCCGGCGATGTTCAGGCCGGGGATGATGCCGGTGATGTTCATGAACAGCACCATGAAGAAGATCGACGTGAGGATCGGCAGGAACCGCTTGCCGTCCTTCTTGCCGAGCAGGTCGTCCGCCACGTTCACGCGGATGAAGTCGAGGCCCATCTCGACGATGCTCTGGAATCGGCCCGGGACGATGCGCATCCTGCGCGTGCCGAGCCAGAAGACCAGGAGCACCGCGGCCACGGCCACGAAGCGCACCAGCATGATGCGGTTGATCTCGAACGGCGTGCCCTCGAACAGGAGGGCGGCGGGGAAGAACTCCTCGATCGACGGCCCGTGGAACTCACCATCATCGGTTGCAGTCGGAACCAGCAGGTTCACAGCGTTAGCTAGCAGCGCTATCTCCTGTTTCGGGGCGTGGAGCTGGGCTCTCGCGTCGACGAACATGGAAACGGTCCGGAACCCATGCCTGAGCAGGGCGGAACCGTGGGGGATCGCCCCTACTGTAGCAAGACTTCGGCGCTCCGCCGAATCGCCACAGGTTGTAGAAGTCGGCGCCGACCGGGGAGCATGCCGATCGGCGCATGCCACGTCCCCGGAGACGCGGACGCCGCCCCGTGGGGCGGCGTCCGGGTCAGTCGTCGGAGGGCGGCGGCGGCAGTTGCGCGTCGCTCGCGTACGGGAGCCGGGACCGCGCGACGACGAGGACGTCGACGACGAGCGACCCGATCACGCCGGCCACGATCGCCAGGAAGAGCACCACCGGGTCGAGCCAGTCGACCCCGCGCAGCAGGACGACGAGCACGATGAAGACGATGAACTTCAGCAGCCACCCGCCGAGCACGATCCCGAAGAACGCGCCGACGAAGAGGTCGGAGCCGGCGAACCGGTTGGCGAGCAGGATGCTCGCGCCGGTGATCCCCATGAACACCACGGCGAGGAGCGTGCCGAGCAGTGCGCTGACGAGCCCCTCGGTGCCCGCGAAGACGAAGCCGAGGATGCCGCCCACGACGGCGATCCCGCCGGCGATGGCCGCGCCCCAGAGCAGGGCGCGCCGGAGCACCGGATTCGAGGTCGGCGTGCGGTCGGCGGGATCGCGGGGTGCGGTGCTCATCGGGCTCCTGTGGGGTGCTCGCCCGGATCCGGGCGGTCGGGGACGTGGCTGGGGTCCGGCTCGGCGCGGGACCCCGCGACGGAGTGGGGGTCGGGCGCGAGGGTGGTGGCGGGAACGGGCTGCGGCTCGGGCGCGGCGAGCTCGTCGAGCCCGGCCGTCGAGGGTGCGCCCGCGGCATCCGCCTCCGCCGCCACGGTCTGGCGCTTGCGCCGGCCGAGGGGCGCGAGGGTGAGCGCCGCGAGGACGACGAAGCCGACCCCGATGAACAGGAAGGCCCAGCCGGAGTCCACGCCGAAGTAGACGGGCAGGACGAAGGCGAGCAGGCAGCCGAACGAGGCCACGGCCGTCCAGCCGTAGAAGATGAGGACGGCGTGCAGGTGCGAGTGTCCCATGTCGAGCAGGCGATGGTGGAGGTGCTTGCGATCGGCCGCGAACGGCGACTTGCCCGCGCGCAGGCGTCGCACGACCGCGAGGCCGAAGTCGAGCAGCGGGATGAGCAGGACCGCGAACGGGATGATGATCGGGATGAAGGCCGGGAACAGCTCGTCGGTGCCGAGCTGGGAGGGGTCGACCTGCCCCGTGACCGCGATCGCGGAGGTCGCCATGAGCAGGCCGACGAGGAGCGCTCCCGCGTCGCCCATGAAGAGCTTCGCGCGGTGCCAGTTGAGCGGGAGGAAGCCGGCGCACGCGCCGACGACCACGACCGCGAGCAGCGACGCGAGGTTGAAGTAGTTCGTCGGCGACGTCTGCTGCACGAGCAGGTAGGAGTACAGGAAGAACACGCCGCTCGAGATGAGGGCGACGCCCGCGACGAGCCCGTCGAGGCCGTCGATGAAGTTGATCGCGTTCATGACCAGCACGATCGTGAACACCGTGACGAGGGCGCTCATCCACGACGACCCCACGGTGATGCCGCCGTCGGGGGCGCCGATGGGCAGGGAGACGATCGACACGCCCTGCCAGGCGATGACGCCGGCCGCGATGAACTGGCCCGCGAGCTTGGTGAGCCAGTCGAGGTCCCAGATGTCGTCGGCGACGCCGATCGCGACGATGAGTCCCGCCGCGAGGAGGATCGCGAGCACCTGGAACGGGTCCTGGAACACGATCTGGAGGTTCGCGAAGCGCGCGATGCCGAGCGAGGAGATCCAGGCCGCCGCCGCGAATCCGACGAGGACTCCGAGGAACATCGCGATGCCGCCGAGCCGCGGGGTCGGGCGGGTGTGCACGTCGCGCTCGCGGATCTTCGGGTAGAGCCGGTACTTCAGGCTCAGCTTCCAGACCACGACCGAACCGGCGAACGTGACGACCGCCGTGACGAGCGCGAGCAGGACGAAGAGGGTCATGACGCGGCGGGATCCGTCCGCTCGTCCGATGGGGCGACGGATGCCGCGGGCGCAGCGTCGTCGTCGGCAGTCGCCGCGGCGTCGTCGGACGTCGTCGCGTCGGCGTCGTCGGACGTCGCCGCGCCGTCGTCGTCGGAACTCGTCGCGCCATCGTCGGATGCCGCCGCGAGGTCGTCGTCGGATGCCGCGCCGCCGGCCTCGGTGACCGCCTCCGCCTCGAGCAGCTCCTCCCCCACGACCTCGGCGATCCGCTCGCGGGAGATCACGCCGGCGCGCACGATCCGGAGCACACCCGTGCCGTCGACGGCCAGGCCGGTCGCGTCGACGATCGTCGACGACGTGTCGCCGGGGCGCTCGCCGATCGCCTCGTACGCGACGCCGGCCGCGCCGCCGTCGAGGTAGACCGACACCCGGTCGCCGAGCATGTCGGCCGCCTCCTCGGCGGTCGTCGCCGACGGCAGGCCCGACAGGTTCGCCGACGACACCGCCAGCGGGCCGGTCTCCGAGAGGAGTTCGAGCGCGATGCGGTGGTCGGGCATGCGGAGGGCGACGGTGCCGCGGGTCTCCCCCAGGTCCCACTGCAGCGACGGCTGCGCGCGCAGGATCACGGTGAGGCCGCCGGGCCAGAACTCGGCGACGAGCGCACGCACGGCGTCGGGCACCTCGGCCGCGAGGGCGTCGAGCGTCGGGATGCCCGGCACGAGCACGGGCGGCGGCGACGTGCGCTCGCGACCCTTCGCATCGAGCAGGCGCTGCACGGCCGTCGCGCTGAACGCGTCGGCGGCGACGCCGTAGACGGTGTCGGTGGGGATGACGACGAGCTCGCCGCTGCCGATGGCGCGACGGGCCAGGCGCATGCCGGCGAGGAGCTCGGACTCGACCGAGCAGTCGTGGATGAGTGTCATGACCGCTCGATTCTAGACGTGGCCGAGTGCCGGTGGCTGGGCGACGCGGATGCCGCGTGCCCGGCGCGGCACGCGGCATCCGTCGTCGACGCCTCGTCGTCTCAACGACGACCCGCCCTGCGCCGGAAGAGCCGGCCGCCCCACACGGCGGCGATCACGACGAGCAGGACGCACCAGCCGACCGCCAGCCACGCGGAGCTCCCCATGGGCGTGCCCATCAGGAGGCTCCGGATCGCCTCGATGACCGGCGTGATGGGCTGGTGCTCCGCGAACCACGCGAGCCAGCCGGGCAGCGTCTCGACGGGCACGAACGCGCTCGAGAGGTACGGGAGGAAGAGGAGGACGAACCCGTAGGCGCTCGCGGCCTCGGGGCTCGACGCGGCGAGGCCGATCGCGGCGAAGAGCGACGTGATCGCGAGGATGTAGAGCGCGACGAGCGCGAGCGAGCCCACCCATTCGAGCGGACCGGCCGTCGGCCGGAAGCCGACGAGCAGGGCGACCCCGATCACGACGCCCGTGGCGAAGAGGTTCCGCATGAGGCTCGCCACGACGTGCCCGGTGAGCACCGCCCCCGCCCGCAGGGGCATGGTGCGGAACCGGTCGATGATGCCGGTCGTCATGTCCCTGGCGACGTAGAGCGCCGTCGAGCTCGCGCCGAATCCCGCGCAGAGCAGGATGATGCCGGGCACGACGTAGTCGACGTAGCCGCCCGACGGGTCGAGCGCACCGCCGAACACGTAGGTGAACAGCAGCATGAGCATGGTCGGCAGGATCACGGCCATGAGGAGCGCCTCGGTGTCGCGCAGCGAGTGCGTGACGCTCCGGTGGATGAAGACGGCCTCGGCGACGAGTCCGGACGGACGGCCCCGGACGGCCTCCGTCGTCCGGGCGGGCGGGCGGTCCGTCCCGGCGACCGCGGTCACGATCGGGCCTCCGATCCGACGAGGGCGCCGTCCGCGCCCGGCGACGGCGCGGGCGAGGTGATGGCGAGGAACACGTCGTCGAGGCTCGGGCGGCGGATGGCGACCCTGGCGCCGTCGACGGCGGATGCCGCGAGCCGATCGAGTTCGTCGATCGCGGCGCGGAGCCCGTGGACGGTGCCGTCGGTCGGCAGCTCCGCGAGGATCCGGTCGTCGGGACCGACGAGTTCGACGGCCTCGCCGCCGACGCGCGACTTCAGTTCCGACGCGGTCCCCTCCGCGACGATCCGGCCGCGGTCGAGCACGGCGATCCGGTCGGCGAGGCGATCGGCCTCCTCGAGGTACTGCGTGGTGAGGAAGACCGTCGTCCCGGCGTCGGCGATCTCGCCGACGATGCGCCAGAGCTCCTGCCGGCTGCGCGTGTCGAGCCCGGTCGTCGGTTCGTCGAGGAACACGACGGGAGCGGGCACGACGAGGCTCAGGGCGAGGTCGAGCCGACGGCGCATGCCGCCGGACCACGTCGAGGTCCGCCGCCGCCCGGCGCCGGCCAGGTCGAACCGGTCGAGCAGTTCGTCCGCCCGCCTCCGGGCATCGCGGGCGCCGAGGCCGGAGAGGCGGGCGAGCATCACGAGGTTCTCGCGGCCCGTGAGGATCTCGTCGACCGCGGCGGACTGGCCGGTGAGGCTGATGCGCGCACGCACGCCCTCCGGGTCGGCGAGCACGTCGCATCCGGCCACCCGCGCGCTCCCCGCATCGGGACGGACGAGCGTCGTCAGGATGTCGATGGTCGTCGTCTTCCCGGCGCCGTTCGGCCCGAGCAGGGCGAACACGGTGCCGGGGGCGACGGCCAGCTCGAGCCCGACGAGGACGTCGGTGGAGCCGAACCGCTTGGCGAGGCCCCGGGTCTCGATCGCGAGCGTCATGGAGAACACCTCCTGTGTACTGGATACACTGTGTACGTCGTCCACAGCGGTTTAAGTAATACACAGTTCTACACTGGACGCAAGCACCGCCCGCCGATTGGAGCCGGATGAGCACCGACGCACCTGCCGAGCCCGAGCTGCCGCGCGGCGTCGCCCTCGCGTGGGGTGTCGCCGCCAACCCGCAGCGCGGTCCGAAGCGCGAGATGAGCATCGAGCGCATCGTCGACGCCGCCGTCGAGATCGCCGACGCGGAGGGGCTCGCCGCGGTGTCGATGAGCCGGGTGGCGCAGTCCCTCGGGTACACGACCATGTCGCTCTACCGGTACGTCACCGCGAAGGACGACCTGCTCGTTCTCATGCAGGAGCAGGGCACCGGCCTTCCGCCGGAGCCCGATCCCGACCTCGAGCCGTCCGACTGGCGCGGCCGCCTTCGGGCGATCGCGCACGCCGAGGTCGAGGTGCACCGGCGCCACCCGTGGCTGCTCGACGTGGCCATCCAGGGCACGCCCGTGACGCCCAACAACCTCGCCTGGATGGACGCGATGCTCGACGCGCTCTCCGGCACCCCGCTCGACGAGCACGAGCGGGTCGCGACCATCCTCCTCGTGACCGGCCAGGTGCGATGGCAGAGCACCATCGAGCACTCCTACGACGTCGCTTCGCGCGAGGCCGGCGTCGAACCGCAGGCGATCGACGACGGCCGATCGGCGATCCTCGACGCGTTCGTCACCGCGGAGGAGTTCCCGGCCCTGCGGCGCGCGGTCGACGCCGGGGTGTTCGCCGCCGTCGACGACGATCCGTTCGGCTTCGGGCTCGAACGCGTGCTCGACGGCATCGCCGAGCACCTCGCACGGCGCGCCGACGGAGCCTCACCCGTGCCGCCCGCTCCACCCGCCGATCCGCCCGAGGTCTCCGGCGACAAGCGGGTCCGTGAAGCGCGCAAGGCCGTGCGCGAGGCCGAGCGCCGCCTGCGCGATGCGCGGAAGGCCGAGCGGCTCGCGCTCCGCGAGGCGCGCTCGCGCCTCGACGGCTAGCGCCCGGCCGGCGGATGCCGCGGCGTCAGCGTCGCGCGGTCGTCACGCGGTCGCGCCCGGTGAGGTCGCGGTGGTGGGCCACGGCGTGCCATCCGTCGCCCCGAAGGATCGCCGCGATCTCGGCCGACTGCGTCTCGCCGTGCTCCAGCAGGAGCGCGCCGCCCGGATGCAGCATCGCCCGCCCCCGCCGGGACAGCACGCGCACGACGTCGAGGCCGTCGGGCCCGCCGTAGAGCGCGTGCTCGGGGTCGTGCAGGCGCACCTCGGGATCGCGCGGGATCGCGTCGTCTGGGATGTACGGCGGGTTCGAGGCCACGACCGCGACGCGGCCCTCGAGCTCGGGCAGGGCCTCGGCGAGGTCGCCGAAGACGAGCTCGAGGTTGGCGGCCGCGACCTCGTCGACGTTCCGGCGCGTCCACGGGAAGGCCTCGGGTGAGTTCTCGACGGCCCAGACCCGGGCGTGCGGCACCTCGGTCGCCATCGACAGCGCGATCGCGCCGCTGCCCGAACCGAGGTCGAGGCCGATCGGCTCGGGCTCGGCGGCGGCCCGCAGCGCGTCGATCGCGAGCTGCGCGAGCAGCTCGGTCTCCGGCCGCGGCACGAAGACCCCCGGCCCGACGGCGAGGTCCAGCGAGCGGAACGCGGCGCGGCCGGTCAGGTGCTGCAGCGGCTCGCGACGGGCACGTCGCGCGACGAGGGCGTCGAGTTCCGCGGCATCCGTCGCCGACAGCCGGTCCCCGATCACGAGGCGCGCGTGCACGCCGCCCCGGGAGAGGCCGAGCACGTGGCCGAGGAGCAGGTCGGCGTCGACCTCCGCGTCGGCGATGCCGGCCGCCTGCAGCGCACGCACGGTCTCGTCGCGCGCCTCGCGCAGTGGGCGTTCGGCGGGCTCGTCGGGCGTCGCATTCACGCAATGGAATGTAACCCACTCCCGGCGCGTACCCGCCCTCCGTATGCTGGTGCGCGGCACGACGCCGCCGTCACGAGAGGGAACGAGATCATGGCCCAGGTCTACGAGAACATCACCGACGTCTTCGGGCGCACCCCGCTCGTCAAGCTCAACCGGGTGACGGATGGCGCGGGCGCCACCGTGCTCGCCAAGCTGGAGTTCTACAACCCGTCGGCCAGCGTCAAGGACCGCCTCGGCATCGGCATCGTCGACGCCGCCGAGGCCGACGGCTCGCTGAAGCCCGGCGGCACCATCGTCGAGGGCACGAGCGGCAACACCGGCATCGCGCTCGCGATGATCGGCGCCGCGCGCGGCTACCGGGTGGTCATCGCGATGCCCGAGACCATGTCGAAGGAGCGCCGCGCGCTGCTCCGCGCCTACGGGGCCGAGCTGGTGCTCACCCCGGGTTCGGAGGGCATGAAGGGCGCCGTCGCGCGCGCCGAGCAGATCGCCGCCGAGACCCCCGGCGCGGTGCTCGCGCGCCAGTTCGAGAACCAGGCGAACGTCGACATCCACCGCCGCACCACCGCCGAGGAGGTCTGGGCCGACACCGACGGCGGCGTCGACATCTTCGTCTCCGGCATCGGCACGGGCGGCACGCTCTCCGGTGTCGGCCAGGTGCTGAAGGAGCGCAAGCCCGAGGTGAGGATCGTCGGCGTCGAGCCGCTGGAGTCGCCGATCCTGAACGGCGGCCAGCCCGGCCCGCACAAGATCCAGGGCATCGGCGCGAACTTCGTCCCCGCGATCCTCGACCGCGACGTCTACGACGAGATCATCGACGTGAACATCGACCAGGCCGTCGCGGTCGCACGCCGCCTCGGCGTCGAGGAGGGCATCCTCGGCGGCATCTCGTCGGGCGCGACCGTGCACGCGGCGACGCAGCTCGCGCAGCGCCCCGAGAACGCCGGCAAGACCATCGTCGTGATCCTGGCCAGCTACGGCGAGCGGTACCTCTCGACGGTGCTCTACGAGGGCCTGCTCGACTGAGCGCCCGCGCCATCTGGTTGACTGGGTCGGTGGGAATCCTCGGCAGGCTCAGTGAAGACGTCGCGACCGCCCGTTCCCACGATCCCGCCGCGCGCAACCGGCTGGAGATCGTCCTCGCGTACTCCGGCCTGCACGCGATCTGGTCCTACCGGCTCGCGCACCGGATGTGGCAGGTGCGGCCGCTCCGGCTGCCGGCGCGGGTCGTGTCCCAGCTCACGCGCTTCCTCACTGGGGTCGAGATCCACCCGGGCGCCACGATCGGACGGCGCTTCTTCATCGACCACGGCATGGGCGTCGTGATCGGCGAGACCGCGATCGTCGGCGACGACGTGATGCTGTACCACGGCGTCACGCTCGGCGGGAAGGCGCCGCGGGGCGCGCCCCGCGGCGCGAAGCGCCACCCCACGCTCGGCGACGGCGTCACCGTCGGCGCGGGCGCCAAGGTGCTCGGCGACATCGAGATCGGCACGGGCAGCGCGATCGGCGCCAACGCGGTCGTCACGCGGGGCGCTCCCCCGCACTCGCTGCTCGTCGGCATCCCCGCCGTCGCGAAGCCGCTGTCGCCCGCCACCGCGGATGCGGCCCGCGGCATGCACGACTGGCACGTCGACTTCCACATCTGAACGGCGGATGCCGCGGCATCCGCTCGGACGCGGCACCCGCTCAGATCGGCAGGAACATGACGTGGAGGCCGACGCGACCGTGCCGCGGCGACCGGAACGCGCCCGGCACCGTTCCGACGATCTCGAAGCCGAGCGACGTCCAGAGGTGGACGGCGGCGTGGTTCGACGCGACGACCGCGTTGAACTGGATGCCCTCGAACCCCTGGCGGCGATGCCAGTCGATGACGTACTCGCCGAGCCGCCGACCGATGCCGGCACCACGAGCCGCGCGGTCGACCATGAACGACGCGGTCCCGATGTGGTCCCCATGACCCGGGCGGTTGGGGCCCATCTTGGCCGTGCCCACGATCGCGCCGTGGAGCTCCGCCACGACGGTCAGGCCCGGTGCTCGCTCCATCCAGAGCTCGCGCGCCTCGTCCGACGTCGACGACGGCGGGTACGCGTACGTCTCGCCCTCGGACACGACCTGCTCGAAGATCGGATGGATCGCCTCCCAGTCCAGCAGGGTCGCGGGGCGGACGACGATCTCGGTCACTCGTCGCCGATCGCGGCGAGCCGCGCCTCCTCGTCGGCCCGGATGGCCGACTCGACCACCGGGTCGAGCGCGCCGTTCATGACCTGGTCGAGGTTGTACGCCTTGTAGCCGGTGCGGTGGTCGGCGATGCGGTTCTCGGGGAAGTTGTACGTGCGGATGCGCTCGGAACGGTCCATGGTGCGGATCTGCGACTTGCGCGCATCGGAGGCCGCCGCGGCGATCTCCTCCTGCTGGCGTGCGAGGAGGCGGGCCCGGAGCACGCGCATCGCCGCCTCCCGGTTCTGCAGCTGCGACTTCTCGTTCTGCATCGCCACGACGATCCCCGTCGGCACGTGCGTGATGCGGACCGCCGAGTCGGTCGTGTTCACCGACTGGCCGCCCGGGCCCGACGAGCGGTACACGTCGATCTTGAGGTCGTTCTGGTTGATCTCGACCTCCTCGGGCTCGTCGACCTCGGGGAAGACGAGCACGCCGGTCGTCGACGTGTGGATCCGGCCCTGCGTCTCGGTGACGGGGACGCGCTGGACGCGGTGCACGCCGCCCTCGTACTTCAGGTGGGCCCACACGCCCTGCGACGGGTCGGAGGCGTTCGACTTGATCGCGACCTGCACGTTCTTGTAGCCGCCCAGGTCGGACTCGTCGGACTCGAGCAGCTCCGTCTTCCAGCCCTTCGACTGGGCGTACTGGATGTACATGCGGAGCAGGTCGGCGGCGAAGAGGGCGCTCTCGGCGCCGCCCTCGCCGCCCTTGATCTCCATGATCACGTCGCGGCCGTCGTCGGGATCGCGCGGGATGAGGAGCCGTCGGAGCTTCTCCTGCGACTCCGCGAGGCGCTCCTCGAGCCCGGGGACCTCCTCGGCGAACGCGGCGTCCTCCCTGGCGAGCTCACGCGCTGCCTCGACGTCCTCCTGCGCCTGCCGCCACGCGTCGTTCGCGGCGACGATCCGGCTCAGCTCGGCGTAACGCCGGTTGACCTTCCTCGCTCGCGCGGCGTCGGCGTGCAGCGCCGGGTCCGCCAGCTCCTCCTGGAGCGCGGTGTGCTCGGCGATCAGCGCCCGGACCGACTCGAACATCGATCAGCGGTGATCGGACTCGTGGCCGTGCCCGTGTCCGTTCCCGTTGCCGCCCACCGGCGCCGACTTCTGCATGAGGAGCAGGAACTCGGTGTTCGACTGCGTCTCGCGCAGGCGCCCGAGCACGGCCTCGAGGGCCTGCTGCGGCTCGAGCCCGGCGAGGGCGCGACGGAGCTTCCAGGTGATCTTGACCTCGTCGGGCGAGAGCAGCATCTCCTCGCGACGCGTCGACGACGCGTTGACGTCGACCGCCGGGAAGATGCGCTTGTCGGCGAGCTGGCGCGACAGGCGCAGCTCGGAGTTGCCGGTGCCCTTGAACTCCTCGAAGATCACCTCGTCCATCTTCGAGCCGGTCTCGACGAGCGCGGTGGCGAGGATCGTCAGCGAGCCGCCGTTCTCGATGTTGCGCGCCGCGCCGAAGAAGCGCTTCGGCGGATAGAGCGCCGACGCATCGACGCCGCCCGACAGCACGCGGCCCGATGCCGGAGCGGCCAGGTTGTAGGCACGGCCGAGGCGCGTGATCGAGTCGAGGAGCACGACCACGTCGTGGCCGAGCTCGACGAGCCGCTTCGCGCGCTCGATCGCGAGCTCGGCGACCGTGGTGTGGTCCTCCGCCGGACGGTCGAAGGTCGAGGCGATGACCTCGCCCTTCACCGTGCGCTGCATGTCGGTGACCTCCTCCGGGCGCTCGTCGACGAGCACGACCATGAGGTGGACCTCGGGGTTGTTGATCGCGATCGCGTTCGCGATCTGCTGCAGCACGATCGTCTTGCCGGCCTTCGGTGGCGCGACGATGAGGCCACGCTGCCCCTTGCCGATCGGCGCGACGAGGTCGATGATGCGCTGCGTGAGCTTCGTGGGCTCGGTCTCGAGGCGCAGACGGTCCTGCGGGTAGAGCGGCGTCAGCTTCTGGAAGTCGACGCGCGCGGCGGCCTCGTCGGCCGTCTGGCCGTTGACCGAGTCGATCTTGACCAGGGCGTTGTACTTCTGGCGGCTGCTGCCCTCGCCCTCGCGCGGCTGCTTGATCGAGCCGACGACCGCGTCGCCCTTGCGCAGGTGGTACTTCTTCACCTGGCCGAGCGACACGTAGACGTCGCTCGGACCGGGGAGGTACCCGGTCGTGCGCACGAACGCGTAGTTGTCGAGCACGTCGAGGATGCCAGCGATCGGGATGAGCACGTCGTCGTCGAGGATCTCGGGCTCGACCTCGTCGCCCTGCCCCTGGCCGCGACGCTTGCGGTCGCGGTAGCGGTTGCGGCGGCCGCCGCCCTCGCCGTCGGCCTGCTGCTGGTCGCCGCGCTGCTCGCCACGGCCCTGCTGGCCGCGGCCGCCCTGCTGGTCCTTGCCCTTGTCGGCGTCGGCACCCTGACGGCCCTTGTCGGACTCCGCCTGGCGGCCGGAGTCGCCCTCGGCCTGCTCGTCGGCCTTGCGACCGCCCTGCTGCTCGGGCTTCTGCGTCTCGCCGCGGTCGGCGCCGCCGCGTCGGCCGCGGTTGCGGCTGCGACCCTGGCGCTGCTCCTGGGCGGGCTGCTCGCCCTTGCCCTCGGACTCGGCCCGGCCGGCGTCGTCGGACTCGCCCTGGCGACCGGCGGCGGTCGCGGCGGCGAGCTGCTCGCGCACTGCGGCGCGGGCGGCCTCGCGGGCGTCGTCGTCGGACGCGCCGGCGGCCGCGGGCGCCTCGGCGGCCTTCTCGTCGGCGCCCTGCGTCTCGGCGTCCGTCACCTCGACGGTGGGTGCGTCGGCGGGCACGAGGTCGACGCCGGCGGTGCCGGCGTTCGCGTGGGCCGCTGCGGCGGTGGCGCTGGTCGCGCGTCGCGGCTGGCGGCCGCGGCGGACGGGCTCGGCGGGCGCCTCGGCAACGAGCGCCTCGGCGACGGGAGCCTCGGTGGTCGGTGCGTCGGCGAGCGGGGCGGATGCCTCGACCGGCTCGGCTGCCTCGGCCGGCGCTGCTGCGGCCTCCGCCGGCGCCTCGGTGGCGGCGGGCGGCTCGACGGCGGGCGCGACGACGTCGTCGGCCTCGGCGGTCGCGGTGCCGTCGGTGTGGGCGGAGATCAACTCCACGAGTTCTCCTTTTCGGCGCTTGGAGGCGCCCGCGATGCCGAGCGAGGAGGCGAGCTCCTGGAGTTCGGCGACCTTCATGGTCGACAGGCGGGCGGCGTCCACGCGCTCTGCGTGGTCGGTTCCGTTGGTCACTGGGATTTGTCCTTTCCCCTGGCCAGGCACTTGGGGTTGGCCAGGAGAGCTGATCGCGGCACGTCGCAGACGTGCGCACGAGGCGCAGATCTGCGCGATGGCGAAAGCATGAGATGCCGGGAATCGCACCGAACGGCGACGACGCGAGTGGTGCAGCGCGTACCGGGTGCGGGCTTCAGTCTAGCACTCGGCGATGCGCCCTCCGACCACGCGCCACGCCGCGACGGGCTCGTCCCGACCGGCATCCCGGGGCGGGATGCCGGTCGGCGCGACGGTCAGTCGTCGGCCGCCGGGGTCACGGTCGCCCCGAGGAAGTCGACGGCGAGCGGCAGCGCCTGCCACGCGGTCTCCGCCGTCTCCTCGACGAGGCGTGCGGCGTCCGCGCGCTCGGCCGGGTCGCTGGCGAGCACCAGGATCGAGGGCCCCGCGCCCGACACGACGGCGGGATGCCCCGCCCCGCGCAGGCGCCGGATGAGCCGGTCGGTCTCGGGCATGGCCTCGGCACGGTAGTTCTGGTGCAGCTTGTCCTCGGTCGCCGCGAGGAGCAGCTCCGGGCTCTGGATGAGCGCGGCGACGAGCAGCGCCGAGCGGGAGACGTTGAAGACGGCGTCCTCGTGGGGCACCGACTGCGGCTGGAGGCTCCGGGCGAGGGCGGTCGACATCTCGTGCTCGGGGACGAGGACGAGCGGAGACACGCCCCGGTGCACCATGAGCTTCTTGTGCCGCGGACCCTCGGGCGTGACCCACGCGATCGTGAGGCCGCCGAACAGCGCGGGGGCGACGTTGTCGGGGTGGCCCTCGAGCTCGGTGGCGAGCTCGAGCAGCTCGTCGGGCGAGACCTCGACCTCCGGGGCGAGCAGCCCCTTGGCCGCCATCACGCCGGCCACGATCGCCGCACCCGACGAGCCGAGGCCACGACCGTGCGGGATCGAGTTGTGCGCGACGAGCCGGAGTGCTGGCAGGTCGCGACCGAAGCGCGCGAACGCGTGCGCCATGGCACGCACGACGAGGTGCGACGCGTCGAGCGGCACGTCGCCCTCGCCGACGCCGTGGACCTCGATCTCGAGCCCCGTGCCGATGACCTCGATCTCGAGCTCGTCGTACCGGGCGAGCGCGAGTCCGAGCGTGTCGAAGCCGGGACCGAGGTTCGCCGAGGTCGCGGGGACCTTGACGTGCACCTTCCGCCCGAGGAGGTCGCCGGCGCCGGCCGTCGCCTGCGTCGCCGCCTCCGCGGCGGCCGCGCTCATGCGCCGAGCCCCAGCACCTCTGCGACGTGCGCCGTGTCGGCCGGCACGACGATCGGCGCGACCTCGGAGCCGTCGGGTCGGCGAAGCGCCCACTGCGGGTCCTTGAGGCCGTGCCCCGTGACCGTGAGCACGACCCTCGCTCCGGCGGGGACCTGCCCCGCCTCGGCCCGTTCGAGCAGGCCGGCGACGCTGATCGCGGACGCCGGCTCGACGAAGACGCCGACCTCGGCGGAGAGGATGCGCTGCGCCTCGAGGATCTTGTCGTCCTCGATCGCGCCGAAGTAGCCGTCGGTCAGGTCGCGCGCCTCGAGCGCGAGGTGCCACGACGCCGGATTGCCGATGCGGATGGCGCTCGCGATGGTCTCGGGGTTGCGCACGGGCTCGCCGCGCACGAGCGGCGCCGAACCGGCCGCCTGGAAGCCGAACATGCGCGGGAGCCTGGTGGCGTTGCCCGCCTCGATGTCCTCGCGGTAGCCGCGCGTGTACGCCGTGTAGTTTCCGGCGTTGCCGACGGGGATGAAATGCAGGTCGGGGGCGTCGCCGAGCACCTCGACGACCTCGAACGCCGCGGTCTTCTGCCCCTCGATGCGGTCGTTGTTCACCGAGTTCACCAGGTGCACGGGATAGTTCTCGGCGAGGTCGCGCGCGATGTCGAGGCAGTCGTCGAAGTTGCCCTGGATCTGGATCAGCTGCGCGTCGTGGGCGATCGCCTGGCTGAGCTTGCCCATCGCGATCTTGCCCTCGGGCACGAGCACCGCCGCCTTGATGCCCGCGTGCGTGGCGTACGCCGCGGCCGAGGCCGACGTGTTGCCGGTCGACGCGCAGATCACGACCTCCGCGCCACGCTCGACGGCCTTCGTGACGGCCATCGTCATGCCGCGGTCCTTGAACGAACCGGTCGGGTTCATGCCCTCGAACTTGACCCAGACGTCGGCGCCGGTGCGGCGCGAGAGCGCGGGCGCGGGCAGGAGCGGCGTGCCGCCCTCGCCGAGGGTCACGACGGGGGTCGCGTCGGTCACGTCGAGGCGATCGGCGTACTCCCGGATGACGCCGCGCCATTGGCGCGACGGCGCCTTCGTTGCCTGGTGGTTCACTCTGCTCCTTCGACTCGGATGACGGATGCGACGGAGGTCACGACCGGGCTGTCGGCGAGCGCGGCGACCGTCTCGGCGAGCGCGGACTCACGCGCCTCGTGGGTGCCGATCACCAGCGTAGCCCGGCCGTTCTCGTCGTTGATGGTCTGTTCGAGCTCGCCGACGGAGACGCCGTGGTCGGCGAACACGTGCGCGATGGTCGCGAGCACGCCCGGCTGGTCGGCGGCCTCGATCGTGATGGCGTAGCGGGTCGTGATGCGGCCGATGTCGAGCACGGGCAGCTCCGCGTGCGTCGACTCCGCCGTGCCCGGTCCGCCGAGCACGTGCCGGCGCGCGATCGCGACGAGGTCGCCGAGCACGGCCGAGGCGGTCTGCACGCCGCCGGCGCCCGCGCCGTAGAACATGAGGGGGCCCGCCGCGGCGGCCTCGACGAAGACGGCGTTGTTCGCGCCGTGCACGGCGGCGAGCGGATGGCTCCGGTGCACCATCGCCGGGTAGACGCGGGCCGAGACGCCCTCCTCCCCCGTCTCGGGGTCGGCGAGGCGCTCGCAGATCGCGAGGAGCTTCACGACGTAGCCGGCGCGCTTGGCCGACTCGACCTGCGCGGCGGTGACGCCCGTGATGCCCTCGCGGTGCACCGCGGAGACGGGGACGCTCGTGTGGAAGGCGAGGCTCGCGAGGATCGCGGCCTTCTGCGCGGCGTCGTAGCCGCCGATGTCGGCGGTCGGATCGGCCTCGGCGTAGCCGAGTTCGGTCGCGGTCGCGAGGGCGTCCTCGAGCGAGGCGCCCGTGGTGTCCATCCGGTCGAGGATGAAGTTCGTCGTGCCGTTCACGATGCCGAGGATCCGGTCGATGCGGTCCCCGGCGAGGCTGTCGCGCAGCGGCCGGATGATCGGGATGGCGCCGCCGACGGCGGCCTCGTACGACAGCTGCGCACCGACCTGCTCGGCGGCGGCGAAGAGCTCGGGCCCGTGGGTCGCCAGCAGCGCTTTGTTCCCCGAGACGACGTCGGCTCCGGAGGAGATCGCCGTGAGGATCAGCGAGCGCGCGGGTTCGAGCCCGCCCATGAGCTCGATCACGATGTCGGCGCCGAGGATCAGCGACTCGGCGTCGGTCGTGAGCAGCTCGCGCGGCAGGTCCACGTCGCGCGCGGCGTCGACGTCGCGGACCGCGATGCCCACGAGCTCGATCCTGGCGCCGATGCGACTGGCGAGCTCGTCGCCCTGCTCGAGCAGCAGCCGGGCGACCTGCGAGCCCACCGAGCCGGCGCCGAGCAGCGCCACGCGGATGGAACGGTATTCGATCATGCGGTGACTCCATGTGCGTCATCGTCGTGGTCGGAGAGTCCGGCGTCGCGAGCGAGGAGGTCCTCCTCGGTCTCGCCGCGCACGATCACGCGTGCGGCGCCGCCGGAGACGGCCACGACCGGCGGTCGGGGCACGTGGTTGTAGTTCGAGGCCAGCGACCAGCAGTAGGCGCCGGTCGCGGCGACCGCGAGCAGGTCGCCCGGCGCGACGTCGTGGGGCACCCAGTCGTGGTCCACGACGATGTCGCCCGACTCGCAGTGCTTGCCGACGACGCGGACGAGCGCGGCCGGCTCGCCCGAGGTCCGCGACGCGAGCCGCGCGGTGTACGACGCGCCGTACATCGCGGTGCGGATGTTGTCGCTCATGCCGCCGTCGACCGAGACGTAGTGCCGCCACCCCTCGTCGGTCGGCACGGGCTTGACGGTGCCGACCGTGTAGAGGGTCACCCCGGCCGGACCGATGATCGAGCGGCCGGGTTCGAATGCGAGCCGCGGCACCGGCACGCCGAGTCGTGCACAGGTCTCCGCGACCGCGCGGGCGATGCCGTCGGCGATCTCCTCGATCGGCGCGGGCTCGTCGGCCTCGGTGTAGGCGATGCCGAACCCGCCGCCGAGGTTCAGCTCGGGCACGGGTGCAGCCGCCGACAGCTCGGCGTGCACGGCGAGCAGGCGTTCGGCCGACTCCGCGAAGCCCGCGGCGTCGAAGATCTGCGATCCGATGTGGCAGTGCAGTCCGACGAAGTCGAGCGAGTCGTGCGAGCGGATGTCCCCGACCACGCGCACCGCGTCGGCGAGCGCGATGCCGAACTTCTGGTCCTCGTGCGCGGTCGCCAGGAACTCGTGCGTCGACGCGTGCACGCCGGAGTTCACGCGGAGGCGGACCCGCTGAGTCCGGCCGGCGCGAGCCGCGGCATCCGCCACTCGCCGGACCTCGAGCTCGCTGTCGATGATGATCGTGCCGACGCCCGCGGCCACGGCCCGCTCGATCTCGCGCACCGACTTGTTGTTGCCGTGGAACCCGATACGGGCCGGCTCGGCTCCGGCCGCGAGCGCGACGGCGAGCTCGCCTCCGGTCGCGACGTCGATCGACAGGCCCTCCGAGGTCATCCAGCGCACGATCGCGCCGGAGAGGAACGCCTTGCCCGCGTAGTAGACGGTGGCCGAGGTGCCGACGGATGCCGCGGCGCGCTCGAACGCGGCGCGGGTGCGGGCCGCACGGGAGCGCGCCACCTGCTCGTCGACGACGTAGAGCGGCGTGCCGAACCGCTCGGCGAGGGTCTCGGCGTCGACACCGCCGACGACGAGGCGTCCGTCGACGTCGCGGTGCGCGCCCTCGGGCCAGACCTTCGGATCGAGCGCGTTCGGGTCCGCGGGCGCGCCGCGCAGCGCAGGGACGGAAGCGCTGGATGACACGGGGAACCCTCACGGACGATGGAACGACGGATCGCTCGGACGGCGAGCGAACCCGGATCGGTTCCTGAAGCCTCGGTGCGGACCGCCCTTGTGGGGCGGCGTACCGCGAGTCTACCGACGCCCGCCGCGCCGGCCGAATCGGCGACGACACCCGACGACGCGCGCGACGACGGCGCGGTCGGCGGGCCGCCGGCTCAGCCGCACGTGCCCGTCGTGGCGAGCGTCTCCTCCGCCAACGGCAGCCCGCTCGCCTCGAGCCGGACCGTCACGAGGTCGGGCTCGACGACGATGCCGGACACGTCCACGCCCTCGGGCAGCCGGTCGGCGACGCAGATCGGGAACGGGTCGCCGCCGAGGATCCGATCGACGAGGCCGGAGGCGTCGATGCTGCCGCCCGCCGCATCGATCTCGGCCGCGACCGGGTGCAGGAGGACGCGGTCGCCCGCGGCCTCCGGCTCGGCGGTCACGGAGAAGCCGATGGGGAGCCCGAGGAAGGTGATCTCGCCGTCGTAGGCGACGGTGCCCTCGCCGAGCTCGAGCCCGCCGGGGATGCCCTGGGCGGCGGCGATCTCGTCGACGGCCGCGCCATCGACGGACGCCTCGGCCTCGCCCCGCTCGAGGGTCCCGCCCTCGGCGAGCGGCACGCCGTACGCCGTCACGGTCACGTCGACCGGGACCCCGTACACGTCGAGGTCGGGGGCGGTCGCGACCATCTCGTCCATGCTGCCGGTCATCGCCTGCCACAGCGCGGAGACGCCGCGGATCTCGACCTCGACCTCGCCTTCGACGCCCTCGGGCAGCGACTGCTCGATCGAATCGGCGACGTTGCGCTCGGCGATCCCGCGGCCCACGGTCTCGACGACCACGAGCAGCGCGGCGACCACGGCGAGCAGGACGAGCACCACGACGCCGGCCTTCCCGTCCGAACGGCGCCGCGCCGCGGCATCCGCCCCCCTCACCGGGTCGACGGGCACGGTCTCGGCATCGCGCGGAGTCATGCAGGCGACGCTACATGCGCTCGGGCGCGGAGACGCCGAGGAGGTCGAGCCCGTTGCGGATCACCTGGCCGGTCGCGTCGTTGAGCCAGAGCCGCGTGCGGTGCAGGTCGGTGACCGGCTCGTCTCCGAGCGGCAGGACGCGGCAGTTGTCGTACCAGCGGTGGTACAGGCCGGCGAGCTCCTCGAGGTAGCGCGCGACGCGGTGCGGCTCGCGCAGCTCGGCGGCGCGCGCGACGATCCGCGGGAACTCCTGCAGCGCGCCGAGGAGCGCCGACTCGGTCTCGTGCTCGAGCAGCTCCGGCGCGAACGCCGTGCGGTCGACGCCCGCCTCCGCGACGTTGCGCGCGAGCTGCGTGGTGCGCGCATGCACGTACTGCACGTAGAACACGGGGTTGTCGTTGCCGCGGCGCTGGAGCACCTCGGGGTCGATCGCGAGGGGCGAGTCGGCCGGGTACCGCGCGAGCGTGTAGCGCAGCGCGTCGGTGCCGAGCCAGGCCTGCAGGTCGTCGAGCTCGATGATGTTGCCCGCGCGCTTGGAGAGCTTCGCTCCGTTGATGCTCACGAGCTGGCCGATGAGCACCTCGATGTCGCGCTCGGGGTCGTCTCCGGCGGCGCCCGCGAGCGCCTTCAGGCGGTGCACGTAGCCGTGGTGGTCGGCGCCCAGGAGGTACACCTTGTGCTCGAACCCGCGGTCGCCCTTGTCGAGGTAGTACGCGGCATCCGCGGCGAAGTACGTGTAGACGCCGTTCGCGCGACGGATCACCCGGTCCTTGTCGTCGCCGAAGTCGGTCGTGCGCACCCACACCGCACCGCCCTCGTCGAAGACGTGGCCCTGGGCCCTGAGGCGCTCGACCGCGGCGTCGATCGCGGAGACCCCGTCGTCGTCCTTCGCGTGGAGCGCGCGCTCGCTCGTCCACACGTCGAAGTGGACGTTGAAGCGCTCGAGCGAGGCGCGGATCTCTGCGAGCTGGAGCTCGTACGCGATCTCGCGCGCGGTGTGCAGGGCGACCTCGTCGTCGAGCTCGAGCAGGTGCGGCTCGCGCTCGAGCACGCGTGCAGCGAGGTCGGCGATGTACTGTCCCGGGTAGCCGTTCTCGGGCGTCGGCTCGCCCTTGGCGGCCGCGATGACCGAGGCGCCGAAGTTGTCCATCTGGTTGCCGGCGTCGTTGATGTAGTACTCGTTCGCGACGCTCGCCCCGGCGGCGCGAAGCACGCGGCCGATCGAATCCCCGAGCGCAGCCCAGCGCGTGTGGCCGATGTGCAGCGGACCCGTCGGGTTCGCCGAGACGAACTCGAGGTTGATCACGCGGCCGGCGAGCGAGTCGCCGCGGCCGTACGCCGCGCCCGCCTCGACGATGGTCTTCGCGAGCGCGCCCGCGGCCGCGGCGTCGAGCCGGATGTTGATGAAGCCCGGGCCGGCGACCTCGGCGCTCGCGACGCCGTCGACCTCGGCGAGCCCGGCGGCGAGCTCGGCCGCGATCTCGCGCGGGTTCGCACCGAGCGGCTTCGCGATGCGCAGGGCGATGCTCGAGGCCCAGTCGCCGTGCTCGCGGAGCTTGGGGCGCTCGAGCGTCACCGCCTCGGGCGCGAGGCTCGCTTCGACCTCGGACCCCGCCTCGCGTCGTCGTGCGACCAGGGCGATCACGAGGTCGTACAGGGCACGCGAGAGGTCGGCGGGAGTCACTCGAAGATCCTACCGGTCGGCGTTGCTATCGTTTCCCGCATGCCCCGCCCGAACGCCCCCCGCCCCCGCCTCCGCCCGGCCGCGCTCGCGCTCACCGGGGCGACCGCGCTGACGCTGCTCCTGTCCGCGTGCACCGACCCCTCGGCGGGGCCGACGGAGACGACCGCGCCGCCCGCCGCGACCGGGTCCTCGGCGGCGACGGCGCCCGCCCAGCCGACCGTCGAACCCGAGCCGACCGAGGAGCCGATCCCGTTCGAGGCGGCGTGCGACGAGATCCTCACGGCCGACCAGGTGTACGCGTTCAACCCGAACTACGGCACGGCTCCCGACTACTCGCCGTCGGCGACGACGATCACGGAGGTCGTGGACGCGTCCGGCACCGCGTGCGGCTGGAGCAACCAGACGAGCGGGGAGGTCATCGAGGTCGGCGTGGCCACGCTGCCCGAGCACGCCTACGAACTGCAGGTGGGCGACGCGGCGATGGGTTCGAACGCCGTGCCGACGTACGGCACGCCGCCCCAGGTCGAGGGCTTCTTCCGCCAGTCCGGCGGCGCCGGGCAGGCGCAGGTGTTCACCGACGGCTACTGGATCGTGATCGAGTCGCCCGCGCTGCTCGAGCCCGGTGACGCCCAGACCCTCGTCGCCGACGTCATCGCGAACGTCGCCGGCTGAGTCGTTCCCGGACGACGGGCGGTTCCCGACGGCTCCGCGCGTGCGCCGGGGACTCCGGTCAGGTGGTAATGTCTCCTGCTGTGCGCCTCCGTAGCTCAGGGGATAGAGCGCCGGTTTCCGGTACCGTAGGTCGGGGGTTCGAATCCCTCCGGGGGCACGTCGTGAAGAGCCCGGTCCACTCAGCCAGCTGAGGGTCCGGGCTCGTTCCGTCTCCGCGTCCGAGTCGCTCCCATCGCCGCCGTCGGGGTCGCGCGCCGGCCGGCGCACCGCCCGGTCGGGCCGTCGGCTGGGCGTCCGCCCGGAGACGTGGACGCCCGTCGGAACGCCCCAATAGACTCCAGACATCGGCTCCGAGGGGAAGGGCACTGTCGCATGCGGTCGGTTCGCGGGGGTTCGATCGCGTTCGCGTTGCTCGTGGGACTGGCCCTGATCCAGGCGCCCGTCGCCGCGCTGGCGGAGGAGCCCGTCGAGTTCGGCCCGAGCCCCGTCGTCGACACGGTGGGAGCGCTCACCGCCGCCGAGACCGCCGAGGTCGAGGCGGCGATCGACGACGCCGCCGACCGCAGCGGACGGCAGCTCTTCGTGGCGTACGTGAGCGAGTTCGAGAACCCTGCTGACGCGGGCACCTGGGCGACCCAGACCGCGAACGACAACAACATGGGCAGCGAGGACTACCTGCTCGCGGTCGCGATCGACGGTCGCGCGTACCACCTGTCCGCCGCCGAGGACGCGTCGCTGTCCGCAGACGAGGTCGATCGGATCGCCGTCAGGGAGATCGAGCCCCACCTCCGCGACGGCGACTGGGCGGCCGCGGCGATCGCGGGTGCCGAGGCCATCGGCGGCGGCGGCTCCGGCGGCGGGATCGGATGGCTCTGGATCCTGCTGCTCGTCGGTGCGGCCGTCGCCGTGGTGGTGGCCGTCGTGCTCGCCCGCCGACGCTCCCGCGACCGGGCCGCGGGCGACGCGGCCGGTCCGGCGGCGGTGCCGGTCGAGGAACTCCGACGGCAGGTCGGCAGCGCGCTCATCGCCGCCGACGACGCGCTGAAGACCAGCGAGGAGGAGCTCGGCTTCGCCGTCGCGTCCTACGGCGAGGAGGCGACGTCCGGATTCCGCGAGGCGCTCACCGCCGCGCGGCAGAAGGTGCGCGAGGCGTTCGGCGTGCAGCAGCGACTCGACGACCACGAGCCCGAGACCGAGGCGCAGCAGCGCGAGTGGTACGCGGACATCCTCCGTCTGACCGGCGAGGCCGAGGGGCTCCTCGACGCGCAGGCCGAGCACTTCGACGCGCTGCGCGCCCTCGAGCAGAACGCGCCGCAGGCGCTCGCCCGCGTCGAGGAGGCGATCCGCTCGGCCGAGGCGGCCGTCGGACCCGCCGCCGCGCGCCTGCAGGCCCTGTCGTCGCAGTACGCGCCGGCAGCACTGGCCGCCGTCGCCGACAACCCGGAGCAGGCCCGGGCGCGCATCGGCTTCGCGCGCGACTCGGCGTCGGAGGCGTCAGCGGCGATCGGCCGCGACGACCCGGGCGCCGCCGCCGTCGACATCCGGGCCGCCGAGGAGGCGGCCGACCAGGCCCGCCTGCTCGCCGCCGCGGTGGAACGCCTCGCGACCGATCTCGCCGAGGGCGACCGGGCCGTCGCAGCGGGCGTCGACGACCTCGAGTCCGACGTTCGCACCGCCCGCGGAATGCCCGACACGGCGCTCGGACCGCTCGCCGACCGGGTCGAGGCCGAGGCGACCGGGCTGCGCGATGAGCTCGCCCGCGCCGGGCGCTCCCCGCTCGACCTCCGGGCGCGGCTCGACGACGTCAACCGGGAGATCGACGCCGCCATCCAGGGCGCCCGCGACGCCGCCGTGCAGGCGCAGCGCACCCGCGCCGACCTCGACCGCACCCTGCTGGCCGCGCGCTCGCGCGTGCAGGCCGCCGAGGACTACCTGGTCGCACGGCGCGGCGCGATCGGCGCCGAGGCCCGGACCCGGCTCGCCGAGGCCGGCCGGCTCGTCGTCGAGGCGCAGTCGCTCGCCGCGGCGGACCCCGCTCGCGCGCTCGGCGTCGCGCAGCGCGCGGACCAGCTCGCCGGGCAGGCGATGTCGCTCGCCCAGCAGGACGTCGGCGGATTCGGCGGTGCGTCCGCGGGTGGGTTCGGAGCGCCGACCGGCCGCGGAGCGGGTGGCGGCGAGTTGTTCGGGGCGGTTCTCGGCGGCATCCTCATCGACTCGATGCTCGGTGGCGGGCGAGGCGGCGGCGGCTTCGGCGGCGGGCGCTCCTCAGGCGGATTCGGCGGCGGCTTCGGCGGCGGACGCCGGTCGCCCGGCAGCTTCGGCGGGTCCGCGACGCGCTCGAGACGTGGGAGCGGAGGCCGCTTCTGACGCCGCGCACGACCAGCGGGCCCGTCGCGACACGGCCGGAGAGCCCGACGCCGACCCGCCCGATCCCGACCAGCACGACCACGTACGATCACCACACCGGAAGGACACCACGATGACCAAGCAGTCCATCTTCGGACGCATCTCGCAGCTCCTGCGAGCCAACGTCAACGCGCTCATCGACCAGGCCGAGGACCCGGAGGTCATGCTCGACCAGATGGTCCGCGACTTCACCAACTCCATCGCCGACGCCGAGGCCGCGATCGCCGAGACCATCGGCAACCTGCGCCTGCTCGAGGACGACCACCGGGAGGACGTGAACGCCGCGCGCGAGTGGGGCGACAAGGCCCTCGCCGCGAGCCGGAAGGCCGACGAGCTCCGGACCACCGGCGACACCGCGGGCGCCGACAAGTTCGACAACCTCGCGAAGGTCGCGCTGAGCCGTCAGATCTCCTCGGAGAACGAGGCGCGCGCGGCCGAGCCGCAGATCGCGGCGCAGACCGAGGTGGTCGAGAAGCTCAAGTCGGGCCTGAACGGCATGAAGCAGAAGCTCGTCGAGCTCAAGAACAAGCGCAGCGAGCTCGTCGCCCGCTCGAAGACCGCCGCGGCGCAGCAGCAGGTGCACGAAGCCGTCAAGTCGATCGACATCCTCGACCCGACGAGCGAGCTCGGCCGCTTCGAGGACAAGGTCCGCCGCGAGGAGGCCAAGGCCCGTGGGCAGGCCGAGCTCGCCGCGTCGAGCATCGACGCGCAGTTCAACGAACTCGAGGACCTCGGCGAGCTCACCGAGGTCGAGGCGCGGCTCGCCGCCCTGAAGTCCGGTGGCGCCCAGGGGCAGATCGCCGGGTCCTGAACCGGGCGGATGCCGCGGGAGCTCCCCGCGGCATCCGCACCCGCTCCGGCCCGACGTGCCGGCGTGCGAGGGAGGTGCGTCGGGTGACCCCTGACGAGGCGGCGGAGCTCCTCGGCGTGGACCGTGCGGCCGGCCAGGCCGATCTGGACCGCGCGTACCGACGACTGGCACGCGAACTGCACCCCGATCGCTTCGTCGGCGCCCCGGAGTCCGACGTGCGCCTCGCGAGCGCGCGCTTCGTCGAGGTCACCCGGGCGTATCGCCTGCTGTCGGCGGACCGCGCCGCCGACGCCGAGGGCACCGGCACCGGCACCGGACCCGTCGTGGTCGGGCGCCCGCCCGGGGCCGGCCCGCGGACGGCGCCGGTGCGCCCGTTCAGTCCCCGCCTCTTCGCGACCTGGGCCGCGGTGCTCCTCGTCGGCGTCGCCCTGTCGGCCTCGGCCGGGCCGATCCTCTCGCCGATCGACCTCTGGGGACGCCTCGGCCTGCTCGTCGTCGCCGCGCTCGCGACCGGGCTGACCCGCCGCAGGTCGGCCTGGTGGGCGACCCTCGCGCTGCTCGGCCTGAGCGGGATCGCGGTCATCGCCTCCACGACGATCGCCTCGCTCGTCGGGCTCGGGCTCATGGGCATCGCCTCGGTCGGGCTGGCCGTCCAGGCCGGACTCGTCCGCTTCCCCGACCAGGGCTGAGCCCGCTGGGTCGGCCGCGACCCGGAACCGGTCCGGGTCGAGGGACGCGGCTCGCGCGGCGATGCCCGCGAGGAACATACTGGGAACCATGCCGGCCGCCTTCGTCGTCGTCCCCGAGTGGCAGGGCTCCGTCTCCGCGCGCGCGATGAGCCACGCGGACGGGGCGCACGCCATCAGCGGGGACCTCCCCTCCGCCGCCACCGTCGTCGTCGACGTGCCCGTCGAGGCGGGCGACGCGCTCGGCACGGGCGTGCAGCGGTACAGCGCCCTGCGGCGCGTGGGCGAGCGCATGCGCGAGGCCATGCGGGGCCTCGGCCGAACGCCGATCGCCGTCGGCGGCGACTGCGGGATCGCGCTGACGTCGGTGGCGAACGCGGTGGCGGGCGACGCCGACTCGCTGGCCGTGCTCTGGCTCGACGCGCATCCCGACCTGAACACGCCCGAGACGAGCCCGTCGGGGGCGTTCAACGGCATGGTGCTCCGCGCGATCGTCGGCGAGGGCGCCGACGGGCTCGCACTCGTCGACGGCGAGCGGATCGCGCCCTCCCGTCTCGTGCTCGGCGGCGTGCGCGCCCTCGACGCGGGCGAGCAGGCGTTCATCGACGAGCACGGTGTCACGATGGTCGGCGTCGAGCGCTTCGGTGAGGCGGAGGCGATCGTCGAGGCCGTCCTCGCGACCGGTGCGACGCGCGTGTACGTCCACATCGACCTCGACGTGCTCGACCCGTCCGCGATCGCCGGACTCTCGTACCCGCTCCCCTTCGGGGCCGATCCGGACGACCTGGTCGCGCTCGTCCGCGCCGTCGTCGGCCGGATGCCGCTCGCCGGTGCGTCGATCGCCGGCTTCGCGCCGTCCTCCCCCGATTCGGCGCTCGACGACCTGCCGACGATCCTGCGGCTGATCGGCGCACTCGCCTCGGGCGCATCCTGAGCCGGCCGCCCCGGGTCCCGGCGAGTGCGGGTGACACGCGCGCCGCGTGGCCGAATCCATGGCCCCGGAGGCCCTCGGCTGCCTAGGCTGGCGGTGGCCGGTCGGCGCATCCCCCGGCCGAGGAGGGAGTGCGCATGGCCAGGGAGTTCGACGTCATCGTCCTGGGGGCCGGACCGGTCGGCGAGAACGTCGTGGATCGCGCCCGCGCCGCGGGCCTCGAGGTCGCCGTCGTCGAGCACGAGCTCGTCGGCGGCGAATGCTCGTACTGGGCGTGCGTGCCCTCGAAGACGCTGCTGCGGAGCGGGTCCGTCCTGCGCGCCGCACGCCGCGTCCCGGGTGCGGCAGACGCCGTGACCGGCGAGGTGGATGTCGCTGCGACGCTCGCACGGCGCGACTACTGGGTCTCGGACTGGGACGACCACGGTGCGGTCGGATGGCTCGCGAGCGTCGGCGCCGACCTCATCCGCGGGCACGGCCGCCTCGACGGTGTACGACGCGTGGTCGTCACCCCGACGGACGGGGGCGACGAGGAGGTGCTCGTCGCGCGGCACGCCGTCGCGGTGTGCACGGGCTCGGAGCCGGTCGTGCCCGGCGTGCCCGGGCTCGCCGAGGCGCGCCCGTGGCTCAGCCGCGACGCGACGGGCGCCCGAGCCGTGCCGGGTCGGCTCGCGATCATCGGCGGCGGGGTCGTGGCCACCGAGATGGCGACGCTCTACGCCGGCTTCGGCACCGAGACGACCATGCTCGTGCGGCGCGGGCTCCTGGGCACCATGGAGCCGTTCGCCGGCGATGCCGTCGCGACCGGCCTGCGGGCGCTCGGAGTCGACCTGCGCGTCGGCGTGAGCCCGGTCCGCGTCGCCCGCGACGGCGAGGGTGCGGTCGTCATCGAGCTCGACGACGGGTCGACGGTCACGGCCGACGAGGTGCTCGTCGCCACCGGCCGGCGACCCCGGACGACGGGCATCGGCGTCGAGACGGTCGGGCTCGAGCCCGGCGCGTCGATCGAGGTGGACGACACGCTCGTCGCGACCGCCGCCGGCGCGGCATCCGGAGCCGACGCACCCTGGCTCTACGCGGTCGGCGACGTGACCGGTCGCGCCTCGTTCACGCACCAGGGCAAGTACCAGGCACGGGCGGCGGGCGACGTCATCGCCGCGCGCGCCCTCGGTCGCCGGGTCGACGGGGGCCGGTTCGGCGTGCACGCCGCCACGGCGGATGCGGTCGCCGTGCCGAGCGTCGTGTTCTCCGATCCGGAGATCGCCTCGGTCGGACTCACGACGCGGCAGGCCGCGGACCGCGGGCTCGGGGTGCGGACGCCGGAGGTCGCGTTCTCGAGCGTGACCGGGGCGGGCATCGTCGCGGAGGGCTACGAGGGGCGTGCGCGGCTCGTCATCGACGACGCGCGCGACGTCGTGGTGGGCGCGACCTTCGTGGGGCAGGATGTCGCCGAGCTCATCCACCAGGCCACGATCGCGATCGTGGGCGAGGTGCCGATCCGGCGACTGTGGCACGCGGTCCCCGCGTTCCCGACGATGAGCGAGGTCTGGTTGCGGCTGCTCGAGGCCGACGGGCGCCCGGAGGCGCAGGCATGAGCCGGATGGTGCGCGTGCGCCTCACCGACTCCCCGATCAGCCTCGCCGGGTACTGGTGGGCGACCGCGGTCGGGTTCGCGTGGGGGTTCCTGTGGAGCCGCGGCCGGGTGGAGGTGCGCCGCGGGCTCATCGTGTTCCGCGGAATGCCGCGCTGGACGTTCGGTCGCGGCGGGTCGTGCGTCGGGGGCTGCTACCTGACCGACCGGAACGACTCCGACACCGTGCTGGGGCACGAGGTCGTCCATCGGGAGCAGTGGCGGACCTACGGGCTGCTCTTCCCGGTCCTGTACTGGATGTCGGGCCGGAACCCGCTCACGAACCGGTTCGAGATCGAGGCCGGGCTCGAGGCGGGCGGCTACCTGCCGAAGCCCGGGGCGCGTCGTCGACGTCCCGGCGGGGAGGCGACGCGCTGAGACGGTCGACGGCGGGCCGGGTCCCATGTGGGGAGCCGACCCGCCGTCGCAGCCTCAGCGGAACGTCACTGCTCGACGACGCCGGCGAGCGCCTCGACGAGTGCCGGCAGGCCGCCCGCCCAGTCGAAGCTCAGCGCGGTGGGGGGCGAGACCGACGAGACGGTCACCGGGTCGTAGACCTGCGCGACCTTGCCCGCGGCGACCGCGGGGATCGCCTGCAGCTCCGGCTTGACGAGGAAGGCGTCCGCCTCCTCCTTCGTGTTGTGGTAACTCACGATCACGTCGGCCTCGAGCTGATCGAGCTGCTCGTAGCTCAGCTCGTAGAAGAAGCCGCCGTCGCTCGTGTCGAGCTCGGAGACGCTCGGGGCGACCTCCAGACCGAGCTCGGTGAGGACCTCGATGCGCGAGTCGGCTGCGGTGTAGACGTAGACGAAGCCGTCGCCGTCCCAGACGCCCGCGAAGGTCGTGCCCGCGAACTCGGGGTGCTCGGCGGCCTGGTCGGCCAGGCCGTCCGCGATGCCGGCGAGGACCGCGTCGCCCTCGTCGGCTCGGCCGAGTGATTCGGCGGTGACCTCGATGGTCTGGTCCCACGGGGTGGTCCAGGGCGCCTCGGGGTAGGCGACGACCGGGGCGATCTCGGAGAGCGTGTCGTACTGCTCCTGCGTGATGCCCGAGTAGGGCGCGAGGATCAGGTCGGGCTCGGCCTCGATGAACTCCTCGTAGGGGATCGTGGCGCCGCCCTCGGGGTCCGGGATGAGCGCGGGCAGCTCCTCGCCGGCCTCCTCGTACGCGGCCTCGACCCACGGCAGGTAGTTGCCCTCGCCGACGGTCCACGCCTGCTCGGCGATGGCGACCGGGTAGACGCCGACCGCGATCGCGGCCTCGGTGGAGCCCCAGCCCCACGTGGCCACGCGCTCGGGTGCCTCCTCGATGACGGTGTCGCCGAAGGCGTGCGTCATCGTGATCGGGAAGCCCTCGGCGGCGGTTGCGGCGCCCTCCTCGGTGGATTCGGCGGCGGTGCCCGAGCAGGCGGAGAGGGCGAGCGCGGTGACGGCGGCGCCGGCCACGGTGATCAGGGAACGTCGAAGACGCACGGATGCTCCTTGGATGAAAGGGGGTAGATAAGGAAAGGCTAACCTAAGTCAGCACGGGTCGCACACCGACGCGTCACGCGCGGTCATCGGTGGCGAGCGCGCCGCCCTCCGCCTCGCCGAGCGAGTGGAATCGGCCGATCGGCACCACGAGCGGCGTGCCGGAGACCGGGTCGGGGATGACGCTCGCCTCGAGCCCGAACGCGTCGTGCACCGAATCCGCGGTCAGCACCGTCGACGGGTCGCCCTCGGCGACGATCCGGCCCGACGACATGACCACGAGGTGATCGGCGTAGCGGGCCGCGAGGTTCAGTTCGTGCAGGACCATCACGACCGTCGTGCCGCGCTCGCGGTTGAGCGAGGTGAGCAGGTCGAGCAGCTCGAGCTGGTGCGTCACGTCGAGGAACGTCGTCGGCTCGTCGAGCAGCACGATGTCGGTCTGCTGGGCGAGCACCATCGCGATCCACACGCGCTGGCGCTGACCGCCCGAGAGCTCCTCGACCGGGCGGTCCGCGAGGTCGGCGACCCCCGTCGCCGCGAGGGCCTCCGCGACGACCCGGTCGTCATCGCTCGAGTGCCGGCCGAACCAGCCCTGATGGGGGAAGCGACCACGTGCGACGAGGTCGGCGACCCGCACGCCGTCGGGAGCGATGGAGGACTGGGGCAGGACGCCGACCCGGCGTGCGAGGTCGCGACGCGGCATCCGCGAGGCGTCGCGCCCGTCGAGCAGCAGCCGGCCCGCCTCGAGCGGCTGGAGGCGTGCGAGGCCGCGGAGCAGGGTCGACTTGCCGCAGGCGTTCGGGCCGACGACGGCCGTGATCCGGCCGGGCGGGATCGCGAGGTCGAGACCATCGATCACCCGGCGTCCGTCGTAGCCGAGGCTCACGGCCTCGGCGACGAGGCCGACGCCGTTCGCAGGGGCGACGGGAGCGGGAAGCGAGCTCATGCGCGGGTCCTCTCGGTGCGGGCGAGCAGCCACAGCAGGTACGGGGCGCCGATGAGCCCGGTCACGATGCCGAGCGGCGCCGTGAAGCCGGGGAGCGCGAACTGGCCGATGACGTCGGCGCCGAGCGTGAGCGCCGCGCCGAGGACCGCGGCGGCGGTCACCGCCGCTCCCCCGCCCCCGACGAGCCGACGCGCGACCGCGGGTGCGATGAGGGCGACGAACGCGACGGGGCCGGCGACCGAGGTGGCCAGGGCCACGAGCGCGACGGCCACGACGAGCAGCCCCACGCGCGCGGCATCCGCCCGCACGCCGAGGGCGCGCGCGTGGTCGTCGCCGAGCGCGAGCGGACGGAGGGCATCGGTCAGCACCGCGAGCGCGAGCGCGCACGCGGCCACGCCCACCGCGAGCACCGCGAGGGCCTCACCGCGGACGTCGGCGACGCTGCCGATCGTCCAGTGCAGGGCCGTCTGCGCCTGCCGCACCTCGGAGCGCGCGAGCAGCCAGGCCACGGTCGAGCCGCAGAGGTACGCCATGCCGACGCCCACCAGGACGAACCGGACGCCGTGGAGCCCCTGCCGCCAGGCGGCCAGCCAGATGACGAGCGCGACCGCCAGGCCGCCGGCGAACGCGGACCCGGCCACGAGCGCACCCGTCGCCCCGAGGCCGAGGATCGCCCAGACCGCGCCGAGGCTCGCACCCGCGGAGATGCCGAGGATGTCGGGGCTCGCGAGCGGGTTGCGGAGGGTCGACTGGAACACCGCACCCGCGAGGCCGAACGCCGCGCCGACGAGCAGCGCCGCCAGGATCCGCGGCAGGCGCAGCTCGAGCACCACGAACTGCTCGATCCGCCCGCCGCCGCCGAACAGGACGGCGACGACCCGATCGGGTGTGACGCCGGCCGCCCCGAACGACAGGGCGGCGAACCCGATCGCGGCGGCCACGACGACGACGGCGGCCACGATCAGCGCGTGGCGACGTCGGTGCGCCCGGCGGACGGCTCCGATGCTCGCGGCTCCGGGCGCGTGGGCGTCCGCGGCCGCCGCCCCGGCCCGCGCGTCGACGGTCGCTGCGGCGCGCATCAGAGCCCGGCCACCCGTCGGCTGCGTGCGATCGCGACGAGCACGGGCGCACCGAGGAACGCGGCGACGACCCCTGCCTCGAGCTCGGAGTTCGGCACGACGAGCCGTCCGATGACGTCGGCCGCGAGCAGCATGATCGGGCCGAGGAGCATCGCGAGCGCCGTGATCCAGCGGTAGTCGCTGCCGACGAGACGGCGCGCGGCGTGCGGAACGACGAGCCCGACGAGCGCGATGGGACCCGCGAGCGCGACGGCGGTGCCGCAGAGCAGCACGAGGGCGAGCCCGGATGCCGCGCGCGTGACGCCGACGCGCTGGCCCAGTGCGCTCGCGACGTCGTCGCCGAGGGCGAGGAGGTTCAGCCGGTGCGCGAGCGCCACGGCGAGCACGGTCCCGACGAGGAGGAACGGCCAGAGCGATGCGACCGTGGAGAGGTCGCGCCCCGTCAGCGACCCGACGGCCCAGAACCGGTACTGGTTGAAGGCCTCGGTGTCGCGGATGAGGACGAGCGCGATGAGGGGCGTGAGCAGCGCGGTGAGCGCGGCGCCGACGAGGGCGAGCCGCACGGGCTGCGCGCCGCCGATCGCGAAGACGACCGCGGCGGCGAGCGTCGCACCGGCGAAGGCGAACCAGATGAACCCGAGTGGGTCGGTGATGCCGAGCAGCGAGATGCAGAGCACGACGGCGAGCGACGCGCCGGAGTTGATGCCGAGCAGGCCGGGGTCGGCGATCGGGTTGCGCGTGACGCCCTGGATCACGGTGCCCGCCAGTCCGAGCGCGAGCCCGGCCGCGAGGCCGATCACCGTCCGCGGGATGCGCAGCTGGACGACGACCGCCTGGTCGGCGTCGGCGAGGTCGGGCGCGACGAGCGCCTGCCAGACCTCGCCCGGGTCGATCGTGCGCACGCCGAGCGCGAGGCTCGCGGCCACGACGAGCAGCAGTACGGCGGCCGCGCCGGCGAGCACGAGCAGGCCGCGGACGGCGCGGGGTCGCCGGCGCCGGGCGGCGGAGTCCGCCGCGTCGGCGGCCACCCGGCCCGCCGCGGTTCCCCCATCGGGGCGGCGTGTCGCCGAGCGCGCTGGCACGACGGACGGTGCCGCGCTCACGCCAGTTCGGCGCGGCCCCGCCGCCAGTAGCCCATGAATGCGACCTGGCGGCGGTCGAGGCCCGCCTCGCGCACGAGGAAGCGCCGGAGCGCGGTGATGACGGATGCCTCGCCGGCGAGCCAGGCGTAGCAGTCGCCGTCGAGGCTCGTGCCCTCGGGCACGTCCCACAGGATGCCGTCGGCGTCGGCCGCGGACTCGAGCTCGGCGAGCGTTCGGCGGGCGGACTCGGCGGCGGCCGACACCGGGTCGGCGCAGTCGCGGAGCCAGCAGGTGCGAGCCACCCAGTCGCGCACCGCGGGGATGAGCCGCTCGCCGTGCGAGTGCGCCTCGGCGCGGGGAAGCCAGCGCACCTCGACGCCCGCGGGAGCGGCGACCTCGAGCACGTCGTCGGCGCTGGGGATCTCGATGATCGCGGCGCCCTCGGCGTCCGCGGGCAGCGACTCGACGATCGCGCAGATCGCGGGGGCGGCCGTCTCGTCGCCGGCGAGCAGCACGGTGTCGACCGCACCGGGACGCCAGTCGATGCCGATCGTGCGGCCCTCGCTCAGCTCGTCGGGTCCGACGAGCACGATCTCGTCGCCCACCGTCGCGCGGGTCGCCCAGGCCGAGCCGGGACCGGTGTCGCCGTGCGCGACGAAGTCGACGTCGACCTCGCGGGACTCGGGGCGCACGGCTCGGATCGTGTACGTGCGGAACGGGTTGCGGTGTTCGGCGGGCAGCTCGCGCCAGGCCGAGTACCAGTCCTCGCCGTCGGGGAACCGGGCGAAGCCGGACTCGGGGAGCGGGAGGACCACCTTCACCCGCTGGTCGAAGCCCGCGGTGCCGAACTCGGCGAGCTCGTCGCCGGCGAAGGTCACGCGCGTGAAGTGCGGGGACAGCCGCCGCACGCGTGAGACGCTCGCGCGGAAGCCGCGATACGCGGGTCGCGGACGTGCGGGCGCGGTTTCGGCGACTGAGGTAAGCATTACCTAAGTCTTGCATACCGGTCGGGCCGGATGACACCAAGGGTCGCCGTCGCCGGCGGATCGGACGCGGCGCTCCGCGGCATCCGTCACCAGACCGGCGGGCGGCGACGGCCGCGACGGGCGGCCCGCTCGAGCTGCGCCGCCAGGGCGAACAGCGTCGCCTCGCCGCCGGGTCGGCCGATGAGCTGGACGCCCATCGGCAGGCCGGCCTCGGTGTCGTGCACCGGCAGCGTCAGCGCGGGCAGCCCGGCCACGTTCACGAACGACGTGTACGGCGTGAACCGCACCTGCTGCGCGAAGTTCTCCTCGGCGTCCTCGGCGTCGTACCAGCCGACCGGCCGGGGGGTCAGGGCGAGCGCCGGCGTGAGGACCACGTCGACCTCCGAGAACCGCGCGATCGTGCGTCGCTCGAAGCCCGCCAGCCAGCCCAGCGCCTCGGCGAGCTCGCCCGCGGTCCGCTCACGGCCGCGCGCCACGAGCCAGCGCGTGAGCGGTTCGAGCCGTTCCGCGGACTCCCCGGGGACCGCGATCCCCGCCGCCCCCGCCTGCCAGAGCGTGCGGAACGCGGCCGGATAGCCGGGCTCCGGCGCGGCGGGGAGTTCGTCCACGCCGTGGCCCATCCGGTCGAGCAGCGAGATCGCCCGGTCGAGGGCGTCCCGCGCCTCCTGGTCGAGGCGGATGTCGGCGAAGTCGTCCCACGGCGTGTCGAGCATCACGCCGACCTGCACGCGCCCCTCTCCGCGGATCGCGGCGCCGAGGAACGGGCCGTCCTCCCCCGGCGCGCGCAGGGCGAACGGATGCCGCGCCGGGTAGCCGCGCGGCGCGATCAGGCCGTCGAGCAGGAGTGCCGCATCGGCGACCGTCCGTGCGAGGGGACCGACCACCCCGAGCCCGCCGAGACGGTCGATGCCCGACCCCGCCGGCACGCGCCCACGCGACGGCTTCACGCCGACGAGGCCGCACGAGGCGGCCGGGATGCGGATCGACCCGCCGCCGTCGCTGCCCGGAGCGAACGGCAGCATCCCGGCGGCGACCGCGGCCGCCGCGCCGCCGCTCGAGCCGCCCGCGCCCAGCGAGACCTGCCACGGGTTCCTGGCCGGCCGGCCGGAGAGGGGCTCGGTGTACGACGGCAGCCCGAACTCGGGCGTCGCCGTCTTGCCGAGGCTCACCGCACCCGCGGCATCCACCGCCTCGACCATGTCGTCCGACTCCTCGGCGACGTGACCCGCGTACGCCCGCGACCCGAACCCGGTCGCGACGCCCGCACGCGGGTGCAGGTCCTTGTCCGCGAGCGGCATGCCCCAGAGCGGGGCCGCGTGCGCGACGTCGCGCGCGACGACCCGGGCACGCTCGAGCGCGGCCTCCGGCGTCACGTGCGCGAAGGCGCCGACCTCCGGATCCAGGCGCTCGATCCGGGCGAGGAAGTGCTCGGCCGCCTCGACGGGGGTCACCTCGCCGCGCTGGAGCAGCTGGTGCAGTTCCAGGGCGGTGAACTCGTGCAGGTCCTCATGCAGGTCGGCCACCCCACGAGCCTACGCAGGCGCCGCGGCGGCGGCCCCGCGGCATCCGCTCACTTCAGCGTCTTCTGCAGCAGTACCGTGCCGAGCCAGCGGTCGAACTTGAAGCCGACCCGGCCCATCCGCCCGATCTCGTGGAAGCCGAACCGCTCGTGCAGCGCGATCGACGCCTCGGCGCCCTGGTCGGCGATGACCGCGATCATCTCCTTCAAGCCCGCCTCGCGCGACGCGTCGATGAGCGCGCCGAGCAGGGCCTTCCCGAGCCCCTTGCCGGATGCCGCGGGGCCGAGGTAGATCGAGTTCTCGACCGTGTACCGGTAGGCGCGCTTCTGCTTCCACGGCGAGACGAGCGCGTAGCCGAGGAGTTGCCCGGTCGGCGACTCGGCCACGAGGAACGGCATGCCGAGCCGGTTCAGATAGGAGTACTTCTGCTTCCACTCGCGAAGGCTCATGGCGTCCTCGTCGAAGGTGACCGTCGAGTTCGCGACGTAGTAGTTGTAGATCTCGCGGACGGCGGGCAGGTCGGCCGGGCGCGCGGGCCGGATCTCGAAGGCGAACGGCGTCTCGGGCGCCTCGGGTTTGCGCAGGTGGCGCGGCAGCGTCCGGCGGGCCTGGTATTCCTCCTCGAGCATCCCGTCATGCTACGCGCGCCACGTTGCGAACGGATGACACGGGGGCGCGGCTTCCCGGCGCGGTCGGCTCAGGCGGGGATCGCCCACTCGACGGGGGCCCCGCCCTGCGCCACGAGGAGCTCGTTGGCGCGGCTGAAGGGGCGCGAACCGAAGAAGCCGCGGCTCGCCGAGAGCGGGCTGGGGTGCGCCGACTCGATGCGCGGCACATCGCCGAGCAGCGGTGCGAGCGACTGCGCGTCGCGGCCCCACAGCACCGCGACGAGCGGCCCGCCGCGGGCGACCAGGGTGCGGATCGCGTGGTCGGTCACGCCCTCCCAGCCCATCCCGCGATGCGATGCGGGCTCGCCCGGCCGGACGGTGAGGACCCGGTTCAGCAGCATCACGCCGTGGGTGCTCCACGCGCCCAGGTCGCCGTGCGCGGCCGGCGGGACACCGAGGTCGTCGGAGAGCTCGCGGTAGATGTTCGCCAGGCTCCGCGGGAGCGGCCGGACGTGCCGCTCGACGGCGAAGGAGAGGCCGATCGGATGGCCCGGCGTCGGGTAGGGGTCCTGCCCCACGATGAGCACGCGCACGTCGGGCACCGGCTGTCGGAAGGCGCGCAGGACCGCGTCGCCCGCCGGCAGGTACCCGCGACCCTCGGCGACCTCGGTGCGCAGCAGGTCGCCGAGGCGCGCGATCTCGCCCGCGACCGGCGCGAGCGCCTCGGCCCAGGTCGCATCGATGAGCCCCGCCTCGGCGAGTTCGGGGAGCGTCCGGCCCATCAGGCTCCGATCGTGGAGACGAGCACACCCTGCTCGGACGGGAGGACGCGCCACACGCTGCCCGCCCCCTCGACCCGGAGGCCGCCGTCGCCCACGATCAGCGCCGTGCGCTCGTCGATGCCGAGACCGCCGGCGACGAGCCCGGACTCGACGGCCGCGACGAGGCGGGAGAGCATGCCGCGCTCGGCGACGTGCACCTCGATGGCCACGTCGACCAGCCCGATGCCGTCCTCGATCTCGAGCTCCACGCCGGGCTCGTCCGGGTCCTCCGGTGAGACGCGCACGCCGCCGATGCGCGAACCGCTCCCGAACGACCCCTCCGCGGCGATCATCGCGCCGGCGGAGACGCCGAGGTAGGGCACGCCGCCGGCGACCAGCCGACGCAGCTCGCCGAACACCGGCTCGAGTCCGGCGCGCACATCTTCGACGACACCGCCGCCGACGGCGACGCCGTCGACGTCCGCGATCGCGGCGAGTCCGATCGGCTCGCCGGGTCGCCCCGCGGTGGGCGCGACCTCGATCTCGTCGCCGCTCCCGGCCCCGGCGAGCAGGTCCGCGAGCGCCGCGGCCTTCTCCTCCGCCTCGGGATGCAGTGAGATGACGGCGATGCGCGGACGCTCGCGATGGGCGACACGCGCCCGCAGCACGGCCTCGGCGACGAACGGCGCGAACAGCGCGGCATCCGACCGGGTCGTCGCGCCGCCTCCGACGAGGTGCACGCTCATCGGTCCGCCCCCGCCGCGGCGGCCGGTTCGACGGGCGGCAGCGCCGACCACGGGAACACGATCCAGTCGTCGGTGCGACGGTAGTCGTAGTCGGGCGCGAGCACCGTGTGCGACTTCGTGTAGAGGGTCGCGGTGCGGACCTCGGCGCCCGCGTCGGAGAGCAGGTCGACGACCTTGCGGAGGGTGCGGCCCGAATCGGAGACGTCGTCGACGAGGAGCACGCGGCGTCCCGCCAGGGCCGGCGCGTCGAGCATCGGCGGATGCAGCACGGGCTCGGGCAACCGCTCGTCGACGCCCGTGTAGAACTCGACGTTGATGGAGCCGCACGACTTCGTGCCGAGCGCGTAGGCGATCGCCCCGGCGAGCAGCAGTCCGCCACGGGCGATCGCGATCACCACGTCGGGGCGGAATCCGGAGCCGAGGACGTCCGTGGCGAGCGTCCGCGCGGCCTCCGCGAAGTCGTCCCAGGAGAGGATCTCGCGCCGGGTGGCGTCGGCGGCGGCGTCATTCGCGTCGAACGTCATGTCCCAAGGCTAGTCGGAGCCGCGCTCCGGCCCGGGTTCGGCGGCGCCGGGCTCCGGCGGCGCGGCCGACTCGTCGCGCAGGCCGTCGGCCGGCGCGCCCGTCGCGTCGCTCAGGAGCCCGGCGCGCTCGGCGAGCGGCGCATCAGCGGGCCCGCCGGCACTGCGGCGAAGCGTCGCGAGCCGCTCGTTCAGCACCGACACCAGCGCCGCCGATGCCGTCCCGAGGATCGCCACACCGCCCGCCATGAGCAGGACCGCGTAGAGGCGCCCGAGGGTGGTGACGGGGTACGTGTCGCCGTACCCGACGGTGGCGAGGGTCACGCAAGCCCACCAGAGGGCGTCCCCGAACGTCACGATCGTGGCGCCCGGCGCGTCCCGCTCGACGTGGTAGGTCACGAGCGCGATGAAGAACACGAACACGAACGCGTAGGTCAGCGCCTCCGAGACGAATCGCGCGCGGATGGCACTCGTGGTGCGGCGCTCGAGCGCGGGCAGGTGCCGCACGAGCGAGACCACGCGGAGCGCGCGGAACAGCGGGAGCACCGCGGAGAGCACCTCGATGGGGTGCCGCCAGGTCCACGACCACCGCCGGCCGCGAGGGGTCAACGCGATCTGCACGACCACGTCGGTCACGAAGGCGAGCCAGCCGGCTGCGAGGAGGACGAGGAGGATCGCCCGGAGCCAGGTCGGCGCGTCGATCCAGAGCACGTAGACGACGTACGACAGCACGAACAGCACGCCGGCGACCGCCAGCGGTCGCGACGTGGCGTGCACCCAGTGCTCGCGGCGCGCCTCGTCGCCGGGCATGGGCGGCGTCACGAGGCCTCCGCCCCTCGGAGCCGGAGTTCGCCCTTGGCGAGACGGTGCGGCGCCGCCTGCGCGACGGGCTTGACCACGATGAGATCGAGGTCGACGTGGCGCGGCTTGGCGACCGCGTCGACGATGACGCCCGCGACGTCCTCGGCCACGAGCGGCTCGGGCACGTCGTCGTACACGGCGTCGGCCCGCTCCCGGTCGCCGCCGAAGCGGACCAGCGCGAACTCGTCGGTCCGCACCATGCCGGGGGCGACCTCGATCACGCGGATCGGCTCGCCGTTCAGCTCGAGGCGCAGCACCTCGGTCACGGCGTGCGCCGCGAACTTCGCCGCGTTGTACCCGCCTCCGCCGACGTACGCGACGTGCCCGGCGATCGAGGTGACGTTCACGATGTCGGCCACGCCCCGGCCGGCCGCCCCGCGGCGGAGCGACGGGAGCAGCGCGCTCGTGACGCGCTTCAGGCCGAGCACGTTGACCTCGAGCATCCACGACCAGTCGTCGAGGTCGGAGTCCTCGACCGACGCGAGCCCCTTCGCACCGCCCGCGTTGTTCACGAGCGCGTGCACGCCGCCGGTGGCGGCCAGGTGCTCGGCGAGCGCCGCGACCTCCGCATCGCTCGTCACGTCGGCCGTGAACGGCTCGGCACCGGTCTCGTCGGCGAGGGCGGCGAGCCGATCGGCGCGGCGGGCGACGGCGACGACGTGCCATCCCGCTGCCGCGAGTCCGCGGACCGTCGCGGCACCGATCCCCGAACTCGCTCCCGTGACGACTGCGCGCAACTGGTCCATGCCGACATTCTGCACGAGCACGGTGCCGCCGTGCGGGCCCGGCGGCGTGCGGGAGAATGGGCGGATGGAGCCGACGACCCTGCCACGCACCCCTCGGCAGCCGCACCGCAAGCGTCGTGTGCCGCTCTGGGACAACGCCAGATGGATCGCGATCACGCTCGTCGTGATCGGCCACGGGATCCTGCCGCTCATCGCCGAGGACGACGCGGCGTACAGCGTCTACCTCTTCATCTACTCGTTCCACGTCGCCGTCTTCGTCACCGTCTCGGGGTACTTCGCGAAGTCCGGCCCGCCGAACGCGCGCGCGATGCGGCAGGTGCTCACCGACATCGTCTTCCCGTACTTCATCTTCGAGACGATCTGGACGTTCGTCCGCTTCGCCCTGGGCGGCGCCTTCGAGCTCGACTACACGACGGCGTCATGGACCCTCTGGTTCCTCATCGCCCTCGCGATCTGGCGCATCGCGCTGCCGTACCTGGTGCTGCTGCGGTACCCGCTGCTCATCGCGATCGCGATCTCGATCGGCGCGGGGTACGCGGTCGAGATCGACTCCACGCTCGCGCTCACGCGCACGTTCGGCATGTTCCCCTTCTTCGTCTTCGGCTGGAAGCTGCGCCAGTGGCGGATCACCGATCGCTGGCTCGACCTGACGACCGCCGTGACCTGGCGGTGGCGCGCCGGCGCGATCGCCCTGTTCGCGGTGCTCCTCGTCGCGCTGCCGATGGCCATCGAGACCTGGCGCGACCTGCGGCTGCGCCGCTTCATGCTCTACGACGAGTCGTACGAGGCGATCGGCTACGACGAACCCTGGTCGGGGGCCATCCGGCTTTTCCTGCTCCTGCTCGCGATGCTCCTCGCGGTCGCCTTCCTCATCCTGATGCCCCGCCGGACCACGCCGTTCACCGCGTTCGGCGGCGCGACGATGTACATCTACCTGCTGCACTCCTTCGTGCTGTTCCCGCTCAGGGAGACGCCGATCCTCGAGGGCCGGCAGCCGTGGTGGGTGCTCCCGGCCATGATCGTGTTCTGCGTCGGGGTGTCGGTCGTGCTCTCCCTCAAGCCCGTCCGGCGGGTGTTCCGGCCGCTCGTCGAGCCGCGGGCGCGGTGGCTGTTCCGCCCCGAGCCGACGACGGCGACCGGAACGCTCGTGCTCCCGGCCGAGGCCCTGCCGCCGCTCCCGGGCGGATCGTCACCGGATTCGCGGATGGACGCGCCCGGCCCGGACGCGCCGCCCGACGCCGGTCGCGCGCCGGATGCGAAGCCCGACGCGCGCGAATGACGTCGTGTTGCGGCATCCGTTGAGCGCATGACGGCGCGGACGTACCGTGGGCGACGGACGCGACGGAAGCCGCGCCGCCATCCTGAAGGAGTCCACATGGCCGACCACACCGCCGACTGGCGTTTCGAGACCAAGCAGGTGCACTCGGGCGCCGCACCCGATCCGGTGACCAAGGCCCGCGCGACGCCGATCTACCAGACCACGTCCTACGTCTTCGACTCGGCCGAGCACGCGCAGAACCTCTTCGCGCTCGCCGAGTTCGGCAACATCTACACGCGCATCATGAACCCGACCCAGGCGGTCGTCGAAGAGCGTCTCGCCGCGCTCGAGGGCGGCAGCGGGGCGCTCCTCGTCGCGTCCGGCCAGGCGGCGGAGACGTTCGCGGTGCTGAACATCGCTCAGGCGGGCGACCACATCGTCTCGTCGTCGTCGATCTACGGCGGCACGTACAACCTGTTCAAGTACACGCTCGCCAAGCTCGGCATCGAGACCACGTTCGTCGAGAACCAGGACGACGCCGACGAGTGGCGCCGCGCGGTCCGGCCGAACACCAAGCTGTTCTTCGCCGAGACGATCGGCAACCCGAAGATCAACGTGCTCGACATCGCGCTCGTCTCGGGTGTCGCCCACGACGCGGGCATCCCGCTCATCGTCGACAACACGATCGCGACGCCGTACCTCATCCGCCCCTTCGAGCACGGCGCCGACATCGTCATCCACTCGGCGACGAAGTTCCTCGGCGGCCACGGCACCGTCATCGGCGGCGTCATCGTCGACGGCGGCCGGTTCGAATGGTCGAAGAACGTCGAGAAGTTCCCCGGCCTCACCGAGCCCGACCCGTCGTACCACGGCGCGAGCTACACCGCCGCCGTCGGCGACCCGCTCGCCTTCATCATCAAGGCGCGCGTGCAGCTGCTGCGCGACCTCGGCTCGTCGATCGCGCCGGCGAGCGCGTGGCAGCTCATCCAGGGCATCGAGACGCTCTCGCTCCGCGTCGAGCGGCACGTGCAGAACGCGCAGGAGATCGCGGAGTGGCTCGACTCGCACCCCGACGTGGCGCACGTCAACTACTCGGGCCTGCCGTCGAGCCCCTGGTACGCGGCGGCGAACCGGTACGCACCGAAGGGCGTCGGCGCGGTGCTCTCGTTCGAGCTCAAGGGCGGCGTCGACGCCGGCCGGGCGCTCGTCGACGGCCTGTCGCTGTTCAGCCACCTCGCCAACATCGGCGACGTGCGATCGCTCGTCATCCACCCGGCGTCGACGACGCACTCGCAGCTCACGCCCGAGCAGCAGCTGACGAGCGGCGTCACGCCGGGCCTCGTCCGACTCTCGGTCGGCATCGAGAACATCGACGACCTCAAGGCCGACCTCGAGGCGGGTCTCGCCGCCGCGCGCCGCGCGACCGAGGCCGCCCGCGTGTAGCCGCCCGTTCCGTCGTTCGACACGGATGCCGCGTCCCGCGAGGACCGCGGCATCCGTCGTCTCCGCCGGCCCGGCGTAACAGTGCCGCGCGGCCCGACCGCGTCGGGGAGAATCGGAGCATGGACTGGCAGACGACCTCGGAGACGGTGCCCGCGAGCGTCGTGCCCGAGGCGCGCGCCGCCCACCAGCTCGCCGGTCGTGCGCCCGCGACGGGCGCCTGGCGCGAGGGCGACCCGGTCGGCGACCGGCGCTTCGCGCGGATCGGCGCGATCGAGCTGGAGTCCGGCCAGGTCCTGCCGGACGTCCGCATCGCGTACGAGACCTGGGGCACCCTCTCCCCCACGCGCGACAATGCGATCCTCGTGCTGCACGCGCTCACCGGCGACAGCCACGTGCTCGGCGCCGCCGGCCCGGCGCACGCGAGCGCGGGGTGGTGGCCCGGCGTCGTCGGCCCGGGTCGCGCGATCGACACGGACCGCTGGTTCGTGGTCGCCCCGAACGTGCTCGGCGGATGCCAGGGCTCCACCGGTCCGGCCTCGGTCGCGCCCGACGGCGTCGAGTGGGGCGCGAGGTTCCCCTTCGTCACGATCCGCGACCAGGTCGCCGCCCAGGTGGCGTTCGCGCGGGAGGTCGGCATCGATCGCTTCGCCGCGGTCGTCGGCGGTTCGATGGGCGCCATGCACGTGCTGGAGTGGGCGCTGATGGCGCCGGACGCGGTCGAGCGGATCGCGGTCCTCGCGGCGCCCGCGGCGACGACGGCCGACCAGATCGCGCTGAACTCCGTCCAGCTCGAGGCGGTCCGCAGCGACCCGGCGTTCCGCGGCGGCGCGTACTACGACGCACCCGACGGCGACGGGCCGACCCGAGGGCTCGCGCTCGCGCGACGCATGGCGATGCTGAACTACCGCACGCCGGTCGAGCTCAACCAGCGCTTCGAGCGCAGCTGGCAGTCCGGTCTCGACCCGCTCGGCGGGGGCGGCCGGTTCGCGGTCGAGTCGTACCTCGACTTCCACGGCAACAGGTTCACGCGGCGCTTCGACGCGAACAGCTATCTCGCCCTGACCGAGGCGATGAACTCCCACGACGTGGGCCGCGGAAGGGGCGGCGTCGCCGCGGCGCTCGACCGCATCGAGGCGGCCACGCTCGTGCTCGGCATCGACAGCGATCGCTACTTCTCGCTCGAGGGCCAGCGCGAGATCGCCGCGGGGGTGCGCACCACGATCCACGGCGACGAGCCCGTCGTGCTCGCCTCCGAGTACGGCCACGACGCCTTCCTCATCGAGGACGACGCCGTGGGCGCCGAGATCGCGAGGCTCCTCTCGGCCTGACGTTCGCCCGACCGCACCGGACGGCGCGCCCCGGTTTCGGGCCCTCTGTCCCGCATCCGGGGGACGTTCTGAGTTATCTTCAAGAGGAGCGCGACATCCCGAGCGCGCGATGATGCGGTCAGGCAGGGGGTGGCATGCGGCGCATCGACAAGGAACGCGACCGGCTGCTGCGCCGGCTCGCGCGCGTCGGCGGGCTCACGGGTGCCGCGATCACGCTGGCCTGCATCGTCGTCCCCGGTGCGCTCGCGCCCGCCAGGTTCGCGCTCGCAGCGGCGCTCGTCGTCGGCATCGCCGTCCTCATCGGGCTGGCGACCACCCGCGGCGCGACCTCCGCGACGGTCGGCGCGATGGCCGCGGGGACCCTGCTCCTGCTCGTGATCGGCCTCGACGCGACGATCGATCCGGCGGGGGCGACCGCGATGGCGGCCACCGGCGCGCTCACGACGGCCGCGCTCGCCATCCCCCTCGTGGTGCGACCGGCGGGGCCGGCGCTGATCCTCGGCTCCGCGGCGGCGATCCTCGTCGCGTTGGCCGCCGCCGCGGCATCCGGTGCCGACATGCGCCTCGTCGTCGTCGCCACGGTCGCCGGCTGGGCGGCGTGCGTGATCGTGGGGATCTGGCTCGCCCGCGCCATCCAGCGCGCGGCCGAGCGGATCGACGAGGTGGGTCGCGCGCACGAGGCGGAACGCCTGGCGAGCGAGTCGGAGGCGCAGCAGCGCCAGGACGCGCGGGTGCTGCACGACACCGTGCTCGCCACGCTCAGCCTGCTCGCGCACTCCGGCGTGGGCGTCGGCGCCGGGTCCCTCCGCCAGCAGGCCGGAGACGACGCGCGGCTGCTCAAGCAGTTGCGGCTCGGCGCGCCGCTCGACAACGGGTCGAGCGCGATCTTCTCGCCGGAATCGTCCGACGACGGGCTCGGCGCCACCTTCGAGTCCGTGCGGCAGCGGTTCGCGCGGATGGGCCTCGACGTCAACTGGCACGGCGCCAACCATCTGGTCCTGCCGCGCGACGCGCTCGACGCGCTGCTCGGCGCGCTGGGCGAATGCCTCGAGAACGTCCGCAGGCACGCCGGCGTGTCCGTCGCGGACGTCACCGTGACCGACGACGAGCGCACGGTGCGGGCGATGGTGACCGACCAGGGCGCCGGATTCGAGCCCGCCGCGGTCGACCCGGCACGCCTCGGGTTCGCCGAGTCGGTCGTCGGCCGGTTGCACGCCGTCGGCGGTCGTGCCCGCGTCTTCAGCTCGCCCGGATCCGGGACGACCGTGATGCTGGAGGTGCCGAAGCCGTGAACCCGTTCCGCCGTGCCTCCGACGAGGCGTCACCCGACACGACGCACGAGATCCAGTTCGACCGCCCCAGCCGCTCGGCGCGCGCCGCCGAGGACATCCGCAGCGCCCACGGCGGACGCCGTCTCGCCGTCGGCATCACCGCGGCGGCGGGGGTCATCGTGCTCGGCCACTTCGCGCACGCCATCGGCCTCGTCTTCGTCTTCCCACCCGGCAGGGGTTCCGGCCCCGCGTGGATCGCGTTCGCGGTCGTCGCGGCGGCCACGGTCGTCGCCACGCGCGGCCTCACGCGCGTGGCCGACTGGACCCACGTGCTGATCGTCATCGCGCTGGGCGTGCCCATCGCGCTCGACCTCGCGGCAACGGCGAACCTCCTGCACCTCGGCGTCACGCCGACGGCCGCACCGGCCGCAGCGGCGCTCCTCCTTCCGGTCGCCGCGCTCCGCGAGACGCGCACTCCGGTCGCGGTGTCCGCCGTCATCGCCGGCATCCTCGCCGTCGCCGCGCTCCTCCAGGCGCAGACCGCCGAATCGTGGACGGTCGCCGGGCTCGCGGTCGCGGCCACCGCGGTCGTCCCGGTGGTGCTCGTCGCCTTGGGCGTGCGGGGGTTCCGCCGGCTCGTCGGCCGGGAGCTCGACCTGTCGCTCGTGCAGTCGACCGTCGCGACCCCGCGCTCGGCGGTCGGCATGCGGGCCTCGGAGGAACTCGCGGAACTGGACTACGACGCCGAGGCGCTGCTCGAGGACGTGGGCTCGGGGCGCATCTCCATCCCCCTGCCGACGGCCGCCGCCGAGCAGGCCGGACGCCTCGCCGCGGGGCTCCGCATCCGACTCATCGAGGGCCGCACCGACACGTGGCTGCGGCACGCCGTCACCGAGTCCGCGTACCTCAGCCGCCGCGTGAGCATCGAGGACCCGCAGGGGCTCGCGGGGCTGCTCTCCCCCGGACAGCGCGAGGGGCTCCTCCTCGCCCTCTGGCTGGTCGCCGGCCAGCGCCGCCGCAAGGCGTCGGAACCGCCGCTGGAGGTCCGCGTGCGATGCCGCGAGTGCCACGCCGGAGAGGTCGGCGACGGCGACGACGAGCCCATGCAACGCGGCGAGGGTGCGTCCGTGGCGATCGATCTCGATGTTTCCGGACTCACGGCGCGCCGCGTCGATGCGGCGACCTGGGATGCACTCGCTAATGTCGGAGTACACGAGGTCATCCCGGGCTCGGAGGGGTTCCGGGTCGAGATCGAGTGCCGGATCGACCCCGCGGTCCGGAATCCGGCGCAGCCCAGCGCCGTCAACCCGAGGGGAGCCTGACGTGCCCGAACCTGGAATGCCCCCGATACGGCTCGCCGTCGTCGACGACCACCGCATGCTGCTCGGCGCCCTCACCGAGTGGCTCCGCGGCGCCACCGACGACGTCGACCTGCTCGCCGCAGTGCCGTCCTGGTCCGAACTGCTCGCGCATCCGGAGTTCCCGGTGGACGTCGTGCTGCTCGACCTCGACCTGCGCGACAACATCCCGATCTCCATCAAGCTCTCCACGCTGAAGTCGGCCGGGGTGCGCACGATGCTGATGAGCACGTACTCGGAGCCGGCCGTGGTCCGCGAGGCGCTCGGCGCGGGAGCGCTCGGCTACCTCGTGAAGTCCGAGCCGGTCGAGACGATCGTCGAGGCGATCCGCGCGGCCCGCAACGGCGAGCAGTACCTCTCGCAGGAGCTCGAGGACGCGCTGCAGTCCGACGGTGCCGCTCCGCGCCTCAGCGCGCAGGAGCGCCGCGTGATGGCGCTCTACGGCGCGGGGCAGCCGGTGAAGGCCGTCGCGTTCCAGCTCGGGATCTCGGAGGAGACCGCGAAGAGCTACCTCAAGCGCATCCGGGAGAAGTACCGCCTCGCGGGCCACGACGTCGGCACGAAGGTCGCGCTCCGCAAGCGCGCGATCGCCGACGGCATCCTGCTGCAGTCCGAGTAGCCGAGGGGCGAGCGCCGCTTCCGCGTCAGTCCCCGACCGGGCGGAATGCGCCGGTGACCGACGGCAGCGGGATGCCGCGGCGCTGTCGCGCCCGGTCGAGCGCGAACGTGCCGATCGCGAGGATGATCCCCGCGCCGGTGAGGAGCAGGCCCACCCACACGGGAGCGACGTACCCGAGGCCGTCCGCGATGACGATCCCGCCGAGGATCGCGCCCAGGCTGTTGCCGATGTTCAGCGCCGAGTGGTTCAGGGCGGCGGCGATCGACTGGCTGTCGCGCGCGACGTCCATGAGCCGAGCCTGGATCGTGGGCGAGAGCGCCGCGGCTGACGCGCCCACGAGGAACACCCCGACGCCGAGCCCGACGGGATGCTGCGCCGTGAGGCCCAGCAGGACGAGCGCGCCGGCGAGGATGCCGAAGAACAGGTACATCGAGCGCCGGACGCTCCAGTCCGCCAGGCGACCCCCGACGAGGTTGCCGATCGTCATGCCGAGCCCGAAGACCACGAGCACGAGCGGCACCGCGCCCTCCGGCAGCCCCGTGACCTCGGTCGCGAGCGGCGCGACGTAACTGTAGACGGCGAACAGTCCGCCGAAGCCGATGGCGCCGATGGCGAGCGCGAACCAGGCCTGTGCGCGCGTGAAGATGCGCAGTTCCCGCTTCATGGTCGCCCCGGCGTCGCCGGCCTGCCACGGCACCGCGACGGCGACCGCGAGGAAGGTGGCGGCGAAGATGCCGGCGACCGCGAGGTAGGCGATCCGCCAGCCGGCCTGCTGCCCGAGCCAGGTGATCAACGGCACGCCGACGACGTTGGCGATGGTGAGCCCCGAGAGCACGAGCGCGACGCCGCGCGCTCGCTTGCCCGGGCCCATCAGGCTCGCCGCGACGAGCGATGCGATGCCGAAGTACGCGCCGTGCGGCAGCGCGGCGAGGAAGCGCGCGGCCACGACGAGCTCGAAGGTGGGCAGCAGGGCCGACGCGACCGTGCCGATGCTGAACGCGGCGAGCAGCGCGAGGAGGAGCCGCTTGCGCGGCCAGCGGGCCGCTGCGGCGGCGATGGTCGGGGCCCCGACCACGACACCGAGCGCATACGCGGAGATGATCCAGCCGGCGGCGGCGTTCGCGGCATCCGTCGACTCGGCGGCCAGGCCGGGCAGCAGGTCGGCCGCCATGTCGGGCAGGAGGCCCATCGCCACGAACTCGGTCGCGCCGATGCCGAAGCCCCCCATCGCGAGGGCGAGGAGGGCGAAACGGATGCGGGCCGGCGACAGCGTCGTCGGCCCGTGGTTCTCTGGCGTCACCGACCGATCATCGCATGGATCGAATCGATTCGACAACCTCGGGTCGCAACCTCGCGTCACGGGCCCGCACCCGCCCGGGCTCGATCCCCCGAGGGGATCGGGACGGCCCCGACCGCCGGCCGGCGGCCTCAGCCGTCGTTCTCGATGGCGGCCTCGAGTCGATCGACCTTCGCGTCGAGCTCACCGGTCCATCCCGGCCGGATGTCGGCCTTCAGCACGAGCGAGACCCGCGAGCCGAAGTCCGCCACGGCGTCGCACGCGTCCTTCACGACGGCCATGACCTCCTCCCACTCGCCCTCGATCTCGGTGAACATCGAGGTCGTGCGGTTCGGCAGGCCGGAGTCGCGGACGATGCGGACCGCCGCCGCGACCGCGTCGTGCACCGACCCGTCGCTCCGTCCCGTTCCACTCGGTGCGACCGAGAACGCCACCAGCATGCGAGTCCCTCCCCGGGGTCGACGGCGCTCCTCGGCGCCCGAACTCACGGCGCCGCGCGCGGGCGCCGATCGCTCCCAGCCTGCCACACCGCGTGCAGCGCCCACCCGAGCAGGACGAACAGCAGCACGATCTTCACCGTGAGCAGGAGCACGAACCCAGGATTCGCGATGAGCAGCCAGCCGTACCAGTACGGGTAGATGACGTGCGTGACGACCGCGATCGCCGCGGCGAGCGAGGCCGGGGCGAGGAAACGCGCTCCCCCGAGCGCGAGTCCGAGCACGACGGGAGCGGCGAGCCAGGTGACGAACTGCGGCGATCCCACCTTGTTCGCGAGCATGAGCACGGTCGTGAACGCCAGCGCGAGCGGCGGCAGCAGCGCGACCACCGCGGCGCCGCGCCGGGCGGCGCGCGTGCCGGCGACGAGGACGGCGGCGACCCCGAGGAGCATGAGCGGGGTCGTGAGCGCCGCCGCGACATCCGCCCCGGGGCCCTCGACCTGGAAGGTGAGGATGCCGCGGTCGTACGCGATCGTCGCATCGTCGCTCCCGGCCACGATCCACCAGAGCCAGGCCACCGCGAGCGGCGCCTCGACCTGCAGCCCGCGGCCGGCCTGCTCGGCGACGAACCCGAACGCGTTCACGCCCGACCCGGCGAGCAGGCTCACGCCCAGGATCGCGATCGACAGCGACGCGGCGACGGTGAACACCTCGAACCGGCGCCGCAGGGACACCAGCAGCGCCGCGACGAGGGCCGCCGGCCACACCTTGATCCAGGTCGCGACCGTGAGGAGCACCGCCGCCACGCGCGGCCGTCCGGCGGCCCAGAGCAGCCCGACCATCGCGAAGGGCACGGTCACGGCGTCGATGCGGCCGAGCGCGATCGGCCCGAGCAGCGCGAGGAACGCGAGCCACCACCACGCCGCCGCGCGGCGCCGTCGGGAGAGCCTGCCACGACCGAGCAGGACCGAGAACGCGATGGCATCGAGCACCGAGACCATCACGAGCCAGGTCTGCCCGTACCAGGCCGAACCGAACGCGAGGGCGGCCGTCATCGGCGCGAACGCGAGGATCGGGTACACCCACGGGGTGTCGATGCCCATGCGCAGGAAGCCGAGCTGCGCGGTCTCCGCCCAGACCCGGTACACCGCGGTCACGTCGCCGAGCGGCCAGCCGGGTGCGTAGAGGTTGAGCAGGACGAGTCCGACGTGCACCATCGCGAACGCCGCCCAGAGCGCCGCTCGGCCGCCGAGGCGAGCACGCCGGCGGCGGCGCGCCGCCGAACGGGATCCCCCGACCTCGGTGCGGGACTCCACGATGGCTTCCGGGCCCGACCCGCCTGCGCCGCCCGCTCAGCCCCGCAGCAGACCGCCGACGACGGCCGGCACCGCGTGCGCGACGTCGAGCGCGGTCACGGGGCCGCCGTCCCAGACGTCGCTCGCCCGGCGCGCGGCCTCGGAGTGGATGAACCCGGCCGTCGCCGCGAGGTGCGTGATCGCCGAGGCATCCCGTGCCAGGCGCTCGTGGTGCGTGGCGGCGAGCGCGCCGATGATCCCGCCGAGGACGTCGCCCGTGCCCGCGCTCGCGAGCCAGTGCGTCGACGCCGTCACCGTGAGCCGGGTGCCCTCTGGGTCGCACACGTGCGTGACCGCGCCCTTGAGCAGCACGGCCACCTGGAGCCGGTGCGCGGTCTGCTCGGCCCATCGGGCCGGGTCGGCGTCGATCTCCTCGACCGTGCACGCAATGTCGCGGTCGTGCAGCAGCTTCGCGAGCTCGCGGCTGTGCGGCGTGATGACGGTCGGGCCGACGTGCGTGCCGACCAGGTCCAGGCCGCCTGCATCGAGGACCGTCGGGAGCCCGGACGCGAGCGCGTGCTGCAGCTCGCCGGCCAGCATGAACGAGCGGTTGGCGGAGTCCATGCCCGAGCCGAGCAGCCACGCCTGCACGCGGCCCGCGACCGCGACCGTCTCCGGGCGCGCCGCGAGGACCGCCTGGCGCACGGCCCGCGGACCGGTGAAGCGCACCATGCCGACGCCGGTGCGGTGGGCGGCCTCGACCCCGAGCACCGCCGCGCCCGGGTAGTCGGACGACCCGGTGATGACCCCGAGCACCCCGCGACGGTACTTGTCGTCCGCCGCGCCGGGAGCGCTCAGCCACTCGGATGCGTCGTCGGCGGTCCACTCGCGCCACGTGCCGGTTCCCATGGATCCAACGATAGGTTGATGGGCATGCCCGCGACCAACCCCGCGCCGATCGCCCTGTCGCCACGAGTGGTGGTGTTCGACTACGGCGAGGTCATCTCGCGCTCGCCGTCCGACGAGGATCGCGCCGCGCTCCTCGCGCGCGCGGGCATCGCCCCCGACGGCGCCGAGGCGTTCTGGAGCGCGTACTGGGCGCACCGCGACGAGCTCGACCGCGGCACCATGCCGATCGCCGAGTACTGGTCGCGCGTGGCCGACGACCTCGGGCTCGCGTGGTCCGACGTGGACATCCACGAGCTGTGGGCGGTCGACCACCGCAGCTGGCTCAGCGTCGATCCCGACACGCTCGCCGTGCTGCACGCGCTCCGCGCGGGCGGGACCCGGCTCGCGCTGCTCTCCAACGCCGGCGCCGACTTCGGCGGGTGGCTCCGCCACGGCTCGTTCGCGCCGCTGTTCGAGGCCGTGTTCGTCAGCGGCGAACTGAAGATGGTCAAGCCCGAGGCCGGGATCTTCGCCCACGTGATGCACGAGCTCGGGATCTCGCCCGAGCAGCTCCTCTTCGTCGACAACACGTCGGCGAATGTCGCCGGCGCCGTGGCCGTCGGCGGCACCGGGCATGTGTTCACGGATGCCGCGGCCCTCGAGTCGTGGCTTCGGGAGGTCGCCGCGTGAGCCCCGAGGACCTGCGCGTGTCCGACGCGCCCGACTCGACCGCCGCCGATGCGACCCTGCACGGCCCGGCGCTGTTCCGCCCGATCCGGATCCGCGACCTCGAGATCCGCAACCGCATCTGGGTGCCGCCGCTCTGCCAGTACTCCGTCACCGAGCGCGACGGCGTCCCGCACGACTGGCACCTCGTGCACCTCGGCTCGATGGCGGCCGGGGGCGCCGGACTCGTCATCGCCGAGGCGACGGCCGTGAGCCCCGATGGTCGCATCTCGGACCACGACACCGGCATCTGGAACGACGCGCAGGCGGAGGCGTGGGCGCGCATCACGCGATTCATCCGCTCGCAGGGCGCCGCCTCGGGCATCCAGCTGGCGCACGCGGGCCGCAAGGCGTCGGTCTGGCCGGAGACGGTCCGGAGGTCCGGCTCGCAGCCGCTCGAGGAGGGCGGCTGGATCACGGTCGCGCCCTCCGCGATCGCGTTCGACGGTCTCCGCGCGCCGGTGGCCCTCGACGAGGCCGCGATCCTCGCGATCATCGAGGACTTCCGCGCGGCCGCACGACGCGCGGTCGACGCGGGGTTCGACGTCGTCGAGGTCCACGCCGCGCACGGCTACCTGGTCCACCAGTTCCTGTCCCCGTTGTCCAACCTGCGCGACGATTCGTGGGGCGGCGACCTCGCGGGGAGGGCGAGGCTCCTCCTCGAGATCGTGCGCACGGTCCGCGCCGAGATCGGCGAGCGGATGCCGCTGTTCGTCCGCTTCTCGGCGACGGACTGGGCGCCCGGCGGCTGGGATGAGGAGCAGACCTCGACGGTGGCCGGCTGGGCCGCCGAGGCCGGCGCCGACTTCTTCGACATCTCGACGGGCGGGCTCGTCCGCGACGTGCGGATCCCGGTCGGGCCGTCCTACCAGGCCGCGCACGCGGAGTTCGTGCGCGGCCGGGCGGGCGTGTCCGTGTCCGCCGTCGGCCGGATCACGACGCCCGAGCAGGCCGAGCGGCTCGTCGCCTCCGGCGCGGCCGACGCGGTGATGTTCGGCAAGGCGATGATGCGCGACCCGCACCTGGCGCTCCGCGCCGCGGACGCCCTCGGTGCGGACGCCGCCCCGTGGCCGCCGCAGTATCGCCGGGCGCGACCCGAGGTCAACGACGGCGAGTTCTGACGCGCCCGCGCGGCCGGTCGGAAGCGATCAGGCGGACGCCGCGGCGAGCATCTGCCGCGCCTGCTCGAGCGTGACGGACTTCGGCTGGGCGAGCGAGATGATGTTGCCCTCGCTGTCGTCGAACCATGCGCCGCGTTCGCCCTCCATGTCGACCACCCCGTCCTCGGTCTTCAGGCCGGGCAGGTCGTAGTCGTGGAAGACCACGCCCTTCTCCCGGAGCGCCGCCATGTCGCGATCGAGGTCGTCGGTCATGATGCCGAGCGCCGTGGCCTTGTTGGTCCCGGCGAACTCCGACTCGTAGACGAGCACGACCCCGCCGCCGATGACGTAGGTCGCCCCGCCCATGTCGGTGGACGCCGGGTCCAGGCCGAACGTGTCGTGCCAGAAACGCTGCGCCCGCTCGAGGTCGGACGCCGCGAGCACCGCCGTCACCATCGAATTCTCGAACATGAGACCACCTCACCTCTCTCGGACGCGGGAAGTCTACGCCGAGCCGGACGCGGCCGCCTCACCCCCTCCGGGTGGCATCCTGCACCTCGCCGACGAGCTCCTCGATGATGTCCTCGAGGAACACCACCCCGGTCGTGCGGCCCTCCTCGTCGAACGCCCGGGCCAGGTGCGTGCCGAGTCGGCGCATGGTCGCGAGGGCGTCCTCGAGGTCGGTGCCGGCGAAGATCGACACGACGCGGCGGACGCGCTTCGCGGGGATGGGATCGTCGAACTCGTCGTCGTCGAGGTCGATGACGTCCTTCAGGTGCACGTAGCCGACGGGCTCACCGTCGTCGCCCGCGAGCACGTAGCGCGAGAAGCCGCGGCGCGCGACCGCCCGCTCGACGTCGCCCGGCGTGGCATCCGCAGGCAGGCAGACCAGCTCGGCCATGGGCACGGCGACGTCGCGCACCTTCTTCGTCGTGAACTCGAACGCCGCCGTGAGCGTCCCGCTCGCATCCTCGAGCACACCCTCCCGCCTCGACTGGACGACGATCGTCTGGACCTCCTCGAGCGTGTAGGTCGAGGTCGCCTCGTTCTTCGGCTGGACGCCGAAGAGCCGCAGCACGCCGTTCGCGGTCGCGTTCAGCGCGACGATCACCGGCCGGAAGATCCGCGCCGTGAACACGAGCGGCGGCGCGAGCAGCAGCACGGCCCGGTCGGGCAGCGAGAAGGACAGGTTCTTCGGCACCATCTCGCCCAGGACCACGTGCAGGTACGACACGAGCAGCAGCGCGATCACGAAGGCGATCGTCGACACCACCTCGGGCGACCACCCGGTCAGTTCGAGCGGGATCTCGAGGAGGTGGTGGATCGCCGGCTCGGAGACGGTCAGGATCAGCAGCGAGCAGATCGTGATGCCGAGCTGGCTCATCGCGAGCATCAGCGTCGCGTGCTCCATGGCCCAGAGCGCGGTCCTGGCGCTCCGGCTGCCCTGCTCGGCGAGCGGCTCGATCTGCGAGCGCCGTGCGGAGATCACCGCGAACTCGGCACCGACGAAGAAGGCGTTGCCGAGCAGCAGCACGAACAGCCAGGCGAGGCCGGCCCAGTCGCTCATCGCTCGACCTCCTTCCGCGCGCCGGAGGCCGAGGCGTCGGCATCGTCGGCGTCCGCCTGCGTCGGCACGGTCGCGGGAGAGAACTGGACCCGGTCGATGCGTCGACCGTCGAGGCGCTGCACCCGGAACGTGCCGCCCTCGACCTCGACCTCGTCGCCGACCAGGGGCAGGCGGCCGAGGGTCGCCATCACGTAGCCCGCGACGGTCTCGTACGCGCCGTCCTCGGGCACCCGGATGCCCGTGCGATCGAGCAGCTCGTCGGGCCGCAGGATGCCGGGGAAGCTCACGAACTCGCCGCGCCGGACGACGCCCGCGCGCGTGCGGTCGTGCTCGTCCGACACCTCGCCGACGAGCTCCTCCACCAGGTCCTCGAGGGTCGCGACGCCCGCCGTGCCGCCGTACTCGTCGACGACGACGGCCATCTGGTATCCGCGGCCGCGGAGTTCGCCGAGGAGCGCGTCGAGCTTGATGGTCTCCGGCACCCGCAGTGCGTCGGACTGCAGCGCCGACGCCGGCACGACGTCGCGCTTCTCGCGCGGGACGGCGACCGCCTGCTTGACGTGCACGATGCCGACGACGTCGTCGAGGTCCTCGTCGTACACGGGGAACCGGCTGAAGCCGGTCTGCCGAGCGAGTTCGAGCACGGCCTCGGTGGGCTCGGTGCGCTGCACCGCCGCGACGCGCGGCCGCGGCGTCATCACGTCGGACGCGTCGTGCTCGGAGAAGCGCAGGGTGCGCCCGAGCAGCGTCGCGGTGTCCTGCTCGAGGAGGCCCGCGCTCGCCGAGCGTCGCACCAGGCTCGAGAGCTCCTCGGCCGAGCGGGCGCCCGAGAGCTCCTCCTTCGGCTCGATGCCGACGAGGCGCAGCAGCCGGTTGGCGCTGCCGTTCAGCACGGCGATCGCCGGCCGGAACACCCACGTGAACGCGGTCTGGAAGGGCATGACGACCTTCGCCGTCTGCCGGGGCAGCGCGAGCGCGAAGTTCTTCGGCACGAGCTCGCCGATGATCATCGACAGCAGCGTCGCCACGACGACCGCCGTGATCGCCCCGACCGGGCGGACGAACGCCGGCGGCACGCCGATGGAGGTCAACGGCCCGGCGAGCAGCGTCGAGATCGCCGGCTCCATCGTGTAGCCCGTGAGGAGCGTCGTCAGCGTGATGCCGAGCTGCGCGCTCGAGAGATGCGTCGAGGTGATCTTCAAGCCCTCGATGGTGAGCCCGAGACGGGTCTCACCCTTGGCGCGCCGAGCCTCGAGGTCGGCGCGGTCGAGGTTCACGAGCGCGAACTCGCTGGCGACGAAGAGGCCCGTGCCGATCGTGAGGAGGAGTCCGATGCCGAGGAGTACCCACTCAGACATCCGCACCTCCCCGCGCGGTCACGGGCGAGGGTCTATGGCAGGGCGAGGTCGCAGAGGGGGGGTCGTCCATGGTCGACCCAGTATATCGGCGGATGTCGCGAGCTCCCCGAGCCGCGACGTCAACGTCGGCCGTCGGCGCTACCAGCTGACCGGCAACGCCTTGCCCTCCTCGTAGCCCGCGGCCGATTGGATGCCGACGAGCGCGCGCTCGCGGAACTCCGGCACGCTCCGGGCGCCCGCGTAGGTGAACGAGCTCCGGACGCCCGAGGTGATCATGTCGAGCAGGTCCTCGAGCGACGGCCGGAGCGGGTCGAGGTAGATCGCCGACGACGAGATCCCCTCCGCGAAGAGCTCCTTGCGGGCGAGCTCGTACGCCGAGAGCCGGCCGAAGCGCTCCTTGACGGCCTTGGTCGACGCCATCCCCCAGCTCTCCTTGTAGACGCGGCCGTCGGGGTCGCGGCGGAGCGTCCCCGGGGCCTCGATCGTGCCGGCGAACCACGAGCCGATCATGACGGATGCCGCGCCCGCGGCGAGCGCGAGGGCGACATCGCGCGGGTATCGCACACCCCCGTCGGCCCAGACCGCCGCGCCGTGCTCGCGTGCCGCCTCGGAGGTCTCGAGCACCGCGGAGAACTGCGGGCGCCCGACCGCCGTCATCATGCGCGTGGTGCACATGGCGCCCGGCCCGACGCCGACCTTCAGCACGTCGGCGCCCGCCTCCACGAGGTCGGCGACGGCGTCGGCGGTGACGATGTTGCCGGCGACGACCGGGATGCCGAGGCCCGCGGCCTTCACGGTGCGGACGGCGCGGATCATGCCCTCCTGGTGACCGTGCGCGGTGTCGACCACGAGCATGTCGACGCCCGCCGCGGCGAGCGCGCGCGCCTTGGCCTCGACGTCGCCGTTGATCCCGATCGCCGCCGCGACGCGGAGGCGGCCCGAGGCATCCGTGTTGGGCTCGGAGACGGTGCCGCGCAGAGCGCTGCGCCGGCTCAGGGTGCCGATCACCCGACCGTGCTCGAGGATCGGCGCGAAGTCGATGCCGGCGTCGACCATGAGGTCGAACGCGCGTCGCGGGGTGTCCACGTCCTCGGCGTCGAGCGACGGGATCGCGCCGTGCACGAGGTCGCCGAGCCGCGCGTCGGGCAGCGCCGTCGCGAGGCGCGTCGCGGGGATCGTGCCCGCGTACGCGCCGTCGTCGTCGTGGAGCACGATGCCGTGCCCCTCGACCGGCGGCAGCACCTCGAGCGCATCGGCCACGGTGCGGTCGGCGGAGAACGCATGCGGCACGTCGAAGCGGGCCGGTCGCGACTTGACCCAGCGGATCGCCTCGTCGAGCTCCTGCAGGGGGAGGTCCTGCGGCAGCACGCCGATTCCGCCGCGGCGGGCGAGCGTCGCGGCGAGCCGCGGTCCGGTCACCGAGTTCATGTTCGCCGAGACGATCGGGATGCTCGCTCCCGACCCGTCGTCGGGCGCGAGCGAGACGTCGAGCCGACTCGTCACGCCCGAGCGGCTCGGCACCAGGAAGACATCGGAGTACGTGAGGTCGTGCCGGGGCGTCGTGCGATAGAACTCCATGCCCTCAGGCTATGCCGCGGCGGCCGTCGGCGCGGCGGCATGCGCCCGCCCACGAGTGCGCGCTGGGAGGATGCTGCGACCGCGGTCGGCCCCGGCCGCACGGTGCCGAGGTCCGTCGGAAGGGGTTTAGGCTTGTGTGGGCGTTCCGTGTCGTGCTGCGCGCGCCACGCCTCAGGTGAGCATCCATCAACGGAGAGAGTGGGCGAAAGGCTGTGTCGAGCCAATTGACCGGGTCGGGATCCGACGAGACCACGTCGGCGATGTTCGGAGCCAACGAGTGGCTCGTGGACGAGATGTACGAGCGGTTCCTCGCCGACCCCAGTTCGGTCGATGAGACCTGGCGCGAGGTGCTCGAGCACTATCGCCAGGTGCGCACCGGCGAGACGGCCCCGGCGCCCGCGGGCCCGCCGGCGATGCCGGATGAGGCGGCGCTCCATCGCGCCGCGAGCGAGCAGGCGGATGGCGCACCCGCGTCCGGCGCACCGGCCCCCGCTGCAGAGGCGCCGCCCGCCGAGACAACCGAGGCAGCCCCCGAGGAGCCGCGCTCCGAGGCCGCCGCTCCGACCGGCGAGGCGCCGTCGACGCCGCAGCCGGCCGCCGCCGACCAGCCCCCGGCATCCCCCCAGGCCGCGGCCACCGCCCCGAACGCCGTCATCGGCCAGGCGCCCGCCGCCCGGACCACCTCGATCGCCCCGCGCACCGCGCCGGTGCCGGCCGACGTCCCCGTGACCAGCCCCCAGCAGCAGGCCGAGGCCGGCGAGCGACAGGACGAGGTGGTCCCGCTCAAGGGTCTGCCGAAGACCCTCGCGGCCAACATGGACGCCTCGCTCACAGTGCCCACCGCGACCAGCGTCCGCACGGTCCCGGCGAAGCTCATGATCGACAACCGGATCGTGATCAACAACCACCTCCGGCGCACGCGCGGCGGAAAGGTCTCCTTCACCCACCTCATCGGCTGGGCGCTGATCCAGGCGCTGAAGGAGTTCCCGAGCCAGAACGTCTACTACTCCGACGTCGAGGGCAAGCCCGCCCTGGTGAAGCCCGCGCACATCGGCCTCGGCATCGCCATCGACATCCCGAAGCCCGACGGCACCCGCGCCCTCCTCGTGCCCGCCATCAAGCGCGCCGAGACGATGACCTTCAACGAGTACCTCGCCGCCTACGAGGACCTCGTCTCGCGCGCCCGCAAGAACAAGCTGACGGCCGACGACTTCTCGGGCGCGACGATCTCGCTCACGAACCCCGGCGGCATCGGCACCGTGCACTCGGTTCCGCGGCTCATGAAGGGCCAGGGGTGCATCATCGGCGCCGGCGCCCTGGAGTACCCGGCCGAGTTCCAGGGGTCGAGCGAGAAGACGCTCGCGAACCTCGCGATCGGCAAGACCATCACGCTCACCTCGACGTACGACCACCGCGTGATCCAGGGCGCCGGGTCGGGCGAGTTCCTGAAGAAGGTCCACGAGCTCCTGATCGGAGAGCGCAACTTCTACCAGGACCTCTTCGCGGCGCTGCGCCTGCCCTACGAGCCCATCAAGTGGAACGAGGACATCTCCGTCGACATCGCCAGCGCGATCGACAAGACCGCCCGCGTCCAGGAGCTCATCAACTCCTTCCGCGTGCGGGGCCACATGATGGCCGACATCGACCCGCTCGAGTACGTCCAGCGCTCGCACCCCGACCTCGACATCGAGAGCCACGGGCTCACCTTCTGGGACCTCGACCGCGAGTTCGTCACCGGCGGATTCGGCGACAAGCGCACCGCGCTCCTCCGCGACATCCTCGGCGTCCTCCGCGACTCGTACTGCCGCACGATCGGCATCGAGTACATGCACATCCAGGACCCGGTGCAGCGGCGGTGGATCCAGCACCAGGTCGAGCGCAAGTACGAGAAGCCCACGCACGACGAGCAGATGCGCATCCTCGGCAAGCTCAACGAGGCGGAGGCGTTCGAGACCTTCCTCCAGACCAAGTACGTCGGCCAGAAGCGCTTCAGCCTCGAGGGCGGCGAGTCGATGATCGCCCTCCTCGACGAGGTGCTCCAGGGCGCCGCGAAGGAGGGTCTCGACGAGGTCGCCATCGGCATGGCGCACCGCGGCCGCCTCAACGTGCTGACGAACATCGCCGGGAAGACCTACGGCCAGGTGTTCCGCGAGTTCGAGGGCACGCAGGACTCGAAGTCCTTCTCCGGCTCGGGCGACGTCAAGTACCACCTCGGCACGGAGGGCACCTTCACCGCCGACGACGGGCAGCAGGTCCCGGTCTCGCTCGCCGCGAACCCGTCGCACCTCGAGGCCGTCGACGGCGTGCTCGAGGGCATCGTCCGCGCGAAGCAGGACCGCAAGCCGGTCGGCACCTACTCGGTGCTCCCGATCCTCGTGCACGGCGACGCGGCGATGGCCGGACAGGGCGTCGTGGTCGAGACCATGCAGATGTCGCAGCTGCGCGCCTACCGCACGGGCGGCACCATCCACCTCGTCGTGAACAACCAGGTCGGCTTCACCACCGTGCCCGGCGACGCGCGCTCGTCGATCTACTCGACCGACGTCGCCAAGGCGGTCCAGGCACCGATCTTCCACGTGAACGGCGACGACCCCGAGGCCGTGGTCCGCGTCGCGGAGCTCGCCTTCCGCTACCGCCAGGAGTTCAAGCGCGACGTCGTCATCGACCTCGTCTGCTACCGCCGCCGCGGCCACAACGAGGGCGACGACCCCTCGATGACGCAGCCGCTCATGTACAACCTCATCGAGGCCAAGCGCTCGGTCCGCAAGCTCTACACCGAGGCGCTCGTCGGCCGCGGCGACATCACCGAAGAGGAGTACGAGGAGGCGCACCGCGACTTCCAGGACCGCCTCGAGCGGGCCTTCGCCGAGACGCACGCCGCGCAGACCGGGTCGATCCCGATCGTCGGCGGCGAGGCCCACGATGCCGAGCCCGTCTCCGGCGAGCTGGAGACGACCGGAGTCTCGACCGAGGTCGTGCACGCCATCGGCGACGCGTTCAACAACAAGCCCGAGGGCTTCACGGTCCACCCGAAGATCCAGCAGCTGCTCGCGAAGCGGCACGACATGAGCCGCAACGGCAACATCGACTGGGGCTTCGGCGAGCTGCTCGCCCTGGGCTCGCTGCTCCTCGAGGGCACCCCCGTCCGGCTCGTCGGCCAGGACGCTCGTCGCGGCACGTTCGTGCAGCGTCACGCGGTCCTGCACGATCGCGTGAACGGCCAGGAGTGGCTGCCGCTGCAGTACCTCGGCGACCAGCAGGCGCGGTTCTGGATCTACGACTCGCTGCTCAGCGAGTACGCGGCGATGGGCTTCGAGTACGGCTACTCGGTCGAACGGGCCGACGCGCTCGTGATGTGGGAGGCGCAGTTCGGCGACTTCGCCAACGGCGCCCAGACGATCATCGACGAGTTCATCTCGTCGGCCGAGCAGAAGTGGGGCCAGCGCTCGAGCGTCGTGCTCCTGCTCCCCCACGGCTACGAGGGCCAGGGCCCCGACCACTCGAGCGCCCGCATCGAGCGCTACCTGCAGATGTGCGCCGAGAACAATATGACCGTCGCCCGACCCTCGACGCCCGCGTCGTACTTCCACCTGCTGCGTCGGCAGGCCTACCAGCGGCCACGACGCCCGCTCGTGGTCTTCACCCCGAAGGCGATGCTGCGCCTGCGCGGCGCCACGAGCGAGGTGGCCGACTTCACACAGGGCCGGTTCGAACCGGTGCTCGACGACGCGCGCATCGCCGACAAGGGCGCCGTCAAGCGAGTCGTCTTCATGGCCGGCAAGCTCTACTACGACCTGCTCGCCGAGCTCGAGAAGAACCCGAACCCCGAGGTGGCGCTCGTGCGCCTCGAGCAGTACTACCCGCTTCCCGCCGCCGAGCTGAAGGCCGTGGCCGACTCGTACCCGAACGCCGACCTGGTGTGGGCGCAGGACGAGCCCGAGAACCAGGGCGCGTGGCCGTTCTTCATCATCGAGACGAACAAGCTCGGCCCGCGCGAGGTTCGCCTCGTCGCCCGCGCCGCGGCGGCCTCGCCGGCGACCGGCTCCGCGAAGCGGCACGCCGCCGAGCAGGCCGACCTCATCAAGCGCGCGCTCTACTAGGCGCGCGCCGCTCCCGACGGAACGGCACGAGCGGATGCCCCCTCCCCGGAGGCATCCGCTCGTGCCGTTGGTCCGCGCGGGATCGCCCGGGCGTCAGCGCGCCGGAGCGGCGACGCGGTCGGCGGACTCGTCCGGCGCCCCTGGATCCGAGACCTCGGCGTCCGGCACCGGCCCCGCGGCATCCGTGGGCGCCGCGTGCACCCCGCGCCGGCGCTCCTCCCGCGAGAGGCGGCTCGGCCACCAGATCGCCCGGCCGATGTCGTAGGAGACCGCCGGCACGAGCAGCGTTCGCACGAGGAACGTGTCGAGCAGGACGCCGAACGCCACGATGAACGAGATCTGCGCGAGGAAGAGGATCGGAAGCACGCCGAGCGCTGCGAAGGTCGCGGCGAGCACCAGGCCCGCCGAGGTGATCACGCCGCCGGTGAGCCGGAGCCCGCGGAGGATGCCCTCGCGCGTTCCGTGGCGGGCGGCCTCCTCCCGCACGCGGGTCATGAGGAAGATGTTGTAGTCGACGCCGAGCGCCACGAGGAACACGAAGCCGAACAGCGGCACCGACGGGTCGGCGCCCGGGAACCCGAACACGAACTCGAACACGAGCGCCGAGACGCCGAGCGCGGCGGCGAACGAGAGCACGACGCTCGCGATGAGGATGAGCGGCGCGACGATCGCGCGGAGCAGCAGCATCAGGATCACGAGGATCGCGAGCAGCACGAGCGGGATGATGAGCCGCTGGTCGGCGACCGCGGCCTCGTTCGTGTCGAGCGCGACCGCGGTCGGCCCGCCGACGAGCACGCCCTCGCCCACCTCGTCGAGGCCCTCGCGGAGCTCGACGACGGTGGCCTCGGCCTCGGCCGAGTCGGCCGGGTCCTCGAGCGTGGCCTGCAGCAGCACGTCGCCGTCGACGACGGTCGGCTCCGGGGCCGGCGTGCCCGGCGGGCCGAAGGCCTCGACGCCGTCCTCCGTCACCGGCGCCGTTCCCGCCGGCGAGTCGGCCGACAGCACGGCGACGGATGCCACGCCCGGCGTCGCCAGGGCGATGTCGGCCATCTCCTGCAGGTCGTCCTCGGGTCCGATGATCACCGCGGGCGTGCCGGAGCCGCCCGGGAAGTGCTCGCTGACGAGCTCCTGGCCGTCGCGGGCCTGCGACTCGCCGAGCACGAACTCGCTCGACGGCACGCCGTCGGCGTCGAGCCGGACGAGTCCCAGCGCCATGACGCCGAGGAGCAGCGTCGAGAGGATCCACACCGTGCGCGGGCGTCCGGACACGAGACGGCCGACGGCCCCCCAGAGGCCGCGGGGCGCGACCTCGTCGGGCGCCCCCGCCGCCGCGTGGCGGCCGTGCTCGGCGTCCGCGGCGACGGCCGCGACCCGCGGCATGCGGCGCGGCCAGAACGCCACGCGCCCGGCCCAGAGCAGGAGCGCAGGGAGGAGCGTGAGCGCCGCGAGCAGGGCGAACACGATGCCGATCGCCGCGACCGGGCCGAGGATCTTGTTCGAGTTCAGCTCGGACGCGAGCAGGATCAGCAGTCCGACGATGACGGTCCCCGCGGAGGCGGCGATCGGCTCCCACGATCCCTTCAGCGCCGCCCACGTGGCATCCCACTTCGCCTCGTGCTGCGCGAGCGCCTCGCGGTAGCGGGCGATGTACAGCAGGGCGTAGTCCGTGGCCGCGCCGATGACGAGGATGAAGAGGATCCCCTGCGTCTGGCCGGAGAGGAGCAGCAGGTCGGCCTCGGCCAGCTGCACGACCGTGAACACCGACGCCGTGAGCGCCGTGACGCTCGTGAAGAGCACGATGAGCGGCAGCAGCGGCGATCGGTACACGATCACGAGGATCACGAGGACCGCGAGGAGCGCGACGGCGAGGAGCAGGCCGTCGATGCCGGCGAACGCCGCCGAGAGGTCGGCGATGAAGCCCGCCGGACCGGTGACCGCGGCGGTCGTGCCCGCGACGGGCGCCTCCTCGAGGAGCCCGCGTACGGCCTCGACCGTCGCACCGGACCCCTCCTCGCCCTCGCCGGGCGCGATCGAGGCGACGAACTGGGCCGCCTGGCCGTCCTCGGACGGGATGACGGGCGACGTCTCGTCCGCGACCACGCCCTCGATGTCGACGACCTCGTCGCGGAGGTCCTCGATGTCGGCGAGTTGGGCGTCGGTGAGGTCCGATCCGTCGTCGGAGGCGACGATCACGATCGCCGGCACGTTCTCGGAGTCCCGGAAGCCGTCCTGGAGCTCGTTCACCTCCGTCGCCTCGGCCGATGCGGGCAGGAACGACGCCTGGTCGTTCTGCTGGACGTCGGAGAGCCCGCCGAAGGCGGCGCCTCCGGCGCCGAACAGCCCGAACCAGACGAGGATCAGGACCGCGGGGATCAGGACGCGGAGCCAGGTGGGGACGCGACCCCCGGGACGTTTCGCGGGCACATGCTCGTTCATCGTGCTCGACGCTACGTGGGCGCCTCGGCGAAGCGCGTCCATCGAAAGTTCGGAACGCGGGGATGGCGCGCGGCGCGGCAACCCGGGAGGATCAGGCCGCGGGCGGCCGGGCGCACCCGTCCGCCGGCCGCGCCGTCGTCAGTCGGCCAGGACGTCGTGCCCGGACTGGAAGGCCCGGATGCGCGTCAGCACGACGGTGCGCAGTTCCTCCGGGGCGCTCTCGCGGCACGCGCGCTGCACGACCTCGGTGATCGCGACGCCCACGCGCAGCTCGTTCCGGCAGTCGTCGCAGTTCGCGACGTGCTCGCGGATGTCGGCGGCATCCTCGCTGCGCAGCTCGTTGTGCAGGTACTCCTCGAGTTCGGCCTTCGCCTTGTCGCAGCCGCAGTCGGTCATTTCGCGCTCCTGGAAGATCGGGCCGCCGGCTGCGTCGCGGCGAAGCCGCGCTCGCTGGCGTAGTCGGCGAGGGACTCGCGGAGCATCCGCCTGCCGCGGTGCAGGCGACTCATCACGGTCCCGATCGGGGTGTTCATCATGTCGGCGATCTCCTGGTAGGAGAATCCCTCGACGTCGGCGAAGTAGACGGCGAGCCGGAAGTCCTCGGGCAGCGCCTGCAGCGCGTCCTTCACGGCCGAGTCCGGCAGGTGGTCGATCGCCTCGGCCTCGGCCGATCGGCTGGAGGACGCGGTCGTCGACTCGGCGCCGCCGAGCTGCCAGTCCTCCAGCTCGTCGATCGTCCCCTGGTAGGGCTCGCGCTGCTTCTTGCGGTAGCTGTTGATGAAGGTGTTCGTCAGGATCCGGTACAGCCACGCCTTGAGGTTCGTGCCCTGCGTGAAGGACGCGAACGCGGCGTACGCCTTGACGAACGTCTCCTGCACCAGGTCCTGCGCGTCGGCCGGGTTCTTGGTCATGCGCAGGGCGGCCGCGTAGAGCTGGTCGATGAACGGCAGCGCCTGCTCCTCGAACAGGGAACCGAGGTCGCGCTGGTCGTCGTCGGAAGGTGCCTCATCGGGCCGGGTCTCGCCGGCCGGGGTGGCGGAGTCGTCGCTCATCAGGGGCCATCCTAGATCGTCGGTCTCCGAGACGACCGCACGATCGAGTACCGCGAGTGACACGCACCGACTCCTTCCTGCTCACCGGACGCTACTGTTGGTAACCGATGCAGATCTCGAGGTATTCCGCGCCGGAGTTCGATCCGTACGGCGACAACCGCCAGACCGAGACGGATGACGGATGGCGCGCGCCCGTCGCATCCGCTCCGCTCTCGGCGTCGCTCGCCCTGCCGGGCTCGAAGTCGCTCACGAACCGCGAGCTCGTCCTCGCCGCCCTCGCCGACGGGCCGTCGACGCTCCGCGCACCGCTCTGGTCGCGCGACAGCGAGCTCATGGTCGAGGGGTTGCGCGCGCTCGGCGTGGGCTTCGAGCGGATGCCGGGCGCCGGGGGGTTCGGCGACGACCTCCGGGTGACGCCCGCCGAGGAGCTATTCGGCTCGACCACGATCGACTGCGGCCTCGCGGGGACGGTCATGCGCTTCCTGCCTCCCGTGGCGGCCCTCGCGCTCGGGCCGACGACGTTCGACGGCGACGCCTCCGCGTACCGGCGGCCGATGCGCGGGGTCATCGAGGGCCTGCGCGGCGTCGGCGTCGACCTCGACGACGACGGACGCTGGGCGCTGCCGTTCACCGTCCACGGCACCGGCCGCGTCGAGGGCGGCGAGCTGACGATCGACGCCTCAGCCTCGAGCCAGTTCGTGTCCGGGCTGCTGCTGTCCGCTGCCCGCTTCGAGCGCGGGCTCGACCTGACGCACTCCGGCGAGCGGCTGCCGAGCCTGCCGCACATCGAGATGACGATCGAGACGCTCGCCCGGCGCGGCGTCGAGGTCGAGCAGCCGTCGGTCGGCCGCTGGCGCGTGGCGCCCGGCCCCATCGCGGCGCGCGACGTCGACATCGAGCCCGACCTCTCGAACGCCGCGCCGTTCCTCGTGGCGGCGCTCGTGGCGGGCGGCTCCGTGACGATCTCCGGCTGGCCGGCCGAGACGACGCAGGTCGGCGCGCAGCTCGAGAGCCTCCTCCCCCGGTTCGGAGCGCGGGTCGAGCACGAGGGCGACCGACTGACCGTGCACGCGCCGACGCCGGCGAGCGGCGGGAGCCGCGGCATCCGGGGCGTCGACCTCGACCTGTCGGAGGCGGGCGAGCTCGTGCCGAACCTCGTCGCGCTCGCGGCGTTCGCCGACGGCCCGAGCACGATCACGGGCATCGGGCACATCCGTCACCACGAGACCGACCGCCTCGCGGCGCTCGCAGCCGAGCTGAACGGCCTCGGCGGGCGGGTGACCGAACTCGAGGACGGCCTGCGGATCGAACCCGCGCCGCTCCACGGCGGCGGATGGCGGGCCCACGAGGACCACCGCATGGCCACCACGGGCGCGATCGTCGGGCTCGCGGTCGACGGCGTCGTCGTCGACGACATCGGATCGACCTCGAAGACCCTCCCGCAGTTCACCGAGCTCTGGGAGCGGATGCTCGGATGAGCTGGTGGGACACGGACGACGAGGACGAGGAGTACGAGGAGTACGACGAGGCCGACGTCCGGGTCCGCCCCAACCGCCGGGGCAGCCGCCCGCGCACGAAGGTCCGACCCGAGCACGCCGACGCCGAGATCGGCATCGTGCTCGGCGTCGACCGCGGCCGCTACACCGTGCTCGTCGACGACGGCGAGCCGGACGAGCGCGAGATCACCGCGGCCCGGGCGAGCGAGCTGCGCCGCAAGTCGGTCGTCACCGGCGACCGCGTCGACCTCGTCGGCGACACCAGCGGAGACGAGGGCACGCTCGCGCGCATCGTGCGCATCCGGGAGCGCACCACGCTGCTGCGCCGCAGCGCCGACGACACCGACGCCGTGGAACGCATCATCGTCGCCAACGCCGACCAGATGCTCATCGTCATCGCCGCGACGAACCCCGAGCCGCGCGTGCGACTCGTCGATCGCTACCTCGTGGCCGCGTTCGACGCCGGCATCGCGCCGCTCGTCTGCGTCACGAAGACCGACCTCGCCGACCCGGCCCCGTTCCTCGCCAACTTCGCCGGGCTCGACCTCCCGGTGATCCTCAGCCGCGCCGACGCGATGCCGCTCGACGAGATCGCCGAGCGCCTCGTCGGCCACCGCACCGTGTTCGTCGGGCACTCCGGCGTCGGCAAGTCGACGCTCGTGAACGCCCTCGTGCCCGAGGCCAGGCGGGCGACCGGGCACGTGAACGTCGTCACCGGTCGAGGGCGGCACACGTCGTCATCGACCGTCTCGCTGCGGCTCGAGCACGACGGCCGCACCGGATGGGTCATCGACACCCCCGGCGTCCGCTCGTTCGGGCTCGGGCACGTCGACCCCGCGAACATCCTCGGCGCGTTCGCCGACCTCGCGCGAATCGCCGAGGACTGCCCGCGCGGATGCACGCACCTGCCCGACTCCCCCGACTGCGCGATCGTGGAGGCCGTCGAGGCCGGCGAGCTCGGCGAATCGGGGCGCGTGCGGCTCGACTCGCTCCAGCGTCTGCTCGCGACGTTCGCGTGAACGCGTCTCTCCGGCCGCGCGCTCCGGGAGGGCCGGCCGTGACGGGAGGATGCGACGCGCGACGCGCGGCACGCGGCATCCGTCGCCCTGCCTACGATTGAGGCATGACCGACGTTCGACTCGCCGCCGGCGACCTCGCGCCCGACTTCACGCTCCCCGACCAGGACGGCTCGCCCGTCACGCTGTCCTCGCTCCGCGGGCAGAAGGTCGTGCTCTACTTCTACCCCGCCGCGATGACGCCCGGTTGCACGACGGAGGCGTGCGACTTCCGCGACCACCTCAACTCGTTCGCGGGCGCCGGCGTTCGCGTCGTCGGCGTCTCGAAGGACGAGGTCGGCAGGCTCAAGGAGTTCGCCGAACGCGACGGGCTGAACTTCCCGCTGCTCTCGGACACCGACCTCGCGGTGCAGCAGGCGTACGGCGCCTGGGGCGAGAAGCAGCTCTACGGCAAGACCGTGACCGGCTCCATCCGCTCGACGTTCGTCATCGACGAGGAGGGCCGCATCGAGAGGCCCATGTACAACGTGAAGGCGACGGGGCACGTCGCACGGATCCGCCGCGAGCTCGGGATCGACGGCTGAGCCGCCCCGTCACCCGCTCCGCCTCGGGCGGTCGTCGCGATGCGGCGGCCGCCCGACGCGTTCCCGGCGCGGGGCGCGCGGGCGACGGGCCGATCGGTCAGCCGGCCCGCGCGTCCTCGGGCCGCGCGTAGAGCTCGCGCACCGGCGGCCACAGCAGCAGGCCGATCACCGTGATCGCGGGCACGAGCAGCAGCCAGCCGACGTCGGGCCGGGCGAACAGGCCCTGGAACGCGCCGACGGCGATCGAGACCTGCAGCACCTGCCAGACGATGGCCGACGCGCGCGACCAGGGCGCGCGACGAGCGGATGCCACGGCCGTCGCCGCGACCCACGCGGCCGCGATCGCGACCAGCACGACGAGCGCGACGGCCGTCGCGAACGAGGACGGCTGCAGCACGAGCAGGTCGACGACGAGCCACCCGAGGACGGCGATGAGCGCCCCCGCCTCCGCGAACAGCAGCGCGACGACGGTCACGAAGGCGGCCCGCACGCCGCCGGGATTCACAGACATCTCCCGAAGAGCACTCTTGATTCGATTCCCTCGCTATGCGACCATTTATGAGGCCGAATTGATGCTCACAGGGACGTGAGCCGATCGCTTCCCACGATCCTACTTCCCGAGATTCGGCTTTCCCCCTGCAGCACCGCCGGTTCCCGGCTGCGCACGCGTGCGTCCGCTGCGAACCGATGAAACAAGGAGCATCTACATGGATTGGCGCGATAAAGCCGCCTGCCTCACCGCTGACCCGGAACTCTTCTTCCCCGTCGGCAACACCGGTCCGGCCGTCGACCAGATCGAGAAGGCCAAGGCGGTCTGCGCCCGATGCACCGTCACCGAGATCTGCCTGCAGTACGCCCTCGAGACCGGCCAGGACTCGGGCGTGTGGGGCGGTCTCAGCGAGGATGAGCGCCGCGCCCTGAAGCGCCGGGCCGCCCGCGCACGTCGCGCCGGCTAGACCGGCGCGCACGGCGCGTCCCGGATCCGTCGCCCCCAGTCCTCTCGCACGGAACCGAGCTCCCAGGGGCGCGCGACCTCCCCGCAGCACCCGGACCGGACGGCACCCGCGATCGAGCGGGTGCCGTCCGCATGTCCGGGGATGTCAGGCCTTCGTGATCCAGCGCAGCGGCACCTCGATGGTGACCTCGGTCCCGCTGCCGACCACCGTGTGCCAGTCGATCGTCCCGCCGAGCTCGCCTTGGATCAGCGTGCGGACGATCTGCGTGCCGAGGCCCTCGCCGACCTTGCCCTCCGGCAAGCCCGAGCCGCTGTCGCGCACCTGCACGCTGAGCGCGGTCTCGGAACGCTCGGCGAAGACCTCGACGTCGCCCTCCTGACCGGCCAGCCCGTGCTCGACGGCGTTCGTGACGAGCTCGGTGAGCGCGAGCGCGAGCGGCGTCGCGTACTCGCTCGGCAGGACGCCGAACGTGCCCGACTTCTTCGGGTGCGCGGTGGTGTTGTGCGCAGCGGCGACCTCGGCCACGAGCAGCAGCGCCCGGTCGAAGACCTCGTCGAAGTCCACGTTCTGCGTGAGCCCCTCGGAGAGCGTGTCGTGCACGACCGCGATCGCACCGACGCGCCGCATGGCCTGCGTGAGCGCGTCGCGCGCCTCGTCGGAGTGCGTGCGGCGCGCCTGGATCCGCAGCAGCGACGCCACGGTCTGCAGGTTGTTCTTGACGCGGTGGTGGATCTCGCGGATCGTCGCGTCCTTCGTGATGAGCTCCTGCTCCTGATGGCGGAGCTCGGTCACGTCGCGCGTGAGGACGATCGCGCCGGTGCGCTCGCCGCGGCGACGGATGGGGATGGCGCGGATCGACACGGTCACTCCGCGCGACTCGACGTCGGTGCGCCACGGCGCCCGCCCGGTGACGACGAGCGGGAGCGACTCGTCGACGTCGAGCTTGCCGCTGAGCAGACGCGTGGCGACGTCGGCGAGCGACTGCCCCTCGAGCTCGTCGTCGAAGCCCATGCGGTTGAACGCCGAGAGCGCGTTCGGGCTCGCGAACGTGGTCACGCCGTCGACGTCGAGGCGGATCAGCCCGTCCGACGCGCGGGGGGCGCCACGGCGCGGCCCGGTCGGCGCGCCGAGGTCGGGGAAGTCGCCGGAGGCGATCATCTGGAACAACTCCCCCGCGCAGTCGTTGAAGGTGAGCTCCTGCCGGCTCGGGGTGCGCGTCGAGCCCAGGTTGGTGTGCCGGGTGATGACGGCAACCGGTTCGGGCGCGAGCGCGGTGCCGGTCACCGAGAGGCGGCGCATCACGGGGATCGCGCGCACGCGCGTCGGCATCTCCTCGTACCAGTCGGGTGCCGAGGACTCCTGGATCTCGCGCGTGCCGAAGGCCTGCGAGACGAGGTCGCGCCACTCGCTGCGGATGCCCTGCCCGACGAAGTCGCGGTAGAACAGCGTCGCCGCGCTCGACGGTCGCGAGTGGGCGACGGCGACGAAGCCGTGGTCACCGGACGGAACCCAGAGCACGATGTCGGCGAAGGCGAGGTCGGCGAGCAGTTGCAGGTCGCCGACGAGCATGTGCAGCCAGTCGACGTCGGCCTGGCTGCTGCGCCCCTGGGCGAGGACGAGGTCACTGAGGGTCGACACGGGTCAAGCGTACCCACCCGGGCCGACGGCTCAGGCCGGGGCCGGGCTCCGGCGGAGCGCGCCGAACGGGCTGCGCCTGCGGCGCGGCTGCGCCTCGGTCGGGAGCAGGCGCTCGTCGACGTACGAACGCAGCGTCGCGCGCAGCGGGGATCGCGGTGCCGCGTCGCGGAGCGTCCGCGCGGTGAGGATCGCCGCGTCGGTCGCCCGGCCGTCGTGAGGGAGCAGCACCGCGTCTGCGAGCCCGGCGAAGCGGCGGAGCGTCTGGCGCACCTGCGCGTGCGCGTCGATCCCCAGCGCGCTCGTGCGCACGCGGTTCACCACGACGTCGATGCGATCCGGATCGACGTGCTCGACGAGTTCGGCGTGACCCCGGAGAAGCCGGGACAGCCCGACGGGGTCGGCGAGCCCGACCGCGACGACCCGGTCGGCCGCCGCGAGCGACGCGAACGTGGCGGCGTTCCGGCGCGGTGCGAACGGATCGCTCGTGAGCTCCTCGTCGCGCTCGAGGCTGAAGCCGGTGTCGATCACGACGAACTCGAACCGCGTACGCATGAAGCGCAGCGCCTCGGCGACGCGTTCCTGCGAGAGCTCGGGCCATCGGTTCGGCCCCACGAGCCCGGTGAAGACGTCGAACGACGCCCGCGGCGAGGAGTACCGCTGCGCGATGCGCTCGAGCTCGACGCGGTCGAGCGCGCCGGACCCCGCGAGCCGGCATGCCGAGGCGAAGCCGGGCGCCTCGTCGAGCAGCCCGAGCGCCGGAGCGATCGCCCCGCCGTACGGATCGGCGTCGACGAGCGCGACCAGGTGCCCGGCGCCGGCGAGCTCGGCGGCCACGGCGATGGCCGTGGTCGTCCGTCCGGGCGCGCCGGCCGGACCCCACACCGCGATCACGCCGTCGTTCTCGGCGCCGCGCCGCGGCGCATCGGTCGCGCCGGCGTCGTCGCCGACCCGCGACGGAACGGGCGGTCCGCCGACGAGCAGGGCCTCGAGCTCGGCGGGATCGGCCGCGGCGTCGAGCACCTCGTGCAGGCCGATGCGGTTCGCCTCCGCCCGCTCGCGATCCGAACCGGCGAGGGCGATGATGCGGATGCCGCGCTCGTCGCACGCGGCGAGGAGCTCGGCGTCGAGGGTCGCGGGGCCGGCGCCGACCACGACGACGTCTGGGCCGAGCACATCCAGGCAGTCGATCACGTCGCGCCGGCCGACCACGCGCGCGACGATGGTGTGGCCCGCCTCGACGAGGTCGGCGAGGATCCGGTCCTCGACGGAGGGGTCGAGCGCGAGTGCGAGCCGTGCCATCAGCCCGTGCCCGACATGGTCGCGGGAACGAGGTCGATCGCGTCGCCCGAGGCGAGGGCCTCGAGGACCGCGGCGGTCTTCGCGCGCGGGATGAGCAGTTCGACGCTCGGCCCGTCGCCGGCGATCATGCCCTCGGGTTCGAGGACGGCCGCCACCTCCGCGCCGGCCACGAGCACGGCCGGCGGTTCGAACAGGCCGCGCTCGAGCTCGCCCGCCGCCCAGACGTCGACGAACGCACCCGCAGCGATCTCGCGGGCGAGCGGGCCGCGGCTCGGCACGACGACCGTGGCGTTCGCGACCGTTCCCGCGTCGTCGACGGATGCCGCGGGCACGAGTTCGCCGCCGCGCACCGTCCGGGTCACGACGACGCCCTCCTCGGGCACGTCGGCTGGAGCGAGGTATCCGTCGGCGAGCGCACCGAGCCGCGCCGACTCGACCCGGAGGTCGGCGACGGTCACGCGGGAGCCCGCCGTGACGGTCGATGGTGCGACGAGCACCTCGGTCGTGTCGTCGAGCGCCTCGACGACCGCCCAGACGCCGACCGTCGAACCGACCACCAGCGCGAGCCCGAGCAGCAGTCGGGGGTCGGCCCGCCGTCGTTCCCGGCCGCTCCGCGTCGGACGTTCCGGCATCGCTGATCCTCTCCCGGTCGCAACAGGACGGCGACCGCCACCCATCGTCCCCGGAGTCCGAGAGGACGCCGTGAAGTTATCCACACGGGACCCGGTCCGTCCGGCACGCGCCGATACTTGAGGCATGGTCCACCACGCTGCGGAAGAGCCGCTCGGCCGCTTCCTCACCATCGCCGACGCGGCGGAGGTGCTCGCGGTCGACGTCGAGACCGTGCACGAACTCGTCATGTCGGGCGAGCTGCCGGCGATCCGCGTCGGCGACCGCGGACCGTGGCGCATCGAGCGCACCCAGCTCGAGGTGTTCATCGACCTCCGCTACGAGTCGACCCGGCGCGAGGTGGCGTTCAACGAGGGCGAGTTCGCCAACGTCATCGAGTTCTCGGGCGCCCGCGGCGCCGGGCTGCGCCCGGTCGACTGACGCGCGTCAGGTCGTGGTGACGAGCACGATCCGGTCGAGCGGCACCAGGCGATAGCCGCGCACCTCCCGCTCACGGCGCGGTGCCCCGGGGTCGTGCAGCGCGAGGTCGAGATGGTCGGCGGCGACCCGGTCGATCGTGCCGTGGCAACGTCCGTCGAGGGTTCGCAGTTCGACCCCGGCTCGGCGGCGCCCGAGGTCGCGGAGCGCGAAGGCGAGGCCGATGCGCTCGACGAGGCCGGTCGGTGCGGGCTGCGGACGGAGGCTCTCCTCCAGCTGCCGGCGGCCGGCCATCACCGCGGCGACCGCCGCCACCGGGACCAAGCAGTGGACGCCGGCCGGCACCGACGGGACGACGCCGCCGATCCAGTCGCGCCCGAACGCCGTCGGCCGCAGCTGCAGGGTGGAGTCGTCGACGAGCTCGAGGCGCACGGCTCCGCCCTCACCCGCCGCCATCGCCGCGATGCGGTCCCGCAGCTTCAGTCGAGCGACGCGCACGCGCTCGGACTCGACCGAGATCGCACGCTCCTCCTCGCGCCGATCGTGGTCGAGCTGCGTCTCGAGGTCGTCGAACAGCCGGTCCCATCGCACGCGTCGACGGTATCCCCGACGTCCCGCGCCGGACCCGGTTCTCCACAGGAGGCGATTTCCCTTGACACCCGCGCGGCCGCGCCTCTAGCGTTCGATCAAGACATCCGGGCCCCCCGAAGAGGGGGCACGACGAGTCGGACCCCCGCCGATCGCCCCGCCCTACTGGAGCCGTCATGACCGCACGCCAGCCCGGCGCGCCTCGCAGCGCCGCGATCCATGGAACGAGTGCCCGCCGCCTCGACCTCGACGAGTACTTCGCCCGGCAGCGGGCGGGGCGCCACGAGCTTCCCGACCCGGAGCCCGTGCTCCGAAACCTCACGCACTGCGTGATCGAAGTGCTCGCCGGCGCCCGCGACCTCGAGCAGCTCGCGCGGTGGGTGACCGACGACGTGTACCGCAACCTGTCGAAGCGGGTCGTCCTCGCGGCCCGGGCGCGGCGCGTGAAGGGCCTCGTCCCGCAGCGGCCCGCGTTCACGGTCGGCCGGGTCCACCTCAGCGAACCGGCGGACGGGATCGTCGAGGCCGTGATCATGGTGCACCAGCGCGCACGCTCGCGCGCGGTCGCCATCCGTCTCGAAGGGCTCGATCAGCGCTGGCGCGCGAGCGTCATCAGCGTGCTCTGAGTGCCCCGACGCCCTCCCGTCGCACCGGCGCCATCCAATAGGCTCGTGCGATGGAGCGCACTCCGGCGCAGGCAGGACGTCGCTCCCGGCTGCTCGCCTCGGTGGCATCCGTCGGGTTCGCCATCGCAGACGACGACGACGACCGCCGCAGCATGGAGAAGTCCGTCCTGACCTTCACCGCCGTCTTCACCTCGGTGGTCGTGACGCCGTGGACGGTCTTCTGCTACGCCGTCGGCCGTCCGGTCGCGGCCGCGATCCCGACGACCTATGTGGTCCTGACCGTCCTCGGCCTGCTGCTGCTCCGACGGACCCGATCGGACGTCTGGCTGCGGGGCTCGCAGCTGACGATGTTCCTGCTGCTTCCGCCGCTCGTGCACGTCGCACTCGGCGGGTTCGTGCAGTCGAGCGCCGTCATCCTGTTCTCCGTCGCTGCGCCGGTGGGCGCCCTCTCGTTCACGCGCGTCGCGCGGCCGCGGGTCGTGTTCGTCGTGTTCACCCTCATCGTCGTGGCGATGGTCCCGCTCGAACCGATCCTGCGTGCCGCCGTGCCGCCACTCGATCCCGTGGTCGTCACGGTGTTCTTCGCGGTGAACATCGTCTCGGTCTCGACGATCATGTTCGTCGCGATGGCCTCGTACGTGCGATCGCGCGACCGGCTCGCCGCCGCGCTCGCCGACGAGCGCGACCGCACCGATCGACTCCTCCGCAACGTGCTCCCCGACGCGATCGCCGACCGTCTCGTCGCCGGCGAGCGACCGATCGCCGACCGCTACGACCGCGTCGGCGTGCTCATCGCCGACATCGTCGAGTTCACGAGCCTGTCGGAATCCGTCTCGGCCGCCGACCTCGTCCACGACCTCAACGACCTGCTGCGCGACTTCGACGCCCTCGCCGGGCGCCTCGGCGTGACGAAGGTCAAGACGATCGGCGACGCCTACCTCGCGATCAGCGGCGGCCCGTCCGGCGCCGCCGACCTCGCGGCGCTCGCCGACCTGGCGCTCGGGCTCCGCGACATCGCGTCGACGCACGCGATCGGCGGGCGCAGCGGCATCCGCCTGCGCGTCGGCATCGACGTCGGGCCGGTGGTGGCGGGCGTCATCGGCGACTCCCGGTTCCTCTGGGACGTCTACGGCGCGACCGTGAACACGGCGAGTCGCATGCAGTCGACCGCGCCGCCGGGTGCCGTCCAGATGACCGACCGCGTCGCCGCGGAGCTCGGCGCCGTGTTCGAGATCACCGAGCGCGGCGTGGTCGAGGTCAAAGGCCTGGGCCCGGTGCACACGTCGTTCCTCGAGCGTCGCCGAACGACCGGGTCGGCGACCGCCCCGACGGCTGACGGCCCTTCAGGGCCGGACACGCCAACGGCCCGGGAGAACCCGGGCCGTTCACGATGATCGTGCGGGTCAGCGACCCCGGCGCTCCTGGGCCCGGCGCTCCTGGCGGTTCATGGGCCCGGCATCGCCCTCCTGCCGCTGGCCGAACGCCCCCCGCGCGGCCGGCGCCTGAGGCTGCTGCTGCTGGTCGCCCGACTGCTGCTGCGCGACCGCGCGACGAGCGCGCTGGGTCGCCGCCTGCTGCAACTGGCCGCGCTGGTTGCGGACCTCGACGCCGCCCGAGTCGCTCGGGGCGGTATAGCTGAGCTTCTCGGCGGGAGCCGTCGGCCGCTGCAGCCCCTTCGCCTCGATGCGCGGGCCGGCGACGCCCTCCTGCGCGGCGACCTCGACCTCGAGGTTGAACAGGAAGCCGACGGTCTCCTCGCGGATCTGCCCCATCATCTGCTGGAACATCGCGTAGCCCTCGCGCTGGTACTCGACCAGCGGATCCCGCTGGGCCATGGCGCGCAGGCCGATGCCGTCCTTGAGGTAGTCCATCTCGTAGAGGTGGTCGCGCCAGCGACGGTCGATGACGGAGAGCACGACGCGGCGCTCGAGCTCGCGCATCGCCGGGCTGCCGAGCTGCTGCTCGCGCCGCTCGTACGCCAGCTTGGCGTCGGAGAGGATCTCGCGCCGCACGAAGTCGCGGTTCACGCGACCCTTCTCGCCGGCCTCGGCGACGACCTCGTCGATCGTGATGCCGATCGGGTAGAGAGTCTTGAGCTCGGCCCACAGGGCGTCGAAGTCCCACTCGTCGGGGCTGCTCGCCGCGGTGTGCTCGTCGAGCACCTCGTCGATGACCTGCTCGAGGAAGCTCTGCACGCGGTCGTGCAGGTCGTCGCCCTCGAGGATGTGGCGACGGTCGGAGTAGATCGCCTCGCGCTGCCGGTTCAGCACGTCGTCGTACTTCAGGACGTTCTTGCGGATCTCGGCGTTGCGGGCCTCGACCTGCGACTGCGCCGAGCGGATGGCGCGCGTGACGACCTTCGACTCGATGGCGACGTCGTCGGGCACACCGCGCGACATCAGGCTCTCGGCCGCGCCCGCGTTGAACAGGCGCATGAGGTCGTCGGTGAGCGACAGGTAGAAACGGCTCTCGCCGGGGTCGCCCTGACGGCCGGAACGTCCGCGCAGCTGATTGTCGATGCGGCGCGACTCGTGGCGCTCGGTGCCGAGGACGTACAGGCCGCCCGCGCTGAGCACCTTCTCGGCCTCGGTGGCGGTCTCGGCCTTGATCCTCTCGAAGACCTCGTCCCACGCGGCCTCGTACTCCTCGGGCGTGTCGACCGGGCTGAGGCCGCGCTCGTGCATCTTCTGCACGGCGATGAACTCGGCATTGCCGCCGAGCATGATGTCGGTGCCGCGGCCGGCCATGTTCGTCGCGACGGTGACCGCGCCGTAGCGGCCGGCCTGCGCGACGATCGCGGCCTCGCGCGCGTGGTTCTTCGCGTTCAGCACCTCGTGCCTGACGCCCTTCTTCGCGAGGAGGCGCGAGAGGTACTCGCTCTTCTCGACGCTCGTCGTGCCGACGAGAACGGGCTGGCCCTTCTTGTGCCGGTCGACGATGTCCTCCACGACCTGCGCGAACTTCGACTCCTCGTTCTTGTAGACGAGGTCGGGCTGGTCGATGCGGACCATGGGCTTGTTCGTCGGGATCGCGACCACGCCGAGCCTGTAGGTCGACATGAACTCGGCCGCCTCGGTCTCGGCGGTACCGGTCATGCCGGCGAGCTTGTCGTAGAGGCGGAAGTAGTTCTGCAGCGTGACGGTCGCGAGGGTCTGGTTCTCGGCCTTGACCTGCACGCCCTCCTTCGCCTCGATCGCCTGGTGGATGCCCTCGTTGTAGCGGCGGCCGACCAGGATGCGGCCGGTGTGCTCGTCGACGATGAGCACCTCGCCGTTCATGACGACGTAGTCCTTGTCCTTCTTGAACAGGGCCTTCGCCTTGATCGAGTTGTTCAGGAAGGAGATGAGCGGCGTGTTCGCCGACTCGTAGAGGTTGTCGATGCCGAGGTAGTCCTCGACCTTCTCGATGCCGGGCTCGAGCACACCGACGGTCCGCTTCTTCTCGTCGACCTCGTAGTCCTCGCCGGGCACGAGGCGCTTGGCGAGGTTCGCGAACTCCGTGAACCAGCGGTTGGCCTCGCCCGAGGCGGGGCCGGAGATGATGAGCGGCGTGCGCGCCTCGTCGATGAGGATCGAGTCGACCTCGTCGACGATCGCGAAGTAGTGGCCGCGCTGCACCATGTCGGCCGCCTGCCAGGCCATGTTGTCGCGCAGGTAGTCGAAGCCGAACTCGTTGTTGGTGCCGTACGTGATGTCGGCGGCGTACTGCTCGCGTCGCACCGCGGGGGTCTGGCCCGCCACGATGCATCCGGTCGTCATGCCGAGCGCGCGGAAGACGCGCCCCATCAGCTCGGACTGGTAGCTCGCGAGGAAGTCGTTGACCGTGACGATGTGCACGCCTCGGCTCGTCAGTGCGTTGAGGTAGGCGGCGGTCGTCGCGACCAGCGTCTTGCCCTCACCGGTCTTCATCTCGGCGATGTTGCCGAGGTGCAGCGCGGCGCCGCCCATGAGCTGGACGTCGAAGTGCCGGAGGCCGAGCGTGCGACGGCTCGCCTCGCGCACGGCGGCGAACGCCTCCGGCAGGAGGTCGTCGAGCGACTCGCCGTTGCCGTAGCGCTCGCGCAGCTCCACGGTCTCGTGCTTGAGCTCCTCGTCGCTGAGGGCACGGAAGTCGTCTTCGAGGGCGTTGGTCGCGGCGGCGTAGTTCTCGAGCCGCTTGATGGTGCGGCCCTCGCCGACGCGGAGGACCTTTTCCAGAATCGAAGCCACGAACTGCTCTCCAGTGTTGTCGTTCAGGCGTGCGACGTCGGGGTGGGGCACCCGCGCACGCCGGAGGATCCGCCTGTGCAGACGGTCATCATAGCCATGCTACTGGGCAGCGCACTGGACGACGGCCCCGACCGGACGCAGCGGGCGTCGGGCCGGGGCCGTCGGAGCGGAGCGGGAGACGGTCAGGCGATGGTGCGCGCCAGCCCCAGTGCCTCGGCCGCTTCGGCCTGGTCGGCCTGCGCGTGCTCGTCGAGCGAGATCACGCCGTAGTCCCAGCCCTTCCGGCAGTAGACGACGCTCGGACGATGGGTCTCGGAATCGATGAAGAGGTAGAAGTCGTGGCCGACGAGCTCCATGTGGTACAGGGCGTCGTCGACGGTCATCGGCGTCGCCGCGAAGACCTTGCGGCGGATCACCACGGGCGAGTAGTCCTCGTCCTCCTCGGCCGCGGGCTCCTCGCCCACGATCGGGATGTTGCCGGTGCGGACCTTCTCGAGGATCTCGACGTCGGCGGCCTGCACGCCCGTGCCGGCGAATCCCACGTCGGTCGCCTCGCGGAGCGAGGTGGGGCGGCGACTGCCGCGATGCACCTTGCGACGGTCCTTCGCGCGGCGGATGCGCTCGAGGAGCCTCCCGAGCGCGACGTCGAACGCCGCGTACTTGTCGGCCCCGTCGGCCTCGGCACGGACCACCGGCCCCTTGCCGACGAGGGTGAGCTCGACCCGGTCGAGGCCGGCGTTGTTGCCGTTCTTCTCGTTGTGACGGCTGACCTTGATGTCGAGCGAGATCGCTCGGTCGGACAGGTTCGCGACCTTCTCGGCCTTCTCGGCCACGTAGGCGCGGAATCGATCGGTCACTTCCAGGTTTCGTCCGACGATGTTCAGTTCCATGTCAACCTCCATCCACCGGCGCGTCACCCGGTTCTGAAGGGGTGGTTCGACCACGCCTGTCCTGACACCGTAGCCCCCGAGGTGCCGGATGTCACGGGTCGATGTTCACCCGTCCGCAACCGTACGGCTGATTCGCAGCGGGGTCTGGGCGAGCACCGAGATTGCGTCCACCAGCCCCCCGGCGGCGTGGATCGCGCGCGAGGCGTCGGCGAGGGTCGACCCGGTCGTGACGACGTCGTCGACGAGCACGAAGCGTCGCCCGTCGAGGCCGCGCCGGGCCGCGAACGACCCGGCGGAGTTGGTGCGACGCGCCTCGCGGCCGAGCGCCGCCTGATCGGCGCGGGCGTGCGCACGGAGCACGTCGACCGGCGCGAATCCGGCGTGCCGGACGAGCAGGCGCACGGGATGATACCCGCGCGTGCGTCGCCCGGCGGAGGTCGACGGCACGACCGCGATCTCGCGCGGCTCTCCGCCGTCGAGGTCGGCCGCGGCCGCCGCGAGCGCCTGGCGGAGGGACGATCCCAGGGCGCGCGCGACATCCGTCCTCCCCTCGTCCTTGAAGGCCCGGATGACGCGAGCCGCCGTCCCCGCGTACTCGACCGCCGACCACGCGACGATGCCGGCGTGCGGGCGCTCGACGCGGGCCGGGCGCGGTGCGAGCTCGGCGCGGCATCCGTCGCAGAGAGCGCGGTCGGGCGCGCCGCAGCCGGCGCAGGAGACCGGCAGGAGGAGCGCGAGGGCGTCGAGCACGGCGTCGCGGACCCGATCGGACCGGTCGGATGCATCGAGGCTCACCATCCCGGCAGGATGCCGCGCGGCGGCGCGCCCCGGCGGCCTCCGGTCGCCGTGGGCAGCGAGCCCGTCGGACGTCCCACCGGTGGAGGACGGGTCGCGGCCGTCAGCCGGTCTGCTGGGTGGCGAGGAAGCGGAGGTCGCGCGCCTGCACCTGCCATCCGACGCCCGCACCCGTCGCGAGGTCGCCGTCCGAGGTGAGGATGCGGAGGTCGCGCAGGCTGTTGGCGCCGTCGAGCTGGATGCCCGACTCCGGGCCGTCGCGGGACTCGGCTGGGGTGCCGAGCTCCTGCACGGTGAGCCGGGTCTCCCCCGGCGCGGTCTGCGTCAGCGTGCCGACCGTCCGGGAGTCGAGCCACGCGACATCCAGGGGCGTGCCGCCGGAGGCCCCGAGCTCGAGCGTCACGGGGCCGAGCTCGACGGGCGCGCCGTCGTCGCCGCGGACGACCGACGCGGCGACGAGCCGTGTGCGCGACCCGTCGACGAGCAGCGCGACCAGGCGCGTGCCGTCGCGGCTGAGCTGGAGCGACACGATGCGATCGGCGTTCCACGGCACCGCGAGCTGACCGCTCGCGCCCTCCGGCGTGAACCAGGCGAGTTCGTCCGGCGCGTCGGCCGGCACCGACCAGACCACCCCGTCGACGTCGAGCGCGGGCGTGATGAGACCGTCGCGGGGATCCAGGAGCACGGACTCGGCGCCCTCCGGCACGAGGTGCACGCCGTCCTCCGCGAGCACCGCCGCGGCGGCGGCCCCCGACCCGAGCGCGGCGCCCGACGGGCCGAGCGCCACGACCCGGTCGGAGATGCCGTCGATGGGCGCCACCTGGTCGCCGGACGATGAGAGGTAGCCGAAGCGCTCGCCGTCGTAGACGACCGGGCGCGGATCGACGCGGAGCGTGCGCTCCGGCAGGTCGGTGGCATCCGGCGCGCTGAGCGGGACGCCGTTCAGCGTGAGGGACACGTCGTCGACGTTGCGGACGCTCGCGAGGCTCTGCTCGAGCTGGTACTGCATGAGCTGGATGGTCCGCAGGTTGTCGAAGGCGGCGCCGGCCAGGTCGATGGTCGCCGTCCCGCCCGTCACCGGAACGGTGGACTGCGCGAGCTCCACGTCCTCGGGGAACGCCGAGGCCACCCCAGGCGCGAGCCACTCCACGGGGCCGTCGAGGAGCGCGCGCACGATGCTCGTCTGGATCGAGTCTCGCCCGGCGAACCATCGCACGTCGGGCACGATGTACCGGAACTGCGGATCGAAGAACGCGAGGCTGTAGTCGCGGTAGACCAGCCCGAAGCTCGTCTCGTCGATGAGCACTCCGGGCGGCGCCAGCGAGATCCGCCACTGTCCGTCCTCGTCCTGCTCGAAGCGGTACTCGAGCTGCACGGGCTCGGTCGAGCCGGCCGCGATGTACTGGCCGTTCCCGGAGAGGCTCGCCTGCGGGACGACGCGCATGCGGATCAGGTCGTCGCCCAGCTGGGTGTACGAGCGGTCGGCGAGCACGTCGATGGACAGCGCGGCATCCGATTCCCACTCGTCGGCGAAGTCCGGTGTCAGGAACTGCCGGGCGATCTCGTAGTTGCCGCTGGGGCTCGCGGCGGCGTCGATGAAGCCCTCGAGGATCTGCTGCTGGGTCGCGTCCTCGCGGGGGCCGCGCGGGAGGATGTCGACGTCGACCGGCTGCTCGGTCGCCTCGGGGTCTCCCTGGTGCACGGTCCCGCTCGTCGGGATGGAGGCGCATCCGGCGAACGCGGCCGCGACGACGGCGGCGGCGATCGCCAGTCGCACGAGGCGGCGGGCGGCGGGTCTAGGCATCGCGGGCCTCCTGGGTGACGACCCCGTCCGTGACGTGCGGACGGGCGTGGTGCGGCACGGTCGCGCCGGCTCCCGGTGCATCGGGACCGGTCGCGTCGGGATCCGCCGGTTCGAGCGGGAGGGCCGGGATCAGCTCCGTGGCCCCGTCGCGGACGCGGGGCAGGATCAGGCGGAAGACCGTGCCGCGCCCCTCGCGCGACCACACGTCGAGCGTGCCGCCGTGCGCGACGGCGTCCTCCAGCGAGATGGCGAGGCCCAGGCCGGTGCCGCCGATGGTACGGCGACGGCTCGGGTCGGCGCGCCAGAAGCGGTCGAAGACGCGCTCGACCGCCTCCTCGGACATGCCGAGGCCGTAGTCGCGCACCGAGAGCGCGACCGTGGTGGCGTTGGAGTCGACCGACACGACGATGGGCCGCCCCTCGCCGTGCTCGATCGCGTTCCCGATCAGGTTGCGCACGATGCGGCGGATGCGTCGGGGATCGACCTCCGCGTCGAGGTGCCCGCCCGGCGCCTCGAGTCGGAGCTCGCTGCCGCGCTCGAGCGCGAGCGAGTGCATGGACTCGATCGACTCGCCCGCGAGGTTCACGAGGTTCGTCGGCTCGGTCTCCAGCTCGACCGAGCCCGCGTCGTACCGGCTGATCTCGAGGAGGTCCGCGAGCAGGTTCTCGAACCGCTCGGTCTGCGTCTTCAGGAGCTCGGCGGTGCGAGCGGTGGCGGGCGGGAACTCGTCGCGCTGGGCGTAGAGCACCTCGCCGGCGAGGCGGATGGTCGTGAGCGGCGTGCGCAGCTCGTGCGAGACGTCGCTCACGAACCGCTGCTGCATCACCGACAGCTCGGCCAGTTCGCGGATCCGGGCCTGCAGGGTGTCGGCCATGCCGTTGAACGACTCCGCGAGCGCCGCGAGCTCGTCCTCGCCCTTGGCCGGGAGCCGCACCCCGAGGTCGCCCGCGGCCAGCCGCCGGCTCGTCGCGGAGACCGCCAGGATGGGGTCGATCACCCAGCGGACCACCACGAGCGTGATGGCGCTGAGCAGCGCGATCAGCGCGATCGCGCCGATCATGCCCGTGAGCTGCACGAAGGCGAGCGTCTGGGCGGCATCGGCGAGGTCGTAGCCGATGTAGAGCTCGTAGCGCCCGGCTCCGCCCGGCATCACCAGGTCGGTGCCGACCACGATGCCCGGGACCGCGTCGTCGCCGCCGCCCAGCTCCACCGACTGCCAGTACTGGGTCTCCGGGTTCTCCTGCACGAGCTCGCGCAGTTCGGGTGAGATCCTGCCGCCCAGATCGGGGCTCAGGAAGTCGGACGGCGCGAGCGCGACCGGTGTCGTCCCCGGCGCCCGGAAGAGGGCGATGTCGGCGCTGCCTGAGACGCCGATGACCGTCTCGATCGCGGAGTACGTGACGGCCTGCACGGTGGCGCGGTCGACCGCGTCGGAGGCGTCGAGGACGCCCTGTGCCGCTGCGGCGGCGGTCGACGAGGACGCGAGGACGCGCTCGACCTGAGCCTGGAAGAGGTTCGATGCGACCGTGAACGAGATCGTGAAGCCGATGACGAGGATGGCGAGGCTCGACAGGCCGAGCGTGATGAGGACCGTGCGGAACTGCAGCGAGCGCCGCCAGAGCGTGGCGAAGCGTCGCACGCGCCCGCGGAGCCACCCGGTGGCGCGTTGCGCCGGACCCGCCGCGGTGGACATGGCGCGGTCCGCCTCAGGTCGTGGCGCCGGCGCGGTAGCCCACGCCGCGGACCGTCGTCACGATCCGCGGGTTGTCGGGGTCGTGCTCGACCTTCGCGCGGAGCCGCTGCACGTGGACGTTCACGAGCCGTGTGTCGGCCTTGTAGTGATAGCCCCAGACCTGCTCGAGCAGCATCTCGCGCGTGAAGACCTGCTGGGGCTTGGAGGCGAGGGTGAGGAGCAGGTCGAACTCGAGCGGCGTGAGGTTGATGCGCTGGTCGCCCCGACGGACCTCGTGGCCCGCCGCGTCGATCTCGAGGTCGCCGACCGTGATGGTGTCGACCGCCGACTCCGGCGTCGGGCGGAGGCGCGTCCGGATGCGCGCGACGAGCTCCTTCGGATTGAAGGGCTTCACCATGTAGTCGTCGGCGCCCGACTCGAGGCCCTTGACGACGTCGGCGGTGTCGCTCTTCGCCGTGAGCATGATGATCGGCGTCCCGCTCTCGGCCCGGATCCTGCCGCACACCTCGATGCCGTCCATGCCCGGGAGCATGAGGTCGAGGAGGACCAGGTCGGGCTTGGCGTCCCGGAACGCCGCGAGCGCCCCTCCGCCGTCCGCGCAGAAGACCGGGTCGAACCCCTCGGTGCGCAGCACGATCCCGATCATCTCGGCGAGGGCGGTGTCGTCGTCGACGACGAGTACGCGAGGCGTCATGCGTTCGTTTCTCCGTGGGTTCCGGCGGTCGGGCCGGGCGGCAGTCCAGTGGCACCAGCGTAGCCGTTCGGCGGCTCGGGTCGGCCGTGGGCGGCCTGTGGCAGCATTGGGACATCCCCGCGGAAGGAGCACGACGCACGTGTCGGATCAGCAGTGGCATCCTCCGGCCCCACCGGCGAGCGCCGGATACGGGCCGCCTCCGCTCCCACCAGGGGCGTCGATGCCGCCTCCCCCTCCCGGGTCCGCGCCTCCGCCTCCCGGCGCCGGGTACGGTGCGCCGGCCGGGGGGTGGACGCCGCCGCCGAAGCCCGGCCTCCTGCCGCTGCGGCCGATGGGGTTCGGCACGCTGCTGTGGGCGCCGTTCCGCACCCTCCGGCGCAATCCCGCTCCGGTCTTCGGCACCGGTCTGGTCGTGCAGCTCGCGTCCGCCGTCGCGACGGCGGCCGTCTTCGTTCCCTTCCTCGTCCTGGCGATCGGGCGCATCGAGTCGGCCAGCGCCGACGACCTCGACGCGGTCCTGTCGGGAACGATCGGATGGCTCATCCTCCTGGCCCTCGTGCCCATCGCGGTCGGCGTGGTCGCGGGAGCCTTCCTGCAGGGCGTCATGGTCGTCGAGGTCGCGAGCGGCACGCTCGGCGAGAAGCTCGGATTCGGTGCCCTCTGGCGACGCGCCGCGGGCCGGATCGGTCCGCTCATCGGCTGGACGCTGCTCGTCAGCGTCGTCGTGCTCGCCGTCGTCGCCCTCGTCGTCGGCATCATCGTCGTCACCGCCCTCATCGCGCCGGACCCCGTGACCGTCCTCGGCGTCGTGCTCGTCGTCCTGCTCCTGCTGGCCGGCATCGCCGTGCTCGGCGCCTGGCTCGGGACGAAGCTCGCGCTCGTGCCGAGCGTCATCGTGCTCGAGCGGGCCGGCATCGCGCAGTCGGTCCGGCGGTCGTGGCAGCTCACGACGGGGTACTTCTGGCGGACCTTCGGGCTCATCCTGCTCGTCGGGCTCATCGTCTCCACGGTCGCGCAGACCGTCGTGCAGGTCCCGACGCTCGGCGGCACCATCCTCGCCGTCATCCTCGACCCGACGGCAGGTGCGACCTACGAGGCGATCACGATCTCCACGACGGTCATCAGCACCGTGCTGTCGATCCTCATCGGGGCGATCGTCGCGGTCGTGCAGGCGGGGCTCATCGCCGTCATCTACATCGACCTGCGCATGCGCTCGGAGGGGCTCGACCTCGAGCTCGAGCGGCACGTCGAGGCCAGGGAGTCGGGACTGCCGCCGGCGGATCCGTTCGCGCCGCCTCCGACGGGCGCGGCCGCCCCTGCGGGCGACGCCGCCCCGACGTGGCCCTGACGTGAGGGCGACGGTGCTCGCGCACTTCGTGCCGCCGCTCGACCCGGACGCGCCCGAGGCGCGCCGGTGGGTCGTCGACGAGCTCGCGAAGCCCGAGTACCGCGCCGCCGAGCCGACGCTCTTCGACCTCGCGGCGCAGGCGGTTCGCGACTGGATCGCGAGTCTCTTCAGCGGCGCGACGGGGTTGCCGGTGCCCGCCCTCGCGCTGGTGGCCGTGCTCGTCGTCGCCGGCCTCGTCGGCCTCGGCCTGCTGGTGTTCGGGCTCCCGCGGCTCCGGCGCCGCGCCCCCTCGCCCGTCCCCCTCTTCGACGACGGCGACGTGCGGGATGCTTCGGCCCTCCGTCGCGCGGCGGAGCGCGCCGCGGCATCCGGCGACTGGCGTCTCGCCGTCGAGGAACGGTTCCGCGCGCTGGTCCGGTCGCTCGTCGAACGCGAGGTCGTGAGGGTGCACCCCGGCACCACCGCGCACGGCATGGCACGAGCGGCATCCGCACCGTTCCCCGCGTACGGCCCGGCCCTCGAGCACGCGGCCGATTCGTTCGACGGCGTGCGCTACCTCGGGCACGACGGCGACGCGGGCACCTACGCCGAGATCGCCGCGCTCGACGTCGGGCTCGAGGCGACGAGGCCGCTCGAGGAGACCGCGACCGCGCGCGCGGTCGGAGCCGACGCATGAACGGCGTGCGCGAGGCCGCGCCGTCCGCGACGGCCGCCGATCCGGGTCGCGCCGCCGCCCCCGCGATCACACCGGGCGTTCGGGGCGCGCTCCGCCGCGGCCGCACCTGGATCGTCGTCGCCGTCGCACTCCTCGCCGGCGCACTCGTCCTCGTCGTGCTGCAGGGGGCCGTACGGGGGCCCGGCGCCCCCCTCGCGGCCGACAATCCCGCGCCCGCCGGAGCGCAGGCGCTCGCCCGGGTGCTCGTCGACCGCGGCGTGGAGGTGCAGCAGGTGCGGAGCCTCGACGCCGCGCTGGCCGCCGCACGCGGCGGGGCGACCGTGTTCCTGCACGACGATCTCGGCGTGCTCGATCGGGAGCGGATCGCGGAACTCGCCGCGACCGCCGAGACGATCGTCGTCGCGCGCCCCGACTTCGCCGCGCTCGAGGTCCTGGCGCCGGGCGTCCGGTTCGCGGGCGCCGCCGAGGGCGCCCCCGAGCCCGCGTCGTGCGACCTCGCCGCGGCGGAGCGCGCGGAGACGCTGTCGGGCGGGCAGCAGCTGCTCTCGATCGGAGACGACGCGGACGCCTCCGGGTTCACCGGCTGCTTCGCCTCGGGCGACGGATTCGCCGTCGTGACCGGCCCCTCACCCGACGGGGCCGACATCGTCCTCGTGGGCGCCGTCACCCCGTTCGCGAACGAGACGATCGACCGGGCGGGCAACGCCGCCCTCGCGATCGGCCTCCTCGGCACGCGCGACGAGCTCGTCTGGTACCTGCCGGGCCCGGGCGATGCGGATGCGGCGGATGCGCCGACCCTCGCCGAGCTGACGCCCGGCTGGGTGAGCCCGGTGCTCGTCCTCCTCGTCGTCGTGACGATCGCGGCGGGCGTCCAGCGGGGCCGGCGATTCGGCCCGCTCGTCGTCGAGGACCTGCCCGTGCACGTGCGGGCGTCCGAGACCGGGGAGGGCCGCGCTCGGCTCTACGCGCGGAGCGCCGCACGCGGCCGCTCGCTCGACCAGCTGCGGATCGGCACGATCCGACGGCTCGCCGCCGTGCTGCGCCTGCCCCGATCCGCTGAGGTCGACGCGGTCGTCGCGGCGATCGCCGACACGACCGGCCGGCCCGCGGCATCCGTTCGCGCCCTGCTCGTCGACGCCGAGCCCCGGGGCGACCGCGACCTCGTCGACCTCGCGCGGGGCCTCGCCGAGCTCGAGCGCGCCGTGCACTCCTCGATCGAGCCGCACGCGGCATCCGGCGCACCGCACCGGACCGGAGCCGGCCCGGGTGGACCGCACCCGATCGGAGCGGACCCGACAGGAATGGACCCGACAGGAAGGCGACCATGAACGACCCGATCACCGACGACGTGCCCACCGACGCGCAGCTGCGCAGCGCGCTCGATCGGGTGCGCACTGAGGTGGGCAAGGCCGTCGTCGGCCAGGACGGCGCCGTGACCGGCCTCATCATCGCGCTGCTCGCCGACGGCCACGTGCTGCTCGAGGGCGTGCCGGGCGTCGCCAAGACGCTGCTGGTGCGCACGCTCAGCCGCACCCTCCGCCTCGAGACGCGTCGCGTGCAGTTCACGCCCGACCTCATGCCGGGCGACGTCACCGGCTCGCTCGCGTACGACCCGCGCACCGGCGAGTTCGCGTTCCGCGAGGGGCCGGTGTTCACGAACCTGCTGCTGGCCGACGAGATCAACCGCACGCCCCCGAAGACGCAGTCGGCCCTCCTCGAGGCCATGGAGGAGCGCCAGGTCTCCGCCGACGGCGTCACGAGGCCCCTGCCCGTGCCCTTCCTCGTCGCGGCGACGCAGAACCCCATCGAGTACGAGGGCACCTACGCGCTGCCCGAGGCGCAGCTCGACCGATTCCTGCTGAAGCTCGTGCTCGACGTGCCCGAGCGGGAGGCGGAGGTCGCGATGCTCCGCCGCCACGCCGACGGCTTCGACCCGCACGACCTCGCCGCGGCCGGCGTCGAGCCGGTATTCGGCGCGGCCGACCTCGTCGCCGCGCGGGCCGCCGTGCGGCGCGTCGGCGTCGAGGACGACGTCCTCGCCTACGTCGTCGACCTCGCCCGCGCGACCCGGCGCAGCCCGTCGATGCGGCTCGGCGTCAGCCCCCGCGCCGTCGCCGGCCTCCTCGCCGCCGCGAAGGCGTGGGCCTGGCTGACCGGCGTCGAGAAGGTCACGCCCGACCACGTGCAGGCCATGCTGCTCCCGGCCTGGCGGCATCGCGTGCAGCTCCGGCCCGAGGCCGAGCTCGAGGGCGTCTCGGTCGACCAGGTGCTGCGGTCCGTCGTGCAGCAGGTCCAGGTCCCGCTCTGACGATGGCGCTCACCGGTCGATTCAGCGTGCTCGTCGCCCTCGGCGTCGTGCCCGTGGTGGTGCTCGGCGCCGACGCGGGCGCGGCCTGGGCGACCCTCGTGGGCTGGCTCCTCGTCGCGACGGGGCTCGGGGCGATCGACCTCTCGCTCGCGGCGTCGCCGCGCCGGGTCGCGATCGATCGCGAGCTCCCGCCCCGGCTTCGCCTCGGAGAGACCGCGCGGTCCGAGGTGGTCGTGCGCAACCTCGGGCGCCGGATGCTGCGCGCCGAGGTGCGCGACGGATGGCCCCCGTCCGCCGGCGTGCACGGCCGGAATCGTGCACGGGTCGACGTCCCCGCCGGCGAGGGACGCCGGGTGACGCAGGCCCTCACGCCGACCCGCCGCGGCGACCGCCTCACCGCGGCGGTGACCGTCCGGTCGCACGGACCGCTCGGGCTGTGGGCGCGGCAGGCGACGCTGGCCGCTCCGGGTCGACTCCGCGTCCTGCCGCCCTTCCACTCGCGGGCGCACCTGCCGTCGCGGCTCACCCGACTGCGCGAGCTCGACGGCCGCACGCCGATCCTCGTCCGCGGGCAGGGCACCGAGTTCGACTCGCTCCGCGAATACGTGCGCGGCGACGACGTGCGCTCGATCGACTGGCGCGCGACGGCCCGCCGCTCCGACCCGGAGTCGCCGGGGTCGGCGAAGCTCATGGTCCGGACCTGGCGGCCCGAGCGGGATCGGCGCATCGTCATCGTCGTCGACACCTCCCGCACCGCGGCCGCACGGATCGGCGACGAGCCGCGCCTCGACACCGCCTACGAGGCGGCACTGCTCCTCGCCGCGCTCGCCTCGCACGCCGGCGACCGCGTCGACCTGCTGCTGTGGGACCGTCGCCTGCGGGGGCGCGTGCACGGTGCGAGCGGCGCCGAGCTCCTGGCCCGGATGGTCGACACGATGGCGACCGTCGACGCCGAGCTCATCGAGGCCGACTGGGCGGGCGTGCCCGCGCAGGTCCGCGGCGTCACGAGCCGCCGCGCGCTCGTCGTCCTCCTCACCGCCGCCGACTCCCCGGGCAGCGCCCGCGGTCTCCTGTCGGTGCTGCCGCAGTTGACCGCGCGGCACCGCGTGGTCGTGGCCTCCGTCGCCGACCCGACGCTCGAGGCCGACGTGTCGCGCCGCGACGAGCTCGCGGACGTCTATCGCGCGGCGGCCGCGGAACGCACCCGGCTCGACGCGGACCGCGTCGCCGCGGCGGTGAGCCGTCTCGGCGCGACGACGGTCACCGCCGGCCCGGCCGATCTCCCGCCGGCACTCGCCGACCGGTACCTCGAGCTCAAGGCCGCCGGGCAGCTCTGAGCGGATGCCGCACTCCGGGCCGAGACGCGAGCACGCGTCGCCCGCCGCTCAGCCGGCGGTCGCCCGCCGCGCGCCGGCGTCGAACTCGGCGAGGTCGCCCGTCTCGCCCGCGCGCGCCGCACGCCGGCCGAGCACCAGCATCGCGAAGAGCAGCAGCCCGAGTGCGAGCGCGCCGATCCCGATCTTCACGGGCCACGGCCACGGCGCGGGCGTGACGAACCCCTCGATGACGCCCGCGACGAAGAGGAAGAACACGAGCCCGATCGCGACCGAGAACAGTGCGCGGGCGTCCTCCGCGACGGCCGCGCCCCGCGTGCGGGGGCCGGGCGCGACCCAGGCCCAGAAGATCCTGAGGCCGGCCGCGGCCGCCACGAACACGCAGGTCAGCTCGAGCAGCCCGTGCGGGGCGATGTAGAGGAAGAACGTGTCGGCCTCGTCGTATGCGAACATGATCGCCGCCGTCAGGCCGAGGTTCTGGGCGTTCTGCAGGATCACCCACGGAACCCAGACGCCCGTGATGCCGAAGGCCACGCACTGCGCGGCGATCCACGCGTTGTTGGTCCACACCGACCCGGCGAACGACGCCGCCGGGTTCTCGGAGTAGTACGCGACGAAGCCCTCTTCAGCGATCTGCCGCAGCTCCTCCTCGCTGCCGAGGTTCGCGAGAACGCGCGGGTCGGCGAGCACCCACGCCGCGTAGAGCGCCGACACGACGACGGTCGCGACCGCGACCGCGAGCGTCAGCCAGCGGATGCGGTGGAGCGCCGCCGGCAGGCCGACGAGTGCGAAGTGCGAGAGCTGGCGCAGCGGGTTCTCTGCGACGCCCGTGAACCGCAGCCGGGCTCGCGACAGGCTCAGCGACAGCCGCTCTCCGAGCGCCGTGGAGCCGGCCGTCGCCTGCACGAGCGAGAGGTCGGCTGCGGCGGACTGGTACCGCTCGATGAGCTCGTCGGCCTCGGCGCCCGTCGGGCGGGACCTGCGCGAGAGCGCGTCGAGTCGCTCCCAGTCGTCGTGGCGGGCGGTCGCGAGGGCGTCGAGGTCCATCTGCTTGAATACTAGCCATGCCCGCCGACGCCGCCCCCGCGCGGACCGCGACCGTCATCGACGACGAGGCCGTGCTCACCGGTGAGGCGGTCGCCCTCGACCTCAGGCCGGCGAGCGCCGTCATGCGCGCCGGCGGCGCCGCGATCGACGTGATCCTCACGATCGTCCTGGGCCTGCTCGTCCTCCTCGCGATCTCCGGGCTCGAGCTCGACGAGGCGGCGTTCCGCGCCGTCGGCATCGCGCTGCTGGTCTCGCTGCTCGTGGCCCTCCCGACCGCCGTCGAGACGGCCTCCCGCGGTCGATCGCTCGGCAAGCTCGCGATGGGCATCCGCGTGGTCCGCGACGACGGCGGGTCGATCGGCTTCCGGCATGCGCTCATCCGCGCGCTCACCGGCGTGCTCGAGATCTGGCTCACGTTCGGCGGGCTCGCGGTCCTCGTCGGCTTCCTGAACCCCGACTCCAAGCGCCTCGGCGACCTCCTCGCCGGGACGCACGGACAGGTCGAGCGCGTGCGCGCCTACGCCCCGGCGGCGTTCGTCGTCCCCGAGCCGCTCGTCGCCTGGGCGGTCGTCGCCGACGTCGGCCGGCTGCCCGACCCGCTCGCGAGGCGCGTCGCCGCGTTCCTGCGCAACGCCGCGCAGCTCGCACCGGAGAGCCGGATCCGCGTCGGCGCATCGCTCGCCGCCGAGGTCGCACCGTACGTCTCGCCGGTCCCGCAGGTCGAACCGGAGATGTTCCTCGCCGGGGTCGCGGCCCTGCGGCGCGAGCGCGACCTCGCCGCCCTCGCCCTCGTCGACGAGCGCATGCGCGCACTCGAGCCGGTGCTCGACTCGCGGCCCAACGGGTTCCCCGAACGCTGAGACGGCGCACCGAGCTGCGCCCCGAGACGACGGATGCCGCAGGCACGACGTGCGCCCGCGGCATCCGACCCACCGGGTTCAGTACCGGTAGTGGTCGACCTTGTACGGACCTTCGACGGGCACGCCGATGTAGGCGGCCTGCTCGGGCGTGAGCACCGTGAGCTCCACGCCGAGCGCATCGAGATGGAGACGCGCGACCTTCTCGTCGAGGTGCTTCGGCAGCACGTAGACGCCGACGGGGTACGCGTCGGGGCGGGTCCAGAGTTCGAGCTGCGCGAGCACCTGGTTGGCGAACGAGTTCGACATCACGAACGACGGGTGGCCGGTCGCGTTGCCGAGGTTCATCAGCCGCCCCTCGGAGAGCACGAGGATGCTGCACCCGGTCGGCAGGCGCCACTCGTGCACCTGCGGCTTGATCTCGACCCTCTCGGCGCCCTCGAGCGACTCGAGCGCGGCCATGTCGATCTCGTTGTCGAAGTGGCCGACGTTCGCGACCACGGCCAGGTGCTTCAGGCCGAGCAGGTGCTCGAGTCGCACGACGTCCTTGTTGCCGGTGCCCGTGACGAGGATGTCGACCTGGTCGACGACCGACTCGAGCCGGGCGACCTGATAGCCGTCCATCGCGGCCTGCAGCGCGTTGATCGGGTCGATCTCGGAGACGATGACGCGGGCACCCTGGCCGCGGAGCGCCTCGGCCGCGCCCTTGCCCACGTCGCCGTAACCCGCGACGAACGCGACCTTGCCGCCCATGAGCACGTCGGTCGCGCGATTGAGCCCGTCGGGCAGCGAGTGGCGGATGCCGTACTTGTTGTCGAACTTCGACTTCGTGACCGAGTCGTTGACGTTGATCGCGGGGAACAGCAGCTCCCCCGCGGCGTGCAGCTCGTAGAGGCGGTGCACGCCGGTCGTGGTCTCCTCGGTCACGCCCTGCAGCTCGGCGGCGATGCGCGTCCAGCGGTCGGGGCTCGCCTGGATCGAGCGGCGGAGCGTGTCGAGCACGACGCGGTACTCGGGCGTCGCGTCGCGGGCCGTCGCCGGCACCGACCCGGCCGCCTCGAACTCGCGCCCGCGGTGCACGAGCAGCGTCGCGTCGCCGCCGTCGTCGAGGATCATGTTCGGGCCGATCCAGTCGGCGCCCGCGGCGGCCGCCTCGGCCGACCAGTCGAAGATGCGGTCGGTGCACCACCAGTACTCCTCGAGCGTCTCGCCCTTCCAGGCGAAGACGGGCACGCCCTTCGGCTCGTCGACCGTGCCGTCGGGGCCGACGACGACGGCGGCAGCCGCCTCGTCCTGCGTGGAGAAGATGTTGCAGCTCGCCCAGCGCACGTCGGCGCCGAGCGCCGTGAGCGTCTCGATGAGCACGGCCGTCTGGACGGTCATGTGCAGGCTGCCCGCGATGCGGGCGCCCGCGAGCGGCTTCGACTCGCCGTACTCGGCGCGGAGTGCCATCAGCCCCGGCATCTCGTTCTCCGCGAGGCGGAGCTGGTGCCGGCCCGCCTCGGCGAGCGAGAGGTCGGCGACCTTGAAGGGCAGTGCGGATGTCGCGGTGGGCGTGACGAGGGTCATGGCGTCCATTCTCGCAGGCCCCCGAGCCGCGCCGCTCAGGCGCGGATGAGGGCGAGCACCTCGTCGCGGATCGCCGTCATCGTCGCGACGTCCTCGCCCTCGACGTTGAGCCGCAGAAGCGGCTCGGTGTTCGAGGGGCGCACGTTGAACCACCAGAACGGCTCGTCCTCCGCGGTGATGCCCGTCGCGGTCAGCCCGTCGAGCTCGTCGAACTCGACCCGGCCCGTGAACGCCTCGACGATGCGGGTGTACGCCGCCGGCACGTCGGCGACGGTCGAGTTGATCTCGCCCGACAGCGCGTACGGCGTGAAGCGGTCCGCGAGCGTCGACAGCGGCTCGGGCTGCGAGCCGAACTCGGCGAGCAGGTGCATCGCGGCGAGCATGCCGTTGTCGGCGCCCCAGAAGTCGCGGAAGTAGTAGTGCGCCGAGTGCTCGCCGCCGAAGACCGCGCCGGTCTCCTTCATGCGGTCCTTGATGAGCGAGTGGCCGACGCGCGTGCGCACGGGGACGGCGCCGACGGCCTCGATCGTCTCGGGCACGAAGCGCGAGGTGATGAGGTTGTGGATGACGGTCGGCTCGGCCTCGCCGAGCGCGCGCACCCGCATGATCTCGCGGAGGGCCACGATCGCGGCGACGGCCGACGGGTCGACGGCCTCGCCGCGCTCGTCGACCACGAAGCAGCGGTCGGCGTCGCCGTCGAACGCGAGCCCGAGGTCGGCGCCGTGCTCTCGCACTGCGCGCTGCAGGTCGACGAGGTTGGCCGGGTCGAGCGGGTTGGCCTCGTGGTTCGGGAAGGTGCCGTCGAGCTCGAAGTACAGCGGCACGATCTCGAGCGGCAGCGCCGGGAGCCCGGCGGCCTCGCCGAGCACGGCGGGGACGGTGAGGCCCCCCATGCCGTTGCCGGCGTCGACGACGACCTTCAGGGGCCGGATGCCGCCGAGCTCGACGAGCGTGCGGAGGTGGCGCGCGTAGTCGGCGAGCACATCGGCGTGCTCGACCCGGCCGGGCTGCGGCACGCTCGCGATGCCGCGCTCGAGGTGGGCGGCGGCGCGGTCGCGGATGGCGGCGAGCCCCGTGTCGAGCGAGATGCCCTGCGCGCCGGCGCGGGAGAACTTGATGCCGTTGTACGCGGCCGGATTGTGGCTCGCGGTGAACATGGCCGCCGGCGCGTCGAGCGACCCCGACGCGAAGTAGCTCTCGTCGGTCGAGCAGAGCCCGATGGCGACGACGTCGGCGCCGCGCGCCGCGGCCCCGCGGCCGAACGCCTCGGCGAATCCCGGGGACGAGTCGCGCATGTCGTGGCCGACGACCACCCGGTCGCCCGCCGCGCCGACCTCGTCGACGAACGCGGCGCCGAGCGCCTCGACGACCTCGGCCGTGAGCGCGTCGCCGACGATGCCGCGGACGTCGTAGGCCTTCACGATCGTTTCGAGGCGCGCGCGAGCGCCCGGGTTCGCGGGGGGATTCATGCGGTGAACCCTACCTCACCGAGGGTCACGTGCCGGATGATCTGCCACCCGCGCGGAGCGGACGTGCGGTCGGCGTGCCGGGCGCACAGGTCGTACGAGTGCGGCTCGCGCGTGAACGACAGCGGCCCGAGCACGGCCAGCGAGTCGGCGTAGTCGTACGTCAGGGTCGCGACCGCCTCGGCGGTGCATGCGGTGCGCGAACAACGTCTCATGGCGACCCCAGCGTAGCGATCCGACCGGCCGCTACGATGGAGGTCATGCCCCGTTCCCGTCGTGTCGCCGCGACATCGGCCTCGCCGAGGCGCCTCCCGCGCGACCGCCACGGCCGCGGCATGCGCTCGCCCGTGACCGGCCCGCACCTCCCGCCGCTGCGCACCCGGATCGACGAGTTCGACGTCACGCTCGCCTCGACGGCGGCGTACCTGCGCGGACTCTGGCCCGAACTCGAGGGCGTCTCGTTCCAGGTCGCCGATGCGCCGGCCGAGGCGATCCACGACGACCACGTCGACCGCTGGCGGGTGTACCACGACGAGCGCCGGATCGTCTTCTTCCGCCTGCCGATCGTGCGGTTCCTGCGCACGCAGGAGGGCGAGGAGAAGGACGAGAAGCTGCTCGTCGAGAGCTGCGTCTTCCGGGCGGTGGCCGACTTCCTGGGACGGGACCCGTGGGAGCTCGCACCGGGACGCTACCGCCACCTCTGATCCGCACGAACCCGCCGGGTCGGCGGGACGGCGACGAGGCGGGTGCCGCGTCGGCCCCGCCTACTGGGGGAAGACGCGAACCGGGCTGGCCAGCGGCCCCGGCGGCGCGATCGGCATCGCCGCGATCCGCTCGTCGCCGCCGAAGGTCACCGCGCCGTGGAGCCCCTCGACGCCGTCGAGGATCACGCGATCGCCGGCCTGCACCGCGACGGATGCCGCGCCGCCGGCGGGTACGGTGACGGAGCGCTCCTCCCCATCCGCGGTGACGGTCGCGGTGACGTCCGCCTCTTCGGGATTCGCCAGTCGCAGGGTCGCGCCGGGTCCGTCGGGGATCGCGACCGCGGCGCGCTCGAGCAGCGCGCCCGTCGCCACCGACCAGGCGAGGTCGGCGAGGATCGGGTCGTCGCCCTCGGTGAGGACGGTCGACCGGGCCGACGCGACGATCGGCGCATCGGCGTCGACGACGAGGGTGTAGGCGCCGGGGTCCAGCGTGCCGAGCGGCAGGTCGGGGACCTGCCCGGGCGCCAGCGTGACCTCGACCTCCGAGACGACCGTGCCGGCGTCGTCGCGGATCTCGACGACGGCGGCCGCCTCCGCGGCATCCGGAGCGTAGAGGCGCAGGGCCGGGAAGTCGTCTCCCTCGGCGTGGTCGTCATCGGGCGCGACGCCGCCTTCGCCGGAGACGACGACGCCGGGCACGACCTGCCGGGTCGCGGGCGCGGCGGCCGGGGTCGAGAGTTCCACGCCCGCGGGATCGAGCCCCAGCACGACCGAGTGCTGCAGCGCGGCGGCGATCGGCGCACCGGTGCTGGTGACGTGGACGACGGGTGCCCGCACGTTCGGGGCGAGCCCGGCGAGCGACACGATCCGCTGGCTCGCCGGCGGGACGACGATGCCGAGCCCGGACGGCGCCTCGACCGTACCGGTCTCGCCGACCACGCGCACGTCCACCGTGGAGGAGACCTCGCCGGGGTTGGAGAGCAGGACGAGGCCCGACCGCCCCACGTCGGTCGCACCCGCGACGAGCCACGAGTCCGCCGACGGCTCGACGCACGCGGCCGCGGCGAGCCCGCGGAGCGATTCGGAGTCGGCCTCCTGCGACTGCGCGCCCGCGAGCATGCCGGCGAGGACCGTGCCGGGTTCGGCCGAGATCGCCGTCGGGCCGCCGTTCGCGCCCGCCGCGGCGTCGTCGGGCGCATCGATCATCACCTGGTCGATGGCCGCGTCCTGGGGATCGGATGCGATCGCGAGGTCGGCGGAGCCGACGGACCTCGCAGCGGCGGCCGACGACGAATCGTCGGCGAGGGAGAGCAGCGGGCCGGGGCACACCTGGAGCTGGCGGCTCTCCGCGGGCTGCACGTCCGTCGACGGCGGTTCGGCGACGAACTCGGGCAGGGGCAGGGCGGATGCCGCGAACACCGCGCCGGCCGCGAGGCCGCCGACGGCCAGGACCGCCGCGCCCAGTGCGACTCCCCGGATCACCTCACGCGTCCTCGGCACGTCGGTCCCCTTCGCTCTCATCGGCGGGCTGCGCGGGAGCGGCGACCCGCGCGGGTGCCGGCTCCTCGGCCGGTCGCTCGTCGGTCGGACGCTCGTCGGTCGGACGCTCGTCGGTCGGGGCCGCCTCGGTCGGACCTCCGTCGGGCACTGCCTCGTCGGTCGCCGGGCGGCCGGTCGCGAGCTCGCCGGTGGGCGAGGCGTCGGCCATCGGCTCGCCCGTGCCCGCTCGGGCATCCGCCGGCGCATCCGGCCGACGCCCGTCGCCGCGCCGTCGACGCCGCACCGAGGGCGGCCTGCGGTCGGGCTCGCGCCCGCCGCCCGTCGGGATGGAGAGGAGCAGCGCCGCGCCGATGACGACCAGCTGCCCCGCCACGACCCATCCGGCCACCGGGCCCGCATCGGGGATGCGTGCACCGGGCGCATCGGCCTCTGCGCCGACGAAGCGCCAGATCGCGCCGAAGTCCGTCTCGCCGATCGCGACGACCTGCGGGTTCCCGTCGAGCGCGGCACGTGCGCGCTGCTCGACCGCCACCGCGGCGCTGTCATCGGGGTCGGCCGGGCCGAGGAGCACGAACGAGAGCCCGAACTCCTCGACCGCGGCGGTCGCGTCGTAGCCGCTTCGCGCGGCGAGGTTGCCGGCGAGGGTCGCGATCGCCTCGGTGGTCTCGGTGAGCTCGCGCTGCGTCGACGCGAGGGTGGACTGCTGGTCGAGCGTCGTGCCCGTCCCGCGCTCGACGGTGGCGCGGATGCCGCCGTCCGCACTCGGACGCATCCGGAGCGTGCCGACCCGCGGGTCGGAGGCGGCCTCGGCCTCGACGAACGCCGGCAGGGTGCGCTCGGGCGCCGGCCCGACGGTCGTCTGTCCGAGTGCGAGGGCGATCACCGTCGGACCGACGGCGGTCACGGCGAGGAGGACGACCACCGTCGCGGCCGTCGCGGCGCCGCGGCGCACGGTGCTCAGCGTGAGCACCGCCGCGGCCAGCAGTCCGAGCCACATGAGGCTGATGCCGGAACCGGCCCACACCGGCACCGTGCGCTCCCCCGCGAACGCGACGTGGAGGAGCGTCGCGCCGACCGCCGTCGCGAAGCCGACCGCGGCGAGCGCCAGCGCGAGCAGGCCCCCGCGCAGGCGAGGCGAGGCGACGACCGCGATCGCCGCGAGCGCGAGCGGCGCGAGCAGCACGGCGAGCACGACGGGCGGCGGCACGAACTCGGCGACGAGCCCGCCGAGCACCTCCTCCCAGCGCCCCCACGTGCCCGAGGCCTGGCCGAGGGCGACCTGGAGGGCGACCGGCTCGGCGCCCGGCTGGGGCACGCCGGGGTCGGCGAGGAGCGAGAGCTGCGCCCCCCGGTCGACCTGCTGCACCACGAGCGGCAGGGCGAGGGCGAGCGCGGGCAGCGGGATGCCCGCGAGCCGCACGGCGGCGCGCCCGCTGAGCGGAAGGGCGACGAGCCAGGCCAGCACGAGTGCCGGTGCGAGCACCGGCGCGCAGGCGATGATCGCCGCGAAGACGAGCGACGCGGCCGCCGCGGCCGCCCATGAGGTCGCCGCCGCGAACATCAGCACGGCGAGCCAGGGCAGCAGCACGTGCACGAGCACCGCGGCCGGCCGCCCCGCGGCGAGCGCATCGAGGAGCGGAGGCGCGACGGCCCAGGCGAGCCCGCCGAGGACTCGGAGCGATGCGCGATCGGTCAGCCGGGATGCCGCGAACCATCCGCCGAGTCCCGACAGCGGGATGGCGAGGATCCAGAGCCCGAGGAGCGCGGCCGACGGGTTCCAGAACGCCGCACTGCCGAGCCCGGCGAGGACGCCCGCGAACGGGTCCGCCGCGCCGGCGAACCCACCGCCCACGTCGCGCCAGCCCGCAGCGGCATTCCGCCAGAGCGTCGCCACGTCCTCGGAGAGCGGGAGCAGCCCGCCCCCGGAGATCCCGCCGGACGCCACGAGCGGTGCGAACACGATGACCGCGAGCGCGGAGGTCGCGAGCAGCACCCATCCGCCGCCGGTCTGCAGGAACTGCAGGTCGTCGACACGGCCGCGGGCACGCTGGCGGCGCGCCTCAGCGGCCAGCTGTCGTCGCACGCGCACCTCGTCGGTCCGGATACGGAGTGGAGCGAGCGCGGACCACTTGACGGTCTTCACCCGCGCGATCGCGCGTCGCGACCGGATGACCCGCTGCGGGGTGACCATGACCCCGATCGCGGCGGCGAACTCGCCGGGGATCGCTCCCGGGGTCTTCATGAGGAGGTGCCGGAGCGAGCGGAGCACGGCGAGCGGCAGCAGCGCGAGCCAGTGCAGGGGCGCGATCACCGCGTGGGCGTCGACGAGGCGACGGTGCAGCCACGCGCTCCGCGCGTCGCGGGCGCGGCGTCGCGCAGCGCGGCCGCCGGGCTCGGAGCCGGGGCCCGCGACACCGGAATCGGCGAACCGGAGCACGGCGGAGGGCACCGCGATCACGCGGTGACCGGCGAGCCTGGCACGCATGCCGAGGTCGAGCCCGTCGTCGACGACGGGCAGCGCCGGGTCGAACCCGCCCAGGTGACGCCACACGGCGTGCCGGACGAGCATGCCGACGGGATCCGCTCCGAGCACGTCGGAGAGGTCGTCGTGCTGCCCCTGGTCGAGCTCGCCGCCGACGATCGGCATGCTGCGACCACCGCGGGTCACCGAGCGGCCGAATCGGACGATCCGTCGGGGATCGTCCCACTCGACGAGCTTCGGGGCGGCGATCGCCGCCGTGCGCGCGTTCTCGAGGCCGGCGACGAGCGATTCCAGCGCGGTCGGGTCCGGTGCGGCATCCTCGCTCAGGAGCCAGATGGCGTCGCGTTCGTCCGTCGGCTCGGGGAGCGTCCGCTCGACCGTGGCCACCGCCTCGCCGAACGGCAGCGGCGCGCCGAGCGAGACGACGTGCGCGGGTCGCAACGCCTCGACCAGGCGCCGGGTGGCGTCGTCGGACTCCATGAGGACGACGGCGAGGTCGTCGGGCCGACGCGTCTGCGACTGCAGCGCGTCCAGCGTGGTGCGGAGCCGGTCGCCGCCGTGCTGCACGACGAGGACGGCGGTGACTCTGGGGAACATCGGGGACAGCCTAGGCGGCCGCTCCCGCGCCATCCGTCATCGCAGCGGGCGTGCCGTCAGCGCGAACCCCCGCGCTCGCGGCACGCCCGCGATCGGATCCCTCAGCCGGCCTGGCGACGGAGCTTGCGGCGCTCGCGCTCCGACAGCCCGCCCCAGATGCCGAACCGTTCGTCGTTCGACAGCGCGTACTCGAGGCATTCGGACCGGACCTCGCAGCCCGTGCAGATCCGTTTCGCGTCGCGCGTGGAACCGCCCTTCTCCGGGAAGAACGCCTCCGGATCGGTCTGCGCGCACAGCGCGTCGCTCTGCCACGCCAATTGGTTGTCGTCGTCTGCGACCCCGCGAACCCCCGGCACGCCGAGCCGCACAGGGTCGACGAACCAATCCTCAGGTACCCCAGAACGATATTCAGGCTTGCCCATATCGTCTCCCACCCAGTTGTACCGACATCCCCGAGGGGTGTGTCTCACCAATTACATCGGTGTAATTCGGTGGAGTCAAGTCGCAGACGGAGAACCCTCAATACCTCCTCGAGGCTTCGCGGCGCCCGCGACACGCTGGGCGCGTGTCCGAGTCGTGATCGCGGTCAGCCGACGGATGCCGCGCGGCGGGCGGACCACGCGCTGGCGACCATCTCGCCGAGGCTGTGCCGCATGCGCCAGTCGAGGTCGCGCGCGGCCAGTTCGCCCGAGGCGACGATCCGCGCCGGGTCGCCGGCGCGGCGAGGCCCGATGTCGGGCGAGAAGTCGATGCCCGTCACGCGGGCGACCTCGCGCATGATCTCGCCGACCGAGACGCCGTCGCCGGATCCGAGGTTGTACACGGGCTCGATCGGCTCGCCGTCGTCGAGGCGGCGCGCTGCCGCCACGTGCGCCTCGGCGAGGTCGGCCACGTGGATGTAGTCGCGCACGCACGTGCCGTCGGGCGTCGGGTAGTCGTCGCCGTTGACGCGGGGCGTCCGGCCGTCGATCAACGCGTCGAAGACGAGCGGGAAGAGGTTGTGGGGGCTCGGGTCGAAGACCTCGTCGGTGCCGGAGCCCACCACGTTGAAGTACCGGAGCGACGTGTGCCGCAGCTCGGTCGCCCGGGCCTGGTCGGCGAGCAACCACTCGCCGATCAGCTTGGACTCGCCGTAGGGCGACTCGGGACGCTTGGCCGTCTCCTCGGTCACGAGGTCGACGTCGGGCGTGCCGTAGACGGCCGCGCTCGAGGAGAACACGATCCGGTGGACCCCGCTCGCCTCCATCGCGCCGAGGAGCCGCGCGGTGCCGGTCACGTTCTGCTCGTAGGCGTGCAGGGGGCGCTGCACCGAGACGCCGGCGTACTTGAAGCCGGCGAGGTGGACGACGCCGCGCACGCCGTGCGCCTGCATCGTGTCCTCCAGGAGCGCGCCGTCGAGGATCGAGCCGTGCACGAACGGCGAGCCCTCCGGCACGAACGTCCTCCGTCCAGAGGAGAGGTCGTCGACGACGACCGTGTCGATGCCCCGGGCCCGGAACGCGCGCACCACGTGCGCTCCGATGTAGCCCGCTCCCCCGGTGACCAGCCAGCTCATGTCCCGCCTTCCGCCGCCGGAGCCTCCGGCGTCGTGACGATGCTAGCGGTCGGGTCAGGCGCGGCGGAGCGGGGCCCGGTCGACGTGACGCACGCGGTCGCGGATCTCCGGGCGGCCGTAGCCGTCCGAGTCGAGGCGGAGCAGCGTCGCGACGACGCCCCACACGGCGAGGCCGGCGAAGATCAGCAGCACGATGATGTCCATGGCAGGAATTCTGCGCCTTGCAAGATCCTGCCGACAGTGGCAGACTCGCCAGTGATCGACACATTCCTGCCAGTCTGGGCGACCGCGACCCGCCGTGCCCCGCTGGTCCAGAGGAGGATCCGTGCTCCACTCCATCGCCTGCATCGCCGTCCCGCAGATGGCGCCCTTCGAGTTCGGGGTCATCTGCGAGGTGTTCGGCATCGACCGGTCCGAGCAGGGCGGCCCGACCTTCGACTTCCACGTCGTCGCCGCCGAACCCGGGCCGATCCCGACGAAGCTCGGGTTCGACGTCGTGGTGCACGAGGGCCTCGCCGCGGCCGAGACCGCCGACCTCGTCGCCGTCCCCGCGTCGCTCATCGACGAGCCCGCGCACCCCGAGGTGCTCCGTGTCATCCGCGACGCCGTCGACCGCGGCGCCTGGGTCCTGAGCGTCTGCTCCGGCGCCTTCACGCTCGGCCGCGCGGGTGTGCTCGACGGCCGGCGCGCGACCACGCACTGGATGTACACCGACCGCATGGCCGAGATGTTCCCCGACACCGAGGTCGACCCCGACGTGCTCTTCGTGCAGGACGGCAGGGTCGTCACCGGCGCCGGCACCGCGGCCGGCATCGACGCCGCGCTGCACATCGTGCGCACCGAGCTCGGCGCGAGCGCGGCGAACATCGTCGCCCGCCGCATGGTCGTCCCGCCGCAGCGCGACGGCGGGCAGTCGCAGTTCATCCAGACCCCCGTGGTCGACGCGCGGAGCGACTCGTTCGCACTCGTCACCGAGTGGATGCTGGAGCACCTCGACGAGGACCTCACGGTCGACCGCCTCGCCCGGAAGGCGCTCATGTCGCCCCGGACCTTCGCGCGGAAGTTCCGCGCCGAGACCGGCACGACCCCGAACGCGTGGCTCAACCGCCAGCGGCTGCTCCGGGCGCAGCAGCTGCTGGAGGAGACCGACTTCACGCTCGAGGAGATCGCCCGCGAGACGGGCTTCGGCGCCGCGGCCGTGATGCGCCACCACTTCGTGAAGACGCTGCAGACGACGCCGACGCAGTACCGCCGGGTCTTCGGGCCGCGGCAGGCGGGCTGACGGCGAGCGGATGCCGCGGCATCCGCCCGCACCATCGACGCCCGGGATGGGGCGAGCGCTCAGCGCCCGCCGCTCAGGCCTCCGATGCCGGAACCGTCGCGACCCACGCGATGCCGTCGCCGGCGAACGCGAGTGACGCCTCGTCGGGCGAGACGAAGGCGGCCTCGCCGCGCGCGATGGCGATCGAGCCGTGGGCGCCGGCGACCTCGACCCCGTCGCCCTCGGCGAGCACGATCGCCGGCCCCGCGAGCGCGACGCGCGCCGCGGCATCCGCCCCCTCGACGCGGAAGAGCGTGAAGTCGGGCACGCTCGGACGGTACTCGAGCACGCCGGGAGCCGCTTCGATCGGCGGGAGCAGCGGCGGCTCGATGGGCGTGAAGTCGAGCACCTCGAGCAGCTCGGGGACGTCGATGTGCTTCGGCGTCAGCCCGCCGCGCAGCACGTTGTCACTCGCGGTCATGAGCTCGATGCCGAGCCCGGCGAGGTAGGCGTGGATGTTGCCGGCGTCGAGGAAGAGCGCCTCGCCCCGGCGGAGGTCGACCCGGTTGAGGAGCAGCGAGATCACGATGCCCGGGTCGCCGGGGTACTCCTCGGCGAGGTCGAGCACGGTCCGGAACGACGCCGCGTACGGCGAGCCGAGTGCCTGCTCGCTCGCGGCGAGGGCGACCACGCGTTCGATGAGCCACGCCGCCTCGCCGCTGTCCCCTCCGCGGCCGTCGAGGAGGAGCCAGGCGACCGTCTCGCGCAGCGCATCGGGCCCCTCGAGCCGAGAGGCCAGCAGGTCGATGGCGCCGGGCTGCGGCTCGGGGGACGCGGCATCCGCTGCTCTGAGCGCCTCGACGACGCCGGCGACCTCGTCGAGCGGCCGGAAGCCGGAGAGCGCCTCGAAGCGCTCGCTGACCGCGACGATGAGCTCGGGCTTGGCGAACGGGTCCTTGTAGTTGCGGTCGAAGGCGTCGATCGGCACGCCCTCGGCCTCCTCGCGGCCGTAGCCGACCCGGGCCTGGTCGGGCGTCGGGTGCGCCTGCAACGAGAGCGGGCGCGCGGCGGCGAGCACCTTGAGGAGGAACGGGAGGCGGGCGCCCTCGCGGGCGTGACCGTGGCCGAGGGCGAGCGTCGGATTGGCCGCGATGAGCTCGGCGAGGTCGGCCGCGCCCGCGGCATCCGGCTGCACGACCTCGGCGGGCGAGCCCGCGTGCGCGCCGAGCCAGAGCTCGGCCTCGGGCGATCCCGTCGGCTGCACCCCTCGGAACTCGGCGATCGCGGTGTGGGAACCCCACGCATAGTCTCTGGGCGTGTTGCGGATCGCGACAAACATGCGGAGCGGGGTCCTTTCACCGTTTGGCCCCAAACTACCAAGCGCTGCGTGCGACCCGGGCCGGCTGCCTAGGCTCGGCCCGTCCGCCGGGGAACCCGCGGCGGACGTGTCCACGAACAAGGAGCAGTCATGTCCTTCGAGCCGCTCGCGAGCGACTTCTACTCGTACGCGTCCCTGCTGACCGACCGCGAGCGCGAGTCGCTCACGGCTCTCCGCACCTGGCTCGAGCGCGACGTCCGCCCCATCGTCAACGGCCACTGGGAGCGCGCCGAGTTCCCGATGGAGGTGGTCAAGCCCCTCGCGGAGCACGATGTGCTCTCGTTCGCCTGGGACGAGGCGAAGCCGTTCGAGAACTCGGCCGTGTTCCGCGGATTCGTCGCGCTCGAGCTCGCGCGCGTCGACGCCTCGGTCGGCACGTTCGTCGGCGTGCAGAACGGCCTCGCCACGGGCTCGATCTCGATCGCGGGTTCCGAGGAGCAGCGCCGCGAGTGGATCCCTCGGCTCGCCTCGGGCGAGGTCATCGGCGCGTTCGGCCTGACCGAGCCGCTCTCGGGCTCCGACTCCGCGCGAGGCCTCCGCACCACCGCCCGCCGAGACGGCGACGAGTGGGTGCTGAACGGCGAGAAGCGCTGGATCGGCAATGCGACGTTCTCGGACATCACGATCATCTGGGCGAAGGACGAGGCCGACGGCCAGGTCAAGGGCTTCATCGTGCCCACCTCGACGCCCGGCTACGCCGCGACCAGGATCGAGGGCAAGATCAGCCTCCGGATGGTGCAGAACGCCGACATCACGCTCACCGACGTGCGCGTGCCCGAGTCGCTCCGCCTGCAGAACGCGGACTCGTTCCGCGCCACCGCCGCGGTGCTCCGCCAGACCCGTGCCGAGGTCGCCTGGGCGGCCGTCGGGACCGCGATCGGCGCCTACGAGGCCGCGGTCCGCTACGCCACGAAGCGCGAGCAGTTCGGCAAGCCCATCGCCTCGCACCAGTTGATCCAGGACCTGCTCGTCAAGTGCCTCGGCAACATCACCGCCTCGCTCGGCATGGTCGTCCGCGTCTCGCAGATGCTCGACGCCGGCGAGCAGCGCGACGAGCACTCGGCGCTCGCCAAGGCGTTCGCGACCACCGCGATGCGCGAGACCGTCGCCTGGGCCCGCGAGGCCTGCGGCGGCAACGGCATCGTGCTCGACTACGACGTCGCGCGGTTCTTCGCCGACGCCGAGGCGCTCTACTCCTACGAGGGCACGCGCGAGATGAACACCCTGATCGTCGGCCGGGCGATCACGGGCGAAGCGGCGTTCGTCTGAGCGACGACCGGTGACGGATGGCGCGGCGCCGGCGGGCACGGCGGCACCCGATCCGCGCCGCCCCACCGCGCTACCCTTGTGCCCATGACCCACGGACGACGGCAGATGCTCGAGAGCGCGTTCGCCACGTTCGTGTTCTTCACCGCCTTCGCCGGCCAGTTCTGGCGCAACCTGCTCGGCTGGTGGGGCTTCGGCGCGGTCGTCGCCGTCGTGCTGATCGGTTCGATCTGGCTGTGGGCGTCGAGGCGACCAGCGCTGAGCTGGCGGAGGACGCCGAAGTCGACGCTGTTCTTCCTCGGCATCGCGACGCTCTCGCTCGCCTGGTCGCACTATCCCGGCGGCACGGCCCTCGGGCTCGCGATCCTCTTCGTCACCACGATCGCCGCGCTCTCGCTCACCCTCTCGCTCGGCTGGCACGGCGTGCTCCGCGCCGTCGGCAGCGCCCTCAAGTGGGTGCTCGCGCTGTCGCTCGTGTTCGAGTCGTGGGTCGCGGTCGTCGTGCGCGAGCCGCTGCTGCCGAACTTCCCCGACTTCGACGCCTCGGCCGATGACCTGCCCATGGCCTTCTTCTGGTCGCGGGCCATGCTGTTCGACGGCGGCCCCATCGAGGGCATCGTCGGCAACCGCAACCTCCTCGGCATGGCGGCGCTGATCGCGGCGATCCTGTTCGCGGCCCTGCTCGCGAGCGGCGGCATGCGCCGCGCCCAGGGCATCGGGTGGCTGGTCGTGAGCGGGGTCGTCCTGCTGCTCACGCGCTCGTCCACCGTCGTGCTCGTGGGCGCGCTGGTGCTGGCGGCGTTCGGCTTCGCCATGTGGGCGCGTCGGATCGGCCCGGACCGGCGGCGCATCGTCTACGCCTCGGCTGCGGCCGCGCTCGCGGCATCCGTCGCCCTGCTGGCCGTCCTGTGGACCACGCTGCTCGACCTGCTCGGCAAGAGCGAGGATCTCACCGGCCGACTCGACATCTGGGAAGCCGTGATCGGCCTCGCAGCCGAGCGCCCGCTGCTCGGCTGGGGGTACATCGGCTACTGGCAGCCCTGGGTCGAGCCGTTCGACGGCCTCGCCGTCCGGAACGGGGTCGAGTACCTCCAGGCGCACAACGCCTGGCTGGACGTCTGGATGCAGCTCGGTTTCGTCGGAGTCCTCGCCTTCGCCTCGATCGGGATCGGCGCGCTCTGGCGGTCCTGGTTCCTGGCCGTCGACCAGCCGAGGGACGACCGCGGTCACCCGGTCGGGTTCTCCGCGGTCGCGCTCATCCCGCTGCTCGTCCTCGTCGCCCTGATCGGGCAGTCCCTGGCCGAGAGCCGATTGCTCATCGAATCGGGCTGGATGCTGCTCATCGCCATCGCGTGGGGCACGAAGCGCCGGCAGTGGTCACCGGAGCCGCTCCCCGCCATGACGCCGACCCGTTCGCCGAGCCGCCGGTCGCGCCCGGAGGTGCCCCGGTGAGGTCCGCCCTTCGCGAGTTCGCCGGTTCGGCGCGCTTCGCGCAGGCGGTCACGCTCATGTCCGTCGGACTGGCGTTCTCGACGCACGCGGTGCGCGCCCTGGTCGGCTGGCCAGGGCTCATCGCCGCCATCGCCACGCTCATCGTGCTCGCCGGCTTCTCGCTCGTCGCGCGCTGGCGGGCCGTCGAGTGGTACGGCATCCTCCCGCTCACCATCCTGGTCTTCGTCGGGTGGTGCGGCGCCTCGGTGATCTGGAGCGACACGCCCGGCCTCACGGTGCTGGGCGTCGGCTACCTGGTCGCGTTCGGCGTGCTCGGCGTGTACGTCGCGCTGATGCGCGACACGATCCAGATCGTGCGCGCCTTCGGCGACGTGCTGCGGGTGCTGCTCGGCGTCTCCCTCGCCCTCGAGGTGCTCTCCGGCATCCTCATCGACCTGCCGATCGCCTTCCTCGGCATCCAGGGCAACCTCGCCGGACTGGGCCCGCTCCAGGGCATGTTCGGATCCCGGAACATGCTCGGGTTCGTCGCGCTCATCGCGCTCATCACCTTCATCATCGAGTGGCGCACTCGGAGCGTGCGCCCGGGGCGGGCGATCGCCTCGGTCGTGCTCGCGAGCGCGCTGCTCCTGCTCTCCGGCTCCCCCACGACGCTCGTCGCCCTCGGCGTGACGCTCGTCGCGCTCGCTGCCCTGTTCGGCCTCCGCCGGGTCCCAGCGGAGACGAGGTGGCGCTGGCAGCTCGCGCTGCTGGTCGCGGTGGTCGCCATGATCGTCGTCGGCTGGATCACGCGCATCAGGATCATCGAGCTGCTCGATGCGCGCGGCGAGTTCGACGTGCGCCTCGACGTGTGGCGCGAGGTCTCCCGCTACCTCGCCGTGAACCCGCTGCAGGGCTGGGGCTGGGTCGGGCGGTGGCCGGAGGCCGCGCCCTACGTCTGGGTCGAACGCGGCGTGGGACGCGACCACTCGTCGGCGCTCAGCGCGTACATCGACGCGTACTTCCAGGTCGGCGTGATCGGAGCACTGCTCTTCGCGGGCCTCGTGGGCGTCGCGCTCGTACGGGCGTGGCTGCTCGCCTCGTCGCGGCGCAGCGTCGTCTACCTGTGGCCGGCGCTCGCGCTCGTCGCCGTCGCCGTCACGAGCTTCGCCGAGACCTTCGCGCTCGTCGAGGGCGGGTGGATGCTGCTCGTCGTCTGCGCGGTCAAGGCGGCGAGGGACATGAGCTGGCGGGACGCGCTCGTCGGAGCGGCGTCGCCGAGCCTCGCCTGAGCGGCGGGCGGCGCGGCCGGAGGCCGGAACGCGGGCATCGGCCGCTCGCAGTGCGAGTCGTGATCAGACCGGCTGGACGAGGTCGCGAAGCACGTCCTGCGCGCCGAGTCCGTAGCGCGTGTACCGGCCCGTCCGCCATTCGCGCAGGACCGGCCCGATCCTCCGCACGCGCGAGGCGGGCAGTGCGTCGCGCGCCGTCTCGTGCGCGAGCTTGTCGGCGGTGACCGTCGCGACGAACTCGGGAGCGACGACGCGGGCACGTCCGGCGATTCCCGGCAGCCGCTCCGCGAGCGCGGAGGCCCGGGCGAGGAGCCGGGTGTTGCGCTCCGAGCGTGGCGCGCGGAGACGGTCGATGCGTCCGCTCCAGCCGAGCGCCGTCACGCCGATCTGGTTCGCGCCGTGCTGCCGGTAGCCGATGAGGCGCTCGGGCAGGACGCCGATCCCGCCGGAGACCGAGGCGACGATCGCCAGCCATTCGTCGTGGACCCAACTCGACGGGAACGGCGCCGCGAGGTCGACCAGCTCGCGACGGAGCATCACGGTGGCGCCCGTCACGAGGTTCCGGCGGAGCAGTTCGTCGAACGCCCCCGGCCCGTCGACCGCGGTCCGCCCCGACTCGTCGATCCCGAGCGTGGCGAACAGGGACTCGGGCATCGGCGCGCCGCCGGCGTCCACGAGATCGGCGTCGCTCGCCACCAGGCGCAGCCCCGGTCGTTTCCGGAAGGCCTCGAGCGCGACCGCGATCCGGTCGGGGCGCCACACGTCGTCCTGGTCGGCGAGCGCCACGACGTCACCGGTCGCCGCGCGCAGCGCGTGCTCGAAGTTGCCGGTGACCCCCAGCGGGCGGGCGTTGCGGAGCACCGTCAGCTCGACCGAGCCGCCCGAGTCGCGGAACTCCTCCACCGTTCGCTCGACGATCCCGACCGTGTCGTCGGTCGACGCGTCGTCGCTCACGACGATCTCGTCCACCGGCCGCGACTGGCCGAGGATGGTACGGATCTGCTCCCCGACGAATCGGGCGCCGTTGTGCGTTCCGATCGCCACCGACACCCGGACCGGTCGCGACGACGCCCCGGACGCGGCATCCGCCCTGCTGCTCATTCCCTGCGGAGCCCGACCTTGAGGACGCCGAGGAACATGCCCGCCATGATGGTCTGCGAACCGAGCATCATGAAGAGCGCCGCGAGCACCGCGGTGCGCACCGTGGGACCGGGGTCGAGCGGGCCGAAGCCGGATGCCGCCCACGAGGCGAACTGCCAGATCGCGATGCCGAGGCCGACGAGGAACAGCGCGAGCCCGGCGAGCGCGCCGCTCTCGAGGCTGATCCGCCGCTCGAGCCGGTCGAAGTTGCGCGATCTCGGGATGCGGAAGCCCTCGTGCTGCGCGTAGATCTTCGTGAGGATCGCGAACAGCACCGACTGGTACCCGACGACCGTGAGCGCGGCGAGGTACACCTGGCTCGACTGGTCGAAGCCGACGTCGCCGAAGACGACCGGGCCGAAGGTGAGCGCGAGCGTGCCGAGGAGTCCGAGGAAGAACGCGACCGCGCCGGGGATCAGGAAGAGCCAGCGCGGGCTGAAGATGAGGAGGAACCGGAGGTGCCGCCATCCGTCCCGCCAGCTCCGGAGGTGCGGCGGCCTGCTGCGGCCGTCCTTGTCGAGCGTCGTGGGCACCTCGGTCACCCGGAGCCCGCCGAGGGTCGACTTCACGACGACCTCGCTCGCGAACTCCATGCCCGTCGTCTGGAGGTGCAGGTCGAGCATCGACTGGCGGTGGAATCCGCGCAGCCCGCAGTGGAAGTCGCCGATCGGAGACCGGAAGAGGACGCGGCCGATGAAGGACAGCACCGGATTGCCGAGGTACTTGTGCAAGGGCGGCATCGCGCCCTCCGCGATGCCGCCCCGGAACCGGTTGCCCATGACGAGCTGGTCGCCGGCGCGGAGCCGTTCGACGAACGCGTCGAGGTTCGAGAAGTCGTAGCTGTCGTCGGCGTCGCCCATGATGACGTAGGTTCCGCGGGCGGCCTCGATGCCGCCGAGCAGCGCGCTGCCGTAGCCCTTCGCGGGCACGTCGACGACTCGGGCGCCGTGCGCGCGGGCGATCTCCTGCGACCCGTCGGTGGAGCCGTTGTCGGCGATCACGACCTCACCGGCGACACCGCTGCGCGCCAGGTAGCCGTTCGCCTTGTCGATGCAGGTGGCGAGCGTCTCCGCCTCGTTCAAGCACGGCATCACGATCGAGAGCTCGATCGTGTCGGTCGCAGCGGGCATGTCGCAGTCGGTCCTGTCGTGGTTGAGGGCGAGTTCATCGTACAGAATGAGACATCGTGGAACTCGGACTGGTGGTCTCGACGCTCGGCCGCGTCGAGCCGCTGCGACGCCTCCTCGACTCGCTGTCGGGGCGGCTCGCGCAGGGCGACGAGCTCGTCGTCGTCGCGCAGCGCAACCTCGCCGAGGTCGAGGCGATGGTGGCCGGGTTCGACGCGGGATCGGGTCGCGCGATCGTGACGACGAGCGAGCCCGGCGCCGCGCGCGGGCGCAACCACGGCGTGGCGCGGCTGCAGGGCGTCGACCCGCTGCTGGTGTTCCCCAATGACACGACGTGGTTCCCGGCGGGCACGCTCGAGGCGCTGCGGGCGCTGCCGGATGCCACGCGGCTGGCGGCGATGACCGTCGTCGACGAGCACGGACCGAAGTTCGCGCTGCCGGCGGCGGGCACGCCGTTCGATCGGTGGAACGCGTGGAGCGTCATCGAGATGGGGCTGCTCGTCCGGCGGAGCCTGTTCGACGCCGTCGGCGGCTTCGACCCCGACCTCGGCACCGGAGCCCCGTCGCCGTGGCAGGCGGGCGAGGCGACCGACCTGCTGCTGCGGATCGCCGACCGGGCTCCATGGGCGACGGCGGAGATCGAATGGCTGCCCGCGTCGGTGCGCGTCGGCGGCGTCGCCGACGCGCACGGACTCGCCGCCCCCGAGCGCCGCCGGAAGCTCCGGGCCTACGGACGCGGCCTCGGTCGCGTCGTCACGCGCTGGAGCTACCCGTGGCCGTGGCGGGTGGCGTTCGTCGGCGGCGGTCTCGTGTTCGGGCTCCGCCACGGGGCCGACTACGCCGTGGCCGACGGGTGGTGGGTCTTCCTCGGCCGGCTCGAGGGCGCGGTCGGGCGCACCTTCGGCGGTGCCGCGGCGGTCGAGGCGGTGCGCCGATGAGCCTCGAGTCCCCCGCGCCGATGCGACTGCGCCGCGCGACCATGAGCGCCATCACGCTGCTCGGCGGCGTGTCGCTCGCCGTGATCCCGGCGGCGACCGTCTCGATCGCCTCGCGCCTCTTCACGACGGCCGAGCAGGGCGTGATCGCGGTGGCGGTCACCGTCGCGACCTTCGCCGGGCAGCTCGCCTTCGCCGTCATCGTGGAGTCGCGGCTCAGCTCGGCCGGCACGGAACGACGCGTGGTCTTCCCGCTCTGGCTCGCCGCGGCATCCGTCGTCGCCGGCATCGCCGTCATCGCCACCGGACCGAACGTCGTCTCGCTCTGCATCGGGCTGCCCGTGCTCGTCGCCGCGCTCGAGGTCGGCCGCGGCGTCTCGGTCGCCGAGCGGCTCGATCGCCGGGAGATCTGGGCATCGATCCTCGTCGGCGTCGGAGCGCTCGCCGGCGTGCTCGCCGGGTTCGCCGGCCAGGCCTGGGCGCTCGCTCCGCTGGTCGCGGGCATCGTCGCGGCGACCGTCGTGCGCTGCCTGCCGGTCGAGCACCGGGCGAGCCGTCCCGAGCCCCGCGTGATGGGCTGGGTGATCGCCGACACCGCGATCACCGGGTCGGTGTCCCCGCTGCTCAACTCGATGATCCTCGCGTTCCTCGGCCCGAACGAGGCCGTGCTGTTCGCGGCGATCTCGACCGTGTCGGGCCTGCTCGCGATCCCGCTGAACTTCATGCGACTGCGACTGCTGAAGGAGCACTCCGGACTCGACATCGCGGTGTCCGGCGCCGCGGTCGTCGCGGCGGTCGCGGCGCTGCTGGTCGCCGAGTGGCTCGGGTTCTTCGGCCTCCTCTTCGGCGAGGCGTGGACGACCTCGGCGACGCTCCTGCCGCTCCTCGTCGCGTGCGCCTGGCGGGCGGCGTCCCTCGCGACCACGATCCCGTTCGCCGCGCTCCGCCGCCGCGGCGAGGTGCGGCTCGTCACCGGACTGCGCGCCCTCGTCTCGGCGATCACCTTCGGGCTGGCCGCCCTGGCGCTCGCCACCGGGTCGCTCGCCGCGGTCTTCGCGGGGCTGCTCGTCGCCGAGCTCGTCTCGGCGGTGATCTACGAGGCGGCGAGGCGTCGCCGGGTCGCGGTGGAGCGGGCCGGGGCGGAAGGCGTGACGGATGCCGCGGGGCGGGCGGCCACGGACGGTGCGACGGCGGTGCGGCACGCCGGCGACCGACCCCATGATGGTGCGCCGTCGTGACCCGGATCCTCGTCGACCTCCTCTTCCACACCGGCCGCAAGGGCGGCATGGAGTCCTACGTCCGGCAGCTCTACCCACGGCTCGGGGCGCTGGCGCCCGAGCTCGAGCTGATCGGGCTCGCCTCGACCGAACTCGCCGCCACCGGCGCACCGTGGTTCCCCGGCCGGCTCGTGCCGTCGGGGATCTCGGGTGAGAACCGCGTGGCGTGGGCGCGAGGCGAACTCCTCGAGGTCTCCCGACGTGCCGCACGCGTCGGCGCGGACCTCGTCCATGCTCCCGCCAATCTCGGGCCGGTCCGGACCCGGGTGCCCATGGTCCTGACGATCCACGACCTGCTGCCCTTCCGGCACCCGGAGTACGTGCCCGGCCCGTACGCACCGGTGCTGCGCGGCATGATCCGCGGCGCCGCGCGCGCCGCGCGGCGGGTGCTCACCGTGAGCGAATCGTCGGCGGACGATGCGACGACGCTCCTCGGCGTGGACCCGGGCCGCATCGACGTGGTCCCGCTCGCGGGCGGTTCCGCGGCCGCGCCGGCCGACGCGGATCGATCGAGCGACCTGGTCCTCGCCATCGGCAATCGCATGCCGCACAAGAACTTCGCAGCACTGCTCGAGGCGATCGCGCTCATCCCCGCCGATCGACGCCCGCGCGTGGTGGTGACCGGCAGCCACGACGACGACCCGCTGGCGCCCGAGGTGCGTCGGCTCGGCCTCGCCGACCGGGTCCGACTCGAAGGCTGGGTTGCGCCCGACGAGCTCGAACGGCTCTACGCGGAGGCGGCGCTCTTCGTCTTCCCGACCCGGTTCGAGGGCTTCGGGCTGCCGCTCGTCGAGGCCATGTCGCGCGGGGTCCCGGTCGTGGCATCCGACCTCCCGGTGCTTCGCGAGGTGGGCGGCGTCGCCGCCCGATGGATCGACCCGGACGACCACGACGTGCTCGCCCGCACGATCGAGTCGCTGCTGTCGGATCCGGAGGAGCGCGAGCGGATGTCACGGGCCGGTCGCGCACGCGCGGCGCAGTTCTCGTGGGAGCGCACCGCGCACGGCACGCTGGAGTCGTTCGAGCGAGCGCTGGCCGGCTGAGGGGCGGAGGCCGTGACCTCGGCGCGTCGCCGTCGCGGCAGCGCCGGACCTCGTCAGCGCCGTGCGCGCTCCGTCCGTCGGAGGAGGTCGTCCACGGAGACCGCGAGGTTCCGGGCCGCGCGCTCGCGCGTGAACCACTCGGCCGTCGATCGACGCAGCGCGTCGCCGCCCTCGACCGCCGCGCGGATCGCGGCGCCGAGCACCTCGGCCGAGGCATCCGTCGCCACCACCCCGTTGACCCCGGGTTCGACGAGATCGACCGAGGCGTTGTCCTCGGCGGCGACGACCACCGAGGGCACGCCGAGCGCCGCCGCCTCCGCGACGACGAGCCCGAACCCCTCTCGGGCGGAGGGATTCACGAGAGCGGCGGCACCAGAGACGACCGCGTCGAGGTCGTCGTCGCCGAGGCGGCCGAGGAAGTGCACCGAGTCGGCGACGCCGACCGCGTCCGCCGCGGCGCGCACCCGCTCGGTCTCCGGGCCGGTGCCGACCACACGCGCCTCCAGCCCGGGAATCGCGCGACGCGCGACGGCGAGCGCCGGCGGCAGGGCCTCGAGGCGCTTGTCGGCGATGTGACGGCCGACGAAGACGACGTACGGCGCGGCGTCCTCCGCTCCGCCGGGCGCACGGTCCGACGCCGCCCCCGCCGATCCCCGCTCTCGAGGCGGCCCTGCGAGGTCGAGCAGACCGAGGACGATCGGGTCGGCCCCGGGCAGCGCCGCCTGCAGGCGCGTGCGCGTGAAGCCGCTGTTGACGAGGCGGATGTCGCCGACGCGGACGGCCGCCCACTGGAGCACCGCTGCGATCGTCCCCGTCACCGCGCCCGCGTACGCCCGCCACTTCCGACCGGTCCACACCTCGAGCCAGTCGACGGCGATCACGACCGGCCGGCCGAACAGGGCGGCGCGCACGGCGAAGACGTTGAGCACCGGAAGCGCTGCGACGACCACCAGGTCGACGTCGCGCCGGTGCCGCAGGAAGTGTCGGAACAGGCCGAACGCGAACGCCAGCGCGCTCCGCGTCGTTCGCACTCCCGCCGCGTCGTGGATCTCGCCGCGCCAGACGGACACGAGATCGAACGGCACCGCAGGCGGCGCCGACGGCGGCCACTGCGCGCGTGTCACGTAGGTGACGTGCTCGCCGCGCGCGACGAACTCCTCGGCCATGCGTCGGTAGACCCGCTCACCTCCACCGGTGTTCACCGGGAAGATGCAGTCGTACGCGATCGCGACCCGCAGCGCGCTCATGCGGCATCCGGCCGACCGGCGGGCACCGGCACGGGCTCGACCGCACCGATCGCCCCCGCGGCCCGGACGCCGAGGCGGCCGATGAAGACCCCCCACCCGACCGAGACGATGGCGTACAGGCCCACCAGCAGCATCCAGCCGCCGGGCGGCTGCCACTCGGGCGCGAGCACCATCTCGGTGATCCGGTCGTCGAGACCGACCACGTAGCGGTACATGACGAACAGGAACGCGTACGCGCCGAACGCCGAGAGCAGGATCGCGCCGAGCCACGTGTACCGCACCGACATCGCCGCGACCCGCGCGGCGTGGGGCGACGAGAGGAGCCAGCCGACGAGGATGAGCGCACCGAGGTACAGGAAGAGCCCGTACCGGCCCTGCCAGATGATCCCCGTCTGCCCGACCGACCGTGCCTGGACGAACACGGGAACGAGCACGCACGCGGCGATCGCGACCGCGATCACCACCGCCGAGCGCCGGTCGGCCGAACCGACGGCGAGGAACACGATCGCAGCGGCGACCGCGACCACCGCCCACAGCGACCAGGCGGGGAGGATCGCGTCGAGCCATCCGAACTCGCCGATCGACTGCTGCAGCAGCTCGTCGGTGAGGCGCAGCATGTAGACGACGCCCTCGGCGAAGCCCGCGCCGACGAGCGGTGCGTCGCCCTCGCGCGCCTGGCTCGAGAGGCTTCCGCCGACGAACGTCCAGGCCAGCGAGAAGAACCCGAACACGGCGATGACGCTCAGCCAGACGTAGCTGCGCGCCGTCGTGAAGAGTCGTCGCACCGGCGCCCAGCCGACGGTGAGCGCGGCGAGCCCGACGATGACGACGAGCCAGAGCGGCCCGAGCGCGCGTGCCGTGACGAGCGCCGTGGATGCCGCGGCGGTGACGATCCACAGCCAGGTCCGCGTGGAATGCACGGCCTCGCCGTCGTCGCCGTGCGCCTCGAAGAGGCGGAGCACCGCCATCCAGAGCGCGACGGATGCCGCGATCTCGAGTCCGTTCGGATTGACCGAGCCCATGAGGTACACGCAGAGCGGCAGTCCCGCGAACGAGAGCGCGAGCGGCATCCAGCGTCGACGCGGGCTCGCCAGGGCCATCTGGAAGGCGGCGCCGACGAAGAGCGCGCCGATGAGCGCGCTCACGATGCGCATCGCGATGAGCCCGGCCTCGCCGCCGAGGAACAGCGACGGCCATCCGACGAGCGCGTAGTAGACGGGGTTGTACGCCCCGGTCCACGTGTTGAACCAGTCCTGACCGCTCTCGTCGCCGAGAGCCACCCCGCAGTCCGCGGATCGGTTCTCGTCGCCGACGTAGCAGAGGATCCTCGGGTCGTACCGGAAGTCGTCGGGGAGCTGCACGACGAGGTGCATGACGCCCTCGACCTCCTCGCCGATGAGCTGCCCGTGCGCCTGCGCGATCGCCTTGGTGGCGTGCGCGTTCTCGTCGGGCGAGGAGAACGCGGGGGATGCGAAGGCCCAGAGGATGCCGAGGAGGGCCGTCAGCGCGAAGCCGATGAGCCCGGCCCGGTTCGCTGCGGAGCGAACGCGTCGTCCGTCCGGTCGTGCGGTCTCGTCCACGAGTCCCTCATCACCCCACGATGTCGATCATCTCTCGTTCAAGATACGGGGTGAGCGTCCTGGCCCACGTGGATGTGATGTGCCGCGAGTCGCGGTAGACCAGGACATTCCCGATCACCGGGGAGCAGACCGCGTCGGTGCAGTACAACTCGGTGAGGTCGATCACCGTCGCGTTGGGGACGAGCTCGGCAGCCTCGGCCTGCCCGTCGAAGTGCTCGAGCGCCTCGGCGCGCGGTCGCGAGCAGAGTTCGCCCGCCCGCAGCCCGTGCTCGGCCACGCACTCGATCGTCCCCGACGTCATGCCCGGATTGTCCCTGATCGCGATGATCGGCACCTCCGGCAACGACGACCATGCCTCGACCAGCCCGTCGACGGTGGCGGATTCGACCGTCTCGCCCGGAGGCGGGACGACGATGTTGTCCCCCGATGAGTGGGTGACGACGAGGGCGTCGGGCGGGTCGGCGAGGATCCGATCGGCGACCGACTCGCGCCACTGCAGGCATCCGTTCCGATGGCGCTCCGAGATCGCCGCCTGCTCCGCCGTGGTGAGATAGCACCCCGCCGTGCCTGCGACGTCGATGCGCCAGCCCTGCGCCTCCCCGATCGCGCGATACGCCGCGATCAGCTGGTTGTTGTGCGAGTCGCCGACCGCGAGCAGGCGCTTGGTGTAGCCCGCGGGTTCGGCCACCGTGCACATCATCGGCTCGCGGGGATTCGCCATTCCCCAGCATTCGGGCCGGTTGTCGTCGTCCTGATCGGCGATCGTCGGATCCGGGACGAGCAGGCCCGCGAGGTCCGGGTTCTCGCACGGCTGCAGGTCGGGGTCCACCGCGGCCGCGCCGAGGCAGTCGGGAGGATCCGCGACGACGGCGGAGATGAGCTGCGTCCGTCGCTGATCGCGGTCCTCGAGGACGACGAGGTTCGTCACGCACAGCGCCACGACTCCCGCCATGCCGAGTGCACTCCACGCCGCGACGGTCGCCGAGCGCCGCCGGCCGCCGAGGAGCCGCGGTGAGAATCGGACCGGCTCTTCGATGAAGCGGGTCGAGGCCCAGGCGAGGCCGAGCGATGCGACCAGGATGAGGACCTTGTCGGTCGTGGACAGGGGCGCACCCGTTGCATACGGGACGAGCACGATGAGCGGCCAGTGCCAGAGGTAGACCGCGTAGGAGATGTGACCGAGCGTCGCGACCGGCCACCAGCTCCCTGCACGCGCGACGACCGACTCGCGCCCCGCCCACAGGACCAGGATCGCGCCGAGGACCGGAACGGCGGCCAGGAATCCCGGGAACGGGGTGTCGGACGCGAACAGGATGCATGACAGCGCGATGAGCGCGATGCCGATCAACGGAAGGAACTGCCGTGCCCGGCGCCCCGCTTCCAGCGTGACGAACGCGAGGAGGGCGCCGGCGCCGAACTCCCAGCCACGGGTGAAGGTGGAGAAGTACGCGACCGTCGGGTCAGCAGCGGTGAGCGCGATGGAGTATGCGAGCGATGCGACGGTGAGCACTGCGAGGACCACCCCGATCGCCCGCCGCAGCCGCGCCGAGGGACCTCGTATCGCGAGGACGACGACGACCAGCAGGATCGGAAGGATGATGTAGAACTGCTCCTCGACGGAGAGCGTCCAGAAGTGCTGGGTGGGCGACGGAGCATTGTCCGAAGCGTGGTAGTCGACGGAGTCGGCGGCGAGCACCCAGTTCTCGGCGTACAGCGCGGACGCGACCACCTCGCCGAGGAACTGCCGCCAGCGCACCTCCGGGACGAAGGCCACGACCGCGATCGCGATCACCGCGAGCACGGTCAGTGCCGCCGGCAGCAGCCGTTTCGCCCGCCTCGCCCAGAATCTGCCGACGTGGACCGTGCCGGTCTGACCGATCTCGCGCAGAAGGTGGGACGTGATGAGGAAGCCGCTGATGACGAAGAAGACGTCGACCCCGACATAGCCTCCCGGAAGCCGCAGCGGCCACAGGTGGAACAGCAGCACGGAGCCGACGGCGACGGCCCGTAGGGCCTGGATGTCGGGACGCAGCTCACCGCGGGGTCGTCCGACGACCACGGCCGCTGCTCCTGACCGAGGGGCGGTCGAGGTCACTGGCACAGTGTAGCCAGTTCAGCGGGACGGGCCGAACGGCGCCCTCATCAGGGAACGGTCACGCTCCGGCATCCGGCCGAGATGGTCGAGCCCGGCGCGACCGCGTCGAGGACGTAGACGCAGATCGAGTGCGCCCCCGGCGCCAGCCCGGTCAGTTCGGCGCGGTACGCGTGGTCATCGCCGATTCCCGGGAACGTGGCGCTCAATCCCGGCTTCGGAAGGTCGGCCGTCACCGCCGTCCTCCCGACGCCGTCGACGTAGACGTGCACTCGAACGGGATCGATCGTGTCCGGATCGAACGCCCAACCCCGGACGAACGCCTGCCCGTCCACCGGTCCGCCCGCTGCCTCGTCGATGAGTCCGACCGGGGATCCACCGGGCATCGCGACATCCGTGCAACCGATGGCCGCAGTGCGACCGCCGCCCACGTTGAGTGCGTAGGCGCAGACGCGATGCGTCCCGGGGGCGACTCCGACGATGCGGGCCGAGAAGCCGTGATTCGTCCCGTAGCCGGTCGCGACCGCTTCGTCGCGTTCGAGGTCTGCGGCGACGGAGGCCGCGCCGGCGCCGTCGATGTAGACGTGCACGCGGATCGGGTCCACGGTGTCCGGGTCGTACGCCCATCCGGACACCTCGACGATGCCGATGCCCGGGCTGCCGGCACTCTCGATCGCGCCCCGCGGTGATCCGGTCGGCATCGACACCGTTCGGCAGCCGAGACGCGTGTTCGAACCGGAACCGACATCGATGGCGTAGATGCAGACGGCGTGCTCGCCCGGGCCCATCCCCGCGATCGTCGTCGCGAAGCCGTGGGCGTCCCCGAAGTCGGGTTCGGCCGAATCCAGTCCTTCCTTCACCCGGTCCGCGGAGATCGACGCGCGCCCCACGCCGTCGACGTACACGTGCACTCGGATCGGACTGGTGGTGTCCGGATCGATCGCCCACCCGCGAACGTTGATCTCGCCAGGCGCGGAGGACACCTCATCGATGATGCCGAACGGCGAACCGGGCGGATGCACGAGCACCCGCACGCAGCGAAGCAGCCGATTGGATCCCTCTCCGACGTTGATCCCCCACGCGCAGACCGTCCTCACACCCGGGTCGATGCCGCGGAGCCTGACGGCGAATCCGTCGTCGCGACCGTCGGAGGTCGCCTGGTCCGCGGTCAACGACGCCGCGCCGACGCCGTCCACGTAGACGTGCACGCGGATCGGCGAGGTCGTGTTCGGATCGGATGCGGTGCCCGCGACGTCGACCGCCCGATATCCGCCTGCGACGCGCGACACATCGCCGGACGGCGAGACCTCCCCCTTGGTCGAGCCGAACCAGTCCGTGAACAGCCTCCAGAAGTTCCGGTTGCCGTAGCTCGAGCACGAGTCCCCCGTGCCGTACAACTTCGCCAGGGCCGCGGCGTTGGGCGTGTAGGGGGTGTACAGGTAGAGGCCGGCCGTCGCCTGGTTCTTGATGTACACCGTCTTCGTGCCGCACGACGCGTTCGGATGGTAGAGGATCGTGTTGCTGCGACCGGCCTCGTAGGCTCTCCCCGAGGGGGCCGCGGCATAGCGCTTGAACTGCAGCGCCGCTGCGTAGACCTGGTTGAACAACCCGTAGTACGCGCTGTCGCAGTCGGCGGTGTCGGGGCATCCGTATCCCGTCGCGCTGCGATACTGCCGTTCCGTCGGCGAGGAATCGGTGACCAGACTCTGCTCCTTCTCGAGGAGCACGATCAGGGACCTCGGATTGATGCCGCACGCCCGCGCGACGTCGTAGATGATCTGGGCGGCACGCTGGCCCGTCTTGCCGGAGTACGCTGCGCACCGGCCGGACTCCCCCGGCTTGCTGCCCGTGTTGGTCACGTAGTCCTTCAAGCACGCCGGCCCGGTCGTGGCGGAGCACGCCGGAACGCGCGCGTTCAGGAACGATTGGATCGCGGACACGCTCATCGTGGACGAGTCGTAGAAGACCTGGTCGCTGATGATCATCCCCGGATCGAAGTCGGCGGGGTCCGCGGCGGACGCGGACTGGACCGGGCCGACGCCGAGGCCGGCGGTTCCGATCGAGAGCAGCACTGCGGTGATCACGATCAGGGCGGCGCGTCGCATCACGGGACCTCGACCTTCGCTTCGGCGGAACGTTGCGCCCCGTAGGCGAGCACGATGGTCCACTCGCCGGGGCCGAGCTCGTCGGAGGGGACGTACACCGTCCCGCAGTCCAGGCTGGACGGTCCGGGTTCGGGCGTCGTCTCACGCGTCAGCTCGACGCCGTCATGGGCGAACCGGAACACGCACACCGTGTTCGCATCGACCGTCCCGCCGACCAGGCCCGAGACGATGAGCTCGGAGGACGGCTCGTTCCACGTCGCCTGGGTGAGGACGGGCGCGGGCGCGGACGGCGCGTCGGTCGGGTCGGGGGTGCCCGTCGCCGTCGTCGCGGCAGGCGTGGGCGGAGTCTCGGTCGGCGACGGCGTCGTGCAGGCGCTCACGCCGAGCACGAGAGTGCCGATGAGGGGAATCGTCCAGCCATGCACGGGCACGTCCACCCTCCCCCTGAGAACCAACGACGACCGTCATGCTACGCAGAGGAGGCGTTCGGACGCCCGATCCCGACGGCGGGTCCGCACATGCGACGGCATCGGCGCGAGGATCGAGTCCGTCGGGGCGGGTGTTCGTGGATACTTGTCTGGGTCTCACCGCACCCCAGACAGATCAGGAGCACGATGTCCGCCACGTCGACCGCCGCGCCGCCGCGCACACCGATCGGAGGACGGATCCGCGACGCACTGGGCTCGCGATGGACACTGTGGGGCACCGTCGCACTCGCCTTCGTCAGCGCGATGGCGATCGCGCTGAGCGCCGACTACTTCCTGCTCTACGACGAGTTCTACCACGTCGGGATCATCCGGCTCATGGCCGAGCAGGGCACGCCGTTCCTGACGGACACGGACGCGGTCCGCGGCCTGGGGGACGTCGAACGGTACGGGTCCTACCTGTACCACTTCGTGATGAGCTGGCCGTACGCGGTCGCCAGCTCGCTCGGCTGGAGCGAGTACGCGACCATCCTGCTGCTCCGGGTGCTCACCGTGCTCATGGCGGTCGGGTCCATCCCCGTGTTCGCTGCAGCACTCCGTCGGATCGGCGTCGGACCGGCGACGGCCAACACCGCGATGCTCGCATTCTCCAGCCTTCCCGTGCTCTCGTTCATCGCCGCGACCGTCAACTACGATGCGATGCTCCTCCTCGCGAGCGCGACCTTCAGCCTCCTGATCGCTCGCGCCGCCACGGAGCGGCCGCTCCGGCTCACCACCGTGGTCCTGCTCATCGCGGTGGGCGGATTGGGGTCCCTGACGAAGTACACCTTCCTCCCCGTCTTCGTGAGCGGCATCGCCGGGCTTGTGATCCTGCTGCTGATCCGGGGGCGCGCGGCGGGGTGGTCGTCGGTCATCGAACGTCCCCGCTCCGACCTGCTCCGCTCCGCGGGCTTCTGGGCGGCGCTGGCCGTCGCGGTCGTCGCCGTCGGCCTGTTCATCGAGCGCTACGTCGGCAACCTGCTCGCATTCGGAAACCCGTCCCCGGACTGCGCGACGGTCCACGACGCCGAATACTGCGAGGACTACGGACCGTGGCGGCGCAATGAGGAACTGGACGCGAACCACCCCGACTCGCCGATCAGACCGGGTTCGATGTGGGTGTTCTTCGCGCGCTCGTGGGCGAACATCATCTTCAGCACGCTCGACGTCGTCGGAGGCGAGACCTCGCAGGGCATCCGCACGGCGGGCGACCTGAGCACATACGGGTGGTTCGCACTCGTCGGCACCGTCATCGCACTGTTCCTGATCGTGCTGCTCCTGCCGAGGATCCTGCGCAACGGCGCGGCAGTGATCCTGGCGGCGACCGCCACCACCTACCTGTTCGCGCTCTTCTGGCTGAACTACGGGGACTTCCGCTCCTTCGGCATCCCGATCGGCATCCAGTCCCGATACGTCCTGCAGTTCGTCCCTCTGCTGCTCGCAGCCGCGGGGGTCGGACTGAGCCGGACGCTCTCCGCGCTCCAGCGGCATCCGCTGCCTTGGAAGATCGGGTCCGTCGTCGTGATCATCCTCGCCGGACTCCAAGGCGGGTGGGCGCTCAGCTACCTCGTGTCGTACCAACCGACGTGGTTCCACCCGGAGAGCCCGATCGGGGCGATCCTCCCCGCGCTGCAGCGGGTCGCCGGGCTCGTCGTCCTCACCGGATGACGTCGGCCATAATTGACTGTTCCCCACCCAGACAGAGAGCCCCATGAAGGTATTCGTCCAGATCCCCTGCCTGAACGAGGAGGAGACCCTCCCCGCAGTGCTGAAGTCCATCCCCCGCGAGATCCCCGGCGTCGACGAGGTCGAGATCCTCGTGATCGACGACGGGTCCACTGATCGGACGGTGGAGGTCGCGAAGGAGCTCGGAGTCACCCACTTCGTCCGTCACGCCCGCAACATGGGGCTGGCGCGGTCGTTCGCCGACGGGGTCGACTACGCGCTGCTGCACGGCGCCGACATCGTGGTCAACACCGACGGCGACAACCAGTACCCCCAGGAGCGGATCTCCGACCTGGTCCAGCCCATCATCGAGCGCCGGGCCGAGGTGGTGGTCGCCGACCGCCAGACGCAGAAGGTCGAGCACTTCTCGCGGTTCAAGAAGGTCATGCAGCGCTTCGGGAGCTGGGTCGTGAACAAGGCCGCCGGCACGGACCTCCCGGATGCGGCGAGCGGCTTCCGGGCGTACTCCAAGGAGTCGTTGATCCGGCTGAACGTCGTCACGAGGTTCAGCTACACGATGGAGACGATCATCCAGGCCGGCTACAAGCGCCTCGCGATCACGAGCGTCCCGATCGAGACCAACCCGAAGACCCGCGAGTCGCGACTCTTCAAGAACATCTGGCAGCACATGGCGCTGTCGGGCTCCGCGATCGTCCGGGCCTACCTGATGTACCGCCCGTACATCGTGTTCGCCACGCTCGGCGCCATCCTCGCGGTCCTCGCACTCATCCCGTTCGTCCGGTACCTGACGCTGCTCGCACTCGAGGTCCAGGGCGACCACATCCAGTCGCTCCTCATCGGCGCCATCCTCGCGACCGGCGCCCTGCTCTCGTTCGCGCTCGGAGTCATCGCCGACCTGACGAGGATCAATCGGTCCCTCAGCGAGGATTCGCTCGACCTCCTCAAGCGGCAACGGTACGGTCGCTAGCGTGCGGGCGCTCGTCGTCGGGGCGAACGGTTTCCTCGGCTCCCACCTGGTCGATGCCCTCGCCTCGGCCGGGCACGACGTGACCGCGTTCGACCGGTTCAGCACCGATCGCCGCGCGTTCGACTCCGACGTACCGGCGGTGCGAGGCGACTTCGCCGACACCGAGGCGGTCGCACGCGCGGTGGCCGGGCACGACCGCGTGTTCCACTTCGTGTCCTCGACGACCCCCGCGACGGCCGGGAGCGACCCGGTCCTGGATGTGCGCGGGAACGTGATCCCCTCCATCGCCCTGCTGCAGGCCTGCGCCGACGAGGGCGTCGAGCGCGTGTACTTCGCCTCGTCCGGCGGCGCCGTCTACGGCGATCTCGGGGCGTCGCCGGTCGACGAGGAGATGTCACCGCACCCCGTCTCGCCGTACGGCATCGGGAAGCTCACCGTCGAGTCGTACCTCGGATACTTCGCACGGACGGCGGGACTCTCCTCGGTCGCGCTGCGGATCTCGAACCCGTACGGCCCGAGGCAGCGCGCGACCCACGGCCAGGGCCTCATCCCGATCGCCCTCCGCGCGATCGCCGCAGGCGAACCCGTGCTGCGGTTCGGCGACGGCTCGATGGTCCGCGACTACCTGTACGTCGACGATGCCATCCGCATGATCCTCTCGATCGTCGAAGCGGAGCCCGCGCACCTCGTCTACAACATCGGCAGCGGCCACGGAACCAGCGTCAACGAGGTCATCGCCGGCCTCTCCGCGGTGACCGGCATCGAGCCGCGCGTCGAGCAGCGGGACCAGCCGCCCACGTTCGTCCAGGCATCCGTGCTCGACATCTCCCGGTTCGCCGGCGAGTTCGGCCGACCCGAGCTCACGCCGCTCCGGGAGGGTCTCGAGCAGACCTGGAGAGCGCTGCGCGACCGAGCGGCCTGAGCCGCGCTCAGCGCGCGTCGACGCCCGACACGACGCCCAGGAGCTCCCGGTACCGGGCGCCGACGGCATCCGCCGAATACTCCTCGGCCGTCTCCCGGGCCCCCGCTCCCAGTCGACGTCGCCGTTCCGGGTCCGCGATCAGCGCGTCGAGTGCCGCGGTGAGCTGCTCGGTGCTGCCCGGAGCCACCAGCACGCCGTTCGCGCCGTCCTGGACGGCCTCGTTGATTCCGGGGACGTCGGAGGCGACGACGGCGCAGCCGGCCGCCATGGCCTCCAGCAACGCGACCGGAAGGCCGTCCTTGTCTCCCGATGCGGCGAGCACGGACGGGAACACCGCCAGGTCGCACGCCGCGTACCTCCGCACGAGTTCCGAGCGACCGAGTTGCCCCGCGAACGTGACGTCGAGGCCGCGCGCACGGGATTCGAGCGACGACCGCAACGGACCGTCGCCGACCACGGTGAGCGAGACCGCCGAGTCCGTCCCGAGTGCGCGGACCGAGTCCAGGAGGACCTCCAGCCCCTTCTTCTCGACGAGGCGGCCGACGAAGAGGATCCTCGTCCGGCCCGGCTCGGCCGGGGTCGGAGGCACTGCCTGGACTGCCGAGAGGTCGGCTCCCATCGGGAGGATCCGGACCGAGTCGGGCGCCGCGCCCAGTCGGATCACGCGCTCGCGCATCTCGGCGTTCATCACCGTGACGGCGGCCGCCCAGCGGATCACCCACGACTTCAGCGCTCGCAGCGGACGCGCGTTCAGCGCATAGAGGTCGCCGCCGAGCGTCGTCAGGAGCGCAGGCGTGCGTCGCAGGGCGAGTCGGGCGACGATGCCCTGCGGGATGATCCAATGGACGTGGGCGACGTCCGGTCGCCATTCGCGAGCCGCCCGGCGGGTGGCGAGGAACTGGGCGACGAAGAACGGGATGACCTGCAACCACCGGGACCGCTTCTCGCGGAGGTTCTCGATGATGGCGCCGTCGGCCAGGTCCTCCCATCGACGCGGGAAGTAGCCGTATCGACGGACCTCGAGCGGGCCGAGCCGTTCGCGCCCGGGAGCGCCGGGCACGCGTGGCACGACCACCATGACCTCGAAGTGCTCGGCTTCTCGCTCGGCGAGGTCCCGGACGAACGCCGGGGTGCCGTCCGCGGCGTGCGCGGGGAACGTGGACGCGAGGACGAGCAGCCGCGGCTTCTGGCCTGCCATGTACGGGACCTCCAAATGTCTCGACCATCGCGTTCCGCCGGATGGCCCCAGACAGTCTACGGATGGGGACGCTGTACGAATCCGCAGCGCGCATCCGGGATAATCGGTCCGGATGAGCACCATGTCCCGTTATCGCAAGCCGCTGCAGTACGCATTCGCCGTGGTCGCGCTCGGCGCGATCGTCTGGATCGTCGCGGCCAACTGGGATGCCTTCTCGACCGCGGTGCTCGGCATGGATCCGTGGTGGCTGGCGGGCTCGCTGCTCGCCGGCGCCCTCGGCGTCGTCTGCTCGATGTTCGCCTGGAGGTCCATCGTGATCGCCTTCGGCCACCGAGTGACTCGCGCCGACGCCTCCCGGATCATCTTCATCTCGCAGATCGGCAAGTACATCCCGGGGGGTGTCTGGCCGATCGTCGCGGGCACCGCGCTGGGGATCCGCGCCGGCATCCCGGGACCGATCACCGCCGCAACGATCCTCGTGCAGCTCCTCGTGAGCGTCGCCACCGGTTCGGTGGCATCGATCGGCGTCCTCTTCGCCTTCCCGCAGCTCCAGCAGTTCGCCTGGTTGATCTGGGCGGCGGCAGCACTCGGCGTGCTCCTGCTGCTGCCGCCGGTGATGAAGCGATGGCTGCGCTGGGGCTTCCGTCTGATCCGGCGGACGTCGACGCTTCCGGAATCGATCGGCACGGCCCCGCTCGGCGCCGCGACCCTGTGGTCGTTCGCGAGCTGGGCGGCATTCGGAGTCCACCTGTGGTGCGTGGTCTCGGCGACGGTGGGGCCGGACCCCGAGCTCATCCTGCTCGCCGTCTCGGCCTTCGCGTTCGCCTGGGTCGTCGGCTTCCTGTTCATCATCGCCCCGGCCGGAGCCGGAGTCCGGGAACTGGTCCTCGGCGTCGTGCTCGCGTCGAGCGTCGGCTCCGCCGCCCTGCTCGGCATCGTGATCGTGAGCCGGATGATGCTGCTCGTGGTCGATCTCGCGATGTTCGGCGGGGCACTCGTCTCCGCCCGACGCGCCGCCGGCGGCGATCCGGCAGCGCTTCCCGGTGGCCCGAGCCCTGCCGGTCCCGGCGATCCGGTCCCCTCGCCGGCGGACTAGCACGCCGCCATCCGGAACGGCCGAGGTTCGCCCTGCTCGACGGGGTATGGAAGGATCGAGTACCCGCCCCGCACACCCGAGAGCCCTGAATGTCCCCGATCCGCACGGAATCATCCGCGCCAGGCGTCGAGGGGGTCATCGCCGACCACCTCGCCATCTGCGACGGTGCGCGGACCGACGGCCCCCGAGGAACCGTCGTCTTCTGCGTCTCCACCGACGACCCAGCCGAAGGCAAAGGCGACCTCTTCGTCGCTCTCGGCCTCGCTCGAGCGCTCAACCGCACGGGCTGGGGCGTCCGTCTCTGGCCCATGTCCCGGTGGAACGAGCCGCTTCCCGTCGCCGACGTCGCCGTCAGCATGATCGAATCGTTCGTGCCGGGCGGTGTCGCCGCCCGGACGGTCCTCGTCGGGTGGGTCCGGAACTGGACCGAGCGATGGGCGGGACTGCCGTTCCTCGGGGCGTTCGACGGCTTCCTGGCCTCCTCGTCGGCGACGGCCGAGCAGTTGCGCGAACGCTATGACGGCCCGGTGGGCGTGATGCCGATCGGCGTCGACACCGAGCTCTTCGATGCATCCGTGTCCGGATCGCGACCGTCTGACATCGTCACGACGGCGAACTTCTGGGGCGCCGAGCGCGAGCTCCAGAGCGCGATCGGGCCGGTCGCCGCGCGCCACCGGGTCGACTGGTACGGGCAGAACGCCGAGCACCTCGTCCTCCCGCAGGGCATCGTGCATCGTGGGTCCGTGCCGTTCGAGGAGCTCCCCTCGGTGTACGGTTCGGCCAAGCTCGTCCTCGACGACCTGATCCGACCGGCCAAGGCGTTCGGGAATCACAACAGCCGGCTCTTCGAGGCGCTGGCGTGCGGCGCGATCCCGATCACCAACACCGATTCCGGGTTGGCCGAGCTCGGCCTCTCCGACGTGCCCTCGTACGGCGACGGCGCACCGCTCGTCGAAATCGTCGACCGACTGCTCGACGACGATGCGGCACGGGTCGCGCTCGCCGAACGACTCCGCGCGATCGTGCGCGAACGTCATTCCTACGCCGCCCGCGCCTCGTTCTTCGAGGCGTTCCTCGAACCGATCCGAGCCGTCCCACGGCGGGTCCGGCCCGACTGGCTCGGCTGGGCGGCGCAGCTCCGGGAGTCCCTTCGCACCGCGGAGTTCGCGCTCGACGAGACCAGGTCGGGGTTGCATGCCGAGCAGCAGCGTTCCAGGAGGCTCTCGTCCGAACTCGACGAGACCCACGCCCGCCTCAACGAGATCGCGACGCGCCTGCACGCCATCGAGACGCACCCCGTCTACCGGACGATGTCGAAGGCCGCCCGCGTCGCACGCTCCCTCCCCCGCCCCGCAGGGGGGGACGCGCAGAATGGACCGAAGTCGAGCGAATAGACTCTCCTCGTCATGAGTACCTCCTCCGATGCCGCCGCGATCCGCGCTGCTCGATTCCGCACCCTCGCCGACCTCCCGATGGAGGAGACCGCGACGGACGGCGGCGGCTACAACCTCCTCGGCTCGCTGAAGGAGATCTTCGGCCGACGCGAGATGCTCGGCCTGATGATCCGGCGCGACCTGAAGGCCCGATACAAGGACTCGTCACTGGGCTTCTTCTGGTCGCTCGTCCGGCCGCTCACGCAGCTGGCGATCTACTACGTCGTCCTCGGTCAGTTCCTCGGCGCGGCGCGGAACATCACCGACTTCGCCATCTACGTCTTCACCGGCCTGACCGCATACACGCTGTTCAGTGAGATCGTTCTCGGCGGAGCGGGGTCGATCGTCGGCAACGCCGGCCTGGTGAAGAAGATCTACCTTCCGCGCGAGATCTTCCCGCTCGCCTCGATCGGGTCGGCGATCTTCAACTTCACGATCCAGCTCGGCATCCTGCTGCTGGCCACACTCCTGCTCGGAGCGTTCCCCCTCCACGCCGAGCTCGCCTACTTCATTCCGTCGCTCGCGATCCTCCTGGTCTTCGGCGCCGGCCTGGCGCTGCTCCTCGCGGCCCTGAACGTCTTCCTCCGCGATATCCAGTACCTCATCGAGGTCGTCGTCATGCTGCTGATGTGGGCGTCGCCGATCGTCTACAGCTGGGAGATGGTCAAGGACATCGTGCAGCCCTGGGTCCTGGACCTCTACACCAACAACCCGATCACGCTCGCCGTCCTCGGATTCCAGAAGGCGTTCTGGACGGCCGGTGCGGACGCCTCGTTCCCGGACGACCTTCTGCTGCGCCAGGGGATCGCGATCCTCGTCGGCCTCGTCGGCCTCGTCGCCGCTCACGCAGTGTTCAACCGCATGCAGGGCGACTTCGCCCAGGCGCTCTAGGTGCGGCGGCCGTGACCCGCGCACACGTGACCACGATCGTCGTGGCGTACAACTCCAGCAGCGTCCTGCCGAGCCTGCTCGCCTCGCTCACCCAGGCAGCGACGGAGGACGTCGATCTCGACGTGGTGGTCGTCGACAACGACAGCCGAGACCGGGAGGCGAGCCGGAGGATCACCGAGGGTACCGGGGCGAGGTTCCTCGCGCTCGACCGGAACGTCGGCTACGGCGGCGGGGTGAATGCCGGTGCCGGCGTCGTGGCCGGATCCGACGGGTACCTCCTGGTGTGCAACGCCGACCTCCGCTTCGAAGCGGGATCCATCGACGAGCTGGTCCGGTTCGCCGAGCACCACCCCGAGGTCGGCGCGTTCGGCCCCGCGATCCTCAACGAGGACGGCACGGTCTACCCGTCCGCACGCCGGACGCCGACGCTGCGCGAGGGGATCGGCCATGCCCTGCTCGGCGGGATCGCCCCGAGCAACCCGTGGTCGCGCCGGTATCGCGAGGAGTCCGTGAGCGTCGATCGCCCGCGGCCCGCGGGCTGGCTCTCCGGAGCCTGCCTGCTCATCCGGACCGAGCTGTTCCACCGGCTCGGCGGATTCGACGAGAGCTACTTCATGTACTTCGAGGACGTCGATCTCGGCGACCGCGTCCGCGCGACCGGCCAGGCGAACATGTACGTCCCGGCCGCCCGCGTGACCCACCTCGGCGCGCATTCCACGAGCGAGGTGTCGACCCGCATGCTCGCGGTGCACCACGACAGCGCCTACCGGTACCTGTCACGTCGCTACCCCGCGTGGTGGCAGGCGCCGATCCGATGGGCGCTCCGGGCGGGCCTCTGGATCCGCCTCAAGTGGGTCACGCGTCGCAGGCGTTCCTTCGCCGGCGCCGGACGAACGGCGCACCCCTGACCACCTCACGCGTCACCACCACCAACACCACCCACGCAGAAACGGAGCGACTCCGAATGGCCAGCACTGGTTCGGTCAGCCCGGCCGCGCAGACTCCGGCGCCCGAGGTGATCAGCCTCACGGACATATCCAAGCGCTTCGTCATCCGCAAGGACAACTCGCTGAAGGAGCGCCTCGTCACGCTCGGGCGGGCCGGGCGCCGGCATCGGGAGGAGTTCTGGGCCCTCCGCGGTCTCTCCGCGGACCTGTCCGCCGGACAGACCGTGGCGCTCATCGGCCACAACGGCTCCGGCAAGAGCACGCTGCTGAAGATCATCGGCGGCATCATCGAGCCGACACGGGGTACTGTGCGCCGCCGTGGGCGGATCGCGGCCCTGCTCGAGCTCGGTGCGGGATTCCACCCCGATCTCACCGGTCGCGAGAACGTGTTCCTCAACGCGTCGATCCTCGGCATGTCGCAGGCGGAGACCGAGGCGAAGTTCGACGACATCGTCGCGTTCTCCGGGATCGGCGAGTTCATCGACACGCAGGTCAAGTTCTACTCGTCGGGCATGTACGTCAGACTCGCGTTCGCGGTCGCCGTGCACACCGACCCCGACATCCTCCTCGTCGACGAGGTGCTCGCCGTCGGCGACGAGGCCTTCCAGCGGAAGTGCCTGGACACCATCAAGCGCTTCCAGACCGAGGGGCGCACGATCATCCTGGTGACGCACTCGATGGGCCAGGTCTCGGAGCTGGCGGATCGCGTCATCCTGCTCCATCACGGCGAGGTGATCCAAGACGGCGATCCGAACACCGCCATCGCCGCGTTCCGCGACCTGCTGGAGGGCGAGCGCCGCGAGCAGGAACGCGACGCACCGAGCAACCCGGTGCTCGAGAACGGTCGCGTCCTCACCGCGGCCGTCCACGTCGACGGGCGTGCCGATGGCGAACCGTTCGAGCCCGGCGACGACGTCGTGATCACCACGACGCTCGAGCACACGACCGGCATCGCCGAGTGGGTCTGCGCCGTGCAGATCGACAACGTCATGGGTCAACCCGTCTGGGGCACCACCACGCGTCGCGTCGGACTCGAGCTCGCGCCGCTCGAGGGCACGCGGACGCTCTCGCTCACCGTCGACGACGCGAAGTTCGCCGGCGGCAAGTACTTCGTGAACGTCTCGCTCATGGACTTCGCCGGCCGCCACCTGCACGACCTCGTGCAGGCGGCGAGCTTCAACGTCGCCGAGCAGCCGGATGCCGCGGGCTCGATGTACGCGCGTCCCCGCTTCACGGTCGTCGATTGAGCGCGATGAGCCGGATGCGGCGGCTCACCGCACGAGTCACGCGACGTATCGAGCGCGCCCGACGGACCCTCCTCCTCCGGCGCACCGAGGCCGGGCGCTTCGGCATGCGCACGCTGGCCGGCGAGTCGACCCCCGAGTCGCTGCCGGTCGTGATGGCGCTCTGGTCGCGGCCGGAACGAGCGAGAGAGATCCTCGCCGAGCTTTCTGCGCAGGAGGGCTCGCCTCCGCTCCGGCTGTGCTGGTGGAACAACGCTCCGCAGCACGATCATGCGTACCGGTCGGCCGTCGACGCCCTCCCCGGCATCGGCGCGCTCGCCGGCGTCGAGTTCCGATCGAGCCGAGTGAACATCGGCGGACTCGCGCGGTTCCTCGTGATCCGACGCCTTCGCCGGCAGGGGTACTCCGGTCCGGTCGTCCTCCTCGACGATGACCAGGTGATCGGCACGGACTTCATCGCGCGGCTCACGGCCGGGTACGCTCCGCGTTCGGTGCGTGGCGTGTACGCCTTCCGCCAGCACGGATCCTATTGGTCGCGCGAGCCGATCGAGGACGGCGACGCCGCGACGTACGTCGGAACCGGCGGCTGCGTCGTCGACGCGGAGATCGTCGACGACCCCGAGTTCTTCAGCGCGATACCGGACCGGTACCGGTTCATCGAGGACCAGTGGATGAGCTTCCGCGCGCGTACCCGTGGATGGACGCTGGCGAAGACCGAAGCGCCGTTCGAGTTCGTGCTCGACGAGCGCAACCAGTACCACGGGCTCATCGACCGCAAGGACGAGTTCTTCACGTACCTCTACGACTCGCGGCCCGACCTCCGCCCGAACTGACGGCGCGTCAGGACTCGGTCGCGAGCAGGTGCTTCAGGTACTGCCCGTAGCCGCTCTTGACCAGCGGGGCGGCGAGTTCGCCGAGGCGCGAATCGTCGATCCAGCCGGCCCGCCAGGCGATCTCCTCGATGCAGCCGATCTTGAAGCCCTGCCGGTCCTCGATGACGCGCACGTACTCGGACGCCTGCATCATCGACTCGAATGTCCCGGTGTCGAGCCAGGCGGTGCCGCGGTCGAGCACCTGCACGTTGAGCTTGCCGGCCTCGAGGTAGCGCTCGTTGACCGTCGAGATCTCGAGTTCGCCGCGCGCACTCGGCTCGATCGTCTTCGCGATCGCGACCACGTCGTTGTCGTAGAAGTACAGGCCGGGAACGGCGTAGTTGCTCCTCGGCTCCGCCGGCTTCTCCTCGATGGAGAGCGCGGTGAAGTCCTCGTCGAACTCGACGACGCCGTACGCGGTGGGGTCGCTGACCTGGTAGGCGAAGATGACGGCGCCGTCGATGTCGTTGTGCTGCCGCAGCGCCGAGCCGAGGCCGGTCCCGTGGAAGATGTTGTCGCCGAGGACGAGCGCCACGGACTCGTCGCCGATGAACTCCTCCCCGATGATGAAGGCCTGCGCCAGGCCGTCCGGGGACGGCTGCACCGCGTACTCGAGGCGGATCCCGAGATCGGAACCGTCGCCGAGAAGGGCCTTGAACTGCGCGTTGTACTCGGGCGTCGTGATGATGAGGATCTCGTTGATACCCGCCATCATCAGCGTCGACAGCGGGTAGTAGATCATCGGCTTGTCGTAGATGGGCATGAGCTGCTTCGAGATGCCCTTGGTGATCGGCCAGAGCCGCGTGCCGGATCCACCGGCGAGGATGATGCCGCGCATCGTTCAGTTCCCCTTGGAGTTCAGCGAGTCGTAGAAGGCGCGAGCGGCCTCCCAGGTGGGCAGCAGTCCGGATGCCGCGGCCTCGGCGAGGCTCGGAGCCTCGGTGTCCTTCGGCGAGAGGAGCAGGTCGCCCGAATCGAGCGTGAAGTCGAGTCCGATCTCCGGGTCGAGGGGGTTCACGCCGTGCTCGCGCGGTGCGTTGAACGGCGCGCTCACGAGGTAGCTCACGGTCGCGTCGTCGCTCAGCGCGACGAAGCAGTGCCCGAGGCCCTCGGCGATGTAGATCGCCCGCCGGTCCTGCTCGTCGAGCAGCACGGAGTCCCACTGACCGAACGTCGGCGAACCCACGCGGATGTCGATCACGAAATCGAGTACCGCGCCACGGGTCGCCGTGACGTACTTGGCCTGGCTCGGCGGGATGTCGGCGAAGTGGATGCCGCGCACGACACCTCGCCTCGAGACCGACGTGTTGGCCTGGGCCAGCGAGAGCGGGTGCCCGACGACCTCTTCGAGGCGGTCGAACCGGTACCACTCGAGGAAGACCCCGCGGTCGTCGCCGAACTGCTTCGGGGTGATCTCGTAGCTGTCGGGGATCTTCAGTTCGCGGATCTGCACCCCGGAAGTCTACCCAAGGTGCTGTCGGCCTCAGGCCGTCACGTGGACGGACTCGGACACGGTCGCGAATGCGGAAAGCCCCATGGGCGGAGACGCGATCGATCCCCGGCCCGGATGCGCTCGGTAGGATGAAGCGCGTGTCAAGACTTCTCGTGACCGGCGGTGCCGGCTTCATCGGCTCGAACTTCGTCCACTACGTGCTCGCGAACACCGATCACTCGGTGACCGTGCTCGACAAGCTCACCTACGCCGGCAACCTCGCCTCCCTCGACGGACTCCCCGAGGACCGGTTCCGGTTCGTCAAGGGCGACATCTGCGACGCCGCGCTGGTCGACGAGCTCTTCGCCGAGCACGACGCCGTGGTGCACTACGCCGCCGAGAGCCACAACGACAACTCGCTGGCGAACCCGCGACCGTTCCTCGACACGAACATCATCGGCACCTACACGCTGCTCGAGGCCGCGCGGAAGCACGACATCCGCTTCCACCACATCTCGACGGACGAGGTCTACGGCGACCTCGAGCTCGACGACCCGGCGAAGTTCACCGAGCAGACCCCGTACAACCCGTCCAGCCCCTACTCCTCGACCAAGGCCGGCAGCGACCTCCTGGTCCGCGCATGGGTGCGCTCGTTCGGCGTGAAGGCGACCATCTCGAACTGCTCGAACAACTACGGCCCGTACCAGCACGTCGAGAAGTTCATTCCCCGCCAGATCACGAACGTCCTCCGCGGCGAGCGCCCGAAGCTCTACGGCAAGGGCGAGAACGTCCGCGACTGGATCCATGCGAACGACCACTCGTCCGCGGTGCTCACGATCCTCGAGAAGGGCGTCATCGGCGAGACCTACCTGATCGGCGCCGACGGCGAGCGGAACAACAAGGACGTCGTCGAACTGATCCTGACGACCCTCGGGAAGCCGGCCGACGCGTACGACCACGTGGTCGACCGTCCGGGCCACGACCTGCGCTACGCCATCGACTCGACGCGCCTGCGCACCGAGCTCGGCTGGGAGCCGCGATTCTCCGACTTCGAGTCGGGCCTCGCCGACACGATCGCGTGGTATCGCGACAATGAGGCGTGGTGGGCCCCGCAGAAGGACGAGACCGAGGCGAAGTACAAGGCGCAGGGGCAGTAGTCGTGCGGGTGCTCATCACCGGCGCGAACGGGATGCTCGGACGCGACCTGCAGTCGGCGCTCGCGGACCGGCAGGTCACCGCGCTCGGCCGTGCCGACCTCGACGTCACGGATGCCGCCGCGGTCGCCGAGGCGGTCGCCGGGCACGACGTGGTCGTCAACTGCGCCGCGTACACGAAGGTCGACGACGCCGAGGCGCACGAGGAGCAGGCCTACGCGGTGAACGCGACGGGCACCGGGAACCTCGCCGCGGCGTGCGCAGCGACGGGGGCGCGCCTCGTGACCATCTCGACCGACTACGTGTTCGACGGGAACGCGACCGAGCCGTACGCGGAGGACCTCCCCCGCGACCCGATCAACGCCTACGGCCGCACCAAGGCCGCCGGCGAGGAACTCGCACTCGCCGCGCACCCGGACGGCACCTACGTGGTGCGCACGGCCTGGCTCTACGGCGCGAACGGACCGAACTTCGCGCAGACCATGCTCAACCTCGCGAAGTCGAAGGACACGTGGTCCGTCGTCGACGACCAGCTCGGCCAGCCCACGTGGACGGCCGACCTCGCCGAGCAGATCGTCCGGCTCGTCGACTCCGACGCTCCCGCCGGCATCTACCACGGCACGAACTCGGGTCGGGCGACCTGGTACGAGTTCGCGCGAGCGGTGCTCGAGGAGTCGGGTCTCGACCCGGAGCGGATCACGCCGACCGACAGCTCGTCGTTCGTCCGCCCGGCGCCGCGCCCGTCGTACTCGGTTCTGGGCCACGACAGGTGGGCCGCATCCGGCATCGCCGAGATGCGTCCGTGGCGCGAGGCCCTCGCCGAGGCCGTCCGGGCGGGCGCGCTCATCGCCTGAGTCGGACGCGTCGGCGCCGCGACATCCGCTGCTGTGCTCGCGGATGCCGCGGCGCCGCTGCGTCAGAGCAAGCGCGAGTAGAGCTCGACCTGCATCCGTCGCCCCCACCGCGCCTGCAGGGTGGAGATGTCCGTGTCGAGGATCTTCGGGTCGCGCGTCTTCGATTCGAAGTGGTACAGACGCGCCCACGGGGTGAACACCGCTGACCGGCCGGTCGCCCGGATCTTCATGTTGAGGTCGACGTCGTTGTAGTTCCCGGGGAACGCGAGGCTGAAGCCCCCCACCTCGAGGAAGACGTCGCGCCGGACCAGCGCGCAGGCCGCCGTCACGCCGGAGACCTCGTGGTCGACGCTCAGCGACTTGATCGAGTCGTCACGGCCGCCCTCCCAGCCGAAGGCGGCGTGCCCGGCGACGCCGCCGGTGTACACCTGCCCGGAGTGCTGCAGCGTGCTGTCCTCGAAGTAGAGCTGCGCGCCCACGATGCCGACGCCCGGTTGCCGTGCGAGTCCGACCATGGTCTCGAGCCAGTCCGGCGTCACGATCTCGACGTCGTCGTTCAACAGCATGAGGAACTCGCCGCGAGCCGCTGCGGCTCCGCGATTCATCTTGCCGCTGAAGTTGAACGGAGCGTCCCACAGGACGAGACGGAGTCGATCACCGCAGATGCGCTCGAGCTCGTCGACGACCTCACGTGGCGTCTCCGCGTCGGCGACGACGACGACCTCGATGTTGCCGTAGCTCGAGCCCTCGACCACACCTCGGACCGCCTCGACCACGAGCACCCGCTCCGCTCCGCCGATCTGCGCGCTGCTCCCCCGTGTGGGGATCACGACGGAGACGAGCGGCTCGTCGTCGAGCGCGTATCGCACGCGCCGCAGGAAGGGCTCGACGTCGTCGACGTCGGCGCTGATGCCCCGTGCGCGGAGCTCGTGTTCCACGACGCGCCGCTGCGCCTCCGACGTTCCGGCGTAGTCGTCGTGCGCGAGGTCCTCGATGGCCAGGATGTCCGGAAGCAAGGCGATCCGCTCGCTCGCCCGGTCGAGCCGCAGCACGAGGTCGAGCACCTGCGCACGGCGCGCCTCACCACGGATCCCGCCGAGACGGCGCAGTGCACCCATCCGGATGGCGACGACCGGTCCGAGATAGTCGTTGCCCAGGAGGCGCAGCGGCGAGAACAACGGACGCATGAGCGGCGCACCGCTCTCGGTCGTCGAATCGCCGTAGACCGCCTGCACCTCCGGGTACCGCGCGAGGAATCCGTCCACCTTGGCGATCGCGTCCGGCGTGATGCGACCGGCGCGGACGATGACGAGCGCTTCGGCGGAGGAGGCCGCGAGGAGGCCGTCGAGCACCGCGGCACCCGCCTCGGTCACCGAAGCGCCGGTCGCTCGCGCCACGTCGTCGAGCTCCGAGCGCGCCGCCTCGTCGATGCCGTCGTGGGCCACGAGCCGCACCGACACCGGAGCCACGCCCGCCGCCAGGACCGCGTCGAGAGCGCGGCGCGCCTCGCCACCCGCAAGGCCGGCAGCATCGATCCAGACGTCGTACCGGTCGCCGAAGGCCGGCTGCGCGTCGCTCATCCGAGGATCCGCCGCTTGACGACCTTCGCCGCGCGGATCGGCAGCGTGACCAACCGGCCGGCGCGCCAGGTCATCGACGAACGCATGGCCGCCAGGTTGCGCTCGACGGCGATGGTCTCGGACGGACCGAGGAGGCCGGTGGACTGCAGTTCGGCGACCTGCTGTTCGAGCCCGATCACGCGGTCGAGGAGCTCGAGGTGCTGTTCAGCCGCCCGCTCCTCGGGGGTGAGGCCGGTGTCGGGCCTCCCCGCTGACCAATTCGATTCAGGGACGGCGCTCACGCTCGATATCTTCCTTCCGGCGGGTGGAACGTAAGCTAGCCTAATGCCCCGTTCGCGACCGCCCCGAGCACCACTGGCGACGGTCACCGCGTCACCCACGACGACCGCGACGGCGCGCGTCGTGGCCGTGGTCCCGACGTTCCATCCCGATGACCGGGTCGTCGACAACCTGCGCTCGCTCGCGTCGCAGGTCGACGAGCTCATCGTCGTCGACGACGGAACCGGCCCGGCGGCCGACGTCGTCCTCCGGAGGATCGGCGACGAGATCTCGAACAGCCGCAGCATCCGCCTCGACCGGAACTCGGGCATCGCCCGGGCGCTCAACGTGGGCGTCCGAGCGGCGCTGGAGGACGGCGCCGACTTCGTCGTGAACACCGACCAGGACACCGACCTGCCCGGCGGGTACATCGCGTCGTGCCTCGACACCTTCGCTCGCGCGAACCGCGTCACCCGGGTCGGGATCGTCTGCACCGACCGGGTGAACGGCCAGCCGTCCATCCCGACCTGGTACTCGCCGGAGGGCATCGGGCTCGTGCCCGAGGCGATCCAATCCGGCTTCGTCATCTCGCGGGAATGCCTCGAGACCGCCGGCCTGTTCGACGAGCGTCTCGTCATCGACTGCGTCGACACGGAGTACTGCCTGCGCGTTCGGGACCGCGGGTTCCGCATCGCGATCGCAGAGGACACCGACATCGCGCATGCGCTCGGCGAGATGGTGCCGTTCCGGCCCTTCGGACTCACCCTCGCCCACCGCGACGGCGGGCACCTGTACCAGTACCACTCCCCGTTCCGCCAGTACTACATCATCCGCAACAACATCGATCTGGTGTTCCGGAACTTCCTCCGGCGCAGGCGGTGGACCCTCGCCGTCGTCAAGCGCCAGATCGGGCCCACCTTCGATGCGATCGTCAGCGGGCCGAAGCGCACGAAGCACCTCGTCGCGACGGTCGTCGGCGGCGTGCACGGCCTGCTGCGCGTCCGCGGTCCGATTCCCGCCGGCCTGCTGCGCTACCTGCGCGGCTGACCCGAATCGGGTGCCTGTGCACGGTCGCGTCGCGCTCCGAGCCGCGGCGGCTAGTCTTGGGGCCGTCGCGTGCCCGACCCCGGCGGCATGCTCGAACCAGTCGTAGGAGGCCCGAGGTGACCACGACCCTCCGCCTGATCGTCGACCAGATCGTCGCGCCGGTCCCCGGCGCCGTCGGCCGGTACACGCGCGACCTCGGCCGGGCGCTCATCGCTGCGACCCCACCGGGCTGCGAGGTCGAGGGCGTCGTCTCGTCGTCGCCGCCCGACGACTACGCACGTCTCGAGACGGAACTGCCGGGCATGTCCGCCCTCTACAAGTCGTCGCTCGCGCGTCGCGAGCTGGCTGCGGCGTGGCAGTTCGGTCTCACCACGTCGCCGGGCGGCGGGATGATCCACGGCACCAGCCTCTTCGCCCCGCTCCGCAAGCACGACGCCACGGCCGGCGACCAGACCGTCGTCACGGTCCACGACGTAGTCGCCTGGACCCACCCCGAGGCGCTGAGTTCCGCCTCGGTCGCCTGGCAGAAGGGCATGCTGAAGCGGGCGCGCAGGCATGCCGACGCCGTGGTCGTCCCCACGCACGCGCTCGCCGACCGGCTCTCGATGATCGCCGACTTCGGCGACCGGATCCGGGTCGTCGGCACGGCGCCTCGATCGGGACTGGAGGTCGGACCGGATGCGCAGGCGCGGGCGGTGCAGCTCGGCCTGCCCGGCGCGTACCTCGTCGTCTCGGGAACGCTCGAGCCCCGCAAGGGACTGGTGGACGTGCTGACGGCCCTCGGTCGTCGCGGCGTCCCCGAGATCCCGCTCGTCGTCGTCGGGCCCGAGAGCTGGGGCGACCAGCACCTCGCCCAGACGGCCGACGAGCTCGGTGTCGACGCACGGCGCATCCTCCGCTTCGACGACCTCGCGCCCGAGGACCTGGCGGTCGTCATCGCCGGCGCCACCGCCTACCTCGCTCCGGCACGTGACGACGACTCCGGCACCGAGCTCATCGAGGCGTTCTCGCTCGGCGCGCCGGTGATCCACTCGGACACCCCTGCGTACGTCGAGGTCTCGGCCGGCGGCGGGCTCACCGTGCCGATCGGCGTGGGCGACGGGTTCGCCGATCGCCTCGCCGCGGCGATCACGCGCGTCGTCGAGGACCGCGAGGCGGCGAACCGGCTCGCGATCTCCGGACACGACCGCGCCCGCGCCTACGACTGGCGCGACTCCGCGGAGCGGATCTGGCACCTCCACGCCGACCTCTGACGCGGCATCGGATCCTCGGCCGGGGTCCGCCGGCGGTCCGGCGCCCGACGGCGGCGCATTCAGCTTCACGCGCCGTCCGACGAACGGCGGCTCAGCCCTCCTCCGGCTCCGCGGTCGGAGGCACGAGCGCATCCTGGACCATCTGCCTGACCAGCTCGTAGTCGGGGTCCAGCGGGTCGATGCCGTTGTCGGGCACGAGCGGCACGTCGACGATCGGCAGCTCCTTCGTCTTCCCCGCGAGGTCGACGAAGTACCCGAGCATCGACTGCGGGACATCCGTCTTCACGACCTGGGACCCGGCCGCGGCGACGTCCTGGAACTTCGAGAGCACGTTCGCGGCGTTGAACTGCGCGAGCACGGCCTCCTGGAGCTGCAGCTGCCGGGCCATGCGGTCGTAGTCGCTCGTGCCGTGCCGCGAGCGCGCGTACCAGAGCGCGTGGTAGCCGTCGAGGTGCTGCTCGCCCGCCGGGATCCACTCGGCGACCGTGGTGAAGGTCTCGTCCGCGTGGATCGGCACGTCGTGCGGGACGTCGATCGTGACCCCGCCGAGCGCGTCGATGAGCTGCTGGAAGCCGGCCATGTCGATGAGCACGTAGTACTGGATGGTGAGGCCCGTGATGCCCTCGGCGGCGTCGCGCATCGCCTCGATCCCCGGCTCACTGCCCTCGGCGACGGCGTCGGGATAGAGCTCGGGGCTCTTCAGCTCGACCTCGGTGTAGATCGAGTTGAGCTGGCAGACGTCGACGTCGCAGACGCCGTTGGCGCCGTATCCGTCAGGGTAGGTCGCGCGGAGCGGCGACGACTCGTCGAACGGCACGTTCGTGAGGTCGCGCGGAAGCCCGATGGTGACCGCCTGGCCGGTCTCGGAATCCACGCTCACGACGCGGATGCTGTCCGGCCGCAGCCCTTCGCGATCCGGTCCGGCGTCTCCCCCGAGCAGGAGGATGTTGTAGCGCCCGTCGACGGGCGGCTCGCTGGGGCCGGCGACGAAGACCGATGAGAGGAAGCCGCTCGCGGTCGTCGCGACGTAGGCCCCGTAGGCCGCGGCGCCGGATGCCACCGTCATGACCACGATCGCCAGGCCCGCGATACCGGCGCGCGCCGAGGGGACGGCCTTCACGAGCCGGACGAGACGGAGCGTGTCGAATGTCAGCACCACCCAGAGCACCGCGTAGAACACGGCAGCGACGGCGACGACCCAGAGCACGACGCTGTTCGACGCGAGCGTGTAGACGATCGCGGGCGACACCAGCCAGGTGACGAGCGCGACCACGAGCAGCACCCAGAGGACGAGGGTCGCCCCGAGCCCGAACCGGCCGAGACGGCGGTTGCCGGCGAGCGCCTGGGCCGAGCCCGGGATCAGGATGTTGAGGCCGACGAGCCACCACCCGCGCCGCGTCATGAGCGGGCGCGAGGCGGCGTCCGGGTAGCGGATCGGACTGTCGGCGAGGCTCATCGGGACGACTTCAGCCGTTCGTTCTTCTCCTCGACGAGCGCCGCCAGCGAGGCGGCATACTCGGCGAGGGCGTCGCGGAGGGCGTCATCGGACGTGGCGAGGATCTTGACGGCGACCAGCCCGGCGTTCCTGGCCCCGCCGATCGACACGGTCGCGACGGGCACGCCGGCGGGCATCTGCACGATCGAGAGCAGCGAGTCGAGCCCGTCGAGCCGCGACAGCGGCACGGGCACGCCGACGACGGGGAGGGTCGTCACGGACGCGAGCATGCCCGGCAGGTGCGCGGCCCCGCCGGCGCCGGCGATGATGACGCGGATGCCGCGGCCCGCGGCCTCCTTGCCGTACGCGATCATCTTCTCGGGCGTGCGGTGCGCGGAGACCACCTCGACCTCGTGCGGCACGCCGAACTCGTCGAGCAGGTCGGACGCGTCCTTCATCACGGACCAGTCGGAGTCGGAGCCCATGACGACGCCGACGAGCGGGGTGGTGGGGTTGCCTGCGATCACTCGATCGATAGTAGGGCCAGCGGCTGCGAGTTCCCCGCAGCCGCGCGCTAGTCCTGCAGCGCCGCCGCGGCCGCGCGCGCCTCGTACACCGCGTCGTCGAGGTCGTCGCCGATCACGGTCACGTGCCCGACCTTGCGGCCGGGACGCGGGGCCTTGCCGTAGTTGTGGATCTTGGCCGTCGGGTGCGCGGCGAGCGCCTCCGCGTAGCGGTCGGTGAGCGTGCCCTCGGCGGGCCCGCCGAGCAGGTTCACCATGACCGACCAGTCGGCGTGGCACCCGGTGCCGCCGAGCGGCAGGTCGAGCACCGCGCGGAGGTGCTGCTCGAACTGCCCCGTGGTGGCGCCGTCCATGCTCCAGTGCCCGGAGTTGTGCGGCCGCATGGCGAGTTCGTTGACGAGCACGCGATCGTCGGTGGTCTCGAACATCTCCACGGCGAGGACGCCCGTGACGCCGAGGCCCTCGGCGATCGCGACGGCGACGTCGGCCGCGACATCCGCGAGCCGGCCCGCGGAGTGCGGAGCGGGTGCGATGACCTCGCTGCACACGCCGCCGACCTGGACGGTCTCGACGAGCGGCCACGCGACGACCTCGCCCGACGGGCGGCGGGCGACGAGCTGGGCGAGTTCGCGCCGGAAGTCGACGAGCTCCTCGACGAGCAGGGCGCCGTCCCGGCCGTCCTCGGCGATCGCGGCGAACCACTCGGCCACCTCGGCGGCGGCGCGCACGACGCGGACGCCCTTGCCGTCGTAGCCGCCGCGCGGGGTCTTCACGACGGCCGAGCCGCCGTGCTCGGCGATGAACGCGTCGAGCTCCTCCGGGGTCGACACGCGCGCCCAGTCGGGCACCGGCAGGCCGAGTTCGGAGAGCCGTTCGCGCATGAGCAGCTTGTCCTGCGCGAAGCGCAGTGCGTCGGGGCCGGGGTGCACCGCGATCCCGGCGTCGACGAGGGCGCGGAGCACGTCCTGCGGGACGTGCTCGTGGTCGAAGGTCACCACGTCGACCTCGCGGGCGAACGGCAGCACCGCGTCGAGGTCGGTGTAGTCGCCGACCCGGTCGGCCGCGAGCCCCGCCGCCATGCCGTCGGCCTCCGCGAGCACCCGAAGCTCGACGCCGAGCTCGATCGCCGCGGGGATCATCATGCGGGCGAGCTGCCCTGCGCCGATCACTCCGACTCGCACCTGACGCACCATCCGTTCCCACGGCGCCGATCGCCGCGACATCCCAGTCTAGGGCGACCGATCGTTAGGATCGGGGGATGCCAGAGTCCCTCCGCGCCCTCGCGTCCCGGGCATGGCACGGGTTCCTCGCGTACCTCGTGAAGTTCGGCGTGGTCGGGCTCATCGGTCTCGTGATCGACGTCGCGCTCTTCAACGCGCTGCGCGTCGGCGTGTTCGGCACCGACACGTGGGCGCAGAGCGCGATCGGCGCGAAGACCATCTCGACGAGCGTCGCGATCGTGTTCAACTGGCTCGGCAACCGCTACTGGACCTTCCGCCGCCACCGCCGGCGGCACGTCCTGCGCGAGTTCGCCGAGTACCTCGTCGTCTCGCTCGGCGGCATGGCGATCTCGCTGCTCTGCCTCTGGATCAGCCACCACCTGCTCGGGTTCACCAGCCTGCTCGCCGACAACATCTCGACGAACGTCGTCGGCCTCGCGCTCGGCACCGCGTTCCGGTTCCTGCTGTACCGCTACTGGGTCTACGGTCACCACCGCAGCGACGGGCTCTCGAACCTCGCCCGGGTCGAGGAGGCGCAGCGCGCCCTCTTCGAGCAGCCGCCGCTCGAGCCGTCGCCGATCGGCGACACGCCCGCCGGACGGACGCCGGACGCCGGGACCGCAGGCCCGGTTCAGTCCGCCGAGCCGAGGAACCAGGGCGGGTAGACGGCCACCCGCGTCTTCGCGCCGACCGCCTGCAGCGCGGCCCGCACGCGGTCGCGCACGCGGTCGTTGGACACCGCGATGAGGGCGATCCGCTCGAGCGGGACGCTGCCGCGGACGAGGAGTTCGCCCGTGCGGAGGCCCTCTCCCTCGTCGGCGAGGGTGAGCCGCACCACGGCCCGCGAGACCGCGGCCCAGTCCGCCGCGAGGTCGGCGCCGCCGACCGCGGCATCGGTCGCGCTGACGACGACCTCGCCGGGCGTCTCGCGCCGTGCGCCGGCGGCGGCCGCCACCGACGACACCAGGATGACGTGGTCGGCCGCGGCGCGCTCGACCGCCTCGGGAGCGAGCCGCGGATCGGGCGTCCCGGTGCGGATGGCATCCCAGACGTGCGCGTCGGTGCTGAGCAGGAACGGCACGTACTCGGCGACGGTCGCGTCGGCGCCGGGCACGGTCGCCGTGCGACGGTACTCGCGCGCGGCGGGTGCGGCGACGTCGACGGCCGGCGCAGCCGGCGGGTCGCCCGCGTCGGCGAGCAGCGCGCCGGCGCCGAGGATCCGCCCGAGGTTCTCGATGTGCGTGACGTGGTAGATGCGCGTGGCGGCGACGTCGATCGGCGGCGTGGAGGCGCTGCTCCTCCCGCGGGCGGGGCGAGCGGATGCCGCGGGCGCAGCCTCGCGCAGCGTGGCACGTTCGCGCGGCGTGCTCCGGCCCGTCGTCGATCGCGTCGTGCGGGTGGGCTTCGGTGCGACCGCGGGCTCGGGAGGCGGCGAGCAGATCGCGCAGAGGCCCTCGTCGAATCCGTGGATGCATTCCTCGCCCAAGTGCGGTGTCGCCTTTCGTCCCGAACGGCCCGACCGGGTGCGCGGGCCGCGGACCAGCGTACGCGCTCCGTCTCCGCGCCCGGTGCACGGGACGCTCAGCGACCGCCCCACGTGACGGTGTCGGCGGACGCGAACGCCGCGGGCCTCGCGGCCGGCCCGACGGCGGGACCGCCGAGGGCGTGCGCCTCGGCCATGAGCTCGTGCAGCGCGGCCTGCACCGCGAGCGGCCCCGGGACGTCCCGGAGCACCACCGCCACCTCGTGCCCCGTCTCGAGGCGCACGTCGCCGGAGCCCGCCGTCCGCTGCAGCCACGAGCGGGTGACCTGCACGTCGTACCCGGACCGGTGCCAGAGCTCCCGCCGGACCCGCACGAACAGGCCGCGGCGCACGATGACGCGTCGCGTGGTGATGGTGGTCCGCGAACTCAGCCAGCCGAGGTACGGCAGCAGCGCCCCGAGCACCACGACGAGCGCGCCGGCGACGATCGCGGCCAGCCGGGGCCAGCCCTCGTCGAGCCAGGGCACGGCGTAGGCGGTGACGCCCGCGACGGCGATCAGGAGCAGTGCGGGCAGGACGAGGATGCGACCGTGCCGACGCAGTCGCGCCACGACCCGCTCCGAACCCTCGGGTCCGGGAACCTCGGACGTCTCCCCCATAGGCCCATTAATACCTCAGGTGCGTGACGTCCCCCGCGGCGACAGCCTGCTCGTCGCCGTTCTCGTCGTCGCGGACGACCAGCCGCCCGTCGCCGTCGATGCGCAGCGCCGACCCGATGAGCTCGGCGCCCCCCGGCAGCTCGATGCGCACATCCTGCCCGAGCGTCCCGCAGAGCGCGGACACGCGGTCCGCGACGCCGCTCGCGACCGGGTCGCCGCCGGCCGCGGTGAACGCCTCGACGAGCGCGAGCAGCCGTTCGAGGTAGTCGGCGAGCACGGCATCGGCGTCGGGCCGGACGCCGGTCGCGAGCAGGAGCGAGGTCGAGGTGAGCGTCGGCAGGTCGTGCTCGTCGAGCGTGAGGTTCAGGCCCGCGCCGATCACGACGGCGCCGTCCGCGACGAGCTCCGAGAGGATGCCGCACACCTTGAACCCCGACACGAGCACGTCGTTGGGCCACTTGAGCCACGCCTCGACGCCGCCGGTGCCGTCCTCCTCACCGCCGCGGTCGACGGATGCCGCGGCGAGCGCACCGCGGACCGCCTCGGTCATCGCGGCGCCGGCGATGAGCGGCAGCCAGCCGAGCGCGTCGGGCGGCAGCGGCGGCCCGGTCAGGTTGGCGGGGCGGACCAGCACGCTGATCGCGAGCGTCTTGCCGGTCGGCGCGAGCCAGGTGCGCCCCAGTCGTCCGCGGCCGTGCGTCTGGTCGTCGGTCACGACGGTCGCGCCGTGGCGCCAGCCCGCGGCATCCGCCCCGGTGACCGCCTCGCGGAGGACGTCGTTCGTCGACCCGGTCGAATCGAGCCACTCGAACCTCGGCACCGTCCGCCGCGATCGCTCCCAGTCCATCCGACCTCCCCTTCCGTCGAGGATCAGGGTAGTGTCCGCCGACGCGGCGGCGGTGGCGATCACCACCATGCACCCGCGCCTTTTTGTGGGGATCCCTCAACGAAGCGGGCCGGATGGGCGCCGGTAGAGTGAACGGCGTGACCGAATCGACGACCGACGGCCCCGACCTCTTCACCACCGCGGGCAAGCTCGCCGACCTCAAGCAGCGCTACCACGAGGCCGTGACGGCCTCGGGCGAGGCGGCCATCGAGAAGCAGCACGCCAAGGGCAAGATGACCGCGCGCGAGCGCATCGACGAGCTCCTCGACCCGGGCTCGTTCGTCGAGCTCGACGAGTTCGTGCGGCACCGCACGCACGCGTTCGGCATGGACGCGAAGCGCCCGTACGGCGACGCCGTCGTCACCGGCCTCGGCACGATCCACGGTCGCCCGGTCGCGGTGTACTCGCAGGACTTCACGATCTTCGGCGGCTCGCTCGGCGAGGTCGCCGGCGAGAAGATCATCAAGGTCATGGAGCACGCGCTGAAGACCGGCGTGCCCATCATCGGCATCCTCGACTCGGGCGGCGCCCGCATCCAGGAGGGCGTGGTGGCGCTCGGCAAGTACGGCGAGATCTTCCGCCGCAACACCGCCGCCTCCGGCGTCATCCCGCAGATCTCGATCGTCTGCGGCCCGGCCGCCGGCGGCGCGGTGTACTCGCCCGCACTCACCGACTTCGTGATCATGGTCGACAAGACGAGCCAGATGTTCGTCACCGGCCCCGATGTGATCAAGACCGTCACCGGCGAGGACGTGGGGATGGAGGAGCTCGGCGGCGCGCTCACGCACAACACGATCTCGGGCGTGGCGCACTACCTGGCCAGCGACGAGTCCGACGCGCTCGACTACGCCCGCACGCTCGTCTCGTTCCTGCCCGACAACAACATGTCGGAGGCACCCGTCTACGAGGCCGAGGTCGAACTCGAGATCACCGACGACGATCGCAGGCTCAACGCGATCATCCCCGACTCGCCGAACCAGCCGTACGACATGCACGCGATCATCGAGGGCATCGTCGACCACGGCGACTTCCTCGAGGTGCAGCCGCTGTTCGCCCCGAACATCGTCGTCGGCTTCGCGCGGGTCGAGGGCCGCTCGGTCGGCATCATCGCGAACCAGCCGAGCCAGATGGCCGGCACGCTGAACATCGCCGCAGGCGAGAAGGCCTCGCGCTTCGTGCGGTTCTGCGACGCGTTCTCGATCCCGATCCTCACGCTCGTCGACGTGCCCGGGTACCTGCCCGGCACCGACCAGGAATGGACGGGCGTCATCCGCCGCGGCGCGAAGCTGCTCTACGCCTACGCCGAGGCGACCGTCCCGCTCGTCACGGTCATCACTCGCAAGGCGTACGGCGGCGCGTACATCGTGATGGGCTCGAAGCAGCTCGGCGCCGACATCAACCTGGCCTGGCCGACCGCCGAGATCGCCGTCATGGGCGGGCAGGGCGCGGTCAACATCCTGTACCGCGGCGAGATCAAGCGCGCCGAGGAGGCCGGCGAGGACGTCGCGGCCGTGCGCACCAAGCTCGCCAACGAGTACACGTACAACGTGGCCTCCCCGTTCCTCGCCGCCGAGCGCGGCGAGCTCGACGGCGTGATCGAGCCGGCGGCGACGCGCGTGTCGGTCACGAAGGCGCTGCGCGCGCTCCGCACCAAGCGGGCGAGCCTGCCGCCGAAGAAGCACGGCAACATCCCGCTCTAGGAGGCACGATGACCAGCGCATCCCCCGAGGGCGACGACGAGGCCCTCGACCTCAGGTTCCTCACGCGCGACGTGACGCCCGAGGAGGCCGCCGCCGTGACGGCGGTCCTCGTCCGGACGGTCCGCGAGGCGCAGTCCGGCGATGAGCCCGCCCCGCGCAACGACTGGTCCCACCCTCGGAACGCCCTCCGACCGCGCATCGAGGTCGGCCACGGGCGCTGGGCCGGCTCCGCGCGCTGAGCGGTCGGGCGCCCGCCCGCGACACCGACGTCCCCCGTTCCGGGGCCGGATGCCTCGTGAGCTCCACGATCGTCGGCGGATGTGTCCCCCATGTCCCCCGAAATGCTGACTTCGCACGGCCCGGCGAATCCGTACCATGGACGTACGCACTCCATCGGAGTCGTATCCGTCACCGGCTGGGTAACCGGTGGCGCTCTGGGGGCGAGTCAGGGCGATATTCGGGTTGTCGCCGTGACTCGGGCTTGCTGGGGGGTCGGTAGGGGCCGACCCCCCGCTTCCATGTCCGGGGACGTTCCGGAACGCGACCGGCGGAACCCGCTCAGCCCGCGCGCGGGATCTCGAGCCAGAGCTCGACCTCGGCGTCCTCCGACTCGACCGTCTCGCCGTTGCCGCCGCTCAGCCCGACGACGGTGACCGCGACGGGCGAACCCTCGGCCGCCGTCCGCGCGATGATCCGGTCCGCATTGGTCGCGTCGACGACCTCGGCAAGCTGCGACAGGATCCGATCGCGCTCCGCCTCGTCCAGGTCGTCGATCCCGCCCTCGTCGAGCAGCGTCACCGTGGCACCCCGGTCCCGCGCGTTCCGCACGGCTGCGCGCACCGCGTCGGTGAGCAGCATCCGGCCCCGGATCTCGTCCCGGATCGCGGCCTCGAGCGTGCGGCACTCGGCACGCTCTCCATCGCTCAGCGCGTGCCCCGCGTCGGCGATGCGCCGCAGCATGGGCGAGGCGAGCCGCTGGGTCTGCGCGAGCCGCATCCGTCCCTCGAAGAGGTGCGCGTCCTGCGCGGCCTGCCACGCGGCCGCCTCGCGCTCGGCCTGCGCGTACCGTCGGGTCGCGCGGGCGGCTCCGGCCAGCGCCGCGGACAGCATGTGGGCGATGCCCACCCAGACGAGGCTGCCGATGACGCCGAGCTCGCCGAGGGCGAGGGGCCCGGCCCACACGACCGTCTGCACGGCGAGCACGATGACCCCGACCCACGCGACGACCAGTTGCCGGCGAGCGGCGGCGATCGTCATCAGCGTCCCCACCGCGGCGACGTACCAGGTCGCGTAGCCGTTGTCGGCCGCGGGGTCGAGCTGGCTCGTGACGAGCACGGGGAGGACGATCGCGACCGCGAGGTCGAGCGCGGCGAGCCAGTCGGGCATGCGCGCCCGCCGTGCGGGCCACAGGCTGAAGACGGTCGCGATCGCGTAGAGCGCGAGGGCCACGATGATCGGCCACGGCGAGGCCGCGACCTCCGTCGACAGCGACGACACGCCGAGCACGACGTGGTAGCCCGAGAACATCGCGGCGAGCGCCATGAGCAGCCAGCGCGGAACGGAGATCATGCGCCGCCCGCCTCCACCCCGGCCGGCCACGCGAGCGTCACCGTCGTCCCCTCGCCGGGAACCGACTCGATCCGCGCAGACCCGCCCTCGTTCGCCATCCGCTCCTCGATCGAGACCCGGAGCCCGAGGCGGCTCGCGGGAACCGTCGCCGGGTCGAAGCCGGCACCGTTGTCGACGACGCGGATGACGCATCCGCCCGCCCCGACGCCTCGGACCTCGAGCTCGCGGCGCACCCGCCCGATCGGGCCGTCGGCGTGCTGGACGCTGTTCACCATCGCCTGCATCGCGGCCGACGAGAGTGCGTCGATCGCCTCGACCGGCAGCTCGACGCCGACCGTGTCCTCGATGCGCACGATGAACGGGGCCGAGAACCCGGCGACGCCGCTGCGGAGTCGGCGCGTGAGGACCGTGAGCGCGACCCGGTCGTCGAGGCCGGGCACCTCGACGGCCGCTTCGTCCAGACGCCGCACCGCGTCGACCGCCATGCGCGCGGCGAGCGTGCGCTCGGCAGGAGTGCGGGACGCCGCGGCCGACAGCAGGGTCGTCAGGACGCTGTCGTGCACGAGCGCGTCGATCTTGACGCGTTCGATCTCGGTCGCATGCCGGCGTGCGACGGCGTCGTAGCGTTCGAGGGCGGCCTCCTGGGCCGCATCCACCGCGATCGCGGCCTGCCGGAGCATCGTGATGATGACGAGCACGACGATGCCGAGGATGACCGCGTACATCGTGTCGAGCACGGCGATGAGCGCATCGGCTCCGCCGCCCGACGGGCTCAGTCGCACGACGCCGTACACCGCCGGAACGGCGCTCGTGTAGGCGGCCGCCGGCGTCACGGGCAGCGCGATCACGGCCGCGGTCGTCGCCACGTTGCAGAGGTAGTACAGCCACGGCGTGCCGCCCGCCATCGCCGCGGTGTCCACCACCAGGAACGGCCAGGCGAGGAGCGAGATCACGTAGATGCCGGCGAAGGCGAGCGCCGCGGCCCGCACGGCGACGCGCGTGAACGTCGCGGCGGCGAGCGCGGCGATCGCACCGTAGACCAGGGCCATCATGGCCACGCCGGCGCCGTCGGCGAGGTAGGCCGACTGCTCGACCGCGGAGGGCACGGTCTGCGCGCCGAACACGAGGCCGAACGCGCCGAGCGCGCGACCGGCCACGGTCTCGACCTGTGCACGGCTCACCGCCGCACGGCGTGGGACGAGCCGGCTCGCCCGCCAGTCAGCGGCGGGCATCCCCGCCCGCCTCGGCATCGAGCCCCGGAAGGATGCCGTCCTCCACCGCCCTGCGCAGGAGATCGACCTTCGTGGGGGCGGGTCGGCCCACCTCCACGTACTTCGCCCGGATGCGGTCGAGGTACTCGCGCGCCGTCGAGTGCGCGATCCCCAGCTGCTGGGCGACGAGCTTCAGCGGCAGGCCCGAGGCGTAGAGGTGCAGGACGTCGTGCTCACGTCGCCCGAGCTGGGCCCTCGCGAACTCGCGGTCGGCCTCGATCGCGCTCGCCCACTCCACGTTGTTCAGCGCCTCACCGCGCGCGACCGTCGCGATGGCGGCGATCACCGCCGCCGTCGGCGAGGATTTCGGGATGACGCCGGCGGCGCCGGCCGCGAGGGCCTCGCGCACCGCGGCGACCCGGTCGGCGATGCTGTGCACGAGCACCTGGCTGCCCGTCGCGAGGACCGCCCGGACGTTGTCGGTCACCGTCGACCCGTCGCCGAGCGAGAGGTCGAGGAGCACGACCTTCGGCGGATCGACCGCCGGGTCGTCGAACGCGGCGAGCAGCGTCGGCACGTCGGCCGTGTCGGCGACCACCGCGTAGCCGGCGTCGCGACACGCGGCGCGGAGTCCGAGGCGGACCGCCTCGTGGTCGTCGACGATCGCCACCGTCGTGGTGGCCGTCTTCGCGGTCCCGCTCGTCTGCGCCGTCACGCCCGCTCCCCCGTCACGCCGTCCTCCCTGTCGTGCGGATGCCTCCCCGGCCACGCCGTCGGACTCCCGCCGTCATCACACGATAGCCGTCAACCGGGCGACGGCCTCGACATGGTGCGTGTTCGGGAAGAGGTCGAACGCCTCGAGCGTCTCGAGCTCGTAGCCATGCGCCCGGAACGTCGCGACGTCGCGCGCGAGCGCGACCGGATCGCACGCGACGTAGACGACCTGCGCCGGCCCGAGCTCCGCCAGCCGGTCGACGACCGCGCGCCCCGCGCCGGCACGCGGCGGGTCGAGCACCACGGTGGCGCCGCGCAGGCCGCGGGCCGCGGCATCCGTCTCCTCGGCCAATCGGTCCAGGTACCGGTCGACGCGGTCGGAGACCGCGCGAGCGCCGACCCAGTCGGCGAGGTTCGAGCCTGCGTGCTCGGTCGCGCGGGCGTCGGCCTCGACGGTCGTGATGCGGGTGGACGGGCCGAACCGGTCGCCCACCGCGGCGGCGAGCAGGCCGACGCCGCCGTAGAGGTCCTGGTTGTCCGCGCCGGGGTCGAATCGGTCGGGGTCGATCGCGCGCTGCACGGCTCGGGTGAGGGTCGCGGCGGCGCCGCGATGCACCTGCCAGAAGCCGCCGCGGTCGAGCGTGAACTCGCGATCGCCGACGCGCTCGACGACGGTCGGCGGATGCTCCGGCCGGCGCTCGCCTGCGGCGCGGACGATGAGCTCGGCCACGCCCGTGGAAGTCGCGACGAGGTCGATCGCGGTGGCGTGGTCGAGGTCGCGGCCCGCAGCTGCTCGCACTCCGGCGCCGGCGATCGGCGCGATCGCCTCGAGCTCCGCGACCGCGAGCGGCAGCGACGCGACGCGGACGATCCGATGGCTGCGGGCCGCGTACGGACCGACGGCCCCGTCGGCGTCGACGTGCAGGCGCACCCGCGTGCGCCATCCGGTACCGGCCGCGGCGTCGACGCCCGGCGCGAGCTCGGCGTCGACCGCACGGACCTCCACGTCGCGCTCGACGCCTCCCATCCGCGCGAGGGCGTCGCGCAGCACGTCGGCCTTCAACTCGCGCTGCCGGCGCATGAGGACGTGCCCGAACTCGGCGCCGCCCGCGCGGTCCTCGGGTGCGCGGTCGACGGACGCCTCGGCCCACACGTGCGCGCGGCGGTCGGGCGACGCCTCGAGCACCTCGAGCGTCTCCGCCCGCCAGAAGCGGTCGCGACCGGCATCCGTCACCTGCACCCGCACGCGCTCGCCCGGGATCGCGTCGGCGACGAAGACGACGCGGCCCTCGTGGTGGGCGATCGCGACGCCGCCGTGCGCGATCCGCTCGACGTCGAGCTCGAGCATCGGCCCGGGCCGGGCGGGACGTGCGGGGGCTGAGCGCCGCGCACCCGCGGAGCCGTTTCGGCGCGAGGGGCGGCGACGGGATTGGGCCATCGTCCGAGCATCGCACACCGACCCGTGCGCGCGCCGGAAGCAGGCGCCGTCGCCGGTGCGTTCGGCGATGCCGCGAGGGGCGCGGCATCGCGCGCGCCACCCGGCAGGATGGAGGCATGCGCCTCTACCTCGCCTCGACCTCGCCCGCCCGTCGCCAGCTGCTGCGGCAGGCCGGGATCGAGCCGGCGCTCGTGGCCCCGGGCGTCGACGAGGAGGCGGCGGTCGCGGCGCACGAGGCGGAGCACGGCCCGCTGGCCCCGCACGACCTCGTGCAACTGCTCGCTCGGCTCAAGGCCGAGGCGATCGTCGGGCGCGACGTCGACGGTGCGCCGATCGACGGCCTGATCCTCGGCGGCGACTCCGCGTTCCTGGTCGACGGGGTGCTGCATGGGAAGCCCCACCGCCCCGAGGTCGCGCGCGAACGCTGGGCGCAGCAGAACGGACGTTCGGGCGTGCTCTGGTCGGGCCACTGGGTCATCGACCACCGCGGCGGCGCCGTGCGCGGCGCGATCGGCCGTGGCGCCTCGGCGACGGTCTCGTTCGCCCGGCTCGACGACGACGAGATCGACGCCTACATCGCGTCGGGCGAGCCGCTCGCCGTGGCCGGGGCGTTCACGGTCGACAGCCTCGGCGGACCGTTCATCCGATCCGTCGACGGTGATCCGTCGACCGTCGTCGGACTCTCGCTGTCGACGCTGCGCGACCTCGTCCGCGAGCTCGGCGTCGACTGGATCGACCTCTGGGACCTCGGCGCACGCTGAGCCCGACGTCGTGCGACCGGCTGCATCACCGCGGCCGCGGCATCCGATTCGTTGTGCCCCACCGAAACACCTGCGCGCCTTTTTTGTGCGCACCGCCCAAAGGCGGCTGGGAATCCGCCAATAGGCTTGGTCATCATGCGTCGCATCACCAAGGTCCTCATCGCCAATCGCGGCGAGATCGCCGTCCGCGTCATCCGCGCCGCCCGCGACTCCGGGCTCGCCTCCGTCGCCGTCTACGCCGACCAGGATCGCGACGCGCGCCACGTCAAGCTCGCCGACGAGGCCTATGCGCTCGACGGGTCGACGAGCGCCGACACCTACCTCGTGATCGACAAGCTCCTCTCGGTCGCGCGCCGCTCGGGCGCCGACGCCGTGCACCCCGGCTACGGCTTCCTGGCCGAGAACCCCGACTTCGCCCGCGCCGTCATCGACGCCGGCCTCATCTGGATCGGGCCCTCGCCCGAGGCCATCGAGCGCCTCGGCGACAAGGTCTCCGCCCGGCACGTCGCCGAGAAGGTGGGCGCGCCGCTCGCACCCGGCACCCTGAACCCCGTAGCGGATGCCGCGGAGGTCCTCGAGTTCGTCGACGTGCACGGCCTGCCCGTCGCGATCAAGGCCGCGTTCGGCGGCGGCGGTCGCGGCCTCAAGGTCGCGCGCTCGCGCGACGAGGTGGCCGAGCTGTTCGAGTCCGCGACCCGCGAGGCCGTCGCCGCGTTCGGCCGCGGCGAGTGCTTCGTCGAGAAGTACCTCGACAAGCCGCGCCACGTCGAGACCCAGTGCCTCGCCGACGAACACGGAAACGTCGTCGTCGTCTCGACGCGCGACTGCTCGCTCCAGCGCCGCCACCAGAAGCTCGTCGAGGAAGCGCCGGCGCCCTTCCTCACCGAGGAGCAGAACCGCCTGCTCTACGAGTCGTCCAAGGCCATCCTCCGCGAGGTGGGCTACGTCGGCGCGGGCACCTGCGAGTTCCTCATCGGGCAGGACGGCACCGTCTCGTTCCTCGAGGTGAACACGCGCCTCCAGGTCGAGCACCCCGTCTCCGAGGAGGTCACCGGGCTCGACCTCGTGCGCGAGCAGTTCCGGCTCGCGGAGGGCGGCGTCCTCGACTACCCCGACCCCGTCACGACGGGTCACTCGTTCGAGTTCCGCATCAACGGCGAGGACCCGGGCCGCAACTTCCTGCCGGCCCCCGGACCGATCCACCAGCTCCGCTTCCCCGGCGGCCCCGGCGTGCGCGTCGACTCCGGCGTCACGAGCGGCGACGAGATCTCGGGCGCGTTCGACTCGCTGCTCGCGAAGCTCATCGTCACCGGCGCGACCCGGAAGGACGCGCTCGAGCGCGCCCGGCGCGCCCTCGACGAGTTCGACGTCGCCGGGCTGCCGACCGTGCTCCCCTTCCACCGCGACATCGTCCGCAACGCGGCGTTCGCGCCCGATGGGGACGAACCGTTCTCGGTCTACACGCGCTGGATCGAGACCGAGTACGACAACCGGCTCGAGCCGTGGACGGGCGAGCTCGCCGAGACCAAGGGCCCCGGCGCACGCACGAGTCTCGTCGTCGAGGTCGACGGCCGCCGCATCGAGGTGTCGATGCCGAAGCGCCTCGCCGGCGCCCCGTCGTCGAACGGCTCGCTCGGCCCGGCGCCGCGCCGCCGTGCCGCGCACCACGCGGTCGACACCTCCACCGGCGACGCCGTGACCGCGCCGATGCAGGCCACCGTCGTCAAGGTCGCGGTCGCCCAGGGCGACAAGGTCGTCAAGGGCGACCTGGTGCTCGTGCTCGAGGCGATGAAGATGGAGCAGCCCATCGTCGCCCACAAGGACGGCATCGTCGGCCTCGTCAACGCCGAGCCCGGCACCACCGTCTCGAGCGGCCACCTCCTGCTCTCGATCGCCGACGCCTAGGGCGTGACGCTCCTCTCAGGAGTCTCCGGCGCGTCGCCGTTTCTCAGGGCATGTCATGAGAGACGCGCATCCGGGGGCCGGGCTCCTGAGAACGGTGCGGGCCGACCGACGATCGGCATGGCCGGATCTGTTCGCGAAACGGCAGCAGCAACGACCGCGGGTCAGCGGACGACGTGCAGGGCGCGGGCCGCATCGGTGAGGGAACCCGTCAGCGACGGGTAGACCGGGAAGGCCTCGGCGAACTGGTCGACCGTGAGGCGGTGCTCGACCGCGAGGGCGAGCGGGAAGATCAGTTCCGAGGCCTTCGGCGCGACGATGACGCCGCCGATGATCGCCCCCGACCCGGCCGAGGCGAACAGCTTCACGAACCCGTCGCGGATCCCCATCATCTTCGCGCGCGGGTTCGACGACAGCGGCAGCTTGTAGACCGTGCCCGGCACGACGCCCTCGTCGATCTCCTTCTCGGTCCAGCCGACGGTCGCGATCTCGGGCTGCGTGAAGATGTTCGAGGTGATGTTGCGGTTCTCCGGCGGGTTCACGATGTCGCCCATCGCGTGGAACACCGCCGTGCGGCCCTGCATCGACGCGACCGACGCGAGCGGCAGGAAGGTCGTGCAGTCGCCTGCCGCGTAGATGTTCGGCATCGACGTCCGCGCGACCCGGTTCACCCGGATGTGCCCCGACTCGGCGAGCTGCACGCCCGCCTCCTCGAGCCCGATCTCGGCCGTGTTCGGCACCGACCCGACGGCCATGAGGCAGTGCGAGCCGCGGACCTCCCTGCCGTCGGTCAGCGTCGCGACGACGCCGTCGCCGTCGACCACGACCGAATCGGCACGCGACTTCGAGAGCACCTTCATGCCGTTGCGCTTGAACACCTTCTCGATGACCGTCGCCGCATCGGCGTCCTCGCCGGGCAGCACGTGCTCGCGGCTGGAGATCAGCGTGACCTTGGCGCCGAGCGCCCGGTAGGCCGACGCGAACTCGGCCCCGGTGACGCCGGAGCCGACGACGATGAGATGTTCGGGCACCTGCTTCAGCGTGTAGAGCTGCGTCCACGTGAGGATCCGCTCGCCGTCGGGCACGGCCGACGGCAGCACGCGCGGCGTCGCGCCCGTCGAGATCACGAGCGTGTCGGCCTCGATGCGGTCGAAGTCGGTCCCGCCCTTGGCGGTCGCGACGATGACGGCGTTCGGGCCGTCGAGCCGCCCCTCGCCCTGCACGAGGTTGACACCGGCCTCCAGCAGGTTCGAGCGCATGTCCTCCGACTGCTGCGCCGCGAGCCCGAGCAGGCGCTTGTTCACGGCCTGGAGGTTGATCGCGACATCCGGCTTCACGGCCTTCGCGTCGCCGTCGCGCGCGAAGAACTGCACGCCGAGGTCGGCGGCCTCCTTCACCGCGTTCGACGCCTCGGCGGTGGCGATGAGCGACTTCGAGGGGACGACGTCGGTGAGCACGGCCGATCCGCCGACGCCCGCACGCTCGATGAGGGTGACCTCGGCGCCGAGCTGGGCGGCCGCGAGCGCGGCTTCGTACCCGCCCGGTCCACCTCCGAGTACGGCGATCCTCTGGGTGCGCTCGAAGGTGGTGTGCATGGCCACCATTCTCGCGTACGCGCGGGCGGCGGCGCGAACGCGGGCCGGCGGCTCGTGCAGCAGAGCGCGCGGGCGCGCGAACGCGGGCCGGCGGGCGGACGGCTCGCGCAGACGAGCACGCCGGCGCGCACGCCGTGCCGCGGCATCCGCCCCTTGCGTACGATGAGGGGATGCAGCAGCAGAACCCGCTCGACGACCCCACCGCCGACCCGTTCGCCGTCGCACGCGACGCGGCCGCCCGCATCGCGGAGCTCACCGGCGTCGAGCGTCACGATCTCGCACTGACGCTCGGATCGGGCTGGGGCGCCGCGGCCGAGCTCATCGGCGAGACGACCCACACGATCCCGGCGAGCGAGGTCCCCGGCTTCTCGAAGCCGGCGCTCGAGGGCCACGTCGGCACGCTCCGCTCGGTCGCGCTGGCCGACGGGCGACGGGCGCTCGTGATCGGCGCGCGCACCCACTACTACGAGGGCCACGGCGTGCGCCGGGTCGTGCACTCCGTCCGCACCGCGGCGGCGGCCGGCGCCACGACGATGATCCTCACGAACGGCGCGGGCGGCATCAAGGAGCACTGGACGCCGGGCACCCCGGTGCTCATCAGCGACCACATCAACCTCACCGCCGACTCGCCGCTCGAGGGCGCGACCTTCGTCGACCTCACCGACCTGTACTCCGCGCGCCTCCGCGGTATCGCCAAGGGCATCGACCCGTCGCTCGACGAGGGCGTGTACGTGCAGTTCCGCGGGCCGCACTACGAGACGCCCGCCGAGGTGCAGATGGCGAAGGCCATCGGCGGTCACATCGTCGGCATGTCGACCGCCCTCGAGGCGATCGCAGCCCGCCAGGCGGGAATGGAGGTGCTCGGCATGTCGCTCATCACCAACCTGGCGGCGGGGATCCAGGCCACGCCGCTCAGCCACGAGGAGGTCATCGAGGCCGGCCGCACCGCCGAGGCCGCGATCTCCGACCTGCTCGCCAAGGTCGTCGCGGCGATCTGACCGGCGCCCGCGGCCGGCGGGCGCGCATCGCGACCCGCCGACCGCAGCACGACGACTCCACGTCCCGCGCGGCTGGCCAGGCGGCCGCCGCATTCGAGAGAGAAGGCAACGGATGCCGCAGCTCACCGACGCCGACCGCATCACCCTCGCCGAGGCGTGGATCGCGCAGGATCCCGACCCGGAGACGAGGGACGAGCTCACCGCGATCGTGGCGCGCGTCCGCGAGGGGGATGCCGCGGCATCCGCCGACCTCGCAGACCGCTTCGATGCCCGACTGGCCTTCGGGACCGCGGGACTCCGCGGCGAGATCGCCGCGGGGCCGAACCGCATGAACCGCGTGCTCGTGTCGCAGGGCGCCGCGGGCCTCGCCGCCCACCTCCTCGAGCGGACGACGGACGGCGCGGCGCCGAGCGTCGTCGTCGGCTACGACGGTCGGCGCAACTCGGAGGTGTTCGCGCGCGACGTCGCCGAGGTCATGGCCGGGGCGGGCGTGCGCGCCGTCCTGCTCCCCCGCCTGCTGCCGACGCCGGTGCTCGCGTTCGCCGTCCGCCACCTCGACACGAGCGCGGGCGTGATGATCACCGCCTCGCACAACCCGCCGAACGACAACGGCATGAAGGTCTACCTCGGGGGCGCCGACGAGGGCTCGCAGATCGTCGCCCCGGCCGACGCCGAGATCGCCGCGCAGATCGATCGCGTGGCCGCGGAGACAGCTGTGCCGGAGCTCCCGCGCGGGCCGTTCGAGACGGCCGACGAGGGCGTGGTCGATGCGTACGTGACCGCGACGGCGGCCGTGGCCTCCGCTCCCGCCGCGCAGCCGCGGGTGGTCTACACGGCCATGCACGGCGTCGGGTGGGAGACGATGCGCCGCGTCCTGGAGACGGCCGGCTTCGACGCACCGGCACTGGTCGCCGAGCAGATCGAACCGGACGGCCGCTTCCCGACCGTCGCGTTCCCGAACCCCGAGGAACCCGGCGCGATGGACCTGTCGTTCGAGGCCGCTCGCGCGGCCGGCGCCGATCTCGTCATCGCGAACGACCCGGACGCCGACCGGCTCGCGATCGCGATCCCCGACGCGGCCGATCCCGCCGGCTTCCGCCGCCTCACCGGCAACGAGGTCGGGCTGCTCCTCGGCTGGCAGGTCGCCGAGCAGGTCGCGGCGGGTGCGGCCGCCGCGCCCGCGGCAGGGGCGACGGATGCCGCGGCTCCCGGCGAGGCCGGCGGCTCGGCCGGCACGCTCGCGTGCTCGATCGTCTCCTCCCCCGGCCTCGAGGCGATCGCCCGCGCGCACGGACTCGACTTCCGGGCGACGCTGACCGGCTTCAAGTGGATCTCCCGCGCGCCCGGCCTCGTGTTCGGCTTCGAGGAGGCGCTCGGGTACCTCGTCAACCCCGGCACGGTCCGCGACAAGGACGGCATCTCCGCGGCCGTCGCGTTCCTCTCGCTCACCGCCCGCCTCGCGGCCGACGGCCGCACGATCGCCGACCGCCTGGACGAACTCGCGGTGCGCTTCGGGAGCTTCGACTCGACGCAGGTCTCCATCCGGGTGACCGACCTGTCGCGCATCGCGAACGTCATGGCGCGGCTGCGCGCCGAGCCGCCCACCGAGGTCGGCGGCATCCGGGTCGAGCGCATCGACGACCTCGCCGCCGGCGTCGACGGGTACCCGCCGTCCGACGTGCTCCGACTGGTGCTCGAGGGCGGCGCACGCGTGATGGTGCGGCCGAGCGGCACCGAGCCGAAGCTCAAGGTCTACATCGACGCGGCCTCGACGGAGGGCACGCTCGAGGAGCGGCGCGCCGCGGCATCCGATGCCGTGTCGCGCCTCGAGTCGGGCATGCGGGCGCTCGTCGACTGATCCGCGCCGGCTCGGACGCTCGACGCCCGAGCCGGCGCATGGCGGCGGTCCGCGCTCACCCGAGCGAGGCGTCGAGCTTCCGCCCGATCTCCTCGACGTCGAAGTAGTTCTCGACCTCGATGATCTCCGCCCAGGTCCGGCCGAGTGCCTCGCGCACCCGGTCGGCGAGCTCCGTCGAGGTGAGTACGACCTGGGCGTCGGCGGCCGCTTCCCGGACGCCGGCGAGGTCGCTCGCCGTCACGTCTGCCGTGAGCCCGAGCCGGTCGAGTGCGCGCTCGGCGTTGCCCTTGAGGATGGCGGAGGTGCCGACGCCGACGCCGCACACGGCGACGATCCTCATGAGGGGGTCTCCGCGGCATCCGTCGCCGGCCTCGTCTCGCCCCCGGACGCGGGCAGGACCGCGTGCACCTCGGCTGACGTCGACGCACGCGCGAGGCGCTCGATCGCGTCGCGCTCGTTGAAGACGTTCGCGAGGTCGGCGACGCTCCCGACGTGCTCCTCGGCAGTGGAGACGGCGAGCCCGAGGACGACCCGGACGGGATCGTTGTGCGGGTGCCCGAAGGCGACGGGCTCGGCGAGGGTCACGACCGAGAGGCCGCTCCGGCGCACGTCGGGACCCGGCCGTGCGTGCGCGAGTGCGAGGCCGGGTGCGATGACGATGTACGCGCCGAACTCGTCGAGGACCTCGATCATGCGATCGGTGTATCCCGGCACGGTGGCTCCGGACCGGGCGAGCGCGTGCCCGGCCTCGCGAACGGCGGCGCGCCAGTCCGCGACCTCGGCGCGGAGCACGATCGCATCGTCGGGAAGCGGAGGAAGGGTCATCGATGTCCGTTCGGCGGGTGGTCCTGGGTGCGGTGCTCGGTTCGACGTCGCGGAAGCCGCGTGGCCCGGGCCCGAGTCGTACGAGAACGGGCCCGGCGCGACTCAGGCTTCGTCGAAGCCGTCCTGGATCTGCTCGACGAGGTCCTCGCGGTCGTCGAGCGGGAGGAACGCCGCGGCGGCGGCGTTGAGCTGGAAGACCTCGAAGTCATCGAGGTCGTAGCCGAACGCGTCGGAGAGCAGCGCGAGTTCGCGCGTGAGCGTCGTGCCGGACTGCAGGCGATTGTCGGTGTTCACGGTGACCCGGAACCCGAGCTGGTAGAGCAGGTCGAACGGGTGGTCGACGAGCTCCTCGCCCCATGCCGCGATGGCACCGGTCTGCAGGTTCGACGACGGGCTCGTCTCGAGGGCGATCTCGCGATCGCGGACCCACTGCGCGACGGGACCGAGCGAGACGTAGGTGTTCTCGTCGTCCTGGCGCTCGATCGTGAGGTCCTCGGCGAGGCGGACGCCGTGGCCGAGGCGGAGCGCCCGACCGTCGAGGAGCGCGCTCCGGATGGACTCGAGCCCGTCCGCCTCGCCCGCGTGGACCGTGACCGGCATGAAGCGGGTCGCGAGGAAGTCGAAGGCGGTGCGGTGACGGCTCGGCGGGAAGCCCGCCTCCGCGCCCGCGATGTCGAAGCCGACGACGCCGCGATCACGGTGGCGCACCGCGAGCTCGGCGATCTCGAGGCCGCGGTCGGCGTGCCGCATCGCCGTGATGAGCTGACCGACGCGGATGCGCCCGCCCTGGCGCCGAACGTCGTCGACGCCCTCCTCGAGGCCGCCCTGCACGGCCTCGACGGCCTCGTCGAGCGACAGGCCGCGCGTGAGGTGCTGCTCGGGCGCCCATCGGATCTCGCCGTAGATCACGCCGTCCTCGGCGAGGTCGTTCACGAACTCCCGCGCGACGCGGGCGAGGCCGGCGCTCGTCTGCATGACCGCGGTGGTCACGTCGAACGTCTTCAGGTACTCCACGAGGGAGCCCGAGTCGGCCTGTTCGGCGAACCAGCGGCCGAGGTCGTCGGCCTCCGTCGCGGGGAGCTCGAACCCGATCTCGTCGGCGAGCTCGAGGACGGTCTGCGGCCGCAGCCCGCCGTCGAGGTGATCGTGCAGCGAGATCTTCGGCAGCGACCGGATGTCGGTGCCGTCCCCCTCGATCCGGTATTCGGTCGCGTGCGTGTCCACCCCACCACGATAGCGGCGGGGCGCCTCGCCGACGCAGGGAAATCCCTGCGTACGACGGCGCGCGGCGCAACGGACCTGCTCGAGGCCCCCGACTACCGGCCGATGCGCTCCGCGATGAGCGGCCCGCCGTCCTGCACGGCGGACCCCGGATCGCCGATCTCCCAGGCACCCTCCACGGCCTCGAGCGCGCGCGCGAACCGCGCCGGCTCGTCGGCGCGCAGGGTGAAGAGTGGCTCGCCCGCGCGTACGGTGTCGCCCGGCTTCGCATGCAGGTCGATCCCCGCCGCATGCTGCACCGGGTCCTCCTTGCGGGCGCGCCCGGCGCCGAGGCGCCACGCGGCGATGCCGAACGGCAGCGCCTCCTGGCGCACCACCACGCCGTCGCGATCGGCGGTCACGACGTGCTGTTCCCTGGCGACCGGCAGCGCCGCGTCGGGATCGCCGCCCTGCGCCCGGATCGAGGCGCGCCACGTGTCCATCGCGCGGCCGTCGTCGAGCGCCGCCTCGACATCGGCGTCGGTGACGCCCGCGAGCTCCAGCATCTCCCGCGCCAGCGCGACGGTCAGTTCGCGGATGTCGGCGGGTCCGCCGCCGGCGAGGACCTCGACCGATTCGCGGACCTCGTTCGCGTTGCCGATCGTGAGTCCGAGCGGCACGTTCATGTTGGTCAGGAGTGCCGAGGTGGCGACCCCCGCGTCCTCGCCGAGCTCGACCATGGTCCGTGCGAGTTCGCGCGACCGCTCGATGTCCTGGAGGAAAGCGCCGGACCCGAACTTCACGTCGAGGACGAGCGCCCCGGTCCCCTCCGCGATCTTCTTCGACATGATGGACGACGCGATCAGCGGGATCGCCTCGACGGTGCCGGTGATGTCGCGCAGCGCGTAGAGCTTCTTGTCGGCCGGTGCGAGCCCGGACCCGGCGGCGCAGATCACGCCGCCGACGTCGCGCAGCTGGGCGAACATCTCCTCGTTGGTGAGCTCGGCCCGCCACCCGGGGATCGACTCGAGCTTGTCGAGCGTGCCGCCCGTGTGGCCGAGACCGCGACCCGAGAGCTGCGGCACCGCGACGCCGAACGACGCGACGAGCGGCATCAGCGGCAGCGTGATCTTGTCGCCGACGCCGCCGGTCGAGTGCTTGTCGGTCGTCGGCTTCCCGAGGTCCGAGAAGTCCATCCGCTCACCCGACGCGATCATCGCCATCGTCATGTCGCGGATCTCACGACGCGTCATCCCGTTCAGGAAGATCGCCATCGTTATCGCCGACATCTGCTCGTCCGCGACGTAGCCGCGCGTGTACGCGTCCACGAGCCAGTCGATCTGATCGGTCGAGAGTTCGCCGCGGTCGCGCTTGGTGCGGATCAGGTCGACGACGTCGAAGGCCTCGACGGCGCTCATGCGCCCTCTCCCCGGTACTCTGCGAGCTGCCGGGGACCGAACGCGTCGGGGAGCACCTCGTCGATGGTCTTCAGGCCCGAGACGGTCTCGAGGACCATCCCCTCCGCCGAGTGCTCGTAGAGGAGCTGACGGCAGCGCCCGCACGGCATGAGCACGTTGCCGTGCCCGTCCACGCAGGTGAACGCGGTGAGCTTGCCGCCGCCGGACATGACGAGCGCCGACACGAGCGAGCACTCGGCGCAGAGCGTCACGCCGTACGAGGCGTTCTCGACGTTGCACCCGCTCACCACTCGGCCGTCGTCGGCGATGGCGGCCGCGCCCACGGGGAACTGCGAGTACGGGACGTAGGCCTTCGCCATCGCCTCTCGGGCGATCTCGCGCAGGTGGTCCCAGTCGATCGACTGCTGGTCGGTCATGGGTGATGCTCCTCGGTCAGGACTTGATGTACGGCTTGCCGGCCGCGGCCGGACCGCGCACCTTGCCGACGAACCCGGCGACGGCGAGGATCGTGACGACGTACGGCAGCATGAGCATGAACTCGCTCGGGACGGGCGCGCCGATCACGGAGAGCGTGTTCTGCAGGTTCGACGCGAAGCCGAACAGCAGCGCCGCGAGGGTCGCGCGAACCGGATCCCACTGGCCGAAGATGACCGCCGCGAGGGCGATGAAGCCGGCACCGGCCGTCATCTCCTTGTTGAACGCGCCGACCGCGCCGAGCGTGAAGAACGCGCCGCCGAATCCGGCGATGGCGCCGGCGAGCGAGACGTTCCAGAACCGGGTGCGGGCGACGTTGATGCCCACGGTGTCGGCCGCGGTCGGGTGCTCGCCGACCGACCGGAGACGCAGTCCCCAGCGCGTGTGGAAGAGCCCGACGTAGACGAGCACGACGATGACGTACATCGCGTACACGATGAGCGTCTGCCGGAAGAACATCGGCCCGATGAGCGGGATCTCCGAGAGGATCGGGATCGGGATGCGCTGCAGGCGCGGCGGCGAGTTGAGCAGGGCGGCGTTCGGGGCGAGCACCTGGGAGAACAGGAAGCTGGTCAGGCCGATCACGAGCACGTTGAGCACCACGCCGACGATGACCTGCTCGACGAAGTACTTGATCGCGAACGCCGCGAGCACGAACGCGACCAGCACGCCGGCGACCGCCGCGGCGGCCAGGCCGACGATCGGGCCGAGCCACTGCTGGCCGATGACCGAGGCCACGATGGCGGAGGTGAAGGCGCCCGCGAGCAACTGCCCCTCGATGGCGATGTTGATCACGCCGACGCGCTCGCTGATCACGCCGCACAGTGCGCCGAAGATCAGCGGCACGGAGAGGCTCAGCGCCCCGGCGAGCAGGCCGGGCAGCGGGATCACCGGCGTCCGAGCCCCGGCAGCGGCCCACGTGAGGAAGGCGATCAGGCCGATGACCGCGAAGATCACGACCACCCACAGCGGCACCGGCCGCTTGGCGCGCACAAGTGCGGCGGCGGCCACGGTGATCGCCGTGAGCAGGGCGATGCAGGTCCACGTCGTGACCGGACCGCTCAGCGTCACCTCGGGGATCTGGATGGCGTCGTTGCCCGACGAGATGCGGAAGGTCGCATCGCCGGTGTGACGTGTCGTGAGGAAGAGCAGCGCGAGCAGCGCGGTGATCACGGCGAACGCGATCGGCGCCTTCCAGCTGACGACGATCGTGCTGTCGAGCGCGCGCGCCGCGGGCGTCGAGGTGGCGTGGTGCTGGCTGGGAGCGGTCACTTCGCCGCCACCTCCTCCTTGGGCGCGGTGCGCGTTCGCTTCTTGGGCTTCGACCCGGGCTGCGGCAGGCGGAAGATGGCCCGCACCAGCGGCGGGGCCGCGATGAAGAGCACGATCAGCGACTGCACGACGAGGACGATGTCGATCGGGACGCCCTCGGCGGCCTGCATGGAGAAGCCGCCGGCCTTGAAGGCGCCGAACAGGACACCCGCCGCGAGGATGCCCCACGGGTTCGACCCGCCGAGCAGGGCGACCGTGATCGCGTCGAAGCCGATGCCCGCGTCGATGCCGGAGGAGAAGCCCGTCGTCACCGTGCCGAGCACCTGGTGGACGCCGGCGAGGCCGACGAGCGCACCCGAGATGAGCATCGCGTAGATGTACATCGCGTTGACGTTGATGCCGGCGACGCGTGCGGCCTTCGGGTTCAGCCCGACGGCCCGGAACCGGAAGCCGAGCGCCGAGCGGTCGAGGATCCACCACACGAGGAACACGCATGCGATCGACAGGATGAAGCCGAAGTGCAGGTTGAAACCCGCGAAGAGGTCGGGGAAGATCGCCGTGTCCTTCATGGGCGGCGTCTTCGGGTTGTTCGAGCCCGGCGCCTGGAGCAGCCCGGGCGTGCGCAGCATCCACGCGACCAGGTACAGCGCGACGTAGTTGAGCATGATCGTCACGATCACCTCATGGGCGCCGGTGCGCGCCTTCAGCGCGCCCGCGATGCCGGCCCACAGCGCGCCGGCGACGACGCCCGCGATCGTGGCCACGATCATGTGGATCGGGAACGGCAGGTCGAACGAGAACGCGACCCATCCGGCGGCCGATGCCGCGAGCAGCATCTGGCCGCGACCACCGATGTTGAACATGCCGACCCGGAACGCGAGGCCGACGCCGAGCCCGGCCGCGATGAGCGGCGTGGCGAAGTTCAGCGTCTCGGTCAGGGGCCGGATCCCCGAGGCGAAGTCCGGTCGGCGGAAGTTGTAGACCGCACCCTGGAACAGCGCCGAGTAGGCGCCGGCGACCGAGTCCCAGATCGCCGCGAACGTGTCGCCCGGGCGGGCGAAGAAGTAGCCGGATGCCGCCTGGACGCGCTCGTCGGTGAACGCGATCATGATCGCGCCGACGGCGAGGGCGAGCAGGACGGCGAGCACCGAGATGATGGCGTTGCCGGTGACGATCTCGCGGAACGCCTGGCGCCAGCGCGATGGCTCCTCGGGCTCGGGCTCCTCCACGATGACGGGCTCGTCGGGCGGGACCTGCGCGCCCGTCTCCAGCGCGACGTCGGGGTCGTTGCGGTCGCTCATGCGGCGGCTCCTTCGGGGGTGGGGGCGCCGCCTGGCGCCGCCGGGCTCTCGCCGGCCATCATCAGGCCGAGCACCTCACGGGGCGTGTCGCCGGGCACGATCCCCACGACCCTGCCGCGGTACATGACCATGATCCGGTCGGCCAGGGCCGTGACCTCGTCGAGCTCGGTCGACACCACGACCACGGGGACCCCGGCGTCGCGCGTCTCGACGATGCGCTTGTGGATGAACTCGATCGACCCCACGTCGACGCCGCGCGTCGGCTGCGCGGCGACGAGGAGGTTCAGGTCGCGGCTGAGCTCGCGGGCGAGCACGACCTTCTGCTGGTTGCCGCCGGAGAGCCGACCCGCCTTGGTGTCGATGCCGGGGGTGCGGACGTCGAACTCGGCGACCTTCTCCCTGGCGAACTCGGCCAGGAAGCCGCGCTGGACGTTCCCGGCCCTGACGAAGGGCTCGCCGCCGGCGCGGTCGAGCATCAGGTTCTCCGCGACCGAGAACTCGCCGACGAGGCCGTCCTCGGTCCGATCCTCGGGCACGAACCCGACGCCGGCCTCGAGGATGCGCCGTACCGAGTGGCGCGTCACGTCCTGGCCGTCGACTCGGATGGAGCCCTGCACCCGGGGTTGGAGCCCGACGAGCGCCTCGGTGAGCTCGGTCTGGCCGTTGCCCTGGACGCCCGCGACGGCGAGGATCTCGCCGCGCCGCACGGAGAAGCTCACGTCGTTCACGACGAGCTGGCCGATCGGGTCGATCACCGTGAGGTTCTCGACCTGCAGGGCCTCCTCGCCGAGGTCCGGCTCCTCCTTCTGCACCGTCAGCTCGACCGCGCGGCCGACCATGAGCGAAGCGAGTTCGGCGTTGGTCGCCGTCGGTTCCGCCTCGCCGACGACCTTGCCGAGCCGGACGACGGTGATGCGGTCGGCGACCTCGCGGACCTCGCGGAGCTTGTGCGTGATGAACACGATCGACGCCCCGGACTCCTTGAGCTGGCGCATGATGCCCATGAGCTCGTCCGTCTCCTGGGGCGTGAGCACGGCCGTCGGCTCGTCGAACACGAGCACGCGCGCGTCGCGCGAGAGGGCCTTGATGATCTCGACCCGCTGCTGCACGCCGACCGGCAGGTCGTCGACGAGCGCGTCGGGATCGACGTCGAAGCCGAAGCGCTCGCTGATCTCGCGGACCTTGCGCCGCGCGGCGGCGAGGTCGATGAGTCCGCCGGTCCGGGTCTCCTCGTGACCGAGCATCACGTTCTCCGCGACGGTGAACACCGGGATGAGCATGAAGTGCTGGTGGACCATGCCGATGCCCGCGCGCATTGCGTCGCCGGGGCCCTCGAAGTGCTGCAGCTTGTCGTCGAGGAGGATCTCGCCCTCGTCCGCCCGGTACAGCCCGTAGAGGACGTTCATCAGCGTCGACTTGCCGGCCCCGTTCTCTCCGAGGAGGCAGTGGATCTCCCCCGCCTCGACGGTGAGGTCGATGTGGTCGTTCGCCACCAGGGAACCGAACTTCTTCGTGATTCCTCGGAGTTCGAGTTTCATGCCACCGATCCTAATGATCGCGCCCGGATTCTCAGCGGTCGTGCGCCGAAGTGCGCCGATGAGCGTTGCGAGCTGCTCAGATGTTGGAGGGCGTGCTCAACAGCGCCCGGGAATGCCGGAGGGAGGCCGGTACCCGACCGGCCTCCCTCCGTGATCCGGTCGGCTCAGCCGGCCAGGTAGGACTCGACGGTGATGTCGCCGTCGATGATCATCTGCCGGAGCTCGTCGAGCTTCGACGACAGGTCGGCCGGAACCGCGTCCTCGAAGTCGTGGAACGGCGCGAGGCCGACGCCCTCGTTCTCGAGCGTGCCGATGAACGGCTCCGCGTCGAACTCGCCGTTGCCGGCGGCGACGATCGCGTCCTCGACGCCCACGTCGATGCCCTTGCGGATCGAGGTGAGGAGCAGGTCGCCGACCGACGGGTCGGTCTCGTACACGTCGGCGTCGACGCCGAGCAGCATGATGTCGCGGCCGGAGTCGCGGATCGCCGCGGCACCCGACTGGTAGATCGGGCCGCCGACGGGCAGGAGCACGTCGATGTTCTGGTCGATGAGGCCCTGCGCGACCTGACGAGCGGTGTCGTTGGCCTCGAAGCCGCCGGTGAACGAGCCGTCCTGCGCCTCGCGGTCCCAGCCGAGCACCTGGACGTCGGCGCCGTTCTCCTCGTTGTAGTACTCGACGCCCTGGGCGAAGCCGTCCATGAAGATCGACACGGTCGGGATGTTGATGCCGCCGTAGGTGCCGACGGCGCCGGTCTCGCTCATGCCGGCCGAGAGGTAGCCGGCGAGGAACGCCGCCTGCGCGGTGTCGAAGATGATCGGCTTGATGTTCTCGGCGTCGGTCGTGCCGTCGAAGTCCTGGTCGACGGTGTCGTCGATCGAGACGTACTCCAGGTCGGGGTTCGCGGTCGCCGACTCGAGGGCGGCCGGCGCGAGCAGGAAGCCGACGGTGACGATCGTGTTGCAGCCCTGGTCGACGAGGCTCTGCAGGTTCGAGGCGTAGTCGGTCTCGGCCGCCGACTCGACGAGCGTCGGCTCGACGCCGAGCTCCTCGGAGGCGCGCTCGAGGCCCTCGCGGCCCAGCTGGTTGAACGACTTGTCGTCGAAGCCACCGGCGTCGGAGACCATGCAGGGCAGGTAGTCGAGCGCCTCGCCGCCGTCGCCTTCGGTCTCCTCGGGAGCCGACGCGCAGCCTGCGAGGAGCGCGACCGCGCCGATGGTCGCGAGGCCGCCGACAGCGGCCTTCTTGAACGTGAACGTCACAGTGTCCTCCAAAAGACAGTGCACCCCGAACGGTCTCGGGGACCGTGAGGTCACGTTACCCAATGTTTCGACCGGCGCCATGGGCCGTCCGACCCGGACCGGGCAAAGGTTATGAAGCCGCGACATTCTGCTCATATGAGCAGGATCCGGGCTCCCCCGAGCAGGGGACACTCAGGGTGCGGAGGGCGACTCCACGACGAGCTCGCCGGCGATGATCGCCTGCCGCAGGCCGTCGATCTCGCCCTGCAGACCGGGCGTCACGAGCGACTCGAGATCGTGGTACGGGGCGATCTCGACGCCGCCGTTCTCGAGCGTGCCCACATAGGGCTCGTTCGTGAACGAGCCGGCCTGCACGGCCTCGACGATGTCGACCATCGCCTGCTGCGTGTTCTTCAGGACGCTCGTGAGCACGACCGGACGGAACTCGGCCGGCAGGGTCTCGTAGCCGTCGCTGTCGACCCAGATCACCGAGACGCCCCCGGCCTCGACCGCCGCGGCCGCAGCCCCCTCGCCGACCTGGCCGGCGACCGGAAGGATGACGTCGGCTCCCTGGCCGATGAAGCCCTCGGCGAGGACCTTCCCCTTGTTGATGTCCTCGAAGTCGCCGGTGAAGGAGCCGTCCTGCTCCTCCTTGCTCCAGCCGAGCGCGCGCACGTCGGCGCCGTGCAGCTCGTTGTACCTCGCGACGCCGTCGACGAAGCCGTCCATGAACAGCGTCACCGGTGGCTGGTTGCCGCCGCCGAACGTGGCGACGACGCCCGTCCGGGAGACGCCGGCGGCGAGGTAGCCGGCGAGGAAGGACGCCTGCGCGGTGTCGAAGACGACCGGCTTGACGTTCTCGGCGTCGACCGTCTCGTCGACGATGGCGAAGGAGACGTCGGGATTCGCCTCGGCTTCGGCGAGGGTCGACTCGGCGAGCTCCCAGCCGACGGTCACGACGAGCCCGCATCCGGAATCGACCGCCTGCCGCACGTTCGGCGCCAGGTCGGTCTCGCTCGTCGACACGAGCGCCTCGGCCTCGACGCCGAGCTCGTCCTCGGCCCGCTGCAGGCCCTCCCAGCTCGACTGGTTGAACGAGCGGTCCTCGAGCCCTCCCGAGTTGGTGACCATGCGGACGCACCCGGCGGCATCCGCGTCGTCCCCGCCCTCGGGCGCTGGCGCACAGCCCGCGAGCAGCAGGGATGCCGCGGCGAGCGCGGTACCGAACGTGACGACCCGTCGCAGCGACATCCGCCCGACCACCCTTCCGTGCCTACAGCACGTCGCTCGATCCGCCGAGGCGCAGCGCGTCCACGACGGCCTTCACCCGTTGCGCGTGCTCGCTCGTGGTCACGAGCAGCGCATCGGGCGTGTCGACGACCACGATGTCCTTCACGCCGATCAGGCTGATCACCCGGTCGGCTCGGCTCACGACGATACCGCTCGAGGCGTCGGAGAGGACACGCGCGTGCTCTCCGAGGATCGCCAGCTCGCCGGAGCGGCCCGCGGTGTTGAGTTTCGCGAGCGAGGCGAAGTCGCCGACGTCGTCCCACTGGAAGTGGGCCCGGACCACGGCGAGCCGACCGCGCTCGGCGGCGGGTTCGGCGATCGAGTAGTCGATCGCGATCTTCTCGAGCCTCGGCCAGATGCGGTCGACGGCGGGACCGCGTGCCTCCGAGTCGTCCCATGCCTCGGCGAGCTCGAGGAGGCCCGCGTGCAGGTCGGGCTTCGTCAGCGCCAGCTCCTCGAGCAGGCGGTCGGCCCGGGCGATGAACATGCCCGCGTTCCAGAGGTGGCGCCCGCCCTCGAGGTACCGGCGCGCCGTCTCGAGATCGGGCTTCTCCACGAAACTCGACACGGCGGTGACCTCACGCGTGCCCGGGATGTCGAGGGCGTCGCCGCACTCGATGTAGCCGAACCCCACGGCGGGCTCGGTCGGCGTGATGCCGATGGTCGTGATGTAGCCCGCGTCCGCGGCGGCCACCGCCGACGTGACGGCGTCGCGGAAGAGCGCCGTCCCCGAGATGACGTGGTCGGCCGCGAACGAGCCGATGATCACATCCGGCTCGCGTCGTTCGAGGATCGCGGCCGCCAGGCCGATGGCCGCGGTCGAGTCGCGCGGCTCGCTCTCGAGGACGACGTTCTCGTCGGAGAGCTCGGGCAGCTGGGCCTCGACGGCCGCGCGATGCGCGCGCCCGGTGACGATCATGATGCGCTGCTCGCCGGAGAGCGGGACGAGCCGGTCCCAGGTGTCGCGGAGCAGCGTCTGCCCCGAGCCGGTGAGGTCGTGCAGGAACTTCGGCGCGTCGGCGCGCGAGAGCGGCCAGAGCCGGGATCCCACACCACCGGCGGGGATGACGCTGTAGAAGCGGTCGAGGGGAGCCTGTCGCATCCGATCAGGATAGCCGCGGGCCGCGAGGGACAGCCGAGGGCCGGAGCCTCGACACCACGGCGACCGGAGCACCTCCGCGGGCGCACTAGACTCGGACGCGGGCCATCGGTCCCGTCATGCCCGCAGACGGGCGACGCACACCGCCAGGAGGGACGTCCATGTCAGCTACGACGACACGGACCCCGATCGCACCCGAGAAGCCGGCGAAGCAGAAGCCGGGCGGCACGCTCTATCGCGGCCGAGAGGGCATGTGGTCGTGGGTGCTGCACCGCATCACCGGGGTGGCGATCTTCTTCTTCCTCCTCGTGCACATCCTCGACACCGCGCTCGTGCGCGTGAGCCCCGAGGCCTACAACGCCGTCATCGGCACGTACCAGACGCCGATCATGGGCCTCGGCGAGGTCGCGCTCGTCGGCGCGATCGTGTTCCACGCGTTCAACGGCCTTCGCGTCATCCTCGTCGACTTCTGGTCGTGGGCGACCCGGAACCAGAAGGTCCTCTTCTACGTCGTGATCGCCCTCTGGGTCGTGACGATGCTCGCCTTCGTGCCCCGGCACCTCATGAACGTCTTCAGCCACTAGGAGCGCAGAGATGACCGTCATCGAATCCCCGCGCACCCCCGCTCGACCCGCCCCCAAGCGCGGCGTCAACCTCGAGAAGTGGGGCTGGATCTACATGCGCGCCTCGGGCGTGGTGCTGATCGTCCTGGTCTTCGGGCACCTCTTCGTCAACCTGATGGTCGGCGAGGGCGTCAAGGCCATCGACTTCGGCTTCGTGGGCGGCAAGTGGGCCGACCCGTTCTGGCAGTGGTGGGACGTGCTGATGCTGTGGCTCGCACTCATCCACGGCGCCAACGGCATGCGGACCATCGTCAACGACTACACGAACCCCGGGGGCGTGCAGCGGATCCTGAAGGGCGCACTGCTCGTCTCGACCGTGGTGCTGCTCGTCCTCGGCACCCTCGTCGTGTTCACCTTCGACCCGTGCCCCGCAGGCTCGCCCGCCGAGCTGCTCCCCTCGTTCTGCCCCGCCGCATAGGAGACACGTGACCAGCGAGAACCACGTCGAGACGACGGTCGTCGACGGCGTCCACCACCACCAGTACGACATCGTGATCGTCGGCGCCGGCGGCGCCGGCATGCGGGCGGCGATCGAGGCCGGACCCGGCGCGAAGACCGCGGTCATCTCGAAGCTGTACCCGACGCGCTCCCACACGGGTGCGGCCCAGGGCGGCATGGCCGCCGCGCTCGCGAACGTCGAGGAGGACAGCTGGGAGTGGCACACCTTCGACACGATCAAGGGCGGCGACTACCTGGTCGACCAGGACGCCGCCGAGATCCTCGCGAAGGAGGCCATCGACGCGGTCATCGACCTCGAGAACATGGGCCTGCCGTTCAACCGGACGCCCGAGGGCAAGATCGACCAGCGGCGGTTCGGCGGCCACACCCGCGACCACGGCAAGGCGCCGGTCCGTCGAGCGTGCTACGCGGCCGACCGCACGGGCCACATGATCCTGCAGACGCTGTTCCAGAACTGCGTCAAGCTCGGCATCGAGTTCTACAACGAGTTCTACGCGCTCGACCTGATCATGACCGAGGTCGACGCCGGCGATGGCACGACCAGCCGGCAGCCGTCGGGCATCGTCGCGTACGAGCTCGCCACGGGCGAGCTCCACGTCTTCCAGGCCAAGGCGGTCGTCTTCGCGACCGGCGGCTTCGGCAAGATCTACAAGACGACCTCGAACGCGCACACCCTCACCGGTGACGGCGTCGGCATCATCTGGCGCAAGGGCCTGCCGCTGGAGGACATGGAGTTCTTCCAGTTCCACCCGACCGGCCTCGCGGGCCTCGGCATCCTCCTCACCGAGGGCGCCCGCGGTGAGGGTGCCATCCTCCGCAACGCCTCGGGCGAGCGGTTCATGGAGCGCTACGCCCCCACCATCAAGGACCTCGCGCCCCGCGACATCGTCGCCCGCTGCATGGTCCAGGAGGTCGCGGAGGGCCGCGGCGCCGGCCCCGACAAGGACTACGTCCTGCTCGACTGCACCCACCTCGGCGCCGAGGTGCTGGAGACCAAGCTCCCCGACATCACCGAGTTCGCGCGCACGTACCTCGGCGTCGACCCGGTGTACGAGCCGGTCCCCGTGATGCCGACCGCGCACTACGCGATGGGCGGAATCCCGACCAACGTGAAGGCCGAGGTGCTGAGCGACAACACCACGGTCGTCCCCGGCCTCTACGCCGCGGGCGAGTGCGCCTGCGTGTCGGTGCACGGCTCGAATCGCCTCGGCACCAACTCGCTGCTCGACATCAACGTCTTCGGCAAGCGCGCCGGCCGCAACGCGGTCGAGTACGTCAACTCGGGCGTCGACTTCACCCCGCTGCCCGAGGATCCGGCCGGCGACATCCGCCGCATGCTCGAGACCCTCCGCGACTCGAACGGCACCGAGCGGATCGCCGCGATCCGCAAGGAACTGCAGGACGAGATGGACAAGGGCGCGCAGGTGTTCCGCACGAGCGAGTCCCTCGACCACGTCGCCGAGGTCATCGCGGGCCTCCGCGACCGATACCGGAACATCGCCGTGCAGGACAAGGGCAAGCGGTTCAACACCGACCTGCTCGAAGCCGTCGAGCTCGGCTTCCTCCTCGACCTCGCCGAGGTCGTCGTGGCCTCCGCCCGCAACCGCGAGGAGAGCCGGGGCGGCCACATGCGCGACGACTTCCCGAACCGCGACGACGAGAGGTTCATGCAGCACACGATGGCCTACCTGTCGGGCGACGCGCACTCGTCGGTCGCGTCCGACCACATCCGGCTCGACTGGAAGCCGGTGACCATCACCCGATACCAGCCGATGGAGAGGAAGTACTGACGTGACGACCGCCACGCTCGAGACGACGTCGACGGATGCCGCGACGAAGTCGTTCACCGTCACGTTCCTGATCCGCCGCTTCGACCCCGACGTCGACACCGAGCCGCGCTGGCAGGACTTCGATGTCGAGATGTACGCGACCGACCGCGTGCTCGACGCGCTGCACAAGATCAAGTGGGAGCAGGACGGCTCGCTGACCTTCCGCCGGTCGTGCGCGCACGGCATCTGCGGGTCCGATGCGATGCGCATCAACGGCCGCAACCGCCTGGCGTGCAAGACGCTCATCAAGGACCTCGACATCTCGAAGCCCATCTACGTCGAGGCGATCAAGGGCCTTCCGCTCGAGAAGGACCTCGTGGTCGACATGGAGCCCTTCTTCGCCAGCTACCGCGAGGTGCAGCCGTTCCTCCAGGCGTCCACCGCTCCCGAGCCCGGCAAGGAGCGCATCCAGGACGTCGCGTCGCGCGCCCGGTTCGACGACACGACCAAGTGCATCCTGTGCGCCGCGTGCACCTCGTCGTGCCCGGTGTTCTGGACCGACGGGCAGTACTTCGGCCCGGCCGCGATCGTGAACGCGCACCGCTTCATCTTCGACTCGCGCGACGACGAGGCGAAGGTGCGCCTCGACATCCTGAACGACAAGGAGGGCGTGTGGCGTTGCCGCACGACCTTCAACTGCACCGACGCGTGCCCCCGCGGCATCGAGGTGACCAAGGCGATCGCCGAGGTCAAGCAGGCCATCCTCCGCGGCACGCCCTGACGCGATCGGGGACCATGACGAGACGGAGGGGCCGGTGCGCGAGCACCGGCCCTCCGTCGTTCCGGGCGGATGCCGCGTGCGCGCCGATCCTCGGCGGCATCCGCTCGCTAGGGTGATCGTGTGAGCGATCGCGGACGGGGACGCGGCGGGGGTTCCGCGCGGCCGGGCGGCGCTGCGCCGGCCGGGCCGGGCTCCGGCACCGCGCCCATGTCCGAGACGTCCGCGAGCGGGGAACCGCCGAACGGGAAGCGGCCGAACGGGAAGCCGAGCGACGGGAGAGCGCCGACCGGGCTGCGGGTCGACGAGGAGCCGGCCCCCGGAGCACCGCCCGCCGGGAAGCCGGCGACCGGCAAGCCGCCGACCGAGCGCGTGCGCGAGCGGTTCGAGGCGGCGAGCGCGCCGATCCTCGAGCGCTTCGACGAGCCCATCACGCGCATGGAACGCCTGACGCAGCGCGTCATGGCCCTCTTCCCCGTGCGCGTCTGGCGCCACTTCCTGCAGCGGAACGGCTTCCTGCTCACGGCGGGCATGAGCTACCAGTCGCTGTTCGCGGTCTTCGCGGCGGTGTACATCGTGTTCGCCGTCGCGGGCATCTGGCTGCTCGGGGACACGGAGACGCTGAACGCGCTCCTGCTGCTCATCAACACCTATGCCCCCGGCCTGGTCGGTCCGAACGGCGTGATCAGCACCGAGGACCTGCAGGAGGCGGCGACGGCGAGCACGAGCCTGTTCGGCTGGACGGGCGCCGTCGCCCTCGGCGGCCTGATCTGGACCGCCATCGGCTGGGTGACGTACGCCCGCATGGCGGTGCGCAGCATCTTCCTGCTGCCCAAGGACGACCGCGCCTACCTCTACCTCAAGGCGCGCGACTTCGCCGCGGCGTTCATGTTCGGCCTTGCCATCCTCATCGCCGCAGTCCTGTCGATCGTCGCCACGGGCTTCCTCGACTGGCTCTTCGGCCTGTTGGGGGTGGACCTCACGGTGGAGTCGCCGGTCGTGCGGGTCGGCCTCCAGTTCGGCGCCATCCTCGTCGTGTTCGTCATCGACACGCTCGCACTCGCGGTCATGTTCCGCTTCCTGTCGGGGGCGGAGATGCCGTGGCGCCGGATGTGGACCGGTTCGCTGCTCGGTTCGGCGGCCCTCAGCGTGCTCCAGCTGCTCGGAGGCTGGGTGCTGTCGTGGGCCGGCAGCAATCCGCTGCTCGCGACCTTCACGGTGATCGTCGCGCTGCTCCTGTGGTTCCGCATCGCGAGCATCATCATCCTGGTCGCCGCCGCGTGGATCGCGGTCGAGGCGTGGGACCGGAACGAGTCGCTCCGCCGCGTGACTGCGGCGGAGCTCGAGGCGGAGCGACGCCAACGCGAGTACGACGCGCTGCTCACGGCCGCGCGCGTGCGCGTCCGTGAGGCGCGGACGGCGGCCGAGACCGCCCGATGGTACGAGCGGGTGCCCGCGGGCCGTCGACTGGCGAAGGCCAGGCGCGACCTCGACGAGCTCGAGGCGTCCGCCCCGCCCCCGCCCCCGCCGGCCAAGCCCAGGTGGCTGAACGGGAACGGCCGTGGGGGTGGCCTCGCCTAGGATCGTAGGCATGCCCTCCGCCTCCCCGCTCCGGATCGTCAGCGCCAACGTGAACGGGGTCAGGGCGGCGTTCCGCCGCGGCATGGGCGACTGGCTCGCCGCGCGCGACGTCGACATCCTCGCGATGCAGGAGGTGCGCGCGTCCACCGACGACCTCGCGGCACTGCTCGGCGACGAGTGGAGCATCCTGCACGACCCCGCGACCGCGAAGGGCCGCGCGGGCGTCGCGATCGCGAGCCGATCGGGTGCGCGCATCCACCGGGTCGAGCTCGGCACCGCCGACCACGACACGGCCGGGCGTTGGCTCGAGGCCGACTACGAGGTGAACGACCGCATCGTCACCGTGGTCAGCTGCTACGTGCCGTCCGGCGAGGCCGAGACGCCGAAGCAGGTCGACAAGTACCGCTTCCTCGATGCGATGAGCGAGCGGATGTCGGAACTCGCGTCGCACGAGCTGGCCGTGGTCGTCGGCGACCTGAACGTGGGCCACCGCACCCTCGACATCAAGAACTGGAAGGGCAACGTGAAGCGCGCCGGGTTCCTGCCCGAGGAGCGCGCGTACTTCGACCGCTTCATGGGCGCCGAGGGCGAGGAGGGCTACAACGCCGGCGCCGGCCTCGGCTGGATCGACCTGGGCCGGCGCTCCGCCGGCGAGGCCCCCGGCCCCTACACGTGGTGGTCGTGGCGCGGGAAGGCGTTCGACAACGACAGCGGATGGCGCATCGACTACCAGCTCGCGACCCCGGCGCTCGCCGACGCGATGGTCTCGTACGCCGTCGATCGCGCCGACGCCTACGACGAGCGATGGTCCGACCACGCTCCCGTCGTCGTCGACTACGCCATCTGAGACCGAAGGACCCCCACACCACGATGAACACCGCACGCCCCGTCGTCTTCTCCGGCATGCAGCCGTCGGGCGACTCGCTCCACCTCGGCAACTACCTCGGCGCCCTGGTGAACTGGGTCGCGCTGCAGGACGACCACGACCCGATCTACTGCGTCGTCGACCTCCACGCGATCACCGTGCAGCAGGAGCCGGCGACGCTCCGCGAGGCCACCCGGCGCACGGCCGCCCAGTACCTCGCCGCTGGGGTCGACCCTGCACGCTCGACGCTGTTCGTGCAGTCGCACGTGCCCGCGCACACCGAGCTCGCGTGGGTGCTCGGCACGCTCACCGGCTTCGGCGAGGCGGGCCGGATGACGCAGTTCAAGGACAAGTCGGCGCGCTACGGCTCGGAGTCCACGACGGTCGGGCTCTTCACCTACCCGGTGCTGATGGCAGCCGACATCCTCCTCTACGGGACGCACCTCGTGCCCGTCGGCGACGACCAGCGCCAGCACCTCGAGCTCACGCGCGACCTCGCCGGGCGTTTCAACTCGCGCTACGGCGACACGTTCGTCGTGCCGGAGGCGATGATCCCGAAGGAGTCGGCCCGCATCTACGACCTCCAGGAGCCGACCGCCAAGATGTCGAAGTCGGCGGCGAGCCCCAACGGACTCATCAACCTCATGGACGATCCGAAGGTGATCGCCAAGCGCATCCGCAGCGCCGTGACCGACACCGAGCGCGACATCCGCTACGACCCGCAGGCGAAGCCCGGCATCGCGAACCTGCTCGACATCTACGCGACCGTGACGGGGCGCTCGATCCCCGCGCTCGAGGCGGAGTACGACGGCAGGGGCTACGGCGACCTGAAGAAGGACCTCGCCGAGGTGGTCGTCGAGCGCGTCGCACCGATCCGCGAGCGCACGCTCGAGCTCATGCAGGACCCGGCCGAGCTCGACCGGTTGCTGGCGATCGGCGCCGAGAAGGCGTCGGAGCGAGCCGAGCGGACGCTCGCGACGGTGTACGACCGGGTCGGGTTCCTGCGCCGCTCGTGACCCCCGCCGAGTCGCACGGCCGACCGCCGCACGGCGCCGATGCGCCTCGCGGCGGTCGGCCGGTCGTGCTGTTCGACCTCGACGACACGCTCATGGCGCACCGGGAGGCCGTCGCGGCGGGCATCGTGCTGCACCTCCGCGAACGCGGGTACCCGGCCGACGAGGGTGCGATGGTCGAGGCGCGGGAACTCTGGCACGAACTCGAGGAGCGCCACTACCACGCGTACCTCGCCGGCGAGCTGACGTTCGAGGAGCAGCGGCGGGCCCGCGCGGCCGAGTTCGCGCTCGCCCACGGCGACGCGCTCGACGGCGACGCCGCGGGTGCGTGGTTCGCCCGCTACTTCGAGCGCTACCGCGAGTCGTGGGCCCTGCACGACGACGTCATGCCCGCATTCGAGGCGCTCGAGTCGGCGCTGCCCGGCGTGCGGTTCGGCATCATCACGAACGGCGAGGCCGACTTCCAGCTCGCCAAGCTCGTGCGGCTCGGGCTCGAGGTCGGGCATCCGGGGCGGATCGAGCACCTCGTGGCATCCGGCGCCGAAGGGGTGACCAAGCCCGACCACCGCATCTTCGAGGTCGCGGTGGCGCGCTTCGCGGCCGACGGTGGCGTCACCCGCGCCGCGTACGTCGGCGACCGGCTGCGCACGGATGCGATCGGCGCGGTCGAGGCGGGCCTGGTCGGCGTGTGGCTCAACCGGTCGGGCGAGCGGCCCGCTGAGCCCGAGGCGACGGATGCCGCAGCGGCGGGCGTGCTCGAGATCCGCACGCTGGCCGAGCTCGCGCCCCTGCTCGCGGGCCGCATGGTGGTCGAGTAGCGCCGCGGGCGCGGAAACGGGCCGGGCGCCTTCCCGCGCGCCCGGCCCGTGTCATCCCGCCCGCCTCAGCGGACGTCGTCGTCGACCCAGTCGAGGGTCTTGGTGACGGCCTTCTTCCAGTTGCGCACGAGGCGCGCCTGCTCGGCGTCGTCCATCGACGGCTCCCAGCGGCGGTCCTCCTGCCAGTTCTCAGCAAGGTCATCCAGATTGCCCCAGAAGCCGACCGCGAGGCCTGCCGCGTAGGCGGCGCCGAGCGCGGTCGTCTCGGCGACGACCGGGCGGACGACGGGCACGCCGAGGATGTCGGCCTGGAACTGCAGCAGCGTGTCGTTGGCCGTCGCGCCGCCGTCGACGCGCAGTTCCGTGAGGTCGATCCCCGCATCGGCGTTCACGGCTTCCACGACGTCGCGCGTCTGGAACGCGATCGCCTCGAGTGCCGCCCGCGCGATGTGCCCCTTGTTCACGTAGCGGGTCAGGCCCACGAGCGCACCGCGTGCGTCCGGACGCCAGTACGGGGCGAAGAGCCCCGAGAAGGCGGGCACGAAGTACGCGCCGCCGTTGTCCTCGACGGTCTTCGCGAGCTCCTCGACCTCGGGGGCCGACGAGATGAGCCCGAGGTTGTCGCGCAGCCACTGCACGAGCGATCCGGTCACCGCGATCGAGCCCTCGAGCGCGTAGTGCACCGGCTGGTCGCCGAGCTTGTAGCCGACGGTCGTGAGCAGCCCGTTCTTCGAGTGGACGATCTCCTCGCCCGTGTTGAAGATGAGGAAGTTGCCCGTGCCGTAGGTGTTCTTCGCCTCGCCGGCGTCGAACGCCGCCTGGCCGAAGGTCGCGGCCTGCTGGTCGCCGAGGATGCCCGCGACGGGGACCTCGCGGAGCAGGCTCGAGGATTCCACCGTGCCGTAGACCTCGGAGGAGGACCGGATCTCGGGCATCATCGAGCGCGGCACGCCGAACGCCTCGAGGATGTCGTCCCGCCAGGAGAGCGACTCGAGGTCCATGAACATCGTGCGGCTCGCATTGGTGACATCCGTCGCGTGCACGCCGCCGTCGACCCCGCCGGTGAGGTTCCAGAGGACCCAGGTGTCGGTGGTGCCGAACATCAGGTCGCCGGCCTCGGCCTTCTCACGCGCGCCGTCGACGTTCTCGAGGATCCACACGATCTTGGTGCCCGAGAAGTAGGTCGCGAGCGGGAGACCGACGTCCTGCTTGAAGCGTTCGACGCCGCCGTCGGCCGCGAGGCGGTCGACGATGGGCTGGGTCCGGGTGTCCTGCCAGACGATCGCGTTGTACACGGGCTCGCCGGTGTTGCGGTCCCAGACCACCGCGGTCTCGCGCTGGTTGGTGATGCCGACCGCGGCGATGTCGTGGCGGGTGAGGTCGGCCTTGCCGAGGGCCTGGCCGATCACCTCGCGGGTGTTGTTCCAGATCTCCTTCGGGTCGTGTTCGACCCAGCCGGCCTTGGGGAAGATCTGCTCGTGCTCGAGCTGCCCGGTCGAGACGATCGAACCGGCCTTGTCGAAGATGATCGCGCGTGACGAGGTCGTGCCCTGGTCGATCGCGAGGATGTAGTCGGCCATCTGAGAACTCCGTTGCTGTCAGTGGGTGATGGGATGAAGGGGGTTCGGGATGCGTCGGCCTCAGCCGAGCACGGGGAGCGCGACGAGCGCGGCCCATCCGGCGAGCACGCCGCCGATGATGGGGCCGACGATCGGGACCCAGGAGTAGGACCAGTCGCTGCCGCCCTTGCCGGCGATCGGGAGGATGGCGTGCGCGATGCGAGGTCCGAGGTCACGGGCCGGGTTGATCGCGTAGCCGGTCGGGCCACCCAGGGAGGCGCCGATCCCGATGACCAGGAGGGCGACGGGCAGGGCGCCGAGCGCCGCGAGACCGGAGGCGTCGCCGTTGCGGCCGAAGCCGATGACGACGAAGACCAGCACGAACGTGCCGATGATCTCGGTCACGAGGTTCCATCCGTACGAGCGGATGGCGGGACCGGTCGAGAACACCGCGAGCTTGGTCGCCGCCTGCGGCTCCTCGTCGAAGTGCTGCTTGTATCCGAGCCAGACGATGATCGCGCCGAGGATCGCGCCGATCAGCTGCGCGGCGATGAACGTCAGGACGCTGACGATCGTGACGGGCACGGTGGTCCCGAACGCCGGGTTGCCGAACTCGGTCGCGCCGTTGGCGACGAGTCCGAGCGTGACGGCCGGGTTGATGTGCGCGCCCGATGCGTAGGCGACGATGACACCGGCGAAGACCGCGAGGCCCCAGCCGATGTTGACCATGAGGAACCCGCCGTTGTAGCCCTTGTTCTTCGCCAGGGCGACGTTCGCGACGACGCCGCAGCCGAGCAGCACGAGCATGGCGGTGCCGACGAGTTCCGAGAGGAACAGCACTCCGAGATTGTCCACGTTGACCTTTCTGGGTAGGACCCGGCGGCCCGGGGGCGGACCGCCGCTCTGGGCCGCGATCGAGCGGCCCCGATGAAACGTACTCGCGGAATCCGCCGGTCAGCGGGCGTTCCGCGTGCACATCCGTGCAGATTCGCGTGCCGCGGGCCGAGGCGAGCCGAGACCGACCGCGCCGCGACCCCGGGCGCGACTCACGCCGTGACGGGCGACTCGAGCGTCACGCCGTGGCGTTCGGCGAGCACGCGGCGTGTCGATTCGACCTCGTCGCGGCGCCGCACGTCCGTCCAGCCGAGCACCTCGCCCACGACGTCGGCGAGCTCGACGAGCAGGCCGGTGGTCACCGCGCCGGTGAACGCGAGGCTCGTGCGGCGGAGCACGACGTCGAGCAGGTGCACGACGCGCTCGTGGGCCGCGAGCCAGGCGATCTCCTCGCGTGAGTAGGCGGGCGCGTCGGCGAGCGGCGTCTCCGTCGCATCCTCGACCGCCTCGATGATCTGCTCGCCGCGCGTGCCGTAGCGCTCGAGCAGCACCTCCGCCCGCTCTCGGCCCACGCCGTCGCCGTGCCCGACGATCCACACCAGGCGCTCGGCATCGGTCACCGGGAAGCCGGCGCCGCCGCCGATCGGCAGGCCCTTCGTCGACCTGGCGCGCTCGCGGCCGAGGAGTCCGAGGACCTCGTCGGAGAGGTGCTCGGCCAGGGCGCGGAACGTCGTCCACTTGCCGCCGACGAGACTCAGCAGGGTCGTGCCGGGGCGCTCCGCGACATCCGCCCGCTCGATGCGGTAGTCACGGCTCACGAAGCCGGGCTGGGTGTCGTCGTGACGCGGCAGTGGCCGTACGCCGGAGAAGCGGAACACGATCTGCGAGCGGTCGACCGCGATGCCCGGGAAGACGTGCGCGACGAGGTCGAAGAAGTAGTCGACCTCCTCCTCGGTGCAGATCGCGGGCTCGCGCATGTCGTGCTCGAGGTCGGTCGTGCCGACCATGACGCGCCCCTTGAGCGGGTAGATGAGCACGATGCGGCCGTCCTCGTGCTCGAAGAAGATCTCGCGCCCGCCGGTGGCGGCGAGCAGTTCGTCGTTCTCGAGCACGATGTGCGAGCCCTTGGTGCCGCCCATGAAGCGCGTGTCGCGGCCGAGCTGTTCGTTGGTGAGGTCGGTCCAGGGGCCGGACGTGTTCACGACGACATCGGCGGCGAGGTCGAACTCCTCGCCAGTGAGCCCGTCGCGGACGCGGACGCCCTCGGCGCCGAGCCCGACGGCCTCGAGCGCGTTCGCCGCTCGGGCGTGCGGACCGGCCGCCAGGCCGTCGAAGAGCACGTCGAGCGCGAGGCGCTCGGGGTCGTGCATGCTCGCGTCGTAGTAGGTCACGGTGTACTTCAGATCGGGGTTCAGTTCCGGCAGTTCGGCGAGCGACTTCCTCGCGCCGAGGAAGCGGTGGCGGGGCACCGAGCCGCCGTCGCGCGAGAACGCGTCGTAGATCGTGAGGCCGGCCTTGATGAGAGCGGCACCGCGCTCGGCGGGCCTGCCCTGCCGGTGCGTGAGGAAGCGCAGCGGCGCCGAGAGGATGCCGGAGAAGGTCGAGAAGATGGGCACGGTCGTTCGCAGGGGCTTCACGTAATGCGGCGCGATCCGAAGGAGGCCGTTGCGCTCCTGGACCGACTCCTGCACGAGCCGGAACTCGCCGTTCTCGAGGTAGCGGATGCCGCCGTGGATCATATGGCTCGAGGCGGCGGAGGCGCCCGAGACGAAGTCGTCGCGCTCGACGAGCACGACGTCGACGCCCTGCAGCGCGAGATCGCGGAAGGTCGCGATGCCGTTGATGCCGCCGCCGATGATGACGACCTCGGCGGTCGGCCGGGCGCGCAGCGCGGCGATCTCGGCACGGGTGCCGGGGGCGGGCATGGGGCGGTTCGTCGTCGGCGACGTGGTGCGCGACATCGCTGTCCTTTCGAGCTGGTCACGCCGGGTTGCGTGGACTGCCCGGCTGTGGATGAATACATCGTGACAGCGATGAACATGCTTGCAAGCCGAATGAACAAACGTGCAGTTGGAGGATCCGATGGTCGTGACGGATGCCGCGGGGCCGAGCGCAGGGCATGAACTGCCGACCGGCAAGACCAGGGACGCGCTGCGCGCGGCCCACCTGTACTACCTGCAGGACCTCACGATGGACGCCATCGCGAAGGAGCTGCACACCTCGCGATCCTCGGTCTCGCGCCTGTTGAGCCACGCCCGCGCGACCGGCCTCGTCGAGATCTCGATCCACTCGCCGCTCGACCTGCCGAGCCGGCTCGAGCAGGAGATCCTCGAGCGCCACGAGGTCGCGGCGCACGTCGTCCCGGTGCCGGACCACGCGAGCGACGTCGACCGGCTCGAGCGCGTCGCCCTCTCCGCTGCACGGATTCTCAGCCGGTTCATCGACTCGAACCAGACGATCGGCGTCGCGTGGGGGTCCACGATGAGCGCGATGAGCCGCCACCTCGCGCCCAAGGCGACGCACAACTCGGAGATCGTGCAGCTGAACGGCGCTGGCAACCTCCGCACCACCGGCATCCTCTACGCCTCGGAGCTGCTGCGGCGCTTCGGCGACGCGTTCGGTGCGCGCGTGCAGCAGTTCCCGGTGCCGGCGTTCTTCGACGATCCCGCGACCAAGCAGGCGTTCTGGCGCGAGCGCAGCACGCGCCGCCTGCTCGACCTGCAGGCGTCGATGGACGTCGCGATCTTCGGCATCGGCTCCCCCTTCGCCGAGGTGCCGAGCCACGTCTACCAGGGCGGCTACCTGGAGCGCGCCGACTACGAGGCGCTCTCGCGCGTCGGCGTCGTCGGCGACGTCGCGACGGTCTTCTACCGGGCGGACGGCACGACCGACGGCATCGAGCTGAATGCGCGGGCGACGGGGCCCGACTTCGCGGTGCTGCGCCGCGCGCCGCGGCGGATCTGCGTCGTCTCGGGGCAGGCGAAGCTGCCCGGACTGACGGGCGCCCTCGCCGCGGGTCTGATCACCGACCTCATCGTCGACGAGGGCACCGCGCGCCGTCTGGTCGAGGATCGTCCCGCCGACGTCGGGCGCTCCACCGGAGGCTGAGCACAACGCGACGGAATCGTGACCCCGTCCGCGCGCTCGTCGCGGTAGGTTGGCCCTCGCGCCCACTCGCGCGGGCGCGCGCGAGAGGACCTGATGCACGACGCCGACCAGCCGACCGTCACTGGAGCGGACGCGCCGGAGCAGACCGCGCCGGACGGAACCGCGCCCGGCGGCGTCGGGTTCGGCGGCTTCCCCGCGGGTGCCGACCGAACGACGCTGGCCGAGCAGCCAGTCGAGTTCGTCATGGTCCCGCCGGAGCCGCGGGCGCCGCGGCGCGACCGGCGCATGGGCGGCGTCGCCGCCGCGGCCGTCGTCGCCGGCGTCGTCGCGGCCTGGGCGGTCGGCCACCAGGTCGTGGCGACCGTGGTCCACGCCGAGGTGTGGCCCGCCTGGGTCGCCGCCGACACCGCCTACGACGAGGCCGCCGCCGACTACCGGGAGACCGCCGAGCGCGCGCAGAGCGCGATCGACCGCGGCGACGCCCTCGTCGCGATCGCCGTGGGCGAGCTCGTCGCGGACGAGGATCGCGCGAACCTGGAGGCGAGCATCTCCGCGGCGGGCGAGGCCATCGCCGATCGCCCGGCGAGCCCGGGCATCGCCGAGCTCGACGCGCCCTCGACGTTCGCGCCCGCATGGGAACGGTACGCCGACGTGGTGGAGATGATCGGCCTCATCCCCTCGCGCGAGGCGGCGTCCGCCCGGTACGAGGCGGCCCGCGATCGCGTCGCCGAGGGCAGCCTCGCGATCGCCGACGCGACCGAGGCCATCGTGGCGGGCGCCGAGGCGCGCACCGCGGCCGCGATCGAGGAGAACCCCTCAGCGACCGTCGCGTCGCGCGTCGCCGTCGAGGACGCCGTCGCGGCGCTGCGGCACTCCCCCGGCGTCTCGTCGGGCGACACCACCCGGTACGCCGATCTCGCCGCCGCGGTCGACGAGCTGCGCGCGTCGCACGCGGCCGAGGAGGCGGAGCGCGTCGAGTTCCCGGTGCGGGCCGAGATCGAGGACTTCGCCCGGTCGGTCGCGTTCGGCGTCCCGTTCGACGTCGAGTGGGCCTACGAGGTCGGCGGCTACGCCAGCGACGGGTACTACTCGGGCACGGCGGAATTCTTCGAGGACGGAGACGGCGAGGGCTGGGGGCTCATCTCCCTGACGCACAGCATCGAGGACGCGTGGTCGTGGGACGAGAACGCGAAGGCCGTCGTCGTGCACGAGGTCGGGCACGTGCAGGTCATGCGCGAGGCCTGCGCGACGATCTTCACGGGGGCCGAGTTCGGCGGCGACCACGAGGTCTGGGCGACGGCGTGGGCCATCGGTATGGGCTACGACCTGCCCGGCGCGGGCATCGAGGCGTACGGTCGACCGACCGACGCCCAGATCGCGGCGGCGAGCGCCTGCCGCTGAGCATCCTCCGTCCCGGCGCCGAGCGAGCGCCGATCCGGCGAGGACCGCCGGCGGACCCGACCTTCGCACCGCCCGTCGCGGCGGCGAGCCCGGGAATACCTGCCGCATCGGGGCGTTGACCTAGAATCGAACACGTAACGTGCTCCGGGGTCGGTGCAAGTCCGAACCGGCGGTGAAAGTCCGCGAGCCGCGAGCGCGTGACCATCCGGTCGCGCGCGGGCGGTTGATCCGGTGGAACTCCGGGACCGACGGTGAAAGTCCGGATGGGAGGCAGCACGTGTCGGCGACGCCATGCGCGTCGTCGACCGGTCCGGCGTTGCCCGGGCGCCCCGGAGCCTGGAAGGCAGGCGACAGGCGATGACCACGGCCACGCGAGCGGCGACGGATGCCGCGACGATGCGTCGGGCGCTGGAGCTCGCGGAGCGCGGTCCGGCGCGGGGCGTGAACCCCCGGGTCGGCTGCGTCATCCTCTCCCCCGACGGCGACGTGCTCGCCGAGGGATGGCACCGCGGCGCGGGCACCGCGCACGCCGAGGTCGACGCGCTGTCGAAGCTCGCCCCCGGCGCCGCGCGCGGCGCCACGGCCGTCGTCACGCTCGAGCCGTGCAACCACGTCGGCCGCACCGGCCCATGCGCGCAGGCGCTCCTCGACGCCGAGGTCGCGCGCGTGGTCTACGCGGTCGACGATCCGGGTCGCCATTCCGCGGGCGGAGCCCGCACGCTGCGCGACGCGGGCGTCGAGGTCGCCGGCGGCGTGCTCGCCGACGAGGTCGAGGCGTTCCTCGAGGACTGGCTCTTCGCCACCCGCGAGCGGCGCCCCCGTGTCACGCTGAAATGGGCCTCGAGTCTCGACGGACGAGTGGCCGCCGCCGATGGGACGAGCCGCTGGATCACCGGCGCCGAGGCGCGGGCCGACGTGCACCGCCGCCGGGCGACCGCGGACGCGATCGCGGTCGGCACGGGCACCGTGCTCGCCGACGACCCGGCGCTCACCGCGCGCGACGACGACGGCGCATTGCTCGACGACCAGCCCGTCCCGGTGGTGTTCGGCCGGCGCGCGATCCCCGCCGACGCGGCGGTCCTGCGCCATCCGCTCGAGCCCGTCGTGCTGGCCGGCACCGCGCTCGCCGACGACCTCGAGGAACTCCAGCGCCGCGGCATCCGCTCGCTGTTCGTCGAGGGAGGTCCGACGCTCGCGAGCGCGTTCCTCGCGGCCGGACTGGCCGACGACCTCCTCGTCTACCTCGCGCCCGCCGTCATCGGCGGCCCGCGCACGGCGATCGGCGACATCGGCGTCGCGACGATCGCCGACACCCGACGCTTCCACATCACCGACCTGGTGCGACTCGGCGAGGACCTCCTCGTCGTCGCGCGGCCCCGTACGGCCGGGCACCGGGAGTCCATCACCCGAGAGAGGGACTGACTGACATGTTCACCGGAATCATCGAGGAGCTCGGCGAAGTGACGCGCGTCGAGCCCGCCGCCGACGTCATGCGCGTGACCGTCCGAGGACCGAAGGTCGTCGAGGGCGTCCGCCACGGCGACTCGATCGCGGTCTCGGGCGTGTGCCTCACCGTCGTCGACGCCGACGCCGAGTCGTTCACGGCCGACGTCATGGCGCAGACCCTGGCGATGTCGACGCTCGACACGGTCGAGGCCGGGCGACGGGTCAACCTCGAGCGCGCGGCGCTCGTCGGCGACCGCCTCGGCGGCCACATCGTGCAGGGGCACGTCGACGGCACCGCCGAGGTGCTCGAGATCGTACCGGGAGACGCCTGGCGCGTCGTGCGGTTCTCGCTCCCGGCGGGCCTCGCCGCCCTCGTGGTCGACAAGGGCTCGATCGCGGTCGACGGCGTCTCGCTCACCGTGAGTGGGCTCGGCGACGAACCCGCGGGGTCGTGGTTCGAGGTGTCGCTCATCCCCGAGACGCTCGCCGCGACGACGCTCGGCGCGCTCGAGCCGGGCGACCGGGTCAACCTGGAGACCGACGTGCTCGCGCGTCACGTGCAGCGGATGCTGCGCCTCGACGCGCACCACGCCCTGCCCTCGTCGCTCGCCGAGCCGAGCGGTCCGGGCTTCGAGGTGCGCGCCGACGAGCCCGCCTCCTCCACGATCGGAGGCGGCCGATGAGCCTCGCCACGATCCCCGACGTGCTCGACGCGCTGCGCGCGGGCAAGCCCGTCATCGTCGCCGACGACGAGGCCCGCGAGAACGAGGGCGACGCCATCATGGCCGCCGAGTTCGCGACGCGCGAATGGATCGCGTGGATGGTGCGCAACACGAGCGGCTACCTCTGCGCGCCCATGCCGAACGCGTTCGCCGATCGGCTCGGGCTCCCGCTCATGGTCGAGCGCAACGAGGACGCGCGCGGCACGGCGTACACGATCTCGGTGGACGCCTCCGACCGCACCTCGACGGGCATCTCGGCGTCGGATCGCGCGCACACGCTGCGCGTGCTCGCCGACCCCGAGTCGACGCCCGACCGCCTGATCCGCCCCGGGCACATCCTGCCGCTCCGCGCGGTGGACGGCGGCGTGCGCGAGCGCGCGGGCCACACCGAGGCCGCGGTCGACCTCATGCGCCTCGCCGGGCTCTCACCGGTCGGCGTCATCGGCGAGCTCGTCGCCGATGACGGCGAGATGATGCGCCTGCCAGGGCTCATCGAGCTCGGCGAACGGGAGGGGCTGCCGGTGACGACCGTCGCGGCGCTCATCGACTGGCTCCGCGAGCAGCACGGCGGGCAGGATCTCGCGGCAGGCGAGACGCCCGCGCCGATCGACGAGTCGCCGCGGGTGCAGTTCGAGGTCGAGACGAACCTGCCGACCATGCACGGCACCTTCCGCGTCCGCGCCTACCGCGACCGCAACACCGGCGCCGACCACCTCGCGATCATCGCCGGCGACCCCGCGTCCGACCCCGCCGGCGCGATCGCGCGCGTGCACTCGGAGTGCCTGACCGGCGAGGCGATCGGTTCGCTGAAGTGCGAGTGCGGGCCGCAGCTCGACACCGCGCTCTCGACGATCGCCGAGCACGGCGGCGTCGTGGTGTACCTCCGCGGACACGAGGGACGCGGCATCGGCCTCATCAACAAGCTCCGCGCCTACCGCCTCCAGGAGGGCGGCCTCGACACGCTCGACGCGAACCTCGCACTCGGCCTGCCGATCGACGCGCGCGACTACTCGGCGGCGAGCGCCATCCTCGACGACCTCGGCGTCGACCGGGTGCGGTTGCTCACCAACAACCCCGAGAAGGTGCACCAGCTCGAGGCCCACGGCATCCGCATCGCGGACCGCCTCCCGCTCGTGGTCGGCGTCGGTTCGGTCAACGCGGGCTACCTCGAGACCAAGCGCACCCGCATGGGGCACTCCATCGACGACCAGCAGCTGATCGAGGCTGCGGACGAACTCCTGAAGGGACACGCATCATGAGCGGAGCAGGATCACCCGATCTCGACGTCGACGGCGAAGGCCTCACGGTCGTCATCGTCGCGGGCAGCTGGCACGACGAGATCACCGACGGGCTCATCGCCGGCGCGACGCGCACGCTCGAGTCGGCGGGCGCGTCGTACGAGCTCGTCCGCGTGCCGGGCAGCTTCGAGCTGCCCGTGGCGTCGAAGGCCGCCCTCGAGGCGGGCGCCGACGCGGTCGTGGCGCTCGGCGTCATCATCCGCGGCGGCACCCCGCACTTCGAGTACGTCTCGTCGGCCGCGACCGACGGGCTCACGCGCGTCGCGCTCGACACGGGCAAGCCAGTCGGCTTCGGCGTGCTGACCCTCGACGACGAGCAGCAGGGCCTCGACCGGGCCGGCCTGCCGGGCTCGAAGGAGGATAAGGGCCGCGAGGCGGCCGAGGCCGCGATCGCGACCGCGAACATCCTGCGAGCGCTGCGCGGCTGAGCCCGGCCATCCCGCTCACGCCGCCGGGCGCGAGCCTCGGCGTCGGCGGGCGCCGAACCATCCGGTCGCCCGACCCCAGGCCCACCATGCGGCGAGGCCCACGGCGAACGACGCGACGATCGCGAGGGGCGGCGAAACCTCCTCGATGGGCGGGTACACCTGCCAGTGGGTGAGGTAGACGAACATCGAGGCGGATGCCACGGTGCCGAGCGTTCCCGCGAGGAACGCCGGGACCGGCAGGCTCGTCGCCCAGGTCAGCAGGGCGAGCCCGGCGATCACGATCCACTCCCGGACCGGATCGCCGAAGAAGCCCGGCACGGTCACGAGCACGATCGCGCTCGCGGCCAGCCGCCGCGGCAGTGTGGTGGACCGGGCGACGACCCACCCGAGCGCGACGAGCCACACGATGGCCGGCAGCGCGTAGCGCAGGGGCGACGACGGAGCGATGCCGCCGGACACGACGTAGCGCACCGCGAGGGCGATGCCGAGCACGACCAGCGCGAAGGCGTACGGGAAGCGCCGCTCGACACGCAGGACGCCCGGGATCGCGAAGAGGGTGGCGAGGCCCACGATCGACCAGACGAGCGCCTCGAGGAACCAGAACTGCCACTGCTCGGTCCACGCCGTGGCGCCGGGGACGAGCCAGTTCGACAGCAGCACGGTCGCGGGGTCGTAGGTGCGGGCGATGAGCGCGACGCCGCCGATCCACAGCACGGCGGGAACGGCGATCAGGGTCGCGCTGCGGAGCAGGCCCCGGACGCGGCGCCGCCGGTCGGATCGCTCGGGCCGTCCGGCCACCGTCGTCGCGGGACCGGTCAGGCGGAAGCGCGCGAGGTTGAACCCCGCGACCGCCAGCAGGAGATGCGCCCCGCCCTTCAGCTGCACGACATCGGCGTGCGTGGCGACGATGAGCACGATCGCGACCGCACGCAGGACGACCGACGTCTCGAGTCGGGCGATGCGGCGTCGCGGGCGCGACGCGACCTCCGCCGGGTCCGGGCCCGGCGTGGCGGTCGTCGGCGCCACGGGCGCCGGGGACTCGGGTACCGCACCGGGCAGGGTGGCAGCCGCGCTCAGCGCCCGGATGCTCCGGCTCGGCCAGTCGGCCGGGAGGGCGCCGATCCGCTCCTCGAGGCGCAGCGCGAGCTCGACGTAGTTCAGCGAGTCTCCGTCGAGCGAGGCGAAGCTGTCGTCCGCCGTCGCGTCGGGCCGGCCGAGGAGTCCGGCGTACAGGTCGCGAAGGGCGTCGACGGATGCGGCGGAGCGAACCGACGCGTCGGCGTCGACGTCGGAGGAGCCGGATGCGTCCGTGCCGGCCGCACCCGTCGCCGAGCGCGCGCCCGCGGCATCCGTCGCCGCAAGCAGAGCCGCATGCGCGCGCAGCGCCGCGTGGTCGGGCTTGCCGTTCGCGGTGCGGGGGAACTGGGCGATCGCGTGCACGTCGAAGGCATGGGCCGGCAGGCCCGCGTGCCGCGCGACGGACGCGCGCGCGGCATCGGCGAACCGATCGTGCGTCGCGAACACGACGAGCCGCTCGCCGTGCGCGACCGCGCGCGCCTCGAGGCCGTCGTCGGCGAGCAGCCGCTCGATCCGGTCGAGGTCGAGCCGCAGCCCGTAGCTCTTCACGAACCGGCTGAGCCGTCCGGTGATCTCCATGAGCCCGTCGGCACGCCGTCGGGCGAGGTCGCCGGTGCGCAGTTCGACGAGCTCGGGTCCGCGCGCGAGGTCGGCCGGGGTCTCGGCGTAGCCCATCATCACGTTCGGGCCCGAGTAGACGAGCTCGCCCTCGCCGGGCGCGGCGCCGCCGACGGAGTCGTCGATGCGGAACGACCCGCCGGGGATCGGCACGCCGATCGCACCCGCGGCCGACTCGGCGAGCGCGGGCGGCAGGTAGGCCATGCGCGCCGTCGCCTCGGTCTGGCCGTACATCACGAAGAGGTCGAACCCGCGGGCGCTGCCGAGCTGCGCGAGTGCGCGGACCCGCTCGGGCGCCAGGCGGCCGCCGGCCTGCGTCACGTACCGGAGGTCGGGCAGGTCGCGCTCGGCGAAGTCGGTCGTCTCGAGGAGCTCGAAGGTGAACGGGACGCCCGCGAACGACGTCGCGCCGAGCGATGCGAAGTCGCCCCAGAACGCCGGCTCGACGACCGACCGGTCAGTGAGGAGCAGGCTGGCCCCCGCCACGAGGTGGCTGTTCACCACCGAGAGCCCGTAGCAGTAGCCGAGGGGCAGTGTCGTCGCGGCGCGATCGTCGGGCGTGAGCCCGAGGTACTCGGCGATGCTCCGCGCGTTCGCGGTCACGTTCGTGCGCGACAGCCGCACGAGCTTCGGCGAACCGGTCGATCCGGAGGTGCTCGCGAGCAGCGCGAGCTCGGGATGCAGGGCGTGCGGCGCGCCCGCGGAGACATCCGTCAGCTCGAACCCGGAGCCGTCGGCGCGCACGACGATGTCGGGGGCGTACCGGCCGGCGAGGGCGTCGAGCGCAGCGCCGTCGATGCCCGCGGGGAGCAACAGCACCGGGTGCCCGGCGACGAGTGCGGCGAGGTAGGTCACGACGGCGTCGACGGTGTTCGCACCCGCGAGGAAGACCAGTCGGCGGCCCTCGCCGAGTGCGCTGCGGCGATCCTCGATCCGGTCCCGGAGCTCCCGGTAGTCCACGATCGAGGCGGGCGTCACGAGCGCCGGCGCCGACGGGTCGCCGCCGAGCAGGTCGAGCGAGGGCTCGGTCCTGGTCAGCAGCATGGGCATGGGATGTCCGGTTCCTGGATTCGGCTTCCGCCGGGTCGGTGAAGGTGAGGCTTACCTTACTCGACGACGAGAGGCACTCGAAATCCGCGACGCTCCGTGACGCGCGCGTCGCGACCTCCGCTCGACGAGGTCGTCGGGCGGACGCGACCACCGCTCGTCGCATCTGCGCCGCCGTTCGTCGCATCCGGTTCGCGACGCCGCTGCGCGCGCCCGTAGGGTGTCGAGGTTGCCACAAGCAGCGGATCCATCGACGCCCGCGGTGCGGCGCCCGATCGACGCGCCCCGCGAGGGTCTCGCACTCCATCGATCGGAAGCTCCCGTACCGCAATGACCGCAACCCACTCCCCCGTCGACGCCTCGGCCACGACCCCCGCCGCACCGGTGAACTCGCGCGGCCGCGTCATCCTCGCCAGCCTCGTCGGCACCACGATCGAGTTCTACGACTTCTACGCGTACGCGACGGCCGCCGTCCTCGTGTTCCCGATCCTCTTCTTCCCGACGGGCGACCAGACCACCGCGCTCCTCGCATCGTTCGGCGTCTTCGGCGCCGCGATGATCGCCCGGCCGATCGGCGCGATCGTGTTCGGCCACTTCGGCGACAAGCACGGCCGCAAGGCCACGCTCGTCGCGTCGCTCCTCGTCATGGGCATCGCGACCTTCCTCATCGGCCTGCTGCCCACCTACGAGCAGATCGGATGGTTCGCGGCGCTGCTGCTGCTCGTCCTCCGGCTCGCCCAGGGCTTCGCGCTCGGCGGCGAGTGGTCGGGCGCCGCGCTCGTCGCGACCGAGAACGCCCCGGCCGGCAAGCGCGCCTGGTACGGCACGTTCCCGCAGCTCGGCGCGCCGCTCGGCTTCATCATCGCCAACGGCCTCTTCCTCGGGATCAACCTCGCCGCGCCGTCGCGCGAGTGGTTCTTCGAGTGGGGATGGCGCGTGCCGTTCCTCTTCTCGGCCGTCATGGTGATCGTCGGCCTCTGGGTGCGCCTCCGACTCGTCGAGTCGAGCGCGTTCACGAAGGCCAGCGCGAAGGGCGCGATCCGCAAGCTGCCGCTCGGCACGGTGTTCCGGCACAACTGGCGAGAGCTCGTCCTCGGCACGTTCTTCATGCTCGCGACCTACGTGCTCTTCTACCTGATGACGAACTTCACGCTCTCGTACGGCACGAAGGCGGCCGACCTCGAGACCGCGAGCGCCGCCGCGCAGGCCGCCGCCGAGGCATCCGGAACCGACTTCGACGCGAGCGCGTTCGCCGCGCAGTTCTACCCCGGCCTCGGCTTCGGCTACGCGGACTTCGTGACCATGCAGATCATCGGCGTCGTGTTCTTCGGCGTCTTCACGCTCCTGTCCGGTCCGATCGCCGACGCCATCGGCCGCCGGCGCCTGCTCATCTGGGTCACCTCGGCCATCATCGTGTTCGGCCTCACGTTCAACCTGTTCCTGCTGCCGCAGCTCGACCCGAAGTTCACCGGCGCACTCACGCAGGCCTTCCTCGTGTTCGGGTTCATGCTCATGGGCGCGACGTTCGGCCCGATGGGCGCGTTGCTGCCCGAACTGTTCCCGACGAACGTCCGCTACACGGGCTCGGCGATCGCGTACAACGTCGCGTCGATCCTCGGCGCCGCCGTCGCCCCGCTCATCGCGGTCGCCCTCTGGGCCGCCGCGGGAGGCGAGCCGTGGCCGGTCGGGATCTACCTCTCCGCGATGGGCGTGCTCACGCTCGTCTCGCTCCTCGTCTCGAAGGAGACCAAGGACGTCGACTACGAGGCGGCCGGCGTTCCGGCAGAGGGCCGGCTCGCCGAGGGCGAGGTCGAGGCCGCGTCGCTCTAGCGACGCGCGTCGCGCACCGACCGATCAGGGCGGATGCCACGGGCTCGACGGGCCCGCGGCATCCGCCCTGTTGCATGCTCATGACGGTCGGCACGACCCCCTTCTCGGCGGGGTGGGCGCGGCGTAGCATTCGGCTCGACAGGGTCGGCCGGGTCCCAATGCCGGCAGCACCGACACCCGGCCCCCTGGGACGGCGAGGTGCGGGATGAACATGATGATGGACATGATGAAGGGTGCGATGTCGGCGTCGGACATGCCCATGAAGGACATGGACATGTCGATGATGCAGGATGCGATCGAGGCCCTGTCCGCCTGTATGCAGGCGTGCGTCATGTGCGCCGACGCCGATGCGGGCGAGGGCATGGGGCGCTGCGCCGCGATGTGCTCGAACTGCGCCGACGTCTGCGACACGATGATGCGGATGATGCTCCGCACCACCGGCTACGACACGCAGGTCATGATGTCGATGATGGAGGCCTGCGTCACGATGTGCCGCGCCTGCTCGGCCGAGTGCATGATGCACGCCGAGATGAGCGAGCACTGCCGCATGTGCGCCATGGCCTGCGACCAGGCCGTGATGGCCATGGAGAAGATGATGGGCGCGATGAAGGGGATGATGCCCGCGAGCTGACGACCGCAGCTCAGACGGCGGCGACGCTGAACCGCTCGTCACCGCGCGCGAGCACGCCGTAGACGGGGTGCAGCGCCACCGGGTCGCCGACCGCGATCTCGCCGCGCAGCGCGCCGTGGTGCCAGACCCGGTGCACGTCGCCGTCGAGGTCGAGGAGTTCGACGAACCCGTCGGCCCCCGCCGCCGACACCACGGCGTCGACCCAGCGGCTCGCGGCGATCCGCGAGAGCCGGTCCTGCATGGGGTGCAGGCCGTGACCTGGCCGGTCGCTCGCGCACGCCTCGCCCTCGACGCAGCCGCGCATGCCCATCGCGAGGCCCGTGCGGGACTCGGCGGCGGCGTGCGGGTTGTGCGGCGACATGGCGTGGCTCCTCGGTGGTCGATCGGTGCAGGCGACGATACGCCCGGGCCGAGCGGATGTCGCCGGGCACCGTCACACGCGGCAACAGTCCGTGCTCAGTCGAGGAAGAGCGCGCGCAGTCGTCTCGTCGTGAGGAACATGCCGATCACGACCATCACGACGTAGTAGCCGACGTGGACGAGGAGCTCGACGCCGACCGCGCCCGTCGTGAGCCCGCGGACGAGCTCGACGCCGTGCCAGAGCGGCAACGCCTGGATGAGCCACTGGATCGGCTCGGGGTAGACGGTGAGCGGGTAGAACGTCGCCGAGAACAGGAACATCGGCAGCATCACGAAGTCGATCCACTCCATCTGCTGGAACGACTTCAGGTAGCTCGTGACCGCCATGCCGACGCTCGCGAACCCGAACGCGATGAGCAGCACGGCGGGGAACGCGAGGAGCGCCCACCAGGAGAGGGCGAGCCCGAGCACCTGCATGACGACCATGAAGCCGGCGGCGTAGAGCCCGCCGCGCAGCAGCGCGAGCGAGATCTCGCCGAGGGCGACGTCGAGCGGACCGAGCGACGTGGCGAGCATGCCCTCGTAGAGCTTCGCGAACCGGATCTTGAAGAAGACGTTCCAGGTCGAGTCGTAGATCGCGCCGTTCATCGCGGCGACCGCGAGCAGCGCCGGTGCGATGAACGCCGCGTACTCGACCTCCCGGCCGTCGACCGTCACCGTCCCGACGAGGGCGCCGAGCCCGATGCCGAGCGAGAGCAGGTAGAAGATCGGCTCGAACAGGCCGCTCAGCATCACGAGCCAGTTCGTGGAGCGCGTCGCGCGCCATCCGCGGTACATCACGGCGCGGGCGTTGCCCGCGTACAGCGCGCCGACCCCGCGTCGCGCGGTGCGGTGCTCGAGGGCGTGGTCGACGAGGCTCATGCGGTGAGCCTCCGGACGGCGATGCGCCGAGACATCAGCCAGCCGAAGACGAACATGGCCACGAGCACGATGACGTGCAGCACCGTGAGCCAGATCGGCTCGGCGTGACCGAAGGTGACGACGCGAGCGAGTTCGGTACCGTGCCACAGCGGTGAGATCCAGCCGATCCACTGGAGGAACCACGGCAGCTCGGACAGCGGGAAGAACGTGCCCGAGAACAGCGTCAGGGGCACGACGACGAGGCGCTGCACCATGGCGAGCTGCCCCGTGTCCTCGCGGATCGTGGAGGCGTACGCCATCAGCAGCGTGCCGAACGCCATGCCGGTGAGCGTCGCGACGCCGATCGCGATCCACCCGGTCGGCGACGGCACGGCGCCGAACAGCAGCATGTAGCCGAAGTAGACGATCATCGTCGCGGCGACCCGCGCGACGACCGAGATGACGAGCCCGTCGACGATCTGGCCGGGACTGATCGGCGCAGCGTGCATGCCGCTGAACGTCGGATTCCATTTGTAGCCGAGCAGCACGGGGTAGGAGAGCTCGATGGTCGCGGTCATGAGGCCTGCACTGCAGAGCAGGGCGGGTGCGACGTAGACGAGGTAGCCGACGCCCTGCGCCTCGAGGCCCAGGTTCCGGTCGACGAGCGTGGCGAGGCCGACGCCCATCGCGTACAGGTAGACGAGCGGTTCGCCGAACGCGGTCGCGAGGATGGTCTGCCCGTACGACCGCATGACGCGCAGCCGGTGCTCGGCCACGTACCAGGCGCCGAAGCGGCGCGGGCGGGCTCCACCGGCGAGGGCGCGACGGGCGTCGGGGGTCGGGTCGTCGGACGGCCCGGATGATTCCCGAGACGTGGCTCCGCCGCTCCTCGACCACCCGCGAGCAGTGCTCATTCGACGAGGCTCCGCCCAGTGAGGCGGAGGAAGACGTCCTCCAGGCTCGAGCGGCGGACCAGGCTCGTGACCGGGTGCAGGCCCGCGTCGGCGATGCGCTCGAGCTCGGCCTCGCCGTCGGGCGTGTAGACGAGGATGCGGTCGGGCAGCACCTCGATCCGGTCGCCCGTGCCCGCGAGGACGCGCGCCACCTCCTCGTTGCGATCCGAGCCGAAGCGAAGCTCGAGCACCTCGCGCGACGAGTACCGGCGGATGAGCCCGGCCGGCGTGCCCTCGGCCATGATCCGCCCGTGGTCGACGACGACGAGCCGGTCGCACAGCTGCTCGGCCTCGTCCATGTAGTGGGTCGTGACCACCAGCGTCTTGCCCTGCTCCTTGAGCCGGAACAGGCGGTCCCACAGGATGTGCCGCGCCTGCGGGTCGAGCCCCGTCGTCGGCTCGTCGAGCAGCAGGATGCGGGGGTCGTTGATCAGGCCGCGCGCGATCGTCAGCCGGCGCTTCATGCCGCCCGAGAGCGCGTCGACCTTGGCGGCGCCGCGATCCTCGAGCTGTGCGAAGCGCAGCAGCTCGTCGGCGCGCTCGGCCACCACCCGGCGCGGCAGCCCGAAGTAGCGGCCGTACACCAGGAGGTTCTCGCGCACGCGCAGCTCGGTGTCGAGGTTGTCGGCCTGCGGCACGACGCCGAGCTGCGAGCGGATGTCGGGGCCGTGACGGTCGGGATCGAGACCGAGGATCGACAGGTCGCCGCCGGTGCGCGCCGAGACCGCGCCGATCATGCGCATCGTCGTCGACTTTCCCGCACCGTTCGGTCCGAGCAGCCCGAACGACTCTCCGGGCGCGACCTCGAAGGAGAGCCCGTCGACCGCGGCGAACTCCCCGTAGCGCTTGACGAGGTCTCGGGCGACGATCACGGGCTGCGGCACGGTTCCCCACCCTAGCCGCGGGCGCCGACATAGCATGGGCGCCATGCAGCCCGCTCCGCCGCCCGGCGTCCGCATCGCCGACCGCATCAGGGAGGCCGTCGCCGACGGGCGCCCGGTGCTCGCGCTCGAGTCCACGATCCTGACGCACGGCCTCCCCCGGCCCCGGAACCTCGAGGTCGGCCTCGAGGCCGAGGCGATGGTGCGCGAGGCGGGCGTGGAGCCGGCGACGATCGGCGTGGTCGGCGGCGTTCCCGTCGTCGGGCTCGACGACGGCGACATCCGGCACCTCTGCTCCGCCGACGCCGTGGTGAAGGCGAGCACCCGCGACCTGCCCGTCGCCCGGGCGCAGGGGCTCGACGCCGGCACGACGGTCGCGGCCACCGCGTGGCTCGCGCATCGCGCCGGCATCCGGGTGTTCTCGACCGGCGGGCTCGGCGGGGTCCACCGCGGCGCGGCCGAGACGTTCGACGAGTCGGCCGACCTGCCCATGCTGGCGGTGACGCCGATCACCCTCGTGAGCGCCGGAGTCAAGTCGATCCTCGACATCGGAGCGACGCTCGAGCGCATGGAGACGCTCGGCATCCCCGTGCTCGGGTACCGCACCGAGCGCTATCCGGGGTTCTACGTCAGCGATTCCGGGTTCCCCGTGCCCGCACGCGTCGAGTCGGCGGCCGAGGCCGCCGCCGTCGCGCGAGCGCGCGACGCGCTGGGCCTCGACGCGGCGGTGCTCGTCGCGAACCCGGTCGCGGCCGACGCGCAACTCGATCCCGTCGTCCACGACCGCGTGCTCGCCGAGGCGTTGCGTGCCGCGGATGCCGCGGGCGTCACCGGGCACGACACGACGCCGTTCCTGCTCGACTTCGTGCAGCGGGCGACGGGCGGCCGCAGCCTCGAGGTGAACCTCGCCGTGTACTTCGGCAACGCGCGGCTCGGAGCGGAGATCGCGCGTGAGCTCGCCGCCTGAGCCGGCGGGCGCGGGCCGCACCGGCATGGGAGCCGGCGACGGGGGCGTCCTCGTCGTCGTCGGCGACCTGCTCGAAGACGTCGTCGTGTGGGCGACCGAGCCGATCCGCGCGGCGACCGACTCCGCCGCGCAGGTGTTCAGGTCCCGCGGGGGCAGCGCGGCGAATGTCGCGGCGCACGCCGCGGCACGCGTCGCCACGCGGTTCATCGGCCGGGTCGGCGACGACGGCGCGGGCCGCACGCTGGTCTCGGCCCTCGAGGCGAGCAGCGTCGACGTGCGCGTGCAGCGTGCGGGAAGAACGGGCGCCGTCGTCCTCATCGTGGCGCCCGACGGCGAGCGGACGATGTTCCCCGACCGTGCCGCGGCCGCCGAACTCGACGCGGTCGACCCCGCATGGCTCGACGGCGTCACGTGGCTGCACGTCCCGAGCTACGGCTTCGAGCACGAACCCATGCGCGGCGAGATCCGTCGCCTCGTCGCGCTCGCGCGCGAGCGCGGTGCGCGGGTCTCGATCGACACGTCGTCGACGGGGCTGCTCGAGACGATCGGCGTCGAGCGGGTGGGCGGATGGCTCGCCGATCTGCGGCCCGACGTGCTGTTCGCGAACGAGACGGAGGGCGTGCTCCTCGGGGTCGCCGACGGCGGAGCGGTCGCCGCATCGGTCGCCGATCGGGTCGTCGTCAAGCACGGACCGCAACCGACCGAGGTGTTCGAGGGCGGTTCCCTCGTCGCGCGCGTCCCCGTCGCCCCCGTCGCCGACGTGCGCGACCTGACCGGCGCGGGCGACGCGTTCGCGGCCGGGTACCTCGCGGCGGCGATGGGCGGGGCGGATGCCGCGGCGAGCTGCCTGGCCGGACACGCCGCCGCGGCATCCGTCATCGCCTCGCCCGGCGGCGACGCCGTCAACACGGATTGACACGCCGGAGGCTGTCAACTACGGTTGACGACATGGACGACGGCACCCTGAAGACCGCCATCGCCGCGGCCGACGGCGACGACCCGTACCGCGCGCTCCGCGGCATCCACGCCGCGCGCATCGCGCTGAACCGCGACCTCGACCGCGCCGAGGCGCTCGCCGTGCGACGCGCCCGCGCCGCCGGATCGAGCTGGCAGCTCATCGCGCACGCGCTCGAGGTCAGCAGGCAGGCTGTCCACAAGAAGTACGGACGGGCCTGAGCTCCCAGCCTCGCGACGTATGCTGCAATGCGGCCCGCGAATCCCCCGACGACGGATGCCGCCGCCGCGCGCCGCGAAGGAAGACCTCATGAGCGACATCGAGACCACACCCGGCACCAGGGCCGCAGCCCGTGCCGCCGAGCGCGCGGCCGAGCGAGCCGCCCGCACCGGCGGCATCCCGCTCATCGGGCGCCGAGACGCGAACCCGAAGCAGGCGACCGACGACGCCGCGGGCGACGCCGGAGCCCGGCCCGCCGATGCCGCGGACCCGCGCCCGGCGCGCCGCAGCCCGTTCGGTCGCCGCGGCGAGACGCCACCCGGCCCGCGCGCGACCTTCCGCCAGCTGCTGCCGTTCATCTTCGAGCACCGCCCGGTGCTCATCGTCGTCGCGGCGCTCTCGATCGTCGGCGCGATCGCGAGCCTCGCGCAGCCGCTGCTCGTCGGCCGCGTCATCACGATCGTCGAGGCCGGCGACCCGCTCGACGGGCTCGTCTGGGCGCTCGTCGCGCTCGTCGTCGTGAGCGCGATCATCACGGGCTACCAGCACTACCTGCTGCAGCGCACGGGCGAGGGCGTCGTGCTCTCGAGCCGCCGCCGCCTCATCGCGAAGATCCTGCACCTACCCATCGCCGAGTTCGACACCCGCCGCACGGGCGACCTCGTCTCGCGAGTCGGCAGCGACACGACCATGCTCCGAGCCGTGCTCACGCAGGGCCTCGTCGAGGCGGTCGGCGGCGCGGTCACGTTCGTCGGCGCGCTCATCGCGATGCTCATCATCGACCCCGTGCTCCTCGGGCTGACCGTGCTCGTCATCGCGATCGCGATCACGACCGTGACGCTGCTCTCCTCGCGCGTGCGCGAGGCGTCGCACGCGGCGCAGGCGAAGGTCGGCGACGTCGCGGCATCCGTCGAACGCGCGATCACCTCGGTGCGCACCATCCGGGCCGCCGGCGCCACGGAGCGCGAGGTGCGCGACGTCGAGGCCGAGGCCGAGGGCGCGTGGAGGATGGGCGTGAAGGTCGCGCACATCTCGGCCCTCATCGTGCCCATCGCGGGCATCGCCATGCAGGTGTCGTTCCTCGTCGTGCTCGGCGTCGGCGGCTTCCGGGTCGCGTCGGGCGCGATCTCGATCGCCGACCTCGTCACCTTCATCCTGTTCCTCTTCATGATGATCCTGCCGCTCGGCCAGGCGTTCGGCGCGATCAGCTCGGTCAACCAGGCGCTCGGCGCGCTCGGCCGCATCCAGGAGATCCTCGACCTCCCCGACGAGGACGCGCACGACCGGCAGCTCGCCGCGCGCGCCGTCATGGTCGGGCCGGCGAACGAGGGCCTGCTGCCGGATGCCCCCGCCGTCGAGTTCGACGACGTGCACTTCGCGTACGCGCTCACGCGCCCCTCCGACCCCGCCGACCCCGGCAACGACTCGCCCGACGAGCACCTGCCCGAGCCCGACGTCACCGAGCGCCAGCCCGTGCTGCGCGGCGTCTCGTTCCGGGTGCCCCGGGGGCAGCGCATCGCGCTCGTCGGCCCGTCCGGCGCCGGAAAGTCGACGATCCTCGCGCTCATCGAACGCTTCTACGACCCGAGCGTCGGCACCGTGCGGCTCGGCGGTCTCGACGTTCGCGCGCTCGAGCGTTCCGAGCTCCGCGCCCAGATCGGGTACGTCGAGCAGGACGCGCCCGTGCTCGCCGGCACGATCCGCGACAACCTCAAGCTCGGCAGCCCCGACGCGACCGACGCCGAGTGCGTGCACGTGCTGCACGCCGTGAACCTCGGCTCGGTGCTCGAGCGCGACCCCGCCGGACTCGACGCGCAGGTCGGCGAGAACGGCATCATGCTCTCGGGCGGCGAGCGCCAGCGCCTCGCGATCGCGCGCGCGCTGCTCGCCGCACCGCCGATCCTGCTGCTCGACGAGTCGACGTCGTCGCTCGACGGCGTGAACGAGCGCATGATGCGCGAGGCGATCGATGCGGTCGCCGCCGGCCGCACGCTCATCGTCATCGCCCACCGGCTCTCGACGGTCGTCGACTCCGACCGGATCGTCGTCGTCGAGGAGGGCCGGGTCATCGGCGAGGGCACGCACAAGGAGCTCGTCGAGACCGTGCCGCTCTACCGCGAGCTCGCGGAGCACCAGCTGCTCGTCTGAGCCGCAGCACGCCGCCGAGTTTCAGGGTTCTCCCCCACCCCGCCCCGGGGCCTGCGCGGATGCCGCGACCCCTCCGACGTCCATAACGTGACCTCCATCGGATTCCCGGCGCGCCTGCGCCATCCACCCCGGAGGACCATCATGACCTTGCTCGACGCCCCCAGGACCGCTGCCCGCGGCGCGACGACCGTGCGCGACCTCGCCGCCGTGCTCTCCGCGCCCGCCGCAGATGTCGCCGAGGAGGCCCTCGCCTCGCCCGAGCCCTCGTTCGACGCGCTCCGTGCCCGCCTGCAGTCGTGGCTGCGCGAATGGGACACCCAGCGCCTGCCCGCCTTCGAGCAGGCGCGCTCGATCGCCCCCGCCGGCGATCGCCCCAGCTCGCTCCGCGCCGCGCCCACGCGCACCGACGGCGCCGTGCGCCTGACCGCGAGCCTCTACGACCCGCCGAGCCGCGGCGGCGACCCGCTCGCCTGGACCCGCAACTGGGTCACCGCGGTCGTGCTGCCCACGGCGCCCGTCGACGGCCGCGTGTTCTACCGCTTCCGCGTCGGGAGCCGGCTCGTGCTCGACGGCCGCGCCGAGACCGCGCTCGTCTCGACGAGCGTGCACGTCGGAGTCGTTCCGGATGCCGCGAGCGGAAGCCCGTTCGACGTGCCGGGCTTCGCGACCCCGACCGTCCGGCCGCTGGTCGGCGTCGCGGCCCGCGAGGACGTCGACGCGCAGGCCGAGCAGGACATCGAGGGCTCGATCGCGGTGCGCGCGGGCGACTCGCCCGTCATCGGCATCGTCGTCGGCGCCGACATCGTGTTCCGCGACGGCTGGATGCGCCTGCACGAGGGATCCGGGCTGTGGGTCGGCGCCGCCGACCGCGGCCCGACGGGCTCGGTCGAGGTGCGCTTCGCGCCCGACGCCCTGCTCGACCTCTTCGGCGAGGCCGGCGTCTGAATCTGGAGGCGTCTCGCACGGCGTCCCGTGCGGCGTACGCTCGCCGCATGGGACGCTTCGCCGTGGTGCTGCCGCTCGAGCCGCTCACGGCCGGCGCGTCGTTCCCGGTCTCCGCGTGGCCGCTGCACGTCACGGTCGTCGAGCCCTTCGAGACGCGGCACGACGCGACGTGGGTCGCCGACCTCATGGGGCCCGTGCTGCGGGGACGGCGGGCGATCGAGGCCGCGTCGTTCGATCGCGCGATGTTCGGCCGCCGCCGCGACGTGCCCGTCACGCTCGTCCGCGACGACGGGCCGCTCGGCGCGATGCGCACGAGGCTGCTCGGCGCACTCCGCGAGGCCGACGTCGACGTCGCACGTGCACGCCTCGACTACCGTCCGCACGTGACGGACACGTCGCTCGGGTCGATGCCCACGGGCCGCAGGGTCATGCTCGAGCAGACGGCGCTGGTCGACCTGCGCCCGCCCAAGGGGCGCGCCATGCGCACGGTCGCGGCGGTCTGGCCCCTCGAGGCCTGATCGTGCGCATCCGGCGAACCTAGGCGGGTCCGCCGTGGTTCCATTCCCGCAGTTCCGGGTCGTCCCGTCGCCGCTTCGTCTCCTCGTCGTCCCAGAGGTCCGGCCCCTCGGTGCCCGCCGAGCGGTCACGCCGGATCCGCGTCGCGAGCACCACCCCGAGGACGGCCAGCGCGGCGAGGATGCCGATCGCGATCCACACCCACTCCATGACGGCACGCTACTCCCGAGGCACCGCCCCGGCAACGGCCTCGGGCAGAGGCTCCTCGTCCTCGCCCTGCGCGCGGGCCTTCTGCCACGGCCAGCGGCCCGAGATCTCGACCTCGAGCGACCAGCTGAGGAAGGTCCGGATGACGACGATGAGCGCGAGCACGCCCACGGACTCGAGCGTCGGCTCGACGGCGACCGTGCGGATGATGTCCGCCGCGACGAGCAGCTCGAGCCCGATGAGGATGCCGCGGCCGAGCACCCGACGGAACCGCGCGTAGACGGGGCCCGCGTGCGTGAGGCGGCGGATCGCCGCATCCACCATCGCCACGATCACGCCGACGACGATCGCGATGACGCCGACGACGTCGATGACCTCGCCGACCTGCGTGATGACCGCGCCGAATTCCATGGTCCCTCCGCGGTCACGGTATCGCCGGGCGGCGGCGCGATGCCGCAGGCGGGGCGCGTGGCGGGGGCTTTCGGCTGCGCCGTCCGAGGACGAGAATGCGAGCATCGGCCGACGCCGATGCCGGTCGATTCCTGCTGAGGGGACCGATGATGAACGCAACCCGAATCCTGGCCGTTGCGGCGCTGGCCGTCGCCGCGACGATGATGCCCATCGCAGCCCAGGCGGACGACTCGACCTACACCGCGCAACTCAGCGCGGCGAACGAGGTGCCGCCCAACGACTCGCTCGCACGCGGCGCGACGATCTTCAAGCTGTCGCCGGACGGCACCGAGCTCGAGTACCGCCTCATCGTCGCGAACCTCGAGAACCCGGTGGCCGCGCACATCCACCTCGCCCCGTCGACCGAGAACGGACCGGTCGTGGCGTTCCTGTACGGCCCGGTGCCGGCGGGCGGCGGAAAGACGAGCGGCGTCATCGCGACGGGCACCATCACGGCGGCGGACCTGATCGGCCCTCTGGCGGGTGCCTCGCTCAGCGACCTGGTCGACGCGCTCGATTCCGGCGGCGCGTACGTCAACGTCCACACGAACGACGGCGAGGAGCCGGTCACCAACGAGCCGGGCGACATCCCCGGGGGCGAGATCCGCGGCCAGATCCACTGAGCGGTCCGGAGCGGTCGGTCGACGCGCGCGCGACCGGAGCGCGGGCAACGAGAACGGCGACGGATGCCGCGGGCGTGACGCGCCTTCCCGTGCACGTCGCGCCCGCGGCATCCGTCGCCCTGCGCCCCTGAGGCGCGGTACCGCCGGTCGTCGCCCACCCCTGAGCGACGACCGGCGGGAAGGGCCCGCTACGCCACCTGCTGCTGCAGGTGGTAGCGGAGGCTGGAGAGCTCGGCCTTGAGCGCCGCGGGGACCCGGTCGCCGAACAGGCCGAAGTACTCCTCGGTGAGGTCGCATTCGGCGAGCCAGGTCTTCGGGTCGACCTCGAAGAGCTGCTCGAGCGCGTCGTCGGAGATCTCGATGCCGTCGAGGTCGAGCGAACCGGCGGCCGGCAGGTTGCCGATCGGGGTCTCGTCGGCCTCGGCGGTGCCCTCGATGCGGCCGACGATCCACTCGATCACGCGGGAGTTCTCGCCGAACCCGGGCCAGAGGAACTTCCCGTCGTGGCCCTTGCGGAACCAGTTGACCTGGAAGATCTTCGGCGCGTTCGTGCCGAGCACACGGCCCATCTTGACCCAGTGGCCCCAGTAGTCGGCCATGTTGTAGCCGCAGAACGGGAGCATGGCGAAGGGGTCGCGACGCAGCTCGCCGACCGTGCCCTCGGCCGCGGCCGTCTGCTCGGACGAGATCGTCGCGCCCATGAAGACGCCGTGCTTCCAGCTCCGCGCCTCGGCGACGAGCGGGACGTTCGTCGCGCGGCGGCCGCCGAAGAGGATCGCGTCGATCGGCACGCCGTCGTGGGCGTCCCAGTCGTCGGAGATCTGCGGGCACTGCGCCGCGGCGACCGTGAAGCGCGAGTTGGGATGCGCGGCCGGGCGACCCGACGCGGGCGTCCACGGGTTGCCCTCCCAGTCCGTGAGCTCGGCGGGCACCGTGTCGGTCAGGCCCTCCCACCAGACGTCGCCGTCGGGTCGGAGAGCGACGTTCGTGAAGATGGTGTTGCCCCAGAGGGTCTGCACGGCGGTCGGGTTCGTCGTCTCGCCGGTGCCGGGTGCGACGCCGAAGAAGCCGGCCTCGGGGTTGATCGCGTAGAGGCGGCCGTCTTCGCCGGGACGCATCCAGGCGATGTCGTCGCCGATCGTCTCGACCTTCCAGCCGGGGATCGTCGGGCGCAGCATCGCGAGGTTCGTCTTGCCGCAGGCCGAGGGGAACGCGGCCGCGATGTGGTAGGCCTTGCCCTCGGGCGAGGTGACCTTGATGAGCAGCATGTGCTCGGCCAGCCATCCCTCGTCGCGGGCCATCACGCTCGCGATGCGGAGCGCGAACGCCTTCTTCGCGAGGAGGGCGTTGCCGCCGTAGCCCGAACCGTACGACCAGATCTCGCGCGAATCCGGGAACTGCACGATGTACTTGGTCTCGTTGCAGGGCCACTCGACGTCGTCGCGGCGGTGGCCGACGCCGTCGACCAGCGGGTAGCCGAGCGAGTGGATGGTGCGCACCCACGGCTCGCCGGTCTCGATCAGGCGGTACACCTGCTCTCCCATGCGGGTCATGATGCCCATCGAGAGCACGACGTAGGGCGAGTCGGTGATCTCCACCCCGAGCTGGCTGATCTCGCCGCCGAGCGGACCCATCGAGAACGGTACGACGTACATCGTGCGGCCCTTCATCGAGCCCGTGAAGACGCCGACGAGTTCCTCGCGCATCGCGTGCGGGTCGCGCCAGTTGTTCGTCGGTCCCGCGTCCTCCTCGTAGGTGGAGCAGATGAACGTGCGGTCCTCGACGCGCGCGACGTCCGACGGGTCGGTGCGGGCGAGGTAGCTGTTGGGGCGCCATTCCGGGTTGAGCTTGATGAGCTTGCCCTCGGCGATGAGCTGGCGCGTGAGCTGGTCGGCCTCCTGCTTGGAGCCGTCGCACCAGACGATGTCGTCGGGCTGGGTGATCGCGGCGATCTCCGCGACCCAGGCGCGCAGCGCCGGGTCGCTCGTGCCATGGCGGCGGTCCTCCGCGTCCGAGGCGGATCCGGAGGCGTTGACCGAGAAGTCGGAGATGGTCATCGTCGTCCTTTCGAGGAGTCTGGAGTGCCGCCGTGATCGGTGGCGTGTTTCCAGTCTGAGCGAGGATGAGACATCCATACCGACCATTCGGATGTTAAGAATCCGTGATCTTTCGATAATCTGAAGGCATGAAGCTCGGCAGCCCGGACCTGGCCACGCTCGGTCACCGCATCAGGCACTACCGCACCGACCTCGGGCTCACGCTCGACCAACTCGGCGATCGCGTCGGCCTCGCGGGCAGCCAGCTCTCACTCATCGAGAACGGCAAGCGGGAGCCCAAGCTCTCGACGCTCGACGCGCTCGCGTCGGCGCTCGAGGTGGACCTCGCCGATCTGCTCTCACGGGAGGCGCCGAGCCGGCGCGCCGAACTCGAGCTCGAGCTCGGCCGGGCGCAGTCGAGTCCGCTGTACGCCGCCCTCGGGCTTCCGCACGTGAGGCCGACCCGCGGCATGAGCGACGAGTCGCTCGAGGCGATCGTCGGCCTGCACCATGAGCTGCAGCGGCGAGCGAGCGAGGCGATCGCCACGCCGGAGGAGGCACGGCGGGCGAACACCGAGCTGCGCGAGCGCATGCGCGCCCGCGACAACTACCTTCCCGACATCGAGCGGCTCGCCGAGGAGCAGGTGCGGGCGTCCGGGCACCGGCAGGGCGCGCTCACCCACCGCGAGGTGAGCGTGATGGCCGAGCGGCTCGGCTTCCAGCTCATCTACGTCAACGACCTGCCCGACTCGACCCGCTCCATCACCGACCTGGCCAATGGCCGCATCTACCTGCCGCCCGCCTCGATCCCCGGCGGGCACGGCCTGCGCTCGATGGCGCTGCAGGCGATGGCGCACCGCCTCCTCGGCCATCAGCCGCCGGCGAGCTACGACGAGTTCCTCTGGCAGCGCCTCGAGATCAACTACTTCGCCGCCGCGTGCCTGATGCCGCAGGAGGCATCCGTCGCCTTCCTGCAGGACGCGAAGAAGGACAAGCGCCTCGCGATCGAGGACTTCCGCGACGCGTTCGGCGTGACGCACGAGGCCGCCGCGCTGCGGTTCACCAACCTCGCGACGAGCCAGCTCGACATGACCGTGCACTTCCTGCGCGTCAACGGCGACGGCGCGCTGCTCAAGGGCTACGAGAACGACGGCCTGCCATTGCCGACGGACGTGACGGGTTCGATCGAGGGTCAGTGGGTGTGCAAGAAGTGGAGCGCACGCACCGCGTTCGAGCACACCAATCGGACCACCGAGAACTACCAGTACACCGACACGCCTGTCGGCACGTTCTGGTGCGCGACGCAGACCGGGCGAACGGATGCCACGGAGTTCTCGATCACCGTGGGCGTGCCGTTCAATCAGGCGAAGTGGTTCCGCGGGCGCGAGACGACGCTGCGGTCCGTCTCCCACTGCCCCGACGAGTCGTGCTGCCGACGCGCGCCAGACGGCCTCGCCGAGCGGTGGGCCGGCCAGGCCTGGCCGAGTGCGCGCCTGCACGCCCACGTGCTCTCGCCGCTGCCCTCGGGCACCTTCCCCGGCGTCGACGATGCCGAGGTCTACGCCTTCCTCGAGGCCCACGCCGGCGAGTAGTTCTTCGACGGGCGCATGCACATGCATGCGTCTGTTGCAATAGTGTGTGTCGCACTGTACAGTGCTCAACATGAGCACGGATGACACGACGGCCGGCCACCTGCAGGAATTGCGGCGCGGCACGGTCGTGCTCGGCTGCCTCGTCCGGCTGCGCGACCCCGACTACGGATACGCCCTGCTCGAGTCGCTGAACCGCATCGGCATCACGGTCGACGCGAACACGCTCTACCCGCTGCTCCGGCGACTCGAGAAGCAGGGCCTCCTCACGAGCGAGTGGAACACCGAGGAGGCCCGACCTCGGAAGTTCTACCGCACCAGCCCGGCTGGCGAGCAGCTCGCCGGCGTCCTCACCGCCGATTGGAAGAACATCGACCGGGCACTTGCCCGGCTCACCTCGGGAGACGAATCATGACCACCCCCGCAACGACACTCACCGACCGCTACGTCTGGGCCGCGGCCCGCACCCTTCCCGAAGCGCAACGCGAGGAGTTCGGCCGCGAGCTGCGCGAGCGCATCGGCGACGAGGTCGACGCGCGCCGCGAGTCCGGCACCGCGACCGACGACGCCGAGTTCTCGGTCCTCGTCGAGCTCGGCGATCCGGCGGCGCTCGCGGCGAAGTACCTCGACCGCCCCCTGCAGCTCATCGGACCGCGGTACTACCTCACCTGGAAGCGTCTCGTGACGATGCTCCTCGCGATCGTGCTGCCGATCTCCGTCGGGGCCGTCCTCCTCGCGCAGGCGCTCGCGGGAGCGTCGATCGGCGAGATGTTCGCGAGCGCCTTCAGCGTCGCCTTCTCCCTCGCCGTGCACCTCGCGTTCTGGCCGACGCTCGTCTTCGCCATCATCGAGCGCAATCCGGGCGCCGGTCCGGTCGACCGCTGGACGCCCGAGCACCTCCCGGCCCTCCCCGACGACGACGGCCGCGCCGGGCGCCTCGGCGACCTCATCGCATCGCTGGCGTTCCTCACGCTGTTCGCGGTGCTCATCATCTGGCAGGGCTCGGGCGCCCCCATCCTCAACCCGCTCGGCGAATCGATCCCGTTCCTCGACCCCGACCTGTGGTCGTTCTGGATCCCGTGGTTCCTCGTCCTGATCGGCCTCGAGATGGTGTTCGCCGCGGCGATCTACGCCTGGGGATGGAACTGGTGGCTCGCTGCCCTGAACCTGCTGCTCAACGTCGCGTTCGCCGTGCCGGCGCTGTGGCTCTTCACGACCGGGCAGCTCGTCAACCCCGAGTTCCTCGACGCCGTGGGGTGGCCGTGGGGCGAGGCGGGCGGCGTGGCGACGACGATCATCGTGATCGCCGTGATCGCCGTCACCGTCTGGGACGTCGTCGACGGCGTGATCAAGACCGTCCGCCGCCGCGGCGGCTCTGCGCTCGCCATCGGCCGGATCTAGCCGGTTCGCCCCGCCGTCACCCGCGTGACGGCGGGGCGGGCTCGACGCCGTTCCAGAGTTCGTCGAAGGCGATGCTGTCGAAGAGCGCGAGCCCGTCGACGACCAGGCCGTCGCGGAGTCGCATGACCCACACGTAGGTGTTGGCGTACTCGGTCCCGGCGATCGTGGTCCCCGCACCGTCCCACACGACCGAGACGGTGTCGCCGTCGGCGTGCACGCCGCGGATCCGCACGGGCCGGAACGGCGCGTCCGACGGGAACCGCCGTGCGAACGGCTCGAGCACCTGCGCCTGGAACGCGGCGGCGCTCGGATACGTGCCGGCCGCCGCCGACCTCCCGGCGATCTCCCACGTCATCTCGGGCGCGAAGATGCGTGACACGTGGCCATTGCCGTTCTCCCAGTCGCCGAACGCCGTCTGGATGATCTCCCGATTCCCCATGCTCCCCTCCTGGGCCTAGGGTATGAGCCGACCGCCCGCGGGCGCGAGCCTCCGGGCGCGGTCGGGGTGACGGACGACGACACGGGGGCTGGGATGCGTGCGCTGCAGGGAACGGTGGTCGTGACGGGCGCGACGAGCGGCATCGGGCTCGCGACCGCGCGGCGCGTCGCGGGTCGCGTCCACCGCGTGGTCGTGCAGGGCCCCGAACCGGTCGAGCAGGTCGGGGCGCTCGTCGCGGATCTCCGACGCGAGGGGGCCGACGTCCGGTACGTCGCGTGCGACTTCGGCCGACTGTCATCCGTCGTCGAGGGCGCCGCCGCGATCGCGACCGCGGCCGACGGGCCGATCGACGGCCTCGTGAACAACGCCGGCGTCCCCGGCGCCGACGTCCGACGCGTCACGGCCGACGGCCACGAGCGCACCCTCCAGGTGAACTACCTCGGGATGGTGCTGCTCACGGCGCACCTGCAGACGGCGCTCACCGATGCCGCGCGGGTGGTCAACCTCGGCTCCGCGACGCACGAGATGGCGTCGCTCGACCTGGACGACATCGAGCTCGAGCGCGGATACTCGAACGTGCGCGCCTACGCCCGCTCGAAGCTCGCGATCATCATGTACACGCGATGGCTCACCCGCCGCCTTCCCGGCCGGGCGACCGCGGTCAGCCTCAGCCCCGGCGTGATCAGCACCGACCTGCTTCACGCGATGTTCGGCGCGTCGGGTGCATCGGTCGGGCATGGCGCGGCGAACGTGATCGAGGCGTTGACGACGGATGCCGCGGGCGGCGAGTACTACGACGACGGCCGACTCGTCGAGCCGAGTGCCGAGGCGCGCGACGACCGTGAGACCGACGCGCTCATGCGCTGGACGGCGCGAGCGCTCGCGGAGCACGCCGACGCGGCATCCTTCGCCTGAGGCGGGGCCGAGCCGGGCCTGCGCCCGCAGCCGCAGCCGCAGACCAAGGGGCGGATGCCGCGGCATCGCGCCGCGACATCCGCGCACTCATTGCGGCACGCCGTGGCCTACTTCGGCTGCATCCGGATCGCACCGTCGAGGCGGATCGTCTCGCCGTTGAGCATGGGGTTCGCGACGATCGAGCGCACGAGCGCCGCGTACTCGGTCGGGTGCCCGAGGCGCGACGGGTGCGGCACCTGCTGCTCGAGCGATTCCCGCACGTCGTCGGGCATGCCGGCCATCATCGGCGTCTCGAAGATGCCGGGCGCGATCGTCACGACGCGGATGAGCAGCTTCGAGAGGTCGCGCGCGATGGGCAGCGTCATCCCGGCGACGCCCGCCTTCGAGGCCGAGTAGGCGGCCTGGCCGATCTGCCCGTCGAACGCGGCGACCGAGGCGGTGTTCACGATCACGCCGCGCTCCAGGGTCGCGGGGCCGCCGTCCAGGCTCGCCGAGACCGGTTCGGTCTCGGCCATGGCGGCGGCGGCGAGCCGGATCACGTTGAACGTGCCGACGAGGTTCACCCGGATGGTGCGCTCGAACGCGTCGAGCGGCGCCGGGCCGTCGCGGCCGACCGTGCGGTTCGCGGTCACGATGCCCGCGCAGTTCACCGCGACGCGCAAGGGTGCGAGCGCGGATGCCGCGGCGACCGCCTCGGCGACCTGCGCCTCATCGGCCACGTCGGCCGGCACGAACCGGGCTCGCTCGCCGAGCTCGGCCGCGGCCTCGTCGCCGCGGGGACCGGGCAGGTCGACGAGCACGACGTGCGCTCCGCCGTCGACGAGGGCCCGGGCGGTCGCACGGCCGAGGCCGGACGCGCCGCCCGTGACGATCGCGGATGCTCCGCTCAGTTCCATGGGGGTCCTTCCGTGATTGGGGGCTGATTCGGGGGTGGATGTCCACGCGTGCGAGCAGGCGGCACGCACGGGTCGCCGCCGAGGCGCCGAGGCGGTTCAGACGCGCTCGACGACGTACGCGTTGGCCATGCCGCCGCCTTCGCACATCGTCTGCAGTCCGTAGCGTCCGCCGGTCGCCTCGAGCTGGTTCACGAGCGTCGTGAGCAGGCGGGTGCCGCTCGAGCCGAGCGCGTGGCCGAGGGCGATGGCGCCGCCGCGCGGGTTGAGCTTGCCCGGCTCCGCCCCGGTCTCTGCGAGCCACGCGAGCGGCACCGACGCGAACGCCTCGTTGACCTCGTACGCGTCGATGTCGTCGTGCGCGAGGCCCGCGCGCTCGAGCACCTTCGCCGTCGCCGGGATCACGCCGGTGAGCATGTAGAGCGGGTCGCTGCCGACGACCGAGAACGCCCGGAAACGGGCGCGCGGCGTGAGGCCCAGCTTCTCGGCGGCGTCGGCGCTCATGATGAGCGCCGCGGAGGCGCCGTCGGTCAGGGGCGACGAGTTGCCCGGCGTGATGCGCCAGTCGAGGTCGGGGAAGCGCTCGGCGAGCGCGTCGGTGCGGAACGCCGGGTTGAGCCCCGCGAGCGATTCGACCGACGTGCCGGGCCGCACGGTCTCGTCGACGAGCCGGTCGACGCCGGCGACGGGCACGACCTCGGTCGCGAAGGCCCCGGACTCCCCCGCCGCGGCCGCGAGTTCGTGCGATCGCGCGGCGAACGCGTCGAGGTCGTCGCGCGAGAATCCCCACTTCGCCGCGATGAGCTCGGCCGAGACGCCCTGCCCGACGAGCCCCTCGGGGTAGCGGGCCTTCAGGCGCGGGCCGTACGGGTCGGCGCCGGCGGCGCTCGAGCCGAGCGGGACGCGGCTCATCGACTCGACGCCGCACGCGATCACGATGTCGGCCTGGCCGGCGAGGATCGCCTGCGCCGCGAACGTCGCGGCCTGCTGGCTCGACCCGCACTGCCGGTCGATGGTCGTGCCCGGCACGTGCTCGGGGAAACCGGCGGCGAGCACGGCGTTGCGCGTGATGTTGTACGACTGCTCCGCGACCTGGCTGACGCACCCGCCGATGACGTCGTCGATGGTGGCCGGGTCGAGGTCGTTGCGGTCGACGATCGCGGTGAGCACGCCCGCGAGGAGGTCCACGGGGTGGACTCCGCTCAGCATGCCTCCGGGCTTGCCGCGCCCCACGGGCGTACGGACGACGTCGACGATGACGGCTTCGCTGCTCATACTCCCAGCCTAGGTCGCCGTGCGGGCAGGCGGGCCCCCTCCGCCGCGGCCGCGGGGCGGGGCGCCGTGGTGCGGCACCCGCCCCGCGGCATCCGCTCAGCCGACCTCGGCGACCTCTGGCACGGCCGCCGCCGCGACCTGCTCGATGCGCACGGGCTCGCGCTCGGGGAGCACGACGGGGTGCGTGCCCGCCATGGCCTCGATCACGCGAACGACCTGACAGGAGTAGCCGTACTCGTTGTCGTACCAGACGTAGAGCACGACGTCGGTGCCGTCGGCGATCGTGGCGAGGCCGTCGACGATGCCGGCGCGGTGGCTGCCGACGAAGTCCGTCGAGACGACCTCGGCCGACTCGATGTAGTCGACCTGCTGGCGCAGCGGCGAGGTGAGCGAGACCTTGCGGAGGTACGCGTTCAGCGTCGCCTTGTCGGTCGGGCGTTCGAGCTGCAGGTTCAGGATGGCGAGGCTCACGTCGGGCGTCGGCACGCGGATGGCGCTGCCGGTGAGCTTGCCCTCGAGGGCGGGCAGTGCCTTCGAGACCGCCTTCGCGGCGCCGGTCTCGGCGATGACCATGTTGAGCACCGCCGAGCGTCCGCGGCGGTCGCCCTTGTGGAAGTTGTCGATGAGGTTCTGGTCGTTGGTGAACGAGTGCACGGTCTCGACGTGGCCGCGGACGATGCCGTACGCCTCCTCGACCGCCGCGAGCACCGGCGTGATCGCGTTCGTGGTGCACGAGGCCGCGGAGAGGATACGGTCGCCGGACTCGATGTCGGCGTGGTTGATGCCGTGCACGATGTTCTTGATCGCGCCCTTGCCCGGGGCGGTGAGCAGCACCCGGGCGACGCCCGTCGACTCGAGGTGGCGGCTGAGGCCCGCCTCGTCGCGCCAGCGGCCGGTGTTGTCGACGACGATCGCGTCGGAGATGCCGTAGGCGGTGTAGTCGATCGTGCCGGGGTCGTCGGAGTAGATGACCTGGATGAGCGTGCCGTTCGCGAGGATGGTGTTCGCCTCCTCGTCGACCGTGATCGTGCCCTGGAAGGGACCGTGCACCGAGTCGCGGCGGAGCAGGCTCGCGCGCTTCTGCAGGTCGTTCTCGGCGCCCTTGCGGACGACGATCGCGCGGAGGCGCAGGCCCTGGCCGCCGCCGGCGTGCGCGATGAGGATGCGGGCGAGCAGCCGCCCGATGCGCCCGAAGCCGTAGAGCACGACGTCGGTTCCGGATGCCGCGGGGTCGGCGTCGCTGTCGGCGTCGGCGTCGGCCGACGCGTCGACGAGCACGGGTGCGAGCTCGGAGCGGAGGAAGTCGACGAGGTCGGTTCCGGCCGGGGCGGCGTGGAAGCGCGAGACGAGCCGGGCGACGTCGATCGACGCGGGGCCGGGGCCGATCTCGGTGAGCGCCTCGAGCACGCGCATGGTGTCGGCGAGGTCGAGCTCGACGTCGCCGGCCTGCCGGGCGAAGCGATGCGCCTTCAGCAGTTCGACCGCCGAGCGGTTGATGAGCCGCCGGCCGTGGATCGAGGTGACGACCCCGTGCCGGCGGTACAACCCGCCGATGAGCGGGATCATGCGCTCGGCGAGCTCCTCTCGGGCGATCCAATCCTCACGGCGGGCGTCGAACTCGTGGCTCACGACTCTTCCTTCCAGCCGCGGGTCGGACCTCGTCGGCCTGTTCGGGTCGCGCCGGGGGTGGGCAGCGTCGACCACGGGGTTGTCCAAGGGGATGCTCGAATGATACCGGGCGCCGGGTCGCGTGACGGCTGTACACGACGTCCGGTGACGTGGGCGACGGATGCCGCGGCGGCGAGCCGCAGCTCAGGCGGCGACGTCGTCGACGAGGGCGATGTCGTAGTGGGCGACGCGCTGCGGCACGCCGTCGAAGGCGACGGCGCGCGCGTCGGAGGCGAGGTACTCGGTCTCGCGCGCGCGGAACGCGTCGGCGTCGCCGGGCGCGCTCACGGCCCAGACGAACTGGTTCGCCTCGCGGACGCCGTAGGCGAACTCGATGGTGAAGCCGGCTGCAGGGCGCACGCGCGGCATCCACTCGTTCCACCACGCCACGAAGGCGTCGTATTCGCCGTCGACGAGGGTGTACCGGCGCAGCTGGATGGTCTTCACCCGAGCCATCCTGCCGCACCGCGGTCGATCATGACGCCGCGCGGCGTCGGCGCACGCGGCCGCTGGCTATACTCGCTCTCGTCCAGGCGCCCGCCGCAGCCCATCGCGAACGGCCGGCGCCGGCGCTCGAAAAATGGGCGCGAAGCGTCAGGCCGCACCGGCCGGCCCCCGCGAGACACATACGGAACCGCCATCCGTCATCGTCTCGAAAGGCTTCGCCATGCCCACCGTCTCCGCGCACGTCGCCCGCACCCTGGCCGCCCACGTCGACCACGTCTTCGGCGTCATGGGCAACGGCAACGCCTGGTTCCTCGACGCGCTCGAACGCGAGACCGACGCGACCTTCACCGCGGTCCGCCACGAGGTCGGCGGGGTCGTCGCCGCCGATGCGCACTTCCGAGCCTCGAAGCGCATCGCCGCGGCGACCGCGACCTACGGCGCCGGCTTCACGAACACGATCACCGCGCTCGCGGAGGCCGTGCAGGCGCAGGTGCCGCTCGTGCTCGTCGTCGGCGACGAGCCGACCTCGGGCCGCCGGCCGTGGGGCGTCGACCAGATCGCGCTCGCGTCGGGCGTCGGCGCCCGCACGTACACCGTCGGGCGAACGGATGCCGCGGCCACGACGGTCATCGCCATCGAGCACGCCCTCGCCTACCGCGTGCCGACGGTGCTCGCGATCCCCTACGACGTCGCCGCGCTCGAGGCGGGGCGCGTGCCGGAGACGCCCGCGCCGAGCCTGCCCGCTCCCCTCGCCCCGCGCGGCGCGTTCGCGGAAGGATCGATCGCGGCGCTCGCCCGCACCCTCGCCGGGGCGAGCCGCCCGGTGCTCATCGCCGGCCGCGGCGCGTGGCTCGCGGGCGCGGGCGAGGTGCTCGGCGAGCTCGCCGCGGCGACCGGCGCCGTCACGGCGACGACCGCGCTCGGCCGCGGCCTCTTCCCCGACGAGCGCTTCGATCTCGGGGTGACCGGCGGCTTCGGCGCCGAGGGCGCCATGGAGCTGATCCGCGAGGCCGACGTCGCGGTTGTGTTCGGCGCCTCGCTCAACCAGTTCACGATGCGCTTCGGCGACCTCTTCGCGCCGGGCACGCACGTCGCCCAGGTCGATGTCGCGCCCGCCGCGACGCACCCGCACGTCGGCACGTACGTGCGCGGCGACGCCGCCCTCGTGGCCCGGCGACTCTTCGACGAGCTCGCCGCGCTCGGCGCCGAGCCGTCGGGCTGGCGCGAGTCGCTCGAGATCGCACCGCTCCGCGCGAACGACCCCGGCGTCGGCATCGTCGCCGAGGACGGCCGGCTCGACCCGCGCTCGGTCGCGGCCCGCCTCGCCGAACTACTGCCCGAGGACCGCGTCGTCGTCTCCGACGGCGGGCACTTCATCGGGTGGGCGAACATGTACTGGCCCGTGGCGTCCCCCGACCGCATGATGATGGTCGGCACGGCGTTCCAGTCGATCGGGCTCGGCTTCCCGAGCGTGCCCGGCGCCGCAGCGGCGAAGCCCGACGCGACGATCGTGCTCACGACAGGTGACGGCGGGGGCCTCATGGCGATCGCCGACCTGGAGTCCGCCGTCCGCACGGCGGGCGGCCGCGGCATCGCCGTGGTCTGGAACGACACCGCCTACGGCGCCGAGGTGCACCTCTACGGCCGCAAGGGGCTCGCCGAGCCGCCCATGCGCATCCCCGAGGTCGACTTCGCGGGCCTCGCGACGGCGGTCGGCGCCGAGGGGGTCGTCGTGCGCGACGTCGCCGACCTCGACCGGCTCGCCGCGTGGACGGACGAGCCCGTCGGACAGCGCCGGTTCCTGCTCCTCGACTGCCGCATCTCCGATCGGGTCGTGGCGCCGTACCAGGAGGAGATCGTTCGCGTGAACTCCGCGCCTCAGGCCTGAGCGGCGCCCTGGCAGCGGATGCCTCGCATGACGTTCCGGCGTCCCACGGCCCACGCTGCGTCGATGCTGACGCTCTGCTCGCTCGACGCCGCGGCCGACCTTCTGGTGATCGGGATCGCGATCCTGCCGCGTGTGCGCAGCGGGCCATCTCGCCGGCACCGAGCATCACGATCGTCTGGTCGAGCTCAGCGCGGCCATTCCGGGCGAGCGCTGGCTTCTCACCGTGGGCGCATAGACACTCGCCTGCGGGCTGTTGGTGCTCATGCTCGGGCTGGATTCGTCGCCCGACCCTGAACCGCAAGGCGACTGCCGCAGTCTCGGGCTCGCGATGAGGGATCGCCCGTGCACCTGGGAGAGGAGCTCGTTCGTCGACGTCGACCCGGATGTAGAGTCCGCCGCTTCCTTCACTGAAGCGCCCGTCGGTCGGGTGCTCGAACAGGGAACGAAAGAGCGGAGAGCAGTGATCCGTCTTCGGGCGTTCGCTCATGGATCGTCTCTGCACTCGACCGGAGTGGGCGCGTGGCAGCGTCCAGGCCAACGCTAGCGTCGAGTCATGGACGAGGAGCTGCAGCTCGAGGGCGGCAATGCGAGCGGCGAAGTCGTTCGTGTGGGCTCGACGGTGCGCAAGCCGTGGACCCGAGCCAGCGGCAGCGTCCACGCGTTCATGGAAGCCGTTCGAGCGCACGGCGTTGACGCGCCCGCGCCGTTGGGCCGTGACGAGCAGGGCCGCCAGGTCATCGAGTTCGTTCCGGGGCGACTGGCGATGCACGCGAACCTGTCGCGAACCGACCTCCATCGAGTCGGCGCAATCGTGCGGACCATCCACGATGCCAGCGTCGACTTCGTTCCGGCCTCCGACGCGGTCTGGCAGACCGCCATTCCGGCTCCGGGCGCCGAGCTGGTCTGTCACAACGATCTTGCGCCGTGGAACCTGATCATCGGTGACCGGTGGGTGTTCATCGACTGGGACGCGGCCGCGCCCAGCACCCGGCTCTGGGACCTCGCCTACGCAGCCCAGGCGTTCGCTCTCTCAGACGTCACGCGACCGCCGCACGACGCCGCCGATGACCTCGCCGCCTTCGTCGACGGCTACGACGCGGACATCACGCTTCGGGACGAGCTGCCATCGGCGATGCATCGCCGGGCTACTGCGATGCTCGACCTGCTGCGCTCCGGACACGAAACCGGCCGCGAACCCTGGGCATCGATGTTCGCAGACGGCCACGGCGACCACTGGGCGGCCGTGACCAAGTACGTCGCCGGCAATCAGCCCGTCTGGTCCGCCGCACTCAACACGACTCGCTAGCGGATGGTGTCCGCTCTCGCACAGTCTCTCCGTGTGCTCAGGACGCACGCGTACTCATCACAGCAGCCGCGGCCGAGCTCGAATCTTCCTCTGCCGCGAAGCATACATCGTATATGATCTGAGATACCCCGCCGACGCGACGCCGGATACGATCGGCGTGACGCTCACGACGAAGTGGAGACCAGGTGCCAGACCCGTCACGCATCCGCGAGATCGCCGACGAACTGTTCGCAGCAGACCGCGACCGCACCACCGTCCCCCTCCTCACCGCGCGCAACCCCGGCATGACCGTGGAGGACGCGTACGCGGTGCAGCGCGAGTGGGCCGAGCGACGTCGCTCGGCCGGCGCGAGGCTCGTCGGCCGCAAGATCGGCCTGACCTCGAAGGTGATGCAGGTCGCGACCGGCATCACCGAACCCGACTACGGCGTGATCTTCGACGACATGGTCTACGAGTCGGGCTCGGTCATCGAGTTCGACCGCTTCTCGAACGTCCGCATCGAGGTCGAGCTCGCCTTCGTCCTCGGCACGGACCTCGAGGGGCCCGACTGCACGATCTTCGACGTGCTCCGCGCGACGGAGTACGTCGTGCCCGCGCTCGAGGTGCTGAACTCCCACATCGAGCTCGAGGGCCGCACCATCGTCGACACCATCAGCGACAACGCCGCGATGGGCGCGATGGTCGTCGGCGGGCGCCCGGTGAAGGTCGACGACGTCGACCTCCGCTGGGTCGGTGCGCTGCTCTCCCGGAACGAGACGATCGAGGAGTCCGGCGTCGCGGGCGCGGTGCTCGGCCACCCCGCGATGGGTGTCGCGTGGCTCGCGAACAAGCTCGCCCAGCACGGCCAGTCGCTCGGCGCGGGCGAGATCATCCTCGCCGGCAGCTTCACCCGGCCCATGTGGGTCGAACGCGGCGACACCGTGCACGCCGACTACCACGACCTCGGGAGCATCTCGTGCCGATTCGCCTGACCCTGCCGCCCACGTTCGCCTCGCGCATGGACGAGGCCGACCGCCCGCAGGTCGGCATGTGGGTGTGCTCGGGGAGCCCCCTCGTCGCCGAGATCGCGGCGGGCAGCGGACTCGACTGGGTGCTCATCGACGGCGAGCACTCCCCCAACGGACTCGAGTCGATCCTCGCGCAGCTCCAGGCCGTCGCCGCCTATCCGGTCGCGCCGGTGGTGCGCGTGCCGTTCGGCGACACGGTGATCATCAAGCAGTTCCTCGACCTCGGCGTGCAGAACCTGCTCGTGCCGATGGTCGACTCCGCCGAGCAGGCCGCGGAGATCGTGCGCGCGGTGCGGTATCCCACCGGCGGCGTGCGCGGCGTGGGCTCGTCGCTCGCGCGCGCCTCCCGCTGGAACCGCGTCGAGAACTACCTGGCGGATGCCTCGTCGACGATCAGCCTCCTCGTGCAGATCGAGTCGGCCGCCGCGGTGGCCGCCGTCGACGCGATCGCCGCAACGCCCGGCGTCGACGGGCTCTTCGTGGGCCCCGCTGATCTCGCCGCGTCGATGGGGCACCTGGGCCAGCAGTCGCACCCCGAGGTCGTCGAGGCGGTGCTCGCGTCGATCCGCGCGGGTGTCGCGGCGGGCGTGCCCGTGGGCGTCAACGCCTTCGTGCCCGCCGACGCCGAGCGCTACCTCGACGCGGGCGCGTCATTCGTCGCGGTGGGGGCGGATGTCGCGCTGCTCGCGCGGGCGTCGGAGGCACTCGCCGACCGCTTCATCGGCAGGACAGGGACTGCGGATGCCTCGGGGCAGGCCGGCGACGGAATCGGCCGAGCGCAGGACGGCTCGACCGGCACGAGCGCCGGTTCCGCCGAACGTCCGAGCTACTGAGCGGACGCGGCATCCGTCCGCCTTGCCGCGTCTGGGGGGGATCATATATGATTTCGAATATCAGCAGACGAGGGAGTCCATGACCGCCATCGCGAAGCCCGGCAAGATCATCGCCGTGCACCTCAACTACCCGTCGCGCGCGGCCCAGCGGGGGCGCACTCCCGGGCAGCCGAGCTACTTCCTGAAGCCGCAGAGCTCGCTCGGCGAGTCTGGCGGAACGGTCGAGCGACCCGCGGGCACCGAACTCCTCGCCTTCGAGGGCGAGATCGCGCTCGTCATCGGCGAGCCGGCCCGCCACGTCTCCCCTGCCGCCGGGTGGTCCCACGTCGCCGCCGTCACGGCCGCGAACGACTTCGGCCTCTACGACCTCCGCGCGGCCGACAAGGGGTCGAACGTCCGGTCCAAGGGCGGCGACGGCTTCACGCCGCTCGGGCCGGACGCGATCCCGGTCGACGGGATCGGCCCGGGCGACTGGCGCGTGCGCACCTGGGTCAACGGCGCGCTCGTGCAGCAGGACACCTCCGACACTCTCCTCTTCGACTTCGGCCGGCTCGTCGCCGACCTGTCGCAGCACTTCACGCTCGAGACCGGCGACGTGATCCTCACCGGTACGCCGGCCGGGTCGTCGGTCGTCGTCCCCGGCGACGTCGTCGAGGTCGAGGTCGACGCGCCAGGTGCGCCGGGCGCCCCGACGACCGGTCGCCTCGTCACGACCGTGACGCAGGGCGAGGTCGCGTTCGGCGATTTCGGCTCGAAGCCCGCCGTCGACGACCTCCAGCGCGTCGAGGCGTGGGGCTCCGAGGCGGAGCACGCGGCCGCGGTCGCCGCCGGCCGCGCGACGCCGCTCACCTCGCCCGCCCCCGACGAGGGCCGGTCGGATGCCGCGGAGCCGCCGTTCGAGCTCACGGACGAGCTGCGCGCACAGCTCTCCTCCGCGGCCGTCGCGACGCTCTCCGTCTCGCTCCGCAAGCGCGGCTACCACGACATCTTCATCGAGGGGGTGTTCGCCAACCACCCGGGCGACCGCATCGTCGGCCGGGCGCGAACGCTCCGCTTCATCCCGGCACGACCCGACCTGTTCGCCTCGCATGGCGGCGGCTACAACGCGCAGAAGCGCGCGTTCGACTCGGTCGGCGCCGGTGAGGTGCTCGTCGTCGACGCCCGCGGCGAGCGCGGCACGGGCACCGTGGGCGACGTCCTCGCGCTCCGTGCCAAGGTGCGCGGCGCGGCCGGCATCGTCACCGACGGCGGCGTGCGCGACTTCGACGCGGTCGCCGAGATCGGCATCCCCGTCTTCTCGCAGGGCCCGCACGCGAGCGTGCTCGGCCGCCGGCACGTACCGTGGGAGACCGACGTCACCATCGCCTGCGGCGGCGCCGCGGTGCAGCCGGGCGACGTCATCGTGGGCGACGGCGACGGCGTGATCGTCATCCCGCCGCACCTCGTCGCCGAGGTCGCGGCCGAGGCCGCCGAGCAGGACGCGGCCGACGCCTGGGTCGCCGGGCGCGTGGCCGAGGGCGAGCCGGTCGACGGGCTGTTCCCCATGAACCGCGAGTGGCGCGAACGGTACGAGCGCGAGCGGGATGCCGCGGCATCCGTCGCCCCGACCGACGCCGACACGGCGGCCCGCGCGGCCGCCGCCGAGGAGCCGCGATGAGCGTCGAGAGCAAGTCCCAGCAGGCGTACCGCTACATCCGGGAGCGCATCGACGACGGCCGCTACGTGCCGGGCTACCGGCTCGTGCTCGCGCAGATCGCCGGCGAGCTCGACGTCTCCGTGGTGCCGGTGCGCGAGGCCATCCGCCGCCTCGAGGCCGAGGGGTTCGTGACGTTCCAGAAGAACGTGGGCGCGCAGGTCGCGCTCATCAAGGAGACCGAGTACCTGCACACCATGCAGACGCTCGCGCTCGTGGAGGGCTTCGCGACCTCGCTCACGGCGCCCTACCTCGGCCCTGAGCAGCTCGCGCGGGCGCGGGCGATCAACGACGAGATGCGGCGCACGCTCGAGGACTTCGAACCGCACCGCTTCACCGAGCTCAACCTCGAGTTCCACGCCGTGCTCTTCGAGGGCTGCCCGAACCCGCACGTGCTCGACCTCGTGCACCGCGGCTGGAACCGGATGCGGGTGCTCCGCGACTCGTCGTTCAGCTTCGTCCCGGGCCGGGCGCGTGCGTCCGTCGAGGAGCACGAGCGCATCGTCGCGCTCATCGAGCAGGGCGCCGATGCGCTCGAGATCGAGCTCGCCGCGCGGGAGCACCGCACCGCGACGCTCGACGCCGTGCTCGCGTACCAGGCGACGCACAAGCCCGCGGGCGCACCGACGCCGGTGGACGCGACCGCCTGACCACCGACGCCGCACGGCACCCAGACCACCGCAGACTTCCCGACCACCCGGACCACCGGAAGGAAACCCGCATGACGCACCACATCCCCGAGGGCCTGCCCGACCGCGTCCGTCACTACATCGACGGCGTATTCGTCGACTCCATCGGCGGCGAGACCTTCGACGTGCTCGACCCCGTGTCGAACGAGACCTACGTGCAGGCCGCGGCCGGCCAGCAGGCCGACGTCGACCGCGCGGTCGCCGCGGCCCGCCGCGCGTTCACCGGCGGCCCCTGGCCGAAGATGCTGCCGCGCGAGCGCTCGCGCGTGCTGCACCGCATCGCCGACCTCGTGGAGTCGCGCGACGCGCGCCTCGCCGAGCTCGAGACGTTCGACACTGGCCTCCCGATCACGCAGGCCCTCGGCCAGGCGCGTCGCGCGGCCGAGAACTTCCGCTTCTTCGCCGACCTGATCGTGGCGCAGGCCGACGACACGTACAAGGTGCCCGGGCGCCAGATCAACTACGTCAATCGCAAGCCGATCGGCGTCGCCGGCCTCATCACCCCCTGGAACACCCCGTTCATGCTCGAGTCGTGGAAGCTCGCCCCGGCGATCGCCACGGGGAACACGGTCGTGCTGAAGCCCGCCGAGTTCACGCCGCTGTCGGCGAGCCTCTGGGCCGAGATCTTCGAGGAGGCGGGCCTCCCGCAGGGCGTCTTCAACCTCGTCAACGGGCTCGGCGAGGAGGCCGGCGACGCGCTGGTGAAGCATCCGGACGTCCCGCTCATCTCCTTCACGGGCGAGAGCCGCACCGGGCAGATCATCTTCGGAAACGCGGCGCCGTTCCTCAAGGGCCTCTCGATGGAGCTCGGCGGCAAGAGCCCCGCGGTGGTCTTCGCCGACGCCGACCTCGACGCCGCCGTCGACGCGACGATCTTCGGCGTCTTCTCGCTGAACGGCGAGCGCTGCACGGCCGGCTCGCGCATCCTCGTCGAGCGCGCGATCTACGACGAGTTCGTGGAGAAGTACGCCGCGCAGGCGAAGCGCGTCGTCGTCGGCGACCCGCACGACCCGAAGACCGAGGTCGGCGCGCTCGTGCACCCCGAGCACTACGACAAGGTCATGAGCTACGTCGAGATCGGCAAGGCCGAGGGCCGACTGGTCGCCGGTGGCGGCCGCCCGGAGGGCCTCGAGACCGGCAACTACGTCGCCCCGACGGTGTTCGCGGATGTCGCGAAGGACGCCCGGATCTTCCAGGAGGAGATCTTCGGCCCGGTCGTCGCGATCACCCCGTTCGACTCCGACGAGGAGGCGCTCGAGCTCGCGAACGGCGTGAAGTACGGCCTCGCCGCGTACATCTGGACCAACGACCTGAAGCGTGCGCACAACTTCGCGCAGGCCGTCGAGGCGGGCATGGTGTGGCTGAACTCGAACAACGTGCGCGACCTGCGCACGCCGTTCGGCGGCGTGAAGGCCTCCGGCCTCGGGCACGAGGGCGGCTACCGCTCGATCGACTTCTACACCGACCAGCAGGCGGTGCACATCACCCTCGGGGCGGTCCACAACCCCACCTTCGGCAAGGCCTGACCCCTCCACCATCGATGCAAGGACGCTGACATGACCCACCGCACCCCGCCATCGCACCGTGATGGCATGACCCCCACCTCCTCGGGCTTCTTCGTGAGCCAGGAGGCCCCGATCCACTCCGCGAACCCGATCCCGACGCCGACGGCGCCGGCCCCCGACATCCTGCGCTGCGCCTACATGGAGCTCGTGGTCACCGACCTCGAGGCCAGCCGGAACTTCTACGTCGACGTGCTCGGCCTCACCGTGACCGAGGAGGACGAGGGCACGGTCTACCTGCGCTCGCTCGAGGAGTTCATCCACCACAACCTCGTGCTGCGGAAGGGCCCGGTCGCGGCGGTCGCCGCATTCAGCTACCGGGTGCGCACGCCGGAGGACCTCGACAAGGCGGTCGCCTTCTACACCGAGCTCGGATGCCGCGTCGAGCGCCGCACGGAGGGCTGGACGAAGGGCATCGGCGAGTCCGTGCGCGTCGAGGACCCGCTCGGCTTCCCGTACGAGTTCTTCCACGACGTCGAGCACGTCGAGCGGCTCGCCTGGCGCTACGACCTCTACACCCCGGGCGCCCTGGTGCGCCTCGACCACTTCAACCAGGTGACGCCCGACGTGCCGCGCGCGGTCGGGTTCATGCAGGACCTGGGATTCCGCGTGACCGAGGACATCCAGGACGAGGAGGGCACGGTCTACGCCGCGTGGATGCGCCGGAAGCCGACCGTGCACGACACCGCCATGACCGGCGGCGACGGCCCTCGCATGCACCACGTCGCGTTCTCCACGCACGAGAAGCACAACATCCTCGCCATCTGCGACAAGCTCGGCGCGCTCCGCATGTCGGACGCCATCGAGCGGGGCCCCGGCCGCCACGGCGTCTCGAACGCCTTCTACCTCTACCTCCGGGACCCGGACGGCCACCGCGTCGAGATCTACACGCAGGACTACTACACGGGCGACCCCGACAACCCCGTGGTGACCTGGGACGTGCACGACAACCAGCGCCGCGACTGGTGGGGCAACCCGGTCGTGCCGTCCTGGTACACCGAGGCCTCGCTGGTGCTCGACCTCGACGGCCACCCGAAACCCGTGGTCGCGCGCACCGACGACTCCGAGATGGCCGTGACGATCGGCGCCGACGGCTTCTCGTACACGCGCAAGGGCGACGAGCAGAAGGGCTTCAAGCTCGGCAACACGCTCTGAGCGGCACCTCGGCTCGCCCGGGAAATCCGCGTGATTCCGCCTCAGGCGCGCGAACAATAGCGGATTCCACGAAACTCCGAAATGGCTGGACGTACGGTGCATGGCGGCGGGATGCTTGACCCGTGATCGCGCATCAGGGAACGACCGCTTCGCGGGCGATCACGACCGGGGGGATCGACCCCGGGGGGCACCCGCCTCCCGGGGCCCACGTTCCCGAACGCCGTGCACGCACGGCGTCATCGCCCATCAGAAAGGCACTTCCGTGAACATCCTGCTCATCATCGTCGGAATCATCGCCGTCATCCTGCTCTTCACCGGCGGCTTCGTGGAGTCGCTGAACTTCCTCCTCTGGGTGGGCATCATCCTGCTCGTGCTGGCCGTGATCGTCTGGCTCGTCCGGATGCTCACCGGCAGCCGGAAGGTCTGATCGCCGCCGCCGGGTCGTCCTGACGTGATCCGGCGATCACGCCCCGGTGGGGCTCGACTCGCCGCCGGCACCCGATGGGTGCCCGGCGGCGTCGTCGTCTCCGGCACTGTCGTCGCCCGCGTCCTCGTGCGGGTCGACGAGCTCCATCGCCTCGATCATGCCCGCGAGGAATCGCGCGACCACACCGAGCTCGTCGGGGGCGAGGCCGTCGGCGACCTCGATCATCGCCCGGTGCATGCGCCCGAGCGTCGCACGGACCTCGGCATCGCTGCCGGTCGTGCTCGCCACGACGAGCGAACGGCGGTCGGTCGGGTGCGGTCGGCGGACCAGGTGGCCGCTGCGCTCCAGACGATCGATGAGCACCGTGGTGGAGGCGGTGGAGATGCCGAGCAGCTTCGCGAGCATGCCGGGAGTCAGCACCTCGCCCTCCCGCTCGGCGCGCAGCACGTACCGGAGTGCGAGGAGGTCGGTCTCGCCCATGCCCATCGAGTCGCGCGTCCGTCGGCGCATCTCCTGGTCGGCCGCGCGATAGCGGCGCAGGAGGTTCAGGACGTCGACGCTGCCGAGCCGCGTGCCGTCGGGCCCGTACCAGTAGCCGCTCGACTCGAATCCGCTGGCACGACTGGACACCCTGACACCCTAGCCGCCGGACCGCTCAGACGAGGAAGTCGATCGCCGCGTCCTTGAAGGTGCGCGATGTGAGCGTCGAGACGTGGTCGCGGCCCGGGATCGTCACGAGGTCGCTCCCCCAATCCAGGGCGAGCTGCTGCACCCCGCGGGGTACCGGGTCCTCCTCACCGGCGACGAAGAGCACGGGGATGCCGCCCGGGATCGCGAGCGGCGCACCGCGGACGCCCGCGATGCACGCGAGGAGGGCCTCGCGGTCGGCGCCCGCGCGGATCGCCGGGCCGAGCACCTGCGCGATCACGGGGTTGCGCGGCGGAGTGCCGTCGTGGAGGTACGCGCCGGCGTCCTCGACGTCCCACGTCGCGAAGAGTTCGGTCGGCCCCGCGCCGCCGACGACGACGCGCCGCACGCGGTCGGGCGCGAGCTCGCACAGCGCGGAGATCACGCGGTTGCCCATCGAGTAGCCGACCGCGTCGCACCGCGCCGCAGCGGCCGAGTCGAGCACCGCCACGAGGTCGGCGCCGAGCCGGTCGGGTGCGTACGCGTCGGCCGTGACGGGCTTGTCACTCGCGCCATGGCCTCGCAGGTCGGTCGTGATCACGCGTCGCCCGGACTCGACGAGCGTGCGCACCCAGCCCGTGCCGTCCCAGGTGACGGCCGAGGTCGACGCGAAGCCGTGCACGAGGAGCACGGGCGGGCGACCACCCTCCGCGTCGTCGCCGTGCACGCGGTAGGCGATGAGGGTTCCGTCGGGCGATTCGGCATGCAGCACCGGCGCGGCGGATGCCTCGGGGATCACGCGCGGCCCGCCTCGTCGTCGCCCGGCTCGGCCGGGGCATCCGCACCCTCGGCCTCGTCGCGCTCGACGACCTCGCCCGGCGGGAGCTCGGCCGAGTCGACAATCGCGGCTCCGGCATGGCCGAGCTCGGCGATCGCGGCCTCGGAGCTCTCGGCAGCGACGCCCGCGATGAGGTCGCGGAGCACGCGCACGTGACGTCCGTGCTCGATCGCGTCGAGCGCGCTCGCGCGCACGCAGTAGTCGGTCGCGATGCCCGCGACGTCGACGTCGGTGACGCCGTGCCGCTCGAGCACCTCGGCGATCGACGTGCCTTCGTCGTCCGTGCCCTCGAAGATCGAGTAGGCGGGCACGCCCTGTCCCTTGCGGATGTGCACGTCGACGCGGGCCGTGTCGAGCGCGGGGTGGTACTCGGCGCCCGGCGTTCCGGCCATGCAGTGCTTCGGCCACGAGGTCACGAAGTCGGGCGCGGCGGCGAAGTGCCCGCCGTTGTCGTCGTCGGGGTTGTGCCAGTCACGGGAGGCCACGACGAGGTCGTAGCGTTCGCCGTGCTCGGCGAGATACTCGGTGATGCCGGCGGCGACCGCGGCACCCCCGTCGACGCCGAGCGCGCCGCCCTCGGTGAAGTCGTTCTGCACGTCGATGATGAACAGGGCCCGACTCATGACCGGCTCCTTCGCTCCTCGGGTCTCGGGCTGGGCTCGTCCTGCCCGCCGTCTCCATTCTGTCGCGATTCGCGGATGCCGCGGCGGGCCCTCCGTCACTCGTTCGAGAGTTCGTCCCCGCAGCGGTGGAAGCCGGTCGTCAGCGTGTCGATCGCGACCTTCGCATCGGCCGTGATCTGCGAGACGTCGCCGAGGGCGTAGATCGCGAAGGTGAGGGTCGTGCCGTCCTGGGCGTGGATGATGCCCGCGAGCGTGTAGCCCGTGTCGATCCAGCCGGTCTTGGCGAACACCGAGCCGTGCGCGACCGTGTTGTCGCCGGCGAACCGGTCGGCGTACGAGAGCGAGCCGCGCACGCCTGCGACCGGCAGCCCGTCGCGGATGACGCCGAGGTTCCCCTCGCGGGCCTCGACCTTCGCGAAGAGCCGCGTGAGGTAGGCGGGCGGCACCGTGCTGTCGGGTGAGAGCCCGGAGCCGTCGACGACGTGGATGCCGCCGCGCGCGACGCCGTACGTCTCGAGCGCCTGCCGAACGGCCGGGTCGATCGCCTCGAACGTGTTGCCGGTGCCGACCTCGATCGCCACCTGCCGGGCGAGCATCTCGGCGACCGTGTTGTCGGAGACGACGAGCGACTTGTCGACGAGCTGCGCGACGGTCGGCGACCAGACGCGGCCGAGTTCGGTCGCGCCCGCAGGAGCGGTCCCGCGCTCGACGACGGCGATGCCTCCGAGCTCGGCCGCGAACGCGTCGCCCGCCCGGCCCACGGCGTCCGCGCCGCGGCGCGACGTGTTCGCGTACGGGTCGTCGCGGTCGCCGTCGACCATGAGCGCCGTGATCTCCGGCATGTAGCCGAGTTCGCGCTCGGTGGGCGCCCAGCTGGCGTGCCAGGTCTCGCCGCCGAAGTAGGACGAGTCCAGGACGAGCTTCGTGAGCGGCGGGTTGGACGGGTCGGCGCTCCACGCATCTCGGACCTGGCGCGCGAGGTCGTCGAGGTGCGCCGCCCCGGGGTAGACCGTCTCGTTCCCCGTCGCGGTGCGCGACAGGGTCAGGTCGCCTCCGCCGACGAGCACGACCGAACCCGGCTCGGAGCCCTTCACGACGGTCGTCGCGAACCGGTCGTCCGGTGCGAACACGGCGAGCGCTGCCGCCGCGGTCACGACCTTCATGACGCTCGCCGTGCGCGAGGCCGTGAGGCCGCCGCGGTCGTAGAGCACCTCGCCGGTATCGGCGTTCATGACCTGCGCCTGCAGGTTCGCCAGGCGCGGGTCGGCCGCGAGGCCGGCGACCGAGCAGGTGCGAACGCGCGCGGCGGGTTCCGGAGTCGGGGTCGCGGTGGGCGTCGGCGTGGGGGTCGCGGTCGGGGTCGGCGTCGCGCTGGCCGACGCGACCGGCGTCGGCTCGCCGCTCGGCATCGTCGCGGCGAACGCGACGGCCGTGCCGAGGAGTCCGACGGCGGCGACGCCGGCGACGGCCGCGAGCATGCGGTGCTCGGCGATCAGAGAGCGGATGCCGCGCGGCCGGCGTCCAGCGGACGCATCCGCGTCGGTCGGCACGGTCGACGGTCCGGGTTCGCCGGCGTCGGTCGACGCCTGCGACGCGGCAGGAGCGTCCGATGCCGTCGCCTTCGCGGGGTCGCCCGGCGACCGGGGCTCCCCCGGTTCGTGCGCCGCGCCCGCGGCATCCGTCTCGTCGCTCACCCGGGCATTGTACGGAGGCCGCCCGGACGAGTCCCGAGTGCCGGTCGCGGCGGCCTCCGGCCGGCGACGCCGTCAGGGCTTGGCGCGACCACCGCCCGGCGCGCCGCAGAAGTCCCTGATGACACGACCGATCACGTTCGTGAGCGTCTCGAGCGATGCGCCCGAGACCCACTCCTCGTCGGCGTGCGCGCCGCCGCCGATCGGCCCGACGAGCACGGCTGGAATGCCGGCGTCGGCGATCAGGCCGGCGTCGGTCCACCACGGATCGCCGCGGTGGACGGTGGGTCGGCCCGTGACCTCCTCGACCGCGCCGATCACCGCTCGGACGATCGCGGCGCCCGCATCGGTCGCCATCGCGGGCCGCGCCACCAGCCGGACGATGCGGGCCGGCGCAGACGCGGCGAGCACCCGCTCGAGTTCGGCGCCGGGATCGGACTCGCCGGGCAGGGTGCGCCGCTCGACGACGAGCACGCAGCGATCGGCGACCGTGGCGGCGTCCGTCCCACCCTCGATGGTGGCGACCCGCACGCTCCCGGTGCCGAGCAGCGGATGCCGCGGCCTCTCGTCGAGCTCGCCGGCGAGCGCTCGGAGGGCGACGAGACCGTCGACGGCGCGGTCGATCGCGTCGACGCCGAGCTCGGGCTGGGAACCGTGCGCCGCGACGCCCTCGTACTCGATGCGGAACCAGGCGAAGCCGCGGTGCGCGAGGGTGACCTCCAGGTCGGTCGGCTCGAGCACGACGGCGCCGTCGGGGCGGCCGCCTGCTCCGAACCCGCGGGCGTCGGTCTCGATCTCGGCGAGGAGCTCCTCCATGCCGATCGAGGCGAACTCCTCGTCGGCGGCGAAGGCGAGGACGACGTCGCCGTCGGGTTCGGGCGCGGTCGCGGCGGCGACCATCGCGGCGGCGAGGCCGCCGGCCATGTCGTACGCGCCGCGGCCGACGATGCGATCGGCGGCGGCGTCGGCCGCGACATCCGTTCTCGTGGGGTCGGCCGGGGCCGCCACGACGCCGTCGGCCGAACGACCCGCACCGCCCACGGTGTCGAGGTGACCGGCCAGCAGCAGCGTGCGCCCGCCGCCTCCGCCCCGTCGGCGCGCGAGGACGCTCGGGCGCTCGGGATCCGCACCGACGAGTCGGACCGCCAGGCCGTGCGCCGCGAGCCAGGCGGCGACGACCTCGGCGAGCTCACGCTCCCCCGCGCCGCCCGGGACGAGCGAGGGGTTGCTCGCGTCGATCGCGACGAGCCGTCGCGTCAGCGCGACGACGTCGCTGCGCGAGACCCCGGCCGCTCTCCCGTTCGCGGCGCTCAGTCCTCCCCCGGGTACCGCAGCCCGATCTCGGCGCGGATGCGGTCGAGCGTGCCCATGATCGCGACCGACTCCTCGGTGGGCAGGATGTCGCCGCCGTCGAGTCGGCCGTCGGCGACGAGCTGCTCGAGCGCGGCCGCCTGGTAGTGCATGCCGCGGCCGTTCACGTCCGACGTGAACTCCTCGAGCACGGCGTCATCGTGCCCGATGACGCGGAAGCTCGTCGGCGTGTACCAGACCCCGTCGATCTCGATGCGCGCCGCTGTGCCGAGGATCAGCGCCCGATTCGGCCCGCGGGAGTCGCTCGCCGAGAACGTCGAGGCGATGCGGCCCTCGACGTATCCGAACTGCACCGCGACCTGGGCGTCGACGCCGGTCTCCTTGAAGATCGCCGTGGACTGGATGACGGCGGGCTCGCCGAACAGGTCCCACGCGAACGAGACCGGGTAGATGCCGAGGTCGAGCAGCGCCCCGCCGCCGAGCTCGAGCGAGTTCAGGCGGTGCGCCGGGTCGTCCGAGAGCTTCTGCGTGTGGTCGGCGATCATCGAGCGCACCTCGCCGAGCGTGCCGGCGGCGATGATCTCGCGGATGCGGACCATGTGCGGCAGGTACCGGGTCCACATCGCCTCGAGCGCGAGCACGCCGTGGGCACGGGCGGCATCGGCGACGACGCGAGCCTCGGGCTCGTTGAGCGTGAACGGCTTCTCGATGAGCACGTGCTTGCCGGCCTCGATCGCGGCGAGCGCCGAGGCCGCGTGCCACGGATGCGGCGTGGCGACGTAGATCGCGTCGACGTCCGGGTCCGCGACCAGTTCGGCATAGCTGCCGTACGCGGCCGGGATCCCGAACTCGTCCGCGAACGCCCTGGCGGACTCGAGCGAGCGCGACCCGGCGGCGCGCACGTCGAAGCCGTTCCGCACGAGGTCGGAGGTGAAGAGGCGGGCGATGCCGCCGGTCGCGAGGATGCCCCATCGCAGTCGTGCCGTCATGCGCGCCAGCCTAGCGGGGGCGTGGGTTCCGGAGGGCCGGGCCCGGTTGACACCCGTTCTGGGACCTGCGGATCGCTCAGGTTCCGCACTACGGTTCGGCCATGTCGGCACATTCGAACCGAAGGAGCCGCATCGTCGGCTCGATCGCCGGGGCCAGCGTCGCCCTCGTCGCCGTGTTCCTCGGCGCCGCACCATCCGCGCTCGCCGCACCGCCCGAACCCGTGAACAAGTACGTCTCGCTCGGCGACTCGTACGCCGCCGGCCAGGGCGCCGGCATCCCGCTCGACGCGTGCCTTCGGTCCACGGCCGCCTACCCCGTACTGCTCGATGCCGAGCCGCGCACGAACCTGCTCCGCCAGGCGGCCTGCAGCGGGGCGACGGTCTCGGATGTCGCCGACACGCAGCTGTCGCAGGTGAACCGCGGCACGACCCTGGTGACCATCACGGTCGGCGGGAACGACCTCGGCGTGGGCGAGATCCTCGCGATCTGCGCGCCGGATCCGGAGTCGCTCGCGTGTGCGACGGCCATCGTCGAAGCGCAGCAGGTCCTGGCCTCCGGAGTCATCGGGCAGGAGCTCGCCGAGCTGCTGCTCGCCATCGCCGAACGCTCGCCTCGGGCGCACATCGTGGTGACCGACTACCCGGTGCCGTTCGTCGCCGGGTGGAGCACGCTGACCGACACCGTCAACGGCGCGACGCTCGCGCTCGACGGCCAGATCGCCGCGGCGGCGGGCGCGGCGGCCGCCGCGGGCGCCGACGTCGAGTACACGAGCCTCGCGTTCGCGTACCTCGGCCATCAGGTGGGCGATGTCGACCCGTGGCTCGGCGCCGACGTGAACGACCCGCTGACGTTCCTGCACCCGACCGCGGTCGGGCAGGGCGTGTACCGGGACGCCGTCCTCGTCGCGCTGACGAGCTAGGCGGCCCGCCATGTCCCGTGTGACCGGACGGGTCGCCGTCGACTCGTCCCGCGACGGACGTCGCATCGCCCTGCTCGCGGCCGCGATCCTCGCAGCCATCGGCGTGATCCTCGGCGCCACCGCCATCGCACCTGCGGAGGCGGCATCCGCTGCCGTCATCGCCGGCAAGCCCGACAAGCCGGGCAAGCCCGGCGGTGGCGGGAGCGGCGGCGGCACGACCGAGCTCGAATACGCCGCTCTCGGGGACTCGTTCGCAGCCGGCGTCGGTGCGAACAGCTACCTCGAGCGGACCTGCTACACGAGCTCGAAGAGCTACCCGAAGCTGCTCGACGCCGACACGGACAAGAAGCTCGTCGTCTTCCCTGCCTGCTCGGGCACGGACACGGCCGACGTGCTCGCGCGCCAGATCGGCGCGATTCCCACAACGGCGAAGCTCGTGACGGTCACGGTCGGCGGCAACGACGTCGGCTTCGCCGACGTGATGCAGAACTGCTTCGTGCTGCCGAACTCGTCGTGCTCGTCGAAGATCGCCGCCGGCGCCGCGATCGCGGCATCGCCGGAGTTCACCGCCGACGTCATCGCCGTGGTCGACGGCATCCAGGCGAGGGCACCGGGCGCGAAGGTGATCGTCGCCGGCTACCCGCTGCTGTTCTGGGAGAACAGCTCGGGCGCGAACCCGAAGTACGCGTGGGGCAACGAGGTGAACGACGAGACGGTCGACCTGAACAACGTGATCGAGGCGGCCACGGCCTCCGCGGGCGGCGTGTTCGTGGACGTCGAGGACGACTTCGCCGGCCACGGCATCGGCAGCTCCAGCCCGTGGATCAACGACTGGAACTGGCTCAGCAGCACGAACAGCTTCCACCCCACCGCGGCGGGCTACGTCGCGTACGCGGCGGCGATCCGGACCGTCCCGATCCCGTAGCCTCCACAGCACGACGCCGAGGAGCCCGGGCGGCACGCCCGGGCTCCTCGCCGTTCCGCGCGCGGCGCCGTTCGGGGCGGGCCGCGGCGGCCCGGTCCTGCGCTCAGGCCTGCGTCGCGGCGGCGCCGGCCTGCGGAGTGGCGACACCCTGGTGCGCCGGCGCCTCGAGCATCGTCGTCCACGCCCGCGACCCGCCGCGGAACACCGCCACGGCGGCACCCGTGAACGCGATGACGCCCAGCACGAGCGACGTGTACGTGATCCATTCGCCCGACAGGAAGTTCGGGAGCACGAACTCGACCACGACCCAGGCGAGCATGGCGATCGCGACCCAGACTGGCGCGACCGCGGAGCGGAGCAGCGCGACCGCGACGAGCACCGCCCCGAGCACGGTCCCAGCGAGCCCCGCCAGGAGGAACGGCACGAAGTCGCCGCCCTGCGTGGTGGCGAAGGCGGCCTCGGCGGCGTCGAGGTCGCCCGATTCCACGGCGTACCGCGCCATCCCGAGCGTGACGAGGCTCGCCCCGCCGTAGGCGGCGTGCCCGAATGCACCGAGCCCGCTGAAGGCGGCGCCGAGCGTGGCGAGCAGAGGCGAGCGATGGCTCGTCGCGTGGGCGAGCCCGATCAGGCCGATCGCCCAGAAGACCTGCGACCAGAGGAACACCTGCAGGCCGATCGGTGCGAGCGCCGAACCCGCGAGGAGCTCGACGTACTCCGTCGGGTCGTCGGGGAACTCGGGCTGCAGCAGGAGCCCGCCGCCGGACATCAGGATCGCGACGACGAGCGAGCCGGCGACGAGGCTGCGGCGGACGGATGGCAGGGCGCGGTGCGTGGACATGGACGGATCCTCTCCTTCGGGCCGCGGTCCCTCCGCGGCGTCGACCCGAAGCTAGGGGCGCGGCGGCATCGCGGTCATCGATCGGTCGGACCGTGTCGATCACCCGAAGTCGACCCGCCGATCACCGGCGGATGATTCCCTCCGCACCATCCGGCCCGCTAGCCTGCGGTCGTGGACCGCCGCACACGCTGGCATCTCGCGCAGGACGTCGCCGTCGCCGCGCTCGTCGCGGCGCTCGGCCTCGCGGAGGTGTGGGTGCCGTTCGACTCCGTCCAGGGCACGGGCTCGCCCGTCGTGGCCTCGATCGCCATCCTCATCTGCGCCGCGCCGCTCACGGTGCGCCGGATGTTCCCGATCGTCCTGGTCGGCATCCCGCTGACCTGGGTCGTCTGCTTCGTCGCGACCTCGGGCGACATGCTGGTCCTGTTCTTCGGCAGCTTCCTGCCGGTGGCGCTCGCCCTGTACTCGGGCGCGCGCCATGGCAGCGTCCGCATCTCGGCGATCGTCTGCGGCTCGGTGTTCGCGACCGTGCTCCTCGCCGATCTCTTCGTCCCCGAGCTGCAGGGGCCGAGCGAGCAGTTCTTCCATTGGGGCGTCCTGCTCACGATCTTCCTCGTCGGCATCGGCATGCGCGCCTCCGAACGACGGGCGGTGGATGCCGCGGTGCGGGCGGCCGCGGCGGAGGCCGACGCGCGGCAGGCGGCACTCCGTGCGGTCGCGGAGGAACGCGCTCGGATCGCCCGCGAGCTGCACGACATCCTCGGCCACTCGATGAGCGTGATGGTCGTGCAGGCGGGGGCCGCGGCCGAGGTCGTGGACGCCGATCCCGTCGCGGCGCGCACCGCGATGGAGGCGATCCGCACGACGGGCAGCGATGCCCTGGCCGAGGTCCGGCGCGTCGTCGAGCTGCTGCGCGAGGATGATCATGACAGCCTGGCGCCGCAACCCGGGATCGCCCGCATCCCTGAGCTCGTCGACCAGGCGCGCGCCGCCGGGCTCGACGTCGACTTCCGGATGCCGGAGGACGCGGGTGACGTGTCCGCCGGACGCCAGCTCGCCGTCTACCGCGTCGTCCAGGAGGCCCTGACGAACGTCCGTCGGCACGCTCGGGCGGCCTCTGCGTCGGTCGCCATCGACCGCACGACGGACCGGATCGACATCACCGTGAGCGACGACGGCGATGCCCTTGCCGTGGAGCGGCCTGCCGGGCACGGCCTCCTCGGCATGCGCGAGCGCGTCGCACTCTACGGCGGCACCTTCGAGGCGGGGCCGGGGCCGAGCGGATGGCGCGTGCACGCATCGCTGCCGACCGGAGCGACGTCGTGAGCACCGCCGGGGACGTCGGCGGCGCGGATGCGACCCGCGTGCTCCTCGTCGACGACCAGGAGCTCGTGCGCGTCGGGTTCCGCCTGATCCTCGAGCGCGCCGGCCTGGAGGTCGTCGGCGAGGCCGCCGACGGTGCTGCGGGGGTGGCCGCGGCCGCCGAGCTCCAACCGGACGTCGTGCTGATGGACATCCGGATGCCCGTCATGGACGGCATCGAGGCGACACGCCGCATCCTCGATGCCGACGCCTCGCGTCGCGTGCTCGCACTCACCACGTTCGACCTCGACGAGATCGTGTTCGCGGCCGTGCGGGCCGGGGCATCCGGATTCCTCCTGAAGGACGTGCCGCCCGCGGACCTCGTGCACGCGGTCCGCGTCGTCGCGCGCGGTGAGGCGATGCTGGCGCCCGCCCTGACGGCGCGTCTCCTCGAACGCTTCGCCGCCGCGCCGCCCCCCGACGCCGCGCTCCCGCCGGACCTGCACCTCACGGAGCGCGAGGTCGAGATCATCCGGCTGATCTCGAGGGGACATTCCAACGCCGAGATCGGCGCCGAACTCTTCCTCAGCGAATCCACCGTGAAGACCTACGTGTCGCGCCTGCTCGCCAAGCTGGGCGCGCACGACCGCGTGCAGATCGCGATCCTCGCGTACGAGTCTGGCCTCGTGCGGCCGGGCGACCGCGCCGCGCCCTGAGCGTCGGACGCCGGTTCGCGCCTCGTCGTGGTTCATCCGTCCGCATGCGGCAGGCTCGGGTGGTCGGTCGGGTAGATGCCGACCGCGAACCCGTACACGGTCTCGCCCGACCGGGGCATCCGGTCGAACTCGTCGACGAGCGCGGCCATCCGCTCCCAGAACTGCGACGCCTGATCGCCGGAGATGCGGGCATGCCGGATGAATCCCTCCAACGTGCCCTGCTCGAAGGCCATCGCCGACTCGCGTGCCGCGACCTCGAAGTCGTTGAAGTCTCGCGGCATGACGACGCCGGCCGTCGACGGCTCCGCCGCCACGTGGAACATGCGCGCCGTGCGGCCGTAGAAGCGCTCCTCGATCGCGCGCACCTTGCGGGTGCGCACCACGGTCAGCAGGCCGTTCCTGGCGAGCACGTCGACGTGGTGCGCGACGGTGCTCTTGGGGCGACCGACGGCGACCGCGAGCTCGGTGACCGTCGCCGCCCGCTCATGGAGGAGCTGCAGGATCGTCGTGCGGAGCGGATGGGCGATCGCCTGCACCTGCGCCGGCTCGGTCAGCGCCATGCGATCGGCGAGCTCGTAGTCCGGGGGGTTGTCCTCCATAGGCGATCAGACTAGCATCGCCGATTGTTCGAATAATATGGATCAATTGACGAGGAGCGCCACTGACATGGCCGACGTGCTGCTGTACCACCACATCCAGGGCCTCACCGACGGGGTGCGCGTCTTCGCCGACGAGCTCCGAGAATCAGGGCATACCGTGCATGCGCCCGACCTCTTCGACGGCCGCACCTTCGGCAGCCTCGAGGAGGGGTTCGCGTTCGTACGCGAACAGGGTTTCGACACGATCCGCGGACGCGGAACCGCCGTGGCCGACGAGCTCGGGTCCGGACTCGTCTACGCCGGGTTCTCCTTCGGCGTGATGATCGCCCAGCAACTCGCGCAGACCCGACCCGGCGCGCGCGGGGCGTTGCTCATGTACTCCTGCATCCCGGTCTCCGAGTTCGGGGAGGCGTGGCCCGAGGGCGTGCCCGTGCAGGTCCACGGGAAGGAGGGCGACGAGTTCTTCGAGGAGGACCTGCCGGCCGCACGCGAACTCGTCGCCTCCACGCCGGAGGCGGAGCTGTTCATCTACCCGGGCGACCAGCACCTGTTCGGCGACTCGTCGCTCGACGCGTACGACCCCGAGGCATCCGCGCTGCTGATGCAACGGGTACGGGCGTTCCTCGCGACGATCTGACCAGCGGGCCCGCGCCCCGCGCGAGGGCCGGCGCACGACCGGAACGAGCGAAGGGCCCGGACATCGTCCGGGCCCTTCGTGCCGGAGCCGCCTGTGGGAATCGAACCCACGACCTATTCATTACGAGTGAATCGCTCTGCCGACTGAGCTAAGGCGGCGTGGCATCCGTTGCGAGACGCACCGGACGGCACGAGAGACCATGTTAGCGGGTTTTCGGAGTGCTGATGACCACTCGAGCCCCCTGCGCGATCCGCACAGCGCGCCGGGTCGGAGCGCGGTGAACCGTCGTCAGCACTCCGGATCCGACGCGGGCACCGTGCCGTCGATGAAGAAGCTCTCGACGGTGTCGTCGACGCAGGCGTTCGACTTCCGGTACGCAGTGTGCCCCTCGCCGTCGTAGCTGACGAGGAAGCCGGAATCGAGCTGCTCCGCGAGCGCCACGGCCCACTGGTACGGCGTGGCGGGATCACCGGTCGTGCCGATCACCATGATCGGCGCCGCGCCCTCGGCCGCGATGGCCTCACGGTCGCCCTCGCTCGTGACGGGCCACTGCGCGCACCCGATGTCGCCGTACCCGAAGTACGGTCCGATGATCGGCGCCGCCTGCGCGAGTTCCTCGGCGTCGGCGCGCATCTTCGCCGGGTCGTCGTCGTACGTGTAGTCGAGGCAGTTCACGGCGCGGAACGCCTCGGTCGAGTTGTCGCGGTACGTGCCGTCGGGCTCGCGGCCGTTGTAGAGGTCGGCGAATGCGAGCGCCGTGTCGGCCTCGCCGAACATCACCGACTCGAACATGTCACTGAGGTACGGCCAGCTCTCGGCGCTGTAGAGCGGGTAGATGATGGCCGTCACGAGCGCGTCGGCGCCGAGCATGCGGCCGTCGCTGCCGCGGAGCGGGCTCTCCGAGACGGAGGCCAACAGGCGTGAGACCTCGTCGGCCGCGTCGTCGACCGACCCGGAGAACGGGCACTCCTCGCCCGTGAGGCAGTCCGCGAGGTAGGCCTTCAGGGCGTCCTCGAACCCGACCGACTGGGCGATGTTGACCTCCTGGTTGGAGGTCGTCGGGTCGATGGCGCCGTCGAGCACGAGCCGCCCGGTCTTCTCGGGGTAGAGCCCGGCGTACGTCGCGCCGAGGAAGCTGCCGTAGGAGTAGCCGAGGTAGTTCAGCCGGTCATCGCCGAGGATGGCGCGGAGCAGGTCGAGGTCGTGTGCGGCGCTGACGGTGTCGACGTTGCCGAGGAGTTCCCCGGTCTCGTCGGCGCACGCCTGCCCGAACTGCCGGTTGGCCTCGGTCACCTCGGCGATCCACTCGTCGCTGCCGCGCTCCGCGGGGACGATGCCGTAGAGGAACTCGTCCATGCGGGCGGCATCGACGCACGTGACCGGGCTCGACCGACCGACGCCGCGCGGGTCGAAGCCCACCACGTCGAACCGCTCCTGCAGCGGAGCGCCGACGGCGTAGTCGATCGACTCCGCGATGAAGTCGAAGCCGGATCCGCCGGGGCCGCCCGGATTCACGAGCAGCGAACCGATCTTCTGCCCGCTCGCCGGCTTCCGCACGAGCGCGAGCTCGATCTCGCCCTCCCCCGGATCGCTCCAATCGAGCGGCGCCGTCGCCGTGGCGCACATCAGGTCGTCGCAGCGCTCCCACTCGAGGACCTGCGAGTAGTACGGCTCGAGCTCGGCCGCGACCGATTCGCCGGTGGGCTCGGAGAGCTCGGTCCCGCCGCCGAGGAACGACGGCACGCTGCACCCGGTGAACAGCAGCACGGATGCCGCCACCGCGGCCGCAGCGGCGATCGGCCGGCGTCGGGGGCTCACGAGCGCACCTCTCGCGACGGCTCCGGCCGGCGGATCGCGGCGACGAGCATCGCCTCGAGGGCGAGCGTGGGCTGGACGTTGGCGTCGATACGGATGCGGGCCTCCTGGATCGCGTCGAGCGTCGCGAGCGTCTGCGCCGGCGTCGCGGATGCCGCCGCGCGGCCGATGTCGCCGGCGATCTCGAGGTTCACGAGCTCGACCCCCGCGCCGAGCTGGGTGATGAGGATGTCGCGGAACAGCGATGCGAGGTCGACGAGGATCCGGTCGATCCCGTCGCGCAGGCTGCGGGTCGCGCGGCGCTTCTGGTCCTCCTCGAGGGCGCGCAGCTGAGAGCGCAGTGCGGCCGGCACGGCCTGACCGGGCGAGACGCCCAGCGAGCGAAGGGTGTGCTCGCGCTCCTCGGCATCGCGCAGCTCGGTGATCGCCTTCGCGTCGTCGCCGGCGATCTCGATGAGCCGCGCCGCCGTGAGCACGGCGCCGGGCGTTGAGCGGACGTGCAACGCCAGGCGGAGCGTCTCGTCGCGGCGGTCGCGCGCGTCGGCGCTCGTGGCGAGCCGGTGCGCCATCCCGATGTGGCTCTGCGCCGCGCGCGCCGCGCGCTCGGCCAGCTCGGCGTCGACTCCGTCACGCCGCACGAGCAGGTCGGCGACCGCGGCGATGCCCGGCACCTGCAGGCGCACCGACCGCACGCGCGAACGGATCGTGGGGATCAGGTCGGCCTCGCTCGGGGCGCACAGGATCCAGACGGTCCGCTCCGGCGGCTCCTCGAGCTCCTTGAGCAGCACGTTCGAGGTCTGCTCGGTCATGCGGTCGGCGTCCTCGACGACGATCACGCGGTGGTGGCCGACGGACGGCGCGTAGTGCGAGCGCTCGACGATCTTGCGCACGTCGGCGACCTTGATGATGACGCCCTCGGTCGCGAGGACATGCAGGTCGGGATGGCTGCGCGCCGCGACCTGCGCGTGCGTCGTCGGGTCGCCGTCGGGGCTGGCGGAGAGCAGCGCCTCGGCGAACGCGTACGCGAGGTTCGAACGGCCCGAGCCGGGCGGCCCGGTGATGAGCCACGAGTGCGTCATGTCGGCGGAGACCCGCGTCTCGGCGGCCGCCGCCGCGGCCGCTCGCAGCACGTCGATCGCGGCATCCTGCCCCGTCAGGTCGCTCCACACGGTCACGACCCCACGCTACCTTCGACCGCGGACAGCGGCGCTGTGAGGCCGCTGACCATCGACCGAGCGGATGCCGCGCGGCGAGCGGGCTCCGCTCACGCGAGCGGCTCGATCCGAGCCCGGATCCGGGCATGGATGTCGTCGACCGGCATCGTCGCGTCGACGACCACGAAGCGGTCGGGCTCCGCGTCGGCGAGCGCGAGGTACGCCTCGCGGACGCGGGCGTGGAACTCCCCCGCCTCGGCCTCGAGCCGGTCGTACCTGGTCCGCGCTCCGTCGAGCCGGCGGCGCGCGACCTCCCACGGCAGGTCGAGGAGGATCGTGAGGTCCGGCGCGAGCCCCTCGGTCGCCCATTCCGAGATCGACCGGACCTCCGCGGCGTCGAGCACGCGGCCCGCCCCCTGGTACGCGACCGACGAGTCGATGTAGCGGTCCTGCACGACGACCTCGCCGCGTGCGAGCGCCGGACGAACGACCGTGGCGATGTGGTGCGCCCGGTCGGCGGCGTAGAGCAGCGCCTCGGCGCGCGGCGCGACGTCGCCGCGGTGGTGCAGCACGATCTCGCGCACCTCGACGCCGACGTCGGTACCGCCGGGCTCGCGCGTGCGCACGACCGTGCGGCCCGCGGCCGTGAACCAACGCTCGAGCATCTCCGCCTGGGTGGTCTTGCCCGATCCGTCGCCGCCCTCGAGGGTGAGGAACAGCCCGCGGGTCACGAGCTCTTCTTCGCCGTGCGGGTGGTCGTGCGCTTGGCGGGCGCCTTGGCGGTCGACTTCGCGGCGGTCGTGCGCTTCCCGCGCGCGGGCGCCGGGCCCTTGTCGCGCTTGATCTGCAGCAGCTCGACGGCGCGCTCGAACGTGATGTCCTCCACGGACTCCGCACGCGGGATCGTCGCGTTGGTCGTGCCGTCCGTCACGTAGGGACCGAACCGGCCGTCCTTCACCTTGATCGGCTTGCCGCTCACCGGATCCTCGGCGAACTCCTTCAGGGCGCTCGATGCCCGCCGCGCGCCGTACTTCGGCTGTGCGAAGAGCTCCTGCGCGCCGGCGAGGTCGACGTCGAAGATCGCGTCCTCGCTGGGCAGCGTGCGGGTGTCGGCGCCCTTCTTGAGGTACGGCCCGTACCGACCGTTCTGCGCGGTGATCTCGTCGCCCGACTCCGGGTCGAGGCCGACGACGCGCGGCAGGTCGAGCAGCTGCAGCGCGGTGGCGAGGTCGACCTCCTCGATCTGCATGCTCTTGAACAGCGAGGCGGTGCGCGGCTTGGGCGCGGGGGCCTTCTTCGCACCGCGCTTCGCCGCCTTCCCCGACTGGCTCTGCGGCGCTTCGACGACCTCGCCGGTCGACGGGTCGACGGATGCCGCGGCATCCGGCTGCGCCTCGGGCTCGGGCTCGACCTCGGTCACGTACGGGCCGAACCGGCCGTCCTTCACGACGACCTGCTTGCCGTTGTCGGGGTTGACGCCCAGGACGCGGTCGGTCTGCACCGGCGCGTCGATGAGCTCCTGCGCCTTCTCGGCCGTGAGCTCGTCGGGTGCGAGCCCCTCCGGGAGGTTCACGCGACGCGGCGGCGCGTCGGCGGCCGCCTCGGCGTCGACGACCTCGAGGTAGGGCCCGTAGCGGCCGATGCGGAGCGTCACGCCCGGGCCGATCGCGATCGAGTTGATCTCGCGCGCGTCGATGTCGCCGAGGTTGTCGACGACCTGGCGGAGGCCCGTGTGGCGATCGCTGCCGAAGTAGAACTCGTTGAGCCAGTCGACGCGGTCGGCCTCGCCGGATGCGATCCGGTCGAGGTCGTCCTCCATCTCGGCCGTGAAGTCGTACTCGACCAGGTCGCCGAAGTGCTCCTCGAGCAGGCGCACGACCGAGAACGCGACCCAGCTCGGGACGAGGGCCTGCCCGCGCTGCGTGACGTAGCCGCGGTCGATGATCGTCGAGATGATCGACGCGAACGTCGACGGTCGGCCGATGCCGAGCTCCTCGAGGCGCTTCACGAGGCTCGCCTCGGTGTACCGCGGCGGCGGGCTGGTCTCGTGGCCCTTGGCCTCGAGCTCCGCGAGCCCGACGGCCTCCCCCTCGGCGAGCTGCGGCAGCTTCGCCTCGCCCGGCGCCTCGTCGGCGTTGCGCTCCTCGTCGCGGCTCTCCTCGTACGCGGCGAGGAAGCCGCGGAAGGTGATCACGGTGCCGCTCGCCGTGAACTCGGCGGTCGTGCCCGCGACGGCGGTCGTCGGCGACTCGGGCGCCGCGGCATCGGTCGCGGTCGGGCCGACCTCGATCGTGACCGTCGCCGTCTGCCCCTTGGCGTCGGCCATCTGCGAGGCGACCGTGCGCTTCCAGATGAGGTCGTACAGCTTGAACTCGCTGCCACGCAGCACGTTCTGCAGCTCGGCGGGCGTGCGGAACACCTCGCCCGACGGCCGGATGGCCTCGTGCGCCTCCTGCGCGTTCTTCGACTTGGAGGCGTACGCGCGGGGCTTCTCGGGCACGCTGTCGGCGCCGTACAGCTTCACGGCCTGCGTGCGCGCAGCCTGGACCGCCTGCTGCGAGAGCGACACCGAGTCGGTGCGCATATAGGTGATGTAGCCGTTCTCGTAGAGCGACTGCGCGACGCGCATCGTGTCGCGCGCCGAGAGGCGGAGCTTGCGGGCCGACTCCTGCTGGAGCGTCGAGGTGGTGAACGGCGCGGCGGGGCGGCGCGAGTAGGGCTTCGACTCGACCTTGCCGACGCGACGCGCGACGCTGTCGTCGCGCAGCGCAGCGGCGAGCGACTGCGCGGTCGCCTCGTCGAGCACGACCGCCTTGCCGGTGAGCCGACCGGCGTCGTCGAAGTCGCGGCCGGTGGCGATGCGCTCGCCGCCGACGCGCACGAGTCGCGCCTCGAACGACGAGGTCTCCTTCGTGAACGTGCCGATCAGGTCCCAGTACGAGGCCGCGACGAACGCGAGGCGCTCGCGCTCGCGGTCGACGACGAGCCGGGTCGCGGCCGACTGCACGCGACCGGCGGACAGGCCCGGGCCGACCTTTCGCCAGAGCACCGGCGAGACCTCGTAGCCGTACAGGCGGTCGAGGATGCGGCGGGTCTCCTGCGCGTCGACGAGCGCGGTGTCGAGCTCGCGCGTCTGGTCCTTCGCCTTGAGGATCGCGTCCTTCGTGATCTCGTGGAAGACCATGCGGCGCACGGGCACCTTGGGCTTGAGCTCCTGCAGCAGGTGCCACGCGATGGCCTCGCCCTCGCGGTCCTCATCGGTGGCGAGCAGGAGTTCGTCGGCACCCTTCAGCGCCCGCTTCAGTTCGGCGACGGTCTTCTTCTTCGCGTCGGAGACGACGTAGTACGGCTCGAACCCGTTCTCGACGTCGACGGAGAACTTGCCGAGGGAGCCCTTCTTCAACTCGGGCGGCAGGTTCTTCGGCTCGACGAGGTCGCGGATGTGCCCGACCGACGAGAGCACCTCGTAGTCGTCGCCGAGATACGCGGCGATCGACCGCATCTTCGTCGGCGACTCCACGATCACGAGCTTCTTCGCGCCAGACACCGGACTCCTCTTGCTGTTGGACGGGAACGAGGGACGCACATCATCGCCGCGCCCCCGAGCGGTGTGCCATCGGCCGGCGCAGGACGCCGACATGGCACACCATACACATATCGGCCGTGAGGAGACCCCTCATGGAACGAAGCGACGAGAGGAGGAAAGGCCCTTGCGGCGGTGGGGGACGAGTGGAGAATGGCGGCATGGACACGTCATCCGGCACGTACACCGCAAAGCTGATCGACGGGCCTCTCGAGGGGAAGACGGTCTCGACCGGCTTCCTCGACACCGGCGATCCGCAACCCCGGATCAGCTTCCCCGGCGACGGCGGCAAGCACTACGTCTACTCCCGCGGGGCGGGGCTCGAGTTCGAATCCCCGGGCGACGACCGCCCTTCGGCCGTCGAGTACCGCTTCATCGAGACCGTCTTCGACTGAGTCGGGTGCCGAGGCGTGGCGCACCACGATGGTCCGCCACGCCTCGCATTCGCGTGCGACGCCACGCCACGTGCCGCTCGTCGACGGCACGTCAGCGCGCCGGTCGTGTCGTGCCCCCGGTCGTCGCCGCGTCTCAGCGCGCGACCGTGAAGTTGAAGATGGACGTGTCGAAGCGGTTGTAGCCCTCGTAGTCGATGAGCTCGTAGAGGTCGGCCCGGTGCTGCATCTCGGGCAGGAGACCGGTGAGGGCACCGGCATCCGCCAGCTCGTCCAGGCCCCGGTCGGCGGCGCCCATCGCGAGGCGCAGGAGCGAGACCGGCCAGATCACGAGGTTCATGCCCACGTCGGCGAGCTGCTGCACCGTGAACAGGTCGCTCTTGCCGAACTCGGTCATGTTCGCCAGCAGCGGCACGTCGACGGCCGCGCGCATGGCCGCGAACTCCTCGAGCGAGCGCATCGCCTCCGGGAAGATCGCGTCGGCGCCCGCGTCGACGAGCGCCTTCGCGCGGTCGATCGCGGCGTCGAGGCCGTCGACCGCGGCGATGTCGGTGCGCGCCATGACGAGGAAGTTCGGATCGCGCCTGGCGTCGACCGCGGCTCGGATGCGCTGCAGCGCGGTGTGCTCGTCGACGACCTGCTTGCCGTCGAGATGGCCGCACCGCTTCGGGTTGACCTGGTCCTCGATGTGCAGGCCCGCGAGGCCCGCGTCCTCCATCTCCTGGACGGTACGGGCGACGTTCATGGGCTCGCCGAAGCCGGTGTCGGCGTCGACGATGGCCGGCAGCTCCGTCATCCGCGCGATCTGCTTGGCCCGGCCGGCGACCTCGGTGAGCGTCGTCAGGCCGATGTCGGGCAGGCCGAGGTCGGCGGAGAGCACCGCGCCGGAGATGTAGACCCCGTCGAAGCCCTTGCGCTCGATGAGGCGCGCGGAGAGCGGGTTGAATGCGCCCGGGAAGCGGAGGAGCTCACCGCTCGCGAGGCGCTCGCGGAAGCCGGCGCGCTTGTCCGCCGGGGTGGTCTGTGCGTACAACATGGTCCTGTTCCTCCTAGAAGATGCCGCGCGGGGTCTCGAACTGGGCGAGCACGCCGGGCGCGGCGACGATCGTGAGGCCGCCGAGGTCGTCGGGGCCGAGTTCCGGCAGGCGCTGGGCGACGTCGAGGAAGCGCTCGATCTCGGCTGCCTCGAGCACGCCGTCGGCGAGCGTGCGGAACTTCTCGACGTACTGCTCGCGGCCGAACGGCCGGGCGCCGAGCGGGTGCGCGTCGGCGACCGCGATCTCGTCGACGATGGTCTCGCCGCCGTCGAGCGTGATCTCGACGCGGCCGCCGAACGCCTTCTCGGCGATGTCGAGCGAGTGGTAGCGGCGCGTCCACTCCGGGTCCTCGACCGTGGTGACCTTGCGCCAGAGCTCGACCGTGTCAGGGCGCGTGGCGCGCGCGGGCGCGTAGGAGTCGACGTGGTGCCACGCGCCGTCCTGCAGCGCGACGGTGAAGATGTACGGGATCGAGTGGTCGAGCGTCTCGCGTGACGCGGTCGGGTCGTACTTCTGCGGGTCGTTCGCCCCGGAGCCGATCACGTGGTGCGTGTGGTGCGAGGTGTGGATGACGACGCTCGCGATCTTCGACGGGTCGGCCGTGAGCTCGGGGTGCTCGCGGTTGAGCTTGCGGGCGAGGTCGATGAGCGCCTGCGCCTGGTACTCGGCCGAGTGCTCCTTCGTGTAGGTGTCGAGGATGGCGCGCTTCGCCTCCCCCGCCTCGGGCAGTGGCACGTCGTACGCGGCATCCGGGCCGTCGAGGAGCCAGGCGATCACGCCGTCCTCGCCCTCGTAGATCGGCACCGGGCTGGTCTGGCCGCGCATGGCGCGGTCGACGGCCTCGACCGCCATCTTGCCGGCGAACGCCGGGGCGTGGGCCTTCCACGTCGAGATCTCGCCCTTCCGCGACTGCCGCGTGGCGGTGGTCGTGTGCAGCGCCTGGCCGACGGCCTGGAAGACCGTCTCGGGGTCGAGGCCGAGGAGCGTGCCGATGCCCGCCGCGGCCGACGGGCCGAGGTGGGCGACGTGGTCGATCTTGTGCGCGTGCAGCGAGATCGACCTCGCGAGGTCGACCTGGATCTCGTACCCGGTCGCGATGCCCCGGACGACGTCGCGGCCGGTCAGGCCGCGACGCGACGCGAGGTGCTGGGCGACCGCCACGATCGGCGGGATGTTGTCGCCGGGGTGCGAGTACTCGGCCGCGAGGAACGTGTCGTGGAAGTCGAGCTCGCGCACCGCGACGCCGTTCGCCCATGCGGCCCACTCGGGGCTCGTGCGGCGCGCGGGCTCGAGCCCAAACACGGTCGCGCCGTCGCCGCCGACCGACACCGGGTGCGCGGTCGCCTGCGACCGTGCGGCGATGACCGGCCCGCGGGTGAGGGATGCCGCGGCGACCGCTGCGTTGTCGATGACGCGGTTCACGACCATCTCGGCGACTTCGTCGGTCACCTCGACCGGGTCGGCGGCGACCTCGGCGATCTTCCAGGCGAGCTGGTCGGGGCGGGCGAGGTTCTCCTCGCTGCGGTGGACGCGCACGTGGTGCTGCTGCACGGTTCGGCCTTTCGGTTCGGTGGTGGTCTCGTCGGGTCTCTGGTCGCCGTGGGTTCCGGAGGTCGCGGCCGGGCCGATCGTCTGGACCGGGCGGGCGGATGACTCGTTCAGGCCACGCGCGACCTGTCGCCGGTTTCCGCCGGCGGTGAGGCCTCGTCGTCGGAGGCGCCGGAGAGCGCGTTGGTGAGGCTGCGGTGGAGGTGGACGTGCGTGGCGTGCGAGGCGAGCTCGGGGTCGCCCGCGAGGATCGCCTCGACGATGAGCTCGTGCTCGGCGGCCGCGGCGCGGAGTCGCTCGGGGTTGTGCCGCGACAGGCGACGGATGCGGGCGGAGTGCAGATGCACGCTCCGCAGCGCGCTGCCGAGGAACGGGTTGCCGGCCGCCTCGTCGATCGCTCGATCGAGGTCGTCGACGATCTCGAAGTACCGGGTGAGGCCGGCCTCGCCCTCGGCCAGGAGGCGGGGCGCATCGTGGAGGCGGTCGCGGATCGCGAGGAAGGGAGGCTCCGCTCGCCGTCGCGCCGCGAGCCCCGCGGCACAGGCCTCGAGCGCCTCGCGGAGTTCGTAGAGCGCCACGATGTCCTCGCGCGAGATCTCCGTCACGATCGAGCCCCGGCCGGTCGCCTCGACGAGGCCGTCGGCGGCGAGGCGTCGGAGCGCTTCGCGCACCGGCGTGCGGCTGACGCCGAGGCGGACCGACTGCTCGACCTCCTGCAGCACGGCGCCCGGTCCGAGCACGCCGTCGAGGATCTCGTGGCGGATGGCCTCGTACGCCCGTTCACCGGCCCGCATGCGGCTCCTCCCGTGTTCGACAGCTGCGTCTCATGTATACACTGATGCGCTTCACGCCGCAATGATCCGAGAAATTCTCTGCGCCTAGCCCACCTTATGTATACATATGCGTTGGGACGGACGCCGCAGCACGCCGTCCCGCAGTGGCTGCCGGCGCTGCCTGCGAGTCGCCCGGTGCGAGCGCCCCGATCACAGGGTCACCCGGACCACCCCGGCGGCCCGGCGCGAGCGGAGGCCGACGTACGGAGGGGCCCGCCCGCGACGACGACCGAGACGATCGCGACCGGCCCGTCGATCGAGCACTCGACGAGGACCGCCCCGTGACGAGACGCGAGGTCTGCCGCCAGCGTGCACGGGTCGCCCACCACGGCACCGCTCATCGCATCGGCCGCGGCGAGCGCCGAGGCGTCAGCCGCATTCGCCGCCTGCTGCGCCGCGACCGACGCGCCGAGCACGCCGACCACCGCGACCGCGAGCGCAACCACGGCCCCGAGGATCGCGACCGTGACGACGGTCGCAGCGCCGGACTCGTCCGCACGCCATCCTCGGGGCGTCGCGCTGCTCGCCCGGCGCGCGAAGCCCCTCGCCCGGCGGTGCGAGAACGAGCGCCTGACGCTTCGCGCGACACGCGGGCGCCTCACAGTCCGCCCCGCATCGCACACGACTCGGCGCGCAGTTCGAGCGCCGCGAGCAGCGCGCCGGGGCTCGCCGTGAGGCTCGCGCAGACGAACGCGCCGTCCTCGGAGACCGCGAGCCGCGCACCCCCGACGTGCCGCGCGGCGATGCCGGCCGCCTCGTCGACCGACTCGCCCCGGCCGAGCGCACGAGCGGCGTCGGCCGCCGCATCCGCCAGTCGCACCTGCAGCGCGACCGCATGGACCGACGCCAGGGACGCCGCGAGCACGAGGGCGATCGCGGGCAGCGCGACGGCGAACTCCGCCGTCACGCTGCCGCGTTCGGCGTCACCCGACCGTGAGCGCATTCCGCACGAGGTCGGTGAGGATGCCGCGGACCTCGTCGCCACGGAGGATCACGACGAGGAGCCCGGCGAAGCCGACGGCCGCCATGGTCGCGACGGCGTACTCGGCGGTGGCGGCGCCGCGCTCGCGTCCGAGACGACGCGCGAACGCGACGAGGCGCCGGCGCGCCGCGCCGGTTCGCCTGGGCGACTGCTCGGTGACGGCCGCGCCGGCGGCGTCGACCCCATCGGCGCTCACGGCGCCGGATCGGCCGGCAGGCGATGACTGGTGCATGCGGTTCTCCTTCTCTCTGCCGCGCGTGGCGGCGACGGTGGCACGAGTCGGGTCGTCGTCATCCGGCACCGCCGAGGGTGCCTGTGACGACGGAGATCATGAGCGGCGCGACACCGAGCAGCACGAAGGCGGGAAGCACGCAGCATCCGAGCGGGATCATGAGGCGCACGCCCAGCGCCGCGGCGCGGGCCGCTCCCTCGGTCCGCGCCGCGCCCTGGACGCGAGCCGCCTCGGCGCGGAGCAGCTCCGCGACGGGTGCTCCGGCGCGCTCGGCGAGGGCGACGACGGATGCCGCGGACCCGGGCGCCGCGACCCCCGGCACATGCCTCGACAGGGCCTCCCGCACCATCCGCTCGGCCCTCGCGACCGAGGCACCGCTCGACATCGCCATCGCGAGCAGTTCCAGTTCGAGGCCCGCGGCGGGTCGCGCGACCTCGGCACGGCGGATGAGCGCCCGGTTCCACCGGGCACCGCCCCACAGCAGCGCACCGCCCACGATGAGGCAGGCCAAGCCGAGCGGGCCGCCGAAGAGCACGCCGAAGGTGTCGAACCCGAGCAGTGCGCCGAAGGCGACGGCGATGACCGGCAGCGCCGCGACCAGCCGGGCGCTCGCCGCCGGCCCCGCGAGCAGCGCGGCCGCCTCCCGTCGGAGCTGCGCCTCGTCGCGCAGGGTCGCGGCGAGCATGGTGAGGCAGCGCGCGAGCGGCGCACCCGAGGCATCCGCCACCGCCCACGCGGCGGCGAGCACCGACCACGCCGGTACGGCGGAGGGATGTTCCTCCAGCGCGGTCCCGAGCGCCTCTGCGACCGGGAGTCCGGCGGCGGCCGCATGCGCCGCCTCGGCGATCACGGCGCCGTCCGTCGCCCCGGCCGGCGACGGATCCCGAGTCGCACCGGCTCTCGTCGACGCGGCCGGCGAAGTGGGCAGGACCACCGCGGGATCCGCGACGAGGGCGCCCCACGCCGTCGCGGGCGCGAGGCCGGCCGAGAGGAGCGCGGCCAGGCGCTCCGCGATCCCCGCGACGAGATCGATGCCGACCGAGTCGTCACGACGCGTGCGTCCGGCCACCCTGGCGAGAGGTCGGAGCATCGACGGGACCCGACGGCTCAACATGCCGCCACCTCCAGGCGGCCGTCGACGAGCGCGAGAGCGCCGACCTCCGCGACCCGACGTCGTCCGTCGAGGCGGTCGAGGTGGACGACGAGGTCGAACGCGCTGACCGCCTGCCTGGCGACCGCCCCGGCGGACATGCCGGCCGTCGCGCCGAGTGCCTCGAGCCGCGCGGGAACGTCGGCGAGGGAGTTCGCGTGCAGCGTTCCCGCGCCGCCGTCGTGCCCGGTGTTCAGTGCAGCGAGGAGGTCGCGCAACTCGGGTCCGCGGCACTCCCCCACCACGAGCCGATCGGGCCGCATGCGGAGCGCCTCGCGCAGCAACGCGTCGAGCCCGACGCGGCCCGCGCCCTCGAGGTTCGCCTGCCGCGCCTCCAGCGACACCACGTGGGGATGCGCGGGCCGGAGCTCCGCGACGTCCTCGAGCAGCACGATCCGGTCGCCCGGCGGCGCCTCGGCGAGCAGGGCGCCGAGGAGGGTCGTCTTCCCCGTGCCCCCTGCACCGGTGATGAGGAGGTTGCGTCGGTCTGCCACCGCGTCGCGGAGGCGGCGTTCCTGAGCGGGATCGAACATGCCCGCGCGCGCCAGCGCGTCGAGGCTCGACCCCGCCGCACGGGGGACGCGGATCGACAGGAGCGTTCCCGAGGCCGAGAGGGGAGGCAGGACGGCGTGCACCCGGATGCCCTCGCCGAGCCGGACATCGACCGCCGGCGTCGCCTCGTCGATGTGCCGTCCTCCTCGCGCGACGAGATGCACGGCGAGTGCCCGGACCTCCGCCTCGTCGGCACGCCACTCGGGTCGATGCTCGGGGCCCGCGCCGCGATCGAGCCAGAGACCCTGCGAGCCGTTCACGAAGAGGTCGGTCACGCGCGCGTCTGCGGCGAACGGGGCGAGCGGTCCGAGCGGCGCGACATCGAGCGACGCAATCGGCGCCGGCCCGTCGATCCCGAGCGCTCGGGCGTCCGTCGCGGCCCCGAACGCCCCGACCTCGCCGCCTCGGGCCGCGACCGCGACGCCCGCCGCACCGCGCCCACCCGGCTCACCGGCGACATCCGAGTCGCGCCCGACATCCGTCACGCCCGCGTCGCCTGATGCGCTTGCGGCATCCGCCCGCCGCCGGGTGGCGGCCTGCTTCCCCGGGCCGGCGCCGGTGGAACCCGAGCCGCGTCCACGCGGTGCCCACTCGGGCGCGGCGTCGGTCTCCCACGAGGGCACCGCGACGAACGGGACGGACATGGGCACGACGCTAGGCGCGCGGACTCGGCGCACGGCCCCGGGGGACCGCCGGAAACGGGACGAGCTCTCCACCACGCCGTTGTGGAGGAGAGCTCGTGCGGTCGACGTACGAACGCCGCGTTAAAAGAAGGGGGCGGCACCCATTGGGGGGAACAGGTGCCGCCTCGGCAGCGCACTGATTGGGGGGAATCGCATGCGCTGCAGGCCTCGAATCGAAGTCGTTCGGGCGTACATCAGTGTATGGGCTGGAGATCCATGCGCAAGTACTTTTTGTCCTCATTTGTGCGGACACACAGAAATCTCGTCGAGATCCTCCAGCCGGATGGCGGTCGACGACAGAAAACGTCGGCGAATCGACGATCCGCGATCGATTCCGACCTCGGGGATGTCGCGATCCGTCGGCAGAGCGCTCGATCGGCGGACCGATCCCCCGATGCGCCCCCTCGCGCGAGCCCCACGATACGCCCGCCCGGCACCCGAGCGCGAGCGACACACGCAGCGAAACATCGGGCGGCGGGCGCTATGGTGCTGTGTGGGGCAGGCGACCCGTCATCTGAATACTTCGCGAAGGAGCGATCGCACCACTATGAACGCGCAGATCGATCACGCGCTCGAGGAGATCCGGCGCTTCCGCCCGAGTCCCGAGTTCGCCGCCCAGGCCGTCGCCGACGAGGGCCTCTACGACGCCGCTCGTACCGACCGGCTCGAGTTCTGGGCCGACCAGGCCCGCACGCTGCTCCAGTGGGAGAAGCCGTTCACCCGGACCCTCGACTGGTCGAACCCGCCGTTCGCGAAGTGGTTCGACGACGGCGAGCTCAACGTCGCCGTCAACTGCCTCGACCGCCACGTCGCGGCCGGCCTCGGCGACCGCGTCGCCATCCACTGGGAGGGCGAGCCCGGCGACTCCCGCGACATCACCTACGCCGAGCTCACCGACGAGGTCAAGCGCGCGGCGAACACGCTGAGCGACCTCGGAGTGGGCGAGCAGGATCGCGTCGCGATCTACCTCCCGATGATCCCCGAGGCCGTCGTGGCGATGCTCGCCTGCGCGCGCATCGGCGCCATCCACTCGGTCGTCTTCGGCGGGTTCAGCGCCGACAGCCTTGCTTCCCGCATCGACGACGCCGAGGCATCCGTCGTCATCACGGCGGACGGCGGCTACCGCAAGGGTCGCGTCTTCCCGCTGAAGCCCGTGGTCGACGAGGCTCTCGGCAAGGCCGAGGGCGGCACCGTGCGCAACGTGCTCGTCGTCAAGCGCGGCGAGAACGAGGTCGACTGGAACGCCGATCGCGACCTCTGGTGGCACGAGACCGTCGCGACCGCGTCGAGCGAGCACGAGGCCAAGGGGTTCGAGGCCGAGCACCCACTGTTCATCCTCTACACGTCGGGCACGACCGGGAAGCCGAAGGGCATCCTGCACACGTCGGGCGGCTACCTCACGCAGGCGGCGTTCACCCACAGGAACGTGTTCGACCTGCACCCCGAGCGCGACGTCTACTGGTGCACCGCCGACGTCGGCTGGATCACCGGCCACTCGTACGTCGTCTACGGCCCGCTCGCGAACGGAGCGACGCAGGTGCTCTACGAGGGCACCCCCGACACGCCGCACCCCGGCCGCTGGTGGGAGATCGTCGAGAAGTACGGCGTCACGATCCTCTACACGGCGCCCACCGCCATCCGCTCGTTCATGAAGCTCGGCCGGCAGATCCCGCACGAGTTCAACCTGCGCACGCTGCGCCTGCTCGGCTCGGTCGGCGAGCCGATCAACCCCGAGGCCTGGATCTGGTACCGCCACGTGATCGGCGGCGGCTCCATCCCCGTGGTCGACACCTGGTGGCAGACCGAGACCGGCGCGATCATGATCTCGGCGCTCCCGGGCGTGACCGACCTGAAGCCGGGCTCGGCGCAGGTGCCGGTGCCCGGCATCTCGATCGACATCCTCGACGACGACGGCACCGCGGTCGAGGGCGAGGGCGGCGGGCTGCTCGTCGCGACCGAGCCGTGGCCGTCGATGCTGCGCGGAATCTGGGGCGACCCCGAGCGGTTCAAGGAGACGTACTGGGAGAAGTTCGGCGACAAGTACTTCGCCGGCGACGGCGCGCGCCGCGACGAGGACGGCGACATCTGGCTGCTCGGCCGCGTCGACGACGTCATGAACGTCTCGGGCCACCGCCTCTCGACCGCCGAGATCGAGTCGTCGCTCGTCGCCCACCCCTGGACGGCCGAGGCCGCCGTGGTCGGCGCGTCCGACGAGACCACGGGCCAGGCGGTCGTCGCGTTCGTCATCCTGAAGGCCAGCCAGGTCTCGCACGTGACCGACCCGTTCGAGGCGAGCGAGGAGCTGCGCAGGCACGTCGCGACCCAGATCGGCGCGATCGCCCGCCCCCGTCAGGTGTTCATCGTCAACGAGTTGCCGAAGACCCGATCGGGCAAGATCATGCGGCGTCTGCTGCGCGACCTCGCCGAGGGCCGCGAGGTGGGCGACACCACGACCCTCGCCGACACCTCGATCATGGAGGTCATCAGCGCCCAGGTGCGCTGACGCCCCGGACGACCGGATGCCGCGGCCGGACGTTCCGGCCGCGGCATCCGTCGTTCGGGGTGGGCTGTGAGGCGGCCGACCGCTGCCGTGCCGCCCGCGGGCCGTTCACAGGAGAATCCGCGATACGCAGGTCAGTACCGCCCGGGACCTCCTGCAATTCGAAGTATCTCCTGGGAAGTCGGTCGGAGGTCAACCGGCCCGGACCACAGGTGCAGCCGCAGGGCGACAGCTGAGAGGATCTGCCGCTCCGTCGCTTCCCAGTGGTGCATCACATCGGGGGTTCCGAACCGGAGGACGGTGAAGCCCTGCAGCGCCAGCCGAACGTCCTCGACGCGATCTCGCTGCCGCTGCTCTTTCGTCGAATGGAATGCGTCTCCATCGAACTGGAGGATGAGCCGTTCACCGACGAGCCCGTCGACCTCGTGTCCGTCCACCCGGACCTGCGGCACCATCCTCACCCCACGCCGCGCAAGTCGAAGTCGCGGCAACGTCTCGAGGCCGCTGTCGGCGCGAGAGTCGGATGCGGCGACCGCGTCTGCGAACCGTCCGCCCACCTTCGCCGCCAGTCGCAGCAGCTCCGACCTGCGGATCTTCTTCGTGTTGAGCGCGGAGTCGATGACCGCCACCGCGTTCTCGTGCGGTTGGCATCGGGCGATCGCGGCGAGGACGTTCTCCAACGGGTCGATCGCCATCCGGTTGGAGACCTCGACGATCGGCGCCGACCAGTGCACCGTCTCCGCGACGGGGCCGGACTGCGGTCGAGAACTCAGGTTGAGACGGCTCGCAGTCGATGGTGCCGAGACGTGGAAGCTGCCGTCGTCGATCCGCCAGAGCTTCAGGTGCGCGGCAGCGGAGAGGCAGCTCAACCGGCCGCCGATGCGAACGGCCCGGATCAGGGCAGGATCGCACCCCGAGGTCGCGACCCAGTCGCGGCGCACGGGTACGAGGGTCCCCCGTCGGATCGACGCCCGGACGGCGTCCCGGCGGACGCCGGCTTCATAGAGATCCGCTCGGTGCGCGATGCCCCCGAATCGTTCGACGAGGGCGTGCGGTGCGATTCGCGTCATGCGACGATCGTCGCGACTCCACGCGCGGGCGCGGCGCTCGTTCGGGCGTGCGTTCGCAGCGCGGCGCGGCCGGGCGGTGTGCAGGACGAGACGGCTTCCGTCCAGGGCGCCAGCGCAGCGACATCCGATCCACCCGGCGCTGTTCACCGGATGCCCGTCGATCTACAGGCCGAATCCGCGGGGACCGTCGTGCGAATCGCGGATTCTCCTGTATCCGGTGGGGCGGCGGCACCCGCCCGGCCCGGTTCTGTTGACCGGAGTTCCGCCGATCTACAGGACGGTTCCGCGGAAACCGTCCTGCAGATCGCGGATTCTCCTGTAACCGGTGGGGTCCCGTGACTGAGGGCGGGGCGGGGACGGCGCCGCGAGGCGCCCCGGAGCCCGGCGGGCCCGACGCGCCCGCAGGCCCGGCGGGCCCGACGCGCCCGCAGGCCCGGCGGGCCCGACGCGCCCGCAGGCCCGGCGGGCCCGCCGCGGCCGCCGGGGGTTACGCGAACTCGACGACGAGCTCGACCTCGACCGGGGCGTCGAGCGGGAGCACCGCGACGCCGACCGCCGAGCGGGCGTGACGGCCGGCGTCCGCGAAGACCTCGCCGAGGAACTCGGACGCGCCGTTGACGACGCCCGGCTGGCCGGTGAAGGCGGGATCGGATGCCACGAAGCCGACGACCTTCACCACGCGGGTCACGCGGTCGAGCGAGCCGAGAACGGACTTCACGGCGGCGAGGGCGTTCAGCGCGCAGAGGCGCGCGTACTCCGCGGCGTCGGCGGCGGGCACGAGGCCCGCGCCGTCGCCGACCTTGCCGGTGGCGGGCAGGGCGCCCGCGACGAACGGCAGCTGGCCGGACGTGTAGAGCAGGTTGCCCGTCACGACGGCCGGCACGTACGCGGCCACGGGGGCGGCGACGTCCGGGAGCTCGATGCCGAGCTCGGCGAGGCGGGCCTCGACGGAGACGGCGGCCATCAGGCGTCGCCCTCGAACTGCTTGGCGGCCTGCGCGGCGGCGGCCTTTCCGGCGGATGCCGCGACCGACGATTCCCCGCCGACGGGGCGCTTCAGGTACGCGACGAGGCCGCCCTCGGGGCCCTGCACGACCTGCACGAGCTCCCACCCCTCGGAGCCCCAGTTGTTGAGGATCGCGGCGGTGTTGTGGATGAGCAGCGGGGTGGTGATGTACTCCCAGGCGGGCATGGCGACTCCTCGATGTCGGAACGGGCGGCTATCCTGAGGCTCAGCCGGCCGTGGGCGCTGCGGCCCTGCGGCATGCCGGATTTTGCCAGCCTTCCTCAGTTAGGCTCCACTCTATGTCTGCCCAAAATCGAACGATGAGCGATGCCGCCGCGGGAGTCCTCGGCTTCGTCGGCATGAGCGCGCTCGCCGGCATCCTCGTGACTGCCGCGGTGACCCCTGCGCTCGCCGTCACGGGCATGGCCGCGAACAACAGCATCAACATGTTCGAGAACCTCCCGGCGTACCTCAAGGTCGGCGAGCTCTCCGAGAAGACGGACATCTACGCCACCCGCTCCGACGGTTCCGTGGCACACCTCGCGTCGTTCTTCGACGAGAACCGCGAGGAGGTCCCGTGGGATGCGATCAGCCAGTACGCGAAGGATGCCGCGATCGCCGGTGAGGACCCGCGGTTCTACGAGCACGGCGGCATCGACATCCAGGGCACGGTCCGCGGTGCGGTGAGCACCGTCACCGGTCGCGACGTCCAGGGCGGATCGTCGATCACGCAGCAGTACGTCAAGAACGTGCTCATCAACAACGGCGTGAACGCGGCGCAGACCGAGGAGGAGAAGGACGCGGCGTACGCCGAGGCCACCGAGGTCTCCGCCGAGCGCAAGCTCAAGGAGATGCGCTACGCCATCGCGCTCGAGAAGGAGTCCACGAAGGACGAGATCCTCCTCGGCTACCTCAACATCGCCGCCTTCGGCGGTCGCGTGTACGGCATCGAATCGGCGGCCCAGTACTACTTCGGGGCCCACGCGAAGGACCTGACGCTCGCCCAGGCCGCGAGCCTGATCGCGATCGTGAACCACCCCGAGAAGTTCCGCCTCGACCGCCCCGACAGCGAGACGAACGGGGCCGCCACCGTCGTCGACGGTGAGACCGTGCCGTACGCGGCGAACAAGCAGCGACGCGATTACATCATCGGCGAGATGCTCGAGTACGGGAAGATCACGCAGGAGGAGCACGACGCGGCGATCGCCGAGCCCGTCGCCCCCAAGATCACCGAGCCGAGCACCGGCTGCCAGACGGCCGAGGGCTCCGCGTACTTCTGCGACTACGTCGCGAACGTGATCCGGAACCAGTACGACGACCCCGAGACGGAAGACGTCAACGAGGGCTCCGTCCTGCTGCAGCAGCGCGGCCTCCAAGTCTACACGACCCTCGACCTCGACCTCCAGAACCGTGCCGAGACGGCGATCGCGGAGAACATCCCGTTCAGCGACCCCCGGTTCGACGTCGGTTCGGTGGCCGTGAGCGTGGAGCCGGGCACGGGCCGGATCCTCGCGATGGCGCAGAACAAGAAGTACTCGGCCGACCCCGAAGTGCTCGCGAGCAGCAACGAGTACTCGGCGGTCAACTACAGCACCGACCAGGACTACGGCGGGTCGAGCGGCTTCCAGCCGGGTTCGACCTACAAGGTGTGGACCCTCGCCGAGTGGCTGAACGAGGGCCACTCGCTGCTCGAGTCGTTCAACGGCTCGAAGCGGGCGTTCACCAGCTTCACGAACTCGTGCGAGGGCGACTTCGTCGGCTCGTACGAGCCCAACAACGACGACTCGACGACCGCGAACAACGCCGTCGACGCGACGAAGTACTCGGTGAACTCGAGCTTCATGGCCATGGCGCAGCAGATGGACCTCTGCAACATCAAGAAGACCGCCCAGGCGTTCGGCATGCACCGCGCCGACGGCGGCGACCTCACGATGTACCCCTCCGATGTGCTCGGCACGCAGGAGATCGCCCCGCTGACGATGGCGGCCGGTTTCGCCGGAGTCGCCAACGACGGCAAGACGTGCACCCCCGTCGCCATCGACAAGATCGTCGCCTCCGACGGTGAGGAGATCGCACCGCCGAAGACGACCTGCACCCAGTCGGTGACGGCGGACGTCGCGCACGCGATGCAGTACGCGATGGCGCAGACCTTCGCCGGCGGCACCGCGTCGCAGTCCGAGACCTACACGGGCGTGCCGCACATCGGCAAGACCGGTACGACCGACTACGCGTTCGACACGTGGATGAACGGCGCCAGCAAGGAGGTCGCCACGGCGGTCTGGGTGGGCAACGTGACCGGCGGCGACAACCGTACGAGCCTGCGCTCGATCGACTTCGCGAGCGGCTACGGCGCCTCGGCCCGGCACCGCATCTGGAGTGCGATCATGACGGTCGCCGACAACAAGTACGGCGGCGGGCCGTTCACCGAGCCGAAGGCCGAGTTCTTCAAGCAGGTCCTCGTCACCATCCCGGATGTCACGGGGCTGAGCGTCGACGCGGCCAAGCAGGCGATCGAGGCGGCGGGCTTCCAGTTCGAGCAGGGCCCCGAAGTCGACAGCGACCAGCCGAAGGGCATGGTCGCGGGCACCGACCCGTCCGGTCAGGCCGGCCGCGGCTCGCTCGTCCGCGTCCTCATCAGCAACGGCAAGGTCACGGGTGTCCCCGACGTCCGGGGGATGGACCGCGGATCGGCCGAATCGACGCTGAGGGACGCGGGCTTCAAGGTGCAGGTCCGCGAGGAGGACACGACGGATCCGACGCAGGATGGCGTCGTGATCTCGCAGGACCCTGACGCGGGAGCATCGGCGAAGTCCGGCGATCGCGTGACGATCGTCGTCGGAAAGCTGAGCGCAGAGGGGCCGGATCTTCCCGGCGGCAATGATGGCGGGAGCAACGACGGGTGAGTCCCCGAGCCTCGAGCGCCGCCACGCGGATCGCCTCAGCGGTCGGCGTGGCGGCGCTCGCCGCACTGGCGTGGGGCAGCCTCGTCGAGCGCACGCGCTGGACACTGCGTCGCGTCGACGTGCCGGTGCTCCCGGCCGGTTCCGCGCCGATCCGCGTGCTGCACGTCTCCGACCTGCACATGGCGCCCTGGCAGACCGGCAAGCAGGAATGGGTCGCGTCGCTCGCAGCGCTGGAGCCCGACCTGATCGTCAACACCGGTGACAACCTCGGACACGAGCGCGGGATCGAGGGAATCCGGCGGGCGTTCGCGGCGTTCCGCGGCGTGCCCGGCGTGTTCGTCAACGGCTCGAACGACTACTTCGCCCCGGTGCTGAAGAACCCGTTCGCGTACTTCGGCGGGCCTTCGCGTCAGGTGGCCCGGGCGAAGCGACTCGACACGGCGACATTGCACGAGTACTTCGCCGAACTCGGCTGGACCGACGTCGACAACGCCGCCACGAGCCTCGACCTTCGCGGAACGCACCTCGAGTTCTTCGGCGTCGACGACCCGCACCGCGGGTACGATCGGCTCGACCTCATCACGGCGGCCATCGACGACCTGCGGTCGGAGGACCCGCTCGGCGACGAGGCGTGGCCGGATCGCTCCACCCCGGTCACGCGGAGGCCCACGGTGACCATCGGCGTCACGCACGCGCCGTATCAGCGCGTGCTGAACTCGTTCGTCACGCACGGCGCACAGCTGATCCTCGCCGGCCACACGCACGGCGGCCAGGTCTGCCTGCCCGGCTACGGCGCGCTCGTCGCGAACTGCGACATCCCCCGCGCCCAGGCGAGCGGCCTGAGCGTCTGGCGGCACGGACTGCGCTCGGCGTTCCTCAATGTCTCCGCCGGTCTCGGCACGTCGATCTACGCCCCCGTGCGCTTCGCGTGCCCGCCCGAGGCGACCCTGCTCACGCTGACCGCAGCGCGCTGACTGCGGCGCAGTGATGGTGTCGCGACCCGCGCCGCCACGGGCCCGCCCCGCGAACGACCGTGGTCGGAGCCGCCGGAATTATCGGCTATCCTTGTTGAGGCCCACGGGCCATCGGGGTGTGGCGCAGCTTGGTAGCGCGCTTCGTTCGGGACGAAGAGGTCGCAGGTTCAAATCCTGTCACCCCGACCATGTGGAAGCCCCTCCTCCGGGAGGGGCTTCCGCCGTTTCCGGCTGGTGGAACGGATGCCGCGGGGCGGCGTCGGCCGTCGGGTGCAGCTCGCGGCATCCGACCGGTCAGCCCGACGCCTCCGCGCGATCGCGCCCGCTCGCGGCCCTCAGCAGCATCTCCAGCGGCCCGCGCCCGACGTACCGCCGCCAGAGCCAGGCGAACAGCATCGAACCCGCGATGAGCCCGATGAGCAGCTCCCACGAGTCATCCACCGGCACGCCACCCGCTCCCTCCCGCTTGGACAGGGACAGCACGACGAGCTGCCCCGTGTAGATCGTGAGCGGCATCGTGCCCGTGGCGGTGATCGGTGACAGCAGCGTCGTCGAGACCCGGCGCACGGGCGACGTCGCGATCGCCGTGAGTGCGATGACGAGCGCGAGCACGGCGAGCCCCACTCCGACGTTCCCGACGGTCTCGAGCGAGGCGCGCGCGGGGATCATCCAGTCCGCCGACGGGTCGGCGCCGAGCACCTGGTTCCCGGGCAGCGCCGCCGCGAGCGGGAGACACACGACCGCCGCGAGCGTGCCGCCGAGCGCGTACCGGGCGACGGTGGGGCGCGACGCGACATCCGCTCGGGCCAGTGCGAGCCCGATGAGCATGACCGGAACCCAGATGATCACCGGGTAGGAACCGGTGAGGAACCAGTCGACGACGATGCCGAGGTCGCCGGCGGCAGCGACCTGGATCCCCTGGTCCCGCTCGGCCAGAGCGACCAGCGCGGGCGCGATCGCGAGTGCCGCGGCCCCGATCACCAGCGCCACCCGCGCGGGGATGAACAGCAGCGGCAGCATGGCGAGGAAGGCGATGCCGTAGACGTCGAGGATCACGATCACGAGCGGCTGCAGGAACACGATGACGAACAGCCCGAGAGCGAGGAGGATGACCGCTCGGATCGCGATCTGCCGCCGCAGTTCGGCGCGTTCACCGGTGCGCGGTCGGGTGCCGCCGGTGATCAGCCCCAATCCGACGCCGGCGGTCAGCGCGAACAGCAGGCGCGGGCGCTCGTCCGCGAACGCGATGAGCTCGCCGACCTCAGCGGATGGCACGACCGGCGCGACGTGCGCCACGAACATGCCGATGAGGGCGATGCCGCGCGCGGCATCCACTCCGGTGATGCGCGATGCCGGGCTGCGACGTGCCGCGCTGCGGGATGCGGCGTCGTCCGGCATGGCGGCCTCGGGCGGCGCTCGCTACGGGCGGCCGAGGCCGTGGTAGGTCCACCCCGCGGCCCGCCAGCCCGTCGGGTCGAGCACGTTGCGACCGTCGATCACGGCCGGATTGGCGACCAGGCCGGCGACGGCGGCCGGGTCGAGCTCGCGGTACTCACCCCACTCGGTCACGAGCACCACGAGGTCGGCGCCACGGAGCGCCTCCTCGGTGGACGCTTCGTAGGCGAGCTGCGGATGGCGCAGGCGCGCGTTCTCGATGCCCTCGGGGTCGGTGGCGACGACGTCGGCTCCGAGGCCCTTGAGCTGCACGGCCACGTCGAGCGCAGGCGAGTCGCGCACGTCGTCGGAGTCGGGCTTGAACGTGACACCGAGCACGGCGACGCGGCGCTCGTTGACCGAGCCGCCCAGGGCCTCGACCGCGAGGTCGACGACGCGCTGGCGGCGACGGAGGTTGATCGCGTCGACCTCCTTCAGGAAGGCGACCGACTCACCGCGACCGAGCTCCTCGGCGCGCGCCGAGAACGCGCGGATGTCCTTCGGCAGGCAGCCGCCGCCGAAGCCGACGCCGGCGTTCAAGAAGCGGCGGCCGATCCGCGCGTCGTGGCCGATCGCATCGGCGAGCTGCGTGACATCCGCACCGGTCGCTTCGGCGATCTCGGCCATCGCATTGATGAAGCTGATCTTGGTCGCGAGGAACGCGTTCGCGGAGACCTTGACGAGTTCGGCGGTCGCGTAATCGGTGACGATGCGGGGGGTGCCCGCGTCGAGAGCGGCGCGATAGATCTCGTCGAGCGTCGAGGCGGCCGCGTCGTCGGCCACGCCGTAGACGAGGCGGTCGGGCTCGATCGTGTCCTTCACGGCGAAGCCCTCGCGGAGGAACTCGGGATTCCAGGCGAGGCTCGCGTGCGGGGCGACCTCGGCGAGCCGCTCCGCGAGGCGGGACGCGGTCCCGACGGGCACCGTGCTCTTGCCGACGACGAGCGCGCCGTCGCCGAGGTACGGGATCAGCTCCTCGAACGCCGCGTCGACATACGTGAGGTCGGCCGCATGGGTGCCGGCGGCCTGCGGGGTGCCGACCGCCAGGAAGTGGACCTCCGCGCCCGCGGCATCCGCCATGTCGGTGCTGAAGCGCAGCCGGCCGGATGCGGTCGCCGAGGTGAGGATCTCAGGCAGGCCGGGCTCGAAGAACGGCGGGCGCCCCGCGGCGAGTTCGCCGATCTTCCGCTCGTCGACGTCGATGCCGACCACGTCGTGGCCGAGCTCCGCCATGGCGGACGCGTGCACGGCGCCGAGGTAGCCGCAGCCGATGACCGAGATCTTCATGGGGTCCTTCCGGTGTTGGACCGCGCCCGCAGCGAGCAACCGCTCGGGGAGCGCGGCCGTGTCATGCCTGCACTCGACGACTCGCGCACGAGACGGAGTGCCTTCTCAGGGTAGTCGCTCCGGGCCCGGTGGACGGCCTCGGGCCGGGTTCAGCCTCAGGGCGCTCAGCCGCAGGGCGCCTCGACGACCTCGACGCCGGTGCGATTGATCATCGGCGTCGCACGCACCTCGACCGCCGCGTCATCGGGCGTGCCCGCGAACGTCGCCCGCACCACCGCGGTCTGGCCGTTCACCATGTCGACCGTGTACTTCTCCGCCGGGCGACCCAGGTCGGTCACCGACGGGCCCGTCGTCGTGCCGTTCGCCGGGTTCGGGACGGCCACCTCGGTGGTCGACCCGCCCACGGGCCCGTAGAGGAAGACCTCGGTGCGGTACGCGCCGGGCTCGCGCGAGTCGATGTACTCGGGCAGGGAGTACTGCAGCTCGGGCGGGATGTCCATGCGCAACGTCACCTCGACCGTGTACGTCGGGGCGTCGGGCGTGCACGTGTCGGTCGTCACCTTCGCGGCGGTGTGCAGGTAGGTGTCGATCTTCGAGATCGAGCGGTCGCGGAAGTACACCCCGAGCACGGTGGCGCCGAGGTTCGTCTGCGGCAGGGTGCCGTCGAGCCGCGAGCCCGCGAAGAGCTCCTGCGTGGGCTCGTTCTCGGTCCACATCATCAGGCTGCCCGAATTGGTCACGTCGATGAGCGCCTGCGCCATCTGCCAGATGTCGTATTCACCGGCCATCATCTTGTCGAACATGGCGGCGGACGCCGCGGCGAAGTACGCGTCGGACTCGGCGCCGCCCTCCGGGTAGCGGAAGTAGATCTCGTTGAGCAGCTTCGACACGACGTTGTCGCTCGTGAGCTGCTCGCCGCCGGGCAGGGTGACCGGTCCGGTCACTTCGAGGATCCGGGACACGGCGATCGGGTCGGTCATGACGACCGTGTTCGGCGTGATGCCAAGGTCGCGATCCCAGCGCGCTCGGAGGAGTGCCGCGGCCGTCGGGAAGTCGGGCCGGCTCGTGGTCGCGTTGATCTCGGTCCGGATGATGTCGTCGTAGAGCTGATCGGCGCTCTCGTCGAGCTCGATGGCGATCGGCGCCTGCGTGTCGAGTTCGGTGCTCGAGACCTGCCGGTCGATCTTCACGGTGCCGTTGTCGACGCTGAGGAGCGTCTGGGCGGCCGGGCCGCCGCCGAGCGGCATCGCCTCGGCGTTGTTCTCGAAGGCGAGCAGCACGGTCTGCGGACCGTCGATGCCGAGCATCGCACCCGCGCCGGCCAGCGCCGCGCTGATGCCGGGCAGGGTCTCCTGCGCGCTCGCGACCACCTCGTCGAACTGGGTCACCGCGTCGGAGACCTGGGGGATCGTCGCATCGGTGTCGATGCCGGCGAGGTCCTCCTCGAGCCGGTCGAGGATGGACTGGGCGTCGGCCGCGATCTCGGTGGCCTGTCGCATCGGTTCGAGGTCGAGCGCGCCGCTCTCGTCGCGTGAGATGCCGAACGAGCCGACGAGCCCGCTCGCGGGCTGCACCACCTGCTCGGAGACGTCGTCGACGCCCTCGGCGATGATGCGGACGGCGCGGACGTTCTCCCCGACCCCGGGCACGAGCTCGGCCATCCGCCATACCGGGTTCGCAGTGGGCGCCGCGGCACTGGACGCCGCGACGGAGAGCTCGTCGGCGATGGGCTGCAGCTCCGCGACGTTCCGCTCGTCGGCGGCCTTCTGGAACGCGACGACCTGGGCGCGAGCGGTCTCGAGGTCGTCGCGCACCGCGAGCGCGCTCGTCGCGAGCCACCACGCCGCGAGGCCGCCACCGACGATGAGCAGCACGAGCAGCGGCCAGAAGATCGAGTGGAAGAGGATACGACCACGGCGGCGGCGCCGGCGGCTGCCACCGCCGGAGCTGCGGTGCTGTCGCTCCGGTGCGAGCACGAAGTCAGGGGTCGTCACGATGCCCCATCGTAGACGCGGCTCGCCGGGAGACGACCCCGAGCGGGGTCACGATCCGGACACGCCATCAGTAGGCGCCCTGTGCCCGGAGCACCGCCCGCCCGGTGCGGTAGATGATGATGACGTCGCCGGTCAGCGACCAGTTCTCGACGTAGTAGAGATCGAGGCGCACGCTGTCGTCCCACGAGAGGTCGGAGCGGCCCTGCGTCTGCCAGAGGCCGGTGATGCCCGGCCGCACGAGCAGGCGGCGGCGCGCCCAGTCGTCGTAGCGCTCCACCTCGGCCGCGAGCGGCGGCCGCGGCCCGACGAGCGACATCTCGCCGCGCAGCACGTTCACGAACTGGGGCAGCTCGTCGAGGCTGTAGCGGCGGAGGATGGCGCCGATGCGGGTCACGCGCGGGTCGGAGCGCATCTTGAAGAGCACGCCGTTGCCGTCGGTGCGGTCGAGCAGGGTCGGCAGCTGCGCCTCGGCGTCGACGACCATCGACCGGAACTTCAGCATGCGGAAGCGTTCGCCGTTCAGTCCGACGCGCTCCTGCGAGTAGATCGCCGGCCCGTCGCTGTCGCGCCGGATGAGGACCGCGATCGTGAGGAACACGGGACTGAGGATCACGAGGGCGATGACGGAGACGATGACGTCGAAGGCCCGCTTCGCCGCGTACTTGCGACCGGTGAACTCGGGATAGTCGACCTGGATGAGCGGGAGGCCGGCGACGGGTCGAGCGTGGATGCGCGGACCCGCGACATCCGTCATGGCCGGAGCAACGATGAGGTTCGTGGAGGTCGCCTCGAGCTGCCAGCCCAGCTCGCGCATGCCGCGCGGGTCGATCGTGTCGGCGCCGGTGAAGACGACGGTGTCGGCGCGGGCGTCGCGCAGCGCGACGTCGATCGCGTCGTACGCCCCGAGGACGGGGATGCCCGGTGCGAGCTCATGGGACGCCTCGCCGTGCTCGGTGACGGCGCCGACGATGAGGATCCCGGAGATGCCGTCGCGCGCGATCTGCTGGGCCACGTGCACCGACTTCTGCCGCTCGCCCATCAGGATGGCGCGGTGCAGGAACCGACCGGCGGCCCGCTGCCGCAGCAGCCACTTGCGCCACGCCCAGCGCCCCGTGACGAGCAGCGCGAGCCCGAGCGGGAAGGCGACGAGCACGTACGCGCGACCGACTTCGGAACGCAGCAGGAATGCGCCGATCGCAAGCACCGCGAAGACGCGGATGCTGGCGTCGGCGATACGTCGATACTCGGCCGTCCCCGCACCGATGATCGTCCGATCGCGGGTCGCGAAGATCGACAGGGACACGAACCAGCCCGCGGCGAGGATGGCGGAGACGAGCGCGTAGCTCAGCAGGTAGTCGGCGTCGCCGTCGAGGCCGGGGATGCGCAGCGACGTGCCGGTCGTGCCGAACCGGATGAACTGCGATCCGTACACCGCGAACACGATGACGATGAGGTCGGTCACGAGCAGCCGGCGCGCGTAGGCGCGCTGCCACTCGGCGACCACCTCCGCCGGACTCGTCTCGGTGGGCTGCCGCGTGAGGGTCATGCACCACCTCCGCCGCCGTGACTCGAGGGGCCCGATTCCGACCCCCGAGCACCCGCCGTTCGGGTCGGCGGGCATGGACAGGTTATCCCCGGATGTCCTCATATCGGAGGACCGGGTCGAAAGTGCCCCCCGAACTGGGGAGAACCACCCGAGCGGCGATGTCGCGACGGCCGATCAGCCGTGGCGGCCGCGCAGCCGCCCGCCGCTCTCCTGCAGGTAGCACACGCCGCAGAGCGACTCGTAGGCGACCTCGACGCCGTCGATCGCCACCTGGTCGCCGTCGAAGACGTACCGGTCGCCGATGCGGCGCCCGTTGAAGATCGCCTTCCGTCCGCAGCGGCAGATCGTCTTCAGTTCCTCCAGGCTGTGCGCGACCTCCAGGAGGCGACGGCTGCCCTCGAACGCGACGGTCTGGAAGTCGGTGCGGATGCCGTAGGCGAGCACGGGGATGTCGTCCAGCAGCGCGATGCGCAGCAGGTCGTCGACCTGCTCCCCGCTCAGGAACTGCGCCTCGTCGACGAGGAGGCAGCTGACGTCGCGGCCGTGCTCCTCGATCACCGGCGTGCGGTGCCGCTGGAACACGTCGAGCACCTGGTCCTCGGGAGCGATCGTGAAGTCGGCTTCGCGCACGACGCCGAGCCGCGAGACGATGTCGCGGTCGCCCTTCGTGTCGATCGCGGGCTTCGCGAGCAGCACGCGGTGACCGCGTTCCTCGTAGTTGAATGCGGCCTGCAGCAGTGCGGTCGACTTGCCGGAGTTCATCGCGCCGTAGCGGAAGTAGAGCTTCGCCATCTACTCGAGCATCCCGTCCTCCGCCGCTCGGCGGATCAGTTCGGCTCGGCGGCCCGCTGGCCGGCCGACCTTCGCGTACTTGTCGCGCGCCCGGCGCAGATACGTCTTCGCCGTCTCGTAGCCGACCTCCATCGCCGCGGCGACGTCGGCCGTCGACAGGCCCTGGACGTAGAGTGCCACGGCGCGCCGCTCGGCGGCGCTCAGGGCGGCATCGGATGGCGCAGCCACACCGCCGATCGGCTCGTCGCCGCGGATCGTCAGCGTCGCTCCGCGACCGCCCTGCAGGGCGCGACGCGCGAGCCCGACGACCTCGCCGAGCGGCAGCGTCTTGGGCACGAACCCGTCGGCGCCGGCGGCGAGGCATCGCTCGCGCGATTCCGCGTCGTCGAGTGCCGTGACCACGACGACCGACGCGCCGGCCGCGCGGCACGCGCGGATGCGCGACTCGATCGAGACCGAGTCGCCGAGCTGCAGGTCCATGAGCACGAGGTCGACCGGGAAGTCGGGGTGCCGGATGAGGTCGAGCCACTGCGTCGTGCGGATCGCCACGTCGAGGTCTGGCGCGTGCTCGGCGATCCACGCGGCCAGTCCGTCGACGATGAGCGCATGGTCGTCGAGGATGGCGACGCGCACCGTCTCCTCGGCGTCGGAATCGCCTCGGGGCCCATCGGGCGCGTCGGTGTCAGGCGTCATAGCGGAACTCCACCCGGACATTCTCTCGCGACAGCTCGAGCTCGCCGCGCACGCCCGCGGATCGCGCCGCCGCGACGAACCGCTCGAGGTCGCGACGCGCCGGCGCGGACCCGGCCACGACCGCGTCGACCGTGACGCGCGCGTGCCCGTCGTCCGCCCGGACCGACACCCGGATGGACTCGGCACGGTCGTCGCCGGACAACCACGACAGCAGCGCGGTCAGGGCCGGGCGCTGGTCGCTCGGCAGTCGCGACGCGGTCGCGCCCGGGTCGTCGACGGTGATGCGGATGTCGCGCGCCGCGTCGAGCGAGGAGGCGAGGTCGTCGAGCCAGGTCGACTCGATCCCGGCCTTCAGCGCGCGGCGGAGCATGTCCGCGAGCTCGCGCGCCCGATCGGCGTCGGCGACCTCGATGCGGTCGGCGGCCGCGACGTGCGCGAGGAACGGCAGGACCTCGCGGCCGAGGACCGAGACCCGACCCTGCTGCACCGACCGGACGATGCCCTCCCGGAGACGCCCGTCGCGCTCGAGCGCCGTCGCGTTCGCCTGCCGCTGCCACTCGAGGCTGGCGCCGACGATGGTCGCCGAGTAGGCCGCTGCCGCCGCCGAGAGCGCCAGGACGGCGACCGAGTTCACGGTGACGAGCACCGCGGCGGGCACGTCGAGCGCGCTGGAGTCCGCCGTCCCGATGGCGAGGATCGCGAGCACGGCCGCGGCCACCGCGCCGGCGAGCAGGAGCGAGATCCACGTGCAGAACGGCGCGAGGGACAGGATGAGCATGCCGACCACGAGCGGGCCGTAGTCGTCGTAGAGGTACCGGTCCGCCCCGACGGTGCTGAGGTACTCGGCGACGGCGCCCGCGACCGCGAGCGCCACGACGTACCAGAGCCGGTCGACGGTGAACGGCGCACTGGTGGCCCGCACCGAGACGGATGCCACGATGCCCGCGACGGCGACGAGGATGATGCCGAGCGCCGCAGCGATCGGCGAGCCGACCTCGTCCCAGTGCCACGCGGTCAGCGCGACCGATGCGCCCACGGCGAGCACTGCGCCGATCGGGACGAGCGGCGCTGCGGCGACGCCGCCGATCGGGTCGACCTCCTGCTGGGTCAGTCGCATCGTGCCGATCATGCGCCGCCCTTCGGGACCGACAGCATGACGGTCGTGCCGACGCCGGGCCTCGACCAGATGCGGGCGCGACCGCCCTCCTGCTCGACGCGTCCGCGGATCGAGGTCTTGAGTCCGATGCGATCCTCCGGGACGTGGTCCGGGTCGAAACCCCGACCGCTGTCGACGATGACGACGGTGACCTCGCCGTCGCTCGGCCCGATCGCGAGTTCGACATCCTCGACGCCGGCGTGACGCGCGACGTTCACGAGGCACTGCGAGACGGCGGCCTCGAGCGCCGCGCGACGCTGGGGGCCGATGAGCGCGAGCGCATCAGGGGAGCCCGAGAGGTTCACGGTGAGGCCGGCGGCGCTCGCCATCGCGAGGGCCTCACCCAGGCCGTGGGATGACGCGGCGCGGACGCTGCCCCGGCGGTGCGCGCCGTCCGTCATCGTCGAGGCGCTCGCGCGCGCGGCGGAACGCGCGTCGGCCGCGCCGCCCGTCCCGCCCGAGCGCAGCGCATCGGTCGAGCCGGATGAACCGCCGGCCGCGGCATCCGTCGCCGCGTCGGCGGGCCCCGCGACATCCACCTGCTCGGAATGCTCGGACGCCCAGTCGCGGCCGACGATGAGGGTCAGGTCGTGACGGATGGCGGCGCGCAGACGTTCGTCGACCGGCCCGGACCCGGCCGCCGCGATGGCGACGAGGTGGCTGAGCGCGGTGTCGTGCAGCCGGGCGATGGCTCGCAGCTCGTAGTCGTGCCGGATCACCAGCTCGCGCGTCTGCTGGCTCGCCCGGTGCAGGGCGGTCTCACGGCGGCCGTCGCTGCGCGTCAGCGAGTCGAACACGCGCGCGACGATGACGAGGCCGAGTGCGGCGGCGGCCGCCGCGTTCGGGGCCCAGGCTCCGCCGGCGATCGCTGCGCCGAGCAGGCTCGCCGCCTCGCCGAGGCCCCAGCCGAGGGCGGCCCACGTGATCGCGATGCGCGACCCGACGCCCGCGCCGCCGACGAGCAGCAACGCCACGCGCGGCATCGCCAGGACGGCGTTGTTCGTGGTCTCGAATCCGTTGCCGGGCTGCATGACGAGCGCGGTGATGCCGAACACGACCGCCGTGCCGCCGAGCAGGTAGGTCACGGTGAGCGTCACGGACGGGTTCAGCGTCACCAGTGCGTAGAGCAGCGCCTGCACGACGATCAGCACGGTCGCGACGACGGCCGCCCGCCGGTCTGAGATCCCGTCGGGGCCGGAACCGATCACGACCGATGCGATGGCGACCATGAGCGCGGTCGCGAGGCACACCGCGCCCGCGGCATGGCCGGCACTCGCGAGCGCCCGGCTGAGGGACGCGCGCGCGAGGTGCTCGGGCAGGCCGAGGGTCATTCGTGCTCCGATCCGGCCGTGCGGGGGAAACACGGCGCTGGCCGGATTATCGCATTCACCCCCGCCTGGGCCGAAGTCCGGCTCGGGAGCAGACCACGTCCCGATCGAGCGCGTTCGGCTGCGGCGCTGACGGCCCGGCCGTCAGAAGAGCATCGCCGGGGCCGCATCGGCGAGCGCGGCGGCATCCGCCACCTCACTTCGCCGCCGCGGCGCGAACCTCTCCGGCCCGGTCGCACCGGGCTGTCGATCGGTCGCACCGGCTGCACCGTTCCCCGTCGCTCCGATCGCGGCGGAGGACTGCACGCTGCCCGTCACCACGTCCTCCCGGCCGCGCTCCATCCGGTGCGCACGCATGAGGGGGCGGATGCGGGCGGCGAGCCACTCGCGGTACGCCTTCGGCGCGTAGGCGGCGGAGCCCGGGAACATCGCGCGGTACTGGGGAACGAGCTCGGCATGCTCGCGCTCGAGCCACGCGAAGAACCACGGCTTGACCGAGCCGCGCAGGTGCAGCGCCGAGTAGATGACGCTCGTCGCTCCCGCGGCCTTCGCCCGCCGGAGCGCGTCGTCGAGGTGCGCCCGCGTGTCGGTGAGGTACGGGAGGATCGGCATCAGGAACACGGTGCAGTCGAAGCCGGCGTCGCGCACGGCGGTCACGGTCGCCAGGCGCGCGGCGGTCGTCGGCGTGCCGGGCTCGATCGACCGCTGCAGCTCGTCGTCATACACTGCGATCGACATCGCGAGGTCGATCGGCACGTGCTCGCGTGCGCTCGCGAGCAGCGGCAGGTCGCGGCGCAGCAGGCTCCCCTTCGTGAGCACGCTGAACGGCGTGCCGCTGCCGGCGAGCGCGTCGATGACGCCGGGCATGAGCGCGTAGCGCCCCTCGGCGCGCTGGTAGGGGTCGGTGTTGGTGCCGAGCGCGACGGGCTCGTGCCGCCAGGATGGGCGCGCGAGTTCTCGCCTGAGCACGTCGGCGACGTTCACCTTCACGATGAGCTGGCGGTCGAAGTCGTCGCCGGGCCCGAGGTCGAGGTACTCGTGGGTGGGCCGGGCGAAGCAGTACACGCAGGCGTGACTGCAGCCGCGGTAGGGGTTGATGGTCCACCCGAACGGCACGTACGACCGGCCGGGGACCTTGTTCAACGCCGACTTGGCGAGGACCTCGTGGAAGGTGAGGCCGGCGAACTCGGGAGTCTGCACCGACCGGACGAGGTTGTCGAGACGGGCGAGGCCCGGCAGCGTGCCCTGCTGCTCGACGCCGATCTCCTGGCCGTTCCACCGCATGCCTTCATTCGAACACATGTTCGAATCGGTGGCAAGCCGACGCACGGGGCGCCGACACCTCCGCGCAACGCCCCCGCAACGCCGCCGAGCTACGCTGTGGCGATGCCACGGACCCCCGACGCCGAGCGCTCGCGGCGCGCCGGCGTGTCCGACGGGCCGTCGGGACGAGCGCTGGCGTGGCGCCGCCTGGTGCTCATGGTCCTGGGCATCGCGTACGGGATCGGCCTGTGGACGGTGCTCTTCTGGCCGGTGCACGTGGACGGCGAGGGCGGGCTCATCCGGGTCGACGGGATCATCGACGTCCTCGCGGGCATGGGCATGCCCGCCGGGATCCGCTACTCGCTCGTGCAGTCGGGGCTGAACGCCGTGCTGTTCCTTCCGTTCGGCGCGCTCTGGGCGGCCTGGTTCCGTCGACCGCGGTTCCACCTCGTGATCTCGGCGACGCTGCTCGCGTCCGGCGTGAGCCTCGCGGCCGAGTTCGCGCAGCGCGCGTTCCTGCCCGACCGCACGTTCGACCTCCGCGACGTCGTCGCCAACGGCGTCGGCGCCGGCATCGGGGCGCTGGTCGTGGTCCTCGCGGTGCGACCCGCGCGCGTCGCGGCCGGGGTGCCCGACCGCATCCCCGGCCGCGAGCGCGTGTAGATCCGACTCGTCATGCGGCGCGCGCCCGCGCATCGAGCGCGAACTCCTCCCCCGCCCAGCGGCGCCGGAGCCAGCGGTCGTGGCTGGCGACCACGACCGCGCCCGGGAATCCGCCGAGGGCCTCCTCGAGGTCGACCGCGAGCGCGAGCGAGAGGTGGTTCGTCGGCTCGTCGAGCAGGAACACGTGCGGCGGCGACGCGATGACGAGCGCGAGCGCGAGCCGACGCTGCTGCCCGACCGAGAGCCGCCCGACGGGCCGGTCGAGGTCGCGCGGCGCGACGAGGCCCAGCCCGGCGAGCGGAACGCGCTCGGCGCGCCGGTCCCCCAGCGCCAGCTCGTAGATCGCGCGCGGCGAGGCATCCGGATCGGCGAATCGCACGTCCTGTTCGAGGAGCCCGACCCGCAGGCCGCGGCGACGATGCACCACGCCCCGATCGGGCGCGAGCCGCCCGGCGAGCACCGAGAGGAGCGTCGACTTGCCCGCGCCGTTCGCGCCCGTGACGAGCAGCCGCGTCGCCGACGACACCCGCAGCGCGGGCACGTCGAGCCGGCCGGCGACCGACACGTCGGCGAGCTGCAGCAGCAACCCCGGGGCATCCGACGGCGCGTGCGCCCCCGCCGGGATGCCCGCGAACGCCAGCGGCACCGGCGGGCGCGCGACCTGAGTGCGCTCGAGTTCGGCGAGCCGCACCTGCGCGTTGCGCACCCGCCGCGAGACCGCCTGCGCCACGTTCTCGCCCTTGAAGTGCGTGATGAACCGGTCGTTGTCGCTCGGACCCCGTCCGGGTGCGACGCTCCGGGCGGTCTCGGCGACGGCGATGCGCAGGCGCTTCAACTCCCCCTGCTCGTCGTCGTACTGCCGCCGCCAGCGCGCGAGCTCGTCGTCGCGGACGCCGAGGTACTCGCTGAACGAGCCGCCGAAGACCGTGCCGACGGATGCCGCGAGCACCGCCTCGCGTCCCCGACCGCCAGGCGCACGGCCGGCCTGCCGGGCGAGGGCGGTGGCTCCGGAACGCCCGGGATCCAGGTCGAGCAGCCCGGTCGCGACGCGGTCGAGGAACTCCCGGTCATGGCTCGCGAACACCACCGGCCCGCGCCACGCGCGGAGCCGGTCCTCGAGGAACGCGGCCGCGTCGTCGTCGAGGTGGTTCGTCGGCTCGTCGAGCAGCAGGGCCTCGGGCGCCGCCAGCAGCAGCGCCGCGAGCGCGAACCGGCTGCGCTGGCCGCCCGAGAGCTCGTCGATCCGGCGGCTCCGGCCGAGGCCGGTCAGGCCGAGGCCGTCGAGCACCTCGTCGCGTCGCCGCTCCACCGACCAGACGTCGGCCCGCTCGGCGGCCTCGAGCGCGCGGGCGTAGCGGTCTGCCGCGGCCGTCGCGCCGCCGGCGGAGGCCGTCGCGCCGTCGGCGGCAGCCTGCTCGCCGGGCTCATCTGGCGCACCGGTCTCACCGGGGGCGCCGGGCGCGCTGTCGGAGCCTGCCGCGAGCCCCGCCGCCGCGTCGTCGAACTCGCGCTCGATCGCTCGCACCTCGGCGATCGCCGCCTCGAGCACGTCGTCGACGCGGTCGTCCGGGGCGAACGGCAGTTCCTGCAGGAGCAGGCCGGTTCGCGCAGGCCGCGCGATCCGGCCCTGCACGATCGCCCCCGGCAGGGACGCATCGGCGAGCAGGCGGAGGAGCGTGGACTTCCCGGCGCCGTTCTCGCCGATGAGCCCGAGGCGCTGCCCGGGCGGCACGGCGAAGCCGAGGTCGGCGAACACGCGCCGATCCCCGAAGGCGACCGACACCCCGTCGGCGCGGAGGTGGGAGGAGTGGGAATGGGTGACCGTCATGCGGAAGGGATCCCTTCGCGAGGTGCCCCCGGGCCGCCGGCGTCCGCCCGCACGCAGCGGCGAGCACGGGCGACACGTCGACCGGCCGGTCGTCGCGCGTGAGCGGCGACGACGGCCCGGGAGCGGAGGTGGATCCCGCCGGGCATCTGCCGTCGTCGAGGCGCGCGCGACCACGGTCGCGATCAGTGCTGGAGCGCACACCCCGATGTCGACGGCGCCTCAGGCGCGGGACGGTGGGATGTACTCACTTCATAGCGTCGTCGAGGTTAGCAGACGCCGGCGAACCTGGGAAGGGCGGATGCCGCGGCATCCGCTCGTCGGGATCAGGCGGTGAGCTGCAGCGCCGCCGCGGTCCGGGCGAGCGAGGCCGCGGCGACATCCGGATCGTCGGACAGCGTCGTGCCGTACGACGGGATCATCTCGCGGATCTTCGGCTCCCATTCGCCGATGCGGTCGGGGAAGCACTTGCGCATGACCTCGAGCATGATCGGCACGGCGGTCGACGCGCCCGGCGAGGCGCCGAGGAGTCCGGCGATCGAGCCGTCCGCCCCCGAGATGACCTCGGTGCCGAACTGCAGCACGCCGCCCTTCTTCGGGTCCTTCTTCATGACCTGCACGCGCTGGCCGGCCGTGATGAGCTCCCAGTCCTCGGACTTCGCGGTCGGCATGAACTCGCGGAGCGCCTTCATCTTCTGGTCCCGCGACGCGAGCAGCTCGGAGACGAGGTACTTCACGAGGTCGAAGTTGCGCAGTCCCACCTGGAGCATGGGAATGAGGTTGTGCAGGCGGATGGAGAACGGCAGGTCGAACCAGGTGCTCGTCTTGAGGAACTTCGGCGTGAAGCCCGCGTACGGGCCGAAGAGCAGCGAGGTCTCGCCGTCGACGACGCGCGTGTCGAGGTGCGGCACCGACATCGGCGGGGCGCCCACGGCGGCCTTGCCGTAGACCTTCGCCTGGTGCTGCGCGACGATCTTCGGGTTCGTGGTGCGGAGGAACTGCCCGGAGATCGGGAAGCCGCCGTAGCCCTTGATCTCGGGGATGCCGGAGTGCTGGAGGAGCGAGAGGGCGCCGCCGCCCGCGCCGACGAACACGAACCGCGCACGCACGGTCTCGGGGGTGTTGCCGACGAGGTTGCGGATCTTCAGCTTCCAGGTGCCGTCCTTCTGGCGCTTCAGCCAGGTCACCTGGTGGTCGGTGCGGATCTCGGCGCCGCGCGACTCGATGTCGCGGAGCAGCTGCACGGTGAGGGCGCCGTAGTCGACGTCGGTACCCGACTCGATGCGGGTCGCGGCGATCTTCGCCTTCGGATTCCGCTTCTTGGCGAGCAGCGGCGCCCACTCGGCGATGGTGCCCAGGTCCTCGGAGTACTCCATGCCGGCGAACAGCGGCTCGCCCTCGAGTGCGTCGACGCGCTTCTTCAGGTACTCGATGTTGGACCTGCCACGCACGAACGTCATGTGCGGCGTGGAGTTGATGAAGCTGTTCGGCTCGGGCAACGCGCCCGATTCGACCAGATGCGCCCAGTACTGGCGGCTGACCTGGAACTGCTCGTTGATCGAGACCGCCTTCTCGGCGCTCACGGTTCCGTCGGCCGCCTCGGGCATGTAGTTCAGCTCGCAGAGCGCGGCGTGGCCGGTGCCCGCGTTGTTCCACGGGTTCGAGGACTCCTGTGCGACGCGGCCGAGGCGCTCGTAGACGCGGATGCTCCAGTCGGGCTGCAGTCGCGAGATCAGGGAGCCGAGCGTGGCGCTCATGATGCCCCCGCCGATCAGGACGACGTCGACGGTTTCCTCGGAATTCACGCGTTCCAGTGTATGGGCGCTCGGATGGACGCGATGACCAGCCCGTTCGTCGCGACCGGCCGTCATGTCCAGCGGAGGCCGGTGCGGATGTGCGCGCTGACCAGCGGTCGCGCGGTCCCCGCGGGCCGGGCGGCTTCGGCGGGCCGCGTACGCCCGACCGCCGCGCGTCGCGGTCAGAGCGCCTGCACGCCGCCCGCGATGATCCCCACCCCGGCGGTGACGAGGCCGGCCGCGAGCGAGGCGGCGCCGATCCAGAGCAGCAGGATGGCGCGGCCCGGCGCCTGCGGGTCACGCCCGAGCACGGAGAGGAAGAAGCCCGCCGGCATGAGGATCGCCGCGACCGGAACGCCGAGCCGGGCGACCCACAGCCAGCCATCGGCCAGCGCCGCAGACGGCAGCACGGCGAGGATCGCGACCGAGAGCACGATGAGGACGGCGGCGTGCGCGTGCCCGGCACGGAAGAACGACTGCTGCAGCGGATTCGCAGGCGCCAGGCCGCGGACGACGCGGGTGAGGAACCATCCGCCGCTCTCGACGGTCACGAGCGCGAGCAGGAGTGCTCCGATGAGGATGAGGTCGATCGGCGACGGCATGGCGCGCCCTTCCGTTGGTCCGGAGATGATTGGATAGTTGTGCTCTCCAATACTAGAGAGTGGCACTATCCAATGCAAGGAGCTCCGGTATGCGCATCTCGGGCCTGGCCGACGCCTCGGGCGTCGCCGTCGCGACGATCAAGTTCTACCTGCGAGAGGGGCTCCTGCACCCCGGCGCGGCGACCTCCGCGACCCGGGCGACCTACGACGGGTCGCACGTGCGCCGGCTGCGGCTCATCCGGGCGCTGACCGGACCGGTCGGGCTCAGCGTCCAGCAGGCGCGCACCATCCTGACCCTGATCGACGCACCCGGTGACGACCTGTACGCGACGCTCGGCCGTGCGGTCGGCGCACTGCCTCCGAGCGTGCTCCCCGCACCCGCCGGCGACCCGGACCCCTATCCGCGCGCCCGAGCCGCGCTGCAGGCGCTCGGGCAGGTGTACGACCCCCGCTTCCCCGCCGTCGCGCAGCTCGAGACCGCGCTCGCGTCCGCCGAGGACGCGGGGCTGCCGATCAGCGGCGAGCGGCTGCTCGCGTACGGCCGCTCGCTTCGCGAGCTCGCGGAGTACGACGTCGAGCGGATGCCGCCGGAGCCGCGCGCCGCGGTCGAGTACACCGTGCTCGGCACGGCGCTCTACGAACCCGTGATCCTGGCGCTGCGCCGACTCGCGCACCAGGACGTCGCGGCGGCCCGGCTCGACCTCGGGGGGTGATGGCGGCCGCGCCATCCGCCCTCGCACCATGGCGAGCCATGCCGCGGTGTCGACGTCGCTCCACGTCGGTCCGGACAGCACGAGACCCGGCCGTCATCACGACGACCGGGTCTCGGGAGCGGGTGGGGTCAGACCGACGCTGACGCCGGCAGCTTCGCGGCGACGAGCTCTGCGATCTGCACCGCGTTCAGCGCGGCACCCTTGCGCAGGTTGTCGTTCGAGACGAACAGCACGAGACCCTTGCCCTCGGGCGCCGACTGGTCCCGGCGGATGCGGCCGACGTAGCTCGGGTCGGTGCCCGCGGCCTGCAGCGGCGTGGGGATGTCGCTGAGCGCGACGCCCGGGGCATCCGCCAGCAGCTCGGTCGCGCGCTCGGGCGTGATGTCGTTCGCGAACTCGGCGTGGATCGAGAGCGAGTGGCCCGTGAAGACGGGGACGCGCACGCACGTGCCCGCGACGCGCAGGCCGGGCAGCTCGAGGATCTTGCGGCTCTCGTTGCGGAGCTTCTTCTCCTCGTCGGTCTCGAGGTCGCCGTCGTCGACGATCGAGCCGGCGAGCGGGATCACGTCGAACGCGATCGGACGCGGGAACTTCTGCGGCTCGGGCATGCTGACCGCGCCGCCGTCGTGGACGAGGCCGATCGCGTCCTGCTCGACGGCCGCCTTCGCCTGCTCGAGCAGCTCCTCGCCGCCGGCGAGGCCCGCGCCCGAGACGGCCTGGTACGTCGAGACCATCAGGCGCTCGAGGCCCGCCTCGTCGTGCAGCACCTTCAGCACCGGCATCGCGGCCATGGTCGTGCAGTTCGGGTTCGCGATGATGCCCTTCTTCGCCTCGTCGATGGCGTGCGGGTTCACCTCGCTGACGACGAGCGGGACCTCCGGGTCCATGCGCCAGCCGCTCGAGTTGTCGATCACCGTGACGCCGGCCGCCGCGAAGCGAGGGGCCTGCGCCTTCGACAGCGTCGCGCCCGCGGAGAAGATCGCGATGTCGAGGCCCGTGGGGTCGGCGGTCGAGGCGTCCTCGACGACGATCTCCTCGCCCTTGAACTGCAGCGTCGTGCCCGCCGAACGGGCCGACGCGAAGTAGCGGATGGACGCGACCGGGAAGTCGCGCTCCTCGAGGAGGCGGCGCACGACCGCGCCGACCTGTCCGGTGGCGCCGACGACGCCGATGTTCACTCCAGTGCTCATGTGCTCGTTCCTCATCGGTGGTTCTTGATCAAGTCTGCAGGACGACGGCTGGAATGTCGGACGGAAGCCGGTCCGATCGTCCGACGTTGGCGCGATCGTCATGCAGATCCGGCAGGATGTCGCGGCGGTGCGACATGTGGCGGGCAGCGGTGCGACGCAGGGCGGGCTCCGGTGCGACGGTCGGCGGTGCGAGTGGCCCGGCGCGGGGCGGATGGCGCGTGCTCGGAGCGCCGCGACATCCGCCCGGTTCGGCGGCTCAGCGACCCGTGCCGGCGTAGACGACCGCGTCGTCGTCGCCGTCGAGGTCGAACGCCGTGTGCACGGCGCGAGCCGCCGCGTTGACGCTGTCGGCGCGCGTGACCACCGAGATGCGGATCTCGGAGGTCGAGATCATCTCGATGTTGATGCCCGCCTCGTAGAGCGCCTCGAACAGCTTCGCCGAGATGCCGGCCGCCGATCGCATCGCGGCGCCGACGAGCGAGAGCTTGCCGATCTGGTCGTCGTACTGCAGCGACTCGAAGCCGAGCGCCTCCTGGGCGGCGGAGAGCGCCTTCAGCGCCTTCTCGCCGTCGGACTTCGGCACGGTGAACGAGATGTCGGTGCGGCCGGTCGCGGCCGCCGAGACGTTCTGCACGATCATGTCGACGTTCGCGTCGGTGCCGGCGACGATCTTGAAGATCTTCGCCGCGGCGCCCGGGACGTCGGGGACGCCCACGACGGTGATCTTCACCTGCGACAGGTCGACCGCGACGCCGGCGATGACGGACTCTTCCACAGCTTCTCCTTCGGGAAGACGCTCGGGGTCGTAGACGATCGTCCCCTCGCTGTTGTTGAACGACGAGCGCACGTGCAGCGTGACGCCGTGGCGCCGCGCGTACTCGACGGCGCGGATGTGGAGCACCTTGGCGCCCGAACCGGCGAGCTCGAGCATCTCCTCGCTCGTGATGCGGTCGAGCTTGTGCGCGCGCCTGACGACGCGCGGGTCGGACGTGAAGACGCCGTCGACGTCGGTGTAGATCTCGCACACGTCGGCGTCGAGGGCGGCGGCGAGCGCCACGGCCGTGGTGTCGCTGCCGCCGCGGCCGAGCGTGGTGATGTCGCGCGACTCGCGGCTGAAGCCCTGGAACCCGGCGACGATGACGACCGCTCCCTCGTCGAGCGCCTCGCGCAGGCGCACCGGAGTCACCTCGACGATGCGCGCGGCGCCGTGCGTGGCATCCGTGATCATGCCGGCCTGGCTGCCCGTGAACGAACGCGCGTCGTGGCCGAGCGCCTTGATCGCCATCGCGAGCAGCGCCATCGAGATGCGCTCGCCGGAGCTCAGCAGCATGTCGAGCTCGCGCGGTGCCTGGATCGGGGTGACCTCGCCCGCGAGGTCCATGAGCTCGTCGGTCGTGTCGCCCATCGCGGAGACCGCGACGACCACGTCGTTGCCGGCCTTGCGGGTCTCGACGATGCGCTTCGCGACCCGCTTGATGCTCTCCGCGTCGGCGACGGACGATCCGCCGTATTTCTGCACGATCAAGCTCACGTGGGCGCTCCCGGGGGTGTCTGGGGCCGGGGAAACGTTCACCCGGCGCCGGAACGTCCATCATACGGCGGCGTGCATACGCGACCCGCCATGTGACGACTCCGGACTAGAGTGCCGACATGGCCCCGACGCTCGAGCCGTGGACGGATTTCAACGTGGCGATGGTCGGCGCCACGGCGGCGCTCGCGGGTCTGCTCATCGTCGCGATGTCGGTGAACATCCGCGAGATCATGTCGTCGCGTGCACTGCCGGCTCGGGCCGGCGCCTCCGTCGCCACGCTCGTGCTCGCGCTCGTCGCGTGCGCGGTGGGCCTGGTGCCCGGACAGTCGGCCATCGCGTACGGCATCGAACTCCTCGTCGCCACCGTGGTCGCCGCCGGGTTCCAGGTCGCCGCCGTGCGTGCCATCCTCGTCGAGGGGTACGGGTCGCCCGTGGCCCGGACGCTGCGCGGCGTCGTCGGGATGCTTCCGGTCGCGGCCTTCGCCCTCGGAGCGGTGCTCGTGCTGGTCGGGGCCGGCTCGACGGACGCCGACGCGAGCACGATCGCGGTCGGGCTGGCGGTCGTCGCCTTCGGGGCCCTGCTCGCGATCGTCGTGGCCATCGTCATGGCGTGGGTCGTGCTCGTCGAGGTCCTGCGCTGACTAGCGGTCGCGCTCCATGTACCACTCGGTGAATCGCGTGGCGCGACCGTCCGGCGCCAGCCGGACGACCCAGAGATTGTCGTAGAGCTTGGCCGCCGGGTAGTCGGTGCGGCCCTGCACGACGACGAGGTCGCCGGTCTCGGTCAGCACCTCCCAGTCGAAGTGCCAGTCGCCCGGCTCGTCGCGCGAGTCGAGCCATCCGGCGATGATCGCCTCACGGCCGCGGAGCGCGTCCGGGTCGTCAGGGCTGAACTCGTAGACCGCGTCATCGGTGAAGAGGGCGGCGATGTCGTCGGCGTCGTTCGATCGCCACGCCCGGACGTAGCCGGCGACCCACTCGGTTCCTGCGCTCATGGGGTCCGTTCTACTGGCACCGGCCGACATCGTCAACGGATGGCGCACGGCGATCGATCACGTCACCCGACGACGCGGCGGCCCTCGAAGGCGCGGCCGAGGGTGACCTCGTCGGCGTACTCGAGGTCGCCCCCGACGGGCAGACCGGAGGCGAGGCGGGTCACACGGATCTCGAGCGTCGTGAGGAGGCGGCTGAGGTAGGTCGCGGTCGCCTCGCCCTCCAGGTTGGGGTCGGTGGCGATGATCACCTCGGAGACGGTGCCGTCGGCGAGCCGCTGCATGAGCTGGCGGATGCGGAGCTCGTCGGGGCCGATGCCGTCGATCGGGCTGATCGCGCCGCCGAGCACGTGGTAGAGCCCGCGGAACTCGCGCGTGCGCTCGATGGCGACGACGTCCTTCGCCTCTTCCACGACGCAGATGAGGCTCGCGTCGCGGCGCGGGTCACGGCAGATCGAACAGGTCGACTGCTCGGCGACGTTGCCGCAGATCTCGCAGAACTTCACCTTGTCGCGCACCTCGGTGAGGATCTCGGCGAGCCGCGAGACGTCGAACTGCTCGGTCTGCACGATGTGGAACGCGATGCGCTGCGCCGACTTCGGCCCGATGCCGGGGAGGCGACCCAATTCGTCGATGAGTTCCTGGACGATGCCCTCGTACACGCGCTACCCCCGCTCGCCGAATCGGGCCTGCGGCGCCTCGACCTCTTCGAGGAACGTCGCGCCCAGCAGGTCGCGCACCACGGCCTCGCCATAGCGCTGGATGGCGGGGGCGGACCCTGCGGGCGCGGCCTGCTGGCCACGCGAAGCGGACCGGGCCGGCCGGAGAGCCGGCGCTCGACCTGCCGGAGCCTCGTTGCTCGCCGGCTCCGGCCCCGGCGCGAAGTCGGGCTCGGGCTCGAGGGGCGGCGCGTCGGCGTCGTCGAGCGGCGGGACCTCGTCGTCGGCGATGACGGGGGCGGCCCGGGCCGGCGCCGGTCGCTCCGCGACCGCGGGACGCTCGGCGACGGCGGTGCGCGACACTGACCGCGATGCGGGCGCGGAGGCCGCGGCGCCGTCGTTCGTGGACTCCGGCGTCGTCGGATCGGAGGCCGGGATGGCGACGGTCGCCCAGGAGTCGACCGTCGAAGCGCCCATCGAACGATCGGCAGAACCCGAGGCGGACGCCGGGGCCGTTGCCGCAGACGCCGAACCGCCATTCGAGCCCGCGGGAGACGCGGGTGCCGCCGCCGGCGCCGATGCTGCCGGACCTCCGGCGGGCGTCGTGGATCCGGATGACACGGGCGGAGACGGGACTCGACCGCCGTCGCCTTCGGACTGCGCCGCGGGGGTTGGAGCCGCGGGTCCGCGGTCGGGTCCGCCGCCGGCGGAGACGACCCGCGCGAGGAACTTCACGCGCACCCCGAGCACCTCATTGATCGCCGCGCGGAGGAGGTCGCCGACGCTCTGTCCTGGCGGACCGGAGCGGAAGCTGCCCATGTCGGACTCGCTGGGGAACCCGAGGACCAGCACGTCGCCCTCGCGGTACTCGAGCACCTGTGCCGTGAAGGCGACCATCCACGCGCTGCGCTTCGTGCGCTGCAGCGATGAGAGCACCTCGGGCCAGGCGTCGCGCATCTGCTCGACCGTCACCGGGCCGACCGGTCGGGCAGGAGACGGTGCCGGGGTCGAGGGCGCCGGGGTCGCGGCAGCATGAGGCGCGGAGGACGTCGAGGCCGCCGTCGCGGGGGCTGCCCGGGTGGCAGCCGCGGGCTCCGACGGCGTCTCCCACTTCGGCGGCGCCGCCGGCGCACTGCCTCCGGTCGGGCGGTGCTCGGCGGGAGCCGCCGTCGCGGCGGGAGCAGCGGCCGCCGCGGACTCCCGCGTCGGCGCGTCGGCACGTGGAGCTGCGGCAGCACGCAGGGCCGGCTCGGGAGAACCGACGGCGGGCGAGTCGCCCGCGGCATCCGTCACCCCGACGCGGCGCTCGAGCCGTTCGACGCGCGCGAGGGCGCCGCGCTCGGTCTCGTCGCTCGACGGCACGAGCACGCGCGCGAGCATGAGCTCGAGGTGCAGGCGCGGAGAGGTCGCGCCCGTCATCTCGGTGAGGGTCTGGTTGACGAGGTCGGCCACGCGCGAGAGCTCGGCGGCGCCGAACACCGACGCCTGCGTCGCCATGCGGGCGAGCTCGTCGGCCGGGACGCCGCGCAGCACTGCGGCCGCCGCCTCCGGAGTCGTCGCGGCGACGACGATGAGGTCACGCAGGCGCTCGAGCAGGTCTTCGACGAAGCGCCGAGGGTCTTGACCGGTCTGCATGACGCGGTCGGCTGCGGCGAACGCCCGGGCCGCGTCGGCGGCGCCGATCGCCTCGACCACGTCGTCGAGCAATGCGCCGTGCGTATAGCCGAGCAGTGCGACCGCGCGCTCGTAGCCGACGGTCGTGCCCTCGGAGCCGGCGATGAGCTGGTCGAGCAGCGACAGCGTGTCTCGCGGCGAACCGCCGCCTGCCCGCACGACGAGCGAGAGCACGCCGGGCTCGACCTGCACGCCCTCCTCGTCGCAGAGCTTCTGGACGTAGTCGAGCATCGGAGCCGGCGGCACGAGCCGGAACGGGTAGTGGTGCGTGCGCGAACGGATGGTGCCGAGCACCTTGTCGGGCTCGGTCGTCGCGAAGATGAACTTCACGTGCTCGGGCGGCTCCTCCACGAGCTTCAGCAGGGCGTTGAAGCCCTGCGGGGTCACCATGTGCGCCTCGTCGAGGATGAAGATCTTGTACCGATCGCGGGCCGGGGCGAAGACCGCACGCTCACGCAGGTCGCGAGCGTCGTCGACGCCGTTGTGGCTCGCCGCGTCGATCTCGACGACATCGAGCGACCCACCGCCGGCACGCGACAGCTCGACGCAGCTCGGGCACGTGCCGCACGGGGTGTCGGTCGGCCCCTCGGCGCAGTTCAGGCAGCGCGCGAGGATGCGCGCCGAGGTCGTCTTGCCGCAGCCGCGCGGCCCGGAGAAGAGGTACGCGTGGTTCACGCGGTCGGTGCGGAGCGCCGTCATGAGCGGCTCGGTGACCTGGGACTGGCCGATCATCTCGGCGAACGTCTCGGGCCGATAGCGGCGATAGAGGGCGGTGACCACTCGTCAATGGTAGTCGCGGCGTCCGACACGGGTATCGGCGTTCGCGCGGCGAGCAAGCGCCCGAGGGCGCGATCCGACAGCGACCGGGCCGGATCACCGATCCGGCCCGGTCGTGTTCGCCTGCGCCGTCGACGGCTCTAGTCGAGGAACGCCTCGAGCTGCGCAGAAAGGGCCGCCGAGATCACGGCCTCACCGCCCAGCATCACGATCCTGCCCGGCTTCAACCGCTCCAGCTCCGCCGCGGTCTCGCTCGGCACTCCACGACTCACCAGCAGCACCGGCGCGCCATCCGCACCGGCCACCGGCGCACCCGCGAGCGCGTCGGGGAAGCCCAGACCGCTCGCAACATACGCCACCGGCACACCCTCATCGAAGTTCGCCGCCGAGATGTTCGCCGCCGTCGCATACCTGGTCTCACCCCAGAGCCGCTCCACCGGGCCATCCGTGTAGCCACCGAGCTGCGCAGCCACGGCCGCCGAGATCACGGCCTCACCGCCCAGGATCACGATCCTGCCCGGCTTCAACCGCTCCAGCTCCGCCGCGGTCTCACTCGGCACTCCACGACTCACCAGCAGCACCGGCGCGCCATCCGCACCGGCCACCGGCGCACCCGCGAGCGCGTCGGGGAAGCCCAGACCGCTCGCAACATACGCCACCGGCACACCCTCATCGAAGTTCGCCGCCGAGATGTTCGCCGCCGTCGCATACCTGGTCTCACCCCAGAGCCGCTCCACCGGGCCATCCGTGTAGCCACCGAGCTGCGCAGCCACGGCCGCCGAGATCACGGCCTCACCGCCCAGGATCACGATCCTGCCCGGCTTCAACCGCTCCAGCTCCGCCGCGGTCTCACTCGGCACTCCACGACTCACCAGCAGCACCGGCGCGCCATCCGCACCGGCCACCGGCGCACCCGCGAGCGCGTCGGGGAAGCCCAGACCGCTCGCAACATACGCCACCGGCACACCCTCATCGAAGTTCGCCGCCGAGATGTTCGCCGCCGTCGCATACCTGGTCTCACCCCAGAGCCGCTCCACGACCGGATCGATGGCCGCCTCCGGGGTGACGGGCTCGCTCGGCTCCGATTCCGGCGAGTCGCCGACCGCGTTCGTCGCCGTCACCACGAAGGTGTACGCCGTCCCGTTCACGAGCCCGTGCACCGACGCGCTCGTCGCCCCGGCGGCGACGTCGGCCGTCGCGCCTCCCGGCGATGCGGTCACCCGGTATCCGGTGATCGGCAATCCACCGTCGGATGCAGGCGCAGACCAGGACACCTCGGCGACACCATCGCCGGCCACCGCGGTGACACCGGTCGGGGCATCCGGCGCGCTGGTCGGCACCCCCGGAGTCGTGAACGGAGTGCGGGACGAGGGTTCGCCCGAGCCGACGGAATTGCGCGCGGTCACCTCGACCTCGTAGTCGGCCTCCGGATCCAGGCCGCCGATCGTCTGCTGCGTGACCACTCCCAATTCGAGGGTGCGAAGTGCGACATCGGAACCCGCCTCGAAGAGGCGGACGGTGTACCCGCTGATCGGAGCCCCGTTGTCGGCCGGTGGGATCCAGCTCACGGTCGCACCGCTGCTCGTGACGTCGTCGACGCTCGGTGCTGCAGGAGCGGCGGGCGCGGTCGGTGCGGCGAGGACCGTCAACGTCGCCGGGTCGGACTCCAGCGTCGCCCCATCCTGCGCGAACAGCGCGCGATACTCGTACCCGTCGAGTGCCGGTTCCGCGGTGAACGAGAACCGGACGCCCGTGGCACCGGCGGACTCCCAGTCTCCGCCGGGCGCTCGCTGCTGCCACTCGACGGTCGGCACGGGAGTACCCGACGCGGCGGCTCGCAACTCGACCCAGTCGCCGTCCGTCGCCTCCGTGTCATGCGGGTGCAGCGTCACCGCGAACTCCGTGGTGAGCGTCTGCTCCGGCTCGAGTGATGTCTCGCCGTCCGCCAGCGGATCCGCCGTCAACGCGATGTCGGCCACTGCGCCCGTGGCCGTTGTCACCAGGTCTGCGGCGTCGAGGCTCGCCTTGCCGTCGTACCAGGTCGTGCGGTGCCCGGCCTCGCGGACGTAGACGGCGTATTCACCTGCGGGGACCGCTGGGAAGCGGAACGCGCCGTTCTCATCCGCGTAGACCTCGATGTCGAGCAGGCGCCCGACCGTGGGTTCCGCACCGAACACCTCGGCGACGAAGCCCATGAACGCCTCGACCGGGGTCGGCGGAACCGCGAGTCCGACCTCGGCCCACGGGATCGGAGCACCCTCCGGGTCGGTCACGGTTCCGGTGATGACCGACCCCAACGAGAGTGCTGCATCGATGCCGACGACGGGTTCGGTTCCGATCGTGACCTCGGCAGCCGAGTCGAGCGAAGGCTGGTCGTCGTACCACTCGGCGACGTAGAGCCCGCCGTAGTTCCTGAACTCGACGCGATAGCTTCCGGCGAGAACGCCGTGCACCGTGAATCGGCCGTCCGACCCGGTGGAGCCGGAATACTGCCAGTCGCCGTCCTCATCGACCAGGTCGACGGACACGTTCGAGAGCGGGACCCCGTTGTTCGCCGAGATGACTCGGCCGGAGACGCTCGCGCCCTTGCTCAGCCCGATCTCGAGACCTGAGGTACCCGACTCCGGAACGTCGACGTCGAGGGTGGTCCTCAGGTAGTCGTCGAACTCGGCGTCTGCCGACACGGAGACGAGGCCGGCATCATCGACCGCCAGATCGAACTGGCCGACCGTGTCGCCGTAGCTCCAGCCGTCCGACGACAGCCATCCGATGCCGGTCTCGCGACTCCACCTGACGTTCGGACCCGATACCGCGGAACCCGTGGCCGAATCGAAGACGCGACCACTGACCGGGATGCCGGGCTCCACCTCGAAATCGAGGACGACGGGCTCGGACCCTCCCTCCGGGATCTCGACAGTGGTCCGAACGACCCTCGTCGCTCGACCATCCCAATCCCGAGCCTGCACGACGAGCGTGTACGAACCGGGCTCGACGCCAGAGATGGCATATCGACCGGAGTCGATCCAGTCATCCGCGACCCATTCGTCCGTCTCGTCCAGCAGACTGACCCGCCCTGAGAGGAGGAGGTCGGGTTCACCCTTCAGCGAGACCGTCCCCGTCAGCTGCGCCTGAGCGCTGAGGTCGAATGCGATGTCGGAGACGTGGTCACCGGCGCTGAGCACGATGTCGGACGTCTCCGCCCAAATGCTGCCGGCGCTGGCGGAGACCCGCCACGTTCCCGCGGCGAGACCGGGGAGCGCCCATTCGACCAGTCCACCGGGCTCCTCGGTGAAGACCGAGATCGACATGCTCTCGGCGGCGCCGGTGTTCTCCCATGCGTACAGCCAGGCGGCGGTCTCGCCGTCTGGCAGCTTCAGGGTCCCGCTGACCGTCGCGCCGCGCGCCACGACGAAGTCGGCGACCGACGTCGCATCGGCCCCGAGACTGATCGCCGTGGCGTCGTCGCGCGTTCCAGATCCACCGAACCAGCGCGACGCGACGAGCGGGCTACCGCCCGAGACCGCGAGTGCGTAGTTGTTGGCATTCAACTCGTCGAGTTCGTAGGACCCCGTCGCATCGGTCGTCGCCTCGGCGATCGGCGAGTACTGGTCGTTCGCCGCGAAGGCACGGACGACCGCACCCTCGACCGGCGTGCCGTCCTCGAGCTCGACCGTTCCCGTGATCGACGCACCCTTCAGGGCGACGAAGTCGATGCTGTCGATCTCCTCCCCTTCGGACAGTTCGATCACGGTGGCGTCGTCCTGCGACGTGACCCCGTCGAAGTACTGGAGGAGTCCGCCCCAGCCGCCCTGCTCCATCGCGAAGGTGTACGAGCCGGCGGGCAGGCCGGTGAACGTGAAGGTGCCGTCGTAGGTCACAGCGGCCATCGGCTGCTGGACTCCGTCGCGATACGCGGTGACCACATCGCCGATCCGCGGTGTGCCATCGAGGTTCGTGGACGTCCCCGTGACGGTCGCTCCGCGATACACCACGGCGTCGTACCCGCCCAGACTCGGAGTGGACTCCGTGACGACGATCGGGTCCGCGTTCTGGTAGTCCGTCGCGCCATCCCAGTACGTCGCCGGACCGTACGGCAACGAGAAGCTCAGCCGATAGGAGTTCGGTTGGATGCCGCCGAGGATGTAGGTGCCGTCGGGGCCGGTGGTGGTCCAGTGGTGCTGCCCGTCGGGGCCCACGGGTCCGAGGCTCACCTGAGCGCCGGCGACGGGTACTCCGTCGGGGTCGACCACGGTTCCCGTGATCGATCGTCCGGACAGGTCGAGCGAGAAGTCGACATCCGAAACGGCGGTTCCGGCAACCCCGACCGGCCCCTCCCCGGTCACCGGAAGGACGAGGGTGGCGTGCGACCCCACACTCGCCGTGATGGCGAACTCGCCGTCGGCCAGGACGATCGACCAGGGGTTCGCGCCGTTCCCGATCCGGAGGATCTCCTCGCGGTAGGAGTAGTCCGTGCCGTACGGGGCGATGAGGAGTCGTGCCTCGGTGGTCGCGCCCGACGGGAGGCCGGCGACCGTGATCGTGCCGCCGACATCATGGCCCTGCCGAAGCTGGATGTCTCCGAGGTCGACAAACCCGGGAACGGGCTCGAACCGGCGCATGGTCTCGTAGCCGTCGACGAGCGTCCCATCGGCCGTCAGGAAGCCGCCGACCAGTCCGAGCGCTTCGGCGTCTCCGACCTGGACGGGGAAGTCCCATTCCGTGGTCACCGGCATCGTGAACGAGCCATCGCCTGCCGTCACGGCGGTCGCCATGGGCGACTCGTGATACGTGTATCCGGCATGGACCTCGACGCCCGCCACCGGCTGACCGATCAGGTCGACGATCGTCCCGGTGAGGGTGACCGTCGCCGGCGCGGCCTGCGCTGCCTCTCCGGCTTCCGTTCGACTGACCGGCATCGTGGCGATCTGCACCCCGGTCAGGTCATCCGCCGTGGGCTCGGCCGCCACGGTCGGCAGGGCGACGGCATGGCCGCCGGCGGTCGCCGGTTCCGCGGCGACCGCACCGGGAACAGCCGTCAACGTGAGCGCGGCGGCGACCGTCGCCGCCAGGAGCGTCCGCCATCCCCGCCTCGGCGGACGAGCCGCCTCCTGGTCTCTCGAACCGACACCGCGCCACTCCACCATGCCTACCCCTTGCACACGTCAGCGGCCCCGAGTCGAGGCCGCCCGAGCAGGCTATCGAAACGGAGACCGTCCTCACATGCACCCGTTCTGGGGGAGCGCTTTCCTCCTCGGGCTGTGGCAGGCTTCGCCCGCGCAGGGCCGTTCGACCCGGCCGCGAAGTCGGCGGGACGGCATAGGATCGGGAGACCGCACCGGCGCGGCGGCGGCATCCGTTCGCCCCGGTGCACGAAGACGGAGGTGGTCACGTGACGACGGGGGTCCGCACAGCCGAGCAGCTCGAGCGGTTCCGGGAGCTCCTGCTCGCGGAACGGCGCGAGGCCGAAGAGCGCCTCGCCGAGCAGAGCGAGGGCATCAGCGCGGTCCGCGAGGCGAGATCCGACACGTCGGTCGACGACGAGCACGACCCCGACGGCCCGACGATGAGCCAGGAGTGGTCGCAGCGCACCGCGGTGCTGCACGACGTCGAGCACGAACTCGCCGACATCGACCAGGCGCTCGCCCGCATCGACGACGGCACCTACGGCGTCTGCGAACGCTGCGGCGAGAAGATCACCGTCGCCCGCCTCGAGGCGCGGCCGACCGCGACGCGCTGCATCGACTGCGCGCGGCTCCTGCACTGACGCACGCTCAGCGCCCGGTTTCGACCGACGGCTCCGGTACCGCGGCATTCGGCACCGCGGCGTCCGCGACCGCTCCGGGCGAGTCCGCATCCGCGGTCTCGACGTCGCGGTCGACGACGGATGTCGCGTCCCGCGCGCCCGCAACCGGCGCCCCTCCCCGTGCACCGGACAACCCGTCGAACGCGCGCAGCACGAGCGGACTCGCCCCGAGCACGGCGTAGAGCAGGGCGGCGCCCGTCACGACCGGCACGAACCCGAAGGCGTCGACCGCCGCGCCGGCCGCGAACGCGCCGATCGGCATGGACGCCGCCACCCCCGACGTGATCGCACCGAACACGCGCGCCCGCATGCCGTCGGGGACGACCCCGAACAGCGCGGTCGAGATCATCGGATTGAGTGCACCGGCCGCGAGGCCCGACAGCGCGAGGATCACGAACAGGATCTCGATCGGCACGCCCAGCGCCATCGCCGCGTACGGTGGCGCGCCCGCGAGCACGAAGCACGCGGCGAACATGAGCCGCCCCGACGCGCGGTGCCCGATGAGCCCGAACACGGCCGAGCCGGTCAGGGCGCCCGCCGCGAAGCATCCGATCATGAAGCCCAGCGCCGCCGGATCGCCGAGCACCTGCGACGCGTACACCGGCTTCAGCACCGTCATGCCCGCCGCGTCGATCGCGTTCGTCAGCGTCACGAGCAGCACGACGGCGAGCGCGAGCGGGGTCTTCGCGATGAAGCGGATGCCGGCGACGAAGCCGGCCGCGCTCTCCGCGGCGGCGCCGGAGCGGTCGGCGTCGCGGGCTGCATCGTCCGCCTCCGCGTCGCGGACCGCCTGACCGACCGGGTGATCGTGCGCGTCACCGCCGGCGTCCGCGTCCGCCGCGATTCCGGATGCCTCGGCGGCGGCGGGCGCGTCCGACCCGACGAGCCCGGCGAGCCGGGCCCGGGCGGGCACAAGCAGCGCGACGAGGATCGCGGAGATCGCGAAGCCCGCGGCATCCGCAAGCAGCGCCGTCATCGGACCGGACAGGGCGACGAGGGCGCCCGCGGTGCCCGCACCGACCATGGTCGCGGTGCGCTGCACGGCCGACTGGGCGCCTGCGGCGCGGGCGAGCGGTGTGCGCGCGAGCGCCGCGAGGTCGGGCATGAGCACCGTCTTCGCGGTGTCGCCCGGCGGGTCGAGCAGGCCGCCGAGGAACACGAGCGCGAGCAGGACCGGGAAGGAGAGGAGGCCCGCGGCGTCGAGCAGCGGGATGGCGACGACGGTGAGGCCGCTCGCGACATCCGCGGCGATGCTCGACGCCCGGTAGCCGAACCTGTCGACGAGCACGCCGCCGAGCGCACCGCCGATCACCAGCGGCACGGTCGCGAAGACGCCCGCGACCCCCGCGGCGAGCGGCGAGCCGGTCTGCTGGAGCACGATGAGCGGCACGGCGACGATCGCGATCGCGTTCCCGCCGAGCGAGAACAGCTGCGCGGCGAACAGCGCGACGAGCGGCAGCCGGCGACGCGGGCTCACGCGCCGCTCCTCGGGAAGACGTGGGTCATCCACCGCACGATGCGCGTGCCCTCCGCCGGCTCGCCGCGCCGCGCCCACCACTTGTCGCGCACGGCGGCCAGGTCGGCCGACAGCTCGCGGAACTCCTCGAGCGTGAGGTGCGCGGCGCCGTCGGACGAGTCGGACGGCTCGATCCACTCCGGCTCGAGCTCGGCCTCGGCGTCGAGCGCCGCGAGCAGTTCGCGGTGGTACCCCTCGAGCACGGTGCGGCGCAGGGCCTCGGATGCCGCGTGCCGCGCCGGATCGTCGAGGAACTCGAGCGTGTCCCAGCTCGTCATCTCATGCGCGGCTCGCCACCAGCGTTCCCGTCGGTCGCGGGCGAGCTCTGGTGCCTCCTCGACGAAGCCGTGCTTGGCGAGCGTCGCGACGTGGTAGCTGATCGAGCCGGCCGACTCCCCCGTCTGATCGGCGATCATGCCGACGGTGGCGGGTCCGTCCATGCGGAGGATGCCGATGATCCGCAACCGCATGGGGTGCGCCATCGCGCGCATGGGGCCGGGGTCGTGCAGGCGCACGTTCGAGTCGACGGACGGTCGTTCGGCATCGGTCATGCGGCCAGCATAGATCCACAAGACCTCTTGTACAAGACTTCTTGTATGTATCCCCTGGCGGATATCCGATCCGCCGCGCCGCCCACTCGGACTCGCCGACGGGGTGGTGATCGTGTATCCGCGGAATCGGACGACGGGCGACCGCCGGGGAGACCGGCCCCCGCGGCGACGCAGCGGGTCAGCGCGCGACGACCTCGAGCGTCTGCCGGGCGATCTCGAGCTCCTCGTTCGTCGGCACCACGAGCACCGCGGTGCGGGAGTCGTCCGTCGAGATCCGTCGCGCCTCACCGGAGCGCTCCGCGTTGCGCGCGGCATCCACCTCGACGCCGAAGCCCTCGAGGCCGGCGAGCGACCTCGCGCGCACGTCAGCCGAGTTCTCCCCGACGCCGGCGGTGAACACGATCGCGTCGACCCGGCCGAGCTGCGCCGCGTAGGCACCCACGTAGGCGCGGATGCGGTGCGCGTACACCTCGAGCGCGACGCGCGCGCGTTCGTCACCGGATGCCGCGGCCTCGGTCAGGTCGCGCATGTCGCCGTGCCCGCCGAGGCCGAGCATGCCGCTCCGCTTGTTGAGCAGGTCGTCGACCTCGTCGACGCCGAGCCCGGCGCGACGCTGCAGGTGCAGCACGACGGCCGGGTCGAGATCGCCCGAGCGCGTGCCCATCGCGAGGCCCTCGAGCGGGGTCATGCCCATGCTCGTCTCGACGGAGCGCCCGCCGTCGACCGCGCACGCCGAGGCGCCGTTGCCGAGGTGCAGCACGATGAGCTTGAGCTCCTCGACCGGGCGACCGAGGTGGGCCGCCGCCGCTCGCGACACGAACCGGTGCGACGTGCCGTGGAACCCGTACCGCCGGATTCGATGCTTCTCGGCGAGGTCGCGGTCGAGCGCGTACAGGTACGCCTCGGGCGGCATCGTCTGGTGGAACGCGGTGTCGAAGACGGCGACGTGCGGCACCGAAGGGAAGGCCTGCTCGGCGGCGACGATGCCGGCGAGGTTCGCGGGGTTGTGCAGCGGCGCGAGCACCGAGAGCTCGTCGATGTTGATCTTCACGAGCTCGGTGATGACGGTCGGCTCGAAGAAGCGAGCGCCGCCCTGGACCACGCGGTGCCCGACCGCGACGGGCGCGTGCTCCTCGAGCGACGGGCCGTGGTCGGCGAACGCCCGGAGCATCCACGCGAAGGCCTCGTGGTGGTCGGCGACCGGGACGTCCTCGCGGAAGGCCTCGCCCGCGGCATCCGTGTGGGTGGCGCGGCCGGCGCCCGCGCCGATGCGCTCGACGAGACCGGAGGCGAGCGGATGCCCGGCCTCGACGTCGACCAGCTGGTACTTCAGGGAGGACGAGCCGGAGTTGACGACGAGGACGGTGCTGCCGGTCACGACGCCGCCTGGATCGCCGTGATCGCCACCGTGTTCACGATGTCCTGCACGAGGGCACCGCGGGAGAGGTCGTTCACGGGCTTGTTGAGCCCCTGCAGCACCGGCCCGATCGCGACCGCCCCCGCCGAGCGCTGCACCGCCTTGTACGTGTTGTTCCCCGTGTTGAGGTCGGGGAACACGAACACCGTCGCGCGGCCCGCGACCGACGAGCCGGGCAGCTTCGTGCGCGCCACCGCGGCATCGGCTGCCGCGTCGTACTGGATCGGCCCCTCGACGGGCAGGTCCGGCGCGCGCTCGCGCACGAGCTCGGTCGCGCGGCGCACCTTGTCGACATCCGCCCCCGAACCGGACTCGCCGGTCGAGTACGACAGCATCGCCACGCGCGGCTCGATGCCGAACTGCACCGCGGTCTGCGCCGACGAGATCGCGATGTCGGCGAGCTGCTCCGCCGTGGGATCGGGCACGACCGCGCAGTCGCCGTAGACGAGCACACGGTCGGCGAGCGCCATGAGGAAGACGCTCGAGACGACGTCGACGTCGGTCTTCGTCTTGATGATCTCGAACGCCGGGCGGATCGTGTGCGCCGTCGTGTGCATCGCCCCCGAGACCATGCCGTCGGCAAGGCCCAGCTCGACCATCATCGTGCCGAAGTACGAGACGTCCTGCACGGTGTCGCGGGCCTGCTCGAGGGTGATGCCCTTGTGCGCGCGGCGCCGCTGGTACTCGTCGGCGAACCGGTACACGAGCACGTGGTCGTGGTTCGACAGCACCGTGGCCTTCGAGATGTCGAGGCCGAGGCCGATCGCGCGCGAGCGGATCTCGATCTCCTCGCCGAGGATCGTGAGGTCGGCGACGTCGCGCGCGAGCAGGGTCGCCGCGGCGCGCAGGATCCGATCGTCGTACCCCTCGGGCAGCACGATGTGCTTGCGGGCGTCGCGCGCGCGGGCGAGCAGCTCGTACTCGAACATGAGCGGAGTGACGACGTCGGTGCGCGCCACGTCGAGCCGGTCGAGCAGCTCGGCCTCGTCCACGTGCTTCTCGAAGAGGGCGAGGGCCGTGTCGCGCTTGCGCTGCGACTCGGCGGCGAGCTTGCCGCGCGTCTGCGTGATCGCGAGCGCGGTGTCGTAGCTGCTCAGCTGGGTCCGGATGATCGGCAGGCCCGACTTCAGGCCCTCGATGAGGCGTTCCACCGTCTCGGAGACGGGGAACCCGCCGTTCAGGACGATGCCCGCGATCGAGGGGAAGGTCGCCGACGCATGCGCCGTGAGCACGCCGAGCAGCACCTCGCTGCGATCGCCAGGCACGACGACGACGGCAGCCTCGGTGAGCCAGGCGAGCACGTTCTCCATCGACATCGCCGCGACGACGACGCCGAGCGCCTCGCGCTCGAGCAGTTCGGGATCGCCCGCGTACAGCTCGCCGCCCACGGCGTGCATGACCGACCGCATCGAGGGTGCCACGAGGTACTGGTCCTCCGGGATGGCCCAGACCGAGACGGATGCCGCCGGCGCGCCGGCTGCGCCCGACGCAGCGCGCACCGCCTCGACGACGTCGTCGAGCCGGTCGGGGTCCGCACGGTTCGCCACGACGCCGAGCAGGGTCGCGTGCTCGCGCTCGAGCTCCTCGACCGCGAGCTCGGTGAGCTGGGCGAGCTCGTCGGGCGTTCGGGCGTCCGTGTACCCGAGCCGCTCGCTCGCGCCCCGCCCCTGGGTGACGCGGCCTCCGACCACGAGGAGCACCGGTGCACCGAGGTTCGCCGCGATGCGCGCGTTGAAGGCCAGCTCGGTCGGGCTGCCGACATCCGTGTAGTCGGAGCCGATCACGACGACCACGTCGCACCGCGACTCGACCGCCTTGAATCGACGCACGATCGTGGCGAGCGCGGCCTCGGGGTCGGCGTGCACGTCCTCGTAGGTGACGCCGATCGCATCGTCGTAGCCGAGCTCGATGACGCCGTCGTGCGCGAGCAGCAGCTCGAGCACGTAGTCGCGCTCCTCGGTGGAGCGCGCGATGGGGCGGAAGACGCCCACCCGGGTCGCGCGTCGGCTCAACGTGTCCAGCGTTCCGAGGGCCACGGTCGACTTGCCGGTGTTCCCCTCGGCGGAGCAGATGTAGATGCTGTGCGCCACCCGGCCAGCCTAGCGAGGCGCCCGCGGCGGGCGCTGGGCGGGCGCTGGGGGCGCCCTGGGTTCCGGAACCCGAGCGGTGTTCGCCTATGCTGTTCGCACCCGACGCGGCGTCGGCCCCGACGATGTCGCCCACGCACCAGGAACCACCCGTGAACCCCATCGCCCTCATCGGAGCGGGCCCATCAGGTCTCGCCGGTGCCCGCGCGCTCAGCCGCGCAGGCATCCCCTTCATCGCCTTCGAGGCCGGCCCCGACGTGGGCGGCCTCTGGAACATCGACAACCCGCGCTCGACGATGTACGAGTCCGCGCACCTCATCTCCTCGCGCACGACGACCGAGTTCGCGGAGTTCCCCATGGACTCGACGGCCGACTACCCCGGCCACCGCGAGCTGCACCGCTACTTCCGCGACTACGCCGACGCGTACGGACTGCGCGAGCACATCCGCTTCGACACGAGGGTCACCGCGGTCGAACCGGTCGACGGCGACGCGACCGGGGCGAGCGGATGGCGCGTGACCGCCGTCTCCGCCGACGGCACGACGAGCACGACCGAGCACCCTGCGGTGATCCTCGCCAACGGCACGCTCGCCGAGCCCAACGTCCCGACGTTCCGCGGCGAGTTCGCGGGCGAGCTCGTGCACACGAGCGCGTACACGAGCCCGAAGGTGTTCGAGGGCAAGCGCGTCCTCATCATCGGCGCCGGGAACTCGGGGTGCGACATCGCGGTCGACGCGGTGCATCACGCGGCATCCGTCGACCTCTCGGTGCGCCGCGGCTACTACTTCGTGCCCCGCTACCTGTTCGGGCGCCCGTCGGACACGCTGAACCAGGGCCGCCCGCTGCCGGCGCGCATCAAGCAGTTCGTCGACACGCGCGTGCTGCGCGCCTTCACGGGCGACCCGGTCCGCTTCGGCTTCCCGAAGCCCGACTACCGGATCTACGAGTCGCACCCGATCGTGAACACGCTCATCCTGAACCACCTCGGCCAGGGCGACCTGCGGGTCGTCGGCGACATCGACCGGTTCGACGGCTCGACGGTGCATTTCGCCGACGGCAGCGCCGCCGACTACGACCTCGTCATGCTCGCGACCGGGTACAGGCTCGACTACCCGTTCGTCGACCGCGCTCACCTGAACTGGACGACCGCGGCCCCCGAGCTCTACCTCAACGTCTTCCCGCCGAGCTTCAACGGGCTGTTCGTGCTCGGCATGATCGAGGCCTCCGGCATCGGATGGCAGGGCCGCTACGAGCAGGCCGAGCTCATCGCCGCGTACCTCGCGGCTCTGCGCGACGACCCGGATGCCGCGTCCCGCTTCCGCGCCGGTGCTGCGAAGCCGTGGCCCGACCTCACGGGCGGGTACCGCTACCTCGGGCTCGACCGCATGTCGTACTACGTCAACAAGGACGCCTACCGGCGGACCGTGAAGCGGCTGCTGCGGACGCTGCCGTCGCCCGCGGCATCCGGTGCCCCCGAACCCTCCGATTCACCGGCGGCCGCCGTCCGCCCGGCCCGCAGCCCGAAGGCGGGGACCCGCGCGTGAACATCGACGACGTCGTCCTGAACTTCGCGCCCGGATCGATGATCGCGCTCAACGTCGTGCTCGGCTTCATCATGTTCGGCATCGCGCTCGACACCTCGCCCGCCGACTTCCGCGCCGTCGCGCGCGCGCCGAAGGCCATGGTCATCGCGCTGCTCGCGCAGATCGTGCTCCTGCCCGCGGTGACGTTCGGGTTGACCCTGCTGCTCGACGTGCAGGCGTCGGTCGCGCTCGGCATGCTGCTCGTCGCCGCGTGCCCGCCCGGCAACATCTCGCAGGTGCTCACCTACCGGGCCCGCGGCAACGTCGCGCTCTCGGTCTCGATGACCGCGGTCGCGAACGTGCTGTACATCTTCGTGCTGCCGCTCAGCATCGCGTTCTGGGGCAGCATCCACCCCAAGGCGTCGGAGCTCGTCAGTGCCGTGAGCCTCGACGGCTGGCAGATGCTGCTCGACATCTTCCTCATCATCGGGCTGCCCTTCATCGCGGGCTTCGTCATCCGCGCCGTGTGGCCGCGCTTCGCGGCGCGCGTGCAGCCGTACGCGCGGTGGATCAGCCTGCTCGCCCTCGTCGGCTTCATCGTCGCCGCGCTCGTCGGCAACTGGGCGATCTTCATGGCGTACATCGGCGTCGTGCTCCTCGCGGTGTTCCTGCACGACGCGATCGCGCTCGGCCTCGGCTACGCGAGCGCGCGCATCGGCGGGCTCGGCGTGCGCGACCGGAAGGCGATCACGTTCGAGGTCGGCATCCGCAACGCGGGCCTCGGCCTCGGCCTCGTGTTCTCGTTCTTCGGCGGGATCGGCGGCATGGCCGTCGTCGCCGGATGGTGGGGTATCTGGGACATCATCGCGGGCCTCGTGCTCGCGACGCTCTGGGCGCGACGCACCGGGCGAGCGGATGCCGCGGCCGACGCCGGGGCCCTGGATGCCGGTGCCGCCGCCGAGGAGCCGAAGGCGTGAGCCGCCGCATCCTCGTCACCGGCGGCAGTGGATTCCTCGGCTCGAGCGCGGTCCGGGCCCTCGCCGGGAACCCGGAGGTCGAGCTCGTCGTCTCCGGCGACGTGCGGCCGCCCGCGACATCCGTGCCCGAGGGCGTCGTCGTCGAGCCGTGCGACGTGACGGATGCCGCGGCCGTCGCCGCCGTCGTCGGACGCCACGCGATCGACACCGTCGTGCACCTCGCAGCCATCGTGAACCCCGGCGGGCTGAGCGAGGACGTGGAGTACCGCGTCGACGTCGACGGCACCCGCAACGTGCTCGACGCGGCCGTCGCACACGGCGTGCGCCGCATCGTCGTCTCGTCGTCCGGGGCCGCCTACGGATACCACGCCGACAACCCCGAGTGGCTCACCGAGGACGACCCGATCCGCGGCAACGAGGAGTTCAGCTACTCGAGACACAAGCGACTCGTCGAGGAGATGCTCGCCGACCGCCGCGTGCAGAACCCGGAGCTCGGCCAGGTCGTGCTGCGGATCGGCACGATCCTCGGACCGACCGTCGCGAACCAGATCACGGCGCTGTGGGACGGCCGGCGCGTCCTGCGGATCGCGGGCTCCGAGAGCCCGTTCGTGTTCGTCTGGGTCGACGACGTCGTGGGCGCGATCGTCCGCGGCGCGACGGGTGAGGTCACCGGCGTCTTCAACGTCGCCGGCGACGGCAGGGTCACGGTGACCGAGATCGCCGAGGCGCTCGACAAGCCGACCGTGACGGTGCCGCCGACGCTGCTCACCGCGGTGCTGCGCATCGCGCACGCCCTGCGTCTCACGGTGCACGGGCCGGAGCGCGTCGGCTTCCTGCGCTACCGGCCCGTGCTCGACAACACGCGCCTCAAGCGCGACCTCGGCTACACACCGCGGCGCACGAGCCGCGAGGCCTTCGACGACTACCTCGCGGTTCGAAGCGCGCGCTCACTCGGGTAGACTGTCCGAGGCTCCTCACGTGGCGCCATCCAGGCCAACTCCCCCAGGGCGGAAACGCAGCAAGGGTAACCGGGCTCTGGCGGGTGCGTGAGGGGTCCCTGGAGGATTCGCCTAGTGGCCTATGGCGCACGCTTGGAAAGCGTGTTGGGTGAAAGCCCTCGGGGGTTCGAATCCCCCATCCTCCGCCATGCGAACAGGCGCCGTGCCCGAAGGGTGCGGCGCCTGTTCGCATTCTGATGGACGCTGCGAATCGAGGAGGAGGGAGGGCGGAGCCCGACCGACGGGGTCCCCCATCCTCCGCGCTTCGAACCCCGGGTCCACGACCCGGGGTTCGGCCGTTTCCGCCCCCGAACGGGCGTCGCCGCGTGCGCGCCGATGCGGGATGATGCCGCCAGCCCGGACTCCGCTGCGCGATGACGCAGGTCCTGCGTCACGCGCCTCAGGAAGGGGACTCCGTGTCAGCATCCAGCCCGCTCCACCGCCGCGGCCTCATCGCCGCCGTCTCCGCCGCCGCGCTCGCGGCATCGGTGCTCGCCGCCGTGCCCGCGACGGCACGCCCGCTCGAGAACGTGATGTTCGATGAGATGGACTCGTTCACGGACACGGACTTCTGCGGCGCGGGATTGACGGTGGAGGTCGATTCGACGTCGAAGGTCCACATCCTGTTCAACTCCCGCAAGCCGGGTGCGGCGCCGTACTTCAAGGCGAACGTCGTGGCCGACACCGTCTACACCGGACCTGGCGGCGTCGTCACCGAGCACGTGCGCATCGTGGACAAGGACCTGAGGATCACGGACAACGGCGATGGCACCATGACGATCCTCGTCCTCGCGACCGGCAATGCGGCCGTGTACGACGAGAGCGGCACGGCCATCGCACGCAATCCCGGACAGGTCAGTTACGAGGTCCTGGTCGACTACGGCGACGACATCGCCGATCCCTCGGATGACGAGTTCCTGGAGTTCCTCGGGGAAGTGAAGGGTTCGACCGGCCGTTCGGACGACTTCTGCGCCGCCGTGCTGCCCATCCTCGGGTGAGCACGACACGCGCGCCGAGCGCAAGTCCCCCTTAATGCGGAATAGCGGCATCGGAACCGACGGCAGAAGATGGTTTCGATGTCAGTGGCAACGGTGAGAACGGGATACGGGGACGCAGGGGACTCCCGCACCGGCCAGGCAGGGGGCAGGGGTCTCAGGGTGCTCACCCTGAGACCCCGTCGCTCCTTGACCCGGTCCGTCGGGCTTCCGGTGCTCGCCCTCCTGGTCCCCGTGCTGCTGACCGTGCTCTGGCTGGTGTCGCCGCTCGGCACCGCAGCCATGGGCCTCACCGCGGCCGCGATCGTCGTCCTGTCCGCGCTCGGCGCCGCCGCGTACATCGGCTACCAGCGCGCCGAGGTCGCCGTGAGTCCGCACGGTGTCGTCGAGCGCGGGTTCCTCGGACGGATCAACAGCGTGGCGCGTCGCGAGATGGCCGGTGTCCTCCGCCTCGAGACGTACCGCGGCGACACGCTCGAGACCGTCCAGCAGCTGTTCATCGTCGACGAGGACGGGAAGTGCCTCTTCCGCATGCGCGGGACCTTCTGGGACGACCGGTCGCTCGATGCGATCGCCGGCCTGCTCGACCTCGATGAGGAGATCCGCACGGAGCCGGTGACGATGGGCGAGCTGCGGGCGTCCGACCCGCACCTGCTCTACTGGTTCGAAGGGCGCGGCCTGCCCTCCTGAGCAGGGCCGATCGGCCGCGAGCGGCGCTCAGCGCGTCGCGATGCCGAACCGAGGCGCGTCAGGCGTGCTCGACGGGAGCTCGTGGAACCCGAGCCGCTCGTAGAACGCCCGTGCGCCGACGTTCGCCGGATCGATCCCCAGGTGCAGGGCGGGCACGCCGCGATCGGCGAGCGTCGTGCGGACCGTGTCGACGAGCCGACGGCCGAGCCCGCGGCCCTGCAGGTCGGGCAGGAGGTCGATGTGCAGGTGCGCGGGGTACGCGTCGAGCTCGGGGATCCGCATCCGCTCGGGGTCGCCGCCGTCGGCGACGAGCTGCGCCTCGGTGTACGCGGGGCGGTGCACCGTGGGCGGCCCTGCGACCGGGTGCCGTTCCCGGAACCCCGGCGCCCACTCGCGCGCGTACCAGTCGATGAAGCCGGCCGTGTCGGCGACGCCGAGCACGTAGCCGCCGACCCGACCGTCGTCGCCCTCGACGACGAACGCGAGGTCGGGCGCGTAGACGACGTACGGGAGCGCGTACACCTCCGGCATCAGCGCGTCGTCGCGGTACACGCCCGTGGCGTCGGCGCCGCCCGCGGCCGTGAGCAGGCAGATCCGGGCGACGGCATCGCGATCCTCCGGACGGTAGGGGCGGATGACCGGTCCCGGTCCCCCGGCCCCCGACGCCCGCCGCGCGGCATCCGTCATCTGCGCTTCGCCATGCCGAAGAGGCCGGTCAGGACCTGCGTGATCACCTTCTGCGTGGACTTCGAGCCGAGCACCTCCTCGAGCGCGGAGCGCTGGGGGGTACGTGAGCGCGAGGCGCCCGACGTCTTCTTCAGGAGCCGGTCGTACTCGGCCTGCGCCTTCTTCTCCGCCTTCGCCTGGTCGGCCTCGATCTTGGCCTGCATCTTCGCGTACTCGGCATCGGCCTTCGCCTGCGCCTCGGCGGCCTCGGCCGCGTCGGCGGCGGCCGCGGCGTCCGCCATGCGCGTGGTCAGCAACTCGTGTGCGGATTCGCGGTCGATCGCGGTGCCGTACGTCGCCGAGAGGGGGGATGCCGCGACAACGGCGTCGATGGCGGCATCCGGGCTCGGCGACATCGACGCCTGCGGCGCCCGCAGGCGGGTCCAGGCCACGGGACTCGGGGCGCCCTTCTCGTTCATGACCGTCACGATCGCCTCGCCCGTGCCGAGCACGGTGAGCGTCTCCTCGAGGTCGTAGCCCGACTTCGGGTACGTCGAGACCGTCGCGCGCAGCGCCTTGGCGTCGTCGGGCGTGAACGCGCGCAGCTGGTGCTGCACGCGCGAGCCGAGCTGCGCGAGCACGTCGCCCGGCACGTCCTTCGGGGTCTGCGTGACGAAGAAGACCCCGACGCCCTTCGAGCGGATGAGCCGCACGGTCTGCACGACCTGCGCGAGGAAGTCCTTCGACGCGCCGTTGAAGAGCAGGTGCGCCTCGTCGAAGAAGAACACGAGCTTGGGCCGGTCGAGGTCGCCGACCTCGGGGAGCCCGCCGTAGAGGTCGGCGAGCAGCCACATGAGGAACGTGGAGTACAGCGCGGGCTTGTCGGCGACGCCCGGCACCTCGAGGAGGCTGATCACCCCGCGACCGTCGGCGGCCGTGCGGAGGAACTCGGCCGTGTCGATCTCGGGCTCGCCGAAGAACACGTCGGCGCCCTGGTCGGCGAAGGCGATGAGTTCGCGCAGGATGACGCCGACCGTCGCCTTCGACAGCCCGCCGAGTCCCTCGAGCTCGCCCTTGCCCTCGTCGCTGACGAGGTAGGCCAGGACCGCGCGCAGGTCGTCGAGGTCGAGGAGCGCGAGCCCGTTCCTGTTGGCGTAGTGGAAGACGAGGCCGAGGCTCGATTCCTGCGTCTCGTTCAGGCCGAGCACCTTGCCGAGCAGCAGCGGGCCGAAGCCCGAGATCGTCGCGCGGATCGGCACACCGCGGCCCACTCCCCCGAGCGAGAAGAACTCGGTCGGGAAGCTCGCCGCCTCCCACGCCTGTCCGATGCCGTCGGTGCGCTTCAGCAGCTTCTCGCTGCTCGTGCCGGGCGTCGCGACGCCCGACAGGTCGCCCTTGATGTCGGCTGCGAACACCGCGACCCCGGCCGCCGCGAGCTGCTCGGCGAGCACCTGCAGCGTGCGGGTCTTGCCCGTGCCGGTCGCGCCGGCGACGAGGCCATGTCGGTTCGTCATGGCGAGCGGGATCCGCACCGGTACGTCGGGCATCGCCTCGCCGTTCACGAGCGCGCCCATCTCGAGGGCCGGGCCCTCGAAGGCGTAGCCCGCGCGGATGCGGTCGACCTCGTCGGCCTCGAGCGGGCCGGCTGGGGCGTCGGCCGACGTGGGCGGGGCGGCAGGGGTGGGCACGGCGGATGTCGCGGGGGCGGCCGATGCGCGGGGGGCTTCCGGCGCGGCATCCGTCGCGGCCTTCGATTCAGGAACGGACGCGGCATCCGTCGCGGCCTCGGCCGCCGCCTTCGCGAGCGCGGCCGCCTCCTCCGCCTTGCGGATCGCCTCCGCCGCCTGTTCCTGCAGCGCCGCCGCCGCCGCCGCGGCGGCCTCGGCCGCCTCCTGTGCCCGCTTCACCGCGTCGTCCGACATGGGGCCGATCCTAACGGCGCCACGTGCCCGGCACGGGGATACTGGGCGAGTGAGCGATCTCGGACCCGTCGACCCCGGGAGAGCGGACGAGGCGGCGTGGCTGCGTCGCTGGCGGCTGCGGCCCGACGGTGATCCGGCGACCACGACGACGAGTCGCCTGCTCCCGGTCCGCACCGAGGACGGCGAACTCGCGGTGCTGAAGATCGCACACGAGTCCGAGGAGGCCAGAGGCTCCGCACTCCTCACAGCGCTCGAGGGGCACGGCGCCGTGCGCGTGCTCCGGCGCGATCACCGGGCGCTGCTCATCGAACGCGCGACCGGCACCCGCGACCTCGTCGCCATGGTCCGTGCGGGCGAGGACGACGCGGCGACCCGCATCATCTGCGAAGTCGGCGCGCTGCTGCACGCCGAGACCGATCGCGTACTCGGGCTCGACGAGCCGCCCGCGCTGACCCCGCTCGAGGACTGGTTCGGGCAGCTCTTCGCGCACGCCGACCGGCTCGGCCCGCTGCACCGCGCGGGCGCCGACCTCGCCCGCCGGCTGATCGACGACGACCACGAGCCGGTCGTGCTGCACGGCGACCTGCACCACGGCAACGTGCTCGACTTCGGCGAGCGCGGCTGGCTCGCGATCGACCCGAAGGCGCTCCTCGGCGACGCCGAGTTCGACGCGTGCAACCTGCTCTGCAATCCGTCGCACGAGCGCGCGCTCCTGCCGGGCCGGCTCGCGCGTCAGTTCGCGGTGGTGGTCGATGCGACCGGCTTCGCCCCCCGACGCCTGCGCGACTGGCTCGTCGCGTGGAGCGCGCTGTCGTCGACCTGGTTCGAGCTCGACGGACGCCCCGAGCGCGCCGCGACCGCCGAGCGCATCGGCGAGGCGGCGGCCGGGCTCGCCACCTGAGCCGGACGGCGCGCTACCGGACGATCGGCAGTCCCGTGGCATCCGCCGCCTGCTGCATCGAGCCGCCGTCGGTGACGTCGAGGCCGGCCTCCTCCATGAGCTGCGTCGCCTGGGCGGAGCGGTTGCCCGACTTGCAGTAGACGACGTAGTCGCCCTCGGCGTCGAGCGTCGGGATCTCGGCGGCCAGCCGGCCCGAGGTGAGGTCGAGGTTGACGGCGCCGTCGAGGTGTCCGGCGGCGTACTCGGCGGGTGTGCGGACGTCGACGACGACCGTGTCGGCGCCGAGTTCGATGGGCTCGGTCGAGGCGCATCCGGTGAGGGCGAGCGCGGCTGCGCCGACGGCCGCGGCGAGCACGGCGCGGATGCCGCGGGCGGGTCGGACGGCTCTGATGGAACGGGTCGCCGGGGTGCCCGCGGAGGGGCTGGTCGTGGTCTGCATGACGTGAATAATACCCCAGGGGTATCATCTGGTAGAATCGGGGCATGGCCTCCGTGAACATCACCAACGACACGATCGAGTCGACCATCAAGGACAACGACATCGTGCTCCTCGACTTCTGGGCGGAGTGGTGCGGTCCGTGCCGCATGTTCGGCCCCATCTTCGAGCGCGCCTCCGAGCAGCACACCGACGTCGTGTTCGGCAAGGTCGACACCGAGGCCGAGCAGGCCCTGGCCGCCGGCTTCCGGATCACCTCGATCCCGACGCTCGTCGTCTTCCGCGAGGGGATCATCGTCTTCGCCCAGCCCGGCGCGCTGAACGGCGCCCAGCTCGAGCAGGTCATCGAGGGCACCAAGGCCCTCGACATGGACGACGTACGCCGCCAGCTCGCCGAGCAGCAGGCAGCTGCCGCCGCACAGGCGTGAACCGCGTCGTCCGCTCGCTCGCCTCGCGCTCCTGCGCGGTGAGCCGGGGCGAGCGCGTCCTGCGCGGCGTCATCGCGACGTTCCTCGCCGCGTTCGCGGCATCCAGCGTCGACAACCTCTGGTGCGCGATCCCCGCGAGCGTGTGCGCCGCGTTCCTCGCGATCGGGGCCGTCACCGGGTGGTGCCCGACCGACCTGTTCTCCCGCGCCGCCGTCGAGACCGAGCCGAACGGGCTCGGCTACCCGGAGGCGCGACGCGAACTGCTCGGCTGACCGACCCGCCGGGACCGGTGCGCTCCGGCCCGCGACCCGAGCCGGGCGTACGCTGGGCGCATGATGACGGACGAGCCGCTCATCGGCCCGGTCGAAGCGCCCGACCTCCACGTCATGTCGTTCAACATCCGGCGGCGGATGCCGCGGAACCGACCGGGCAGCCCCGACCGGTGGGCGGTGCGCAAGCCCCTGGTCCGGCGGCTCCTCGCCTCCGAGCGGCCGACCGTGCTCGGCGTCCAGGAGGCGCTCGACGAGCAGGTCGAGGTGGTCGCCGACGCGCTCGGGGGAAGCCACCGCTGGGTGGGCACGGGGCGGGACCCGGGCGGGCACGGCGAGGCCTGCCCCGTCTACTACGACGACGAGCGCCTCGAGCTCACCGACTGGCGGCAGCTCGCCCTCTCGGCGACGCCCGACCGGCACGGTTCGCGGACCTGGGGCAACCTCACGCGTCGGCTCGTCGTCTCCGCCGAGTTCACCGATCGCCGGACCGGCGGCCGGCTCCACGTCTTCAACACGCACCTCGACCACCTGTCCCGCCGCTCGCGGCTGCAGTCGGCGCTGATGATCGCCGGGCTCGCGCACACCGCGCACCTCGAGGAGCCCGGTGCCGCGATCGTCGTCACGGGCGACTTCAACGCCGACGAGCGGTCGGCCGTGCATCGCCGGCTCACGGGCGACGGCGTGCTGCGCGACGCCTGGGACGCCGCAGAGGAGCGGCTCACGCCCGAGTGGGGTACGTTCTCGAACTACGGGCCACGTCGTCGGGGCGGTCGGCGCATCGACCTGATCCTCGTCGGCGGCGCCGCCGAGGTCACCCACGCGGGTATCAACGCCGCGCGATTCGAGGGGCGCGCGGCATCCGACCACGAACCCGTGCAGGCGGTGCTGCGGCACCGGCAGCACGACGACACGGCCCCGGGCCGGGAGGAGGAGCGACGCTGATGCGGAGCCTGTGGAACGCGCTCACGCGACGGGCCGACGGCCCGGCCGAGATCACGGCCGACGTCATCCGGCTGATCGGGCTGCTCTGCATCCCCATCGCGGCGATCGGGTGGGGGCCCCTCGGCGGCGTGAGCCTCGCCTTCGCCACAGGCGGGATGGTGCTCCCGCGCGCGCTGCGGCTCCGCCCCGGCTTCGACATCGCCTTCGGCATCGTCACCCTCGTCGCCGTGTGGAGCAGTGTCACCGACCTCTACGTCACGGTGAAGTGGTGGGACCTCCCCGTGCACTTCGCCCTGAACGGGCTCGTCGCGGCCGTCGGCTACCTGCTCCTGGTGCACTTCCGCATCGTCGCCGACGAGCAGTCGCTCCCGCGCCCGGTGCTCTCCACGGCCATCGTCACGACCGCGCTCGGGCTGACCTTCGGCGTGTTCTGGGAGATGTTCGAGTGGTTCGGCAAGCACTTCATCGACGGCGACATCTACGTCGGCTACACCGACTCGATCGGCGACCTGCTGCTCGGCGGCATCGGCTCGCTGCTCGCCGGGCTCATGATGCCGATCATCAGCGCCCACCGCCGGAGCGAGTCCGAGCCGCAGGACGATCCCTCTCCGGCGCGGCGGAGCGTCAACGACGCCTGACCTCAGTGGCGCCCGATCGTGACGGGCGGACCCGCCGCCCAGTCGCGCACGAGCTCCTCGCGCACCGCGACACCCGTGCCCGCGGCATCCGGAACCCTGAGCTGCCCCCGGTGCTCGCCCGTGCCGAGCACGAACGGCTCGGTGACGTCCTCGGCGAAGTAGCGCCCGGACGCCGATGTGTCGCCCGGCAGGACGAAGCCGGGCAGTGCGGCGATCGCCACGTTGGCGGCGCGACCCACGCCCGTCTCGAGCATGCCGCCGCACCACACGGGCACCTCGCGCGCCCGGCACGCGTCGTGCACGCGCAGGGCCTCGAGGAACCCGCCCATTCGACCCGGCTTGATGTTCACGATGCTCGTCGCGCCTCGCTCGATCGCGTCGACCGCGGTCGTGACGTCGAGGATCGACTCGTCGAGGCAGACGGGCGTCTCGGCGGCCTGCGCGAGTCGCACGTGCGTCGCGAGGTCCGCCTCGGCGAACGGCTGCTCGATGAGCAGCAGGTCGAACGGGTCGAGGCTCGCGAGCAGCGGGATGTCGTCGGCCGTGTACGCCGTGTTCGCGTCGACCTGCAGGAGCGCGTCGCGGCCGATGAGCTCCCGCACCGCGGCGACGGGCACGAGGTCCCAGCCGGGCTTGATCTTGAGCTTGATGCGCCGGTACCCCTCCTCGAGGTAGCCGGTCACCTCGTCCAGCAGCTCCTCGAGCGTGGGGGCGATGCCCACCGAGACGCCGCAGTCCACCCAGTCGCGCACCGCACCGAAGCAGGCGGCCATCGACCGGCCCTGGGCGCGCAGCTCGGCATCGAGCACGGCCGCTTCGAGCGCACCCTTCGCCATGCGATGGCCGGCGACGAACGACAGCGTCGGGGCGACGGATGCCGCGAGCGGCACGCTCGCGATCGATGCGGCAGCGCCCCCGCGTGCACCGGCCGCCCCCTCAGCGGCGGCGCCGACGTGCTGCTCGCGGTCGTCGACCCAGATCCCGGTCTCATGCGCGGGATCCTCGATGAGCACGCCGCTCACGTGCCCGTCGTCGACGACCTGCGACCCCGGGGCGGCGAGCAGCGCGGGCGCGAGGTAGCGCTCGATCACGGATGCCGCGCCGTCGACGTACTCCCCCGAGTAGAACGGGTCGCGGCCCGCGACGCACTCGCCCCACCCGTCGCCCCGGTCGGTGCGGACGTGCAGGAGCAGCACCTCGCGCGCCGTCTCGCGGCCGAACGAGGTCTCGAACGGGCGCACGAGCGGGACCTCGAGGCGGTGCAGCTCGATCGCCTCGATCGTGGGCGTGGTCGTCGTCATCGGGGCTCCGTTCGATCGGCGGACGAGTCAAGTCTGGCGCACCACGGCGGTCGGCCGGGCGGGTCCGGGCTCAGCGGACGGCCGCTCGCTCCTCCCACCACCGGGCCGCCGCGGCCGTTCGCGAGCGCACGCCGAGCTTGAGGTAGATGTTCCCGAGGTGCCGACCGACCGTCCTCGCGCTGATGACGAGCTGCTCGGCGATGTCGGCGTTGCTCGCACCTCGCGCGACGAGTTCGAGCACTTCCCGCTCGCGGGCGGTGAGCGGCCCGTCGTCCTGATCCGCCGGCAGGAGGATCTCGAGATCCGCGCGGGCGCCGAGGCGATCGAACAGCGAAGCGGCCTCCGCCCTGAGGTGTTCGGCCTGTCCGGCGTCTCCGCCGCGCTCCTGGGCGGCTGCGAGCCAGGCGAGGACGCGCGCGTGCTCGCAGCGCAGCCCGAGCCGACGGAAGTACGCGTCGACGGACCGCAGTGCGGCGACGGACGCCGGAGCGTCGCCCTCGGCGAGCGCGATCATGCCGTCCGCGTGCTCCGCCCAGGCCCGGAATCCCGGACTGTCGTACGCGTCGGCGAGCCGGTGCAGCTCGTCGCGGAACGCGTCGGCCTCGGTGGTGCGACCGTTCGCCAACGCCACCTCCACGGCTGTGCGCAGCAATCGCGACCGCCCGAGCGGGTCCCTCGCGTCGAGGGCGGCCGTCACGAGCCGCCACGCGCGCGCCCGGTCTCCCTCTCCCAGGACCAGGAGGGCGGCGCCCGGCATCGGATCGATCCCGTGTTCGACGGCCATCCCGTACGCCTGGCGCGCTCCCGCGGCGTCCCCTCGCAGTCGTCGGAGCTCTCCGAGCTGGTACCAGCCCTCGCCCGCGACCCAGGGATTGACGCGGGTGAGGCGGTCGCACACGTCGACGAGCGCGTCCTCGACGTCCTCCCAGTCACCGGCGGCCGAACGCAGCTCGAGCCGGTGGACCCTGCAGACGCCGGCGTAGATCGCGTCGCTGCCGATGCGATGGCACCACTGCTCGGTCGCCCGCGTCCAGTCGGACATGCGCCGGTAGTCCGCGAGCTCGTGACAGAGGTCGATCGTGTTGCAGAAGACCTCTCCGCCCCACTCCGGCTCGACCTCCTCGGAGAGCACTCGGAGCATCGCCTCGTCGAGCTGTTCGAAGCCCCGTGCGGTCCGGCCCGTGCGCACGTCGAAGACGCCCGAGACGGCGAGGTTCAGCGTCACGACCGCGGGGTCGGGCACGCGTCTCGCGAGGTCGCGAAGCCGGTCGAGACCCGCGGAGGACCATTCGTCCGAGCCCTCGAGCATCGCGAACGTCAGCTCCAGGGTGACGAGGTACGCGTGGAGGACGCCCTCGGGGCGGTCGGCCAAGAGCGCCTGCGCCCGGCGCATCCACGCGACTCCGACCGTGAGGTCCCCGGTGATCTGACGCAGCAGTGCGACCCGCAGTGCGGTCGCCGCTGCGTCGTCCACGCGGCGGGCGTCACGGAACCCGACGAACGCCTCCTCGGCGCGGGAGATGCACTCGGGCAACCGGGCGAGCCACCACGCGCTCCGGCTCCAGCAGGCGAGGTCGTCCGGTCCCAGGCGCCCCGCGGCGTGGACGTGCTCGTACGCGGTGATCGCCGCCTGCCAATCGCGGTTCGCGTACGCCTGTCGGGCATCATCCAGCCCGTGACGCGCCTCGGGCATGCCTGCATGGTACTCCCCGCCGCGGTCGCGGGGGTGCCTCGACGGCCGACGGCCGCCGAGGCACCCTCCGACGTCACTGCGCGTCGTGGAACAGGCGCGGAGCGAAGTCGATCAGGTTCTTCTGCCAGGGGTCCCAACCGTGCGGCCCGGGGGTGATCCCGTCGAATTCGAACTCGATCCCCGCCGCCTCCATCTGCGCCATGGACGCGATCGCGCTCGGGTAGACGAAGTCCGTGATGTCCCCGATGTACATCCGGAGCAGGTCGGTGCCCTCGTTGATCGCGGCGACGTCGATTCCCGACGTGGACCCGAACCCGGCGGAGAACAACCCGATGTACGCGAACGCACCCGGATTCGCCTTCACCATTCCGGCCGTTCGGGCGCCGCCGGCGGAGAGACCCGCCATCGCACGTTCCGCCGGCTCGGTGCTGATGTGGTACGTCGCTTCCGCGGCGGGGAGGAGGCTCCCGAGGACCTCCGCGTTGAAGTTCGACACGTTGCCGTTCGGCATCACGACGACCATCGGCTCGGCGTCGCCGTCACGGGTCAGGTTGTCGAGGATCTGCTTGGCGCGACCCACCTCGACCCAGTCCGTCCAGCTCTGCCCGCCGCCGTGGTTGAGCACGAAGAGCGGATAGGGTTCGGCTCGGTCGGGGTCGTAGCCCGGCGGCGTCCACACGTACGCGCTCCGCTGCTGGTTCACCACCGCGCTCTGGTAGGTGAGCACGTCGAGCGTTCCGCCCTCGCCCGGCGGGACGTCCGCGAGCAGTCGCGACTCCTCACCGGGGATGAAGAACGTGCTCCACGCGGGCTCGGAGGTGACCTTCGTCGGATTCGACGTGTCCTTGACCGACACCCGGTCCACGATCAACCGGTAGTAGTACGACCACGGGTCGAGCGGGCCGACGGTCGCCCGCCAGCGGTCGCCGACCTTGTTCGCCTCGACACGCACCCAGCTGCCGCCCGGGCCCCAGTTCGCCCAGACGGAGACGAAGTCGGCGTCCGCGAAGTCGGTCGTCGTCTCGAAGGTCACGAACCCGTCCTCGGTGATCCACGGCGTCGGGGTCGTGCCCGCGGCCGGCGGGTCGAAGCGCTCCTCGAGCGCCGTGTGCCCCTCGCTGAACCCGGGGTCGCCGGTCTCCTTCTTCCCGTGGAACAGGCGCGGCGCGAAGTCGACCAGGTTCTCCTGCCATGCGTTCCAGTTGTGCCCGTTGTCGGGGTTCACTCCGTCGAACTGGTATCGGAGGCCGAGCTCGTCGAACTGCCGCATCGACTCGTAGGCGTCGTTGTAGGCGATGTCGGTCTTGTTGCCGACGTAGAGGCGGAACAGGGTGGTGAGGTCGTTGAGCTCTCCAACGGGCACATCCCTGATGTCGCCGAAGCGGCTCGGGCCCGCGCCGAAGACGCCGACGTAGGCGAACTCGCCCGGGTGGTCGCGCATGACCCGGAAGGCCTGAACGCCGCCCAGGGAAAGCCCGGCGAGGGCGCGATCCTTCTTGGCGTTCGAGACGTGGTAGGCGTCCCGGACCGCAGGAATGAGGTTGTCGAGCAACTCGGTGGTGAAGTCGGAGACGTTCCCGTCGCCCATCACGACCACCATGTCCGCGAGCGCTCCGGAGAGGCTCAGGTTGTCGAGGATCTGCTCGGCTCGACCCACCTCGATCCAGTCCCGGTAGCCCTGGCCGCCGCCGTGCTGGAGGTAGAGCACGGGGTACGGCTGGCCCTTCGTGTCATAGCCGGGCGGTGTCCACACCAGTGCCGAGCGTTCCTCGTCGGCGACGTCGCTGTGGTACCTGAGCGTCTCGATCGTCCCGGCTTCCTCGGGAGCGTCGGCGAGGAGCGCCGCCGACTCGCCGGAGACGAAGAACGTGCTCCACTCCGGCTCGGAGGCGACCGAGGCCGGGTTCGTCGGATCCTTGATGACCTTCGAGTCGTCGCCGGTGACCTGGTAGTAGTACAGGCCCGGCTCGAGCGGACCGTACGTCGTCGACCAGTTCGCGCCGCTCCGCGTGAGACCGATCTGACCCCAGTTGGCGGATGGCGCGACGTTCCCCTCGACCACCACCTGCGAGACGGGCCCGACCGCGGCCTCGATCGCCGCGTTGGGGATGGTGATGCGCACGTAGCCGCCATCGAGCTGCGTGAGCCATGGATCCTCAGCCGCCGCGGGCTGGGTCGCGATGAGCGCGCTCGCCGCGACTGCTGCTGCCGCGAATACCGACGCCGATCGGCGTCGACGCGACAGGCGTCGAGGGCGACGCTCCGTTGTCGTGATCTCCATCGAGACTTCTTCCTCTCACTTCCGCCCCGCGTTCGGGACGTGCGCGGACTTGCACGAAGCGGCCAACCTGATCGGCTGGCCGAGTGAGGGGTCGGACCCACGGCGCCGTACTCGACCGTATTCATTTACAACGTCGTAAATCGGTCCCCGCGTTCATGCTGTCCGCGACGCGGGGCGATGTCAAGAGTCGATTTCCAACGTTGTAGACGGGTCGCGCGGCGGGGCCGTCGAATCGCGCAGGATGAGGGTCGCGGCAAGATCGAGCCGCGTGGGCTCGAGCGCGCGCTGGTCGTCGAGGCGAAGCGCCAGCCGCGTCGCCGCGAGCCCGAGTTCGCGGAGCGGTTGATGGACCGTCGTGAGCCTCGGCGACGAGGAGGTCGAGACGGGCTGGTCGTCGTAGCCGACGAGCGAGAGGTCCTCGGGGATGCGGAGACCTGCGGCGCGAGCGGCGTTCAGGATGCCGAGCGCCTGGAGGTCGCCGCCGGCGAGGATCGCGGTGGGCGGGTGGGAGGAGCGGAGCAGCTCGTGCGCCACGCGCTCGCCGGCCGGGGCGTCGAGCTCCTCGAACCGCGCCCACCCCTCGGGCACGGCCAGCCCGGCCAGGCGCATCGCCGACCGGAAGCCGTCGAGGCGGGCGTGCGACCCCACCACGCCGTCGGGTCCACTGACCGCCGCGATACGCCGGTGCCCGAGGTCGATCAGGTGGCGCGTCGCCGTGACGGCCGCCGACCAGTGCGCGACCCCGATCGCGGGCACGGACGGGTCCGCCGCATCGGCCGGTTCGAGTACCACGACCGGGATGTCGCGAGACCGGAACGCCTCCCTGACCTCTGCCACGACCCCCGAGTAGACGATCACGGCGGCGGGGCGGCGCTCGAGCACCGCATCCAGCCAGGGCTCGTCGCCCGCGCTCCCGTACGCATTCCCGCTGACGGTGAGGGTCAGTGAATGCCCTGAGGAGACGGCCGCCTCACGCACGCCGTCGATCACCTCGATCGAGAGCGGGCTGTGCAGGTCAGGAAGCACCAGCTCCACCGCCCTGCTCCGCCGACCGCTCCCCCGACGTCGGTAGCCGCTGCGGCGGAGGAGGTCCTCGACGCGTGCCCGCGTGGCCGGAGCGACATCGGCGTGACCGTTCAACACCTTGGAGATCGTGGTGAGCGAGACGCCGGCCCTCGCGGCCAGGGATGCCAGCGTGATGCGCGACTCATCGGCCATTCGCCCACCTCCGCGGCGACCCGACCGACCGCCCGCGCCCCGGCCACGTGAGCGATGGCGAGGGGCGCATGCGCATCACCCGCGTTCGGATGCGCGAGCGAGGATGGCGGCGAGCGGCTCCCGCACGCGACTCGCCTCGAACGCGAACGCGTCCGCGAGTCGTTCCGCCTCCACCGGCCCGACGCCCTCGAAGGCACGGGCGAAATCGTCGACCATCGCCTCCGCCAGCATCACGTGCCGGATGTGGCCGTGGATCCAGCGCCGCGCCCCCCACGGATACGGCTGGAAGTCGGGGAACTCGGTCCGGAACAGCTCCTCGATCGGCTCCAGGACGTGTCGCACGCCCTCGTCGGTGGAGCCCCAGGAGTCCACCCCCAGTCGGGCCTTCTTCTCGAGCACCGGCGCGATGCGCCGGACGTACGGCGAGTCCTCGTCGGCGTGCACGAGCCCCTGCAGCCCGATGTCCTTGTAGGTCCACAGCGCCCAACTCGCGTCGTAGCGCGAATAGATCTCCAGCTGATCCTCCAGCAGCCGGTACCGCTGGGCGTCGCGCTCGGGATCGCCCGTGTACACCGGCCCGAACTCGCCGATCCAGATCGGCGTCCCGGTCTCGCGCATGTACGCGGTGCGCTCGAGGAAGGTCTCCTCGACGACGTCGCGATCGACGTGACGGCCCCGGCTCACGCCGGGATACGGTCCGCCGTCCACGAACCCCGGCAGCGCGTAGTCGTGCGCCGTGTAGACGCAGTTCGGCAGGGGATCGCCCAGCTGGTCGAACTGGGTCGAGTACCGATTCCCGTCGAGGAACAGGATGTGGTGCGGGTCGACGGCTCGAATCGCCGCCACGAGTCGCCGGTAGAAGGGCCCGATCGCCTCGCCGTGGGCGTCGGCGGGCTCGTTGACCGGGTTGTACCCGGCGACCCATGGGTTGTCGCGGTAGTGCTCGGCGAGGTGCTCCCAGAGGTTCACGACGCGGTCCTGGAACTGGCGCTGACTCCAGAAGTGCGCCCACTGCGTGGGGTTGTCGCTGTGCCAGTGCTGGTTCTGGGCGCCGGGGAGGGCGTGCAGGTCGAGGATGGTGTAGATCCCATGTCGTGCGCACGCGTCGACGACGGAGTCCAGCAGTCGGAATCCCTCCGGCTTGATGACGAAGGGCGCGTCGTCGTCCTCGAAGTGCCGGTAGTTGAACGGCACGCGCACCGAGTTGAGGCCGAGGCTCCGGAGGAACGCGGCATCCGCGTCGGTGAAGAACGCCGAGAGGAACCTCTCGAAGAACCGCCGGTATCCGTCCTCGCCGAGCACGCGCCGCAAGGCGCGCCGCTGCTGGGACTCCGTCGCGGGGTATCCGGTGATGAAGTTCTCCATGTTCATCCAACCGCCGAGCCCCATGCCCCTCAGGACCACCGGAGTGCCTCCCGACAGGATGCGCGTCCCCTCGACGCGCAGTGTCGTCGCCGCGCTCATGCCAGCGTCAGCGCGGACCAGGAGACGGGCGGCAGCGTCACCGTCACCGCTCCCGCGGTCGCTCGGGTCGACTCGTTCTCCCGCAGGCGGACCCGGTCCTGGTCCGAGAGGCTGTTCACCGCATGGATGTCCTCGTCGTGCAGCGTGCGGAACGAGCGCACCGACACGTCGCCCAGGATGCTCGTGTCGATCTCCAGCGTGACCTCCTCGTCGAGGCTGCGGTTCACCAGGAAGACCGCCGTATCGCCCGATTCCGGGTCGTGCGTCGCGACGGCGTCCACGATGGGCACGTCCCCGTACAGGGCGGTCGAGTACGTCGGACAGTCGAGCTTGAGCTCGAGGGTCACGCCGCTCGCGAGTGCCGAAGTGACGGAGAACGGGAAGAACGTGGTCTGCCGCCACGCCGGACCACCGGGTTCGGTCATGATCGGGGCGATGACGTTGACCAGCTGCGCCAGCGAGGCCGACGTCACGCGATCGGCGTGACGGATGAGCGAGATGAGGAGACTTCCGAAGACGACCGCGTCCACGACGGAGTAGACGTCCTCGAGCAGGCGGGGCGCGACCGGCCAGTCGTGCACGTCCGTGATCCTGTCGACCTCGTCGTACCGCGACAGGTACCAGACGTTCCACTCGTCGAACGAGATGAACATCGTCTTGTCGCTGCCGCGGACCGCCTTCACGTGATCGGCGGTCGCCACGACGGAGTCGATGAACCGATCCATGTCGACCCCGGATGCGAGGAAGCTGCCGTAGTCGTCGTTCTTCGGCTCGTAGTAGGCGTGGCAGGAGATGTAGTCGACGTCGTCGTACGCCTCCTCGAGCACGGCGCGCTCCCACGCCCCGAAGGTCGGCATGTGCGCGCTCGAACTCCCGCAGGCCACGAGTTCGAGACCGGGGTCGATCTGACGCATCGCCCGCGCCGTCTTCGAGGCCAACCGTCCGTACTCCTCGGCGGACCCGTGGCCGAGCTGCCAGGGGCCGTCCATCTCGTTTCCGAGGCACCACATCCGGATGTCGTGAGGCTCCGCGGTGCCGTTGGCCACACGTCGGTCGCTCAGCGCGGTGCCGGAGCGGATGTTGGCGTACTCGAGGACGTCGAGCGCCTCCTGGACGCCTCGCGTGCCGAGGTTGACGGCGTACATGAGGTCGCTGCCCACCTTGCGCAACCAGGAGGCGAACTCGTCGAGCCCGACCTCGTTGGTCTCGGTCGAATGCCAGGCGAGGTCGAGCCGTCGGGGGCGCTCGTCGCGCGGACCCACCCCGTCCTCCCAGCGGTAGCCGGAGACGAAGTTGCCCCCCGGGTACCGGATGGTCGACACCCCCAGCTCGCGCACGAGTTCGATGACGTCGGTCCGATAGCCGTCCTGGTCGGCGCTCGGGTGCCCCGGCTCGTAGATGCCGTCGTACACGCATCGACCGAGGTGCTCGACGAACGAGCCGAACAGCCGGCGTTGGACCGGGCCGACCACGAAGTGCGGGTCGATGGTGAGATGTGCTCGCTTCATGTTCCTCATTGCCTGTCGTGGACGTGGACTGCGGGCGACGTGGGTCGGCCCCCGATGATCACTTGAGACTTCCGATCGAGAGCCCGCCCTGCCAGTACTTCTGCAGCGTCAGGAAGGCGATGACCAACGGGATCACCGAGACGAGCGATCCCAGGATGATGATGCTCCACAGGCTCTCCCCGCCCGCGGCGCCGTAGGTCGACGCCGTCGCCTGCCAGAGTCCGATCCCGACGGTGACCGGGAAGAGGCGGTTGTCCGACAGCATCGCGAGCGGCAGGAAGTAGTTGTTCCACGAGGCCACGACGGAGAGGAGCAGCACGGTGACGATCGCGGGCCGGAGCATCGGAAGCGCGACCTGCAGGAAGACGCGGAGCTCCCCGGCACCATCGACGCGGGCGGCGTCGATGAGTTCGTCCGGAACCGCGTCCCGCGCGTAGACGCACATGAGGTAGACCCCGAACGGATTGAGCAGCGTCGGCAGGATGACCGCCCAGACGGTGTTCGTGATGCCCGCCTGGGCGAAGAGGACGAAGGTCGGGATGACGAGGGCCGTCGCCGGCACCATGACCGCCCCGAGCAGGACGGCGAATCCGAGGCGCCGACCGGCGAACCGGTACTTCGCGAAGCCCCAGCCGGCGAGGACGGCGAGTGCGGTCGCTCCGACTCCGCCCACGATCGCGTACATCGCCGAGTTGAGCAGCCATCGGACGTAGATGCCGCCGCCGTACGTGAACAGCTGCGAGAGGTTGCCGAGGTAGTCGATGTCCTCCGCGAACCAGAGCGCGCTGCCGCCCCCGAACAATCCGGCCGAGGTCTTCGAGCTGTTCACCACGACCCACCAGAAGGGGACGAGGAAGTAGACCATCAGGATGCCGAGCACGACCTGGAGCGGGATGTAGCGCGTGCGACGGGGCGACCGGCGAGTGATGGTGGCGCTCATGAGAGGAAGCTCCCCCGCTTGCGGGTCGTGAACAGGAAGATGTAGACGCAGATGAAGACGACGGCGCCGAGTGCGAACGAGATGGCGGAGCCGTAGTTGTAGTTCGCCAGCGTGAAGGCCTGCTGGTATGCGTACATGTTCGGCGTGAAGTCGTCCGGAATCGCCCCGGCCGCCAGTTGCTGCAGGATCTTGGGTTCATTGAAGAACTGCAGGGTGCCGATCAGCGCGAACACCAGGATGAGGACCAGCGCCGGTGCGACCAGCGGGATCTTGATCCGGAGGACGATCTGCCACTGCGAGGCACCATCGATGCGAGCCGCTTCGTACAGGGTCGGATCGATCCCCTGCAGCGCGGCGTAGAGGATGATCATGTAGTAGCCGGCCCACTGCCACGTCACGATATTGAGCAGACCGTAGAAGATCAGGTCACGGCTGAGGAGATCAGGTCCCGTGGCCCCGAACGCCTGGAAGAAGTCCGCGATGGGACCGAAGTTCCTGCTGTACAGGAAGCCCCACATCAGCGCGCCGATCACTGCGGGGATCGCGTAGGGCAGGAAGATCATCAGTCTCGAGAACCGCGCGAACGACGTCGTCACCACGTCGAGGATGAGCGCGATCGCGAGTGAGATCGCCATCTGCAGCGGGATCAGCACCACGGAGAAGGTGATCACGAACCAGACGCCGTCGAGGAAGCTGGGATCGGTGAACGCCTTGGCGTAGTTGCCGAAGAGGACGAACCGCGTCCCTCCGACGATCGACTTCTGGAAGAGGCTCAGGTAGAGCGCGTACAGGAGGGGCGCGATGAGGAACGCGAGGAAGACGACGGCGAACGGGCCGACGAAGGCCCACCCGGTGAGATTGCGGCGGACGTGGGTCCTCCGGCGCGAGGGTCGGGCGCGCGGCGGAGCGGCGGCCTCTTCGATGAGATCGACAGTCATGGGAAATGCTCCGGATCAGGTGGGAGTGAACTGAAGGCGGCGGGCCGGCCCGCAGAGCGAACCGGCCCGCGACGCTCACGTCATTCGACCGTGAACCCCTGTTCGGTCGCATAGGCGACGACATCCTCCTGGAGCGCGTCCGCTGCTTCGGACCCGCTGACGGATCCTTCATTGATGGCAGCGATCTGCTCGGTGAACGCCGAGTAGTAGTACTGGCCGATCGGCGTGTAGGTCATGCCCGTGTAGGCGTTGGCCGCCGGGACGTACACCTCCTTGTTCGCCTGCTGACCGTCGAAGAACGGAACCTCGTAGTCCTGGAACGCCGAGTCCTCGAGCACGTTGACGTTGAGGGGGAAGATGATCTGGTTCCGCCAGCCGTCCTCGAGCGATGCGTCGTCGGCGTAGACCCCGAACGCGACCTTCGCCGCGAGCTCCGGGTCGTCGGCCTGGGTGGTCACCGAGAAGGCGGAGCCGCCCCAGTTCACCGACACCGGGTTGTCCGGGTCCCACTGCGGCAGCGGAGCGGTCGCCCACACACCCGCGTCCGCACCCTCGCCGACTCCTGCGCCCTGCAGGTAGCCCGGCGCCCATGCGGCGGAGATGTAGGTCGCGTACTCGCCGCCGATCACCCCGGAGATGTACTCGGGTGTGAACTGGTCCTGCTTGCCGACCAGGCCCTTCGAGGCGAGTCCTGCCCAATAGTCGAGCACCTCCTTCGACGCGTCGTCGTTGAGGTTGACGCCCATGTTCTCGGGCGACGCCGAATCGTACGTGAACGGCTGCGCACCGTTCTGGTACTGCAGCGCCATCATGACGGCCGGGACGTTGGCACCGAGGTCGCCGAAGAAGGGGCCCCCGGCGTCCTTCACGGTCTGAGCGGCGGCTTCATACTCCTCCCAGGTGGTCGGCGGCGTGATGCCGTACTGCTCGAATATGTCCTTGCGGTAGATCATCGCCATCGGCCCACCGTCGACCGGGGCGCCGAACACGCCGTCGCCGACCGAGACGTCCTTCCAGGCGCCGTCGCTGAAGTTCTCCGCGACGTCCTCGTAGCCGAGGTCGTTGAGTTCCACGAGAGCGTTCTGGGCCTGGAAGGTCGGGATGCGGTCCGCCTCGAGCATGACCACGTCGGGCGCCCCGCTGCCCGCGGAGATCGCCGTCTGGAACTTGTCGTACTCGTCTCCACCGGCACCGGCGTTGGTCCAGCAGACCTGGACCTCGTCGTTCTGCTCGTTGAAGTTGTCGACGACGAGTTCCATGTTGGGGTACCAGGCCCACATCGTCACGACGGGCAGGTCGCCCTTGGGGATCGTGTTCGTGCAATTGGCGTCGTCGTTGCCGTTGTCGTCGCCGGGGGTGCAGGCGGTGAGCGAGCCCGCGAGCGCAAGCGTGGCGGCTGCGGCCAGGAGGTGCTTCGTGTTCACTGGGGTGCCTTTCGGAAAGCGTGGACATCTTCGTCGGTGCTCTACCCAGATGCGGATACGGACCGGACCGTCGCGCGAGCCCGGCTGGGAGGTTACGATCTGGATATACAACGTTGTACTTCCAACGTTGCACAGAGCCTGCTCCCTTCGTCGGAAGTTGTCAAGGGGGTGGCCGAAACTTCCGGACCGAGGAAGTCGGCGCGCCTGTGCCGTTCGACCAGCAAAGGAGCAGATGTGAGCTCGAGTACCGCGTATGCGGCCTCCGGGATACTCCCTGTCGACGTCGAGGACGCGGTGCTGACCGCCCGCATCGACGATCCGGAACGTGCTGCACCCGTCGTCGCGGTGGTGCGCCACGACCGCCTCATCGACGTCTCGTCGATCGCGACGACGGTTTCGGACCTCCTCGAGATCGAGGCCGCACCGGCGGTGCTCGCACACGCGGATGCGACGGGGCGCTCCTGGCCGATCTCCGACGTCATCCGCGCCTCCCTCGAACGGGATGCCACTCGTCCACGGCTGCTGGCCCCGATCGACCTGCAGGTCGTCAAGGCGTGCGGGGTCACCTTCGTCGACTCGCTGCTCGAGCGGGTCATCGAGGAGCGGGCCGGCGGTGACCGGGCCGCGGCGGCTGACCTCCGCGAGCGTGTCTCCGCCTCGATCGGAGGTGGGATCGCGGGCATCCGGCCCGGCTCGACCGACGCCCTGGCGCTCAAGCGTGCCCTCCTCGCCGAGGGACTCTGGTCGCAGTACCTGGAGGTGGGCATCGGACCCGACCCGGAGGTGTTCACGAAGGCGCCGGTCCTCTCCTCCGTGGGCTTCGGCGCCCACGTCGGCGTGCGGAGCGAGTCGAAGTGGAACAATCCCGAGCCCGAACTGGTGCTGGTCATGGACTCACGTGGTGTGCCGGTCGCGGCCACGCTCGGCAACGACGTCAACCTGCGTGACATCGAGGGACGCAGCGCCCTGCTCCTCGGTGCCGCGAAGGACAACAACGCCTCCTGCGCCGTGGGGCCGTTCCTCCGGCTCTTCGACGAACGGTTCGACCTCGAACGGCTGCGCACCGAGACGATCGCGTTGCGGGTCGAGGGTGACGACGGCTTCCTGCTCGAGGGGACGAATGCACTGGATCGGATCAGCCGGCCCTTCGAGGAGCTGATCGCCGCGACGTCCGGCGCGCACCACCGGTACCCGGACGGCTTCGCACTGTTCACCGGCACGCTGTTCGCGCCGGTGCAGGATCGCGGCGAGGCGGGGCGGGGTTTCACGCACCACGTGGGCGACCGGGTCGCCATATCGAGTCCCGCCCTCGGATCCCTGGTGAACACCGTCGGAATCAGCGAGGAGCTCGAACCATGGACGTTCGGCATCCGCGCGCTCATGGGCGCGATCGCGGCGGACTCGACCCGGGCGGCCACTGCGGTCGAAGGGCCCGAGACCCCTTCGGACGAGCGAACGAGCGTTGCGAGGCGACGGGCGGCAGCGAATCCTCGCGGCCACGCGGGGGCGCCTCGATACGGATCCGACCGGACGGAGCAGGTGGAGCGATGAACGAACGACGCAGTTCGCAGTGGTACGGCGGGGACGACCGCAACGCCTATCTCCATCGCGCGTGGATGCGGCGCGGGGTTCCGTCCGACGCGTTCGACCGGCCCCAGATCGCGATCGCGAACACCGCGTCGGATCTGACGCCGTGCAATTCGCACCTCGACGAGGTCGCGCAGAGCGTGAAGCTCGGCATCTCGGAAGCGGGCGGGGTCCCGTTGAACCTGCCGGTGGTCTCGCTCGGTGAGACCCAGGTGCGGCCGACCGCGATGCTGTGGCGGAACATGGCGGCGATGGCGATCGAGGAGATGCTGCGCGCGAACCCGATCGACGGCGTGGTGCTGCTCGGGGGCTGCGACAAGACCATCCCGTCGCTGCTGATGGCCGCCGCGTCGGTCGACCTCCCCGCTGTCGTCGTCCCGGGCGGGCCGATGCTGAACGGCACGTTCCGCGGCGTGCCGCTGGGGTGCGGCACCGACGTGTGGAAGCTCAGCGAGGAGGTCCGCGCGGGCACCCTGTCGGCGAAGCTGTTCGCCCGCTCGGAATCGTCCATGATCCGCAGCCGCGGCCACTGCAACACCATGGGAACCGCGTCGACCATGGGGCTGCTCGCCGAGGCGCTGGGCACCACCGTCCCGGGCATCGCGGGCACGCCCGCCCCCGACAGCAGGCTGCTCGAGGGCGCGCACGAGACCGGCCGGCTGATCGTCGAGATGGTCGCCCAGGGGCGCACACCCAGCACGACCATCACGGCGGCGTCCTTCCACAACGCGATCGTCACCCTCGCCGCGATCGGCGGCTCGACGAACGCGGTCGTGCACCTGCTCGCCATCGCCGGCCGCCTCGGGATCGAGCTCACCCTCGACGACTTCGACCGGATCGCCGCCGAGGTGCCCCTGCTCGTCAACCTGCAACCGGCAGGCCGGTACCTGATGGAGGACTTCTTCCGCGCCGGCGGCCTGCTCGCCGTGCTCGACCAGGTCCGCGACCTGCTCGATCCGACCGCGATCACCGTCACCGGGCGCCCGCTCGTCGAGTACCTGGACGACCAGCAGATCTGGGACGCCGACGTCATCGCGCCGCGGACCCGGCCGCTGCTCGACGGTGCCGGCATCGCGGTCCTGCGCGGCAACCTCGCCCCGACGGGCGCGATCATCAAGCCCGCCGCAGCAACCCCCGCGCTGCTCGAGCACCGCGGCCGGGCGGTCGTGTTCGATTCCGTCGAGGACCTGCACGCCCGCATCGACGACCCCGACCTGGACGTGGACGCGTCCTCGGTGCTGGTCCTCCGAGGCTGCGGGCCTCGCGGCTACCCCGGCATGCCCGAGGTCGCGAACATGCCGTTGCCGCAGAAGCTCCTCCAGCAGGGCGTGCGCGACATGGTCCGCATCTGCGACGGCCGCATGAGCGGCACCGCCTACGGCACCGTCGTGCTCCACGTCACCCCGGAAGCGGCAGCCGGCGGTCCGCTCGGACTCGTGCAGGACGGGGACGAGATCCTGCTCGACGTGCGCGGCCGCCGGCTCGAGCTGCTGGTCCCGGACGAGGAGCTGCAGCGGCGCCGCGTCCCCGGAGCCACCTCCGACGCCTTCGCGGCACCGGCGCGCGGCTGGGAGAGACTCTACGTCGACCACGTCCTCCAAGCCGACACCGGCGCCGATCTGGACTTCCTGACCGGTGCATCGGGGCCCGACGTCGCCCGGGAATCCCACTGATCCGCGTGCGACGAACGCCGGCCCGGTGACGCACTCCGCGCCCGGTCCGTGGTCAGGACAGCGCACGCACCGCCGCCGATCCGGCGCCGCTGCTGGGGTACAGTGGCGGCGGGAGCGTGAGGAGGGACGGGCATGGGGGCCACGCTGCACGATGTCGCGCGAGCGGCCGGCGTCTCCATCAAGACGGTCTCGAATGTGGTCCACGACTACCCGCACGTCAGACCGGAGACGCGCGAGCGGGTGCGCAACGCCATCCGCGAGCTCGGGTACCGACCCAACGTCTCGGCACGCGGGCTGCGTTCGGGACGCACCGGAGTGATCGGCCTGGCCGTCCCAGCCCTTCGGGAGAACTACTTCGCCGAACTGGCCGACGCCGTCATCAGGGCCGCCGATCGTCGCGGCCGCAGCGTACTGATCGAGCAGACGAACGGCGACCGCGAGAAGGAGCTGGCCTCGCTCGGCGGCGGGAAGCTGCACCTCACCGACGGACTCCTGTTCAGCCCCGTCAGCCTCGGTCAGGCCGATGCCGAGGCACTCGACGTGCCGATCCCGCTCGTGCTCCTGGGCGAACGGATCTTCGGCGGTCCGACGGACCACGTGACGATGCACAACACCTCGTCCGCACGTGCCGCCGTGGAGCACCTGCTCGGTCTCGGGCGCACCCGCATCGCCCTGATCGGAGCGCCGACGTCGGATGCCGACGCGAGCTCCGGGTCACTCCGCCTGGACGGCTATCGACAGGCCCTCGACGCAGCAGGGATCGCCGAGGACCCGGATCTGATCCGGGTCGCCGAGCCGTGGAACCGCGAGACGGGCGCGCACGCCACCTGGCGCTTGATCGACGAACAGGTGCCGTTCGATGCGGTGTTCGCGCTCAACGACACCCTCGGACTCGGTGTGCTGCGGGCGCTCGGCGAAGCGGGCGTCCGCGTTCCTGAAGACGTGGCCGTCATCGGCTTCGACAACATCGACGAATCGCGGTTCTCGGTCCCCTCGATGTCGAGCGTGGATCCCGGTCGGGACGAGATCGCCGAGATCGCCGTCGAGCTGCTGCTCGAGCGGATCATGGAGAAGGCCGAGGAGCGGCGCCCGCCTCGTCAGATCAAGCCGGACTTCCGGATCGTCGAGCGCGAGTCCACCGGTGGAGTGGAACCGCCTCACGCCTCGCTCGTCGACGACGCGTCGACGTCGACGGGCGCCCGATCGGGGTCGTCGGCGGTGAAGGCGTAGTCGCCGTTCGCATCGAGCTCGGGGCGGAGCCGTCCGTCGGCGAGCGCGGCGAAGGCCTCGCGCGAGGCGTCGCGGAGTGCCTCAGCAGTCTCGGGCGCGGCCGAGCGGACGGCCTCGAAGTCGGCCACGAGCGGCAGGCCGCCCTCCGCGTGCCATACCGGCTGCGGCATCCGCTCGAGTGCGCGCGTCGCGCGCGGTGAGGTGAGACGCCAGCGCACCTCGAAGCGGTCGCTGCGGTCGCCGCCCGAGATCGCGTCGCGCAGCTCGCCGTAGAAGTCGGGGTGGTACGCGGCCACCTCGGCGCCGAGCCGGACGAGGTTCATGCGCGCGTTGCGGCGGATGAGCGGGTCGTACGTCCAGCGGATCTCCTCGACGCCGTGGTCGAGGCAGATCGCGCGCTGCCGGAGCTTCAGCGCGACGCCGATGCCGCGGCCTCGCGCGACCGGATCGACGGCGTTCATGTGCGAGTGCACGTGGAGGCCGCCGTCCCAGCCGAGGAAGCCCAGTGCCGCCCCGAGCGGCGGGTCGGCGGGATCGGCGAGCTCCCCCGCGGCATCCGCACGGTCGGCCGCGGGCACGGCCACGAGCACGGTGTTGCCGGCGTGCGCGATCGCCTTCAGGGATGCCAGGTCGACCGTGCGGCCGACGCCCCACGTCGCGTCGAAGCGCGCGAGCGCGCCCGCGAGCTCGTCGGCGCGGGCCTCACGCGTGACGACGCCGGCGCGGCGGTCCTCCTCGTCGGCGAGCGCGTGCGCGCGGGCGAGCGTCGCGGCATCCGTCATGCTCGGGACCCTACCGCGTGCCGGCGCCGAGCCCGTCCGCCCGCGCCCCGCCCCATCCGAGTACGGTTTGTGCGATGGAGTGCCTTCGAACAGGGACTCCACCGCAGAAACCGTACTCGGTGGGGTGGGCGCGGGCGGGCGGGGCGGATGGCGCGGGGCGGATGGCGCGGGGCGGCCGAGGCGCGGGCGGGCGGGGCGGATGGCGCGGGGCGGATGGCGCGGGGCGGGGCGGCCGAGGCGCGGGCGCGGGGCGGGCGGGGCGTGGGGCGGATGGCGCGGGCGCGGGCGCGGGGCGGGCTCAGCGCGCCAGGCGGTCCTCCATGCCCCACGGCTGGCCGTAGCCGCCGTCGGCCTCGGCCTTCGCCATGAGGTCGAGGAACGGCTGCGCGTCGAACGCCTCGGGGCCGAGCACGCCGCGTCCCTCCCAGGCGCCCGTCGCGAGCAGCTCGAGCGCGATGACCGGGTTCAGCGCGGTCTGCCAGACCACGCACTGCGCCTCGTACTCGCGCATCGTCCACTCGTTGTCGCTCACGTGGTAGAGGTACACCTCGCGGGGCTCGCCGTCTGTTCCGCGTCCGGTCACCCAGAGGCCGGCGCAGGTCTTGCCGGTCATGCGCGGGCCGATCGTGGCGGGGTCGGGCAGTGCCGCCGCGACGACGTCGCGCGGGGCGACCTCGACCGGGCCGTTCGCGCTGCGCACGCGGATCGGCGTCGTCGAGTCGAGACCCAGCAGGTGCAGGGTCTTCAGGACGTTGATGAACTCGTCGCCGAGGCCGTACTTGAAGGTGACGCGCTTCGCGTCGACCCAGCGCGGCATGAGGAGCACCTCCTCGTGCTCGACGTTCACGCACTCGACCGGGCCGATGCCCTCGGGGAACTCGAACACCTCGGGTTCGCTGAACGGCGGGGTCGTGTACCAGCCGCGGTCCTGCTCCCACACGACCGGCGGGTTCAGGCACTCCTCGATGGTGGTCCAGATCGAGAACGACGGCGCGAAGATCTCGTTGCCGGCGTCGTCGCGCACGACGAGGTTGGCGCCGTCGCGCGTGCCGAGTTCGTCGATCTCGCTGAACAGGTGGTCGGCGGCGTATCGCGCGAACACGTCGGAGAGCCCGGGCTCGACACCCATGCCGACGAGCGCGAGGCGACCCGCCTTCTCCCAGTCGTCGGCCTGCGCGAACTGGTCGTCGCCGAGCTTCACGCCGGTCTCGGTGCAGGGGTCGGTCGGGTGCGGCTCCGACAGGCTCATGGCCATGTCGAGGTAGTCGGCGCCCGCGGCGAGCGCGCCGCGGAAGATCGACGGCACGAACTTCGGCTCGATCGCGTTCATGACGTGGGTCGCGCCGTGCTCGCGGGCGACGGATGCCACGACCTCGGGATCGCCCGCATCGACCTGCGCCGAGGTGAATCGAGCCGCCACGGCGTCGCCGTGCCTCGCGGCGATCCAGTCGACCGTGCGGCGGGCGCGGGACTCGTCGTAGTCGCTCACGACGAGGAGTTCGAAGAAGTCGCGGCGGGCGGCGATCTTGGCGATCGCATCGCCGACGCCCCCCGCACCGATGAGGAGGATTCGCATGATCGGTACGGTAGCCGCCGGCGCAGCAATTGTCCAGTTGGATAATTACTGCGGGTCAGCAGAACCCGGCGATGCCGTCCCACGCGGCCGGCGGCGAGACCACGCCCTCGCGCACCACCGCGGCCTCGATGAGCCCGTACGGACGGTCGGCGGCGTGGAAGACCTCGTTCGGGTTGTCGAGCCCGAAGGGCGAGAGATCGACCGCGAAGTGGTGCTTGTTCGGCATCGAGAAGCGGATCTCCGCGATCTCCGCGTGCTCCTCGAGCACGCGCCGGCCCATGCCGTAGAGCGTCGACTGCAGGCCGGGCGAGTACGGCTCGGCGAACGCCTCGAGGAGCAGCGAGCGTACGCTCGCGTACGCCGCGTCGTAGTCGACGTCGGCGCGTGCGTAGCGCCAGCGCGCGGTGACGTCCGTCGCGAGGATGCGGTCGCGGGTCTCGGCCAACGTCGTGTAGCGGTCGCGCGGGTACGCCTCGAAGCCCGATCCGGTCGTGCGCAGCACGGTGAGGCCCGTGAGCCCCGCGAGCACGTGCCGTTCCCCGCGGTCGGCCACGACCACGGCCGTGCGCACCTCCTGGCCGCTCCGCACGAAGGCGTGGTCGTGCTCGGCGCCACCCACCTCCATGCGCTGCCACGCGTACCGATCGGCCGCCCAGCGGCCGCCCGTCACCCACTCGAACGACGAGACGAAGTGGTCGGCGAGGCGCAGCAGGAACGCCTCGGGCGAGCCGACGCCGTCGCGCGCGAACGCGAAGATGGTGTTCTTCTGCGTGTCGGTCGGCACGATGTGGGCGTTGTCGCCCTCGACGTGCGCCGCGGCGAAGTCGCCGCGCAGCTGCGAGGTCACGTTGAGGTCGTCGATCTCGTGGCGGGCGCGATCGCGCGTGACCTTCACGACGCGCACCTCGGCCTTGCCGTACTGGTTCGCGCCGAGGACGATGGCGGGCTCGGACATGGTCAGCTCCCTCGGTAGGTGGAGTAGGCGAACGGGCTGAGCAGCAGCGGCGCGTGCACGTGCCGGCCGTCGGCGGCGACCCGGACGGTGAGCACCACCTCGGGGTAGAACGAGTCGGTGCCGCGTGCGGCGAAGTACGCCGCGGTGTCGAAGCGCAGGCGGTACTCCCCCGCGGGCAGCGTCTCGGGACCGATGCGCGAGACGCGGCCGTCGGCGTCGGTGACGGCGGCGTCGAGCTCGCGCCATCCGTCGCCCTCCCGCACGGAGAGCTCGACGCCGACCCCCTCGGCGGGGCGCCCCGAGGTGGCGTCGAGGACGTGCGTGGTGATGCGCGACCGCTTCGGCGCGGCGCCCTGGCTGCTCATGCGAGGAGTCCCTTCAGTCGGAGGACGGCGATCTGGCGGAGCTGGTCGGCGACGACGGGCGCCTCCTCCTCCGGCGTGTGCCGGAGTCGGAGGGTGAGCGCGTCGAGGATCTCGCGCGAGGACCGCCCGGCGGCGCGGATGAGGAACACGCGGCCGAACCGCTCCTCGTACGCGCGGTTGCCCTCGGCGAGCGCGGCCGCGACGGCCGTGTCGGCCGGGTCGACGCCGGCCTGCTCGGCGCGCGACATCGCGGCCTGCGCGCTCGCTCCCGTCGGTCGGTCGCCGATGCGCGGATGGCGCGCGAGGGCGCCGTCGACCTCGGCCTCGGTGAGCGGCTCGGCCGCGGTCCCGGCCCGCGCGAGGACGTCGTCGACCGAGGCGTACGGGCGGCCGTCGGCGATCTCCGCGCACCAGCGGTCGACGTCGAGGCAGGGCCGGAGGAACCCGATCGCGTCGTCGCGATCGGCCCGGTTGAACGCGTCAAGCGACATCGCCCTGACCACCCTCCGATCCTGCCCGGCGCAGCAGGCGGCCGCGCGCCACCGCGCCGTCGGCGAGGTCGATCGGCTCGCCCGCGAGGTAGGTCGCCCGCACCGCACCCACGAGCTCGCGGCCGTCGTACGGTGTGATCGGGTGCCGGTGCTGCAGCGCCGCGGCATCCACCGTGAACGCCTCGTCGGGTGCCAGGATCGCGAGATCGGCATCCGAACCCTCGGCGATCGCGCCCTTCCCGCTCAGTCCGATCAGGCGCGCCGGCGCCGCGCTCATCCACTCGACGACCCGCTCCAGGCGGATGCCGCGGCCGCGCGCCTCCGTCCAGACGACGGGCAGCCCGAGCTGGAGCGAGGCGATGCCGCCCCACGCCTCGGCGAAGTCGCCGTCGCCCGCGAGCTTCAGCGCGGCCGGGGCCGGCGAGTGATCGGAGACGATCGTGTCGATCACGCCCGCCGCGAGGCCGCGCCACAGTGCGTCTCGGTTCGCGGCGCCCCGGATCGGCGGGCAGCACTTGAACGCCGTGCCGCCCTCCGGGACCTCGTCGGCGGTCAGCGCGAGGTAGTGCGGGCAGGTCTCGACGGTGAGTCGCACGCCGTCGGCCCGCGCGCGGGCGATCGCGCCGAGCGCGCCGGCCGAGCTGAGGTGCAGGATGTGCGCGCGCGCGCCGGTGCGACGTGCCGCATCGATCACGGCCGCGATCGCGTCGCCCTCCGCGGCGTCCGGTCGTGAGGCGAGGAAGTCCGCGTAGGCGCGCCCGTGCGCGTGCGGCGCCGCGTCGATCACGGCGGCGTCCTCGGCGTGCACGATGACGAGCGGGTCGGCGGCCGCACCGGAACCTGCGCCCCGCCCGGCGACCGCGTCGTGCCGCCCGTTCGCGACGACCGCCATCGCTCGCTCGAGCTCGTCGGCCGACACCGGCGGGAACTCCGGGACCCCGGAGTCGAGGAGGAAGCACTTGAACCCGAACACGCCCGCCTCGGCGAGCGGCAGCAGGTCGGCCTCGTTGCCCGGCACGATGCCGCCCCAGAACCCGACGTCGACCGCGACCCGCCCCTCCGCCGCGCGCCGCTTGGCCTCGAGGGCGGCCACCGAGGTCGTCGGCGGGATGCTGTTGAGCGGCATGTCCACGATCGTCGTGACGCCGCCCGCGGCCGCGGCACGGGTCGCGCTCGCGAACCCCTCCCATTCGGTGCGGCCCGGCTCGTTGACGTGCACGTGGGTGTCGACGAGCCCGGGGACGAGTACCTCGTCGTCGGCGAGCCGCACCCGGAGCGCCCCGTCGAGTCGCGCTCCCGGCCCCGCGATCCGCGCGATCCGCCCGTCGCGGACTCCGACCTCCGCGGGCACGAAGGCACCGTCGACGAGCACCCGATCGCCCGCGAGCACGAGGTCGAAGGCGACGGATGCCGCGGTTCGGCCGGTCGCGGACGGGCCGCCCCGCGGCATCCGCCCGCTCGGGCCCGGCGCTGCCGCAGCCGCCGCACCGGTCGCGGAGGCGGCGCCCCGCGTCATCCGCCCGCTCATCCGCGCCGACTCGCCGCCCGGCCGGCGCCGCCGTCGTCACCGGTCAGGCGCACCTGCCGGTTGACGTCCTTGTACAGCAGGTACCGGAACGGGCCCGGGCCGCCCGCGTAGCAGGCCTGCGGGCAGAAGGCGCGCAGCCACATGAAGTCGCCGGCCTCGACCTCGACCCAGTCGCCGTTCAGGCGGTAGACGCCCTTGCCCTCGAGCACGTACAACCCGTGCTCCATGACGTGCGTCTCGGCGAACGGGATCGAACCGCCCGGCCGGAACGTGACGATGTTCACGTGCATGTCGTGCGCGAGGTCGTCGGGGTCGACGAAGCGCGTGGTCGCCCAGGCGCCGTCGGTGCCGGGCATCGGCTGCGGCTCGACGGCGGCGTCGCTCGTGACGAACGACGCGGGCGCGTCGATGCCGGACGCCCGCTCGTAGGCCTTGCGGATCCAGTGGAAGGACGCGGGCGCCTCGCCCTCGTTCGCGATCGACCACGCCGCGCCGGCGGCGAGGTACGCGTACCCGCCCGGGCCGAGGTCGTGCCGCGCACCCTCGAGGTCGAGCGTCAGCTCGCCCGACGTGACGAAGAGCACCGCCTCGACGCCCTCCTCCGCCTCCGGCCGCGACGCACCGCCGCCCGGCGCGATCTCGACGATGAGCTGCGCGAAGGTCGTCGAGAACCCGGCGATCGGCCGAGCGAGGATCCACGAACGCGTGCGAGTGAACCCCGGGAGGTTGCTCGTGACGATGTCGCGCAGCACGCCCTTCGGGACGACCGTGTACGCCTCGGTCACGATCGCGCGATCGGTGAGCAGCTCGGTCTGCGCGGGCAGTCCGCCCGGCGGGGTGTAGTAGCTCATGCGTCCTCCTCGTCCGCGGCGCTCGTCGCCCGCACCCTGCTCGCGGAGCGCCGCGGGCTCGCGAGTCCGGCCAGCGCCGCCGTGTCGAGTCCGGCGTCGGCCGCGACCTCCTCGGGCGTGAGCGCCCCGCACTGCACGCCGCGGTGCACGAAGCCGGCGAGCGCGCGCACCGTCGCCGGCTCGTCGAGCACCGCGCCCGCGGTCCGGTCGTGCACGTGCCGGAGCCGCGCCGCCGCCTCGGGATAGCCGTCGCGGAAGTACCCGTACGTCGCGACGAACCGCGTCGGCAGCTGCGCGGCGTGCAGGTCCCAGCCCTGCGCGAACCCGCGCTCGAGCGACCGGCGCACGAGCCGGGCGTGCCGCCGCCACGCCTCGCCCGCGCGGTCGCCGATCGGGAGCACGTTCGACGACCCGTCGGACAGCCGGATGCCGGTGCCGGCCACCGCGAGCTGCATGACGGCCTTCGCGTGGTCCGCGGCCGGGTGCTCGAGCGACTGGTGCGGCGCGGCGATGCCGAGCGCGGCGGTGTAGTCGTACGTGCCGAAGTGCAGGCCGGCGACGCGGCCGGAGCCGGCGTGGGCGATCCGCGCGAGCGGCGCGAGGCCGTCGGGGCCGAGCACGACCTGGGGCGTCTCGACCTGCACCTCGAACCGGAGCCGGCCGCCCGGCAGCCCGTGTACGCGTTCGAGGGCGGCCAGGGCATCGGCCATCGCCTCGACCTGCGCGAGCGTCGAGACCTTCGGCAGGGTGAGGGCGAGCCCGTCGGGCAGGGCGCCGCGGTCGACGAGCGCGGTCACGAAGAGGTCGAGCGAGCGGATGCCGCGGGCCCGCGTCGCCGCCTCGAACGACTTGACGCGGATGCCGATGAAGGGCGGCGCGACGCCCTCGTCGATCGCCGAGACGACGTGCTCGGCCGCGCGCGCGACGTCGGCGTCCTCGGTCTCGTCGCCGCGGGCGCCGTAGCCGTCCTCGAAGTCGATGCGGAGGTCTTCGATGGGCTCGATCGCGAGCTTGCGCTCGACGAGCGGGGCCACGGCCGCCGCGACCGCGGGGGCGACGCCGACATCCACCGCGAGGGCCTCGACGCCCCCCGCCGAGGCGGCCGAAGCGAGCGCCGCCGCGCCCCACACCGCGGCCAGCCCGGGCGTGAACGCGTCGCCCGGGACGTAGACCGTGTGCACGGGCTGACGCGTTCCGTCGTCGCCCGGGTACGCTGCCGCGAGCAGCCGGTCGGTCTCGGCCAGCCTCTCGTCGATCGACGCGAGGGCGGCGGTGGACAGCGAGGTGCGCACGGCTCAGTCCAGCAGCTCGTACGCGGGCAGCGTGAGGAAGTCGACGTAGTCGTCGGAGAGGACGAGGTCGGCGACGAGGCGCGCCGCCGGTTCGAAGTACGCCGCGAAGAGATCCGGCGGGACGTCGGCGCGAAGCGCCGCGACCTCCTCGTCGAGCACCTCGCGCACGAGCTCGCGCGTCAGCGTGCGGCCGGTGTCGGCGAGGACCACGCCGTGCCTGAGCTGCTGCCACACCTGCGACCGCGAGATCTCGGCGGTGGCTGCGTCCTCCATGAGGCTGTGCAGCGCGACCGCGCCGTTACCGCCGAGCCAGGCCGCGGTGTACGCCACGCCGACGGAGAGGTTGGTGCGGAGCCCCGCTTCGGTGACCGCGCCGCCGGCCGACGCGACGTCGAGCAGCTCGGCGGCCGTGACCGCCACGTCGGGGCGCTGCCGGTCGAGCTGGTTCGGGCGGTCGCCGAGCACGCCGTCGAACACCTCGCGGCAGACCGCGACCAGGTCGGGATGCGCGACCCACGAGCCGTCGAACCCGTCGCCCGCCTCCCGGGTCTTGTCGGCGCGGACCTTCTCGAACGCGACCGCGGTGGCCTCGGGGTCGGCCCGGTTCGGCACGAACGCGGCCATGCCGCCCATCGCGACGGCCCCGCGCCGGTGGCAGGTCTTCACGAGCAGCTCGGTGTAGGCGCGCATGAACGGCGCCGTCATCGACACCGACGCCCGGTCGGGCACGACGAACTCCGGCCCGGCGTCGCGGAACACCTTGATGATGCTGAAGAGGTAGTCCCAGCGACCGGCGTTGAGGCCCGACGCGTGGTCGCGCAGTTCGTACAGGATCTCGTCCATCTCGAACGCGGCCGGGATCGTCTCGATCAGCACCGTCGCGCGCACCGTGCCGGGCGGGATGCCGAACCGCTCCTCGGCGAACGCGAACACCTCGTTCCAGAGGCGCGCCTCGAGCCGGCTCTCGAGCTTGGGCAGGTAGTAGTACGGGCCCGCACCGGCGTCGATGAGCGTCCGGGCGGTGTGCGCGAAGTGCAGCCCGAAGTCGACGAGCGACCCGGATGCGCGCTCGCCGTCGACGAGCACGTGCTTCTCGGGCAGGTGCCAGCCGCGCGGGCGCGTGACCACCGTCGGGCGCCGGAGGTCGTCGCGCAGCGCGTAGGCCCTGCCCTCGGGCGAGGTCCACGCGAGCGTGCCGTGCGCCGCATCGCGGAGGTTGCGCACGCTGTCGACGACGTTCCGCCAGGTCGGGCTCGAGGCGTCCTCCAGGTCGGCGAGCCAGACCCTGGCCCCCGAGTTCAACGCGTTGATCGCCATCTTCGCCGGCGACGCCGGGCCGGTGATCTCGACACGTCGATCGGCGAGCGCGGGCGGAGGCGCCGGAACCCGCCAGCCGCCTTCGCGCACGTCGCGGGTCTCGGCGAGGAAGTCGAGCGGCTCGCCGCGCGCGATCCGCGCACGGCGCGCGGCGCGGGCCGCGAGCAGCTCGCGCCGACGGGCGTCGAACCGGTGGTGCAGCTCCTCGACGAACGCGAGCGCGTCCTCCGTGAGGATGTCGTCGTCGGCCGCCGGGCCGCCGGCGAACACGATCTCGATGGTCATGCGGCTGCCGCTCCCTTCCGCTCCGATGCGGGTGGTGCTCGTGACCTCGCCCTCATCTTCGCGCAGAAGCGCAACGGCCGGAACCGCGATGCTCGCATGCGCGGGAGGGCGGCCCGCACCCGCGCGCGGCGTAGACTCCGGAACGAGGGAGCCATGCATGGACATCGTCGTCACCGTGAACGGCCGGCCGCGAGATGCCTCGGGCATCGCGGCCCGGACGACCGCGCTCGATTGGCTGCGCTCGATCGGCCTGACGGGCGCGAAGGAGGGCTGCGCCGAGGGTGAGTGCGGGGCCTGCGCGGTGCTCGTCGCGACGCCCGCCGACGGCGGCGGCACCGACTGGACGGCCGTCAACGCGTGCCTCACGCCCGCTGCCGCGCTCGACGGCCAGGAGGTCGTCACCGCCGAGGGCCTCGGCACGCCCGATCGGATGCATCCCGTGCAGGCGGCCCTCGCCGCCGCGGGCGGATCGCAGTGCGGGTACTGCACGCCCGGGTTCGCCTGCAGCATGGCCGCCGAGTTCTACCGGCCGAGAAGCGGTGCGGATGCCGCGGGCACGGCCTCCGGCGGTCGTGACCCGGGTTCGACTGCCGGTGCGGATGCCGCGGCATCCGCTCGCACGGGCGCCGACGACGGCAACGGGGCCGCCGTCGACGTCCCCGCCCTCGATGCCGCCGCCCTCGACGGCTCCGAGCCGTTCGACCTGCACGCGCTGAGCGGCAACCTCTGCCGGTGCACGGGCTATCGCCCCATCCGCGACGCCGCGGCATCCCTCGCCCGGCCCGCGGCGGACGACCCGCTCGCGGAGCGTCGCCGACGCCCCGCCCCCGCCGCGCGCGCCACGCGCATCGGCACCGAGGGCGGATGGTTCGTCCGCCCCGGCACGCTCCACGAGGCGCTCGCGCTGCTGCGCGACGAGCCCGAGGCGGTCGCGATCGCCGGCTGCACCGACTGGGGCGTCGAGGCGAACCTGCGCGGTCGCCGCGCGCCGCTCCTGGTCGCGATCGACCGGCTCGACGAACTCCGCGCATACGCGGACGACGACCGGGGCCTCGAACTCGGCGCCGCGCTGACGCTCACCGAGATCGAGCGCCGGCTCGACGGCCGCCTGCCGCTGCTCGCCGAGCTGTTCCCGCAGTTCGCCTCGCCGCTGATCCGCAACCGCGCGACCCTCGGCGGCAACCTCGGCACGGCCTCCCCGATCGGCGACGCGCCGCCCGCCCTGCTCGCGCTGGAGGCACGGCTCGTGTTCGTCTCGGCCGACGGCGAGCGCGAGGTCGACCTCGCCGAGTGCTTCACCGGCTACCGGCAGACGGTCCGCGAGCGGGGAGAGCTCATCCGCTCCATCCGCATCCCGCGGCCCACGGCGAACCTCACGGCGTTCCACAAGGTCGCCAAGCGCCGGTACGACGACATCTCGAGCGTCGCGGTCGCGTTCGCGATCGACCTCGACGAGGAACGCGGCACGGTCACGTCCGCCCGCATCGGCCTCGGCGGCGTCGCCGCGACGCCGATCCGCGCGCGCGCCACCGAGGCGATGCTCACCGGTCGCGAGTGGAGCGCGGACGCCGTGCGCGAGGCCGCGGCCGTCCTCGGCGGCGAGGGCACGCCGATGTCCGACCACCGGGCGAGCGCGGAGTACCGCGCGGCGATGCTCGGGCAGTCGCTGCTCCGGCTGTACCGGACCACGACCCGCGACGAGGTCCGCGAGGAGGTGCCGGCATGAGCGGGCTCGCCGACCGGCCCGACGGCGCCGTCGTGGGCACGGCCGTCGCCCACGAGAGCGCCCGGCTGCACGCGACCGGCACCGCGGTCTACACCGACGACCTCGCCGCGACGCGGCGCGACGTGCTCACCGCGTGGCCCGTGCAGTCGACGCACGTCCACGCGGGCGTGGAACTCGACGTCTCCCCCGCGCTCGCGGTGCCCGGCGTGGTCCACGTGCTCACGGCCGCCGACGTGCCCGGCGTCAACGACGGCGGCGCGAAGGGCGACGAACCGCTCTTCCCCGACGAGGCGCAGTACCACGGCCACGCCCTCGCCTGGGTCCTGGGCGAGACCGCCGAGGCGGCGAGGATCGGCGCCGCCGCCGTCGAGGTCGCGTACGAGGACCTCCCCTCGATCGTGACGGTCGAGGAGGCGATCGCCGCCGGTTCGTTCCAGGGCGCGTCGCCCACCGTGCGGCGCGGCGACGCGGCATCCGCCCTCGCCTCGGCGCCGCACGTCTTCGAGGGGACGAGCGTCGTCGGCGGGCAGGAGCACTTCTACCTCGAGACGCACGCGTCGTTCGCGCACGTCGACTCCGAGGGGCAGGTGTTCGTCGAGTCGAGCACGCAGCACCCGTCGGAGACGCAGGAGATCGTGGCGCACGTGCTCGGCGTGCCGAAGCACCGGGTGACCGTGCAGTCGCTCCGCCTCGGCGGCGGCTTCGGCGGCAAGGAGATGCAGCCGCACGGGCTCGCGGCGGTCGCCGCGCTCGGTGCGGTGCGCACAGGCCGGGCCGTGCGCGTGCGCCTGACCCGCGCACAGGACACGACGATGACCGGCAAGCGGCACCCGTTCCACGCGACGTGGCGCGCCGGGTTCGACGACGACGGGCGCATCCTCGCCCTCGAGGCGACACTCACGTCGAACGGCGGGTGGAGCCTGGACCTCTCCGAGCCCGTGCTGGCCCGGGCGCTCTGCCATCTCGACAACGCCTACTGGATCCCGGACGTCACGGCGCACGGCCGCATCGCGCGCACGAACATCACGTCGCAGACGGCGTTCCGCGGGTTCGGCGGGCCGCAGGGCATGTTCGTGATCGAGGACGTGCTGGGCCGGGTCGCCCCGCTCCTCGGGATCGACGCGACGACGCTGCGCGAACGCAACCTCTACCGGCCGGGGCAGACCACGCCCTACGGCATGGAGGTGCGGCACGCGGAGCGGCTCGGCACCGCCTGGCGGCGGGTGCTCGACGAGGCGGATGTCGCGGCGCGCCGCACCGCGATCGACGCCGCGAACGCGGCCGATCCCGACGTCAAGCGCGGCCTCGCGATCACGCCCGTGAAGTTCGGCATCTCGTTCACGTTCACGGCCTACAACCAGGCCGGCGCGCTCGTGCACGTCTACTCCGACGGCTCGGTGCTCGTGAACCACGGCGGCACCGAGCTCGGGCAGGGCCTGCACACCAAGATGCTGCAGGTCGCCGCCACGGCGCTCGGGGTGCCGCTCGCGCAGGTGCGGCTCGCGCCGACGCGCACCGACAAGGTGCCGAACACGTCGGCGACGGCGGCATCCGCGGGCGCCGACCTCAACGGCGGGGCGGTGAAGGACGCCTGCGAGCAGATCCGGTCGCGCATGACGCCGGTCGCGGCGCGCCTGCTCGGCGTGGCCGAGGACGCGGTGCGATTCGCGGACGGGCGGGTGCACGCCGTCGCCGGCGGGGGCGCGAGCGACGGCGACGACGCGGGCGGTGCGGCCGCCGCGGCATCCGTCGCCTTCGCCGACGTGGCGGCCGCCGCCTACGCCGATCGCGTGCAGCTGTTCGCTGCGGGGTTCTACCGGACCGAGGGACTCGGCTGGGATCCGGCGACGATGACCGGCACGCCGTTCAAGTACTTCGCCTACGGGGTCGCGGCGAGCGAGGTCGAGGTCGACGGGTTCACCGGCGCGACGCGCATCCGCCGCGTCGACATCGTGCACGACGTCGGCGACTCGCTCTCCCCGCTCATCGACCTCGGCCAGGTCGAGGGCGGCTTCATGCAGGGCGTCGGCTGGCTGACGCTCGAGGAGCTCCGGTGGGACGACTCCGACGGTCCGGGCCGCGGCCGCCTGCTGACGCCCTCGGCGAGCACCTACAAGCTGCCGAGCTTCTCGGAGCTGCCCGACGAGTTCACCGTGCACTTCCTCGAGCGCGCGCACGAGGACGGCGCGGTCTACGGCTCGAAGGCGGTCGGCGAACCGCCCCTCATGCTCGCGTTCAGCGTGCGCGAGGCGATCCGCGACGCCGTCGCGGCGTTCGGCCCGGCCGGGCACTCGGTCGAGCTCGGCGCGCCGTCGACGCCCGAGGCCGTGTTCTGGGCGATCGAGGCGGCGCGGGCGGCCGCGAACCGGGTCCCCGCCGAGACGGCGGCGGATGGCGCGGGGGCCACCGCCGAGAGCGTCCCGAGCGGCGCACGCGGCGCGGAGCGGACGAACGGCACCCCGGCGGGCGCGGTGTCCGCCGGAGCCGGGACCCGGCACCTGACCGCCGGGCACTGACGGACGGGCACCGATGGACTGGGTCGACGCCGTGCAGCGGCTCCGGGCGGAGCGGACTCCGGGCGTGCTCGTCACGCTCGCCATGGTGCGCGGTCACGCCCCGCGCAACGGCGGCGCGAAGATGGTCGTCGCGCCGGACGCGGTCGTCGGGACCGTCGGCGGCGGCAACCTCGAGCAGACCGCGCTCACCCGGGCACGGGAGATGCTCGGCGCCGGCGCCGCCGAGCCCGAGCTGCTGACGCTCACCCTGAGCGACCGGGCCGCCGTCGACTACGGCGTGCAGTGCTGCGGAGGAGAGGTCACGATGCTGCTCGAGCCCCTGCCGGTCGTGCCGGCCGTCGCGATCTTCGGCCTGGGGCACGTCGGCCTCGAGCTCGCCCGGATCCTCGCGCGGCATCCGCTCGAGCTCGACCTGGTCGACTCGCGCGAGGCCATGCTGGCGCCCGAGCGGGTCGGCGAGCCGCGCGTCGCCGGGGTGCCCGGTGGATCCGGGCCGTTCGCCGACGCGGTCGCGACGATCCGCATGCACCGCGTTCCGGTGCCCGAGGCGGCGCTCGCCGACCTGCCGACCGGCGCGCACGTGCTCGTGATGACGCACGACCACGCCGAGGACCTCGCGATCTGCGACACCGCCCTCCGGACGCCCGGGCTCGGCTCGATCGGCCTCATCGGCTCGCGATCGAAGTGGGCGCGCTTCCGCACGCAGCTCGCCTCCGCCGGACACGACGACGCGGCGCTCGCCCGGATCGAGACCCCGATCGGGATCGACGGCATCCACTCGAAGGAGCCCGCCGCGATCGCCGTGAGCGTCGCCGCCGAGCTCCTGCAGCGCATCGAGCGGTTGGCGCCCGCGCGCGCCGGCGACGGCTGACGCGCTCCCCGCGGGGGCAGGCTCCGGGCGACGGTGCTCAGGCGCGGGGGCGGGCGGGCGGGGTCACGTGCGACTGCGCGAACGCGCGGTTGCGCTCGGCGATGATCGCGGACCGGGCGAGGCGTTCGCGCTCGAGCTTCTGGGCGAAGAGCGTCCAGACGAGGAGGGCGGCACCGGCTCCGACGAGCGCGCCGCCGATCGTGTCGGTGACCCAGTGCGCGCCGAGGTAGGTGCGGCTGATCGCCATGAGGAGCGTGTAGATCCCGCCGGCCACCCAGACCCAGGTCCGCGGCCAGATGATGCCGAGCGTGACGGCGATGGTCGCGGCGTTCGCCACGTGCCCCGACGGGAACGAGCCGAAGTCGGAGATCACGAGGATGTCCTCCGGCCGGGCACGTCCGAACAGGTTCTTCAGGACCTGCACGACCAGCGCGCTCGCCGCCGAGGCGACCACGAAGTACAGCGCGGCCCACGGCCTGCGGAGCACGAGCAGGACCACCGCGATGGTGATCGGCACGACGAATACGCCCATGATGCCGCCGCCGAGGGCATCCATGCCGAACGCGAAGACGTCGCCGATCGGGCCGCGGAGGGTGAAGACGTCCTCCGCCCACTCCTCGTCGACCTCGAACAGCGTCTCGGCGCGCAGGAGGATGATGAGGCCGAGCACCACGGCGATGACGACCGAGGCGATCCCCGCTGCGAACGGGACGAACCGCCCCACGTGCTCGGTGCGCTCCTCGCGCGCCTCGGGTTCGAGGCTCTCCCCCGTCGCGGTCTGCGGACCGCGTTCGGTCACCTCCTCCGGGCTCTCGTCTCCGGAGGACTCGGTCCGGACGGCGTCGTGGCTGGCGGGTTCGCTCATGGAGACACGCTAATCGCGGCGACGCGGCGCGGCGCGGTACCGGGACCGCGTGCCCCGGACCGCTCCCGTCCCGGGACCCGACGCCGTGGGACGAGCGGATGCCGCGGCCGGCGGCTCGCGGCATCCGCTCGTCTCGCCGGTCAGTCGGTGAGCGCGGGCACCGTCTTCGGGCGGACGAGGAACCACACCGAGGCGATCGCGACCACGGCCGCGCCGAGCATGAACGCGGCCATCGGGACGGCGCTGTCGACGCCGAACAGGCCGAGGAGCGGCGAGATCATGCCCGCGAGGCCGAAGTTCAGCGCACCGAGCAGCGACGCGGCGGTGCCGGCCTCCGCGCCGTGGTGCGCGAGCGCGAGGACCTGCACGGCGGGGAAGGTGAACCCGCACGCGAGGATGTAGATCCACAGCGGGATCGCCGTGCCCCAGAACCCGGCGCCCGACGAGTCGAGCACGATGATCGCGATCGCCATCGCGGCATGCACGATCGTCGTGCCCGCGAGCACGTACTGCGGCGGGATCGGCCCGCGGATCAGGCGCGACGACGTCTGCACGCCGATGATCACGCCGACGGAGTTGACCGCGAAGAGGAGCCCGTACTCCTGCGGGGTGAAGGCGTACACCTGCTGGAACAGGAACGACGACGTCGTCAGGTAGGCGAACAGGCCGGTGAACGTCATGCCGCCGATGATCGCGGCGCCGAGGTAGACGCGGTCGCGGAAGAGCGCGCGGTAGCGCTCGCGCATCGACGAGTGGCCTGCGACGTGACGGCGCGACTCGGGCAGCGTCTCGACGATCAGGAACCCGACCGCGAGCACGACGGCGACGCCGTAGCCGGCGAGCACCCAGAACACGCCGCGCCAGTCCATGAAGGCGAGCAGCTGCGACCCGATGACCGGCGCGAGTACCGGTGCCAGGCCGTTGACGAGCGCGAGGCGCGAGAGCATGCGCACGAGCGGCTTGCCGCCGAACAGGTCGCGGACCATGGCCATCGCGACGACGCCGCCCGCGGCCGCGCCGAAGCCCTGCATGAGGCGGAAGAACGCGAGCCAGGCGATGTCGGGCGCGAGCGCCGCGGCGACCGACGCCACGATGTGGAGCGCGGTCGCGAGGATGAGCGGCAGGCGGCGACCGACCTTGTCGCTCCAGGGGCCGACGATGAGCTGGCCGAGGCCGAACCCGATCATGGTGCCCGTGAGCGTGATCTGCACGGCCGCGGGGCCGACGCCGAACTCGGACTCGAGCGCCGGGAAGGCCGGCAGGTACAGGTCGACCGTGAACGGACCGAGCGCGGTGAGCGCGCCGAGCACCAGGACGTAGACGAGCCGCTGGCGTCGGCTCAGCAGGTCGCCGGGGTGGCGGGCAGCGGTGTAGTCGTCCGGGCGGACGATGGGGATGGAGGCGGTGGACATGGCGGTTCCCGAGGCGTGCTGGAGTGGCGGTCGTGCGGAGGCGGCTGCGCTGGCGCACGCCGTCGGGCGCCGGGCGAACAGGAACGGCGCCCCGTGGGGCGCCGCCGGGAGCGATCTCGGCCGGTGCGGCCTCGAATCGATTCGACTGAGGTTCGATTCTAGCGGGACGGCCCCCCGGTCACGCAAGCCGAGGCCGCACCGGCGCGTGGATCGGGGCGCGACGGGCGGACCGACGGCGGCGCGCGGGCGACTCAGCGGGCGACCGAGAGCGGGTCGTCGAGCAGCCTCGCGAAGGCGAGTTCGGCGGCGCCGATCATCAGGCGGTCCTCACCCAGCGCTGCCACCACGACCTCGACGTCCTCCATCGCGGCGGGCATCGCCTGGGCCGCCACGGCGGTGCGCAGCGCGTCGGGATCCTGCTCCGCGAGCGTGGCGAGGAACCCGCCGAGGATCACGAGGGACGGGTTCAGCACGTTCACGGCGTTCGCGAGCGCGGTCGCGAGGATCCGGCGCTGCCGGTCGAGCTCGGCGGCGATCGCCGGGTCGCCCGTTCCGAGGGCCGAGCGGATGGCTCCGGCGAGCGTCGGCTCGTCGGCCGAGCGCAGCCCGACGGTCTCGAGCAGCCGGGCGCGACCGACCTCGTCCTCGAGCACGCCGCCGTCGGCCCGACGGTCGTCCGTCGTGGCGATGCCCGGCCGGTTCTGCCCGAACTCGCCCGCGTAGCCGCTGTGACCGCCCACGGCGCGGCCGTGCACGACGAGCCCGCCGCCGATGCCGCTCGCGCCGCCGTTGAGGTACACGAGGTCGTCGACGCCGCGCCCCGCACCGAACAGGTGCTCGGCGAGCGCGCCGAGGCTCGCGTCGTTGCCGACCGTGGTCGGCAGGCCGGTGGCCTCCTCGACGAACTCGCGCACCGGCGCGTCGCGCCACTCGAGGTGCGGCGCGAATCGCACGAGCCCGTCCGACGTGCGCACGAGCCCGGGTACGGCGAGGCCCACGCCGGCGAACCTGGCGTGGGCGAGGTCGCCGTCGCGCCAGCGCCGGATCGCGTCGGCGACGAGCAGCGCGGTGCGCTCGGGACTCACGAGGTCGTCGACCTCGATGCGTTCGCGCGCGTCGATGCGGCCGCCCAGTCCGACGGCGGCGATCGTCACGGCGTCGACCTCCGGGTTCACCGCCACCGCCACCACGCCGGGATGCGGCGCGATGACCGGCGAGGGGCGGCCGACGCGGTTCGTGGGATCGGGTGCCCGCTCCTCCACCAGGCCGAGGTCGACGAGCTCCCCGGAAAGCGAGGCGACGGTCGATCGGTTGAGCCCCGTGAGCGAGGTGATGCGCGCGCGCGACAGGGGCCCCTCGAGATGGGCGAGCCCGAGGATCCTCGCGAGATTCCGGCGGTGCACCCCGTCGAAACTTCCGGAGCTTGCGGTGCGATCGGTCACGCGCCCCACTCTAGGTTCGCCGAGCCCCGAACGGATGTCGCCCCGCCGAATATGTTGCGCTTGACCGCATATCGTCTGCGGCGTATATTCGACACGTCCAGATCACTTTCGACGTAGCAGTCGAAAATTTCGAGAGGTTCAATGATGAACAGACGCAGCATCGGCAGGATCGCGGCGGCCGGAACCGCCGCACTCCTCACGGCCGGCGCTCTCGCGGCGTGCAGCGCGGGAGACTCGCAGAGCGACGGAGGAGACGTCGCAATGACGCTCTGGCACAACGCCTCGACGGGACCGGGGAAGGAATTCTGGGACACGACGGTCGCCGATTTCGAAGCCGACAACCCCGGGGTCACGATCGACGTCCAGGCGATCCAGAACGAAGACCTCGACGGCAAGCTCCAGACCGCGCTCAATGCCGGTGACGCACCGGACGTCTTCCTCCAGCGCGGTGGCGGCAAGATGGCGGCGATGGTCGAGGCGGGCCAGCTCAAGGACCTCACCGACAGCATCGCCGGGGCGGCCGCCGAGGAGATCCCGGAAGCCGCGTACTCGGCCAACACCCTCGACGGCAAGATCTACGCGATGCCCGTCGCAGTGCTTCCCGGCGGCATGTTCTACAGCCAGGACCTGTTCGACGAGGCCGGCATCACCGAGAACCCCACCACGATGGACGAGTTCGACGACGCCGTCTCGAAGCTGAAGGACGCGGGGATCGCGCCGGTCGCGCTCGGCGCGAAGGACGCCTGGCCGGCCGCGCACTGGTACTACTGGTTCGCTCTCCGCGAGTGCAGCCCGGACACGCTCGCCAAGGCCGCTGACGAACGCGACTTCAGCGACGAATGCTGGATCCGCGCCGGCGAGGACCTCCAGGACTTCGCCGCGACCGAGCCCTTCAACCAGGGCTTCCTCACGACGTCGGCCCAGCAGGGCGCCGGCAGTTCTGCCGGTCTCGTCGCGAACCACGAGGCCTCGATGGAACTCATGGGCGCGTGGGACCCGGGTGTGATCGCCTCGCTGACGCCCGACCAGCAGCCGCTCCCCGACCTGGCCTGGTTCCCCTTCCCCGAGGTCGAGGGCGGCGACGGTGAGCCCGGCTCGATGATGGGTGGCGTGGACGGGTACTCGTGCTCGGTGGACGCCCCCGACGCGTGCGTCGACTTCCTCAACTACATCGGCACCGCCGACGTGCAGAAGGCCTACTACGAGGCGTTCAACGCACCGCCCGTGAACACGGTCGCCCAGGAGGCCGTCACGGAGCCCTACCTCCAGGCGATCCTCGAGGCGTACAACGCGGCGCCGTATGCATCGCAGTGGCTCGACACGGTCTACGGGCAGAACGTCGGCAACGCGCTGAACGTCGCGGTCGTCGACATGCTCGCCGGCAGCGGCTCGCCGGAGCAGATCATCGAGGCCGTCGACGCGGCCGCCGCCAAGGAGTGATCCGGCGATGACCGCTCGCGTGGACTCTGCGACGGAGATCGACGTGCCGGCAGGGCCCGCGCACCACGACGGGGGCGCCGCCCAGGCGGCGCCCCCGTCCCCCCGGCGGCGCCGCGGGGTCGGCTGGGGCGCCAGGCTCGAGATCGCCCTGCTCGTCGGACCGGCACTGATCGTGTTCCTCGGCCTGGTGATCTTCCCGGTCGTCATGGCCGCGTACTACGGCTTCTTCAGCTGGAAGGGCTATGGACCGCCCACCGACTTCATCGGATTCCGGAACTACGTCACCATCATCCAGGACACCGCCTTCCAGGAGGCGGTGCTGCACAACGGCACCATCGTGGTGCTGTCGCTGCTGCTGCAGGGGCCGGCCGCGTTCCTGCTCGCCCTGCTCCTGAATCGCCGGATGCGCGGCCAGTCGATCATCCGGGTCCTCATCTTCGTCCCGTACGTGATCGCCGAGGTCGTCGTCGGCACCGGCTGGAGCCTCATGCTCCAGACCAACGGCGCGGTCAACGACCTGCTCGAGAAGGCGGGCCTGGGCTTCCTCGCCCAGGACTGGCTGAGCAATCCCGACCTCGCGATCTGGACGCTGATGGGCATCATCACCTGGAAGTACATCGGCTTCGCCGTCATCCTCTTCCTGGCGGGCCTGCAGGGCATCCCGGAGGAGCTCAACGAGGCCGCCGCGATCGACGGTGCGACGTTCTGGCAGATCCAGCGCCACATCACGCTGCCGCTCATGGGGCCGACGCTCCGGATCTGGGCCTTCCTGTCGATCATCGGATCACTCCAGTTGTTCGACCTCGTGTACATCATCTGGGGCCAGTACGTCGCCTCGACCGCCGGCACCTCCACCATGGCGACGTACATGGTGGCCGAAGGCAGGAATGCCGGCAACTTCGGGTACGGCAACGCCGTGGCCGTCGTGCTGTTCGTCATCTCGCTCGTGGTGGCACTCGTCTACCAGCGATTCGTCCTCCGACGCGACACCGAAGGCGCGATCACCGGAGATCAGAAGAAGAAGGGCCGGTTCCACGGATGACCGCCTATCCCGAGACCGCCGCCGCGGTGATTCCACTGGACCGACGGAGCCGGGGACCCAGGTCGTCCGGGCTGCGGGCCGCGAGCCCGATCGTGTATCTCGTCGCGCTGATCGTGATCGGCCTGATGCTCGCGCCGATCGCCTACATCATCGTCGGCGGCTTCCGCACGAACTCGCAGATCACCGTCGACCCGTCGGGGATGCCGGACCCGTGGGTCTTCGCGAACTACCTCGATGTGTTGACCGGCGAGGTGTTCTGGCGACAGGTGCTGAACTCCGCGATCGTCGGCATCGCCACGACGCTCGGCGTCATCGTGCTCGGCCTCATGGCGAGCTTCGTCCTGGCCCGGTACCGTTTCGCCGGGCGGGGGGCGCTCTACGCCCTCTTCGCCGCCGGCTTGATGTTCCCGCTGACGGTGGCGATCACGCCGCTCTACATCGTCGTCCGCTCGCTCGGCCTGATGAACTCCCTCGGTGGCGTCATCCTGCCGCAGGTCGCGTTCGCGCTCCCGGCCACGATCATCATCCTGGTGCCGTTCCTTCGTGCGATCCCCGAGGAGATCCAGGAGGCCGCCGCGATCGACGGCTGCAGCCGACTGGGCTTCTTCTGGCGGATGGTGCTCCCGCTCTCGATCCCGGGCGTGGTGACCGTCGGCATCCTCGCGTTCATCGGAAGCTGGAACAGCTACCTCCTCCCCTTGTTCATCCTCAACGACCAGGCGGCGTTCACGTTGCCCCTCGGCGTGCAGGCGTTCTCCTCGGAGTACTCGGTCGACACGGCCAAGGTGCTCGCGTTCACGTCCCTGTCGATGATCCCCGCGCTCATCTTCTTCAGCGTGTTCGAGCGTCGGATCGTCGGCGGCCTCACCGGGGCGGTGAAGGGATGACCGCGCTCGACGGCTCGACCCCGTTCGGCGGAGCGACCGCGCGGGGCGGCACCCTGCAGGCGCCGGATGCCGCGTGGCGCGACGCGTCCCGACCGATCGACGAGCGCGTGGCCGCGCTCATGTCGGAGATGACGCTCGACGAGAAGCTCGCGCAGCTGTACGGCGTGTGGGTCGGCGCGGCCGACGACGGCGGCGGCGACGTCGCCCCGCACCAGCACGACCTGAACGACGACGTCGACCTCGACGCGCTGCTCCCCTCCGGCCTCGGCCAGGTGACGCGCCCGTTCGGCACGGCTCCGGTCGACGCGGCGGTCGGCGCGCTCTCGCTCGCGCGCATGCAGCAGCGCATCGCCGGGGCCAACCGGCTCGGCATCCCGGCGCTCGCGCACGACGAGTGCCTCGCGGGCTTCGCCGCCTGGGGCGCCACGGCGTACCCGGTCCCGCTGTCATGGGGCGCGTCGTTCGACCCGCTGCTCGTCGAGCGGATGGCGCGCCGCATCGGCGCCGACATGCGCGCCGTCGGCGTGCACCAGGGCCTCGCACCCGTGCTCGACGTCGTCCGCGACGCGCGCTGGGGCCGCGTCGAGGAGACCATCGGCGAGGACCCGTACCTCGTCGGAGCGGTCGGCACGGCGTACGTGCGCGGGCTCGAGGCATCCGGCGTCGTCGCGACGCTGAAGCACTTCGTCGGGTACTCGGCCTCGAGGGCCGGGCGCAACCTCGCACCCGTGTCGATCGGGCCCCGCGAACTCGGCGACGTGCTGCTGCCGCCGTTCGAGATGGCGATCCGCGAGGGCGGGGCGCGCAGCGTCATGAACTCGTACTCCGACCTCGACGGCGTGCCGTCGGCCGCCGACCGCTGGCTGCTCACCGAGCTCCTCCGCGAGACGTGGGGCTTCGACGGCACGGTCGTCGCGGACTACTTCGCGGTGGCGTTCCTGAAGCTGCTGCACGGCGTCGCCGACACGTGGGCGGATGCCGCGGCCGCGGCGCTCGAGGCCGGCATCGACGTCGAGCTGCCGACGGTCAAGGCGTTCGGCGAGCCGCTGCGCGCGGCCGTGGCGGCGGGCGCGGTGCCGGTGTCGCTCGTCGACACCGCGCTGCAGCGCGTCCTGCGGCAGAAGGCCGAGCTCGGCCTGCTCGACGCCGACTGGTCGCCGGTGCCGCCCGCGCTCGCGGGCCTCGGACTCGCCGACGCCGACCTCGCGGACGCCGACGCGGCGCACGCCGACCGGTTGCGCGGACGCATCGACCTCGACTCCGCCGCCAACCGCGCGCTCGCGCGCGAACTCGCCGAACGCGCGGTCGTGCTCGTCAGGAACGACGGCACCCTGCCGGTCGATCCCGCCGGCGCGGCCTCGCCGCCCGTGGTCGCGGTGATCGGGCCGAACGCCGACGACCCGTATGCGATGCTCGGCTGCTACTCCTTCCCCACGCACGTCGTGACGCAGCATCCGGGCGTCGAGATGGGCATCCGCATCCCGACGCTGCTCGCGGCGCTCCGCGCGGAGTTCCCCGGCAGCGAGGTCCGGCACGCGGTCGGCACGAGCGTGGACGGCGGCGAGACCGACGGGTTGGACGAGGCGGTCGCGCTCGCGGCATCCGCGGACCTCGTCGTGCTCGCGCTCGGCGACCGCGCCGGGCTCTTCGGCCGCGGAACCAGCGGCGAGGGCTGCGACGCCGAGACGCTCGCGCTGCCGGGCGCGCAGCAGGCGCTCGTCGACGCGGTGCTCGACACCGGGACGCCGACCGTGCTGGCGCTGCTGGCGGGACGCCCGTACGCGCTCGGGCGCGCGACCTCCGAGGCTGCGGGCATCGTGCAGGCCTTCTTCGCGGGCGAGGAGGGTGCCGGTGCGATAGCCGGCGTGCTGAGCGGCCGCGTGAACCCGAGCGGACGCCTGCCCGTGTCGATCCCGGCGACGCCGGGCGCCCAGCCGACGACCTATCTCGCGCCGCCGCTCGCGCGGGCGAGCGACGTGTCGAACATCGACCCGACGCCGGCCTTCCCCTTCGGTCACGGGCTCGGCTACTCGAGCTTCGAGTGGGCGGCGTTCACGGGAGGCGAGTCGTCGATCGCGACGGACGGCGCGGTCACGGTGCGCCTGCGCGTGCGGAACGCGGGCGATCGTGCGGGGGCCGAGGTCGTGCAGCTCTACCTGCACGACCCGGTCGCATCGGTCGTACGACCCGTGCAACGGCTCGTGGGCTTCGCCCGGGTCGAGCTCGAGCCGGGCGCCGCGGCCGACGTGCGCTTCACGGTGCCGGCCGATCTCGCATCGTTCACCTCGCGCACGGGCGAGCGCATCGTCGAGCCGGGCGGGATCGTGCTCTCCGCGGGCCGCTCGAGCGGCGACCTGGTGGACGCGCATCCGGTGCGCCTCGAGGGGCCGGTCCGCGTCGTCGACCACCGCCGTGCGCTGCACGCCGCGGTGTCGATCGAGCGGGTCGACGGGTGAGCATCTCCTCGGCCACGGGTCGGCCGGCGGCATGTCGGTCGGGTGGGGCAGACTCGGAGCGACCCGAGAGGAGCCTGCCATGACCCACGTCACGCCGGTCGATCCCGACGAGCTTCCGACCAGTCCGGCCTTCGCGCAGGGGATGATCGCCCCGGCGGGCCCGCTGCTCTTCGTGGGCGGGCAGAACGGCATCGACGCGTCGGGAACGCTGCTCAGGGGTCTCCGCGCGCAGACCGAGCAGGCGCTGCGCAACGTGCTCGCCGTGCTCGCCGCGGCGGGCACGGGGCCCGAGCACGTCGTGAAGCTCACCATCCACCTGGCGCCCGGCATCGATCCCGCCGACGGCTTCGCCGCGAGCGCGGCGGTGTGGGGCGCGCACCGCACCGCCGTGACCGTCCTCATGGTCGCCCCTGCCCGCCCGGGCGCGCTGGTCGAGGTCGACGCCATCGCCGCGATCCCGAGCGCCGAGGCGGTCGATCGATGACCGCCTCACCGGGCGGATCGGTCGGGGCGCGCGCCGTCCTGCGGGAGGAGTTCGAGCTCCCGCTCACCCGACGCGCGGCGTTCCGGCTGTTCACGGCCCGCGGCGAGGAACTGTGGGTACCGGGCTGGGTCCCGAGCTTCTTCGTCGGCGACCCCGACGACCTCGAGGTCGGCACGGTCTGGCAGACCCGCGACGACCGCGATCGCCTGACGACGTGGATCGTGCTCGACTGCGAGCCGGGCCGCGGCGTGCGCTACGCGCGCGTGGCCGAGCGGTGGACGGCCGGCACCGTGACGGTCGAGCTCGACGACGTCGAGGGCGGAACCCGCGTACGCGTCGGGTACGACCTCACCGCCACGACGACGGATGCCGCGGCGGACCTCGCGCGCTTCGCCGACGGGTACGCGGCGTACATCGCCGAGTGGCGCAGCGCGATCCTCGATCACCTGGCCTCGGGCGGCGCGATGCCCGACCCCGTCTGAGATTCAGGCGTCGACGTCGTCGAGCCGGGCGATCACGACCTCGAGCAGGCGGGCGAGCTCGCCGCGCTCGGCGTCGCCGAGGTCCTGCAGCACGTCGGACTCGACCACGTCGGAGCCGCGGATCGCGAGGCTGAAGAACTCCCAGCCGGGTTCGGTGAGCTTCACGAGGATGCGCGTGCGGTTCTCGGCGTCGGGAGTGCGCTCCACGAAGCCGCGCTCGACGAGCTTGTCGAGCCGGTGGGTCATCGATGACGGCGCAACGTTCGTGAGGTCGGCGAGCTGGCTCGGGGTGAGCGCTCCGCCGTCCTTCGCGAGCGTCGCGACCACCGCCCATTCGCCCGCCGTGATGCCGAGGTCGGCGAGTTGCCGCGCGTACCACTGGTCGAGCTTCCGCGAGAGGCCCTGCACGGCCGTGATCACGCGCTGCACCGACTCCTCGCCACCCGCGGCGACGTAGGCCGCGACGGCCCTGCGGTGCTGCTCGGCCGCACTCGGCCCGCGTCTCGCCATGCGGGAATTCTCGCACACCGCTTTCGGTTGCTAAGATTTCGACATCGAAGTATTCGACACCGAAGCCGTGGATGGCGAGGGTGTCGCCGCGGCGACCGGCCGCGGCATCCGTCATCGATCGCTCCGCGATCGACCACGCGAAAGGAGTGCGCCCGTGCGCGCGATGCTGCTCGTCCTCGCCTCGAGCATCGGTTCCCTGGGATGGGGCGGGATCCTGCCCTACCAGTACGCCTATGCCGCCGAGACGAGGGGCTGGGGCGCACTCGTCGCGGCGGGCGCGGCCTCGCTCTTCTCGGTCGGAGCGCTCGTGGCCGCGCCCCTCGCGGGCCGGCTCAGCGACCGGTTCCCGCCCGTGCGGGTCGCCGTCGCCGCCCAGCTGATCGGCGCCGCCGCCGCGGCCTCGCTCATCGTCGCCGACGAGCCCGGCGCGTTCCTCGCGGGCATGCTCGTGTTCGGCATGGGCCTCTCGGCCGCCGCTCCCGCGAAGCAGGTGCTGGCGCTGCAGTGGTCCTCGAGCGACGACCGCCGCAAGGTCTTCGCCTACAAGTTCACGGGCGAGGCGCTCGGCATGGCCGCGGGGGCGTTCATCGCCGGGCTCCTGGTCGACCTCGACCGTCACGACGGCCTCGACGTCGGCTTCCTCATGGCGGCGGCGGGATTCGCCGTGTCATCCGCCATCATCTGGCTGGCCGGCCGGGGCGCCGTCGTGCCCACCGAGTTCGCGGCCGACCCGACCGGCTCGATCCGCGCCGTCGAGGCGCGCTCGCGCGGCATCCTGCGCATCATCTTCGCCACCCCGGCCCTCCGCTGGACCGCGATCGTGACGATCACCCTCGCGCTCGGCTTCTACGCGCAGTTCGAGGCGGGCCTGCCCGCCTACGGCATCACCGTGCTGGGCGTCGACCCGACCGTGATCGGCACTGCGGCGGCCGTGAACTGCCTCGTGATCGTCGCGATCCAGGTGGTCATGGTGCGTCTCACTGCCAAGCGCAGCGCGCCCGTGCTGCTCATGGGCGTCGGTGCGATCTGGGTGATCGCGTGGCTCGGGCTCTCGGCGGCGCAACTGGCCCCCGGCCTCGCCGCGGCGATCTTCGTCATGACCTACGGCGTCTTCGCGGTCGGCGAGACGATCTACAGCCCCGTGCTGAACCCGCTCACGGCGTCGCTCGCGCCCAAGGGCATGGTCGGCCAGACGCTCGGCACCATGGCGGCGCTGCAGACGGCGTTCACCGCGGCCGGTCCGCTCGTCGCGGGCGTGCTGCTCGGCGCCGGACTCGTCGACGGATTCCTGTGGATGCACCTCGGCGTGAGCGTGCTCGCCGTGTTCGCCGCCTGGCGCGTGCACCGCGCGCTCGTCGCGTCGCGCCGAGCGGCGGAGCCGCCGCTCACCCGGCCGATCCCGGTCGCGGGCGCGGCCTGACGACAGCGACCGCTACGACGCCCCGCGCAGCCCGGTGATCCGGATCACCGGCTCGCGGAGGCCGTCGTCGGTCTCCTCGAAACCGCGATCGAAGGCGAGGTCCGAGACGTCGTAGCGCTTCGCGAGCTTCGCGCGGATCGCCGCCTCGTCGCCCTCGGCGCCGATCTCCCTCGGGTGCACGACCTCGACGTCGAGTACGCGCCCGTCGCCGGCCGTGACCGCGATCGACCAGCCCGAGTTCTGGACGGTGTCGCTCAGGTGCGGCCGTGCGACCGCGTGCAGTGTGTTCTCCCCTATGGCTCGACTCTACGTCGACCCGTCCTCCGCCGGCAGGGCGCCCCGGGTCGATCCGGGGCGCCGCCAGGCGTCAGGCGGCGGATGCCGCGGCCGCGCGCCGCGCGACCGACTCCGCCGCGATCGCCCACCCCCACATGAGCGGAAGCATCGCGCTGCCCATCGAGGTGACCTCGGTGATGACGAAGAAGAACGGCAGCATCGCGATCAGCAGCCACGCGGTCGCGCGCGGTCGGAACCCGCGCCGAAGGAGCACGATGCCGAGGGGGATGCCGCCGAGGCCGATGACCGCGAACGCGATGAGCCCGACCAGGAAGAACGCGTCCGTCCACGGCGTGTAGTAGTCGCCGGCGAGCGCGAGCGCCAGGAGTCCGTACGCGCCGAGCTGGACCGACCACAGCACCCGCTCGCCGCCGACCGGCCGGCGATCGCGGTACGCGAGGGCCGCTGCGGCGAGGAAGGCGAGGGCCACCGGGAGCCAGATCTTGCCGTAGGTCCAGTAGACGAGCGTCGGGTCGCCCCAGTCGAGCAGCGGCCGCAGCGCGTCCTGAGCCGGCACGGCCCACGAAGCGAGCAGCGGCGACTCGAGGTCCTCGGGGTGCGCGGCGACGCGGCTCAGCGCGTGCAGCTGGCCCGCGACCGTGCCGAACGCCGCCATCGCCCAGGCGATGACGGCGATCAGGCGGGCGCGCCGGGCCGAGACGGTCGGGGCGGCGGGGTCGGGCGTGGCGGGGGCTGCGTCGCGTGCGACGGTCGTGGTGCGGTCGCTCATGGTCGATCTCCTTCGATGCCGGTTCGGTGAGGTGCGGTCGCTGCCGACGGTAGGGGCGAGCGGATGCCGCGGCGTCGCGCCCGGGCACGAATCGGGTGGACCTCGGGACGATCCGGCGCATCCTCCCGCGGGAGGATGCCCCGGGGGCGCCGACGGGCGTAGCATCCCCACGTGCAGGCGAGGATCCGGGCATTCGACATCGCGGTCGCCGCGGTCGTGTTCGTGATCGCGCAGCTCGAGGTCTGGGCGGACGTGGGCTCGCTGAATGCCCCCGGCCCGGCGTGGGCCCGTGCGCTCGCGTTCGGCCTCGCCGCGGGGCTCCTCGTGCTGCGGAGGCGGCATCCGCTCGGCACCCTCGCCGGCGTCGCCGGCGTCCTCGCGCTCGAGTTCGCGGTGTTCGGCGCGCCGGAGGGCTACTCGGTGCTGCTCGCCCCGCTCGTCGCGGTGTACACGGTCGGCCGCCTGACGCCCATGCCTCGTTCGCTGTGGGGTCTTGCGCTCGGAGCGGGCCTCTGGGCGGTGTGGGCCTGGTCCGATCCGCTCAACGCGACCCTCGAGGACCGCGTCTTCGCGCTCGTCTGGCTCGCGCCATGGGTGATCGGCTGGCTCGTCGGCGCCCTCGTGCGCACGACGGTCCAGGTTCGCGAGCAGCGGCGGGCGGCGACCCTGCAGCGGGAGTCGCGGGCGATCGCCGAGGAGCGCAACCGCATCGCACGGGAGCTGCACGACATCGTCGGGCACAGCCTCTCGGTGATGACCGTGCAGGCCGCGGCGGTCCGTCGTCGCCTGGCTCCCGAGCAGGAGGTCGAGCGGACGGCGCTCGAATCGGTCGAATCCGTCGGTCGTGAGGCGCTCGGCGAGATGAGACGCCTCGTCGGCGTGCTGCGCACCGACGAAGCCGCCGACCGAGCGCCGGCGCCGGGACTGGGCGACCTCGATCGACTCGCCGAGCGCGTCACCGCTGCCGGGCTCCCGGTGTCGGTCTCGGTCACGGGCGAGGCGCGCGAACTCCCGGCCGCGCTCGACGTGACCGCGTACCGGCTCCTGCAGGAGGGCCTGACGAACGCGCTGCGCCACGCGGAGGGAGCCACCGGGGCGCGCGTCGACGTCGACTACGGCGACACCGCACTCCGGCTCCGGGTGCGCGACGACGGCGCCGGGCCCGACATGGCGGCGGCCACCCGCTCGGACTCGGGCGGAAGTGGCCTCGCCGGCCTGCGCGAGCGCGTGGCGCTGTACGGCGGCTCGCTCCACGTCCGGCCGCACGAGGGCGGTGGGTGCGAACTCTCCGCCGAGTTGCCGTGGGAGGCCGCATGAGCGAGGCCGAGCCGGAGCCGCGTCCGGGGCCGGAGGCGGCATCGATCGGCGGCGCCATCCGCGTGCTCGTCGTCGACGACCAGGCGCTCGTGCGCACCGGATTCCGCATGATCCTCGAGATCGAGCCCGATATCGAGGTCGTCGGCGAGGTCGCCGACGGCGAGCAGGCGGTCGAGGCGGTGCGCGACCTCACCCCGGACGTCGTCCTGATGGACGTGCGGATGCCGCGAACCGACGGCATCGAGGCGACACGCCGGATCATCGCCGAGCACGGCCCGGCCGTGCGTGTCGTGATGCTCACGACGTTCGACCTCGACGAGTACGTCTACGACGCGCTGCACGCGGGCGCGAGCGGGTTCCTGCTGAAGGACGTGCAGGCCGAACTGCTCGTCGCCGGCATCCGCGCCGTGCACGACGGCGACGCCCTGCTCGCACCGACCGTGACCCGGCGCATGATCGAGAACTTCGTGGGCCGACCGCGACCGGGCGCGGCGTCCGCCCCCTCGGACCTCGTCGCGTCGCTCACCGAGCGCGAGCGCGAGGTGCTCGCGCTCATCGCCCGGGGGCGCACGAACGGCGAGATCGCGGCGGACCTCTTCATCTCGGAGACGACGGTGAAGACGCACGTCGGGCGGCTGCTCGCCAAGCTCGGCGCGCGCGATCGGGTGCACGCGGTGATCATCGCGTACGAGGCCGGCCTCGCCCGCAGCGATGGGGAGTCCGCGACCCGGTGATCCGGCTCAGGCCGGCGGCGCCGTGCTGTCGCGCACGACGAGACTCGTCGCGAGATCCATGCGCGGCGTCGCTGCGCCCGCCTCGAGCGGGTCCTCGGCGAGGCGGATGGCGAGCCGGGCCGCCTCCTCGCCCATGCGACGGAGCGGCTGGTGGACGGTCGTGAGCTTCGGCGTCAGCCAGCGGGCGAGCGGGATGTCGTCGTAGCCGACGACCGACAGGTCCTCCGGGACCCGGATGCCGCGCTCGCGCGCCGCCTCGAGGACACCGAGGGCCTGCATGTCGCTGCCGGCGAAGATCGCGGTCGGGCGCTCGGATGCCGGTGCGTCGAGCAGTTCGCGTGCGCGATCACGTCCTCCGGAGACGTGGAAGTCGCCGAAGCGGATCCGGTCCTCGTCGATCGGGAGCCCCGCCGAGTTCATCGCCGACCGGTAGCCGTCGATGCGCGCGAGCGAGCACATCATGTCGGCCGGTCCGGTGATCGCCGCGATGCGCCGGTGGCCGAGCTCGATGAGGTGCCGCGTCGCGGCGAGGCCGCCCGACCAGTTCGCCGACCCCACCGACGGCACGTCGGGCGAGGGGTCGCCCGCCGGATCCACGATGACGAAGGGAATGGCACGTGAGTTCAGCTGCTCGTGGTGCTCGGGGGCCAGGTCGCTGAAGACGAGCACCACGCCGACCGGGCGGCGCCGCATCACGCCCTCCACCCAGTCGGGGTCGGGCGAGTGCCGGGTGCCGCTGACGGTGAGGACGACGCTCAGCCCGTGCTCCTTGGCGACGGATTCGACGCCGTCGATGACCTCCATCGACCAGATCGGGTCGAGCTCGTGGAAGACGAGCTCGATGAGCTCGGCCCGCGCCTCCGAGCGGCCACCGCCCCGGCGCCGGTAGCCACGCTCGGCGAGCACGTGCTCGACGCGGGCACGGGTCGTTGCCGCGACGTCCGACCGTCCGTTCAGGACCTTCGAGATCGTGGCGAGCGACACGCCCGCCTCGGCGGCGATGTCGGCGAGCGTGACGCGCTCGGGCGCGGCATCCGTTGTCATGTTTCGAATTCTAGCCGCGAAAGTTTCTGGACGTCGGCATCACGCCGCCGAGTTGCGCGGCGAATGCCACGGGGTTATGTTTATCTTGCCAACAAATCATCGATGACGCTGAAAGGCGGATCACCCATGGCCAGCGCGCCCACCCGCGACGACAAGTTCTCCTTCGGCCTCTGGACCGTGGGCTACAACGGCACCGACCCCTTCGGCGGCCCGACCCGCAGCGCGCTCGACGTCGTGCACGTCGTCGAGCAGCTCGCCGAACTCGGCGCCTACGGCCTCACCTTCCACGACGACGACCTCTTCGCCTTCGGCTCGTCCGACGCTGAGCGCCAGAAGCAGATCGACCGGCTGAAGGACGTGCTCGCCGACACCGGCCTCATCGTGCCGATGGTCACGACGAACCTCTTCTCGGCGCCCGTGTTCAAGGACGGCGGCTTCACCTCGAACGACCGCCAGGTGCGCCGCTTCGCGCTCCGCAAGGTGTTCCGCCAGCTCGACCTCGGCGCCGAGCTCGGCGCGAAGACCTTCGTCATGTGGGGCGGCCGCGAAGGCGCAGAGTACGACTCGGCCAAGGACATCCGCGCCGCCCTCGAGCGCTACCGCGAGGCCGTGAACCTGCTCGGCGACTACGTGACCGACAAGGGCTACGACATCCGCTTCGCCATCGAGCCGAAGCCGAACGAGCCGCGCGGCGACATCCTGCTGCCGACCCTCGGCCACGCCATCGCGTTCATCGACTCGCTCGAGCGCCCCGAGCTCGTCGGCCTCAACCCCGAGGTCGGGCACGAGCAGATGGCGGGCCTCAACTTCGCCGCCGGCATCGCGCAGGCGCTCTACCACGGCAAGCTCTTCCACATCGACCTCAACGGCCAGCGCGGCATCAAGTACGACCAGGACCTCGTGTTCGGGCACGGCGACCTGCACAACGCCTTCGCGCTCGTCGACCTCCTGGAGAACGGCGGGCCCGGCGGCGTTCCGGCCTACGACGGCCCCCGCCACTTCGACTACAAGCCGTCGCGCACCGAGGACGAGACCGGCGTGTGGGACTCGGCCGCCGCGAACATGCGCACCTACCTGCTCCTCAAGGAGCGGGCCGCGGCGTTCCGCGCCGACCCCGAGGTGCAGGAGGCGCTCGCCGCGGCGAAGGTCGGCGAGCTCGCGCAGCCGACCCTCGGCGAGGGCGAGACCTACGACGACTTCCTCGCCGACCGCTCGGCGTTCGAGGACTTCGACGCGGACGCGTACCTCGGCGGCAAGGGCTTCGGATTCGTGCGCCTGCAGCAGCTCGCGACCGAGCACCTGCTCGGCGCGCGCTGAGGGCCGGCGGGACCGCGATGGCGCTCGTCGCCGGCGTCGACTCGTCGACGCAGTCGTGCAAGGTCGTGATCCGGGATGCCGCGACCGGCGCGCTCGTGCGCTCCGGCCGCGCTCCACATCCCGACGGCACCGAGGTCGACCCCGCCGCATGGTGGGGTGCACTCCTCACGGCGGTGGCGGATGCGGGCGGGTTCGACGGCGTCGAGGCGATCTCGGTCGGCGGGCAGCAGCACGGCATGGTCGTGCTCGACGACGAGGGCCGCGTCATCCGCGACGCCCTGCTGTGGAACGACACCCGGTCGGCGCAGGCGGCGCGCGACCTCATCGACGAGGTCGGTGCGGCCGCGTACGCGGAGCGCACGGGCGTCGTTCCGGTCGCGTCGTTCACCGCGACGAAGCTCCGCTGGCTGCGCGACGCCGAACCGGATGCCGCGGCGCGCGTCGCGGCGGTGGCGCTCCCACATGACTGGCTGACGTGGCGCCTGCGCGGCTACGGGCCCGCCGGCGAGTCGCCGCTCGGACCGGTGCTCGATGAGCTCACGACGGACCGCTCCGACGCGTCGGGCACCGCGTACTGGGGCGCCGACGGCTACGACCGCGAACTCCTCGTGCGCGCGCTCGGGCACGACGCGATCCTCCCGCGCGTGCTCGGGCCGGGTGAGGCCGCGGGGCGCACGCCCGACGGCATCCTCGTCGGACCCGGGGCCGGCGACAACGCGGCGGCAGCGCTGGGGCTCGACGCCGCGCCCGGCGACGTGGTCGTCTCCATCGGCACGAGCGGCACGGTCTTCGCGGTGACGGATGCCGCCGTCGCCGACGCCTCGGGGACCGTCGCCGGGTTCGCCGACGCGTCCGGGTCGTGGCTGCCGCTCATCGCGACGCTCAACGCCGCGCAGGTGCTCGACGCCGTCGCGCGCACGCTCGACGTGGACCACGAGGAGCTCGGCCGGCTCGCCCTCGACGCCTCGCCGGGGGCGGGCGGTGCGGTGCTCGTGCCGTACTTCGCGGGCGAACGGACCCCGAACCTCCCGGATGCCACGGCCTCCCTGACCGGCCTGACGCTCGCGAACACGACCCGCGCGAACCTCGCGCGCGCCGCCGTCGAGGGCATGCTCTGCGGGCTCGCCGACGGCCTCGACGCGGTCCGCGGCCAGGGCGTCACGGCCGCGCGGGTGCTGCTCATCGGCGGGGCCGCGCAGAACCCCGCCGTGCGGGCGATCGCGGCCCAGGTGTTCGACGCGCCGGTCGTGGCGCCCGAGCCGGGCGAGTACGTCGCCGACGGTGCCGCGCGCCAGGCGGCGTGGGCGCTGACGGGCGAGCGCCCCGCGTGGCCCGTCGCCGTCGCCGCCGAACTCGCGACGGACACCCGCCCGCTCATCCGCGAGCAGTACGCGGCGGCCGCCGCCGGGGTCCGCGCGAACCTCCGCTGAGCTCCGGCGCGGCCGGCGGAGGGGGTGGAGCCCGTCGCCGGCCCGCCGGCCCCGCCCGCCCCGCCGGTCCCACCACTGGGCCCGGGCCGCGCGTGCGTGCACGTCCGACGAGCGTGTTCGCCTGCGCGATCGCGCTCGTCGGACGTCGACGCACTCGGGAGGACGGCCTCCGCACGGGGTGTCCTCGCCGCTTCGGCAGGCGTCGGCGGGCGCGGTCCCTGTGCATCCTCGGCGTCGCCGCCTAGCATGGCGAGTGGGTGTCGCCGCTGGCGACGCCCGGCCGACGAGGCAGGAGGATGACGATGTCCGAATCCGATGAGGTCCGGCGACCCGATCCCGACGATGTCGAGGGGACGTACACCGAGGTCGACGGCGAGGCCCCGCAGCCGCGCGGCGTCGAGGGCGAGTACACCCGCAGGGACGACGTCGCCGACGACGAGAGCGTCGTCGGCGGCTACACGTCGACGGAGGAGCACCCCGAGACCCACGATGCGAGCGAGGAGCACGGCGACTACGCCCGGTCCGAGAAGGCGCACCCCAAGCCGCATCCCGGTCCGCACCGGGTGTGACGCTCCGGCGCGGCCGGTGACCCGCGGGTCACCGGCCGCGCGGCTCGCCGGCCGTGGTTCCGTCCGACCGGCCGACCGGCCGAACCATCCCGATGACGCGCGCGCTCGTCAGCCGAGCGAGCGCGCCAGGTGCGCGCCCGCCGCCTCGAGCCACCGCAGCGGTTCGGCCATGGCGGCCGCTCCTCCGCCGGCGAGCTCGGTGAGCGAGGCGGATGCCGCGAACCGCGACGCGTCCGCGTCGATCGCACCCGCCACGAGCGCGACGCGCGCGCCCGCGGCATCCGCTCGCGCCGCGACCTCGGTCGGCACCTTGCCCGCAGCCGACTGGCCGTCGAACCGGCCCTCGCCGGTGACCACGACGGACGCCCCGTCGAGCGCGTCGGCCAGCCCGATCGCCTCGGCGACCGCGCCGGCGCCGCCGGCCATGCGCGCACCCCAGACGAGCAGGCCGAACCCGGCCCCGCCGGCGGCACCCGCACCGGCCGCGTCCGCGAACGCGGCCCGATCGGGCAGTGCGCGCACCAGCCGGGCGAGGTTCCGTTCCATCGGCTCGACCTGATCGGGCGTCGCGCCCTTCTGGGGGCCGAAGATCGCCGCCGCACCGAACGGTCCGAAGAGCGGGTTGGTGACGTCGCTGAGGATCGCCGCGCCATCCGCGGGCCGGTCACGCAGGCCCGACAGGTCGGCCCTCGCGATCGCGCCGAGTCCGCGGTTGCCGTTCGGCACCGGCCGGCCGTCGGCGTCGAGGAACCGTGCGCCCAGCGCGGCGAGCGCGCCGGCCCCGCCGTCGGTCGACGAGCTGCCGCCGATCGCCAGCAGCAACCGGGTCGCACCGTCGTCGAGCGCCGCGGCGATCGCCTGCCCGAAGCCGACCGTGTGCGCGTCGAGCGGGCGCAGCGGGTCGAGCAGCGTGATGCCGCTGGCCAGGGCGAGCTCGACGAGTGCACCGCCACCGGGCAGGCGCAGCCACGCCGCATCCACGGGTCGATCGTCGGGCCCACGGACGGTGACGGGCACGCGCTCCGCGCCGGGCACCGCCGCGGCGAACGCGTCGAGCGTGCCCTCGCCGCCGTCGGCCATCGGCTTCAGGACGAGCTCGTCGTCCGGCGCGACGGAGCGCCACCCGTGCGCGAGCGCCTCGGCCGCATCGGCCGCGGTCGCGGTGCCCTTGAACGAGTCGGGTGCGAGGACGACGCGGCGGCTCACGCGGCGCCGCCGGACTGCGGGATGGGCTGGTCGGCACGGCTGGGTGCGGGCACGCGCGAGAGCCACTCGAGCGCGTTCGCGAGGAGCGACCGGTGCCCGGCGGAGTCGTACGACCGGCGGTCGTGGCCGAGCGCGTCGTAGACGAGCCGTGAGCGCCCGATCTCCCGAGCCCAGATGATCGGGTGGCGGATGCCGTCCTCCTCGTGCTCGCCGATGGGTTCGATCACGTCGTGCAGCACGAGACCGCTGTACCGCTCGTCCTCGAGCACGAAGTCCTCGAGGCCCTCGCGGACGGGGTGGTTGCCCACGAGGTGCACGTGCGCCTCCCCGAACGGCGGATGCCACGACACGTCGTGCTCCCAGCGCCCGCCGATCGCGCGGTCGAACGCGGCGTAGTCGCGCAGGCTCGAGGCGCCTGAGTGCATGACGAGGATCCCGATCCCGCGCTCGAGCGCGGCATCGAGGGCGACCGGGTCGACGGTCGGCGCCGCAGCGGCGGACGCTCGGCCGGCTGCGGACGCCTCGCGGTCGCCGTTGTCGGCCCCGGGGCCGTCGGGGTCCCCCGCGTTCACGACGAGCAGCCGCACCTCGTCCCCGAGCGAGGCGAGCGCGGCGTCGACGTCATCGCGTAGGTCCACGTCGTACCCGGCGCCGGCGGCCAGCTCGGCGAGCCGGGCGCTCGTCTCGGGGTACGGATGCCACGGGTCGGCGTACCGCCCCGCCCCGCTCAGGATCACCGCACGCATGGGAACCTCCTCGTCCGGCTGCATCGTACGGCGCTCAGTCGGCGACCACCATGGCCCAGTCGAACGCGGCGAGCCCGACCCGTTCGACGCGGGTTCCGGTCACGGCGTCGGTCCCGACGACGTCGACGGATGCCGCCGGGCCGCCGTGGTTCACGACCGTGACGAGCCGCCCGCGGCGGGCGACCTCGACGTGCTCCGGGAGCCCGGCGATGACGGGTTCGACGCCGGTCGCGGAGACCACGTGGTCCACGACGGACTGCACGCCCGCCTCGTCGGGGACGGTCGCGAGGTAGCGCGCGGTTCCGCCCGCCGCGCCGGCCGTGCGCGTCGTGAGCGCGGGGTCGCCGGCGCGCCGACCCGCGGTGAACGCCGCCTCGACGCGGGCATCACCGTCCACGAGGCGGACCTCCTCGGCGAGGAGCGTCCCCGTCCCGGCGAGCGCCGCGCGCCCGCCATCCGCCGCGCCACGGCCGTCGGCAGCGAACGGCGCGATCCGCTCGCCCGGCGTTCCCTCCGCGGCATCCGGCGCCACGAGCGCCCCGAAGTCCTCGATGCGGATGCCGCAGAGCGGGCCCAGCTGCGTCGCGAAGCCGCCGTCACGGAACCGGTCGACCTCGTCCACGACGTCGCTGAACGGCCCGACGAGCAGGTGACCGCCGCCCTCGACGAACGACGTGAGCGCGGCGGCATCCGCCTCGCGCACCAGGTAGAGGAGCGGGGCGATCGCGACGTCGTACCCCTCGCCGACCCGGGCGGCCGGCACGATGTCGACCTGCACGTGGCGGCGGTGGAGCGCGCGGTACCAGCGCTGGATCACCGCGAGGTAGTCGAGCGCGTTCTGCGGGTGGTCGGATGCCTCGACGGCCCACCAGTTCTCCCAGTCGAAGACCAGCGCGACGCGGGCGTCCCGAGCGGTCTCGTCGCCGCTCGGCAGTTCGGGCAGTGCGGCGAGCGTCTCGCCGAGCGCGACGACCTCGCGCCATGTGCGCGTCTCGGTGCCGGCGTGGGGCAGCATCGCGGAGTGGAACTTCTCGGCGCCTGCGCGCGACTGGCGCCACTGGAAGAAGAGGATGCCGTCGGCCCCGCGGCCGATCGCCTGCGCGCTGAGCGCGGCCATCTGCCCCGGCGCCTTCGGCGCGTTCGCCGGGCGCCAGTTCAGCGCGTTCGTCGCCTGCTCCATGAGGATCCACGGCACGTCGGGCTTCAGCGACCGCACGAGGTCGCGCTGGAAGGCCGCGGCGCGGAACGACTCGGGATCGTTCGGGTCGGGGTAGCAGTCGTCGCTGACGACATCCATGTGCTGCGCCCACTCGGCGTAGTTCGCCGGCTTGAACGCGCCCATGAAGTTCGTCGTGATCGGCTGCGTCGCGCCGGCCGCCCTGATGATCTCGCGCTCCAGCAGGTAGCACTCGAGCAGCATGTCGCTCGTGAACCGGCGGAAGTCGAGCTCCTGGCCGGGGTTGCGCGAGTACGGCGCCTTGCGGGGCGGGAGGACCTCGTCGAAGGACCGGTAGCGCTGCGACCAGAAGTCCGTGCCCCACGCCTCGTTCAGGGCCTGGATGTCTCCGTGGCGCTCCGCGAGCCAGCGGCGGAACGCGTCGCGCGCGGCATCCGAGTAGTCGGCGTTCAGGTGGCAGCCGTACTCGTTGTTCACGTGCCACATGACCACGGCGGGGTGCTGCGCGTACCGCTCGGCGATCGCGGTCACGAGTTCGCCTGCGAGGCGCCGGTACACCGGGGACGACGGGGCGAACTGCTGCCGGCTCCCGGGCCAGTAGGTGGCCCCGTCCTCGTCCTGCGGCAGCATCTCGGGGTAGGCGGCCGTGGCCCAGGGCGGCGGCGATGCGGTCGCGGTCGCGAGGTCGACCGCGATCCCGCCCTCGTGGAGGAGGTCGATGACCCGGTCGAGCCACTCGAAGTCGAACTCGCCCTCGCGCGGCTGGATCCTCGACCAGGCGAAGATGCCGAGGCTGACCATCGTGACGCCGGCCTCGCGCATGCGCGCGATGTCGTCGGGCCAGATGTCCTCCGGCCACTGCTCGGGGTTGTAGTCGGCGCCGTAGTGCACGTGGGCTCCTCGCGATGTCGTGGGTCTCGTCGGGGAATCATGCCGCCGGGGGTCGCTTCGCGACATCCGCTCGCCCTCGTCGGGTTCGCGTCGTCGCGGAACGACCCCCGCGGCACGGTGCGGCGGGTCAGCCCAGGATCACGCCCGCCTCCTGGAAGAACTGCTCGACCGCCTGGTCGACCGTGATCGCGCCGAGGCCGATCGACTTGCCGAGGTCCCAGAACGTCTGCTCGAGCGAGCCGTAGCCCACGACCGGCACGGGCGGGGCGTCGCCGATGCGGTCCGCGACCGAGTCGAGGTAGTCGGCGACCTGCGCGTCGACGCCCTCGAGGGTGGTGCCGGCGAGCTTCGTCTCCGAGGCCGGGAAGCCGAGCGTGGTGCCGAAGACCTCGCCGGCCTCCTCGCTGTTCACCACGAAGTCGAGCCAGAGCGCCGCGGCCTCGGGGTGCTCGGTGTCGGCCGAGATCGCCACCTGCAGGCCCGCCTGCCGGTAGAGGTCCTCGCCGCCGGCCTCGTCGACAGGCGGGGCCACGATGGTCACGGACTCGGCGCCCGAGTCAGCGAGGTAGCCGCCGAGGAAGTTGCTCCAGCTCGCCTCGCTCGCGGTGCGATTCGAGCCGAAGCCCGAGATCGGGGAGATCTCCTCGAGCTGCTGCTGCGGGATCGCGACGCCGTCGCGCGCGTCGGAGCCCGAGTTCCAGAAGTCGCGGAGCTCGTCCTCGGTGAAGCCGAGCTCGCCGTCCTCCGTGTAGAGGTTGCCGCCCTGCGCCCGCAGCACGTTCTCGAAGGTCTGGATGCGCTGGGTCATGTCGGTGCCGCCGTACACCTCGCCGCCGGTCGCCTCGGTCAGCTCGTTCATCCACTCGGTGTACTCCTCGTACGACGTGCCGCCCTCGTACGGCTCGACGCCCGCGTCGGCGATGAGCTTGTCGTTGAGGAAGACCGCCCAGGCCGAATAGCCCGTCGGGAGCGAGTACTGGGTGCCCTCGAGCTGGCCGGTCTGCTTGAGGCCGTCGTCGAACGCGTCGAAGTCGATGTAGTCGCCGACCGTCTCGAGGTCGAGCAGCAGGCCCGGCTCGGCGTACTCGCGGAGGTACGAGTCGGAGAACTGCCACACGTCGGGCAGGCCGCCGCCGGCGGCCTCGGTCTTGCGCTTCTCCCAGTACGAGGGGAAGTCGGTGAAGGTGCCGTCGATCGTGATGTCGGGGTGCTCGGCCTCGAACGCCTCGATGAGCCGGCCGTAGCGATCGGCGCGGTCGTCGTTGCCCCACCAGGTGAAGTTCAGCGTCACCGCCTCGTCGGGGTCGTACTCGCCGCCGCCGGCGTCGCCGCCGCCCGCGCAGCCGGTCATGGCGAGGGCTGCAGCCCCCGTGATCGCCGCTGCGGCCAGCCGGTGCCGGCGGTGCTTCCTCGTGAACATCGTCGTCCTCCGTGCTGGGGGTGTGGGGGTGGGCGCTGCTTCCGTGGACTCCTTGGGAAAGCGCTTCCCCGCACTGTAGCGTGCACCGTTCCCGTCGTCAACAGCGGAGCGAACGTGCCTGATCCGTCAGGACGCGAGCGCGGCGCCGCGGCCGGATCGTGGTTCGCCCCTGCATCGTCCGTCATCGACCATGGGCGGGGACGCCCCGACCCGCCTACGCTCACTGGTGTGAGTTCCCTGCACGGTCGCATCCAGCTGCCGGATCCCGCGTCGGCGGGCCGAGCCGACCTCGCCGCCGCCGGCCGACGCGGGGAGGTGAGCGCGGCGTGAGCGGTCGCTACCTCGGAACGCCGCTCGGCGGACGTCCGGACCCCGGCCTGACCGGCATCGTCCCCGAACACCTGCCGGATCGGCTGGCGATCTGCCTCTGGGACTTCTCCTGGATCACGCGAGCCGGCCGCGGCGAGCCGTTCGCGGACCTCGATCGTGCCATGGCGGAGACCGTCGACCGCGGCTACAACGCGGTCCGGATCTGCGCCGCTCCCCTGCTGGTCGCCGGCACGCTCGGGCTCGACGCGCTCGCACGCGACCTCGAGGTCGAGGGCCTCGGCTCCGCCCCGACGGGCGGGTACTACGGCCGGCGGACTCGCTGGTACGACGCACCGGGCGGGTACCGCCTCGACGTGCGCGCCCGCCTCTTCGAGCTCGTCGAGACGGCGATGCGGCACGGCGTTCGCGTCATCCTCTCCAGCTGGGAGTACCAGCAGACGCCCGCGTTCGCCGCTGATCCCGCGTGGTTCCGGGCGATCGATGCGGTGCCGCTCGACGAGCGCGACCAGGCGCTCGGCGACGCCTTCGATCGGCTCCTCGCCGAGCTCGAGTACGCCGGCCTCGGCGACGCGATCGCGTTCACCGAGCTGCACAACGAGTTCGACTTCTCGATCCTGCCGCCGATCGAACGCGGCGCCGAGGCGGTGCTCGGGTGGCTCGGCTCGCGCCATCCGGGCCGGCTGTTCACCGTGAGCTACGGCAAGCCGCCGCACCTGGCGATGCATCGCGTCTCCCGGGCGCTCGACGTCGCGCAGTTCCACGTGTATTCCTACGGCGTGCTCGACGCGCTGCAGCAGCGCATCGACATCCGCTCAGAGGGCACGGAGGGCTTCCCGAACGCCGATCTGCGCGCACTCCTCCGGGACGACGCACCGACGTTCGACGAGTACGGCCGGCCCGCCGATTGGAAACTCGACGCGACGGTGGTCACCGACCGGATGATCTACGGGTACGACTGGATCGACCCCGTGAAGTGGGACGGCTGGCTCTCCGAGCACCTCGAGCCCTACCGCGAGGTCATGCGGCGCGAGGTCGAGTCGCGGGTGATCGCCGTCGCCGAGTGGGCCAGGTGGCGCGAGGTGCCCGCCGTGATCGGCGAGGGCTGGGTCGGCTACACGCCGCGCGACGGCGGCTTCGAGGAGACCGGCTTCGGGCTCGAGCTCGCCGAGCACGGGATCCGCACCGCGCTCGCGAACGGCGTGTGGGGCGTCGTCGCCTGCTCGAACGCCGCGCCGCACCATCCGATGTGGGCCGACGTCGACTGGCAGCGCCGGATGACCGGGCTCGTCGCCGAGGCGGGCCGGTGACCGAGCGGATGCCGCTGCGCCTCGCCGCAGGCGAGCCGCGGTCGCCGCTCGCCCGGCCGCCGATGTCGAACGAACGCGACCGCCACGATCGCGTCGCACTCACGAACCGCCACGTCGAGGTCGACGGCCGGCCCGCGATCCCCGTCTCCGGCGAGCTGCACTACTCGCGCGTGCCGCGGGCGCACTGGCGCGAGCGGCTGCAGCTCATGCGCTCGGGCGGCGTCACGGTGGTCTCGACGTACGTCATCTGGATCCATCACGAGCCCGTCCGCGGCACCGTGGGGTTCTACGACGGGCTCGATCTCGCGGCGTTCGTGCGACTCGCCGCCGAGGTCGGGCTGGACGTGGTCGTCCGCATCGGGCCGTGGTGCCACGGCGAGGTCCGCGGCGGCGGCTTCCCCGACTGGGTGTCCGCGGCATCCGTCGCCCATCGCACCGACGACCCCGCCTACCTCGAGCTGGTGCGCGGATGGTTCGGGGCGATCGGCCGCGAACTGGCCCCGCTCTGCGGGCCTGACTCGCCGATCGTGGGCATCCAGGTCGAGAACGAGCTCATCGACCGGCCGGGGCACCTCGCGACGCTCGTCGACCTCGCCCGCGGGGCGGGGCTCTCGGCACCGATCTGGACGGCGACCGCGTGGGACGACGCCCGGCTGCCGGCCGACGTCGTGATGCCGGTGTTCGGCGGGTACGCCGACGGGTTCTGGGTCGACGCGGATGCGCCGTGGCCGTCGAGCTTCCGCGCGCACGTCCGGTTCTCGCACGACTGGGACGACCCGGGCATCGGGGCCGACGTGCGCGGGGCTCGGGAGGACGGGGCGGTCCCCGCCGACGGCGACGCCGCCCGCGCGTCCGACGGCGACGCCGCCCGGACGCCCGACGGCGACGCCGTCGACACCCCGCGCCGCGGCGCCGCGGCATCCGCCGACTTCCCCATCGCCACGTGCGAGCTCGGCGGCGGCATGGCGGCCGCGTACCACCGCCGACCACTGCCGACCGCGCTCGACCTCGCGACCGTCGCGAACGCCAAGCTCGGGTCGGGCTCGAACTGGCAGGGCTACTACATGTACGCCGGCGGGCTGAACCCCGGCGACGACCTGCAGGAGTCGCTCGCGACGGGCTACCCGAACGACCTGCCGCGATTCGACTACGACTTCCACGCGCCGATCGGCGCAGCGGGCCTGCTCGCACCGAGCCACGCGGCGCTGCGGATCCAGCACGCCGCCATCGCCGCCTTCGGCGACCGGCTCGCCCCGATGCCGTCGCGCCTGCCGGAGCGAATGCCCCGGGGCGACGACGATCGGGACACGCTCCGCTGGGCGGTCAGGTCCGAGGGCGATGCGGGCTTCCTGTTCATCGGCCACCACCAGCCCTTCGACGAGCTCGAGGCGGTGGACGGCGTGCGGTTCGAGATCGAGCTCGCCTCCCGCTCGACCGTCGTGCCCTCGGCCGCGCGGCCGCCGCTGACGATCCCGGCCGGCACCGTGGCGCGCTGGCCGCTCGGGCTGGCGCTCGGCGGCGCGGTCGTCGAGTGGGCGACCGCGTCGGTGCTGACGATGCTCGAGGCCGGACCCGCCGACGACGCGCCGACGCTCGTGCTCCTCGCGGAGGCGGGCATTCCGGCGACGCTCTCGGCGCGACCTGAGGGCGCGAGCATGCCGATGGTCCTCGACGCGAGCGCCGACGACCGCCCGAGCCTCCATCGTCTCCGCGACGACCGCACCGCCCTCGACGTGCTCATCCTGCCCGCCGCCTGGGCGGACGAGGTGTGGGTGCTCGACGCCCCGTCGGGTGAGCGGATGCTGCTGCGCTCGCGCTCCCCGCTCTGGGTCGACGGCGGCGTGCTCGCCGCCCGATCCGACCGCCCGCCCGTCGTCGGGCGCTACCGTCCGACCGACGGCGGCTTCACGGAGGTCGCCTTCGACGGGATGGAGGCGGAGCGCCTCCCGGTGCGGCACACCGTGGTCGTCCGGTGGGACCCGATCCGGACCCGCGCGGCCTTCGGCGGCGAACCCGCGCGCCGGGCGGCTCCGACCGCCGACGACCTCGACCGGCTCGCGGTGCGGATCCCGCTCGCGGGCCTCGGCGGGCCCGAGACCGGCGTCATGCGGACGCTCCTCGTGGAGTGGGCGGGCGACGTCGCGACGCTCGAGGTCGACGGCCGCACGGTCGCGGACCGCTTCTGGGACGGCACGCCCTGGCTCGTCGACCTCGATGCCGCCCGCGTGGATTCCGGCTCCGCGGTGGAGCTCCGCATCCTCCAGCTCCACCCCGACGCCGAGATGCACCTCCCCGCGGCCGCCGCGGCCCGCCGCCGCGCCCACGAGGGCCCGCTCGGCTCGCTCGACCGACTCGCCGGCCTCCGCTCGACCGTCTGGCGCGCCATCCGCTGACGCACGTCACGCGAACACGAGCAGCGTCTCGATTCGAGTGGGCCCGGTCAGGCGGGCAGCGGCACCACGAGCACCGGCGAGCCGTCGGCGGCGCGAGCCGCGGCATCCGGTCCGTCGGCCACCACGACGACGCGCTCGGGCGTCCGCCAGGCGCGCCACCACGGCGCATCCGTCACGTCGACCTCGACCTCGCCCTCGGCGAGCATCGAGCGGTCGAGCGTGTGCGGCTTGACGGCCGTGAGCCACGGTGCGACGCCCTCGAGCGTGCGGCGCTGCACCTCGGGCAGGCGACCGGACGCCTCGGGGCCGACGTTGAGCAGCAACCGCCCGCCGCGCGCGACGACGTCGGCCCAGAGCCGGGCGAGCTCGCGCGGCGACAGGGTGAGCGCGGCGTCCTCCACCCGGTTGAACCCGAAGGAGAAGCCGAGGCCCCGGCAGTGCTCCCAGCCGACGGATGCCTCGTGGTGGCTGTCGTGGTCGTACTCGCTCGTGCGGTAGTCCCACACGTCGGCGCCCCACCTGTCGTTCACGATGCCGTCCGGCACGACCGCGCGATAGTGCCCGAGCAACGCGTCGACCGAGTGGGGGCCCGGTCGCTTCGCGGCATCCGGCCAGTCGATGTCGTTCCAGATGAGGTCGGGGCGGAAGCGATCGATCAGGTCGGTCACGTGCCGGTGGGCGTAGGCGGCGTAGGCGGCGTCCGTCGGGCGGATCCTCGCCACGTCCTCGCTCGAGCGGAGCGGCGGCAGGTCGGCGAACGCCCAGTCCAGCCCGCCCGAGTAGTAGACGCCGAAGCGCAGGCCTTCGCCGCGCACGGCCTCGGCGAGGGGCGCGACGAGGTCCCGACCGGGGCCGCGCGCCACGGTCGTCAGGTCGCCCGAGCCGGGCGCATCCCAGAGCGCGAGGCCGTCGTGGTGCTTGGTCGTCGGGACGACGTAGTCGGCGCCGATCGACGCGAACAGGCGCGCCCAGTCGGCGGGGTCGTACGCCTCGGCGCGCCACTCGTCGAGGAAGGCCTCGTACGGCCGGCCCCCGTGCTCGCGGGCGTGGTGCAGCGCCGCGGGCGATCCCTCGAGCCGGATCGTGTTCGCGTACCACTCGGCGTAGGCGTTGTGCGCGAACCACTCGTCGTCGGGCACCGCGCCGAGTGCTCCGGTCGGCTCGGCCCAGGCGGGCACCGAGTAGGCGCCCCAGTGCACGAAGATACCGAGGCTCGCGTCGCGCGCCCACTGCGGCAGCGGCCGCCCCGACGCATTCACTCGGCGCCGTCGGAGGTCTCGGCGCCCCGCTCGTCGCGCCCGCCGCCGTCTGCGCCGGTGTCGCCGCGCCCGCGCCGCCGCGGCCGCTCGGGCACGGCGACGATCGCGAGCGCCACGCATCCGAGCGCCGGCACGATGAGCGGGAACAACTGCCAGGTCACGACGACCGCGAACACGGCCGATGCCACGAGGTATGCGGCCCCGACCGGGTCGCCGGTCACCGAGCGCGGCGCGGCGCGCAGGGCACCGAGCCAGCCGAGCCGCGGCGTCCAGAGTCCGGCGGCCGTGAACAGCGCGAGCGCGACGGCGGCGAGGCCGAGCCATCCGACCGCCGCGACGACCGGGCCGCCGGGCAGCGCGCCGCTGTTCGCGAGGTCGATGTCGAGCAGCAGCACCAGCACGAGCACGACGGATGCCGCGCCCACGCCGATCCCGCCGACCAGACCCGCTCGGAGGTCGCTCCAGAACATCCCGAGCCGCGAGTCCTCCGCGAGGAGGTACCGCCGCAGGTGCCGCACCCCCGCCGCGAGCGCGGCGGGCAGCGTGACGACCGGGATCGAGACGAGCGCGACGAGGACGCCCACGAGCAGGACCTCGCCGAGCAGCCCGAACGCGCTCGTCGCACCCGGGAAGCGCGCGGGGGCCGCGCCCGAGCGGACCGGGCCGGAGCCCGACCGCTCGGCGCGACGCGCGGCGCGATCCGTGCGACCGCCTGCCCGAGACATCCGTTCGCTCCTAGCCCTTGAGTCCTTGGGTGGCGACGCCGTCGACGAGGAAGCGCTGGAAGACGATGAAGAAGATGAGGATCGGCAGCAGGGCCAGGAACGACACCGCGACCGTCGCGCCGTAGTCCGACGTGGAGGTCTGGTCGTTGTAGAGGCGCAGCGCCACCGGCAGCGGGTACTCCTCGGGACTGTTGATGTAGAGCAGGGGCCCGAGGAAGTCGTTCCACGTCCAGATGAACGTGAAGATCGCGCTGGTGATCAGGGCGGGCTTGATCAGCGGGAGGATGATCGAGAAGAACGTGCGCCAGTGGCCGGCGCCGTCGATGCGGGCCGCCTCGTCCATGTCGCGCGGGATGTTGCGGATGAACTGCACGATCAGGAACACGAAGAACGCCTCGGTCGCGAGGAACTTCGGCAGGATCAGCGGCCAGTACGTGTCCACGAGCTCGAGCTTCTGGAACATGATGTACTGCGGGATGATCACGACGTGGAACGGCAGCAGGAGCGTGCCGATCATCGCCGCGAACAGGATCCCGACGCCCTTGAACTGGACGCGGGCGAACGCGTAGGCGGCGAGCGCCGACGAGAACAGGGTGCCGATCACGGCCATCACGGCGATGAAGGTCGAGTTCGCGAAGAACCGCCACAGCGGCACGCCCGCGATGCCCTCGAGCACCTTGAAGTAGTTGTCGATCGTGGGGTTGTCGGGGATCAGGCCCGGGTTCTGGCCGAACTCGCTGGAGGGCTTGAACGTCGCGACGAACAACCACACCAGGGGGTAGAGCACGATCGCGGTCAGGGCGGCCAGCACGACGAACCAGATGATCGTGTTGATCGTCTTGCGCTTGATGCGGCTCCGGCCGTTGTCGCCGCGCTCCTGGAGCTCGACCTCGAGGAACTCGGCCCGGGGCTGCTCGATGGTGGAGGTGCTCATCGGTTGTCTCCCGCGTAGTGGACCCACGACTTCTGGGTCTTGAAGAGGATGGCGGCGATGATCGCGACGACGATCACGAGGACCCACGCCATCGCGGCCGCGTAGCCCATCTGCAGGTCGGCGAAGCCGCGCTTGTAGAGGTAGACGGTGTAGAAGTTCGTCATGCCGGCCGGTCCGCCGGACCCGTTGGAGATGATGTACGCCGACGCGAACACCTGGAACGCGTTGATCAGCTCCAGGAGCAGGTTGAAGAAGATGACGCTCGAGAGCATCGGGAACGTCACCGACCGGAACTTTCGGATCGGGCCCGCCCCGTCGACCTCGGCCGCCTCGTAGAGCTCCTTGGGCACCTGCTTCAGGCCGGCGAGGAAGATCACCATCGGGGCGCCGAACTGCCACACGGCGAGCAGGATCATCATCGGCAGCACCAGGGCGACGTTCCCCACCCAGCCGCCGATCTCGATCCCGAAGAACGAGAGCGTGTTGTCGACCGGGCCGTCGGTGGAGAACATCGCGCGCCACACGATCGCGACCGAGACCGACGCGCCGATCAGCGACGGGGCGTAGAACGAGGACCGGAAGAACGTGGACCCGCGGTCGCGGTAGTTCAGCAGCATCGCCACCGCGAGCGCCGCGGCCAGCTTGATCGGGGTGCCGACCAGCACGTAGACGAGGGTGATCTGCACCGACTGGATGTACTGCGGGTCCTCCGTGAACATGCGCACGAAGTTGTCCAGGCCGACCCACTCGGGTTCGGTGAACAGGTTGTACTTCGTGAACGCGAGGTACAGCGAGTAGATCATCGGCCCGAGGGTCAGGCCGAGGAAGCCGATCATCCACGGGAGGAGGAAGGTGTAGCCCGTCGCCGTCTCGCGGCGGTTGCGGAGCTTGAGTCCGTGCCGCGTCGGGGTGTCGGGGCCGCGACGGCCGAGGAGGCGCGGGCGGCCTTCCTTGTCGGCCGTGACGATCGCTCTCGTCAGGGTGGTGCTCATGGTCTCTCTCCCGGGTTCCGTGCCGAGGGTACTCGGGTCCGGGCCGTGCGGCCCGGACCCGGGCGATCCCTACTGGTTGAGGACGACGTCCATCTCCGCGAAGAACTGCTCCACGGCCTCGTCCACGGTGAGGGTGCCGAAGCCGAGCTCGGTGCCGAGCAGGCGGAACTTCTCCTCGAGGGTGCCGTAGCCGACGATCGGCACGGGCGGGGCGTCGCCGAGGCGGTCGGCGATGGACTCCTCGTAGTCGGCGATCTGCTGACCGAGCGGGTCGAGTTCCGCGCCCTCGAGCTGGGTCTCCGACGCAGGGATGCCTCGGTTGGTACCGAAGGCCTCGCCGACCTCGGGCGCGTTCACGAGGTAGTTCAGGAGCGTCGCGGCCGCCTCCGGGTGTTCCGTGGTGGAGGCGATGGAGTGCAGCATGGACGGCTTGAGGTAGAGGTCCTGCGCACCCTCCTCGGTCACCGGCGGAGCGACGAGGCCGAGTTCGGTGAAGCCCTCGCCGAGGTTGCCCAGGTAGCCGGCGCCGAAGTTGTCCCACGTCAGCTCACTCGCCGTGAGCGCGGAGTCGAAGCCCGAGAGCGGGTAGGTCTCCTCCAGGCGCTGCTGGGTGATCACGGTGCCGTCCTCGCGGATCTCGGAGCCCTGCTCCCAGAACGCGGCGAGGTCCTCCTCGGTGAAGTTGGGTTCGCCCTCCTCGGTGAAGAGGTCCTCGCCCTTGGCGCGCTGCTGCACCTCGAAGTTCTGGATGCGGCCGGTCCAGTCCGTGCCGCCCCAGAGGTCGCCGCCTCCGGCCTCGGTCACCTCGGCCATCCAGTCGTTGTAGTCCTCCCAGCTTCCGCCGGCGAACTCGTCGACGCCGGCCTCCTCGAGCAGCTTCGGGTTGGTGTACATGCCCCAGGCGTTCGTGGAGGTCGGGATGCCGGTGGTCTCGCCGTTCACGACGCCGATGCCGAGGATGTTCTCGCTCAGCGGCTCGGTGTCGATGATGTTGCCGAGATACGGCTCGAGGTCGAGGAGCAGGCCGTTCTCGGAGTACTGGCGCAGGTACGAGTAGTCGAACTGCATGACGTCGGGCAGTCCGCCACCGGCGGCCTCGGTCTGGCGCTTCTCCCAGAATTCGGGGAAGCCCAGGAAGGAGGAGTTGACCGTGATGTTCGGGTACTCCTCGTTGAACGCCGCGATCGCCTGCTCGTACATCTCGGCGCGGACGTCGTTGCCCCAGAAGGCGAAGTTGAGCGTGACCTCCTCGTCGGGGTCGTAGGTCGCCGCGGGCTCGTCGCCTCCGCCGGCGCAGCCCGTGAGCACGAGCGCCGCGCTGGCTGTGGCCGCGACGGCGGCGAGCGCCGCGCGGCGGGTACGGATCTTGAACATCGTTGTCCTCCCGGAAACGTCTCTGTCTGCCTGGTGCAATGCGCTGCGCTGGGAAAGCGCTTCCCCAAATGTAGCCCCATCGGCCCGCCGGGTCAATGCGGAGCGGAAAATCGTTTCAATCCGTGATCGAACCGAGATGCGCCGGCGCATCCCGATCGCACGTCAGCACGCCGTCGGCGACCGCGAGCGGCGCCGCGAAGATCGCACTGCGGCGCGCGGCCGCGGCATCCGTCGACCCCAGCTCCGAGCCGTCCCATTCCGGGTGGGTGAAGTAGAACAGGGTGGCTCGGCCGTCCTCGACGACGACGTCGCCGTGTCGCCCGAAGGTCGCGTCGCCGCGCCGCGCGCCCGGCTCGCCGAGGATCACGTCGTCCGGCCCGCCCTGCCGCTCCCAGTGGACGGCGTCGGCCGAGCGGTGCACGCCCATGCCGCGCCACTCGTCGACGAGCAGCCACCACCAGCCGCCGAGCTCGAACACGTTCGGACCCTCGTGCGGACGCCCCCCGATCGCCCGACCCTCGACGCGCCACGATCCGGGCGCGAGATCGGGGCTCGCCGCGACCCGGGTGGTCGAGTGGTCCGCCTCGTCCTTGACCCACATCCGCCACAGGCCGTCGGGGCACGGCGCGACGCACGCGTCGATGACGCGATCGGAGCCCAGCGGCACCTCGCCGACGAGACGCCAGTGCGCGAGGTCGTCGCTCGCGTACTCGACGATCCGGCGCGCGTGCCCCTCCCACCGGTCCGGGACGCCGTCGATCACCGTGAGGTACATGCGGTAGCGCTCGCCGTCGAAGATCACCTCGGGCGCCCAGTGCGTCTCACGCCATCCGGCGGCCGGGTCGCCGAGCTGCAGGTCGTCGAGCGTGCCCGCGTAGCCCCAGTGCTCGCCGTCGATCGAGCGTGCGACGCCGATGCGGCTGCCGTGCACCCAGGCGACGCCGGGCTCGTCGACCGCCGCGCGGCGCTGGGTGTAGAGCATCCACCACTCCCCCGTGAGGTGGTGCCGGATCACCGAGGGGTCGGTCGCGCCGTCGTGGACGGGGTCGTGGAACAGGGCGTCGTCGTCGGGCGGTTCGACGAAGGCCGCGGATGCCTCGGGGCCGACCGAGGCGACGTCGCCCTCGACGCGCGCGCCCCCGATCATCTCCGGAGATCCGTGACCGGGCTCTCGAGGCTCCGCATCCGTTCGGCGTCGTCGCGCAGCGCCTCCCGCGTGACGGTCCGCCCGCTCGTCGCCGACGAGTAGATCGCCGTGACGATCTCGAACGAGCGCGCCGGGTCGGTCGCGGTCGACGGCAGCGGCGCGCCCGAACGGAGCGCGGCGTAGATGTCGCGCACGAGCGGGTCGTGGCCGCTCGGCTCCTCGTCGGCCGGCAGCTCGGCCCAGCCGTCGACGACCGCCGGGTCGACGCCCGGCGCCGGCGTGATGCGCCAGTGCTCGTGCCCGTGGCCGTAGAGGTGGTCGACGGTCACGGTCGCGAGTTCGGTGTCGATGCGGATCGAGCTCGTCTCTCGCGGCGAGAGGGCGCTCGTGATCACCGAGGCGACGACGCCGTTCTCGAACGCGATCGTCGCGGTCGAGACGTCCTCCATCTCGGTCTCGCGCGCGAGCTTCCACAGCTGGCCGTTCACGCTCGTCCAGTCGCCGACCAGCCACGCGAGCAGGTCGATCTGGTGGATGCCGAGCCCGAGCGTCGGCCCGCCCCCCTCGGTCGCCCATCTGCCGCGCCACGGCACCGCGAAGTAGGCCGGGTCGCGGTACCAGAGCGTCTGGCAGGTGGCGACGAGCGGGCGCCCGAGCGCGCCCGACTCGAGCAGCCGCTTGACATGGGCCGCGGCCGTGCCGGTGCGCTGCTGGAACACGACGGCCAGGCGCCGGTCGTTGCGGGACGCGGCATCCGTCATCGCATCGAGTTCGTCCAGCGAGAGCGCGGCGGGCTTCTCGCAGACGACGTGCACGCCGGCGTCGAGCGCGGCGATGGCCTGCCCGGCGTGCACGCCGGGCGGGGTGCAGACGTGCAGCACGTCGACGCCGCCGGCCGCGAGCAGCTCGTCGAGCGAATCGGCGACGGCGGGGCGGCCCCACCGGTCGGCGAACGCCTGCGCGCGGGAGAGGTCGCGGTCGATCACCGCGACGAGATCGCCGTCGGGCGTGGCCCGCAGCGCCTGCGCGTGCGCGTCGGCGATCGCGCCGGTGCCGACGATCACGGCGCGGAGCGGGGTGGTCGGGCGGTCTGGGGTCGTCATCGTTCTCCCTGTCGGTGGTCGTTCGTCGTGTCGTAGCGCTGCAGTCGCCCGCACATGCCGAAGGCGGGGGCGACGGAAGCCTCGGCCACGCGCGCCTCGGCGAGGCCCGGGTCGCCCGAGCTCTCGAGCGCGTCGAGGCGGCGACCGGTCTCACGGGCGACGGCGAGCGCGCCGGCCCCCCAGCGCGCGCGCCACTCAGGGACACGGGGGCGCACGAGGGCCGCCGCGCGGGCGTGGAGGCGTGCGAGGCGATCGGGGTCGACGGCACCGTCGTCGCCGAAGAGCGCGAGGTGGCCGGCGACGGCGAGGTCGCGGCGCCCGTGCGCGGCGGCGAGCCGGTCGCCGTCGGATGCCTCGGGGCCGGGCAGCGCCGCGGCATCCGCGTACCGCTCGGGGTCCGCGAGCACGTCGTCGGGGAAGGTCATGACCGCGTCGCCCGCCTCGGGGAGCCCGGCGTTCTGCATGATGACGCGGACCTCGAGACCGCCGTCGTTGATCGCGCGGTGGATCACGCCGGGCGCGAACCAGACCAGGTCGCCGGGCGCGAGCGAGCGTTCGGCGAAGGCGCCCCCGCCGTCGATGGTGTGCAGTCGGCCACGGCCTGCGACGACGAGGTACGCCTCGGCCGAGACGAGGTGCAGGTGCGGGGTGCCGCCGGCGAGCCCGTCGGGCGCGACGCCGTCGTACACCTCGAGGGCGCTCACCGAGGTCGCGCCGGGGAACACGGGCTCGGTCACGGCGCGCCCCCGCTGCCCGCGGTCGCGGTCGCGGGGCCGAGCAGCGCGGGCAGCCGCTCGGCAGCTCGCGCTGCGAGCCCGGCCGCGCGCTCGGGGTCGGACGCGCCGTCCGCGATCACGACGCCATAGCGGAGGGCCATGGTCGCGCCGGGCTCGATCACGTGCTCCTCGCTGAAGAACGGTGCGGGGCACAGGCACGCGAACTCCTCGCTGCGCGCGAACCACTGCGGCGGGTGCTGCACGTTGCCCGGGTCGTCGACCATCACGATCGTCGAGGCCGTGCTCGTCTCGTCGTGGCGGCCGGTGAAACCCATCCACGGCGCGCGCGTGCCGCGCAGCTCGTCGCCGCCGGCGACGCCCGGGGCCAGCACCTGCCCGCCCATGAACGAGCGCGGGCCACGCCAGAAGAGCCCGCCGTAGCCCGCGTTCTCGCGGCCGCGGGTCGTGGGCGAGCCGATCGGGATCGCGCGGCCGGTCGTGTTCGTGAGCGCGGTCGCGAAGCCGAGCAGCCAGGCGTCGTCACCGAGAACGGATGCAGCGAGCGTGCGCTCCTCCGCGAAGATCGTCTCGCCGGCCTGGGTGACCCAGCCGAGCCGCTCGCGCACGCGGACGCCGTCGTCGTCGGTGCGGCCGCCGGCCGCGGCATCCGTCGTCTCGTCGTCGTCGACCTCGAACGCGACGTGACGCTGCTCGCCGTTGTTCGGCAGCTGCACGTAGCCCTCGCCGCGGACGAACGTCGGCCCGCCCCAGAAGTTCTCGTCGCCGACGACCGGGAGCGACCAGGCGATGCCCTTGTGCCAGACGTGGTCGTGGGGGCGATAGAGGCTCACGGTCTCGCCCGCGAGCGTGCGGATCGGGCTGAGGTACGGGCGCGGCGACTCGAAGGTCGGGTGGTCGGGGCGGAAGACGTACTCGGCGAGGACGTCGTCGCCCGCACGGATCGTGAGGCGGTCGTCGTCGCGGTCGATGCGGAGGTCGGGCATCGGGCTCCTTCTGGGTCGTCGTCGATCCGTGATGCGGTGCGCGCGGCTGGCTCCGGCCCTCGCCCGCGCAGGTGGGAAAGCGCTATCCCAGCCTACACCGTCACCCCTGTCCGCGCACCAGCGGCTGCAGCCTCGCGGGCGCCGGGAACTCGAGCGCGAAGAACCGGCGAGGCGCCCCGACGCCGATCGCGCCCCAGTCCTCCCTCTTGACGCGGATGCCGCGGGGCGACGCCTCGGTGATGCGCACGCGCAGCCGCTCGCCGGACTCGAGTTCGAGCTCGTACGGATCGCCCAGGTAGCCGATGCCGAGCGCTTCGAGCGCCTCTTCCGCGGCGAGCCAGTCGAGCGCCGAGGTCCGCGGACGCCCGAGCAGGTCGATCACGACGAACCCCTCTCCGGCCGGCTCCATCCACCCGAGCAGCTCGCCGTCGACGCCGCGCCGATGCTCGATCCAGTCCGGATCCACGGAACCGGCCGCAGACCGCTCCTCGATCAGCGTCAGCAGGTTGCCGTCGGGGTCGACGAGGTGACCGGCCCTGAGCCCCCACTCCTGCGGGCGCACCTCGTGGAGCCGCGGGAACCCGGTGTCGGCGATCGGCACGCCCGCCGCGACGATGCATGCCGCCAGCTCGTCGACGTCGCCCACGCGGAGGGTGCACCGGCTCGCGCTCGCCGCCGGGTCGAGGCCGGGCGCCGGGAAGAACTCGAGCTGGACGTCGCCGCGCCGCAGGATCATCCAGCCGTCGTCACGGAAGCTCCTCGCGAAGCCGATGCGCGAGTAGAAGGCCTCGGTCGCGTCGAGGTCGCTCGACGGCAGGTTCGGGACGGCACGATCACGGACGGCGTCGGACATCTTCGCATTGTGCCGCGGAACCGCGTCGACGGCCATCCGGGACCGCGCAGCTCAGGAGGCAGGCGTTCGCGCGACCGGAGCTCTTCGCGGTCGAGACCCGACCCGTCGGCGGCCGCGAGCGAAGAGGGTGGACGCGACGCCCCGCCGGTGGCACGATCGGCCGTGTCGCCACCGGCGAGGACGGAGAGGTTCCCGAACATGGACATGCTGCGAGGCGAGCAGATCGCCGCCGCCCACCTGACGGACTGGCGCAAGCTCGCGCAGGGGCTCCATGCGCGCTACCTGGTCGACGACTTCGGGACCGCCGCGCGGTTCGTCGCGGCCGTGGGCGAGGCGGGCGATGCGCTCGGACACCACCCGATCGTGGCGATCGGCAGCGGGTACGTCGACCTCGAATCGGTCAGCGCGGACGCCGTCTACCGCGACGACGAGGGCACCGAGCACATCGTCGAATGGGTCACCCGGCAGGACGTCGACCTCGCGCGACGGATCACCGAGATCGCCGCCGCCCACGGCCTCGACGCCGACCCGAGCTCGGTCAGCGAGGTCGAGCTCGGACTGGACACCGTGACGTCGGCGACCATCGCCCCGGTGTGGGCCGCGCTGCTGACCGGGAACGCCGAGGCCCGGGGCCACGGGTCCCCCAGCGACGAGATCCGCGACGCCACCGGGCGGGTGCCGAACCTCTGGTTCGGGGAGGCCGACGGGGACCCTGCCACGCGGCAGCGATTCCACCTCGAGGTGTACGTGGCGCCCGAGGCGCTCGAGCAGCGGATCGCCGCCGCCGTCGCCGCGGGTGGAACCGTCGTCGATGACAGCGACGCCCCGTCGCTCACAGTGATCGCCGACCAGGACGGCAACACCGGAGTCATCTGCATCGATGCGGCCGCGGCAGGCGGCTGAGTCGTCGGTTCGGATCGTCGACGCTTCGACGACGAGCGCGACGGGGCCTCGCGTCGGATGGCGATGGCCGGTGCCGATGCACGGATACTCGGATACCGCGATCCCGGGGAGCGGCCGCTGCGCGGCTCGGGCACCGGGGTGTCGTCAGGACCCGGACCCTCAGCGCGACGTCGGCGCGTGCCGCGCCAGCTCGCCCGGCCGATCGCGACCCGCCACGCGAACCGCCGGCCACCGCGGGTCGACCGTCAGCACCTCGACGCCCCCCGGCCCGACGAGCACCGTGTCCTCGACCTTCGCGCCCGGCGCCGTCGGGTTCCACGCGAACGCCTGGCCGGGTTGCACGACGGCGGCGATGCCGGGCACGGCGCGCGGGTCGCGGCCGGCGTAGCCGGCCGCGCCGCCCTGGTGGTGCCGGGTCCATTCGTGCGCGTCGAAGCCGTGCGAACGGTAGGCGGCGGTGCCGGCCGCGAAGACCTCGCCGAGCGTCGCGCCGGGCACGCTGGCATCGAGGAACGCGGCCTCGACGTCGAGGATGCGGCGCGTGGCATCCGCTTCGGCCGCGTCGGCAGGGGCGAACCGCACCCAGCGCGTGGCGTTCGCGATGAGGCCGTGTCGGCGGCCGCAGACGACGAGCATCGCGCGGTCGCCGAGCGGCGAGCCGGCGGGCAGCGGATGCCGGTGGCCGATCCGCGTACGCCCGGCGACGAGGGTCACCAGCGGATCGATCCCGCGCGCGGCGAGGTCGCCCGCGAGGCGCCCGGCCACCGCGGTCTCGGGGTCGTCGGGCGACGCGGCGAGCGCGGCATCCGTCATCACCTCGGCGACCTCGCGGCAGAGCACGCGGTAGCGGTCGAGCTCGGCGGGCAGCAGCGACGCGCGGGCCGAGCGGAGGTCGGCTGCGGCAGCCGCCTCGTCGAGGGTGCCCGCCGTGCCATCGGGCGGCACGAGCGGCTCGTGCCACGGCACCCGGACCACCTCGAGGTCGGACGGGTCTCCCACTTCCTCGTCGAGCATGCGGTCGGCCTCGTTCGCGAACACGTACAGCGTGTCGCCGGCGGGCCGCACGACGACCGCCGCGATCGGGTCGCCGGCGAGCGACACGTGCGTGCGCGCGCCGTCGAGGTACCACGACACCGCGGAGTGCGAGCGCAGCACGAGCGCCGACGCGCCTCTCCGGTCGAGCAGGTCGAGCACGCGGGCGCGCTTGGCCGCGCGATCGGTGCCGAGCCCGGATGCCACGGGCGCGGGCCCGTTCACGACGACGGCCCGACCGTCGCCGGCGCCGCCGTGCTCTCGCGGGCCTCGAGCCGCGGCCGGTAGAGGACCGTGTGCTCGACGGGCCCGCCGGCGATGAGTGTGCGCAGCCGCGCCCACACCTGCGCGCCGATCTCGGTGCGCGGCACCGACATGCTCGTGAGGCGCGGCGTCGCGTACCGCGCCATCGGCACGTCGTCGAAGCCCGCGACCGACAGCTCGGCCGGGACGTCGACACCGAGCTCGCGGAGCCGCGTGAGCAGGCCCAGCGCGACGAGGTCGTTGAACGCGAGCACCGCGGTCACGCCCGATCGGTGCGCGTCGACGACCTCCTCAGCCACGGCCTCGCCGTCCTGCGGTCGCGACCCGCCGCCGATGCGGTCGATCCGCACGCCGGGGTGCATCGCGAGCGCCTCGTCGACCCCGCGCAGGCGCTCGGCGTTCGACGCGCTCGTCTCCGGGCCGGAGACGTAGGCGAGGTGCCGGTGCCCGAGCCCGACGAGATGGTCGACGAGGTCGCGGATGCCCCGGACGTAGTCGACGCCCACGATCGGCACGGCGAGGTCGGGCAGCGGGCGGTTCACGACCACGACGGGCGCCACGCGCTCGACGAGCCGGCGCAGCTTCGCCTCCGGCATGCGCGGCGCGCACAGCACGAGCGCGTCGCACCGGTGGCGCGCCTCGACGGCCGTGGTCTCCTCGTCGTCGACGCGCTCGGCGGTGTCGGCGACGAGCACGCGGTAGCCGTCGGCGGCGGCCGCGAGGCTCAGGCCCTTGAGGATGCCCTGGAACAGCGGGTTCTCGAGGTCGGGCACGACCATCGCGACCGTCGTGTTGCGTCCGCTGACGAGGCTGCGCGCCGTGGCGCTCGGCGCGTACCCGAGCGATGCGATCGACGCCTGCACGCGCCGCACGATGTCGGGGTCGACGCTCGCCCTGCCGTTCAGCACGCGCGACACCGATGCCGGCGACACTCCGGCGTGCGCGGCGACGTCCGAGATCGTCACTCCCCTGCTGCGGTCGCCCATGCGTCCCCTTCCGGATGCCGCGGCGCGCGTTGCGCGACGCTCGCGCCGCGGTTCGAGCCGTGGCGTGCCCTTTCGGCCGGCACGCGGGTGCGGGCCGGGAAATCGGTTCCTCAGTCTAGCGATCGAGTTGCCCGAGTCATCATGCCTCGCTTAGGCTGTCGTCGAGAAATCGGTTTCTCAGCATCGTGAAACGGAGCCTGGATGCGCGTCGTCGTCACCGGATCGTCCGGCCGCCTCGGCCGTTCGCTCGCGACCGGGCTCGCCGCAGCCGGCCACGAGGTGGTCGGCCTCGATCGCGCCCCGGTCGGCCTCGAGGGCGTCTCGGAACGGACCGTCGACCTCTCCGCGCCCGGCGCAGCAGCCGAGGCGCTCGACGAGCTCCGACCCGACGCGCTCGTGCACCTCGCGGGGATCGCCGTGCCGTTCAGCGCGCCCGAGCGCGACATCCTGCTCACGAACGCGGCGCTCGCGCACGACGTCCTCGCGGCCGCGGCATCCGCTCGGGTGGGTCGCGCGCTCGCAGCGTCGAGCCCGACGCCGATCGGGTACTCCTCCCCCGCTTGGCGGGCCGCGGCGGTGCCGATCGACGAGACCCACCCCCTGGAGCCGGCGAACGCGTACGCGCTCTCGAAGGTCGTCATCGAGGAGAGCGTGCGGATGTTCGCGCGCACCGCGCCCGGCGCGTACGGCTTCTTCCGTCCCTGCTACGTGATCTCGCCCGAGGAGTGGGCGGGTGCACCGACCCAGCAGGGCCACACCGTCGCCGAACGGCTCGCCGACCCCGCGCTCGCCGCGGTGAGCCTCTTCAACTACGTCGACGCGCGCGACGTCGCCGGGTTCGTCGACGCCTGGCTCGCCGCGCCCTCCGACGCGATCGACGGCGAGGGCTTCTTCGTCGGTGCGGCCGACGCGATGACCGAACGCCCTGTCGCCGAGCTGTGGCGCGAGTACGCGCCCGGCCTCGGACCCGCCGCCGACGCGCTCACCGGCACGGCCCCGGTGTTCTCGATCGCGAAGGCGCACGACCGCCTCGGCTGGGCCCCCGCGCGCGACTGGCGCACCGAGCTCGCCGCCACGGCGCCCGCCACCCCCGCACCCGTGCCGTCACCCGCGACCACCACGGCCGCGAGTGCGCGATCCATCGACGGGCGCGCACCCGACGCCCCGCGCTCTCGTCGCGAGACCGCCCGTTCGGCCGAAGGCGCGGGAGCGAGCCCGACGGCCACGAACACCACCACCGGAACGAGGACCGCATGACCAGCCCCGACCGACGCCTCGACTTCGACGGCGTGCTCTTCTTCCCCGTCACCCCGTTCGACGGGGAAGGGCGCGTCGACCTCGACGTGCTCGGCGAGCACCTCGAGACGCGACTGCCGTTCGGCCCGGGCGGCGTCTTCCCGGCGTGCGGCACGGGCGAGTTCCACGCGCTCTCGGCGCGCGAGGCGATCGACGTCGTGCGCGCGAGCGTCGACGTGGTCGCCGGGCGCGTTCCCGTCATCGCCGGCGCCGGCGGGCCGCTCGGCCATGCGATCGAGCTCGCGCGCGGGGCGGCCGACGCCGGCGCCGACGGCCTCCTGCTGCTGCCGCCCTACCTCGTCTCGGGCACCACCGACGGACTCGTCGCCTGGGTCGAGGCGGTCGCCGCGGCATCCGACCTGCCCGTGATCGTCTACCACCGCGGCACGGCCCGCTACACGGCCGACGCCGTCACGCGCCTCGCCGCCCACCCGAAGGTGGTCGGCTTCAAGGACGGCACGGGCGACATCGGCCTCGCGCAGGAGATCGTCCTCGCGGCCGAGGCCGCCGGCCGCGTCGACTGGGCCTTCTTCAACGGCCTGCTCACGGCCGAGCTCAGCCAGGGCGCCTATCGCGGCATCGGCATCCCGCTGTACTCGTCGGCCGCGTTCGCGATGATCCCCGAACTCGCCGGGCTGCACTACCGCGCCTACGTCGGCGGCGACGAGACGACGCGGATGTCGCTGCTGCGCGAGTTCTACACGCCGCTCGTGCGCCTGCGCGACGAGACGCCGGGTTTCGGGGTGTCGCTCATCAAGGCGGGGCTGCGCCTGCGCGGCCTGCCGGTCGGCTCGGTGCGCCCGCCGCTCGTCGATCCGACGCCCGAGCAGGAGCAGCGGCTCGCCGCGATCCTCGACTGCGGGCTCGCGCTCGCCGAGCTCGGTGGGGCGCGACCGGAGGGTGCGACGTGCCCGTCGGGCGAGCGAGCGGATGCCACGGAGGCGTCCGCCCGGTGACCGCCACCATCGCGCGCATCGCGACGCGCCCGATCCGCATCCCGCTGCTCCGCCCGTGGGGACCGGACGTGCGCGACCTCTCGGTGATCGAGGTCGCGGTCGAGGACTCCGACGGCGCCGTCGGCTGGGGCTTCTCGTGGACGCCGACGATCGGCGCCGCGGCGGTTCGCGCGCACCTCGACCACGACATCCGCGAGTTCGCGCTCGGACGCGAGGCCGAGGCATCCGGCCTCTGGGAGCCGATGTGGAGGCACCTGCACGAGGGCGGCAGCGGCGGCATCACGACGATCGCGATGGCGGGCCTCGACCTCGCGCTGTGGGACCTCGCCGGCCGGCGCGCCGGGCGGACGCTGACCGACCTGATCGGCCGCCGCCACGAGACCGCGACCGTCTACGGCAGCGGCGTGAACCTGCACTACCCGCTCGACGAGCTCGTCGCCCAGGCAGGGCGCTGGGTGGAGTCCGGCTTCGGGGCCGTCAAGGTCAAGGTCGGCAGCCCCGATCTCGAGCGCGACGTCGAGCGCATCGCCGCCGTGCGCGATTTGCTCGGTCCCGACCGCGCGCTCATGATCGACGCCAACCAGCGCTGGAGCCTCGAGCAGGCCGAGCGTGCGATCGGCGAGCTGGCCGCGTTCGACCTCGCCTGGATCGAGGAGCCGCTGCGCGCCGACGACCTGCCCGCGCACGTCGAGCTGCGCCGGCGCATCGAGGTGCCCGTCGCGCTCGGCGAGAACCTGCACACCCGCCACCGCTTCGCCGAGTTCATCGACGCCGGGGCGGTCGACCTCGTCCAGCCGAACGCGGTGCGCGTGGGCGGCATCACGCCGTTCCTCCGCATCGCGCACCTCGCCGCCGATCGCGGCGTCGGCCTCGCGCCGCACCTGCTGCTCGAGCTCTCGGCGCAGCTCGCGCTCGCGCTGCCCGGCGAGCACCTCGTCGAGTCCGTCGAGGACGCCTCGTTCGAGGCGCTCGGCGCACTCGCCACCCCGTCGCCCGTCGCCGTCTCCGGCGCCACGGCGTCCACGACCGGGCAGCCCGGCCTCGGCGTACGCTTTTCGGACGAGCCGACGGATGCCGCGGCATCCGTCCCACCCACGGAGGACAAGTGACCGAGACCGCCGCCCCCGACCTCACCGCAGCCGCGACCGCAGGCGCCGCGCCGCGCGACACGACGCGCGAGGAGCTCGACGCGGTCGCCGCGGCCGCCCGCCGCGCGTTCGCCGTCACGGTCGCCTCGACCGCCGCCGAGCGCGCGACCTGGATCCGCGCCGCGGCCGACGCGCTCGACGGCGCCGGCGACGAGCTCGTGCCGATCGCCGACGGGGAGACGCACCTCGGCACCGCGCGCCTGGCCGGCGAGGTCGCCCGCACGACGGCGCAGCTGCGCCTGTTCGCCGACGCGATCCTCGAGGGCTCGTACCTCGAGGCGACCGTCGACCACCCCGACGCCGCGACGATCCCGCCGCGACCGGACCTGCGCCGCATGCTGCGCCCGCTCGGCCCGGTCGCCGTGTTCGGGGCATCGAACTTCCCGTTCGCGTTCTCGGTCGCGGGCGGCGACACGGCCTCGGCGCTCGCGGCCGGCTGCCCGGTGATCGTGAAGGGCCACCCCGCGCACGCGCGCCTGTCCGCGCGGACGGCCGAGATCGTCGCCGACGCGCTCGTCGGCGCCGGCGCACCCGAGGGGATCTTCGCGCACGTCACTGGCCACGAGACCGGCGTCGCGCTCGTGCAGCACCCGGAGATCCGTGCCGTCGGGTTCACGGGCTCGCTCGGCGGCGGACGCGCGCTCTTCGACCTCGCGCAGCAGCGCCCGGACCCGATCCCGTTCTACGGCGAACTCAGCGCCGTCAACCCGGTGCTCATCACGCCCGCCGCGATCGCGGCGCGCGCCGACGAGCTCGCCGCCGGCCTCGCGGGCTCGTTCACGCTCGGCGTCGGTCAGTTCTGCACGAACCCGGGCGTGGTGCTCGTCCCGGCGGGTTCGGGCTTCGGCGAGCGCGTGCGCGCGGCGCTCGATGCGGCATCCGCCGACCCGATGCCGATGCTGACCGACCGCATCGCCGCGGCCTTCGCGTCGGGCGTCGCCGGGCTCGCCGGGCGCGACGACGTCGAGGTGGTCGCGGGCGACCCGACCGCGCAGCAGGCCGGCGCCGGCTCTCCCGTCGTCCTGCGCACCACGACCGCGGCCGTGATCGCGGACCCGGACGCGCTGTTCCACGAGTGCTTCGGGCCGTCGACGCTGATCGTCGAGTACGCGGACGTCGCCGACGCCCTCGCCGCCGTGCGGTCCGTCGGCGGCAGCCTCACCGCCACGGTGCACGCCGAACCGGGGGAAGAGCTCGCGCCGATCGTCGAGGTCCTCTCGGAGGTCGCCGGCCGCGTGCTCTTCGCGGGGTGGCCGACCGGCGTCGCCGTGAGCTGGGCCCAGCAGCACGGCGGGCCGTGGCCGTCGACCACCTCGATCCACACGTCCGTCGGCGTGAGCGCGCTCCGCAGGTTCCTCCGGCCCATCGCCTACCAGGACGCACCGGATGCCGCGCTGCCGCCCGAGCTGCGCGACGGGAACCCGCTCGGGATCCCGCGGCGGGTCGACGGGGCGCTCCGACTCCCGACCCGCTAGGCCGCCGCGTGGGCGTCGCCTCCTACCTCGTCGCCGCGACCCCGCCCCGGCTCGCCGTCGGCGGGATCACGATCGCGATCCCGGTGCTCGCGGTCGAGCAGGGCGTCGGCGTCGCGGTCGGCGGGCTGCTGGCATCCGCCGCCCTCGGACCGAGCATCGTCGCGGCGCCGATCGCCGGCGCGATGCTCGACCGCAGCCGCCGACCCGGCGCGCTCGTCGCGGGCGCGAGCCTCGTGATCGCCGCCGCCTACGCGTTCGCGGCCTTCCTCGGCCCGGTGCCGGCATGGGCCGTCGCGATCGCACTCGTCGTCGCGGGCATCGTCACGCCGTTCGTCTTCGGCGGGCTGTCGAGCTTCGTGACCGAGGGGATCCCCGACGAGCGGCGGGCCTACGCGATCGACGCGCTCGCGTACAACCTCGGCGCGGTCGCGGGGCCGGCCGTGGTCGCCGCCGCCGCGGCGCTCGGGTCGGCGCGCATCGCGACGATCGTGATGGCGGCGAGCGCGCTCGCGGGCGCGCTCGGCACGGTGCCGCTGCGTCTGCACCCGGCCGCGGCCTCCCCGCACGAGCGGCCGTCGTTCCTCGGCACGATCGCCGCGGGATTCCGGCACATCGCGACGCACCGCCCGCTCGCGGTCATCACGTGGAGCGGCACGCTCAGCCAGTTCGGCTCGGGCGGGCTCGCGATCGCCGCGGTCGCGCTGTCGGTGGCGCGCAGCGGCGACGCCGGCGAGGGCGCCATCATCGTGACCTCGTTCGCGATCGGCGGCCTCGTCGGCGCGCTGTGGAACTCGCGCCGCCCGCCCCGCCGGTCGCCCGAGTGGGTCATGGGCTGGGGCTTCGCCGCGACCGGGCTCTGCACGATCGTGGCCGCGTTCGACCTCGGCCCGGCGTGGGCGATCGCCGCGATCGGCGCCTCAGGGCTGTTCACCGCGCCGAGCGCCGCCGCCATGCTGCTCATCCGCAAGCAGCAGAGCCCGCCCGCGCTGCGCTCGCAGGTCTTCACGGTCGGCGCGGGCCTTCGCGCCGCGGCCGCCGCCGCGGGCGCCGCGGTCGCGGGGCTCGCGGCCGGCGTCGGCGCCGAGACGCTCATCATCGCGATCGGCGTCGTCTGGATCGCCTCCGGCGCGATGCTCCTCGCGTATCCCGCGGGCGCACCCGCCATCGACGGCATCGAGCAGGCCGCCTCCGGGTCGTGACGACCGTCGATGCGCGTTGGGAACGCTCGACACCCGCATCAGGTGTCCGCACGTTCGCAAGTCGAACCGGATCCGCGAGGGCTCCTATTGCGGCTCGTTGGTGAAGATCACGTCCTCGTACTCGAACGACGGCGCCGTCTGCATCGTGAGCGACTCGGCGTCGGCGACCGACCACGCCTCGCTCCACGTGATCGACGATCCGGGCAGGATCGCCGTGGTCGGCGGGATGCCGACCTGGCCTCCCTCGGCGCCGACGTCGAAGATCCGCGTCGCCTCGGTGCCGCCCGAGGCGAGCTGCGAGAACACGACCGGCTGCACGTTCTCGGCGGAGTCGTTCGTGATCGTGAGCGTGAAGACGAGGTTCTCGGCCTGGTCGGCGCCGGCCGACAGGTCTGACGGGGTGAACGACTCGGGCTCCGAGACCGTCATCGAGACGCCGTTGCTCCACACCATGGTCTCGCCGAACTCGAGCACCTGGCCCTCACCGGCCTCCGCCCCGGGCTCCTCGCTCGCCGGTGCCGTGGGTTCGCCGAACTCCTCCTCGAGCTGCCGGTCGATCTCGTCCTGGATGACGCCGGAGTCGACGATCTGGCCGAACACGCCGAACGCGACGACGGCGAACACGACCGCGCCGACGATCCCGCCGACCACCGAGACGACGAGTCCCGTGATCGCCGGCCACTTCCGGCCCTTCATGAAGAGCGCCACGATCGCCAGCACGAACGCGATCGGCAGCAGGATGAACCCGACGACCTGCACGAACGGGATGCACGCGAACACGAAGCCGACCGCGGCCACGACGAGCGCGATGATGCCGAGCACGTTCGTGCCCTCCGGCTCGTGCGGCGGCGCGCCGCCGGCACCCGGTCCTCCGGCGTACCCGGCGTACGCCGCCTGCCCCTCGTAGCCCGCCGGAGGGGCGCCGCCCGCCCCGGTCGGTCCGCTCGTCGGAAGCCCTGCGAAGGGCGTGGTCTCGGCGTAGGGCGACGCGGCCGGTGCCGCCTCGCCGCCGATCGCCGCGGTGTCGTACGGACGTGTCTCGGCGGTCGCACCGGGGAGCGGCGCCGTGTGCTCGGTCCACTGCGAACCGTCCCAGTACCGTTGCTGTCCGCGCCCGTCGTCGTACCACCCCGCAGGCGCGCTCGTCGGATCGCTCATGCCCGCGATGATCCCAGCGGAACGAGGCATCCGCCCGGGTACTAAGCCCCGCGGACCTGCGGCGTGTCAGACGCCGAGATCGAGCTCCGCGATGCGCACCGGCTCGCCCGTCTCGAGCGACCGGTTCCCGGCGATCCCGACCGAGACCGCGCGCACGCCGTCGGCGTAGCCGGCCACCCGGCCGAGTGGCGCGTCATCCGTCACCCGGTCGAAGAGGTGCTGCAGGAGGTAGGCGTCGCCGCCGCCGTGGCTGCCGATGCCCTCGGGGATCGGCACGACCTCGGCGCCCTCCCAGTGCCGCTGCAGCACGAGCCGTTCGGAGTCGGGGCGCACCTCGTCGACCGGCGAGTGGTCGGGGTGCATGCTCGGGTCGACGACGACCCGGCCGTCCTCCCCGATCAGCACGGCGCCGCGCTCGACGACCTCCAGCTCGGCTCGCCCCTCGGTGCCGTTCACCGTGACGCGGTAGCCCTCCCACGGCGCGTGCGCGTTCAGGGAGTAGCTGAGGGTCGCGCCGGAGTCGTAGTCGACGAGCGCCGCGAGGTTGTCCTCGATCGTGATCCCCTCGTCGAACACGTCGCGGTCGCGCAGGTAGCCGTCGTGGTGCTCCTGGTCGAGGTAGAGCTCCTTGAGGCGCGCGTCGGCGGCGAGGTCGAGCGCGAAGGGGTCGGATGCCCCGGCGCCGGTGCCGCGAGCGGGACGCTCGCCGAGGCCGCGCGCCGCGGCGTTCTCGGCGCCGTAGAAACGCAGGCCGCCGCTCGCGAACACGCGCACGGGCGCCGCGCCGATCCACCAGTTCACGAGGTCGAAGTGGTGCGACGCCTTGTGGATGAACAGGCCGCCCGAGTTCGCCTTGTCGCGGTGCCAGCGGCGGAAGTAGTCGGCGCCGTGCACCGTGTCGAGCGCCCACTCGAAGTGCACGCTGGTCACCTGCCCGATGCGTCCCTCGGCGATCACGCGGCGCAGCGTGGAGTTGCGGGGGCTGTACCGGTAGTTGAACGTCGTGATGACCTCGCGGCCCGTCTCGCGGATGGCCGCCCCGATGCGGCGCACGCTCTCGGCGTCGATCGTCAGCGGCTTCTCGACGACGACGTCGGCGCCGGCGCGCAGCGCGCGCACGATGTAGTCGGCGTGCGTGACGTCGGGCGTCGTGATGACGACGCGGTCCAGGCGCTCGTCCTCGATCATGCGCTCGATGTCGCTCACGGCGTGGCGAGCGGGCGCCGGATGCCCCGCGGCGACCACTTCGCGCTCGTGGACGTCGAGCCGGCCCGGGTTCACGTCGGACCACGCGACGAGCTCGGCGACATCCGGAACGCGCTCGGCGCCGAGCACGGTGCCGCTCATCGCGCCGATGTACATGCCCGCGCGGCTGCCCGCCCCGATGAGTCCGTACCGTTCCCGCTGCGCCATCGCCGTCTGCTCCTCGCCGTCGTGCCGCTCCCGCCCCCGTTCCGGGCGACGTCGGCTGGAAATCGATTCCTCTCGCGCTCCCATCGCGCCGTGGCATCCGCCCGAATCATCTGGGAAAGCGCTATCTCACTACGGTAGCATCGAGGGTGCGGATGACGCACGGATGCGCGGCACCGCGGCATCCGTCGCCCTCGGCGATACCATGGGGCCGCCCGCGAGAGCCGCGCCCCGAGCCTCACGACCAGGAGGACGCATGACCGACGACGCCGTCGACACCCGGCGGACCGCGCCGGCGACCTTGCACGACGTCGCCCGCGAGGCGGGCGTCTCCCTCGCCACCGCTTCGCGCTCGCTGAACGGCAGCACCCGCAAGGTCAACGAGGAGTACCGCCAGCGCGTGCTCGCGGCCGCCGCGAAGCTGGACTACTCCCCCAACCTCTCGGCGCAGGCCGTGGCGCGCGGCACGACGACGACCGTGGCGCTCCTCGTCGCCGACATCGCCGACCCCTACTTCTCGCAGATCGCCGCGGGCGTGGTCCGCGAAGCCGACCGCGAGCGGCTCATCGTCACGATGGCCGCGACCGACCGCGACACCGAGCGCGAGCTCGACCTCGTCCGCACGCTCCGCGGCCAGCGCCCGCGCGTGATGATCCTCGCCGCCTCGCGCCGCGAGGACGACCCGAACAACGAGGCACTCGAGGCCGAGCTGCGCGCGTTCGAGTCGAACGGCGGGCGCGTGGCGTTCGTCAGCAGCGCCGCCGGGCCGTTCCGCGCCGTGCAGCTCGACAACCGCGCCGGCGCCGAGGCGCTCGCGCGCGAGCTGATCGGGATCGGCTACCGCCGGTTCGCCGCCGTCACGGGCGCCGAGGGCATCCGCACCGCCGACGAACGCCTCGCGGGGTTCCGCGCCGGGCTCGAGGCCGGCGGCGGCACGCTCGATCGCGTCGTGCGCCCCGCGTTCACGCGCGACGGCGGCTACGACGGCATGACGCAGCTCCTCGAGGACGGGCTCGACGGCATCGAGCTCGTCTTCGCCGGCAACGACGTCATGGCCGTCGGCGCGATGTCCGCCATCCGCGACGCGGGGCTCACCCCCGGCGTGGATGTCGCCGTCGCGGGCTTCGACGACGTGCCCACGGTGCGCGACGTCACCCCGCCCCTCACGACCGTCCGCATCCCGCTCGAGGAGGTCGGCCGCCGGGCGCTCCGGCTCGCGCTCGACGAGGTGGGCGAGGTCGACGAGTCCCCGGTGCACACCGAGGTCGTGCTGCGCGAGTCGACGCCGCGCCGCGGCTGAGCGCGGCGCGGCTGCGCCCGGCGCGGCTGCGCCCGGCACGGCCTCGCCCGGCACGGCCTCGCCCCGCGAGCGGCTCGCGAAAGCAGGACGAGCCGCTCGATGCCGCCGCATCCGGCACCATGACCCGCCTCGTCCTGCGAACTCGACCAGCCCGAGCCGTCCGCTCCGCCCCACCGCGGCCGCCCGATCGCCGCCCGCCCGCGAGCGGCTCGCGAAAGCAGGACGAGCCGCTCGATGCCGCCGCATCCGGCACCATGACCCGCCTCATCCTGCGAACCCGCCCGCGCCATCCGCTCGCCCCCGCCAGGACGCCCCTGCTGCAGACGGCGCGCGAGCGACCCGCGCGGCTGCCCGCGTCGCGGATGTTGCGCGAACCGCACACCGTGTCCTACACTCGGGTAAACGCTTTCCCGCAGCGGCGCGGCGGCCACGCTCCACCTCGACGGCCCGTCTCCCGCTCCCGGCACCGAAGAGGAACCACCGTGGCAGACGAGACCACCCCGCAGACCATCGGCATCATCATGAACGGCGTCTCCGGCCGCATGGGGTACCGGCAGCACCTGGTGCGCTCCATCCTCGCGATCCGCGAGCAGGGCGGCGTGCTCCTCGCCGACGGCGAGACGCGCGTGCAGGTCGAGCCGATCCTCGTCGGCCGCAGCGAGAAGAAGCTCGCCGACCTCGCCGCCAAGCACGGCATCGAGCACTGGACGACGAACCTCGACGAGGCGCTCGCCGACCCGCGCTGGCAGATCTACTCCGACTTCCTCGTCACGAAGGCCCGTGCCGCGGCGATCACGAAGGCGATCGCGGCCGGCAAGGCGATCTACACCGAGAAGCCGACCGCCGAGAGCTTCGAGGAGGCGCTCGAGCTCGCCAGGCTCGCCACCGCCGCCGGCGTCAAGAACGGCGTCGTGCACGACAAGCTCTACCTGCCCGGCCTGCAGAAGCTGAAGCGCCTCATCGACTCGGGCTTCTTCGGTCGCATCCTCAGCGTCCGCGGCGAGTTCGGCTACTGGGTGTTCGAGGGCGACTGGCAGCCGGCGCAGCGCCCGAGCTGGAACTACCGCGCCGAGGACGGCGGCGGCATCATCGTCGACATGTTCCCGCATTGGAACTACGTGCTCGAGAACCTCTTCGGCCGCGTCGAGTCGGTCTACGCGAAGGCGGCCACCGAGATCCCCGAGCGCGTCGACGAGCACGGCGAGACCTACCGGGCGACGGCGGATGACGCGGCCTACGCGATCTTCGAGCTCGAGGGCGGCATCACGGCGCAGCTGAACTCCAGCTGGACCACCCGCGTGAACCGCGACGAGCTCGTCGAGTTCCAGGTCGACGGAACGCACGGCTCGGCCGTCGTGGGGCTCTTCGGCTGCAAGATCCAGCCGCGAAACGCGACCCCGAAGCCCGTGTGGAACCCCGACCTCGCCGACGAGCACGACTACGCGGGCGACTGGATCGAGAGCCCCGGCAACCGGGAGTTCCAGAACGGCTTCAAGGAGCAGTGGGAGGAGTTCATCCGCCACGTCGTCGAGGACGCCCCGAACGAGTTCGACTTCCTCGCCGGTGCCCGCGGCGTGCTCCTCGCCGAGGAGGGCCTGCGCTCGAACGCCGAAGGGCGTCGGATCGAGATCCCGCCCGTTTCGCTCGACGCTCCCGTCGAGACGGTCGACGTGCCGGGCGACGCGTCCGAGCTGACGGGGGCGCGCTGACGATGACCACGCTCACGCTGCTGGGGACGGATGGCGCGACCCGCGCCGTTGCGCTGAACCCGCCGCCCGCCTTCGCCAAGCCGCGCACGCCCCTGCAGACGCGCGTCGCCTACGCCGCCGCGCACGTCGTGCCGAAGGCCCACGCCGACAACACGCCTGGGCAGCCGGCCGAGATCGACTGGGACGCGACGCTGGCCTTCCGCCACCACGTGTGGTCGTGGGGTCTCGGCGTCGCCGACGCCATGGACACCGCGCAGCGCAACATGGGCCTCGACGCCGCCGCGACGCGCGAGCTCATCTCCCGCAGCGCCGCCGAGGCGGCGTCCGCGGGCGGACGCCTCGTGGTCGGCGTCAACACCGACCACGTCGACGACGCGGCCATCTCGCTCGAGCAGGTCGTCGACGCCTACGTCGAGCAGCTGCACCATGCGGAGGACGCCGGCGCCGGCGCCGTGCTGATGGCCAGCCGGCACCTCGCGCGCGCCGCGCAGAACGCCGACGACTACCGCCGCGTCTACCGCGAGGTGCTGTCGAAGGCGGGCGCGCCGGTCGTGCTGCACTGGCTCGGCACCGCGTTCGACCCGGCGCTCGAGGGCTACTTCGGGTCGACCGACACTGATGCGGCGTCCGCGACGCTCCTCCAGATCATCGAGGCGAATCGCGACCGGGTGCTGGGCGTCAAGATGAGCCTGCTCGACGCCGACGCCGAGATCGCCGTGCGGCGCCGACTGCCGGAATCCGCACGCATGTTCACGGGCGACGACTTCCACTACGTCGGCCTCATCGAGGGCGACGCCGAGGGGCACTCCGACGCGCTGCTCGGCGCGTTCGCGGCCCTCGCACCGAACGCGTCCGCCGCGATCCAGGCGCTCGACGCGAACGACCTCGACGCCTACCGTGCCATCCTCGGCCCGACCGAGGAGCTCTCGCGCCAGGTCTTCGCCGCGCCCACCTACTACTACAAGACGGGCGTCGCCTTCCTGTCGTGGCTGAACGGCCACCAGGCCGCGTTCCAGATGGTCGGCGGCCTGCACGCCGCGCGCAGCCTGCCGCATCTCTCGCGCATCGTCGAACTCGCGAACCGCTCGGGTGCACTCGAGCGCCCCGAGCTCGCGGCGGCCCGCTGGCACGAGCTGCTCACGATCAACGGCGTCGACGTCTCGGCGAAGACGGATGGCGCGGCCGCCCGCTCCGCGCACGCGGACGCCGGCGAGGCGCGAACGGCCGACGCGACGCCCTCCGAGGCGGTCCCCGCATGAACGCCCACCCTCGGCTCTCGCTGAACCAGGCGACCATCAAGCACGCGTCGCTGCAGGAGGCGCTCGACGTGACCGCCGCGGGCGGGTACCGGGCCATCGGGCTGTGGCGCGAGCCCGTCCACGAGGTCGGCCTCTCCGAGGCATCCGCTCGCCTCGCCGACTCGGGGCTGCGCTTCACGAGCCTCTGCCGCGGCGGCTTCTTCACGATGCCCGAAGGCCCCGAGCGGCGCGCGTCGATCGACGACAACCGGCGTGCGATCGAGGAGACCGCGACACTCGCCGCCGCCGGCGCACCCGGGTCGATGGCCGTGCTGGTGCTCGTCGCCGGCGGCATCCCGCACGGCTCGAACGACCTCGCCGGTGCGCGCGCCCGGGTCGCCGACGCGCTCGCCGAGCTGGTTCCGGATGCCGCCGCCGCCGGCGTGCAGCTCTCGATCGAGCCCTTGCACCCGATGTACGTCTCCGACCGTGCGGTGGTGTCGACCCTGAAGCAGGCGCTCGACCTCGCCGCGCCGTTCGCGCCCGAGGTCGTCGGCGTCGAGGTCGACACGTTCCACGTCTGGTGGGATCCGGAGGTCCTCCTGCAGGTCGCGCGCGCCGGCCGCGAGGGCCGCATCGCGAGCTACCAGGTCTGCGACTGGGCCGCGCCGCTCCCCGCCGACGTGCTGCTCGGCCGGCACTACCCGGGCGACGGCGTGATCGACTTCGCGGCGTTCACGCGCGCGGTCGAGGCGACGGGCTACGACCGCGACATCGAGGTCGAGCTCTTCAACGCCGACATCTGGGCGACGCCGTACGCCGACGTGGTCGCCCGCACCGCGGCATCCTTCGACGCCGTCGTCGCGCCCCATCTCACGGCCGCGCCCGCCGAGATCCCCTCGCGCTGACCCGGCTCGGCCCGCGCCTCCGCCGAGTGTCCACGCGAACGGTCCGCCTCCACTTGACGGGCGACCGTTCGTGGGCACTCGCGTTTCCGACCGCAGTGAGAGAGCCATGACGCAGACCGCCCGCATCACCGTCCACCCCTCGTTCGTCGTCGGCGAGATCGACCGCCGCATCTTCGGTTCGTTCGTCGAGCACCTCGGCCGCGCCGTCTACACCGGCGTCTTCGAGCCGGGCCATCCGACGGCCGATGCCGACGGGTTCCGCGAGGACGTCATCGCCCTCACCCGCGGGCTCGGCACGACCCTCGTGCGCTACCCCGGCGGCAACTTCGTCTCGAACCACGTCTGGGAGGACGGCGTCGGCCCGGTCGACGAGCGACCCAGGCGCATCGACCTCGCGTGGCGCACGATCGAGCCGAACACGTTCGGCACCGACGAGTTCGTGCGCTTCACCGCCCGCGTCGCGTAGCCCGCCGCGCGACGTCATCGGGCCCGCCGCCGAACCTCGAGCCGCGCCGAATCGCCACCTGCGGTCGTGTCGCCCCGTGCCACGCGATCGAATCGCCACCTGCGGTCGGGTCGCCCGCGCGGATGCGACCGCAGGTGGCATTTCGCGCGTCGTCCGGGCGGTGCGCTACGCCGACTGCACCCGGTGCAGCTCCGCGTACCGCCCGCCGCGCACGACGAGCTCGTCGTGCGACCCGACCTCGACGACGCGCCCGCGTTCGAGCACGACGATCCGGTCGGCCGAACGGATCGTCGAGAGCCGGTGCGCGACGACGAGCGTCGTGCGGCCGCGCATCAGCCGGCCGAGCGCATCGCGCACCTTCGCCTCCGAGGCGGGGTCGAGCGCGCTCGTCGCCTCGTCGAGCAGCAGTACGCGCGGGTCGCGCACGAGCGCCCGCGCGATCGAGAGCCGCTGGCGCTGGCCGCCCGACAGACGTGCGCCGCGTTCGCCGACGACGGTGTCCCAGCCGTCGGGTTGCGCCTCGACGATCTCGAGCGCGTTCGCGTCGCGCAGGGCGGCGAGCACGCGGTCGTCGGGAACCTCGCCGAGCCCGTAGACGATGTTGTCGCGGATCGTGCCCTCGAAGAGCACGGACTCCTGCGGCACGACCGACACGAAGCGGCGGAACGTGCGGAGGTCGAGCTCCTCCATGTCGACCCCGTCGAGCAGGACGCGGCCGCGGGTCGGCCGCAGGAACCCGAGCACGAGGTTCAGGAGCGTCGACTTGCCCGATCCCGACGAGCCGACGAACGCGACGGTCTCCCCCGGCCGGATGTCGAGGTCGACCCCGTCGAGCGCGGGCGGCTCGCCGAACTCGTACCGCACCTCGGCCTCCTCGAGGCGGATGCCGCCGACCACCCGCTCGACGGCGCGCTTGCCCTCGTTGAACTCGAGGTCGGGTTCCTGCAGCACCTCGGCGATCGAGCGGATCGACTCGGTCCCGCGCGCGATGATCGGCAGCAGCATCAGCAGCCCGGTCGCGGCCGACGTGAGCAGCGCGAAGTAGGAGCTCAGCAGCACCACCTGCCCGGCCGTGATGGGCAGCCATCCGGCGATGGAGATCCAGGCTGCGAGCACGAGGCATCCGACGCCCAGGAGCTGCAGCGTGACCCACGACAGCGACGCGAAGCGGCCGTTGAGCAGGTCGAGGCGGAGCCCCGCCGAACGAACGCCCTCGGCACCGGTCGCGACACGATCGACCGCGACGCGCTCGAGTCCGTGCGCCCTCGTGATCGGCAGCAGTGTCGCCATCTCGCCGACCCGCGCCGAGAACTGCTCGACCTCGAGCCGGAAGCGCTCGTTCCGCACGCGGCTGCGCCGGTTCAGGATGGCGCGGAGCAGCACCGCGAGCGGGATGGCGAGCGCGTACACGGGCAGGAACTGCGGGACGTTGATCGCCGTCATGACGATCGCGCCGGTGAGCACCATGGTCGCCGAGAGGAGCGGATGCGCCGTCTGCTGGAGCATGACCTCGATGTTCTCGACGTCGCGCACGACCTTGGTCTGCACGATCGCGGAGTTCGACCGGGTGTGGAAGCCGATCGAGAGCGACTGCAGCCGCGCGGCGAGCGCGTTGCGCAGGTCGCGTCCGATGTCGCGCACGGCGCCCATGAAGAGCTTCGTGTACATCACGTGGTTGGGGTAGTTCTGCAGGAGCGCGACGATCGCCACGCCCGCCCAGAGCGCGAGCTCCCGGAGCGGCCCGCCGGCGACGACCACGTCGATGATCTCGGCGGTGACGGCGGGCATGAGCCAGAGCGGCGTGTCCTTCAGTGCGAAGAAGACGACGGATGCCGCCACCCGCCGCCGGTGCATGCCGAGCAGTCGCAGTACCGAGCGGGCCGGCCGTCGACCGTCGATCGCGTGGTCGATCTGGGAAAGCGCTTGCCCATGCATGGGTCCATTCTGCCCCCGATGGGCGGCCGGCGCCATCGCGCAGTCGTTCGCCGACTCTGCGCATGGGAGCGCTCTCTCCCGTTACGGAAGCGTTATGCGGGTTTGTTGGCGAGTCCGCCAAACAGGAGGAATATGACGGATGCCTCCGCCGACGATGACGGGGGAACCCGGAGGGGTCGACCTCACCTGCAAGGGGGAGAGACATGAGAACCAGATCCATGGTCTCCGTCGCCGCAGTCGCCGGGGTCTCGGCGCTGCTGCTGGCGGGCTGCGCGAGCGGCGACTCGGGCGGCGACGAGGGCGGCGAGGCCGCGGCCCGCGCCTGCGTCATCCTGCCCGACGCGGCGTCATCGCCGCGCTGGGAGAACTTCGACCGGAAGTACCTCGAGGAGGGCCTGTCGGAGGCCGGCTTCGAGACCGACATCCAGAACGCCCAGGGCGACACCAACAAGTACGCGACGATCGCCGACCAGCAGCTCAGCAAGGGCTGCGGCGTGATGCTGCTCGTCGACTACAACGGTGCCGGCGCCGCCGTCGCCGAGAAGGCGTCGGCCGAGGGCATCCCGGTCATCGCGTACGACCGGTCCATCGAGGGCGCCGACTACTACGTGTCGTTCGACAACGTCGAGGTCGGGCGGCTCGAGGGCCAGTCGATCCTCGACGGGCTCGAGGCCGCGGGCAAGGACCCGGCCGAGGCCGTCGTCGTGTACATGGGCGGCGACCCGTCCGACAACAACGCCGCGATGTTCAAGGAGGGCGCGGTCGAGGTGATGGAGGCCGCCGGGATCACGCCGGCCGCCGAACCGCCCGGCGTGTGGGACGGCGACAAGTCGGCGACGAACTTCGAGCAGGCGCTGACCTCGCTCGACGGCAAGGTCGACGCGGTGTGGGTCGCCAACGACACCAACGCCGCGGGCGTGATCACGGTGCTCGACAAGAACAACCTCGTCGTGCCGGTGTCCGGTCAGGACGCGTCGATCGCGGGCCTGCAGAACGTGCTGCTCGGCAAGCAGACCGCGACGGTGTACAAGCCGGTCGCGCTCGAGGCCGAGGCCGCGGTCGAGCTCGCGGTGCAGCTGCTGAACGGCGAGACCCCGGAGGATCCCGGCCTGGAGGACCCGTACGGCACGCCGTACTTCGCGGTCACCCCGCAGCTGGTCGGACCGGAAGAGGTCATCACGGTCGTCGAGGCCGGCGACGCCGACCCGGCCGAGCTCTGCCAGGGCGAGGTCGAGGCCAAGTGCGCCGAGTACGGCATCGAGTGACGATGCCTCACGGCCGGCGATAGCCGGCGCCCACCCATCCGTCCCGGGTCGCGGCATCCCGCCGCGACCCGGGACCGATTCCCTCTCCCGTCCGCGCGCGGCACGTGCCACGCTGGGGGCGACGACGACGTCGGAAGGAACGAGCATGGACGTGCCACTGATCGAACTGAACGGGGTGGTGAAGAGCTTCGGCCCGGTGAGCGTGCTCAAGGGCGTCGCACTGAAGGCCTATCCGGGCAAGGTGACCGCGCTGGTCGGCGACAACGGCGCCGGCAAGTCGACGCTCATCAAGGGTCTCGCCGGCGTGCAGCCCTACGACGGCGGCGAGGTGCGGTTCGACGGCGCGCCGGTCTCGCTGCATCACCCGCGCGACGCGTCCCGGCTCGGCATCGAGGTCGTGTACCAGGACCTCGCCCTGTGCGACAACCTCGACATCGTGCAGAACATGTTCCTCGGCCGCGAGGAGACCGAGTTCGGCACGTTCGACGAGGGCCGCATGGAGAAGGAGGCCTCCGACACGCTCCGCTCGCTCTCGGTGCGGACGGTCAAGTCGGTGCGGCAGAAGGTCTCGAGCCTGTCCGGCGGGCAGCGGCAGACGGTCGCGATCGCCCGCGCGGTGCTGAAGAAGGCGCGCCTGGTGATCCTCGACGAGCCGACCGCGGCGCTCGGCGTCGCCCAGACCGAGCAGGTCCTGCACCTGGTCCGCCGCTTGGCCGACCAGGGCGTCGCGGTGATCCTGATCAGCCACAACCTCGCCGACGTGTTCGAGGTGGCCGACCACATCGACGTCCTCTACCTGGGCCAGATGGTCGCCCATCTCGACGCCGCCCAGACCTCCCGCGACGACGTCGTCGGGTACATCACCGGCACGAAGGTCCAGCAGGGAGCGATCTCATGAGCACGCCGCGGGCACCGCAGACCACCGGCCCGGCACCGGACACGAGCGTGAACGACGTCAACGACCTGATCGGCTCCGGCCAGGAGGGCACGATCGGCGACCAGGTCCGCGGCTACCTCCAGCGGATCCAGCACGGCGACATGGGCGCCCTGCCGGCCGTCGCGGGCCTCGTCGTCCTCACCATCCTGTTCAGCTTCCTCAGCCCCTTCTTCCTCACCGAACGCAACTTCGCCAACCTCCTCACCCAGGCCGCGACGCTCGTGATGCTCGGCATGGCGCTCGTGTTCGTGCTCCTCCTCGGCGAGATCGACCTGTCCGCCGGCGTCACGAGCGGCATGACGATGGCGCTGTTCATCGTGCTCGTGAACGTGCACGCCGTCGCGTGGCCGCTGGCGCTCGCGATCGCGTTCGCCGCCGGCATCTTCACCGGCGTCCTCATCGGGTTCTTCGTCGCCAGGGTCGGCATCCCATCGTTCGTGGTCACCCTGGGCCTGTTCCTCGGGTACCAGGGCCTGACCCTCATGATCATCGGCTCCGGCGGCCTCTATCGCGTCCAGATCCCCGAGATCCGCGACATCCAGAACTCGAACATGCCCGTCTGGGCCGGGTGGGTCATGCTCGCCGTGATCCTCGTCGTGTCCGCCGCGATGTCGTTCTGGGACCGCGCCCGGCGCACCCGCGCCGGCGTTCCGAACCGCACCATCTCGCTCGTGTGGATCAAGCTCGGCGTGATCGCCGTCATCGGCGGCGCCGCGATCGCCGTCCTCAGCCGCAACCGCGGGCAGTCGGTCGGCGTCGTCGAGGGCGTCCCGATCGTCGTGCCGATCGTGCTGGTCATCCTCTGGATCGGCACCTTCGTGCTGGACCGCACCCGGTTCGGCCGGTACCTCTACGCCATCGGCGGCAACGCCGAAGCGGCCAGGCGCTCGGGCGTCAAGGTGATGCTGATCCGCTGGTCGGCGTTCATCGTCTGCTCGACCCTCGCCGTCGTCTCCGGGCTGTTCTCGATCAGCAAGGTCGGATCGATCGATGCCGCCGCGGGACGTGAGATCGTGCTCTCCGGCGTCGCCGCGGCCGTCGTCGGCGGCGTGAGCCTCTTCGGCGGACGAGGCCGACTGCTGCACGCGGCGATCGGCGCACTCGTCATCGCCGTGATCACCAACGGGCTCGGCCTGCTCAACCTGCCGGCCGGCGTCAACCTCATGGTCACCGGCGGCGTCCTCATCCTCGCCGCGACCGTCGACGCCGTCTCCCGGGTCCGCGCCGGGGGATCCCTCATGCGCACCTGACGACCCGCCGATGCGAGCCCGATCGCCGGGGCGACTCCGAGCAGACCCTCGGAGGAGCCTCGGTAGGCTGGATCGGTGTCGTTCGAACCGCGCTCCATCCCCGTCGATCCCGAGGCCCAGTCCGCGCTCACTGCGAAGGGGCTCGAGTACCGCCTGATCGATGCGGGCGACCTCGCGGCGCTCGACGGCTGGATCGACGCCGACCACCGCGGATTCCACCACGCCCGACCGCGCGAGGTCACGCGCGAGTACGAGCGGCGGGTGATGGGCGAGCGCCGGCTGCACGGCGTGTTCGACGCCGCCGTGCCCGACCCGCTCGTCCCGGTCGCGACGGTCTCGAGCTGGCCCACGGGGCTCAGCGTGCCCGGGGGCCGGAGCGTGGACGGCTGGGCCGTGAGCTCGGTCACCGTCTCCCCCACGCACCGCCGCCGCGGGATCGCCCGGGCGATGATGGAGGCCGAGCTCCGCTCGGCGAAGCATGCGGGCGCCGCGGTGGCGATGCTCACCGTCACCGAAGCGACGATCTACGGCCGCTACGGGTACGCGCCCGCGGCGCGGGCGACGACGCTCGAGATCGACCGCCGCCGTGCGCGGTGGATCGGACCGACCGCGCCCGGTCGCGTCCACTTCGTCGAACCGGCCTCGCTCCGTGACGCGGCCGCAGCGATCTCACGCCGCGCGGTGTCGCGCACGCCCGGCGAGATCGACCGGTGGGCGGGCCTGCTCGACAGGATGCTCGGCCTCGTCGACCCGGAGTCCGACGCCTCGCGTGCACTCCGCGCCATCCGCTACGACGACGAGCACGGCCAGCCCCAGGGCTTCGCGACCTTCCGCGTCACGCGCGAGCCGAACGAGCCGGGCTGGGCCGAGTTCGACGTGCTCGCCGCCGCCACCGACGACGCCGAGCGCTCGCTGTGGCGCGTGCTCGTCGAGCAGGACTTCGTCTCCGGCGTCCGCGGCCGGCTGCGCTCGGCCGACGAGCCGATCGAGTGGCTGCTCGAGGACCCGCGCGCCGTCTCGGTGCGCGAGACCAGCGACCACCTGTGGGTGCGCATCGTCGACGCGGCCGCCGCGCTGGGCGCTCGCCGCTACGGCGCCGCCGGCGAGCTCGTGCTCGACATCGACGACCCGCTCGGCTACGCCTCCGGGAGGTACACGCTGCTCGCGTCGGCCGACGGGCGTGCGGTCGTGCACGTGCCGCGCGGTGACGGCCAGCCGGATGCCGCGGGCGCGAACTCGACGACCGCGAGCGCCGCACCGAAGCGCGAGCGTTCCCGAGCCCGTGCCGCCGCCGGCGCCGAGGCGTCCGGGTCGCGCCCGGCCGCTCGCGCGGCCGAGCCGCGGTCGCTGCAGCTCGACGTGCGGGATCTCGCGTCCATCTACCTCGGCGGGGTACGGCCGTCGGTGCTGGCGCGTGCAGGGCGCATCACCGCATCCTCGAACGGCGCGCTCGAACTCGCGGACCGCATGTTCGCCTCGACGCGCGCGCCGCACCTCAGCATCTGGTTCTGACGGACCGGATCGCGACCGTCAGGCGGCGTCCTGCCGCGGGAAGATGACCTTCTCGACGATGATGATGAGCGACGCCGCCACCGGAATGGCGACGAGCGCTCCGAGCACACCGCCGAGCGTTCCGCCAGCCACCGCGGCGATGACGACGAGCGCTCCCGGCACCGCCACGGCGCGGCTCATGATCCGCGGGCTCAGCACGTACGCCTCGAGCTGCATGTAGACCAGGTAGTAGATGGCGGCCGCGAGGCCCGTCGCGGGCGACGCGGTGAGGCTCACGAGCGTGACGATCACCGCGCCCGTGAGCGTGCCGACGAGGGGCACGAGCGAGCACAGGAACGCGATGAAGGCCAGGAAGATCGGTGCCGGGGCCCCGATGATCGTCAGGAAGACCAGGCTCAGCACGCCGTTGATCGACGCGAGGCCCACCTGCCCGATCACGTATCGTCCGACCGAACCGGTGACCTCCTGCGAGACGTCCACGAATCCGTTGCGCGAGGAGGCCGGCACGAAGCGCGCCGCGTAGCGCTTCATCGAGTCGAGCGAGGCGAGGAAGTAGAGCGTGAGGATGAGGACGATCGTCGCCCCGGTGAACCCGCCGGCGATGCCGGCGCCGACGGCGAGGAGGCCGCCGGTGAGCGCGCCGATGTTGTCCGGGTTCCCGAACCAGTCGCCGATCGAGGCGATGCCGTCCTCGATCCAGGTGCTGCTGCCCGTGATCGACCCGATCCAGGCGACGAGGTCGCTCTGCTTCACGTCGTCGACGATCTGGTCCCAGTTGGTGACCAACTCGGTGATCTGCGTGACGACGAGCGGCACGATGGTCGCGACCAGTCCGACGAAGAGCCCGATGACGACGGCGAACACGATGAGGATCGCGACCCACCGCGGCATCCCCCGACGTTGCAGCCAGCTGACGATCGGATCCAGGCCGAGCGAGAGGAACAGCGCGAGGGCGATGTAGAGGATGACGGTGCTGAGCTGCCCGACGATCCCTCCGACGAAGAGCGCGACGAGCACGCCGAGCGCGCCGACGAAGCCGATCCGGAATGCGCGCACGCGCACCTCCGGTGCGCTCGGGTCCTGGTCGGCGGTCACCTCGGCCTGAACGGCCGGCTCGGGCTTGTCGATGGCCCCCGCCACACGTCTCCACATGGCTGCGACGCTAGCCCCGCCGGCCGTGCGCACGACGTCGGCGCGCCGCGCCGATCGTGCGCACGATGATGCGCACTAGCCGATGAGCCCGGTGCTCGCCGCGATCCCGACGGCGATCGCGATGCCGATGCCGACCACGCCGAGCACGATGCCGGCGAGGCCCGCCACCCGTCGACGGCGGTCGGTTGCGGCGGCGGCCTCGCTGTTCGCCCGCGCCCAGATCGGGAGGCGGCCCTTCCGCTCCTGGGCCTGCAGCAGCATGAGGCGGATGAGATCGCGCATCGTGCTCGCCACGTCGTGCGCGTTGGGGCGCACGGCGGGGTCGTCGGCCGTCATCGCGCCGAGGATCGAGCGCCATTCGGCGCTGAGGTCGTCCGGGATCTCGGGCGGTCGGTGCAGGCGCGCGAGCGCGGCCTCGATCGGCGTGCCCGTGTACTCGCGCTCGCCCTTCAGCGCCTCGAGCAGCACCAGCCCGAGCGAGTAGATGTCGGTGGCCGCCGTGACCTCTTCGCCGCGAGCCTGCTCGGGCGAGATGTAGGCGGCGGTGCCCATGATCGTGCCGTGGCCCGTGAGCCTCGTCCCGTCGACGAACTGCGCGACGCCGAAGTCGGCGAGGCGCGTCATGAGCGTATATCCGAAGGTGGGCACGTCGCTGACGAGGATGTTCTCGGGCTTGATGTCGCGGTGGATGACCCCGCGACCGTGCACGTAGCTCAGCACGTCGGCGACCTGCGCGCCGACGTCGGCGACCTGTCGCGGCTTCATCGGACCCTCCGCGACGCGGTGGGCGAGCGAGAGCCCGTCGACGAGTTCCATGACGAGGTATCGTCGCTCGATGCCGGCGTGCATGAGCCGGCCCGCGTCGTGCACGGGGACGAGGCCGACGTGGGTCAGCCCGCTGAGGAGGTTGATCTCCCGCTCGCGACGCTGCTGGTCGGCGACCGTCTCCTCGCCCTCGCGGAACAGCTTGACTGCGACGTGGCGGCCGAGCTCGTTGTCCCGCGCGCGGTACACGTCGGCCATGCCGCCCGAGCCGATGTGCTCCAGGAACTCGTATCTCGGACCGGGGTCGACGAACTCGTCGCCATCGCCCGTCATCGGCGCCGCGGCAGTGGGGCCGGTTCGCTCAGGTGCTCCCGCGCCGGGGACGACGGGCATGGCGGACGGGTCGGTTCGCACGCTCGGATCGGCGTAGCGCGCCCGACCGGGGTCGGTGCGGGTGGTCGGATCGGTCCATCGCGTCGGGTCGGTGCGGACACCGACTCCCGGCATCCCGGCCGGTCCGGGGCCTGCGCCCGAGGGCGGACCATCCATGTGGTTCGACCCGTGCATCGCGGCCTCTTCTCCTCGGCGACGTGCCGAATCATCTGCTGTGTGGGAGTTTCGCTAGTTTATCTAACTAGCATCTTGCCAGACAACTCCTCTCGAGAAGTATCAGCCGCCGCACCGGGCGCAACAACTCCGGCGCGTGGGGTTGACAGAACGGTCCGCGCGGCGCACAGCGCCGGGATCAGGCGCCCGAGGCGGAGCGCGCGGACTCGATCGTCGTGACCGGCGCGGCCGGCGCCTCATGGCCCTCCGCGTCCCGGACGCTGTCGACCGCATCGCGCATCGAGCCCAGGAAGTCGAGCACCACCACCGCCTCATCCGGCCCGAGGCCCTCGGCGACCTCGATCATCCTGCGGTGCATGTCGCCGAGCGTCGCGCGCACCTCGTCGTCGCTCGCGATCGTCGGGGCGATGACGAGCGCACGGCGATCCGTCGGATGCGGGCGCCGCTCGACGTGCCCGCTGCGCACCAGGCGATCGATCAGCACGGTCGTCGACGCCGACGAGATGCCGAGATGCGCGGCGAGATCCTTCGGGCTCACCGAACGCCCCTCCCCCTCGCGCTTCAGCAGGTAGCGGATGGCGAGGAGGTCGGTCTCCCCCATGCGCATCGCGGATCGCGTGCGCCGTCGCATCGCCGCCTCGGCTGCGCGATAATCGCGCAGCGCGTTCAGGACCGCAACCCCCCTGCGGGTGCGATCGGCGGAATACCAGTACCCCGAAGATCGCTCGTCAGACATCCAACCGATACTACACGAACTCGTTACTAGATCATCTAGCGATCGGTCTCGCCCGACCTCACCGGTCGGGGCCGGGCACCGATCAGAACGAGTGCAGGTACACCCAGGGCAGCCGGTCCATCATCAGGCGGTGTCGAGGGCCGTCGGCGTCGGGCCCCTCATCGGGCACCGCCCGGTGATCGCGGTCGTCGGTGTGGAAGTGCTCGTCCTCCTGCCAGTACAACGTCGTCCGGTCGGAGTCGAACCGCCCGACGAAGGCGCGCAGCTCGTGCGCGTCGAGCGCGCCGAGCGCCGCCTCGACCGTACTCGCCTGCCGGAGTCCGTGCAGCGTCACCCACGTCGGCGGGAAGAGCGTCATCGCCCCGTCGGCATGATGCTCGAGCGCCTCGGTCGGCGTCAGCCACTCCGCCTGCACGAACTCGGCGGTGGCGAGCCGGAGCTCGCCCTCCGGGGCGCGCGCCGCGAAGAAGCGCGTCCGCATGCGCTTGGGCACGCCCTTCGGCGGATGCCACAGGGCGAACTCCACGAGGTCGTCGACCGCGAGCTCGAGCCCGACCTCCTCGAACGTCTCCCGCACGGCGGCGCGTCGTGCCGCCGCGTCCGAGTCGACGGGATCGCCCGCGGCGTCCGCCTCGTCGACCGCACCGCCCGGGAAGACCCACGCACCGGCGAACGATCCGCGGTCGTGCGGCCGCTCGCCGAGGAGCACCTCGACGCCGCGCGGGCCCTGCCGCAGCAGCACCACGGTGGCCGCCGACCCGTCGGTCGGGTCGCCGTCGGCGTCGACGTCGGAATGCATGCGGAACAGGATACGCCGGTGGCTACACTTCGGAGCATGGCCGAGACCGCCGACGCTCCCCTCCTCCCCGACGGCGTGACCCTCGTGCGCGCGCCGAATCCGGGCCCGATGACCCTGGACGGCACCAACTCGTGGATCCTCCGCGCCGGGGGCGCGGAGGCATCGGTCGTCGTCGACCCGGGGCCGACGGATGCCGCGCACCTCGAGCGCCTCGCCGAGGGCCGCGTCGGACTGGTCCTCATCACGCACCGCCATCCGGACCACACCGACGCGGTCGACGCGTTCGCCGAGCTCACCGCCGCACCCGTTCGCGCGATCTCCCCGGAATGGTGCCGAGGCACGGAGCCGCTCGGCGACGGGGAGGTCATCGAGGCGGGTGGCTTCCGCCTGGAGATCCTCGCGACCCCCGGCCACACGGCGGACTCGATGTGCGTCGCCCTCCGCCGTGGCGACGCCCCCGACGACGCGGCGCCCCTCGCCGTCCTGACCGGCGACTCGGTGCTCGGCCGGGGCACGTCGATCATCGCCCACCCCGACGGCGCGCTCGGCCCCTACCTCGCCTCGCTCGACCGGCTGCTCACGATCGGGATCGCCGCCGCGGAGCGATCGGGGCCGGTCGTGGTGCTCCCCGGCCACGGCCCGGTGCTGCCCGACCTCGCCGCCATCTGCGACGCCTACCTCGCGCACCGCGCCGACCGGCTCGACCAGGTCCGCGCCGCCCTCGCGCGCCTCGGCGCCGACGCGACCGCCGAGGCCGTCACCGACGCCGTCTACGCCGACGTCGACCCCGCCGTGCGGGGCGCGGCCGAGGCGTCCGTGCGGGCGCAGCTCGAGTTCCTGCGCGCCCCTCGCGCCTGACCGCGCCCGCGCTCAGCGCCCCGCGGGTTCGTGGTCGAGCGCCGTGCCGGTGTCGTCGACGTACTGCTGGTGCAGGTGCACCGGCTCCGCCGGCTTCTCGCCCGCGCGCTTGCGCTTGCGCGCCGCAGCCGCGAGGTTCAGCGCCTCGACGAAGATCGCGAAGGCCATCGGCACGTAGATGAGCGCCTTGTCGATCTTGACCCCGAACCCGTCGGCCACGAGGAAGACGCCGATGAGCAGCAGGAACGACAGCGCGAGCATCTTCACCGTGGGGTGGCGGTTCACGAACGCGAAGATGTAGCGCGCGGCGAACAGCATGATGCCGAACGAGAGCACGACGACCGTGATGATCACGATCATGTTCTCGGTCATGCCGACCGCGGTGATGACGGAGTCGAGCGAGAACACGATGTCGAGCGCGAGGATCTGCGCGATCACGGCACCGAACGTCGCCGTCCCCGCGCCCGTCGTGTGCTCCTCGTCGCCCTCCAGCTTGTGGTGGATCTCGCTGACGGCCTTGTAGACGAGGAAGATGCCGCCCGCGATGAGGATCAGGTCGCGGCCCGAGAAGCCCATCCCCCAGATGGTGAACAGCTCCTCCTTCAGCGTGATGATCCAGCCGGCCGCGAACACGAGGCCGATGCGCATGAGCATCGCCAGCGTCAGGCCGAGGTTGCGCGCCCGCGCCTGCTGCTCGACCGGCAGCTTCGCGGCGAGGATGGAGATGAAGATGACGTTGTCGACGCCGAGCACGACTTCGAGCACGAACAGGGTCAGGAACACGGCCAGCAGGTCGGGCGTGAACTCGAGGGAGAAGTCCATTCGGCCATTCTCCCCGACTCGGGGCCGAATTCATGCCGTGCGACGCATGGGGATCAGTCGAGGTCGGCGCGATCGGCGTCCGGAGCGAGCGAGATCGGCGGGATCGCCGTGCCGAGCGGGTGCCGCACCCACACCCGTCCGGACCGCCGGTGCTCGTCGCGGGTGCTGAACCGGTAGAGCTCGGTGCGGGCGCGCACCGCCCGCGGCCGCCGACCGTCGAAGGGGTCCCGTGCGAGCAGCTCGAGGGTCGCGGCATCCGCCTCGAGGAGGCGCTCGAGGAAGCGGAGGAACCAGGGCTCCTCGATGCGCCCGAGCGGCAGGAACCACATGAGCCAGTCGAGCCGCAGGTGGTAGGGCGCGAACTGCCTCGGGATGCGGCGGGGGTCGCCCGGCTTGCCCTTGAACGCGTACTCGATCCACTCGGCGGCCGGGTCGAGCGGGTCGCCTGCGGTCCCCTCGACGACGACCTCGACACGCTGCCGGGTGACCGAGCCGAACGCGCCGTAGGCGTTGACGAGCATGTACCGGTCGAAGCTCGCGTTCATCAGCTGGCGCTTCGAGAAGAGGTTCATCAGCGGATGCCGGCTGAGCCAGAGGATGAGCGCGGTGACGAGGAGCACGATCGCGATCCACCACGGCGGGCTCGCGGCATCCGTCGGCGCCTCGATCGCCTCGATGGGCAGCCACGGGATGAGCCACTGCACCGCGTCGTCCCCCACCGCGCCGAAGGCGAGCACGATGGTGATCCAGTTGAGCCACGCGAAGTTGCCCGTGACGACGAGCCAGAGCTGGGTGGCGATGATCACGACGGCGGCGATCGTGCGCACGGGCTGCGGCGCGAACAGCAGGAACGGCACGACCAGCTGCGCGAAGTGATTGCCGACCACCTCGACCCGGTGGAACCACTTCGGCAGGAGGTGGGCCTGTCGACTGAGCGGCCCGGGCATGGGCTGCGTCTCGTGGTGGTAGTACAGCGCGGTGAGGTCGCGCCAGGCGCGGTCGCCGCGGATCTTGATCATGCCCGCCCCGAACTCCAGCCGGAAGACGAGCCACCAGACGAGCACGACGGTCGGCAGCGGCGGCGGCACCTCGCGAGACCCGAGGAAGGCGACGAGGAACCCGGCCTCGCAGAGCAGCATCTCCCAGCCGAACCCGTAGAACGTCTGGCCGACGCTCACGATCGAGAGGTACAGCGCCCACATCGCCAGGAACGCGAGCATGGGCAGCCAGGGCGGCCCCAGCTGCGGCAGGCCCACGACGACGGATGCCGCGAGCAGCATGCCGACCGCGCAGACCGCGACGAGCCGGGCGTCGGTGTACCCCCAGCGGCGGAAGAGCGTCGGACCGAGGTAGCCGCGTCGACGGGTGCGGGCGAGTCGGCCGACCCGCTCGCCGGCCCGTTCCGCGCGCTCGCGCGCGCGCCGCTCGGCGTCGCCGACCGCGCGCAGCAGTGCGGGAACGGGGAGGAGTCCGTGCTCGCCGAGCAGCGGGCGGAACTGGTTCAGCGTCGAGAGGAAGGCGACGAGGAAGAGCGCCGCGATGCCGCGCTGGAGCACGTCCCGCGCGAGGTCGGCATCGCGAGCGTCGAACCAGGCGAACCAGGCGGTCCAGTCCACGCCCACACGCTATCCGCGGACCCGTCACCGACCCGGGCCGAACGGCCCTCACGCGGGCGGATTCGCGGGGTCGACCGTCTCCACGGTCTCCTCTTCGACCTCGTTGTCGGCCTCGAGGTCGTTCGCATCCGGTGCGGGCTCGGCCCCGGTGTCGCCCACCCCGCCTGCGGCGGTCCGCTCGGCATCGCGCGCCTCTCGCTCGGCGGTCTCCTCGCTCGGGAACGCGTCCCCGTGGCCGCCCGTCGCATCGGTCGCGAGACCGACGGTGTTGATCATCCCGGTGAGATTCGGCGTCTCGGCGTTCAGGTCGCCGGCAGGACCGAGCCGGTCCTGTTCCTCCCATGGGTTCAGCGGGTCGCTGCTCATGTCATCACTCCTCCGGGTTCGGTGCTCGGGCACGCGTGGGGAATCCGCGGTCCGTCCTCATCCACGTTCCTCCGGGACACGACGCGAGTCAACGGGTTGCACCGGCGCGTTCGGGAGCGCATGCGACGGCGCCCCGGACCGAGGATCCGGGGCGCCGATCGATCGCTCCTCAGGTCACGCCACGAGCGCGACGCCGGCGTTCCAGCCGACCTTCTCCTGGACGGCGAGCGTGAGCTGCAGGAAGCCGACCGACTCCAGCTCGCGGGCACGCGACAGGGCGCCGGCGTCGACGGCGTTCACACCGCCGGCGCGGACGATGTCGATGAGCGCCTGCTTGGCGAGCTCGTCGTCGCCGGCGACGAGGACGGTGGTGGGCTGCGCACCGCCGACGGTCCTTGCGGCGAGCGTTGCGGCGAAGTTGGTGTTGAACGCCTTCAGCACGCGCGACTCCGGCAGCGCCGCGGCGATCACGCCGGCCGCGGAACCGTCGGCCGGGACGACCAGCGAGTCGAAGGTCTCGAAGTCCAGCGGGTTGGTGATGTCGACGACGACCTTGCCCGCGAGCTGCTCGCGGTGGGCCTCGATGATGCCGCCGACCGCGGGGTACGGAACCGCGAGGACGACGATGTCGCCCGTGATCGGCTCGGCCGTGTCACGGCCCACGTACTCGACGGTGTGACCTCCGGCCGCCACGATGCCGCCGATGGCGGTGCCCATGTTGCCGTTCCCGATGATGCTGACGGTCGTCATGATGTCCTTCCCGCGTCTTCCGCGTATTGGTTGTCGGAACAACTTGTTGCGACAACCAACACCGTAGGCGAATTCAGTTGTCGTGTCAACCAAGTGTGCGAGAATGGCGGCATGACGGATGGCACGCGCTGGCTCGACACCGAGGAATCGGCCGCCTGGGTGCGGTTGGTCGCACTCACCGAGCTGCTCCCGGGCGTGCTCGACCAGCAGCTCCTGCACGATGTGCAGCTCACCCACTTCGAGTACGCCGCACTCATGGCGCTGGCGGGCGCGCCCGACCGGACGATGCGGATGACCGCGCTCGCCTCACGGACGAACGCGACCCTGCCCCGGCTCTCCCACGTCGCGCGCCGGCTCGAGGAGCGCGGGCTCATCCGGCGCTTCCCCTGCCCGACCGATCGCCGCGCCACGAACGCGACGATCACCGACGCGGGGGTCGAGCTCATCGACGAGGCCGCCCCGGGCCACGTCGAGACCGTCCGCCAGTACGTGCTCGACGCGCTGTCGCCCGACCAGCTCCGCCAGCTCTACGAGATCGCCGGGGCCGTGCTCGGCCGGCTCGACCCCGACGAGCGCCTGACCGCGACGGCCTGCCAGTTCAGTGAGGGGCCGGCGATCGCCCGCGCGGGCTGACGCGCGGCGACCCGGCGTGCCGACTCCTCCGAAGGTCACGATCGGCGCCGCACCCCCTATACGCGGGTCGTGGCGGAATCGACGCGTCGATACCATGAGCCAACTCGTGACCTGAGGGAGGCATCCGCCCGCCCAGATCACCTGCGCTCCAGGAGGCCCAGGATGAACACGGCTCGATCAATCGCACTCTTCACCGCGGTATCCGCGGCGCTCGCCGTCGGCATCGGAGCCACGGCGCTGAGCGCCATCGGGACGGGCGAGGAGACCCTCCGCCTGCATCTCGGCAGCGACTCCAGCGAATTCGTCTACAGCAACGCGGGCGACCCGATCACGCAGCCGATCGGCCCCCCGAAGAACTGCCTGATCACGGAGGAGGGCCCGCTCGCCTCGCTCGACGGGAGCGACCGGGGACCGGGTCTGAAGGACGGCTCGCTCGGCATCAAGACGGGCGGCTCCACCGGAGTGCCGTGTGCACGGGTGGACAGCACCGAGTTCCTCGAGGTGGGCCTCGAGGGCGTGCCGAACGCGGTACGCGCCTCCCTCGACCTGGAGCTCAAGGGCGCCGTGCGGGCTGACATCGTGGTGTCGCTCGGTGGTGCGACGGTCGACACCTTCCAGGTCCGCGCGGGTTCCGGCATCGTTCCGGGCGAGGGCGTGGACGGGACGTCGACCGTGCCCTACACCGCGACGGCGACGGCGGCCCAGCCCGTGGTCAACTGCCGGAACGCCTCGGATTCCGGCCCGGACTCGGGACCCAACGACAACTGCTATGTCACGATCGACCCCGGTGCCGAGTTCGATGCGGTCACCCTGCGGCCGTTGAGCGGCGAGGTCTCGCTCGAGGGCAGCTGGGACTTCGGCAACGACCCCGCGTTCGACACGATCTTCGTCCTCACGGGCTACAGCGGCGAGCTCGGCTGCACCCCGGAGAACGGCACGGCGACGATCGAAGAAGGCAACGTCTACGGCACCTTCACGCGCCTCGAGAACCCGAGCGGCTCCGAATGCGTGCTGAAGCCGTACACGCTCAGTGTGGACGTCGAAGCCGAGACCCTCAGCTTCGTGCCGGTCGACGTCGACCCGCCGCAGCTGGCGGCCTACAAGGGCACGGTCGGCTTCGCTCCGAGGCTCTCGTCCAACCCCGTCACCAACCAGCTCGAGTACGACCAGGACGACGACGGGCCGCTCGGGTTCGAGTTCATGCCGTGGTGCGAAGGAGACCCGTTCGCGACGCCGGACTCGCCCGGATCGATCGACACGGGCGTGATCCCCGCCGGGGACACCTGGTGCATCGTCTCGGAGACCACCAAGGTCTACTCGGCGACCCAGGTCCGCACCCTGTGGGACGTGGTCGGCATCGGGGACCCGAAGATGCAGTAGTGCTCGACGCGACGTCGGGACGCGGCTCAGTCGACGTTCCGGAGGACCACGCCGAGCCCGGCGAGCATCTCGTCGGCCTCGGCGCGGACCGCGCGGCGCGCGGTCGGGTCGTCGGTGAGCCGAGCATCGATCAGTCGGAGCATCGCCTCCTCGTACATCAAGCCCTGCTCACGGGCCGTCGCCAACCCGACCCCGACCGCCTCGCGCGCCTCCGCGATGCGGCCGACCGCGGCGAGGGCCTGAGCCCTGGTCCGGGCGAGGGAACTCCCGTACACCTCGGCCTCGTCCCCCGCACCCTCTTCCGTCCGGTCGAGCAGGTCGAGCGCCTCAAGCGGGCGGTCCTCCATCACGAGCCCGTAGGCGATGAGGATCGCCGCCTCGATCGCCGACTGCACCTGCCCGGTGCGAGTCGCCTCGGCGTGGAGCTCGACGAGGTTCTCCAGCGCGCCGTCATCGCAGCGCAGCAGACGCAATCTCGCCAGCTGGATCTCTGCGAAGATCGCGGCGTCGACCCTGCCGTGTGCGCGAAGCACCCGGACCGCGCTGACGAGCACCGGTTCCGCCTCGGCGAACCGACGTTGGCTCACCAGCACCTCTCCGATGTTGGCTCCGCAGGTGGCGGCGCCCGCCTCGTTCCCTGCGCGGAGCGAGGCATCCTGAGCGAGGGTGTAGAAGCGCACCGCATCGTCCCACCGCCCCTGCCAGTACGCCTGTCCGCCCAGGTTGTTGGTCACGACGGCCGTGCCGGGCAGGTCCCCGAGTTCGTCGTAGAGGGCGAGTGCGCGTCCGGCGTAGACGGCCTTCGCCGACTCGCCGACCATCACGTACGAGGCGTCCAGGACCTGGTACGAGCGCGCGAGCGCCTCCCGTTCCCCGGCAGCCTCCGCCTCGGCCATGGCCTGCGCCGCGAGGCGCAGTGCGGCGCGCGGATGCTCCTGGAGCTGCCGGATCTGCGCATTCAGCGCGGTGAGGCGGGCGGTCGCACCCAGCGCCTCGGTGCTCGCGAGGTCCGCGACGAGACGCCGGCCGATCGTCAGGTCGCGATACGCAGCGGAGTACGCTCCGGTGCGCGCCCTCGCTCGTGCGCGCTTCAGCAGGACGTCGGCCGAACGGATGGGATCCTCGCGAACCAGGCGGCCCGCCTGCCGGAAGGCATCGATCGACTCGTCGAAGAGACCCGCGAGTTCGAGCACGTCGCCCAGCGCCTCGGAGACCTCGGCGATCTGGACGGACGGCAGGTCGGGCACGTGACGGGAGGCGCTCAGCGCGCGGCGGAAGAACGTCGCGGCCTCGAGGTTCGCGTAGATCTCCTTCGCGCGCTGTCCGGCGACGCGGGAGGACGCCCACGCCTCCGGCCATCGGTGCGCCTCCGAGTAGTGGATCGACAGGAGTTCGACCTGGCCGGACGGGTGACCGGATGACGCGGCCGCAATCGCGTCGCCCACCTGGGCGTGCAGCTCTCGACGCGTCTTGAACGGCAACCCCGCGTAGGCGACGTCACGGATGAGGCTGTGCTGGAAGTGCACCCATCCACCCGTGTCCACCGAGAGGAAGCCGCCGAGTCGCCGCAGGGTCGTCACCTGCCGACTCGGCTCGGCCACGGTCGTTCCCAGTACAGCGGGGATGTGCTCCTGCCGGAATCCGGCTCCCAGCACGGCGAGCCGGCGCAGGAGGTTGCGATCGGTCGGCGGCAGCCGGTCGATCCGGGCGGCGATGAGCCCCTCGACCGACTGCGGGAGGTAGTCGACTGCGGCGCCCGTGCGCAGCACCTGGAGCAGCTCGAGCAGGAACAGCGGACTGCCCTCGGCGCGTGCGGCGAGCGCGTCGACCTGATTCGACAGCAACGGCGTCCCGGCGGTGGCGCGTTCGATCAGCTCCCTCGCCTGCGCGAGATCGAGCGGGGGCAGCTCGATCTGCGTGACGGCCGGGCTCTCCACGGCGACGAAGCCCTGATCGCCGGGCTGGCGACTGACGATGATCAGCCACGGGACCTCCTCGATCCCGGCGAAGAGCGACGCGAGGAGGTCGCGCGACGCCTCGTCCATCCACTGTCCCTCCTCGATGAGGAAGAGCGTGGGCCCGTCGTTCGTTGCTCTGAGCAGCTCCCCCACGGCGGACCGCGTGCGGGTCGGGCGGAACTGGTCATCGAGCTGGGCGACCTCGGGCGACTCGGGCAGCGCGAGTCCGAGCGGTGTGCCGATGAGGGCCAGCCACGGCAGGAGATCGGGCACACGGCTGCGGACCAGGTCGGTCAGGGCGGCCTCGGTTGCTTCGGCGTCCAGGCCCTCGAGTCCCCACGCCGAGCGGAGGAGCGTACGGAAGGGGAAGTACGGCGTCGCCATCTGGTAGAGCCGGCACTCCGCCGTGATGACCCGTTCGGGCCGGGTCGTCACCAGCAGCTCCTGCAGGAGCCGCGACTTGCCCATGCCGGCACCGGCAGTGACGTCCACCACCCCGCCACGGCCCTCGCGTGCGTCGGCCCATGCGCGGGTGAGGACCGACAGCTGCTCCTCGCGGCCGATCAGCGGCGTGCCGGGAACCTGGTCGCTGCTTCGGCTGCCCTCCGGCTCGCCCAGGGAGTACGCCTGGACGGGCTGCTGCTTGCCCTTGACGGTGAACGGCTCGCAGGTGACGGTCTCGAACGTCGTCCGCGACGCATCGAGCACGTCGTCGGTGACGTAGACCTCGCCCGTCGGCGCCTGGGCCATGATCCGAGCGGCGAGGTTCACCGCATCGCCCATGACCGTGTACGTCCGCCGGTAGGCGGGACCGACCGCGCCCGCGAAGACATGGCCGGAGGTGACTCCGATCCGGAAGGGCAGGTCCCGCGTCGCGCGACCGCGGAGGTCGTGGACCGCGAGCAGCAGCTGCTCCTCGTTGTTGCCCGCGGTGTCCGGAACGCCCGCGGTGAGGATGATCTTGCCGCCGTCGGGCGCGATGTCCGTCGCGAGGAAGGTGACCCCGTGCGCGTCGGCATGGCGCTGGACCTCGGTGACGAGATCGTCGAGGACGCCGGCGGCACCGTCCGGGTCCCGGGCGACGAGCGGGTCGAATCCGGTGTAGTGGAGGAACGCGATGGCCGCCGGGCGGTGCTCGGGGTCGATGGTGCCGCTCTGGAGGGTGCGTCGGAGGCCGAACGGGACGAACTGCCGGAGGTCCACCTCCGGGGACTCGGCCATGAGGAACCCCGACTGCTCGACGTGGGGGCCTCGGCTCAGCAGGCGGCCGGGCCCGCGCACCGCTCCGACGACGGTGCGGGGCAGCAGCGCCGCGGTCTCGGGGCTCACGAGGATCCGCCCCGCGGTGGCCGCTCCCTCCATCTGCACGGTCCGCGTCGCCGCCGGGCCGGCCACGATGAACTCCCGGTGCGAGCCGCCGACGAGGAAGAAGTCGAACGTGCCGCTGTGCACGCCGACCGACATCCGGAGCGAGACGGTGCCGGCGCTCGTCGCGAAGCCGTCGATCTGTCGCAGCTCGGCGCGCATGTCGTGGGCGGCGGCCGCCGCGCGCAGGTGGTGCCCGTCGCCCGTGAAGAGCAGGAGTTGCGCATCGCCGCCGAACTTGAGCAGGTTCGCACCGAACGCGTACGCGGCGGGGAGCAACCGGTCGAAGGTGCCGTCGATGACCTCGGTGACCTCCTCGGCGCCCACGTCGCCGTGCCGGGCCAGGCGCTCCGACATCCGGGTGAAGCCCGAGATGTCGACGAGGACCATCGTCCCCTCGACCGCGCGGTGCAGCCGGCCGGGCGTCTCCTCGTCCCAGTAGCGGACCATGCGCGGCACGTACGGCTGCAGGACGTCGACCGTGTCGGCGTCGGATACGGCCCGGCCGAGATTCACGACGCCCCCTTCGCATCGACGGAAACTCCGGTGGGAGTCACCCTAGTCGCCGCAGCTCGATGCGCTCGCATGCACACGCGCTGCCGACGGCAGCGCTGCCGTGAGCGGCATCCGGCCCACGATGGTGCGCCGCGGCGCAGGCTGGGCGCATGACCGATCGAGAGCGCCCACCAGTCCAGCCCATCGATGCCGAACTCACGCGTCGCCTCTTCCACGAGCGCATCATCGTGCTCGGCGACGAGCTCGACCAGGCCGGCGGCAATCGCATCTGCGCACAACTCGTCGCGCTCGCGGCCGACGACCCGCGCCGCGACATCCGCTTCTGGATCAATTCGCCCGGAGGGTCGGTGCCCGCCATGCTGGCGATCCACGACGTCATGCGCGCCATCCCGAACGACGTCGCGACGATCGCGGTCGGCATGGCTGCGAGCGCCGGGCAGTTCCTCCTCACGGCCGGCACGCCGGGCAAGCGGGCGGCGCTGCCGCACTCGCGGATCCTGCTGCACCAGGGGTCGGCCGGCATCGGCGGGACTGCCGTCGACATCGAGCTGCAGGCCGACGACCTGCGCCATACGCGCGACACCGTGCTCGGCCTCATCGCGCGCTACACCGGGCAGTCCCTCGACCGCGTCCGCGAGGACTCGCTCCGCGACCGCTGGTACACCGCGACGGCGGCCGTCGACTACGGGTTCATCGACCACGTGACGGAGCGGCTCGACGAGCTGTTCCCGCTCGAGCCGCGCGCGGTCGCGGGGCTGGGGGTCCGGGCATGACCTCGTACACGATCCCCTACGTCGTCGAGAAGCGCGGCGGCGTCGAGCGCTCCCTCGACGTGTACAGCCGACTGCTCTCGGAGCGCATCGTCTACCTCGGCACCGAGATCGACGACGGCGTCGCGAACGTGCTCATCGCGCAGTTCCTGCACCTGGCGTCGGAGTCGGCCGAGACGCCCATCAGCCTGTACGTCAACTCCCCCGGCGGCTCGCCGAGCGCCGCGCTCGCGGTCTACGACACCATGCGGCACATCAGGGCGGATGTCGCGACGACGTGCGTGGGACGGGCCGGCGGTCCCGCGGCCGTCCTCCTCGCCGGTGGCGCACCGGGGCGACGTTCGATGCTGCCGCACAGCACGGTGACCCTGCACCAGCCGTCGACGCAGGGTCGCGGCACCGTGCCCGACCTGATCCTGCACGCCGACGAGGTGCTCCGGGTGCGCGCCGAGCTCGAGGCGGCGCTCGCGGCGGACACCGGTCGAAGCCCCGAGGCGATCCGGGTCGACACCGACCGCGACCTCATCCTGCCCGCGCAGGCGGCGGTCGACTACGGCCTCGCCGACCACATGCTCTCGGCACAGGTGGCGGTCGGTGCCGGACCCGGTCAGGCGGCGAGCAGGTAGGCGTTCGCCGGCGCCGCCGCACCGGCCCACGGGGCGATCGCCGGCGCTGCCGGCGCGACGCCCGGCGCCGCCGGCGCCACGGTGAGGTCGAGCACGCGGACGCGTCGGCGCGCCGCCTCGGCCGCGCGGGCGTCGCGCTCGGCCAGGCGCCCCGCCACCCGGCCGACGACGTCGACGAGTCCGAGTCCGAGCGCGTCCGTCACGGCGCCGAGCACCTCGGACGACGCCTCCTTGCGGCCCCGCTCGACCTCGGAGAGGTACTGCGGCGAGACGCCCGCCGTGCGGGCGACCTCCGTGAGGATCCGTTCCTGCTCGAGCCGCTCCTCGCGGAGGACCTCGCCGACGAGGTCGCGCCACAGCGGCCTGGCCCGGCGCGCCGCGCCGTGGTGCTCGTCCGCGCGCGTGCCGGAGTCGGTGCCGGGTGCCGGGAACTCGATCGTCTCGCCCATGCGCCGAGGCTACGCACGCACGCAGGCCGCCGACAGGCCGATCCGCTCACAGCAGAACGGCGCCGGAACCGGGCATCGCCGCCAGGCGGGCCCGCGGCAGGGCCGACGCGCCTACGCCGGCTCGTAGGTGAGGCAGTCCGCGTCGACCGCGCCGGGGCCGACGCGCACGGCGGCGGCCGTGCACTCGAGGGAGTCGTTGTGGATGCACTCGGAGCGCTGGCATGCTCCGACGTGCGTCACGACCTTGTCGAGGCCGCCCTTGGTGCCCAGCGGGATGAACGTCGCGCACTCGGCGTCGCCGACGCTGCCCGCGATGGTGACCGCGGCGGCATGGCAGTGCGAGTGGTCGTTGTAGGAGCAGCCGGCCACCGAGCATTCGGCGACGGCGGGCAGTTCGTCGAGGGTCATGCTCATGGCGACCTCCTGAGGCGGTGTCGGTCCGGCAGGTGCGGCCGATGCTACTCCCGGCCCCTTCCGCCGGCCAGACCCCTGCGGCGTTTCGGCGACGGTCAGAGCAGCCACGGGTCGATGCCGGAATCGTCGGCGCGAGGCGGATCGGCGATCGCCGGCGGCGGCGGCATCCGTCGCCGGGCGGAGGCGATCGCACGTCCCGGCACGACGCCCCTCGGTCCCTCGACCCCGGCGCGGAGCCGCACGAGGTCCGCCGTGCGCGGTCCGGTCGGGACCTCGCGCGGCAGCGAGCCGGCTGCGACGATCCAGCCCGGGAGACCGAGCAGTCCGAGCACTCGCGCGAGCCGCTCGGACTCGAAGACGCTGTCGGGGTCGAGCTCCTCGCCGAGCACGTCGGCCAGCTCGTCCGAGGCATCCGCTCGCCCGACCGCCGCCGCGAAGACGTCGGCGTGCTCGGCGCCGAACGGCTCGGCGAGCACCCCCTCGTCGGCGCCGCGTTCGCGCGAGGGATCGCTCGAGTACCTCCCGAGCACCTCCGGGCCGCGCCAGGCGGCGAGCACGAGCTGGCGGTCGAGGACCACGCGTGCGACCACCACCACCGTGTCGAGCGCCGCGGCGAGCGCCGCGCCGACCTCGAGCACGCCGCTGCGGCCGGTCGCGACGGTGCCGTCGCCGGGATCGCCGATCGCCACGACCCAACCGTCCTCCGGCGGCGCGATCCATCCGGTGAAGCGGATGCCGCGAAGCGCCTCGACGACATGTGCCGCGTCGTCGGCACGAGCGATCACGGCGCCGTAGGTGTCGCCGATCGGCCCCCCTCCGTCGGGCGCACCGCCCGGGATCGCATAGGTCATGGCCGTCCTCCTCAGGATGCGCCGCTCCCGTCGATCGTGGCACGGATCGGACGCGGGGGTTCCGGTGGGCGCCCGTACCGGGGGGATCAGACGGAGACGAGCTCGAGCACGATCGCGTTCTCCGGCGCGAGCAGCGGCATCGGCAGGCCGATCTCGCCGAGGGCGCGTCCGGGGAGCCGCACCGAGCCGGCGTCGAACCACGGCGGGTTCGCATCCTGGATCGTCCGAACGGGCCCGAGGTCGAGCACGCGGACCTCGTACGTCCGGTCGAGGTCGAGTCCTGGCAGCCGCACCACGGGCGGCAGCGCGGCGTGCGCGGTGCCGAGCATCGCGATCGAGAAGACGGCGTGCGAGCCGTCGGATGCCACGACGCCCTGGACGTTCTGCGCCGGGTCGGCGGCATCCGCCCGCACCACGCGGGCCGAGTGCAGCAGGGGGCGCAGGCGCCGGTACTCGGCGATCCACCGCGCGACCGCGACGAGCTCGGCACCGGAGGCCGTCGCGAGGTTCCACTCGATGCCGGCGCTGCCGAACAGCGCCGTCGCGAAGCGGAACGACAGCTCCGCCGTGCGCCCGGTCGTGTGCGCCCGCGCGGCGCCGAGGTGGGCGCCGAGGTACTCGGGCGGCACGACGAGGCTCGTGTACCGGTGGATCCCCTGCCGTTCGAGCGGGTCGTTCGTGTCGCTCGGCCACACCCGGTCGGTGCGCTCGAGGATGCCGAGGTCGACGCGAGCGCCGCCCGACGCGCACGACTCGATCTCGACGCCGGGATGCGCGGCGCGCAGGCGATCGATGAGCGCGTACACCGCGCGGGTCTGCGCGTGCGACGAGCCGCCGAGCAGGTCGCGGTTGTGGTCCCACTTGAGGTACGCGATGTCGTGCTCGGCGAGCAGCGCGTCGAGCCGGGCGAACAGGTGGTCGGCGGCGCCCGGCGCGGTCAGGTCGAGCACCCGCTGGAACCGCCACTCGGGGTCGCCGGACCGGCCCAGCACCCAGTCCGGGCGGGTGCGGGCGACGTCGGAGTCGACGCTCACCATCTCGGGTTCCACCCACAGGCCGAACTCCATGCCCGCCGTGCGAACGCGGTCGACGAGCGGCCCGAGCCCGTCGGGCCAGACACCGGGGTCGACGGTCCAGTCGCCGAGCGCCCGACGGTCGTCGCGGCGCCCGTGGAACCAGCCGTCGTCGAGCACGAAGCGCTCGACGCCGACCCGCTCGGCGGCCGCGATGAGCGGCTCGAGCCGCCCGAGCGACTGGTCGAAGTAGACGGCCTCCCACGTGTTCAGCACGATGGGGCGCGGCCGACCCGCGATGGTCGACCAGGAACGGACCCACGCGTGGAAACGGTCCGAGACGCCGTCGAGTCCGGAGTCGGAGTACGCGGCGACGGTCCACGGGGTCTCGTACGTCTCGCCGGGGGCCAGCAGGATCTCGCCGGGCGCGAGCAGCTCGCCGCCGCCGATCGCCGCGGGGCCGAGCGCCGAGCGTTCCGCCCAGACGTCGGTGTCGCCCGACCACGCGACGTGCAGCGCCCACGCCTCGCCGTGACGGAAGCCCGATCCGGGCGTGGCCGCGACGAGCAGGAAGGCGTCGTCGTGGCCGCCACGGCCGTGCCGCGACTCGCGCGCGTGCACGCCGTGCTCGAACGTGCGGCGGATCGGTCGACGTTCGTGGCTCCAGAGCCCGCTGAAGTCGAGCAGCTCACTCGCGCGCGCGGGCACGGGCAGCACCGCGACGAGCCGACCAACGCCGAGCGGCGAGTCGCCGGCGTTGGTGAGCCGGTGCCGCACGCGCAGCACCCCCTCGGGCGTCAGCTCGAGGCGGATGGCGACGACGACGGATGCCTCGGGGTCGATGAACTCGAACGCGAGCGCGCCGCCCGCGGCATCCGATGCCGACGAAGCCTCGACGACGACCTCGGGGCCGGAGACGGATGCGGCACCTGCGATCTCGACCGAACCGGGCACGAGCTCGAACCGGGGGGCCTGGAGCGCGCGCGCCGCGGCGCCGCCGTCGGCGGCGAGCACGTCGCGGTGCGCCTGCACGCCCGGCCGCCCCGACCAGCCCTCGCCGAGCGTCGGCAGCAGGCTGAGGCGCAACGGCACGTCGATCGACGACGGCGGCACCGCGGGCACGGATGCCGCGGCGAGCGCCTCGAGCGCGGCGGGGTCGAGCGGGCCGAGGTCGCTCCCCCAGTGCAGCACCGCGGGCACGCCCGTGCCGCGGACGTCGACGATGACGCTGACGCCCGCGGCACGGAGGTGATGGATCACGGGGTGAGGCTACTCCGCGACCGGGATGGACTGGGCCTCGAGCGCGTCGATGGTCGACGCCTGGCCCTTCTCGAGCGCCTCACCGAGGGTGCTGCTGCCGGAGGCGGCGGCCTTGAACCCGTCGGAGACGTCGGCGTAGGTCTGCGTCATCGTCGGACCCCAGACGAAGTCGGGGCTGACCTGCGCCGCCGCCTCGGCGAACACGTCGTAGATCGGCTGGCCGCCGTAGAACTCGACGCCCTCGGTGAGGGTCGGCAGTTCGAGGCCCGCCTCGGTCGCCGGGTAGATCGCCGCCGTCTGGTTGAGCGACGTGAGCGCCTCCTCGGAGGTGTTCAGCCACAGCGCGAACTTCGCCGCCTCGTAGAGGTGGTCGGTGCCCTTGAACACGGCGATCGACGAGCCGCCCCAGTTGCCCGCGGCGGCGGCGCCCTCGTTCCACTGCGGTGCGAGCGCGACCGACCAGTTGCCGGCCGTGTCCGGCGCGCCGGAGGAGATGGAGTTGGCACCCCACACCGCCGAGTTCCAGGTCCAGACCTCGCCCGAGTTGTAGGCGTTGTTCCACTCGTCGGTCCATGCCGGGTAGGTCGAGACGAGGTCGTTCTCGATGAGGTCCTGCCAGTACTCGGCGACCGTCATCGATTCGTCGCCCGTGAGCTCGACCGTCCACGCGTCGCCGTCGTTGGCGAACCACTGGCCGCCCGCCTGCCAGACGAAGCCCGCGAACTGGTTGATGTCGGTCTGCGAGAAGTTGGTGATGTAGCCGCCCTGCTCGCGGATCGCGACCGCAGCCTCGCGGTACTGCTCCCACGTGGTCGGGACCTCGATGCCCGCCTGCTCGAACAGGTCGCTGCGGTAGAACAGCGCCATCGGGCCCTGGTCCTGCGGGATGCCGTACACCTCGTCCTCGGTGCCGAGCGTGACCTGGCCCCACGTCCAGTCGAGGAACTGGTCGGACGCGTCGACGACCTCCTCGCACGCGGCGAGGTTCTCGACACCGTCCTGCACGCGGAAGTTCGGCAGTGCGTCGTACTCGATCTGGCCGAGGTCGGGGGCGTTGCCCGCCTCGAGCTGGTTGAAGAAGTTCTGGTACGTGCCGGCGTTGCCGGACGGACCGGTCTGCACCTCGACCTGGATGTCGGGGTTCGCCTCGTTCCAGATCGCGACGGCGTCCTCGATGCCCGGGATCCAGCTGGTGAAGGTGAGCGTGACGTCCTCGCCCGCCGGCTCGCACGACGCGGCGTCGCCGCCCCCGGATCCGGAGTCGCCGGCGGCGCAGCCCGTGAGGGCGAGTGCCGCGGAGGTGAGCAGGGCTGCGGTGACCGCTCGTTTCGTGTGACGCATGGTTTCCTCTTCTCGGTGGTGGTGCCCGGATGCCCCGGGCCGGGGTGTCTACTTCAGCGAGCCGGAGCCGAGGCCCGTGCGCCAGTAGCGCTGAAGCAGCAGGAACGTGATGATCAGCGGGATGATCGAGAGCAGCGAACCGACGAGCACGAAGGTGCGCAGCTCGGGGAACTGGTTGATGGTGGAGTTCCAGGCGTAGAGGCCGAAGGTGACGGGGAACAGCTCCTCGCTGCGCAGCATGATCAGCGGCAGGAAGAAGTTGTTCCAGATGGTCACGAACTGGAACAGGAACACCGTGATGAGCGCGGGGAACATCAGCCGGATCGACACGGTGAAGAACGTGCGCAGCTCTCCCGCACCATCCAGCCGGCTCGCCTCGAGGAGTTCCTCGGGCACGGATGCCTCGGCGAACACGCGCGAGAGGTACACGCCGAACGGGCTCACCACGCTCGGGAGGAACACCGCCCAGAACGTGTCGGTGAGTTGCACCCGGCTGAAGAGCAGGAACAGCGGCAGCGCGAGCGCGGTGGCAGGGACGAGCACGCCGCCGAGCACGACGTTGAAGATCGTCTCGCGGCCCGGGAAGCGGTACTTCGCCAGCGCGTAGCCGCACATCGCCGCGAGGATCGTCGCGACCACGGCGCCGAGACCCGCGTACAGCAGGCTGTTCAGGATCCACTTCAGGTACACGCCGTCGCGGTACGCGAACAGGTTGCCGATGTTCTCGAACAGTCGGAAGTCGGCGAACCACAGCGGGTTGGTGCTGAACAGCTGGCCGCGGTCCTTCGTGGAGGCCACGAAGAGCCACCAGATCGGCACCAGGAAGTACAGCGTGAAGACGGCCATGACGAGCATGGCGCCGGTGCGCGAGAGCAGGCTCTCCCGCGGCCCCGTGCCCACCGAGGGCGTGTCGCCGTGGCGGTCGACGCCGCGGGGGTTGACGGCCTGCACGGCCGAGGTCGCGTCGGGTCCGGTCGCGGTGCTCATGCGTCGGCCCCCTTCCGGCGGGTGAGGCGGAGGAACGTGAACGAGAGGATGAACGTGGCCAGGGCCAGCACCACCGAGAAGGCGGCGGCGAGCGAGACGTTCGGGATCGAGCTCGTGGCGTAGATCGTCATGTTCGGCGTGTACGTGCTCGTCACGGCGGAGCTGAACGACCGGAACGTCTGCGGCTCGGCGAGCAGCTGCAGGGTGCCGATGATCGACAGGACCGCGGTCAGCACGAGCGCGGGGCGAACGAGCGGGATCTTGATCGACCACGCGATGCGGGCCTGTCCGGCGCCGTCGATGCGCGCGGCCTCGTAGATCTCCTGCGGGATCGCCAGCAGCGTGGAGTAGATGATGAGCATGTTGTAGCCGACGAACACCCAGGTGACGACGTTCGCGATCGCCCACAGCACGAAGTCGGCCGACAGCAGGTTCACCTGGCTGGTCAGCGCTTCGAAGGGCGAGAGGTTCGGCGAGTACAGGAAGCCCCACATGATCGCCGCGATGACGCCCGGAACCGCGTACGGCGCGAAGAACGCGAGCCGGAAGAACTTCTTGCCGCGGATGAGCGGCGAGTCGAGCAGGAGAGCGAACAGCAGCGCGAGTCCGAGCATCACCGGAACCTGCACGATGCCGAAGATCAGGACCCGGCCCACGGAGGTCCAGAACGCCTCGTTCTGGAAGACCAGGGCGTACTGCTGGAATCCGCCGAACACCTCGGTCGCCGTGCCGAAGGTGCCCTCGCGCTCGACGACGAGCATCGACTGCCACACCGCGACGGCGATCGGCACGAGGTAGAACAGCACGAACATCAGCGCGAACGGGGCGACGAAGGCGACGATCGCCCACGGGTGCTGCACTCGGCGGCGGCGCGTGGGGCGCCGCCCGCCCGCCTCCTCCTGCGCGGCGAGCCGACCGGCGGTCGGCGTGGTCGCGGATGCACTCATGCCGCGGCCTCCTCTCTGATCACCCGGACTCCGCCGGCGGGCACCACGATGCGCCCGTCGACGTCGGATCCGGTCACGAGTTCGGTGCCGCGCGCGTCGAGCTCGACGGGGTCGGCGCCGTGGTTGACGACGAAGCGCCAGGTGCGCTCGCCGTCGGTGCGGCGCGTGATCTCGACGTCGGCCGAGGCGCCGGGCTCGGATGCCGCGCCGGCGCGCTCGACCGCCCGCCCGACGAGATCGAGCAGGTCGTCGGGCTCGAGCAGGGTGCCGAGGTACCACGCGTCGCCCGCGCCGTCGACGCCGTCGCGGCGGGTCACGGCGGGGCGGCCGGCGGCCGGGCCGTCGGCGAACCGGTCGATGATCGCGGCATCCGTCGTTTCGAGCCGGTCGGCCCAGAGCGATGCGGCCGCGCCCGATTCGAGCGCGATGGGCGTGCCGGGCAGGACCGGCGCGAACTCCTCGACGCGCACGCCGAGCAGGTCGCGCCACGCGCCCGGGTACCCGCCGGGCCGCACGCGGTCGTGCTCGTCGACGATGCCGCTGTAGAAGGTGACGAGGGCGTGCGTGCCGGATGCCACGGCCGCGTCGAGCGCGGCAGCGCCCTCGTCGGACACCAGGTAGAGGCCTGGCACCACGACGAGGCGGTACCCGGTCAGGTCGGCGCCCGGGCGGACCACGTCGACGCTCACGCCGAGGTCGTGCAGGGCGCCGTAGAGCGCGTGCACCTGGTCGAGGTACTCGATCTCGTGCGTCGGCCGGGTCTCGGCATCGGAGGCCCACCACGACTCCCACGAGAACAGGAGCGCGACCTCGGCCCGCACGCGCGTGCCCGCGACCTCGTCGAGCGCGCCGACGATGCGGCCGAGCTCGAGCACCTCGCGCCAGAGCGCCGAATCGGTGCCGGCGTGCGGCAGCAGGGCGGAGTGGAACTTCTCGGAGCCCTGCAGCGACGCGCGCCACTGGAAGAAGCAGACGGCGTCGGCGCCGCGCGCGACGTGGGCGAGCGTGTTGCGCAGCAGCTGGCCGGGCTCCTTGGCGAGGTTGACCGGCTGCCAGTTGACCGACCCGGTCGAGTGCTCCATGAGCAGCCACGGGTCGCCGCCCGCGAGCCCGCGCGTCAGGTCGGCCGCGAAGGCGAGCTCGGTGCGCGGCTCGGCGAGCCGGTGGTCGAGGTAGTGGTCGTTCGCGACGACGTCCATGTCGGCGGCCCAGGTCCAGTAGTCGAGGTTCCGGATGTGGGCGGTGACCATGAAGTTCGTGGTGACCGGGACGGCGCTGCGCCGGCGGATCGCCTCAGCCTCGGCGCGGTAGTGGGCCAGCAGCTCGTCGGACGAGAACCGGTGGAAGTCGAGCATCTGGCCGGGGTTGCGGCTCGAGAGGGTCAGCTTCGGGGTGAGGATCTCGTCCCAGTCGGTGTAGCGCTGGCTCCAGAAGCTCGTGCCCCACGCGCGGTTGAGCTCGTCGATCGTGCCGTGGCGCTCGCGCAGCCAGCGGCGGAAGGCTCGCGTGCTCTCGTCGCAGTGGCAGAGCGCGTTGTGGCAGCCGAGCTCGTTCGACACGTGCCAGACGGCGACGGCCGGGTGCCCGCCGTACCGCTCGGCGACGGCCTCGACGAGTTCCAGCGCGTACCGGCGGAACGTCGGCGAGCTCGGGCACCAGGCCTGGCGGCCTCCGGGGAAGCGGGTCGTACCGTCCTCGACGACGGGGAGGATCTCGGGGTGGCGGGTGGTCAGCCACGGCGGCGGGGACGCCGTGCCGGTGCCGAGGTTGACCCGGATGCCGGCGGCGTGGAGCAGCTCGATCACCTCGTCGAGCGCGGCGAAGTCGTATGCGCCGTCGGGGCCCTGGAGGTCGGCCCAGCCGAAGATGTTGATCGCGACGAGGTCGACGCCGGCCTCGCGCATGAGCACGACGTCCTCGCGCCAGACGGCCGGGTCCCACTGCTCGGGGTTGTAGTCGCACCCGAACGCGATGCCCTGGTGCTGGAAGCGCGGGCGGACGGCGGTGGGGGCAGGCTCGGTCTGCTCCGGCGGGATCGGCGCCAGCGTCGTCGCGTGGTGGTCCACGGTGCTCCCGGGGATCGTCGTTGATTCTGTGAACGTGCACAGATTTGGTCGCGTATTTCCTCGCGGCGATTTCTGTGAACGTACACAGAATGCCATCCCGCCTTCGCCGTGTCAACACCCCGGCGGCAGTACAGTGAGTCGCATGACGACCAGGCCGGCCCGCGCCAAGCGCGCCACCGTGCACGACGTGGCCCTCGAGGCCGGCGTCTCGCGTGGCACCGTGAGCCGGTACGTCAACGGCGAGCGATACGTCTCGGCAGCCGCGCGCACGGCCATCGAGGCCGCCATCGCGAAGGTCGGCTACGTGCCGAACACCGCGGCGCGCAACCTCGTCATGCAGCGGACCCAGGCGGTCGGCTTCATCGTGCACGAGCCGCACTCCCTGTTCGTCGAGGACCCGAACATCGGCGAGATCCTGCTCGGCGCGAACGCCCGGCTCTCCGAAGCCGACCACCAGATGGCCGTGCTCATCGTCGACACCGAGCGCGACACCGACCGCGTCGCCCGCTACCTCTCCGGCGGGCTCGTCGACGGCGTCATCATCGTCTCCGCCCGCGCCGACGACCCCATCACGCGCGTCGTCGAGCGGCTCCAGATGCCTGCGGCCTACGTCGGCCATCCGCCCGGCGCCGCGAGCACGGCATCCTTCGTCGTCATCGACAATCGCGGCGCGGCCCGGTCGATCACGGAACGCCTCGCGGCGACCGGCCGTCGCCGCATGGGCATGATCGCCGCCGCGCTCGACCGCGACTCCGGCGCCGACCGGCTCGCCGGGTTCCGCGAGGCGCTCGGCGACCGGTACGACGACGAGCTCGTCGAACCCGTGCCCCTCTACTCGTACTCGGCGGGCCGCGAGGGCATGCGCCGGCTGCTCGATCGGGCGCCCGACGTCGACGGCGTCTTCGCGGCATCCGATGCGGTCGCCGCCGGTGCACTCGAAACGCTCAAGGAGGCCGGGCGACGCGTGCCCGAGGACGTCGGGGTCGTCGGCTTCGACGACAGCGCCTGGGCCAGGCGCACCACGCCCCGGCTCTCGACCGTGCGGCAGCCGGCCGCCGGGCTCGGCGCGGGCGCGGCCGATCTCGTGCTCGGGCGACTGCGCGGCGAGGACCTGCCCGCCGAGCGGCGCCTCGACTGCGAGATCGTCTGGCGCGAGTCCGCCTGACGGCGGACCGGTCCGGCCGGACGCGATGCGGAAGCGTCAGCCGCGAAGTCGCCGGCGGTAGGCGGCCGGCGGTTCTCCGCAGCGCTCCCGGAACCTGGCGTAGAACTGGCTCTGCGAGCGGAAGCCCGCGGCATGCCCGACCTCCGGCACGCTGAGGGCGGATGTGAGCAGCAGGTGCTGCGCCCGCGCCACCCTGCACTGCGCCACGTACTCCCCGATGGTGATGCCGATCGAGCGGCGGAACACCGTCATCGCGTGCTGCGGGGCGAGGTGCACCTGCCGGGCGACGTCCTCGACACGGAGGTCATCGGCAGCGTGCTCGGAGATCCACGCCGCCATGGCTGCAGCGTCGGTCCGGATGCCGGCGCCGGGGGCGGAAGAGGTCGCCACCCCGCCGTCGGCGGCCGCGATCGCGGTCCGCCTCGCGAATCCCTCCACCTCGGCGCATGCGGCGCGACGGCCCTCGCCGCCCGCGGCGAGCTCCCCCGCCCAGACGTCGACCCGCGAGGCGAGCTCGAGGCCCGCGCGCTCGGCCACGAGGACGAAGCCGCCGCCGAGGAGCCGCCCGACGAGGCCGGAGGGAAGACTCCAGCCGAGCGCGGTGCCGAGCGGCACGGTGAGCCAGGACACGAGGCTTCGCGTGGCATCGGTCACGAGCTGATGCGGCCGCGCCGCCCAGAAGACGGCGAGCGTGCTCGGGGGGATCGACACGAGCCGACCGTCGACGAGGTACTCCAGTGCACCCGCCGAGACGTTGAACTCGAGGTCGTCGTGCCGGTGGGCGACGGTCATCGCCTCGGGGGCGCCGCGCCAGCACGCGAGTCCGAACGACGCTGCCCCAGGAGTGATCGCGGTGCCATCGGTGCGCATGATCCCGGAATCTTCGCACATCCGGCCGGAAGAACTGCATGATCCTCCCGCCTAGCGTGGAACGCGACCACGACCGGAAGGAAGGACAGGACGATGACCGTCGCCGACCCCGCCGCGACTGCGGCATCCGTTGCCACCGCGCACCACCTCTCACCCGAGCAGGTGCGATTCTTCGACGAGCACGGGTATCTCGTGCTCCGCGGCCGCATCCCCGGCCCGACCCTGGCGCGCCTGCAGGCCGCCGCCGACGCCTGGATCGCCGACGGCAGCGCCGTCGCGGAGGGCGAGCCGGCGGCATCCGACTACCAGTGGGCCACGCGCGGCGGCGAGCGGCGCCTGTTCCGCGTCGACTACCTGCACGCCAAGGCGCAGCCCGCATCGCTGGAGCTGCTCGGCAGCCCGGCGGTGCTCGGCATCGCCGAGAGCCTCGCCGGACCCGATTTCGTGCCGACCTACGAATCGCTCGTCTTCAAGGACGAGGGCGACGGCGCCGCGATCGACTGGCACCAGGACGCCGTGCACCCGCGCCGCCACCGCATCTTCAACATCGATGTCTACCTCGATGCCTCGCGTGCCGGCGAGGGTGCGCTGCGCGTCGCCCCCGGCTCCCACCTCGCGCCGGTCGACGTGTGCCGGCTGCAGGAGGAGTACGGCTGGGACGCCCCGGACGTCATCCAGGTCGAGCTCGAGCCGGGCGACGTTCTGGTGCACGACGTCATGGTCGTGCACGGCTCGGAGGCCGTGATCGGCAACCGGCTGCGCCGCACGATCTACTACGAGTTCCGCGCCGCCGAGCAGATCCTCGCCGAGGGCCCGTGGGATGCCGAGTGGGTCGGTCGCCGACTCCGGCTGCTGCCCGTCGCGCTGCGCGAGCACGCCCGCGCGAATCCCGACGAGACGCCGTACGCCTGGCGGATCGACCCGTCGCTGCGTCCCGTGGAGTCGGGAGACGACGACGCGGAGCTGCGCATCGCCCACCTCGTGCACTCGCCGGGGTCGTACTGCAGCGCGGGCAGCGTTCCGTTCAGCGCGTGAGCGGTGCGCGCCGGCCGGAGGCCGACGTCAGCGCAGCGCCTCCGCGATCGGCGTCTCGCCGCGGTTGAACCGGATGGTGCGTCCCACCGTCGCGGGTTCGACCAGCGCGGCGGCGACGGCCTCGGCGACATCCGCCCGGTCGACGTCGGAGCTCTCCTCGCCGGTCACGTCGATGCGCCCGGTGCCGGGGCCGTCGGTGAGGGTCGAGGGTCCGAGGATCGTGTAGTCGAGCCCCGACGCGCGGAGGTGCTCGTCGGCGTCGGCCTTGGCGTCGGCGTAGTGCCGGAACGCGCTGTCGGCCGGCACCCGGTGGTCGACGCGCGAGCCGAAGTACGACACCATCACGTACCGGCCGACGCCGGCCTGCGCCGCGGCATCCATCGACCGCACCGCGGCGTCGTGGTCGACCGCTCGGGTGCGCGCAGGGTCGCCGCCTCCCGCTCCCGCGGACCAGACGATCGCGTCGTGGCCGGCGATGAGCTCGGCGAGCGCCGGCACATCCATCGTCTCGACGTCGGCGACGATCGGCCGCGCCCCCGTCTTCTCGACCTCGACGGACTGATCGGGGTTCCGGATGACCGAGTCGACCTGGTCCCCGCGCTCCCTCAGGATCCGCCCGAGCTGCAACGCGACCCGACCGTGCCCGCCGATGATCAGCACCTTCGCCATGACCAGCCTCCCCCGCCGTTCGACACCCCAACGCTACCGACGTACGGCGCGACGGGCCACCGCCGCGTCGGCACCGTCCGTCCGATGCTGGCGCCCGCGTCCGCCGGAGGGCCAGAATGAAGCCACGGTCACACACGGAGGTGCGCATGTCGGTCGAAACGGTGCTCTGGGGAGCCATCTTCGGGATCATGGCGGTCGGCGGGGTCGGCCTCGCGGCGTGCCTGTGGGTCTTCGCCCGCGCACCCAAGCGCTGACGCGCATCCGCATCGACCCCCGCCGATGACCACGCTGCAGAGCGCGGGCGTACTGCTCTTCCGTCGAACGCCCGGGCTCGAGGTCTTCATCGCCCACATGGGCGGGCCGTACTGGTCGGGGAGGCACGAGCGCGCCTGGTCCATGCCGAAGGGCATCATCGACCACGGCGAGGAACCGCGGGCGGCGGCCTTCCGCGAGTTCGAGGAGGAGGTCGGCATGCCGGCGCCTCGAGCCGACTACGTCGACCTCGGAACGATCCGCGCGTCGTCGGCGAAGGTGCTGCGCGTCTACGCGGCCGAGACGCCGGACTTCGAGGTCGACGAGCTGCGGCCCGGCCTGTTCGAGCTCGAATGGCCGCCCCGATCCGGCGTCACCGCCACGTTCCCCGAGATCGATGAGGCACGGTGGGTCCCGGTCGCCGAGGCGCGCGAGCTCCTCGTGAGAGGGCAGGTCACGGCGCTCGACCGACTCGAACAGCGGCTCGCCACGGGCGGCGACGGGTGACCGCGGCGCGCGGCGGCGGCATCCGTCACCCCGTGCCGGGCCGGAGCACCGGCTCGTCCCACCCCTCCTGCGGCGTCGCGCACGTCTCGCGGAAGACGACCTGCGAGGGCAGCTTGCGCTCGTGGCTGACCCAGTCGATCGCGGGGCGGCGCTGTTCCTCGGGCACGTACCCGAGCCGATAGACGGCCATGAGTTCGAGCTCGTCGGGCACCTGGAGCAGCCGCACGATCTCCTCCCAGCGGCCGGGCACCTCCATCGGGAACGAGATGAACTGGATGCCCATCCCGAGCTCGACCGTCGTGAGCCAGACGTTCTCCATCGCGGCGCCCATGCTGAACACCGAGTAGAACGACGACAGCTGCCCGGGCCGGTACTCGGACCGGTCGAGCATGACGCCCAAGAGCAGCGGCGAGCCGGCGACCAGCTTGCGGTTCTCCTCGCCGAGCGTCCTCGGCACGCCGAAGGTGTTCATGAGCTTCTGCCCGCGCTTCGTGAACACCTGGCTCGTGAAGGGCCGGAGCGCCGCCGGCAGCCGGTCGAACAGCATGCCCGAGCGCTTCTCCTCCATCTCGGCCTGGCTGAAGCGGAAGTAGGGCTTGTACCGCTCGAAGAACGTGCCGTTCGACATGGCCTCGGTCATGCTCTCGCCGGATATCCGGGCGATCGTGTCGACGGTGGCGCGGTCCTCGATGAGCACGAACCGCCACGGCTGGCTGTTCAGCTGCGAGGGTGCCCGGCCGGCGGCCTCGATGAGGATGCGCTGGTGCTCCTCCGAGACGGGATCGGGCAGGAAGGGCCCGTTCGTCGTCCGACGGCGGCGGATCGCCTCGAGCAGTTCCATGCGGGTTACCTCCTGGATCGGATCGCGGCGGCGAACACGAACGGCGCCGCGGTGAGGGCGATGAGCGGATGCCGCCGCGTGCGCGTGCCCGCGTACGGGATGATCGCGAGCGGCACGAACGCCGGGGCGAGCGTCGCGGCGGCGGCGCTCGACGCCTCGCGCGGGCGCCCCCACCACGCCGTCGAGAACGCGGCGGCCGAGAGGGCGAACGTCGTGATGTACAGGGCGTGGTGCACCCAGCGGAAGTCCCGCGTGTCCACGAGGCGCAGCGCGACCGACGCCCCAAGGCCGGCGTTCGCGGCGTAGGCCGCGGCGGTGGCGGTGAACAGGGCCGGCGCGGCATCCGGAACCCCGCGCTCGACGCACGGCCGAACGCGACGAGCCCGCATGCCGCGGCTCACGCGTCCGGCGTCCCGGCGGCCGCGGCGGCCTTGAGCTCCTTCACCCGCCGTCGCCTGAGCTTGAGCTGCTTTCGTTCGTCGATCGACGGGTCCTCGCCGTCCCAGACCTTGACGATGGCCCAGCCGAGGGCGACGAGGGGGACGGCCAGCACGGCGCCGACGATGCCGCCGAGGATCGTGCCGCCGGTGAGCGCGATCAGGATGACCAGGGGGTGCAGCTTCAGCGACTGCGCCATGACGACCGGCTGGAGCAGGTCGCCCTCGAGCTGGTTCACGACGATCACGATCGCGACGACGATCAGGGCGACGACGGGCCCGTTGGCGACGAGGGCGACGAGCGCGGCGAGGATGCCGGCGACGGTCGCGCCGACGAGCGGGATGAAGGCGGTGAGGAACACGATCACGGCGAGGGGCAGCGCCAGGGGCACCTGCAGGATCGCGAGGCCCAGTCCGATGAAGAACGCGTCGACGAAGGCGACGATCGCGGTGCCGCGGATGTACCCGCCGAGCACCTTGACGCTCGTGGTGCCGACCCGGCGGCCGCGCTCGAGCCGCTCGCCGCGGAACGGGCGCATGAAGAACGCCCAGATGCGGTCGCCGTCCTTCAGGAAGAAGAACAGCACCACGAGCATGAGGATGAGCCCGGTCACGAACTCGGTCGCGCGGGAGACGCCGGTGAGCGCGGTCTGGCCGAACTCGGCGCTCGTGACGAAGTCGATGATGGCGTCGCGCGCGTCGTCGATCTGCTGCTGGTCGATCGGGATCGGCAGGTCCTGCACCCAGCCGAGCAGGTCGTCGAAGCCCTCGGTGGCCGACTCGACGAGGCTGTCCCACTGGCCGCGCACCGCGAAGACGATGGCCGTGATGATGCCCCCGAGGACGAGGATGCCGCCGAGCAGCGTGGTCCACGCCGCGAGCATCGGAGACCAGCCCTTGCGGCGCAGCCATGCGACGAGCGGTGCCGCCGCCGAGGCGAGGATGAGCGCGATGAGCACGGGGATGACGAGGAGGCGGACCTGCAGCAGCGCCCACACGGCGAGCGCCCCGAGCGCCGTCACGAGCAGGATCTGCACGCTGCGGATCGCCCACCGCCCGAGGCGGTCGTTCCAGATCGGGCCGCCGGCGCCGCGGCGCACCTCCTCGCCTCCGGAGTCATGCGTCTCGGGATCGTCGGAGTCGTCTCGTCCTCTGCCGAAGATCATGGCTCGACCCTAGGCCGCGCGGGCGCCGCGTCGCAGCCCCCTCGCGGAGTGAGGCCGATGCGCTATTCTTCGCCGCGCCGCCACCCGCTCCACGCTCCGCGCGGCTCCAGGCGCCGCGGAGTCCCTCGCCCGGCGCGTCGACCTGCTCGCGGTCACGACGAGCGGGTTCCGCGGAGGGGTGAACGCGAGCAGACTGGGGCGATGGACCTCGGTGCGTTCTCCGTCAGCCTCGCCGTCAGCGACCTCGCCGCCTCGCGGGAGTTCTACGAACGGCTCGGATTCGAGGCCTTCGGCGGTGACGCCGACCAGGGCTGGCTGATCCTCCGCAACCGCTCGCACGTGATCGGGCTCTTCCAGGGCATGTTCGAGCGCAACATGCTCACCTTCAACCCCGGCTGGGACCAGTCGGCGGCCGAGGTCGATCCGTTCACGGACGTACGCGAGCTGCAGCGGCGTCTGCGCGAGGCCGGCGCCGAGTTCGTCTCGGAGGCCGACGAGAGCGGGACCGGCCCGGCGAGCTTCATCCTCGTCGATCCCGACGGCAACCCGGTCCTCGTCGACCAGCACCGCTGAGGGGCGCCGCGGATGGATCCGGTCCAGGCGTTGGAGGAGATCGCGTCGCTGCTCGAGGTGCAGCTCGCCTCGCCGTTCAAGGCGAAGGCGTTCCGCCGGGCGGCAGGAGTGATCGGCCCGCTCTCCGACGACGAGTTGCGCGCCCGCGTCGCCGATGGACGGCTGAAGCGCACGCCGGGCATCGGCGACTCGAGCCTCGGCGTGATCGTCGAGGCGCTCGACGGGACGGTGCCGACCTACCTCGCCGACCTCCGCGCGAAGGCGGGTGTCGAGTCGGCCACGGGACTTCGCGCGCTGCTGCGCGGCGACCTGCACGCCCACTCGGACTGGTCGGACGGCACGACGAGCATCGCCGCGATGGCGCGCGCCGCGGCATCCGCGGGCCTGGAGTACTTCGCGCTGACCGACCACTCGCCGACGCTGCGCGTCGCGAACGGGCTCTCGCCCGAGCGGCTCGAGTCGCAGCTCGAGATCGTCGCGGCGCTGAACGCCGGACTCGGCGAGCCCGACCGCGACGAGGCCGAGCGCGACGGGCGCGACCGCGGCGACCTGGGGGTGCGCATCCTCACGGGCATCGAGGTCGACATTCTCGAGGACGGCGTTCTCGACCAGCGCCCCGACCTGCTCGACCGGCTCGACGTCGTCGTCGCGAGCGTGCACTCGAAGCTCCGCGCACCGCGCGACGAGATGACCACGCGGATGCTGCGTGCCATCCGCGACCCGCGCATGAACGTGCTCGGGCACTGCACGGGCCGGCTCGTGCAGGGCTCGCGCGGAACGCGCCCGCAGTCGGAGTTCGACGCCGAGGCGGTGTTCGCCGCGTGCGCCGAGCACGACGTCGCCGTCGAGATCAACTCCCGCCCCGAGCGCCAGGACCCGCCCGACGAGCTGATCGCCCTCGCCCTCGACGCGGGCTGCCGGTTCTCGATCGACACCGACGGACACGCGCCCGGCCACTTCGGGTTCCTGGCACTCGGCGCCGCACGCGCCGAGGCCGCGGGCGTGCCGCCCGAGCGCATCGTCACGACGTGGGAGGCCGACCGGCTGGTCGACTGGGCCGGCTCGAAGAAGCGCTAGGCGCGCAGGCGCCGGACGTGGCCGCCCGCCGAGGTGGACCTGGGCCTACCGTTCGACCGCCCGACCGTCGTCGCGACGGCTCACCAGGCGGCGCAGCACGAAGAACACGACGACCGCGACCACCGCGACGATCGCGAGCTTCACGACGAACCACAGCACGCTGAAGACCAGGTCGACGAGGAACCAGGCGATGACGACGGCGGCGATCACGCCGAGGACGGTCCAGACGGTTCGACTCATCCGTCGAGCCTAACCGCCGGGGCGGCGTCCCCGGGAACGGTCAGCCCTGCACGCGCCCCGACCTCGCGGCGATGCGCTTGAGCAGCGGGGGCTTCGCGAGCACCCACGCCAGGACCATGGCGACGACCGACAGCGCGAACACGGCGGCGCCGAGCCAGTCGTCGGCGTCGCGCGCCGCGTACATCTGGTTGAGCTTGCGGAGCGCGCCCGTCGAGAGCACGAGCACGACGTGCACGAACGTGAAGGCGAGGAAGAACAGCATCGTCGGGTAGTGGAGGGCACGCGCCATCCGCTCGCTCTTCGCCGACGCCCAGCGGCCCTCGACGGGCCAGATCGACGACAGGCGCAGGCCCGTGACGAGCGCGAGCGGGGCCGCGACGAACACGACCGCGAAGTAGGCGAGCTGCTGGAGCGCGTTGTAGACGACCCACGAGTCCTCGGTCGGCCAGTCGAGCGACGCGTACTGCAGCGCGGCCGAGATCGCGTTCGGGACCACGGCCCAGTCCGTCGGCACGATGCGCAGCCACTGCCCGGTCGCGAAGAGCAGCACGACGTACGTGATGCCGACGAGCACCCACAGCGCGTCGAGCCAGAGGTGGAACCACAGCCAGATGCCGAGGCGGCGGGGCGCGCGCTTCGTGCGCGGCCAGCGCGTGTTGTCGCGCGTCCAGAAGCCGGGCGGGCGGCGCCTGCCGCGGAGTTCGAGCCCCGTCTTGACGAGCAGCACCAGGAAGAAGGCGTTGAGGAAGTGCTGCCAGCCGAGCCACCACGGGATGCCGACGGGCGTGCCCTCAGGCGGCGGCACGATGCCCGGGTACGTCTCGACGAACGCCTCGACCGCGGGCACCCCGCGGAGCAGCCGGGCGATCACGATCAGCACGGCGAGCGCGACGACGACGATCAGCGTGCCCCACAGCACGCGCGTGCGCTGCGCCCTCCACCATTCGGCGGCGCGGGCGGACGTCGTGGGCGTCGTGGTCATTCGGCGTCGGGTCCTTCTTCGACGGATGCCGGCGGCGGCCGCCGGGCGGGTTCGACCGGGCGGGTCGGCCGCCGGGCGGCGCGCATGCGCGCCGGGCGTGGAACGGATGCCTCCGACGATATCGCCGTCGGCTGGGAGCGCGTGACGCGGCCGCAACACCGCGTCGCACCGTGCGGCTGCCGCCGCGGCATCCGCCACCCGACCTATGCTGGCCCGGTGCTGCACGATCTCGCCGACGGGGCAAGGATGCTGGGACGCGGCTTCGCGTTCTGGCGACGCGACCCCGGCGTGATGCTGCTCGGCCTCGTGCCGGCGGCCATCGTGTTCGCCGGGCTCGCCTGGGGGCTCGTGGCCCTCGGCGTCGGCCTGCCCGGGATCGTCGACTGGGCGACGCCGTTCGCGGACGCGTGGGTGGAGTTCTGGCGCATCGCCTTCCGCACGCTCGTGGCGGTCGTGGTCTTCGCGGGCGCGGCGGTGCTCGCGTTCGTGACGTTCACTGCGCTCACCCTGATCGTCGGCGATCCGTTCTACGAGCGCATCTGGATCGCGGTCGAGACCGATGCCGACGGGAGCCCGCCCGGGGAGGCGCCCGGATTCTGGAGCGGCGTGCGCGGCTCGGTGGTGCTTGTCCTGCAGGGCCTGCTGTCGGCGGTGCTCGTGGGAATCGTGGGCTTCGTGCCGGTGGTCGGGGCCGTGGCGGCGGCGATCCTCGGCGCCGTGCTGACCGGCCGGCTGCTCGCGCGCGAGCTCACGGCGCGCGCGCTCGACGCCCGCGGCATCGCCCCCGAGGCGCGCCGTGCGCTGCTCCGCGCGAATCGCTGGCGCTTCCTCGGCTTCGGCGTCGCGACGCAGCTGTGCTTCCTCGTGCCGTTCGGCGCGATCGCGACCATGCCGGCCGCCGTGGCCGGTGCGACGCTGCTCGCGCGGTCGGCGGTTGACAGGGTCGACGCCCCGCGGGAGGCTCGGCCCGAGTCCTGACGACCGCGACGGGTGAGGGGGTCGCCGATGTCGCCCACCGCCGATGCACCCGCGCGGCACCACGCGCGCTGGGTCCTCGCGGCGCTCTGCACGGGCACGCTGCTGAGCGCCCTGAACTCGGGCATGATCGCGGTGGCGCTGAGCACGCTCCGCCGCGAGTTCGGGGTCGACGTCGCGACCGTGACCTGGGTGATCTCGGTCTACTACCTGACCTCGGCCGTGCTCCAGCCGGTCATGGGCCGTCTCGCGGACCGGTACGGCCCGCGTCGGGTGTTCACCCTCGGGATGTGGACGGTCGCCGTCGCCGGCGCACTCGGGCCGTTCGCCACCGACCTGGTCCTGCTCTGCGCCGTGCGCGTCGTCCTCGCCGTCGGCACGGCGACCGCGTTCCCCTCGGCCGCCGCGATGCTCCGCGCCGTCGCGGCGACGAGCGGCGGGAACGCCACGAGGATGATCGGGCGCATCCAGCTCGTCGACACGACCTCGGCCGCGATCGGTCCCGTCCTCGGCGGTCTCCTCATCGTCGCGTACGGCTGGCCGGCGATCTTCTGGATCAACATCCCGCTCGCGGCCCTCGCGCTCGTGAGCACGGGCATCCTCGCGCCGCGCGACGCCCCGCGTGCCCACGTCCCGCTCCGGCGGACCCTCGCCGAGTCCGACCTTCCCGGGGTCGCGCTGTTCATCGTGACGATCTCCGCCCTGCTCGGCTTCCTGCTCGAGCTGGCCGACGACCCCCCGTGGCTGCTGCTGCCCCTGATCGCCGTCGCCGGCGCGCTCTTCGCCTGGCGGGAGCTCCGCGTCGCGTCGCCGTTCATCGACCTGCGGCTGCTCGCCGCCGACCTGCCGCTCGTGCGCGTCTTCGCCCTGTTCGTCCTCGCGAACCTCGTGTTCTACGGGGCGCTGTTCGGCATCCCCCAGTACCTCGAGGACCACGCGGGATATCGCACCGACGTCATCGGCGTGCTGCTGCTGCCGCTCGCGGCCTTCAACGTCGTCACGGCTCCGCTCGTGGAGCGGCTCATCGACCGCCGAGGGCTCCAGCGCACACTCGTGATCGGGCTGGGCGCGCTGAGCGTCGGCACCGTCGCGCTGCTCGCGCTCGGCTCGTCCACGGCGGCCTGGGTGGTGCTGGCGGCGACGGCCGCCGTCGGCATCCCCTACGTGTTCGTGCTCGTCTCGATCACGCAGTCGCTGTACGTCGCCGCCCCGCGCGAGCACGTCGGCCAGGCGGCGGGCCTGTTCCAGACCTCCCGCAGCCTCGGCTGCATCGGAGCGGCGGTGGTCGTGGGGCTGTCGTTCGCGGGTGGGACCGATCCCGCCGACTGGGCGATCCTCGCCGCCGTCACGATCGCGCTCGCGCTCGCGACGCTCCTGGTCGCGATCGCCTGGCGACCCGATCGCGCGGCCTGAGCGGACGGGCACTCGACCGCGATCTCCCATGCGGGTGCATCCGATCCCGCCCTGCCCGGCGAAGTAGGTGATGAGGGACCGTCATGATCCACGCGTCCGACCCGCGGGCTCGTCCCGGGCGCGACGGGCGACGCATCAGGCTCGGCGCCGGATGCCGCGGCGGCCGCCCACGCACCGCGGCATCCGTCGTCGTTCGACGGCCCGGGGACGTTGCGACCGCGAACCGGGCCGGGCCGGACTCAGCGACGGCGGCCGAGCACCTCGTCGACCCACGCGGGCACGAGCAGGCTCGCCGGCCCGAGCCGGCTCTCGGCGAAGAACGGCGTGATCTCGCTCTCGGCGAGGTTCAGCTCGAGGGTCTCCGCTCCGAACGCCGACGCGGTCAGGACGAACCCGGCGGCCGGGTAGACGGCGCCGGAGGTGCCGATGGCGACGAACGCCTCGCATGCGGCGAGCGCGACGTCGATCTCATCGAGCCCGTACGGCATCTCGCCGAACCAGACGACGTCGGGGCGCAGCATCCGCTCGCCGCAGTTCGCGCACGCCGGGCCGGGGAGGAGATCGCCCGGCGCATCGGACCGAGACTCGCAGGCGACGCAGCGCACGCGGCCGAGCTCGCCGTGCATGTGCAGCACACGGGTCGACCCGGCGCGCTCGTGCAGGTCGTCGATGTTCTGCGTGACGACGAGGAGGTCGTCGCCGAGCTCGCGCTCGAGGCCGGCGAGCGCCGCGTGCGCCGGGTTCGGGGCGACGGATGCCACGGCCCGCCGCCTGGCGTCGTAGAACCGCTGCACGGTGTCGGGGTCGAGTTCGAACGCCTCGGGCGTCGCGACGTCCTCGACCCGGTGGCCCTCCCAGAGTCCGCCCGCGTCGCGGAAGGTCGGCACGCCGCTCTCGGCGGAGATGCCGGCTCCCGTGAGCACGACGATGCGCGGCGTGCCGGCGACTCCCGGGGTCACCCGGCGCCCGCCTCGGGCACGTGCCCGCGGTAGACGAGCACGCGCGTCGGGCCGAACGGGAACGAGGGCACGCGCACGAGCCGCGCCTCGTCGACCTCGAAGCCGGCGTCGGCGAGCGCGGCGCCCGTGTCGCGGTCCCAGTGGCAGCCGTGGCAGAACCGCGTCGAGAACGGCGTGACCACCCGCTGGACGCCGCGCTTCATCGTGCCCGGCGGGGCGGCCACGTGGTCGACGAAGACCACCGTGCCGCCGGGACGGAGCACGCGCCGCACCTCGGCGAGCGCGCTCGCCTGGTCGGTGACGGAGCAGAGCACGTACGTGCCGACGACGGCGTCGACCGCGCCGTCGGGCAGCGGGATGCGCTCGGCCACGGCGTCGAGGGGTTCGGCCTCGTGCCGCCATTCGCGCGCCCGCTGCGCGAGCTCGATGCGACGATCGGCGTCGGGTTCGAGGCCGATCCACTCGACCTCGTGATCGAACGCGCCGAAGTTCTCGCCCTCCCCCGCGCCGATCTCGAGCACGCGACCGCGCACGCGCCCGATCGCCTCGCGTTCGAGGTCGTCGAGGTCGTCGTCGGTGATGAGCGGGGGCCGGGCGGCATCCATCCCGTCATGCGACCACGCCGCCGGCGACGCGTCAAGCGGCGCCGCGTGACCTCGTCGGCCACGCAGGGCAGGATGAGCGCATGAGTGCGATCCGCGACCTGCGCACCGTGACGGAGGCGTTCGCCGGCGAAGCGGGCGCGACCGATCCGGAAGCGCCCGTGCGTTCGAGGATCTGGCCCACCGCGGGCCGGATCGTCGACCACCTCGGCACGATCCAGCGCTGGGCGGCCGAGCAGGTGCGCACGGGCGCGCCGGCCGATCGGCGCGAGTTCCGCCGGCCCGAGGGCGCGGCCCGGGCCGCCTGGTTCCGTGACGGCGGTCGCCGTCTCGTCGACGTGCTCGAGGCGGCCGACCCCGAGCGACCCGTGCCGATCCTCTACGGCGCCGTGGGAACGGTGTCGTTCTGGCATCGACGGATGGCGCACGAGGCCGCCAAGCACCTGTGGGACCTCCGCACGGCCCGGGAGCCGGACCCCCGATTCCCGCCCGAGGTTCCGCCGGCCGGGCGGGCCGACGCGCTCGACGAGTTCGGCGAGGTGTTCATGGCCGAGGCGCGCCGCCGCGGCATCCGGCCCCTGCCGGGGCCGGTCGCCCTGGTCGCCCCGGACACCGGTGACGCCTGGCGGGTGAGCATGGACTGGCGGCTCGGACGCGGGCGGGCAGGCTCGGCATCCGACGCGGTTGCGACCATCACGGCCGACGTCGGCGACCTGGCGCTGCTGCTCTGGGAGCGTGCCGCACCGGAGTCGACGGATCGGTTCCGGGTGGAGGGCGACGCGGCGGCGGCGCAGGCACTCGCGACCACGCCCGTGCACCTCTGAGCGCGTTCGAGCGCCTCCGCTCGTTCGCGCGGGGTTCTTCCGGACGTCACCGGAACGGCCTACCGTTGGCGGCAACGGATCCCGGGAGCATCGATCCCGCCAGCAGAGGAGCTCGCATGTCCACGAGACGACCACGCCCCCGCACCGCCCGCCGCGCTTCGACCGCCGCCGTCGCCGCGGCCGTCGCCCTCGGAGCCGGGGCCCTCGCCGCGCCCGCGCAGGCCGCGCCCGGCGGCGAGCCGGGGCGAGCCGACACCGTCCGCGTCGCGACGTACAACCTGTCGCTCAACCGCAACGCGGAGGGCCAGCTCGTCGAGGACCTGTCGACGGGCGCGAACGCGCAGGCGAAGACCGTCGCCGAGGTCATCCAGCGCGCGAACCCCGACATCGTGCTGCTCAACGAGTTCGACTACGTCGAGGGCGGCCTCGCGGCCGACCTGTTCCGCGACAACTACCTCGAGGTCTCGCAGGGCGGTGCCGACCCGGTCGAGTACCCGTACGCGTTCGTCGCACCGTCGAACACGGGCATCCCGAGCGGCTTCGACCTGAACAACAACGGCGTCGTCGCAGGCGGCGACGATGCGTTCGGCTTCGGGCTCTTCCCCGGCCAGTTCGGGATGGCGGTGCTCTCGAAGCATCCGATCGACACCGACGCGGTGCGCACGTTCCAGCACTTCCTCTGGAAGGACATGCCGGGGGCGCTGCTGCCGGACGACCCGAACACCGCGGCGCCGGCCGACTGGTACTCGCCCGAGGAACTGGAGGTGTTCCGCCTCTCGAGCAAGTCGCACTGGGACGTGCCGGTCGAGGTGGACGGCCGCACGGTGCACGTGCTCGCCTCGCACCCGACGCCGCCGACCTTCGACGGCGCCGAGGATCGCAACGGTCTGCGCAACCACGACGAGATCCGGTTCTGGGCCGACTACGTCTCGCCGGGCGCCGCGTCGCGCTACATCTCCGACGACGAGGGCGCGACGGGCGGCCTGAAGCCAGGCTCGTCGTTCGTGATCCTCGGCGACCAGAACGCCGACCCGCTCGACGGCGACTCGGTGGATGCCGCGATCGACCAGCTGCTCGACCACCCGCGCATCACCGATCCGATGCCCACGTCGGAGGGCGCGGTCGAGGCCGCGCTGCTCCAGGGCGGCGCGAACCTCGCCCACGAGGGCGACCCCGCGCTCGACACGGCCGACTTCAACGACAACCCGGCACCGGGCAACCTGCGCGCCGACTACGTGCTGCCGTCGAAGGACCTCCGCGTCGCCGACGCGGGCGTGTTCTGGCCGGTCTCGTCGGACCCGCTGTCGGCGCTCACCGGCACGTTCCCGTTCCCGTCGAGCGATCACCGCTTGGTCTGGGTCGACGTGCACGTGCGCGGCTGACGCGTTCGGTCGGCCCGTCGCCCGCCCGCGCCCGCCCGCGCCGGATTCCGATGGAGTGCGGTTCCTGGGGTGGAGGTCGGATCATCCGGTACTCGATCGCGGAAACCGCACTCGATCGGGCGCGCGGGCGCGGGCGCGCCCGCGGGCGCGCGGGCGCGGGGCGGGTGGTCAGCGCAGCCAGATGGTGGTCTCCGGGGGGACGACGCCGGGCGTGGGGGGTGCGGGCTCGCTGGAGTGCACGATCTCGCGGTCGGTGAGGGGTGGGGGGAGTTCAGCGGGGGCGGTGCCGAAGTTGGTGACCACGATCCATCCGCTGGGTCGCTGGTAGGCGAGCACGTCGGGGCCGTCGAGGGTCACCCACGCCAGCTTCTCCTCGGCCTGCAGCTCGTGGCGCAGGGCGAGTGCCCGGCGGTACATCGAGAGCGTCGAGCCGGGGTCGGCCTCTTGGACTGAGACGGCGTAGGAGGCGAACCAGTCCGGTTGCGGCAGGTGCGCTGCATCCGTGGGCCCGAACCCGAAGGACGGCGCGTTCGCGGTCCACGGCAGCGGCACCCGGCATCCGTCGCGGCCGACCTCGACGCCCGCGTTGCGGAAGAACGTGGGGTCCTGGCGTGCCGCGTCCGGGATCGCGGGAACCTCCGGCACGCCGAGCTCCTCGCCCTGGTACAGGTACGCGCTGCCGGGCAGTCCCAGGAGGAACAGCGTGGCCGCCCGCGCCCGCCGGAGGCCGCGCTCGACGTCGACCTCGGGCGTCACCCCGCCCGACAGCAACCAGGCCTTGCCGAGGTCGTACTCGACGGTGTGGTCGTCGGGCAGTCCGTACCGGGTCGCGTGGCGGACGACGTCGTGGTTGGAGAACACCCAGGTGTTCGACGAACCGGTCTCGGCGGCGAACACCATGTTCCGGTCCACGATCTCCTGGAACTCGCCCGCGTCGAAGTTCGCCCGCAGCAGGTCGAAGTTGAACGCCTGCCCCAGGCTGGTCGGCGCCGCGTACCGGTGCCGGCGAGTGGGGGCCACCCAGGCCTCGGCGACCGCGATCCGCGGCGGGTCGTACTCGTCGAACACGGCCCGCCACTCGGCGTAGATCTCGTCGAGCTCCTCCCGGTCCCACAACGGGTGCGACCCGTCGCCGGCGAGCTTGGTCGCCTCCAGCTCGGCGTGCGAACGCAGTGGGGCGGTGAGGTCCTTCGCCAGGCCGTGCGCGACATCCACCCGGAACCCGTCGACCCCGCGGTCGGCCCAGAACCGGATGGTGCGGAGGAAGTCGTCGCGCACCTCGCGGTTCGCCCAGTTCAGGTCGGGCTGCTCGGGCGCGAAGAGGTGCAGGTAGAACTGCCCGTCGCCGACGGGCTCCCACGCCGAGCCGCCGAAGATCGACTGCCAGTCGCTCGGCGGCTGCGTGCCGTCCGGGCCCTCGCCGTCACGGAAGATGTACCGCTCGCGTGCTGCGGAGCCGGGAGGCGACGCGAGCGCCTCGCGGAACCACTCGTGCCGGTTCGACGAGTGGTTCGGCACGATATCGGCGATGAGGCGGATGCCGGCGGCATGCAGCGCCGCGATCATCTCGTCGAAGTCGGCCAGGGTGCCCAGCTTGGGGTCGACGTCGCGATAGTCGTCGACGTCGTACCCGCCGTCGGCGAGCGCCGACGGGTAGAACGGCGACAACCACACCGCGTCGACCCCGAGCTCGACCAGGTACGGGATCCGCGAGGTGATCCCCGTCAGGTCGCCGATGCCGTCGCCGTTCGCGTCGGCGAAGCTGCGCGGATAGATCTGGTACACGGCGGCCTGGCGCCACCAGTCGCGGTCGGGGGCGAGCACCCGGTCGGCGTCGAGGTGGGCGAGGAGGTCGGTCATCGGGGTCCCTTCGGGAGTGGTTCGGGGTTCGGGTTCTCGGTGCGCGGTCACGGCACGGTACCGGGTCGGCCTGCGGTCATCCCTTGACCGCGCCCTGCGTCACGCCCTCCATGACCCAGCGCTGGGTGAACAGGTAGACGATGATCGCGGGTGCCATGGCCATGAGGTACGACGCGAACGAGACGTTGTAGTTGTTGCTGAACTGCGTCTGGAAGATCGACTGCACGACGGGCAGGGTCTGCTGTGCGGAGTCGGCGATGATGAGCGACGGCATCATGAAGTCGTTCCACGAGGCGAGGAACGCGAAGATCGCGACCGTCGCGCTCATGGGGGCGAGCAGCGGGAAGATCAACTGGCGGAACGTCTGCCACGTCGTCGCGCCGTCGATCCGGGCGCTCTCCTCGAGTTCGAGCGGGATCGAGCGGAGGAACGCCGTGAACAGCAGGATGCTGAACGACAGCTCGAACATGATCTTCAGGATGATGACGCCCACCGGGTTGGCGAGTCCGACGAGTCCCGTGAGCTGGATCTGCGGGAGCGCGACGACGGGGAACGGCAGGAACAGCGCCGTCAGCAGGTAGAAGAACGACCAGCGGAACAGCCGGTGGTCCCAGTTCCGCACGATCGCGTACGACGCGAGGGCCCCGAGGATCACCGTGCCGACGACGGTGCCGGCGGTGATGAACAGCGAGATCATGAAGGCCACGGGGAAGTTGGTCAGCTCCCACGCCTGCGCGAAGCCCGAGAAGTCGATCGGGTTCGGCAGGGAGAACGCATTGCCGTCGACCGCCTGCGATGTCGACTTCAGCGACATCGAGATCGTGACGTAGAGCGGGAGGAGCACGGTCAGGGCGCAGAGGAGCAGGATGACCAGGGTCGTCCAGTTCGTCCGCTCCTGGCCGACGCGGCCCCGGCGGCGCGGCGCCCGCGTGGCGACGGCCTCGTCGCGCGAGCGCGTGGTCGAGACGGAAGCGGGAAGCCGCTTCGCTGCTGTCTGGGTCATCAGATCGCCGCCCTTCCGCGGGAGATTCGAAGTTGGAGGACCGAGATCGCGACGGCGATGATGAAGAAGATCGTCGCGTTGGCCATCTGGTAGGCGTAGTCGCCGCCGGTGAAGCCCGTGAAGATCGTCATCGCGATACTGCGCGTGGCGGTGCCCGGACCGCCGTTCGTCAGGCCGACGATGACCTCGTACACGTTCAGGTAGTTCTTGAAGCCGATGATGATGTTGATCACCACGTAGCCAGCGACGAGCGGGAGCGTCACCGACCAGAGTCGGCGAGCCGCGCCGGCCCCGTCGATGTCGGCGGCCTCGTACACCTCGCCGGGGATCGAGAGCAGTCCGGCGATGTAGATCAGCAGGGTCGCGGGGATGGACTGCCAGGCGGTCACGATGACGATCGAGACCCACGCGAGGTCGGGATTCGCGAGGATCGACTCCGACAGCCAGGGGATGCCGGCGGCTGCGCCGAACGCCGGCAGCGAGTTCGAGAACAGGAAGTTGAAGACGTAGGCGATCACGATGCCGGAGATCACCATCGGGATCACGAACACCGCCCGAAGCGGCGTCTTCAGCCTGATGCGCGATGTGAGCCCCACCGCGAGCAGGAACGCGATGACGTTCACGAGCAGCACCGTCACGATCGCGAAGCCGAACGTGAAGCCGTAGGAGGCGAGGATCGCCGGGTCGGTGAACACCGCGATGTAGTTCGTGAGCCCGATGAACTGCCACTCGCCGAATCCGATGAAGTTCGTGAACGAGTAGAAGATGCCGAGGACCGCCGGGACGGTGATCGCGAGGGTGAACAGCACGAGCGTGGGGATCAGGAACCAGTAGTAGACCGGGTCGACCCGGGGCCGGCCCCGCTTGTCGTGGGCCGAGCCCGCGAGGTGATCGACCTGGCCGTGCTCGGCCTCGTCGACGAGCGAGCCGGCGGCCGCGGCGGCCGGGGTGATGGATGTGGTCATGGCGTTCGTCCTCTCGAGTCGCCGGGTCAGCCGCGCAGGGCCAGTCGTGCCCAGTCCGCGTCGATCTTGGCGAGCGTCGCGGGGATGTCCGCGCCGGTCGCCATGGCCTGGAGGTAGTTGTCGATCGGGATGGTCAGCGGGATGGAGCGCGAGAGCCCCTGGGTGAACGCTCCGGCGTCGTAGTACTCCTGCATCGGGATGATGCGCTCGTCCGTGACATCCGCCGCCTCGGTCGTCGTGCCGAAGCCCAGGAACGCCGCGTTGTACTCGTCCATCACGTCCTGCTGCATGAGGTACGACACGAATTCGCGCGCGGCCGCCTTCTCGGTGCTGGCCTCGGGGATCCACAGGGCGAGGTCGAGGTTGACCCGGACCGTGAGATCGTCGGGGTCGTCCGACGAGGGCAGCGGGAAGGTGGCGAGCTCGAGGTCGGGGTTCGTCTTCGCGATCTCGCCGAACGCCCACGGGCCCTGCATGTACATGGCGGCCTCGCCGTTCGCGAAGGCGACGTTGCCGTCGCCGTAGCCGCGGCTCTCGGCGTCGTCGTTGGAGTAGTCGGCGAGCTGCGTCATCTTCTCCGAGGGCTCGAGGATCGTCTTCTGGAACGAGACCTCCGAGTCGGGACCGACCTCGGTGCCGAGCTCCTCCATCCGGTCCAGGAACTCGGGCACGTCGATCAGGCCGCCGACGGAGTAGTCGAAGAGACCCTGGCCGAGCGTCCACGGGTCCTTGAACGTGCTGTAGATCGGCGTGATGCCGGCGGCCTCGAGCTCCTCGCACACCGCGATGAGTTCGTCCCAGGTCGTGGGGACCTCGAGGCCGTTCTCCTCGAACATCTCGACGTTGTAGATGACGGATGCCGCGGCGACCGAGTAGGGCAGCACGCTGGTGCGGCCCGGGTAGGTGGCGTACTGGTCCACGAGCTCCTGCACCTCGGGGCGGATGCGGTCGGCCTCGGGCATGTCCGAGAGGTCGGAGAGCGCCCCGCGTTCCATGAACCGCGCCATCTCGTAGTTGTAGTTGAGCAGCCCGACGTCGGGCGGGTTGCCGCGGAGGAACCCGGCCGAGAGGTTCGAGGCGGTGTCGAGCGTGACCCGGACGTCGGACTGCTCCGCGTTGAACTGCTCGACGAGCTCGCGGAAGTACGGGATCGCCTCGGGCTTCGACATGTGGAACGTGATCTCGGAGGTCCCGCCGCCGGCGCCGGCGCAGCCGGACAGTGCGAGCGTGGCCCCGAGGAGGCCCGCCGTCGCGAGCGCGAGTGGAATCCGGCGGCGCCGATCGGCGCGGGAGGTGGGGCGGTCTGGGCGGTGAGGCACCTCGTCGTCTCCTCTGCTTCCGGATCGACCGTGCCGTTGCCCGGCCCGTCGACCCTGACGGAGTAAATATAGAGTGTAGATTTACTTGTTGTCGTAAATAATGACCGAGGGGTACGGAAAGGTCAAGTGGTGGACAGGATCGAATCCGCGACATCGCCGCAGGTGCTGCGGCAGGTGAACGCCCGGCGGGTGTTCGAGCACGCCTGGCGTGCCGGCGCGTTCACCGCGACCGACGCGATGGCGGCCACCGGGCTCACGCGCTCGACCGTCATCGGAGTCTGCGACGAACTGCTCCGACAGGGGTGGCTCGAGGAACTCGACGACGCGCGATCGGTCGGCGCCTACACGAAGGGCCGGCCGGCCCGTCGGTACGCGCTGCGCGAGCGCGCCGCGGTCGTCGTCGGCGTCGACGCGGGCTACGACCACGTGTCGGCGACGGTGGCCGATCTGCGCGGCGCCCCCCTCGGTCGGCACGGGGTCGTCATCCCGGCCCCCGGGCCGGGCCGCGTCGAGCGACTCGCCGACGCGGACCAGCGACGCTCGCTCGCTCGCGTCGCGGTCCGCGGCGCACTCGCGGACGCGGGCGTCGACCCCGCCGAGGTGCTGGCGATCACCGTCGCGGTTCCCGCGCCGGTCGACCGCGACGGCGCCTCACCCGCCGAGGACTGGTTCTGGAGCATCACCAACCCCGGCTACGCGGAGGTGTTCGACGGGGAGGCCCGACTCGTCACGGTCGAGAACGACGCGAACCTCGCCGCGATCGCCGAAGGCTCGACCCCGGAGGGCGGCGGCCGCGACGTCGACTCGTACATCGCGCTCATCGTCGGCGAAGGCATGGGCGCCGGCCTGATGATCGATGGTCGACTCGTGCGCGGGCGTCGCGGCGGTGCCGGCGAACTGCGGTTCCTCGAGCACGTCGAGGGCGTCGGCTCCCCCGAGGGCCTCGCCCTCCTCGCCCGGCGTTGGGCCGTCGAGGCCATTCGCGCCGGCCTGCCCGCAGGCAGCGCACTGGGCCGTGTGGATCCCGCGACGCTCGTCGAGTCCGACATCGGCGATGCGGCCGGCGCCGGTGACACCGTCGCGGTCGCGATCATCGACCGCCTCGCCGACCGCCTGGCACGGATCTGCTTCGTCCTCGGCGACCTGCTCGATGTGGACCGCATCATCATCAGCGGCGCCGCGGCCGAATCGCTCCCGTCGATGGTCGATCGGGCGGCGGCCATCCTCGACGCCAGCGACGATCCGACCGCTCCCGAGCTGCGCACGTCCCGACTCGGCGAACGCTGCGTCACGGCCGGGGCGATCGAGCACGCCCTCGCGCTCGTGCGAGAGCACGCGCTCGACCTCGCGCCCACGACCCGAGGCGCGGCCTGACGCCCTGAGGCGCCTCCGCCTGCGTCGCTGGCGCCCTACGCGCGCGCAGTCACCGCAGGCAACCCCGCGGCGCGGCGAGCGGAGGTCACGAACGCGGGCCGCACGCGCTCCCATCCGTCCAAGTAGCCTCCGACCATCGCGGCGTCGCGCAGCAGGACGAGTTCGCCGGCCGCCGCGACGGGGTCGGGTGCACCGGCCGAGACGAGGAGGTGCTCGAGCGAGGACCGGAACCAGTCGCGGTGCACGGCGACCGTCCGGCGCACGGCGCTCGCGGCATCCGGGTACTCGGCCGCCGCGTTGATGAACGGACAGCCGCGCGTGTGGTGGCGCGCGACGTCGTCGGCGAGCCCCTCGATCACGAGGGACAGGAGTTCGGGCGGCTCACCGCCTGTCGCCTCGGCCGCCTCGAACGCGGCGCGGATGTGCGCGTCCTCGACGCCGAGGTAGGCCTCGACGAGGTCCTCCTTGCTCGGGAAGTGACGGTAGAAGGTGGCGCGGGTGACGCCCGCCTCCCCCACGATCCGGTCGACGCCGACCGAGTGGATGCCCTCACGGTAGAAGAGCTCGCCGGCGGTCGCGAGGAGCCGCTCGCGCGCCGCAGAGGCACGTGTCGGACTCCTTCGTGTTGCCATGACGTAAATGATAGAACGATCTTTCTCTTTTTTCTTGACACACGCTCGGCCCGAGGCGTACATTCTGGGAACACCGGCATGGAAGAACGATCGTTCTCCCTCTCATGGACTCACGAACGGACCCCGAGGAGCAGCAACCATGACCACCACCACCAAGCCACCGATCGTCCTCATCCACGGACTCTGGATGACCCCGAAGAGCTGGAACACCTGGGCCGAGCGCTTCCGCGCGCTCGGCCACGAGGTCATCGCGCCCGGATGGCCCGGCATCGACGACCGCTCGGTCGACGACATCCGCTCGAACCCCGAACCGCTCACGGGCATCGGACTCGCGCAGATCACCGACCACTACGAGCGCATCATCCGGGCGCTGCCCGAGAAGCCGATCATCATGGGCCACTCGTTCGGCGGCGTCATCACGCAGATGCTCGCCGACCGCGGCCTCGGCATCGCGTACGTCGGGGTCACTCCCGGGCAGACCGCCGGCATCACGACGCTGCCCCCGTCGACCCTGCGCACGGGATTCCCGATCCTCTCGAACCCGTTCGACCAGAACGGCGCCAGGCCCATCTCGAAGGGCCACTTCCACTTCACGTTCGGCAACGACCTCAGCCGCGAGGCATCCGATCGCATCTGGGAGGAGTTCGCCGTGAACTCCTACAACCGGGTGTTCTTCGAGGGCGTCGCCGCGACGATCAACGAGAAGGGCGGGGTCACCCACGTCGACTACGCGCGGGCCGACCGCGCTCCCCTGCTCGTGATCTCGGGCGAGATCGACCACGTCGTGCCGCCGGCCATCGGCCGCGCGATCGTGAAGAAGTACCGGAAGACCGGCAGCCCCGCCGTCGTCGACTACAGGGAGTTCCCCGGACGCACCCACCGGATCGTCAGCCAGGACGGCTGGGAGGAAGTCGCCGACTTCGCGCTGACCTGGGCCCTCGAGCACGCGGAGGCGCAGCCCGCCGCGGCGTGAGCCGGCGCGCCGGACATCGCTTCGGTCGCCGCTGCGGCGCCGACGCCGCTCAGGCCGCCCCGGGAAGGCCGGGCCCGCACCGATCGGGCACGGCCGTCACCACGCCCGGCAGCCACTCGCGCACCTCGGGCCACGCGCGCGCCGTCGGCAGCCGCCGGATGAGCCCCGCGAGGGGTGCGTCGCCCGGTTCCCACGGCAGCACTCGGTTCGGGGATGCCGCGGCGACCACGCCGAGCCACCAGTGCATCCACGTGCCGCGCAGCGATTCCGGCTCGAGCACGACGTAGTAGTCGGGCACCCGCAACTCGTGCCGGGCGACCGCGTCGATCACCTGGTCGATCTCGAGCTGCAGGACCCCGAGCGTCGCCCGCTCGTCGTAGAACTCGACCCAGGCGGATGCCACGTGGCCGAGCGGATCGCGATCGTGGACGACGAACGGCGCGTGCGAGGTCGACGACCAGGTCACGACCTCGGCATCGGTGGCATCCGTCATCTCGGCGAACGTCGCGCTCTCGACATTCGCGAGCCCGGCGAGGGATCCGATCGCGGCGGTCGCCTCCTCGCCCACGACGACCAGGGTGGTGCTTCCCGGGGCCTCCATTTCCGGATCATACGCCCGGCGCGGACGCCTTCGGGAGGGGCGTCATCGGCCCGTCGCACGATCGTTCCGAGATCGCAACACGGGCGGGCGGAATCGTGGCGTTCAGGCAGAGCGGAGGGCGCCCAGGTCGTGCGACGCCTCGTCCTCATCGACCGTGACGAGCGGCAGCAGCCACGGCAGCACCTCGTCGAAGTGCGTGCCTCCGACGGTGAGCACCCGCCACGCGGCGTCCGCTCGGTGCAGGTTCGACACCGACAGGTTGTCGAGCTTCGGGTAGGTGCGCGCCTGATGGCCGGACAACTCGCCGAGCACGTGGCGGATCAGCGTGCCGTGCGCGACGGCGAGCACGCGGGCGCCGGGATGATCCACCGCGATGCGCTCCAGGGCGCGGACCCCGCGCGGTCCGACCTCGTAGTCCGGCTCCTTGCCGGGGAACGCGCGACCGGGCCAGCGCTCGTCGATCTGGTCGACCGGGGTCCCCTCGGCGACTCCGAAGTCCTGCTCGACGAGGTCGTCGTACTCGCCGACGACGGGCAGCCCGAGCTGCTCGCCGAGGATCGCCGCGGTCTCGCGCGCTCGGCCGAGCGTGGAACTGACCACGACGTCCCACTCGTCCCGGTCGAGCGACTCCGCGGCCGCCCGGGCCTGCTCGCGACCCGTCGCGTTCAGCGGGATGTCGGTCCGCCCCTGCATCACGCCCCGGAGGTTCCAGTCGGTCTGGCCATGGCGGACGAGGGCGATCTGCATGCATTCCAGCCTAGGCGGAGCCTCCTGAGCGCATGCCGCGTGCGTGCGCTGCGGCGCGGGATGCGACCCCTCGACGCACGACGCGGGTCGGACTACCGTGGCGCCGGGAAGGGAGCGATCATGGGCATCCTGGCCGTCGACCTGTTCATCACCCTCGACGGGGTCTACCAGGCACCGGGAGGCCCCGAGGAGGATCCCTCGGGGAGCTTCGAGTTCGGGGGGTGGCAGGCGCCCTACCTCGACGAGCAGACGGGCCAGGTGATCGGCGCGGGCATCGACCGGCTCGACGCGCTCATGCTGGGCCGGCGCACCTACGACATCTTCGCCGACTACTGGCCGAGGCACACCGACACCCAGGTCGGCGCGAAGTTCGACGCGGTGCCGAAGTTCGTCGCCTCGAACACCCTGACCGATCCCGGCTGGGCCGGCACGACGGTCGTGACGGACGTCGCGGCGGAGGTCCCTGCGATCAAGGAGCGGTTCCGAGAGATCCACGTGGTCGGCAGCGGCGCGCTCGCGCGCAGCCTGCTCGCCGCGGACCTCGTCGACCGGCTCAACCTGTACCTCTACCCGATCGCGTTCGGCAGCGGGAAGCGGCTCTTCGACGAGGGCACGGTGCCGGCGGCGTTCACGCTCGCCGAGCCGCCGATCGCGTTCCCGAAAGGCGCGGTCGCGCTCGTCTACGAGCGCGCGGGCACCCCGGTCACCGGCATCGACATGGACCCCGAGGGGCGCTGACCGCCGCGCGCTTCAGTCGAGTTCCTGGAAGATGGTGAGCTGCAGCCCGGCCGGCCCGCGCACGCGGGCGTTGACCGAGCGCCACGGCGTCTGGCGAGCGGATGCCTCGAGCTCGGCGCCGGCGTCGACGAGCTCGTCGGTCACGGCCGCCGTGTCGTCGACCTCGAACGCCACGCGGATACGGTCGCTCCGGCGGCCGTCGGTCTCGACCCGGTCGATGAAGCGCACCTGCGCCGGATTGGACAGTTCCAGTGTCGCGCGGCCGGCGTCGAGGATCCGCACCTCGGCGCCGCCGTCACCGCTGTACGACTCCTGCTCGGGCATGCCGAGCACGTCGCGGTAGAACGCGAGCGCCACCTCGAAGTCCTCGGCCTCCACCACCAGCCGCAGCTGCCGCACACGCCCGCCGGAGCCCGCGCCTGCGCCCTCGGTGCCCGCGCCGTCGGCGGCCGATCCCCCGGCGCCATCCGTCATGCCGTTCCCCCTTCGTCGCCGCCGCGGAGCAGCGCCCGCAGCGCCTGGATCGTGTCGGCCTCGCCCGGTTCCTTGTCGGGCCGGTAGCCCTTCACCCGCGCGAACCGCAGCGCGATGCCGCCCGGGTACCGGCTCGAGCGCTGCACGCCGTCGATCGCGATCTCGACCACGGTGATCGGCGAGACGAAGACCGTGTTCGCCGTGCGCCGCGTCTCGATCTCGGGGAACCGCTCGGTCTGGAACCGCAGCAGCTCGTCGGTGAGCCCCTTGAAGGTCTTGCCGACCATGACGAACCCGCCGGGCTCGCCGAACTCGCCCTCGGGGTCGCGCGCGCCGAGGTGCAGGTTCGACAGCCAGCCGGTGCGTCGACCCGAGCCCCATTCCGCGGCGAGCACGACGAGGTCGTAGGTCAGCACGGGCTTGACCTTGATCCAGCTCGCACCGCGCCGGCCGGCCGCGTACGGCGAACCGACGCCCTTCACGACGACGCCCTCGTGGCCCGCGGCGAGCGCCTCGCGGGCGACGCGCTCGGCGGTCTCCGCATCCGCCGTCACCTCGCCGGGGATGCGGTGCTCCCCCGCGACGCGTTCGAGCTCGCCGAGGCGCGTCGTGAGCGGCTCGTCGATGAGGTCGCGCCCGTCGACGTGGAGCACGTCGAAGAACCACGGATGCAGCAGCACCTCGCGTGCGGCCTCGGCGCCGAACCGCGACATCGTGTCCTGGAACGGCCTCGGCGCGCCGCCCTCGTCGAGCGCGAGCGTCTCGCCGTCGAGGATGAGCTCGCTCGCCGGGAACCCGCGCACGACCTCGACCACCTCGGGCACGCGGTGCGTGATGTCGGCGAGGTTGCGCGTGAAGACGCGCACGTCGCCACCCGACCGGTGCACCTGGATGCGCGCCCCGTCGAGCTTGAACTCGACGGATGCCTCGCCCACCTGTTCGATCGCGGCGGCCGCGCTCGGCGCCGTGCCGGCGAGCATGGGCAGCACCGGCCGCCCGACCCGGAGCCCGACGGCCTCGAGATCTCCGGGCGCTCCCGTGAGGGCGATGCGCGCCGTCTCGCCGAGGTCGCCGGACAGCATCGCGGCGCGGCGGACGACGTCGCCCGGTCGCTCGGCGGCTCGCGCGATCGCGTCGGTGAGCACCCCCTCGAGCGCACCCGTGCGGAGCTCGCCGAGGATCACGCGCGAGACGAAGTCCTGCTCGCGATCGGTCGCTCGCGCTCCCAGGTCGGCGAGCACGCGCGCCCGCTCGGCGTTCGACCCCGATCCGACCGCGCCGGCGAGGCGCTCGAGCACGTCGTCGACGTCGAGGATCGTGAGCGTGGCCGCATCCGCCGCCTCGCCCATGCCGCCCTGCAGCGTGCGCCACCCGACGCCGACGCGGCCCTGCCGGGGCCTCGCGGTCAGCATGCCGACGGCGGGCACGATCTCGTCGGGCGCGAGCCCCGCGAGCAGGCCGGCGAGCGCGTCGACCTTCGCGAGCCGCGACCGCGTGGACGCGACCCGCTCGACCGTCGTCACGACCTCGTCGAGCAGCACCAGATCATCCTCGCACCGCCCGCCGACATGCGGCGGGCGGTCCGAGGAGCGGCGTGACCCCGTCGAGATCGGCTCAGCAGGTGGTCGCGTCGTTTCCGTCGAGCGAAGCGAGCAGTGAGCCGAGGCCGCCGAGGCCGTCGACCCCGAAGAGCCGCGCGACGTTGCCGAGGCCGAGCCGGGGTTCGTCGAACGAGCTCGAGTGGGTTCCGAGCCCGCCGTCGGATCTGGCAGCCTGTGCCGAGACGACGCCCCAGCAGTTGTCGCCGTCGGCGTGATCCGCGGCGACCGCGGGCGTGGCGAGCGCGAGCGACGCCGTGACGCCGATGACAGCGGCCGCGGCCGCGAGCGATCGAGTGCGCATGATGTACCTCCTGATCGAGGCGGTCGGGTCAGCCGCCGGAGGGGGTTCGTCGCCCGCGCCCGATCGGATTGCCGCCCGCGCGCCCGGGCAGGTCAGACCATCACGCCGGAGATCCCAGCGGTGACGCGCTCCGCGAACCAGAACAACCCGACGGCGGCGACCGCGAAGCCCGCGACGATGGTCGCCGGCCGCCCCGCCCACGTGCGCCGGAGCAGGACGAGCAGCGGGAAGGCGACCGCGATGATGGCGAGCTGCGCGACCTCGATCCCCACGTTGAACGCGATGAGCGCCCAGAGCAGCCCCCACGACCAGGCCTCGTCGACCCCGAGCGCACTCGCGAACCCGAGCCCGTGCAGGAGGCCGAACGCGAACACGACCGGCATCCGCCATCGGCCGGGCAGCTCGCCGCGCCGGTCCGACACGATCGCGGCGACGGCGGCGACCGCGATCGAGAACGCGATGACGGGTTCGACGACCTCGGTCGGCACACCGACGACACCGGATGCCGCGAGGAGGAACGTCACGCTGTGCGCGACCGTGAAGGTCGTCGCGGTGAGGACGAGGCTGCGCAGCGACCGGGCGCCGAGCAGCAGCGCCACGAGGAACAGCACGTGGTCGAGGCCGAAGAGCAGGTGCTCGGCGCCGAGGACGAGGAACTCGCCGACGTGCGGCGCGGTCCCGTCGAGTTCGACGGTCGGCTCCGCCGCCTCGAGCACGGCGCTGCCGGCCGCGCCGTCGAGGTCCCACGAGAGCATGGTCCGCGTGGAGTGCACGAAGCCCTCCTCGTCGGGGAACAGCGCGCTCGACACGGCGAGCGTGCCCGCCTCGTTCCCGCCGCAGTCGTACGCGTAGGTCACGACCGCGAAGGCGCGATCGCTGCGATCCCGGATGCCTCCGGCGCCCACGGGTTCCGCGACGCAGCGCGCTCCGTCGGCCTCGACCACGAATCGTGCGCCGACGTAGTCGTCGACCGAGTCCGCGTACGCGGCGAGCTGGCGCACCTGTTCGTCGGAATCGGTCGCCTCGTAGGCCTCGGCGTACGCCCACGCCGACTTCATGAGGAGGTCGTACTCGAGCTCGAGTTCGGCGGTGATGCGGTCGCCGTCGCGCACGACTTCGGCGTGGGCCGACGTCGTCTCGTCGTGCGCGGCCGCGGGCCATGCGAGCAGGATCGCGCCGACGGCGACGAGCACGACGCCGAGGGCGCCGACGATCCGGGCCGTGAGCGCCGGGACGGCCGCCGCCGCGACCCGGCGAACCGGACCGCGGCGGCGGGATGGAGCGGCTGGGATCACCGGGTCGAGCCCTCACCCGACTCGGCGGTCGCCCCGAGGAACGGGAACCACGGCGAGTTCTCGTTCCAGGTTCCCCGCCGCCCCGCGGCATCCGTCGTCACGAAGACGCTCGGCTCGGAGGTCGACGTGCCGCCGCCCGCCGAGGTCGCGGTGACGATCCAGGCATACGCGGTGTCGGCCTTGAGGCGCGTCCACTCGACCGATGCGACCTCGCCCGAGGGCACGGTCGCCTCGCCGACGACCGCCGACGGCACGAAGACCGCGAGCGAGTCGGTGCGGAGCGTCGTGACGCGGCTGGTCAGGTCGACCGGCAGCACCATCTCGTCCTCGGTGCCGTCGTAGCGGTGACGGTCGTCGTACTCGGTCGCGCCGAACTCGTCGAGCAGCGGCGAGTACGTGTCGACGTGCATGACGCTGCGGTCGACGTCGAAGGAGAGCAGCCGGAGGAAGCTCGCGCCGAAGCGCAGCTGGTCGTCGGGCCGGTAGCCGCCGATCTCGGTGAGGCCGAGCCGGTCGGCGGACACCGTGTAGAACTGGTAGTCCGCGAGCAGTTCGACGACGCCGTGGTCGATCTCGCCCACCTTCGGCTTCACGTTCGTCCCGACGCCGTGCTCGTGCCCGGCGAGGATCAGGAAGACGTTCGGGTTCTGCGTCACGACCGTGTTGTAGAGCATCGAGCCGTCGGGGGCGGAGAACGGCGCGTCACGGCCGTCTGGCTCGGTGCTCGGCGCGAGGTAGTCGTGCGTGAGCAGGATGCCGTTGCGGTCGCCGAACTGCTCGAACACGCCGTTCGCCCACTCCGCCTCCTCGCGCGTCACGCCGTACGAGAGCCCGACCACGACGAAGTCCAGGCCGCCGGCCGAGAACAGGTCGTAGTGGTTCTGGTTGTCGCCCTCGCGCCACGGCCCGCCGTACGCCGCCTGGGTCCACGACGCCGCCGCGGATTCCGAGTTCTCGGGCCCGAAGTAGTCGTTGAAGATCGCATCGGGGCCGTCCTCGGTTCCGGACTGGTTGTCGTGGTTGCCGGCGACGACGCCGCTCGGGATGCCCGCAGCGTCGAGCACGTCGTGCTGCCGCTGGGAGACCTTCCACTCGCCGACGATCTGCTGCCGCATCTCGTCGGTCTGCGGCGCGCGGATGTTGTTCTCGATGAGGTCGCCCGTGTGCGCGACGTACGAGATCCTCCGCTCCTCGGCGTTCCCGGCGATCCAGTCGACGACCCCCGCGTACGCGGACTCCCAGATCGCGCGCTCCTCGGCGGTCTCCTGCTCGACGGCGCCCTCGGAGAGGTACTGCGTGTCGGTGAAGTGCGCGATCGAGAAGTCGACGGCGGCGGGGTCGGTGAACGCGTTCGGGTCGCCGCCCTCGAGATCGTCGGCGAAGGGGTCCTCGCCGGTGACCATCACGTGGACCTGCTGTCCGTCGATGTAGCGCGCGTCGACCGTCGCGGTGAGCACGGTGTCGCCCTCGGCGGCACCGCGGGCGCCGGCGAGCGCGTCCCACGCGTTCGTCTCGAGGTTCCAGGCGCGCAGGGTCGCGACGCGGTCGGGGTCGATCGTGCCCGTCCAGCGGATGACCGGATCCTGGACCTGCCCCTTCACCATGACGTCGAAGCGCTGGTAGGCCACGTCGCGGCCGGCGTCGCTGTCGAGCGTCGCTCCGTCGCCGGGCACGAGTGCCGCGGCATCCGCCTTCTGCTCGCCCTCGACCTGCAGGGTCGTCGGGATGCCCGACGAGGTGCCCTGCCGGACCTGGTTGGGGGTGAGGATCTCGGCCTGCGAGAACGTCGCGGTGACGTCGCCGTCGCCCGGCTCGCCGACCGTCGCGGAGAGCGTGACCGGTCCGGTCACGTCGGCCGTGCCGGAGGCGGGCTCGAGGTCGGCGGGCACGTCGGGGATGCCGGCCGAGGTGAACGCGATCTCGTGCGTCGCCTCGTTGCCGAGTCCGTCGGTCGCGGTGACGGTGAGCACGTGCTCGCCGGCCGGGAGTCCGGGGCCGATCGGGTCGGCGAGGCCGACCGCCGCGCCGTCGAGCGCGACCTCGGGACCGTCGAGGACGCCCGAGGCATCCGCGAGCTGGACGTCGAGCGCGACGGCCTGCGTGATCGTCGATCCGGCCTCGGGGACGCTCGAGGCGATCGCCGGGCCGGTGTTGTCCGTGACGATGCGACGCGTGGCGACCTCGCCCGTCGTCGCGGTCGCGGCGATCACGTGCTCGCCGTCGGCGACGGTCGCGGTGTCGAGGTCGCTGCGAAGGCCGCGGGCCTCGGCGTCGACGTCGAACGTGAAGGTCGCGTCGCGGAGGAGCGTGGCGTTCGTGCCGCAGCTGCCGTCGCCCATGCGGTAGGTGCCCGCGAGGCCGACGCCGGCCGCGGTGCCCGCGGCGGGCGCCAGGGCGACCGACGAGATCACGTAGTCGTCGCGGTTCGCACCGCACGAGGTCTCGTACGTGCCCGAGACGAGCCGGATCGAGTTCGATCCCGGGCGGAGCCACTCGTTCGGGAAGACGACGTGCACGCGCTCGCTGGCGTAGTCGCCGCCGATGTCGTACGTCAGTCCGTTGACCACGACGTAGCTGTGGTAACGCGCCTCGATGGAGTTCGAGGCGACGTCGAAGCTCAGCACCGCGTCGCCCGAGCCGAGCACGGGCTCGGCGCCGATGCCCGCGCCGTCGAGCTCGAGGTCGGCGACCCCGCCGACGCCGTCGGCCGGCCGGGTGGCGAAGACCTGCCGGACCCCGTTGACGATGACCCCGTCGGTCGGCGTGACATGCGGCGCGCCCGCCGGGGCGTTGTTCACCGAGACCTCGCTCGTCGCGGTGCCGCCGGCCTCCGTCGTCGCGACGAGGGTGTGCGCGCCGTTCTCGAGTGCCGTCGTGTCGAGCTCGGCGGCCAGGCCGGTCGTGCCCTGCGGGTCGCCGAGCACGAAGAAGCTCAGGTCGGCGTCGAGCAGCTTGGTGCTCGAGCCGCAGTTCCCGTCGCCGAAGTCGAACGTGTACTCGTTCTCCTCGCCGTCGGCGACCTCGCCGAGCAGCTCGAGACCGACGTTCGAGACGACGAAGTCGTCGTGGTTGGTGCCGCAGCTCGTCTCGATCGTGCCCGTGACGAAGCGGATCGAGTTCTCGCCCTGGACGAGCTCCTCGTTCGGGATCTCGAGCTCGACGCGCTCGTTGACGGCGTCGGCGAGGTCGACGCGGAAGTCGCCGTTGACGAGCACGTGGTTGCCGTAGCGCGCCTCGATCGAGTTCGACCCGACCTCGAAGCTCAGCGTCGAGACGCCGACGGTCTCCGTCGACGCCGTTTCCTCGCCGTCGATCGTGAGGCCGGTGACGCTGTCCCCGGCGGTGACGGGCGTCGCGGCGATCGCGACCGTGCCGTCGAGGTGGGCGCCGCTCTCCGGCGTGAGCGTCGGCGCCGCGACCTCCACCGGCGTCGGCTTCACCGTGGGCGCTCCGCCCACCGGCGCCGCCGTCGCCGGGATCGCCGGCGCGATCGCCAGTCCTGCCCCCACGATTCCGGTGACCGCCATCGCGATCACCCCTGACATCCGCCCGCTTGCACGACTGCGTGTCGTCCGCATTCCCTGGCACCCTCCGTGGTGTCGTTCCGGTCCCCGCGCGCGAGGGCGCGGGCATCTCCGGATGCCACGGTGGCCAGTACGGGTGAACGGGCGACGTGCAGTCGGCGACGCGTCGGAGTCGGAGCGGCGAACGCTTCCCGGGCGCGTGCGACGCGGTCGGGTCGGCGGATCCCGGCCGCTCCGCCCGGCTCAGACGCCGATCGTGAGCGCGGCGCTGTAGCCGGACGAGACCGAGCCCGACATCGACGCGATCTGGTGGATGCCGCCGTCGTCGCCGAAGACGTTGTCGCTCGCGAGGCTCACCTGCGAAGCGTTCCGCACGCTCTGCTCGTACCCGGAGGTCGCGTAGACGAGCGCGTTGACCTCCTCGGGGAGGGCGATCTGCGATGTCTTCACGATCGGGCCCGAGGCCACGGCGTTCGCGACGTCGGAGTACACCTCGAAGTGGATGTGCGGCCAGCGGCCGGTGTAGCACGCCGGAGAGATCGAGGTGAACTGCACCGTGCCGGAGTCGTCGGTCGCCTGCACGCCGCGCAGGTAGTTCACGTCGTCGAGTCCCGGACTGTAGAGCGAGTACCCGCCGTCGCGATCGCCGGGATCGGCGAGCTTCCGGTCATCGCGAGGATCGGCCGTCGTCGCCTCGGTCGTCGGGCTCGCCTCGTGCTCCATCGCGGTCTCCTCGTCTCGTGGCCGGTGTTCGCGACCACGTTGGCGCACGGCCCTGTGGCCTCGCCATGCGGACGCCGTGCGCCGGCGATGACCTGACCGAGGCGAGCGTCAGCCCGTCATCGCGCTGGTGCCGTCGGAGAGCACGGGTGAGATGAGCCCGAACCCGTTGCCGTCGGGGTCGATGAGGTAGCCGACCCGGCCGACGCCCTGCATGTCCTCCGCTGGCATCGTCTCGGTCGCACCGAGCTCGACGGCGCGTCGCATCGTGTCGTCGATGCTGCCGTCGACGCCGATGACGAGGTTGCATCCGTTCACGGGCGCACCGATCCCGGGTGCCGGACCGTCGCGCTGCGTCAGTCCCCCGTTGATGCCCAGACCGGGCTGCTCGTCGACGTTGCCGATCGCCCCCTCGCCGGTGTCGATCGTCCAGTACGGCATGTCGCCGAACTGCGTGAATCGCCAGCCGAACAGGTCGCCGTAGAAGTCGATGAGCCGCTGCGGCTCGGTCGCGTGGATCTCGAAGTGCACGACCAGGTTGGCCATGGTTCCCCCTCGGTTCGAGTGATGTCCGCACCCCTGCGGACGCCGCACACGCTACGCCCGACGGACGACATCCGTCACCGTCGTGCGTCGTCGTCGCCGGTTCGGGAGAGAATCGTCCGGTGGCCCTCTTCTCGCGCCGGACGGCGCCCGTCGACGATGCGCCGCCCGTGCCGCGGCTCGTCGAGATCGGCGAGCCCGAGCGCGACTGGATCGACGCGCACGTCGCACTCGTGGCCGACGCCGGCGCCGACCCCGGCGACCTCGAGCAGCTGCGCGCGCTCTACGAGCGCTGGTCGGCCGGGTGGCGCCGCATCAACCCACCCGAGCGCGACGACCCGATCATCCAGGTGAACGCGCTCGGCACGGCGTTCGGCGAGTACGTCGCGCGCCGCACGGGCCTGTCGTGGCGCCTCGCCGAGCACGACGGCGGACTCGACCTCGCGCTCTACCAGCCGCGCGGCCAGGTGCTCCTGCACCCGATCGGCATCGTCGACGAGCACTGGCGCGCGGAGGAGGCGTCGGGTGCGTTCCTCGTCGACACCGCCGAGCGGCTCACGCACGTCCGGCGGCTCGCGCACCGCGACGGCGGTGCCCGGCGACGCTGAGCACCCCCCCGGACGGGGCTGCCCGGCACTCTTGTCGGCCGACCGTGCGACGGATATCGTCGCGCTCGACGGCGCAGCGCGCATCGACGCAGCGCGATCATCTGGGGGGATGGTCCGATGTCCGACTTCTTCACCATGCAGGCCGGGGAGACCGCCGCTCCCGTTCCCGACGGGCCGGTCCTCTGCCGGGCGACGCCGGCGATGCGCCGCATCCACCGCGTGTTCCTCTGGGCCTACGACGAGGCACCGGGCCTCGTGCGCTCGGCGGCGGAGGGCGATACCGAGCGCTCGCACTACGTCGGCGAGGTGCTCGGCAACTTCGACAAGCTCCTGCACGTGCATCACGAGGGCGAGGACCTCTACATGTACCCGCAGCTCGGCGAGCGCGCACCGGGCTGCGCGCTGCACATCGCGCAGATGCTCGCGCACCACGAGGAGGTCAAGCGGATGCTCGACGAGGTCGCACCCATCCGCGAGCGCTGGCGCGACAGCGCCGACGCCGAACTCGGCGAGCAGCTGGCCGAGGGGTACGAAGGCCTCTCGGCCCTGCTGAAGGTGCACCTGCGCCGTGAGGTGACGGAGATCACGCCCGTGGTCGAGAAGGTGCTCACGCCGGAGGAGCTGGGCATGCTCGCGACCCACGGCGTCGACGCCTTCGAGAAGAAGGTGGTGCTCGCGTACCTCGGCATGATCCTCGCGACGAACCCGCCCGAGGACCAGAGGGAGTTCATCATGGACGTCCCGCTGCCGATCCGCCTGGCGTACCGGCTCGTCGGCAAGCGCCTGTATCGCAGGCAGTACGCGACGCTGTTCCCGGGTCGGGAGATTCCCCAGACCCTGTAGACGGGCGCCCGGCTTGACGGATGCCTCGGCATCCGGTGCAATATATTGCATGCCACTTCCCGCCCGCGTCCCCGCCGAGCGCCCGAAGTCGATGCGCGACCACGCGTACACGCACCTGCGCGACGCGATCGTCTCGGGTGAGCTCGCGCCCGGCGAGCGGCTGCGCGACCCCGAGCTCGAGGCATGGCTCGGCGTGAGCCGGACGCCCATCCGCGAGGCCATCGCGCGGCTCGAGGCCGCGGGCCTCGTGCAGACGCGGCGCGCGAAGCAGACCGTCGTCGCACCGCTCGACACGCGCACCGCCCTCGCCGCCCAGCGCATCGCCGCGGCCCTGCACGCGCTCGCGGTCCGCGAGGCGGTCCCGCAACTCACCAGCGCCGACCTCGAGGCGATGAGCAACGCGAACGCCGCGTTCGCGAAGGCACTGCGCCTCGACGACGTCGATGCGGCGATCGCCGCCGACGACGCGTTCCACGACGTCGCCGTGCGAGCCAGCGCCAACCCGCTCCTGCCGGGGCTGCTCGAGCAGGTCACCCCGCTCCTGCGCCGTCTCGAACGCGCCCGGTTCCGATCGCTCGCCGGTCGCGGATCGGTCGCCGACCACGACCGCATCGTCGAACTCTCCGCGGCCGGCCTCGCCGACGAGGCCGCCGCCGCCACCCTCGACAACTGGTCGACCCTCGGCCGGTTGCTCCACCTCGACGACGACGGCAGTGCCGAGGACGACCCCGCGGCATCCGTCGCCCCCACCCCCTGAAGGAGCACCATGGCCCTCGCCGACTTCCCCCGCCACCGGCTGACCTTCGGGCCGAGTCCGATCCATCCGGTCGATCGCCTGAGCGCCCACCTCGGCGGCGCCCGCGTCTGGATGAAGCGCGAGGACGTGAACTCCGGCCTCGCGTTCGGCGGCAACAAGACCCGGAAGCTCGAGTACCTCGTGCCCGACGCGCTCGCGAAGGGCGCCGACACCCTCGTCTCGATCGGCGGCGTGCAGTCCAACCACACCCGTCAGGTCGCCGCGGTCGCCGCGCACCTCGGCATGAAGGCCGTGCTGGTGCAGGAGCACTGGGTCGACTGGCCGGACTCGGTGAACGACCGGGTCGGGAACATCCTGCTCTCGCGGCTCATGGGCGCCGACGTGCGGCTGTCGCCGGCGGGCTTCAGCATCGGCTTCCGCGACTCGTGGAAGCAGGCGATCGCCGACGTCGAGGCTGCGGGCGGCACGCCCTACGCGATCCCCGCCGGCGCGTCCGACCACCCGCTCGGGGGCCTCGGATTCGCGAACTGGGCCCACGAGGTCGCCGCCCAGGAGGCCGAGCTCGGCGTCTTCTTCGACACCATCGTCGTGTGCTCGGTCACGGGCTCGACGCACGCGGGCATGATCGCCGGCTTCGCCGACCTCGAGCAGAACTTCGGCGGCCGCCCGCGCCGCGTGATCGGCATCGACGCGTCGGCGAAGATCGACGAGACGCGCGACCAGGTGGCGCGCATCGCGCGGAACACGGCCTCGACGATCGGGCTCGGTCGCGACCTGCGGGACGACGAGATCACGGTGCTCGAGGGCTGGGCCGGCGAGTACTACGGCATCCCGGTCGAGTCGACCGACGAGGCGATGCGACTCACGGGCTCGCTCGAGGGCGTCATCCTCGACCCGGTCTACGAGGGCAAGTCGATGGCGGGGCTCATCTCGCTCGTGTCGTCCGGCGAGATCCCGACGGACTCGAACGTCCTCTACGCCCACCTCGGCGGCCAGCCCGCCCTCAACGCCTACAGCGGCCGCTACCACTGAGCGCCCGGCGCTCCGGCCAGGTGAGATGACGCGAATCGCTGCTCGCGCGTCCGCGAGCAGCGATTCGCGTCATCTCGCGGCACCACGGGGCGGCGGGCAGAGGGTGGGGGGCGGATGTCGCGGGCCGGCGCTAGGGTCTGCCACATGGATGCACGCACGCGCGGGCGTGAGCGTCTCGCCGAGGCGGCCGCCGACCTGATCGACCGGCCCGACGTGTCGGTCGGGAGGATGTTCGGCTCCGAGGGGTACTCGGTGCGCGGCAAGCTGTTCGCGTTCGTCGAGCGCGGGGGCGACCTCGTCGTGAAGCTCTCCGAGGAGCGCATCGCCGAGCTCGCGCTGGCGCCGATGGTCATGCGCGGCCGGCCCATGCGCGAGTGGGCGGTGGTCCCGTTCGCGCGCGACGCCGAGTGGGGCGGCATCGCGGCCGAGGCGCTCGGCTTCGTCGACGAGATCACTCCCTGACCGGAGCCTTGTCGCCGCAGAGCGGCGGTGGGAGCATGTGCCCATGCGACTCGTGGGGGCGATCGGACTCGTGCAGCTCGTGTTCGGGCTGTCGGGACTGCGGAAGGCCGTCGCGGAGGGGCGCACCGGCGATGTTCCGGGCTTTCCCGTGCGCCCGGCCGGGGAGGTGCGACGACGGCACTGGCTCGAGGGCACTGAGCTGTCAGCACCGACGGTCATGCTCATCGCACAGGCCGTCGCGAGCCTCGCGCTGCTGTTCTCCCGGCGTCCGCCGGTCGTCGCGGCGCGCGTGCTCGGGGGGCTCGGCGCGATCATGAGCATCGGCTACCCGATCGAGCGCGTGTGGCGCGAGTCGCTCGTCGACCCCGATCCCGAGGTGACGCCGCTGACCGCCGGCGGGTTCCTCCTCGCGTTGAAGATGGCGATACTCGGCTGGTCGACCGGCCGCGGCCCCCGCTGACCTCGCGCCATCGCCCCCGGCGCGTTGCGCCCGCGTCCAGCGTCGCCGCCTATCCTCGACGGGTGACCTCGACCGCTCCCGCCCGCCCTGCCGTCGTGCTCGACGCCGGCGATCGGCAGGAGCGCGAGCGTGCGCATGCCGAGCGGGCCGACGCGCTGACGGCGGGCCACCGGGCGCGCCGGGCGCGCGGCGAGCGCCATCCGATCGAGGACTTCCTCTTCACGTACTACTCGTACTCCCCCGCGCTGCTGCGCCGCTGGCACCCGGGTGCGGGCGTCGAACTGGCGGATGCCGCGGGCACGCCACGCGCCGACTGGCGCTGGTACGAGGCAGGGACGACCGAGCACGGGCTCGTCGTCGACGCCGACGGCATGCGGGCCGAGAAGGGCGCGATGCTCGACATGGTCGAGCGGATGCTGCGGCGCACCGCCGCACGGCCGGGGCGGTTCGGCTGCTTCGGCCTGCACGAGTGGGCGATGGTGTACCGGCAGGGCGTGCACCGCCATCCGGTGCCCCTGCGTCTCGGCCAGGCGGCCACCGACGAGGTCGTCGAGGCGCATGAGCTGCGCTGCACCCACATCGACGCCTTCCGGTTCTTCACGGCGGATGCCACGCCCCGCAACCGCTTCGCGCCGACCCGCGAGTCGCAGCCCGAGCTCGAGCAGCCGGGGTGCCTGCACGCGAACATGGACGTCTACAAGTGGGCGGTCAAGCTCGGCCCGCTGGTGCCGGGCGAGCTGCTGCTCGACGCGTTCGAGCTCGCACGCGACATCCGGTACCTCGACATGCAGGCGTCGCCGTACGACATGGCGCCCTGGGGCGGCGAGCCGGTGCGCATCGAGAGCGCCGACGGCAAGGCCGAGTACGTCCGGCGGCAGCGCGGGTTCGCCGAGCGCGCGAACGCGCTGCGCGGCCGCATCCTCGCGGCGCTTCCCGCCGCCTGAACGCGGGCTGCCGCCCTGTCGCGGCACGGCTCGCGGTGTTAGCATCCGGAAGCGCCGACTTGCTCGGCGGCGCCAGCTCGCCACGCGCCCCACAGGAGGCAGCATGCCCGGATCGGATGATCTCGTCGCCGGAGCCCCGGCGTGGGTCGACCTCACCACGACCGACCTCGACGGAGCGATCGACTTCTACACGCACGTCTTCGGGTGGACGGCCGAGCGGAGCGACGACGAGCGGTACGGCGGCTACACGACGTTCCTCCTCGACGGCAGGCGCGTCGCCGGCGCGGCCGGCCGATCCGACGACGACCCGTCCCCGCCGCACTGGACCGTCTACCTGCTGACCTGGAACGCGGCGGCGACCGGCGAACGGGTGGCCGAGGCCGGCGGCACGGTGCTGTTCGAGCCGATGGACATCCCCGAGATGGGAGTCATGGGGCTCGCGATCGACGCCACCGGCGCCGTCGTGGGCTACTGGCAGCCGGGCGGGCTGCCGGGCTTCGACGTCTACGACGAGCCCGGCTCCGCGACCCGGTTCGAACTCGCGGCGAGCGATTTCGACGCGGCCGAGCGGTTCTACGCGCACGCGTTCCACTGGGACATCGAGCACGGCGAGGGGGAGCCGCGGTACGCCGTCTACCGTCACGCCGGCCGGACGTTCGCGCGGATCCTGGACGCCGCGGAGCTGCTCGGCGGCGAGCTGCCGCCGGCGTGGCACGTCGGCTTCGCGGTCGACGACGTCGAGGCGGCCGTCGCCCGGGCGGTCGCGGCGGGAGGCACGCTCGTGGTGCCGCCGTGGGACGTGCCCGAGGGGCGTCGTGCGGGGCTCGCCGACCCGAGCGGCGCGTACTTCGTCGTCGCGTCGGCGTCGACGGCTGGCGCGGAGACAGCCGCCGCGGCGAAGACCGCTGCGACCACGTCGTCGGCCGCCTCACGGCCCGAGTCGGCCGGGTAGCCCGTGGCCACATGGGATGTCGTGATCGTCGGCGGCGGCAGCGCCGGGCTGTCGGCGGCGCTCATGCTCGGCCGGTCGCGCCGGGGCGTGCTCGTGGTCGACGGCGGTCGGCCGCGCAACGCCCCGGCGCAGCACATGCACGGCGTGCTCGGCCGCGACCACACGTCGCCGCTCGACCTGCTCGCGGCCGGCCGCGCCGAGCTCACGCGCTACGACGTCGCGATCGAGTCGGGCGAGGTCGCGGGCGCGTCGCTCATCGAGACGGATGCCTCCGGCGACGCCGGCGCCCTCTTCGAGGTCGAGCTCGACTCCGGCGAGCGGCACCTGGCCCGCCGGTTGCTCGTCGCCACGGGCCTCCGCGACGAACTGCCCGACATCCCGGGCCTCGCCGACCAGTGGGGGCGCGGTGTCGTGCTGTGCCCGTACTGCGACGGGTGGGAGGTCCGCGACCGGCGGATCGCCGTGATCGCATCGAGCGCGGCGAACGCGCACCAGGCGCAGCTCATGCGACAGCTGTCGGCCGACGTCGTGTTCTGCACGCAGGGTGCGGTGCTCACGCCGTCGGCGCGCGCGGGCCTCGATGCCCGCGGCATCGCGGTCGAGGACCGCAGCGTGACCGAGGTGCTCGCCGATGAGTCCGGCCGGCTCCGCGGCATCCGCCTGGAGGACGGCAGCCAGTGGGAGGCGGACGCGGTCTTCGTGGCGCCCCGGGCCGTGCCGCACGACGACCTGCTCCGGCAGCTCCGCGCCCGGTCGATGCGACAGGGCGGCGCCGACCAGGTGCTCGTCGACGAGGACGGCCGCACGAGCGTGCGCGGGCTGTACGCCGCGGGCAACGTCGTGGGCCCGCGCTCGTCGGTGCCCTGGGCGATGTCGTCGGGCAGCCTCACGGGCGCGGCGATCAACGCCGACCTCGTCGACGAGGACGTTCGCAATGCGCTCGACGCGCGCGGCTGAGGCGAGCCCCGGGCCGACCTAGAAGTCCTCGTGCGCCTCGCGCAGCGTCGCGAGCGCGTCCTCGGTGGCCTGCCAGCCCTGCAGCGCCGACTCGAGCTGGCGCTCGAGCCACGCCGCATCCCTCCGATCGCCGCCCGCCGCGCGCAGCTGCGCGATCCGCTCGGTCGCCGTTCCTGTGAGGTCGTCCATCGCTTCCCTCCGCGATGCGGGCGGGTGGCCGGACGGCCACCGACACGGGCCCGCACGCGAGCCATGATGCCACCCGGCGGCGGCGACGGGCAGCCCTCCGCCGCATCCGGGGGTTCGCCGGATGCCCGCCGTCGAGGGCCGTCGATACCGTCGCGGCATGACCACGACCGAGACCGCCGACACGACGGCGACACCCGCCGCGACCTCCCCGGCTCCACCCGCTCATCGGCCAGGCGCGAACCCGGCACCGCTCGGCGCTCGCATCGGCTGGACCTGGATCCTGCTCTCCTCGCTCGGCATCGCCGCCTTCGCCGTCGTCCCGTACCTGACGTCGTCGTTGCCCGCCCTGGCCGAGTCGGGAGCCGGCGGGCTGGCCGGCCACTACGCAGGGCAGCCGCCGTTCGTCCTCGCGGCGTTCTACGTCCACATCGTCGCGGGCGGCATCGCGCTCGTCGCGAGCCCGTTCCAGTTCTGGCGGGGCCTCCGCGACCGCGCACCGCGCGTGCACCGCTGGACGGGCCGCGTCGCGCTCGCCGCCATCGCGATCGCGGGCGTGGCCGGGCTCGCGCTCGCACCGTTCAGCGCCGCCGGCATCGTCGGGTTGTTCGGCTTCGGCGCGCTCGCCCTGCTGTGGGTGCTGTCCGGTTGGCGCGGCTACCGAGCCATCCGTCGCGGCGACGTCCCGTCGCACCGGGCCTGGATGATGCGCACCTTCGCGCTCACGTATGCCGCGGTCACCCTCCGGATCTGGCTGCCGCTGCTGATGTTCGCACAGGTGCCGTTCGCGCTGGCGGCGACCGGGGCGTTCGATGCGGACGCCGCCTTCGCGAACGCGTACGCGGCGGTGCCGTTCCTCTGCTGGCTGCCGAACCTGGTCGTGGCGGAGTGGCTCATCCGCCGCCGCGGGCTGCCGTCGTACCGGGTCGCCGCGGCCTGACCACGGTCACCACCGCGAGGTGCTGCGCGACCACGGCGTCACCGCTCGAGCTCGAGCGTCATGAACACGCTGTTCGGGTCGAGCATGTAGCCGGCGAACGGGCCGCACTCGCGGAACCCGTACTTCGCGTACAGCGTGCGCGCCGGGCGGAAGAAGTCCTCGGACCCCGTCTCGAGGCTGATGCGCGTGTACCCCCGGCGTTCCGCCTCGGCGAGGACGTGCTCGAGCAGGCGCGCACCGAGGCCGCGGCCGCGAGCCGCGGCATCCGTTCGCATCGACTTCAGCTCGCCGTGGGTCGCGTCCAGCTCCTTGAGCGCGACGCAGCCGAGGAGGCCGTCACCCTCGCCGATCGTCCAGACCGTAACCTCCGGCACCGCGAGCCCGCTGACGTCGAGCGCGTGCACGCTCTCGGGCGGTGAGGTCGCGTGCATGTCGGCGAGGTGGTCCTCGAGCAGGCGGATGACGCGGGGGTCGGCGAGGTCGGCCGGCCGGATGTCGAGGGCGGGGGCGGTGCTCACCGGTCCATTCTCGCTCGGGGATGTTTCCCGGACGTGACGTCAGCGCCCCCGCCCCTCGCGATCCTGACGACGACCCGGCGCGCGGCTCAGCTGACGAGCCGGACCGGGGACTCGGGCGCCGGCGGTTCGGGCTGGCGGGTCTCGGCCTCGAGCCGGGCCATGAGGCCCACGAGGAACCGCTCGACGTCGAGGAGCTCGTCGTCGGTCGGCACCCAGTGCACGGCCGCCGCGACCGACTTCGAGAGGCGCTCGAACTGCTCGGCGAACGTCCCGGTCAGCGCCGGGATCGAGTAGCCCGCGTCGTCGATGAGGTGACGTACCGCGCGCAGTCGATGCTCGCCGCTCAGGCCGCCCTCGTCGGTGCGCAGGCCCGCACGCAGGATGATCGACGCGTCGACGAGGAGCGCGAACTCGTCGGGTTCGAGGCCCAGTTCGGCGCGGAGCGACTCGAGCGACGGGTCCGTCGCGATGCGAGCCGGGTCGAGGATGCCGCGGCGCTCGAGCCGCGGGCGGAGCGCCGCGAAGCGAGCCACCTGCCAGGACGAGCCGATCGGCGGGAGGACGAGCTCGCGCATCTGCGGCTCATGGCCGAGGAGCATGAGCTCGGGGTCGCGCGCCGCCTCGCGCAGGTAGTAGTCGACGTGCCGGGCGTACCGGACGCCGCGGATCGCCTCCTCGATGAGGAGGCTCCGCTCGGCCGGCGTGCCGATCTCTCGCGCACGGCGCGCGGTGAAGCAGGCGTACGAGTAGCGGATCTCGATCTCGAGGGAGCTGCCGGCCTCCTGAAGCCACCGGCTCGCAGCGGCGGCGACCTGCTGCGACGACCCCGGGCCGCCGGCGCCGCCGGAATCGGCGCGCGACGCGCGCGACGGGGCGCTGGACACCGGATCCTCCTCGCCCCACGCCCCCGGAGCGCCCGGGTTGAAGATCATGTAGCAGAGCGCGGCGCGTGAGCGCATGCGCGAGAGCACCCGGTTCGGGTCGCGGCGCGGCGCGGCGCTCTCGCGTTCGAGCAGCGTGATGAACCGGTCGACCGCCATGCGGATGCGATCGCGGCGCGACTCGATCGCTGTGGCGTCGGCGCCGGTGCCGTCGAGGTCGACGTACGCAGCCCAGTTCCGGGCGGCGGTCATGTAGAGCATGAGCGTGCGAAGCAGCATCGCCCGCGGCTCGGGCGCGGGCGGCTTCACCCGACGTCGCTCCTCGAGGCGCGTCTGGATGGGTCGCAGCACCGGGCGCATGTCGGCGGGGTCGAGCCGCTTCGGGCCGAGGTCGGCGGCGACGCGCACGACGTCGTGCCAGACCATCTGCTCGACGTCGGGGAAGACCTGCCGCTCGCCGCTCAGCCACGCCGCCTGGTTGACGACCGGCTCGAGCCGGTCGAGGAACGACTCGAGCTCGACCCGATCGGCGATGCGCTGGTACCGGTCGAACACGCGGTCGTACTCGGCGAGGATGCTCGTCGGGTCCTCGTCGAGCGCACGGCTCAGGTAGTGCCTCCGCTCCTCGCCCCGCGTCATCCGGGCGAGCCCGAGGAAGCCGACGGACTTCCAGCTCGTCGCGCGGTAGAACCCGCGCACGTCGGGGTAGCGGTCGGCCATCGTCATCGCGGTGAACCCTGCGGCGAGCGCGAGGAGCTTGCGGTGCTGGTCGAGTTCGATCGAGTCCCACTCGAGCGTCAGCTCGACCTCGTCGAGCGGGTGCCCGTTGCGCCGCAGCGTCGCGATCGCGGAGCGGGAGTCGAGCACGGTGACCTGCAGCAGCCACGGCGCCGAGTTGAAGAGCACCTGGAACAGCCACGCGAGCGCGGATGCCACGCCGCTGCCGCTGCGGTCGGCGATCGCGATGAACTCGCCGAGGTCGGGCGAGCTCGGGCGCTCAACGCGTTCGCTGGGGTCGTCGAGGTTCGCGTTGCGGACCTGCATGAGCGCGTCGATCGACCACGCGGTGTTCGTCGAGCCGTCTGGCCCGATCACCTTGGCGTCGAGGCGCGACCTCGTCGCGAGCCCGGGGCCGAGGATGCCGACCGTGACGAGCGCGAGCGGCAACGCGACGTAGAGCCATGCGGCGAAGCCGTCGTCGGCGTACGCGGTCGCGATGACGATCGCGACCGGAACGATCACGACGAGGGTCCACCCGATGATGCGGAGCACCGAGCCGGTGCGGCGGGTGGCCTTGAGGTTGCGGATGCCGGGCAGGAGCGCGACGAGCCGCGCTCCCACGGCGAGCACGAGCCAGGCGATGAGCATCGCGAGCAGGGCGTCGCCGAGCGGCACGAGGACGCCGTCGACGAACGCGTCCCACCGCGTGCTGACGGCGGTCGTCCAGGCGCTGAGCGAGGTGGTCTCGCCGAGGTCGGCGGTGCATCCCGCCAGCGGCACGGCAGCGACGATCGCGAGCGCCGCCCCCGGTGCTCGGATCCGCCGTGCTGGAGTGGTCGTCTCACGCATGATCCGCGCCTGCCTGGCGCGAGTCTACTGATGCGGCGGAGTGCGGCGACAGTGCCACCCCTGAACGGCGCCGGCGCCGGTCGTCGGCGGGAACGGCGGTCGCGCGGCCTCGCCGACCCGCAGACCCTGACGACGACCCCGGCTCGCAGCGGCCTCGTCAGCCGAGCGCCGCGATGACCTCGTCGACGAGCCGCACCTCGGAGGGCGTGTGGTCGGCCTCCGGGGTGAATCCCATGCGCACGACGACGAGTCCCTCCGACGGCACGACGATGACCTTCTGCCCGTCGTGGCCGCTGGCGTAGAACGTGTCCTCGGGCAGCTCGGGCCAGCGGAGCGACCCGTCCGGCAGCGGGTTGGTGCGCCAGCTCATGGCGTTGCCGGGGTCGTCGGTCTCCTCGGCCCCGGTCGGGGTGAGGCTCTGCGCCATCCAGCCCTCTGGCAGCAGTCGCTCGCCGCCCCAGACGCCGTCCTGCAGCGCGAACCACCCGATCGCGGCCCAGTCGCGGGGCGTCGCCCACATGTACGACGAGCAGACGGGAGTGCCGGAGGCATCCGGTTCGATCACCGCCGACGAGAGGCCGAGCGGGGCGAGCAGCGCCTGGCGCGGCAGGTCGGCGCCGAGGCCGGTGCGCTCGGCGAGGATGTCGCAGAGCAGCGTCGTGTTGCCGCTCGAGTACTCCTGCACGGTGCCCGGGTCGTGCTCGAGCGGGAGGCTCGCGACGTAGTCGCCCATGTCCTCCTCGAGGTAGAGCATGCGCGTGATGGGCGTGCCGAGGTCGTAGGTCTCGTCCCACTCGAGGCCGCTGGTCTGTCGCAGCAGGTCCTCGACGGTGATGTCGGCGCGTCCGTCGGTCCACTCCGGGCGGAGCCGGTCGTCGTCCAGCGCGACGACGCCCTGCTCGACGAGCACGCCGGTGAGCAGGCTCGTGACGGACTTCGTCATCGACCAGCCGAGCTGCGGGGTCTCGGCGTCGAAGCCGTCGGCGTAGCGCTCGCCGACGAGCTCGCCGTCCTTGACCACGACGACCCCGCGCGTGCCGAGGGCCGCGCGGTCGGCCTCGGCGAGGTCGTCGCCGAACGCGGCGGCGATCGCCGCGTCGATCTCGGGGTCGGCGTCGGGCGCGGGCGCGTCGGTGAACGGGTTGGCGCCCGCCTCGATCGGCGTCGCCTCACCGAGCTCGGGGCGGTGGTCGGCGAGCGTGCAGCCGAAGCCCTCGGTGAACCACGCCCGCTGGTGCGCGAGCTGGCCGAGGAGCGTCGCCGTGGTCGGGCCGCCCGCGCCCCGGACGTCGAGGTACGGCACGAGCGGGTTCTCCGGCAGGTCGGTGGCGGGGTCGTCGCGGCCGGCGACCTCGGTGACGGCGCACGCGTTGTGCGCGGCGTACCCGGTGCCGGTCAGCAGGATGGGCTGCTGCCAGAGGTACACGCCCGTGAAGGCGGCGATGAGCACGACGGCGAGGAGGGCGACGACACTGACGGCCCGGCGGAGGAGACGCACGAGCAAGGATCGTAACAGGGCGGACAGGCATGTCCGGACGGTCGGGGCGCACGCGCGCCGCGCTCAGCGTCCGAGCAGGTCGTTCAGCCAGCCGGGACCGGCCACGCGAACGCCCGGGGCGAGCCGGGCGCGCAGGCCCCGGTCGGCCGTGACGACCAGCACCGGCTCCCCCGAGCCCGTCAGCCGTGCGGCCGCCTCGACGACGGCGCCGTCGCCGTCGGCGGGCGCGCGCACCACCTCGATCGCGTCCGGACCGGATGCCGCCTTCGCGGCCCCCTCGATCACGGCCACCACCCGCGCGATCGCGACCTCCGCATCGTCGGGCGGCGGCAGCACCACCACGGTGCCGGGCGCGAGCCGCGCCATCCGCTCGAGCAGGCTCGTCGCCGCACCGGCCCGGTCGCGCCACCACCCGTCGGGCCGCGATCCCATCACGTTCGCGACGTCGACGACGACCACGACGGGCGTCGCGGGTGACTGCGGCGCGTGCTCCCCGCCCACGCGAACCCTAGCCCGCCTTCAGCGGCAGGATCTCGCCGCCGGTCTGGCATTCGGGGCAGTACTGCGCGGTCGTGCTGGCGAACGTGAAGTCGCGGATCTCTCCCCCGCACCCGCCGGGGCAGGGCTCGCCGGTGCGCCCGTGCACCTGCATCGCCGCGACCTTCGCCGCCTTCAGCCGGTCGATCGGGATGCCGCTGCGCGCCTCGATCGCGGACCGGATCGTGCCGATGGTCGCCTCGTGCAACCGCTCCAGCTCGTCGTCGGCGAGCGTGGCCGCGTGCGCGACCGGGGAGAGGCGCGCAGCGAAGAGGATCTCGTCGGAGTACGCATTGCCGATGCCCGCGAGCGACTCCTGCTCCTGCAGGATCGCCTTGATCTGCTTGCGCCGCCCGGCGACGGCGCGGTCGAAGTGCGCTCGCGTGAACGCCGGGTCGGCCGGGTCGGCCCCGTGCTTGGCGATCGCCGCGACCTCGGTCGGCTCGTCGACCACGAAGCAGCCGAGCGAGACCCAGCCGCCGGCATCGGTCAGCTCGAGCACCGGGCCGCCGTCGAACTCGAACGAGACGAGCGTCGGCGGGGGCGGTTCGGCGGCGGCCTCGTCGGTCGTGCCGGCGGACGACGCCGCGCCCGCGGCGTCCGTCGCCTCGGCGCCGGCGGCCTCGGCACCCGCCGCCTCCGAGCCCCAGCGCGCCCAGCCGTGCCGGCCGAGCGAGACCACCAGGAACTCGGAGCCGTCGAGCTCGATCGCGAACAGCTTGCCGTGCCGCGTGACGCCGACCACGCGCTCGCCGACGAGGGTCGTCAGCGGGCGGCCTCGCGTCTTCGTGACGCGGAACTCGACCACGTCGACGCCACCGACCGTGCGCCCGCGCAGGGTCGAATCGAGTTCGTCGGCGAGGGCCTGGACCTCCGGCGATTCCGGCATACCGTCAGCCTCGCACGGTCCGCCGACGCTGCCAACGGCTGTGGGTCAACGCCGGCTCGTCCTCGGCGGGCTGCAGCCGGACACCACGCGACTAGTGGCTCGCCGCCCAGTTCTTCAAGGTGGTGAGGCTGATCCCCGAGCGCGATTCCTGCTTGCTGAGGCGCAGCGCCTTGGCGATCTGGTTGGCCGAGCAGCCGCCGGCATCGACGACGGTGATGCCCGCGGCCGCGCCGGTGCCGTCGACGAACCTCCCGGACGAGTTCGCGAAGTACCTGCCCGCGACCGGGCGCGAGATGCTGTCGGGGAGCGTCGTCGAGGCGCACGCGTCGGCACTGTCGGCGACGCCGTCGCGGTCGGAGTCGGACGTGGCGGTGCCGCCCGAGCCGCCGGAGCCGGTGCAGGTGAAGGTCCACGTCAGGTCGCCGGGCACGGTGCCCGAGGTCTCCAGCGACCAGCCGAGACCGTAGGTCGTGCTGTACGGCGCGGTGTACTTCAGGCCCGTGGTCGCGGGCGCCTCCTCGAAGAAGATGGAGGTGCCCGCCGACCCGGCGAGGATGATCAGGTCGCCGGAGCGGGCCGGGGACACCGTGACGCCGACGACGTCGCCGGCGGCGAGGGCGACCGTCCTGCTCACGGTCTTGGCCGTGACCTTCAGCCCGTTGAGGCTCGAGCAGCCGGTGGAGGCGCTGACGGCGGTCGTTCCGCTCTTCACGGGCTTCGCGGCGGATGCCGGCGCAGTCGCCACCGTGGTGGCGAGCAGCAGTCCGACAGCGGCGCCGATCGCGGCCAGGGTCCTCGGGCGGGCACGTGCGGGCATGGGGGTCTCCTCGCCTTCCGGTCGCGGTGTCGTCGTCGACACCGTGCCCGGCGAGCGGGCTCGACGCCCTTCATGCATACCAGAGGTTTGCTCGTTTGTGCCAGCCTTCGTCTCAGATGGCCGCGCGCTTCCGAAACGCTGTACAGCGTGCCAGAATGCTGTACATGCGTACAGCCTCGATCTCCGACGGCGACCTCACCGCTCGCGCGCGCATCATCGCCGCAGCGCTCGACCGCTTCGCCGAGCGCGGCTACGACGCGGCGTCCCTGCGCGACATCGCCGCGCACGCGGGCGTCAGCACGGCGCTCGTCACGCATCACTTCGGCACCAAGCAGGCCCTCCGCGAGGAGTGCGACGCACGGGTCGCGCGCTTCATCGCCGAGAAGCAGGACGCCGCCGCGGCATCCGACGTGCTCGGCGAGGTGCTCGGCACGTTCGGCCCGTACCTCGCCCGCATGCTGGCGGACGGCGGCGCGGCGTCCGACGCCCTCTTCACCCGGCTGCGCCAGGTCGCGCGCGCGTCGATCGACGACGGGTCGGCGAGCGGATGGCTCCGTTCCTCCCGCGACCCGGACGCGCAGGCCGTCGTCCTGGTCCTCCTCGGCGTCGCGCCGCTCCTGCTGCTCGACCGGCTGGCCGCGTGGGCGGGCGACGCGCGGGCCGCGCTCGCGCGGCTGGCGGTACCGCTCGCCGAGCTGTACACCGACGGGCTCATGACCGACGGCCGGCTGCTCGCCGCGACCGGGCTCATCCCGGTCGATCCCATCACCCAGGAGTCACGATGAAGCTGCTGCTCGTCACCGCCGGATCGCGCGGAGACGTCGAACCGTTCGCCGCACTCGCACGCCGCGCCGCGCCGTCCGGTCACGAGGTCCGCCTCGCGGTCCCCGACGACTCGGGCGTCGACCTGGCCGGGCTCGACGTGCGGAGCCTCGAGGCCGACTTCTCGGCGATGATCGAGTCGCAGGGCGTCTCGCCGCTGGCGGCGATGCGCAACCTCCGCGAGGTCGTGCGACCCGTCATGCGCGGCGTCATCGTGAACGCCGCGCACGCGGCACTCGAGTTCCGGCCGGATGTCATCGCCTGGCACCCGAAGGTGCTCTCGGCGCCGCTCGTCGCCGACGCACTCGGCATCCCGCACGTGCTCGTCGAGCTGGTGCCGGCGATGACGCCGACGCGCGAGTTCCCCGCGGCGGGCACCGTCACGCGCGACCTCGGAGCGTTGAACCGGCTGACCTATCGCGCAGGGGCGGCCGCGGCCGGCATGTTCCGGCGCGAGGTCGACGAGGCAGCCGATGTGATGGGCGTGGGGCGCCCGCATCACGCTTCCGCGCCCGCGGCGACGCTCCTGCCGATCAGCCCCGCCCTCCTCTCCCGCCCGGCCGACTGGCCGGACTCGGTCTCGCTCACGGGTCCGTGGCGAGCACCCACGCAGTCGGCGGGTGGGACGGATGGCGCCGGCCGGGCCCCGGCGCCGCCCGCCTCGACGACGGATGCCGCGGCGCCCGCCTCGGACGTTCGGACCCTCGACCCGGCCCTCGCGGACTTCCTCGACGGCGGACCCTTCGCCTACGCCGGCTTCGGCTCGATGGCGGCGGGGGACCCGGTCGCGCGCGGGCGCGCACTCGTCGCCGCGGCGAGGGCGCGCGGCCTCCGGCTGCTCGTCGCGACGGGCCTCGGCGGCATCGCCGTGCCCGACGACCTGCGCGGCGACGACGTGTTCGTCAGGCGTTCGGTCGACCACTCGGTGGTCCTCCCCCGCGCGACCGCGGCCGTGCACCACGGGGGCATCGGGACGGTCCAGGCGGCGACCGCGTCCGGCACGGTCTCGATCGTCGTGCCGTTCATCGCCGACCAGCCGTTCTGGGGGGCGATGCTGCAGCGGCACGGGCTGGCCCCGGCGCCGATCCCGCGGAAGCGACTGACGGCCGACCGGCTCGCCGATGCACTGGCGGCGGCCCCGAGGTTCCAGTCGGCGGTCGTTGCCGCGGCGGCACGGATGGCCGGCGAGGACGGTGCGGGCGAGGCCCTCGGCGTGCTCGAGCGACTCGCCGCGCGGCCGAGGAAGGCGGCGCTGCGGCATCCGTGACCGCTCGAGCCCCGCTGCTCGGCGGTGCCGATTGTGCCCGGCGCTGGACCGGAGGATGCTGAACCCATGAACGACCGCGAGGAATTCCTGATCTGGGTCAACAACTCGCTCGTGCGGGCCGAGCGGGCCCTGTTCAACGGCGACGCCGGTCCGCGACGGTCGACGTGGTCCGCCACCGACGAGGTGAGCGTCCTCGGCGCCTGGCGCAACGCGGTCGGCAGGTCCGAGCTGCTCGACGCCTTCGACGGCGTCGCCGCGAGCTTCGCCGCGTGCACCGACTACGCCTTCGAGCTGATCTCGTTCGACGTCTCGGGCGACATGGCGTACACGGTCGGGTACGAGCGGATCTCCGCCATGAAGGACGGCACGCCGAGCACCTTCACCGTGCGCGCCACCCAGGTCTACCGCCGCGAGGACGGCGAGTGGAAGGTCGTGCACCGGCACGCCGACACGATGGCGTGACGCCGGTGAGTGACCCGGAGACACCCTGCGGGTCCCAATACCACAGCGATCCTCGATCTGCACTGCGACACGCCGTGCGCTCTTGACAGCACCGGTCGTGCGCGGAAGGCTCGGGGCGAGCGCCAACGGCGCCAGTTCTCCGACCTGGACGGGGAGGGGGTCCGGCCGCTGCACGAGCGACCGCGACGTCCGTCCGATCGGAGGTCCGGGGTCCGACCCCGGACGGAGTGCGTGCAGGGGGGAGACACGACGATGCCCGTGCAAGTGAGCTATCCCGGCGTCTACATCGAGGAGGTCCCGAGCGGCGTCCGCACGATCGTCGGGGTGTCCACCTCGACGACCGCGTTCGTCGGTCGAGCGCCTCGAGGGCCGGTGGACCGGCCCGTCACGGTGACGAGCTACGGGGCCTACGAACGCGTGTTCGGCGGCCTCTGGAAGGAGAGCCGGCTCGGGTTCGCCGTGCGCGACTTCTTCCTCAACGGTGGGGGCACCGCCGTCGTGGTGCGCCTGTTCCACGCCGAGCAGACCGAGGACGACCCGCCCGAGGACGTCCCCGCGCGATCGACGGCGACGCTCGGGACCGCCGATGCGCTCGTGCTCGAGGCCGCCGACGAGGGCGTCTGGGGAGACCGGCTGCGGGTCAGGGTGGACCACGACACGCGGGACCCCGACGACGCGCTCGGCGAGGAGACCGACAGCCTCTTCAACCTGACCGTACGAGACGCCGCCACGGGGGCCGTCGAGGAGCACCGCAACGTCGTCGTCGCACCCGAGGACCACCCGCGGCGGCTCGACCTCGTCCTGGCCAACGACTCGTCGCTCGTGCGCGTCGTCACGCTGAGCGACGACCGGCCGGAGGAGCACGCCGAGCCCGCGGTGGGGCAGACGGTGTGGGACGACATCGAGCCGTCCACCGATCCGCAGTCGAGCACGTCGTTCGCGGACGGCTCGGACGGACTCGCGCTCGACGACGACGACTTCATCGGCACGGGGCTCTCCGATGCCAAGGAGGGCCTGTTCGCGTTGGAGCGCACCGACATCGTGAACCTCATCGTCATCCCCCCGTACGACGGCGAGGACGTCGGCACCGATGTGATCACGGCCGCCGCCGTGTACGCCGAGCAGCGCAGGGCCGTCCTCCTCGTCGACTCGCCGGCCGACTGGGACTCCGTGGCCGACGTCCAGGGCGGGCTCGCCGGGCTCGGGACCTCGAGCCGCAACGCGGCCCTGTACTTCCCGCGCCTGCGGCAGTCGAATCCCCTCAGGGATCGACAGGTCGAGACGTTCGCGGCGACCGGCGCGGTCGCCGGCGTGCTCGCGCGCACCGACGCGCAGCGGGGGGTCTGGAAGGCACCGGCCGGACTGGAAGCCGTGCTCAACGGCGTTCCCGAGCTGTCGGTCGGGCTCACCGACGCGGAGATCGGGCTGCTGAACCCGCTCGGCGTCAACTGCCTGCGGGCGATGCCCGGGGCCGGGCGCGTCGTGTGGGGTGCGCGGACGATGCAGGGAGCAGACCGGCTCGCGAGCGAGTGGAAGTACCTCCCGGTCCGACGCACCGCGCTGTTCATCGAGGAGAGCCTCTTCCGCGGCACCCAGTGGGTCGTGTTCGAGCCGAACGACGAGCCCCTCTGGGCGCAGATCCGGCTGAGCGTCGGCACCTTCATGGACAACCTGTTCCGGCAGGGCGCGTTCCAGGGCACGACGCCGCGCGAGGCGTACTTCGTCAAGTGCGACCGCGAGACGACGACCCAGGCCGACATCGACCTCGGCATCGTCAACATCCACGTGGGATTCGCGCCGCTCAAGCCGGCCGAGTTCGTCGTGATCCGACTCCAGCAGCTCGCCGGCGCGAGCGCGGCCTGACGAGGGGGTGAGCGGGATGGCGCAGTTCAGCGTCAACGCGCAGCGATTCGACCCGTACAAGAACTTCAAGTTCCGGGTGAAATGGGACGGGCGGTACGTCGCGGGCGTGAGCAAGGTGAGCGGGCTGAAGCGCACGACGGAGGTCGTCGAGCACCGGGAGGGCGGTGACCCCTCGACCTCGCGCAAGTCCCCCGGCCGGGTGAAGTTCGAGGCGATCACGCTCGAACGGGGCGTCACGCACGACGTCGAGTTCGAGCAGTGGGCGAACCGGGTCTGGAACTTCGGATCCGGGCTCGGCAGCGAGGTGTCGCTGAAGAACTTCCGCAAGGACTTCATCGTCGAGCTCTACAACGAGGCGGGCCAGCTCGTCATCGCGTACAAGGTGTTCCGGGCCTGGGTGTCCGAGTACCAGGCCATGCCCGACCTCGACGCCAACGCGAACGCGGTCGCCATCCAGACCCTGAAGCTCGAGAACGAGGGCTGGGAACGCGACTACGACGTGACCGAGCCCACCGAACCGTCGTTCACCGAGCCGTAAGGGGCGACGGTGGTCGAGGCGGTCGCACCCGTGCGAGCCGGCATGCTCCTCGACCTCGCGGACCGAGCGTCCCGCGAGTCGCCGATCGAACGCGCGCTCTCGGTCGCCGGCGCGACCGGCGCGGACGTGCGAACGCTCCGCGACGCGCCGCTCGGACGACTGAACGCCGCGATGATCGCCTTCCACACGGCCCTGACCGGTCGACGCCTGGAATCCGTCGTCGCCTGCCCCTCGTGTTCCGCGGTCGTCGAGTTCGAGCTCGACGCAGACGAGCTGCGAGCGCTCGACCCGGGCAGCGACGGGCCGGACGGCGTCTTCGACGACGACGGCTACCGCGTGCGCTGGCGCGCGCCCACCGCCGCGGACCTGGCGGCCGTGGCCGACGAGCGCGATGCGGCGTCCGCGCTGCTCGACCGCTGCGCGGAGGCGACGATCGACGAGCATCCGGTCGACATCGCAGAGGTGCCCGGGGCGATCGTCGACCGGATCGAGTCGGAGCTGGCCGCGGCCGACCCGCTCGCCGAGGTGTCCGTCGGCCTGGCGTGTCCCGAGTGCGGCACGGCGTTCGACGCCGACCTCGACCCGGTGGGGTTCGTGTGGACCGAGGTCGAGACCGAGGCGCGGCGCGTGCTCGTCGAGGTCGACGTGCTCGCGCGGGCGTACGGCTGGACCGAGCCGGAGGTGCTCGCCCTGCCCGAGGCCCGCCGGCGCGCCTACCTCGACATCATCCGGGAGACGGGATGAGCGGATACCTCGCACGCCTCGCCGCCCGTGCCGGGGGCCTGCCCGCTGCCGTCGCACCCCGGTCGCCCGCGCGGTTCGAGCCGGTGGACGACCCCGGCCCCACGGCGCAGTCGCACGCGCAGGGGGTCGCCCCGGTGCCACCGGCCGGCGCCGACCACGACGGGCTCGGCTCGCGCCGACATCCCCGGCACCCCCGCGGCGCCGAGCGAACCGGGCGGGCCGAGCCATCCGTCGCCTTCGAGCCATCCGTCGCCTCCGAGCCGTCCGGCGCCCTCGGGACATCCGACCCCCGCGAGCCCGCAGCGCACGCGGCCGCCGCACGCGCGGGACGGAGCGTCGCCGACGAACGGTCGCCCCTCGCGCCGCATCCGGCGCCCCGCGCCCGCCGCGCAGCGGCCGACCCGTCGATGGACGCGACGGCCTCGTCGGCGCTCGCGGCGTCGTCCCCCGCGCACGTCGGTTCCCCGACCGCGCACCGGACCACGACGTCGCCCGCCCCGGCGCCACCGCCTTCGAGCCGCGACCCGCACGCCGATCGTGCGCCCGCTCCGCCCCGTCGCGCCGCCGCCTCGCCGAGACCGCGACCGGTGCCGGCCACGGAGGGGCCGAGCGCCGCCGAGGTGACGGCTCGCGACCGGGCCGAGCGCGTTGCCCGACCCGACGTCGTGCACGTCACGATCGATCGGGTCGAGATCCGCGCGACCCTCGCCCCGCCGGCGCCGGCCGCACCGGACGCGGCGGCGGTGCGTGAGCCGCCGGTCCCGCTGCACGACTACCTGGCGGGGCGATCGCGGTGAGCAGCGCACTCGCGATCGGGGCGGTGAGCGCGGTGCTGCGGAACCTGCTCGACAACGGCATGGTCGACGTCGGCCCCGCGGTCGGGACGGTGAAGGTCACCGCCGTCGCCCCCGACACGATCAAGCTCGACGACCCCGACTTCGGACCGAGCCTGAACCTGTTCCTGCACCGGGTGACCCCGAACCCGGGCCTGCGCAACGCCGCGCTGCCCGAGTTCGATCCCGGCGGCGCACGCAGGTCGAACCCGCCGCTCGCGCTCGACCTGCACTACCTGCTCACCGCGTACGGCTCCGCGGACTTCCAGGCCGAGATCCTGCTCGGCTACGCGATGAGCCTCCTGCACGGACGACCGGTCCTCGACCGCGCTGCCATCCGGACCGCGCTCGAACCCAGTCCGCTCGGGGCCGGCATCCTCCCGCCCGCGTACCAGGCGCTCGCGGCATCCGATCTCGCCGACCAGGTGGAAGCCGTCACGGTCACGCTCGAACCCATCGACAGCGAGGAGATGTCTCGGCTGTGGTCGGCGATCCAGGCCCACTACCGGCCGTCCGTCGGCTACGTGATCACGGTCGTGCTCATCGAGGCCGCCAAGCCCGTGCGCAGCGCCCTGCCGGTGCTCAGCCGCGGCGCGCCCGACGAGGACACCGGCGACGAGCCGGGCGTGTTCGTGCATCCCGACCTGCTGCCGCCCGTGCCGACGGCCTTCCGTGTCGCGCCCCCGGAGCACCAGCCGGCCGTCCGCCTCGGCGAGACCGTGCGCATCGAGGGGGCGCACCTCGACGGCAGCGCCGTCGCGGTGCGATTCGCCCACCCGCTGCTCGAGGATCCGATCGTCGTCGACGTGGGCGTGAACGAGGAGCCCTCGGTCGTCGAGGTCGACCTGCCGTCGGATGCCGCGGCGCAGGCGGCCTGGCCGGCCGGCGTCTGGACGGCGCGCGTGACGCTCGCCCCGCCCGGCGACCCGGTGGTCCGCGAGACGAACCCGGCGGCCTTCGTGCTCGCGCCGGAACCCGTGCTCGCGCCCGCGCCGGTGATCGTGCGCGACGCCGGAACCGGCGCCGTGACCGTCACCCTCCAGTCGCGGCCGCAGGTGCGTCCGACGCAACGCGCCGTCCTCGCGCTGGACGGCGACGCCGCCATCGCCGAACCGCGGACTGCGGCGACCGACCCGCTCGTGTTCGCCTTCGGACCGGTGCCCGACGGCGAGCGCCGGGTGCGCCTGACCGTGGACGGCGCCGAGAGCCTGCTCGTCGACCGGTCCACCTCGCCGCCCGGCTTCGATCCGACCCAGGTCGTGGAGGTGCCGGCGTGACCGCAGCCGAATCCCGCGCCCGCGCGGCGACGACCCCGGCCGAGGCCGCTCGCCCCGCGCTCGTCGCCGAGCTCGCGCGCATCGCGCTGCTCGTCGCCGAAGGCCCGACCGTCGACGTCCCGCGGCCTGGCGGGACCGCCGCTCCCCTCGCCGACCTCGTGCACCGCCTCGGCCTGTCGCCCTTCGAGCGCGACGTGCTCATGCTCGCGGCGTCCGTCGAGCTCGATTCCGGCATCGCGGCCGCGGTCGCCGCGGAGCAGGGGGGCTCGCCGGTGCCGACGTTCGGGCTCGCGCTCTCGAGGCTGCCCGACCCGCACTGGGACGCCCTCTCGCCCGATCGTCCGCTCCGCCGTCGCCGACTCGTTCGGCTCGGGCACGGCGACCTCGTCGCGTCGCGACCCCTGCACGTCGACGAGCCGGTGCTGCACCGGCTGACCGGCCTCGGCGGCGGACGACTCGACGGACTCGTCGACGACCCCGTCGCCGGCGAGCTCACCGCATCGCAGGCCGCCATCGCCGCCGAACTCGTCACCGCGGTCCGCGCGATCGAGGGCCGGGTGCTCGTGCAGCTCTCCGGGGCCGATGCCGAGACCCGCGCCGGCGTCACCGCGCGACTCGCGGCCGGCCTCGGGGGCGGGGTCCTCGCGGTCCGGGACGGCGCGATCGGAGGCCGCGACCTCGCGGACGCCGCAGCGGTGCTCGACCGGGAGGCGATCCTCGACGGCAGGCTCGTCGCGACCTCCCACGAGGGTCTGCTCGACCTGCTCGACGTCGAGGTGGCCGTGACGTCGGCCGGGTCGGAGTCCGCCGGCCGGACGACGGTCGACCGCGTGATCTCGCTGCCGACCCGCGCCGAGGAGGCCGAACTCTGGCGCGCGGCGCTCGACGGCGCACCCGAGACCGTGGTCGCCGAACGCGAGCTCGCGCAGCACTTCCGGCTTCCGGCGCGTGCCGTGGCCGCGGTCGCGGCCGAATGGCGGGCGCTGCCCGCACCCGACGCCGACGCGCTCGGCCGCCTGGTGCGCGAGCGTGCCCGGGTCGGATTCGGCGCGCTCGCGCACCGGATCGAGCCGAAGGCGACCTGGCACGACCTCGTGCTCCCGCCGGGCCAGCTCGACCTGCTGCACGACATCGAGCGGCACGTGCGCCACCGCGCCGTCGTGCTCGACGACTGGGGCTTCGCCTCGACCTCGGACCGCGGGCTCGGCGTCACCGCACTCTTCGCGGGTGAGAGCGGAACCGGCAAGACCATGGCGGCGGAGGTGCTGGCCGGCTCGCTCGGCCTCGACCTGTACCGGGTCGACCTGTCGGCGCTCGTGAGCAAGTACATCGGCGAGACCGAGAAGCACCTCGGCGCCGTGTTCGACGGGGCCGAGGCATCCGGCGCGGTCCTGCTCTTCGACGAGGCCGACGCGCTCTTCGGGAAGCGGAGCGACGTCAAGGACAGCCACGACCGGTACGCGAACCTCGAGGTCGCGTACCTGCTCCAGCGCATGGAGTCGTACCGGGGCCTGGCGATCCTCACCACGAACCTCCGCGCGCACGTCGATCGCGCGTTCCTTCGCCGCATCCGCTTCGTCGTGCAGTTCCCGTTCCCCGATGAGGCGGCGCGCGCCGACATCTGGCGCCGGGTGTTCCCCGGAGCCGCGCCGCTCGACGGGGTCGATCCCGCGATGCTCGCGCGGATGCAGCTGAGCGGCGGCTCGATCCGCCAGGTCGCGATCGCCGCGGCGTTCGCTGCCGCCGACGACGGCGCCGGGATCGGCCCGGCCCACCTCCTGCGGGCCGCACGACACGAGGCGGCGAAGTCGGAACGTTCGCTCACCGACGCGGAGGTCTCCGGGCTCAGAAGGGACGCCGACGCATGACCCGTCTCGAGATCCACGTCGAGCGCCTCGTGCTGCGGGGCGTGCCGGAGGAGTACGCGATCGGACTGGGCGCGCGGATCGAGCGACGCCTGACCGAGCTCATCGAGGCCGGGCCCGGTGGCGAGCCGAGGCCGGACCGGCCCGGTCGTGCCCCCGCGGCCGGGGATCCCGACGCCCTCGCCGACCTGGTCGCAGAACGCATCCGGGCCGCGAGCCGGGAAGGGGGGATGCCGTGGTGACGCGCACGAGCATCCCGCGCCGGCCCGTGGCGCGGACCGTGTCGACCCGGCACGATCCGGCCGAGCGGGAGGCCGACCGCGCCGCCGACGTCGTCGCTCGCGGCGGCAGCGTGACCGGATGGACGTTCGCGCCCGTCGCGCCCGAGGCATCCGTGCACCGTGAGGAGAAGGCCGGCGCCCCGAAGTCCGACGAGGAGAAGGCCGGGGAGGCGGTCGGGAAGACCGTCGAGGCGCTGCTCGAGACGAAGCCGGGCAAGGCGGTGCAGGAGAAGATCAAGAGCACGCCCGGGCTGCGCGAACCCGCGGCGGCGGGCCTGCTGCTCGCCGGCAAGGACGTGCCGCTGCCGATCCCGGGCCTGCCCGACGGGCTCGGCGTGTCGGTGCGCGCCGAGGGCCTCACCGAGGGCGCCCCGTCGTACGTCGGCGCGTCGCTCACCTTCACCGAGCCCACCCGGAAGAAGACGGGCCCGAGCGACCGGGAGAAGTACGCGGCCGAGACCGCGAAGCTCCGTGCGCGGTTGCGGCTCGGCCTGCCGAAGACCAAGGACGACGCCGACAGTGAGGCGGCGATCGCGTACGTCGTCGCGCAGCAGTCGGCCCGGTTCGGCAGGACCACGCTCGTCCCGCTGCTTCCGGGAGCCGAGCCGAAGACCGTCGACGCGCCGAAGCGGGAGGCTCCGATCAAGCCCTCCGACGAGGAGCGGAAGAAGCCGGAGGACGCCCCGGTGCAGCGGGAGCCCGCGAGCACCGCGGAGGCCGCCTCGACGCCGTCCGTGACGGCGGAGGCGCGCACGGCGAAGGCGGATGGCACCGGGGCCGACCGCATCGGGGCCGACCGCACCGGCACCGACCGTGTCGACGCGGCCGTGCGCGGCGGTGGCCGGCCGCTCGACCCAGCGCTCCGCCACTCGATGGAGGCCCGGTTCGGTCACGACTTCTCGGCGGTGCGCCTGCACGACGACGCGGGCGCGGCGAGCGCCGCAGGCAGCGTCGCCGCCTCGGCGTTCACGGTCGGCGAGCACGTCGTGTTCGGCACCGGGGGCTACGCCCCGAACACGCCGGCCGGCCGCAGGCTGCTCGCCCACGAGCTCGCGCACGTCGTGCAGCAGCGCGGCGGCGCCTCGCCGCGCACGACCGGGGCGCCGGCGCGGATGCAGCGTCGGGGGTTCGGCGAGTGGCTCGGCATCTTCTTCGGCACCTCCGAGGGGAACTGGACCGATCGGGAGCTCCGGTCCTACCTCGATCAGCTCACGCGCACGAAGCGGATCGACGGCGGCTTCGACGCCGACAACAAGGCCCGGGCGATCGTGCGGAAGTGGACGGCCGGGGCGCCCGGTTGGCAGCTCAGCGGCGCGCAGAAGTCGCTGCTCGTCTCGGAGATGCTCGACGGACCGACGCTCGACGCCGACGAGCGGGCCATCCTCGACGTGCTCGAACGATCGGATGCCGGCGACCTGCGCACCATCTTCCGGAAGCCCGCCGAGCGCTACGCCGAGATCGAGTCGAACCTGCACGGCGACGAGGACGCACGGTGGGACGCCTTCGTCGCCGCTCGGTTCTTCGGCGGCGCGGCGGCGTTGAAGCGCGGCGTGCTCTCGGTGAAGGGCCCGCCGGTCCCCGCGGGGGCGCCCGCCTTCGCGTTCGACGAGCGCTCCCTCGACGCGCGCGTGCGCGACCGGCGGACGACCTCCACCGACGTCGTCGCGATCGTCGAACGCCTCGCTCCGTCGGACCGCAGTCGGGCGGTGGACGCCCTGACCGAACGGATCTGGCCCGCCGTGACCGAGGAGCACGGCCAGGTCGAGCGGTCCGTGGCCGAGGCGACCGGGACGCGCAAGGAGGAGCTGGAGCGCCGGCAGCGCCGGCTCGCCGCCGTCATCCGGAAGCTCAACGTGGTCATGGGGCACTTCCTCGCCGAGGAGCTGCCGATGACCGAGGCGGACCTGCGCCACACGAAGGCCCTCACCGCGGAGCGGGGTGCGGCCGCGGAGGCGGCGCTGGCACCGCAACACCGCGAGCCGCTCGCCGAGGACCGGAAGCCGACGCCGAAGAAGAGGAAGGTCGAGAAGACGCCCGGTACGACGGACCCGAGTCCTGCGGCGGCGAAGCCCGGGACGAAACCCGCCACGACGGTCGACCCGTTCGCCGAGGAGGAGACCGGGCCCGAGCGGACCGAGGCCGACGTGAAGGCCGAGGAGCTCCGGAAGTTCGGGCCGGCGAGCCGTTACCGGAAGGACGTCGAGTCGACGTTGCTCACGGTCATCGACGAGCGGTACCGGAGCGCGGCGAGCCAGGGCGGCCGGGTGGAGAGCTCGAAGCTCGAGCCGCTCGCGGAGGTCGCCAAGCGCGAGGTCGACGACGTGTTCGGGGCGTACTACCACGCGGGCGACCACGACCTCACGTTCGGGACCGAGGACGAACCGGGGAACATCCACTCCTGGTACGAGACCCACGATCGCGAACTCCGCGCCATGAAGAAACCGGAGCAGCTCCGCCGTGCTGCGATCGCCCGCATCATGTACTACTTCCAGAGCGATCGCCGGCTCAGGGGCCGGAACGCCAAGCACGGGGCGTCCCCCGAGTTCGACAAGGCCGACGCCCCGAAGAACGAGGCCGCCCGCACACTGGTGCTCGTCGCGGAGGCGGTCACGAAGCCCGGGCCGACGGCGAAGGGCCTCGACCGCCCGACGTCGGTGGTCGACAAGCTGAACGCGACCTACCGCGCGTGGGGCGGCGTTCGGCGCGGCGACGAGGTGTTCGTCGACCTCTACCTGACCGGCGACGCCGACGAGGATCGTCTCGAACTCTGGGACACGCTGCGCACCTTCGTGCACGAGTACCTCCACACGCTCCGCGACGACGACTACACCGACTACGCGAGGACCTTCGGGCGCAAGTCCCCGCAGTACAACACGCTGATCGAGGGGGTCGACGACGTGTTCACGGGCATGGTGTGGTCCCGTATCGCGGCGAAGGCGACCGATCCCGGGCTGCGAGCGAAGGTCGAGGGGACGGCGTACGCGGGGCTGCCGCCGATCGACCTCCCGGATGCGCCCCACTACGCCTCGATCGAGGAGGCCCACCGCCTCATCGGCGTGGCGGGGCTGCCGAACGTCCTCGCCGCCTACTTCCTCGGGTTGGTCGACCGGATCCGCGGCCCCGAGGAGAAGCCGGTCGGCACGAAGGGAGCGAAATGAGCGACGTCGGACTCCGCGCCTTCCTCACCGACGCCGACGTGTCGGGGTGGACGGGCCTGCCCGGGCTCTCCGCAGCCGCGGCGACCGGCGTGTTCGGCGTCGACCCGACGGGCGCCCGTCTCCGCCGCGGCGAACTCGGCGACCCGCCGCGGCATTCGCGCTGGATCGCCGCGCCCACCCGGCGGTTCGCGGGCGGGGTGCGTCTCTGGCTCGACCCCGACGACATGGATGCTCGGCGCATCGTGCTCGTGCAGGCACTCGCCCCGCAAGGCGACGACGGATGGCTCGCCGCGCCCGACCTCGGCGAACCCGGACTGCTCCTGCCCGCGGTGCTGGGACCGCTCGTGCTCGACGACGGCGAGCGCGTCTACGCCGACCGCGGCCTCGCCGTGCGGGTGAACCCCGAGAACGGACTGCTGCTCGAGCTGATCGGCTTCGCACCGACGACCGCGGAGGACTATCGCAGCCGGCTGCGTCCGGCACTGCCGCAGGAGACGCCGCTGCCCGCACCGCAGGGAGGCATCGCATGATCTCGCCACGACTCGTCAAGGGCGGCATCGTCACCGTCGATCCGCAGAGCGGACGGACGCTGCGCACGATCGCGCTGCAGTACAACCCCGACTCGGTCAAGCGCGAGGTGCAGGTGCGGGCGGCGAGCGAGCCCGGCGGCGACCGGAGCCAGGCGCTCCGCATCACGGGCGCCGCCGCCGAGACGATCACCGTGGAAGCCGAGATCGACGCGACGGACCGGCTCGAGTTCCCGGCCGAGCACCGCACGGTCGTCGAGCACGGCATCCACCCGGATCTCGCGGCCCTCGAGACGCTCGTGCAGCCGACCAGCGAGGCCCTGCAGGCCAACGACGCGCTCGCCAGGTCGGGCGTCCTCGAGGTCCTGCCCATCGAGGCGCCGCTGACGGTCTTCGTCTGGGGCCCGGACCGCGTGGTGCCGGTCCGGATCACGACGCTCTCCATCACCGAGGACGCGTTCGACGCCAACCTGAACCCGATCAGGGCGACCGTGTCGCTCGGCATGCGGGTGCTCACCGTCGACGACCTCGGATTCGACCATCGCGGCGGCAGCCTGTTCATGGCGCACCTGCGCTCGCGCGAGGCCCTCGCCGCCACCTCGGGATCGGTGCCGCTGTCCATGCTCGGGATCCGGGAGGTGTGAGGTGGCCGGCGATCCGCTCCAGGCCCTGCTCTCGGCCGGCGCCGTGCCCTCGGTGTCGTTCCCTCCGACGAGCCGGTACGCCGACGTCGGCGTCGCCCACCACGTGCCGTCCGGTGCGCCGGGCGAGCCGGCCGTCCCGATCGCGTTCCTGCGGCGACGGCTCGTGCCGCGGCCGGAGCGGTTCAGCACCCTCTACGAGGTCCGCTGCGTGGAGGGCGACCGGCGCGACCTGCTCGCGGCGCGCCACCTCGGCGACGTCGACCTCTGGTGGCGGCTCGCCGACGCGAACGGGGTCGTCGACCCGGTCGGCATGACCGAACCGCCCGGCCGCGCCATCCGCGTGACCCTGCCCGTCGACGTCCGGGGCGGCGATGCCTGACCTGCCACCGCAGCCCGTGCGGCTGCAGCTCTACGCGGGACCGGCGATCGCGGTCCCCGCGCCGAGGGTCGTCGTCGAGGCCCTGCGGGAGGTGACCGTCGAGAGCGGATCCGGCGACACGCAGAGCGGGTTCGAGCTCGTGTTCGACGTGCCGAAGAAGTCGCCGCTGACCACCCTCTTCCTGCTGACCGGGGGCGCATCCGTGCCGCTGCTGCGCATCGTGATCGCGGTGACGGTCGGCGGGACGACCGAGGTGCTCGCCGACGGCGTGATGACCCATCACGAGATCCAGGTCGACGGCGCGACGGCGACGCTCCGCGTCAAGGGCAAGGACCTCACCGCCGTCATGGACGTCTTCCAGCTCGACGGCATCCCGTACCCCGCCATGCCGTCGTCCATCCGGGTCCTCGCGATCATCGCCAAGTACGCCGCGCTGGGCGTGATCCCCGTCGTCATCCCGGCCATCGTCGAGGACCTTCCGGTGCCCGTCGAGCGCATCCCCCGCCAGCAGGGCACCGACTACGCGTACGTGAAGTCGCTCGCGGAGCAGGCCGGGTACGTGTTCCACCTCGACCCCGGCCCGGTGCCGGGCACGAGCCGCGCCTACTGGGGGCCGGAGATCCGGGTGGGCGCCCCGCAGCCGGCGCTGAACGCCGGCCTCGACGGCCCGCACGACAATGCGATCTCCATGAGCTTCCGCTTCGACAAGGAGCGGAAGGAGGTGCCGGTCGTCGTGATCCAGGAGCCGTACAGCAAGGCGCCGATCCCCATCCCCATCCCCGACGTCACGCCCCTGAATCCCCCGCTCGGCCTCGTCCCGCCGCTTCCGCCGAAGGTGACGATCCTCTCCGACACCACCCGGCTGGGCGTGCCCGCCGCCCTCATGCGCGGCATCGCGTACGCCGCCGCGCACTCGGACTCGGTCTTCGCCGACGGCCAGCTCGATGTCGCCCGGTACGGGCGGGTGCTGCGCTCGCGTGCGCTCGTCGGCGTGCGTGGTGCGGGCGACCCGTTCAACGGCCTCTACTACGTCACCACCGTGACGCACCGCATCCGACGCGGTTCGTACACGCAGTCCTTCGGGCTGGCCCGCAACGCCCTCCTCTCGACCGTCCCGGTGGTACCGACATGAGCGATCTCGACACCCGCAACGCCGTCCAGCGCTACTACGGCAAGTACCGCGGCACCTGCGTGAACAACGTCGACCCGATGCAGATGGGCCGCATCCAGGCGGTCGTGCCGTCGATCGGCCTGCCTCCGTCGTCGTGGGCGATGCCGTGCCTGCCGGTGACCGGAACGCAGAACGGCGTCTTCACGGTGCCGCCGGTCGGGGCCGGCGTGTGGATCGAGTTCGAGGAGGGCGATCCCGACTCGCCGATCTGGGTCGGCGGGTTCTACTCGGCGGCGGATGTCCCGGCGATGGCCCGCACCGTGCCGCCGGGGCTGTCCGGCTTCACGTTCCAGACCACCGGGCTGAACAGCATCACGATCTCGGATGCGCCGGGTCCGGCCGGCGGCATCCTGATGAAGACCACGACGGGCGCGATGATCTCGGTGAGCTCGACGGGGATCCTCATCAGCAACGGACAGGGGGCCGTGATCAACCTGATCGGCCCGAGCGTCGACATCAACGCCGGCGCGCTGACGGTGATCTAGGGAGGCGCGGATGCCCGGACCGATCGTGAACGCCGCCGCGGTGGTGATGTGCAGCCACGCCGGCATCGCCACGCCCCTCGCCCCGTTCCCGCGCGTGCTCGTGTCGGGCTCGGCGGTCGTCACGCTGGCGACGCCGTACGCCGTCGCGGGATGTGCGCTCACCGGCACCGGATCGCCGCCGTGCGCGACCGGCCAGTGGGTGGTCGGAGCGACCCGGGTCCTCGCGGGCGGCACTCCCGTGGCGCTGCAGACGGGGACGTCGATCGCGATGCCGACGGGATCCCCGATGACCGCGGTCGCGGTCCAGCCGAGGGCGAGCGCGACATGACCGGCACCGTGGACTTCCCGTGGTCGCTCGACGGCAGCGGCCGCACGCGGGCGACCGACCACGACGAGCATGTGCGGGACCTCATCGAGCAGGTCCTCCTCACCTCGCCCGGCGAACGCGTGATGCGCCCTGAGTTCGGCGCCGGACTGCTCGCGATGGTGTTCGAGCCGGGTGGCCCCGAGGCAGCGGCAGCCTCGCAATTCCTCGTCAGGGCGGCGCTCGAGCGGGAGCTGTCGGAGGCGATCGCCGTCGAGTCGGTGGTCGTCGAGGCCCGCGATGCCGCGCTCGTCGCGACGATCGCGTACGCGGTCCGGCGGACCGGCGCGCACCAGGTCGCATCGTTCCGGACCCCGGCGGGGGTGTCGCCATGACCTGCTACGCATGCCCCGACCGGCATCGGCTGCTCACCGTGCAGCTCGCCGGGGCGGCCAACGGCATCGAGTACCTCGAGGTGCGCGACCACGACGAGGTCGTCGAGTCGCTCCGCCAGCGCACGCTGTACGTCCGGCTCCTGCTGCCGGTCCCGGCCGCCGTGTCCGCGTCCTGGGTCGTGATCGACGGCGGCGAACGCATCCGCACGGTCGGCGTCGAATGGGCGCGCCCGGCGACCGACCTCTCCGCCGCCGAGGCGGCCGACCTGCTCGGCGGGTTCGACGACCCGGCGACACTCCTGGTCGTGCGCACCGCCGCCCGCGGGGACTTCTCGCGCTACCGCTTCGCTCTGGTCGCTCCGGGCACCGACCAGCCGCCGGCCGGGTTCGATCCGCTGCTCGCCGAGGTCTCGTTCTCGTTCAAGGTCGAGTGTCCGAGCGACTTCGACTGCCTCCAGCCGTGCACGTGCCCGCCGGGCGTCCACCACCCGCCGCCGATCGACTACCTGGCGAAGGACTACCCCGGGTTCCGGCGTGTGATGCTCGAGCGGATGTCGCTGCTCGCGCCCGGCTGGACCGAGCGCAGTTCCGCCGATGCCGGCGTCGCGCTCGTCGAGCTGCTCGCCTACGCGGCCGACGAGCTGTCGTACCGACAGGACGCGGTCGCCACCGAGGCGTACCTCGGCACGGCCCGCAGTCGGGTCTCGCTGCGACGGCACGCGCGCCTCGTCGACTACCGCATGCACGACGGCGCGAACGCGCGCGTCTGGGCGCGCCTGCACGTCGCGGAGAACGCCACCGCCGTCGAGCTGCCGGCGGGCACCGGACTCCTGACCGCCGTGCCGGGCGTGCCCTCGCGTGTCGAGCCGGGTTCGCGCGAGCACGAGGCCGCACTCGCAGGCGGCGCCGTCGTGTTCGCGACCGTCGAGGCGGCGCGGCTGGATCACCGGCTCGACGAGCTCCGGTTCTGGACGTGGGGTCGCACGGACGCCGCCCTCCCGGCGGGAGCGACGAGCGCGACGTTGCGCGGCCACCACGAGGCGCTTCGCGCGGGCGAGGTGCTCGTGCTCGGTGAGACGATCTCGCCGGTGACCTCGGAGCCGGAGGACGCCGACCCGTCCCGCCGCTTCGCGGTCCGGTTGGTCGAGGTGCGCCGATCCACCGACCCTGCCGGCCACCTCTTCCCACCGGACGGCGTCGACGAGGTCACCGAGATCCGCTGGCACCCGGAGGACGCGCTGCCCCGCTCGCTGTGCCTCGCCGACGCCGGGCTCGAGACCGCTCGGGCGTGGGGGAACATCGTGCTCGCCGACCACGGAGGCGTCGTGACCGACGAGCCGCTCGGCACGGTCCCCGACTCGAGGCTCGCGCGGGCGGCAGCCGGCTGCGACGACGACCCCGTGCCGATCCCCGCGCGGTTCCGCCCCGCCCTCGCGAGCGCCCCGCTCACCATGGCGGTCGCCCGCCCGCGCGACGTGCTCGTCACGGCCGCGCTCACCGCCGCACTCGACGCGGAGCTGCAGGCCGGCGCGGCAGGCGATGCGCTGCAGGGCCTCTTCGCCGCGGCCGACGTGGCGAGCATCCCGGACGGCGCGCCCGTGACCGGCGAGGGCCGGCTGCACGCCGTGAGCTCGGGCGGGCGCGCGTGGCTCCTGCGGGAGGACCCGCCGGGCACGCTCGAGGTGCTGGAGGAGGCCGGCTCCGCGACCTCCGCCGTCGCCGCGGACCCGCGTCAGGCGTCGCCCGCGCTCATGCTCTCGGGAGCCGAACCCGGCGGGGCGCACGAGTGGACGGCTCGCGGCGACCTGCTCTCGAGCGACGGCGCGGACCGCGCGGTCGTCGTCGAGGCGGAGCACGACGGCACGGCGTACCTGCGGTTCGGGGACGACGAGCACGGGATGCGCCCGGCGCCGGGCACGTCGTTCACCGCGACGTACCGGGTGGGCAACGGCGTCGCCGGCAACATCGGGCGCGATGGGCTCGGGCACGTCGTGACGGCGGTCGAGGAGATCGCCGGCGTCTCGAATCCGCTTCCGGCGCGAGGCGGCGTGGAACCGGAGTCGGGCGAGCAGGTCCGGCGCGACGCGCCCGCGACGCTCGCCCGGCAGGAGCGCGCGGTCACCGAGGCCGACTACGCGGAGAAGTCGGGCGAGGCGCCCGGGGTGTCCAGGGCCGCCGCGACGTTCCGCTGGACCGGGTCGTGGCACACCGTGTTCGTCACCGCCGACCGGGTCGGCGGCGGCGCGGTCGACGACGAGTTCGAGGCCGCACTGCGCGGCAGGCTCGAGCGGTACCGGATGGCGGGCTACGACCTCGAGGTCGACGGACCGCGCTTCGTTCCGCTCGAGGTCGCCCTGCACGTCTGCGTCGAGCGGGAGCACCACCGGTCGGCGGTCGCGCGGGACCTCCGGTCGGCACTTTCGGACGAGGTGCTGCCCGACGGGCGGACCGGGCTCTTCCACCCGGACCGGTTCACGTTCGGCCAGCCCGTGTACCTCTCGTCGGTGCTCGCGGCCGCGCACGCCGTCGCGGGCGTCGAGTCGGTCGAGGTGCTGGCGTTCCAGCGCCAGCGCCGGCCCGAGACGAGCGCGATCGGCACGGGGGTGCTCACGATGGGCCGACTCGAGATCGCGCGACTCGACGACGATCCGAACTTCCCCGAGCGCGGCGTGCTCGAGCTGAGCTTCGGAGGCGGCTCGTGACCTCGTCGGCCTGCACCTGCGCCGCCTGCCGAGCTGCGGCGGGAACGCCGCGACCGGTCGCCAACCGGCCCGGACTGCCGTCGATCGCGTACCGGTCCGGCACGCACGGCGACGTCCTCGACGCGATGGTCGCGAGCCTCTCCTCGTCGGAGCGCCACGCGCTGCAGCGCCTGCGCACGCGCGACGCCGACGATCCGTCGATCGCGCTGCTCGACGCGTTCGCCGTCGCGTGCGACATCCTGACCTTCTACACCGAGCGCCTCGCCAACGAGGCCTACCTCGGCACGGCGGTCGAGCGCGCGTCGCTGCAGGAGCTCGGCGCGCTCGTGGCGTATCGGCTCGGCCGCGGCGCCGCCGCGGAGACGTGGCTCGCCTTCTCCCTCGAGCGGCCCCCCGCCCCGCCGCCCGCCGGGATGGACGACCCCGGCGTGGTCCCGCCGGCCGTGCCGCAGCGGCTCGAGCTGCCCGTCGGCCTCCGGGTGAAGAGCGTGCCCGGGCCGGGCGAGGCACCCCAGACCTTCGAGACCGTGGAGGCGATCGATGCGCGGCCGGAGTGGAACGCGCTGCCGGTCGTGCGCACCGCGCCCTGGCCCGTGGACCCGACCCCGACCGACGCCTGGATCGAGGGCACGGGGCACGCGATCGCGCGCGGCGACGTCATCCTCATCACCGGCGGCGAGCTCGGCAGCGAGTGGGACATCCGGACCCTCGTCGAGGTCACGACGGACGACGCGGCAGGGCGCACCCGCCTCGCCTGGGCCGAACCCGTCGGCGCGGCGGTGCCGCCGTTCCTGCCCATCGACGACCTCGAGCTGCACGTGTTCCGGAAGCGGCTCGCCGTGTTCGGGCACAACGCGCCGATGTGGCGGACCATGAGCGACGAGTTCCAGAACGCCTACGAGGCGGATTCGGCCGACGATCCGGAGTGGCCCGACTTCGACGCGGTCGCGGTCTCGGGATCGACGACGACCGTCGACGTCGACGGCGCGCACCCCGACGTCGTCACGGACCGCTGGCTGGTGCTCGACAGCGCGGCGACGAACGGACGTTTCCGGGTCACCGGCCGGCGCGAGGAGTCGCACGCGGAGTTCGGGATCTCGGGGACCGTCACGCGCCTGACGCTCGCGGGACCGGACTCGGGCGGGTTCGGCACGCCGCGCCAGGTGAAGGTGCTCGCGGTGCCGGAACGCCTCGACCTCGCCGAGGTGCCCGACGACTCGCTCCTGGCCGGCACGACGCTCGTCGTCGACGGCGACGCATCGGGCATGGTCGCCGGGCGCACCGTCGTGCTCGCGGGCACCGATTCCGACGGCGAGCCCGTCGCCGAGGCCCTCGAGGTCGACTCGGCCGCCCCCCTCGCCGACGGGCGCACGACCATCGCGTTCACGACCGCGCCGCAGCATCCGCCGACGCGCGCGACCGCGGTCGTCTTCGGGAACGTCGCCCGTGCGACCCACGGCGAGACCGTCGCCCAGCTCCTCGGGTCCGGCGACGCGCGGGTGCCCTTCGCCGCGTTCCCGCTGTCGCAGGGCCCCCTCACGTTCGTGCCGGCCGACGACCCGCGAGGCGTCGCCTCGACGCTCGAGGTCCGGGTCGACGACGTGCGCTGGCGCGAGGTGCCGACGACCGCGATCTCCGGCCCCGACGAGCGCGTGTACTCGACGAGGGACGATCCGGGCGGCGGCCTGAGCGTGGTGTTCGGCGACGGCGCGCACGGCGCGCGCCCGCCGAGCGGCTCCAACAACCTCCGGGCGCGCTACCGCGTCGGCGCGGGCGCGGCCGGGAACCTCGACCGCGACACCCTGAGCCAGGCGATCGACCGGCCGCTCGGCCTGAAGGGCGTCACGAACCCGTCGCCGGCGACCGGCGGCGTCGACCCCGAGGACGGCACGCACGCGCGCCGGTCGATCCCGATCCCGGTGCGGACCCTCGGCCGCGCCGTCTCGCTCCGCGACTACGCCGACTTCGCGCTCGCGTACACGGGCATCGGCCGGGCCGAGGCGACGGTGCTCTCGGTGCGCGACGCGCCGATGATCGTCGTGACGGTCGCGGACGAGCACGGCGAGGCGCCGCCGGAATCGACCGTCGAACGCCTCGTCGACGAACTCCGCCGCCAGGGCGATCCGCGCGTGCGCGTCGCGGTCGTCCCGTGCCGGCCAGCGCCCTTCCGGCTCGCGCTGAAGGTCGCGACCGATCCGGACCGGGAGGCGGAGCGCGTCCTCGCCGACGTCGAGACGGCGCTCCGCGCGGCCTACGCTGCTCCCGCCGGCGACCTCGGCGGCGCCGTGCACGCCTCCGAGGTGGTCGCGACCGCGGCCTCCGTGGTCGGCGTCGTCGGCATCGACCTCGACCGCCTGTACCGGGGCTTCCCGTTCCCGCCGCGACGCGAGCGACTCGTGGCCGCGCCCGCGACGATGGCCGGTTCGGTGCCGCTCGGCGCCGAGCTGCTCGCGCTCTCGACCGATCCCCTCGACTGGCTGCTGGAGCTGTCATGACCGAACCCGAGCCCGGCACGACCGCCGCACGCCTGTGGGGCCTGCTCCCTGCGGTGTACCGGCTGCGCGATGCGGAGACCGGCGGCGTGCTCGCCGAACTCCTCGACGTGTTCGGCGACCAGCTCGACGTCCTCGCCGAGGAGCTCGCCCAGCTCTACGACGACCAGTTCGTCGAGACGGCCGCACCGTGGGCCGCGCCGTACCTCGGCGAGCTCGTGGGGTACCGGGTCATCCACGGCGTCGCGCCCGAGGTGGCGTCGCCGCGCGCCGAGGTCGCGAACACGGTCGCCTACCGCCGGCGCAAGGGCACGGCCGCGGTCGTCGAGCAGTTGGCTCGGGATGTCACGGGCTGGCCGGCTCGCGTCGTGGAGTCGTTCGAACGGCTCGCGACCACGCAGTACGCCGGCCACGTCCGGCCGCACGCGCTCGCGACTCCCGACCTGCGGGACCACGAGGCGGTCAGGTGGGTGGCCACCATGGGCGGCGGGTTCGACGACCTCGCGCACACGGGTGACGTGCTGCCGATCGCCGCGGACGGTCGCCGACGGCGCGGACGCCACGGCATCCGGAAGGTTCCCGTCTTCCTCTGGCGCACCGAGGCCGTACCCGTCGACCGCTCGCCGCTGGTCCCCCACTCCGCAGACGGCCGGCGATTCCGGTTCGACCCCCTCGGCACCGACATGCAGCTGTTCGCGCTGCCCCGCATCGAGTCCGAGCTCGAGCACCTCGCCGAACCGCCCGACGTGCCGCGACCGCTCGGCCGGCGCTGGGCGGCGGAGCACGTTGCCGCCGTGTACGGCGCCTCGACGGCGCGGGCGCGCCGGTCCGTCCGGATCGACCGGCTGTCGCCGGGCGGCGAACCCGAGCCGGTTCCGGTCGCCGAGGTGCGGATCGCCGACCTCGCCGACCTCCCGGGCGGGGGCGGCGCGTGGGCCCACGAACCCGATCCGGGCACCGTCGCGATCGACCCGGTGCTCGGGCGCGTGTTCCTCGGCGACGCCGTCGCCGCCGGCGATCGGCTGCTCGGCTCGTTCGCGCTCGGCATGGCGGTTCCGGTCGGCGCCGGCAACACCCGGCCCGGAGGCGATCCGGCGCCGCAGCCCGCGACGGACGCCTCGGGCGGCGAGACCCTCCAGCCGCTGCTCGACGCCGCATCGACGGGCGGCACCGTGCGCATCGTCGACTCCGACCGGTACGCGGGCGCGCTCACCCTGACGACCGTCGCCGGTCCCGCCGAGGACCCGGAGGTCGAGGTCCGCCTCGCGGCGGGCGAGCACGAGCGGCCGACGCTCGTCGTCGACGAGGTCCGCCTCGAGATGGAACCGGCCACGCGCGTCGTCCTCGACGGCCTGCTCGTCGCCGGCGGTGCCGTCGTGCTCGACGAGGCGGTCGACGCGCCCGGCCGGCGCGAGATCGTCATCCGGGATTCGACCCTCGTGCCCGGGCACACGCGCACGACCGACGGGCGACCGGCCGAGCCGACCCGGGCGAGCCTCGTCGTGCTCGATCCGCGCGCGGTGGTCCGCATCGAGCGGAGCGTCGTCGGCCCCGTCGTCGCGGTCGAGGGCTCGATCGTCGAGGTCGTCGACTCGATCGTCGATGCGTCGACGCGCACCGCCGTCGCGATCGCGGGGCGCGGCGGCCCCTCGCCGCGAACCGTGACCGGACCCTCCGACCTCGAGGTCGGCGACGGCACGGTGGCCGCGGGCGACCTCGACCTCCGCGAGTCGACCGTCGTCGGCGGCATCCGCTGCCTGCGCCTGGACGCCTCGAACTGCCTGCTCGTCGCTGCGCTCGCCCCGGGCGATCCACGGCCGAACGCGATCCACGCCGAGCGGCGGCAGGCCGGTTGCGTGCGCTACTCGTACCTGCCCGAGGCCTCCCGCACGGGCCGCCGGTTCCACTGCGCCCCGGACCCGGACGACCCTGCCGGCGTGCGCCTCGCCACCCGTCCGCGCTTCACCTCGATGCGGTACGGCGACCCCGCCTACCTCCGCCTGCACGAGGGCACGCCCGACCGGATCCGGCTCGGCGCCGACGACGAGAGCGAGATGGGCGCGACGCACCGGCTGTACTCGCCGCAACGCGAGTCGAACCTGCGGATCCGGCTCGACGAGTACCTCCGGTTCGGCCTCGCCGCCGACCGGTTCTTCGCGACATGAACGACAGCACCTCCATCCGGAAGGGGACGGACTGATGGGAGCGGATCTCAGCCGCGTGCGATTCGACGCCCGCCGCGACCACGCCGGCGTGGTCATGCAGCAGGGACGGCTGCTGCTGGACGCCGACTGGAACGAACTGGTCGCCATCCTCGAACGACGCCTGAGGGCGAACGTCGCCGACCTCGCCGGCCCGGGCCCGCAGCCCGGCATCGCGGGCGTGGCGGCGGTCTCCCGGCTCACGCCCGACGCGTTCCGGATCGTCTCGACCGGCGACACGCTGACGATCGGCCGGGGCCGCATGTACGTCGACGGGCTGCTCGCCGAGAACCACGGCGCGGGCCCCGACGAGTTCGACGCCGTCCTCGCGGAACCGCGGGGCTCCGTCGCCGACCTCCCCTACGACGCGCAGCCGTACCTGCCCGAGCCGCCCGACCTGCCGGCCGACGGCACCCACCTCGTCTACCTCGACGTGTGGCAGCGCGAGGTGACCCACCTCGAGGCGCCCGACCTCGTCGAGCCGGCGGTGGGCGTGGACACGACGGCGCGCACGCAGACCGTGTGGCAGGTGAAGCTGCACCCCGTCGACGGCGGGGGAATCACGTGCGGCACGCCCGACGAGGACGTGCCCGGCTGGAGTGCGGTCACCGCGCCGTCGGGCGCGCGGCTCACGGTCGAGCCGATCGAGGTCGACGACGAGGACGACGCGTGCGCGCTCCCGCCCGAGGGCGGCTACCGCGGACCGGAGCACCAGTCGTACCGGATCGAGGTGCACGACGGCGGGCAGCCGGGCACGGCGACCTTCACCTGGTCGCGCGACAACGGCTCGGTGGCGAGCCCCGTGATCGAGGTCGTCTCGGCCGGGACCGTCATCCGCCCCGCGTCGCTCGGCAGGGACGACGTGCTCGGCTTCCACGACGGCGACTGGGTCGAGGTCCTCGACGACCACCGCGAGTTCTCGGGCACGCCCGGGGAGCTGCGCCGCATCGAGGTGCACGACGAGGACGGCACCGTCACCGTCGACCCCGCGCTTCCCGCCGACCTCAGGCTCGACGCGACGACCGCGGCGGAACGGCACCTGCGGATCCGGCGATGGGACCAGCGCGGACCGATCGTGACGTCGACCGGGTCGCTCGTCGTCGACCTCGACCTGCCGACCGCGACGGGAGCGATCCCGGTGCCCGCGTCGACGACCGACCGGATCGTCCTCGAGCGCGGCCTCGCCGTCGGCTTCTCGACCACGGGCGCCGACTTCCGGCCGGGCGACCACTGGATCGTGCCCGCCCGCGCCGCGGACGCCGCCGCGGGCCCGCCGCAGGAGGGCCCGCTCCTCGTGGACGCGCCCCCGCTCGGCATCCACCACCACTACGCGCGGCTCGCCGTGCTGGATCTGCCCGGTGACCCGGGCGACTGCCGTCCCGACTGGCCCGAGTGCGACTGCGAGGGCGGCGGGTGCGACTGCACGGTGTGCGTGAGCCGGGAGTCGCACGAGTCGGGCGCCCTCACGATCCAGATGGCGATCGACGAGGTGCGCGAGGCCGGCGGCGGCACGGTGTGCCTCGGCATCGGCATGTACCGCCTCGACGAGGGCGGGGTGGTGGTCGACGGGACCTCCTCGATCCGGATCCGCGGCCAGGGCCTGCGCACCGTCCTCGTCTCGCCGGCACGCGGCATCCGCATCGAGCGGAGCGCGTTCGTGACCGTGGAGCGGCTCACGGTCTTCGCCTCGGGCGTCGAACCGGCGATCGAGGTGCGCTCCACGGCGGCCGTCACGGTCGAGGATGCGACCGTGCTCGTCCTCGGCGGGCGGGACGGTGCGCGGCCCGGCATCGCGCTCTCCGGCGTCGCGCTTCGGACGACCCTCGTCGGCAACGTGGTCGTCGGGCCGATCGGCATCGGGGATTCCGGCGACGACGAGCGCGTCGCGCTGCTCACGGCCGAGCTGGACGCACGGGACAACCTCCTCGTCTGCCGCGACGTCGGCATCGGGCTCGACCGGCGGGTCGCTCACCTCGCCGGCAACCGCATCGAGTCCAACACGGTGCTCCGCGCCGACACGGCGGGCATCCGCATGCTCGGCGCGGTCGCACCGGCCGCCGGCGTCGTCGTCGCCGACAACACGGTGATCGTCGCCGGCGCGGGCGTGGAGGTCGCCGCCGGCGGCTTCACGGTCGACGGCAACGAGGTCGCCGGAACGGCTGCGAGCCTCGAACGGCGCGGCGACGGCATCGCCGTGCTCCCGTCGACGTTCGCGAAGCTCGGCGGCGCCGTCCGGATCGCGGCGAACCGGGTCCGCGACGTCGGCGGCCGGGGCATCGCCGTGCTCGGCCCGGTCGCTTCGCTCGACGTCGCGTCGAACGTCGTGGAGCGCGCGCTGCACGGCATCGTGATGGAGGAGCGCGGACGCGCCGGCTCGGTCTCGGTGTCGCACAACACGGTGACGGATGTCGGCTCCCGCCCGTCGGACGCGGCGGACGGCACCGTCGGCATCCGGGTCGTCGGCGCGGAACGCGCCGGCATCGAGTCGAACATCGTGCACGGGGTCGCGACCGCCCGAGAGGCGGCCGGCGCCTCGGTCGGCATCGACGTGCTCGCCTGCCTGGAGTCCCGGGTCGCGGGCAACTCGGTCGACCGGGTGGGCTTCGTCGAGGTCGGCGGACGCGACATCGGCATCGCGGTGCGCGGCCGCATCCGTCGCTGCCAGGTCGACGGCAACGCGACGCGTCGCCAGCCCGTCGACCCCGAGGCGGACGGCCAGTCGGGGTTCCAGGGACTCGTCGTCGGAGCAGATGCGCACCCGGACGAGCCGTCCGCCGACTCGGTGCGGGACTTCGTGTTCGGCACCGGCGCGTTCACCTTCGCCGTCAGCCCGTTCCTGGCGCTGGCGGCGCCCGCGGGCGACGCGTCCGTGACGGTCGACGCGAACATCGTCGCGGGCAGCGGCGAACTGCCCGCCGCCCTCGTCGGCGTCGGCGGCGACGTCGTCGTCACCTCGAACCACGTGCACGCGCACGTCGAGCGCGAGGCGCCCGCGCTGCGCGTCGTGGCGCGTTCGGCCACGGTCGGCCAGAACCGGCTGCGCGGCGGCCGCCCGTCCGGCCAGGTCGACGTCGATCCGAAGCGCATCGCGGTGCTCGGCAACCTCAGCAGCACGCCGATCACGAACTTCGGGGGCAGTCTCGAAGCGAGATGGGCCACATTCAACCAGACCGGGTTCTGACCCGACGCTCGTCAGATCAGGGAGGATCAGCACCATGCCCAAGCTGTTCATCGTCGGCGACCAGGCCGACGCGCGCGAGATCTCGGTCGCGCTCATCGGCGCACGCTTCGGCGATGCCAAGCGCGACGCCGTCATCGACGCGCTCCGCCGCGCCAACCCGGGCATCGACCTCGACCGGCCGCGGCCGGGCATGGTCCTCGTCGTCCCGAAGCTGCCCGACGACGTGGCCGATCGCTCGGTCGACCCGGTGGACGCCTCGCTCGACGAACTGCTCGAGCGTTCGCGCGAGGACGTGACGCAGCTGCCGGCCGGCGCCGACGCGGCCGAGGAGCGACGGCGCGTCGCCGGGAAGGAGTCGCGCGCGGTGCTCGCCTCCCCCGAGGTGCGCAAGCTCGCGGGCCGGGTGCCGCAGCTGAAGCAGAACGCCGCCACGGTCGCGAAGCAGCTCGACGTCGAGGACGAAGAGGCGGAGCAGGAGGTCGCGAACGTCCGTGAGGCGGTCGAACGCTGGCTCGCGGAGCTGGAGGAGCTGCGCGCGCTGCGGCGCGGTCGCGGGTGACGCGCCCGGTGAGGCGTCACGGACCTACGGCGTGGTCGCGGTGACCCCCGTGGCGGCCGACAGGTCGCGGACGAACGCCGTCGAGCCGTGGCTGGAGAGTCGTCGACGGAACCAGAGGATGAACTTCCGCTTGTCGCTGTTCCGCTCACCGGGCGCCGCAGTGTCAGAGAGACCCCGGTAGAAGGCGCGGATGGCCCGGATGGTGGACTCCCGCTGGGGGAAGGCGCCCCGCGCGTCGGCCGTCTCCGCCTCGTAGAACTGGATGAGCGGCGACCACTGGTTCCCGAAGGCCGGGAGGAAGTGCCGGACGAACGTGTCGGTCCAGGTCTCGAGCTCGCCCGCCGCGGGGTGGCTCGCGTGGTAGAGCTCGTGGTCGGCGTAGAGCCGGACGTCCGCACGGCTGCCCGGTCGCACCGCGAGCGGGCCGAGGATCGAGTACTGCGTTCCGCCGCTCGGGCCGAACGTGTGGCCCGCGACCCGGCCGACCGGCCTGCCGTTGCGCTTGTCCTTGCTGTTCAGCCGGACGTCGACGTTGACGGTCGGCGCGCCCCGGTAGTCCGCGGGAGCCAATCGCCCCGGCGAGGACGTGCCGGCCTCGTGGACGGTGTAGCCCGATCCGAGCGCCTCGGTCACGAGCGCGGTGAGCGCGGCGCTCTTCCTGGCCAGGTCGGTCTCGGCCTGCGCGTCACGCGCACGGTCGTCCCAGCTCCGCGCCGGAGCGTTCGCCGGCGTCCCGGTGGGCGCCGCCGTCGGCCCGGTGGTGGGCTGCTGCTGCCGGGGAGCCGCCTCGTCGTCGGTCTCCGTCGGCCGCGTCGTCGGCGGTTGCAGCGACGGCAGCCCGAACGCGACGGCGGGCTGGCCGACGGGCGCGCGGACTCCGGCGGCGACGGCGACGCCGGCGGCATCCGCCGCGGCCTGCGGGTCGGCGAGCGCGCTCCGAGCCGCCTGCCCGCCGGACTGCTGCACGACGTGCCCCAGTTCGTGCCCGATCAGCCGCTGCCCGTCGGCGCTCGCGGGCCGGTACTCGCCCGGGGCGAAGTAGAGGTCGCGGCCGATGGTCGCGGCCCGCGCCCCGAGGGCGTCGGTCATGCGCGCGCCCTCCGACCCGGCGTGCACGCGGACGTCGGCGAAGCTGTGGTGCAGCGCCTGCGAGGCGCGGGCCTGCGTCGACGGCGGGAGCGGCGCGCCTCGCTCGGATCGCGCTCCGGGCGCACGCGTGACCGCCCGCGTCGCGTGCGGCGCGGCGATGCGCTCGCGTCCGGATCCCATGACGCCTCCCCCCGGAACCGTCCGCCTCCATGGTCGCCCCCGAGTCCGGCTGCGTCAATGCCGCGATCGGCCGATCGGCCGAGGCGACTCCGGCCGACCGGCCGATGTGCGCCGCCATCCGCATTCGCGAGCATCGAGGCATGACCGAGATCACCGCCACCCGACGCCCGACCCGGCCTCGGCCCCGAAGTCGGCGCCGCTCCCGCCCCGAGTGGCTCGCGCCCGCCGGGCTCATCGCGCTCAGCCTCGTGCCGGTGGCCGCCGGCGCCTTCCGGCTCACCGAGCTCGCGAGCAGCGCCGCGGTGACGCCCGCGAACGCGCGCTTCTTCGACTCGCCCGTGCCCGTGGTCGTGCACATCGTGAGCTCGGTCGCGTTCCTGGTGCTCGGCGCGCTGCAGTTCGCACCGTCGCTGCGTCGTCGCGCCTGGCATCGGCGCGCGGGTCGGGTGCTGGCGCCGGCCGGCGTGCTGTCGGCGCTCTCGGGCATGTGGATGGCGGTCGCCTACGACCTGCCCGCACCGAGCGGCACGGCGCTGATGGTGATGCGCCTCGGCTTCGGCGCGGCGATGGTCGCCGGCATCGTCATCGCGGTCGTGGCGATCCGCCGCGGCGACGTGCGAACGCACAGCGCCTGGATGACGCGGGCGTACGCGATCGGCCTCGGCGCGGGCACGCAGGTGTTCACGTTCCTGCCGTGGACCCTCGTGCTCGGTGCACCCGACGAGACGGTGCACGCGGTGCTCATGGGCGCGGGCTGGGTCGTCAACCTCGCGGTGGCCGAGGTCGTCATCCGGCGCCGGGCACGCCGCGGCATCCGCCGCACCCCCGGCCCGCAGGGGCCCGCAGTCCGGCCGGCCGCCGCACGTGCGCCCCTATCATGAGGCCATGACGAGCCGGATCCGCGCGCTCTGGGACGCGCCGGCCGCGCAGCCCCCTCCCCCTCGCCGAGTGCGGCGCGACTGGGTGCTCGTCGCCGCGCTGCCGCCGGTGATCGTGATCGAGGCCGCCGCCCGCCCGGAGGTCCCGTGGCGCTGGGTCTGGGCGGTCGTGCTCGTCGCCCTCGTGCCGACGCTGCTGTGGCGACGCACGCGCCCGTTCACGATGCTCGCGATCGCGTTCGGGGCCGGCACGACGGTCGGCCTCGTCCTCGGCGGAGACCCGCAGCTCGTCGCGACGGCGTACCTGCTGCTGCTCGTGTACGCGACGATGCGCTGGGGATCGGGCCGCGCGATCCTCGGCGGCGCCGCGATCGTGCTGGCCGGGGCGATCGTGCCGGCGCTCGTCGAACCACCGCGACTCGGCGACGCGATCGGCGGCGTGGCCGTCATCGCGACGACGTTCACGCTCGGGCTCGCGTTCCGGTGGCGGGCCGGCGCGCGCGAGCGCGAGCTCGAGGGCGCCCGGCTGCTCGAGCGCGAGCAGCTCGCGCGCGACCTGCACGACACGGTCGCGCACCACGTCTCGGCGATCGCGATCCAGGCGCAGGCGGGCACGGCGGTCGCGGCGACCGACCCGGGTGCGGCCGCCCGCGCGCTCGCGGTGATCGAGGGCGAGGCCTCCCGCACCCTCGACGAGATGCGGTCGATCGTCCGCGTGCTGCGCCGAGCGGATGCCGCGGAGCTGGCCCCCGCACCCGGCGTCGCCGACGTGCGGCGGCTCGCCGAGCCGTCCCGAGCGGACGGTGCCCGGCCCGTCGTCGAGGTGCACGTCGAGGGCGACGACAGGTCCGAGGCGCTGCCGCCGGCGGTGGGCGCCGCGGTGTTCCGCATCGCGCAGGAGGCGGTGACCAACGCACGTCGCCACGCGCGGGGTGCGACGCGCATCGACGTGCGGCTGCGACTGGACGCCGAGGGGGTTCGGCTCGACGTGCGCGACGACGGCGAGGCCGCGGCATCCGCTGCACCGGGGTTCGGCGTGACCGGCATGGTCGAGCGCGCGGCGCTGCTCGGCGGCACCTGCACCGCCGGCCCGGCCCCGGGCGGCGGCTGGCTCGTCGCCGCGGTGCTGCCGCGAGCGGGGTGGTCGTCGTGAGCGTGCGGGTGCTGATCGCCGACGACCAGGAGCTGGTGCGGTCGGGGCTGCGGATGATCCTCGACGCCCAGCCCGGCATCGAGGTGATCGGCGAGGCACCGGATGGCGCGGCCGCCGTCGCGCTCGCCCGCGAACTGCGGCCCGACGTGTGCCTCCTCGACATCCGGATGCCCGTGATGGACGGGCTCGAGGCGACGCGCGAGCTCGCAGGGCCGGATGTCGCGGAGCCGATCCCCGTCGTCGTCGTCACGACGTTCGACCTCGACGAGTACGTCTACACCGCACTGCGGTCGGGTGCGCGCGGGTTCCTGCTGAAGAACGCGGGGCCGACCCTGCTGCGCGAGGCGGTGCACGCCGCGGCGCGCGGCGACGCGCTCATCGACCCGAACGTGACGGTGCGGCTGATCGAGGCGTTCGCGGGTGCGGGGCCGGCGTCGGCGCGATCCGCCGCGGCCCGCTCGTCGGTGCCCGAGCCGACCTCGCCGCTCACCGACCGCGAGGAGGACGTGCTCGCCGGCGTCGCCCGCGGCCTCGGCAATGCCGAGATCGGCCGCGAACTGCACATCTCGCTCGGCACCGTGAAGACGCACCTCGGGAGCCTCATGGCCAAGCTCGGCGTCCGCAACCGTGTCGAGCTCGCGATCTGGGCCCACGAGCGAGGCCGGGCGGTACGCTGACCGCCGCCGGGCGGACCCGCGGGCGGACTCGACGGGCGGACCCGCGGGCCCTTGGACCTGTGCGACGGTGCGCCGACCGCTAGCCTCGCGCCATGACAGCTTCCACTGCCCCGCAGACCGATCGATGGAACGTCTGGGCGATCGTCGCGATCGTCACCGTCTGGTTCACGGTCATCCTCGGCCTGATCTTCGGCCACATCGCGCTGTCGCAGATCAAGAACACCGGTGAGCGCGGTCGCGGCCTCGCCCTCACCGCCGTGATCGTCGGGTGGATCGCCGTCGCGGCGGGCGGGCTGTTCGCGATGTTCCTGCTGATCTTCGGCGGGCTCGCGATCTCCAGCCAGAGCTGAGCCGACGCGCGCCGCGCCGTCGACGTCGTGCGATCCGAGGGACTCGACTCCCGGCGGATCGCGTCGCCCGGGGCTCGTTCGCGCGCATGCCGCTCACCGCGTGAGCGTCACCTTGCTGAGGCCCGCGGGCCGGTCGGGGTCGGTGCCACGCCGCGCCGAGAGCTCGGCGGCGAGCACCTGGAGGGGCAGCACCTCGAGCACGGGCACGAGCTCGTCCGGCACGCCGGTCGAGGCGTCGAGGGACGTCGCACCCTCGACGACCGACGGCCCGATCTCGAGGACCCGAGCGCCCCTCTCCCGCGCGGCGGCGGCGAAGTCGACCACCGAGGCACGACCGGCGTGGCTGCCGGTCAGGGCGATCACGAGGGTCTCGTCGTCGACCTGCCCGAGCGGGCCGTGCGTCGCATCCGCCGCGCTCCATCCGGACGCGGCGATCCCTGCGGTCTCCATGAGCTTCAGCGCACCCTCCTTGGCCGTGGCCATCGAGGTGCCGCGTCCGACGACGAGCACGCGGTCCGTCTGCGCCGACGCGTCGGCGATCGGGGGCACGTCGAGCGCCACCCGCTCGAGGAGGGCCTCGGCCCGGGTCGCGAGGCCGTCGATCTCGTCCGCGAGGGCCGCGAGGTCCTCACCCGCCACGGCACGCACGAGCGTGTGCACCGCGAGCAGCTCCGCGGTGTAGCTCTTCGTCGCGGCCACCGATCGCTCGGGCCCGGCGGCGAGGTCGAGGTGCACGTCGGCGAGCGTCGCCAGCCCGCTCGAGCCGTCGTTCGTGATCGAGACGAGCGGCAGTCCCGCGTTGCGGAGCGCCACCGCCGTCGCGACGAGATCGGGCGACCGGCCCGACTGCGAGATCGCGACCTGCACCGCGGCGGGGAACCTGGGCGTCACGCCGAGCACGCTGTGCATGCTCGGCGTGGTGAGGAGCGCGGGAAGCCCCAGCACGCGCTGGACCAGGTACTGGCCGTAGATCGCGGCGTGGTCGCTGGATCCGCGAGCGACGAACGCGACGAGCTCGGGCGCGGCGGCCCGGAAGGCCGAGACCGCCGCCGGCCACGCGTCCGGCTGCGACGGGATCAGCTCGCGCCAGCGGGCCGGCTGCTCCGCGATCTCGGCCCGCATGAGCGCGCCCGGCACGGTCGGTCCGCCGGCCGCTGCGCCGTCCGGCGCGCCGGACGCCGTCACGGCGCGTCTCACGAGCTCAGCCCGGTGATCATCGACACGAGCTCGTTGTGGCTGGTGTCCGCGACGCGCTTCGTGCCCACCTGCCGGCCGCGGCGCAGCACGGTCACGCGGTCGGCGATGCGGAACACCTGCTCCATGTTGTGGCTCACGACGAGCACCGCGGCGCCGCGCGCCTTGAGCTTCAGGATGAGCTCCTCGACCTTGGCGGTCTCGGCCACGCCGAGCGCCGCGGTGGGCTCGTCCATGAGCACGAGGCGGCTCGCCCAGTGCGTCGCGCGCGCGATCGCGATCGCCTGCCGCTGGCCGCCCGAGAGGTCGCTCAGCGTCGCCTTCGCGGTCGGGATCCGCACGTCGAGGTCGTCGACGAGCTGCTGCGTCCGGCGGGCCATCTCGGTGCGGTCGAGCAGGCCGAACGGCTTCCGGCGCAGCTCCCGGCCGAGGAACAGGTTCATGTAGACCGGCTGCAGGTCGACGAGCGCGAGGTCCTGGTAGACGACCTCGACGCCGTTGGCCCGCGCATCCGAGGCATCCCGGAACGCCACCTTCTCGCCGCCGAGCCGGATCTCGCCCTCGGTGGGCTGGTGCACGCCCGAGATGATCTTCACGAGCGTGGATTTCCCGGCGCCGTTGTCGCCGACGAGCGCGACCACCTCGCCCGCCTCGACCTCGAGGTCGAAGCGCTCGATGGCGACGATGCCGCCGAAGTGCTTGCTGATGCCGGAGAGGCTGAGCGGGTTCATCGTGCGGTCTCCATTCCCTCGATCGCGTCGGCGACGCGGAGCGGCCGCGACCCGTCGGCCGACCAGACGCCCTCGAGCCGCGGCTCGCCCGAATCGAGCCCGCGGATGCCGGCCGTGAGCGCCCGGGTCACGAACACCTGCGGGCGGAAGCCGAACACCACGGTGTCGCCGGCGCGCGCCGCGCCGTCCGCCACGGGGATCGTCGCGTAGTAGTCGATCGCCTCGGGCGCGGGCATCTCGACGGGCAGTGCGGTGACGGATGCCGCGTCCTCGTCGCCGCCGACGACGAGCGCGCCGGTCGCCGCCCTCCCCAGCACGGGGTCGACGTAGAGGCCGCCGCCGAAGACGTAGGCGCGGTCGTTCCAGAGGTGCGACACCTCGGAGACGTACGCGATCGCCGGCTCCTCGACCAGGTCGCGCACGGCGTGCAGCGGCGTCGTGCCGGTGAGCCCGTGCCCGGGTTCGACCTGGGTCGCGCCGGCCTCCGCGAGTCGCTCCAGCGCGGCGGCCGAGGTGGTGCCGGGGGCGTTGAGCTGGACGCCGCGGAAGCCCGCCGCCTCGAGCTCCGCCTTCGCGCGGGTGAGGGTCGCGAGGTTCGGGGTCGAGACCACGTCGCCCACGCTGGAGTCGAACAGCGTCGCGGGGAAGCTGGTGACGCCCGCGACCTGCACGCCCGGGATCGCGTCGACGCGCCGCGCCGCCTCGACGACGTCGGCCGCGTCGAACCCGCCCTCGTGGCCGGGGTAGAACCGGTCGCCCTCGGCGACGATGCGCAGCAGCACGTCCTGCACGTACCCGGCAGCGGATGCCGCGGCGCCCGCCTCGCGCGCCTTCTCCTCGGAGAACACCGTCCAGTAGCGCGGCCGCAGGGCGGCGGCCTCGTGCGCCCGGTGACGCGGGATCTGGACGAGGTGCCCGACGTGGCCTGCGGCGAGGCCGCCGCTGGCCGCCGCGACCGCGCACTCGAGGTCGACCCCCACCGAGTGGGTGATGCCGCCGGCGCGGATGGCGCGCGAGGCGTCGGGGTTGCGGCCGATCTGCTTGGTCATCGCGAACGCGGTGAGCCCGAGCCGGCCGGCCTCCGCCGCGAACGCGGCGGTGTTGCGCTCGACGGCGTCGAGGTCGATCACGTAGGTGTTCGGCGGCAGCGCGCCGCTGCGGTGGAGGGCGACGGCGGCGTCGATGAGCCGCGGGTTGCGGCGTCGCAGGAGGGACAGGAACACGGGTCAGCTCCCCTTCTTGCCGCGGAGCGACAACGAGACGGCGATGAGGATGATGATGCCGCGCACGATCTCCTGCTGCGCGACGGTGAGCCCGGCCAGGAGCAGGCCGTAGTTGATCATGCTCATGAACAGGCTGCCGACGACGGCGCCGATCATCGACGCCCGGCCGCCGGTGAGGGCGGTGCCGCCGACGATGACCGCGGCGAGCACGCTCATGAGGTCGGTGGTGCCGAGCGTGTACGTCGCCCCGGCGAGCCGTCCGGCGTAGAGCAGCCCGGCGAGCGCGGCGGTCGCGCCGCTCAGCATGAACACGGCGATCCGGACTCGGGTGACCCTGATGCCGCTGACGCGAGCGGCCGAGGCGTTGTTGCCGACGGCGAGCACGTGCGCGCCGAACCGCCGCTGGCGGAGGACGTGCCATCCGATCGCGGCCGCGACGGCCGACCACCAGATGAGGATGGGGATGCCGAGGATGGCGCCGCCGCCGAAGATCCAGCCGAACGTCGGGTCGGTGACGGGCACCGACTGCAGGTTGGTGATCTGCTGCGCGAGCCCGGCGACGAGCCCCATGGTCGCGAGCGTCACGAGGAACGACGGGAGGCGGACGACCGTGACGAAGATGCCGTTGACGAGGCCGACCGCGGCGCCGACCGCGAGCCCGGCGAGCGCCGCGACCCACCATGCGCCCGTGGCCTGCAGCGTCACGGCGGCCGTCAGTGCGGCGAGTGCGACGGTCGAGCCGATCGAGAGGTCGATCTCGCCGAGGCTCAGCACGAGCACCGTGCCGACGGCCATGATCGTGATCGGCGTCGCCTGGGTGACGATGTTGACGAGCGTCGTGCCGTTCAGGAAGTTGCCGCCCTGGGTGGCCGCGAAGTACGCGAAGACGACGACGAAACCGACGTAGACGACGTACTGCCGCCAGGATCGGGCGACGAACTGCACCCCCTTCTCGGCGGGCGCCTCAGTCGGGGCGATGGTCATGCTGCGACTCCTTCGTGCGTGCGGCGGACGGCGTTCTCGGCGAGGCGCAGTGCGCCGAGCACGGGCGCCGCGCTGCCGAGTCCGCTGATGGTGACGGGGAGCTCGGGCCGGCCGAGCCGGGCGAGCCAGCTCCGGACGGGCGCGAGCAGTTCCGGGCGGGAGCCGATGCCGCCGCCGAGGACGAACCGGCCGGGGTCGACGATCGCGTCGACCGCGGCGATGGCGTGGGCGATCCACTTCGCCTCCTCGTCGATCGCGGCGATGGCGTCGGCGTCGCCGCGCTCGGCGCGAGCGAACACGTCGCGCGCCGAGGCGCCCGTGCCGAGGCGTGCGCCGAAGGCGTCGCCGGCGACGACCTCCTCGAGCGGTCCGCGGCGATGCGTTGCGGGGTCGAGCGGGTCGGCGCCGATGGGCAGGTAGCCGATCTCGCCGGCCGCGTTGGCCGCGCCGTGCACGAGCGCGCGGTCGAGCACGAGGCCCATGCCGATGCCGGTGCCGACCGAGATGAACGCGAAGTCGTCGTGCAGGGCGCCGACGCCCGCGGCGAGTTCGCCGAGCGCCGCGACGTTGGCGTCGTTCTCGAGTGCGACGGCGCAGCCGAGGGCGGCGCGAAGGTCGCCGGCGAGGCTGAACGACGCGAGGTCGCCGAGGTTCGGGGCGAGGTCGAACCGGCCCGCGCCGGCGACGGGCACGCCGGCGCCGCCGACGCCGACCGCGCGAACCGCGCCGACCGGTGCGGCGACCGCCGTGCAGAGCTCGTGCACGAGCCCGGCGAGCTGGGCGACGAGCGCCCGGCCCCCGCCGGCCGCGGTGGGCTGCTCGACCTCCGCCAGCGGCGCTCCGACGGCCCCGCGGCCCGTCCCTGCGGCCTCGTCGGCCCCGAGCCGCGCGATCCCCGCGCGCACCTTCGTGCCGCCGAGGTCGATGCCGACGACGTACTCGGCCGCCGCGCTCATGCGCCCACCCCGAGCAGGCGCGCAGGCGTTCGGGCCGTCATCTGCTCGATCGCATCGTCGCCCACCCCGAGCTCGGCGAGAGCCGGCAGGAAGCGGTCGGCGAGGTACGCGTAGCCGAGCTGCCCGTGCGTGCCCGGGTTCATCCACACCTCGGCGCCCGTGAGGTCCTGCGCGAGCACGATCCGCTCGGCGTACCCGTCGGCGACGAGTCCGGCCACGAACTCGGCGCGCCCGCGATCCGACCGGGCGAACGACCGCTTGGGGAACTCGCCGTCGGGCCGGCCGGGGGCGGGCTCGAGGAAGAAGTCCCAGGTCTGCTTGCCGATGGTGTCGACGGCGATGAGCGCGCCGCGGTCGAGCACGCTCCGTGCGACGTCGACGCTGAGCTGCGTGTCGAGGTGGCCGATCACGACGCGGTCGAGGTCGGCGCCCTCCGACACGAGCAGGTCGACCTGCTCGTGGGCCATGGTGCCGTGCGTGGTGTGCGTCATGATCGCGAGGCCCGTCTCGCGGTGGGCGCGCGCGACGGCGCGCAGCACGCGCTCCTCGAACGGCGTGATCTCGTCGAGGCTCGTCGCCTGCTCGCCGAAGACGCCGGCGCGGATGCCGCTGCCGCCGATGCCGTCGGTCGCGTCGGCGATGAACCGGCTCGCGATTTCTTCGAGGGTCGCGCTCCGCGCCCAGGCCGGAGCGTACGCCTCGAGGTAGAGCGCGGTGCCGCTGACGATGTGGAGGCCCGTGCGCTCCGAGACCTCGACGAGCAGCGCGACATCCGCCCCCTCGTCGTCGCGGCCGACCACGCCGTACGGCGAGAGGTCGACGACGGTGCCGATGCCCCGCTCGGCGAGGCCGGCGAGCGCGCCGACCGCGAGTTCCACGCGGTCGTCGCGCGCCCCGGCCGTGAGCCACGGTCCTGGCGTCAGCGAGAGCAGGTGCTCGTGCGGCATCACGCGTCCGAGCTCCGAGGACGGCACCGGACCGCGCACGGTCATGACGTCAGCCATCCGACTTCCTTTCGTTCGTTCCGGCCGGTCGCCGGTGCGGGAGGGGCGCGGACGGGCCGCGGCCCCTCCCCCGATGATCAACCGCCGGTGACGCTCGCGGGCGGGTCGACGCCGTAGTCGGCCTGCCAGCCCTCGACGAGGTTGTCGGCCGTGACCTTGGTGGGGTCGGATGCCACGAGCTCGGGCGCCTCCTTGCCGAGCACGCCGTACGCTCCCGCGCGGGCCAGCCCGGCGCCGATGTCGAGCGAGCCGTTGCCGACCATGCCGGCGACGTTGGTGCCGGTCATCATCGCGGCGGCGACGGTCGTGTCGAGGTCGTTCGTGACGACCTGGATGTCGGTGCGCCCGGCGGCGCGGATGGCGGCGAGCACGCCCTGCGCGGCCGTGGCCCACGAGACGTAGATGCCCGTCAGGTTCGGGTTCTTCGCGATCATCGCCGCCGCGGCGGCCTGGGTGGCGGTCTCGTCGGCGAAGCCCTGCTCCTCGACGATCGTGATGTCGGGGTACTCGTAGGCGAGCCAGTCCGTGAACGACTGGTCGCGCTGGTTGGTGAACCAGAAGTTCGCGTTGAAGGTGAGGACGCCGACCTCGCCCTCGCCGCCGAGGGCGTCGCCGAGGATCTCGGCGTTCGCACGGCCGGCCTTCGCGAGGTCTTCCGTGACGATCGAGACGAACTCGTCGCCGGCGGCGTAGCCCTCGGGCGGGGTGGTCATGATGACGAGCTTCGCGCCCGCGTCGAGGATCGGCTGGAACGACTTCGCGGCCGAGGTGGGGTCGACGGCGATCGCGACGACGATGTCGGGATCGAGCGCCATGACGGTCTGGACGTTGTTCGCCTGCGTGCCGGCGTCGAAGTTCGCCTGCGTGCTCGCGACGACCTCGATCCCGAGCTCCTCGAACTCGGCGCGGGCGCCCTCCTCGACGGCGGCGACGAAGTCGCCCGAGGTGTGCCAGACGAACGCCGCGGTGTAGTCGCCGGCCTCGACCTCGGCGAGCTCGTCGTCGGTGAGCTCGAGCTCGGCGAGCGCGCCGGGCTGCTCGCCGTTGGGCCCCTGGAACTCGAGGCTCGGCTCGGCCGCGGCCTCCTTCGGCTCGGCGGGAGCGGCCGCCGTGCCCTGGGCGACGCAGCCGCTGAGCAGCAGGGCGGATGCGACGGCGCCGACGAACGAGACCCGGAGGGCTCGTGTCGGGGTGAACGGTGATCGTGCCATGGTGTGTGCCTTCCTCTGCGGATGTGACCCTGGTGCGACGATCGGCGGAACGCTCATGCAGGTCGTCGGTGATCGTGCGTTGTCATTTTGGTTTCACTCAGCAATCAAAGTCAAGGAAAATCTTCCACCGGCACCGGTTCCGGCGGTTCGCTCTGGCTTCCAGGCGCTGAACTGGCATGCTTTATGCTCAGGCTGACGCGAAATGGTCGCGGGCGATACGAGGGGGACGGATGGTGCAGGCCACGCGCGAGCTGAACCGGATGGCGGTGCTCACCGAGCTGCTGCGGATCCGGCCCGCGAGCCGCAAGCAGCTCGCCGAGGCATCCGGCATCTCCCCCGCGACGGTGACGCGCGCGGTGGAGCAGCTCATCGCCCAGGGCGTCGTGGCCGAGGGGTCCGAGCTGGTGTCGGAGCAGCGGGGCCGCCGGGCCGTGCTGCTCGACGTCGTCGCCGACCGCGCGTTCGTGGTCGGCGTCGATCTCGGCGCGTCGAACACCCGCGTCCTGCTCGCCGACCTCGTCGGCACGCCGCTCGCGCAGCGCGAGCTGGCGACGCCCGCCGAGGCGGATGCCGCGGCCCTCGCCGACTGGCTGGCGACGACGGCCGCGGAACTCGCGGGCGATCGCTGGGACCGCGTCGAGGGCATCTGCATCGGCATCCCTGGGGCCGTGGGCCGCGACGGCTCGACGGTCTCGAACGCGCCGAACCTGCCGCAGGTCGAGGCGGCGGGATTCCTCGACCTCGTCCGCGATCGCGCCGGCCGCGCGGTCCGCGCCGACAACGACGCGAACCTGGCGCTCCTCGGCGAGCAGCACTTCGGCGCCGCGCGCAACGCGCCCACCGCGGTCATGGTGACGATCGGCGCCGGCCTCGGTGCCGGCATCGCCATCGACGGCCGGATCCTCCGCGGCGCCCACGGCGTGATCGGCGAGTTCGGGCAGCTTCCCGCCGGCCCGCTCGGCACGCGGCTCGAGCTCATGGTCACGGGCCCCGGCATCATGCGCCTCGCGGCCGAAGCGGGCGTACGGCTCGACTCGCCCGCCGACCTGTTCGCCCCGGACGCCTCGGAGCCCGTGCGGGCGCTCCGCGCCCACTTCGACCAGGCGATGCTGATCGTGCTGACCGCGGCGACGGTCTCGTGCGAGCCCGAGGTGATCGTGCTCGGCGGCGGCATCGCGAAGTCGCTCGCGCGCGACCTCGGCCGCTACGAGACGGTGCTCGAGCACCACCTCGGCGCGGCGCCGCGCCTCACCGCGTCGGAGCTCGGCGACTTCGCCGGCGCGACGGGCGGCGTCGTCGCCGCACTGCACGAGGTGTACCGCGGGATGGGCATCGACGAGCGCGCCTTCGGCGACCTGCCGGTCGCGGCGGGCAGGACCCCTCCGCCGGCCTAGCCGCTGAGGAGTCTCGCGCCCCGCTACGGCGCCGCCGAAACCCCCCGGTCGCTCCCGACGGGCGCGATGCCCTCGAGGAGCGCATCGACGAACCGCGAGGCCGTCGCGCGCTCGGATGCGTCGGGCACCCAGAAGACGGCCTCGGCGATCCGGTCGACGAGCGCCTCCCGTTCGTGCTCGCCCGCGATCCGGAGCGAGATGAGCTCGAAGCCGGCATCGTCCAGGAGGAACCGCACGGCCCGGAGCACCGCGGTCTCATCGAAGCCGCTGTCGGCGCGACGGGCGGCGCGCAGGATCGCCGCCCCGTCGGCGATCCAGCGCAGCATGGGCGCCCCGATCTCGCCGGTCTCGCGCAGCTCCGCGATCACGTCGGCGTCGATCCATCCGGGGTCGCCGAGGGCCTGCGCGGCGTGCGTCGTCGCCACCTCGGCGAACCGCTTCATCTCCCACGCCGTGGTCAGGCCGGACAGCGCGAGGTTCCGGAGTCCGGGGTCGGCGCCGAGGAGTCGCAGCTCGGGGTCGTGGAACGTCCACTCGCGGTAGTAGGCGCTGAATCGCGCGAACTCCACGGAGTTCCTGACGCCCTCGACGATCTCGGCCCGCTCGTCGTCGTCGACGCGGAGCGCTTCGTGCGCGAGCGCGCACGCGAGCAGGAAGCGCAGCGCCGGATCGGCCGTGTCGACCGCTTCGTCGAACCAGCGCAGGAGCGCCGACTCGACGCCCGGACGGTGCTGCGGCTGCGCCCACGGTGCGATCGAGAGTTCGGCGAGCGCGGTGCGCATCTGCATCCGTTCGACCTCGGGGCGCGCGGCCTCCCCGCCGAGTCGATTCCGGAACTCGGGGCGCGTGAGCAGGTCGGCGAGCGCCGAGATGACGGATGCCACGTTGCGGCGGCGACGGTCCAGCTCGTCCTCCGCGACATCCGAGGAGATCTCCCCGTCGGCGCCCGTCTTCAGGGCGACCCAGTTGCCCGCCGCTCCCAGGTACCATTCGATCGCCCTGACCATCATCTGCGGCGGTTCCCGTGTCATCCGCGGGTCGTCGCGCCGGCGGTCGACGAATCGCCGCAGCATCTTCTCGTGCCACTGGTCCGGCGTCGCGTCGAGACCGACCGGCGTCCCGCACAGCGTCGAGGCGACGACGATCATCGACTCGAGGCGCGACATCAGCACCCACAGCTTCTCGGCGTCGGTCGGCTCGTCGAGCGCGTCCAGCAGCTCCTCGAACTCGGCGACCAGGTTCGCCGGGTCCTCGGCGAGGGCCAGTTCGATGTACTCGGTGCGCTCCTCGTCGGTCGTCTGGATGGCGAGGCTCGCGTACGCCGCCGACTTCCAGCTCTCGACGCCGTAGAAGCCCGTGATGTCGAGGTACTTCGCTGCGATCCGCATCGCGGCGAAGCTCGAGGCCATGATGAGCAGCTTCCGGTGCTGGTCCTGCTCGGCCGTGCCGACGGCGAGCCGGAGCGGGACCTCCTCGATCATGTGCCCGTTGCGTCGCAGCGTCGCGGTCGCACTGATCCCGTCGAGGATGGTGACCTGCACGAGCCAGGGCGCGACGTTGAAGAAGAGCTGCAGCAGCCACGCGACGAGGGCCGCGACGCCGTTCCCGCTGCGGTCCGCGACCTGGATGGCGTCGCCGAGATCGGCGCGGTTCCCCCGGGCGCGCACCCGGGACTGCGGCGATCCCTCGCGGTGCGCGCTGCTGATCTGGTCGAGCACGTCGATCGCCCACGCGTCGTTCGACGCGCCGTCCGAGGTGAGGACCTTGGCGTCGACGACCGGTGAGCTCGCGAAGCCGATCGAGAGCACGAGCGCGCCGAGGACGCCGACGACGACCGCGAAGACCGCGATCCCGATCGGGTCGTCCGCCGGGTCGGGGACCCCGGGTCCCCCGCGCGCGCCGAACGCCCAGGTCGCGACGATCGACGAGCCGATGACGATGACGACGCCGATGACTCGCGCGCGGCCGGGAGCCGCCGTCGTGGTCGTGTACCCCCGGTACCCGATGACGTACACCAGGAGTCGCGCCAGCAGTGCGAGCACCACGACCATCCCGAACGCCTGTCCGGCCCACTCGCCGAACGCGACCAGGGCCGTGCCCGCCGTGTCGACGGACTCGCCAGTGCTGGGAACCGAGGATGCGTCCATGGTCGCTCCTGGACTCAGGATGCCACGCGGCGACGCATGCCGGGTCCGGGCGCCCACTGAGATCTCGGGCATCGGCGCTTCCCGCACCGGCGCGGCGTGGCACCCGGGTCGCGCACGTCATGAGCCCGACGCCCTCGCCGGCGTCGGGCTCACGCGACGGGCTCTACGGCCGGCCCGGGCCGGCCCACTCGAACCCGTCCGGGTCGGTGAACGCCCCGCCGTCGCCGCCGATGCGGAGGCGATGCGACCCCGAACCCTCGGGCGGGACCCCGGCCGACTTGGCGAGCGCGCGCCGCTTGTAGAGGCCAAGGCCGATCGGGCTCCCCGGGATCCGGAAGTCGACGTAGCTGCCGAAGCTCTTGCCGACCGCGAGGCCGCGCCCGGTGTAGAAGCGCTTGCTCGCCCCGACGTCGTCGGCGCCGAGGAGGAGCACGACGTGGTCGAAGGCGCGGCTCGCGGGCGCCGTGTTCTTCTTGGTCGACGTGGCGAGGTTCCAGATCGCGCCATCCGGCGCCTGGACGACGCCGCCGAAGCCCCACAGCGACTTCTCGAGCGGCTTCAGGATGACGGCGCCGGCGGCGACCGCGGCGTCGAAGAGCGCGGTGACGTTCGCCGGCTGCGGCGCGACGAGCGACATCGTGAATCCGCGGAACCCGTCGGTCGCGGCATCCGTCTGGGCGGTGCGCACCCGGTCGTCGAGGTCGAACGCGTCCCGGTAGAAGCGGGCGGATGCCTCGGGGTCGCTCGCGCCGAGCGTGATCGCGTCGATGGTGGTGATGGTCGTGGTGTCGGTCTCGATGTCCATGAGGCCGACGCTACGCTCGGCGCGCGCGGCGGGCTTCTCGATTCCTGACCGATCGCAGCGAGCGCGACGGGTGACGGGACGCGCCCGCCGGGGTCGTCGTCAGGATCGGCGGGTGCGGGCGGCCGGACACCCGCCGATCCTGACGACGACCGCCCGACGGCAGTCACGCCGCGGAGGCGCCCCGCCGCGGACCGGAGAGCTCGTCGAGCCACCCGAGCACCGACGTCTCGAGGCGTGCGGCGAGGGCGGCGTCGTGGTCGGCGCTCGTCGGATCGGCGAAGAGGTGCGCCGCACCGGGATAGCGCACGAGGCTGCCGTTCGCCTCCGCGACGAGCCCCTCGGCGACCGCGAGGTCGACCCACGGGTCGCGCTCGGTCGTGTGGACGGTCAGTGGGACCTCCGCCGGCCACGGCGTCTCGAAGACCGCAGCGGGAAGGCAGCCCGACATGAGCAGCGCGCCGCGCGCGCCCGGCCTGGTCTGCGCGAGCAGCTGCGCGGGCCCGGTGCCGAGTGAGAAGCCCGCGTACACGAGGTCGGTCGGGAGCGACTGCGCCGCGGCGACCGCGCGATTCGCGAGTTCGGGGATGCCGATCTCGTCGCGGTACGCCACGCCCTCGTCGAGCGTTGCGAAGACGTTGCCGTCGTAGAAGTCGGGCGTGTGGACGACATGGCCCGCCGTGCGCAGCGTCTCGGCGAATGCGAGGACGCCGTCGGTGAGGCCCTGACCGTGATGGAAGAGGAGGATCTCGTTCATATTGGACAGTGTACAACTCAATTGATCACCGTACAATAGCTGCATGGGACGAACCGCCGGACAACGCGCAGGCCTCACCCGTGAACACGTCACGGATGCCGCCATGGCGCTGCTGCGCGAGGACGGGCTCGAGGCCGTGTCGATGCGACGCGTCGCCGACCGGCTCGGCGTCGCGCCGAACAGCCTGTACGCGCACGTGGCCGACAAGGCCGCCCTCGTCGACGAACTCATCGACGCGATGCTCGGCCGCGTGGCGACGCCGACCGACGACGGATGGCGCGCACGCATCGAGCGCGTCATGCGCGACAGTCGCCGCGAACTGCTCGCGCATCCCGACCTCGTGCCGTTCGCGCTGGTGCGTCAGTCGGTCGGGCCCAACGCGCTGCGGCTCGGCGAGGTGACGCTCGGCGCGCTCCGCGAGGCGGGCCTCGACGGGCCGGCGGCGGTCACGGGCCTGCAGGTGCTCCTCGTGCACACGATCGGGTCGGCGGCGTTCGAGACCGGTCGCGCTCAGGACCCCGCACCCGCGGCACGGCGGGAGCGCGGGCGCGAGCGCGCGGCGGGATTCGGGGGCCTGACCGAGGAGCTCAGCGATCCCATCTCGCGCTGGAGCGGCGACGAGATCTTCGAGCGCGGGCTCGCGTGGCTGCTCGACGGCCTCGTCAGGGATGCCGCGCCCCGGACCTGAGGAGGGGCGGCGACCTGAGGAGACGGCGTGCAGGGACGCGCACCGTCCCGCCTCCAGCATTCGCACCCGTTCTGGGTACACGCCGACGCTCGACGCGGTTTCGCATCAGGAGCATGATGACCCTCGAGACGACCGCGTCATCGGGGGGAGGCGATGGTCATGTCGAGCGACGACGCGTCCGCGGCCGGATCGGCCGGCACCGCGGCATCCGGTGGGCTCTTCATCTTCGTGCCGGGCCTGCCGGTGCGCCGGCGCGGCCGACCCGGATGGGTGCCGCTCATCGAGCGGTTGCGCGACGACCTCCCGGCCGGATGGCGCGTCGAGGTGTTCGAGCACGACGTGCACGCGACCTCCCGCAGGAACCCCGACGAGGTCGTACGGCACCTCGCGGCGCAGATCCGCGACTGGACCGGGGAGCTCTCGACCGGCGTCGAGGCACCGGCCGAGATCATCCTCGTCGGGCACAGCTTCGGCGGCGTGCTCGCTCGCGCGGCGTTCCTGCACGACGCCGGCACGGTGGACGACCCCCGACACCCCTGGACGCGGCTGGTGCGACGCCTCGTGCTGCTCGGCAGCCCGAACGCCGGTTTCCGCCTCGACGCGCCGGGCACGCCGGCGGCGTGGCGCCTGGCCTATGCGCTCGCGACGCCGTTCTTCGACTTCACCATCGAGCGGGTGCAGTCCGGCGGATACTGGATCACCGACCTCCGGCTCCGCTGGCTCGACGCCTTCCGGCGGCTCGACCCGAAGCCGAAGGTCATCCAGGTGCTCGGCACGTCGGACTGGCTCGTGACGCAGGAGGACATCCTCGACCACCGGTTCATGCCGAACACGACGGTCTACGAGATCCCGGGCGCCGACCATCCGGGCCTGATCGCCATCGACGACGCTCCGTCGCCGGCGCGACGGTACGAGCAGCTGAAGACCGCGATCCTCGGGCGGCCCGACGAACAAGCCGCGCCCGGGACGACGCCCGTGCACGCGCCGACCGCGTTCATCCTGCACGGCATCCGCGCCTCGGCGCTGGGGACATGGGTCTCGGACCTCGCCACGGCGTACCGCGACGCCGCGGGGTCGGATCAGGTGGAGGTGGTGAGCCCCGACACCGGGTACTTCACCGCGATGGAGTTCGCACTGCCGGGCACGCGCCGCCGCAAGGTGCACGAGTTCCTCAAGCTCTACGGCGACGCGTACGCCGGTCGCGACCCCGACCTGTTCGTGTTCGCCGGACACTCCAACGGCACCTACATGATGGCCCGGGCGCTCGATCAGGTGCCGTCGATGCGATTCCGGCGCATCTTCCTCGCCGGCACGGTGCTGCCGCGCCGGTTCGACTGGCAGCGGCGACTCGACGAGCGACAGGTCGGGTCGTGGAACCCGGATCGCACGTGGACCCCCGGCGTCGTCCGCAGCGACCGCGCGACGCGCGACGTGCCGGTCGGCATCCTGTGCTCGTGGCTGCGGGGGCTCGGCAGCGCGGATGTCGGCACCGCCGGCGTCAGCGGATTCGAGAACGTCTCGAGCGTGAGCATCGACCAGTCGCGGCTGTTCACGGGCGGGCATGGTGCCGCGCTGGAGAACGCCGATCAGCTGGCGGACATCGCGGCCTACCTCGCCGCGCAGCCCACGCGCGCGGTCGAGGAACGCACGGTCTCGACCTTCTTCGAGCGAACCAGCCGCGCGGTCGGCCAAGGGGTCCTCGCGTGGGGCGTGATCGCCGGCGTGGGCGTGCTCGCGGGCCGCGGCCTGATCGCGATCGGCCGAGCTCGCGGCACGGGCGCCGCGATCGGCACGGGCGTGGCCGGCGCCGCCGGCGTGTGGACGCTGCTGCGCTCCATCTGAGCGCCGGGCCCCGATGCGTCCGAGGCGCGTGGTGGTCGGCCTACGCTGGCGGAGGAGCGAGAGGAGGCGCCGATGTCCGGTCACCGGCACGACGAGCATGAGACGGATGCCGTGGCGGACGCGACCGCCGTCGACACCTTCGAACCGTCGGCCTGGGAGGATCGCTACTCGGGAGACGAGTCGGTCTGGAGCGGCAGGCCCAATGCGCAGCTCGTGGCCGAGGCATCCGCCCTCACCCCAGGCACCGCGCTCGACGTCGGCTGCGGCGAGGGCGGCGACGTGATCTGGCTGGCACAGCACGGATGGCGCGTGACCGGCGCCGACTTCTCGGCCAACGGCCTCGCCCGCGCGGCCCGGCACGCCGAGGCGGCGGGCGTCGCCGATCGCACCGACTGGTGGCAGGTGGACGCCCGCAGCTTCGACGCCGGCGGCCGCACGTTCGACCTCGTGACCACGCACTTCCTGCATCCGCCCGACCACGGCATGGTCGACGTCGTCCGTCGGCTCGTCGGCGCGGTCGCGCCCGGCGGGCACCTGCTCGTCGTCGGCCACGCGCCGTCCGAGGCCTTCACGCACCTCTCGGCGAGCCACCGCGACGCGATGTTCCTCGCCGAGGACCTGCTGCCCGCCCTGCCCGACGACGTCGAGGCGCTCGTCGTCGAGCAGCGCCCGCGCACGATGACGCGCGACGGCGAGACCATGGAGGTGCACGACTCGACGCTGCTCGCGCGCCGGGCGCGCTGAGCGCGCTGGGCGCGACTGGGCGCGACTGGGCGCGACTGGGCGCGACTGGGCGACGGTACGACGGTGCGCTGCGCACCGGCTGCTCCGGCGCTACGGCATCTCCCAGCCCGGCGGCGGCGTGGTTCCTCCGGTGCCGTAGGGGTCGCAGTCGGGCTGGCAGGCGCGAATCATCTCCTCGCTGAGTCCGAGTTCGATCGGGGGAACCGTGCGCCAGTCCGGCGGGAAGATGTCCGGGGATTCGGGCTCAGCAGCAGCAGCAGCGCGGGCCGCGGCCTCGATCGCAGCGGCGTTCGCGGTCGCGTGCGACGATTCGACCTCGGATGCCGCGGCGAGCCACGTCGGCAGTGCCGCAAGTCCGCCCGACCCTTCCTCCCCCGCCAGCACCTCGTCGCGCGCAGTGCGCAGCGTCGCGAGGACGTCGGCCGGCGCCATCCCGGACGCCGCGATCACCTTCTCGGTGCGGGGACCGACCTCGGCGAGGAACGCGGCGACGGCGCGGCGCGCGGCCTCGCACGCCGCGTGCCGTTCGACCGCAGCGGCGCGCGCGTTCTCCGCCGCATCGCCGACGGAGGCCCGCAGTTCCGTCAGGTCGCCGACCTGGGCGATGAGCGCATCGCGCCCGGCTGCGTCCGCCGCGCGGACGAGGACGACGCTCTCCGTCACCGCGGCCCGATCACCGTCGGACGCGGGAACTGCGCGGGTGACGGCGGCGGTACCCATCGCGACGGCCGTCGCGGAGAAGCGAGCGGATGCCTCGACGGCCGGCTGCAGCATGCCCGTCTCCGCACGGACGCACTCGTCGGAGGCGGCCGCCGCGGCGCGATCCGCCTCGGTGCGCTCGGTCACGACGTCGATCTCGCCGGTGATCCGGTCGGACTCCGCGGTGAGTTCCTCGCGCGCCTCGGCGTCGAGCACGGCGGCGCGGCTGGTGACCGCGGCGGCGGCGAACGCCATCGAGACGACGAGCAGCACGGCGATGCCGATGGGTCGTCGACGGATGCCGGTCAGGACGGCACCGAGGGCGTGCATGCATCGTCTCCTTCTGCGCCCGCATCCACGCAGCGCGGACTCACGCTATCGGACGAACGATCGCCGGCGGATGACGAAACGGACACGAATCGCCCGCACACCTCGAGCGCGCCGACTGGGCGGGAGGATCGGAATCAGGCGTGCTCGTCGGGCTCCGTGGTCTGCGGCTGGACGCTCCACGACGGCGGCTCGTCGGCGCCCGACTCCTCGTCGCGCTCCGCGTCGGCGCGTCGCTGCTGGACGATGCCGGACGCGTGATGCACCGGCGCGTAGATCGTGTAGAGCCGCAGCGGCTCGTCGCCGGTGTTCTCGACGTCGTGCCAGGTGCCCGCCGGCACCTGGATGCTCCAGCCGTCCGCGACGTCCTGCTCGAAGGTGAGCTCGTCCTGCGACGGTCCCATGCGCACCCGGCCCCGCCCGGCATCCAGCCGCAGGAACTGGTCGGTCTCCGGGTGCGCCTCGAGACCGATCGACTCGCCCACGGGGATCGCCATCAGCGTGACCTGCAGGTACGTGCCGGTCCACGCGACGACGCGATACGCGGTGTTCTCGGTCGTGGCCCGCTCGATGTCGAACGCGTTCGGTCGTGGCCCGTTGTCGGTGACGTCCATGGCACTCCCCAATGCTCGAAACGGAACGTCCGGTCAGCGTAGCGAGCGAGCGGGTGCGCGCTCGGGACGATCGTCACGCGCCCTGCAGGTGCTGGGCCGTTCGGACGAGTGGACGGAATCGGCGGCCCGGGCGGCTCCTCAGTGTCGCGCCCGGCCGCCGTCTGGCATGCACGCGAGCACGGACCGTCACACGAGGATCGGTGCCGACGCTCCCCCGCTCGCCTCGGCGGCGTGCGCGGCCCGCCAGCGCACCGCGATGAGGGTGCGGCTGTCGCACTCGAGCGCGGCGAACAGGTCGCCGACGTGCTTGCGCACCGTGCGCTCGGTGAGTCCGAGCCGAGCGCCGATCTGGGCGTTCGTCAGGCCGAGCTCGACGAGTGCCGCGACCTGACGCTGACGTGGCGTGAGCCGCGCGGGCGCGGCATCCGTCACCGTCGCGCTGGCCTGCAGCGACTCGATCGCGGCGCGGAACATGACCGCGGCGGCGAGCGCGGCGCGGAACTGCTCGAGGGCGACGAGCTCGTCATCGGTGAAGTCGGTGCGGTCGCGCCAGAGCGAGAGCAGCACCATCCGCTCCGTGGTCAGCTCGAGGGGCAGCCCGACCTGGAAGCGCGAGCCGCGCGGATGCAGCAACCGCTCGTAGACCTCGCTGTGCTGGAACCGGTCGAGGTCGACGACGTCGGTGAGCCTCGATGCTCGGGGCGGGCCGCCGACGAGGTGCGCGAAGTACGGGTGCGTGCCGATGAGCCGTCGCCACTCGGCGTCCTCCTCCGCGGTGATCGGACTGGCACCGCGCAGGGCGACCTCGGCGGCGACATCGTTCCCGAGCGACATCATCGACACGCTCAGCACGGTCGCACCGATGTGGCGGTCGAGGAGGGCGAGCGCCTCCGGGAGGACCTCGGCACCCTCCGCGGCGGCGCGGGCGAGACTGATGACGTCGGCTTGGAATCGAACCCCCACCATGCGCCAAGTATGCGCGCCGGCGTCCACGATCCCCATCAGGGAATGCACCGAGATCGCCCGTGTCGTGCGCCGGTGGCGGAAGCGCCACTGTAGGCCGCCCACCGGCATGGGTACCGTTCGGCCATGTCCCGCATCGAGATCCGGACGGCACTGCTCGCCGCGGCCGGCTGCCTGCTGCTCGCGACCACCGCGTGCGCGCCCTCCGGCACGGCCGACGCCGAGCCCACGGTCGAGACGCCGCAATCGGCCTCGCCCTCCCCCGACGCCACGAAAGGCGCCGATGCCGCCGCACCGGCGACGATCGACGGTGGCTTCGAGTTCGCCGACGGCACCACGATCGGCATGCTGGCCGCGCCATGGACCACCACCGACTTGGTGGACGGTGCGCTGTTCCATCAACTCCCGGACACGCCGGGCGTGCAGGTCGACGACGCCGTGTGGGCCGACGTGATCGTCTACGTGCCCGATGCGGCATACGGTGCCGACTCGACCGAGCCGGAGGCGGTGCCCGCCGATCCGGTGGCCTGGACGCTCTCGCATCCCGACCTCGAGATCCTGGACCAGCGGGAGATCACCGTCGATGGCGTGACGGCGACGCAGATCGACGCACAAGCGATCAACGAGACGAACTGGCTCGCCGTCGAGGGCACGCCGTTCGGCTGGGGTGGCGCCGAACGCGTCGTGCTGATCCCGCTGGCCGAGTCCTGGCTGGTGGTGCGCGGCGGCACCTTCGATCCGGATGTCTCCTTCGCCGAGGATCTTCCGCCGGGCGACGCGCTCAGCGTGCTGCTCGACTCGGTCTCCGTGGCCGGCTGAGGCCGGGGGCCCGAGGGAGTGGCGGCGCGAGCGCCCTGCGGCCGGATCGGGCGCGTTCAGTCGCCGCCGGGCCGCCGCACCAGCTCGAGTCCTGCTCCGGCGAACTGGCGCGCGGTGGCGTCGGGCAGGAACGCCCGGGTGAGCGCGGCGCCGATGCGGGCGAGGTCGGCCTCGTCGCGATACAGCAGGTACAGCTGCTCGTAGCGCGGGTTGAACTTGCCCTTGAAGCGGTGCAGCGACTGGAAGCCGTACACCGGCTCGAGCGCGCGCGACAGCAGCTCCGAGAGCTCCGCGAGCCTGCCCGCGTCGGGCGGGTAGTCGTGGGTCAGCGGCGCTCCGGACAGCGACATGATCGTCGCGCCCTCATCGGCGAAGCGCTGCGCCGACGAGCCGATCAGGAACTCCATGACCGGCCCGAAACCGCCGTCGCGGCGGCGCATGAGGTCGAGCGTCCACCCGCGGATGCCGGCGTCGCCGTAGACCGGCAGCCACGAGAGGAACCCGTCGACGTCTCCCCTCGGCGAGATCGCGATCGCCAGCCGCACCTCGGGATCGGCCGCCTCGTCGAGCGTGCCGAGGGTGAAGCCCATCTCTGGGAGGTCCTTGTCGCCCACCCACTGGTCGCTGATCGCACGAAGCTGTGCCCTCACGCCCCAGCTCTCGTCGGCGAGCCGGGACAGGCGGAACTCCATCCCCTCGCGGTCCGCCCGGTTCAGCGAGGTGCGCACCGCGGCCCACCGCTTCCCCGTGAACGCGAGCCCCTCCAGATCCACGATGGTGTCGTCGGCGACGACGAGGCTGCGCCATCCGTCGGGAACGGCGGCGCGGGTCGCCTCGCCCGAGCTGAAGAAGCAGGGAACGAGCCCCGCTCGCTCGGCCATGTCGATGAACTCGGTCACCGAGTCGCCGCGCGAGGCCTCGGGACCGAGCGGGTCGGCCAGGACGAGGGCGACGCCGGCGCGGCGCTGGTAGGCGACGATCCCGGCCGAGGTCCGGGCGTACTGCAGGTGCGACCAGGTGGTCATCCACGACAGCGTGCCGCCGCCGTGCGTGCGGAGGGCCTGCGTGACGTCGGCGCGCGTCGGCGCGGGCGGGGCGCCGAGCTCGGGCCTGCGCTTCGCCGCGAACGCGCCGCGGACCGCGATCAGGTACACGGCCATCAACAGCCAGAGCACGCCGGTCGCGATCGCGACGCTGGGATCACCGCCGAGCGAAGCCTCGACTTCCGCGCTGCCGAGCACGGGCAGAAGGACGACCGCGATCGCCAAGGATGTCATCACGTTGAGCAGGCTCCAGATGAGCGTCAGCACCCACGCCCAGCGTCGACCGCGCACGAGGGCGTTCGACACGATCAGGACGACCGCGACGTCGAGCGCCACGTCGAGCAGCGAGCCGCCCGCCGGCTCGGTTCGTCCGAGCGGGCCGAAGGTGGGTGCGAGGTTCGTCAGGAGCAGGATCGCGCCGAGCGCGAGGCTCGCGATGCCGGCGATGATCCGTTGTTCGTGCACGGTCGTTCGCTGGACGCTCAGGGACCGGTCGACGACGAGCACGAGGGCCACCGCGAAGGCGTGCTCGAGGTCGGCCAGGCTTCCCCAGAAGAGCAGCGTTACGGCGCTGAACGCGATGAGCACGAGCCACGCACGCACCCGCCAGGGCTGCACGAACAGGCCGACCGCCGCGGCGATGCACGCCATCGTGCCTCCCGACGGTCCGACGTCGACCATCGTCGCCTCGAGCTGCGCCCACGGCCAGGGAAGCAGTGCCGCCGCCCAGAGGAACAGGGCGCTTGCGAGGATGGCGAACACCTGCCCGATCCAGAAGTACCCGAGCGCGACCCGCGTGCCGCGACGGAGCTCCAGGAACGCCATGCCGGCGAAGCTCGCGATCGCGAACACGTAGACGACCGGGTGGTCGGCGAAGAACGTCCCGGTGATCGGGGTCCAGAACCTCCCCTCCGTGAAGGCGGGGAGCCCGTAGGCGACGGACTCGAAGAGCGGATGATCGACGAACGGCGACCAGAGCGCTCCGGTCGCGACGCCCGCGACGAGGATCGCGGCGACCGTTGCGATGGTCGCGGGCGCCCGCCGCACGACCGCGGCGAATCGCCGCGGCGCTCTCGATCCGGTCGCCTGCGCCGCCATGGACTCCCCCCGGGTCGTACGCGTGCCACCGACACTAGCGGGCACGGACCGTATAGAGTCGCGCCGGGGGCGTCGGCGGTGACCGGCCCCCGAAGGGGGAACCGTGACCGCGACCACTGAACCGCGCCTGAAGGTCCGACCGCGCATCTGGATCGGGCTGGTCATCTGGCTCGCCTACGTCGTGCTGGTGTTCGCGATCCAGATCGCGAGCGGCATCCCCTACGACACCTGGGGCGAGAGCGCGGGGAACCTCTTCTTCGGGGGCGGCGTCTCGCTCATCATCGCGACCGTCCTGCTCGCCGTCACGACCACCCTGCTCGGATGGTGGCGGCCGGCGCTGTTCGACCGGGCTCGGAGCCGGCACCGCTGGCCGATCTTCATCCCGATCCTCGCCGCGATCGCGGGCGTGATGAACCTCGCGGGCACCGACTGGTCGGCGTACAGCGGCGCGTTCTTCGCGGCATCCCTCGCCCTGCTGCTCGTCGGCTTCACCGAGGAGATCGTGAACCGCGGCCTGCTGCTCGTCGGCCTGCGCAGTCGCCTCTCCGAAGGCTGGGTCTGGTTCATCACGTCGGCCCTCTTCGCGATGATGCACTTCGTCAACATCGTGCTCGGCTCTCCGGTCGCGGCCACCCTGACCCAGGTGTTCTCCGCGTTCCTCGGCGGCACGATCTTCTACATCCTGCGCCGCACGACGGGCTCGCTGATCTGGGCGATGCTCCTGCACGGCTTCTGGGACTTCTCCGTGTTCGCCGCCGGCGTCGGCCAGCCCGGCGCCATCGTCTCCGTTGCGACCGTGTTCTACCTCGGCACCGGGGTACTGGCCCTCGCCTGCGTCATCTTCGTCATCCGCGGGGCGAACGAGCGGCTGGATGCTTCGGCACCCGCCGACAGCACGGCAGCGGATGCCGCGGAGCCGACCCGGTAGCTCGCGCGCCACCCGCACCGCGTGCGGTGATGACGACGGAGGGTGATCCGGCACGGATGCCACGCACCCGACGACGCCGTCTCGCATCGGTCGGCTCGATCAGCGTGCGATGTCGCGGTGACGCGAACCTCTGGATCGCGACATCCGGATACAGCGCAACGAGCGTGCGCGCCATCGCCCGGAGTGCCGACGTCGACCCTGCCCTGATCGCGCACCACTTCGGATCGAAGCAGGAGCTCTTCCTCGCCGCGCACGAGATCCCCGAGGACCCGCTCTTCCTCGTGGGCGAGGCCCTCGCGGCGGCGCCGCAGGACCGCGGCGAGGTGCTCGCCCGCACGTTCCTGCAGCGCTTCATCGGCGGCCCGAACGGGACCGGCATCTCGCTCATCCGCTCGGCGTCCGCCGACGAGGCGGCGGCGGCACTCCTCCGCGACGCGATCGGTCGCGCGCTCCTGGCGCACGCGACGGCGCTCGCCGGGGACGACGACGACGCGCCCGTCCGCGTGGCCCTCGCGAGCGCCCTCATGGTGGGCGTCGCGTTCCACACCCGGATCCTCCGGGTCGACGCCCTCGAACCGCTCCACGTGGACGAGCTCGCCGCCCGGCTCGGGCCGGCGCTGCAGGCGGTACTCGACGGGGCCCGCAGCCCCCGCCGCTGACGAGCGCACCGCCGCACGCGACGAGTCCCGGAATCCGGCCCTCGAGGCAGCCGCATTCCGGGACTCGTCGGGGGGGGCGGTGGCCCCGCGGGCTACGCGGCGTCGGCCAGCGACACCGTCGCGTTCGGCACGGATGCCACGACGAACGCGCCGTCGGCGGCATCCACCCGCACCGCCTCGCCGTCGCCGAGCGCACGCTGACGAAGAGGTCGCTGATTCGGTCGTCGATCTCGCGCTGGATCAGGCGACGCAGCGGACGCGCACCGTACTCGGGCTCGTAGCCGCGCTCCGCGAGGAGCGCCACCGCGGCATCCGTCACCTCGAGGCCGACCTCGCAGGCTCGACGGCCGACCGCATTCGCTCGGGTGGGAAGGTGGACTGGAAGATCGTACCGATGCGTGGCATGCCCTCAACCCGCCATCACCCTCACCCCTCAACGCCAGACGAGGATGCCGCGGAGCGGCGTGGCACGAGAGTGCGGGCGCCCCCGGGAGGGGTGCCCGCACTTCGCGGTGGTGGTGCTGCCCGCGTCAGGGCAGCGTCGTCATGAGGTTGTCGACGAGGAGCGTGCCTGTTCCCCCGCCTCCGAGATAGAACGAGTGTTCGCTCACCTGCGTGAGGTCGAGCTCACCCTCGCCCGCCCAACTCGGCGGTGCGAAGTCGGCGAAGGGAATCGCCACGTGCTGCCACCCCTGCGACTCGATCGGCACCGACGCCTCCCAGTAGGACCCGTTGGCGACGAACTGCACCGAGAGGGTGTCTCCGGGCGTGCCCGACATCTCGAACTCGATACCGTCGTAGCCCCACCAGCTCTGCGTGCCGCCGAGTGAGCGGATCACCCCGGCGTATCCCGGACCGTCGAGGTCGTATGAGAACGACGCCGCCGCCGAACCTGCCGACGCACCTTCGATCAGCGTCGCGACCACCGGGCCGCCCCCGCCATTCGGAACGTACTCTGCCGCGAGTGCCGCATCATCCGCGTACGACTCGAAGTCGTCGAGGACCAGTGCGTCCGTGGGCAGCGTCGCAGTGGTGAACTCTGCGGGCGCAGGCGTCCCCTCGGTCGCGCCGAAGCCGTTGACGGCTTCCACGCGCCAGAAGTACGTCGTACTCGGCTCGAGTTCGATGTCGGGTCGGTACGCGGTGCCCACGACGGGCGCCGACTCCATCAGGATGTCGGTGAACGCGGCATCGGCGGCGACCGCGACCCGGTAGAACGCAGCATCCGCAGCGCCGTTCCATCGCAGGTTCGGTGTCGAGGTGACACCGGTAGCGCCGTCGACCGGCTCCGTCAGGGTGAACGCGCCCGGCGCGGTCGGCAGCGGGAGGTTCGGCGAGTAGAGGCGCATCTCGCCGACCTGCGGCGTCCACGGCTGTCCCGTGTTCGGCCACGAAACGCGGATGAGGTCGATGCCCTCGAGGCCGCGGGCAGTGTAGTCGAACCGGCGCCAGTTGCCGTCGCCGCCCGCGATCGTCGGCTCGATCACCGACCACGCGGACCCGTCCGCCGAGCCCTCGATGATCAACTCGTCGACCGGCTCGTCGGGCCAGTACCACGCGACCAGGTCGAACCCGCTGATGTCGTCCCAGCGCCACACGAGCTCCGCGGCCTCCGAGCTGTCGCGCTTGGCCCGGCCGGTATCGCCGCCGAACTGGCCCGGATTGCCTGCATCGATCGAGATCGGCCCGCCGGACGAGTCGACCAGCGCCAGATCGTCAATGGGGTCGACGAGTGCCGCACGCTCCGGCTGACCGACGAGCGTCGCGCGGTCGATCTCCACGTCGGGGTCCGTCCAGGTCACGCGCACGAGATCGCCGGCGAGTTCGTCGGCGACGAGCCGCAGCACCCCCTTCTCGCGCACGGTACCCACTGCCGCAGGCACCCAGGTTTCGCCGTCAGCGCTCGAGAGGATCTCGACGTGCTTCGGCTTACCATCCGCCAACGCAATCTCCGCACGGCGCAGTCCATCGACCGACCATGTCAGCGACGGAGCCGACCCGTTGGCGACGGCACGGGTGCCATCGGTACCCGGGTCGAGTCGAACCTGCTCGGCGCCCTCGACAAGGCCGAGCGACTCGAGCGGGTCGACCACGACCGTGCGACCTGCTCCGACCTCGACCGGGTCGGACGCGGGACCGCGCTCTCCGTCAGGCTTGACGGGCGTCACGCGATAGCGCACGGCGTCGGCTGCAGTCGGGTCGAGCAGCGGCGAATCCTCGGCGGGTACCTCGCCGACGAGCTCCCAGATCTTCCCCTTCTCGTCGACCGAACGCTCGACGCGGTACGTCGCGGCGCCGGCGACGCCGCGCCATCCGACGCGGTTGATGCCCGCCGTCGGCACGACCTCCGTGATGAGCGGCTGGCCGAGCGGCACCTCTCCCTCCGTCAGGCCGAGCGCTGCGGAGTAGCCGCGGATCGCAGCAGTCTGCTCGCGCATCTTGTCGGTCGTCCCTGGGTAATGGAGCGTGAAGCCGTCGTCGTGCGGCACGAATCCGCCGCGGTCGTTGTGCCCGAAGAGCGACCAGAAGAAGGTGCCGCCGACGGCCGGATCGTCCACGAGCGGCTCGAGCAGCGCGTCGGAGGCGGAGTTCGAGCCGTACTCCCCCGCGATGTACACCTTCCCCGCTGCCGCAACGGTTGCCGCATGCGACTGTATGCGCTCCACGGTGGGCGGATAGTAGTGCACGTCGACGATGTCGAGTTCGGCTGCCTCGAGCGTGTCCGGGTCGATGTCGAACCGCCGCCCGGCGGCCACCAGCTGGTCAGGTGCCAGCGACTTGAGGTGGTCGACTCGGTCGTTGATCCATCCGAGCGTCATGTTCTCGAGCTCGTTGCCGAGTTCCCAGGCCATGATCGTGGGGTCCTCCACGTACGGAACGCCGGTGATGCTGTTCGTGCGCCCCACCACGCGCTCGATGTATGCGTCGAAGGCGGCGATAGCCTCGGGGTCGCTGTAGAAGTCGTTCGGTTCCAGGCCCAACGGCGTCGTGAAGTCTCGGTGACCGCCGTGGTAGTACGACCACTCGTCGGTGAGCGGGAGGACGAAGCGGATGCCGAGGGTCCCGGCGTACGCGATGGCGAAGTCGATCGTGTGGAACGCGTCGTCGTTGTACTCCCCGAGGGCGGGCATGATCGCGAGCGGGTTCTCGCCGTCCTGGCCCGTCGACGTCATCATGTGTGACCGGATGACGTTGACCCCGAGCTCCGCCGCCGTGTCCAGCGCATTCGCGATGCGGAAGTAGGTCGGGTAGTCGACGCCGCCGACGTTCTCGTCAAGGCCCAGCCAGTACGCGTTCGCGCCGCTGATGCGCAACCGCTCACCGCCGAGCATGAGGCTCGTGCCCTCCCGCGTGACGAACTCGTGGTTCATCGAACTCCATTCTGCGTGCGGCGGCTCGGCCGCCGCAGGTGCCGCGGCGACCAGGGTGGTCGCGATCGCAGCGATTGCGAGCACTCCCAGCGCTCGCCCGAATCCATGCTGTCTCATACGTGGTCTCCTTCGTCCAACGTGCTCTGCAGTGCGTTCCGGCGTGCGCCGGTCAGGCGGTTCGTCGTCCCCCGGGCCGCCTCCTCTCCACGTCGGAGGCGACGGCAAGCGCCCCGAGTGCGCCGGCTCGGTCGCCCAGTCCCGGGGCGACGACGAACCCGGGTCGTGCAGGCGGCCTCCCGTCGAGTGCGTGCCCGAGTGCACGGTGGAGGTGGCGTTCCGCGGCGGCGCGAATGCCGGGGAGCTTCAGGATGCCTCCGCCGAGCACGATGCGATCAGGTGCGTAGCAGAAGCTCGTCGCGGCGAGCACCTCGCCGATGTACCAGGCCGCCATCTCGATCGCCTGCGCGCGAGCATCGCCGAGTTCGGTCGGCGTACGGCCCCAGCGTGCGGCGATCGCCGGGCCCGCCGCAAGCCCTTCGGCGCAGTCGCCGTGGAAGGGGCAGTTGCCCGCGAACGGGTCTTCTGGGTGGCGTCGCACGATCAAGTGGCCGAGCTCGGGATGCGCCGCGCCTGCCGGACGGGAGTCGACGACGATACCGGCGCCGACTCCGGTTCCGACGGTCACGTAGACGACGGTGCGGTCGCCGTCGGCGGCACCCCATCGGCTCTCGGCCAACGCCGCACCGGTCACATCGCTCACGATCCCCACTGGCGCCGACGCGCCGAGCAGTTCGCGCAGGTCTGTGCCGCTCCATGACGGCTTCGTCGTCGCCTGAATCGTGCCGAAGGTGACGGATGCCGGGTCGAGGTCGACTGGCCCGAATGCGGCGAGCCCGATCGCGTCGATCTGCCCAAACGCGTTCCAGGCCTCGAGTTGCCTGCGCAGCTGCCGTCCCGTGGTCTCGGGAGTGGAAGTGGGGATCTGCCGCTGCTCGAGTACACCCTCAGGCGAGGCGTCCGCGGCGAGCAGCGCGACGATCTTCGTGCCGCCCGTCTCGATGCCCACGAGCATCAGCCGCGCACCCGATCGTTTGCGGCGCGCAGAGCTCCGCGAACGGACGCGGCGGCAGGCAGTGAGTCGATCGGCGTCCCGTCGCGTCGGGTCAGGCGGAAGACCGTCTCCTCGCCGGGCAGCAGGGTCACGAGCATGCGATCGACGATGAGCTCGCGCGCGTCGGCACCGACCGCTTCGGCGAGGCGATCCGCGAACACGCACGTCTCTCCCACGAACGTCTCGGCACGCACGGTGATTGCGAGCGCTCCGCGATCGAGTGCCGATTCGACTGCGAATCGGGCCGTGGGCACGGAACTGGCGCGGTCGGGGACGAACCTCCACGCAGAACGGACGCCGTCGACGTCGGCGACGACGAGCTCGGCCGCCGGGTCGACGGCGAGGCCGAGCTCGTCGGGAAGCGCGATTCGCGCCGTCGTGTCCGGAGCGGCCTCGAGCGTGACGGTGGCCTCGGCGAGCACCTCCCCGGCGAAGGTCATCCGCCGCACACGGGCGACCGGCGCCCACCCGTCGATCCCGTCGTTCACGATGACGAGCTCGAGGCCTTCGGGACCGGTGGGATCGTTCGGACCACCCGGGTTTCGCGGCTGCAATGTCGCCAGGCGCTCGGCGAACGAGTGCCGCAGTGCGTAGTACAGCGGCTTCTCGATACCGTCGGCGTCGACCGCCGACCAGCTGAGCCCCGGCCAGCAGTCATTGAGCTGCCACACGATGACTCCGGCACAACGTTCCCTGCTTCGCAGCCACTCGGTGCCAGCGGCCTCGGCCCGAGCCTGGACGAGTTGCGTCTGGAAGAGCCAGTCGTCTGGATCGTCCGGCACGGGGAAATACGGCTGCAATCCGCGAGCGAGCTTGTGCATGCCCTCCGCTGCGCGCATGTGGTGCACGACGCCCGGGTTGTCGGGCAACAATGCGCCGTCGGGCACGACGCGCCGCAGCGTGTGGTGGGCGGGCGGCGCGCACCAGCCCATCTCCGACACGAACGCGGGGTCGTGGTCGCGATAGTGGGTGTAGTCGAGGTCGTTCCACACGTCCCACAGGTGCACGGGGCCCGAGCGCTCGTCGTTCGACGGAACGTCGAGGGAGCCGGACCAAGGGCTGTTGGGGAGGTAGGGCCGCGTCGGGTCGAGCTCGGCGATGACCTCAGGAAGCAACCCGGTGTAGTAGCCGCCACCCCAGGTGCGGTCGCCGAGGAGGTCGCCCCACCCCCAGTCCGTACGACCCCAGGTGCATTCGTTGCCGCCGCACCAGACAGCGACGGACGGATGCCACGCCAGACGCTCCACGGCCTGCTCGGCCTCGATGCGGATGAGCTGGCGCATCTCGTCGGATTCGTCGTACGCGGCGCACGCGAAGGGGAAGTCCTGCCAGACGAGGAGCCCGCGCTCGTCGCATCCGTCGAGGAACTCCTCGGTCGCGAAGTAGCCGCCGCCCCAGACGCGCAGGAGGTTCGCGGCGCCCGCGACGGCTTGGTCCAGGCGCGCCGCGAGCCGCCGAGGACTGACCTCGGCGATGAACGGGTCATCGGGAATCCAGTTGTAGCCGCGGATGCGGACGCGCTGACCGTTCACCAAGAGGTGCCAACGATCGCCCACACGTTCATCACGGGGCGTCTCGATCGCGACCGAGCGGATGCCGAGCGAATGCTCCCGCGTGTCGAGGGCTACGCCATCGCGTTCGAGTCGCACCCGCAAGGAGTAACGGTGCTGCGCACCGAGACCGACCGGCCACCACAGCTGCGGCGAATCGACGTCGACCTTGCACTCCGCGGCGCCGGCTGCTCCGGCAGCGCCCTCGGCTTGCGCGACCACGCGCCCCTCTGGGTCACGGAGTTCGACGTGCACGGTCGCGGACCGACCGGATCCGAACGCATCCTCGATCTCAGCGTGGACGCGAACGGTCGCATGCCCATGTCCTTCGTCCAGCTCGACCAGCGGCCGCACGTGCGCCAGCCGACCCTGCCACTGCTCGATACGGATGGACTTCCAGATGCCCGCAGTCACGTACTGCGGGCCCCAGTCCCAGCCGAAGTTGCAGGCGCTCTTGCGCACGTATGGGTACGGCGCGTCGTACGGACTCGGCAGGGGTCCCACGGCTTGTTCACGCTCCAGCGCAGCATCCCAAGCGGAGGTGAAACGGACTTCGATGCGATTGGTGCCATCCTCGAGCAGCCCGTCGACAGGCCAGCGATATCCGATGTGCTGGTCCGTCGTGTCGGCGATGACGGTTCCGTTCAACGAGACACGGGCGAACGTGTCGAGTCCGTCTGCTACCAGATCGATCCTTCGGCCATCGGTCGACGAGCCTGCATCCCATTGGAACTCGCGCGAGTACTCCCATTCCGAGCGGCCGATCCAGCGCTGCTCGAGCTCACCGAGTCCGACGTCCAGATCGCCGATCAGGCCCGCAGCCTGCAAGTCGGTGTGGACCTGACCGGGAACCGTCGCAGGTAGCTCGACATCGGTCGCCCATTCGGGCGTGTCGACTGGGCCAGCGACGCGGCGAAGGGTCCACTCGCCGTCGAGCGGGAGGGTGGCGAGAGCGGTAACGGCCACTGGCCGAGCTGCCGGTTCGGTCACGGACATGACGGAGTTGCTCCTCGTCGTGGTGCAGGCGGGGGCGGCCGGAGCGGATGGCTACGGCGGCGGATGAGGCGATGGCCTCGCTCGTTCCTTGCGAACGAGCACCAGCATGCACAGGCTGGGGAGCCAGTGTCAAGTACTTTGATTAGTAATTTATTTTAGATCGGTGCGGTGGTCCCACGCTCCACGAGTGTCGCGTGCGACGCATCCCTCGCCTCCGGAACGCCGCCACGGAGTACGTTCAGAACAGCACGCGCCGCGAGTTCCCCGACCCGCTGCACATCGTGACTCATCGCCGAAAGCGGCGGCTGCGCCAGCTGGCTGAGCGAAGAGTCGTCCCAGGCCAGGATCGACAGCTCGTCCGGCACACGGACGCCGAGGCGGCCGGCCTCGGTGAGCGCGCCGAGCGCCATGAGGTCGTTGTCGAAGACGATCGCCGTGGGCGGCTGCTCCGACGTGAGGAGCTGCCGGGTCGCCTCCTCTCCCGACACCTCGGAGTAGTCGCCGACGACTTGCTGGGCCGCGACATCGCGCGCGAGGCACTCTCGCTCGAACGAGTCACTCCGTATTCGCGAGTGCGACATGCGCGTCGGCCCCGAAACGTGCGCCAGGTGCCGATGCCCGAGCTCCACCAAGTAGGCGACCGCCTCGCGCATCGCCGCATCGTCGTTGGTCCACACCGTGTCCAGTCCGCCGCCGGAGTCCGCGTCGGAGATGGCGACCGCAGGCAGGCCGAGTTCGCGCACGCGCTCGATCCTCGGGTCGTCGTCGCCGAGATCCACGAGCAGCACTGCACGCACGACGCGGTCTCTCGCCCAGCGCTCGTAGCACTCGATCTCCGCTTCGATGGTGGGCAGCACGTGCAGGAGGACGGGGATGCCCAGCGGCAGGAGCACTCGCTCCACCCCCGCGACGAATTCGTGGTAGTAGGGCTCCTCGCCCAGGAACTCCGTCGCCCTCGCCAGTACCATGCCGACGGGCAGCGGCCCGGAATCCTCGCTCGATCGCATCTGCTCTCCCCGCTACCGCGCCGCGGCAGCCTCGCTCCGACGTGAACTAACCTACTTGCACGCCCGGAGGTCGCGTCGACGCAACCGGGTCCGGAGGAGCAGATGGCACGTCGCGAAGCCACCACGAGCGGCCCAGGTTCGCGCGCGCTCGTGGTGGACCTGATACGTTCCGCAGGGCCCATCAGCCGCGTGGAACTCACCGAGGCGACCGGCCTGACCCAACCGTCGATCTCGAATATCGTCCGCCGCCTGCTCGATGAAGGCGTCATTCGCGAAACTGGGACGACGGTCTCGACACGGGGGAAACCCCGCTCACTACTCGCCATCAACTCCCGCGCGACGTTCGGAATCGGCATGCAGTTCGGCGCCGAGGGCATTGTGTGCGTGGCCACCGACACCCGCGGCGGGGTGTTCGGGCGCGAGCGCGTCACCGACATCGACCCGTCCGACGCCGACGGCGTCGTCGCGCGCATCGCCACCCTGTACCGCGAGTTCACCCGGGGCCTCGGCCTCGATGAGTCCGCGATCGCCGGCCTGGCTGTGGTCACCCCCGGTCCGATAGATCCGGCGACGGGCGCGATCCTCGGTCCGCCCAGCCTGCGGGGATGGCACGACTTCAGACTTCGCGACGCCATACGGCGGTCAGTGCCGGTTCCCGTGCTGGTCGACAACGACGCCGCCGCGAGTGCGGTCGGCGAGTACTGGAGCCGGCAGATCTCGCGGGACACCACGTTCGCAGGCCTCTACATGGGGACCGGTATCGGCGCGGGCATGGTGTTCAACGGGGCACTCTTCCGGGGCGCGAGTTCCAACACGGGCGAGCTCGGTCACATCACCGTCGAACCCGGCGGCCGAGCATGTTTCTGCGGCAATAGCGGATGCCTCGAGCGGTACGCGTCGCCGTCCGCCATCGTGGCGAGCGCGCGTGCCGACCCGGGCGTCGCCGTCGACCTCGTCCTCGACGGCGACGACTCACGCGCCTTCGACGAACTCGCCATGGCTGCCATCCGCGGGCACGAACGTGCACACGCACTCATCACGGAGTCGGCCGATCGTATCGCCTCCGCCACGCTCACCTTCGCCAACCTGCTCGACGTCGAGCACATCGTGTTGGCGGGGCCGGGGTTCGCCATCGCCGGATCCATCTATGCGGCCGCGATCCGCGAGTCGCTATCGGCACGCGCGTTCGCCCGTGCACTTCATCCGATCACGGTCGAACTCTCGGCGAACCCGCGCGATTCCGCCGCGGTGGGCGCTGCTGCGCTCGTCCTCCAGGGCAGCGTCACCCCGGGTTACGGCCCCGGCGCGACGGGCGACGGCATCTGAGTCGGCGCGGAGCGACCAACGATCCGCGCCACACGCCAGCGATGTTCCGACTCTTCATCCCAAGTGCATAAATTAATTATCTAAGTCTTGACACGGGAGCCGGTGAACCCGCACGCTTGTCACTGCGAGCGGCCGAGTGGCCGCGCAAGAGAACACGTCAACGACGACAGAAGGAGCACACTCCCATGGCACCGAGGCACCTGCTCGCCGGCGCGGCCGTCGCCGCCCTCCTCACCGGCTGCGCGGCCGGCGGAGGGACCAACGTCACCGCCGACGAAGGTGAGATCACGGGCGAGATCACCGTGCTCACCAACCGCACCGACTTGGTCGACACCGTCTTCCAGGACTATGCCGCCGAGTTCACCGCCGAGTACCCGGGCACGAGCGTCAAGTTCGAGGCGATCACCGACTACGAGGGCGAAGTCACCACCCGCATGAGCTCGACGGAGTACGGCGACGTGCTCCTCATCCCGAACACCGTGACGCGCGACCAACTGCCGCAATTCTTCGAGCCCCTCGGCGACGAGAGCGAGCTCTCAGGCGAGTACCGATTCACGCAGGAACAGGCCTTCGAGGGACAGGTGTACGGCCTCTCGCTCGGCGGTGTGGCCGAGGGCGTGGTCTACAACAAGCGCATCTGGGAGGAGGCGGGCGTCACCGAGGCACCGACGACGCCGGACGAATTCCTCGCCGCGCTGGAGGCGGTGAAGGGCAACGGTTCCATCCCGTTCTACACGAACTACAAGGATGGCTGGCCGCTCAGCATCTGGAACAGCCAGCGCGCGATCCTCGCCGACCCGTCTGCGGCGACCATCGTCGTCGAGTCGGACGCACCGTGGAGCGAGGGTGAGATCCAGTACATCACCGACGGCCTGCTGTACGACATCGTGGCCGCCGGGCTGAACGAGGAAGACCCGCTGACGACGAACTGGGAGGAGTCGAAGACGCTCCTTGGCACCGGCGAGGTTTCGGCGATGCTCCTCGGCTCGTGGTCGATCGGGCAGATGCAGGCGGCCGCTGAAGATGCCGGGGCGAGCGCCGACGACATCGGGTTCCTGCCGTTCCCCTACCAGACCGACGGCTCATTCCACGCGCAGGCCGGCGGCGACTACAAGGCGGGCATCAATGTCAACTCCGACAACAAGGCGACCGCGAGGGCGTGGATCGATTGGTTCATCGCAGAGTCCGGGTTCGCGCAGAGCCAGGGAATGATCCCCGCCGACCTGGACGGTGAGTTCCCCCCTGCACTCCAGGACTTCATCGACTCGGGCGTCGAGCTGGTCACGCTCGACCCGGCTCCGGACGACATGGCGACTGCCGAGGAGGACGTCATGGCGGCCTCCGAGATCGACCTGCGCGGGCAGATCTACCGCCAGCAGCTCGTCGATGTCGCGCGCGGCGCGGCCGACGGCGACAAGGAGTCATTCTTCGACGAACTGAACGCGCGATGGTCGGACGCGCGCGACGAGGTGCTCGGCTGACCACCGACTGCAACTGATCGTCGCTCCTCGGTTCGCCCCACGAGCCGGAACCCGTCCGGGAGGAATACCCATGAGCATCACCACGACACCCGACTCGGGTTCCGCCGTGCACCACGGCGAACCGTCACCTCCGGTGGGCGGGGCTGCGCAGGCAGGCCTGCCCACCGGGCGGAAGCCTCGACGGCTCCTCGCCGCCGTGCGACCTTGGCCCTACCTCCTCGCCGCCCTCGCCCTGCTGATCACATTCACGTACGTACCGGTCGCGAACATGATCTGGTACAGCTTCACGAAGTGGGACGGTCTCGACCCGGTGAAGGAGTGGGTCGGCACGGACAATTACGTGCGCGTCTTCACCGACCCGAAGTACTGGCAGGTCTTCGTCGTGAGCCTGTACTACTTCGTCGCGTCGTTCATCCAGATCGGGCTCGCGTTGTATTTCGCGACCATCCTGTCGTTCCGCACGAGATTCAGGAACTTCTTCAAGGGCATCCTCTTCTTCCCGTACCTCCTGAACGGCGTAGCTGTCGGCTTCGTCTTCCTCTATCTCTTCCAGCCGGGCGGCACGCTCGACAGCCTGCTCGCGATATTCGGGCTGCAGGACCTCTCGCGCCACTGGATAGGAGACCCGGACGTTGCCAACGTCTCGCTGGCCGCCACAAGCGTCTGGAGATTCATGGGACTGAACTTCGTGCTGTTCCTCGGCGCGATCCAGTCCATACCCGGTGAGCTCTACGAGGCCGCCGAGCTCGACGGAGCGAACCGCTGGCAGCAGTTCCGGTTCATCATCGCGCCCGGTATCAAGCGCATCATCAGCCTCTCGTTCATCTTGGCTGTCGCCGGCAGCCTGTCGGTCTTCGAGATCCCGTTCATCATGACCGGCGGCGCGAACGGCACCTCGACCTTCGTCATACAGACCGTGCAGAGCGCCTTCCAGTTCCGGCAGGTCGGTCTGGCATCAGCGATGGCGGTCGTGCTACTGGTGATCGTCCTCGTGATCACCTGGATCCAACGTCGGGTCGTACCCGACGAGAAGGTGAGCCTCTCCTGATGCGCGCCATCGCCGCAACCGGCAAGTACTCATCCTTGGTCGTCGCGTCGCTCGTCGCGCTCGTGCCGCTCGTCGTCGTACTCTTCGCGGCGTTCAAGTCACGCGAGGAGTACTCGACCACCAGCCCGCTGACACCGCCGGCCAACTGGCTGAACCTCGAGAACTTCATCACCGCGTTCACCGCGGGCGACATGCTCCGCGGGTTCGCGAACACGTCCTTCATCCTGCTGTTCTCGGTCGCCGGGACAATCGTCATCGGCACGATGGTCGCGTACGCACTCGACCGGTTCGAGTTCCGCGGCAAGCGCGTCGTGTTCGGACTGTTCCTCCTCGCGACGCTCGTGCCGGGGGTCACGACCCAGGTCGCCACCTTCCAGGTCGTCACGGCGCTGCACCTCTACAACACGCCGTGGTCGGCGATCATCCTCTACATGGGGACCGACATCATCTCGATCTACATCTTCGTTCAGTTCATGCAGTCAATCCCGAAGTCACTCGACGAAGCGGCGCTGGTCGACGGCGCGAGCAGATTCACGATCTACCGGCGCATCATCCTCCCCCTGCTCACACCGGCGATCGCGACAGTCGTGATCATCAAGGGCATCGCCATCTACAACGAGTTCTACATCCCGTTCCTCTACATGCCGTCGCGTGATCTCGGGGTCATATCGACCGCGCTGTTCCGCTTCAAGGGACCCTTCGGCGCGTACTGGGAGGTGATCGCGGCCGGCACGATGATCGTCATCATCCCGACGATCATCATCTTCCTCATCCTGCAGAGGTGGATCTACAACGGGGTGACCGCTGGTGCGACGAAGTGAGCGCACCACCCGCAGCCGACTCCACGCCTGACACCGTGCCGCGTCGAGTCCGGGCCGTGGTTACGCCGCCTCGGCCAGGTCGACCGTCGCGTTGGGCACGGATGCCACGACGAACTCGCCGTCGGCGGCATCCACTCGCACCGCCTCGCCGTCGCCGAGCGCTCCGGTGACGAAGAGGTCGGCGATGCGGTCGTCGATCTCGCGCTGGATCAGGCGACGCAGCGGACGGGCACCGTACTCGGGCTCGTAGCCGCGCTCCGCGAGGAGCGCCACCGCGGCATCCGTCACCTCGAAGCCGATCTCGCGAGCGGCCAGGCGAGCGGATGTCGCACCCAGCATGAGCCGCACGATCTCAGCGATCTCCGAAGACGAGAGCTTCTGGAACAGCACGATCTCGTCGACGCGGTTCAGGAACTCCGGCCGCATGCCCTCTCGCACCTTGCCCATCACGCGAGCCTTCACGTCGTCGGCAGACGCGAACCCCGAGCCATCCGCCGACGCCACGAAGCCGAGGGCCCCCGACCGCGACGCGAGGAACTCCGAACCGAGGTTCGAGGTCATGATGACCACCGTGTTGCGGAAGTCGACGGTGCGACCCTGTCCGTCGGTGAGGCGTCCGTCGTCGAGCACCTGCAGCAGCAGGTTGAACACGTCGGGGTGCGCCTTCTCGACAATTTCCTGAGACTCATCATGCGAATGTCGTAACCGCCACTACCCGCCGCGGTCGCACGACTCCTACGGTCGGCATATGAGCCAGATCGAGCGAAAGTATGCCGAAGCGGGCATTCCCGATCGTGTCGGGCGCCCCACGGGCATCGAGACTGATGCGCCCGACGGCGGGCGAATGCGGCTATTCGAGCACGGATTAATCCTCTGGCACCCCATGGCAGGGGCTCATGAGGTTCACGGTGCGATCGCGGCGGAGTATCGACTGGCCGGCGGTCCGAGCGGCACGCTCGGATATCCCACAAGCGACGAGATGCCGATCGGGGGGCGGCGCGGAGGTGCGTACCACGACTTCATGGACGGCCAGGTCTACTGGCGTTCCGATCTCGGGGCGCATGCGATCAGCGGGGGCATCTACGAGAAGTTCGCACTCCAATCCTGGTTGGCAGGGCCCGGATACCCGACGGCCCGAGCCCTCGTCGGGACTGACGGCAGTGTGCGACAGAGTTTCGAGCGCGCGACGCTGACTTGGCACATCGAAGACGGAGCTGGACTGATCCCTCAACGCGGCCCGATGACTTGGTTTCTTCGAGTACTGCCCGTCGCATTCCCCGATGTCCCCGCGCCCGCCGGCTTGTCTCGCGAACTCCTCGTCGACTATTTCTTCGGGACCGGGATCGACCTGCGGATGCCCGGAGGGGGGCGTGTTCGCGAGAGTGTGAGCGAGTTCTTTGCCCGTCTGTCCGGCGGGCGCGTCCGACTGGAGGGCGTGGTTGAGGAATGGTTCGAAAGTGACCGGGAGTGCCATCAGATGGCTCACTGGATCGACGGCGGGAAATGGCCAGAGGGTGACCCGGGTCACGCCGGAGAATTCGCGAAGGCGATGTCGCATGCGGGTATCGGGGACCGCGCTTCGTTTCGCGTCGGCGATCGCACTCCCGATGGCATCTACTTCCTCCACACCGACATGCTCGCCAGCGGCGGCACGACGCGCACCTTGGAAGGCATTCGGTCCAAGCTGCTCGAACACCGCCGCGGCGACCTCTGGCGTTCCGGCTGGGACGAGTTCGCAGACCTCCCGTTCTGCTCGTCCAGCGCCACACGCCAGCAGGCGCAGAACATCGACCCCGCGACCTCAAGATTCGCGCGGCGGCCGCGGCCTGAAGAGCTCGAGTACGCGCCTCAATCGACGATCCGTCACGAATTGATGCACATGGTCGGCCCCTTCCCCGGCGACATCTACGGCATACCGTGGCGATTCGACAGCACCTGGCATGAGGTCATGACCACGATCATCCGTAGCGATGGCCCGGTCGGGACGAGCTCGTTCGCGCGTGAGCGGCTGTGCTTCATGGCTCCAACGACCGCGGCCCGCCGAACCCATCCAGCGCTACGACTCCCCGAGCTCGAGACGAACCACTCAGCGACGCGTTTCCCGAACGGCCCGCAGGGCGATCCGGAGTTCCTGGTGCTCGAGAATCGGCAGCGACACGACTACGCCAAAAGTGAGTCGCCCCGGCTCCCCAATGGAATATTCGCGTACGCGATCGATCCTCGAATGAGGGAATTCGTGCCGACGAAGGGCGGCGCTAAGCGAGTGGCAGGGCGGCTGATCCACCGTTCCGATCAGTGGGACAGCGCGTTCGGAACCGACGGTGGCGGCACGCGCATAGCGGAGGAGCGTCATGCCGGGCGTACGACGCTCAACCACGCGGGCGAGTACTGGTGGTCATTCACCGGCATGTCAGTAGATCCGGCTGGCGACGCTGTGGTGGATGCCGCCTATCGGGCAGACGACCTCTTGGCTCGACACGCGGGCGCGTCGTGGAGCGATCACACGGGGAGATTAGTCATCGTCGATGAACCGCGGCCCAGTGGAGCCGTCGTCTTGATGTCGACGAACCCGGTCTCGACGGCCATGCCTGGGGTGCGCTTCCGGCGGGCTCTCGCGCTGCAGCCGCCGTGGGTTCCCGATGGTGCGGTGAAGGGTGTCTTCGAGGTACGCGTGCCCGAGCATGGCGGCCGACTCTATCTCAGCGGCGCGTTCGCAGAGGGAGCGTCAGGGTCAGACGGGGTGCAGCTTTCGGTCGCATTCGCCGGACCGTTCGATCCGATGAGCGCGCGAGTGCCGGTCGAGCTCGGACACGTCCACGTCAGTCCTGACCGACCGCACGGCACTCTCGTCGTCGACCTCGCGAGGTACGCCGGCCGGCGAGTGAAGCTGTCAGTTCGGGTGGACGCGCTTGCGAGCTCGGGCCGCGACTGGTTCTACCTGACCGAGGCAACCGTGGTACCGACCGCACGTGTGTTCGTGGATCTCCTGGCCCGGTTGGACGAAGCGCAGTTCCGGGTCGGGCCCGACCAGCGCTCGATCACGCTCGGCGATGCCTCCGGTCATCGTGGATCGGTGCGGCGCGACGCGCAGATGGAATTGCAGGACGGACGCACGTACGCGGGCCCCTCGCTCAATCTGCACCCGCAGTGGACCTCCATGGGATGGGTTGATGCGGAATGGCCGGTCACGTTTCCCACGAGCTACTCGGTCCTGAGGCTCCTTGGCGGCCTACACGCGGCGCGCCGTGTCGTCGACCACGGCATCGAACTCGCAGTGGCATTCGAACGGAACCGTGAGTCAGTGATGCTCCTCGAACGCGCCCGCATCAGGAGGGAACCGGCGCTGGGTCACCGGGGAAGGCTTCGCAATCCGCTCCTCACCACCGCCCTGGCGATCCCACAGCATCTTCGTGGCACCACCGGAACACTGCGGATCTCCGTCAACGCGAACGGCAGCTCGAGCCAGGATTGGTTCCAGCTCGTCTCCGCGCGCCTCACCGCGGCCTGACCATCGCACGGCCCGCTCACGAACCGGACGGATCCGGCGCGCAGTTCCCGCGCCAGATCCGGCCCGTGAAGAGGTCAGGCGGCGTCAGACAGGGTGACCGTGGCGTTCGGCACGGATGCCACGACGAACTCGCCGTCCGCGGCATCCACCCGCACCGCCTCGCCGTCGCCGAGGGCGCCGGTGACGAAGAGGTCGGCGATGCGGTCGTCGATCTCGCGCTGGATCAGACGGCGCAGCGGGCGGGCACCGTACTCGGGCTCGTAGCCGCGCTCCGCGAGGAGCGCCACCGCGGCATCCGCCACCTCGAAGCCGATCTCGCGAGCGGCCAGGCGAGCGGATGTCGCCCCCAGCATGAGGCGCACGATCTGCGCGATCTCCGCCGACGAGAGCTTCTGGAACAGCACGATCTCGTCGATGCGGTTCAGGAACTCCGGCCGCATGGCCTCGCGCACCTTGCCCATCACGCGGGCCTTCACGTCGTCGGCCGACGAGAACCCCGAGCCATCCGTCGACGCCACGAAGCCGAGCGCACCCGACCGCGACGCGAGGAACTCCGAACCGAGGTTCGAGGTCATGATGACCACCGTGTTGCGGAAGTCGACCGTGCGCCCCTGGCCGTCGGTGAGGCGTCCGTCGTCGAGCACCTGCAGCAGCAGGTTGAACACGTCGGGGTGCGCCTTCTCGATCTCGTCGAACAGCACGATCGAGTAAGGGTTGCGCCGCACGCGCTCCGTGAGCTGGCCGGCCTCGTCGTAGCCGACATATCCGGGAGGGGCGCCGACGAGACGCGACACGGTGTGCCGCTCGCCGAATTCGCTCATGTCGAAGCGGATGATCGCGCCCTCGTCGTCGAACAGGCTCGCCGCGAGTGCGCGCGCCAGTTCGGTCTTGCCGACGCCGGTCGGCCCGAGGAACAGGAACGACCCGACGGGCCGGCGGGCGTCGCCCATGCCGGTGCGGTTGCGGCGCACCGAGCGGGCGACGGCGGTGACCGCGTCATCCTGCCCGATGACCCGGGCGTGCAGCTCGCCCTCGAGGTTCGCGAGGCGCTCGCGCTCGCCCTCGGTGACGCGGTTGACCGGGATGCCGGTGGCCCGCGAGATCACGGCGGCGATCTGCGGCTCGTCGACGACGGTCGGCGCGGCCACGCCCTCCGAGGCAGCGGATGCCACGGCACGCCCCTGCGCGGCGGCTTTCTCGGTCGCCTCGTCGAGCCGCTCCTGCACCTTCGAGATCTCGTCGCGGATGCGCGACGCCTCCTCGTAGTGCTCAGCCCGCACGGCCGCGTTCTTGTCGGCCTCGAGGTCAGCCAACCGCGAGATCAGCTCCGAGACATCCACCTTCACGCCCAGCTTGAGGCGCAGGCGCGCGCCGGCCTGGTCGATGAGGTCGATGGCCTTGTCGGGCAGCACGCGGTCGGTGAGGTATCGGGCGCTGAGCTCGACGGCGGCGCGGAGGGCGTCGTCGGTGTAGGTGACGCCGTGGTGGTCCTCGTACGCGGCACGGAGGCCGTGCAGGATCTGCACCGCGTCCTCGATGGACGGCTCCCCCACGCGCACCGGCTGGAACCGGCGCTCGAGCGCGGGGTCCTTCTCGATGGTGCGGTACTCCTTGAGCGTGGTCGCACCCACGAGGTGCAGCTCGCCGCGGGCGAGGCGGGGCTTCAGGATGTTGCCCGCGTCCATGCCGCCCTCACCGGCACCACCGGCGCCGACGACCGTGTGCACCTCGTCGATGAACACGATGAGCTCGCCCTTGTGCTCGGCGATCTCCTCCATCGTCTTGGTGAGGCGCTCCTCGAAGTCGCCGCGGTAGCGGGTGCCGGCGAGCATGCCGGGCAGGTCGAGCGCGACGACCCGCTTACCGAGCAGCGCCTCGGGCACGTTCTCCTCGACGATCGCGCGGGCCAGGCCCTCGACGATCGCGGTCTTGCCGACGCCGGCCTCGCCGATCAGCACGGGGTTGTTCTTCGTCCGGCGGCTGAGGATCTCGATGGTCTGCTCGATCTCGTCGGCGCGTCCGATCACGGGGTCGAGCTCGCCGTTCGCGGCGCGCTCGGTGAGGTCCATGGCGAACTTGTCGAGCATGGGGGTGGCGGATGCCGCGGCATCCGTCTGCTCGCCGTAACCGTCGTTCGCGGTGTCGGTGCCCTCGCCCTGAGCGGATGCCACGTGCTCGCCGAGCCCGGCCGCCAGCGCGTCGGCGGTGACGCCGGCCCGCGCGAGCACCTGCCCGGCGGGGGCGTCCTGCCCGAGCACGAGCGCGAAGAAGAGGTGCTCGGGGTCGATGTACGTCGACCCGCTCGAGCGTGCGACCTGGTACGCGTGGAACAGCGCGCGGCTCGCGCTCGGGGTGATCATGGCCGAGTTGACGTCGGCGGTGTCGGATGCCGCGGGCAGCCGCGCCTCGGTCGCCGTGATGATGCGCTCGGGGCTCGCGCCGACGCGCGTGATCGCCTGCGCGACGGACTCGTCCTCGACGATGACGCGCAGGATGTGCAGCGCGTCGAGCTCGGTCTGCCCGCGCTCGAGCGCGAAGCGCCCGGCGCGCTGCAGGATGCTCTGGGTGCGCGAGGTCAGGAACCGGCTGAGGTCGATCGACCGCGCCTGCCTGGCCTGCTCACCCGCGAGGTAGCGGCTCAGGAACTCGTCGAACGAGCTCGAGCCGGCCTCGTTGAAGTCGTCTGGCACCTAGGTCCTCCTGGGCACTTGAGTTGGGTACGCTCAAGTTCAACGTGGTGGAGCTGCGGGTATTCCCGTCCGAGCGACCCGCGGGATGGCATGTCGCTCGCCCGCGGGTCGGACCCGGAGAATATGTTGTCCTCATGATCCCCTTCGATCGTGCCGCCTCGTCGATGGATGACCTTGCAGTCGAGATACGCCAGGCCGTCGACGACGACGTCAACGAAGCGGACACCCGACTGAGAATCATCAATCATCTCCTGACGGACGTTCTGGGCTGGCAAGACCGCGAGGTTCGCGCCGAGGAGCACACCGAGTCGGGATTCATTGACTACCACGTGGGTCAGGGAGGGGCGCATTTCGTCCTTGAGGCCAAGCGTGTGGGGCTATCATTCGAACTCCCTGCGGGCACTGGCGCTGCAGTCTTGTCCCTGCCGGGCCTCACGCGCGGAACTATCGGGCGGCCACTGCGAACCGCCCTGGAGCAGGCTGCACGATACGCACAAGAACGAGGCATCCCAGTCGCGGTTGCTTTCAATGGGAAGCAGCTCGTGGCATTCATGGCGTCACGATCCGATGGCATTCCGCCGCTCGAGGGAAAGGCACTCGTCTTTGGCTCGCCCGACGCCATGGTAGACGAGTTCTTACTGCTGTGGAACGCACTCTCACCGGAGGGAGTGCACGATCGTCGACTCCAACAACTGCTCAAGGCCGGGGCATCACTACCTCCGGAGCCGCTCTCGTTCCGACTGACCAACTACCCCGGAAGCCAACGGCGGAACGACCTCCAGACTGGCCTGCAAATCTTGGGAGACCTGTTCCTCGGCGATCTCGAGGAGCTACCCGAGCTGCAGGACGAGTTCCTCCGCGAGTGCTACGCCACGAGTGGAGCGCTCTCTCAGTACGCAGAAGTTAGCCGGCAGATCCTCGCCACACGGTACGAAATTCTAACCGAGGTAGGCACCGCATCCGTGGCGCCAATCAACACACGAAGAGGCATGACCAAGGGTTTCTCGGCCGATATTCTTCAGGCCGCTCTTTCAAACCGACCGATCATCTTGCTGGGTGATGTCGGTGCCGGGAAGAGCACCTTCATCGAGCGACTCATTCACGTCGACGCCCAAGAGATTCTCGGCGAGAGTATCTGTATTTACGTCGACTTTGGCTCGTCCTCTGCCCTAAGCTCGCTGTCAGATCACGTTCTGCAATCCTGCATCGATCAGCTCGAATCGAAATACGGGACCGATGTACTAGCCATGAGCTTTGTTGAGGACGCACTCCGCACTCATCTCAAGCGGTTCGAGAACTCGCCGGCCGGCCGGCTCAGAGATGTAGACCCAGCGGCTTACACAGCCGAGAAGGTCGCGTTCATTCAAGAGATTGTTCGCGACAGATCGACATATCTCAAGGCAGCATTTGAGTGGATTACTCGGTCCTGGCACCGGCAAGTCGTGATATTCCTCGATAATGTCGATCAGCGTGACGCCAGCGACCAGAACGGATTATTTCTCATCGCCAACGAACTCGCTCAGCGATGGCCCGCCACGGTGTTCGTAACACTTCGCCCGGAGACCTTTTACAACTCTGAGCGCGAAGGCGCCATCTCGGGGTACCATCCGCGGGTCTTCACCATCTCGCCGCCGCGCACGGACGTGATGCTCCGCCTTCGAGTTAACTTTGCTCTTGATCAATTGCGTGAGAGCGGCCGAATCGGAAATTTCCCGGGCGGTGTTCAGGTTGATAGCGAGAGCCTCGAGATCTTCCTGGAAATGCTGGCAGACAACTTGAAGTCCAACGATCCACTCGCTCGCCTTCTTGACAATCTTGCTGGCGGCAACATGCGACTCGCGCTCCAGTTTGTAACCGATTTCATCGGTAGCGGCCACATCGCCACTCAGAAGATTATCGATGTCCAGCGCGAGAGGGGATACACCATCCCCGCCCATGAGTTCCTCAGGTCGATCATGTTCGGTGACCACCGCTACTACGACCCCGACTCCTCGCCCGTTCCCAACCTCTTCCGCCTTACGACGAGAGACGGACGGGAGCACTTCCTCGCACCGTTGCTGCTCGCGTTTGTGCAGAAGGCTGGCGACGTTGACACGGAGCATGGGTATATCTCTAGTTCCTCTGTCTATGACGGACTTCAGGAGCTCGGCTTCGATCCTGCGCAAATTTCGGAAGCCATTGAGTTCGCGCTTCGTTACCGACTCATTGATGCGACGCGACGGTATGGTCGAAGCACTTCGGACGAGTTGCTTAGAATCTCCACGGTTGGGGCCTACTGCTACAAATCTCTAATTCAAATGTTTACCTATATCGATGCCACAAGCGTAGATATCCCCATCTTGGATGATGAGGTAAGACCCCTTGTCACCGACGCGTATACGCTCGCAGAGCGCGTAGATCGAGCGGAGTTGATTCGGCAATACCTCAATGTGCAATGGAGCCTCGTGCCGGCCAATGAGATCTGGGATTGGCTTGTGGCGAGCGGCGAACTCGCGGTCGACATCGAAAGGGTCCGTCGGCGATTGCCCGTGACTGGCGACTTACCGAACGGGAGCGGAGCCTATCGTGTACGGCAGGCCGCTAGGCCCGAGAGACCCGCCAGAGGCCACATTGGATAACTTGCTTTCGGGATTGATTGGTGCCGCTATTGGCGCAGCGGCTTCCATCGTTGCCGCCATACTTGTGCTGCGGACCGAGAAGGCGAATCGCGCGGCCGAAGGCAAAGCGGAGTTGCGCAGGATTACTTCCGTCGCTTTTGCGCGGGACGCCATCAATATGCAAGAATGCGCAATCAATCAGCGTCGCAATCTCGAGCGGTTCTCAGTAGTCGAGTCCTCGCTGCGTTCGAGTTTGGCACTCTTTCAAGCGCAAATGGTCCTCCCGCAAGAGGCAGCCGTGTCTACGTTCGCAGAGCAGCTGGCCCACTCCGCACGTTTCGCGATGGCGGAAGAATCTAGATGGACGGATCCAGAGGTTTTTCGCAAGAACGGGGTCGGTCCGCTCCTGCGCTGGTCGTCGAGTGACCCCACTTTTCCGCCGGGGTGGTTCAAGGCGCACGTTGCCTCCAACTCGAGCGCATTTAATCAGACGATGTTCGACCTCGAACCCGACGAGGCTCGCAGGGCAATGAACTAGGAGCGTGGCGGGAGCTCCCAGGACGGCGTGCGCTACTCGGGAGCAGCGCGCGCCTGGCCTGAACGTGCACGCCATCTTGGCGTGCGGGCGATGAGGCTCTCGATGTCCTCCTCCCATCACATCGCCAGCACGGACGCTGCACGCCCGGGCCTACCCCGAGTAGCAGCCGTACCCACGACACCGGCTCTCGTCGGCTGGTTCGCGAGGTCCCGGCGCCCAGCACGCTCAGGCGGCGGCGCCTGGCCGGGCGCATGGGCAGGCCCGAGCGGTTCAACGAGACGGTGGGTCGAGGTGATGTCGAGGTGGTTGGCGGGCTCGTCGAGCACGATCACGGCCGCGCCGGAGAGCAGGCACTGCGCCCTCGCCGTAAAGATCCCGCGCCCGCAGCATCCGGAATCGGCTGTGACTGGTACCCCCTCAGAGCGCCCCCGTCGCCGCCGTCTCCCGCACCCGCGGCTCGCCGTCGAACACCAGCAGCCGGTCGGCGAGCTTGTCGACGAAGAAGCGGTCGTGCGAGACCACGATGACCGCGCCCGGGAAGTGCGTGAGCGCCCGCTCCATCACCTGGGTCGAGGTGATGTCGAGGTGGTTGGTGGGCTCGTCGAGCACGATCACCGCCGCCCCGGAGAGCAGGCACTGGGCGATCGCGACGCGGGCGCGCTGGCCGCCCGAGAGGGTGCCGATCTTCTGCTGCAGGTCGGCCTCGGAGAACTGCAGCATCGACAGGAACCGGTTCACGCTCTTCTTCGTCGCCGTGAACGCCAGCGAATCCGGGTACGCGTTCACCGCGTGCCCGACGGTGTCGTCCAGATCCAGTCCGGCGTAGACCCGGTTGTACGAGACGAACCGGACGCGCTTCGCCCAACGCACGGTCCCGGCATCCGCTTCGGTCTCACCGGTCAGCACGTCCAGCAGCGTCGACTTGCCCGACCCGTTCGAGCCGAGCACCGCGACCCGGTCGCCGCGCTGCAGGTCGAACGAGAGCCCCTCGAACAGCGGCGTGCCGTTGAAGCCCTTGGCCAGACCGGTCACGGTGAGCAGGTCGTTCGAGACCCGCAGGCCGTCGTAGATGCCCGTGATGATCTGGTCGATCGGACGCGGCGCCTGCCGCTTCTTGATGTCGGCCAGCCGGCGCGCGACCGCGTTCGACGGGTTCCGGGCCGCCTCACGACGAGCAGCGGATGCCGCCTGCTCGTACGCCAGCAACTCCTCCTCGTGCGCGAACTGCCTCAACCGGATCGCACAGTTTAGTCCTCACGCCTCACGTTGCCCGGCATTGATTGACTACTCCTCGGCAAGGGCGGCGGTACAGCGGTCTTGATCCACCGCGGTGTCCAGGCACACTTGGAGAGTGAATTCATTTGCGGCATCGTTGTATGGGTCGATTGCTTGGTCGAACGAAGTGTCCTCAAACAATTCATCCAGCGTCATATCAGCCCTGCCTGCAAGTCCCGCGACGGCGCTGGAGAATGGCAAGAATCGCGGGTCAACCTCGTCGGTTGTCTCGTTCATGGTCCTGGCGATTGCAACAATCGCATCTGTTCCGTATACCCGCAGGTTGGAGAAGGCCTCAAACCATGCGTCGCGAGGGCCATCCACAATTTCTCGGGAATACAGAAGGCACGCCTGGCGCTCCTCGCCATCAACGTTCGCCACATGCTCGCTCAGACAATACTTTTCGTCCTGTACAGTTGCGATTTGAGCGTTTAGGTAAGCAGAGGAGGCGTCCAGGAATTCTGCGTAGACAGCGCGGCGCACTTCGCGTTCTTCAGCTTCCAGCACCGCCGAGTTTTGCTCGCCCCAGATGAACAAGGTGACGCCCGCACCCAAGGCGGCTCCGATCAGCGTGGACACAGTTGCCGTGACAATCGACACAACTGCGAGTCCTGAACCGCCACCCATTTGTTCTCCCCGAGAATCATCCGCGGCGCCTTGTGGCCGCCCGTCTGCACCGTTGTGGCGACAGGCTACCGCTGGTTGGGCGGCAGTTCGATGCTGCTTCATCGATGCTTCACGGCGAGGTCGAGCAGTCATCCCCCATTTGGGGAGGAAGAAGTTCGAGTTCGGCCACACGCATGCGGAGCGTGCTCGCCGCGGAGGGCTCTCAAGCGCTGCAGAATCGGTCATCCATCGGGCTCGGCGCCTGCCGCTTCTTGATGGCCAGCCGGCGAGCGACCGCCGGGTTCGACGGGTCCAGGCCGCCCTGCGCCGATAGCGAATGCCACCTGCTCGTACGCCAGCAACTCCTCCTTGTGTGCGAACTGCCGCAGGTGCCGCCGCTCCTCGTCGAAGTCGAGGCCCGTACGCATCCTCTCGATGGTGTTCTCGTACGTCCAGTCGCCGATGTGATCCATCCGGTCGGACAACTCGCCCTGCTCCGCGCTCCAGGTCGGCGCGTCGCGCACCGTCGCCGACGACTCGACGAGGTGGCGGCCGGCATCAGTACTCCAGACCGACCTACCTGCTCGGGCAGGCGGCACGAGTGCCGCCGACGGCCAAGTTGACGCCCGTGCGGCACCATGCCCTGCCCGGCTCACGCCCTGGAGATGCCGTGGGGCTCTAGACTGCGAGCACCATCCGCTGTACTATAAACATAGTAGCCCCGCGCCGACGAAGGAGTCGTCATGCGTGCACCTGAACCTCGCCGTCAATCGATCGCCGCACCGGCGGATCTCGCACCGCCACTCCCCGAGGCATCCGGGTTTGAGCACCTCATCGTCGAGACCCCGGGCCTGCGCACCCACGTCGCCACCGTGGGCGACGGTGAACCTGTCGTCATGCTGCACGGCTTCCCGCTGCATTGGTGGCAGTGGCATCAGGTCGCGCCGCTGATCGCCGAGCAGGGCTACCGCGTGATCTGTCCCGACCTTCGCGGTGCCGGCTGGACCGAAGCCGACGACCCCGGCTTCGAACGCGAGACGCGACTGCACGACCTGCTCGCGCTCTTCGAGGCGCTCGGCGTCGAACGTGCGCACCTCGTCAGCCATGACATGGGTGCGATCACCGCGATGCAGCTCGCCTACGCCCACCCCGAACGCGTGGTGAGGGCGGTTCAGCTCTCGGTGCCGCCCGGATTCATCTCGTTCAGCCCCAAGCTCATCGCCGCCTTCCGGCACATGCCGAAGCTGCTCTGGCATCGCCCCGGCAGCTCGCTCCGAGGCGTGTGGGCCGATCAGTACAACGCGAGACCCACGTCTGCCGCGGAGATCGACGCCCACCTCGCACCCATGCAGCGCCCCGCCATCGACCAGGCGGTCCGCGAGCTCTACCGAGGCATGGTGATCCCCGAGTCGATGCGGCTGAGCCGTGGCGTGTACAAGCGGATGCGACTGACCGTCCCGACGCTCTTCGCATTCGGCCGGGTCGACACCAGGTTCGACGAGCCGCTCATCCGCCGCCTCTGCGCGAACCCCAAGCGATTCGCCGACGACGTCGAGTTCGCGTTCGTCGACGACGGGGGCAAGCTGCTCCCCGCCGAGGCGCCCGACGCGGTCGCGAACCTCACGCTCGACTGGATCCGGCGAGCCGACTGAGCCCGGCCCGCCGACCCCGACGCGATCCGCGGATGCCACGGCGCACACGGATGCCACGGCGCCACGCGCGCCCGTGCGAGACTCGTGGACGTACGCGACGTGAGGGGCGCCGATGGCTGCAGCAACCAGGGAGCGAGCGCTCGAGGCGGCGGTCGAGGTCCTCGGCACCGACGGCGTGCGGGCACTCAGCCACGCGCGCGTCGATCAACGGGCCGGGCTGCCCGCAGGGTCGACCTCGAACTGGTTCCGCACCCGGCGAGCGCTGCTCGCCGGCATCATCGACTGGATGGCCGAACTCGAGCGCGCCGACTTCGCGCCGGAGCTGCTCGAGCAGCCGACGCCCGACTCGATCGCAGAGGGACTCTGCGCCGTGCTGCTCGTGCAGACCGGCCCGGCCGCGACCCGCACCCGGGCGCGCTACGCCCTCTTCGTCGAACTCGCCGCCGACCCCGAACTGCTCGAACCACTGCGCCGCCAGCGTCGCGAGTTCGAACAGTGGACCGACCGGCTCATCGCCGCAGCCGGCATCCCCGACCCGGTGCCGGCGGCGCGCGCGCTCATGGCCCTCGGCGACGGCCTGGCCCTGCATCGACTCACAGTCGACCCCGAGCTCGACGTGCGTCCCGCGGTCGAGCGCGCCGTGCGCGCGCTCGCGGCGACGGCCTGAGCCGGCGTCAGCCCGGCATCAGCTCGGAAGGCAGGCGTCAGGCGAGCGGGCGGCGAGCGGGCGGCGCAGCGGCATCCGCACTGGCACCATTCCCCTCATGACCGTCCAGAGCGTCGACGAGTGCGTCGCGTCGTTCCCCGACGTGATCGCCGCGCGGGTCGCGCAGGTTCGCGGGGCGATCCGGGCCGAGGTGCCCGATCCCGAGGAGCGGATGCGCTACGGCCTCGCCGCGGTGATGCTCGGCGGGCGGTACGCGCTCCACTTCGCCGGATGGAAGCGGCACATCGGCGTCTACCTCGTTCCCCCGCTGCCGGAGCCGCTCGAGTCGGAGGTGGCGCCGTACCGGTCGGGCAAGGACTCGGTGACCTTCCGTCACGCGGACCCGCTCCCCCCTCGACCTGATTTCGCGGATGACCCCGGCGATCGTCGCCGAACGGCGGGGCTGGACGGGCTGACTCGGCGCGCTCGCGCCCACGGGGAGTCGTGCACTCCTCCTCCACAGGTACGGGTTCGGGCGATTCATCCACAGGCAGAATGCCTGATCGAACGCGATTTCCGGTGCGAGCGGATGTCGGTGGGTACCTGCAGGATGGAGTCATGGAACAGCCCCCGCGACTCGCGCCCGACACGCCTCCGGCGTCGGGCGCTCTGGTCGCGCTCGAGCGTGATCTGGCGGCGCTTCGCGACGCGTGGGTCGGCGCGATGCCGGCGTGGGGCGCCATCCGCGGGTCGGCGCAGGTCGAGGCGGAGCAGATGGGCGATGCCGGGCTCATGCAGGCCGTCGACGGGCTCGCGAAGGTGCGGCGCGATGTCGACGCCCTGTTCGCGAGCGTCGCCGCCGAGGTGGCGAAGCGGTCCGGGCCCGAGTTCGGGGAGGTGGGGTTCGCGAAGGCGCAGGGCTTCCACAATCCGGTGCGACTCGTCGCCGCGGCCACCGGCGGGTCGCGCGCCGACGCGCAACGACTGATCGCCGTCGGCGTCGCCACGACCGAGCGGCAGACCTTCGTTGGCGAGCGGATGCCGGCGCGGCACCCGCACGTCGCTGCCGCCCTGCAGGCGGCGACCATCAGTCTCGAGGCGGCGTCCGCGATCACCACCATGCTCGACCGGGTGTCGATGCGCGCCGATGTCTGCCAGGCCGATGTCGTGGAGCACGCCCTGGTCGAGCTCGCCGAGCGAGTGCCGCTCGAGACGCTCTCGCGCGGGGTGCGCGAGGCCGAGGCGCGGCTCGACCCCGACGGGGTGGAGCCTCGCGAAGACGAGCTCCGGATGGAGCGCTCTCTGACCATGCGCGAAGACGCGCGCGGCATCGTGCACCTGCATGCCCGGCTCGACCCCGAGAGCGCGGCGCCCGTGAAGGCCGCGATCGACGCGCTCGTCAGCGACGCGCTGCGCCGACGCCGACCTGACGAAGCCGCGGGCGGCGGCGCGGACGGAACTGGATTCGGCGCCGTGGAGCTTCGCCCGGACGGAGCTGCGTTGGGCGCCGGTGAGTTGCGGCCGGTCATCGACGACCACCGCACGATCCCGCAGATCCAGGCCGACGCGCTCGCCGCGCTCGCCCGCCACACCCTCGGCTGCACCCAGACGGCGACGCCGCTCGCGAAGACCACGATGATCGTGCGCGTCGACCTCGACACCCTCGTCAACGAGCTCGGGCACGCCGGCATCGACGGCCTCGAACGGCCGATCTCGGCCGCGACCGCCCGCCGGATGGCCGCCGACGCCGAGATCATCCCCGCCGTCCTCGGCGGCGACAGCCTCCCGCTCGACCTCGGCCGCGCCGCCCGCCTCTTCACGAAGGCCCAGCGCCTCGCCCTCGGCGAACGCGACGGCGGCTGCGCCTCCTGTGGCCAGAACATCGGTTACGTCGAAGCGCACCACATCGACTGGTGGGAGCGGGACACCGGTCCGACCGACCTCTCGAACGGAGTCCTGCTCTGCTCCTTCTGCCACCACATGATCCACCGCGACGGCTGGCACATCCACGCCAGCCCGACCGAGGTCTGGTTCATCCCGCCACCACACATCGACCCGTCCCAAGTCCCTCGCCTCGGCGGCCGCGCACGCTTCGAGCTGCGCGACGCCGCAGCGGCATGAGCACGCCCGCCAATTACGAAAATGTAATCATGGCTCTTGACTACGAAAACGTAGTGCCGTATCTTTATTACGAATTCGTAGTGAATGGAGGGCTCGCAATGAGCTATCGCGGTCGCGTGCCCAACGCCGAGACCCTCGGCCTCATGCTGCAGCAGGGGCGGCTCGCACGGGGCCTGAGCCAGCGCGAGCTCGCCGCCGAACTGGGACTCACACAACGGTGGGTGTCCGAGATGGAGGCCGGCAAGCCGGGCAAGCTCACCGAGCGGCTCTTCGCGATGCTCGAATCGACGGGCGTGCGACTGTACGCCGAGCTCGATGAACCAAGCCGCGAGCGGGAGCGCGACGGCGACCACGGCGTCGAGCGCGACCACGGCGTCGACGGCGTCGAGCGCGACCGCGACGCCGACGGCGTCGAGCGCGAGCGCGACGTCGACGGCGTCGAGCGCGAGCGCGACGGCGACGACGGCGTCGAGCGCGACCGCGACGCCGAGAGCCGTGGCGATGCCTGAGCTCACCATCGAGCTGTACGGCCAGGGGGTCGGCCGTCTGGTGGGTGCGGACTGGCGACGGTTCGACTTCGAGGCATCCGGCACCGCCATCGAACGGTTCGGGCTTGGCAGCACCCAGCTGTCGACATCCGTGCCGCTGGTGCCGTTCGGGAACCGGTCGCACGTCGCACGACGCCGCAACTTCTTCGCCGAGCTGCTCCCCGAGGGCGACCTGCTCGCCGACCTCGCCGCGCAGGCGCGGCTACCCGAGTACGACGTGCTCGGCCTGCTCGCGCACTACGGCCGGGATGTCGCCGGCGCCCTGCAGATCTACGACCCCGCCGCGCCCGGCGAGCCGCGCACGCCGTTCACCAGCCCGATCGACCACGCCGGCATCGGCCGCCTGCTCCAGAGCCCCGCCGCGCTCCCCCTCGGCAACGACCGCGCCACCGGCAAGACCTCGCTCAACGGTGTGCAGCCGAAGGTCGTGCTCGCCTGCATCGACCACGCATGGCACCGAGTGCACGACGGCTTCCCGTCGACGCACATTCTCAAGCCCGAGGTCGCGCGCTACCCGACAATGATCTTCGACGAGGAGTACGGCGCACGCATCGCCCGCGCGCTCGGCCTCATCGCCTACGACACGTGGGTCGAGGAGTTCGGCGACATCCGCGCGCTCGTCATCGAACGGTATGACCGGGCAGCGGATGCCCCGACCGGGCGCGTACACCAAGAAGATCTGTGCCAGGCGCTCGGCATCCCGCGCACCCAGAAGTACCAGGAGCAGGGCGGCGCCGCGTCGCTCGATCGGTTCCACTCACTCGTGCGCTCGCAGGCCGGGCGCGAAGCGGTCGAGCAGCTGGCCCGGATCGTCGTGCTCGCCGTCGCGATCGGCAACGTCGACCTGCACGCCAAGAACCTCGCGCTGCTGCATCCGTTCGACGCCCCGGCGACCCTCGCGCCCGCGTACGACACCGTGCCGTTGCGTCACCAGCCGAATGACGGACGGATGGCCTTCGCCGTGAACGGCGTGTACCGGCACGCCGAACTCACGATCGACGACCTCGAGGCGCAGCTCGGATCCTGGTCGGCTGCGGCGGGCGGGCTGGTGCGGCCGACGCTCGAGCAGATCGCCGCCGTCATCGACGCGGAGACGCCGCATCCCGCCGCGTACTCGGGGCTGCGGCGCGACCTCGCCGGGTTCGTGGCGAACCTCCTCGCGGGCCGACCGGTGGGGTCGTCAGCGGCCTGAGGTGCGGCATCCCACCCGCCCATCGCGGCCGCACCCTCACGCGAGCGGACGGATGCGGGCGCGAACCCACGCGGCGACCCCGTCGAGATCGACCGCACCCGCTGCCACCTCGCGGAGGAACCGGTCGGCCTCGGCCACGTCATCGGCCACGAGGTCGAGCTCGTTGAGCTCGAGGAACGCGACGGTCGCGAACCAGGCCAGACGCTTGTTCCCGTCGGCGAGCGGATGGTTGCGCATCACCGCGAGCAGGAGCGCCGCGGCCTTCTCCTCGAGCGTCGGGTGCACCTCCTCGCCGAACACGGGCATGGGTGCGGCGAGCGCCGAGAGCAGGAGGTTGCGCCCGCGGGCGCCGTCCTTGAAGTGGAATCCCTCGTCGTCGAGCAGCGCCTCGACGTCGTCGGGGTCGAGGTACTCGACCTCGCGTCCCGCCGTCACCGGGCGAGACGCTCGAGCAGTTCGGCGTCGCGGGAACGGACACGATCGAAGGCCGCACGCGTGCGGGCGGACTTGTCGGCGTGAGCCGCGAGGTCGTCGAGCGCGATCTGCACGACCTCGGTCTTCGAGCGTCCGAACTTCGCGGCCAGGGCCTCGAGGAGCTGGTCGTGAGCCTCGTCGAGTCGCAGGGTCATCGCCATTGCACGGTCCTTCCGTCGACCACCATCGTACCGCTTGGTATCGGCGTGATACCAGGGTGCGAAGCTGGCTGCGAGATCCGCCTCCTCGATCCTCAGCGCCCCGGCGGCGCCGTCGACGCCCGCGGGATGAGGGTCGGAAGTGCCATCCGGATGCCACGCTCCCCCTCCTCCGGCGACAGCAGCAGCTGCAGCGCCGTGGAGGCGATCTGCTCGAACGGCGTCCGGACCGAGGAGAGCGCCACCGGCAGTCGCGACACGAGCGGGATGTCGTTGTAGCCGACGATCGAGAGGTCGGATCCGATGCGGAGGCCGAGGCCGCTCGCCGCGGTCATCACGCCGATCGCCAGGTTGTCGTTCGCCGCGAACACCGCGGTCGGCCGGTCGGGGCGATCGAGCAGGCGCATGCCCGCCTCGATGCCGTCGTCGACGCCGTACCCCACCGAGAGCATGCGGGCGTCCTCGATCGGGAGCCCGGCCTCGCGCAGCGCGCGCTCCGCGCCGGCGCGGCGATCGCGGGCGCTCGAGGTGAACCAGGGCCCGGTCACCATCGCGATGTCGCGGTGCCCGAGGTCGATGAGGTGGCGAGTCGCGAGGTATCCCCCGGTCTCGTCGTCGCCGAGCGACGAGGGGCTGATGCGGTCGGTGCGGAGCACGAGGACGTGGGGGATGTCGCGGGCGCGCAGTGACGCCGGGAGCTCGTCGTCGAGGCGGGCGGTCGCGAGGATCACGCCGTCGACGTTGCGATCGAGCAGGGTCTCGGTGGCGCGGCGCTCGTCGTCGGGGTCGTCGCCGCAGGTCGCGACGACGGCGAAGTAGCCGCGGCGGCCGGCGGCCTCCTCGATCGCCTGGAACATGAGCGCCATCACGGTGTCGGTCAGGCGCGGCACGAGCACGCCGATCGTCGCCGTCGCGCCGCGCCGGAGGCTCGACGCGAACACGTTGCGGCGGTAGCCGAGCTCCTCCGCGACCCGGCGCACGCGCTGCGCCGTCTCGCTGCGGGAGGCCGGCGTGCGGTCGTCGAGGCGCTCCCGGAGCCCCTCAACCTGACGCGCGGACCACTCTATGGTGAGTGCGGCGCGTCGCCGCGGTCACCGCGACGCTGCTCGCCGCCACCTCCCGCTGCCTTGGTCGTACCGTCGAGCGCCCGCGAATCCGTGCGCAGCGCTGAGACCCGCAGCGCCTCCCGGAGCCCGGCAGCGTACTGCTCGATGATCTCCCGGCTCTCAGTACCCCAGTACCGGCGGGTGGAGCGCATGGGCATCAGGGAGATCCGCTGCCCGCCCACGGTGTCCAGTACGACGTCGATGGCGGTCGTATCGCCGAGCGGAAAGGCGATCGTGCCGATCTCGACCGAACGGATCGAGCCACTCGGAAGTGAGAAGACGGGGCGCGAACCCCACCCGGCGCGCAGCTCGATCCCGTCGGCGTCGGCGGCGAGCAACGCGTGGCCTTGCCGCGGCACGTACACCCTGCGTTGGCCGAGGCCCGCCATCGCCTCATCCACCTGCGCCGGCAACTGCTTCGTGAGGACGACCGGCATGATGAAGCACACCGGCGAACAATCCTCCGCGAACCGGATCCGGGCGTCGTACTGCAATTCGAACCACGCCGCGATCGCTGCCCCGACAAGGAGGAGAAAGCCGCTTACGAATACGAGCGGCGGACCCAGCGACTCGGAACTGAGGTCGTCGAACATCACGTCCAGCGACCACACCATGACGGCGACACCGATGCCGGCTGTGACGGCTCGAACCGCCCAAGTGGTACGACCGGATCGACGCCGCGCATGCGCTCGGATGTCACTCGAGGGAGCTACGGGGTCTTCGGGCACGCGATCACGGTATCCGACCAGACGAAGCGGGGCGCGCCATCCGCTACCGGACCCCGGCTGTGGCCCACCGCCCGGCGGAACGTCGCCAGGAACCGTTTATTGTCGTGCCATCCGCTGTACTATAAACATAGTAGCCCCGCGCCGACGAAGGAGTCGTCATGCGTGCACCTGAACCTCGCCGTCACTCGATCGCCGCACCGGCGGATCTCGCACCGCCACTCCCCGAGGCATCCGGGTTTGAGCACCTCATCGTCGAGACCCCGGGCCTGCGCACCCACGTCGCCACCGTGGGCGACGGTGAACCTGTCGTCATGCTGCACGGCTTCCCGCTGCATTGGTGGCAGTGGCATCAGGTCGCGCCGCTGATCGCCGAGCAGGGCTACCGCGTGATCTGTCCCGACCTTCGCGGTGCCGGCTGGACCGAAGCCGACGACCCCGGCTTCGAACGCGAGACGCGACTGCACGACCTGCTCGCGCTCTTCGAGGCGCTCGGCGTCGAACGTGCGCACCTCGTCAGCCATGACATGGGTGCGATCACCGCGATGCAGCTCGCCTACGCCCACCCCGAACGCGTGGTGAGGGCGGTTCAGCTCTCGGTGCCGCCCGGATTCATCTCGTTCAGCCCCAAGCTCATCGCCGCCTTCCGGCACATGCCGAAGCTGCTCTGGCATCGCCCCGGCAGCTCGCTCCGAGGCGTGTGGGCCGATCAGTACAACGCGAGACCCACGTCTGCCGCGGAGATCGACGCCCACCTCGCACCCATGCAGCGCCCCGCCATCGACCAGGCGGTCCGCGAGCTCTACCGAGGCATGGTGATCCCCGAGTCGATGCGGCTGAGCCGTGGCGTGTACAAGCGGATGCGACTGACCGTCCCGACGCTCTTCGCATTCGGCCGGGTCGACACCAGGTTCGACGAGCCGCTCATCCGCCGCCTCTGCGCGAACCCCAAGCGATTCGCCGACGACGTCGAGTTCGCGTTCGTCGACGACGGGGGCAAGCTGCTCCCCGCCGAGGCGCCCGACGCGGTCGCGAACCTCACGCTCGACTGGATCCGGCGAGCCGACTGAGCCCGGCCCGCCGACCCCGACGCGATCCGCGGATGCCACGGCGCACACGGATGCCACGGCGCCACGCGCGCCCGTGCGAGACTCGTCGACGTACGCGACGTGAGGGGCGCCGATGGCTGCAGCAACCAGGGAGCGAGCCCTCGAGGCGGCAGTCGAGGTCCTCGGCACCGACGGAGTGCGGGCACTCAGCCACGCGCGCGTCGATCAACGGGCCGGGCTGCCCGCCGGATCGACCTCGAACTGGTTCCGCACCCGGCGTGCCCTGCTGGCCGGCATCATCGACTGGATGGCCGAACTCGAGCGTGCCGACTTCACGCCGGAGCTGCTCGAGCAGCCGACACCCGACGCGATCGCCGAGGGACTCTGCGCCGTGCTGCTCGTGCAGACCGGCCCCGCCGCGACCCGCACTCGGGCGCGCTACGCGCTCTTCGTCGAACTCGCCGCGGACCCCGAGCTGCTCGAGCCGCTGCACCGCCAGCGTCGCGAGTTCGAGCAGTGGACCGACCGGCTCGTCGCCGCAGCCGGCATCCCCGACCCCGTGCCGGCGGCACGCGCCCTCATGGCCCTCGGCGACGGCCTCGCCCTGCACCGACTCACGGTCGACCCTGGACTCGACGTGCGTCCTGCGATCGAGCGCGCGGTGCGCGCGTTCGCGGCGACGGCCTGAGCCGCCGTCGGCGCGAACTCGAGCGGACCGGCGGTTGGAGCACCGTTGTGGTCGTGGGTTGGGGAGTGCCATAGTGAGCACCATCACGCCAAGGCCCGCTTCCCGGGGGATCGAGGTACGGATATGACCCCTCATTCACAGAGTCGCACGAGGGAAGCGCCGCGCGTTCCGCTCGCGTTCATCGATCCCGCTCGGGCCCGGTCGATTCGAGGGGCAGGAGCATGAGCCGCGCGTACTACTGGGTCGCGACCATCCTCGCGGTGTATTGCTGGCTGATCCCGCTCGCATGGCTCGTCGCGCCGTCGGTGCCGCTGACGTCGTGGGGTTTGGAGATCGAGCCGGTGGCGGCCTGGTTCGGTCTCCGCGCAAGCGTGGGGACCGCCGGCTTCGGCATTGCACTCTTCCTGGTTCGCCGCGAGCCTCCGTCGCGCGGGCGCCTCGCGGTGAGTGTCGCATTCATCGCTACCTGGCTCACCTGGGCGGCCTACGGTGTGTACTCGGTGATCACGGGCGCAGCGGGCGTTGGGCTGCTGGCGACCGTGGGCGTCGAGATCGTCGCGGCCGCCGTGCTCGCCTGGGCGGAGTTCGGGACACGGCGCCGTGCCGAGCGGAATGCGCCGATTGCGGACGGGCTCGCGCACACCGGGGATCGATGACCTGCTGAGACCGGCTGCTCAGGCCTGACCTGATCGGATATCCGGGCCCGTAACCGACGAGGCGGGCGAACCCGACGACAACCCCGGCGCCGGCATGTGTCGCCGGGGTCCGTCGAGCGCGGGCTCAGCACCCGGAGGATCCGCCCACCGGGGACGCGTTCGAGCGTCGTCCAGCCGCGCCATCCCATGCCCCCAGGATCGCCCCGCAGCCGTTCGGCGACCGGAGCGGACTCGGACATCGTCAAGAGCAGCTAGTATGAGGTGGATCGAATATTCGGAGGTCATCGTGAGCGCAGGAACCCTCATCCGCGCCGCACGGCGGAGCCGCAAGCTCACCCAGCAGGCGCTCGGTCGGCGCGCCCGACTGTCGCAGTCGCACCTCTCCCTCATCGAGCGCGGCCATCAGAACCCCTCGTTCGAGGCGGTCGAGCGTGCCCTTCGCGCCGCCGGCCACCGGCTCGTCTCGGTGCCGACCGTCCGAGACGACGCGGCGGCGATCGCCGCAGACATCCGCTTCGCCGTCGCCGACGGCCGCGAAGGCACGGCACTGCGCCGATTCATACAACTCAACGACAACCTCAGCGCCGAGCACGGCGCGGCCCGCTTCGCCCTGGCCATCTCGCCGCCCGAGCCGACGGGCAGTCGCCAGTGGGATGCCGCGCTCGCGGCGCTTGTCGCGCACCACCTCGTGGCCGAGCTGCTGCCGGTACCCGACTGGGCGGTGAGCCCCGATCGCACGCTTCGGCGCCCGTGGGCCCTCGGCGAAGGCCCCTATACGCTGACGCCGTCGGCCGACCGGGTGCCTCCCGAATTCGCTCGGCGGCGGGTCCTCGTCGACGCGGACACGCTCGTCAGCGCATGACCCGCTTCGAACGTGACGACCTCGTCGCCGGTCTCCGGCTCCTCGTCAGCACCCTCAACGAGCGCGGCGAGCGCAGCGGCATCGGGATCGTGGGCGGCGCCGCGCTCGCACTCCGCTACTTCGATCGCGAGTCGACGGTCGACATCGATGCGCGCCTGATCGGCGATCATGAGCTCCTACTCGAGGCCAGTCGTGCAATCGCCGAGGCCAACGGATGGCCCGACGACTGGCTGAACGACAAGGCCGCGGGGTTCGTCCCGAACTACGGCCGGCGCGCCACCGAATAGGAGACGCTCCACGACGACGGTGTGGTCGTCATCCAGGTCGCCTCCGCCGCGGCGCTGCTCGCGATGAAGCTCCGGGCCAATCGGCCCGGCCGCGACGACGCCGACATCGCCAACCTCATGGCGATCTGCGACATCCGGACGGTCGACTCCGCCGAAGAGCTGTACGAGGACTTCTACTCGGGTGAGGCGCTGCCCGATCGAGCGGTTCGGATGGTGACGCGGATCATCGAGGTCGGCCTGCCGCCGAGGCCGGAACCGCCGCCGATGCCGGAGATACGAACCTGACCCCCTTCGCCCAAGGGACGGGCTCGGCGCCGACCTCGTCATCGACTACCGCAGCCAGGACTTCGAGCATGAACTGCACGACGTCGACCTCGTGCTCGACAGCCTGGGCGGCGAGAACCTCGAGAAGTCCATCCGCATCGTGCGCCCCGGCGGGCGCGTCATCGGCATCGCCGGGCCGCCCGACCCTGACTTCGCGCGCGAACTCGGGGTGGGGCTGCCGCTTCGGGCCGCGATGCGAGCGCTGAGCAGCGGCGTGCGCCGGCGGGGCCGGCGCCGGAACGTGGACTCCTCGTTCCTGTTCATGCGCGCCGACGGCGCGCAGCTCGAGCGCATCACCGAGCTCGTCGACCGCGGCTTCATCGTGCCGCAGGTCGGGAGGGTCTTCCCGTTCGCCGAGACGCCCGAGGCGCTGGCGGCACTCGAGCGAGGCGGCATCCGTGGCAAGGTGGTGATCAGCGGGAAGGACCGGACACGTGCAACCTGACGCGCCACCCATGGGTCGCCGTGAGCGCAACAAGCAGCAGAAGCTCGAGCGCATCACGGCCGCCGCGACCGAGCTCTTCAGCCGGTACGGGGTGGACGAGGTCACCACCCAGCAGATCGCCGATCATGCCGATGTCGGCACCGGCACCGTGTTCCTCTACGCGAAGTCGAAGGCCGAACTGCTGCTGCTCGTGCACAACGTCAAGTTCGCCGACGCGATCGAGACCGGTGTGGCCGTGGCATCCGGCACCCCCGACGAGCTCGACGCACTGATGGCGATCGTGCGCCCGATCGTCCACTGCAACCGCGTGCAGATCGAGAACGGCCGCACCTACCTCCGCGAGCTCGTCTTCGGCGACCCCGAGGAGCCCCACCACCGCGAGGGCCTGGCGCTGAGCGCACGCGTGGAGGCAGCGTTCGTCGACGTGCTTCGGCGCGGCGACCGCATCAGCGAAACGGATGCCGCGGAGCTGGCCCGCGCGATCTCCGCGGTCATGTTCATCAGCATCACGGCCACCGTGTACCGCGCGCTGAGCGACGACGAGGTCGTCGGCGTCATCCGCGATCAGGTCGCGGTGATGCTCGGGGGTCGCGCGGAAGGCGGGCGCGGCGCCGGGACGGCCGGATCGACCGCGTAGTCGTCGAGCGCCGAGATCGACGACGAATCTGTCGTCATGGTGCTTGACGACGAAAACGTCGTCCGTTCGGACCCGTGGGTGCGCCGGCCTCCTGAGCCGGCCTCCTGGGCCGGCCTGACGGCGGGGGCGGCGAAATCCGGCCGCGACGCTCTCATCCCGGGTCGTCAGGGCGTGGCCGCGTGCGGCCGTCTTCCGGTGTTCGGCGGATGTCGGTTCGCCCGTCTCCCCCGGCGGGGCACTCGTCCTCCACAGGCCGCGCGTGGGCGACGTTCTTCACAGGGAATCCGCAGGTCAGTGGCCGATTTTCAGGCCGAGCGGATGTCGGTGGGTGCAGGCATGATCGAAGCATGGATCACTCACCGGGGCCACTGCCGGCCCTGCCCGTGCCGCCGCCGGCGCAGCCGCTGGTCGCGCTCGAGCGCGACGTCGCGGCGCTGCGCACGGCGTGGGCGGGCGCGGTGCCGGTGTGGGGAGCCGTCCAAGGTGATGCCCAGGTCGAGGTGGAGCAGATGAGCGACCACGGGCTCATCGAGGTCGTCGATGCCGTGGCGCGGGCGCGGCGCGATCTCGACGCGGTGATGGCGCGCGTCGCGGCCGAGGTCGCCCGGCGATCCGGGCCCGAGTTCGGCGACATCGGGCTCGCGAAGGCGCAGGGGTTCCACAACCCGGTGCGGCTCATCGCGGCGTCGACCGGCGGGTCACGCGCCGACGCGCAGCGACTCATCTCGGTCGGCGTCGCGACCGCCGAGCGGCAGACGTTCAGCGGCGAGCGCAGGCCGTCGCGGCATCCGCACGTGACCGCAGCGCTGGCCGACGCGACGATCTCCCTCGAAGCGGCCTCGGCGATCACGACCATGCTCGACCGGGTGGCGATGCGCGCCGCCGACCCGGAACGTGTCGACGTCGTCGAAGCCGCGCTCGTCGACCTGGCCGAGCGGGTTCCGCTCGAGACGCTGACGCGCGGCGTGCGCGAGGCCGAGGCGCGGCTCGATCCCGACGGCGTCGAGCCGCGTGAGGACGAGCTCCGCATGGAACGCTCGCTGACCATGCGCGAAGACGGCCGAGGCGTCGTGCACCTGCATGCGCGCCTCGACCCCGAGAACGCCGCCCCGGTCAAGGCCGCGATCGAAGCACTCGTGAGTGATGCGCTCCGCCGACGCGAGCCCTCCGAGCACGCCCCGGTGATCGACGACCGCCGCACCATCCCGCAGATCCAGGCCGACGCGCTCGCCGCACTCGCGCGGCACACCCTCGGCTGCACCCGAACCCTGACGCCGCTGGCGAAGACCACCGTCGTCGTCCGCGTCGACCTCGACACTCTCGTCACCGGGCTCGGGCACGCGAGCATCGACGGGCTCGACCAGCCCGTCTCGGCCGGCACCGCCCGCCGCATGGCCGCCGACGCCGGACTCATCCCCGCCGTGCTCGGCGGCGACAGCCTCCCTCTCGACCTCGGCCGCGCCGCACGCCTCTTCACCAAGGCACAGCGCCTCGCCCTCGGCGAGCGCGACGGCGGTTGTGCCTGCTGCGGGCAGAACATCGGCTACGTCGAAGCCCATCACATCGACTGGTGGGACCGAGATACCGGGCCGACAGATCTTTCCAACGGGGTTCTGCTCTGCAGCTTCTGCCACCACATGATCCACCGCGACCGATGGCAGATCCATGCCGACGCGAACGAGGTGTGGTTCATCCCACCACCGCACCTCGACTCCGCCCAGATTCCACGCCTCGGCGGGCGGGCACGATTCGAACTCCGCGAACGCGATGCCGCGTGAAGGCGCCCGCACGAACCGTCGACCGCGGGGCGCCCCGGCAGACGTGGCCGCTGCAGCATCGCCGGCCGACCAGCCGTCGGCGATGTGAGCGGATGCGACCGTACGCGGATCCACGTCGCCAGCGCATCGAGCTCGACCTCGCCGATCGAGGTTCCGTGCAGGCCTTACCCAGCTCGAGGAGAGAGCTGCCCGAGCACCGCGTCGATGGCGGTGTTGCTGCGGGCGAGCAGCTCGGTCGCGGCAGCGTGCAGCACGGAGAGTCGCCCGGCGGAAGGATCATCCATCCTGCCCGCGACACGGTCGTCCTCGACCTGCAGTCGGGTCACCCGGGCGGGCGACAGCGCACGCATGGCCAAGGTGTGCCCGGCGACCGTCCCGGTCGCCACCGTGACGAAATCCCGGGCGGAGGCGATCCAGGGGTCGGTGAACCCGAAGACTCCCTTCGTCGTTGCGACGCCCGTGCCGATCGACACCATGACCACGGACTGCCCCGACAGACCTCGTGCGGCGGTGAGCGGCACGGATTCGGCCAGTGCGACGCCCGCGGGATTGTTCGCCCACACGCCCCCGTCGACCAAGCGGCACCGTCGTCCCGCCCACTCACGCACGAACGGCGGGAAATAGGTCGGAGCCGCGGATGTCGCGCGGGCAGCTTCCCACAGCATCATGTCGCAGCTGGGGTCGTCGCGCGCATCGCGGCGACTGATCACGACCGGGCGATTCGCCTCGGCATCGAAGCTGGTCACGGCCACTTCGATCGCCGCCTCCGAGATCGTGCGTTCCCCGAATACTCCGCGCAACACCGCCTCCAGCCCGGAGGGGTCGTGTCGAGCGTTTCCGCCCAACGCCGGATTCCCGCCGAAGGGAGCGCGGACCGCTCGGGCGGCCCGGTCCATCCGCTCGGCGACGGGTGAGTCGCGGCCGGTCGGCCGGTCGGGTCCCGGCCGGAAGATCCTCGATCCGTACCGCGGGTAGAACTCGGCGAGCTCGGACGCGGTCAGGCCGGCACCGAGGCCGATGGAGATGATCGCGCCCGTGGACGTGCCCACCGCGAGATCGAACAGCTCAGAGGCCGGGACTCCCGCGCGGCGTTCCACTTCGGCGAGCACCAGCGCCGGAATGTATCCCCTGATGCCCCCGCCGTCGATCGAGAGCACTCGTACGAGGCGACCCATGCGCTCACGATGGCCCGACGAGCGCATGCCGTCAATACCACCGCCGAGGACGCAGCCGGAGCGGCGGAGCGGATGCCGGGTCGACCGAGTAGCCCGTCAGCCGAGCGCCTGTGCGCCGATGACGGCCAGCAGACTCAGCTTCTCGTGGCTCTCGCTGCCGGGGATGGCCGTGTAGACGAGCAGCGAGTGCGTTTGATCGGGATCGACCAGCCGCTGGCACGTCAGTTCGAGGGCACCGACCTCCGGATGGATGAAGTGCTTGACGTCATGAGGACGGATTCCGATCTCGTGCTCATCCCACACGCGCCGGAACTCCTCGCTCTGTGCAAGAAGCAGGTCGGCGAGTTCCGCGGCGCGGGAATCCGGGCCACGGAGCGTGACGATCTCCCGAAGACCTGACGCGTACATCCGGGTGAGGAACGCGTGCTCCTCTGGCGCGTAGCGGTCGCGCGCGGTGGGATCGGTGAACCACCGGTAGCCCGCGCTGCGGGCAGCGCCCGTGTACTTCGTCGTGTCGCCCGTGAGCGCCACGCCCATAGGGGTCTGCCGCAGCGTCTCACCCAGCTCGGTGACGATCTCGGCGGGCGTGTCATCCAGGCGGTCGAGGATGCGCAGCAGGCCGGGGCTGATGTGGGTGCCGGCACCTCCGCGGGCGGGCGGGTTCTGGCCCGCGAGGCGGAAGAGGTGGTCGCGTTCGTCGAGCGAGAGGTGCAGCCCCAGCGCCATCGCCGCGAGCATCTGGCTCGACGGCTGCGGCCCGCGTTCACGTTCCAATCGGGAGTAGTAGTCGGTCGACATGTGGCACAACATCGCGACCTCCTCGCGACGCAGCCCGTTGGTCCGCCTGCGGCTTCCACGCGGCAGGCCGACATCCTCCGGCTGCAGCGCCTCACGACGGTTGCGGAGGAACTCGGCCAACCCGGCGCGATCGATCATGGTTCGCCCTCATCTCGCAGTGCTGCTTCGTTTCTACCGCCCCGGCCCGGCGGTAACCACGGATCGCGCATCCCACCCTGCGGCCGAAGGGGGCCTCGCGAGCCGCGGATCGGGAGTCACTGGATGAGTCCGCTGGGTCGCGCGACCGTGGACTCACCCACAGGCAGGAGACGACCAATGCCACGACGACCGATCGACATCGACATCCCCGACCTGACCGGACGGCGCGCGCTCGTCACCGGCGCGAGCGACGGACTGGGCCTGGGCATCGCCGAGCGGCTCGCGGCCGCGGGCGCCGAGGTGATCCTGCCCGTCCGCAATCCGCGAAAGGGCGAGACCGCGATCGCGCGCATCCGCCAGCGCGTGCCCGCCGCCCGGGTCTCACTGCGCAGCCTGGACCTGTCGTCACTGGACTCGGTCGCCGCCCTCGGTGACACGCTCCGCGACGAGGGAGAGCCGATCCACCTGCTCATCAACAACGCCGGCGTGATGACGCCGCCCGACCGGCAGGTCACCGCAGACGGCTTCGAGCTGCAGTTCGGCACCAACCATCTCGGCCACTTCGCCTTGGTGGCACGCCTCCTGCCCCTCCTGCAGGCGGGTGATGCGCGCGTGACGTCGCAGGTCAGCATCGCCGCGCGTCGCGGCAAGGTGAACTGGGACGACCTGAACTGGGAACGCAGCTACCACGGGCAGCGCGCGTACGTGCAGTCCAAGATCGCGTTCGGGCTGTTCGGCCTCGAGCTCGACCGTCGCAGCCGGGCCGGTGGATGGGGCATCACGAGCACCCTCTCGCACCCCGGGGTGGCCCCGACGAGCCTCCTCGCCGCCCGCCCCGAACTCGACCGCGACGAGGACACTCGGGCGATCCGGCTGATCCGCTCGCTCTCGGCTCGCGGCATCCTGGTCGGCACCGTCGAGACCGCGAAGTTCCCGGCGCTCATGGCCGCGACCGACCCCGCCGCAGAGGGCGGCGAGTTCTACGGGCCGCGCGGGCCCGGCCGACTCGGCGGCGCGCCCACCGAGCAGCGGCTCTACCCGCCGCTGCGCAGCACGCGGGACGCGGCGCGGATCTGGGAGATCTCCGAGCGGCTCACCGAGACGGCGTTCGTCGCCGCCTAGGGCTTCGCAGCGCGAAGCCGACCGCGGAGGAGCCTCAGCGCGCCGGCGGCGCCGTCGACGCGCGCGGAATGAGCGTCGGCAGCGCCATCCGGATGTCGCCGCCGCCCGCGCTCGGCGACAGCAGCAGCTCGAGCGCCGTCGAGGCGATCTGCTCGAAGGGCGTCCGGACGGAGCTGAGCGGCACGGGCAGCCGCGAGACCAGCGGGATGTCGTTGTAGCCGACGATCGACAGGTCGGCGCCGATGCGCAGCCCGAGACCGCTCGCCGCCGTGAGGACGCCCACCGCGAGGTTGTCGTTGGCGGCGAAGACGGCCGTCGGGCGGTCGGCGCGATCCAGTAGGCGAGCACCGGCCTCGACGCCGTCGTCGATGCCGTAGCCGACCGAGAGCATGCGCGAATCGTCGACCGCGAGCCCCGCCTCGCGCAGCGCGCGCTCGGCGCCGGCGCGGCGGTCGCGCGCGCTCGATGTGAACCACGGCCCGGTCACCATCGCGATGTCACGATGCCCGAGGTCGATCAGGTGCCGCGTCGCCAGGTATCCCCCGGTCTCGTCGTCGCCGAGCGACGACGGACTGATGCGGTCGGTGCGCAGGGCGAGCACGTGCGGGATGTCGCGTGCTCGCAGTGACGCCGGGAGCTCGTCGTCGAGGCGCGCGGTCGCGAGGATCACGCCGTCGACGTTGCGGTCGAGCAGCGTCTCGGTGGCGCGCCGCTCGTCGGCGGGGTCGTCGCCGCACGTCGCGACGACGGCGAAGTAGCCGCGGCGGCTGGCGGCCTGCTCGATGGCCTGGAACATGAGCGCCATCACCGTGTCGGTCAACCGGGGCACGAGCACCCCGATCGTCGCCGTGGCCCCACGGCGCAGGCTCGAGGCGAAGAGGTTGCGGCGGTAGCCGAGCTCCTCGGCGATGCGGCGGACGCGCTGCGCGGTCTCGCTCCGGGAGGCCGGGGTGCGGTCGTCGAGGATGCGACTGACGGTCGAGATGCTGACGCCCGACGCCTGCGCGACATCCTTCAGCGTCACGGGACCACCCGCGTGCGTGCGCTCCACCGCCCACCTCCTGCCCTCGCGAGTCTACGGGCGAGCGCACGACGCGATCGGGCCCGGCGCGGCGCGTGGCACGCGGCATCCGGAATCAGGTGTTGACATCCGCTCACCTCATCGAGCATACTTGCAAACGTTCCCGCAATCGTTCCCGATAACGTTTTCATCCAGCGGGTCTCGACGAAGAGAAAGACAAGGAGACGAACGATGGCACTCGACCTCCGCGGACTGAACCCCGCCCCCGTGACCCCGTTCACCACCGACGGCGACATCGACTTCGCCGCCATCCAGCGCCTGGGCTCATGGCTCGGTTCGATCGAGGGCGTCAAGAGCCTCGTCGTGCTCGGCCACGCCGGAGAGGGCACCTTCCTGACGATCGACGAGCAGCTCGACGTGATCCGCGCGTTCGTCGACTCGACCGACGGTCGCGTGCCCGTCATCGCCGGCATCACCGGAGAGGGCAACAAGGTCGCGGCCCTCGAGGCCCAGCGCGCACGCGAGGCCGGCGCCGCCGCCGGGCTCGTCTACCCCTCGCACGGCTGGCTGCGATTCGGCTACCAGCAGGGCGCCCCGCAGAGCCGCTACCGCGAGATCTACGAGACCAGCGGCCTGCCGTCGATCCTGTTCCAGTACCCCGACAACACCAAGGCCACCTACGACCTCGACACCCAGCTCGAGATCGCCGGCCAGGAGGGCGTGTTCGCGACCAAGAACGGCGTGCGCAACATGCGCCGGTGGTACACCGAGATCCCGGCCCTCCGCGCCGCCTATCCCGAGCTGCAGATCCTCTCGTGCCACGACGAGTACCTGCTGCCGACCATGTTCGACGTCGACGGCCTGCTCGTCGGTTACGGCAACATCGCGCCCGAAGCGCTCATCGAGCTCATCGAGGCCGGCAAGGCGCAGGACTACCCGCGCGCCCACGCCATCCACGAGCGCCTGCTGCCCGTCACGAAGAACGTGTACCACCGCGGCTCGCACATGGAGGGCACCGTCGCCCTCAAGTGGGGCCTCGTGCACCGCGGCATCCTCGACCACGCGACGGTGCGCACCCCGCTGCTGCCGCTTCCGGATGGCGCGGACGCCGAGATCGCCGCGGCCTTCGCGTCGGCCGGGCTCGAGAAGGTCGCCGTCACGGTCTGACCCGTTCGGCGGGGGCCGGCGACATCCGGCCCCCGCCGCACCCGTCCCAGCCCTACCCCACCGATCTCCACCCACCTCACCGATCCCGCCGACGAGGCGTAGGATCGGCGCCGTCGAAGTGCGGCATCCCGAGTCAATGACGACTGAGCGGCAGGACGCCGCACTCCGAAGAAGGAGGCTCGCCATGAGTGAGCGCACCAAGACCCGCCACACCTCCACCACGCCGGGCACCGGATACGGCCGCGTCTCGACCGAGTCGATGCGCGCCATCGTCGAATCGAGCGGACGGCGCCGAACGTTCTGGCAGCAGCTCGCGCTGATCGGCCCGGCCTTCGTCGCCGGCGCCTGGCAGTTCGGCCCCGGCAACCTGACCACCGCCGTACAGGCCGGCAGCGGCTACCAGTACACGCTCATCTGGGTCATCGTCGTCTCGACGATCCTCATGATCTTCCTCACCGACATGAGCGTGCGGCTCGGCATCAAGTCGCCCGTCTCGCTCATCGCCTCGATCAAGGACCACCTCGGCAAGCCCGTCGGCGTGCTGGCCGGCATCGGCGTGTTCCTCATCACCCTGATGTTCTCGGTCGGCAACGCGGTCGGTTCGGGGCTCGGCCTCTCGATGCTGTTCGGCGGGGCGCCCATCATGTGGACCGTCATCTGCACCGTCGCGGTCGCCGCGCTGCTGCTCTTCCGGAACGTCTACCGAGTGATCGAGAAGGTGCTCGTCGTCGCGATCGCAGCGATGTCGGTCGCCTTCATCCTCAGCGCGTTCATCGCGAACCCCGACTGGGCAGAAGCCGCGTCCGGCCTCATCCCGACCGCACCGGATGGCGCGTGGCTGCTGATCGTCGCCCTCGTCGGCACGAACTTCAGCGTCAACGCGGCCTTCTACACGTCGTACGGCACCAAGGAGCGGGGCCGCACCGAGGAGCAGTACCGCGATGTCACGATCGTCGACACCATCCCGGGCATCGTCGCCCCCGGCATCATGACCTCACTCGTCATCATCGTCGCCGCCGCCGTGCTCGGATCGACCGGCGAGACCGCGGCGACCATCGTCGCCCTGGCCGGCATCTTCGAACCGCTCGCCGGCCCGGTCGGGTCCACGCTGTTCGCGCTCGGGTTCTTCGGCGCGGCCTTCTCGTCGATGATCGCCAACGCGACCGCCGGCGGCACCATGCTCTCGGATGGCCTCGGACGCGGGGCCTCGTCGGGCTCGAAGACGGCGAAGATCGTGAGCGCCACCATCCTCGCCTTCGGCGTGATCGTCGCCCTGATCTTCCAGCAGGCGCCCGTGCAGCTCATCGTGATCGCGCAGGCGCTCACCGTGCTGGTCGCCCCGCTCCTCGCGGTGCTCATCATCGTCATGGCGAACCGCCGGAGCCTCATGGGCGAGATGCGGAACCGGTGGTGGCAGAACGTGGTCGGCGTCATCGGGCTGGTGTCGGTCGTCGCGCTGTCGGTTCGGCTCGTACTGAGCCTCGCGGGCGGGTAGGCGCTGCGACATCTGTGGCAGGGCGGCCGGGGAAGATCCCCGGTCGCCCTCTCATCGCGAGGTGCCGCCGAGCGGCGGCGGGCGGCAGCAGGCGGCGACGGCAGGCCGCTGGCAGCAGCCGCCGAGCGGCGGCGGGGGCGGGCCGACCCAGGCGGCGGCGGGCGAAGGGCCGAGCCAGGCGCCCGCCAACCGCTCTCGCCGGATGCCGGCCGGATGCCACGGGGCATCCGTGCACGCCACGGGCATGGACGACGCCCAGTAGGCCGATACCCCGCGAGCGGGGGTTCTTCGCGTCGCGGCACTGAATCGCGGCGCTACCGCGGCTGCTCGACCGTCGCCTGCTCGGCCGGCGCGGCCTCGGCACCGGCAGCTGCGGGCACCCCCGCGTCCTGTCGCTTTCGCGTGACGAGGTAGGAGCCGGCGAGCACGAGCACGAAGCCGACGATCGTCCAGATCGTGACGCGCTCGCCGAGCACCGCGACGCCGGCGATGATCGCCACGGCAGGGTTGACGTAGGTGATCGTGGTGGCCTTGACGGGCCCGATCTCAGCGATGAGGCCCAGCATGAGCAGGAACGCGAGCGCGCTGCAGACCACCGCGAGCACGATCACCGCCACGATGACCGCTGCCGACGGCATCGAGGTGGGCCACGCGCCGGTGAAGAGCACGAACGGGACGTACACGACGGCGGTGGCTGCGAGCGAGACGGCGACCACGCCGACACCGGGGAGGTCGGGCATCCACCGCGCGAGGATCGCCGGACCCAGGGCGTACCCCACGACGACGACCGCCATCTGCGCGACGGCGATGAGGTCGGACCCGCCGATGTCGAGGCCGACGAGGGCGGCGACGCCGAGCATGCCGAGCGCGATGCCGAGCCAGTTCATGCGGGAGAGCCGCTCGGGGCGACCCATTGCGAAGGCGATGGCCACGCCGGCGAGGGGCACCGTGGCGAGCAGCAGGCCGGCGGTCGACGACGGCAGCCGCTGCTCGGCCGACGTGAGGAAGTACCACGGAAGGATGATCTCGACGACGGTGTAGGCGAGCATCGGCTTCCACCGCCGCACCACCGCGGCGACCTCGCGACGGAAGAACGCGAGCGGCAGCAGCAGGATCGCCGCGAGTGCCGAGCGGCCGAGGACCACCATGGCGGGATCCAGCTCGCTCACCGCGACCTTGATGAACAGGTAGGGGATGCCCCACGCGATGCCGAGCGCAGCGAAGAGGATGAGGCCACGTCGAGTCACCAGCTCATTCTGGCGGCCGGCACCGACAGCGGCGGGCGCGCGGCTGCCGAGTGCGCGCGATATCCCGCCATCCGTGGGCGCGCAGGCAGCGCCACGCGGGCGGACGGCCGTGCTGCCATCCGCATTCCAGTCGTTGATCCAGCTGCTCCACGCCTGCGCCGGGCCCCGCCCACTACGGTGGTGCCGTCGAGAGGACCCGCATGCCCCGCCGCCGCATCCGTCACGAGTTCGGCATCGCCGCCGATCCCGGTGCGATCGCCGCGTACCTCGCCGAGCCGCAGAGCTACCTCGGCCTCTCACCGCTCGTCGTCGAGATCCGCGACGTCGCCAACGCCGACGGCGTCACGCACTACACCGCGATCGAGCGCTTCCCGCTGCCATTCGGGCGCCACCTCGACAACCCGATCCGGGTGACCCTTCGGCGCGACCACCGCGACCCTGCCGCGCTCGTCGTGGGCGGCGACGTGCGCAGCCCGGGCTGGGTGCGCATGAGGTATCGGTACACGATCACCCCGGATGCCGCGGGCTCCCGCATCGTCGACGAACTCGACCTGCGCGCGCCGTTCGGCCTGCTGCGCTTCGCGGCGGGCCAGGCGCGGAGCGTGCAGCTGGCGCGCGCCGTGGTGCTCGCCGCGCGGCTTGCGGGCGACAGTTGATGCCGGGACAGCACTCGTCACGCTGCGGCTGACGATGTCGGGCCCCGCTGACTTCTCCTCCACAGCCGGGGACCGAGGCGATCTATCCACAGGTAGAATCCCTGATCGGCTGCGATTTCCAAGGCGCGGCGGATGTCGGTGGGTACCTGCAGGATGGAGTCATGGAGCAGCCCACGCGAACCACGCCGCATGCGGCGCCGGCGTCGCGTGCCCTGGCCGCGCTCGAGCGCGATCTGGCGTCGCTTCGCGATGCCTGGGTCGGCGCGATGCCGGCGTGGGGCGCGATGCACGGGTCGGCGCAGCTCGAGGCGGAGCAGATGAGCGATGCCGGGCTCGTGCAGGTCGTCGAAACGATCGCCCGGGCGCGGCGCGACCTCGATGCCGTGTTCGCGACGGCCGCCGCCGAGGTGGCGAAGCGATCCGGGCCCGAGTTCGGCGAGATCGGGCTCGCGAAGGCGCAGGGCTTCCACAATCCGGTGCGGCTCATCGCCGCAGCCACCGGCGGGTCGCGGGCCGACGCCCAGCGGCTCATCGCCGTCGGCACCGCGACCGCCGAGCGGCAGACCTTCAGCGGTGAGCGGATGCCCTCGCGGCATCCGCACCTCGCCGCAGCCGTGGCGTCGGGGGCCGTGAGCATCGAAGCGGCATCGGCCATCACGACCATGCTCGACCGGGCCTCGGCGCGCGCCGATCCGAGCCGGGCGGAGCTCGTGGAGCACGCCCTCGTCGAGCTGGCCGCGCGGGTGCCGCTCGAGACCCTCATCCGCGGCGTGCGGGAGGCCGAGGCGCGGCTCGATCCCGACGGGGTGGAGCCCCGCGAAGACGAACTCCGGATGGAGCGCTCGCTGACGATGCGCGAAGACCACCACGGCATGGTGCACCTGCATGCCCGCCTCGACCCCGAGAGCGCGGCCCCGGTGAAAGCGGCGATCGACGCCCTCGTCAGCGACGCCCTGCGCCGACGCCGGCCCGGCGAGCCTGCGCCCGTCGTCGACGACCGACGATCGATTCCGCAGATCCGGGCCGACGCACTCGCCGCACTCGCCCGTCACACGGTGGGCTGCACCCAGACGGTGGTGCCGCTCGCGAAGACCACGGTCGTCGTGCGGGTCGACCTCGACGCGCTCGTCGACGGTCTCGGGCACGCACGCATCGACGGCGTCGACCAACCGATCTCCGCAGCGACGGCCCGCCGCATGGCCGCCGACGCCGAACTGGTGCCCGCCGTGCTCGGCGGCGAGAGCCTCCCGCTCGACCTCGGCCGCGCAGCCCGGCTCTTCACGAAGGCCCAAAGGCTCGCCCTCGGCGAGCGCGACGGCGGCTGCGCCTCCTGCGGGCAGAACATCGGCTACGTCGAAGCCCACCACATCGACTGGTGGGAACGAGATACCGGCCCGACCGATCTCTCGAATGGCGTGATGCTCTGCAGCTACTGCCACCACATGATCCACCGCGACGGCTGGCAGATCCGGCCCGGCCCGAACGAGGTGTGGTTCATTCCACCACCGCACATCGACCCCGGGCAGGTGCCCCGTCTCGGTGGCCGGGCGCGGTTCGAGTTGCGCAAGGCCATGGCCGCGTGAGACGCCCGCATTCGCCGTGCCCTCGTGCACGTGCTCACAGCGACCGGCACTAGGGTGACGACTACGGGGCCGCCCAGGCTCCCGATCAGAGGACGTCACCCGTGTCAGACAAGTCACCGAAGAAATCGTCCAGCAAGACCGCCGCCTCGAAGACGCTCAAGGAGAAGCGAGCCGACAAGAAGGCGAAGGTCGCCAACCGCGCCAGCAGCGAAGTGGCCGACGCCACTCGTCGCAAGTAGCGCTGTCTCTCGATCGCGTCGGCCGCCTCGGCCGACGCGATCGTGCGTCCGTCTCGATGCCACCAGCGGCTGCGGCTGGCGCGCCCGGCGCCGCGTCCGATCGCGGGAGAATCTCAGCGCGCCGGCGCCGCCGTCGACACCCGCGAGTACGAGCGGGATGTCTCGTGACCGGAGCGACGCCGGGAGCTCATCGTCGAGCCGCGCGTCGCGAGGATGACGCCGCGGACGTCGCGATCGAGACTGCGCCGCGTACGCGTCGCAGGGCGGCCGGGGAGGATCCCCGGCCGCCCTGCCGTCGCTGGTGCGACCGGGTGTCACGCCGCGGTGAGCGGCCCGATCTCGAGCACGCTCGACCCGTCCGCGCAGACCGGGATCGGCGCGGCGCCGACGACACCGGGTCCAGCACCGTCCGACGTGACGTAGGCGCGCAGGTGGTCCGCGGTGATCGCCTCGCACCCCCATGCGGCGGGGTCGGGCGCCGTGCCGAGCACGATCGCCACGTCGCCGAGTGCGAGGACGAACGGATCGCTCATCTCACCGGTCGTCCACGACGAGCCGATGCGGGTTCCGTCGGCGGACTCGACGACGAGACCGGGCCAGCCCCACATCGCGCACGGGGTCTCCGTGACGTTGGTGAACACCAACTCGAATCCGGTGGCCCCGTCGACCGACAGGTCCGGGCGCACCAGGTACTCGAGGCTCAGCTGCTCGTCCTGGCACTTGGCCGGGAGCGGCGTCGGCTCCTCGGGCGGAGTGACCTCGTCCACCTCGATCGGTGCACCGTGGAACGGCTGCAGTGGCCCGAGCGAGAGCGTGAACGACCCGTCGATGCAGACCGGCACCTGCGCGTCGGCGACGACGCCGTCGCCGGCCCCGTCCGAGGTGATGTAGGCCCGCAGGCGGTCGGACGTCGCTGCGGTGCATCCGAGCACGGCCGGCTGGAGCGCGGTGCCCTCGGCGACGGCCTGCCCGCCGTTCGGGGGCAGCACCACGCGCTCGCTCGTCGACCCGGACGCCAGCGCCCAGGTCAGGCGAGCGCCGTCCGCGTCCTCGGCGACCAGCCCGAGCCACCCGTCGAATGAGCAGGGCTGGGATGCCGCGTTCGCGAAGACCAACTCGAACCCGATCGATTCCGGGGTCGAGAGATCCGGCCGCTCCCGGTAGTCCATGACCAGCTGCCAGTCCTGGCAGCGGGCGAGCCCGGCCTGCCACGCGTGGTCGTCCTTCTGCGCGCCCACCGCCGCCGTATCGGAGCCCTGCTCGGTCGACGCCGCGACCACCATGGTCGGCGGCGCTTCGGCGGATGCCGCGGCCTCGGCCGCCCGGACCGCGTGCGCCCTGACGCGGTCGGCTCGCTCCTCCGCGGCTCCGACCTCGTACGCCGTGGTGGACGCGGGCGCGGCGATCGGCTCGGCCGAACCCTCCTCTGCCGCTCCGGCCACGATCGCCGATCCCCCGATGAGCGTCGTCGTCAGGGCCGCCCCGACAACCGCTCGCCACACCATCCTCTTGGTGTCCATGCCTTCCCCTTCCGAGCCGTCGATGAGGCGGCTCGAGGGGGACGCTAGCAGACGGGCAGATATCTTCCTATAGATCTCGCGGATATCTTCCTATAAATCTGGCAGATATCTTCCTATACATCCGTGCGGCGGGTTCCTATGCTGGTTCCATGCCACGCAGACGGGACGGGCGACTGGTCGATCTGGAGGTCGACATCCTCGCCGCCGGCATCGACCTCCAGCTCGAGAACGGCGACTTCTACGGCTTCGCGCTCGCGAAGCGCCTCGCTGATCGCGCCGGTGCCAGCGCACTCACCGCCCACGGCACGCTCTACAAGGCGCTCGGTCGCCTTGCCGAGCGAGGTCTCGTCGAGTCCGAGTGGGAGGACCCGGTCGCCGCGGCAGGCGAGGGGCGGCCGCGGCGGCGGCTCTACCGGGTGACCGGCGCCGGCGCGGAGACCTATCGGGCTGAGACTCGGCAGCGGTCCGCGCTCGCGCCCAGCCCGCGGACGGCCCTCGCATGAGCGCCGTGACGCTCGGGCCCGACGACGCGGTCGAGCTCGCGGCATCCGCTCGCATCCGGCACCGCACCGCAGGCCGCGTGGATTCGGCGGTGCTCGGCTGGTGCGACTGGTACACGGCCGACCTTCCCGATGCGGTCGCCACCGCACGCCGGGCCGAGATCGCGTCCGACCTCTTCGAGGAGCGCGAGCACTCCGGCGCCGGGGCGACCGGGTCGATCCTCGGCCGTGCGCTGCGCGGCATTCCTGCCGACCTCACGTGGCGCGGGGCGCGCCTGCGGCGCGCTGCCATCGGAGCGCCGAGGGGCACCTTCCCCCGCACCATGCCGGCGCTCGCGCACCTCGCCGCGCTCGCGCTCGTCGGCTGGGGAGCCCTCATCGTCTGGCGTGTCGCTCGCAGCATGGTCCTCGGCGGCTGGCACGGGGCAGCGGATGTCGCGGAGCTCTCGGTCGTCGGCCTGCTCCTGGCGGTGGTCGGGTCGTGGCTGCTGGTCGTCGCGCGTCGGCGCGCGGTCGCCGGGCTCCTGCTCGCCGTCGCGGCGTACCTGCTCGTCCGCTTCGGGACGTACGCCCTGATGGAGACGAGCGTGAGCTTCACCGCGTTCTTCTCGACGTCGACCGCGCAGATGATGTTCCTGAACCGGATCGCGACCGGCGCGGCCGTCGTCTTCTTCCTCTCGATCGCCGCATGGTGGAGTTCACCGCGGGAAATCGCCGAGGCGGACAGGGCATCGCGATGAACGCCCGTCGCCTGGCCGCTCCGGTCGCGATGATCGCAATCCTCGTCTGCGGCGGCGCGGTCGCGCTCACGGCCGCCGGCGCGTTCGGCGACTCCCTCTTCGACGCGCCGCAGGTGCAGGTCGCCTCCGGCGCCGGGACCTCGGGCGGGGACGAGGTCGCCGCCGCTTCGGCGCCCACGGAGGGACCGGTCGTGGAGGCGTTCGCGTCCGAGCTCCTGACCGACGAGGACCGCTCGGAGTACATGGGCCGCGAGCAGGTCATCGCCGAGTGCATGGCCGGGAAGGGCGTGGAGTACCTGCCCGCCGCGCCCTGGCTCAACCAGGATGCGCAGCCCCGCGGACTGAGCTTCGAGCAGTCCCTCGTCTGGCTGAACGCCTTCTACGGCGAGGCGCGCGAGGACTGGTCGGTTCCCGCCTCCGAGTGGCAGCGGCGCGGATGCGTCGGCGTCGGCGACCACGCGGTGGCGGTCGCCCGAGCAGCCGGCACCCCCCTTTCGGCGCCCCTCCCCGAGCCCGACCCCGAGGCGCTCACCTGGGAGGAGGAGTTCGCAGCCTTCACCGAGGTGGTCGACGCGTGCATGGCGGAGAGGGGATTCGGCCCCACGGACGACGGCACCGACGCGTGGTGGCTCGCGATGTACGGCGACGCGGGCGTCGGCGCCGCGTACCGATGGGAGGATGCGGGGTGCTCGGGCTACGCGACGCACGTCACCGGCAACGACAACATGCACTGACCCGGCCGCGCCCGTGACGCGCGGCGCTCACCCGTCGCGGTGGGCGAGGATCGCCTCGAGCCTCCCCAGGCACTCGGCGACGAACTCCGGGAACGTGTCCCAGTAGTACGGGATGCCGCTCATCGCGACCGTGATCGCCCAGCCGCGGGCGCGCAGCCACGTCGGCTCGTCGAGGTCGAGCGCTTCCCAGTAGGCGCGGCGGGCGACCGGCGGGAGGTCCCAGACGGCGGCGTGCTCGGCGTCGGGCGCGCCGACCGAGAGGGCACCGAAGTCGATGACCGCGTGCAGGCGTCCATCGTGGGCGAGCAGGTTCCCCGGCCGCAGGTCGCCGTGGAGCCAGACGTGCGGCGCCGGCGAGTCGGGCAGCGCGAGCGCCTCCCGCCACCACTGTTCGAGGCGATCGAGGTCGAGCACGTCGCCGACCAGGGGGCGGGATGCCGCGAACGCGGGCACCACCCACGACTCCGTCTCGCGCAGGCTGCCGCCGCGGTACCAGCTCAACTCCCCCGCCCGCTCGGCGCCCATGAGGTCGGCGCGGTGCAGCGCCGAGCCGGAATCACGTTGTCGCTGCCGCCACCGGCCGTCGTCGACGCGTAGGTCTGTTCGCTGCGGATGACGCGCAGGGACGGCACCTCGACCCATGCCACGACGAGCGGCGTCTCGGTCACGTCGGCGTCGAGCAGCCCCAGGCGGCGGATCGGCAACGTGTTCGTGAGCGGGCACAGTCCGAGGTCGCAGTCGAGCGCCCCGGCAACGCTCGCCGGGTCGCCCAGCCCCGCATCCGGCAGGCCGGCGTCACCGGTCTGCGTCGCCTCGGCGCGCCACTCCCCTGCGGCGAGCGCTCGAGGTCGAGGCTGCGCCACCGGCCGAAGCCGCGAGCGGTCACGTGCAGCTCGCGGGTGCGCCATCCGTCGCCGACCTCGAGCTCCCACGGCGGTCGCGTACCACGTGGTGCGGGCGCCGCCGATGGCGTGCATGCCGTCGGCGTCGAAGCGCACGGTGGGGTCTCGATGCGATCGGGGTCATCGCCGACCCAGGTCCGCACGCCGTGACGGCAACGCGTCCGCTGGCACGCGCCACTCCTCGGTCAGGGCGGCGAGGTCGCTCCCGCGCTCGGCGAGCGCGGCGTCGCCGCCGGCGGTGAGTGCGAGGTCGTCCCCGAGCCATCCGGCGACGCTCATCGACTCGGGACCGGTCCACGCGCGGCCGTCGCGACGGCTGCGCACCGGCGCCGCCGATCACCGCTCTTCGACGATCACCGGCCATCACACAAAGCCCCCGGATGAGGGACACGCCAATCCCTCGCGCGCCCCTATTCTGAGCATTGCTCATCTGACACGAGACAGCAGACTCGACGAGAACCACACCGCGCCCTACCGCCGTCGCGGATCCCCCAGCATTCATCGCACGCAATGGATCACCCTGGGAGGTCATCCTCATGTCGCCCGCAAAGGCCACGCCGAGCAACGCGTCCGGCAGCCGCAAGTCGAAGTCGGAGAAGCCCGATCGCAGCGCGTTGCCGAAGGCACCGCGGACCACGGAACAGCTCTTCGCCGCAGCGTCGACGGCGCATGACCTCGGGTACGTGCGCCGCGCGGCGCGCGGCCACGGCTACGAGCAACGCGGCCTCAACTACCTGCCGGGCTCGCGCCTGTTCGAGGGCAAGTTCGGCCGGATGTTCCGTCTCCCGCCGTTCGTGCCATCCGACGACCGCATCACGGAGATCGCCGACGTGATGACCGAGGGCGACGCCGGTCGCGACGACACTCTCGACAATCCCAGGATCCCCGCCGGGTACACCTACCTGGGCCAGTTCGTCGATCACGACGTCACCTTCGACACCGCGTCGAGCCTCGACCGGCAGAACGACCCCGACGCGCTGACCAACTTCCGCAGCCCGCGGTTCGACCTCGACTGCATCTACGGTCGCGGGCCCGTCGACGATCCGTTCCTGTACGACCTCGCCACCGGCCGCCTCAAGATGCTGATCGGCCGTCACGACAACGAGGACGACCTGCCGCGCAACAGCCAGAACACGGCGTTGATCGGCGACCCCCGCAACGACGAGAACACGTTCGTCAGCCAGTGGCAGCTCACCATGCTGAAGTTCCACAACGCGGTCGTCGACCTCGTCGGAGCGGACGACGGGATGAAGCGGGGCAGCGAGACCACGTTCGAGGCGGCGCAGCGCATCGTCCGTTGGCACTACCAGTGGATCGTGGTGCACGACTTCCTGCGACGCATCGTCGGCGATTCCATGCACGCGGACGTCTTCGACGAGTCGTACGCCGTGCCGAAGGTCGACCGCCGCTTCTACAAGTGGCACGAGAACCCGTACATGCCGGTCGAGTTCTCGGTCGCGGCGTACCGGTTCGGGCACTCGATGATCCGCGGCGGGTACAAGCTCAACACGCTCGTGCCAGGGCTGCCGACGTTCACTCCGGACCCGGTGTCGGGCAACCCGCTCGGCCATTTCGGCGGGTTCCGCATCCTGCCGCCGGGGTGGACCATCGAGTGGGCGCGCTTCTTCGAGGTGGACGGCGCTGGGAAGGACGCCCGCCAGGCCTCGCGACTCATCGACACCAAGCTCGCGGACGTGCTCACGAAGCTGCCGCCCGAGATCGGCGGCGACCGTCCCTCGCTCATCGAACGCAACCTGACACGTGGTGCGCGGCTGCTGCTGCCATCGGGGCAGGATGTCGCGCGACACATGGGCTTCGACGTGCTCACCGACACCGAGCTCGGGCTTCCCGGTGGCGGGCCGGCTCCCCTCTGGTACTACGTGCTCAAGGAGGCCTCGGTGCAGGCGAAGGGTCAGCACCTCGGCCAGACCGGCGGCCGCATCGTCGCCGAGGTGTTCCTCGGCCTGCTCGAGAAGGACCCGTCGTCGTACCTGCGCAACGACCCCGGATGGCGCCCGCCCCTGCCGTCGGTGACGGTCGGCGACTTCACGGCGGGCGACCTCATCACGGTCGCGGACCACGGGCTTGCCGTTACCGATCGACCGTGATCCGGGGTCCGATGCGGTGATCACGACCGCGATCGTGACGTCGCGTCGGAACCCGGCATGAACGTCAACCTTGGGAGGCGATCATGGCGAATGTACCCGGCGTCTCGGGTCGCTCGTTCCTGGATGGATTGGTCTACCCGTTGATCGTCCTGGTGACGGGTTTCATCCTCGCGGCATGGCTCACTCCTGTTCTCGTGCCGCTCTGGGACGGGAACGCGCGAGTGCCGAACGTCTACAACCAGAGTGAGAACGCCGGTCGTGCGCACCTCGAGGACGCAGGGTTCCGCAATCTCACGTTCCACTCCGATTGCTCGTCGTCCGTGGCGGCGGGCCAGATCCGCGAAGTACTCGTGGACAACGGCGCGCCGATCGAGGACGAGACCTCGCTCGTGAACAAGTACGTGAGCGGAGAGAACACGCCGGTCCTCGAGATTTCGAAAGCAACGCCCTTGGTGGTGAAACTGGGAAACGGCGAAGCGTGTTGATGCGCGGGGCGCGGATTCAACGCCGAGCGGTTCGACGCGTCGCCCGCCACCGCGGACGAACTCACGGTTTCACTGATTCGGACAGCCCCTTCAACCACGCTTCCACCGAACCCGCGGAGCCGGCGTACCCGTGGCTCCGCAGATCCGCATGCAGGGCGGCCGAAATCCGATGATCGCCTGCCGCGTCGCGCAATGCGGCCACGGTGAGCCTCTGCTTGTAGAAGAGCCACTCGAGGCCGGCCCACTCGAATCCATCCAGTGACTGCTGCGGCAGCAACTGTGCGATCTTCGCCGCTCGTACCAAGCTTCCCAGTCGCGCCTCGGACAGACCGAGCTTGGTGGCGAGCTCGTCGTCGGCGGTGACGCGTGCGAGCCCGTCCAATGTCGCAGTCCTCTCGTCCTTGCGAAGCTGGAAGGATGAGCGGAGGAATGGCTCGCGTGTGAGCCGGCCATCGCGTTCTCCGGCGAAGAGCCGTGAGAAGGTCGGATCGCCGCGCAGAGGCTCGAGTTCGGGGTCCTGCGTCTTGGCCCACTCCCGAAGATCCGAATCCGCGAACGCACGCATCAAGAGACGTGGTATCTCGTCCCGCAGCTTCAGGGACGGGTCGTGCTCGCTCGACTGTCCCTCAGGGAACTGCGCGTAGTGGCACGCCAATGAATAGGCCACTTTCGGTGCCTCATGATCTCTGCACTCACCTGGCCGCATGTTGAAGCGGTCCACGTCGATTGCCGCGAGGACTTTGCGTTTCCGGTCATCCGGTGCAGGGTCGACATCCACACGTCTGCCCAGCTTCCGTCGCCGTTCTTCGTCAAGCTCTTTCCGCACGTCGAGCAGCTTCACGAAGAATTCGGCGATCACAAGCGAGTCCGAACGCATGCTCGAGGTCGGGATGGTCTCCGACGGCCGTGGGACTGCCAGCATGTTCCTGCTCACCACCCCGAACATCGTGAGCGCGCGAACGATGAGGTCGTCTCGAACCCATGAGGCCGAACGAACCGCCGGCTCTCTCAGGTCGATGGGGTTGGCCTGCGTGGGCAGAGACCTTTCCATGGCTTCCTTGCAGAAGGCGCTCAGCCATGCGCGGTACTCCGCGAGCTTCTCCGGTGCCGTCTCGTCTCGGAACTCACGATGCTTCAGTGTGAAGATCGCTGCCCGGTTACCCAGATCAGCGTCGACTGCCTTGCCCAGCAGGTGAACCGCCGCGGCGCGATGCGCCGGCGACTGGTACCCCTTCGAGGCGATGTACTGGAGGGCGATCCCGGTCCCCACGGTCGCCCCGTGCAAGTCGGGCCTCATGTCCTCGTATCGCCCGGCCAGCGCCTCGACAAGTGCCGCCGCCGCGAACGCGGCGATGCGCGAGCCATCCCGGTAGTCGCCTTCGTCGGTCTTCTCACCCAAGCGGCCGTTCGCTGCCCGGATATCGCCGCTCGCCACCTGCCGACCATTGCGCTCGATCGAGTAGGAGGCCGTGTCGGCCGATTTCACAGACACGGTCAAGCGCCACGGTCGGATGTTCGTGAGGAACAACCACACCTTCTGAAGGAGCGCAGTCCACTTGTTGTCCGAGAGCTGTGTGAGAGCGTCGCTGACATCCTTGACGTCCGGCCCGATCGGGATCTCGAGACCGGTCGCCCCGGTTCCCAACATGTCGCGCACGGCTGCAGCGACGACGGAGCTGTCCACCGTCTTGTCACCGTTCGGTGGCACTTCGATGCTGAGCCGGGAGCTGGTGGCCAACGGCCACGCGATCGTCCACGCGCCGACTCCGCCGAGGCCGAGAAGTATGGCCGCGAACCAGAGGAAGCCGGCCCACGGATCGTCCGCCGTCGCGCTCGATGCGACCCAGGCCAGAGGTGGGGCGAGGATCAGCAGGATCGCTCCTCCGATCGCGCGGTCCTTGCGCCGCTCGGCGGTCGAGTCGTCTCGGTCACGGAGGTGGGGAAGGAAGGCGATCAAGCGTGCGAGCACGAGGAGCGCTGCCCAAGCTCCGAGGAGAAATGCTCCGGTCGATGCGAATGGCGTCAGCACATCCTCGACGAAGTCGTCCCACCTGGTCGCCGCGTCTTTCGGCGTAGGTGACGGTGCGGGGACGCTGTGTTCGGCGTCAGCCGATTCGAACAGGTCTGGGCACTGCTCGAATGCATCGTCCGATTCGCTCGAGCCCTCGAGGATCGCCTTTGCCTCCTCTGTTCGACCCGAGGCGATGAGCGAACCTGCGGCAGCGCACGCTCCCTCGGCGGAGAGCGCGAGATCGGTACCAAGGGCCACTGACGCGGCAGCATCGTCGAGCTGTGTCGAGCACGCGGTCCGCCTGGCCACCGTCGCACCTGGGATCTCCGACGCTCGCGCGGCGACGATGAGCTCGATAGCCGCCTCGGGATCGCTGTCCGTCAAGACCGCAGCCAGATCGCAGACATCCGCCAGGTCAGTGGGAGAGCTCGCGTTGGCTGCACTGACCGTCGCGGGCCACGTCAGCATCAATCCGACCACAGCGAGAACGATGCCTACGGCAAGGCCGCCGAATCGCGACCGTCGACCGCGGATCGACTCGAGTTTCGCCTCGGGATCCCCCGTTACCGTCTCGATGACGGTGAACACCCCGCTCTGCGCCTCGCCGGCCCCTCGTCCCTGGACCATGATCGTCTCTCCCTACCGGGTTCATCGATATGGGGCACTCATGGGGCGTGCCCTGTGCTGGGGTGGGTCCTCCTGGCTCGTCGTCACGGTAGCGACGGCCGGAGAATGTCGTCCGGGACTTCAGTCCTGCGACTAGGACCATCCGCCGGGTGGGGTTTGCGAGATGCGGCCCCCGGTCTCAGCGCGGTCACGTACAGCTCACGGCTGCGCCACCCGTCGCCGACCTCGAGCTCCCACGCGGTCGCGTACCGGGCGGGTCGGGCGCCGCGCCGCGCGTCATCGCCGTGACGGCAACGCGTCCGCCGGCACGCGCCACTCCTCGGTCAGGGCGATGCGGCCCGCGCGGGTGATCCGCACAGTACGCGGCAGCTCGCGCTCGATCCAGCGCTGCGCGAGGAAGCGGGCGGCGACGGCCGCGCCGAGCGACCCCGCCCGATGCGGTCGCCGCTCCGTCCAATCCGCGCACGGGCGGGTGAGCCGTCGACGCCCCGCCCGAAGCGCGGCGAGGTCGATCCCGCGCTCGGCGAGCGCGGCGTCGCCGCCGGCGGTGAGTGCGAGGTCGTCCCCGAGCCATCCGGCGACGCTCATCGACTCGGTCACCGCGACGCCGAGCCGACCGGCCAGGTGGTCGTAGCAGAAGCGGGCATCGGCGAGCCGCCGCGCGTCCCTCGCCCGGTAGTAGGTGAGGTCCTCGGTGGGCGGGCAGAGCAGGCCGAGCTGCTCGAGCGCGGCGGCGATCCCGCCGTCGGCGATCCGGTACAGGCGCCGACGCCCGTTCGCCTGCACGACGAGGATGCCCGCCTCGACGAGCACCGCCAGGTGCTCGCTGGCGGTCGAGGCGCTCACGCCCGCGACCGACGCCAACTCGCCCGCCGGCCGGGACGACCCGTCCATCAGGATGTTGACGATGTCCGAACGGGCGGGCGCCGACAAGGCGCGCCCGATCGTGGTGAAGTCCCGCGGCATGCCTCGACGGTACTCCTGGACACTTCGGCACGCACCGAAACGTTCCTGCGTAGCGTCACCCTCATGAGACACGACTCCCTCACCCACCTCGCCTGGTCGGGATCGACCGGGGCGGGCTACCGCGCCTACGCATGGACCTGTCGGAGAGCCCCGCGCGCGTGGGCCGCATCGTCCTGTCGCCGGTCATCGGCGGGCATCGGCCCGGTCACGGTCAGCGAGGTGGTCGCGCTTCGACTCGACCAGGACCGCCCCGGACAGCTCGGCGCGTTCACCCGACGGCTCGCCGACGCCGGCATCGACGTCCGCGTGCAGTACAGCGACCACGACCGCCGGCTCGTGCTCATCGTCGACCCGCAGCGGCACGCGGATGCGACCGACATCGCGGCGCGGTGGGACGCCGAGGAGGCGCCGCGGCGTGCACGGGCCTCGCGCGGCGTCCCTCAGCCTCCCGCCGCCCGGCGGTAGCGGTCGGCGTAGACGCGCAGCAGGTCGCGCAGCTCGGGCGGCGATTCGACGGTGAAGTCCATGCCGAGCATGCCGATGTACGCGGCGACCGTGTCCAGGCTGTCGGCGCCCGTGAGGAGCATCGACTCGTCGGCCGAGACCTCCTCGACGATGCCGACGGCGGGATGGATGCGGTCGAGCACAGCGGATGCCGCGGCCGCGACGCGCAGGCGGGCGTGCACGTTCCATCCGCTCACCGCGACCTGCCGCATGGTGAACGCGGTGTAGTCGCCGCCGGGCACGAGCCGCGGTTCGAAGCGCCGTCGCGTCGGCATGCGCGGCCGCATCCGGTCGGCGCGGAAGACGTCCCACTCCCCCGACTCGGGATCGCGTGCGACGAGGTACCACCGCCGCAGCCAGGCGAGCAGCCGGTAGGGCTCGACGAGGCGTGGCGCGCCGTCGTAGTCGAAGCGCAGCCACTCGACCGAGCGGATGGCGGTGGCGATCGCACGGAGCACGTCGGGGTCGACCTCGGGGTCGGGGGCATCCGTGTCGTTGTTCTCCGGGGCGCGGTCGATGACGCTCGCGACGGCCTCGACCGTCGGGCGGAGGCGGGGCGGCAGCACCTGCTCGAGCTTGGCGAGCGCGCGGCGGCTCGACTCGCCGACGCCCGAGACGCCGGTCGCCGCACGGAGGCCGATGGCCACGGCGACCGCCTCCTCGTCGTCGAGGAGCAGCGGCGGAAGGCGTCCGCCCGCGCCGAGCCGGTACCCGCCGACCGAACCGCGCGTCGCCTCGACGGGGTAGTCGAGCGCCCGGAGTCGTTCGACGTCGTTGCGGATGGTGCGGGTCGTGACGCCGAGCCGTTCGGCGAGCTGCGGGCCCGACCACGTCGGGCGCGACTGCAGCAGGCCGAGCAGGGCGAGCAGGCGGCCCGCGGTCTCGGTCACGACGGCCTCCGGCGAACGTCACGCATCAGGAACGATCCTTTCCGCTATCGACCGTACCGTCGGAGACATGAACACCACCACATCGCACACCGACATCCGCCCCTTCACCGTGGCCGTGCCGCAGGCCGACCTCGACGACCTCGCCGACCGCCTCGCCCGCACCCGCCTGCCCCAGGCCGCGCCGGGCGACGACTGGACCACCGGCACCCCGAACCACTACCTGCAGACCGCCGTCGAGCAGTGGAAGTCCTTCGACTGGCGGGCCGTCGAGGCGCGCCTCAATGCCGTGCCGCACTTCATCACGGAGGTCGACGAGCAGCCGATCCACTTCATCCACGTCGTCTCGCCGCACGCCGGCGCGACGCCGCTGCTGCTCGCACACACCTACCCCGGGTCATCCGCCGACTACCTCGACCTCATCGACCGCCTCGTCGACCCGGTCGCGCACGGCGGCCGCGCCGAGGACGCGTTCACGCTCGTGATCCCGGATGCCCCGGGCTTCGGCTTCTCGAACCCGGTCCGCGAGTCGGGCTGGGACATCCGGCGGGTCGCCCGTGCGTACGACACCCTCATGCGACGCCTCGGGTACGACAGCTACGGCATCCACGGCTCCGACAACGGCGCGCTCGTCGCCCGCGAACTCGGACTGCTCGAGCCCGAGGGCTTCCTCGGCCTTCACGTGCTGCAGCTGTTCTCGTTCCCCTCGGGCGACCCGAGCGAGTTCGAGCGGCTCGAGCCGGCCGACTACGCGGGCCTCGAGCACATGCAGTGGTTCCAGAAGGTCGGCGGCTACAACACCATGAACGCGTCGCGTCCGCAGACGATCGCGGCCGCGCTCAGCGACTCGCCCGTCGGGCTGCTGGCCTACAGCGAGCTGTTCGAGTCGTTCGGCAACGGCACGTCGAAGGTTCCGCTGCCCGCCATCCTCACGGCCGTCAGCATCGCCTGGTTCACCAACTCGGCGGCCGGCATGAGCCGGGCGTACTACGAGAACGCGCAGGACGAGACCGAGCCCGCCGTGAACCACTCGCCGACGGGTGTCGCCGTGTTCGCCGACGACTTCCAGACGATCCGGGTGTTCGCCGAGCGCGACAACGACGCGATCATGCACTGGAGCCGGTTCCCCGAGGGCGGGCACTTCGCTGCGCTCGAGGTGCCCGACGTGGTCGCGGGCGACATCGCGGCGTTCTTCGCGTCGCGGCGCTGACGCGGGCCATCACCCCGCTAACGAGGAACATGCGTCGATGGTACGGATGTCGCCGGAAGTGTCCGATCGCGGCCCCTCCGTTCGTAGCACCAGTGAGGGCCACCGCATCGGGGCCCGGCCACGAAGGGATTCCACCGATGAAGCTCATCACCAACACCCAGGTCACCGTCGACGGCATCATGCAGGCGAACGGCGGCAACGACCCCGACCTCGACCCCGGCTTCACGCGCGGCGGCTGGGCGATGCCGTTCGACGAGCCCGAGTCCACCGCCTCCATCGCCGAGACGTACCTGCGCGCCGACGCGTTCCTGTTCGGCCGCCGCACGTACGACCTGTTCGCCGCGTACTGGGGCGGGGTGCGAAAGGACGACACGGATGACCCGTTCGTGCGTTCGCTCAACGGGAGGCCGAAGTACGTGGCATCCGACAGCCTCACCGGGCCGAGCTGGGCCGGAACGACAGTGCTGCCGGGCATGGGCGCGGACGACGGCGCCGCGCTCGAGGCATCCGTTCGCGCACTGAAGGCAGGGCCGGGCGGCGAGCTGCAGGTGCACGGGAGCGGCCAGCTCATCCGCTGGCTCCTGGCGCGCGGACTCGTCGACGAACTGACGCTCATCGTGTTCCCGGTGGTCGTCGGCGGCGGAGGCATCCGCCTGTTCCCCGATGACGGGCCCGACGTCGCACTCGAACTGCTCGACGCGCGCACGTTCTCGAACGGGATCGTCGCGCAGACCTACCGGCCGGGCGGTCGCCCGGAGTATGCCTGAGGGAAGGCCAGGGGAAGGAAGCGCCATGCAGTACCTCGTCTCCGTGATCGACGACCGCACGAACTCCGGCACGCCGGAGGAGATGGTCGAGATCGCCGCGTTCAACCGGCGTCTCCGCGAGGGCGGCAACTGGGTGTTCGCCGCCGGGCTCGCGGCCCCCAGCACGGCGACCGTCATCGACGGGCGCGGCGAGCAGCCCGTGTTCACCGACGGGCCGTTCATCGAGTCGAAGGAGCACATGGCCGGCCTCTGGATCATCGAGGCGCCCGACCTCGACGCCGCCCTCGCACTCATGGCCGACGGATCGAGGGCGTGCAACCGGCGCCTCGAAGTGCGGCCGACGCTGCAGGTGAGTGGGTGAGCGGGGCCGTCGCCGACGAGGCATCCGCCGCCCTCGAACGGGCCCACCGCGACGAGTGGGCCCGCGTGGTCGCCTCGCTCGCCAGGCGCTTCGCCGACCTCGACCTCGCCGAGGAGTCGGCGGCCGAGGCCTTCGCGACGGCGGTCGAGCGATGGCCGCGCGACGGGGTGCCGCCGAATCCCGGCGCGTGGCTCACCACCACCGCCAACCGGAAGGCGATCGACCGCATCCGCCGCGAGCACAGGCGCGACGACAAGCACCGGGAGGCGATGATGCTGCGGGACGACTCGCCCGCCGAGCCGACCGGCGCGATCGACGACGACCGGCTCCGGCTGGTCTTCACGTGCTGCCATCCGGCGCTGTCGATGGAGGCTCGCATCGCGCTCACGCTGCGCCTGGTCGGCGGGCTCACGGTCGCCGAGATCGCGCGGGCGTTCCTCGTGCAGGAGGGTGCCGTCGCCCGGCGGATCACCCGCGCCAAGCACAAGATCGCGGCAGCGGGCATCCCGTACCGCGTGCCATCCGCCCACGACCTGCCGGTGCGCCTCGCCGGCGTGCTCGGCGTGCTCTACCTCGTCTTCAACGAGGGCTACCTCGCCACCGGCGCCGACACCGGCCCGGTGCGCACCGACCTCACCGGCGAGGCGATCCGGATGACGCGGCTCCTCCACGAGCTGCTGCCCTACGACGGCGAGGTGACCGGCCTGCTCGCGCTCATGCTGCTGATCGAGGCACGGCGGCCCGCCCGGGTCGCCGTCGACGGGTCGCCCGGGTCCCCCGGATCGCCCGAGTCGCCCGAGTCGCCCGTCGCGCTCGTACCGCTCCCGGAGCAGGATCGCGACACCTGGGATGCCTCGCTCATCACCGAGGGCCATCGACTCGTGCGCACTCGACTCGCGTCGGGCGAGGCGCCCGGCCGCTACCAGCTGCTCGCCGCGATCAACGCCGTGCACACCGACGCGCGCGACGCGCGCGACACCGACTGGTCGCAGGTCGTCGCGTTGTACGACCAGCTCGTGCCGCTCGATCCCTCGCCGGTCGTCGCGCTCAACCGCGCGATCGCGGTCGGCGAGGTCGACGGGGTGGATGCCGCGCTGACGATCATCGACGGCCTGGCCGGATCGCTCGACGGCTATCACGCGTTCCACGCGTCGCGGGCGGAGCTGTTGCGTCGGGTCGGCCGCGATGCGGAGGCGCGCGCGGCGTACGACCGGGCGATCGAGCTCGCGGGGAACCGGGCCGAGGTCGCCTACCTGCGGCGGCGTCGGGGCGGGACGGGAGCGGCTCCGACGATCGAGGGGACGGCCTCACGCAACCCGAGTCGGTGAGGCCGACGGCCGACTCGTCGCGAACGGATGCCGGCGATGCCGGTCGGCCCTCAGCTCACCGGGGCAGGCGCCCGTGTTGCCTCAGCTCCGCAGCCAGGCCCACGCGGCATCCTGATCGTCGAAGTACGCCGCCTCCTGGGCGTAGAACGGGGCGGCGAGATGCACGAGGCGCTCCTCCCACTTCCTGTTGCCGACGATCGCCATGCGGGCGATCTTCTCGTGGAACTCTCGGCCGAAATGCAGGTCGGCGCTCCAGGCGCCGACCTTCTCCCACCGGAAGTCGGTGAGGTCGAGCATCAGCTTCACCGTGCCGTGCTCCTCGATCGCGGCCTCGACCGCGGGCGTCAGGATCTCGTAGTCGGCCTTCGTCACGTCGCCGGACACGACGAAGCCCAGGATGTTCCCGCTGCCTCGGTCGGATTGCGTGATCGTCATCGGACTGCTCCGCTCTCTCGTGGACTTCCCTGCTCATCCTTCCGTGCAGCGCCATCGAGGTCGAGGGCCGGTTCCTTTCGGACTGCGCCCGATCAGCGCGCCGGAACGATCGCGCTGACGATCTGGTCGACGACGCCCGCCACCTCTTCGTCGCCGAGCAGATCGGGCATGGTCAGGTGCTCGAGGAGCAGACCGTTCATCGCCAGGTACAGCACCAGCACCGTCGAACGGTCGCCCGGGAAGCCCCCGCCGACGTGGTCGGCGGTCGCGGCCGCGAGGTTGCCCGCGAAGTGCCGGGTCACGGCCGGAGCGAGGCGCGGATTCCGGGTCGCCTCCAGGCGCAGCTCGAACAGCGCGAGGTGGGCGGCGCGGTCGGCCATCGCGCGCTCGACGAGCCAGTTCATGAGGTCGCGTTCGGTCTCACGGGAGTGCGGTCGCGCCATCCGCTGCTCGGTCTCGACCGGGTCGGGTGCGAGCCGCTCGAAGACGTGCGCCGCGAGCTCGTCGACGAGCTGGTCGCGCGACGCGAAGTAGTTCGACGCGGTGCCGGCCGGCGCACCGGACCCACGGTCGACGGCACCGAAGGTGAGCCCGCGGCTGCCGTGCCCCGCGAGCACCTCGACCGCGGCATCCAGGAGCTGTCGTCGTCGTTCCGGGTTGCGCACCATGGTGCCATCCTAACCACGATGGGTATAGTGGTTGCGGCGCCGTCCGCGGCGATTCCGCCCCGCCGACCCGACCTTCCCGCCGACAAGGAGCACCCATGCGCAAGCTCGTCTACTACATCTCCCTCTCCATCGACGGCGTCATCGCGGGCCCCGACGACGAGGTCGACTTCTTCCCCGGGTCCGACGACTACATGGCCTGGATGGTGGGCGACTACGGCGATGCCCTGCCCGGCCACGTTCGCACGCAGCTCGGAACGACGGATGCCGCGCCCACGCGCTTCGACACCGTCGTCATGGGGCGGCGCACGTACGATCCGGCGCTGCAGCTCGGCATCACCTCGCCGTACCCGCACCTGCGCCAGTACGTGGTCTCGCGGAACCTCGAGCAGCCCGACCCGGCCGTCACCGTCATCGCGGATGACCCGCTTGCAGCCGTTCGCGCGCTCAAGGCCGAGGATTCGCCGCTCGACATCTACCTCGCGGGCGGCGGCCGCCTCGCCGGACAGCTGCTCGACGAGATCGACGAACTCGTCATCAAGCGCTACCCGGTCGTCGCCGGCGCCGGCCTGCCGGCGTTCGGCCCCGGCTTCACGCCGACGGCGTTCGGGTTGGACGCAGTGCGGTCCTTCGATGGAGGGAACCTCGTCGAGTGGTACTCGCGGAAGACCGACGCCGCCGGGGAATCCGTCGGCGCCTGAGCGGCGGCCGCGTCGGCCGGCCCGATCAGCTCGGCGACTTCGCCGCGAGCCGCTCCCCCAGCCAGGTGCGCGCCCGAGCATGGAAGGCGCGCGTGACCTCGACGTCGCGCGCGATCGACTCGAAGCCGTGCGGGGCCCCCGGCACCACGTCGACCGTGCACTCGACTCCGGCGTCACGCAGCGCCGCGGCGTAGGCGAGGTCCTCGTCGTGGAACAGGTCGATGTCGCCGACGCCGATCCACGCCGGCGGCAGGCCGGCGAGGTCGGCGCGGCGGGCGGGTACGGCGAACTCGGGCACGGCGTCGGCGCCGGGCGGCGCCTGCAGGTACGACGACCAGCCGACCAGGTTGTCGCGGTTGGTCCAGGCGAAGTGCCGCACCGCGTCGAGCTCGCGGCGGGCAGCGGTGCGGTCGTCGAGCATCGGGCAGTACAGCAGCTGCGCGACGGGCTGCGGGCCGCCGGCGTCCAGCAGACGCTGCGCGAGCGCGGCCGCGAGCCCGCCGCCCGCGCTCTCGCCGCCGACCGCGACGCGGGCGGGGTCGATGCCACGCGCGGATGCGGCATCCTGCACCCACTGCCACGCCGCGAGGCAGTCGTCGAGCGGCACCGGGAACGGATGCTGCGGCGCGAGCCGGTACTCGACCGAGACGACGACGATGCCGAGGCGCTCGGCGAGCTCCGCGCAGAGCCGGTCGTCGGCCGCGGCGGCGCCGATCACCAGGCCGCCGCCGTGGATCCACACCAGCGCGGCTCGGCCCCGTGTGGCCGACCCGGTCGTGTCGACGGGCGTGAAGACCCGCGCTCCCGTGCCGCGGGCGTCGAAGTCGACCCGCTCGAATCGCACGCCCTCGGCGGTCCTCGGCGGCGGGATGAGCGCGAGTGCCGCCTGCGTCATCCGGCGCTGCCAGCCGCGCCGCACGCGCGGGCGGGGGAACCACCGGTAGGCACGGCGCAGGTCCGGGTGCAGGTCGGCGACGCGCATGCGCCTCGGCATCGGCGTCGGGGCGGAGTGGGCGTCATCCGCGCGGGGGCTCGTCATGGTGGTTCCGATTCTGGCCCAGGCGACCCGTCGGCGCGGGTCGCGGGCGGGGTCGCGGCGGCTGACCGACGCCCTGCGCGTATCGACGGATGCGCGCCAACCCCGCACCGCCCTCCGTCAGCGATCTCCGGCCGGAACCCGCTCGTCGCTCAGGGGCGCGCGAGGTCGACCGACCCGGACGACCGGGAACACGAACAGCGCGCTTCCGTTCAGGAACCGTCCGAGCAGAATGCAGCCGCAGAGCATTACCGCGATCACGAATGCGAACACCAGCGGGGACGGGACCACACCGACCGTCAGTCGAGCGGCCAGCACGATGAGCGGAACATGCGCGACGTAGAACACGATCGACCGCTCGCCGACCCACTCCACCCAACGCAGCCTCGGCAGGCGTGCGGCGAACCACACCACGCCGAGGACACCGAGCAGCGACAGCACGAGCGGCCGCCAGTGGGCGATCGGTACGTACCCGTTGACGGTCGCGGAATAGGCGGCCCACGCCGACGCGATGACCAGGAGTCCGGCCGCCATGAACCAGCGGGTTCGCAGCCACGGGCCGAGCCAGCGTGACAGTGCTGCGCCGGCGAAGAAGTAGAGCCCGAACCACAGCATGTTGTTCACGAACGCGATCTCGGTGCGGACCAGTTCCATCGCGAGGAATCCGGCGCCGAAGATCAGGATCGGCGGGACCCACCTCGTGAGCAGCCCGATCGCGTAGCAGGCGAGCAGCACGCCGAGGTACCAGAGGTGCGCTCCATCGCCGACCCAGAACCACGGGTTCGCAGCGTCAGCGGGCCAGCCGACGAGCAGCAGGATGGCCGACCACACGACGAGCGGCCAGGCGATGCGTCGCAGCTTGCCACCGACGTAGACCGTCGTCGGCTTGCGCAACGAATGATCCAGCAGGAGGCCGGACAGGAACATCAGCATCGGCACGCGATAGACGGCGAGGAAGTTGAACACCCACTCGACGCCGGTCGGCATCGCGACATCCGGAATCTCGAATGCGTGCCAGAGCGCGACGAGCAGCACGGCAGCACCACGCAGTGCGTCCATCCAGTGCTGTCGCGTCTGCAGCGACCAGTCCAGTTCGGCACGTCGAGTCACCCGACGAACCATATACGCCACGCGACCGGAGGGTGTACGCGGATGGCTCCGGCCAGGTTGCTCGACCTGTCCTGCACATGGCTCGTGGGGCTCATGTGCCCACGTTTCCGGCGAGGGGGCACCGTCGACGCGGCGGAGGAACGTCTCTTGCGCCCCGAACACGGACAATGCCAGCATGGCCGGGACCCTACGATCGCGGAGGCCCGCATGCCCGACACCGTGTCCCTGCCGCGGAGCGCGGCCCTCTCGACGCTTCCAGGGGCGGCGGTGCTGTGGCGGGTGCGGCGACTGCTCGGCTGGGCGATCGGCGCCGGCTTCGCGTACAGCCTGATCGGCTCGGCAGGGAAGTCGTACTGCCCGGGCGGGTTCACCGGGGACGGCGGGTACCTCGACGCGGCCGGGCAGGCGACGGATGCCGCGCCGCTGTGCGTCACGGTGACGCTCCAGCCGTCCGGCTTCGCGTACGCGGTGATCGCGATCGTCGTGTTCGTCTCGGTCACGAGGGTGCTGCGGTACGCGATCGACCAGGCGGACGCCATCCGTCGACTCGATCGCGCTGTGGTCGGGATCGTCGTCTTCGTGATCGTGTGGACGGTGATCACGCAGGCGTCGTTCGCGGGCATCGACCTCGAGTCGTGGGATGGCACGGGGTCGTTCTTCTCCGAAGGCACGTACTTCGGCACCATCGTGACGGACGTGTCGCCGATGCCCGAGTAGGGCACGAGCGCGAGCACACGGTCGCGCCTAGGCCGCGGCGCGCGCCCCAACGCGGTCGCGCACGGCATCCAGCACCGTCTGCAGCGCCGGCGAGTCGGCCTGGCTGCGCCGGTGCACCGCCGCGATCCCGCGCGTCGACGCGGGGTTCACGGTCGGGATCGCCACGAGATCGGGATGCAGCGGCGGCCGGCCGAGACGCGGGACGAGCGCGATCCCGAGCCCGGCGCGCACGAGGTCGAGGTGGTTCTCGAACTCCATCGACTCGTGCACGATGCGCGGCGCGTTCGAGACGCCGTCGAAGAGGCGCCGCAGCCACTGCCGGCAGATGGTGGAGTCGAAGGTCGCGATCCAGCGCTCGTCGGCGAGGTCGGCGGGCGTCAGTTCGGCGCGGTCGGCGAGCGGGTGCTCGCGGCGCAGGATCACGTCCGCGACATCCGTGAACAGGGGCGTCTCGACGAGGTGCTCGGGCATCGCGAGCGCGACGCCGCCCCACCGGTGCACGATGCCGAGGTCGCGCTGACCGGATGCAACGAGCGCGACGGTCTCCCACGGCTCGCTCTCGCGCAGGGGCACCCGCAGGCCGGGGTGCGCGTCCTGCAGGTCGGCCAGCACGTCGGCGAGCAGGCCGCGCACCGCGGTCGAGAACGCGCCGATGCGCACCTCGCCCGTGATGCGGCGTCCGGCCGCGGCATCCGATCCGGCGGCGCCGCCCGCGAGGTGCAGGTCGGCCTCGAGGCGCTCGAGGTCGGCGAGGACGCTCGACGAGGACGTGACGAGGTGGCGGCCGGCCTCCGTCAGCACGACGCCGCGCCCGGCGCGCTCGAGCAGGGCCACCCGGGTGCCGCGTTCGAGCCGCTTGATCTGCTGCGAGACCGCCGACGGCGTGAACCCGAGCGCGTCGGCCGCCGCCGCGACACTGCCGTTCGTGGCCACCGCGCGCAGCGCGACCACGGCTTCGAGATCGATCATGCAGCAATGCTACCGATTTCGGAGCAGAAATGATCGCTGGTGTTTCCGGATGCCGCGGGGCGAGAGTGAGAGCATGACGAGACGCGACATGCTCCTGGCGGCCACCGTGGCGACGCTCTGGGGCTTCAACTTCGTGGTGATCGACTGGGGCATGGCCGGCATCCCGCCGGTGTTCTTCGTCGCCGTGCGGTTCGCGGTCGTCGCCCTCGCGGTCGTCGTGGTGCCGCGCCCGCTCGCGAGCTGGAGGACCGTCGTCGGCGTCGGCCTCTTCATGAGCCTCGGCCAGTTCGCACTGCTCTACACCTCGATCGCGCTCGGCCTGCAGCCCGGCATCGCCGCGCTGCTCCTGCAGGCGCAGGTCGTGCTGACGATCGTCGTCGCCGCGCTCGCGCTGCGCGAGCGCCCGAGCCGGATGCAGACCATCGGCGTGCTCGTGGGCACCGTCGGGCTCGGCGTCGTCGCGTTCGGCCGCGGTGGCGACGCGCCCGCGGTCGCGGTCGTGCTGTGCCTGCTCGCCGCACTCTCGTGGGCGATCGGCAACGTCATCTCGAGGCAGGCCGGCCCCGTCTCCCCCGCTCGCCGGCTCGGGGCGCTCTCACTCACCGTGTGGTCGTCGCTCGTCGTGCCGATCCCCGCGCTCGGCCTGTCGATGATCATCGACGGCCCCGACGCGATCGCCGCCGGCATCGCCGCGTTCGGCTGGCGGCCCATCCTCTCGACGCTCTACACCGCCGGCCTCTGCACCCTCGTCGGCTACGCGATCTTCAACGGCCTGCTCGCCCGGAACCGCTCCGCGTCGGTCGTCCCGTGGGTGCTCCTCGCGCCGGTCGTGGCGATGGCCTCCGCGGCACTGCTGCCCGGGCAGGTGCCGAACGTGTGGGAGACCGTCGGCGGCGTCGTGCTCGTCGCGGGCGTGTTCATCGCGAACGCGCCCGCGCGTCGACGCGCGGAACGTACGAGGATGCCGGACTCGCCGCCGACTGCGGCGTTGCGGAAGCGCCGGGACCACGCCACGATCGAACGATGAGCGCTGAGGTCCGCAACATCCAGGCCGCCCTCGACTCGTTCTCGGAGCACTGGCAGCCCCGCCGCCTCGCGAGCGTCAACGACTACGACGTCAAGGTCGTGAAGCTTCTCGGCGAGTTCACCTGGCACTCGCACCCAGACACCGACGAGCTGTTCCTGGTGCTCTCCGGGCGGCTGGTGATCCAGTTGCGCGACGGCGACGTCGAGCTCGGCCCGGGTGACGTCTACGTCGTGCCGCGCGGTGTCGAGCACTGCCCGAAGACGGATGCCGCGGGCGGCGAGGTCGCGGCGATCCTCATCGAGCCCCAGGGCGTCGTGAACACCGGCGACACTCCGAGCGAGCGGACGACCGTGCTGCGCGAGCTCGACTGACGGGTCTCGCCCGCCCCGCCGGCCCCGCTCAGGATCGCCGCGCGCGGTCGTAGTGACGGCGCGCCTTGGCGCGGTTGCCGCAGGTCTCCATCGAGTGCCACTGGCGCGTGTTCGCCCGGCTCGTGTCGATGAAGAAGTGCTGGCAGTCGGATGCGGCGCACGGGCGGATGCGCGAGCCCCGGGCGCCCTGCAGGCCGGCCCACTCGAGCATCGCCCGACCGCCGATCGCGCGCGTCGGGTCGATCTCGTCGCGCCACCCGGCGCCGTCCGGCCCGAACGCGGGGCGGCGGGTGATCGCCTCGGTCCAGGGCGCCAACTCGTCGAGCATCGCCTGCCCGCGGAGGAAGCGGGTGAGCAGGGGCCGCACGGCGCGCGCATCGCGGATCTCCGCCGCGTCGCCCGTGCCGCCGTGCGCGATGAGCCAGGTTGATGCCGCGGCATCCGCCTCGAGTTCGTCCTCGACGTGGTCGTCGAACACCAGGCGGGAGTTCACGAGGTCCAGCAGCAGCGAGGGTGCGGCCCCGTTCGCGGCATCCGTCATCATCCGGCCGCTCCCCCCTCGATCGAGCCCTGACACCAATTCCAACCCCCTCGGAATACTTCGATGATTATCACGTTGCACTGATCAACGCCCTAACCGCCATCGACATTCCATCCGGTTAGGCCAACCTGAAGGAGCTGGCAGATGCCATTCATCACCGTCGGAACCGAGAACTCGAGCGACATCGACCTCTACTACGAGGACCACGGCGCCGGACAGCCCGTGGTGCTCATCCACGGCTACCCGCTGAGCGGCGAGTCGTGGGAGAAGCAGTCCGCCGCCCTGCTCGAGGCCGGATACCGCGTGATCACCTACGACCGCCGCGGGTTCGGCCGGTCGTCCAAGCCGACCGTCGGCTACGACTACGACACCTTCGCCGCCGACCTGAAGGTCGTGCTCGAGACGCTCGACCTCCGTGACGTCATCCTCGTCGGGTTCTCGATGGGCACCGGCGAGGTCGGGCGCTACATCGGCACCTACGGCACCGAGCGGGTCGCGAAGGCCGCGTTCCTCGCCTCGCTCGAGCCGTACCTGCTGCAGGCCGACGACAACCCCACCGGCGTGCCCGCCGACGTCTTCGCGGGCATCGAGCAGTCGGCCAAGTCCGACCGCTACGCGTGGTTCGACGAGTTCTTCCAGAACTTCTACAACCTCGACGAGAACCTCGGCACCCGCATCGGCGAGGCCGCGGTCCGCGCCAGCTGGAACACCGCGGCGTCGAGCGGATGGTTCGCCGCCTCCGCCGTCGTCCGGTCCTGGCTGACCGACTTCCGCGCCGACATCGAGAAGGTGGACGTGCCCGCGCTCATCGTGCACGGCACCGCCGACCGGATCCTGCCGATCGACGCCACGGCGCGCGAGTTCACCAAGCGCCTGCCGTCGGCCGAGTACGTCGAGATCGAGGGCGCGCCGCACGGCATGCTCTGGACGCACGCCGACGAGGTCACGCGCGTGCTCGTCGACTTCGTGCAGAAGTAGCAGCGGCGCCGCGACGCGCGCGGCCGCGACGCGCGCTCGCGGTTCGGAACGAGGGGCCCGGGACATCCGGGCCCCTCGTCGCGTCCGCGGGCTCGCTCGTGCGCTCGTCAATCGACGAGCGCCCCGGCGGTGAGGTTCGAGATCACGCCGGTCATCGATCCGGCCCGATCGGATGCCGCGAACGCGAGGTACTCGGCGACCTCGTCGAGCGTCGGCAGCCGGCCGAGCAGCGTCATGCGCACGAGCCCGTCCATCCACTCGTCGAAGTCGGTGCCCGAGGCCTCCGCGGTGCGACCGAACATCTGCCGGGTGTACGAGGTCTCGAGCGCGTCGGCCATCGCGTGCGGCCGCACGCACACGACGCGCACGCCGGCCGGGCCGAGCTCGCCCGCGAGCGCGCGTGAGAAGCCCTCGAGCCCCGCACTCTGCGCGGCGTTGCCGATGAGGCCGCGACCCGTGAGGCGCGCACCCGGCGTCGAGATCGTCAGGATCACCCCGCTCTCCTGCGCGATCATCGGCCGCGCGACGGCCTTCGCCGTCACGAAGTTCGTCTGCAGGTAGCCCGTGACCGGGTGCAGGTAGTCGGCGAGCGACGTGTCGCCGATCGCGAGGCCCTGCACGTGGTCGAAGCCGACGGCGTTCAGGGCGACGTCGATGCGCCCCGCGGCATCCGTCACCTCGTCGACGTGCCGGTCGACGGCGGCCTGGTCCATCGCATCGACGACGGCGACCGACACGTCGGCGCCGAGGTCGCGGGCGACGGATGCCGCGGCCTCGAGTCGCGGCGACGTTCGACCGGTGAGGAAGAGGCGTGCGCCCTCGCGGGCGAAGACGCGCGTCGCGGCGGCGCCGATCGATCCGCCGGCGCCGTGGATCACGGCGACCTTGTCGGTGAGCAGCATCAGATGGCCTCCTGTCGGGTGCGGATTCGCGTGGGTTGCGATGTGCGGGTCGGCTGGGTCATGGCAGTTCCTTTCGTGTGGTGGTGCGAGGTCGGCGGTCACGCCGTCCCGGCGCTCCGGGCGCGAGGTGCTCCCTTTCCGGCGGCCGAGCGCGCGATCGGGTGGCCATCAGGTGCTCCCCGCGTTCCCGAATCGAAGGACGGATGCCTCGGCGGCGGGCTTCAGGGCGCTCGTCGCCCAGGCCGCGGTGATCGCGAGCACCCCGATGACGGCCGCCGTGACCACCGCGAGCCCGACGCCGGCTGCGTCGATCGCCACGCCGCCCGCGAACGCGCCGATCGCGATGCCGACGTTCACGGCGGAGGCGGGCAGTGACGACGCGAGCGGCGCGCCCCGCCCTGCCAGCGAGACCACGCGGTGCTGGATCGACGGACCCGTGGCCATGCCGAACAGGCCGACGCCGACCACGGCGGCTGCAGCGAGCCACGGGTTCGAGCCGAGGAGCACGAGCGCGACGAGCGAGAGCGTCACCCCGATCGCGCCGACGACCAGCGACCTCGCCGCGTCGACGTCGGCGAAGCGGCCGCCGACGATCGAGCCGACGGCCGTCGCGACGCCGTAGGCGAGCAGGTAGACGGAGACGGCCGGCCCCGAGACATCCGTCATTCGATCGAGGAACGGCACGAGGTAGGTGATCGCCGAGAGCATCGCAGCGAACGTGAGGACGCCGACACCCAGCACGGCGAGCACGCGCGTGGCGAACGCATGGCGCGCCTGGCCGACGGCGCCGCTCCCTCGCGGCGTCGGCACGCCGGGCAGCACCACGGCCGCCAGGATGAGCACCGCGAGGCCGGCGCCGACGACGACGACGAACGCGCCGCGCCATCCGACCGCCTGGCCCAGCAGCGTGCCGAGCGGCACGCCGGAGGCGCTCGCCGTCGCGAAGCCCGCGATGACGACGGCCATCGCACGGCCGGCGCGCTCGGCCGGCACGATCGTCGTCGCCGTGACCATCGCGGCCGCGATGAAGAGCCCCTGCACCGCCCCGGACACGACTCGGACGACGAGGAACATCCCGTAGTCGGCGCCGACCAGCGCGGGAAGCGCGTTCGCCACGACGAACGCCGTCGTCGCGGCGAGCAGCACCGGGCGCCGGTCGAACCGCGTGGTCGCGAACGTGAGCAGCGGCCCGCCGACGGCGAGCCCGAGGGCGTTCGCCGTGAGCAGCGCCCCCGCATCGGGGACGGAGACCTCGAGATCCTCCGCGATCAGGTCGATCATGCCGACGACGAGCATCTCGGCGCAGCCCATGACGAACGCGCCGGCGAAGAGGACGGCGAGCACGGTGCGTGAGCGAGGCGTCGGGCTCGAGATGGAGGTGGTGTTGCGGGTCGTGGTCATCGTGCTCCCTTTCAATGCAACCTGCGAGTTGCAGTTGCATGGTCGCACGGCTTCGCCAGTAATGCAACTAATTGATTGCACTTTCTCGTGGGCCGCTTCCGAGAACTCGCCGGGAATCCGGGCTCGATCGGATGACCGGCCTACCGCCATCCGCGCGAACGACATATCGTTGATATATCGCCGATATGCGACGAGCACCCGACACAGGGAGGTCATCATGAGCGGTTCGTACATGGGAGACGGCTTCACCGGTTCGCCCGGCAGCTGGGGGCAGGGTCGGTCCGGCCCGAACCTGTGGGAGGCCATGGAGCAGTTGCGGGGCATGTTCGAGCAGAAGGTCGCGCCGCGCATGGGTCGCGGCGACGTCCGCGCGGCGGTGCTCGCACTGCTCGCCGAGAAGCCGATGCACGGCTACCAGATCATCAGCGAGATCAGCGAGCGCAGCGGCGGCGCGTGGAAGCCGAGCGCCGGCTCGGTCTACCCCACGCTCCAGCAGCTCGCCGACGAGGGGCTGATCAGCGCCGAGGAATCCAACGGTCGCAAGACGTACTCGCTCACCGAGGCGGGCAAGGCGGAGGCCGAGGCATCCGCCGACCGGCCCGCGCCCTGGCCCACGCCGAGCGGCGGCGGCCCGCGCGACTTCGGCCACGGCGGGGCCCTGCCGAAGGCCGGCATCGAACTCGCCCAGGCCGCGGCGCAGGTCGGGCGTTCGGGCACCCCCGAGCAGGTGCAGCAGGCGGTCGACGTGCTCGACGAGGCACGACGCCGGCTCTACTCGATCCTCGCCCAGGACTGACCTCGGTGGCCTCGGCCGACCGGAGCGCGGGCGAGCACGCGCCCGCCCCCGGCATCCTGCGCGCCCGCTACCGGCGCATCCTGCGGTTCGCCGCGCGCTACATCGTCCAGACCTGGTGGTTCGAGCTCGTGCTGCCGCGCTTCGGGTTGGCGCGGTTCGCGGCGCGTGGGCGCACCGCCCGGCTGGTCCGCATCGCGCAGCGCTTCCACGTGCTCGCCGTCGACCTCGGCGGCCTGATGATCAAGGTCGGACAGTACCTCTCGTCGCGCCTCGATGTGCTGCCGCCCGAGATCACGCAGGAACTCGCCGGGCTGCAGGACGAGGTGCCACCCGTGCCGTTCGACCAGATCCGGCGCCTCGCCGAGGCCGAGCTCGGCGTCTCGCTCGAGCACGCGTACGCGTCGTTCGACCCGACCCCGCTCGCCGCGGCATCCCTCGGCCAGGCGCACCGCGCGCGCCTCGCGCCGGTCGACGCGGGCGACATGGGCTACGACGAGGCCGTCGTGAAGGTGCTGCGACCCGGCATCGAGCAGGTCGTCGACGTCGACCTGTCGGCGCTCCGGCGGGTGGCCGGATGGCTCAGCCGCGTGCAGTTCGTCGCGAGGCGCGTCGACCTGCCCTCGCTCGTCGAGGAGTTCGCGACCACGAGCCTCGAGGAGATCGACTACCTGCACGAGGCCGGCAACGCCGAGCGCTTCGCCGCGAGCTTCGCCGGCGACCCGCGCGTCGCCGCGCCCGAGGTCGTCTGGGAGCGCACCACCCGCCGCGTGCTCACCCTCGCCGACGTGACCGCGATCAAGATCAGCGACCGCGCGGGCCTCATCGCCGCCGGCATCGACCCGAAGGCCGTCGCGACCGAGTTCGCCGCCGTCATGTTCGACCAGCTCTTCCGCGACGGCTACTTCCACGCCGACCCGCACCCCGGCAACATCTTCGTCACGCCGGTCGCGCCGGTCGCGCCGGTCGAGCCGGGCGCGCGGGTCGGGCCGGCAGCAGTGGCGACGGATGCCGCGGGGCCGGCCTGGACCCTCACGTTCATCGACTTCGGCATGATGGGCGAGGTGCCCGACGGCCTCCGCCGGGGTCTGCAGCAGCTCATGATCGCGGTCGCCGCCCGCGACGCCAAGCGCATGGTCGAGGCGATCCGCGGCGTCGGCTTCCTGCTGCCGACGGCCGAGACGGCCGAGCTCGAGCGGGCCATGACCGAGCTGTTCGCACGGTTCGGCGGCATGGGCTTCGCCGAGCTGGCGCAGGTCGACGAACGCGAGCTGCGCCGCTTCGCGATCGAGTTCGGCGAGGTCGTGCGATCGCTGCCGTTCCAGCTGCCCGAGAACTTCCTCCTCATCATCCGGGCGATGTCGCTCACCTCCGGGATGTGCAGCTCGCTCGACCCCGCGTTCAACCTCTGGGACGCCGTCGAGCCCTACGCCGCCGGCCTCCTGCGCGACGAGCGCGGCAACATCGCCCAGACGATCGGCCGCGAGGCGCTGTCGGTCGCCGGCACCGCCTGGCGACTGCCGGGCCGCCTCGACGCGCTCGCCGACCGCATCGAACAGGGACGCCTCGTCGCGAACTCGCCGCGCATCGAGCACCGGTTGGCGGGCCTCGAACGCACCGCCGGCCGGATCGTGTCGGCGGTCGTCTTCGTGGGGCTGTTCGTCGGCGGCATCCTGCTGCGCGTCGACGAGCCGTTCTGGGGTGGCGCCCTCCTCGCGGTCTCGGTGATCCCGTTCCTGCACGCCGTGTTCGCCGGGGTCTTCGGGCGGCGCGGGCCGCGCTGAGCGCGGCGGAACGCTGCGCCGGCAGGCCGGGGCTCGTCGCGGGCTACTGCGGCAGCTCGGCCGTGTAGGAGACGATCTCGGTGATGCATCCGTCGCCGTCGAAATCGTAGACGTCGCAGGATGCCACGATCGAGACCTCGCCGTCCGAGCCCGTGTAGCGGGCGAGGCTGTCGACGACGACGCTCTCCTCGCCGACGACGGTGCGGAAGCGCTGGAACTCGGTCGTGACCGTGGCGAGGCCGTCGGCGGTTCGCTCGATCGCCTTCTTCACGGACTTCCGTCCGATGAGCGGCGGTTCGCCGACCACGGTCCAGATGATGTCCTCGGCGAGATGCGGTTTCGCGAGGTCGAACCGGTGGCTCGAGAACGCGCGAGCGATCTTCTCCGGGCTGAGGTCGGTCATGGTGTCCAAGCGGTCATCCCCCTCGCGCGGCATCCCGCGCCATCGCGTCATGTCGTGCGATCAGCCTGTTCCGGTCGGGCGCGTGCGTCAAGACCACGAGAGATCGGGCACTGGGATCCCGGTCCGTTCACGTCGGCCATGGACTCCCGGTCCATGCGGATCTACTATGAACATAGTATTCCAGTACGGACGAAGGAGTCAGAATGTCCGCGCACCATTCACACCGCGTCTCGATGATCGAGGTCGAGAACTGGTCGCCTCCGCTCCCCGACGCTCCCGGCTTCGAACATCACGTCGTCGAGAGTCCCGGTCTCCGCAGCCACGTCGCCACCATCGGCGAGGGCGACCCCGTCGTGCTGCTGCACGGCTTCCCGCTGCACTGGTGGCAGTGGCACGAGGTCGCCCCGAAGATCGCCGCGCAGGGCTACCGCGTGATCTGCCCCGACCTCCGCGGCGCCGGGTGGACCGCGGCCGACGAACCGGGAATCGCCCGCGAGACACGGCTGCACGACCTGCTCGCGATCTTCGACGCGCTCGACGTCGGGCGCGCCCACCTGGTCAGCCACGACATGGGCGCGATCACCGCGATGCAGCTCACCTACGCCTACCCGGAGCGGGTCCGTCGCGCCGTCCAGCTGTCGGTGCCGCCGGCGTTCATCGCGTTCAGCCCCAGGCTCGTGTCCGCATTCCGGCACCTGCCGAAGCTGATCTGGTACCGCCCGGGGAGCTTGCTCCGCGGCGTGTGGAGCGATCAGTACTGCGCGAAGCCCACGCCCGAGGCGATCATCGACGCCCACCTCGCGCCGATGCGACGGCCCGAGATCGACGGCGCCGTCCGCGCCCTCTACCGCGGCATGGTGGTCCCCGTGTCGATGCAGCTGAGCCGAGGCACCTTCAAGCGGATGGTGCTGACCGTCCCGACGCGGTTCGCCTTCGGTCGGGCGGACACCCGGTTCGCCGAACCGCTCGTGCGACGCCTCTGCGCCGATCTCGAGCGCTTCGCCGACCGGGTCGACTTCGCGTTCGTCGAGGATGCCGGCAAGCTCCTGCCCGACGAAGCGCCCGACGCCGTCGTCGAGCTCACGCTCGACTGGATCCGTCGGACCGACTGAGGCGTGGTCAGCCGACCTGACCGCGCCCGGCCGTCGCCGGCATCCGTCGCGGTCGGCGACGGTCCCCGGGGGATACGTTGGTCGCACCGACGGGTCTGCAGGGAAGGACGGCATGGCAGCGACGAAGGAACGAGCGCTCGACGCGGCGGTCGATCTGCTCGGCACCGACGGCGTGCGTGCGCTCAGTCACTCGCGCGTCGACGAGCGGGCCGGGCTGCCCCCCGGGTCGACGTCGAACTGGTTCAGGACGCGGCGGGCACTGCTCGCGGGCATCATCGAGTGGATGGCCGAACAGGAGCGCGCCGAGTTCGACCCGGCCGTGCTCGATCGGCCCACTCCCGACACGCTCGTCGAGGGCCTCTGCGCCGTCCTCGAACTGCAGACCGGTCCGTTCGCCACCCGCACCCGCGCGCGCTACGCGCTCTTCCTCGAACTCGCCGCCGATGCTGAGCTCCTCGCGCCGCTGCTCGAACAGCGCCGCGAGTTCGAGCGGTGGACCGACCGACTCATCGCCGACGCCGGCATCCCCGACCCGGTGCCTGCGGCCCGCACCCTCATGGCCCTCGGCGACGGACTGATCCTGCACCGGCTCACGGTCGACCCGCAGCTCGACCTCCGCGGACCGATCGAGCGCGCAGTGCGAGCGCTGGCGGCGGTCGCCTGACGCGGCCGACGGGGAGGCGACGCGCGGACGCGCGCTAGGCCAACGGCGACGGCGACGGCGAGATCACCGAGTCGACGATCGCCTCGATCGCGAACTCAGATGCGCGCCCGAGATCGACCACCTCGGGGTCGAGCAGCCACTGCACCTGCAGCCCGTCCATGACGGCGAGGATGCTCGCCGCGGCGAGGTCGACGGTCTCCGGCGCGTCGACGCCGCGCTCGGCGCACACGACCCGGAAGGCGCGGTCGACCTCGCCTCGCAGGGTCTCGTACCGCTTCTGGAAGAACTCGCGCCCGGGGTGGTCGTGGGTCACCGACTCGGCCGACAGCACGACGTAGGCCTGGACGATGCCGGCGCGGTGCGCGTTCACGAACGCCGTCCGCACCAGGTGACGGAACAGCGCCATGCCGTCGGGGATGTGCTGCTCCTCGAGGTCGGCGACGTCGGTCTCATCGCGATGACGCAGGACCTCGAGGAGGAGCGCGTCCTTCGAGCCGAAGTGGTGGAGGATCCCGGCATGGGTCATGCCGACCTGATCCGCGATCTCCTGAAGAGTTCCGGCCGCGAATCCCCTGCTCCCGAAGATCTCGACCGCCGCGTCGAGGATGTCGCGCCGCCGCGCGAGCGTCTCCGGCCGTGAACGCGGTTGCCGACGCTGACCGGTCATCGATTCCGTCATCGGTCGGCACCCCCTCCACTCGCCCGCCGGATGAGAGTCTACGCAGCCCCGCAGCGGGAAGTCGGGACACGCATTGCTTTACTTACTGACTTGATTGTAAGTTAACTCCGCAATCACTCGACGACGGCGTCGCCCTTCGGGCAGGCGCGCGGTCGTGCACCGACACGAAGGAGAAGCAATGAGGCTCACCACGTCCCTCGGCGCCGTCGGCATCGCCGCGGCGCTGGCACTCACCGGCTGCGCCGCCGGGAGCGACAGCGAACCGGCCGCAAGCGGTGCCGCGCTCACGATCGCCAAGCCGGATGGCGCGATCACCACCGAATCGCACAACCCGTACCTCGGGGACTCGTCGGCATCGAAGTACGGCTACGCGAAGGTCATGTTCGAGCCGCTCGCGCTCGTGAACCCGACGGGCGACCTCGGCACGACGCCGTGGCTCGCGGAGTCGGTGGAGTGGAACGAGGACTACACCGAGCTCACCGTCGTGCCTCGCAGCGGCGTCACCTGGAGCGACGGCACCGAGTTCACCGGCGACGACATCGTCTTCACCTTCGACCAGTTCCTGAGCGGCAGGCTGACCGACACCTCGGGCCTGAAGTACGAGGGTGCGACCGTCGACGGCGACGCGATCACGCTGAAGTTCGCCGACTCGAAGTACGTCTCGCAGTCACGCGTCCTGCACACCCCGATCGTCCCCAAGCACATCTGGGAGGGCATCGACGACCCCAACACCGACCCGCTCACCGAGGAGGGGCTCGCGGTCGGCACCGGCCCGTACGTGCTCGACACCTGGTCGACCGAGTCGGTCACCCTCACGGCGAACGAGGACTACTGGGGCGGCGAGCTCGCCGTGCCCGAGCTGCACTACGTCTCGTACGGCGACAACGCCGCCCTCACGACCGCCCTCGTCTCGGGCGAGGCCGACTGGGCGCAGGCGTTCATCCCGCAGATCGAAGACAGCTACCTGGCCGCCGACGAGGACAACCACTTCCTCGCCTCCCCCACCGCGGGCGCCGGCACGCTGTTCATGAACCTGCAGACCAAGCCGTTCGACGACCCGGCACTCCGCGAGGCGCTCGCGTGGACGATCGACCGCGACGCCTACGTCGACATCGCCCGCGAGGGTGCGAGCACCGCGATCTGGAGCGCGACGGGCCTCAGCGGCCTGCTCGAGGACGAGATCCTCCCCGAGTACGCCGACCAGGACTACGCGGTCGACGTCGACAAGGCCAGGACGATCCTCGAGGACGCGGGCTACACCTGGAAGGACGAGAAGCTGATCGACCCCGAGGGCGAGGCCGTCTCGTTCTCCATCTCGGTGCCCGCCGGCTGGAGCGACTGGAACACCGAGCAGGCGCTCATCGCCGAGGAGCTCGACGCGGCCCTCGGCATCGAGGTCACGGTCGACCAGCCCGACTGGGGCGGCTGGGACGCCGCCCGTCAGGAGGGCACCTTCCAGGCGATCATCCACTGGCTCGAGGACACCGGCAACGCCTACGGCCTGTACACCTCGACGATGGACACCAAGTGGATCGTCGACGACCGGGCCCAGTTCAACTTCGGCCGCTTCGACGACCCCGCCGTCACCGACGCGCTGAACACGTACGCCAACGCGGCATCCGACGCCGACCGCCAAGCCGCGCTCGAGGTCATGCAGTCGGCGTTCGTCGAGAACGTGCCGGCCATCCCGCTCGGTTCGCACCCGTTGCTCGGCGAGTACAACACGCGCAACTACGTCGGATGGCCGACCGAGGACGACCAGTACGCCTCGGCCGACCCGACGCAGCCCGGGATCGTCCAGATCCTGACGCAGCTGCAGCCGTCCGACTGATCCGGACCGGGTGGGGCGGGTGCACCCGGTGCATCCGCCCCACCCGGCGCCGCCCGCCCCACGCGGCATCACGAAGGGAACCCCCACGCATGAGCGACACCCTGCTCTCCGTCCGCGACTTCTCGGTCGTGTACGACGTCGATCCGGCCGTGGAAGCGGTCAGGAACGTCACCCTCGACCTCAGGCGCGGCGAGATCCTCGGCCTCGCCGGCGAGAGCGGATGCGGCAAGACGACCCTCGCCTACGGAGTGCAGCGCCTCCTCAAAGCGCCGGCCGTCATCACGAGCGGCTCCGTCGTCTTCCACGACGCGGCGGGCGAGGACATCGACATCAGTCGCCTCGACGCCGACGAGATGCGGCGGTTCCGTTGGGACCGGATCTCGATGGTCTTCCAAGGGGCGATGAACTCGCTGAACCCGGTCGCGACGATCGGCTCGCAGCTCGAGGACGTCTTCGAGGTCCACCGCCCGCGACTCACGCGCGCGGAGCGTCGGGCGGCCGTCGTCGAGCTCCTCGAGATCGTCAAGGTCGGCGCGCAGCGGTATCGCTCGTTCCCGCACGAACTGTCGGGCGGGATGCGCCAACGCGTCATGATCGCCATGGCGCTCGCGCTGCGCCCGCAGCTCATGGTGATGGACGAACCCACGACGGCGCTCGACGTGCTGGTGCAGCGCGAGATCCTCCGTCAGATCTCGGCGCTGCGGCACGAGTTCGGCTTCTCGGTGATCTTCATCACGCACGACCTCCCCCTGCTCCTCGAGATCAGCGATCGCATCGCGATCATGCGCGACGGAGCGATCGTCGAGCTCGACACCGCCGAGCGGATCTGGAACGACCCGCAGGACGACTACACGAAGACGCTGCTGTCGTCCTTCCCCCGCCTGACCGGAGAGAGAGGGGTGGTCCTGCGATGACCGTCCTGGAGTTCGATGCCGTCACCAAGGTGTACTCGGTGCGCGGCGCAGGCCAGATGAAGGCGCTGGACGAGGTGAGCTTCACGCTCCGGTCCGGCCGGACGATCGGACTCGTCGGCCAGTCCGGGAGCGGCAAGTCGACGATCGCGAAGATCCTGACCCAGCTCGAGACGCCGACGAGCGGCGAGGTGCGACTGGACGGCTCGCCCGTGCCCCGCCGCGGCGCCGGCTTGCGCGCCTACCGCCAGCAGCTGCGGATGGTCTTCCAGGACCCGTTCGCATCACTGAACCCGTACCACTCGATCCGGTACCACCTCCAGCGACCGCTCCGGCTCGACCACGTCGTGCCGAAGGCGGACGAGGAGGACGAGGTGCGGCGCCTGCTCGAGCGCGTGCGCCTCGACCCGGACGCCGTCATCGACCGGCGGCCGCACGAACTCTCGGGCGGCCAGCGGCAACGCGTGGCCATCGCGCGCGCCCTCGCCTCCCGGCCGAAGCTCCTCGTCGCCGACGAGCCGGTCTCGATGCTCGACGTCTCGATCCGCCTGGGCGTGCTGAACCTGCTCGCCGACCTGCAACGCGAGGAGGGCCTCGGCGTGCTGTACATCACCCACGACCTCGCCACCGCCCGCCATTTCAGCGACGAGATCCTCGTGCTCAACCAGGGACGCGTCGTCGAGCGCGGCTCCGCGGACGACGTGATCCTCCGCCCCCGGCACCCCTACACGCAGTCGCTCCGTGCGGCCTCCCCCGATCCCGACGCGCACTTCGCCACGGCATCCGCCACCGATGGAGGTGCACGATGACCACCGTCCAGCCCCGACTCTCCCCCCACGACGCATCCGACGAGATCGAGGACGGAGGCGGCGACGTCACCGACGCCGTCGAAGCCGGCACCACCGCGACGATCGCGGTCAGGGGCCGATCGCGCGTCCCGTGGCGGTTCCTCGGCGGGCGCGCCGCGTTCTACCTCTTCACGCTGTGGGCCGCCATCACGATCAACTTCTTCCTGCCCCGGATGATGAAGGGCGACGCCGTCACGCAGTACCTCTCGCGCAACCGGAACGTCAGCCCGGAGGCGGCCGAGGCGCTGCGTTCCCTGCTCGGCCTCGACACCGACACGAGCCTGTGGCAGCAGTACCTCGACTACTGGGCGCTCCTGCTGCGGGGCGACCTCGGCGTCTCGCTGCTGCACGGCCTGCGACCCGTGACCGAGGTCATCGGCGGGGCGCTCCCGTGGACCGTCGGCCTCGTCGGCTTCGCGACGCTCGTCTCGTTCGCGATCGGCACGATCGGCGGCGCGATCGTCGGATGGCGGCGCGGCAGCCGCCTCGACGCGCTCATCCCGATCACCACGTTCCTCAGCACCATCCCCTACTTCTGGCTCGGACTGCTCGCGATCGCCCTGTTCTCGGTCAATCTCGGCTGGTTCCCGATCGGCAAGGCCTACGGCGTCGGGATGGCGCCCGAGTTCACGCCCGAGTTCATCGGCCAGGTCGTCCACCACGGCACGCTCCCCGCCGCGACGATCATCATCGCGTCCCTGGGCGGCTGGATGCTCGGCATGCGCAACATGATGCTCACCGTTCTCGACGAGGACTACGTCATGGTCGCCGAGGCGAAGGGGATGCCGCAGCGACGGGTGCTGTGGGGCTACGCCGCGCGCAACGCCGTGCTCCCGCAGATCCAGAGCTTCGCCCTGTCGATCGGCTTCATCGTGGGTGGCACCATCGTGATGGAGATGGTGTTCAGCTACCCGGGCGTCGGAAAGCTGCTGCTGGACGCCACGAACGCGAAGGACTACGCCCTGATGCAGGGCGTCTTCCTCGTGATCACGCTGTCGGTGCTCGTGGCAAACCTGCTGGCCGACGTCGCCTACGCGTTCCTCGACCCGCGCACGCGCCAGACGGAGGCCTGAACCATGGACGCCATCGTGAACGACCGCATGACGAACCGCCCGGCCGGGGCCCCGGCGACCGCGACGATCCGCACGGCCGGGGCGCCGGGCGGCGGGCCCGCGCGCGAGCGCGCGACGTTCCGGTCGAAGCTCGGCTCCGCCTTCGCGATGTTCCGCAACGGCAAGTCCATCGCCGGCCTCTCGATCCTCGGGTTCTTCGTGCTCGTGGCGATCTTCGCCGACGTTCTGGCGCCGTACGCGCCGACCGCCGTCGACGACACGGCGCGCTTCCAGCCGCCGTCGGCCGAGCACTGGCTCGGCACGACGCACATCGGCGAGGACGTGCTGAGCCAGGTCATCCACGGCACCCGAGGCGTGATCGTGGTCGGCTTCCTCGCCGCGATCATCGCCACGATCATCGCCATCGTCGTGGGCGTGATGTCCGGCTACCTGCGCGGATGGCGCAGCGAGAGCCTGTCGGCCATGACCAACGTCTTCCTGGTGATCCCGGGCCTTCCCCTGATCATCATCGTGGCCTCGATGTTCGAGGACCCGCCGCTCGCGGTGATCGCCGCGGTGCTCGGCCTCATCGGGTGGGCCTGGGGCGCACGAGTGCTGCGCGCCCAGACGATGTCGCTGCGCAATCGCGACTTCATCCAGGCCGCGCGAGCGAACGGCGAGCCCCTCCGCCGCATCATCACCGTCGAGATGCTCCCCAACCTCATGGCGCTCATCGCCGCGAGCTTCGTCGGCACGGTGACCGCCGCGATCCTGGCGCTGACCACGCTGTCGTACATCGGCATGATCCCCGTCACGACCTACAACTGGGGCACCATCCTGAACTGGGCGAGCGCCCAGGGCGCGTTCCGCCAGAACCAGTGGTGGTGGTACCTCCCCCCGGGACTGTGCATCGCCGCGATCGGCGTCGCCCTGTCGCTGATCAACTTCGGCATCGACGAGTACGTCAATCCGCGTCTGCGGTCGGCCGGAGAGCGGGCCCGCGCGATGAAGAAGAAGGGCCTGAACGTCAACGACACCGTGACCGCCGTGCGCCCCGCGACCGAGGAGACTCCGTGACCACCGCTGAACTCACCACCCCCGCGTACCTCGACTCGCGACGCTCCATCGCCACGCGGATCGCCGATCTCCTCGAGCGGATGACGGTCGAGGAGAAGGTGGGGCAGATGATGCAGCTCGATGCCCGCGAGGACCTCGAGGACCAGGTGCTGCGCCGGCATGTCGGATCGATCCTGCATGCGTCGCCCGAGCGCATCGAGCGCGCGCACGAGCTGGTCGATGCGACGCGACTGCGCATCCCCCTGCTCGTCGGGGAGGACTGCATCCACGGGCACTCCTTCTTCGAGGGCGCCACGATCTTCCCCACGCAGCTCGGGATGGCCGCGTCGTGGGACGCCTCCCTGCTGGAGCGCGTGGCCCGCGCGACCGCCGAGGAGGTCTCTGCGACCGGCGTGCACTGGACGTTCTCCCCCGTGCTCTGCATCGCCCGCGACCTGCGCTGGGGACGCATCGACGAGACCTTCGGCGAGGATCCGTTCCTCATCGGCGAACTCGCCTCGGCGATGGTGCGCGGCTACCAGGGCGGCGGCCTGGACGACGACACGGCGATCCTGGCGACCGCCAAGCACTTCGCCGGATACTCCGAGACGCAGGGCGGCCGCGACGCGAGCGAGGCCGACCTCTCGCGACGCAAGCTCCGATCGTGGTTCCTGCCTCCGTTCGAGCGCGTGGCGAAGGAGGGCTGCCGCACGTTCATGCTCGGGTACCAGACCACCGACGGCGTGCCGATCACGGTCAACGACTGGCTCCTGAACGACGTCCTCCGCGGCGAATGGGGCTACACGGGCACGCTCATCACCGACTGGGACAACGTGGGCCGCATGGTGTGGGAGCAGAAGGTGCAGCCCGACTACGCGCACGCTGCCGCGGCCGCGGTCAAGGCCGGCAACGACATGGTCATGACGACGCCAGGCTTCTTCCGCGGGGCCCTCGAGGCGATCGAGCGCGGCCTCCTCGCGGAATCCGATCTCGACCGCGCCGTCGCGCGCATCCTGCTGCTGAAGTTCGAGTTCGGGCTCTTCGAGAATCCGCGCCGGCCAGACCCTGCGCGCGTCGAGGCGATCGTCGGCAGCACGCCCCACGCATCGCTCAACCTCGAGGTCGCTCGGCGGTCCCTCGTCCTCCTTCGGAACGACGGCCTCCTCCCGCTGCTCCCGGGGCGGGTTCCGGATGCCGCGGGCCGCGCCGTCTCGGACGGTGCACCCCGCCGCGTCGCCGTCCTCGGCCCGCTGGCCGACGACGCGCAGACGCAGCTCGGCGACTGGGCCGGATCCTCCGGCCAGGCGGACTGGCTGCCCGACGGCCACCCTCGCGAGATGATCACGACGGTCCTCGACGGTCTTCGGCGGACGGCGCCGATCGACTGGACGGTCGAGCATGCCGAAGGCGCCCGCATCCTGACCCTGGAGGAGGACCCGGCCGGGGCGTACTTCCCCGACGGCCAGCCGCGACCGCAGGTGGTCGTCCCCTGCGCGCCGGATGCGGAGCTCATCGGAGCGGCCGCCGACGCCGCGCGGGACAGCGACCTCGCCGTCGTGGTCGTCGGCGACCGGATCGAGCTCGTCGGCGAGGGGCGATCCACCGCGACCCTCGAACTCGTCGGCGATCAGGTCGCGCTCATCGACGCGGTCGCCGAGTCGGGCACGCCGTTCGTGATCGTGCTGCTCGCCTCGAAGCCCCTCGTGCTGCCGCCGTCGGCGGAGCGCGCGTCGGCCCTCGTGTGGGCGGCGAACCCGGGCATGCAGGGAGGACGGGCCATCGCCGAGATGCTCCTCGGGCTCACCGAACCGAGCGGACGCCTGCCGATCTCGTTCGCACGTCACGCCGGGCAGCAGCCGACGTACTACAACCAGGTCCGTGGCCAGCACGGCAGCCGGTACGCCGACCTCACGCAGAGTCCGGCGTTCGCGTTCGGCGAGGGTCTGACGTACACGACCGTCGAGTACGACGACCTCCGCATCCTCGACGACCCCGACGGTCTCGACGGCGTCGTGCGTGCGGAGGTCAGGGTCACGAACACGGGCGCACGGCCGGCGCGCGAGGTGGTGCAGGTGTACGTGCGCGACCGGGTGACCTCGGTGAGCTGGGCCGACAGGGAGTTGAAGGCGTACCGCCTCGTCGATCTCCGCCCGGGCGAGACGCGCATGGTGTCGATCGAGCTTCCCGTCGCCGACTGCACGATCGTCGACGCGCACGGCGTGCGAGTGGTCGAGCCCGGGACGTTCGAGCTGCTGGTCGGGCCCTCCTCGCGCGACGAGGTGCTGCTCGCCGCTCCGTTCGAGGTGGTGCTCGAGCGACTGGTGCCGACGTCGCAGGGGTGATCGCGCGGATCCTCCGCCCTACGAGATCCGCCACGCGAACGCGTACGGCTGCGCGAACTGCGTGATGCGGAAGGCGCGGACGACGACCGTGGCCGTGCCGGGCGGCATCCCCACCCATCGCACCTGCTCGACGTTGTTGGCACGGTCGAAGTCGTCGGCGGTGCCGACGTTGCCGTGGCGCTCGGTGCCGTCGGCGGCGATCACGACGAGGTCGAGGTCGTTCTGCAGCAGCGCGCCGGGCGGGTCGGTCCACACGAGTGAGATCTTGAACGTCGCAGCTCCGGCGGCGTGGAGGCCGGCGTCGCCGCCGCCCCGCGACTCCTCCGGGATCTCGACGGTGAACGACTCCTCCTCCCCCTGCTCGAGCGGTCCGCCCTCGCCGAAGCCGGCGTCGTCGCCCGCACCCGGCAGGATGATCGAGCCGGCGAGATCCACCCGCCCCCAGCCCGAGTTCGAGTTCGGCGAGGCGCCCGCCTCGGAGGGGTTGTACTGTCCCGGCAGCTCGACGGCGCCGTTCACGAGCAGCGCCTTGACGAGTGCGGCGCTCGGCGTCGCCATCCCGTTCTTGACCAGGCTCTCGCGGAGCACCGCGACGCACCCCGCGACGAGGGGCGTCGCCATCGAGGTTCCGGTGTCGAAGAAGAACAGCGGGTCGCTCGAGACGCCGAAGTCGGTGCCCCCGGGGGCGTTGCGCGAGAGCGTCGAGAGGATGCACGTGCCCGGGGCGATGACGTCGGGCTTGATGCGCCCCTCCTGGGTCGGCCCGCGGCTCGAGAACGCCGCCATGCCGACCGCGGAGTCCGCCTGCAGGTCGCCGCCGACCGGGTCGGCGGGATAGTCGGAGGGCCAGTAGTCGCGGTAGGTGAAGCCGAACTCGCGCACGCTCTCGGACGCCCCGACCGTGATGCAGTTCTTCGCCGCGGCCTCCGACCCGATCTGCCCGGCGTCGATCGCGCCGTCGGCATCGCCGTCGACGCCGTCGTTCCCGGCCGCGAAGCAGATCACCTGGTCGGGGTTGTCCCACACGAACGCGTCGATCTCCCGCGACGACGGGCTGTACGGCAGTCCCGGAACCGACGAGCCCCACGAGTTCGTGTGCACGCGCGCCCCGTCGTCGTACGTCGGCTGGAAGAGATCGGTCAGGTCGGCCGGGATGCCGCCGAGTCGGCCGCGAGAGTCGAGCAGGCTCTGGAGGATGAGGTGCGCCTCCGGCGCGGTGCCCTCGATCGCACCGCCCATGCTGGCCGAGTTCCCGAGGCCGAGCACCGATCCGGCGACGTGCGTGCCGTGGCCGTGCGGATCGTCGGCGCGAGCCGGAGAGGGGCGCCCGAGCGCGTGCAACTGCACGACCCGTCCGGCGAAGGCCGGGTGCGGGTCGGCAGCGTCGCCCGTGTCGAACCCCGTGTCGGCGACCGCGACGACCTCGCCGTCGCCACGGTACGTCGTCCCGTTCACGGTGACGTCGGCGTTCAGGATGCCGCGGGCGACGTTGTTGAACAGGCGCCGCTCCGGCACGGGCTGGATCTCGCGGATCTCGTCGATGGCCGCGAGGCGGGGCAGGCGGCCCTGCTCGGTCGTGACGCGGAGCTTGCCGGGGGTCACCTCGACCTGCTCCGGGTTCACCTTGGCGGCGCTCGCGACCCGCTCCACGAGATCGTCCGTCGGCGTGACGTCGGGGTGCAGCAGCAGGTCCACCGGGGTGAAGGCCCGGGCGGGATGCGGCGTGTCGAACCCGAAGTCGCCGGGTCTCGCCGGGTCGACGTTCGGGCCGAGCAGCGGCGGCGGGATCTTGAACGCCCGCGCGTACGGCCCGGCCCAGTCGACGAACGGCAGGTCGGACACCGGCGAGATGTCGCTCGGCGGATACGTCGCGAGGTAGGTGTTCTCGTCGACGTACTCCTGCACGTCCGCTCCCGCCTCGGCGACCGCGGCGCGCTGCTCGGCCGTCATGGGTCCGGTCGTGTGGATGAGGATGTGGTCCGAGGCGGCGACCACCTCGGCATCCAGGCCGAACGCCTGCAGATCGCGCTTCGGCGCGGTCGTGTCGACGGTGATTCCGTTGATCGTGATCTGCGGCATGGCGCGCCCTCGCACTCTCGGTCAAGGGACCGGGCCAAGGACGGGCGGCGATCCCGACGGCACCTGAAGTTCGGCGGCGCGAGTCTAGTCCTGCGGGCTGCGGGCGGCAATGCGCGAGCGGCACGACGTGGCGGGGGGATGCCCCGACCGGCCGAGCGCCCCTCGTGATCCGCCGCGTGGCACCGCGGGCGGCCCGCGGCGGGCGCCTCACCCCTCGCGCAACGCCTCCGCGATCGCCTCGCCGAGCACGCGCGCACCCTCGACGGACGGGTGCAGGCCGTCCGAGCTCATGCCGTCGGCGAAGCGGCCGTCCGGCGTGCGCAGACCCGCGGACGCGTCGACGAAACGCCATCCGCGGTCCTCCGCGAGCTGCTCGAGCCGCGCGTTGTAGTCGTCGGCGCCGCCGGGGTTCGCAGGGAACGGCGGGATCGACGAGACGAGCACGTCATCGATGCCGACGGTGTCGACGATCCGGTCGAGGTTCGCCGTCGACACCTCGAACGGGAGGCCGAAGGCGAGGTCGTTCGTGCCGGCGAGCACCACGAGCGCCTCCGCCTCGACGGGCGCGACCGACGCGGCCATCAGCTCCGTCGTCGCGCCCCACTCCGCCCAGCCGCCGGCGAACGCGACCCCGTCGGCGACCACGTACGTCGCCCACGACGCGGCGCCCAGGTCGCCCGCGGCGAAGTCGACGCTGTCGGCGTCGGTGATCGAGTCGCCGACCGCGGCGAACGTGCCGCGAACGCCGGGGTCGGTGGCGGATGCGTCGGGCGCACCCGAGCGGTCGACGGGATCGGTCGCAGCGCATCCGACCCCCAGGGCGACGCCGGCGAGGGCGACGAGCGATGCGGCGAGCCGGCGGGCGCCGGCGCACTCGATCGGGATCGTCACGGTTCCCATGCGTTCCAGACTGCGCCGAACGCGAGCGGATGTCACGGGGTCGCCGCCGAAGCCCGTGCCGCACCGCCGCCGGACCCGCGGCGGTCGAGCGCCGCACCCGCGCACCCGAGTAGCCTGCAGACCATGGAAACCCTTCGCGGCATCGTCCTGCTCCTGCACCTCGTCGGTTTCGCCGTGCTCTTCGGCGCGTGGGTGGTCGAACTCGTGAACCGCAAGCGCGGCATCACGCGCGTCATGCACTGGGGCCTCGCCATCGCGGGTGTCGCCGGACTCGCCCTCGCCGCTCCGTGGGGCATCGAGTACGACCTGAACTACGCCAAGATCGGCACGAAGCTCGCGATCCTGATCGTCATCGGCGCGCTCCTCGGCATCGGCGCCGGGCGTCAGCGCAAGACCGGATCGGTGCCCCCGGCGATCTTCTGGCTGATCGGCATCCTGACGCTCGCGAACGCGGCGATCGCGGTGCTCTGGCGCTGATCGCGCCGGGCCGCCCCGCGCCCCGATCGGGCGCTACGCCCACCCGAGCTCGCGCAGCTTCGCGTCGTCGAGCCCGAAGTAGTGGCCGATCTCGTGCACGAGCGTGATGCGCACCCGGGCGCGGAGCGCGCCGACGTCGGCGCTGTGCTCCTCCAGGTTGTTCTTGTAGAGCGTGATGCGGTCGGGCAGTTCGCCGAAGCCGTACACTCCGCGAGTCGTCAGGGGGTGGCCGCGGTACTGGCCGAACAGCCGGGGTCGCTGCGCGATGGGCTGGTCCTCGAACGAGATCGCGACGTTCTCGAGGCCGCGGACCATCTCGTCGGGCAGCGCGTCGAACACCTCCCCCAGCAGCCGCTCGAAGTCGTCGTCCGAGATGCGCACCATCCGCCCCACCCGGTTTCAGCCTGATCCGGCACTCACGACGTCGCTCCGCCGCCCTCGACGGCGACGATGCGGTGGTCCTCGGCGTGCGTGAGCTCGGTGCGCAGGAACAGCTCGTCGGTCGGCAGCCGCAGGTCGAAGCGAGCGAAGGCCGCCACGCGCAGCCGCCCCGCCTCGACCGCGACGTCGAGCACGTGACCGCCGAGCGTCCGATCGTCGCTGAGGAAGTGGAGGTGCAGCCCGGCGACCGCGATGCCCTGGTAGATCGCGGGCGTCCAGAACCCCACGAGCGTGCCGCGGATGCCGGTCGCCACCGTCTCGACCTGGTGCTCGGCGACCTCCGCGAGCGGCGGGAGCGGATGCCGCTGGCGCGGCGTCACCCGGACGCGGACCTCCGAGAGCACTCCGTCGAACCGGACGGCGTGGAACAGGTTCCGGCTCGTGAGCGCGTCGTCGACGGATGCCGCGAAGCCGGCCGGGTCCCGGTCGCGCACGTCGACCGCCGCCACGTCGGGGAACCGGCAGACGATCGCGAACGGGAGGGTCTCGTCCATGCGCATCACGGCCGGCGGTCCGTCGAGCGTGCACTCGATCGCCGCCGCGTCGAGGATCACGACCTCGCCGCCGAGCTGCTCGACGCAGCCGAGCCCGAAGTCGCCGAGCGCGCACGCGTCGCCGACCCGCAGGCCCGACTCGTAGGCCCCCGCGAGCAGCGCGTCGAGGACCGCGAACTGCGTCACGGCCGCGCCGGGCACTGGTGTCGGGGCCACGTGTGGAGCGTACCCCCGGGGCCGGTCGGAGGCTCGCCGGAACGCTGTGCCGGGTCTATGCTGACGGCGTCGAAGGGGGTCGGCGATGATCGACATCGAGGTCGTGCCGCTGGAGAAACCGGATGACGTCAACGTCATCGTCGGTCAGTCCCATTTCATCAAGACCGTCGAGGACCTGCACGAGGCGCTCGTCGGCGTCGGCGGCACCCTGAGGTTCGGGATCGCGTTCTGCGAGGCCTCTGGCGCACGGCTCGTCCGGCGCACCGGCAACGACCCCGCCCTGGAGGATCTGGCGGTCGCGGCGGCGACGGCGGTCGGCGCCGGGCACTGCTTCGTGATCATGCTGCGCGAGGGGTTCCCGGTGAACGTGCTCAACCAGGTCAAGGCGGTGCCGGAGGTGTGCTCGATCTTCTGCGCCACGGCGAACCCGGTGCAGGTCCTCGTGGCCGTCACCGCGGCCGGACGCGGCGTGACCGGGGTGATCGACGGCGAGCCGCCGGTCGGCGTCGAGACCGAGCAGGACATCGCCGAACGCCGGGACCTCCTGCGCGCGATCGGCTACAAGCTGTGAAGGGTCACCGGGCCTTCATCGTCTCCGGCGCGGTGGTCAGCGTGGTCGGGCTGGTCTGGACCCTGCAGGGGTTCGGCATCCTGGGCGGGTCGGTGATGAGCGGCTCATCGCTGTGGGCGACGATCGGTCCCATCGTCGTCGTCGCCGGGCTCGTGCTCATCGGCGTCGGCATCGCGCGGCGACGACGGGGCTGAGCGCCGGCGGGGCACCGCAGCGGTCCCAGCTGCGGCGCCCGCCCGACGCTCAGCCCAGGTCGAGGCCGTGTCCGAAGCGGAACAGCGGATCCTCCGTGTCGAACGGCACGTCGGGCCGGTTCGCCTCGACGGCGGCCATGCTGCGCGGCAGGTCGAACGGCAGGCGACCCTTCGGCGTCGCCTCGCCGAAGAGCACGTCGAGCACCGCGCGCGGGTTCGCGCCGTAGTTCGCGACGAGCGCGGCGACGTCGTCGGCGAACGGCGTCAGGATCGCCGGACGGTCGAGGAACACGTCGACGACCGTCGGCACGTTGGCCGCGACCTCCCGGACGTGCGCCACGAACTCCTCGGCGTAGTCGAGCGAGCCCGCGTGGAAGAAGTTCTCGAACATCGTGGCGCGCTGCTCGAACGGGGCCTGGATGCGCAGGATCGCGACATCCGCCTCGGCCGGGGTCGCGACGACGGTGCCGTACTCGGCGGCGATCGACTCGTCGACCCCCTCGACGTAGACGCGCACGCCGCGCGCGAGCGGAAGGGTCGGCGCGGCATCCGCACCCGCGCCCGGCTGCGTCGTGTTCGTCAGCACCGTGAGGGACAGGCGCTGCGCCTGCTCGCCCGCTGCGACGAACTCGGGCGCACCGACGACGCGCGTCGCGCGCTCGACGTCGACGTAGCGTCGGTCGTCGAAGAGGCCGAGCGCGAACTTCTCGCGAAGGATGCGTCTCGCCGAGACGTCCAGCCGCTCCTCGGCGATCTCGCCCGAGCGGACCAGGTCGACGAGCAGTTCGGGGTTCGCCTCGCCGCCGAACTGGTCGGCACCGGCCTCGATGACCGTGACCATGCGCTCGCGCGGGCTCAGGTGCTCGACGCCCCACGCGCGAGCGGGGAACGGCTGGCCGAAGATCTCGCCGTCGGTGATGAGGCCCCAGTCGGTGCACACGATGCCGTCGAAACCGTAGCGTTCGCGCAGCAGCCCGGTGATGACGGACCTGTTGAAGCCGAAGCCGACCTCCTCGTGCTCGGTGCCGACGGGCATGCCGTAGTACGGCATGATCTGGCGGGTTCCGGCCTCGAACGCCGCCTCGAAGGGCTTCAGGTGGGTCTCGAACGCACCGCCCGGGTAGACCTGCTCGCGCCCGTACGCGAAGTGCGGGTCCTCGCCGTCCAGCTGCGGCCCGCCGCCCGGGAAGTGCTTCGTCATCGTCGAGACCGAGTCCTCGCCGAACTCGGCGCCCTGGAAGCCGCGGACGTACGCGGCGCCGAGGCGCGAGGTCAGTTCCGGGTCCTCGCCGAACGTCGCGAGCTGCCGCGACCAGCGCGGCTCGGTCGCGAGGTCGACCTGCGGGTGCAGCGAGACGCGGATGCCGACCGCCGTGTACTCCTGGCGCGCGATGTCGCCGAACTGCTCGACGAGCTCCTCGTCGCGGATCGCCGCGAGCCCGAGCGTCTCGGGCCAGGTCGAGAACGCGCCGGTGAGCAGGCCGGCGAGCGGGTTGTCGCTGTACGAGTGCCGCGGATCGGTCGAGATCGTGACCGGGATGCCGAGGCGGGTGCCCGCCGCGAGCTCCTGGAGCCGGTTGTGCCACTCGGCCATCGCCGCGGGCGTGGAGGCCGCCTGCAGGATGTTGAAGTGGTTCATCAGGCGGGCCTCGACGTACTCGACGTTCGACGGCAGGCCGAACGCGGGGTCGGCCTCGGCGAGGGAGCCGTCCTCGCCCATCGTGATCATCGTCTGGAAGAAGAGTCCCGCCTTCTCCTCGAGCGTCATCTGCGCGAGCAGGATCTCGACACGGTCGGCGACCGGGAGGTGGCGATCGAGGTAGCGGCGATCGACGGCGTCATCGGGGACGGCCGCGGCCGCGGCATCCGCTGTGGTCTCGACGAGGTCGGTCATCTCACTTCACCCCCGTGATGCGGTAGACGAGGACGGCACCGGCGAGGGCGACCGCAGCACCCACGAGGTAGAACGTGGCGTAGCCGCCGATCGCCGTGCTCGCGCCCGCCGCGATGATCGCCGGCGCGATCGCGGGGGCGATCGACTGCGGCAGCGCGTTGGCGATGTTGAGCACGCCGAGGTCCTTGGCGGTGTCGTCGGGGTTCGGCAGCACCTCGGTCGCGAGGGCGAGGTCGACCGAGAAGAAGGAACCGGCGCCGAGGCCGATGATCGCCTGGCCGAGGATGAGCACCTCGATGCTGGGGGCGAACGCGAGCATCACGAGGCCGACGACCATCACGACGCCCGCGAGGGCGACGAACGGGCGTCGCTTGCCGATGCGGTCGGAGAGCATGCCGCCGATCGGGCCGGAGACGGCCATCGCCCCCATGGCCGCGAGGTTGCTGATCAGGATGGTGGTGATCGCCTCCTGCTCGGCGAGCTGGAACTTCTCGGTGAGGTAGAGCGGGAGGAAGGTGGCGACGCCGGCGTAGCCGAACATCACCATGAACTTGGTGAGCCACGTCCAGCCGAAGTCGGGGTGCTTCGCGGGGTTGAAGACGAACGAGCCGAGGAACTGGCGCATGGTGTAGCGCTCTGCGGGCTTCTCGGTGAGCACGCGGTCCTTCAGGACGAGCGCGAAGAGCACGGCGAGCAGCGTCGCGATCGCGGCGGGCACGACGAAGCGCGTGAAGTCGTCGGCGAGGAAGTTCACGAGCACGCTGCCGCCGAGGATGCCGAGCGGGGTCGTCAGGCCGATGATGCCGGAGACGCGGCCGCGCCGGTCGGTCGGCACCTGGTCGGGCAGGGTCGCGTTCGCCGCGGCGAGCACGGCGTTCATCGAGACCTGCACGAGGCACCAGCCGAGGAAGACCATCCACACGTCGGTGGCGGCGCCGATGAGCGCGAAGGAGAGGAGGCCGACCAGCGAGCCGCCGACGATCCACGGTCGGCGCATGCCGAAGCGCGAGGTCGTGCGGTCGGAGAGGCGCCCGACGAGCGGGTTCGCGATCATCGCGAACAGCGCGCCGACGCCCATGATCAGGCCGAGCGAGGCGGTCGCGGCCTCGGCCGACGGCGAGATGTGCTGGATCTTGAACGCCATCGACACGAGCACCGGGGTCAGCAGCGCCAGGTAGATCCCGAAGTTCGCGCCGGCGAGGGCGGGGGTGTAGCCGCGGGGCGTGCGCTGCGGGGCGGAGGTGCCGGCCGGGGTGCCGGCGGGGGTGCCGGCGGGGGCGCCGGCGGCACCTGCGGCGAGCGCCTGGGCGGATGCCGCGGGGGCGGCGGTCGCGTCGAGCGGCGACCGGGCGGCGGTGGACGACTCTGTCATGCGTACTCCTTCGTACCGAGCCGATCGGCTCTCGGCAGACACCGTAACTCAAAATCAAACGATTGGAAAGTCAAATTCGAATGACTGGTAGATTGAGTGCCGGGAAGGGGGCGAGGTGGCCATCGAACACGCGACCCGCGCCGGTCGGGCGGCGACGACGCGGCGCCGGGTCCTGGCGTCGGCGCGCGACCTCTTCGCCTCGCGCGGGTTCGGCGCGGTCTCCATGCGCGACATCGCGGCCGCCGCGGGGGTGAGCCATCCCACCGTGCGGAACCTCTTCGGCTCGATGGACGCCCTGCTCGACGCGGTCGTCGAGGACTTCGAGAACGACCTCCGGGAGGCGCTCGAGGGCAGGGACCCCGACCTCGACCTCATCGACGAGATCGCCCGCGCGGGCCGCGACATCCCCGGATACGTCGAGTTGTTCACCGTGCTCGCCGGCGCCGCCACGCTGCCGGAGCACCCGGCCCACGAGCGTTTCCGCGCCCGCGACGCGGAGTTGCAGTCCGTCGCGGCCTCGATGCTTCGAGAGGCGCGCGACCGCGGCGAACTCGTCGCCGACCTCGACGTCGACGGCGAGGCGCGACGCCTCAACGCGGCGTGGGACGGGCTCCAGGTCATCTCGCGCTACCTGCCCGACGAGGTCGACGTGCCAGAGGCGCTCGCCCGTCGCATCGCCCGCCTTCGCGGCCGCGCGCCGGTCGCGGGCCCGGTCGACGACGTCGCGGCGATCCCGCTGTCCACCGTGTTCGTCGAGGAATCCGTCGACGAACACGGGTACGCGGTCGGACGCCGGCGCCGTGCCGCCATCATCGAGCAGGCCACGGCGATCTTCGCTCGCGACGGCTACCACGGCGCGAACCTGCGCGACATCGCTGCCTCCGTCGGCGTGAACGCCTCGACCCTGCTGCACCACTTCGGCAGCAAGGAGGCGCTGCTGGCCGCCGTGCTCGCGCACCGCGACGCGACGATGGCGGCGCGCGAGGCCGACGCCGACGACGACCCGGTCCGCGCGCTCCGCGGCATCGGCCCGACCGCGAGCCGCGACGCGCGCACCGAGCCCGGCCTCATCAGCATCTACGCGGTGCTGTCGACCGAGGCGGTCGTGCCGAGCCATCCCGCCCACGAGTACTTCCGCGAGCGGTTCTCCCGCGCCGTCCGCGTCTTCGAGAACGTGGTGCAGCGCGCCGCCGCCCGCGGCGCGACGCTCCCCGACGTGGACCCGCACGCCGAGGCGATCCACCTGGTCGCGCTCTGGGACGGCCTGCAGCTGCAATGGGGCTACGACCCCGACGCGATCGACATCGGGCTCGAGCTCGACGCACACCTGGCGAGCGTGCTGCGGGCGCCGATGCCCGCCGGATCCGGGCTCGACGAGTCCGACATCCCGCGGCGGCACCCGGGCCGGCCCCGTCCGAGGTGATCCGGACCGCCCAACGGACGCGAAGGCCTCGCCGAACCGGCCGGATCGGGCCAGACTCGACCCATGGAACCCGACGGCATCGTGTGCATCCCCGCGAACGAGGCACCGTGGGCCGACCTCGAGGCCGTGCTCGGCAGCGTGGGAGCGTCACGTCGGTGCTGGTGCCAGCGGTACAAGCTGGATCGCGGTGAGGCGTTCGCGAGGTTCCCCGCCGAGGAGCGGGCGGAGCGGTTGCGCGAGCAGACGCACGCGGGCGAACCGGGGGCGCCCGAGACATCCGGCCTCGTCGCCTACCTCGACGGCGAGCCCGTCGGGTGGTGCGCGGTCGAGCCGCGGCCGGCCTACCACGGCATGGTGCGCAACCAGCGGGTGCCGTGGGAGGGGCGCGACGAAGACCCGGCGGATGCCACGGTGTGGGCGATCACGTGCCTCGTGACGCGGCGCGGCCACCGGCGGCAGGGCATCGCGAGCGCCCTCGCGCAGGCGGCCGTCGACCACGCCCGCAGCCGCGGGGCCCGGGCGCTCGAGGCGTATCCGATCGACCCGGCGAACACGATCTCCGACGAGCTGCATGTCGGCACGGCGGAGATGTTCGTCGGCGCGGGCCTCGCGGAGGTGCTGCGCCCGACGGCGCGACGCGCGGTGATGCGGATCGACTTCGACGGGGCCTGAGTCAGCTCAGGGCAGGGTCTACCGCTGCTCCACGAGGTCGGAGTACTCCGGGTTGTGCTCGATGAACGCGGACACGACCGGACACCGGACGACCAGACGCTCGCCGCGCTCGCGGAGATCGTCGAGCACATCGGCGATGAGGTCGGTGGCGATCCCTCGGCCGCGGAACTCGGGCTCGACCGACGTCGAGACGATCACCGTGCGATCGTCGTCGACCGTGAAGCGGACCCTCGCCAACTCGACGCCCTCGAGCGTCGCGGCGTAGACGCCCCGAGCGTCGCGGCGGTGCACCTCGATCTCCGACTCGGAGTCCACCGAGGGGCGATCGACCTGGCGCAGCGCGTCGGCCCGCACCTCCTCGACCAGGGCTCGGTTGTCGTCGTCGGTCGGCTCGGCGGGTCCGCCGGATGCCGCGCGCCGGCCGCCACCGCCGCCCGACGTGCGGTCGGTGTCCTCCGTGCCGCCTCCGGCACCGTCGGTGCCCTCGTCGAGCGTTCCGCTGCCGTCCGGATAGCCCGCGGCATCCGGGTACTCGAACTTCGACTCATCGCCTGCGTGCATGGTGCCCTCCATCCCGTCGCCGGCCGCGGTGGCCGCTCACGGCGCCGGACGCCACGAGCACCCGACGCTCGCCAGCAGAGACCGACCGCGCCCGATCGTTGTGACCGAGGGTACGACCGTCGCGCACGTGCCGCGACCGTGCGACGACGCGATCCGCTCCGTTGCCCGGGTGCCGGTCGGACGCCGGGGTCGCCGCGCCCGCGCGGCGACCCCGGCCCGACCCGCTACGCGGCGATCGGTCGGAGGAAGCGGAGCACCGACCCGTTCGGCTCGAGGATGAGCGGGGCCAGCGCGGCGTTGAACCGTGCTCCGTGCGGCTGGGCGAGGTGCGCCTCGAAGGCGGCCCCGTCGCGGTAGGCCTCGACCACCACGAAGCGCGTCCCCCGGGGCATCGGCGCAGCGGCCGACTCGGCGACGACCGGCGGCGCGGTCACCGCGTACGAGTCGAAGACGAGGCATCCGGGTTCCGACCGCACCGCGGTCGTCAGCTCGGCCAGCAGCGCCTCCACCTCGGCCTCGGCGCCGGGGCGGGCGGTGAACTCCGCCACCAGCTCGACCCGGCCGGCCCCCGTCGACCAGCTCATCCCGTGCTCGCCCCGGTCATGATCGCCACGGCGTCGGTCATCGAGTGCGTCTGCGGCGTGATCGTCGCGGCGCGCTTGCCGAGACGCTGCACGTGGATCCGGTCGGCCACCTCGAACACGTGCGGCATGTTGTGCGAGATCAGGATGACGGGGATGCCGCGGTCGCGCAGGCTCATGATGAGCTCGAGCACCTGGTTCGACTCGCGGACCCCGAGCGCGGCCGTCGGCTCGTCGAGCACGACGACCTTCGACCCGAACGCTGCGGCCCGCGCGACGGCGACGGCCTGGCGCTGGCCGCCCGAGAGGTTCTCGACCGCGACCGAGACGTCCTGGAGCGTCGAGATGCCGAGCGAGGTCAGCTCCTGCCGCGCGCTCTGGCGCATGCCCTTCTGGTCGACCATCCGGAACACCGAGCCGAGAATGCCCTTCTTCCTGATCTCGCGCCCGAGGTAGAGGTTCGAGGCGACGTCCAGCGCCGGCGAGACGGCGAGGTTCTGGTAGACGGTCTCGATGCCGGCGGCCCTGGCATCCTGCGGGCGCTTGAAGTGGACCTCCCGTCCGTCGAGCCAGATCTGACCCTCGTCGGGGATCTCTGCGCCGGTCAGGCACTTGATCAGCGTGGACTTGCCGGCGCCGTTGTCGCCGATCACCGCGAGCACCTCGCCCGGGTACAGCTCGAGGCTGACCCCGTCGAGGCCGACGACGCGGCCGAAGGTCTTCACGAGGCGGCGGGCTCGGAGGATCGGCTGCCGGCCGTCCTCGGTCGTCGCAGCCTGCGCGACGGACTCGTCGATGGTCATGCTCGTACCTTCCTGATCCACTGGTCGACCGAGACGGCGACCACGATGAGCACGCCGACCGCGAACGTCTGCCACAGCACGTCGAGCCCGGCCAGCGCGAGCCCGTTGCGGAACACGCCGACGATGAGGGCGCCGAGGAGGGTGCCCCAGACGGTGCCGCGGCCGCCGAAGAGGCTCGTGCCGCCGATCACGACGGCGGTGATCGAGTCGAGGTTGAGGTCGGCACCAGCGTTCGGCGATGCGGCGTTGGAACGGCCGATCTGGATCCACGCGCCGATCGCGATGATCGCGCCCGCCGCGAGGTAGACGCTCATGAGCACCCGGTTCACGCTGATGCCGGCGAGGCGCGCCGACTCGCGGTCGTCGCCGACCGCGTAGACGTGACGACCCCACGCCGTCTTGTGCAGGACGAACGACACGACGACGTAGAGCAGGAGCATCATGAGCACGCCGACCGTGATGTTCACGCCGAACACCGGGAAGATCGCACCCGTCCAGGTCAGCAGTTCGGGCATCTCCCCGCCGCGGACGGTCGCGCCGCCCGAGTAGAGGAGCGTGAGCGCGATGAAGATGTTCAGCGTGCCGAGCGTCACGATGAACGGCGGCAGCTTGAGCCGAGTCACGAGGGCGCCGTTGAGCGCGCCCGCCGCCATGCCGACGACCAGGCCGAGGAACAGTCCGAGGACCGCGGGCAGGCCCATCTGCACGGTGGTCTGCGCGATCACCATGGAGCTCAGGACCATGACCGCGCCGACCGACAGGTCGATGCCGGCCGTGAGGATGATCAGCGTCTGCGCGACGGCGAGCGTGCCGACCACCGCGACCTGCTGCGTGATGAGCGAGAGGTTGGTGGGGTTGAGGAATCGTTCGTTCAGCAGGCCGAACACGATGACGGCGACCACCAGGACGATGGCCGGGCTGATCGCCGGATGCCGGTGCAGCGTGTTGCGGATGCGGCTGAGCGGTGTGCTGCGGTCGAGGAACTCCTCGGCCAGGTCGAGCGCCGATGTGGGCGGCTCGGTCGTGTGCTGAGTCACGTGGGCTCCGTTCGGATGGATCTGAAGAGGCGGATCGAGGGGTGGGCGGTGCGGGCCGGCGTCCGGCCGACGAGGGGGCGCGTCATCCGTGCCGGCCCGCACCGCTCACGCGGTCACCGGGTCAGCCCCAGCAGATCTCGCTCGCCTCGGCGGTGTCGATCGACTCGACCCCGTCCTGCGGGTCGTCGGTGACGAGCGCGACGCCGGTGTTGTAGAAGTCGAGGCCCTCGCTGACCTCGGGGGTCTCGCCGGTGGTGACGAGGTCGTAGACCGCCTGCACGCCGAGTTCGGCCATCTTCAGCGGGTACTGCTGGCTCGTCGCGCCGATGATGCCCTCGGTCACGGCGTCGACCCCGGCGCATCCGCCGTCGACCGACACGACGATCAGGCCGTCGGTGCTGCCGGCGGCCTTGAACGCCTCGTAGGCGCCGTACGCCGCGGGCTCGTTGATCGTGTAGACGACGTTGATGTCGGGGTTCTGCGAGAGCAGGGTCTCGGCCGCGGTGCGGCCGCCGTCCTCGGCGCCCTGCGACGCCTCGTTCCCGACGATCTCGTACTCGCCGCCGGAGTACTCGCCGGTCGCCGCCTCGTCGCCGTTCTTCGTCTCGTCGGCGAGGTCGATGCCCATGCCGTCGAGGAAGCCCTGGTCGCGGGCGACGTCGACCGAGACGACCTTGTCGTCGAACAGGTCGATCATCGCGATGGTCGCCTTCTCGCCGCCGAGCTTCGCCGCGGCCCACGTGCCGATCTCCTGGCCGGCGAGGTAGTTGTCGGTCGCGAAGGTGATGTCGACCGACTCCGGGTCGGACGGCGGCGTGTCGAGCGCGATCACGTAGAGGCCGGCGTCGCGGGCCTTGACGAGGGCATCCTCGACGGCCGGGCCGTTCGGCGTGATCAGGATGCCGGCGTCGCCGCGCGAGATCGCGTTCTCGATCGCCTGGATCTGCGAGTCCTCGTCGCCGTCCTCGGAGCCGGCCGCGAGCGTCAGCTCGACGCCGAGCTCGTCGGCGATCTCCTCGGCGCCCTGCTGCATGGCGACGAAGAACGGGTTCGTGTCGGTCTTGGTGATGAGCGAGACGCTGATCGTCTCCTCGTCGCTCGCGCCGCCGGCGTCGCCCGGCGAGGCGCATCCGGTGAACGCGAGGGCGGCGGTCGCGGTGATCGAGCCGGCGACGAGCAGTCGGCGACGGAACGCGCCGGGGCGTGCGTGATTCATCGGTGAATCTCCTCCTGGTGTGGGGGCCATCGTCGCCCGTTTGACAACGATGTCAGAGCAGGTCTAGCGGAAGTCGATGTGTATAGTCAAGATCAACCCGCTCATTGGAGATCGAATCGTGACACCGTTGTCAGCCGGTGGTCCGGCGCCGGATCCTGCTCGCGCCCGACCCACCATGCGGCACGTCGCCGCGCTCGCCGGCGTCGGCATCAAGACCGTCTCGCGCGTCATCAACGGAGAGCCGAACGTCGCGCCGGCCACCGCCGCCAAGGTGCTCGCCGCGGCACGCACCCTGGACTACGAGCCCGATCTGCACGCCGGCAACCTGCGTCGGGCTGACGGCCGCACGCGGACGCTCGGGCTGCTCGTCAGCAGCGTCGACAACCCGTTCGCCGGCGCGATGCACCGCGCGATCGAGGACGCCGCACTCGCACGGGGCGTCGCGGTCTTCGCATCGAGCCTCGACGACGACCCCGAGCGCGAACAGGAGGCGGTGTCCGCGTTCCTGCGCCGGCGCGTGGACGGGCTCATCCTCACCACGATCTCCGAGAGCCAGCACTACCTCGCGCCCGAGCTCCGCCGCGGCACCCCGGTCGTCTTCGTCGACCGGGAGCCCGCCGGCGTGAGCTCCGACACGGTCGTGAGCGACAACCGCGAGGGCGCGGCGGTCGCGACCCGTCACCTGCTCCGGCACGGGCACCGGCGGCTCGCCTTCCTGGGCGACCGCGCGGGGATCCAGACCGCTCAGGAGCGCCGGCGCGGGTTCCTCGAGGAGCTCGGCGGTTCTGGCGTCGCGACCCGCGACATCCCGATGGCCGACGGCCTGCACGACGAGGAGTCGGCGCGTCTCGCCACGCTCGGGCTCTTCGCATCCGACCAGCCGCCGACCGCGATCTTCTCGAGCCAGAACCTCGTGACCATCGGCGCGATCCGCGCGCTGCGCGAACTCGGCCGGCATCACGACGTCGCGCTCGTCGGATTCGACGACGTCCCGCTCGGCGACCTGCTCGAACCCGGCGTGACCGTGGTCGCGCAGTCCCCGCAGGAGATCGGCCGCATCGCCGCGGACCGGGTCTTCTCCCGCCTGGACGGCGACGACTCCCCCGCACGACGCACGATCGTCCCCACCCACCTCATCGAACGCGGGTCGGGCGAGATCCCGCCCCGCCAGGAAGGCTGAGATGTCGCACTCCGCACCCGACCGCACCCACGTCGTCGTCGTCGGCGACGCCCTCATCGACGAGCTCCGCGACCCGACCGGATCGCGCGAGTTCGTGGGCGGCGCGGCGCTCAACGTGGCGGTCGGCCTCTCGCTGCTCGGCGAACGGACCACGCTCGTCGCCATGCTCGGCGACGACGAGCCGGCGGCCCGCATCCGCGCCTTCCTCGCCGGGTTCGGCGTCGCCCTCGTCGAGAGCCCGTCGGCGCTCGGCACCTCGCGAGCGGTCTCCGACCGCTCCGACGGCGAACCGCGGTACGAGTTCAACGCGGCGGCGCAGCATCGACGGCTCTCGTTCGCCGAACCGACCCGCACCGTGCTCTCCGACGCCGACCTCGTGGTCGTCAGCTGCTTCCCGTTCGACGACGACGATCAGGTCGACGCCCTGCTCGGCGCGATCGACGACTCCGAGCGCCGGCTCGTCGTCGACGGCAATCCGCGAGCGGGCATGCTGCGCGATCGCGAACGATTCCTCGCGAACTTCGAGCGGGTGGCGGGGCGCTCGCTGCTCGTGAAGGCCGGCGACGAGGACGCAGCGCTGCTCGCCGGCGAATCCCTGGCCCGGTTCGTCGACCGGCTCCGCGCCTCGGCCGGACCCTCGGGCGGCGGCGACGACCACCGGGCCGACCGGGCCGACCGGACCGCCGTGGCGTACGGCGCCGACGCCGAGGGGCCGGCGGTGCTCGCGACCGCGGGGCGCGAGGGCGCCGCCGTGCATCACCGCGATCTCGACGTGCGCGCCGGCATCGTGCAGCTGCCGGGCCCGGTCGTCGACACGATGGGGGCGGGCGACGCCACCCTGGCCGCGGTCGTCCATCGCGTCGCGCAGGACGGCCTTCCCGGAACGGCGGCGGAATGGACGCGTGCCCTCGACGAGGCGATGACGATCGCCGCCGCGACCGTGCGGCACGAGGGCGCCCTGCTGCGCACCGTCGAGGAGGCACCTCGGGTCGTCGCGTAGCGGGAGGCGGGCGTAGCGGAGCCTGCACCCGTCACCGGCGCGCCATCCACCCCCCGGAAGGCTCTCCGGCCTGGCCCTTTCGCGCCTCCGATCTCGGGGCTTGAATTGTCCGCCGGACACTGCGTAGCATCCACGGCAGTTCACATGACAACGATGTCACTGCCACTGGCGTGACGCGCGCGATGAAGGGCGAACCAGTCGATGACGACGGTATCAAGATGGAGGGGCTGGGCGGCCGTGGCGGCCGTCGCAGCCATGGCGACAGTCGGCAGCGTCTCTGCCGTGGCGGCCGAACCGGCGACCGATCCGGCCGACGAGCCGTACCGGCCGTACCTGCACTTCTCCCCCGAGGAGAACTGGATGAACGACCCCAACGGCCTCGTGTACGACGACGGCACGTGGCACCTGTTCTTCCAGCACAACCCGTACGGCACCCGGTGGGGCAACATGAGCTGGGGCCACGCGACGAGCAGCGACCTCGTGCACTGGGAGGAGCAGCCGGTCGCGATCCCGCAGACTTTCGATGAGGACGGCGTCGCGATCGAGGACATCTTCTCGGGCTCGGTCGTCGTCGACGAGGACAACACGAGCGGATTCGGCACGGCCGACGACCCCGCGATGGTCGCGATCTACACGAGCGCGTACACGCCCGCGCACCCGACGCACGCCGGCATCCAGGCGCAGTCGCTCGCCTACAGCACCGACGACGGGCAGACCTGGACCAAGTACGAGGGCAACCCCGTGCTCGACCGGAGGTCCGCGAACTTCCGCGACCCGAAGGTGATCCGCTATATCGACCCCGAGACGGGCGAGTCGTACTGGGTCATGGTCGCGGTCGAGGCGCTCGAGTACAAGGTCGTGATGTACCGCAGCGACGACCTGAAGAACTGGACCCACCTCAGCGACTTCGGCCCGGCGAACGCGACGGGCGGCATCTGGGAGTGCCCCGACCTGTTCCCGATGGCGGTCGACGGCGACCCGGAGAACGTCAAGTGGGTGCTGGTCGTGAACCTCAACCCCGGCAGCGTCGCGGGCGGCTCGGGCGGCCAGTACTTCGTCGGCGAGTTCGACGGCACGACGTTCACCTCCGAGAGCACGGTGACGGATGACGCGCTCCCGCCGGGCGACGTCTTCGCCTCGTTCGACGACGGCACCTGGGGCGACTGGACGGTCGGGAACGAGGCCGGCAACGGGAAGGACGGCCCGTGGGGCCTCGCCCCCGCGACCGGCACGCTCCCCGGCCAGAACCCGGTCTCGGGCTTCGTCGGCGCCGGGCTCGTGAACGGCTTCAACGACGGCGACTGGCCCGTCGGCACGCTCGAATCCCCCGCCTTCACAATCGAGCAGGAGCACGTCAACCTCCTCGTGGGCGGCGGCAACCACCCGCACGTCGACGGCACGCAGCTCGGCAACGAGCCGCCCGCCGGTCGCCTGCTGTTCGACGGGTTCGAGTTCGCCGACGGCACGACCCTCGCCGACACCGGCTGGGAGGTCACGGGCGACTTCGCGACCGAGCCGTGGCGCAACCCGTCGACCGCGGGCGGCGACTACTACCTCGGGCAGAAGCGCCTGAACACCTGGGAGGGCGGCCCGAAGGGCGACGACAACCTCGGCGACCTGACGTCGCCCGCCTTCACGATCGAGCCCGGCGAGGATCACCTCTCCTTCCTCGTCGGCGGCGGCAAGCGGCTCAACGGCACGCTCGAGGTGCGACTGATCGTCGACGGCGCGGTCGTCCGCACGGCGACCGGCCCCGAGGCCGGTCAGCTCAACTGGCAGTCGTGGGACGTCTCGGAACTCGCCGGGAGCGAGGCGCAGTTCCAGGTGCACGACGACGCCACGGGCGGCTGGGGCCACCTGACGGTCGACCACTTGGTGCTCGGCGCCGAGCCGGCGACGCCGCGCTCCGACGAGACCTCGGTGAACCTCATGGTCGACGGCGAGATCGTGCGCTCGGCCACGGGCCGCAACAGCGAGAACCTCGACTGGGTGAGCTGGGATGTCGCCGAGTTCGCCGGCCGCGAGGCCTCCGTTCGGGTCATCGACAACAACCGGTTCGGCTGGGGCCACGTCCTCGTCGACCAGGTCATGTTCTCGGATGCCGCGGCCGCGCCGCGCATCGAGGGCTTCGACTGGCTCGACTGGGGACGCGACTACTACGCGACCGTGTCGTTCTCGAACGCACCCGACGACCGCCGGGTCATGCTCGGCTGGATGAACAACTGGGACTACGCGAACGACATCCCGACCGTTTCGTGGCGCAGCGCGATGGCGCTCCCCCGCGACGTCGAGCTCGTCAGCACCGATCGCGGGCCCCGGCTCGCGCAGCGCGTCGTGCCCGAGTTCGCCGAGCTCGAGCGACCCGATGCGGCCCACACGGATGGCGCACGGCCGATCGCCGACGGCGAGGAGACGCTGCCCATCTCCGGCGACGTCGTGCGGATCGACGCGGTCGTCGCCCCGGGCGACGCCGACGCCGTGGGCCTCAGCGTCCTCGGCGACGACGAGACGGCGACGCGGATCGGCTGGGACGCGGCATCCGCTCGCCTCTTCGTCGACCGCCGCGACTCGGGGAACACGGGCTTCCACCCGGCGTTCGCGTCGTTCGACGACGCCCCGGTCGCGCTGGCGGACGGGAGGCTCGCGCTGACCGTCTACGTCGACCGCGCCTCGGTCGAGGTGTTCGCCGACGGCGGCCGCACGACGATCACCGACCAGGCGTTCCCGAATGCGGGCGCCGACGCGATCGGGCTCTGGGCCGAGGGCGGCGACGCCTGGCTCGAGTCGCTCACGGTGACGCCGATGCACGGGGCGATGTACCGCGAGGCCGGGGCGGATGGCGCGACCGCCGCGCCGCCCGCCGCCGAGGTCTCGGCGCTCACCGGCCCGCGCAAGGGCCCGGACGCCGACGGCGACTTCGACGTCAAGGTGAAGGTGGGCGTCGGCGAGCCGACCACGGTGATCCGGCTGCTCGAGGACGGCCGCGTGGTCGACCGCGAGTACCGCACCGTCGAGTCGGAGCGGACCTTCTCGTTCCCGGTGTCGGGTGCGTCGCCCGGCGAGCATCGCTACGCGATCGAGCTGGAGAACTCGGCCGGCGTCACCGACGGGGGTGAGCTCCTCGTGACGGTCGCCGGCTGAGGCGGAGCGGGCGGGATGCGGCGATGCTGAGCGCCGCATCCCGCCCGCGTGTTCGGTACTACTGGACCTTGCCGCCGGGGTTCACGGCGATGTTCGCCGGGATGTCCGCCCAGCCGCCGAGACCGCCGTCGCCGTAGGAGTAGTCCACGGCCGACGAGGCGCCGTCGAGGTCGATCTTCACGGTCGGCGCGAGCGTGCCGCCGCGCACGAAGTCATCGTGCGTGCCGATCGTGTCGATGAACGACTGCACCAGGCCGCCGGGCATCACGTAGTGCGAGTACGCCTGGAAGTGACCCGGGTGCTGGTTGTAGTCGGGAGCGAACGGCTGGCCGCCGGCGAAGTTGAGGTTCGTCGGGTTGCCGAGCGCCAGGCCGGATCCGTGGTTCAGCGGCTGGAAGTCGCTGCGGATGCCGTCGCCCACGAACGCGTAGACGCCCTCGGGACCGTCGATGCCCGCCGCGTAGGTGCCGCGGTGGCTGATCGTGAAGAGGTAGGCCTTGCCGTCCTTGAACACGTACTGCGGACGCTCGGTCTGGTCGGTGACGCAGTTCGCCGAGAGGACCGGCGGCAGGAACTCCCACTCGGTCAGTTCCTCGTTCTTCGCCTTCGCCAGGCCGACGTTCGCGATCTGGTAGGTCGCGCCCGAGGCGTTGACCTCCTCGACCGTCTCCGCGTAGGGGTCGCCCCCGCGGTAGCCGAGGTCCTCCTCCGTGCAGTACGCCTCCTCACGGGGCATGGCCGTGTTGCCCTCGAACACCATGTAGGTCTCGCCGGGGTTGTCCGGGTCCTCGAAGGTGAACGGGTCGCGGAAGTTGAAGAACTCGTTCTGCTCGCCGGTCTGGTAGTAGGTGCCGTCGGCCTGCAGCAGGTCGTGCACCGTGTCGAACCCGGTGAAGAACACCTCGTTCTTGTTGGAGTGCACCTTGCCGACGCTCAGCGCGATGCGCGGGTCGTAGGGCTTGATGTTGCTGCCGTCGGGGTTGCGGTAGAACGCGACGTCCGTGAAGAACAGCTTGATCTCGCCGCCCTTGAAGATGCGCGCCGACCCGGACCACTGGGTCTGGTGCGTGAACGACTGGTCCTCGAAGATCTCGCCGGTCACGCCCTCGTCGAAGACGAGGCCGCCGTACGTCCATCCGCCGTTCTCGGGACGCTCGTCGACGGGAACGTCGGCCGGGCGGTAGAAGTAGCCGATCTTGGCGTAGTGGTGCCGCTCGTCGAAGCCGAGACTGCGGTCGGCCACGAGCGAGAAGATGACCTCCCAGCCGTTGACGCTGTACTGGTTGCCGTCCTCGTCGGTCAGCGGCCACGTGTCCCAGACCCAGACCTCGCCGTTCGACATGTCGGGGAAGTCCTGGGGCACCGTCGGCATCGTGAGCGAGGCCGGCATCGAGTTCTCCCGCGAGCCCGCGTCGGGGTCCGAGAGCCGCTTGATCTGTCGGGCGTCGGCACGGGTCCACTTCGCGGTGAAGTCGGACTCGGGGTCGTACGCCTCCTGGGTGTGGATCGTCGGCTCGGGGCCGGGCTGGAGCCCGGTCTCGGCGACGGCCGCCGGTGCGCCCGCGACGAGCGCGCCTGCGAGCACGGCGACCGCGGTGAGGCCTCCGGCGAGGGGGCGCATGATGCGCCGCGTGGATGTTGCCATGTTCGTGCCTTTCGTAGGGTGAACGGTCGACCGCGTTCCTCCGCGGGCATCGGCCCGGGGTCCCATGGGCGCGCGGTCGAGGTCACGGCGGACGGGTGTCCGCCGTGCTCGGTCGGGTGCCGCGACGGCACCCGACCGGGTCCGAGCGCTCGGCGTCAGCCGATCGCCCGGAGGTCGTGGTGCGGCGCGGTCGCCTCGACGCGGTCGCCGCGCGTGCGGTCGCCGCCGGAATCCGGCGCGCGGCACGGGCCGCGTGATGTCGTGCGTGGTGTCTTCACGTTCTTCGCCTCCGATGCGAGACCTGGTGGTCGGTCCGTGGCGGTCAGGATCGAGCGAATCCTCGAGAACGTGGCGTCTGTGCTCCCCCGCACAGCAACCTATGCGCAGTCTGACAACGATGTCAAGCGTCACCGAGGCGCTGCGACTCGCGTGCATTTGCATACGAATTCGCAGATCAGCAGCCTGATGCGGATGGTCGCGCTTCCACGGCCAACTTCGGCGCCACATCATTTGCAAATCGTTTTGTAGCGCACTACCGTTGCCGACGATTCCTCGAGTGGCGCCTGCGCTCCTCCCCGAACACGACTCGCGACGGCGCACCGCCCGGCTCCACGGCCGCCTCGCAGGGGCGGATCGCGGACCGGCGGCGCCGACGCCACGGAGGATCATGAACAGCTCGACCCGACCCGACCCGGCGCGCGCGAGAGCGCGTCGTCCGCGGCGGCCGACCGTCGTGGCGATCTCGACGATCGTCGCGGTGAGCCTCGCCGCCGGAACCGTCATGGCGATCGCCGCGATCGCCGCGATCGGCGGCGCGGGCGACCGACCGACGGTCGACGCGCCATCCACGCCCGCGACCGACGCCGCCGGCCGGGAGTTCACGCGGCCGGCCGACTGGTCGCCGTATCGCCCCGCCGTGCACCTCACGCCCGCCGAGAGATGGATGAACGACCCGCAGCGCCCCTTCTGGCTGGACGGCCGGTGGCACTACTACTACCTCTACAACGCCGACTACCCGGAGGGGAACGGCACCGAGTGGTACCACGCGACGTCGACGGACCTCGTCCACTGGCGTGACGAGGGGGTCGCGATCGAGAAGTACCGCAACGGCCTCGGCGACATCCTCACCGGAAGCGCGATCGTGGACTCCGGGAACACCGCGGGGTTCGGCGAGGATGCGGTCATCGCGATGGTCACGCAGCAGCACGACGGCGTCCAACGCCAGTCGCTGTTCGTCTCGACCGACGGCGGGTACACCTTCGCCTCTCACGACGCGAATCCCGTCATGGAGAATCCGGGCGCCGAGCACTGGCGCGACCCCAAGGTCGTGTGGGACGAGGACGCCGGCAGGTGGCTCATGGTCCTCGCCGAGGGCCGCAAGATCGGCTTCTACTCGTCACCGGACCTCGTCGACTGGGAGTACCTCTCCGGGTTCGAACGCGACGACCTCGGGATCCTCGAGTGCCCCGACCTGTTCCGGATGTCGGTCGACGGGGACCCGTCGCGAACGCGATGGGTGCTCGTCGCGGGAGTGAACGGCGAGCAGTACGGCATGACGACCGGAACCGCGTACTGGACGGGCGACTGGGACGGAACGGCGTTCGTCGCCGACGCGCCCGAACCGCGCTGGCTCGATCGCGGATCCGACTTCTACGCGACCGTCACGTGGGACGATCCCAGGCTGCCGGAGGAGGAGCGGCTCGCATCGCGATCGGCGATCGGCTGGCTGAACAACTGGGCGTACGCGGGCGACCTGCCGACCGACGACTGGCACGGCGGAGCGGACTCCGTCGTGCGCGACCTCCGACTGGTCGACTCGGGCGGGCACCTGGAGCTCCGTTCCTCGCCGACGGACGCACTCGCCGAGCTCGAGGGCCCGGCCCGCGCGATCGCCGGGCAGACGATCCCGGACGGCGTCGGGAGTGCCATCCCGCAGCCGACGTCGGATGCGTACCGACTCCGCGTCACCGTCGCACCCGACCCGACCGACCCGGCCCGTGAGGCGCGGTTCCGGGTCAGGGAGGGCGACGGGGCGTTCGCGACGGTCGGCGTGGACTTCGCCTCGTCCACGGTGTTCCTCGCCAGGGACGCGGATGCCGCGGCTGCGAGCATGCCGGACGCGTACCGGGCCGTCCGGACCGCGCCCGTGACCCCGGCACCCGACGGCTCCGTGACGCTGGACGTGATCGTCGACGCCTCCTCGGTGGAGGTGTTCGCGGGCGACGGCGAAGCCGCGCTCTCGAGCCTCGTCTTCGGCGCGCCGGGCGCGAACGGCTTCTCGGTCGAGTCCGTCGACGGCGCGACCCGGCTCCACGGCGAACTCGTGCCGCTCGCGGTCGCACCCGTCGAGCGGGCGGGATCAGCCCGGCGGTGATGCCACCGACCCGCGCTCGACGAGGTCGCACGTGAGCCGGGACGTCACCGGCTCGGGCGATGCCGATCCCCGATCGATGACCTCGAGCAGGGCGCGCATCCCGGCTCGTCCCATCTCGCGGTGCGGCAGCGCGATCGTCGTCAGGCCGGGCTCGAGCGCAGCGGAGACCAGCTCGAGGTCGTCGACGCCGACCACGGACACGTCGGTCGGCACCGCGAGTCCGAGTGCGGCCGCTGCCTGGTAGACGCCCATCGCCATCTGGTCGTTGAAGCAGAAGATCGCGGTCGGGCGCTCGTGCGGCCCGCGCTCGAGCAGGATGCGGCCGGCTCGCCGGCCGCCGACGGCGTCCGATGCCTCCGATCGGGTCATCGCGGCGGCAGGATCGATCCCGGCACGTTCCAGGGCCGCCCGGAAGCCGGACGCCCGACCGTGCACCGCCGGCGCGTCGTCGTCGGCGTTGACGAACGCCAGCCGTCGATGCCCCGAGCCGATCAGTCGATCCACCGCCGTCGCGGCGATCGCCTCCTCATCGGGCACGACCGCCGGGACCGCCCAGCCCGTCTCAGGCGTACCGTCGGCCAGGGCGACCGGGAGCTCGCCGACTCTCTCAGGGCGGGCGACGACCTGATGCGACATCCGCGCCACCAGCACGCCGTCCACCTGCTGCGCTGCGAGCGCGCGGAACTGCCGGGACTCCAGCTCCCGGTCGCCCTCGGAGTCGACCAGCATCAGCAGGAGGTCGTGCTCGCTCGCGACCTCCTGCGCGCCCTGCACGATCCGGCCCGCGAACGGCGTCGTCGCGATGCGGTCGCTCGCGAGCCCGATCACGCCGGTCCGTCGGCGCCGCAGCCCCTGTGCGACGCGGTTCGGGGTGTAGCCGAGCGTCGCGGCGGCGCGCAGCACCCGCTCCCGCGTCTCCGCGCGCACGCCGCGTGAGCCGGAGAAGGTGTGCGACACCGTCGTCGGCGACACTCCGGCCGCGCGCGCGACCGCGCGGATGCCCGGTCGCACCGTCAGGTCGGCGCGGCCCGACCGCTGCCCGTCGCCGTCCGGGCCCGTGCGGTGCCGTGAATCCACCGGAACCACCTCCCCGGGCGCCGCGCACGCGATCCGCCCGAATCGCCCACGCTACCCGGTGCGTCGGCCGGACGGGTCGGGCCGCACCGGCTGCCGCAGCACCGTCTTCAGCTTCTCGGGTGCGGTGCGCCGCGGGTCGCCGAGGTACACCTCGTGGTGCGGGCCGTTGAACGTGAGGCCGCGCGCCGGCATCCACTCGTCGTGGAGGCGCGCGAGCGTCGGCGCCTCGTCGGCGTAGGACCCGACGTGCAGGACCTGCGCCGAGGGGCCCTCGGTCACCGTCGTCAGCCGCAGCGCGTCGAGCGAGGGCGAGCCGCGGCCCTTCGCGCGCACGGCGTCGACGGCCGCGGCGACGACCGCCTCGTCGATCCAGTCGGGCTGGCTGATGAGCATGGTCCAGTTCCACGCGTCGCGGTCGCCGGCGACGAACGCGGCCGGGTCGTCCGCCCACCAGAGCCCCTCGAGGGGCGCGACCGCGAAGTCACGCCCCGAGCTCCTCCTGCTCGCGAACTTCACCGTGTAGGCGACGCCGTACAGCGCCTCGACCGCCTCGGCGTAGGCGGGCGCGGTGTTCGGGTCACCCCGGCCGTCGACCGCGAGGTACTGCATCGGCGGCACGTCGACGAGCACCCAGTCCCTCGCCGCGGGCGCGTAGAACTCGCGATGCGCGCGCTTGACGTCGTACTTCGCGGGCACTTCCTCATCCGGGTTCGAGCCGTCCATGCGGGCAGGGTACGCCCGACCGCCCCCGTTCGCGCCCCGCTCACCCCGCAGCGCGGCAGAGCCGATCGCGCACCCACTCCGCGGCATCCGCCTGCGAGAGGTCGCCCGAGCGCACCAGGCGCGCGAACTCGATCGCCTCCTCGCTCAGTCGGCCGTCGGCCGAACCGGGCGGGTCGCGCAGCACGACGGTCGTGAGCCAGCGGGTCAGCGGACCGCCGATTCGGGCGGCGACCGCGACCGTGCCGGCGAAATGGCGCGCCTGCCCGTCGGTGCGGTCGTCGACGTGCCGCCTGAAGCCGCGCCCGCGCAGGTGATTGCGACCGCCGGATGCCGCGTCGAGCACCCACAGCGGGCCGCGCCGGACGCCGGCCGCGCGTCCGAGCTCACGCAGGAAGCGGCGATTCGAGTGGCCGCGCGCGGCGAGACGGTCGATCGAGTCGGCGAGGGCGGCGCAGGCATCCACCGGGACAGGCTACGGGTCCCGCCCTCGCGCATGCCGACGGCGCGCGTCGGCGTGACCCGTGCGCTAGCGTGGCGCACATGCAATGCCGGTGAGCCGCCTCCGCTCGTTCCTGAACATCGCGCCGTCCGCGCGCCCCAGCGCCCTTCGCGCTCCGCGCCGTCCGCGCATCCAGCGCATCGCCGCGCACGAAAGGCCCACCCATGCATGCACCTCTCCCCCTCGCCCGCCGCACCGCACTCGTCACCGGCGTCTCCCGCCGCCGCGGCATCGGCTACGCGGTCGCGACGAAGCTCGCCGAGCTCGGCGCGAGCATCGTGATCCACCACTTCCGCCCGCACGACCTCGACCAGCCGTGGGGCGGCGACGACCTCGACGCCGTCCGCGCCGGCATCCGCTCGTCGCTCGCGCCCGGCGCCGTGATGGACGACCTCAGCGCCGACCTCGCGAACCCGACCGAGTCCACTCGGGTCATCGAGGCCGCGCGATCGCTCACCGGCGATCTCGACCTCCTCGTCTGCAACCACGCGCGGAGCGGCGGCGACGGCGGCATCCTCGACATGACGCCCGAGCGGCTCGACGCGTTCTGGGACGTGAACACGCGCTCGACGCTGCTGCTCACCGCGGCCTTCGCGCGGGCGAAGCGAGCCGCGGAGCGAACGGAGGCGCGACCAGACGCGGATGCCGCACCGCTCCGGCCCGGCGAGCGCATCCGCCGCGACGCGCCCTTCGCCGAACCGCAAGGTCGCGTGATCTGGATGACGTCCGGCCAGGTGCACGGCGCCATGCGCGGCGAGGTCGCCTACGCGACGAGCAAGGCCGCGCTCGCGGGCGTCACCGCGACGGTGGCCGCCGAGCTGCTCGACCTCGGGATCCTCCTCACCACGATCGACCCGGGTCCGGTGAACACCGGCTACCTCGACCCCGAGACCGCCGATCGCCCCCTCGACGAGCTCGACGCGTACCTCGCGACGACGCCGTTCGGCCGCGTCGGCCGGCCGGGCGACGTCGCCGAGCTCATCGGATGGCTCGCCTCGCCGAGCGGTGCCTGGGTCACCGGCCGGGTGATCACGAGCGACGGCGGCTTCAGCCTCCGATGAGGTGCACGAGCTGCTCGCCCACGAGCACCGCCGCGAGCACGATCATCGCCGCACCCGACACGCGCGACACGATCCGCATCGCCGACGGACGGAACCGCAGCACGCTCCGCGCGCCGTAGCCGACGACCGTGTACACCGCGGCGCACGCGGCGACGAAGATGAGGCCGAGCACCGCGAGCTGCACCGGGATCGGCCAGCTGCCGGCGGCATCCGTGAACTGGGGCAGCAGCACAACGAGCACCAGCAGGCCCTTCGGGTTCAGGCCCGAGACGCCGGCGCCCTGCAGCAGTCGAAGCCAGGGGCGAGCGGATGCCTCGGCCGACGCGTCCTCGGCGACGAGCGTGCCGACCGGGGCCGGTGCACGCGTCGGACCGAGCGACGCGCCCGCCGTCGAGCCGCCGCCTCCGATCGCGCCGTCGGCCGGCGTCGCCGAGGCCCCTCCCATGACCGCGGACGCGACGATCGGCGGCTCGCGCAGCACGCGGACGCCGAGGTACGTGAGGTACGCCGCCGCTCCCAGGGTGAGCGCCACGATGAACCACGGCAGGGCCGCCACCACGGCGCCGACGCCGATGGCGACCGCCGCGACGACGGCGACGTAGCCGAGGAGGATGCCCGCGAGGGACGGCAGGATGGTGCGTTCCCGAGTGCCCGCGGCGATGAGGTACGCCCAGTCGGGCCCGGGCAGGAGCACCATCAGGGTCATCATCACCGAGCACGCGATGAGCAGCTGGACGTCCACGGCGGCCCCCTTCGTTCGATACGTCGAAGCTACGCACGTCGGCGTGGAAGCCGCTGCCCGATTCCACCTCGCCGCGCCGCTCGCGTGGAAGAATCCACCTCATGGATGCCATCGATCGGAGAATCCTTGCCGAGCTGCAGCGCGACGGGCGGCTGAGCCTCACCGAACTCGCCGAGCGCGTGCAGCTCAGCATGTCGCCGACCCATCGCCGGTTGCGTGCGCTCGAGGCATCCGGCGCCATCAGCGGCTATCGCGCGATCATCGACCCGGAGGTCGTCGGCATGGGCTTCGGCGCCCTCGTGTTCGTGACGATGGAGCAGGCGAACCGGGCGACCGTGCCGGCCTTCGACGAGGCGGTCGCCGAGATCCCGGAGGTGATCCAGGCGCTGCGCCTCTTCGGCGACCCCGACTACCTGCTCCGCGTCGCCGTGCCCGACCTGCCCGCCTACCAGCGCCTCTGGGACGAACGGCTCTCGGCGCTGCCCGGCGTGCGGCGGGTCGAGTCGACCCTCGTCATGAAGACGATCGTCGACGACCGGCCGCTGCCGCTCTGATCGGCACCGTCAGGCGATCCGCACCACCACGCTCCCCCGCTTGCGGCCGGTGTCGACGTAGCGGTGCGCCTCGGCGATGTCGTCGAGGTCGTAGGTGCGGTCGATCACGGGCCGCAGGTCGCCGGCCTCGGCGAGCGCGGTGAGCCGCGTCATCCCCTCGGCACCCATCGGCCCGCCGGCCTGGTTCACGAGGATGCCGCGGCGACGCGGCCGCAGTGCGGCGCCGATCATCCCGGCCAGGTCCGAGATGACGAGCAGCAACGCTCCGCCCGGGCGGATCAGGCGCCCGACGCGACCGAACGGCGCGTTGCCGACGCACTCGACGACGACGTCGTAGCGGGGCTCGCCGCCCGGTGCGGCGAAGTCCTCGTGCGTGTAGTCGATGACGTGCGCGGCGCCGAGCGAACGGACGAGTTCGGCGTTGCGGCCGCTCGTGACCGCCGTGACCCGCGCGCCGCGGCGGGCCGCGAGCTGCACCACGGCGGTGCCGACCGCGCCCGAGGCGCCGTTCACGAGCACCTCGGTGCCGGGACCGACGTCGACGAGGTCGAGGTAGCGCAGCGCGGTGTGCCCGCCGAAGAGCACGGCGGCCGCCTCCTCGAACGAGAGGTCGGTGGGTTTGCGGGCGACCTCGCCGTCTTCGGGCACGGTCACGAACTCGGCGTGGCAACCGAATCGCGCGCCTCTCATGACGACGACCTCGTCGCCGGGCGCGAAGCGCGTGACCCGGTGCCCGACGGCCTCGACCACGCCCGCGGCCTCCATGCCGAGCACCGGGTGCTTCGGCCTGCGGAACCCGATCGCCGGGCCGACGACGAGCCCGAGGCCGCGCGGAACCTCGCGCGTGCGCAGGCGGTGGTCGGCGATGCTCACGGTCGAGGCGTGCACCCGGACGAGCAGTTCGTCGTCGCCGGGGACCGGCACGGGCCGTTCGGCGACGCCGACGACCTCGGGCCCGCCGAACCGCTCGAGGACGGCGGCTCGCATCGTGCGGATTCCGGTGGTGGTCATGATGTCTCCCTTACGTTGTAAGCCTTACGTCGTAAGCTACGCCTTCGAGCCGCCCGTGTCCATACCTCGGGGAAAGAAACCTCACGTTGTAAGGTGAACGAATGGGACCGAGGTCGGCCGAACTGGGCACGCGGATGCCGCGCGCGCCGCTCACCCGCGACCGCGTGCTGCAGGCCGCATCGGATCTCGCCGACCGCGGCGGCCTCGAGGCGCTGACGATGCGCGCGCTCGCCGACGACCTCGGCGTCGAGGCGATGTCCATCTATCACCACCTGCCCAACAAGGACGCGATCCTCGACGGCGTCGTCGAGCTGACGTTCGCCGAGATCGCCGCCGACGCCGCGGCCCGCGACGCGAGCGCGACCACGACCGAGCAGTCGGATGCCGCGGGCTGGGTGCCCACCGTCCGGGAACGCATCCTCGGTGCACGACGCGTGCTGCTGCGGCATCCGTGGGCGCCGATCGTCATCGACCGGCGGAAGTCGTTCTCCCCGGCGATGGTCGCGCACGTCGACGGCATCGTGGGCGTCATGCGTCGGGCGGGCATGTCGCACGACCTCATCCACCACTCGCTGCACGCGATCGGCAACCGCATCTACGGGTACGTGCAGGAGCTCTCCGACGACGGCCAGGCGCCGCCGCCCGGGCAGCTCGAGCAGATGCAGTCCTTCGCACCGCACCTCGCCGCGATGCTCGGGGAGGTCGCGCACGTCGACCCCGAGTCGACGCTCGGCTGGTGCGACGACCAGACCGAGTTCGAGTTCGGGCTCGACCTCGTGCTCGAGGGCATCGAGCGGCGTCGCATCGCGGAGGCCGCGGGCGCCGCCTGAGCCTCGCGAGCGGGCGCGACCCGAGCCGCTCAGCGCGCGAGCGGCGCCTCCTCGTCGAGGCGGGCGAGCTTGTCGGGGTTCGCGACCGAGAAGATCCGGGTCACGAGGCCGTCCTCGATCGTGACGCTGACCGTGCCGGCGAGCTCGCCGTCGACCTCGAGCCGCAGCGCGGGCGCACCGTTGATCCAGACCATGGACGCCACGGGGTGCAGGTCCCACTTCTCCATCGCACCCATGAGGAACGAGACGATCTTCTGCGCACCGCGGATCGGGCGCCGCGCGGCGCCGCGCGCCTTGCCGCCGCCGTCGCCGATCGCGACGACGTCGGGCGCGAGCACGTCCATGAGTCCCTGCACGTCGCCGGTGTTGAACGCGACCATGAGCCGCTCGACGACCTGCTCCTGCTCGGTGCGCTCGACCTGCACGCGCGGACGCCGCGCCGCGACGTGCTCCCTGGCCCGGTGCGCGATCTGCCGCACGGCCGCCGGCGTCTTGCCCACGGCGTCCGCGATCTCGTCGTAGGGCACGTCGAACACCTCGCGCAGCACGAACACCGCCCGCTCCGCGGGCCCCAGCGTCTCGAGCACGGTCAGCGTCGCCATCGACAGCGACTCGGCGAGCTCGACGTCGTCCGCGACATCCGGGCTCGTGAGCACCGGCTCGGGCAGCCACTCGCCCACGTACTCCTCGCGTCGACGCGACAGCGTGCGCAGGTGGTTCAGCGACTGGCGCGTCACGACGCGCACGAGGTAGGCGCGCGGATCCCGCACCTCGCTCCGGTCGACGTCGGCCCAGCGGAGCCACGACTCCTGCAGCACGTCCTCCGCGTCGGCGGCAGAGCCGAGCAGCTCGTACGCGACGGTGAAGAGCAGGCCGCGGTGCACCACGAACGGGTCGCCGCCGCCTGCTGCGGCCGCTGCGCCGACGGCGCCCGCGACATCCGAACGATCGTGCTCGCCCATGCGCAGCACCCTACGCCGCCCCGCCGACCGCCGAACGCTCCGCGAGCTGCGGGAGCCCGCACGCCTCCGCGAACTCGGCCGAGCGGATGCCGAGCGCGATGTTCATGCGCGCGGTGGCGTCCATGAGCGCGACCTTCGCGGCGAGCTCGAGCAGCGCGGCCGGCCCGAGCTCCGCGAGCAGGGCGTCCGAGAGCTCGTCGGTGACGGCGGGCGGGTCCTGGCAGACGGCCTCGGCGTACTCCATGACGCGTCGCTCGAGCGGCGAGAAGGCGGACGACTCCCGCCAGCGCGGCACCTCGCGCGCCTTGGCCTCGTCGAGCCCGTGCGTGTGCGCCATGAAGTAGTGCAGGTCGAGGCAGAAGCTGCAGCCGACGTAGGCCGCGGTCGCCATGCGGGCGAACGTGCTGAGCTGCGGGTCGAGGGCGTCCCACTTCTCCGACTTGCGGCCGACGCCCATCAGGTCCATCATCACGCGGCGGTTGTGCCACAGGATGCCGAGCGAGTCGGGGACCTGGCCGGTCATCCGCCGGCTCGCGGCCTTCACGACGGCGCCCATGACGCCGTCGACGTCGGCGATGGGGATGCGTGCGGTGCTGGTCATGGTGTCCTCCGAGGTCCAGGTGCGGATGCGTTCGACATGGAGACACCGCAGGCGGCGCGCGTGTGACATCCGGCCACGGATGCCGCATCAGCCCGCCGGCGCAAGGGCTGGTCCGGCTCACGGGCCGGGCGTACCTTGGTGGCAGAACGAGGAGGTTCGCGTGAGCGCCACCCGAGAGTCCGCCGTCTCCCCCGTCTCCGCTGCATCCGGTGCGTCCGGCGCATCCGGTCCATCCGCAGCAGCCGCTGCCGCCGGCGCCGCCGCGCCATCCGTCGCCGACGTCGACGAGCAGGCCTCGCGCGCCGTCGCCGAGGCCGCGCGCGAACAGGAGTGGCGGAAGCCCAGCTTCGCCAGGGGCCTCTACCTCGGGCGGTTCGACCTGTCGCTCATCAGCCCGCACCCGCGCCCGGCCGAGGATCGCCGCGAGCGCGGCGAGGCCTTCCTCCGCGACCTCGAGGCGTTCCTCCGCACGGTCGACGTCGCCCGGATCGAACGCGAGGCGCAGATCCCCGACGAGGTCTTCCGGGGGCTCGCCGGGCTCGGGGCGTTCGGCATGAAGATCCCGGTCGAGTACGGCGGCCTCGGCCTCGGCCAGTTCTTCTACAACCGCGCCCTCGTCATGATCGGGTCCGTGAACGCCGGCATCGGCGCGCTGCTCTCGGCGCACCAGTCGGTCGGCGTGCCCGAGCCGCTGATGCTCGCCGGCACCGAGGAGCAGAAGCGACGGTGGCTGCCGAGGTGCGCCGCCGGAGCCGTGAGCGCGTTCCTGCTCACCGAACCCGAGGTGGGATCCGACCCCGCCCGGCTGCAGGCGACGGCGGTTCCGTCGGAGGACGGCTCCGAGTACGTGCTGGACGGCACGAAGCTCTGGACCACCAACGGCGTCGTCGCCGAGCTCCTCGTCGTGATGGCGCGCGTGCCGAGGACGCCCGACGAGCGGGCCGCCGGACGTCGCGGCGGCATCAGCGCCTTCATCGTCGAGGCGGATGCCCCGGGCATCACGGTGCACCGGCGGAACGCGTTCATGGGCCTCCGCGGCATCGAGAACGGGCTCACCTCCCTGAAGGGGGTGCGCGTCCCGGCCGCGAACCTCGTCGGCGAGGAGGGCCAGGGCCTGAAGATCGCCCTCACGACGCTCAACGCGGGCCGGCTCGCCATCCCCGCCATCTGCGCCGGCGCGGGCAAGTGGAGCCTGAAGATCGCTCGCGAGTGGTCGTCGGCCCGCGTGCAGTGGGGGCGCCCGGTCGGCGAGCACGCCGCGGTCGCGCACAAGCTCGCGTTCATCGCCGCGACCACCTTCGCGCTGGAGGCGGTCGTCGACCTGTCGGGCGTGCTCGCCGACGAGGACCGGAAGGACATCCGCATCGAGGCTGCGCTCGCGAAGCTCTGGGCGTCCGAGATGGGATGGCGCATCGCCGACGAGCTCGTGCAGGTCCGCGGCGGCCGGGGCTTCGAGACCGCCGCATCGCTGCAGGCCCGCGGCGAGCGCGCGGTCGGCGCCGAGCAACTGCTCCGCGACCTCCGCATCAACCGGATCTTCGAGGGATCGACCGAGATCATGCGCCTCCTCATCGCGCGCGAGGCCGTGGACGCGCACCTCACCGCGGCGGGCGACCTGATCGACCCGAAGCTCGAGCTCGCCGGCAAGCTCAGGGCCGCCGCGTCGGCGAGCGGGTTCTACGCGCGCTGGCTGCCGAAGCTCGTCGCCGGGGCGGGCGACCTGCCCACGTCCTACGACGAGTTCGGCGCGCTCGCGCCGCACCTCCGCTACGTCGAGCGCACGAGCCGCAAGCTCGCGCGCGCGACCTTCTACGGCATGGCCCGCTGGCAGGGCGCCCTCGAGCGAAAGCAGGGCTTCCTCGGCCGAGTGGTCGACATCGGCGCCGAACTGTTCGCCGTCTCGGCGTCGTGCGTGCGGGCGTCGATGATCGCGACCGACGATCCGGGCCACGCCAGGTCCGCGACCCAGCTCGCGCACACGTTCGCCGAGCAGTCCCGTCACCGCACCGAACGCCTCCTCGACGAGCTCTGGCACCACACGGATGCCACGGATGAGCGCCTCGCCTCGCGCGTGCTCGGCGGCGACTACGCCTGGCTCGAGGAGGGCATCCTCGACCCGAGCGAGGGCACCGGCCCGTGGATCGCCGAGGCGATCCCGGCCGATGCCGCGGCGGACGTGCACCGGCGCGTGATCGAGGCGGAGACCCGCGACGCGTCCGACGTCGGCTGACACACGGATGCCGCGGGGCGTCGGCCCCGCGGCATCCGGTCGCCCTCAGCCCTTCAGCCCCGTCTGGGCGAGTCCCTCGACGAACTGCTTCTGCGCGAAGACGAACACGACGAGCACGGGCAGCGCGGTCATGGTCGCCGCCGCCAGCTGGATGTTCCACATCTCGCCGCCGTACGCGTCCGTGTAGCGCGTGAGCGCCTGCGGCAGCGTGAACAGCTCGGGCGTCTGCAGGTACACCGTGGGCTCGAGGTACAGGTTCCACACGTTCAGGAACGTGAAGATCGCCACCGCCGCGAGGGCGGACCTGCTGAGCGGGAGCGCGATGCTCCAGTAGATGCGCCAGCGCCCGAGGCCGTCGATGCGGGCGGCCTCCTCCAGCTCGACGGGCAGCGTGATGAAGTACTGGCGCATGATGAACGTCGCGAGCACGCTCGGGGCACCGAACGTGGTGACGAGGATCAGGGGCCAGTGCGTGTCGATCATCCCCCACGAGTTGAAGAGCTGGAAGAGCGGCACGATCGTCACCTCGCTCGGGATGAGCAGGCCCGTGAGCACCACGAGGAACAGCAGGTTCTGCCCCGGGAACCGGATGCGCGCGAACGCGTAGCCGGCCATGGACGAGAAGAGCATCGTTCCGATCGTGACGACGAGCGCGATGTACATCGAGTTGAAGTACTGGTGCGCGAACGGCTGCGCGGTGAACGCGCCGACGTACCCGTCGAGCGTCGGGTTCGAGGGCCACAGTTCCGGCGGGAACGCGAAGATCTCGCTGATCGGCTTGAACGACGACGTGATCATCCACCAGGTCGGGAAGACGAACGGCACCGCCAGCAGGGAGAGGACGCCGTAGAACACCACCTTCCGCCTCGGGCTCGCGTTACCGCGGCCGACGGTCCGTCCCGTGCCACGGCGGGGCGGGGCGTCCGCGGGCGCCGTCCCGGTCGATGGGGTCGCGGGCATGCGGGGCTCCGTCTCGGGGTTCTCGCGCAGGGCGACGGACTCAGTTCTCATAGAAGACCCACCTCCTGCGAAGCTGCCACTGCGCGATCGTCAGCACCAGCACGATGCCGAAGAGCACGATGGCGAGCGTCGATCCGTAGCCGAAGTGATGGAAGTCGAAGGCCTGCTGCACCAGGTAGTAGACGAGCACGGTCGTCGAGATGCCCGGCCCGCCCTGGGTGAGGACGGCGATCTGGGCGAACACCTGCAGGGAGCCGACGATCGTGATGATGGACGTGAGCAGGATCGTCGGCGAGATGAGCGGCACGGTGATGCGCCAGAACAACTGACGATCGGATGCTCCGTCCATCCGCGCGGCCTCCTGCACCTCCTGCGGCACGCCCTGCAGCGCGGCGAGGAAGAGCACCATGTTGAGGCCGACGTTCTTGAAGACCTGGACGACGATGACCGACGCCATGGCGGTCGGCCCCTCACGGAGCCAGTTCGGGCCGTCGATGCCGAAGACCTGGAGGATGCCGTTGATGCCGCCGTTGTCCTGCAGGAGGAACGACCACACGATCGTCCACGCGACGAGCGAGACCACGACCGGCGAGAAGAAGATCGTGCGGAAGGCGGTCATGCCCCGGACCCTGCGATTCAGCAGCACGGCCAGCAGCAGGGCGAGCGCGAGGTTGACGACGACGAGCCCGATCGAGAAGACGGCGGTCGCCTGCATCACCGGGGCGAGCTTCGGGTCGGCGACGAGCTTCTCGAAGTTCTCGAGCCCGACCCATCGGAACGTGCCCGCGAGCACGTTCCACTCGTGGAACGAGTACCAGAAGACGAGTCCGAGCGGCAGGAGCACGAAGAGCGCGATGCCGAGGACCTGCGGTGCGACGAAGAGGTAGCCGGTCAGCTGGTCGCGGACGGCGTACGACGGCGCGAAGCGTCGCCGGTTCGGTTCGCGGGCGACCCCGGGCCGGGCGTGGGCCCGACCCGGAGTCACCGTGGTGGCGTCGGCCATGGAGCGGTCGCCTTCCTAGCCCAGCAGGGGGTCGATCGCGGCGCACGTGTCCGCGAGGGTGCCCGGGATGTCGGCGTCGGCCACCCAGAGTGCGTCGAGCGAGCTGCGCACCTCCTGGCCGATCTCGGCCGAGTCGGTGTGGCTCGGGCGGGTGACGCCCGTCTCGATGCCGGGGATGACGACGCCCTCGATCTGCTCGGGGGTGAGCGTCGGGTTGGTCGCGGCGAGCGTCTCGACGTTCAGCTGCGAGACGCGGGGCGGCGGGAAGTACTGCGCGAGCTGCTGCGAGTTCTCCGGGTTGGTGAAGAACGCGAGGAACTCCGCGGCCGCTTCGGCGTTCGGACCTGAGGACATCACGCCGATGCCCGCCTGGCCGACCATGGAGTACTCGCCGACGGGGCCTTCCGGCAGCGGCAGCAGGTTCCACGAGAAGGTCCCGTCGAGGAGGGAGGCACGCGAGATCTGCGTCACGGTGAACGCCGACTCGCCGGCGAAGAAGTCGGCGGTCGTACCGGGGCCGGGCATCGACTCGGACTCGAAGGCCGCGTCGTGCAGGAACTCGAACGCCTCGACCATCGCGGGCGAGTCGAACGTGCACTGCGAGCCGTCCTCGCTCCACGGCGCGGCGCCCCAGCCCATCCAGACGGAGGCCAGGTTGTCCCACGTGGTGTAGTCGAAGTCCCGGATGACGAATCCGGCCTTGCCCGTGGCGTCGTGCACCGCGGCGCCGGCCGCGGAGACGCCCTCCCAGTTCCACTCGCCGTTCGCCTGCATCTCGGCGGCCGACGGGAGGCCCGCCTCGGCGAGCAGGTCGTCGTTCGTGAACATCACGAACGGCGAGGTCGAGAACGGATACGCGACCAGAGCGCCCGACTCGTCGTGCCAGAGGGCCGTCGCACTCTCCGAGAGGTCGTCGAACCCGTAGTCCGGATCGGCCTCCAGCGTCTCGTCGAGGGGGAGCAGCGCGCCCGAGTCCACGAAGTCGGGGGCCGCGTTCTCGAGGATCCACGCCAGGTCGGGGGCGGAACCGCCGGCGATCTGGGTGGTCACGGTCGAGGTGTAGTCCTCGAACGGAAGCGGATCGAAGGTGATCCCGGTCACCTCCGGATGCTCCGACATGTACTCCTCCGCGATGGAGTCGAACAACGCGAGGTGGTCCTCGTTCGACGTCCAGACGGTCATCCGCAGTTCGACGTCCTCCGGTTCGGATGACGCGCCGCCTCCGGAGCACGACGACAGGGTCATCGCCGCGACCGACGCGAGCGCGAGACCCGTCAGCACCCTTGCTGATCTCATGGTGGTTTCTCCTAGTATCCGGAGACGCCGTGCGGCCAGTGCAGCTCGACGCCTCGCTGTGTGAGCAGGGACTGGAACTCCTCGAGGAGCCCAGGGGTGGTTCGGATCGCGCGGGGGCGGGACGCACGATCGAGGCAGAAGGCCGCGAGGCGGCCCGCCGCTTCGCCGATGTTCCACTCGACCGGGTGGAGCCGGAAGGCTCCGTTGGTGATGTGGGTGGTACCGACGTTCTTGCTCGCCGGCAGCAGGTTCTCGAGTCGGCGAGGGATCAGGGCTCCGAGCGGGATCTCGAAGGGGCGCGACGGCAGGTCGATGTAGTTGTCTCCGCCGCTGGAGGGATGCAGGTCGATCCGGTACATGCCGATGCCGACGCTGTCCTCGAACGTTGCCGGGCCGTCCTGGCCGGATGCCGCGATCGAGAGGTCGAGCTCCGTGACCGTCGTCTCGGCGAGGATCCGCCGCGATTCCCGGATGTACGGCGCCATCGCGAGCCCGTCGGGGCCCTGGGTCAGGTCGGAGCGCAGCCGGAGCCCGGGGAAGCCGGTCCCGCCGTCGGGCCGGGGGGCCTCGGTCTGCAACCAGTAGAGCATCGACAACGACTGCTGCCGTGCCGCGCGCTCGCGCTCGGCACGGACGTCGTCGGGCACATCGACGATCGTGCCGTCGACATGGTCGATCATCGGCCAGTTCACGAGTACGACGTCGCTCGGGTACGCGCCGGGCTCGAAGTTGCGACGGGCGACGATGCGCCGGAACGTCCAGAGCTCGCGATCGCCGGCGTCCGCGCGCTGGTCGGCGACGAGGGTTCCCGGCGGGTCATCGTTGGGGGTGAAGGTGCGAGTCACCGTCTCGAGCGTGCGCGGGTCGGGGCCCGTGAGCGAGATCATCGGGGCGCCCCAGTAGTCGGGCTCCGCGGTCCTCCATCGGTCGTACTGCTCCGGGCGGTCGATCGTGTGGTCGCCGTCGACGTGGTCGACCACGAAGCACCAGCTGAACGCCTGCTGGTTGCCGGGCTGCGCGTCTTCGGGCGCGCTCGGCTCGCCGGTGTCGCGACGCGACTCGAATCCGGTCACGTACTCCGCGCCGGCGAGCGGGAGCAGGTCGCCGAGCTCGGTCGCATCGATCACGTACTCGGCGGTCACCGTGGTCTCGTGCCCGTCGTCGAGGCCGCGCAGGGTGACGGCCTCGACGACGTCGCCCGTGACGTGCGCGGCGATCGGCACGGCGGGCTGGATGATCCGGAGTCGCCCGGTCGCGCGGTAGGGCGCGAGCATCGACTCCAGCACGGCGACGCCGACGAGCGGCTCCGCGCAGATGCGGCCGACGAGCCCGGCGCCCGGGTTCAGGTGCGGATCGGCGCGGGCGGCATCCGTCAGCGGATAGTGCCGGCGGTAGTGGTCGCGGATGCCGTCGCGGAGGGCACGGTAGCGGGCCGTCGCCCCGAAGGACTCGATCCAGGTGTGCTCGTCCATCGGGACGCCCTGGCTCGTGAGCTGGCCGCCGAGCCAGCGGAACTCCTCGCTGAGCACCACCGACCGTCCGCCCTCGAGCGCGCCGATCGCGGCGGCGACCCCGCCCAGGCCGCCGCCGACGACCAGGACGTCGGCTCGGAGTTCGGTTGCGGTCCGGATGGCGGTCATTCGGTGTCCTTCGGGGCGACGAGCGTGATGCCTGCGATCACAGGGCAGGCGAGGGTCTGGCGGAGTTCCTCGTCCGGCACGTCGTCGTGCGGGTCGAGGATGCGGGCGAGCAGGGTGGTCGCGGCACTCGCGAGCGCGCTGCGGGGCGGGCTGAGCCGCGTGAAGTCGGCGGCGTCGCCGTTCGACCGCGCGGCATCGCCGAGGACGATGATCGAGAGCGCCGTGGGGATGTCGAGCCCGGCGGTCGCGGCGGACGACCGGAGCCGCATCGCCGTCTCGTGCGTCTCCACGACCAGGACGGTGCATCGTGCGTCGCGCACGGCCTGGATGGCCGCGTCGAGCGTCGCGTCATCCGCCCCGTCGACCGGCATCGCGAGCAGCTCCGATGCAGCTGCGGCTCCGCCGCGCCGTTCGAGTTCGCCGACCACTCCGGCGCGACGATCCACGACCGATTCGCCGGTGCTGTCGACATGGACGTAGGCGAAGCGCCGGTGCCCGAGGTCCCACGCGCGACCGATCAGCTCGGCGGCGCCCTGCGCGTAGTCGATCGCGACGTACGGCACGCCCTCGACCTCGCGGCGACCGACGGCGACGAACGGGAAGCCGTCGGCCACGAGCCGCTCGAGCTCGGCGGGGTCCATCTCGACCCCGAGGAGGAGGCAGCCGTCGGCGAGCCGCAGGCGATTGTTCTCGTGCAGGAGCCGCCGCGTGCCGTCCACCACCGGGGCGCTCGTGAAGAGCAGCAGGTCGCACCCGAGCTCCTCGGCCGTCTCCTCGATGCCGCTCAGCAGCGGGGCGTAGAAGTCCTGGCTCTCCGTCGGGAACGCCGGCTCGTAGGTGAACACGCCGAGGATCTTGTTGCCGAGCCCCGCGAGTCGCCGTGCTGCGGGGTCGGCGACGTAGCCGGTCTCGCGGAGCACCTGGAGCACCCGGTCGCGGGTCTCCTCCGGGATGCGGCCGGCGCCGTCCGCCTTCTCGTTGAGGACGAGCGAGACGGTCGCCTGGCTCACGCCGGCGAGTTCCGCGATGCGGCGCTGCGTGATGCGCCTCGGCGGGGTCTGGGAAGTCGTCATCGAAATCCTTCGGGTCTTGTCGTGCGGTGCTAATCCGCATTAGCGTTGACCGTACCGGATGCTAATACGGATTAGCAACTTGGATGTCGCACACACCTCGGAACGGGCCGGTCGGCCGCCGGGGCGATCGGTCGCGGCGTCCGGCCGGTTCCCGCGTATCGAAGGAGCTACCGCATGCCCGTCAGCCGGCGCCCACGCGCCGCCGCCATCGCCGCGATCGCCGCACTCGCGATCGCCCCGTTCACCGCAGTCGCCCCGGCGACCGCGGCCGAACCGTTCCCGGACTTCGTCTACCAGGGGATCATCACCGACAAGTCGGAGATGATCTACAACCCCACGAACGAGTTCATCTTCCCCAGCGTCTTCCACGCGGGCGAGTACCTCGACGACCCGCTCGGCGAGTGGTACCTCTACCTCGCGCCGCACGATCGCCCCGCCGGCGTCATGCTGATGTACGCCGACAGCCTCGACGGGCCGTGGACGGAGTACGCCGCGAACCCGATCATCGCAAGCGACTGGTCGCCCCACTACGACGTGTCGCACGTCTCCTCGCCCGACGCGGTCTGGAACGAGGAGGCCGGTGAGGTCTTCCTGTACTTCCACGGCGAGAACTCGGTCACGAGGTACGCGACGAGCTCGGACGGCGTCCACTTCGAGTACGGCGACGTCGTCGTCTCGAACGCCATGGGCGGGCCGGATGTCACCGAGACGAGCTACGCCCGTGTCTTCGAGCACCCCGACCCCTCGTCGGGGTACCGGTACGGCATGTTCTACATGGCGAACTTCACCGACAACCATCGCCGGTTGAAGCTCGCGGAATCGACGGACGGCGTCACATGGGACGTGCGTCCCGGCACCGTGGTCGAGCCGGAGTCCGGCGACAGCGGGAACGTCTCCGGAGGCAACCTCTGGGAGTGGGGCGGTCAGCTCTACGTGATCTACCACAACTCCGCGGGGAGCGTGATGGCGCGCACGATCGATCCCACGCTCAGCGAGGTCGGCGACGCGCAGGTGCTCCACCGCTCGAGCGGAGTGGGCGAGGACGTCGGCCGCACCGCGGCTCCGGAGATCGTCGCGCAGGGCGATCACACCTACCTCTTCTACGAGTCGGGCGACCGGCTCGGCGCGACGATCGCCTGGGCGAAGGCCGGGCCGGGAGTGGAGTTCCCCGGCGGACCGGACCCGGTGGCCTGGCCCGTCGACCCCGAGAACCCGGTGTTCGAGCAGTGCGCGGCGGCCGGCACGGACGAGTTCGAGGGCGACGCACTCTCGATCGACTGGGATCGCGTCGTACGTCCGGAGACCGCGCGGCACTCGGTCGCCGACGGCGTGCTCACCATCCCGGCCTACGAGGGCGGCGTGGCCGCGGCATCCCTCCCCCAGCAGGAACTGCCCGAGGGCCCGTGGCAGCTCACCACGAAGCTGACCATCGACGTCGCCGAGCGGTTCCAGCAGGCCGGCCTGCTGCTCTACGCGTCGGACACCGTCTACGGCAAGTTCGACCTCGGCCGGGCGACACCGGGCACGACGCTCGAGGTCGTGAGATACCTGAACGGCAACAACCGGCAGGACAGCGCCGCCCCCGCAGTGCCGGAGGCCGACACCGTCTGGCTGCGGATGACGAGCGACGGCGTCGCGATCCAGTCGAGCGTCTCCTACGACGGCGTGACCTTCAGCGACTACGGCCGTCCGTTCCTGTTCTCGGAGACACCCTTCACCCACGTCGGGCCGTACGCGTTCCGCGGCAGTCTCGGCGCCGAGGAGATCGACGGCACGTTCGACTGGTTCCGCTGGTCGCCGACGCCGGAGGACTACGAGGCCTGCCTCGCCGAGCTCCTGCCCGACGACGACGAGACCGACGCGCCCGGGACGACCTCGCTCACCTCGACGAGCGGCTGGGCGTACGGCCTGGACGACGGGAACTTCGACGTGCGCATGGACCTCTGGTGGGGCACCAACGCCACCCGGTTCCGCCTGTACCAGGACGACGAACTCATCGCCACGGTGCCGCTCGAGCCGTCGTCGCCCGATGCGCAGCACGCCGTGGTGCCCATCGCCGGCCTGCCGAACGGCACCTACGAGTTCCGCGGCGAGCTCGCGAACTCGCAGGGCACGACGCCGACGAAGCCCCTCACCGTGAAGGTGACCGACGCCGAGCCCGGCCTGCCGAAGCTCTCGCACGACGACTGGGACCGCGACGGCACGTTCACGCTCTCGGCAGACCTGTGGTGGGGCACGAACGCCTACACGTGGCGCCTGCTCCAGGACGGGGAGGAGGTCGCGTCCGGCACGCTCGTCGCGGCGACCCCGGCCGCCCAGCACGTCGAGGTCCCGATCACGGACCTGACGGGCGAGCACGTGTTCGTCATGGAGTTCGGCAACGGCGCGGGGACGACCGCGTCGAAGCCGCTCACCGTCGGCTGACGCACGGATGCCGCGGGGCGTCGGCCCCGCGGCATCCGGTCGTTCCGCGCCGACGCGCTCAGTCGACGTGGAAGATCTCCGGGAGCTCCATCCACCACTCGCCCTCGGCGCGCTCGGCGAACGGGCGCTGCAGGGGCTCGCACACCGCCCACCACTCGCGGGTGGCGGGGTCGGCGGCGATCGCGGCCATGTCGGCCTCGAGATCGGCGCCGACGTACTCCATGTAGGCGAAGAGCACCTCGCCGTGGCGGTAGATCGAGTAGTTGCGGATGTTGCTGAGCGTCAGCCGCTCGAGCACCTTCGGCCAGAGGTCGGCGTGCAGGCGCTCGTACTCCTCGCGGTTCTCGGCGGGCATGCCGATGACCGACGCGATCCGGCGGACGCGGGTCTCGCCCGTGCCACGGGTGGGCCCGGAGACCTTCCCCGCGGCGTTCACGCGCGGGCTCCCGCCGCGCGCGGACGGAGGTGCGTGACGCCGCCGTCGACCTCGAGCGCCGTGCCCGTCGTCGAACCCGAGCGCGGGCTCGCGAGGTACGCGATCGCGCCGGCGACCTCCTCGGGTGTGACCATGCGCCCCGTGGCCTGGCGGGCGTCGAGTGCGGCGCGTTCGGCGACGGGGTCGGCGAAGCCCTGCAGCATCCGCTCGACGAAGGGCGTCGAGACGGTGCCGGGGCTCACGCAGTTCACGCGGACTCCCTCGCCGACGTGGTCGGTCGCCATCGCGTAGGTGAGCGCGAGCACGGCGCCCTTCGAGGCCGAGTACAGCGCCCGCTGCGGCAGCCCGTTGAGGGCCGCGATCGAGCAGAGGTTGACGACGGATGCCGCATCCGAGCGCCGCAGCCAGGGCAGCGCCGCGGCGGTGACGCGCGCCATCCCGACGACGTTGACGTCGAGCACGCGGATCCACTCGGCGTCGTCGTTGTCCTCGACGGTGCCGACCGCGCTGATCCCCGCGTTGTTGACGAGGACGTCGATGCCGCCGAGCCGCTCGGCGATCGCCGCGACCGCCTCGCCGACCGACTCGCGGTCGGTGACGTCGGCGGTGAAGCCAACGAGCGGATCGGGCAGGCCGTCGATGCTCCGGTCGAGCACGGCCACGCGCGCGCCGCGCACGGCGAGTTCCTGCGCGGCGGCGAGGCCGATGCCCGACGCGCCGCCGGTGACGACGGCGACGAGGCCGTCGAACTCCGCGGCGGTCATGCCTGCACCATCCGCTGGCTGGCGCGGCCGAGGCCGTCGATCTCGAGCTCGACGGTGTCGCCCTCGCGGAGGTACGGCCCTCCCGGCAGGCCGAGCGCGACGCCCGCGGGCGTGCCCGTGTTGATGACGTCGCCGGGGTGCAGCACCATGAACTGGCTGAGGTACCAGATGACGTGCGCGACGGAGAAGAGCATGTTCCCGGTCGAGCCGTCCTGGCGGAGCTCGCCGTTCACCCACAGGCGCAGGCCGAGCTGCTGCGGGTCGGCGACCCGGCCGGCGGGCACCAGGTCGGGGCCGAACGGGTTGAAGGTCTCGCAGCTCTTGCCCTTGTCCCACTGGCCGCCGCGCTCGAGCTGGAACTCGCGCTCGGAGACGTCGTGCGAGACCGCGTAGCCGGCGACGTGGGCGAGCGCCTCGTCGGGCGACGCCAGGTAGCGCGCGGTGCGCCCGATCACGACGCCGAGCTCGACCTCCCAGTCGGTCTTCGTCGAGTTCCGCGGGATCAGGACGTCGTCATTCGGGCCGACGATCGTGGAGGGGTCCTTCATGAAGATCACGGGCTCGGCCGGGAGCGCGGCGCCGGTCTCCTCGGCGTGGTCGCGGTAGTTCAGGCCGATGCAGACGATCTTGCCCGGGCGCGCGATGGGCGCGCCGACGCGCGAGGCGTCGCCGTCGAAGTCGGGCAGCGTGTCGAGCGCCGCGGCGATCCGGTCGAGGCCGTCGCCGCCGAAGAACGCGGCGTCGTAGTCGGCGGTGACGCCGCGCGCGTCGAGCACGCGGTCGCCGACGCGCACGACGGGGACCTCCCGTCCGGGAGCGCCGAGGCGGGCGAGGGTGAAGCTGGCGGTCATCGGGTGGTGCCTTCCGTGTCGGGGAGCCAGTAGAAGCGCCGGGCGGTGCCGGAGAGGATGCGGTCGCGCTCGTGCGGGTCGAGGTCGGCGAGGAGCGACTCGATGCCGGCGAGGACGCGTTCGTAGCCGCCGGCGATGAGCGAGACGGGCCAGTCGCCGCCGTACATGAGCCGGTCGGGACCGAACACGGCGAGCGCGTGGTCGAACGCGGGCCGGACCGAGTCGACGGTCCAGTCTGCCGGGTCGCCGACCGCGGAGTAGAGGCCCGAGACCTTCGCGTGCACGCGCGGGTTCTCGGCGACGCGCGCGATGAGCGAGGCCCACGGCTCGAGGTCGCCGGCGCCGATCGGCGGCTTGTTCAGGTGGTCGAGCACGAGGTCGAGCTCCGGATGCCGCGCCGAGACCTCGAGGACCGTCTCGAGGTGCTCGGGCAGCACGCCGACGACGTCGAACGGCACGCCGGCCGCCTCGAGCACGCCGAGGCCCGCGTCGACGTCGGATCGGAGCAGCCAGCGCGGGTCGGGGCGGTCGTGGATCAGGTTCCGGATGCCGCGGAACTGCGGCCGGCGCCGCAGCTCCTCGAGCCGTTCGGCCGCGCGCTCGGGCTCGTGCAGCGGTACGTAGCCGACGACGCCGACGACGAGCGGCTGGTCGGCCGCCACCTCGAACATGAGGTCGGTGTCCTCGTCGTCATCGGCCGACTGCACGAGCACCGTGCCGGTGACGCCGGTCGCGGCGAACGACGGCAGCACCTCGTCCATGCCGATCGAGCGGTACAGCACCCCGGCCTCGGGCGTCAGCCAGGTGTAGCTCGCACGGTCGAGGTCCCAGACGTGCAGGTGGGCGTCGATGATCCCGCTCATGCGGCCTCCCGATGGTTGGTGAGGAAACGTCTGATGACTTCGGGCGCAGCGCCTAGGCTGTGCCCATGGGATCGCGTTCGAACGTCGTCATCGACGGAATCCGGCAGATGATCACGACCGGTGAGCTCGTCGCGGGCTCGCGGCTGCCGGTCGAGCGCGAGCTCGGCGCTCGGCTGGGGGTCTCGCGCGGGCCGTTGCGCGAGGGCGTCCGTGCGCTCGTCGTGCTCGGCGTGCTCGAGACCCGTCAGGGCGACGGCACGTACGTGACCTCGCTCGAGCCGGGCCGGCTCCTCGAGCCGCTCGGCATGCTGGCCGAACTCCAGAGCCCCGAGAACAGCGTGCACCTGCTCGGCGTGCGGCGCGTGCTCGAACCCGAGGCCGCGGCGCACGCGGCGCTCCGCATCACCGACGACGAGCTCGCCGAGGCCGGCGCCATCCTCGATCGCGGCGAGGCGATCCTCGCGGCCGGCGACGACATCGACCTCGAGGCGACGATCGACGTCGACACCGAGTTCCACCGCGTCATCGCGAACGCGAGCGGCAACCCCGCGTTCGCGGCCATCATCGAGGCGCTCGTCGGCCGCACGGCGCGTGCCCGGCTGTGGCGCGCCATCCACCAGCGCGGAGCGGTGCACGACACCCAGCGCGAGCACCGCGCCATCCTCGATGCGCTCGCGGCGCACGATCCCGACCGTGCACGCATCCGCATGAGCGTGCACGTGCTCGGCGTCGAGGACTACACCGAGCGGCACGTCGACGAGCAGCCCGCCGACGACGTGGACTGACGACTCAGGCATCGCGCACGAGCCCCCGCTGGGACAGCGCGCTCCAGAACCCGTCGGGGATCTCCGCGCCGTAGCGCTCGACCGTGCTCGACACCTGGTCGGCCGTGCGCATGCCGACCACGACCGAGACGACGGCCGGATGCCGCAGCGGGAAGGCCACGGCGGCCTCGGGCAGCGTCAGTCCGAACTCCTCGCAGACGTCGGCGATCGCGTTCGCCCGCGCGAGCACGTCTGCCGGGGCGGGGCCGTAGTCGTAGGTGGCGTCGGCCGCCGGGCGGGGCGTGGAGAGCAGCCCGGAGTTGTAGGCCGCCGCGGCCACGATGCCCACGCCGCGCTCGGCGGCGAGCGGCAGCAGGTCGTCGAGCGCGCCCTGCTCGAGCAGCGTGTAGCGCCCGGCGAGCATGATCACGTCGACGTCGTGGCGCGCCACGAACTCGGCGGGCATCGCCGACTGGTTCATTCCTGCACCCACGGCGCCCACGACGCCCTCCTCGCGGAGCTCGATGAGCGCGGGGATCGCCTCGGCGTGCGCCTGCGGGCCGTGGTCGTCGGGGTCGTGGAGGTAGGCGATGTCGATGCGGTCGAGGCCGAGCCGCTCGAGGCTCTCCTCCATCGAGCGGCGGATGCCGTCGCGGCTGAGGTCCCACTGCCGGCGGAGCGTCGCGGGCACCGCGAAGCCCTGGTCGTCCGTGGTGCCCTCGGGGTACCCGCTCGGCACCAGCAGACGTCCGACCTTCGTGGAGAGCACGAACTCGTCGCGGGGCCGCTCGCGGAGCGCCTCGCCGACGCGTCGCTCGGAGAGCCCGAGCCCGTAGTGCGGCGCGGTGTCGAAGTAGCGGATGCCGGCGGCCCAGGCCGCGTCGACGGCCGCGCGGGCCTCATCGTCGCCGGTCGGGCGGTACAGGTTGCCGAGTTGCGCGGCGCCGAATCCGAGTTCGGACAGGGCGGCACCGGAACGCAGGGTGCGACTCAGCATCGAGAGACCTCCATGGGACGACAGGACTGCCTAAAGGTTAGATGACTTCGAGCTTCACGTCCATTTCCGTGGCACAATGGGCTGAGAACGGCGCCAAACATCTCCTCAATTCCGATGCGCCGTTCCACCGACATCCGCTGGGAGGATCAATGCTGACCGCCGCGTACACGGGCGACTCGACCATCACCGTCTCCGAGGCGGAACCCCGGCCGCCGGCACCGGGCCAGGTGCAGATCCGGGTCGCCTACGTGGGCCTCTGCGGCACCGACCTGCACATCCTCCACGGCAGCATGGACGCGCGCGTCGAGACCCCGCTGGTCTTCGGCCATTCGGCCAGGCCCGTGAGAGCGCCCGCTTCCACCTGCACAGCCGCCTCGAGACGACGCTCGAGGAGCACGAGCACGTGTTCGCGGCCATCGAGGCGGGCGATCCGGATGCCGCCGAGCAGGCGATGCGCTCCCACATCGCCGACGCGTGGGAGCGTCGTCGGCCGCCGAGCCCCAAGCGCTGAGCGACGTCGAGCGGGTCGGGCGCGACGGCACGGTGCGCCCGACCGAGTCGTGCCGCTCCGGCTACCCGATGGACTCCACGTGCGCCGCCAGCCCGAGGTACGCGCCGTAGCGGTCCGCCGCCTCCGCGACGGCCCGGCGCTCGCCGGCCCGCAGCGCGCGGTACGGCGTGAGCTCGAACGTCACCGCGCTCGATCCGACCCGTCGTCGCATGCCGGCGAGGATCTGCCCATCGACGAGCGCCATGCCGATCGGTGCGCCGAGCGTGCGCTCGACCAGCCCGTCGGCGTCGATCGCCCAACGCGAGTCCTGGTAGCCGCGGTACATCTCGTCGAGCACCTGCAGGAGGTGCGCCCGGGGCGGATCGCCCGCGCGGGCGGCGGGCGGCGGCGACTCCCCGGCCGCGTGCCGGTAGGTCCGTCCGTCGTGCTCGAACGACTCGAGGCGGTCCCCCGCGCCCGCGATGCCGCGCCGGGCGTCGGTCAGCGTCAGGGTCGCCCAGTAGGCGAGGTCGCGTTCGGTGGCGGGTCCGTGCGACGCGAGGTACCGCGCGGCGAGCTCGCCGAGCGCGTCATCGCGATCGCGGGATGCCGCGGCCGGCACCCGGTCGTCCAGCAGCGCGTAGGTGTGCTCGCCGTCGCGCGGCACGCCGCCGCAGAGGATGCCGTGCACCTCGAGATGGGCGAGGAGCAGCATGAGCTCGAAGGCGCTCACCGCCTGGCCGCGCTCCGCGAGCGCCGCAGCCACCTCGCTCCGGGTCCGATCCGGCGTCGCGTCGAGCAGGGACGTGATCGCGTCGGTCAGCAGAATCATCCGCTCGGCCAACGGGCGCAGCTGCTGCGCCGCGACCGGGATGACCCGCGGCGCCGTCACGTCGAGCAGCCACCTGAGGTCGTCGACGTGCACGTAGTGCCAGGTCGGGCGGAGCACGTGCGTCCGGATGACCCGGCCGTCGGCGAGCGCGGCCGCGAGATCCTCCTGCCGGGGCGCCGTCGTCCGCGTCGCGACCGCCCAGGCGGACTGCGACGGATTCTCGGCCTGCACGCCGAGGAGCGTTCGGACGACCGACTCGGCGTCTGCGACCGGTGCGGCGAGCAGCTGCGATCGCAGTCGCCAGCGCGCGATGTCGCGGTCCGTGGTCATGCCGGCTCCGCCCGCGCGGTCAGCCGCGCGCGTCCTCCAGGTGCGGCGCACCGCGGCTCAGCACCTTCACCACGAGGTTGTGGCGGCGCAGGGTGCGGATGGTGCGGGCCACCTCCTCCGGCGAGCGGCCGAGCGCCTGCTCGTTCACGACGACGAGCACGTCGCCGGCCTGCAGGGTCGCGAAGAGCCGGCCGAGCCGTTGCTCCCAGGTCTCCGGCATGTCGGGCGTCGGGTACCGGAAGTCGAGGATCTGCACGCCGAACCGGGTCAGCGCGGTGCGCTGCTCGAGGATCGGCGGCATGTCGTCGCGGGGCACGACGAGCCCGACGAGCCGCGACCCCTCGGGGCGGGCCTTCCACCAGTCGTGGTTCTGCTGCAGCTCGACGAAGCATTCGGGGCAGCCGATCGCGTGGTGTCCGGGGACATGCTGCCCGGCGGCGTCGAGCTCGCCCGCGGCATCCGTCGTCGCACCGGTCTGCTGTTCGTCCATGTCGGTCACCCTCGTCGCCGCCCTCCGCATCCCCTCCATTCTCGCCGACCGGGCACCATCGGCGTACGCTGACCCCGATCGCGCGTCGCGCGCAGCCGGACGCGCACCCGGACGAGGAGGTTCCCGATGGCCGAGATCGGCCCGATCCAGCCCTGCCTGTGGTTCGACGACCAGGCGCGTGAGGCGATGGCGTACTACACCGAGGTGTTCCCGAACTCCTCGATCGACCGCATCGACGAGTACCCCGACGAGTCGCTCGACGAGCACTTCCGGGGCATGTCCGGCAAGGTGCTGAACGGGCAGTTCCGCCTGAACGGCGTGCCGTTCACCTGCCTCGACGGCGGGCCGCTCTTCACGTTCAACGAGTCGATCTCGTTCATCATCGCGTGCGACGACCAGGCCGAGATCGACCACTACTGGGCGAAGCTCTCGCACGTGCCCGACGCCGAGGCGTGCGGCTGGTGCAAGGACCGCTTCGGCGTGAGCTGGCAGGTCATCCCCGCGAACATGGACGAGCTCACGCGGCGGCCCGAGCAGATCCGCGTGATGATGCAGCAGAAGAAGATCGTCATCGTCGAGCTCGAGAACGCCTGAACGACGGATGCCGCGGAACCCCGACATCCCGGACGAGTTCGACGTCCTGACGCTCGTCGTGCTGCGGCGCCCGGCCGACGCGCCCGAGCTGGCCGAGGCGGAGCTCGACGACCTCCAGGCGCAGCACCTCGCGTACCGGGCCGCCCTGCGCCGCGAGGGCGTGATCGTCGCGAACGGCCCGTTCGACGAGCAGAGCGACCCCTCGCTCCGCGGCATGTCGATCTTCACCTGCGGCCCCGCGGAGGCGGCGCGACGGTCGGAGCTCGACCCGCTCGTCGTCGCCGGCCGGCTCGCCTACGACGTCATGGAGTGGTGGGTCGCTGCGGGCACACTCGCGTTCCCGCGGGCCGACGGCGCGGTGGGCGAGCGACGGGTCATGCCGGAGGACTGAGCCGACGCCCGCCGCGCGCTCACGCCGCGCGTGCCCCGCGCTCGCGGGCGACCGCCTCGCGCACGGCCGGCGCGATCTCGGCGGCGAGCCGCTCCGCCACGACCGGATCGTCGCCCGCCACCATGAAGGCGCTGAGGCCGTGGTCGAGCGCGAGCCCGGTGAGGTCGTCGACCCACTGCTCGGCGGGTCCGTGCAGCAGGCCGCGCGACACCGGCGACAGGTCGACGCGCATGAAGTTCATGAGCCTCCGCACGTCGGACGGCGAGCGCCCTGCGGCGAGCGCGGCGTCGTCGATCCGGGCGTTCGCCTCGTCGACCCCGGTGAGCCCTCCCTCGACGTACTCGAGGGAGGGGAGCCATCCGTCGCCGAGTTCGCCGGTGAGGGCGAGCATGCGCGGCTTGTACGCGCCGACCCACACGTCGATGTCGTGCGCGGGGCGCGGGCCGCGCTTGGCCCCGGCCACGTCGTAGTAGGCGCCGTGGTGCGAGACGCGGCCAGCGGCATCCACGTCCCAGAGGTCACGGATGATGCCGATGCCCTCGCGGAGCGCGTCGACGCCCTGGCCCGGGGTGAGGCGGCGGCCGCCCATGGCGGCGATGCCGTCCCAGAAGGCGCCCGCACCGATGCCGAGCTCGAAGCGCCCGCCGCTCAGCGCGTCGATGGTCGCGGCCGAGCGCGCGAGCACGGCCGGCGGGCGGAGCGGGAGGCTCGCGACGTTCGCGCTGAGGTGCACGCGCTCGGTGCGGGCCGCGACGTAGGCGAGCAGCGTCGAGGTGTCGAGGAACGACGCCTGGTACGGGTGGTCCTGGAAGGTGACCAGGTCGAGCCCGACGCGGTCGGTGAGCTCGGCGAGCTCGACGACGTGAGCGGCGTCGTGGGCGGACGGGGTGAGGAACGTCCCGAATTCCAGGTCGTGTCCGTAGTCGGTCATGAGGCGATCTCCAGTTCGGTGGTGCCGGTGTCGGTGCGGCCGGTGTCGGCGCGGCCGGTGTCATCGGTGCCGGATGCCGCGGCGGAACGCGGCTCGATGGCGAAGTTGTCCCGGAAGAGGCCGTCCGGGTCGTAGCGGCCCTTGAGCGTCCGGAGGCGGCCGAGCACGGGCTCGGGGAAGGCGTCGAGCAGGCGCTCGGGCCGGCGATCGGTCTCGAAGCTCAGGTACAGCCCGTCGAAGTGGTGGCGAAGGCCGTCCCAGGCGGCGCCGAGCGCGGCGTCGTCGGCGCCCATCGCGGTCACCTGGAAGTCCGGCGACCGGTGCGGGAACGCCATCGCGTCCGGCGCGACCTCCGCCACCGCGCCGCCCATGGTGCGCAGCTCGAAGAAGTGCACGAGGCCCGTCTCGAGGAGCGCGGCGGCGTCCCGCGCGAATTCGGGCGTCAGTTCCGGCAGGAACGCCGAGCGCGAGACCGGCTCGCCGTGGCCGTGGTGGCCGTCGGGGCCGACGTCGGCCGCCTGCGCCATGACGTCGCGGTACGGCATCACGGCCGCCTGCTGCTGCACGAGCGCGCCGATCGCGGTGAACGGCGTGAGGCGCTCCACGACCACGTCGGGGTCGGGGTCGTCGACGATCGCGAAGAGCTGCAGCACAGCCTGCCCCTCGCGGGGTCGCCCGGTGACGAGGAACGCGGTCGTGTCGGTCGGCGCCTCGGTCGCGATGCGCCCGAACTCGCTGAGACCCGCTTCGAGGTCGGGCGTGACGAGCGCGAGCTGCGCCCAGCCGACGTCGTCGATCTCGTCGACCTCGAACTCGAACGCGGTGGCGATGCCGAAGTTGGCGCCGGCGCCGCGGACCGCCCAGAACAGGTCGGGGTGCTCCTCGGCGCTCGCACGCACCTGCGTGCCGTCGGCGAGCACGAGCTCGACCGCGCGCAGGTGGTCGATCGTGAGCCCGTGCCCCCGGGAGAGCAGGCCGATGCCGCCCGCGGTCGCGAGCCCGCCGACGCCGACGCCGCCGTAGTCGCCCGATCCGAGCGCCCACTCGTACGGGTGCAGCGCTGCGGCGACCTGCTTCCAGGTCGCGCCGGGTCCGATGCGCACGAGGCGTGCCGCTCGGTCGAGCACGACGATCTCGTCCATGCCGCCGACGTCGATCACGATGCCGCCGCGGTTCGTCGAGCGCCCGCTGATGCCGTGGCCGCCGCTGCGGATGCCGAGCGGCACCTCGCGATGGCGGCGGGCGAAGGCGAGCGCGTCGGCCACCTCGGCGGGCATCGTCGGCCTGAGCACCAGGCCCGGCGCTCCTCCGCGGAGGTAGGTCGAGGAGACGCCGCGATGGGCACGGTCGCCGGGCTCCACCGCGGTCGCTGCGAGCGACTCGGGCACGCCGTCGTAGTCGATCCCGGCGGCGCGTCGTGCGCGCACCGCTGCGGATCGCTCCGGACGCGCCGGTGCGGCGGCGCGCACCTCGGCGGCGACGGACGCCACACGCTCGACGTCGGCGACGGAGGCGACGGGCACGACGACCGGCAGGCCGTCAGCGGCGAGCCCGGCGAGCTCGGCAGCACCCGCCCCGGAGGTCGCGACGACCCAGCCAGGGTCGCCGGCGGCCTCCGCGCCGTCGTTCCTGCCGGCGCCGACGAGCCGGCCCGGGGCGAGGAGGCCGAAGCTCTCGCGCGCGCGCTCGAGCACGCTCGGCACGGGCGTCTCGGCGTCGGGCGCGCCGCCCGCGAGCCCGAAGGCGGACCCGCGCGAGCCGCGGCCGGCGTGCGCCTCGACGACGCCGATCGCGATGCGCTCGGTGCCGGCGGCGATCCACGCCGCGGTGCTCCAGGGGTCCAGCGGCGACTCGTCGTCGCTCGCATCGACGGGGCCGACGACGATGAGGTCGAGCCCGCTCGTCTCGGCGGCTCCGGCGATCCGCGCCACGGCGGCGGCTCCGTCGATGTCCGGGCGGTCCGCGTCCGCGCCGTGCGTCGACGCGATCAGGACTCCGAGTTCGATGGCCATGCAGTCTCCAATGATTCGGTTGCAATGAAGATAATCTATTTTTCAGATGATTTATTCCACCGACGAGTCGTAGGCTGGTCGACATGGAGCACGACACCGCCCATGGCCTCGGGACGCCGACCGCCGGGAACGCGAGCGCGCGGTCCGGGATCGACGGCCTCGACCTCGGCGACGACTTCGGCTGGGCGCTCGGCGTCCTCCTCCGCGCCTACCGCGACCGCGTGCAGGAGGCGATCGGCGACTTCCCGCACGGTCCGCGCGGCTACGAGACGATGGCCGAGGTCATCCGCGGCACGCAGCCCAGCCAGCTCGCGCTCGCCAATCACCTCGGCATCGACCGCACCGTGATGACCTACCTGGTCGACGACCTCGAGACCGACGGCCTCGTCGAGCGGCGACCGAACCCCGCCGACCGACGCCAGCGGCTCGTCGTCGCGACCCCACGCGGTCGCGAGGTCATCGAGGGGGCGTGCTCCCGAGTCGTCGCCGCACAGGATCTCGTGCTCGCCGGACTCGACCCCGCCGAGCGGGAGACCCTCCGTCGGCTGCTGATCACGGCCGCCGCCGGCACCGGCGGCGACGTCGACGACCCGTGCGAGGTCGCCGACGAGTGATCGCGACTACGCGACGCACGTGGTTCGGCGCCGCCTCGCCGAGGACGAGGGTGGAACCCGACGGCCGCGCCCGTCCGGGCCGATCCCGCCGTCCCCGCATCGAGGAAGGTCCACCATGCACGCCTCCACTCCCCGTCGTCGGCGCGGTCCGGTCCGCGCCGCGATCGCCGCGGCCGCGGCCGTCGTCGCGGTCACCGCGTTCTCGGTCGCCGTTCCCGCGTCGGCGGATGCCGCCCGCGCACCCTCCGAGCCGAAGCCCACGATCGTCCTCGTCCACGGCGCGTTCGCCGACGCGTCGGGCTGGAACGACGTGACCGAGCGGCTGCAGAAGCGCGGTTACACCGTGCTCGCGGCAGCCAACCCGCTGCGCGGGCTGCTCACCGACGCGGCCTACGTCCGCTCGATCCTCGAGACCATCGAGGGGCCGATCGTGCTCGTCGGCCACTCGTACGGCGGCGCGGTCATCACGAACGCCGCGACCGGCCTGGCGAACGTCGAGGCACTCGTCTACGTGGCCGCCTACGCGCTCGCCGAGGGCGAGAGCCTGGTCGAGGCCAACGCCCTCGGCGGCGGGCATACCGACCTCGCCGATCACCTCGTGATCCGCCCCTACCCCGGCGCACCCGAGGGCGACGCCGACGGCTACATCGACCCTGCGTACTTCCACGAGCTGTTCGCCGCCGACCTGCCGAAGAAGCAGACCGCGGTGATGGCCGCGTCGCAACGGCCGGCCGCCGTGCAGGCGCTGTTCACGCCGTCCGGCGAGCCCGCCTGGGCGAGCATCCCGAGCTGGTACATCGTCGCCGCGCAGGACCACACCATCCCGCCGGAGGCCGAGCGCGTCATGGCCGAGCGTGCCGGCGCGACCACGATCGAGCTCGACAGCTCGCACGTCGCGATGATGAGCCGTCCCGGCGAGGTCGTCGACGTCATCCTCGACGCCGCAGAGTGAGTGCGCGCCGCCGGCCGTGCCGGTGACCTCGCACCGCGGCATCCGCTCGACACGTCGGGCGGATGCCGCGGCTCGTCGCATCCCCGCGTCACATCCCCTCCCGGAACCCGGTCCTCGTTGGTGACCCGCTCACCGCTCACGGAAGGACCGGAACCATGACCGATCACGTGCTCGAACCCGCTGCCCAGGACGTCGCCGAGGCGACATCCCACCCGCCGTTCCTCTACGAACTCGGCACCGAGGGCGCCCGCAAGGTGCTCGACGACATCCAGGCCGCACCGATCGACGAGCCGGACGTGGACGAGACGTGGACCACCGTCCCGGCCGAGGTCGGCGACGTGCGCGTGCGCATCGTCCGGCCGGTCGGCGCCGAGGGCGCGCTGCCCGTCGTGCTCTACATGCACGGCGGCGGCTGGGTGCTCGGCAACGCCGGCACGCACGACCGGCTCGTCCGGGAGCTCGCGACGGGCACCGGCGCGGCCGTCGTGTTCGTCGAGTACGACCGCTCGCCCGAGGCCCGCTACCCCGTCGCGATCGAGCAGGGCTACGCGACCGCGCAGTGGATCACCCGGAGCGGCGCCGAGCACGGTCTCGACGCGTCGCGTCTCGTCGTCGCGGGCGACTCGGTCGGCGGCAACATGGCCGCCGCACTCGCGATCATGGCGAAGCAGCGGGGCGACGTGACGTTCCTCCACCAGTCGCTCTACTACCCGGTGACGGATGCCGCGCAGGACACCGCGAGCTACCGCGAGCTCGCCGACGGGCCGTTCCTGCTGGCGAAGAGCATGGCCTGGTTCTGGGACGCCTACCTGCCCGACGCCGATCGCCGCGGCGAGATCACCGCGTCGCCGCTGCGGGCAAGCCTCGACGATCTCGCGGGCCTGCCCGAGGCGTTCGTCGTCGTCGACGAGAACGACGTGCTGCGCGACGAGGGCGAGGCGTACGCGCGCAAGCTCACCGCCGCGGGCGTACGGACCACGAGCGTGCGCTACAACGCCGCGATCCACGACTTCATGATGCTGAACCCCGTCCGCGGCACCGCCGCGTCGACCGCGGCCGTCGAGCAGGCGATCCACGTGCTGCGGACGGCGCTCGGCACGGGCGAGTAGGAGCCGGCGATGACCGACCCGCTCCCCCGCCTCGCGCCCCTCCGTCACGTGGGGGCCGGCGTGCTGGACGTCACGTACCACGAGGCCGGTCCCGCCGACGGGACGCCCGTGCTGTTGCTGCACGGGTTCCCGTACGACATCCACAGCTACGTCGACGTCGCACCGCGACTGGCGGATGCCGGCTTGCGCGTGATCGTCCCGTTCCTCCGCGGGCACGGCGGCACTCGCTTCCGCGACCGGTCCGTTCCGCGGAGCGGCCAGCAGGCCGCACTCGGCCAGGACGTGATCGACCTCATGGATGCGCTCGGGATCGACCGCGCCGTGCTCGCCGGGTACGACTGGGGCGGGCGGGCCGCGTGCGTCGCGGCGGCGCTGCACCCCGAGCGCGTCATCGGCCTCGTCTCGGTGAACGGGTACCTGATCCAGGACCTGCGCACCGCGATGCATCCGCTGCCCCCGGCGCTGGAGGCAGGGTTCTGGTACTTCTTCTACTTCCTGACCGAGCGGGGCCGCCGCGGCCTGGCCGACGACCGGCGCGGCCTCGCGGAGGTGATCTGGCGACGCAACTCGCCCGAGTGGGCGTTCGGCGACGCCGAGCTCGATCGTGCCGCCGCCGCGTTCGAGAACCCCGACTTCGTCGACGTGGTCATCCACTCGTACCGGCACCGGCTGGAGCACGTCGAGGGCGCGCCGGAGTACCGGGCGGCCGAGGCGAGGCTCGCGGGACAGCCGCCGATCACCGTGCCGGCGGTCACGCTCGACGGGCTCGCCGACGGTAACTTCCCGGCGACGGATGCCGCGGCATCCGCTCGGCACTACACCGGGCCGCGCGTGCACCGGCACGTGCCCCACGCCGGCCACAACCTGCCGCAGGAGGCGCCCGAGGCGTTCGCGGCAGCCGTCGTCGAGGTGCTCGGCCTCGCGGAGGGTGCGGCGGACTGAAGCAGCCGACGCGCCGCCGCGGCCGCGGCCGCGAGGACGATCGCACGATCCGCCGCGCCTCGACGCGTGCCGTTCCCCGCTCCGGAACGCCGATCCGGTGACGCGGTGCCGCGTCAGGCGCCCGCGGGAAGCACCGCGCCGAGCTTGCCGGGGTTCACCATCCAGAAGAGGCGGTCGACGCCGTCGACGGTCGCGTCGACGGCGAACAGGGCGAACGGGGATCCGTTCGCGGCGAGCAGCAACGCGGGCTCGCCGTTGGCCTCGATCCGGCGGATGTCGATGCCGGTCCAGAACCATTCCGACACCGCGCGCACGAACTTCACGACGCGTTCGCGGCCGACGAGCGGGAACCGCGCCGCCTGCGCCAGGCCTCCGCCGTCGGAGTAGCTCACGATGTCGTCGGTGAGGAGCGCCTCGAGCCGCGTCAGGTCGCCGGTCTGCGCCGCGTCGAGGAAGGCCTCCAGGAGCCTCCGGCGCTCGGGTGCCGGCACCGAGGCGTGCCGACCGGTCTCGAGGTGCTTGCGGGCACGGCTCACGAGCTGTCGCGCGCTCGCCTCGGTCGCGTGGATGATCTCGGCGATCTGCCGGTACGGATAGGCGAACGCCTCGCGCAGCACGTACGCGGCGCGTTCGTTCGGCGTGAGCCGTTCGAGCAGCAGCAGCACGGCGAAGCCGAGCGACTCGTCCTGCTCGACGAGGACCTCGGGGTTCGCGCCCGTGTCGATCGGCTCGGGCAGCCAGGGTCCGACGTACGCCTCGCGCCGGGCCCGTGCCGACTGCAGTGCGTTGATCGCGAGCCGGGTGACGGTCGTCGCGAGGAAGGCCGCCGGCTCGCGCACGACGCTCCGGTCGGTCTGCTGCCACCGCAGCCAGGTCTCCTGCACGAGATCCTCGGCGTCGGCGACCGAACCCGTCATCCGGTAGGCGATGCCGAACAGCCGCGGCCTGAGTTCGCTGAACGTCGCGACGGCCCCGTCGAGATCGGGCGCAGGCCGCCACTCGCCCCTCGGCCGCCGGACCCCCGAGAGATCGACCTTCGTCGCCGCGTGCGTGCGCATGACTCCCCCATCATGACGCGCCGGGCGAGCCCCGTCGAGGAGGGACGGAATCGGGACGCGTCGACATCGTCGTCATCTCCGACCGGGCAGGGCGATCGGATGTGACGGCATCCGCGACATCCGTCGGAGACGTCACAGGCGAACCGGGCATCCGGTCCGAGCTTGCGACACCCGGCGCCCTGCCGTGCGGGTGCCGACGCATCCACCACGGAAGGAATCCACCATGTCCAACCAGAACCCCACCGTCGTGCTCGTGCACGGCGCCTTCGCCGAATCCGCCAGCTGGAACGGCGTCATCGAGCGCCTCCACGCCGAGGGCGTCACCTCGGTCGCGGCCGCCAACCCGCTGCGGAGCCTCGCGGGCGACGCTGCCGCCGTGCGCGACGTCGTCGCCGCGGTCGACGGGCCGGTCGTGCTCGTCGGCCACTCGTACGGCGGGCTCGTGATCAGCGAGGCCTCCGCCGGCGACGAGCGGGTCGCCGCGCTCGTCTACGTCTGCGCGTTCGTCCCGGAGACGGGCGACAGCGCGTTCGCCCTCTCGACCAGCGCACCCGGCAGCACGCTCGGCGAGGCGCTCGACGCCCACCCCGTCTCGACGGGCGGCGTCGAGTTCACGATCCGCCGCGACGTGTTCCGCGAGCAGTTCGCCGCCGACGTCGACCCGAGGACGGCCGGCCTGATGGGCGCGACCCAGCGCCCCGTGACCGAGGCTGCGCTCCAGGAGCCCGTCACCGCGGCGACCCCCGGCTGGAGGGACCGCCCGTCGTGGCACGTGTTCGCCGCCGAGGACCGCAACATCCCCGTCGCCGTGCACCGTGCGGGCGCCGAGCGCGCCGCATCCCGCGGCACCCGCGAGATCGCCGGCGCCTCGCACGCGCTCAGCGTGTCGCAGCCCGACGCGGTCGCCGAGGTCGTGCTCGAGGCCGTGCGCGCGGTGGCCGAAGCGCGGGCGGCGGCGTAACGCCGCGACGCGGCATCCGCTCTGCTTCATGGGCGGATGCCGCGGCTCGCCGGGCGATGCCGGCCCTCGCGGTCGGGGACGGACGGCCGGATGTCACGTTCCGGCGGCCTGTCCGGTCGTAGCTGCGAGGGCTTCCGCGCTTCCCCGACGGGTACTCGGCCCCGGCCGCCGCACGAGAGGATCACCGAATGCACGAGGACACGATGGACGACGCGATCGCCGTCTTCGGCGCCGTGCGCGGACTGCTCTTCGGCATCGCGTACCGCATGCTCGGCAGCGCGTCGGACGCGGAGGACATCGTGCAGGAGGCGTGGCTGCGCTGGCAGGGCACGGATCGGTCCGTCGTCGAGGATCCGCCCGCCTTCCTCGCGACGACGACCACCCGCCTCGCGATCAACACCCTGCAGTCCGCGCGCGTGCGCCGCGAGACCTACGTCGGGCCGTGGCTCCCGGAGCCGGTCGACACCAGCGCCGATCCGACGCTCGGCGCCGAACGGGCGGAGGCGCTCGGCTTCGCGGTGCTCGTCATGCTCGAGCGGCTCACGCCGACCGAGCGCGCCGCGTACGTTCTGCGCGAGGCGTTCGCGTACTCGTACGCGCAGATCTGCGCGATCATCCAGGTCTCGGAGGTCGCCGCCCGCCAGCTCGTGAGCCGCGCGCGCAAGCACCTCGCCGGCGAGCGCCGACGCGACGTCACCGCCGCCGAGCAGCGGCGCCTGCTGACCGCGTTCGTCAGTGCCGCCCGGACCGGCGACCTCGATGGGCTCGAACGCCTCTTCGCGGAGGACGTCGTGTCCTACTCCGACGGCGGCGGCGTCGTGCGCGCTTCGAAGTTCCCCGTGCGGGGCCGGGAGACGGTCGCGAAGTTCGTGCGGGCGTTCCACACGCACTTCTGGGCGGGCGTGGAGACGCTCGAGGCCGACGTGAACGGCGAGCCGTCGGTCGTGCTCCGCAAGGACGGCACCACGTTCGCCGTGCTCACGGTCGTCGCGTCGGCGGGCGCGATCGACCAGGTGCTCTGGATGATGAACCCGTACAAGCTCTCCGCCGTGACCTCCCGTGCCGCATGACTCGGTCGCGGCTGCGCTGCTCGCCGCCCTCGACGCCGGCGACGACGTGGCGCTCGCCCGCCTGCTCGACGGCGAGGCGAGGCTGACCATCGACACCGGGGACCGTGGCGGCGGGTCCGTGCGAGGGCGCGCCCGAGTCATCCGCACCCTGGGACGGCTGCTCGTCGGGCGGGGCGAGGCAGCGCTCGAGACGGCGCAGGTGAACGGATGTCCCGGCCTCGCGCTGCGACGTCGCGACGGCACGGTGATCGCGGTGCTCGCACTGGAGGTCGACGACGCCGGAACGCTGATGGAGCTCTGGCTGCAGGCCGCTCCCGCGAAGCTCGCGAACTGGAACCGGCGCTGCGGCTCCTAGTCGCCGTCGGCGCCCGCGCAGCTGCCGCCGGCGCCCGGCACCGGACGTGCGGTCGTGTCACAGATCGCCGCGCCGGTCGGTCGGAGCTTCATGACGGCAGCGGATTCCCCGCAGCCCCGACGGAAGGCACCCGACTCATGAAGATCGTCGTCATCGGAGGTACCGGCCTCATCGGATCCAAGGTCGTCTCGGACCTCGCCGAGCACGGCCACGAGGCGATCGCGGCCTCGCCGAACTCGGGCGTGAACACGCTCACGGGCGAGGGCGTCGCCGATGCGCTCGCCGGCGCCGACGTCGTGGTCGACGTCTCGAACTCGCCGTCGTTCGCCGACGACGACGTGATGGCGTTCTTCACGACGTCCACGCGCACCCTGCTCGACGCGGAGCGCGCGGCGGGCGTCGGCCACCACGTCGCGCTCTCGATCGTGGGCGCCGAGCTGCTGCCCGACAGCGGCTACCTGCGGGCGAAGGTGGCGCAGGAGCGACTCATCGCCGACTCGGGCCGGCCGTACACGATCGTCCGTGCCACGCAGTTCTTCGAGTTCGCCGCCCGCATCGCCGACGAGGCGACGACGGAGGGGGTCGCGCGCGTGTCGACGGGCTTCATGCAGCCCATTGCGGCAGCGGATGTCTCGACCGCCGTCGCGCGTGCGGCCGAGTCCGCACCGCGGAACGGCACGCTCGAGATCGGCGGCCCGGAGAAGCTGCCCATGGCGGAGTTCCTCCGCCGCGGCCTCGCGGCCCGCGGCGACTCGCGCGAGATCGTCGCCTCGGCGGACGCGCCGTACTTCGGCACGCTGCTGCAGGGCGACGAGCTCACGCCGGGACCCGGCGCGGAGCTGTCGACGACACCGTTCGACGAGTGGGCCGCGGCGCAGGCCGGCGCGGGCGCCCGCTGACTACAGCCCCTCGGCGATCTCCTTGATCGCGGCGAGCCGGCGGTCCCATTCGGCGCCGATGGCCTCGAGCCTGCGAGCGGTCTCGCCGAGCTGTGCGCCGAGCACGCGATAGCGCACCTCGCGACCGACGCGGATCGGCTCGACGAGGCCCACCTCCTGCAACTGCGCGAGGTGCTTGGCGATCGCCTGACGGGTCACGGGCAGGCGCCCGGCGAGGGCGGACGCGGATGCGTCGCCCTCGCCGAGTGCCGCCAGGATGCTCCACCGGGTCTCGTCGCCGAGTGCGGCGAACACCGGAACCAGCGTCCCGGAGGTCATGCGGCGCCCTCGCGGAGCGCCGCGTGCCCACCGTCGGCCGCGCCGGCGAACAGCGCGACGAGCTTGTCGAGCTCGGACACCCAGCCCTCGGCGTGGTCGCGCATGTTGGCGGTCGGGTCGGACGTGAGCTCGAACCCGGTCTCCACGACGGTGAGCTCGGTCACGGGGCGTGCGGCGCCATCCGCCGCGGCCGCGCCGGCGACGGGCTCGAGCGTGAAGGTGAAGACGGTCGACGTGGCCTCGTCGACCCGGTCGGGCAGGTGCCCGAGTGCGTCGTCGTTGCCCCAGCGGTACGTGACCGAGCGCGGGGCGTCGATCGCCTCGACGCGGATCGGCACGTCGCCGTAGCCCTCGAAGGTCATCGTGCCCTCGGCGCCGACCCCGGCGCCGTGGAGCACGGTGCGTCCGAACCAGCGGGAGATGTGGGCGGGCTCGGTGACGGCGGCCCAGACCTTCTCGACGGGCGCGGCGATGCGGATGGTGCGTCGCACGGAGTACGTGCCCTCGTCGACGACGGAGGGCTGGTTGTCGGTCATGCTCACCATGATGGGTCCTTTCGAATCGAACTGCAACACCAGAGTTGCATAACCCTCGCCGCTTTGCAACCGTCCGGTTGCATTTTCGGGACTCACGCGGGAAACCACTGATGCGGCCGCCTCGCGGCAGGCGTACCGTTCGCCGCATGAACGTGGAAGAGCCACGGCCCGACCGGACGCGGTCGGATGCCCCGACCACCGAGGCCCCGATTGCCGAGGCCGCGCGCCCCGGCCGGTTCCGAAGGATCCCGCTGTGGCTCCGCATCGCGGTGCCCGTCGCGCTGATGGTGATCGCCGCTGTGATCGCGGCCGCCGTGATCGCGGGGATCGTCGCGGCCGGATCCTCGCAGCCGGCCGACGCCGACTCCCTCTGCCGGTCCGCCGCGACCGCGCAGCTCGAGCGGCGCGGCCACACGGAGGTCCAGGTCGGGAGCACGTTGGATGAGACCGAGGCGGATGGCGCACTGCGCCTCTCGGGCACCGTCACCTTCATCGACGAGGACGGCGCGACGCACACCGCCCTCGTGCGCTGCGTCGTGCGTGGCGAGGGCGACGCGATGCGCGTGGCGAGCGTGCGCTTCTTCGACTGAACGTCACCGGCGTTCCCGAACGCCACGCCGATCTTCCGAGAACCGACCCATCCGCTCCCCCGGCCGCTCCGAACCCCCTGCACGGGCGCGACCCGACGCCCTCTGCGACAAGGGAGTACGACATGAGGAACGCACCACGCATCATCGCCGCGACGGCCGCCACGGCCGCGACCTTCGCCCTGGCCCTCGGCGGCGCGACCGCCGCGTACGCGGGACACGACTCCAACCCGTCCGACAAGGTCGCGAGCTACAGCTACAGCCTGGACGCCGTCCAGCCCGGCACCGTGCCGATGAGCGAGGCGAACGGCACCACCCGCGTGAAGGCGCTGCCGAACGGCAAGCTGCAGGTCACCGTCGAGGCCTGGGGGCTCTCGCCGAACCTGCCGCACGCCATGCACCTGCACGGCGTGCCGGGCGACGCGACCGACATGGCCTGCCCCGGACCCGCGGCGGCCGGTGGCGACGGGGTCGTCACCGTGCTCGACGGCGCCCCGTTCTACGGCGGCATCCTGACGTCGCTGACGTCGACGGGAGACGTCTCGCCCGCGAGCGCGCTCGCACTCGACCGGTTCGCGATGGCCGACGCGAGCGGCTACCTGTACTACCAGCGCACCTTCACGGATGCCGCCGGCTACGCCGACGCCGGCACCGTGCAGGTCGTCGTGCACGGCATCGACTTCGACGGCAACGGCATGTACACCTTCAACGAGGCCGACCCGTTCTCGAGCCGCTCGTCGTCGCTCGGCGCGGGCATCCCGCTCGAGGCGACCGTGCCGGTGCTCTGCGGAGGCGTCGCGAACTGACGCGCGTCGCGCGCACGACGCTCAGCGCGTATGGGCGCAGGGCGCGTCGCGCACCCGGCGCGCACAGGCGGCGGATGCCGCGGGGAGGGGGATCCCCGCGGCATCCGTTCGCGCACGTCCTGCGACGCGCGCCCGCAAGCCCTATCGGTCGCGCGGCATCCTTGCCAGACTGCCCACGAGTCGTCATGAAGCAGCACGCCGTCATGCAGCAGCACGCCAGGCAGGGAGGCCGCCGATGCCGCGACGCGTCACCATCCGGAACTTCGCCCGGGCCGAGTCCGCCCGCTGGTTCGCCGCCCAGTCGAGGCGCGTCCCCGTGAACCGCTTCCACCACGAGCGCGAGCCCGGCTCGGAGTCGGCGATCCGCCCCGACCCCGAGGTGCTCCACTCGCACGCCGTCGTCGACGTGAGCCGCCGGGCCACGGTGTCGCTCGCGCCGTCCGCCGAGTACCAGGCGGACGTGCTCGTCGACGAGACCCACCACGTGCTCGCCGTCCTGGGGCCCGGCGAGTCGGTGACCGTCGCGAACCGGGACCTCGCGCGCGGGACGCACCTGTACGTGCTCGGGCGCACCGGCGTCGAGGGCGGACTCGAACGCGCGCACGAGCTGCAGGACCTCCGCCGCATCGACGCCGCCACGGCGCATCCGTATCGGCGGAACCGCCACGACGAGGCGTCCCGCCGATCCCTCGCCGCCGGCCTCGTCGGCCGCGCCGCCGACGTGGACCTCACGGCGGCGTTCGGCGCGCGCGGCGAGACGGACCGCGACGCGCACCTCGTGGGCACGGCCGTCGGGTGGGGCAGCCTCCCGGCCGGGCACGGCGTCTACTTCGAGGCCGCGGCGACGAGCAGCGGATGCGACATCTGGACGTTCCCGCCACCGCCCGTCGATCCCGACCACGGGTCCTACTCCGTGGTGAAGTTCGACGACGCGGGCCGCCTCGACCCGGCGCACGCCGGCTTCACCGGCCGCGAGCTCATCCGCAACGGCGACGGCAGCATCAGCATCTGGTTCGGCGGCACCTCGTGCGCGGCACGCCCCAACGTGATCCCCGCGGTCGCGGGCGAGCGATTCCGGTACGCGATGCGCATCCGCCGTCCGCGCGACGCCGGAGCGGCACGCCGATACGTCGCCGCGCTGCGCGCCGACCGGCTCGAGACCGTGATCACCTGAGAAGCGCGATCAGCTGCAGACCGATCGCGCTCGCGACGAACCGCAGCCTCCGGTCGCCGAGCAGGTCGCCGACCCACCCGAACCGGCCGATGTCGACCACCTCGCGGAACTCCCCGCCACCCTCCCCGGGGGCGGAGTCGAAGCCGTATCCCACCCGCAGTCCGTCGTAGTACTCGCCGCCGAGCACCTCGCGATCGACCCTCACCTCCGGGAACTCCGCCGAGATTGCCGCGGCGACGCGATCGCCCAGGGCCGGCCGAGCGGGGTCGTCGCGCACCCTGACCCGTGCCCCGCCGACCGCGAATCCCAGGCGAGCGGATGCCGCGTCGATCACGCGTCGGTGCGCCGCGAGCTGCGCGACGACCGCGCGGACCTCGAACCCGTCCTCGGGCTCGGCGCGCCCGGCATCCGCGAGCGCGAAGAGCCGGAAGTGCCGGGTGTGCCCGCGGCCCGGCGGCACCGGCTGCATCCGGAGCGCCTGGTGCACCGTGCAGAGCCGCACGGTCGAGCCCGGCTCGGGCCTCAGCCGGCGCGCCGCCTCGAGCGCCAGCACGTTCGTCGGGTCGGAGACGACCTCGGCCCGGCGGATCGTCGACAGCACGCGATCCTGCGAGCTCGGCGCGAGCGCCGAGCAGACGCCGAGCGGCGCCACCGGCGAGAGCAGGACCGCGTCGTACTCCGGCGCCGACTCGAGGGCGAGCGCGTCGAGCGCCACGCTCGTGCGGAGGTCGACCGGCGATCGGACGACGGTCGCGTCATCCGCCCACTGGGCCAGCAGGTCGACCGGGCGGCGCCGCCCGGCGGCCTCGCGCGCCTCGGCGAGGAGCACGCCCCGTCGGTCGTGCGCATGGGCGTCGCCGGCCGTCATCGTCCCACCATGTCGCGCGGGCCGGCCGAAGGCAACCGTCGCCCACGGACCGGAGGCGACCCGCGGATGCCGTGGTGCGCGCCGGGCCCGACGCGGCGGGGGCGGGGCGGTCCGGCGAGCGGATGCCGCGTGCACGGGACTCCCGGACAGACGACGTAGTCTCGTCTCACCGTCCGTTCCTCGAGAGGAGTCGCCCTGCCATGAGCAGCGCCATCGCCCTGGATGTCTTCGACCGTCGCGAGTCGGAGGTGCGCGGGTACGTCCGCGCCTTCCCGACCGTCTTCGACCGGGCCTCGGGCTCGACGCTCGTCGACGCGGACGGCCGCGAGTACCTCGACTTCTTCGCCGGCGCGGGCGTCCTCAACTACGGGCACAACAACCCGGCGTTCACGCGCGCGCTCGTCGAGTACCTCGAGCGCGACGGCATCATCCACGGCCTCGACATGGCGACCTCGGCGAAGAAGGCCTTCATCGAGGCGTTCGAGCGGCTCGTGCTGGCGCCGCGCGGCCTCGACCACAAGCTGCAGTTCACCGGCCCGACCGGCGCCAACGCCGTCGAGGCGGCGCTCAAGGTCGCCCGCCAGGCGACCGGACGGTCGAGCGTCGTCGCGTTCACGAACGCCTTCCACGGCCTCAGCCTCGGCGGGCTCGCGGTGACCGGCAACAGCCACTACCGTCAGGCCGCGGGCGTCGGCCTCGACGACGTCGCGCGCCTCCCGTACGACGGCTACCTCGGCCCCGACGCCGACACGCTCGACCTGTTCGAGCGCATGCTCGACGACCCGGGCTCGGGCCTCGACCTTCCCGCCGCGGTCATCGTCGAGGCGGTGCAGGGCGAGGGCGGCATCAACGTCGCGAGCCCGGCGTGGCTGCAGCGCCTGCGCGCGATCACCGAGGCCCGCGGCATCCTGCTCATCCTCGACGAGATCCAGGCCGGCGTGGGCCGTACGGGTGCGTTCTTCGCGTTCGAGGAGTCGGGCATCGTGCCCGACATCGTGACCGTGTCGAAGTCGATCTCGGGGTCCGGCCTGCCGATGTCGCTCGTGCTGCTCCGTCCCGATGTCGACGTGTGGAAGCCCGGCCAGCACACCGGCACCTTCCGAGGCAACAACCTCGCGTTCGTGTCGGCGCGCGTCGCCCTCGAGACGTACTGGGCCGACGCGGCGTTCATGGACGGCGTCGCGGCGAAGTCCGCGATGCTGCGCGCCGAGCTCGAGGCGATCGCCGCCGAGCACCCCGAGCAGGGCTTCGTCGTGCGCGGCCGAGGCCTCTTCTACGGCATCGCCTGCGACGGCGACCGCACGCTCGCCGGTCGCGTCTCGAAGGCCGCGTTCGAGCGCGGACTCGTGATCGAGACCTCGGGCGCCCACGACGAGGTGCTCAAGTTCCTGCCGGCCCTCACGATCACGGAGGACGAGCTGCGGCGCGGCCTCACGATCGTGCGCGAGAGCCTTGCGGCGGTGCTCGCGGGCTGAGCAGGCCCGACGGGAGCGCGCGCCTACGGCGCGCCCGCTCCCTCCCCACCGCCGTCCTGCAGGAACGCCAGCACCGCCGCGACCCGGCGATGCACGCCGGAGTCGGGCAGTCGCAGCTTCGTGAAGATCGCGTTGACGTGCTTCTCGACGGTCGACGACGAGAGGAACAGCGCCTGCTCGATGCCGGCGTTCGTCCGTCCGCGCGCCATCTCGCGGAGCACCTCGAGCTCGCGCGGCGAGAGCGCCGCGAGCGGGCTCGACGCGGCCGCGCTGCGCCGTCGCACGAGCGCGTCGACGATCTGCGGGTCGATGACCGAGCCGCCGGCGCGCACCTCACGGAGCGCGTGCACGAGGTCCTCGAGGTCGCCGATGCGGTCCTTCAGCAGGTAGCCGAGCCCCGCCGACCCGCCCGCGAAGAGCGCGAACGCGTAGCTCTCGTCGGCGTGCTGCGAGAGCACGACGACGCCGGTGTCCGGCGAGGAGGCGCGGATGGCGTGCGCGGCCTCGATGCCCTCCATGTGGTGGCCCGGCGGCATCCGGATGTCGGTGAGCACCGCGTCGGGCGACATCCGCCGCACCGCATCGAGCAGTTCGGTGCCGTTGCCGACCGAGGCGACGACGTCGACCTCGCCCGAGTCCTCGAGGAGCCGTCGAACGCCCTCGCGCACGAGGTAGTTGTCCTCGGCGATCACGACGCGGAGCGTCCCGACGTCATCCACGGCCCTCACCCACCGGAAGTTCGACGAGCACCGTCGTGCCCGACGGGGCGTTCGGCGCGATCCGCATGGTTCCGCGGAGCGCCGCGACCCGGTCGCGGATGTTCGCGAGCCCGCCGTGCGACGACGTCGGCGCCGCCTCGGCCTCGTCGATGCCGCATCCGTCGTCGCTGATCGCGATGCGCAGCGTGCCGTTCCGCCGCGACAGCCCCACGCTCGCGTGGGCGGCGTGCGCATGCTTCGCGGTGTTGGCGAGCGCCTCGCGGACCACGTAGTAGGCCGTCGTCTCGACGTCGTCGGCGAACCGCTCGGTGCGGAGCGCGGCGTCGGCGTCGATCTCGAGCGGGATCGGGAACCGGGCGACGCCCGACTCGACCGCGGCGACGAGGCCGTTGTCGCTGAGCACCGTGGGGTGGATGCCGCGGGCGAGCTCCCGCAGGTCCGTCAGCGTCGCCCGCGCCTGGTCCTGCAGTTCCGACAGCTCGGCCGCGGTCAGCTCGCCGCGCTCGAGCCGATTGCGGGCGAGCCGGAGTGCGGCGATCTGGGCGACGACGTCCTGCTGGATGCCGTCGTGGAGGTCTCGTTCGAGCCGGCGCCGCTCGTCGTCCTGCGCCGCGACGAGCCGCTCGCGAGAGGCGGTCAGCTCGTCGAGCTGCGCGGCGAGTTGCGCGGCGAGCGCGACGTTGGCGACGGATGCCGCGGCCTGCCCGGCCACGGTGCGGAGCAGCGTCCGCTCGTCCTCCGAGTACTCGCCCCGACGGCGCGGCCCCACCTCGATGCGACCGAGCACCTCATCGCCGTGCACGAGGTCGCACGTCTCGGCGGGCTCGGACACGCCCGCGGGCGGACGGCCGGCGACGACGTCGGGCAGGGCTGCGCCGGGGGCCGCAAGGTGGTCGGCGGCGTCGCCGACGTGCTCGCCGGAGGTCGCGTTCGGCGACCCCTCCGATGGCGCACCGGCCGCGCCGTCCGTCGCCGCCACGTGGATGCGGACCCACGTGGCATCCAGCCCACGGCGGACCGACTCGGCGAGGCGGGCCAGCAGCTCGCGCGGCTCGCCCGCGTGCTCGAGCTGCGTGCCGAGGCGGGCCAGCATCTCGAGCTGCCGGTCGCGGTCGCCGAACAGGGCGCGGCGAAGGCGTCGCTGGAGCCAGGTGCGGACCGGGAGGAGTCCGATCGCGACCGCGGTGGTCGTGAGGACCGCCGGGACGGCCCGCATCGGCGGCGAGAGCAGCAGCGCCGGTGTCGCGACCGCGACGCCGTAGAGCACCGTGATAAGCAGGTTCGACGACCTCGCCACGAATCGCCCGCGGTCGCCGGGGGCGATGTCGAACGCGCCGTGGCGGAAGATGCCGTGGATCGCGACGATCGGCATCGCGAGCAGCGACGCGTAGACGAGCAGCTCGACGCCCCAGACGCCGGGCAGGAACGTCCACAGGATGAACGCGATGAGGGAGATGCCGACGGTGAGCGCGATGACGCGCGTCCCCGCTCGCACGTCCGGTGGGCCGAAGAGGGATCGAACGCCGAGCACGGTGAGTCCGGCCAGCACGGCGGGCCACGGCCAGAGCACCATCGACTCGACCAGGGGTGCGGCCCACTCGAGGGCCGGGACCGCGTACGGGTTGGGGATCCCCTCGCCGCTCACGCCGATGTAGGGCGACATCACGACGTGCGGGACCGTGAGCAGCGTCAGGAGCCCCGCGAGCAGCGGGAGCCAGACGAAGGCGGCCAGGACCCGCAGCCACCGGGGCGTCACGACGCCGTCGGGGAAGGTCGCGAGGAACGCGAGGAACGCGGCGGCCGACAGGCCGTCGGCCGTCAGCCCGCCGGCGTTGAAGAGCGGGAACCACGGCTCGGCCAGGATCTCGGTGTTGCGCTGGATGAACGTCTCGTACGCCGAGCCGAGGAGGAACCCGGTCCCCGAGAGCGCGACGAACACGGCCGTGAGCGAGGAGGACACCGTGAGCAGCCACATGCCGAAGACGAACAGCGGCAGCCCGCCGAGGATCGGCCACGCCAGCCCGTGGTCCGCGTTGCCCTCGATGAACCCGCGGACGACCACGACGTAGCCGAGTGACAGGACCCCGACCGGGCCGAGCACCGCCAGGCACACCCACCTGCGCTCCACGACTCCATGGTCCTCCTGTCACGGCCGGCGCGGGAGGGGGTCCTCCATGCCGGCCCTTGGAGGCTGGCCCCCAGCGGCCGTGCGGAGTGCCGCGACGCGCCATCCGGTTCCCCGCGATCCGGCCATCGGCCGGCACGACCAGCCTGAAGGGCGAGCGGATGCCGCGCCGGGCGGCCCGCACGAACCGGGAGTCATCTCATGCGCACGCTCTATTCCGGCCTCGCCTGGACCGTCGCGGGCGCCGTCGTCATCCAGGCCGCGGCCATCGCCTTCGCGTTCGGCGGCATGCTGAACCTCGTCGCCGAGGGCGGCGTCGTGGACACGGCGCTGCTCGAGAGCTTCCAGGCCGGGGGCGTCGGCGAGCTCGGCTTCCTGATCCACGGCGTCGTGGGCGGCATCCTCATCCCGCTCGTGGCACTCGTGCTGCTCGTCGTCTCGTTCTTCGCCGGGGTGCGCGGCGCCCGCCTGTGGGCCGCGATGACGTTCGCCCTCGTCGTGCTGCAGGTGACGCTCGGATTCTCGATCACCGACGTGCCGTACCTCGGGCTCATCCACGGCGCGAACGCCCTGGCGGTGGTCGCCGCGGCATCGATCGCAGCGCTCCGCGCCGGTCGGGCGCACCCGGCCCAGCCTGCCGCGACCGCTGCGGAGGGGACGAGGACCGATGCCGTCGCGGCGTGACCTCCTGCGGTGCGGCGTCGTCGGCGTCGCGGTCGTGACCGCGCTCGGCGCGGGCGCGCTCGCGTGGAGCTCCACGCTGCTCGGCGAGTACTCCGTCATGGACATGGGCGGCGGCCGCGGCGACGCCGCGCACGCGCACGGCGACGGGACGTCGGGCGGCGGCGCCTCGGGCGCGGCGGCGACCGGCGCCGGCGAGACGGCCCGCGGCGAGGTCGACGTGACGGGGCTGGTGGCGGACCCCGCCCGCCGGGCCGACGTGCAGGTCGACCTCGTCGCGCGCGCGCAGGTCATCGACATCCCCGGCGGACGCGCCGTCGAGGGGTACACCGTGAACGGCACGTCGCCCGGCCCAGAGATCCGGGCCCGCCAGGGCGACCTCGTCGAGGTGACGCTCGAGAACGAGTCGGTGCCCGCCGGCGCGACGCTCCACTGGCACGGCATCGACGTGCCGAACGCTGCCGACGGCGTGGCCGGCATCACGCAGGATGCGGTGCCGGTCGGCGGGCGGTTCACCTACCGCTTCGTCGCCGAGGACGCGGGGACCTACTGGTACCACTCGCACCAGGTGTCGCACGACCAGGTGGTGCGCGGGCTCCTCGGTGCGATCGTGATCGACCCGGCCGACCCGGCGGACGCCGCATCGGCCGACCACGACATCACGGCACTGCTGCACGTCTACGGCGGGCAGCACACCCTGAACGGCAGCACGCACGACGAACGCGTCCCGGCCGAGCCCGGCGAGGTGGTGCGTGTGCGGGTGATCAACACCGACTCCGGCACGGCCGCCGTCTGGTCGACCGAACCGGTTCGCGTGGTCGCGATCGACGGCCGCGAGGTGAACCGGCCGACCGACGTCGACGACCGCCGCATCCTCATCCCCGCGGGCGGTCGGGCCGACGTCGCGGTCACGGCGCCGCCGGACGGCAGCGTCGTGCGCCTGCGCACGGGCGGCGCCCGGAGCGTGCTCATCGGCGACCCGTCGGCGCCCGCGCCATCCGTCCCCCAACCGTCGGAGACGCTCGACCTGCTCGACTACGGCTCGCCGGAGCCCGGCGCCGTCGCGTTCGACGCGACCGCGCCCGACCGCAGCTACGAGTACGCGATCGGCCGGCGACCCGGTCTCATCGACGGCCGGCCCGGCTACTTCTGGACGATCAACGGCCGCATGTTCCCCGATGTGCCGATGTTCGAGGTCGCCGAGGGCGACGTGGTCGCGATGCGCATCCGCAACGACTCCGGGGAGGTGCACCCGATGCACCTGCACGGGCACCACGTCGTCGTGCTCGCGCGCGACGGGGTCGCGGCCTCCGGCAGCCCCTGGATCGTCGACTCGCTCGACGTGCGGCCCGGCGAGCACTACGACATCGCGTTCCTCGCCGACAACCCGGGCATCTGGAGCGACCACTGCCACACGCTGCAGCACGCCGTCGACGGGCTCATCGCGCACGTCATGTACGAGGGCGTCACGACGCCGTTCACGATCGGCCCCGAGTCCGGCAACCGGCCGGACTGAACGGCCCAGCCGCTAGACCGTGACGGGCTCGCCGTCGACGAGCCACCGCGCGCGTTCGCGCACCCCGGCAGGCGCGGAGTCGAGCGCGCGTCGCAGGCCGGCCTCCCCGTCGCGGAAGTGCGACCAGCCGTCGTAGTGGGCGAGGGCGGCCACGCGCGGCGACGCGATCGAGATGAGCTCGACCGCCTCGCGACCGTCCATCGTGTAGCGGAGGGGACCGGTCAGCCCGAAGCGCACGCCGCCGACGTTGACGATCGCCACGTCGACGTCGAGCGCGCCCGCGGCCCGTCGCAGCTTCGGATACAGCACCGAGTCACCGGTCACCCAGAGCGCCACGCGCGTCTCGCCCGCGCGCCGAACCGCGAAGCCGACGACCTCCCCGGCGATCGGCCGGCTGAGGGGAGGTCCGTGACGGCACGGCGTCGCGGTGAGCTCGAGGTCGTGGAGACCGGGTCGCGGCGCCGGCACGACCACGACCTCGCCCTCCGCGAGCCCGTCGATCGGCGGCCATCCGGCCGGCGTCCCGAGTCGCCCGGCCCCGCTCCGGGTGGTGACCACGCGCGCGGCCGTCGGGAGGAACGCGCGACCCGCGTCGTCGAGGTTGTCGGCGTGGTGATCGTGACTGACGAGCACCAGGTCGACGGGCCCGACCTCATCCGGCCCGAGCGCCGGCCCGAGTGTCTTCCGCGACGACGTCCCCCAGCCGAAGGAGTACCGCCGGCCGGGGGCGTCGAAGGTGGGGTCGATGAGGATGCGCCATCCGTCGAACTCGGCCAGCACCGTCGGTCCGCCGATCCTGGTCAAACGCATGTCGGCGCCCGTCAGGACTGCGGTACCGCGGCGGGCCGCGCGTGGGCGAGCGCCCACTCGAGCGCGTGGTCGGCGACCTCCTCCCAGCCGGGCTCCGCGCAGATCCAGTGCGAGCGGCCGGGGAACTCGACGTACTCGGTGATCGCCGGCGACTTGGCGTAGTGCTTCGCGTTCGACTTGTTCACCGACGGCGGCATGATGTGGTCCATCTCGCCGCCGATGAAGAGCAGCGGCGCCCGGTCCTTGGCGTAGTCGACCCAGGTCTCCTGCGCTCCGGGCTTGAAGTTCGCGATGAGCCCGTAGGCCCAGACCCAGTTGCCGGGCGCGGGGATGGCGAACTCCTGCCACACCGCGTCGGACTCCTCGCGCGTCAGCGTGTTCGCGAACGCGTAGTGGAACTCCTCGGGCGTGAACCCGACGGCCTTGTGCCGGTTCGCCGGGTTCTTCAACGCGGGGAACAGCGACTTCACCTGCGAGAGCGGGCTCACGCGCACGCCCTCGGTCGGCGCCGAGTCGACGACGACCGCCGACGCGCCGAGCCCGCGCGCGAGCAGCAGCTGCGTGAGCGTGCCGCCGAACGAGTGGCCCATGATGATGGGCGGCCTCGGCAGCGCCTCGATGACGCCGGCGAGGTGGTCGACGGTCTCGGGCACCGTGAGCTTCGCGATGAGGTCGGGGTTCTCGCGGAGGCCCTCCACCTCGATCTCGAAGCCCGGGTATCCCGGCGTGAGCACCGTGAAGCCCTTCGCCTCGAAGCGCTTCTTCCAGTTGCCCCAGCTGCGCGGGGTCATCCAGAGGCCGTGCACGAGCACGATCGTGTCGGGGGCGGGCGTCGTCTGGTCGGTCATGATGGCGGTCCTTCCGTGAGGTGGGGTGGATGCGTCGGGTCGGTCGGGTGAGGCGGATGCCGCGGCATCCGTTCTCAGGAGTCGATGAACGCGAGCAGGTCGGCGTGCAGCCGGTCGCGCTCCGTGTCGGGCAGGCCGTGCGCGCCCTCCTCGTAGACGAGGAGCGTGGCGCCGTCGACCATGGCGGCCGAGCGCCTGCCGCCCACCCCGAACGGAACGATCTGGTCGTCGTCGCCGTGGATCACGAGGGTCGGCACGTCGACCTTCGCGAGGTCCTCGCGGAAGTCGGTCGCCGAGAACGCCGCGATGCACTCGTACGCCGCGCGGTGCCCGCACGCCATCGACTGCAGCCAGAACGCGTCGCGCGTGCCCTGCGAGACGTCGTTGTTGCGGTTGTTGCCGAAGAACGGCCCATCGGCGAGATCCCGGTAGAGCTGGGAGCGGTCGGATGCCTCGCCGGCACGGATCCCGTCGAACACGTCGATCGGCAGTCCCTCCGGGTTGTCGTCGGTGCGGAGCATCAACGGCGGCACCGCCGAGACGAGCACGAGCTTCGCGACGCGCGCGCTGCCGTGGCGTCCGAGGTAGTGCACGATCTCGCCGCCGCCCGTCGAGTGGCCGACGAGCGTGAGCTCGGTGAGGTCGAGGTGATCGATGAGGCACGCGAGATCGTCCGCGTACGTGTCCATCTCGTTGCCGTCCCAGGTGCGGCTCGATCGGCCGTGGCCGCGGCGGTCGTGCGCGATGGCGCGGTGGCCGTGCTCGGCGAGGAACCTCGCGGCGGCGGCCCAGGCATCCGAGTTCAGGGGCCAGCCGTGGCTCAGCAGCACCGGGGTGCCCGCGGCACCCCAGTCGGTGTAGAAGATCTCGGCGCCGTCGTCGGCGGTGACGTAGGGCATGGCGGCCTCCCGGGTGCATCGATTCCATCGGATGCCTCGATGCTCGCGCCGAGGCCGGCGTCACCGAACCACGTGGTTCGCGTAGTCGCGACGACGTGGCGACCCGCGAAGCGGGTCAGTTCGCGGGCAGCCGCTCGGCGAGCTGCTTCCGCGAGGTGGCGCCGAGCTTCCGGAACACCTTGCGGAGGTGGTAGTCGACGGTGTTCGCGCTGATGAACAGCGTCGCGCCGATCTCCGCGTTCGTCTGCCCGTCCGCGGCGAGCCGGGCGATGGTCGCCTCGCGCGGGGTGAGGTCGTCGAGACCCGGGTCACCGGGAACGTGGCGGGTCACGTGCTCGCCCGTCGCCTCGAGTTCGCGCAGCGCCCGGCCGGCGAACGCGGGGGCTCCGACGCGCTCGAAGACGGCCAGCGCGAGCTTCAGCTGCTCGCGCGCCTCGCGGCGTCGTCTCATCCGGCGGAGCCACTCGCCGTACACGAGGTGCGCGCGCCCGAGGTCGGCCCTCGAGGTGGCGCGCCCGAGGTGCTCGATCGCCGCGAGGTAGTGCGGCTCGGCCGCGTCGTCGGCGGCGAGCAGGGCGGCGGAGCGTGCGGCGAGGCCGCGCACCCAGGGCGTGCCGCTCACCGCTGCGAACAGCTCGAGCCGCGCCGCGGCGGCCCGCACGTCGTCGGGCCGCCCGCTCCGCACCCCCGCCTCGACCCAGTCGGGCAGCTGCTGGTAGGTCACCTGCAGGAAGTTCCGCTCGATCATTGGCTGGAATCGATGGAACGCGTCGCGGTAGTGTCCGTCGGCGATCTCCCTGATGCCGAGCCCGGTCATCGCGATCGTCCACGCGCCCGCGAATCCGGTACTGAGGATCGCCTCGGCCATCTGCTCGACGAGCTCGGTCGGCGCGCCCGACCAGGCGAGGTAGGAGGCGTTGACCACCTGCTCGGCGTCGTAGCCGATGGCGCGCCGCAGTTCGCGCACCTCCTCGACGTACCGGCCGGAGGCCGCGGGGTCGCCGCGCACGAGTTCGAGGAGGCTCAGCAGCCACAGGCTGGTGTCGACGACGCGGAGCGAGCCGACGGCCCGCGCCGCGCCGAGCGTGCGCTCGAGCAGTTCGACGCAGACCCGCTCCTCCCAGAGCGCCATGGTCAGTGCGACGCCGATCGAGCCGACCTCGAGCAGCTCGGCATCGGACATCGCGCGAAGCAGGTCGACCGCCTCGCGCATGAGGGGCACGGCCTCGTCGTACGGGCTCAGGATGTGCGCGGCGAGCGCACGGAGCAGCACGGACATCCACCCGTCGGCGACGTCGACGCCGGCGGCCAGCCGGGTGCCGAGCTCGGGAAGCGTGTGACCCCGCACCGCCCACTCGGCGGTCAGCTCCGCCTCGAACGCCCGCAGCAGCGAACGTTGCTCGAACTCCGGCGCCAGCCCGTGCACGAGGTCGGCGACCCGCAGCATGGTCGTCGCGCCGTCGACGATCCCGTCGTGGTCGGCGAGGAAGAGCGCGAGCAGCGAGCGGAGCGTGAGCATGCGGCCGAGCGAGATCGGGTCGAGGCGATCGGCGTCGAGCCGGCCGAGGAGGTCGAGCGCGAGCTGCGCGGCGCCCGCGATGGACGCCGCCTCCGCGGCCGCGAGCAGCCGGAGGTCGCGCGCCGGCCCGTCGGGCGTGAGTTCCGCGGCCCGAGCGAGCAGCCGCGCGCGCGACGCGGTGCCACCGCGCCCGCCGGCGGCGTCGGCGGCGCGTTCCATGCGCGCCGCGACGTCGTCGTCGGTTCCGGAGGTCGCAGCCGCCGCATGCCACGCGGCGAGGTCGTCATGCCCTCGTTCCGACATCAGTTCGCTCAGCATCTCGTGCACCCGACGGCGGTCGGACCCCGGCATCCCGGTGTAGGCGGCCGACCGTACCAGCGGATGGCGGAACGCCACGGCGTCGCGCACGGACACGAGGCCGGCGAGTTCCGCCGGCGACGCGGCATCCGCGGGCAGCCCCAGCCGGCGCGCCGCCTCGTCGATGACCCCGGCGTCGCCCGTCGACTCGGCGGCCGCGACGAGGAGCCAGGTCCGCGCCGGCGACGGCAGGTCGCCGAGGCGCGCGAGGTAGTGCGCCTCGAGGCGGTGCCCGATCGGCGACGGCGCCTCGGCGAGCGAGGACGCGGTGAGCTCGTGCGCAGTGAGGTCGTGGGCGAGGTCGATGAGCGCGAGCGGGTTGCCGCCGGTCTCCTCGGCGATCCGCATCGCGAGGAACGGGTCGATCGCCTCCTCCGAGGACCGGTTCAGCAGCCGGACGGCGTCGAGCGGCTCGAGCCCGCCGAGCTCGAGCACCGGTACACCCGCGACGGCGGCGGGATCCAGGGCGTCCGCGCGCGCGGCGAGGAGCAGCGCGACGCGCTCCGCCTGGAGCCGCCGGGCGACGAATGCGAGCACCTCCAGTGATTCCGCGTCGAGATGGTGCGCGTCGTCCACCACGAAGGCGACCGGTTCCGTCTCGCCGGCCGCCGCGACGAGCGACAGCATGCCGAGCCCGACGAGGTAGCGATCGGGAGGATCGCCCTGGTCGAGCCCGGCCGCGATGCGCAGTGCCGCGGCCTGGCGCGGCGGGAGGTCGGCCACGTGCCGCGCGAACGGCGTCCCGAGCCGCTGGAGCGCCGCGTACGGCATCGCCGACTCCGCCTCGAACCCGTCGGCACGGACCACGCGCAGGCCGTGCGACGACCGGACCGCCTCGGCCACGAGCGTGCTCTTGCCGATGCCGGGTTCCCCGCGGACGAGCAGCGCGCCGCCGTGCCCGTTGCGCGCAGCGCCGAGCAGCGTACCGAGGCGGTCGAGCTCGTCGGTCCGTCCGAGCAGTGCGGGGGTTTCGGCATCGATGGGGAAACCGTATCCCTGCGCCGCCCACGGCGTCCATGGGAATCCGGAGCGGATCGCGACTCAGATCGCCGCGCCGACGAGCGCCTCGCCGAGCGGGGTCCGCTGGTGCAGCATGCGCGAGCCGTCCCGGCGGCTCGCGACGAGGCCGGCGTCGCGCAGCACGGTGAGGTGGTGCGAGGCGGTCGAGATCGCGAGCGCGGAGTCCGCGGCGACCTGGGAGGTCGTCCGCGACTCGTGCGCGGCGAGGAGGATCCCGGCCCTCGCCGGTCCGAGCAGGGCGGCCAACGCCTCGGCGAGCGCCGCGGCATCCGTCGCCCAGTTCTCGGTTACGCCCTGCGCCGGATAGAAGAGGGTCGGCTGCGCCGGCGGCTCGGTGAGCACCATGCAGCGGCCGCCGCCGAGGACGGACGGCACGAGCACGATGCCCGAGCCACGGCAGTCGAGCACCTCGGAGTGCTGGGTGAGCTCGACCCGCAGCGCGCCCTCGTGCCACTCGACCGTGTGGTGCAGGCCGGCGGCCATGGCGGCGATGCCGTCGGTCGCGATGCGGCGCGCGCGCACGGCGATGTCGGCGCGGAGGATGCGCTCGAGCTGCGGCCACACGGGTTCGACGAGCGCCGTCCACAGCTCGAGCCACGCGTCGGCGATCATGGCGCGAGCGCGCGGCAGGTCGTCGAGCATGCGGAGCACGGCCTGCCGCCGGGCGCCCGTCGACCGGACGACCACCTTGCCGAGGTCGACCCGCATGAGCTCGTCGGGCACCTCGCGGAGCCGGGCGGCTTCGTCCGCGGGCTCCAGGTCCCACGTCGGCGTGGTCGTGAGGAAGTCGGGGAAGTACCCGGACTCGCGGACGAGCACCGCGAAGAGCTCGAACGACTCGCGCGGCACGCGGTCGCGCACGCTCCGCAGCCAGCCCCATTGCAGCGGGTGCTCCGCCGGGCGCTGCAGCACGCGGACCGCGTGGCAGACCTCGTGCCCCGGCGACACCCCGAAGCGGATCGCCGACACGTCGCCCGGCGCGAGCCGGAAGTCGACGTACTGCGGCTCCACGGTCACCCCGTCACTGTGCCACAGCCGGGCGCGGCGTCAGTAGGTCTGCGCCACGATGGCCCGCGCGATCGCGCCGGCCCGCGCGCCGTCGATCCAGTACAGCGAGTCGCCCGCGGAGAGCGCGGCGAGGCGCCCGACGGGCTCGTCGCCGGCATCCTCGACGTATGCGGTCACGGTGTGACCCTCGGGCACACCCTCCGGTTCGATGCGACCGAACGCGACGCCGGCATCGGGCGCGTCGAACCGGTCGACGAGCTCCCCGAACCCGCGTGCGGTGCGGATGATCGTCTCGGGGAACCCGTCGACGACGATCGCGCAGGTGAACGTGCCGGCGCGGAGCGCGACGGCCTCCTCGAAGGATGCCGCGGGCTCCTCGCGCGAGAAGGCGACGACCTCCGCGCCCGGCGGCGCCTCGGCGGCGGCGAGGATCCCGGGCGCGGCGAGCCCGCCGCGGCACTCCGCCGGGGTCTCGCCGACCGCGACCAGCGGCGGCCCGAAGCCGTCCGCGGGTGCGGCGGCGACGCTCGCGTACGCGGCGGCGGCGACCTCGGCGAGCCGGTCGATCACGACCTCGATGTCGACGCCCCGGTATCGCCCGCCCCACGCCGTGAGCCCCGCGGCGCGCACGTCGACGAGCACCCAGTGCTTCCCGACGGGCGCCGAGAACACCCACCCGCTCTCGCCGCCGAGGAACGACGCGTCGACCTCGCCCACCCGCCGGGTCGGGACGGCACCGCCCTCGTGGCTCTCCAGCGGAACCCACTCTGCGGCCCCGTCCGGCAGCACGGCGATGCGCAGGTACGCCCAGTCGCTCGGGTCGTCGTACACGGGCATGCCCGAGCCGACGCGCCACGAGCACGACAATCCGCCCACGCCCTCGAGCAGCACCGACTCGAAGACGGCCTCGGGCTGCACGGCCGACACCGGCGCGACCGGCTCGGGCGCCGAGCCCTGCAGGGCGGCCGCGACCAGGTCGCCGGGTGCCAGGTCGGCGCAGTCGAGCGGCCCGGATGCCGCGGGCAGGACGCTCGGAGTCGGCGAGGTCGTGGGGGGCGTCACCGACCGGTCGGCACCCGTCGAGGCGCAGCCGGTGAGGAGGACGGTCAGGATCGCCGCGGCGGTCCGCACGGCGGCGTTCGAACGCATGGGCCGAACCTATCCCCCGGCGGCCGGCGCCGTGCGGGATCTCCACCGTCCGACCGCGTGTTTCGACGCTGATCGAAACAGTTCCGCCGCGGATGGCGCGGCGGGACCCTTGCATCGGACACCGGAGCACCGCGAGCCTCGCGACACCCGCGAGCCGCGGCATCCGTCATCACCGAACACGAATCGAGGTCATCATGAACCCCGCCGAGATCACGCTGGCACCCACCCGGCCCGCGCCCTACGGCGACGTCATCGTCCGGGCGGAGACCCTGCGCATCGGCACCGGGCGCACTCGTCGCTTCGTCGGGCTCGACCACGGCGCCGGCATCTCGTACTTCTTCGTCGACAACGAGCCGGGCGAGGGGCCCGGCCTGCACTGGCACCCCTACGCCGAGACCTGGGTCGTGCTCGAGGGCACCGCCGAGATCACCATGGGCGACCGGCGCATGACCGCCGGCGCCGGCGACACCGCGACCGTGCCCGCCGGCGTCTGGCACCGATTCGAGAACGTCGGCGACGGCCGCCTGAAGGTGCTCTGCATCCACGCGTCCGCCGTGATCGTGCAGACCTGGGCCGACGAGGACTGACTCCGCCGCCCGCCGCACGACCATCGTGCGACCGAGCCCACCCGTCCGATCCATCCCACACGTCCCCACCGAAGGAGAGCACCGCCATGTCGTTCCAGGCCTACCTCGACAACATCGAGGCCAAGACCGGGCTCACGCCCCGCCAGTTCATCGCCCTCGCCGAGGAGAAGGGCTTCGGCCCGGGCACCAAGGCGACCCCCATCGTGCAGTGGCTCGCCGAGGACCACGACCTCGGCCGCGGCCACGCGATGGCGCTCGTGCACGTCATCACCAGGGGACCGCAGATCAGCGCGAAGCACGTCGGCAGCGACGGCACCCACAGCGACCCGACCGACGAGCTCTGGCTCGACGGAGCGGCGACGAACCCGCATCGCTGAGCGCGCGGCGCCGGAAACGCGCACCGGGCGCGTCGGGTCGACTCCGCGAGCGTTCCGGCCGGCGCCCCCGGTCAGAGCGGATGACCCTGCTCGTCGGTCCGCCCGGCCTGCGTGCTGAAACGCGACACGAACGCGTCGAGGTCGCCGTCCGGCCGTTCGACCACGACCGCGCCGTCCTGCCAGATGCCGTTCTCGGGCCACCACTGCGAACCGGCCGGGTCGCCCTGGTTCTGGTGCACGTTGTGCATGCCGAGGTCGCCGTCGTCGAACGGCTCGCCCCAGACGAGCGTGCGGCGCCCGACCACCAGGATCGATTCGAGGGCGGCGGATGCCGCGGCGAAGTCGCCGACCGTCCACGGGCGTCGTCGGGCGCCGAGCAGGAGCGCGATGCAGCCGGGGTGCTCCGCGATCGCCGGGTGCCGGATCAGGTCGATCGCGCCCGCTTCTCGCGTCCGCGCGAGCTCGTGGTAGCCCGAGGACGCGCCGACCGTCGGGGCGAGCATCGAGCGCCGGATGCGCAGCACCTTCCAGTGCACGCCGATGTCGGACTTCTTGCTGTCGACGTCGACCGCGACCGCGTAGGTGCCCGCGGGTGCGACGACGCGCAGGTTCACGTGGAACCAGCGACCGAAGTCGTCGGGCTGGTCCCGGAAGTGCTGGGACAGCGCACCCACGAGCACGCCGTAGGCCTCGAGCGGCACGCGTGCCACGCTACTCCTCCGACGCCGCGGCCACGTCCCCCGTTCGGGTGCGGGCTACGCTGGCGAACGCACCCCGCGCGGACGGTCCGCGCGGGACGCACTGGAGTCGACCCCATGACGCAGACCGACCCGGACTCCCGGACCGACCCGAACCCGCCGACCGACCCGGAGACCCGGCCCGACCCCGCTGGGACCGATCCGGCCGGGGCCGGCCCGAACGTCCAGGCCGACGAGGCCGAGGCCGCCGAGCAGCTGCCTCAGGCCGGCGCGGCGCCCGTCGGCGAGCCGATCGGGTTCTCGACCCCGCTCGGCGAGTTCCCCGCGCTGCGGGGCGACGGCGTGGTCCGGGTGCGCAACATCCGGTACGCGACGGCGGGCCGGTTCGAGGCACCCGTCGCCGCAGGAATCCGGCCGGACGAGGCATCCGCGCTCCGGACCCGGCGCCTCGCGTGCCCGCAGCCCCTGAGCCCCAGCGACGAGCTGCTCGGGCGGCCGCTCCGCGGCGTCGAGTTCGACGAGGACTGCCTCCGGCTCTCGATCACGCTGCCGGACGACGCGCCCGACGAGCCGATGCCGGTGCTCGTCTGGGTGCACGGCGGATCCCACGTGTCGGGAGCCGGCGACCTCGCCGGCTACGACCCCGCGGCGATCGTCCGCGAGCAGCGCGTCATCGTCGTCGCCGTGACCTCGCGCGTCGGCCTCCTCGGCTACCCCACGGACGACGCGCACCCCGCGAACCTCGGGCTGCTCGACCTGATCGCCGCGTTCCGCTGGGTCGGCGAGCACATCTCCGCGTTCGGCGGCGACCCCGAGCGCATCACGGCCGTCGGCCAGTCCTCGGGCGGGGACGCGCTCGCGCACCTGATCGCCGCCGACGAGGCCCGCGGGCTGTTCCGCCGGGTCGTCCTGCAGAGCGCGCCCTTCGGCATCCGCACCGGACGCGCCGAGATGCAGCGGCGGATGGCGGAGGCCGCGGGCCCGCTCGACCCGGAGGCGTCGCTCGACGAGCTGTTCGAGGCCCAGGCGCGTGCCAAGGCCGCGGCCGCGGGGTCCGGCCTGCGCTCGGCGATGCCGTTCGGGCCGCGCGCCGGTGCGGCGCCCCTGCCGCCCGAGGATCGCATCGAGGCGGCGTGGCGCGAGCACGCCGCGGGCCTCGACGTGCTCCTCACCTGGAACCGCGACGAGACGGCGTTCTTCTTCGAGGTCGACCCGAAGCTCGCGGCGCTCGCCGCGCGGCCGGTCGTCGGTCCGTTGCTGCGACGGCTCATCGTGGCCCGCACGACGAACGCCGTGTACCGGTCGGGCATGCGCCGGTTCGCGCGCGTCGTCGCCGACGGCGGAGGCGAGGTGCGGGTCGCCGAGTTCGACGGGCACCCCGACGGCAGCCGCATCGGCTCGGCGCACGCGATCGAGGTCGCGCTGCTCTTCCCGGCGACCGACGCCTGGGACGGCGCGCCGCTGGTCGCGCCCGACGGCGCACGCACGCTCGTCGCGGCGGGCGCCGCGCTCCGCGCCGCGTGGGCCGACTTCGCGCGCACGGGGGCGTTCCCGGCGGGCTACGTGCCGACCGGTCACGGATGGACCGGCAGCCTCCTGGCGAGGCGGGCATGAGCGCCGGGAACGCCCCCGTCGACGACGCGGCAGCCATGACGCTCTGGGCGGAGTACCGCGCCGCCCGGCCCGATCGTGCGCTCGACCCCGAACCGCCGAGCGTCGAGGTGTTCGGCGATCACCCCGCGCTGACCGATGAGCTCCTCGGACTCGTGCTCGACGGCACGAAGCGGGCGACCGCGACGCTCGTCGCCGAGTTCCGGTCCGAGAGGGAGCCGCTCCCCCGTGTCGGCAGCCACTGGATCGCATGCGACTCGGCCGGCCGGCCGCGCGCGATCCTCCGGAGCACCGAGCTCCGGATCGGACCGTTCTCGAGCGTCGACGCCGCATTCGCGTACGACGAGGGCGAGGACGACCGCACGCTCGCATCGTGGATCGACAACCACCGCCGCTACTGGCAGCGCGTGTGCCCCGGCATCGGCGTCGAGTGGCGCGAGGACCTCGACGTGATGTTCGAGCGGTTCGAGGTGGCCTGGCCGCCGGAGGTCGCGGACGTGTGATCCGCCCGTCGCCCTTGCCCGGTGTCGGCGGCATGGTCGAGCATGGCCCCCATGCACGATGACGTCATCTCCTGGCTGCTCGACGCCGATCCGGCCATCCGCTGGCAGGCCATGCACGACCTGCAGGATGCGCCCGACGACCTCGTCGCGTCCGAACGCGCGCGCGTCGCCACCGAGGGGTGGGGTGCGCGACTCCTCGCCGGGCAGGCCGACGACGGCTACTGGGGCGGGCACGTGTACGGGCCCGACCGCGAGCGGAACTCGGTGATGTGGACCCTGCAGATCCTGCGGAACCTCGGTGCGCCGCCCGATGCCCCACCCGTGCGCACCGCCGTCGACCGCGTCGTGACCGGGGTCGTCTGGGCGGAGTTCGACGACCTCCCCTACTTCAGCGGCGAGGTCGAGGAGTGCGTCAACGGCGGCGTGCTCGCGAACGCCGCCTACTTCGGCGTGCTCGGCGAGGGCAGCGACCGCATCGTCGCGCGACTGCTCGACGAGGTCCTCCCCGATGGCGGCTGGAACTGCGAGCCGGCCGACGAGTCGCAGCGGTCGTCCTTCGACTCGACGCTGTGCGTCATCGAGGGGCTCCTGGCGTACGAGCAGGCGACCGGGTCGACGGATGCCGCGGTGACGGCGGCCCGGCACGGCGGCGAGGAGTACCTGCTCGAGCGCAGCCTCTTCCGGCGCAGGTCGACCGGCGAGCTCGTGAAGCCGCGGTACACGAACTTCACGTTCCCGACCTACTGGTTCTACGACGTCCTTCGCGCGCTCGACCACTTCCGCGAGGCCGGCGGCCACGCCGACGCCCGCCTGCGACCGGCCCTCGACCTCGTGCTCGAGCAACGCGCCGAGGACGGGCGCTGGCCCGCCGGCTCGCCGTGGCCGGGACGGCACCGGTACGAGCTCGACGCGCCCGAGGGCGAGCCGAGCCCGTGGAACACGCTGCGCGCGATGCGCGTGCTGCGCTGGGCCGATCCGGTCTCGCTCGACTGACGGTCGGTCACCCGGGCCGGGCTCGGGTGGCGCGCGTCGACCGAGGCGCGGTGTCGGCGGCCGGTGGCAGGATGCGGCCATGGGGATCGAGGTGCGCGCGGCATCCGTCTTCGACGACGTCGCCGCCGTCGTCGGGCCGAAGCGGCCCGACGCGAACGTGTGCTGGTGCCTGAGCTACCGGCTGACCTCGTCGAAGGAGAACCGGGCGCTCACGGGGTCGGCTCGCGGCGAGCGGGTCCGCGAGCTCTGCGCCGAGGACCCGGCGCCCGGCGTGATCGCCTACGACGGCGACGAGCCCGTCGGCTGGGCGGCCATCCACCCGCGTGCCGGCACGAGCTTCGCGACGAACCGGCGCATCCCGCACGTCGACGACCTCGACGTGTGGTCGCTCTGGTGCGTCCGCGTTCGCCCCGGGCACCGCGGGCAGGGCATCTCGCATCACCTCATCGTGGGCGCGGTCGAGTTCGCGCGCGAGCACGGTGCGCCGATGGTCGAGGCCTACCCGGTCGACAACCGCGGCGATCGGGTCGACCTCACGATGGCGTACGTCGGCACGCGCGCCGCGTTCGAGCGCGCCGGATTCGTGAAGACCGCCGACACGACGAGCGTCCTGAACGGCTTCCCCCGCGTGCTCCTGCGCCTCGACCTGCGCTGAGTGCGCGGGCGCCGCGTTCCACGGCATGATCGATGCATGCCTGCCACGTCGCCCGTGTCCGCCGTCGCCCTCGCCGTCGACATCGGCGGCACCAAGGTCGATGCTGCGCTCGTCGACTCCGAGGGGCGGATCGTCCCCGGCAGCCGCCATCGTGCGCCGACGGGGGCGGGTCAGACGCCCGAGACGTTCACGCTCGCGATCGCCTCGGTCTGCGAGCGCGCGACGGATGCCGCGGGGCCGATGCACCGACTCGTCGGCATCGGCGTCGGCACGGCCGGGCCGCTCCTCGGCGACGGCACGCACGTGTCCCCGCTCAACATGCCCGGCATCCGGGACCTCCCGCTCGTGCCCGCCGTCGAGCGCTTCGCGGACGGCGCCCCGGTCCGGGTCGCACTCGACGGCACGTGCATCGCGCTCGCCGAGGTCCGGTTCGGGGCCCTCCGCGGCGTGCGGAACGGCATCGCCATGGTCGTCTCGACCGGCATCGGCGGAGGGATCGTTCTCGATGGTCGCGTCGTGCGCGGCGACACGGGCAACGCGGGCCATGTCGGCCAGTCCTGGGTGCGCCGCCCGTCGCCCGAGGACCCGGTCGCGGCGACCGTCGAGGCGGTCGCGTCGGGCCCGGCGACGGTGCGCTGGGCCAACGCCCACGGCTGGGAGGGCGCCGACGGGCTCGCGCTCGCCGCGGACTACCGCGCGGGGAACCCGGTCGCCGTGCAGGCCGTGCACCGGTCGGCGGACGCCGTGGGGCATGCGATCGCGTCCTTCGGCGCGCTCCTCGACGTCACGACCGTGGCCGTCGGCGGCGGCTTCTCCCGCGTCGCCGACGACTACCTCCCGCTCGTCGAGGCCGCCGCGCACCGCACCGCGGTGCTTCCGGCCGCGCGCGAGGTCAGCGTGGTGCCGGCGGAACTCGGCGACGACGCACCGCTCGTCGGCGCCGCGTTGCTGGCGTTCGAGGGCTGAGCGCGCCGGGCCGAGGCCACGCCCCACCCGAACCCGAGGCCGGGGGCCGCAGCCGGGCCGGAGCGCGGTGCCGGGGCCGGGCCGGGGCCGGGGCCGGGGCCGGGCCGGGGCCGGGGCCGGGGCCGGGGCCGGGGCGACGCTCAGTCGACCTCGAATCGCGCCGGCCCGTCGCCCGCGGCGAGGGCGGACTCGATGCGACGGCGGTGCTCCTCGTGCACCTCGCCGAGGTCGTCGGGGGCGTGCCATCCGAGGTCCGTCATCTCGCCGTCGGCGGCGTACGGCTCGCCCTCGAGCCAGGTGCAGCGGAACGTGAGATCGAGGTAGTCGGCCTGGTCGCCGTTGCCGTAGACGACGCGCGGCACCTGGTGCACCCACGCGAGCCGCTCCACGCGGATGCGCACTCCCGACTCCTCGAACGCCTCGCGTGCCGCGGCGACGGCGGGCTCCTCGCCGGGATCGACGATGCCCGTGATCGGCGTGAGCGCGCCGGTGTCCGATCGACGGCCGAGCAGCACACGGCCGTCGCGGACGATCACCGCCGTCACGCCGACGAGCGGGAGCGGCGCGGTCCCGACGTGACGGCGGAGTTCGAGGACGAAGTCGGGCGTGGGCATGCCGACACCCTATGCGCGCGACTGCGACCGCCACCGCGGCCGCGGCCGCGACCGCAGTTCGCAGGACGAGACGCGCTTTGGACGCACCACGGACTTCATCGGCGCGCTCATCCTGCGAATCCACGCCGACGCACTGGGCGGGGCAGCCGTTCGTCGCGTCTGCGCCGCCGCTCGTCGCACGGGGGCTACCGCTGGACGGCCGGTGTACGCTATGTTCGGTTTTCCAACCGAACGATCGGTCGGGAAACCCCGCAACGGCGCACCACCCCCGCGCCGGACCCCCGTTCCATCCCTGCACAGAACAACGGAGTTCGCATGACCTCAACCGTCCAGGAAGCCACGCGTACCGGGAGGATGACCCGCGAGGAGCGCAAGGTCCTCGCCGGAACCCTCGTGGGCACGTCGATCGAGTGGTACGACTTCTTCATCTACGCCCAGGCGGCCGGCCTCGTGCTCGCGCCGCTCTTCCTCGCCCCGCTCGCGGAGGCGAATCCCACGCTCGCGCAGGTGCTCGCCTTCGCGACGATCGGCATCTCGTTCCTGTTCCGCCCCCTCGGCGCGGTCGTCGCCGGCCGGCTCGGCGACAAGCTCGGGCGCAAGAAGATGCTCGTCTTCACGCTCATCCTCATGGGCCTGTCGACCTCGCTCATCGGCTTCCTGCCGACGTATGCCGCCATCGGCATCGTCGCGCCGATCCTGCTGATCCTGCTCCGCATCCTGCAGGGCTTCTCGGCGGGCGGCGAGTGGGGCGGCGCAGCGCTCATGTCGGTCGAGCACGCCCCGAAGGGCAAGCGCGGCTTCTTCGGCGCCTTCCCGCAGATCGGCGTGCCCGTCGGCATGATCCTCGCGACCTTCACGCTCTGGATCATCACCTCCTCGATGTCGCCCGAGGCGTTCATGGAGTGGGGCTGGCGCATTCCGTTCATGCTCTCGATCGTGCTGATCGTGGTGGGATACGTGATTCGCCGCGCGGTCGAGGAGAGCCCCGTCTTCAAGGAGCTCCAGGAGCGCAAGCAGGAGTCCTCCGCCCCCCTCAAGGAACTGTTCCGCACGAACACGAAGAACGTCGTCCTCACCGCGGTCATCTTCATCGCCAACAACGCCGCCGGCTACCTGCTCATCGCGTACTTCGCGACCTACGCGGTGACCGCGCTCGGCATGGACCGGCCGACCGTGCTGCTCGCCACGACGTTCGCGTCCTTCGGCTGGCTCGTCTTCACGCTCTGGGGCGGGCGCCTCTCCGATCGCCTCGGACGGATCCGCACGTTCCAGATCGGCTACGTGTTCCTCGCGCTGTGGGCGATCCCGATGTGGTTCCTGATCGACACCGGGAACATCGTCTGGTACTTCACGGCGCTGTTCCTGATGACGTTCGGACTCGGCCTCTCGTACGGCCCGCAGGCGGCGCTCTACGCCGAGATGTTCCCGGCGAAGGTGCGCTACTCGGGCGTCTCGATCGGCTACGCGCTGGGTGCCATCCTCGGCGGCGCATTCGCCCCGATGATCGCCGCGGCCCTGCTGGGCGAGACGGGCCAGTCGTGGACGATCGGCCTCTACATCGCGATCGCCGCGGTCATCTCGCTGATCGGCGTCTCCCTCGTGAAGGAGACGAAGGACGTCGACCTGAGCGTGTGAGGTCCGGCCGCCCCTGACGAACGACGAGAGGCGGATGCCGCGTGGCATCCGCCTCTCGTCATGCCGTCTCCGCGCCGGATCATTGCGGCACGCGGCACCCGGGCCATATGTTGAGGGTTCATCGACTCCGCTTCGGGGGGAGTGTGAGACGTGTCCTCGGCACTGCACGCGCTCGGGCGCTGGGCGTACCACGCCCGGATCATCGTGGTGCTCGTCTGGGTCGGCGTCCTCGCCCTGCTGTTCACGATCGCGGGGCTCGTCGGCACCGGCACGAACAACACCTACGCCTTCCCGGGGACCGAGTCGCAGGACGCGCTGGATGCCCTCGGCCGGACGTTCCCGCAGTTCTCCGGGACCTCGGCGCAGCTCATCGCGGTCGCCCCGCAGGGCGGCGACGTCACGGACGACGCGTTCGAGTCGGCGGTCGGAGACGCGATCACGGCGCTCGAGGCGATCCCGCAGGTCTCGGGCGTCAGCTCGCCCTACGACAGCGGGTCGTCGGCCGACATCGCCTCGGACTCGTCCGCGGTCCTCGTGACGATCCAGCTCACGGTCGGCACGGTCGACGTGCTGCCATCCACGTCCGACGCCCTGCAGGCCGAGGGCGCGACGCTCGAGGGGAACCTCCCCGACGGCTCGCAGGTCGCGGTCGGCGGCGCGCTCTACTCGCAGGTGAACCCGGGGATCGGCATCAGCGAACTGACGAGCATCCTCATCGCGCTCGTCGTGCTCATCGTCACCTTCGGTTCGCTCGTCGCGGCCGGCATGCCGATCACGACCGCGCTGGTCGGGGTGGGCGCAGCGGTCGCCGTCGTGCTCGCGGCGACGCGCTGGCTCACGATCACCTCGACCGCTCCCCTGCTCGCGGTCATGCTCGGCCTCGCGGTCGGCGTCGACTATTCGCTCTTCATCGTCTCGCGCCACCAGGACCAGGTGAAACGCGGGATGCCGCCCGACGAGTCGGCCCCCCGCGCGGTCGCGACCGCGGGCTCCGCCGTCATGTTCGCGGCGACGACCGTGATCATCGCGCTCCTCGGACTCGCGGTGGCGCGGATCCCGTTCCTCACGATCACCGGCCTCTCGGCGGCGCTCGCCGTCGCGACCGCCGCGCTCGTCGCGCTGACGCTCACGCCGGCGCTGCTGTCGTTCGCGGGGTGGCACGTCGTGCCGAAGCGGTTCCGGCCGGGGCACGAGCCGCCGGCGGAGGACCCCGGGGAGGGGGACGGCGCCGAGGAGGCGGACGCCGCGTCCGCGCGCGAACCGGACCCTGCGCCCGTCGCCGAGACCGACGACGACGCGCCCGTCGCCGAGGCGTCCGACGAGCCAGCACCCGACGCCAGACCGGGCGGCTTCTTCGGACACTGGGTGCGCGGCGCCATCCGATGGCCGGCGGTGACGGTGGTGCTCGTCACCGCACTGCTCGCACTCGCGGCGGTCCCGGCGGCGAACCTGCGCCTCGCCCTGCCCGACTCGGGCTCGCTGCCCGAGGGCGCGCCCGGCCGGGTGACCTACGACCTCGTCGCCGAGCACTTCGGTGCGGGCGCGAACGGGCCGCTCATCCTCACCGGGTCGGTCATCCAGAGCACGGACCCGGTCACCCTCGTCGACGACATCGCGGCCGAGGTCGCCGACGTGCATGGGGTCGCGGCGGTGCCGCTCGCGACGCCCAACGAGACGGGCGACACCGCGGTGATCCAGGTGATCCCCGACGGGGCGCCCGACTCCGAGCAGACCGAGGATCTCGTGCACCGCCTGCGGGCCATGCACGACGCGTTCCTCGAGGACTACGCGGTCGACCTCTCGGTGACCGGGTACACGGCGCTCGGTATCGACATCTCGGAGCGGCTCGGCGGCGCGCTGCTGCCGTTCGGGTTGCTCGTCGTGGGGCTCTCGCTCGTCCTCCTCGCCATGGTCTTCCGCTCGATCGTCGTGCCGGTGACGGCGGCACTCGGCTACGTGCTCTCGATCGGCGCGGCCTTCGGGCTGACGAGCCTCGTCTTCGTCGACGGATTCCTCGCCGGCCCGCTGAACGTCGAGTCGGTGGGCGCGGTGACGAGCTTCATGCCGATCATCGTCATGGGCGTGCTCTTCGGGCTCGCCATGGACTACGAGGTGTTCCTCGTCAGCCGCATGCGCGAGGAGCACCTGAAGGGCGCCGAGCCCCGACCGGCGATCGAGCGCGGCTTCCACGCGTCGGCGCGCGTCGTCACCGCCGCGGCGATCATCATGTTTACCGTGTTCGGCGGGTTCATCCTCAACGGAGAGGCGGCGATGCAGCCGATCGCGTTCGGGCTCGCGACGGGGGTCGCGATCGATGCCTTCATCGTGCGGATGACGCTGACGCCCGCGGTGCTCGCCTGGTTCGGGCGGCACGCGTGGTGGTTCCCGGCAGGGCTCGACCGCTCGCTCCCCCGCTTCGACGTCGAGGGCGAAGGGCTCGCGCGCGAGGACGAGCTGGCGGACTGGCCCGAACCGGGAGACGCGCACGCGATCGTGGGCGAGGGCGTCGCCGTTCGGCGCGAGCCGCGCCTGGTGGGCATCGGCGTGCGCGTCCGGGCCGGTGACGCGCTCATCGTGGTCGGGGCCACCCCCCGGGAGCGCCGCGCGGTGCTGCTCGCGCTGACGGGCCGCCGCCCGGTCGTCGACGGACGGCTGAAGTGCCTCGGCCTCGTCCTGCCCGTGCGCGCGGCCGGCGTGCGCGCGCGGAGTGCCGTGGTCGAGATCACGCGCGTCGCCGACCCCGCCGCCGCCGTGGCGGAGGCGGCGGCCGACGGCCCCGCACTGCTCGCGATCGACGGGATCGACCGCCTCGCCGACGGGATCGCGCGCGACGAGCTCCGCGAGGTGCTCACGGGAGCCGCGCGCGGAGCGGAGCGACGGACGGGCCACCCGCTGACGCTGCTCGTCTCGTGCGAGGTCGCGGCGGCGTCGGACGCGGTGCTGCCGACCGGGATCGCCCGCACCGTGCTCGAGCCCGCGGCATCCGATCACCCCGACGTGCCGACGGTGATGACGGAGGCGACGAGGTGACCGACCACGCGTTCTCATCGTCCCGGGGCGCCGAACCGCTCGGCGTGCTCGGCATCGTCGGCGTGCTGCTGCTGCCGCTCGCGATCGCCGGGCTGCTCGCGTGGGGCCTCGCGGCACCCGTGAGCGACTTCGAGCGGGTCACCGCGGCCGTGGTCAACGACGACGAGCCGGTGCAGCTGAACGGGCAGACGGTGCCGCTCGGCCGCGAGTTCGCCGCCGGCCTGATCGGCGGAACCGCCGGCGAGGGCGCCCCCGACGACCCCGGTCCGGACGCGACGGCGACGCCCGCGCCGACCGGCACGAACTTCACGTGGATCCTGACGAACGACGACGACGCGGCGACCGGCCTCCGCGACGGGCGGTACGCGGCCGTGATCACCATCCCGCCGTCCTTCTCCGCCGACGCGACCTCGATCTCGGGGCCGGCAGCGGATGCCGTCCACGCGACGCTCCGCGTCCGGACGACGCCCGCGTCCGCCTACCTGGACCCCGCGCTCACGGAGGTCATCACGCAGGCCGCAGTCGCGACGTTCAACGCCCAGCTCACCGAGCGCTACCTCGGGAACGTCTACGAGGGCTTCAACGCGATCAACGACCAGATCGGGCAGGCGGCCGACGGCGCCGCCGAGCTCGCGTCCGGCGCGTCGTCGCTGGCGAGCGGCGCGGAGTCGCTCGCCGCAGGCACGGCCTCGCTCGCGAGCGGACTGGACTCGCTCGACGCCGGCGCCGCGTCGCTCGCCGCGGGGCTGGCGCGACTCGACGCCTCCGTCCAGGCGCTGCCGTCCGACACCGCGCAGCTCGCGGCGGGGTCGGCCCAGGTCGCCGCGGCGCTCGACGCGATCGCCGCTGCGCTCGACGGCGCGACCGCCGAGGTCGCCGGGGTCGTCGACGATCTCTGCGCTGCTCGGCCCGGGCCCGTGTGCGAGCGCGGGCGGAGCGTGCTCGCGCGTGTGCGCGCCGTCGACGGCGACGTCGACGCCCTGGCCTCCGGTGCCGATCAGGTCGCGGCGGGGAACGCGCAGCTCGCAGCCGGGATGCCCGGTCTCGTCGCCGGCGCCGATGCGTCGTCGGCGGGCGCGGACGAGGTGGCCGCCGGTGCCGCGGAGAGTGCGGCCGGCGGCGAGCAGGCGAACGTCGGCGCGCAGGAGGTGGCCTCGGGCGCGGACCAGACGTCGTCGGGTGCCGCGCAACTCTCCGACGGGCTCGCACAGGCCGTCGAGCAGATCCCGACGTATTCGGACTCCGACATCACCACCCTCTCCTCGGTCGTCGCGCAGCCTGCGCTCACCGACATCGAGGTTCCCCCGAGCGGAAGCCAGTCGGTCCCGCTGTTCGCGACGTTCGCACTCTGGGTCGGCGCGATCGTGCTCGCGCTCGCGCGTCGGGCGGTGCCGCAGCGACGGCTGTTCACGTCGACCTCGACCGCGGCGATCGCGGCGCGCGCGATCTGGCCCGGTGCGGCGCTCGGCGCCGCCCAGGGACTGCTGATCGGCCTCGCGCTGCAGCCCGCGCTCGACGCGGGCATCGCCCCGCGCGTGGGGTTCGCCGCAGCGGCCGTGCTCATCGGAACGGTGTTCGCCCTGGTGAACCACGGACTCGCCGCCGGGTTCGGCGGGCCGGGGCGCACCGCCGCCGCCATCGCCGCCGTGATCGGCCTGGCCGCGGGAGTCTCCTCGACCGTGCCCGCCGCGATCGCGGAGACCGCGGATCTCGTGCCCACCGGCCCCGGCCACGGCCTGCTGCTCGCCGGGCTCGGCGTCGGCTCCGGCTGGGGCGATCTCGTCGCGATGCTCGTGTATGCGGCGATCGGGACGGCGCTCGTCGTCGTCGGGGTCGCAGCCCACCGCACCGACGCCCCGTGAGCCCCGCAGGCGCCGGCGGCCGCCGCGTCAGCGCGCCGCCGGCTCCTCCGCCGGCTCCTCCGGCGGAGTCGACGCCTCGAGCGACCGGATGAGGCTGCGCGAATCCCACGGTCCGATGTGCCGGCGGCCGTTGACGAAGAAGGTCGGCGTCGAGTGCAGGTCCATGAGCTCGGCATCGATCTGGTCGTCCTCGACGCGTCGCACGACGGCGGGCGACTGCAGGTCCTCGAGGAACCGCGGCACGTCGAGGCCGATCTCCAGCGCGTACCGGCACAGGTCGTCGGTCTCGAGCGCGTCCTGATGCTCGAAGAGCATGCGGGACATCTCGAGGAACCGGCCCTGCAGCGCCGCCGCCTCGTACGCCTGCGCGGCGAGCTTGGCGTGCGGGTGCACGCCCTCGAGCGGCAGGTGACGCCACACCCAGCACACGTCGTCGCCGAATCGCCGGATCACCTGGTCGATCGATCCCGTCGCCCGACTGCAGAACGGGCACTCGAAGTCGCCGTACTCGACGATCTGGTGGGGCGCGTCGGGCCGGCCGCGGTAATGGTCGCGGGCGGGGTCGAAGGGTCGCGCGAGCACCTTCCCGACCGCCTGCGGCGGGCTCAGGCGATCGGCCACGGCGAAGATCACCCAGCCCAGTCCGAAACCGACGAGTGACGCCGTGAGCACCCCGACACGGGCGTGGTCCTGCGTCTCCGGGTCGGCGATCGCGAGTCCCACGATGAACAGCGAGATCGTGAAGCCGATGCCGGAGAGCGCCGCGCCACCGGCGATGCGCGGCATCCCGAGCCCGGGTGCGAGGCGACCGATGCCGGTCGCGCGGACGATCGCCGTGGCCGCGGTGATGCCGACGAACTTGCCGACCACGAGGCCCGCGATGATCGCCCACGTGAGCGGCGACGTGAAGGCGGCGCCGAGCGTCTCGGCGTCGAGGTGCACGCCGGCGTTCGCGAGGGCGAAGATCGGCAGCACGAGGAATGCGATGTACGGCCCCCACTCGGCCTGCAGCCGGTCGTTGATCGACAGCGATTCGCGGAGGCTGCGATTCACCGCTGCGGCGTACTGGGCGCTGGGCGACTCGCGGAAGGCGAGGGTGAGTTCGGCGGTGCGCTCGACGTCGACGCGGCGTGGTGGGAACACGGGGATGAGCAGGGCGACGGCGACGCCGGCGAGCGTGGGGTGGATGCCGGCCTGGGCGATCGCGATCCACAGCGAGATGCCGAGGACGGCGTAGGCGAGCCCCCGGCCGGCCCGCAGGTAGCGGACGAGCGCGATCGCCACCATGAGCACGGCGGCGATCGCCAGGGGCACGAGGTCGAGCCCCGTGTTGTAGAAGATGCCGATCGCGAGCAGCGCCCCGACGTCGTCGACCACGGCGAGCGTGAGGAGGAACGTGCGCAGCCGCGCCGGGAAGGGGGGCCCGATGATCGCGAGCGCGCCGAGCAGGAACGCGGTATCGGTCGAGATCACGACGCCCCAGGCGCCGACCTCTCCGGTGGGGAGGGCGATCACCACGAACAGGAGCGCGGGGATCACGAGGCCCGCGATCGCGGCGACGATGGGCACGATGGCCCGCGTCCGGTCGGTGAGCTCGCCGATCGTGAACTCGCGCTTGACCTCGAGGCCGACGACGAAGAAGAACAGCGTCATCAGCCCGTCGTTCACGACGTCGTGCAGCGTGGCGTGCAGCTGCCATCCGCCGAGGGCGACCTCGAGCTCGGTGTCCCAGAACTCCTCGTACGTCGCGCCCCAGGGTGAGTTCGCCCACAGGATGGCGAGCACCGTGCCGACGAGCAGGAGCGCGGCCGCCGACCGGTCGCTCGACCCTCGGCGCAGCCGGACCTTGCGGCGAGCGGCGCTCGTCGTGGTGTCCGGTGCCGTGGCGGGCGCACTCATGCGCCAATGCTAGGGGCGGATGGCGCGAACACGTGAGCAGTCCAGGGAACACCCCGCGACCCCGTTCGGGGGGTCGCGCGCGCGGGCGCTCAGATGAACAGCGTCGTCCCCGACTTCTCGGCCTCGCCGAGGAACGTCGCCACGCCGCCGAACTCGATGTCGTCGAGCAGGTCGGTGTCGGCGATGCCGAGGAGGTCCATCGTCATGGTGCACGCGATGAGCCGCGCCCCGGCGTCGCGGGCGGCCGTCATCAGCTCGGGCACCGACTGCACCTCGTGCTCCTTCATGACGTGCTTGATCATGGCGGGGCCGGCGCCGGCCATGTTCATCTGCGAGAGGGGCAGCCGATCGGGACCGGAGGGCATCATCATGCCCATCATCCGCTCGAGCGCGCTGTGGTCGCGCTTCGGCGCGTGTTCTCGTCGCAGCGCGTTGAGGCCCCAGAACGTGAAGAACATCGACACGCGCTGCCCCATCGCGAGTGCGCCGTTGGCGATGATGAACGCGGCGAGCATCTTGTCGAGGTCGCCCGAGAAGACCACGAACGAGGTCTGGTTCCTCCGCTCGACCACTGCGGTGGCACCGGATGGCGCGGCGCCGCCCTTGCGGAACGCCGCGACGAATCCCGGACCGTCCGGCGTCATCGACAGGACCTCGTGCCCGTGGCTCGCCGCCCACGCGGGGCCGTCGCTCACGAATCCCGGGTCGGAGACCCGGACGACGACCTCGTCGCCTGCGGCGAGGTCGCCCATCGTCGCCGAGAGCCGCATGATCGGGCCGGGGCAGGCGAGGCCGGTGCAGTCGAGGTCGACCGACCGCCCGGTCCCCTTCGCGGCGGCGATGAGGTCGACGGCCTCGGCGTATGCGATCTCGGGCGGCGGCGCCGCACTCGACGCCGGCTCGACCTCGTGGTGGAAGCGGAAGGTGTTCGACCCGCCCGAGAGCGTCGCGACATCCGCGAAGCCGCGCTGCACGAGCAGCCGGTAGGCGAGGTAGCTGCGGAACCCGACCGCGCAGTACAGGCGAACGGGGACCGAGCGGTCCCACGTCTCGCTCGCCGCGCGCAGCGTCGCGAGCGGCACGTTCTCGGCACCGGGGACGTGCCAGATCCCGAACTCCTCCGGCGTGCGCACGTCGACGAGCCTGGTCCCCTCGATGGCCGCGGGCCACTGGTTCGCGTACCAGAGCACGAGGTCGCCCCGCAGCACGTTGCCCGCGACGAACCCGGCCATGTTGACGGGATCCTTCGCCGAGCCGAACGGCGGCGCGTAGGCGAGTTCGAGCTCCTCGAGGTCGTGCACCGTGCCGCCGAGCCGGATCACCGTGGCGAGGACGTCGAGCCGCTTGTCGACCCCGTCGAACCCGGCGACCTGCGCACCGAGGATCCGGCCGTCGCCGGGCGAGAACAGCAGCTTGACGTGCATCTGCGCCGTGCCCGGGTAGTAGCCTGCGTGCCCGGACGGGTGGATGTGGACCGTGCGGTACTCGATCCCCTCGGCGACGAGCTGGCGCTCGGTGGCGCCCGTGCCGCCCGCGACCATGTCGAACACCTTCACGATCGACGTGCCCTGCGTCGAGCGGTACTCGGTGTCGCGCCCGCACATGTTCTCGGCGGCGACGCGCGCCTGGCGGTTGGCGGGCCCCGCGAGCGGCGTGATCCACGAGCCCGGCAGCACGGTGTGCGGGGTCTCGACGGCGTCGCCGGCGGCCCAGATCGACGGGTCCGAGGTACGCATGTGCGTGTCGACTCGGATGCCGCCGCGCGGGCCGAGCTCGAGGCCGGCTGCGGCCGCGAGGCCGACGTTCGGCCGGACGCCGGCCGACAGGACGACCAGCTCGGCGTCGACGAACCGGTTGTTCGTCAGCTCGACCGTGACGCCCCCACCGGGCCGTTCCGTGAACGCGGCGGCGCCGGTCGAGAGGAGGAGATCCACGCCGCGGCTGCGGAGGTGCTGCTCGACCGGGACCGAGACCTCCTTGTCGAGCGGCGGCAGGATCTGGTCGGCGAGCTCGACGACGGTCACGGACGCGCCTCGATGCTGCAGGTTCTCGGCCATCTCGACCCCGATGTAGCCGGCCCCGATGACGACCGCGTGCACCGGTGCGCCCGCACCGGGTCGGGATGCCGCGGCGGCGAGCGCCTCGTCGAGTCGCGCCTTGATCTCGTCCATGTCCGTGACGTTCCGCAGCACGTGCACGCCCGGCAGGTCGATGCCGGGAAGCGGTGGGCGGAGCGGGTCGGCGCCCGGGCAGAGCGCGAGGCGGTCGTACGACTCGACGTACTCCCGGCCCGTCGCGGCCTCGCGCACGGTGACCGCCTTGCCTGCGCGGTCGAGCGCGACGACCTCGGAGCCCACGCGCACGTCGATGTCGAGCGACTCGCGCAGGCTCTCGGGCGTCTGCAGCAGCAGGCGACTGCGATCGGCGATGACCTCGCCGATGTGGTACGGCAGCCCGCAGTTGGCGAACGAGACGTGGTCGCCGCGCTCGAGCACGACGATCTCGGCGAACTCGTCGAGGCGGCGCGCGCGTGCCGCGACCGATGCTCCGCCCGCGACACCGCCGACGACGACGATCTTCATGCTGCGCTCCCCTCCGCCACGGCCCGCGACGCGGCCCGGCCGTCGCCCGATGCTAGGCGCGCCGCACGCGCGGTGAGCGGGCCATCGGTCCCGCGACCCCGTTCGGGGGCCGCACCCGGCCGACCACCCGGCGTACCCTGCACGCATGGGGGCGCGCGGGGGCGACGACGAGGGGCACGACGTCGACGGCGCGGCCGCGGAGCGGGTCCGCCTCGCGGTCTACCTGGGCTTCGCGGCCGATGGCCGGGCGCCCTCGCGCGACGAGCTGGTCCGAGCGGCGGCGACGGATGCCTCGGGCGTCGACCGCGCACTCGCGACGCTCGCCGCGCAGCGGCACGTCGTCCTCGACGACGCAGGTCGCATCGTGATGGCCCATCCGTTCGCGAGCATCAACCTCGGTTTCTCGGTCATGGGCGAACGGACGCTGTGGTGGGGCGGCTGCGCGTGGGACTCGTTCGCGATCCCGAACCTGCTGCCCGACGTCCGAGAGGTGCTCGTCGCGACCACCTGCCCGGCGTGCGGCGCCGCGCATGCGTGGGTCGTCGACGCCGACGGCCCGCCCGCCGGTGACCAGGTCGCCCACTTCCTCGTGCCGACGGCGCACATCTGGGACGACGTCGTGCACACCTGCGCGCACCAGCGGATCTTCTGTGACGAGCGCTGCGTCGAGGCGTGGCTGGCCGCCACGGGGAACGTGCGCGGTTCGGTCTTCGACCTCGCGACGCTGTGGCGGCTGGCCGCGCACTGGTACGACGGGCGCCTCGGCTCCCCCTACGTGCGACGCGAGCCGTCGGCGGCGCGCGCGTACTTCGAGCAGGTCGGCCTGTCGGGCGCGTTCTGGGGTCTCGGCGCGGACGCGGCATCCGCCCCGCCCGGATCGGACTGAGGCCGGAACCGCACGGCTCTTCCTCCGCGACGTCGGCGGGGAGTACCGTGACGATCGGGCGGGCTCGGCGGGGGGCCGGGCGTCCGGGGGGACGCGATCATGGCGCGGAATCTGGTGCTCTGCCTGGACGGGACGGCCGGCCAGGTGCGGGGCGAGGCCGACTCGAACTGCGTGCGGGTCTACGAGCTGCTCGACCTGTCGGACGAGCAGCTCCAGGTCGCGTACTACGACCCGGGCGTCGGCACCTTCGCCTCGCCCGGCGCGTGGACGCCGCTCGCCCGCGGACTCTCGCGCCTCGGCGGTCTGGTCTACGGGGCCGGCATGCGCCAGAACCTCGGCGAGGCGTACGCGTGGCTCATGCAGAACTGGCGCCCCGACGACCGGATCTTCGTGTTCGGGTTCAGCCGCGGCGCGTTCACGGCCCGGGCGCTGGTCGGGATGCTCCGGCTCGTCGGGCTCATGCGGCCGGGTTCGGAGAACCAGCTGCAGTACGCGGTCGCGAAGTACGCGCGCCGCGGCGGCGAGGGCCGGATCCCCTGGGACGAGATCCACCGCTTCTCGCGCCTGTTCGCCCAGCAGGTGGACGGCCGCAGCACCATCCCGGTCGAGTACCTCGGGCTCTGGGACACGGTGAAGGCGCTGGGCGTGGTGCGCGTCGCGCCCGACTGGCCGTACACGAGGCAGCTGCCGAATGCGCTGCACATCAGGCACGCCGTCGCGATCGACGAGCGGCGGCGCCCGTTCCGCGAGTACGAGGTGCGCACGAAGGCGCCGGAGACGCTCGAGGAGGCCTGGTTCGCCGGCGTGCACTCGGATGTCGGCGGCACGTTCGCCGACGACCCGAAGCTCTCGACCATCGCGCTCAAGTGGGTGCTCGAGGGCGCGCTGGCGCGCGGGCTCCGGGTCGACTCTCGCCGCACCGCGGCGGCGTTCGACGGATTCTCGGGAGCGTACGCCGCGGGCGCGGCCCACCGGAACGGTGCGGCCTGGAGCCTGCTCGTGCCCAGACGCCGGCCGATCCCGGCGGGCGTTCGGGTGCATGCGAGCGTGCGCGAGCGGATGTCGGCCACGGACTACCGGCCGCCCCTCCCCGCCGACGCGACCTGGATCGACGAGGACTGGGCGACGCTGCGCCCGACCTGAGCGGCCCTGCCGCGGGGCCGGAGCCGGGTGGGGCGGCCGGTTCAGGGCACGGTGAACCGGACCTCGCTCCAGAGCCCGTCGGGTCCGACCGTGAGGTCGAGGGCGTCGTCGCCGTCGTCCGCCGCGGCGGCCGGGTCGTCCGCACGGATCACGTGCGCGCCGCTCTCGTGCAGTGCTGCGAGGATCTCGGACTTCGGGATGCTGTCCTGCCAGGCCTTCACGGTTCCCACCGGCACCATCGCGACGCCGCCCGCGTGCACGAGCTCGCGCGCGACCGGCTTCGGCGTCGCGTTGTGCGAGCCGTGGTGCCCCACCTTGTAGAACGCCGCACCGGTGACGAGCGCCTTCGACGCCGGGTCGCCGAGCACGTGCTCCCAGGCGCCCTGCTGCGAGTCCCCGACGAAGACGAACCGCGTGCCGCGCACGTCGAGCACGAAGAACAGGCTCGTGTTGTTCACCGAGCGTTCGAGGACGGATGCCGCGCGCAGCAGCGCCTCCTCGTCGAGGGCGAGCTGTCCGAGCCGCATGGCGTCGCGCGCGCGGACCAGCTGGGTCGGGATGCGGCCGGAGACCTCGTCGCGCGGCACCTCGTACATGCGGTCGAAGATGTCGTGGTCCTCGTCGCGGCCGAGTTCCCGCGCCGCCTCCTCGAGCCAGTGCACCGCGGCCGGCGGGTCCATCCGCTTGAGGAACTCGGGGTCGCGGCTCGGCCCGAGCACGTGCACGACCGCGCCCTCGACGGGCAGCTCGACGCGATTCTCGCCGGCCTCTCGTCTCGGCAGGTACCTCACCCGGTGCTGCGCGCCGCCGCCCTTGAACCCCCCGTCGACGAGCCGCGTCGCGGCCGCGAGGTTGGGGCCGGAGTTCACGGCGAAGTCGAGCGCGAGCATCATCGAGCGGCCGAGCGACTCGACGGGTCGGCCGTCGGCCGCGCGCTCGAGCATGCCCTGCAGCGCGGTCGCGGACGCGCTCAGCCCGTCGCGGAGCCCCTTCGCGTCCGGATCCGCCTCGTCCTCCACGAACGGCACCCAGACCTCGCCGACCTCGACCGCCTCCCACGCGTCCTTCGCGAAGCCCGAGACGTGGTCGGAGTGCCGATGGGTCGCGGCGACGACGTCGAGTCGCGGCATCCCGTCGTCGCTCTCGTCGGCCAGCTGCGCGATGACGGCGTCGACGACGTCGCCGATGGAGCGCGGCACGTCGCCGATGCGGGCGCGGCCGTGGCTGTGCACGCCGCAGTCGACGAGCATGCGCCACCGCGCGTCGCGATCGGCGACGGTCACGAGGAAGCAGTCGCCGAAGCCGGGGTTGTACATGCGGATCGTCACGGTCGCCTCGGACATGGTCAGCCCTCCTCCGGTGCGTGCAGGCTCGCGAACGTGAGCCGTCCGACCGCGGGCTCGTCGAGCCAGGCGGCGAGCGGGTCGCCGTCCTCGACCTCGTCGAACCACTCGGTGATGTCCGCCAGTCGCGCGACGCCGGCCGCGTGCTGCTCGCGCGCGTGCGACCTGAGCGGCTCCGGCAGCTTCGCGATCGCGGCGGGATGCGTGAACGGCAGCGGCTTCGGCACCAGCCAGGCGACCCGGCCGTCGACGTTGGCGATGACCGTGCAGGCCGCGTGGAGCCGCGTTCGGGTGTCCCGGTCCGGCCCGGACTCGAGGTCCTCCCGCCGCTGGACGACCTGGATGAAGATCCTCGGGTGCGGTTGCCCGTCGGCGCCGCTCTGGAACCCGACGTGCATGCCGAGCACTCGGATGCGGCCCGCGTCGGGGTCGAGCCCGAGCTCGACGGCGTGCGCCTTCGCCCAGGCCACGGTCTGCGCGTACACCGCCTTCGAGCGCTCGCGAGCCGCGTTCCCGGCGGCGGTGACCGAGGATGCCGCAGGGTCGAGCTTGATCGTCGAGTCGAGGATCAGCTGCCCCAGGTCGACGGGCGCGTCACCGGCCGTGAGGCTCAACGTCGTCGCGGGCCGTCGCCAGAGGAGCGCCTGGTCGGCGAGCGAGACCACCCCGGGCGGGAAGATGCCGCGACGGCGCAACGCCTCGACGAGGTGGCCGCGCAGGTGGATCCGGTCGTCGGGGAACAGGTCGCGGTCGGCCGTGATCACGGCGCGCACGACGTCGCCGAACGTGACGTCGACCGCGGGCAGGTAGTCGAATCCGCGGACCACCATGCCGAGGATCCGGTCGGCGTTCTTCGTCGCCTCCGAGGCGATGCGCCGGACGAGGTCCGGCGAGAGCTCGCCGTCGCCGAGCACGCCGGAGCCGCCGGTCGCGAGGCGCCTGAGGTCGGCGATCTGCGCCCGGTAGGTGGCGAGGTAGGCGTCGAAGACGGCGGCGACGAAGATGGCGCCCCGCCGATGCGGCTCGCGCGCCGCGTGGAAGTCCGCCGGGTCGGGCGCCGAGCCGACCGCCGATCGCAGCGGACCGCCGCGCCCGGTCGACCGGCCGAACTCGTCCGCGAGCGAGAGGAGCGCCGTGGCATCCGACAGCTCGCTGCGCGAGGCGGCCACGAAGTCCTCGACGATGTCGGTGAAGAGGAAGTGGTGGAAGAGCGCGACGAGGTCGGCGAACGCCTCGTGGAAGGCGAAGACGTCGGAGTTCGTCGCGATCGTGAAGAGCGGACGCATCCGGTGCACGATCGCGTGGGTGATCTCGTGGGCGATGATGTCGACCGACAGGCACGTGAACATCAGCTGGTGCGGCAGGCTCGCCTGCGTGTCCGTGTCGTCCGCGCGGTAGTAGCCGAAGAGGACCGCGCGCCGCTCGGGGTCGAAGTAGGCGTTCCGGCCGTAGAAGGCGTGCGGGACGAGGCGCAGCCGGTCGTCGCCGCGCCACCGGAAGCGGCGGCCCGTGAACCGCTGGAAGCGCTCGATGACGCTCATCGTGATCGCGTAGACGATCTGCTGGTGCGACCGCGGATCGCTCTCCGACGGCCGCAGGCCGTCCTGGGCGAGCACGGGCGGGTCGTCGAGGTCGACCGGCTGGTACCAGCGCCGCCTGGTCGCGTCGTAGTCGACGACCTGCACGAGCTCGCCGTCGGGGCCCGGTCTGAGCCCGGTCTCGAACGGGATGTCGACCGTGAGGAACTGGCCGCTCAACCGCGAACTCATCGGGTCGAACGCGAACGCGCGCAGGAGGCGGCGATCGGGCGCCTGAATGGCGGGCACGTTGTGAGTGGAGAGCATCGCAGGCCTCCTCGACCAGGCTGGAACGCATGATGCTGCCGTGCATGGCCGAACCTAGCGACCCGCGCCCCGGCCGGCAACAGTGCTGACCCTGAGGTCTCGGATCGACCGCGTCATGACGGATCCCGGCACGACCGGAGCCCCTGAGCAGCGGCTACGTGCGCGACGCCGGCTCGGACTCGCCCGCGAGCCTGGCGAGGCGCGCTCTCGCGTTCTGCTCGCTCGGCGACATCCGCCCGAATCGTCGGACGCCGATCGCGAGCACCGCGCGCGTGAGCGTGACGGCGGGCCACCACGGCCGCCGGAGGCCGAGCAGCGCGCGCTCGCGCGCCTCGAGCGACGCGACGGCGCCGCCGAAGAGGATGGGGTAGATCGCGCCGACGACGCCCGGCAGTCCCGGCCGCCGGAGGAAGCGGACGGCTGCGGCGACGCGCTCGTCCGGCCGGGCGTCGGCGAGGAAGCCGTCGAGCTCGGCGCGGAGTCCGGCGAGGGTCGTCGGCGGTTCGCGCACGCCCATGAGCCGGCCGACCTCGGCCCACTCGCGCACGTACGCGTCCGGCCCACCCGGGATCGGGCCGCCCCATCGCTCGTGCGCGCCGATGAAGGCCTGGGTGAACGCGTCGTGCACCCACCGCAGCAGGTCCTCGTCGTTGGCCGCGTAGGGGCGCACCGCGCCGAGCGCGTCGACATAGGTCCCGGTCACCCGCTCGTGCAGGCGCGAGACCGACGCGCAGGCGGCGGCCGCGGCGCGCCGGTCGCCGAACGTGGTCGTCGCGACCCACCGGACCGTGCCGTCGAGCCGGCCGAGCGGATCGTCCCGGTAGCGCGAGTGGTCGTGGACGCCGGCCATCGCCCCCGGGTGGAGGGTCTGCAGGAGGAGTGCGCGGATGCCGGCGACGAGTGTCGGCAGGGCGCCGTTGACGGCCCACACGGCGCTGCCGGGACCGAAGAGCCCCGCGTCGTCGCCATCGGCGAGCGCGCGGGTCCACGCCGGAGGCGGGTCGTGCGGCCGTCGGAGCGGGCTCCACCGCGGCGGCGCGGTGCGCGCGCTCCCCCTCCGGCCGGAACCCTCGCCCATGCTCCGACGGTAGGCGCACGCACCTCCGGCGCACCTGCGGATCTGCTGCGAATGGCCCTGCGCGGGCGGGCGTCCGTCCGGTGCGCCGGCAGCCCGGTGCGCCCGGCCGCGCGATCAGGGCTCGGTCACGGTGCGGTCACGACCTCCTGCGAGTCAGCCGAGCGGATGACGCGGGGCGGACCGATCGCGTCTAGCGTGCGGTGCATGGCACGACGGGCTGGTCCTCCTGCGGCGCCCCGCGCTGCGGCGCCCGGGGCGGGAGCGGCGGTGCCGGCAGGTCCGGGCGCGGGAACGTCGGCGCCGGCCGCTGCGCCGGTCCCGGTCGGCCCCGGCCCGGTCGGCCCGGTCCCGGTCGGCCCGGTCCCGGTCGTCCTCCGTGCACCGCGCCATCCGTGGTTCGCCGCCGCCCGGCGCATCCTGTTCGTCGTCGCCGTCGCGTTCGCGCTCGGCGCGCTCACCTCGTGGGGTCAGCTGCTGCTCCCGCCCGAGACCGCGTCGCTCGCGAACTCCGCCGGCGGGTGGACGATCCCGACCGCGATCCTGGTGCTGCTCCTCGCGCGAAGCACCCCGGAGGCGGTGATCGCGGGGGCCGCGGGCTTCGTCGCGCTGACGCTCGGCTACGCGGTCGCATCCGGATGGCGCGGCTTCGCGTTCGACCCCACGACCTGGGCGATCGTCGGCATGCTCGCCGGCCCGGTCATCGGGTGGGCGGCCCACGCGCTGCGGGGCCGCGGCATGCGGCTCGCCCTCGGCACGTCGGTGCTTGCGGGGGTGCTCGTCGGCGAGGGGGTCTACGGGCTCACGGTCGTCGCCGACACGACCAGCCCGGTGTGGTGGTGGATCGAACTCGGCGTCGGCGCCCTGACGCTCGCCGTCGGCGCCCTGCGCGTGCGGCCGTGGGGGCTCGCGCTCGTGGCGCTGCTCGGTACCGTGCTCGTGGCCGCGGCCTTCTGGTCGGCGTTCGTGCTGCTGCCGATCCTGGTGTTCCGCGGCTGAGCTGGTCTCGACGGATCGTCGGCGATGATGGAACGCATGTCCCACGACGAACCCGCCGCGCGACCCCGAGTGCTCGGCGCGGTCGTCGACGACGAGACGCGCTGCGTGCACTACCGCACCGAGGTCGACATCGTCGCGATCCGCTTCGCGTGCTGCGGCGAGTACTACCCGTGCCACCTGTGCCACGAGGAGGCGGCCGGGCACCCCGCACGGCAGTGGCCCGTCGCCGAGCGCGGCGAGCACGCCATCCTGTGCGGTGCCTGCGGGGACGAGCTGCCGATCGCGACCTACCTCGAGGTCGACGCGTGCCCCGGGTGCGGGGCGGCCTTCAACCCGCGCTGCCGGCTGCACGCGCACCTGTACTTCGAGACGGCCTGACCGCACGCGGGGCGGCGGGCGCGGCGGCCGCGCGCCGGCCGCGGCTCATCCGGCCGACAGGAACTCGATCGCCGTCGTCCGGAACTCCCGCGATCCGGGCGCGTTGAAGTGGTGCCGGCCGGGGATCTCGGCGAACGACCCGTCCGGCGTCGCCGCGGCCAATGCTCGCGACTGCTCGATGATGGCGTCCTCCGTGCCCGTGGCGAACAGGATCGGCTGCGGCGGCGGGTTCGACGGGTCGGGATCGGCGTCGCCGAGGCGCATGCCCTCGGCGAGCGCGACGAGTGCGAGCAGGTCGTTGCCGGCGACCCGCTCGGCGAGAGTGACGTAGTTGCGCGTGACCGGGTCCTCGACCGGCGTCCCGTGCTCGGCGTAGGCCCGCGCCTGTGCGATCTGCATGCGCGCCAGCGGCCGGCCGTCGGGGATGCCGCCGAGCACCGCGCGCTCGATGCGCTGCGGGACCTGCACCGCCGCCTGCCAGCCGACGCGGGCGCCGAGCGAGTAGCCCGCGTAGCGCACGGTGTCGACGAGGTAGGTGTCGAGGACGGTGACGAGGTCGTCGACGAACGCGTCCATGCCGTAGGCGGATGCCTCGTGCGGCGTGTCGCTCGCCCCGTGCCCGCGCTGGTCGACCCCGAGCACGCGGAACCCGGCGCGCAGCAGGTCGCGCACCCATCCGGTGCTCACCCAGTTGTCGCGACAGCTCGACGCGAAGCCGTGCACGCACAGGACGGTCGGCGCGTCCTCCTCGCCCCACGAGTACGTCGCGATCCGGCGCCCCTCCCCCGACATCACGAACTGCGGCGCGGGCATCTCGGTCAGGGCGGGGAACGCGGCATCCATGTCGGCCATTCTGCCCGGCCGCGCCGGGCGCGGGCCGGTGCCCGACCCGGTCAGTCGGACGCGCCGCCGGCGAGCCCGTCGACGGCGGCGGCGTGCTGGCGGTGCTGACGCGCGAACTCCATGAGCACCGCCTCGGTGTCCTCGGCGTGCCCGATGAAGCTCTCGCGCAGCACGTTCGCGTAGTCGTCGACGGCCTCCTCGAGCATCTGCCCGCTGTTGCGCACCGTGCGGTCGTCCGAGCGGCGCGCGACCTGCGCGAGGTGGCGGGCGTACGGCAGTTGCGCGGCGAGCGAGGCGACCGCCTCGTCCTCGGTGAAGTAGTAGGTCTCGGCGTTCTGCCACAGGTCGACGCGCGACTGCGCGAGGTCGGCTGTGAGCGAGTCGAGCAGGCCGCTCGAGGTCACGGACTCCATGTCGAGCACGTGCCCGGCGGTGTCGGCGCGACGGATCAGCGCGATCCGCAGCGCGAGGGCTCGCCGGCGTCCCAGCGCCGGGTACAGCTGGAGGAACCACGACACCGCGGCGGTGAGCAGTGCGAACCCGATGAGGCCCTGCAGCGGCGCGATCACCCGCAACCACGGCGCGACCGGGTAGACGTCGCCGAGCCCGAGCGTCGACATGCTCACGGTGGAGAAGTAGAGCGCCTCGAGCAACGCCGGATACGCCGAGGGGTCGATGCCGGGGTTGTACGCGAAGCCGTCGGGCACGAACGGCAGGTAGACGAGCCCCCAGCCGACGACCTGCATCGCCGCCCAGAGGGTGACGACCGCGACGGCCGCGAGCGGCCCGGCGAGCGTGCGGCCCCGCCGACCGAGGCTCGACGACAGGTTCCACGTCGATCGCGCGGTGAGATGCGAGACCCGCCCCCGCCCCGTCGGATGCAGCAGCGTGTGGAACACCTCGTAGAGGCCGAGCGCGATGAGGGCGACGCCCGCGACGATCTCGATGACCGCGACCACCGGGAGCACACTCACAGGGCCATGCTACGAGTGCGGGCTGACGGCCCCGTCCGACGGCTCCGGCTCGGCGCGGCTCGGGTCCGCGACATCCGGCCCCCTGCCACGGATGAGGAAGCCGAAGCCGAGCGCGACGAAGAACATGAGCACGCCGTAGACGGCCGCCGGCAGGCTCATCTCGACGCTGCCGATGACCGTCTGGGCGATCACGATCGCGAGGGTGGCGTTGTGGATGCCGATCTCGAACGAGGTCGCGATCGACTGGCGGCGCTCGACCCGGAGCAGGCGCGGGACGAGGTAGCCGATCCCGAGGCTCAGCAGGCAGAAGAGCACGGTGATGCCAGCCAGCCTGCCGAAGTTGTCGACGAGCAGTTGCAGGTTCGACGCGATGGCCCCGGCGATGACGACGACGAGGATCACGATCGACGCGATCCGGACCGGCCGATCCATCCGGTCGGCGAACGCGGGCTTCCAGCGCCGCACGAGCATGCCGGCGACCACGGGGAGCAGGACGATGGCGAAGACCTCGACGGTTTTCGCGAGCTGCAGGCCCAGCCCGTCGTCTCCGGGGAGGAAGTAGGCGATCGAGAGGTTCGCGATGAGCGGGAGCGTGAACACCGCGATCACGGAGTTGAGCGCCGTGAGCGAGATGTTCAGCGCGACATCGCCCCGGAACAGGTGCGAGTACAGGTTCGCGGTCGTCCCGCCGGGCGACGCGGCGAGCAGCATCATGCCGACCGCGAGCACCGGTGGCAGGTCGAACAGCAGGACGAGCCCGAAGCAGACGGCGGGAAGCAGGACCAGCTGGCAGGCGAGCGCGACGATCACCGCCTTCGGTTGCGTCGCGACCCGCGCGAAGTCGCGCGGGGTCAGGCTGAGGCCGAGGCCGAACATGATGACGCCCAGGGCGATCGGCAACCCGATCGTCGTCAGTGGACCCATTGATCACTCCTTCGTGAAGACGGTGCTCCACAGTCTGGAGTGCGCCGACGGGTCGTGTCACGCGCTCGGTCCCGGTCCGGCGCTCCCCGGGCCACCGCGCGCCGTGCGGGCGCTCAGCCCTGGAAGTCCTCCGGGTCGACGTCCTCGAGGAACTTCTTGAACTCCTCGAGCTTCTCCTCCTCCTCGCTGTCGTGGTGCTCGACCATCTCGGCGGGGATGCCTGCGTCATCCATGACCGCGTCGGCGACGAACAGCGGCGCCTCGACGCGAACGGCCATGCCGATGGCATCCGACGGCCGCGAATCGATGACGAGCGGACCCGTCGGGGTGACGAGCGTCAGTTCGGCGTAGAACGTGCCCTCCTCGATGCGGGTCACGTCGATCCGGTCGATCGTGCCGCCGACCGCCTCGATCAGGGTGACCATGAGGTCGTGCGTGAGCGGGCGCGGGGCGTGATCGCCGCCGAGGGCGATGAGGATGGAGGTCGCCTCCTGCTCGCCGATCCAGATCGGCAGCACCCGGCCCTCGCCCGACTCCTCGCCGAGCGGTTTCAGCAGGACGATGTGCTGCCGGGCCGCGTCGAGCGCGATCCCGAGGACGTTGACCTGGACCATGGCGCCTCCCGTTCGATCGTCGGGCGTGCTCCCGCAATCGTACGTCGGCCGGCTCCCGCCCACGCGGCGGAAGGTCCCGTCAGGACGCGCGCCCGCCGAGGTCGCCGAAGAGGAAGTCGCCGCCCTCGGCGTCGCCGCGCCGGGCGACCTCCATCGGATCGGCCTCGGAGCCGCCCGTGCGGCGCACCTGGTCGGCGGCGGCCAGCTCCGCGGCGTCCGGTTCGAGGCGGACGCTCGGCGCCTCGGTCTCCAGCCGCTTGCGCGACGCACGCTCGACGAGCACGGGGACGAAGTCGCGGACCGGTCGACCGTCGAACCGGTGGTGCTCCTCGTCGACGATCGCGTGGACGTGATCCTCGTCGAGGGAGGGGAAGCGCTCCAGCAGGCGTGCGACGACGTGCTCGACGGCCTGCTGCTCATCGGCCTCAGTGGTCATGGATGCAGTGTGCGCCGTCGCGTCGCGCTGTGCAAGGGGCGGCACGTCGCGACCAACCGTGGTCACGCGATGAGGAATCGCGCGATCAGCCCGTCCCGGAGGTCGAACGTGAAGAGGCCGGGCCCGTTGTAGCCGTCACCCGTGACGGTCACGTTCACCAGGTACTGCTCCGGCTTCCGGCCCTCCCGGATGCCGTGCACCTCGAAGTGGGCGTTCCTGCCGATGTTGTCGGTCTCGTTCCAGCTCGCGACGCCGTCGCGGCCGTGGAACTCGCGGCCCCAGTCGTTCAGGTACGCGTCCTCGGTGAAGGCGGCGACGAACCCCTCGGAGTCGCCGGCGTCGGTCGTGTCGACGAACGCCCGGATGGCGTCGGGCATGGCGGTGTCGGACATGGCCTCACCCTACGCCGACCGCCGGAGGACCGGCACGGGCGGATCGTTCGGGCCCGCGGAGGCGGGGTCGTCCGGTGCACCGGACCGACGTCGGCGGCCCCTGCCAGACTCGAGGCATGACCGGCACGATCGGCACACCCGGCGGCACGCCCGAGCGGCCCGCGATCTTCTTCTCGGGGCCCGCGGAGTTCCGCGCGTGGCTCGAGGCCAACCACGAGAGCGCGACCGAGTTGTGGATGGGCCTCTACAAGAAGGGCGCGCCCGAACGCGGGCTGACGTGGGAGGAGGCGGTGCCCGAGGCGCTGTGCTTCGGTTGGATCGACTCCGTGTCGCAGCGCATCGACGACGTCGCCCGCCGGCAGCGCTGGACGCCGCGCAAGCCGACGAGCGTCTGGTCGGCCGTGAACATCGCGCACGTCGAACGGCTCACGGCCGAGGGCCGGATGCGGCCGGCCGGCATCGCCGCGTTCGAACGACGTCGCGACGACCGCTCGTCGATCTACTCGTTCGAGAACCCCGAACAGGCCCTGCCGCCCGAGTTCACGGCCATGCTCGAGGCGGATGCCGCGGCATCCGCCTTCTGGGAGGTGGCCACGCCGAGCTACCGCAAGCTCGTCGTGCACTGGGTGGTCTCGGCGAAGCAGGCGGCCACGCGCGAGCGGCGGATGTCGCAGCTCGTCGAGCACAGCGCGGCCGGGCAGCTCGTGCCGCCTCAGCGCTACGGCGACGTGCCGAAGTGGGTCGAGCGGGCCGCGGCGGCGGCACGCGCGGCGTCGGGCGAGGGAGATAGCGCGGCCGGGGCCGGCCCCGAGCCGTCCTGAGACCGGAGCCGACCCGGCCGGGGTCAGTTCGTCGGGCCCTGCCCGATGCTCAGCCAGCCGTTCGCCCCGTCGTCGACGCGTCCGGCCGCAGCGCCGTCCGCGGCGCCGGTGCCCGCGGCTCCCTTCATCGACTGGAGCTGGCGGTCCACCTCGGCCTGTGCCGAGAGCGCGGCGAGCTGCCGCTCGATGTCGGCGTCGGGTGCCGCGGTGAGGTCCTTCAGGACCCCGCTCGAGAGCAGTTCGTCGGTCGCGGCGGCGCGCGCCTGCATCTGAGCGACCCGGTCGCGGGCCCGGTCGAGGCTCGTGCCGATGTCGTCGATGTTCCGGCTGAGCCCGGCGACGGCCTCGTTCGCCCGCACCTGCGCGGCCGACGCGGTGTAGGTCGCCTTGATGGTCTCCTTCTCGACGCGGAACGCCGCGATCTGGTCGGCGAGCCGACGCTCGCGCTCCTGCAGCTGCGCCGCCTGGGTCTCGAGCGACGTGTACTGCGTCCGCAGCTTCGAGACCTCGCCCTCGAGGAGCGCCCGGCGCTCGAGTGCCACGCGCGCGAGGTCCTCATGGCCCTGCGCCAACGCATCCCGCGCCTGCGCGCCGAGGCGCTGGTAGCGCGCACCCATCTCCTGGCCCTGCAGCTCGATGCGCTTCTTCGCCGTCGCGACCTCGGCGACCGCGCGGCGCACCTCGTGCAGGAGCTTCACCTGCTGGTCGTAGCTGTCGTCGAGGGTGTCGCGCGGGTCCTCGATCTTGTCGAGGGCCTTGGTGGTCTTGCTCCGGAAGATGGTCCGCATCCGGGAGGTGTTGTCGCTCATGGTCGGTTCCCCTTGTCTCGGACTGGTGAGCTGGCGGGTTCGGTGATTCGGAGGGCGGCGTCGCCGGATGCCGCCGGGTGCCCGGTGGGCTCGGCGAGATCGCGCAGGGTGAGGGCGTGCAGCTCCTCGACGCCCGCGTGCAGGGCGGCGACCTCGCGGTCGATGTCGGCCCGCAGGACCGACAGCCCGTCGTCGGAGGCGCCGGCGAGCCCGGACGCCACCGCGGAGCGGATGCGCCGGACGAGCGCCTCGACCTGGGCGACGCGCTCGGTCGCACGCGGGAGCTCGACGGCGAGCACCGACCGGTCGATCTCGCTCTCCATCAGGCGAAGCTGCGCATCGAGGGAGGCACCCTCCTCCGTGATGCGTCGGAAGATGCCGGGCAGCTCCCCGTGCGGGCCGGGGCTGCGCGCCGAGAGCTCGACGGCCGCCTGCCCGCTCGCGAGGGCGTCGTCGAGACGCACGCGCAGGTCGAGGATGCGTCGCTGCGGCCCGCGGCTGACCCGTGCCTTCCCGCGCAGCAGGGCGCCGTCGACGCGACGGCTGCGGCGGATGCGGCGGTAGACGTGACGCACGACGAGTACGAGCGTGACGAAGCTCGCGATCCCGAGCAGCACGATGATGCCGAGGGCCGCGAGCACGACCTCGAGCCCGCTCATCGCCGACTCCCACGTCGGTTCGCTCCCGACCTCCTGCGGTCATCCAGGTCCATGCGCCCGCCCCTCCCGTCGCCTCGTCGCTGCGGACTCGCGTCGACGGCGACGCGATATAGCGCGAGTCGACGCGATATATCGCAATCTACGCCACGTCGGGCGGAAACGTTAGTGCAGGATGCGAATTCGCAGGGTGGCCGAGACGCCGCATGCCCCCGCCGGGCGCGGCGGATCGCACGCACGCCGCTCCGCCGACCCGGTGTCGCGCCTCAGCGACGCCCGCCGGCCGCCGGCTCCGTCGCCGGACCGGCGGAGCCGTCCGGCGGCACCAGCGTGTGCGACAGCGATGCCGCCGCGGCCGCGACCTCGAACTCGCCGGGGCGACGGCGCACCTGCCGCGCGACGAGGAAGACGAGGCCGATGCCGAGCACGCACCAGATGCCCATCGAGATCGACGCCCACGAGAACGCGTCGGCGAGGGCCGCGGCATCCGTCTCACCGGCCTCGACCCTGCGGCTGCTCACGCCGCCGTACACCGACGCGACGATGGCCGTCATCACGGCCGCGCCGACGTAGCGGGCCATGTTGGACACCCCCGAGGCCGCACCCACCTCGCGCGGTTCGACGGCCGCGGTCGACAGCGACGAGCACGGGCCGTTCTGCAGGCTCATGCCCGCCGCGACGGCGACGAGCGGAAGGACGAACATGCCGTACCCCCACGACTCCTGCACGAACGCGAGCGCGGCGAACGCCGCCGACATGATGACGAAGCCGAGCGCGATCGTGGTGCGGGCACCGATCCGCCCGACGATCGGCGTGATGAGCGGCGAGAGCACCACGGCCGCCGCCGCGACCGGCAGCGTCGCGAGACCGGCCTGGAAGGCGTCCATGCCGAGCGTCGACGGGTCCTGGAAGTACAGGCTGACGACGTACATGATCGCGTTGATCGTGCCCGAGCCGAGGAGGATCGAGAGCGTCGCGCCGACGAGGACCACGTTCCGCAGCAGCTTCAGGTCGAGGAGCGGCGCCGCGACCCGTCGTTCGACCACGACGAACCCGATGGTCGCGGCGATCGTGATGGCGAAGCATCCGAGGGTCTGCCACGACAGCCAGCCCCAGGCGCTGCCGTTCGTGAGCGCGAAGATGAGCGGCGCGAGGATGGCGGCGATGAGGATCGTGCCCGCGATGTCGATCGAGCGGGAACGGGTCGGGTCGTTGGATTCCCGCACGGCGAGGAGCGTGACGGGCACGCAGGCCGCGGCGATCGCGGCGTCGATCCAGAAGAGGCCCTGCCAGCCGAGCGTCGAGGCGAGCAGGCCGCCGACGAGCGGGCCTGCGGCGGCTCCGACCGCGGACGCCGCGCCCCACAGCGTCACGGCGCGCAGCTGCGCCTTCCCGGAGTTCGCCGCGGAGAGCAGGCTCATGCCGCACGCGAGGATCGTCGCTCCCGCCGCGCCCTGGATGCATCGGCCGACGATGACCCCGAGGCCCTCCTGCGAGAGCGCGATGAACACGCACGAGGCGATGAACAGGAACAGGCCGCCGAGGAAGATCCGTCGTCGCCCGAAGACGTCGCCGAGGGACCCCGACGTGACGATGACCGCCGCGCCCACGAGCGAGTAGCCCGTCACGGCCCACTGCAGCGTGTCGGTCGGCGTGCCCGTGTCCTCGGAGATCGCCGGGATCAGGATCGACACCGCCGACGTGTTCGCATTCACCACCAGCGCCGACACGCACGTCGCGATGAGCGCGCCGAGCGCGTAGCGCTTCGCGGAGTCCGTCGTCGCGGCTCCGCCCGTCTCCGTCGTCTCCCCCATGCGGCCTTCCTACCACTCGAGGTGAGCCCGCGAACAGGGACCTTGGCGGGTCGGATGTCGCGTTCGCGTGCCGCGCGCCTGGTGACGGGCCGTGCGTGCGGGTGCCAGCCTGACGTCATGGCAGCGCAGACCGTCGACGAGTACGTCGCCTCCTTCCCCGATGACGTCGCCGAGCGACTCCGGAAGGTGCGGGCGGCGATCCTCGCCGAGGTGCCCGAGCCCGTGGAGAAGATGCGGTACGGCATCGCCGCGGTCATGCTCGGTGGGCGCTACGCGCTCCACTTCGCCGGCTGGAAGCAGCACATCGGGATCTACCCCGTGCCGACGCTGCCCGAGCCGCTCGAGTCCGAGGTCGAGCCGTACCGATCGGGGGCGGACTCGGTGACGTTCCGGCACCGCGACGAGCTGCCCGTCGAGCTCGTCGGGCGCATCGCGGCGGCGATCGTCGCGCAGCGCGCGGCGGCCGACGGCTGACGGCGGGCTCGAGTCGGGCGCGCCGCCGCTGCGGGCCGCCGCACTCTCAGCGGGCCGAAGCCGGCCGCCTTCCGCTGCGCGGCGCCATCGCGCTGATCAGCTCGTACGCGACGTGCGAGGCCGCGACGGCGGTGAGCTGCGCGTGGTCGTAGGCGGGGGCGACCTCGACGACGTCGGCCCCCACGATCCGCTTGTCGGCGAGCGCCCGCAGGATGCGCAGGAGCTCGCGACTCGTCAGGCCGCCGGCCTCCGGCGTCCCCGTGCCCGGGGCGTGCGCGGGATCGAGCACGTCGATGTCGATCGAGATGTACAGCGGCGCGTCGCCGATGCGCGTGCGGATGCGCTCGATGGCCGCGGCCACTCCGTGCACCTCGAGGTCCTCGCTCGTGACGATCGCGAAGCCGAGACGCTCGTCGTCGGCGAGGTCCTCGATGCCGTAGAGCGGGCCGCGCGTGCCGACGTGCATGCTCGCGTCGAGGTCGATGATGCCCTCCTCGGACGCCCGCCGGAACGGCGTGCCGTGCGTCACGGGGGCGCCGAAGTAGGTGTCCCAGGTGTCGAGGTGCGCGTCGAAGTGGAGCACCGCGACCGGGCCGTGCTTGGCGTGCACCGCACGCAGCAGCGGCAGCGCGACGGTGTGGTCGCCGCCGATCACGAGAAGCCGGTCGGCGCGCTCGTCGAGCGCGCGGGCGCCGCGCTCGATCTCGGCCACCGCCTCGTCGATGCTGAACGGGTTGACGGCGAGGTCGCCGGCATCCGCCACCTGCTGAGCGGCGAACGGCGAGACGTCCTGCGACGGGTTGTACGGCCGGAGCAGGCGCGACGCCTCGCGGACGTGGGCCGGCCCGAAGCGCGCTCCCGGCCGGTAGCTCACCCCGCTGTCGAACGGGATGCCGACGACGGCGACGTCGGCCCGCGGGACATCCTCGAGGCGCGGCAGCCGAGCGAACGTGGCGATCCCGGCGAAGCGCGGGACGCGGCTCGCGTCGACGGGGCCGACGGGCGACGCGGCGGGCGAGCCGGTCGAGGCGGATGCCGCGGCATCCGGGTGCTCGGGGTTCGGGTCGTGCATGTCGATTCCTCTCGGAGTGCTGCAGTCGGAGCGCGGGCGGAGACCGGTCACAGCCGTGACTGCCGGATGTGCAGGAGCCGGACGCCGCCCGCGGCGATCGCCTCGCGGATCGCGTCGCCGAGCTCGTCCTCGTGGTCCACTCGCACGCCGCTCGCACCGAAGGCGGTCGCGAGGGCGGCCCAATCGGGTTGGACGAGGTCGACGCCGATCGGGCGGATGCCGCGATCGAGCTCGTTCTGCCTGATCTCGGCGTAGCCGCCGTTGTCGACGCACACGACCGTCAGGTCGAGGCGCTGCTCGACCGCGGTCATCAGCTCGTTGACGGCGAACATGAGCGCGCCGTCGCCGATCACGGCGACCACCGGTCGGTCGTCGCGGGCGACGCGCGCGCCGATCGCTGCGGGCAGGCCGTAGCCGAGCGTGGCGTAGGTGGGCGTGTAGAGCAGCGAGTGGGGGCTCGACCGGCGCAGCACGTTGGCGAGCGCGAGGTAGACGATCTGCGAGGAGTCGCCGGCGACGATCGCGTCCTCCGGCAGCGCCTCGGCGATGCGCTCCGCGAGCGCCACGTCGTCCGGCGCCGCCCGTCGCGTCTCCTCCTCGATCGCGCGCCGCGCGCCGGCCAGGTCGGGCGCCGGCCGCGGGCCGCCGGGCAGCGCCTCGAGCAGCGCGTCGACCACCGCGGCGCACTCGCCGACGATGCCGACGGTCGCCTCGAGGTTCTTGTGCACCTGGGCCTCGGAGCGGTCGACGCGGACGACCCGCCCTCGCGCCTCGAGCCGCGGCGCCCACAGCTCGGCCTCGCCGAGCTTGGAGCCGAGCACGACGAGCACGTCGGCCGCCTCGGCGACCTCGCGCGCGGCGGCGAGCCGGAGGTTCGAACCGAGCGAGAGCGGGTGGTGCTCGTCGAGCGTGCCCTTGCCGTTGAGCGTGGTCAGCACCGGCGCGCCGAGGCGTTCGGCGAGCGCGGTGACTTCGAGCACGGCCCGCGTCGCGCCGCCGCCCGCGACGATGACGGGCGACTCGGCTCCGGCGAGCAACTCGGCGGCCGCTCGGATCGCCGCGGCCTCGCCGCGCTCGGGCGCGGGTGCCGGGCGCGCCGCCCGCTCGACGGCGGGCACATCGGCCGGCGCCTCGAGCACGTCGAGCGGGACCTCGATGTGGACGGGGCGCGGCCGGCCGGAGCGGAAGAGCTCGAACGCGTCGTGCACGGCCTCGACCGCCTCGGCGGCGTCGGTCACGCGACGCGACCACTCGGCGATCGCGCCGACCATGCCCGAGGCGTCCTTCGTCTCGTGGAGCGTGCCGACGTCGCGGAACTCCTCGCCGAGCGGCACGCCGGGCGAGAGCACGATGAGCGGCCGCGACTCGCAGAACGCCGTGCCGATGGCGCTCATCGCGTTCTGGAGGCCCGGGCCCGAGGTCGTGATGACGACACCGGGCAGCCCGGTCTGCTGCGCCCAGCCGTCGGCGCCGTACCCCGAGCCCTGCTCGTGCCGGTTCGTGACCGCGCGGATGCCGAGCTCGGCGAGCGGGCGGTAGAACTCGAGGTTGTGCGTGCCCGGGATGCCGAAGATCGTCGTCACGCCGTAGGCGCGGATGGTCTCCAGGACCGCCCGGCCTGCGGTGTCGGCGTACCGCTCGGCCGTCTCGCCGCGTGCTTCGTCCATGATCATCATCGCCTCGTTCATGCCGGGACCGCCTCCTTCAGCGCCGCGGTCGATGCGTTCTCCAGCACGTACCGCGGCTCGCCGCCCACCCAGGTCTGGAGCACCGCGATCTCGGCGATCCGCTCGGGCTCGACCGCGAGCGGGTCGTCGGCGAGCACGGCGAAGTCGGCGACCTTGCCGACCTCGAGCGAACCGAGGTCGTCCTCGCGGCCGAGCGAGGCGGCACCCTCGTAGGTGTGCGCGCGCAACGCGGCGAGCGCCGAGATCCGCAGGTCGCCGGGGCCGAGCGAGTTGCCGCGGCGGGTCACCCTCGTGACCGCGGCCTGGACGGCCTCGAGCGGGATCGGGTCGGCGACCGGCGCGTCCGACGAGATCGTCATCGGCACGCCGGCGCGCTCGAACTCGCCGAGCGGATTGAACCGCTCCCCCGGGGTGCCGATCGCGTGCTCCACGCCCTCGCCCCAGTTGTAGTAGTGCTGCGGCTGGTTCACGGGACGGATGCCGGCAGCCGCCATCCGCTCGATCTGCTCGCCGGTCGGCAGGCCGCAGTGCTCGATCCGATGACGCGCGTCGTCGTCGGGGCGCTCGGCGAGGGCGGCCTCGATCGCCGCCACGACCATCTCGATGGCCGTCGGCGACTGCGCATGCGTCGCGGTCTGCAGGCCGGCCACGTGGGCCCTCCGGATCAGCTCCGCGTAGGCGGCGGGCTCGTGGTAGAGCTGGCCGGTCCGGCACGGGTCGCCGACGTAGCCGTCGGGGAAGTAGGCGGTCCAGCCGCCGAGCGTGCCGTCCGCGTAGAACTTGATGCCCGCGAAGCTGAGGTGCGCGTTGCCGAACTGGCCCACGAGTCCCATCTCGAGGGCCTCGTCGAGCAGGTGCGAGAGCAGGTACATCGACACGCGCAGCTCGAGACGACCGGCCTCGGCGAGCCGGAGGTACATGTCGAACTCGCGACGCGACACCTGGGCATCGCCGATCGTGGTGACGCCTCCCGCGAGGAAGCGCTGCGTCGCGACGTCGAGCTGGCGCAGGTGCTCCTCGGGCTCGTCGCCGAGGTGGAAGTTCGGCCCGTGGTGGCCGACGTTCACGCCGTGCACGCCGGTGAGGATGTTGCACGCGGCATCCGACAGTTCGCCCGTGAGTTCGCCGTCGGCGTCGCGGAAGAACTCGCCGCCCGCCGGATTCGGCGTCTCGCGGTCGACGCCGTTGACCTCGAAGGTGTACGAGTTCACGACCCCGCCGTGGCCGGACGCGTTCATCAGGTACACCTCGCGGTCGGTCGCGACCTCGTCGAGCTCGAACCGGGTGGGGTGCCGTTGCTCGACGAGGTTGCGGTGCTCGTAGCCGTAGCCGCGCACGGGACGCCCTGCCGGCAGGTCGGCCGCCGCGGCCTTCAGCAGTGCCACGATCTCGGGGATGCTGTCCGCCTTCGCCGGCCCGCAGTCGACCCACGTCATCATCTGCCCGTACATGAGCGGGTGCGCGTGCGCGTCGACGAACCCGGGCACCACGATCGCGTCGCCCAGGTCGACGCGCTCCGCCGCGAGCCCTGCGGCCTCGGCGGCGCCCTCGCACTCGGCGGTCGAGCCGATCGCGAGGATGCGCCCGCGGTCGATCAGCATCGCCGTGGCCGTCGTCGAGGCCTCGTCGACGGTGTGGATGGCGCGGGCCGTGACGATCCGGGGTCCGGCCTGGTCGGGCCGGTCGAAGGCGGCGAGCTTCCTCATGGCCGGGTGATCCCCGTCGTGTCGGTGCGGGCGGTGAACGACGCCGTCGCGGGCGCCTCGTCGGAGTGCTGCGGCGCGAGCCTCGTGCAGATCCCGGCGAGCACGGCCATCGCGGTGAACATGCCGATGACCGACCAGATGTCCCCGGTCCACGCGATGAGCTGCGTCGCGAACCACGGCGAGAACCCGGCCCAGATCGCCGCGCCGACGCCGTAGGAGAGCGCGATCGACGTGTACCGCGCCTGCGGGCGGAACATCTGCGCGAGGATCGCGGCGATCGGCGCGTAGGTGGCGCTCATCGCGATGCGCACGAGCGACGCGAACAGGAAGATGAGCGGCTCGACGCGGCCCGGCAGGATCAGCATGAACGGCGCGAACGTGAGAACCGAGGTCACGAGGCCGAGGTACATGACGTTCTTGCGGCCCCACTTGTCGCCGAGCCACGCGACGGGCAGCGTGACGACGAACTCGATGAAGGAGGCGATCGTCATCGCGTCGAGGATCACCTGGGCGTCGATCGAGATCGGCGCGCCCGTCGCGTACGCGGTGGCGAACGTCGTGGCGAGGTAGTAGCCGCCGGTCGAGATCGGCAGCAGGCCGATGCCGAGGAGGATCGGCTTCCAGTTGTTCCGCAGGGCGAATGCGAGGGGCATGGACTGCTGGCGTCCCTCGATCTTCTGCTCGAAGACCGGCGACTCCTCGACCCGGTAGCGGACCCAGAGGCCGACGCCGATGAGGACGATCGAGAGCAGGAACGGGATGCGCCATCCGCCGTTGATGATGAAGTCGTCGCCGAAGCGCGTCATGATCGCGAACACGCCGGAGGCGAGCAGCGCACCGGCCGGGTTGCCGAGCTGCGTGAAGCCGCCGTAGAACGTCTTCGACTTCTCGGGCGCGTGCTCGACGCTCATGAGCACCGCGCCACCCCACTCGCCGCCGACCGCGAGGCCCTGGAGCGCCCGCAGCAGCACGAGCAGGATCGGCGCCATGATGCCGATCGTCTCGTAGGTCGGCAGGCAGCCGACGAGCACGGTCGCGACGCCCATGAGGAGCAGCGTGATCACGAGCGACACGCGGCGCCCGAGCTTGTCGCCGATGTGGCCGAAGAGGATGCCGCCGAACGGCCGGACGAGGAAGGCGATCGCGAACGTGGCGAAGGCGGCGGCGGTCTCGGCGAGGGGATCCTCGCTCGGGAAGAACAGCGGCCCGAAGACGAGCGCCGCCGCGGTGGCGTAGACGTAGAAGTCGTACCACTCGATCGTGGTGCCGACGAAGGCGGCGAGGCCGGCGCGCCTGGCTCGGCTGTGCGTGGAGGTCATGACCGCTCCTTTGCGGGTGGGTGGGGTGCCGGTCGGTCGGTGCCGACGTGGCGGGCGACGGGTTGGATGCTACGAGCGCCCGCATCGCGCGGCAAGCGCGGAACTCCAGCACGACGCGAGAACGACTGGAGTTCTGCTCGCAGATCCGCGCATTCGTCGCTTCGCGTCCGCCCAGACAGCCCGTAGGCTGGTGATATGTCAGAGTTTCCGAGCGTTCGAGGGAATCTCGGCGAATCGGGCCGCACGTGGTGAACTTCGACGCCGAGCTCGTTCGCGCGCTGCAGGACGACGGTCGCGCGAGCATCCACGATCTGGCGGCCGAACTCGGGCAGTCGCGCGCCGCGGTGTCCGCGCGGCTTCGCGGGATGCTCGCGGACGGCACCGTGCGCGTCGTCGCCGCCGTGGATCCGGCGTTCCTCGGGCAGAACGTGCTCGCCCATGTGTCGATCCGCACCGACGGGACCACCGAACCGGTGGCCGAGCACCTCCGCGGCCTCTCCGAGACGGTGCTCGTCTCGGCGGTCGGCGGCGTGCACGACCTGGTCACCGAGATCCGGCTCGGCTCCATGCCCGCGCTGCACCACCTGCTGGCGCAGATCCGCGCGCTTCCGCGCGTCGTCGACATCACCACGCTCATCTACTCGACCGTGATCAAGGGATTCTTCGTCTCCGAGTACCGTGGCGGCCTTCGGATCGACGCCACCGATGCCGCGCTGATCGAGCAGTTGCAGCGCGACGGCCGCGCGAGCTTCCGGGCCCTCGGCGAGGCCGTGCGACTCTCGCCGTCGGCGGTTGCGACCCGGGTCGATCGGCTCATCGCCGGCGGGGTCATCAAGATCAGCGCCGTCGAGGCGCGCGGACTCGCCCAGCGACAGCTCTCGCTCGGCGTCGGTCTGAACCTCGCCGGCGACGACGACACGGTCATCGAGGCGATCAGGGGGTGGCGCGGGGTCGACTTCGCCGCACGCACGCTCGGTCGCTTCGACCTGATCATGACGCTCGTCGAACCGTCGGCCGGGGCCCTCTACGCGAGCCTCGAACGCATCCGAGCCCTCCCCGGCGTCAGCCGCACCGAGGCCTGGTTCCACCTCGCGGTCCTCAAGGAGGACTACGCGCGCACGCTCCGCCCCGCGGACGTGCTCGCCGCGGGGCGCTGAGCCGGGAGCGAGCCGGCCGTCATCCGACGGCGGTGACGTACCCGCTCGCGATCCCCGCCACCTTGTCGACGTAGGCGTCGTCGTGGTTGTACGAGAAGACGGCCTCGCGCCAGCCCTCGGGTGTGGTCATCGGGCCCGAGGCGCACAGGTAGCGGGCCGCGGCGAAGGCGGCGTCGTCGATGTGGCTCGGGTCGGCGTGGCCGTCGGCGTTCGCGTCGCTTCCCCACTGCTCCCACGTCGACGGGATGAACTGCATGGGGCCGACGGCGCGGTCCCAGGTCGCGTCGCCGTCGAGCACGCCGCCGTCGGTGTCGTGGATCGCGGCGACGCCGTCGCCGTCGAGCGCGGGGCCGATGATGGTCGGGGCCACGCGGCCGTCTGCACCGAGGACCGAGTCGCCGTGGCTGCCGTGGCCCGACTCGACCGCTCCGATGGCCGCGATCGTGGTCCAGTCGATGCCGCACTGCGGCTCCTCCTCGGCGATCGCGACGTGCGCGAGGGCGTACGCCGAGAGTGCGCGCTCCGGGATGCCGGTCGCCGAGGCGACCGTGGTGAGCCAGTCGACCTCGACCTCGGGCTCGGCCTCGGACTCGGGCTCGACGAGCGGCGCGACCTCGGTGCCGGTGAGGCTGTTCGGGTCGCGCGCCGACTCGGCGCCGGCCTCGGCGCCGGCGTCATCGGCGGGCGACGCGCTCACGGGCGGCAGCGGCGCTCCGCGGCCGGTCGCGGATGGCGCGGCGAACCCCTCCGGCTTCGCTGCGACGCCCCAGTAGGTCACTGCGGCGACCGCTCCGACCACGAGCGCCACGACCGCGGCGACGAGCCCGAGGGAACCCGCGACGCGGACGAGCACCTCGCGGACGGACGGCTTCGGGCCGGGCGCGCGCCAGCCGTCACCGGTCGGGTCGTCGTCCCAGGACATCTGCGCAGCTCCGTTCGGGCGGTGGTTCGTGGTTCGTGCCCGCGGGTCCGGCGTTTCGCCGCGGCATCCGTCGCTGCACGCCGACCCGGCTTCCAGACTAACCGCGCTCGGCGGATGGCGCGCCCGTGATGCGGCCAGACGTCCGCCCGCCGCAGCGTTGGCCGGAGATTCACTATTCAGTCTTGCTATGTACCGGTACTCGTGCTTACTATGTACCGGTACTCAACAACACTGATGAGCCGAGGAGGCCGCATGGGCAAGCAGGCGACGGAGATGCTGAAGGGCACGCTCGAGGGCATCGTCCTCGCGCTCCTGGCCGGCCGGTCCGCGTACGGCTACGAGATCACGGCCTGGCTGCGCGACCAGGGCTTCACCGACATCGCCGAGGGCACCGTCTACGCGCTGCTCGTGCGCATCGAGCAGCGCGGGCTCGTCGACGTCGAGAAGGTGCCCTCCGAGAAGGGGCCGCCGCGCAAGGTGTACTCGCTCAACGCCCGGGGGCGCGACCACCTCGACGAGTTCTGGCGCACGTGGAGCTTCCTGGCCGAACGCATCGAGCGGCTCCACTCGGGCGACCACGACGACCACCGCAACGACGACGACACCGACAACGACAACGACACCGACACCGACACCGACACCGACACCGAAGGAGCGCAGTGACCATGGCTGCCAAGTGGATCGAAGCCCTCACGGGCTCACTCGAGCAGAAGAAGCAGTACCGCCAGTACAAGGCCCGCATCGCCGCCCTGCCCGAGCCCTACGCCGGCGCCGCGAAGGCGTTCGAACGGTACTTCATGTACTACGGCGGCATCACCGACGGCGACACGCTCGTCACGATGCTCGGCGACTTCGCCGACCTGTTCGAGCGGGCCGCCGTGGACGGCACGCCGGTGGGCGAGCTCGTCGGCGACGACCCCGTCGAGTTCGCCGAGACCTTCACCCAGGCCTACGGCGGAACCCAGTGGATCGACAAGGAGCGCGCGCGCCTGACCAAGGCGATCGCCGACGCGAAGCGAGAGGAGGGACCCCGATGAGCACCGCAGCATCGGCCGCACCGGCCGCCGCATCCGCCGCGCCGGCGGTCCGGGTGCAGGGCATCGAGAAGTCGTTCGGAGACCTGCACGTGCTGCGCGGAGTCGACTTCGACGTGGCCGCGGGAAGCATCTTCGCCCTGCTCGGCTCGAACGGCGCGGGCAAGACGACGCTCGTGAACATCCTCTCGACGCTGCTGAAGGCGGATGACGGCACGGCGACCGTGCACGGATCCGACGTCGCGAGCTCGCCCGGCGACGTGCGCGGCTCCATCAGCCTGACCGGGCAGTTCGCCGCGGTCGACGAGGTGCTCACCGGCCGCGAGAACCTCGTGCTCGTCGCGCGGCTCCGCCACCTGAAGGATCCCGGCGCGATCGCGGACGACCTGCTGGACCGCTTCGCGCTGACCGACGCGGGCGCGCGGAAGGTCGCGACCTACTCGGGCGGCATGCGCCGACGACTCGACATCGCGATGAGCCTGATCGGCGACCCTCCGGTCATCTTCCTCGACGAGCCGACCACCGGGCTCGACCCGCAGGCGCGCATCGAGGTCTGGGAGACGATCCGGCGCCTCGCCGAGGGCGGCACCACCGTGCTGCTCACCACGCAGTACCTCGACGAGGCCGAGCAGCTGGCCGACCGCATCGCGATCCTCCACGAGGGCGTGATCATCCAGAACGGCACGCTCGCCGAGCTCAAGCGGCTGCTGCCGGCCGCGAAGGTCGAGTACGTCGAGAAGCAGCCGAGCCTCGAGGAGGTGTTCCTCGCGCTGGTCGGCGAGCCGACCCGCTCCGGGGAAGCCTCAGGCGGCGCAGCATCCGGAAGGGAGTCATCATGACCAGCCACGTCCTCAGCGACACGCGCGTCCTCACCGCCCGCTCGCTGACCCATATCGTCCGCAGCCCCGACACGATCATCACCACCGCGGTCACCCCGATCGCGCTGATGCTGCTGTTCGTGTACGTCTTCGGCGGAGCGATCGACACCGGCAGCACCGAGTCGTACATCGACTACATGCTGCCCGGCATCCTCCTCATCACGATCGCCTCGGGCGTCGCCTACACGGCGTACCGGCTGTTCCTCGACCTGCAGGGCGGGATCTTCCAGCGCTTCCAGTCCATGCCGATCGCGAGGTCGAGCGTGCTCTGGGGCCACGTGCTCACCTCGCTCGTCGCGAATCTCGTGTCGGTCGCCATCGTCATCGGTGTCGCGTTGATCATGGGCTTCCGCACCGGCGCGTCGGTGGGCGCGTGGCTCGCCGTGATCGGCATCCTGATGCTGTTCACCCTCGCTCTGACCTGGATCGCCGTGATCGCCGGCCTCTCGGCGAAGACCGTCGACGGCGCGAGCGCCTTCAGCTACCCGCTGATCTTCCTGCCGTTCATCAGTTCGGCGTTCGTTCCGACCGACTCGATGCCCGGCCCGGTGGCCTGGTTCGCCGAGAACCAGCCCGTGACCGCGATCGTCGACACGACCCGGGCGCTCTTCGCGGGCGAGCCCGTCGGTGCCGACATCTGGATCGCGCTCGCCTGGCTCGTCGGCATCGCGGCGGTCGCCTTCGGGTTCGCCATGCGGATCTACCGTCGCAAGGCGGCGTAACCGAACACGGGACACCGCAGCGCAGTGCATGAGGATCCGGCGAATGGCGCCTGCCGGGGCACCATCCGCCGGATCTTCATGCACGAGGCTCCTGGCGCGGCATCCGGTCGGGCGCGGGTGAGAGGATGTCGGCGACCACCATCCCCCCGCGAGGAGCCCGACCGCAGTGATCACCGACGCAGCGCGCGCCTTCCTCGCCGAACGCCACCTCGCGACGCTCTCGACGATCGACCGGCGCGGGCGCATCCACGCCGTGCCGGTCGGGATCACCTACCTCGACGGCATCGTGCGCATCATCGGCAGCCGGGGCTCGCAGAAGTTCCTCAACGCCGAGCGCAGCGGACGCGCGAGCGTGAACACGGTCGACGGGGCGAGGTGGATCAGCTTCGAGGGTCCGGTCGCGCTGCGCACCGACGCCGACTCGGTGGCCCTCGCGGTCGAGCTCTACGCGGCCAGGTACCGGCAGCCCAGGCCGAACCCCGAGCGGATCGTCCTCGAGCTCACCGTCGAACGAGTGCTCGGTTCGGCGGGCATGCGGCCGGGGGTCCCGGCGTCCCGCCCTGACGCGCCGTGACGTGAGCCGGCCCGGTCAGCGCCGGATCGCCGGCGACGGGAGGTAGCCGGCCTCCGTGGCCCGGAGGAAGTCCCACACGTCGAGTTCCGGCGTGTCGACGTGCATCCGCCAGCTCCAGTACGTCCAGGCCGTTGCCGGTTCGAACGCCGCGAGGTGCGCCTCGGCGATGGTGCGGTTGTACGCGCGACGGTCCGCATCCGGCATCCCCGCGAGGGCGGCCTGCTTGGTGTCGAGGCACCACTCGCCGACGATCACGGGGAAGCGACGCGTCGCCTCGGCGAGGGTCTCGCCGAACGTGCCGCGGATGTACTCGAGGTAGCCGGCGACGTCGCGCTGGCCGGCCATCATCACGTACATGTGGGTGTCGACGGCGAAGTGCTCGAAACCCTCGCCGTCGAACCAGTCGAGCCATTCGTGCATGCGGAAGCCGTCGTGGAGGACCACGCGGGCATCCGGAGCGGCGGCCCGGATCCGGCGATAGGCGTCGCGGTAGAAGGACTGGAGGAAGGAGGTCGGCACGCCCTCGGACCCGGCCGCGCGCTCGGGGTCGAGCGCCGGGTACCGCCTCGGCACGTCGAGCGCCGCCCAGAGCTGGGGCGAGATCGGTTCGTTGAGCACCTCGATGCCCCACAGGCCGCGCCGGTCGCCGTACCGCGCCGCGAGCCGCTCGAGCACGGTGAGGGCGAACTCGACGTGCTCGGGGAACTGGTGGAACCGGCAGACCCCGCAGATGCCGCCGTTGTCGAACCCGTTCTGGCTCTCGGGGACGGTGTGCAGGTCGACGAGCACCCGGATCCCGTACCGCTCCGCCCAGTCCATCGCTCGATCGACGTACTCGATGCAGCCGATGAACGGCTCCACGTCGCCGAACACGAAGTACGGCACGGGAAGCCGCACGAGCTGCACCCCGCGCGCAGCGAGGTACGCGAAGTCGCGCCCGGTGATCCAGGTGTCGCGATGCACGGTGAACCGCTCCCGACGCATGGTGTCGTCGAGCGCGTGGGTGAGGTGCCACTCGTCCTCGGCGTCGGTGCCGTCGAACAGCTCGGGCGCCATCCACTTCTCGAGGACGAGCCAGTTGCCGAGGTTCACTCCGATCAGCTCGGTCATGTCGATCCCTTCGTGACGGATGTCTCGATGTGCTCCTGCCGCACGCGCGGCAGTGCGTCGGGGTGGCGCGCGTCGAGGAAGTCGACGAGCGCCTCGCGGACCTCGAACCGGAGCAGCTCGACCACGTCGCCGGCGGCGCTGAACTGCGCGAGGAGGACGACGCCGTCGGGCGCCGTGTCGCCGACGCGCAGCTCGGCCACCCGGCCGTCCCAGTGCGCGCTTGCCTCGACGACGCGGTGCAGCTCGTCGCGCAGGGCTCCGACCGGAACACCCCACGCCGCGGTCAGGCGCACCTCGCCGATCGCGGTGTCCCCCGAATGCGACCAGTTCTCGAACGGCGTGGTGATGAACCACGTGCACGGCATGATGAGGCTCGTCTCGTTCCACACCTCGACGACGACGTACGTGAGCGTGATCTCCTCGATGCGGCCCTGACGCCCGTCGATCACGACGATGTCGCCGACGCGGATGCCGTCGGTGAAGGCGATCTGGATGCCGGCGAACATGTTCGCGAGGCTCGTCTGCGCGGCCAGCCCGGCGATGATCGAGAGCACGCCGGCCGAAGCCAGGATCGTGATGCCGACCGCGCGGACGGACGGGAAGGTCCACAGGATCGCCCCGACCGCGAGCGTGCCGATCGCGGCGATCGCGACGCGTTCGATGAGCGCGATCTTGGTTCGCACGTGCCGCGACCGCTCGTCGCGCAGACCGGTCTCCGGATGCCGCCCCAGCGCCCCCTTGGTCGCGTTCCGGACGAGGACCATCGCGAGCCACGCCACCGCGCAGATCTGCCCGATGACGAGATGCCGAGCTTCCGGAACGCCTTCCGCAGGTGGTAGTCGACAGTGCTCGCGCTGAGGTGCATGCGCGTGGCGATCGCGGAGTTGGACAGTCCCTCGCTCGCGAGCCGTGCGACGGCGATCTCCTGGATCGACAGCTCGCCCGAGTCGCTGGCGGTCGGCCCCGAGCCGCCGAGTGCGGCCAGCTCGGCGCTCGCGCGTCGACCGAAGGCCTGGGCGCCCATGGTCGTGAACACCTCGACGGCGCGATCGAGGTGCAGGCGCGCATCCCCCCGGCGCCGCTGCCGCCGCAGCCACTCGCCGTAGAGCAGGTGCGCACGCGCCTGCTCGGCGCGGAGCCCGGTCCGCGAGAGGTGCTCGATCGCGCTGACGTGGAGTCGCTCGGCGTCGTCCGCCTCGTCCGCGACGAGCGCGGCCGATCGGTCCTGTACGCCGCGCGCCCAGTCCGTGCCCGCGGCGGCCGTGGAGACGGCCAACCGGTCGAGCGTCTGCTCGGCCATCGCCCGGTCGCCGATCCGGGCCGACGCCTCGACGGCCTCGACGAGCCCCCACGTGGAGTACACGATGACGACCGGGTACCGGGCTGCGGCCAGTGCGTGGGGAAGCGCCTCTTCGTATCGCATGCCGCCCACGGCATGGAGGGCCCGTGCCCAGTGGACGAGCGCCCGCGCCATCCCCTCGCCGCGCTCCGCCGCCGCGTCGAGCTCGCGCGCGAACAGGGCCTCCCCGCTCGGCTCGCCCTTCCACGCGGCGATCGCGGCGACGCCGTACGGTGCCGCCGGAATGGAGATGGAGTCCCAGATCTCGAGTGCGTCCTCGGCGAGCCGCTGCGCCTCGGCGCCACGCCCGCGCAGCAGCTCCAGCGCGACTCCCGTGGTGGTCGTCGCCGCGACGGCGGTGAGCGCCCCGGCGGCGCGAGCGGTCGCGGTCCCCTCCTCGATGAAGGCGCTCCACCGGTGCTCGTCCCAGCCGATCGCCGCGAGGCGACTGGCGATCCAGAGCCACCGGGCGCGCACGCCCGGGTCGTCCGCGACATCCGAGAACTCGCGCAGGTGACGACGCAGCAGCGGCAACGAGTCGGCCGGCTCGGCGAGGGCGAGCTCGCGCATGACCTCCAGCAGCCGGTCGATCGTCCGGTGCGCGCCGGGTTCCGGCGGCGGGGCCTCGCGCGCGCGTTCGGCCGTCGAGCGGATGCCGCGACCGTGCTCGCCGGATGCCGCAAGGGTGGCCGCCGAGAGCGCGTCCAGGTACGTCTCCCGCGACGCCGGCGGGTCGATTCCGGACAGCGCCTCCGCCGCGGAGAGGAACAGCTCGACGGGCCGCTCGCTGCGCTCGAGGGTGAAGAGCAGCCGCCCGCGCACGACGTCGAGGCGGGCCCGGTCGGCCGGGTCCTCGGCGTCCCAGCGCGCCTCCTGGAGCATGCGCAACGCCCGCGGCTGCGCGCCCGCGAGCTCGAGCGCGGTGGCGCCGGCCACCGCGCACCGGATCCGGGTCGCCGGCGATTCCGCCATCTGCATGGCGCGTTCGTAGAAGGCGGCCGCTGCGAGGAAGCCGCCCCGGGCCCCGGCACGACCCGCGGACTGCTCCAACGCCGCGGCGACGGACTCGGAGAGCCCGAAGGTCCCGAGCGCCTGGTGCCAGGCGCGCCGATCGGGGTCGCGCTGCCGGTCCGTCGCCCCCGCGAGCGCGGCGTGCGCCCGGCGAAGCTCGTCGCCGCTCGCGCGCCCGTACGCGGCGGAGCGCACGAGTGGGTGCTCGAAGGTGATCCGCCGACCCAGCCGGACGAGCCCGGCGGCCTCAGCCGGACCGAGGTCGTCGATCGAGCGGCCGATGCCCCTGGCGGCCCGCGCGACCAGCCTCGGGTCCCCGGTCGGATCGGCCGCGACCAGCAGGAGGACGGATGCCGGGCCCTCGTCGAGCAGCGCCAGCCGCTTCGAGAACGCCCGCTCCAGCCGGCTCGCCATGGGCAGGCTCGCGGCACCCGGATCGGGCTGGCCCTCGAGATACATCAGGCTGGCCTTCGTCGCCTCGCGGAGCATGAGCGGATTGCCCCCGGCCTCGTCGATGATGCGCGCGACGACCTGCTCGTCCATCGGACCACCGGCGATCGAGTGCACCAGCGCGCGCGCGTCGGCCTCGCCGAGCCCGCCGACCTGCATCTCATGGATGCCGTCGACGCCGGGCGCGTCGAGCCCGACGCGTTTCACGAACAGCATCGCGACCGGCAGCCGTTCGATCCGTCGGGCGACGATCCCGAGGACCTGGACACTCGAGGCGTCGAGCCAGTGCACGTCGTCCACGACGCAGAGGAGGGGCCGATCCCGGGCCGCCGCTGCGAGGAGCCCGAGGAGGGCCATGCCGAGCACGAAGGGACGAGGCGCCGGCTGGACGGCCCGCCCGAGCGCGACGTCCACCGCCTCACGCTGCGGATCCGGCAGCCGATCGGCCGCGTCGGGCATCGCACCGAGGATCTGCTGCAGCCCTGCGAACGGGAGCTCGCGCTCGGCCTGCACGCCGACGGCGCTCGCCACACGGAACCCGTCGGCGGCCGCGATGCCGTGTTCGAGGAGCGAGGTCTTGCCGACGCCCGGGTCCCCGACGATCACGAGCGAGGCGCCCTGCCCTCCACGGGCTCGAGCGAGCAACGCCTCGACGGCCGCCTGCTCGCGCGCGCGACCGAGCATGGGCATTCACCCCCCGAAGGCGTCGACCCCGACCGGCCTGGAGTCGGTCGACAGCAGACTACGCATTCCCGTGATTCGCCGAAACCCGGAATTGCCTAGCGTTTCCGGGAAGGACAGTGGACAGGCAGGAGGACACCATGCCGATGGGCACCGTGCCGGTCGTGGCCGCCTCGTACGACACCGTCGACGAGGCCGCCGACGACGACGAGACGACCCGGGACGCCGGCGCCTGAGGCCGACGTGGAGCACTGGTCGGGCGACGTGCTCGGGCCGCCCTACGAGCGGCTCGAGATCGCGTTGGCGCCCGACGCGGAGGGCCCGGTGGTGGCCACGCTGGTGCGGCGCACGCGCGACGAGGTCATCGACGGGCCCGGTCGCTTCGACGTGCTCTACGTGCACGGATGGTCGGACTACTTCTTCCAGCGCGAGCTCGCCGAGTACTGGGCACGTCGCGGCGGTCGGTTCCACGCGCTCGACCTCCGCAAGTACGGGCGCAGCCTCCGATCCCACCAGACGCCCGGCTACGTCGACGACCTCGCCGTGTACGACGAGGAGCTCGGCGCGGCCATCGACGCGATCCGGCGCCGTGCCGTCGACCCGCTGATCCTCATGGGCCATTCGACCGGCGGGCTGGTCGCGAGCCTGTTCGCTTCGCGCCATCCGGAGGTCGCCGACGGCGTCGTGCTCAACGCGCCCTGGCTGGAGTTCCAGACCAGGGCCGTCGGCCGCGCCATCCTCGAGCCCGTCGTCCAGGTCGGCGCCGTGGTCCACCCGTATGCCGCCTTCCCGGAGGTCGACCTCGGCTTCTACAGCCGGACGGTGTCTGCCGAGCTCGGTGGCGAGTGGACGTATGAGGCCGCATGGCGACCCGAACACGGGTTCCGGACCAACCGCGGTTGGCTGAATGCGGTGCTTCGCGGGCACGGGCAGGTGGCCCGCGGCCTCGGCCTGCGCATCCCCGTGCTCGTCCTGCTGTCGGCGCGGAGCATGTTGCAGCCGGCCTGGTCGGAGCAGATGCGCCACGCCGACACGGCCATCGACGTGGCCGGCGTGGCTCGCCGTGCCGCCGATCTCGGCATGGACGTCTCGATCCGCCGCATCGAGGGCGCCCTGCACGACGTCACGCTGTCGTCGAAGCCCGTGCGCGCCGTGGTGTGGGAGGCGATCGACCGCTGGCTGCCCGCGGTCGTCGAGCCGGCGACGGCCAGGGCGAGCACGGTGAGATAGTGGGAAGCGAGGGCAGAACATGGACATCCTGACGGTGGTGTCGACGGTGATCCAGGCGACGGTCGCGATCACGGTCTTCGGATACGGCCTCTCCGCCCGGCCGGACGACCTGCTGTGGGTGCTGCGCAACCCGCGGGTGCTGTTCGTCTCGCTCGTGGCGATGTTCGTGGTGATGCCGGTCGTCGCGCTCGCGGCGCACGTCTACCTCGACTTCCCGCACGCGGCCGAGGTGGCGCTGGTCGTGATCGCACTCACTCCGATCCCGGCACTCCTGCCCCGCACCGAGATCGGCTCCGGCGGACGCTCGAGCTACGCCTTCGGGCTCGCCTTCGCCGTCGCCGTGATCTCGCCCGTGCTGATCCCCGCGCTGTCCGACCTCATCGGCCGGCTGATGGACCGTCCGTTCGGGCTGTCGCCGCTGACCATCGCCACCGCCATGGCCACCCAGGTGCTCCTGCCGCTCGCGATCGGGTTCGTCGTGGGCCGACTCTGGCCGACCGCTGCCGACCGGTTCGGCGGCCGCCTCGTCGCCATAGCGAACTCCGTGATGGGCGTCGCCCTGCTCGCGCTGCTGGTCCTCGTGTTCCCCGCGGTGCTGAGCGTCCTCTCGCTCGTGACGCTCCTGGTGATGTTCGTCTTCATCGCGGTGGGGCTCGCCGTCGGCCACGCGCTGGGCGGTCCCGACCGCTCCGACGCCGTGGTCCTCGCCATCGCCTGCGCCAACCGCAACCCGGGGCTCGCCATCGGACTCGCGGCCTCGATCTTCCCCGAGGAGAGCTTCGCGGGCACGGCGATCATCTACGCGCTCGTCTCGAACGTCGCCGTGACCGTCTACACCCGCCTGCAACGGCGCCGCGCCGCAGAGTCCGGCACCCCCGCACCCGCGACCGAGGAGCACGCATGACGAACCGGCTCGAGACGTGGTTCGCCCGCCTGCCGCGATGGGTCCGGGCCCTTCTCGGCGCCGTGGCGGTGATCCTCGGAGCGGTGATCCTCACCCGCCCGACCACGTCGTTGGGAGTCCTCGCGCTCCTGATCGGCGCCGGTCTCCTCCTCACCGGCATCCTCGAACTCGCGGGCGGCGGAGATCCCGACGACGAGGAGCGGATGCCGCGGTGGCGTATCGTCACCGCAGCGCTCTGGATCATCGCGGGCCTCTTCGTCCTGTTGTTCCCGGGCCTCACGGTGCGGACCGTCGCCCTCGTCGTCGCGGTCGCGCTCATCGTGAACGGCGCCCTGTCGATCCTGGCCGCCTTCCGGCGCGGCGTCACCTGGGACGCCCGCGTCGCATCCGGGCTGCTCGGCGTGGCAGGGATCTCGTTCGGCCTGCTCGCCCTGCTCTGGCCCGACATCACGCTCCTCGTCGTCGCGGTGGTGTTCGGTGCGCGGCTCATCATCGTCGGCCTCCTGCTCGTCTGGCACGCCGTGCGGGGCACCCAGCCGAGACCGCGCGCCGCCGGGGAACCGACCGGCCTCCGACGCTGGACCCGCACGATCGCCGCGGTCGTCGCCGTGCTCCTCGCGGTGATCGCCGGCTCGATCAGCGCGACCGTCCGCGGCGGCTCGCCGGTGGTCGACGAGTTCTACGCCGCGCCGCGCGACGTGCCCGGCGAACCCGGCAGGCTCATCCGCGCCGAGTCGTTCACTCGCGGCGTCCCCGAGGACGCGACGGCCTGGCGCATCCTCTACACGACCACGGACCACGCGGGCGAGGCCGCCGTCGCGAGCGGCCTCGTCGTCGTCCCCGCGGAGGGTGAGGACTTCCCCGTGATCGACTGGACCCACGGCACGACGGGGTTCGCGCAGCCGTGCGCGCCATCGCTCGCGGAGGAGCCGTTCGAATCGGGCGCGCTGTTCCTGCTGCCCGAGGTCATCGACAACGGCTGGGCGCTCGTCGCGACCGACTACCTCGGCCTCGGGACGCCGGGACCGCACCCGTACCTCATCGGCCGGCCGAGCGCGCACGCCGCGCTCGACGCCCGCCGCGCGGCATCCGAGCTGGAGGAGGCGAGGCTCGGCGGTCGGACCGTCGTCTGGGGGCACTCGCAGGGCGGCGGCGCTGCGCTGTGGACCGGCGCGCTCGCCGACGAGTACGCTCCAGAACTCGACATCGCGGGCGTCGCCGCGCTCGCACCCGCGTCGAACCTCACGGGCCTGATCGAGAACCTCCCGAACGTCACCGGCGGGTCGATCTTCCAGTCGTTCGTGATCGCCGCCTACACCGCGATCTATCCGGATGTCACCTACCGCGAGTACGTGCGGCCGGGCGCCGAGGTGACCGTGCGCCAGATGGCAGATCGGTGCCTCGCTGAGCCGAGCAGCTTCGCGTCGGTGCTGAGCGTGCTCGGCCTCTCCCGCGACCCGGAGATCGGCGCCGCGGATCCGACCACCGGCGCCTTCGGTGAGCGCCTCGTCGAGAACACGCCGCCGCCCACGATCAGTGCGCCGCTCCTGCTCGGCCAGGGCGCGGCCGACCAGCTCGTGGTGCGCCAGGCGCAGGACGCCTACGTCGAGGACCTCTGCGCCGCGGGCCAGCAGGTCGACTACCGGGTGTACGAGGGCCGCGACCACGTGCCGCTCGTCGAGCCGGACTCGCCGCTCGTGCCCGAACTCGTCGAATGGACGGCCGCCCGGTTCGCGGGAGAGCCGGTCGAGACCGGGTGCGTGACGTCCGAGCGCTGACGCCGGTGCACCGAACTCAGTCGAACGGGGTCGCCGTGTCGCGCGGGTACGCGCCTCCGGCGAGCTTCACGAGCCGGGCGTGCGCGTACTCGCAGACGAGCGCGTGCCGGTAGACCATCCGCGGCACGTCGACGTTCGAGTCCATCCAGAGGCTCATGCCCGCGAGCTTCCAGTGCCGGAACGTGTCGTCGTCGGTGACGAGCGCGAGGATCTCGAGGAACGAGTCGTCGAAGCGGATGGAGTGCACCGCGCGCCGGTACTCCTCGACCGTGAGCGCCATCGAGAACGGGATGTTCATGAAGCAGAGCGCGGTCTGGATGTCGAGGCGCAGCAGGCGGCGACGGCCGCGCTCGGCATCGAGCGGCGGCACGTCGAGCTGCGAGAAGTCGAGCGTCTCGGGCTTGGTCAGCGGCACGTCGTCGAGCGCGATGAGCACGTCGTAGACGTTGACGTCGTGCTCGACGACGGCCTGGTCGCCGAGGCCCGAGAGCGCCTCCGGCCGGAGCGTCACGGGCTCCATGTCGACGGGCGTGTTCCGGATGATGAAGTTCACGAGGTTCGTCTCGACGACGAAGTGCCGGATCAGCAGGTCGACCGCGTCGGGCGAGACGAACCGGCGGAGGAACCACACGCACAGCACGTCCATGGTGTGCAGCGGCATCCACCGGAACGGCAGCACGCGCTTGACGATCGAGATGAGCGCGACGAGCACGCGCGAGACGACGCGTGCGATCGGGTACAGCCAGCGTCGCGACAGGCGCCGCTGGTCGTTGATGATCTGCCGAACGAGCGCGCGGTCGAGCGGCACCGACGGGTCGGCGTAGACCGCCTGCCACATGCTCGGGTCGGAGCGGACGTACTCGGGGACCCGTGGCACCTTCGGCAGATTCGGCACCTTCGGCACGTCAGCGGTCCAGCTCTTCGAGCTGCAGCGCGTAGAGCCGGGCGACGACCTCTGCGCAGCGGACGATCTCGTCGGCGGCCGCGTCGTCGATGATCCCGGAGTCGAGGATCGCCTGGAGGTCGCCGGTGTGCGCGCCGTCGGCCTCCTGGTGGTACGTCATGAAGTGCACCTGGGTGTCGGCGAGCCCGAGCACCTCCTGGAACCGCGCCGCCCAGCCGGCCGCGCGTTTCGCGCCGAGCCCCTCGATGATGAACATCGCTCCGAGCAGGCCGACGGGGTTCGGCCGGTCGGCGTAGGTGAACATGTAGCCGGAGAGCGCCTCGGAGCCGAGGTTCTTCCGGCCGGCGCGCAGCTCGTCGAGCGATCCGCCGATCGCGACGTAGTCGCGCTCGAGCATGAGGTAGTCGCGGTGCTCCTCCTCGGCGTGCTTGATCGCCGCGGCGCGCAGCGTGAAGTGGTCGATGTCGAAGTTGGAGGCGGCACGGCTGATCCACGGGGACCCGTCGACGACCTGCTGGCGCAGGTTGAACAGCAGCCGGCGGTAGTCGTCGATCGTCACGGTGCCCTCGGCGAGCGCGCGGAGGATCGGCACTCGGTCGAGGCGTTCCTCGAGCTCCATCCAGACGTCGGCGAGACGCTCGGAGAGCGGGGCGGTTGCGGTGCCGGGCCCGCCCGCCGTGGCATCCGTCGTCGCGGTCTCGGTCGTCGTGTCGGTCATGCGAGGGCTCCTTGTCGGTCGGGTGGGGCGACCACGGTGAGGTGGGCGAAGGCGAACGAGAACCGGCCCGATTCGGGCACGGCCAAGAGGATGGTCTCGCCCGGCGCGAAGCGGCCGGTTCGCCAGGCCTCCTCGAGGGCGATGAAGATGCTCGCGGCGCCCGTGTTGCCGCAGGTCTCGAGGTTCGAGAACCAGCGGTCGGTGTCGAGCGTCGGGATGCGGCGGCGCAGGCCGTCGAACGCGAGGTCGCGGAACGCGTTGGTGCTGTAGTGGCAGATCACGTGGTCGAGGTGGCTCACGTCGACGAGGCCGATGTCGACGAGTTCCTCGAACTGGCGGAGGCCCGCGCCCGCGAGGTCGTCGAGCACGCTCACGTCCTGCCTGAGCACGAACATGCCGGATGCCTCGGCGTCGCCGATGCCCGCGTCCTGCCACGTGCGCCCGACCTCGGGTTCGATCCCGTCCATCCCGGCACGCATGCAGACATCGTGCTCGTGGGCGAGCGAGACGTGCCGCACCCAGTCGACGCGGAGCGAGGGCCGGTCGGGGTGCGGCTGGAACTCGACGACCACGGCGCCCGCGCCGTCGGAGAGCATCCAGCGGAGGAAGTGCGAGTCCATGCCGGCGCGGATGCCGTCGAACCGGCGCTGCCGGAGGCTGCGGCTCGCGAGCTCGGAGCCGACGACGGCGACGCGCGGGTGGTCGCCGAGCTTCACCTTGCTCACGGCCGCGTCGAGCGCCTGCAGGCTCGACGCGCACACGCCCGACGCCGACAGCAGCTGCATCGGCCCGCCGCCGAGCCGGCCGTGCACCATCGACGCGAACCCCGGCACGAGCACGTCGCCGATCGTGGTCGCGCACGCGAGCATCCGCAGGTCGCCGGGGCGGATGCCACGGTCGTCGAGCGCCGCGGTGATCGCCTTGACCGCGAGCTCCTCGTTCAGCTCGGTCGGCTCGCCCTGCTCGTCGAGGGCGTAGTGGCGCTGCCGGATGCCGTTCTGGTCGAGGATCATGCCGCGGATGCGGGCGGTGACCGCGTCGTCGCCCCCGAGGCGCGCGACGATGCCGTCGTTGTCGACCGGATCCCCCGGAAGGTACCGGCCGAAGCCGGTGAGGTACGCAGACGCCGTCGTGCCCATGGGATGACAGTAGGGCACCGGCACGGCCATGACGGGGCACGTGTGGACGAAATCTAGTTCACATGCAAAACTACTTTCACGCGCGCCGACGGGGTCGCGCAGACAGGAGCACCGCACCGTGAACGTCGTCATCGTCGGAGCCGGCATCGCCGGGCTCGCCACGGCCCTCAGTCTCGAGGCCGCCGGCATCCGCGACCTCCGCATCTTCGAGCGCGCACCCGAGATCCGCGGGCTCGGCGTCGGCATCAACCTGCTGCCGCACGCCGTGCGCGAGCTCACCGAGCTCGGCGTCGCCGACCGCATCGCGGAGCTCGGCGTCGCGCCCTCGCGCCTCGCCTACTACAACCGGCACGGCCAGCCGATCTGGTCCGAGCCGCGCGGGCTCGATGCCGGGTACCGCTGGCCGCAGCTGTCGGTGCACCGCGGTCGCCTCCAGCTCGCGCTGCTCGACCTCGTCCGCGAGCGACTCGGCGACGTCGTCGTCACCGGGCACCGCCTGGTCGGTGTCGCCGAAGGGGAAGGTTCGGTCACGGCGACCTTCGAGACGGCCACCGGCCCGGTGGATGCCACGGGCGACCTCGTCGTCGGCGCCGACGGCATCCACTCGGCACTCCGCGCCATCCGCTACCCCGACGAGGGCGCGCCGCCGTGGAGCGGCCTCACCCTGTGGCGCGGCACCGCGGTGATCCCCGGGTACCTCGACGGTCGCACGATGATCATGGCCGGCGACGGCGAGCAGAAGTTCGTCGCCTACCCGCTGGGCGAGCCCGACGACGCCGGCCGGCAGCGCGTGAACTTCATCGCCGAGCGGCGCGGCGAGGGCTCGCCCGACGCCGACTGGAACCGCGCGGTCGACCCCGGCCCGATCGTCGAGCTGTTCCGCGACTGGACGTTCGACTGGCTCGACGTGCCCGCCGCGATCGCGGCCGCCGACGAGATCCTCGAATACCCGATGGTCGATCGCGACGCCCTGCCGCGGTGGACGTTCGGCCGCACGACCCTCGTCGGCGACGCCGCGCACGCCATGTACCCGAATGGCTCGAACGGCGGCTCGCAGGCGATCCTCGACGCGCGGACGCTCGCCTTCCACCTGGCGACCGCGCCGACCATCGCCGAGGCCCTCGACGCGTACGAGGCCGACCGCCGGCCGGCGACCGCCGCCCTGCTCGACATGACCAGGCGGACCGGCCCCGAGCGCGTCATGCAGCTCGCCCACGAGCGCGCGCCCGAGGGCTTCGCCGACATCCACGACGTCATCCCCGAGGCCGAGCTCGCCGAGATCGCCGCCGCCTACAAGCGCGCGGCCGGGTTCCACCCCGACGTGCTCAACTCCCGAGCATCGATGAGTGTGGACCGAGCGGGGGCCGGGTCGTGAGCTTCGACGCCGCCCGGCTCGCCGCCGTCGTCTCCCCGCTCCGCCGCGCGCTCCTCGGCGCCGCCCGCCGGCGGGAGGGCCTGCCCGAGCTGCCCGACGCGCAGATCGAGGTCATCCGGGCGCTGCCCGGCGGAACGGTCGCGTCGCCGAGCGAACTCGCCGACTCGCTCGGCCTCGGCCGATCGACCGTCAGCAACCTGCTGAACCGGATGGAACGCGACGGCCTCGTCGCCCGCACCCCGCGCGTCGGCGACGGACGAGGCGTCGAGGTCGTGGCATCCGCCCGCGCCATCGACCTCTTCGAGCGCTTCGACCGCGCCTCGGCCGCGATCGTCGCGGATGCGGCATCCGCCCTGCCCGCGGAGGATCGCGCCGCACTCGACGCCGCACTGCCGGCGCTCGAGCGGCTGCGCGACGTGCTGATCGAGCTCCGGAGCGGTGCCGATGGCGCGGACCCGGCCGGCCGGGCGACGGATGCCACGACGGGCGAGGTGCGCGCATGACCGCCCGGCCCGCCCCGCCCGTCCCGTCGCTGGAACCGGCGTTCGAGGTCGTCGTGCACATCGGCGGGGTCGACGACTACGGCGTGACCCGCGCCGGGCACCGGCGGGTCATCGCGATCACCGGTGGCCGGGTGACGGGCTCGATCACGGGCGAGATCCTCACCGGCGGCGCCGACTGGCAGCTCGTCCGCCCCGACGGCACGCTCGAGATCGACGGCCGCTACTCGGCCCGCACCGACGCCGGCGATCTGCTCTACCTGCAGGTCGCCGGCGTGCGCTCGGGCGAGCCGGCCGTGCTCGACGCGCTGCTGCGCGGCGACGCGGTCGACCCGTCGACGTACTACTTCCGGACCGTCGTGACGATCGAGACCGCGGCGCCGCACCTCGCGCACCTGCAGCGGTCGGTGTTCGTCGCCTCGTGCATCCGAGATGCCGATGCGGTGCGCTACACGGCGTACCGGGTGACCTGAGTCCGACCGGACTCGGGCCCGGCCCCGGTCGGACTCGCCCTCAGCCGCGGAAGAACTCGTTCGCGCGCTGCGAGAAGAGCAGCACCAGCCCGATGAGCGCCAGGGCCGCCGCGATGAGCGCCGACCAGAGTTGCGCCGGGTACAGGAACATCGTGAAGATCGCCGAGATCAGGTTCAGCACGAAGATGATCGCCACGATGATGCGCGCCGCGTTGTTCCCGCGGAACAACCCGAGGCTCACGATGATCGTGATGACGCCGATGACGATGGCGACCCAGGCGACCGTGGCGCCGCCCTCCCCGGCGAGGAGGATCAGGATGCCGGTGAGGACCTGGAGTGCGCCCGAGATCCAGGCGAGGACTGCGACGAGGGTGACTCCTCCGGGGCGGGGACCGGCCACGATGGCTCCTTTGCTCGATCGAGGTGCGTGCGGCCACGGTATCGCGAGCACGGCTCGGGATCGTGCTTCGACGGCCGGTGCGTCGCGGCGCCGCGAACCCGCGAGTCCAGTGGGAGCGACGTCCGTGGTCGCCCGCGAGGCTCGTCCGGACGTGTCGGGAAGACGGCTTCCGTCATCGCAGGGACAGGGCTCGCGGCTCCGGCTCGTCAGATGAAGCCGTCGTACCCTCGACGCACGACGCTCGAATGGATCCAGTCGATGAGCGTGAGGTAGTCCCAGACCGGAAGGCCGGTGGCCTCCTGGACCTGCGTCGCGTACGGGGGCATGTCGCTGCATTCGAGCAGCAGGCCGCCGATGTCGGGGTGGTCCGCCGCGAGCCGCACCGCGGCGCCGACGACCTCGTCCCGCACCTGGTCCAGGTCCATCCAGCCCTGGTCCTCGAGGATCGCGCCGCGGAACCCCGGGCTGTGCTCCATGCCGGCCACCACGATCGGCGCGTCCTCGCGGACGCCCACCGCCGTCAGCATCCGCTGATCGAGGCTGCTCGCCTTCGCGCACAGGATGCCGAGCCGCTGCCGGGGCTGCAGGCCACCGAGGATCATGGGCACCTGGCAGAGGCTCGACAGGAACACCGGGACCGGCAGCGCCTCCGCGAGCTCGCGCTGGAAGCGGGCGAAGTACCCGCACGCCCCGACGATCGCGCGGCAGCCGTCGCGGACCAGCCCGTGTGCGGCAGCGAGCACGGGTTCGAGGAGCGTCGGATCGCCACCGATGAGCCGGGGACTGTCGGCGCCCTCGACGACCGCGAACCGGACGGGATAGGAGTACGTCGACGCATTCGCGACGTTGCCCGGGATGATGGGATACCCGGTGTTGAGCAGCAGGATGCCGACCGCGTGCCCCGCCATCACCTGGCCGGCGGGCTGGTGGATGATCGTGCCCATTCGCGCGCCCCCTCACGTCGACCGTCGGTGGTGACGCCTGATCCACGGTACAACCGCACGTGCACGGCAGGCCCTCGACTCTGCTCCGCGTCAGTCGCGATCGAACCCCTCGGCGACGATCGACCGGAGCGCGTACTGGCGCACCTGCACGAAGCGGGTCGCGGCGCAGGTCGACAGCATCGGCTCGGAGCGCGTCTCGTCCAGCTCCACGACCACGACGCCGCGCGCCCCCTCGAGGCGCACCCGCCAGCCCGTTCCGTCGGCCTCCTCGGCCGCCTCCGCGATCGGGGGGAACGAGTCGAGCCGGTCGTCGTGGAACCGCTCGCGCGCGTAGTGCTGGGCGGCCTGCACCGGATGCGACAGCGAGCTGCGGCCGCGGTACCGCTCGGTCACGATCCGCCCGTCGTCGAAGGCGTCCGCGATGCGCACCGGGTCGCCGTCGTCGGCGTACCCGTAGTACAGGCCGTGCGGGAAGACCACCATCGTCCCCGCGAACCGGTCGCCGCCGAGGTGCGAGCACTCCCACGTCTCCTCGGGGCGCGCCTGGGCGAGCGCGGTCACCACCCGCCGTCCGCGCACCGCGCAGCACTGGTCATGGCGCGCATGGGTGCACACGCAGTAGAGCGGACGCGACGACGGGGTGCCGGTCGACCCGTCGAACGGAACCTCGAGGAGGGCCGCGGCATCCGGCACCTCGCCCCAGGTCACCCGCTCATGACCCGGACGCGAGTCGACGATCGCCCACCGCTGGGCGCCGGGAACGTCGCGGCGGCCGGTGCGGCGGATCGCGAGCGGACGCATGCCGGCGTCCTCGATGCGCCGCACCAGGGCGCGCCCGAGCTCGCGGTCGAACGGGGCGTCGAGGAGCGCGTTGCGTCCCCAACCGGCCGGGACCTCGATGAGGAACCAGCGCAGCCCGCGCGGTCCGGTGCCCACGAGCGGATCGTGCCGCTCGCGGGCGCGATCGCTGCACGGCGCCCAGTGCTCGACGGCGAGGGTCACCCGGATGCCACCACGATTCCCTCGCGCAGCAGCCGGCGCACCACGACCACGGCGCTCTCGACATCGAGCCCCGGCAGCTCGCCCGGCGTGACGACGTCGCCCGTGGCGAGCCGGCGAATCGCTGCTTCCGCTTCGACCGGGAGGGAGAGCGTCTTCGTCCGGGCGACGATTCGGACCCGGCCGTCGGCGGTGGTGATCCGCACCGGAAGCGAGCGGCGCCACCGCACGCGGGTCGCCGCGTCCAGCGCCTCGATCGCGTCGAGGGTCGCGAGCGGGGCGAGCGGCTCCGCACGGGTCTCGCCGTCGAAGCGGCGGCCGAGCACGGCGGCCGGCCCCGAGGCATCCGACCGCTGCAGTGCCTCGACGAGTGCCCGCACCGTCTCGTCGACGATCGGAGCGAGCGCGTCGCGGTCGTGGACGTCGATGCCGAGCGGCAGCGACGCGCGCAGGGCGGGGTGGTCGCCGACGTCGCGCAGCAGCGCGTCGACCACGTCGGCGCGGGTATAGGCCGACATGCCGACCGTCAGGTGCACGGATGTCGCGCCGAGCGCGGTCGCCGAATGGATCCACCCGCGTGGCAGGTACAGTGCGTCGCCCGGTCGCAGCACCGCGTCGATCGCGGGCTCGCGGGTGGCCGCGCGGGCGACCGCGGCCCGGTGCCGGTCCCAGGGCTGGGTGCGCAGCGGATCGACGTGCACGGGGGCGTGGATGCGCCAGTGCTTCTCGCCCGAGATCTGCAGCACGAACACGTCGTGCGTGTCGTAGTGCGGCTCGAACCCCTGCGACGACGGCGGGGTCACGTACGCGTTCACCTGGGCCGGGTGCCCGAGATCGTCGATGAGCGCACGCGTGAAGTCGATGATCGGCGGCCACAGCCGGTGCAGGCCCTGCAGCACGATCGTGGCGCCCCCCGCGAACTCGCCGAGCACCTTGTCCGTCGACACCTGGTCGGCGATCTCGGCGCCGAAGCCGCCCGATCCGGTGTACGCGGATGCCGCGAGCACGGACCCCTCGTGCGCCATCCGGATGAACGGGGTGCGGACGCCGCGGAGGGTGAGGAGTTCGTCGACGGCGGATGCCGAGAACAGGTCGTCGAACCCGCGCGCGAGCTCGTCGGCCGTGGAGAGGAGCGGCTCGCGACCCCAGTGCCGGTCGGCGAACTCCTCAGCCGAGACGCGGATGCAGCGTGAGAGCGCGGGCCGGGTGACCGGCCCGCGCTCCGGGTCGCTCATTACGCGGAACCGTCGGCGCCGCCGTCGTGGCCCTCGGGGTCGGCGCCGCCGTCGGCGGTGCCCTCGCCCGCGCCGGCGGAGCCGTCGGCACCGCCGTCGTGCCCGCCGGGGTTCGCGCCGCCGTCGGCGACGCCCTCGCCGCCGGCCGCAGAGCCGTCGGCACCCCCGTCGTGGCCCTCGGGGTTGGCGCCGCCGTCGGCCTCGCCCTCGCCCTCGGCGCCCGGCTCGAGGGTGATGTCGTCGTCGTTGATCGTCATGCGATGTCCTCTCGTTCGGCCTCGGCCCAGCGTATCCAGCGCTCCGGGACGGCGCTACGGCGTTGACAGGGCGCCGTCCGCACGACACCCGGTCACAGCCCGGAGGCGACCGCGCGGAGCGTCGGGTCGTCCTCGCTCACCCAACGTTCGACGACCCGACGCGCTCGAACCGCCTCGGCGCCAGCCAGGCGATCGAGCATCGGACGGATCACGTCACCGACCAGCGGGTCGACCAGCTGCGGCACGCGCGCATCGCGCAGGAACTGCTCGACGCGGGTCAGGTCGTTCCCGCGCAGCATCCCGACGTGCCGCTGCAGCAGGACGATCGCCGCGAGTCGGCGCTCGTACACCGGCGCGGACCACAGCTCCGACGCCAGCGCGGTGACATCGTCGTGCGTCATCCCCGGATGCCGCCGGTCCGCGTCGCGCACGGTGCCGCGGACCGCGCCGACGGATGCGCCGTAGAACCGCAGACCTCCGCCGATGCGTTCCGCGTCGGCATCGGCGCGCCACTCGGAGGCCTCGGCTCGGAGGGTCCGATCGATGAACTCAGCGGCCGGCGACGTCACAGTTCGATTCTGCGTGACCGCGGCGGCCTCATGACCCCGAGTCGGCGATGCGCATGGTCGCTCCCGCCCTCGCCGCGAACGCCGTCGCCGTGTCGGCGATCGTGCGCTGCATGACGTCGACCGCGGCCGTCATCGCGAGGTCCGCAGGCCGCGCCAGGCTGATGGTGCGCTCGAGCTTCGGCGCCTCGAGACGAACGGACCGGAGCCCGGGCCGGTCGACCAACACCATCGCGGGCACGATCGCGACGCCGAGCCCGCGCTCGACGAACCGCAGTACGGCGTCCATCTCGGCGCCTTCGAGGACGACCTCGGGCTCGGCGCCCGCGGAGCGGAACGCGGCATCCGTCGCACCGCGCAGGTCGTAGGTCGTGCTGAACGCGACGAGCGGGAGCCGCGCGACCTCGGCGAGCGCGACGGCGTCGCCATCCGTCATCGGCGGCAGGGCGGCGGATGACACGACCACGAGCTCCTCGACGAGCAGCGGGGTCACGGCGAAGCGCTCGGCGGTGGTGCCATCCGAGGTGACGATCAGCGCGAGGTCGAGCTCGCCGCTGCCGAGCTCGTCGAGCAGGCCCCGCGAGCCCTGTTCCGACAGATGCAGCTCGATGCCCGGATGCGCCGCGTGGAACGCGCGGAGGACCTCGGCGACGAGGCTGATGCAGAGCGTCGGCGTCGCGCCGAGCCGGACGCGGCCGCGCTCCAGGCCGGCGAGCTCGGCGAGCTCGCGCCGCACCGAGTCGGCGTCGGCGAGCATGCGCCGGGCCAGCGGCAGCAGCGTCTCCCCCGCGGCCGTCAGCGTCGACCCGCCGCGCGCGCGGTGGAACAGCTCAGCGCCGAGGCTCTGCTCGAGTGCGGCGATCTGGCGGCTCAGCGAGGGCTGGGCGAGGTAGAGCTCCTCGGCGGCGCGCGTGAAGTTGCCGAAGCGCGCCACCTCGACGAACGACCTCAGTTGCTCGAGGTTCATATCGATAGCCTACGCGCATCTTTGGCAGGCTGAAGATGCATTGGACGGATGCAACCGGCGAACCTAGCGTGGGATCCATGCCTGCTTCCACCTCCGCTCCAGAACGCCGGCTCTCCACCACGGTGCTCGTCATCGGCACCGGCGGCTCGGGCCTCCGCGCCGCGATCGAGCTCGCCGAGGCGGGCGTCGACGTGCTCGCGCTCGGCAAGCGATCGAAGTCCGACGCGCACACGTCGCTCGCGGCCGGCGGCATCAACGCCGCCCTCTCGACCATGGACCCCGACGACAGCTGGCAGCAGCACGCCGCCGACACGCTCAAGGAGAGCTACCTCCTCGCCGACCCGCGCACGGTCGAGACCGTGACCAAGGGTGCGGCCCGCGGCATCCAGGACCTCGAGCGCTACGGAATGCCCTTCGCCCGCGAGGAGGACGGCCGCATCTCGCAGCGCTTCTTCGGCGCCCACACCTACCGCCGCACCGCATTCGCCGGCGACTACACCGGCCTCGAGATCCAGCGCACCCTCGTCAACCGCGCCGCGCAGCTCCACGTGCCGATCCTCGACACGGTCTACGTCACCCGCATCCTCGTGAACGACGACGGCGCGGTGTTCGGCGCCTACGGCTTCGACCTCGACGACGGCACGCGCTACCTCATCCACGCCGACGCGGTCATCCTCGCCGCGGGCGGCCACAACCGCATCTGGCGCCGCACGTCGTCGCGCCGCGACGAGAACACGGGCGACTCGTGGCGCCTCGCCGTCGAGGCGGGCGGCCGGGTGCGCGACCCCGAGCTCGTGCAGTTCCATCCGTCGGGCATCCTCGAGCCCGAGAACGCGGCCGGCACGCTCATCAGCGAGGCGGCCCGCGGCGAGGGCGGCATCCTCACCAACGCCCTCGGCGAGCGCTTCATGTCGAAGTACGACCCGGAGCGCATGGAACTCTCGACCCGCGACCGAGTGGCCCTCGCGGCCTACACCGAGATCAAGGAGGGCCGCGGAACCCCTGATGGCGGTGTCTGGCTCGACGTCTCCCACCTGCCCCGAGAGACGATCATGCAGCACCTCCCCCGCGTGTACCAGACGATGCTCGAGCTGCAGATGCTCGACATCACGACGCAGCCGATCGAGATCGCGCCCACCGCGCACTACTCGATGGGCGGCGTGTGGGTGCGCCCCGACGACCACGGCACGGATGTCCCAGGCCTGTACGCCATCGGCGAGGCGTCCTCCGGTCTGCACGGCGCCAACCGCCTCGGCGGCAACTCGCTCATCGAGCTGCTGGTGTTCGGACGCATCGTCGGCCGCGCGGCAGCCGCCTACTCGGCGGCCCTGCCCGCCCAGAAGCGCTCGGCCTCGGCGATCGAGGCGGCCCGCTCCGAGATCGCCGACCTGCTCGCCGCGGATGGCACGGAGAACGTGCGCGCCCTGCAGCGCGCCATCCGGAACACCATGACCGAGCACGCCGGCGTCGTGCGCGACGAGCAGGGCCTCACCGCCGGGCTCGCCGAGCTCGACGCGATCGAGGCCCGCATGGCCGACATCGGCGTGCACCCCGACCTCGCCGGCTACCAGGACCTCGCGCACGCCTTCGACCTCAAGTCGGCCGCGCTGGCCGCCCGCGCGACCCTCGAGGCCGCCCTCGAGCGGCGCGAGACCCGCGGATGCCACAACCGCTCCGACCACCCCGAGACGGATGCCGCGCTGCAGGTGAACCTCGTCTGGTCGCCCTCGACCGGCGTCACGCGCGAGGCCATCCCCCCGATCCCGGAGGAGATCGCCGCACTCATGGACCGCGAGGTGTCGGTCGCGGGCAAGCTGCTCGAATAGCGGCAGACCGCGCGGATCGGGAACCCGCGGGCGAGCGGGCATCGGCCCGGGGGCCGGCGGCCTCTACCGTCTCGGTCATGCCGGTGGCACAATGTCCTCCGCTTCGACCGCGCGCGCCGACCGGCGCACCCCCGGGCATCCCGGTGCGCGTCGGACGCGGGGGGAAGGGTGCGGCCGCATGTCGAGAAGGCGCGAGGCAGCATGAGCCGGCGGCGGGGGGCCGCCGGCCTCGTCCCGATCCTGGGCTGGATCCGCACGTACGACCGGCGCTGGTTGCGCGGCGACCTCATCGCCGGGGTGACGGTCGCTGCCCTGATCGTGCCGAAGAACCTGGGGTACGCGGGCATCGCCGGAATCCCGCTGCAGAACGGCCTGTACGCGGCGGCGGCCGCCGCCATCCTGTACGGGATCTTCGGAACGAGCCGACAGATCTCCATGGGGCCGAGTTCGGCCCTCGCCGCCGTGGCCGCGAGCGCGGTCCTGGTCACCGGCCTCACCGACCAGGCCGACATCGCGTCCTTCGTCGCGGGCATCACGCTCGCGTCCGGCGTGCTGTTCCTCATCCTCTTCCTGCTCAGGATGGGATGGATCGCGCAGTTCCTCTCACGCGCCGTCGTGACCGGGTTCCTGTTCGGGGCGGCAATCGACGTGATCATCTCCGAGCTGCCGAAGCTCACGGGCACCGAGGCGAGCGGCGCGAACTCGTTCCAGGAGCTGTGGTCGTGGTTCGGCACGCTGGACGAGACGCACCTCGCGACGCTCATCGTCGGCGTCGCCTCGCTCGTCGTCGTCTTCGGCGTCCGGTGGATCGCGCCGCGCCTCCCCGGCGCGCTCGTCCTCGTCGTCGGCGGCCTGCTCGCATCCGCGCTGCTGAACCTGGGCGACCGCGGCGTGGCCCTGGTCGGGGACGTGCCGCGGGGGCTGCCCTCGTTCGAGGTGCCCGACCTCGCCCTGATGTGGGAGAACGCGGCGACGGTGGCGATCGCCGCCGTCGCGCTGGTCCTCATCGGCTTCTCGCAGACGGCCGGCGACGCGAGGACGTTCGCGGCCAAGGCACCGCTATCAGGTCGACATCGACCAGGAGTCGGTCGCGCAGGGGCTGGCCAACACCGGCGCGGGGCTCTTCCAGGGGATGCCGGTCTCGACGAGCCTGTCGGCGAGTTCGCTCAACGACCACTCCGGCGCGCGCACGGGGCTGGCGTCGCTCACCTCGGGGGTCACCGTGCTCCTGACGCTCCTGGTCCTGGCCCCGCTGTTCTCGGCGCTTCCGAAGCCGGTGCTCGCCGCGCTCATCATCGAGGCCGTGGCGATGGGCATGATCAACATCCCCGAGATGCGCCGCCTGGCCCGCGTCCAGCCGTTCGACTTCTGGGTCGCCGTCGCGGCGATCCTCGGGACACTGGCGTTCGGCGTGCTGGCCGGCGTCATGATCGGCATCGGCCTGTCGCTCCTCTGGCTGGTCTGGGTGGCCACCCACCCGAACATCGCGACGCTCGCCCGACAGGCGGGCACCCAGGTCTTCCGCGACGTGAGCGAGTACCCGGGCGACGAGCGCATCCCCGGCGTGGTGGTGATCCGGATGGACGGCGGCCTGTTCTTCGCGACCTCCGACGCGCTCGAGGACCGGATCCGCGAGATCATCCACTCGACCCCCGAGCTCACGGGCGTCGTCCTCGACTGCGCCGGCATCAACTTCATCGATTCGCAGGGCTGCGCCAAGATGAACGACGTCGTCACCCTCGCGGAGGACTCCGGGATCACCCTGCGCCTGGCGCGCTTGAAGAAGTCCGTCCGCGCCGCGCTCGAACGGGACGGCGCCCTCGAGCGCATCGGCGCCGAGCACCTCCACGGCAACGTCGACCGGGCGGTCCGGGCACAGCTCGAGGCGTCGCCGCCGGACGGCGGGCGACCCGCCGACGACTGAGGATCGGTGTCGCAGCACGCCGCGAACGGCGAGCGTTCGAGGCCGCGTGCGATCGTCGGGGCTCCTCGCCACGACCGGTCGTCGCATCACCCGGCGCGGGCGGCTCAGCGACCGGCCGCCCCGGGCACCGGCCGGCCCATCGCGTCGGCGACACGCGGGAACCGGCGTTCGACGTGATCACGGAGCGTGTCGGAGTCCTCGGTCGCCAGCCATTCGTGCAGCGCCCCGGTGAACAGCGCGAAGCCGATCGCCGCAAGGATCTCCGCATCCTCGCGCTCGAACCCCCGTTCGCAGAGCGTCTCGGTGACCGCCCGCTGCCAGCGCGCCTGCTTCGCGAGCTCGCGGCCTGCAAGGCCGACGTCGTGCTCGATGATGCGCTGGCGCTGTCCCAGCCGCGATCGCTGCGACTCGAAGCGATCGGCGAGGTCGCCGAGGGCGAGGCGCATCATCGCACCCGCGTCGGCCGCGTCGCGCACGCCGGCGATCGAGGCGATCAGGTGGGGCAGCAGCTCGTCGTCGTCGGCGAAGAGCACCTCGTCCTTGTCCCTGAACTGACGGAAGAAGGTGCGCGACGTCACGCCGGCGCGCGCAGCGATCTGGTGAACCGTCGTGTTCGCGTACCCCTGCTCGACGAAGAGCGCGAACGCCGAGTCGACGAGTCTCGCTCGGGTGTCCTCGGGCCATCGGGGCATAGCGGCATCCTACTCTTGTGTCACATTGTGACATCGCTTATCGTGACCTTATGACACATAGTGACATCACCCCCACTGTCCTGCTCACTGGACCGACGAGCGGCATCGGCGCCGGCATGCTCGAGCACCTCTCGCGGCATCCGGCCCGGCCGCGGCTCGTGCTCGTCGGGCGCGATCCGACCCGCGTCGATGACGCGATCGGCGTGGCGACGCGCGCCGGTCTCGATGCGCACGCGGTGCGCGCGGATCTCGCCGACCTCGACTCGGTCGCCGCCGCGCTCGACGAGATCCGGCGACTCATCGCCGACGGTCGCGTCGGCGCCCTCGACGCCGCGATCCTGAACGCCGGCGCCCAGTACACCGACCGCCGTCGCCGTGGCGCGCAGGGGTGGGAGCTGACCTTCACGGTCAACGTGATCGCACAGCACCTCCTGCTGCGCGGCATCCGTTCCCTGCTCGCGGCGGACGGGCACGCGGTGCTGCTCGGTTCGTCGACGCACCGGGGCAGGCGCGACTCGTTCAACCTCGTTCCCGATCCCGTGTGGCAACCGCCCGCCGAGCTCGCCCGTGCGATGCCGGCAGCGACCGGCGCCGAGCGCTTCGCCGACGAGCGCGAGCAGGGCGGCGTCGCCTACGCGACGAGCAAGCTCGCCCTCGTCACCCTCTCGCATCCGTGGGCGAGCCGGCTCGGGGCCGATGGGCGACGGCTGAACACCTACGATCCGGGCCTCGTCGCGGGTGCCGGGCTGGGGCGCGACATGCCCGGCCACATGTACTGGGTGTGGCGGCGGCTCATGCCCGCGATGAGCGTGCTGCCCGGAGCGACCACGCCCGCGCGGTCGGCCCGGCACGCGGTCGAGCTCGCGCTCGGCGACGCCCATCCCGACCTGCACGGCGGGTACGTCGAGATCGGCCGGGTCACGCGAGCCGCCTCGAGCACGCTCGTGGCGTCACGCCAGGCGCAGCTCTGGGACTGGCTCGACGTCGCGACCGCGCCGCACCTGCCGCTGTCGATGCGCGACGGGGCGGCCGCGTGATCGTCGTCTCGCTGGTGCTCAACCCCATCGTGCTCGCGCCCGGGCGCGGCGCCCGCCCTCCGCGGCGAGCGAGAGCGCGACCACCACGACCGCCGCAGCGAGCGCGACCATCGGGGTGACGATCGCCAGCAGCGGGATGGCTCCGGCCATCGCCAGCGCGGCCACGATCCGGATCCACTGCCAGGGCATGCCCACCACGCGCGCGAAGACCACCGTGCCCAGCACGTACACGGCGATGCCGCCGCCGAGCGCGGCCGCACCGAACCAGCCGAACGGCTCGGCATCGGTGATGTGCGCCATCGCGTCCTCGACGCCGAGGGCGGCGAGGATGATGCCGGCCACGACGACGAAGTGCGCGTACGTGTACGCGTCGCGTGCGAGCACCACCCGCGCAGCCTCGGCTCGCCGCTCCAGCTCACGTTCGCCCGCCGGCGCGATGCGCGCGAAGTACGCCGACCACAGCAGGATCGCGAGCGTGACGGCGAGTGCCGATCCGAGCACGATGGCTCCGTCGATGGGCTCGCGGGCGACGCCCACGCCGATGGCGACGATCGACTCGCCGAGGGCGAGGATCACCACGAGGCCGTATCGTTCCGCCCAGTGCCCCGGCGAGTAGAGGCGCCACCCGCCACCGCCGCGAGAGCTGACGTACGTGAGCACGACGTCCCAGAGGAAGGCGGCCAGCCAGATCCAGGTCTGCGCGGCCCCGCCGATCAGCGCACCGATGAGCAGCAGGATCGCGGCCGGGGCCATCGCCACGGCCTGCGTGCGCAGCACCTGCATCGCGAGTGCACGATCGCCACGAGCCGCCACGAGGTAGAGCGCCATGTGGACGAGACGGACGATCGTGTACGCGACGACGAGGACGATCGGACCGAACCATCCGCCGGGCAGGTCCTCGTACGCCTCGGGGATGGCGAGCGCGATGACGAACACCGAGATCATCGCGACGCTCATGCCGAGCCGCAGGACCCCCTGGTCTGCGGGCGCCTGGTTCGCGAGCCAGCTGTAGGCGCACCAGGTCCACCAGAGCAGGCCGAGCACGATGAGCGCCTGCAGGATGCCGAACGCCGAGTGCGTCTCAGCCATCAGCCGACTGACCTGGGTGAAGGCGAACACGTACACCAGGTCGAAGAACAGCTCGAAGGTCGTCACGCGTGCCGTGTCGTCGGCCGTGCGGACCTGTCCGATCAGCCGCCGACCGCCTCCGCCGCTGCGCTCCTGCATCGCACCAGCATGCACGACCCCGCCGTCGGCCGACAGGGTCGTGCACTCACGTCCGCAGGTCCTTGCGGAACAGCACCAGGTCGTCGCCGTCGCTCCAGTAGTCGGGAACGCGCGCCACCTCGGCGTACCCGAGCCTCCGGTAGAACCCGCGCGTCGCGACGAACTGGTCGGTCGCCGACGTCTCGACGACGAGGAGCCGCTCGCCCTCGGCGGCCAACTCGGCCTCGACGTGTCGCATGAGGGCCGTGCCGTGACCGTTGCCGTGCGCATCCCTCGGCACGGCGATCATCGTGAGGTCCCAGACGCCCGGCGCCGCGACCTTCGGCTGGTAATACACGACTCCGCGGATGCGCCCGTCGAGCTCGAGGACCCGCATGCGCTGGCCGTCCGCGGCGCCGGCGTCGAGGTAGTGCGCGACCATGTGCCGGACGAAGTCCCCGTCCTCCGCGGCGAACAGGGTGGAGTCGACCGCGACGTCGACGATCGAGTCCGTGTCGGCCGCGTCGACCGCGCGGATCTCGTGCTGCGTCACGTCGGCATCTCCATGGTGATACTCAACCACGCCCCGGCGCGGACGCTCCTGCCTGGCCCTCAGACGTGCAGCGCCCGAATGCGCGGCCGCGCCCGGGGCGGCCCGATGGCGGCGTGCCGCTCGCGAGCGCGGCCGATTCCGATGATCGCGACGCCGAGCAGCACGAACGCGAACAGGATGCCGCCGATGTACGTGAGCGTCGAGGCGTACCCTGCCGTGTTCGGGTCGAGGAACCCGTAGGGGTACCACCAGGGCGCGCTGCCGTCCGGGTTGGCGACCCGCTCACCGCGGATCATCGTGTACGCCGTCCAGACGAGCGGGTAGCTGAGGATGACCGTGACGGCCGACCACGGAAGCCCGCGGACCCGGTCGGCGAAGAGCAGGTCGAGCACGAAGTAGGCGGGCAGGACCACGTGCAGCGTCTCGGTGGCCCAGGAGTCCATGAACGTCACCCACGCGGGATCGGTCGCGGCGATCGGCGGCGGGTCGCCCCGCAGCAGCACGTTGAACACGAGACCGAGCAGGATCACCGGTCCGGTGACCGCGGCGAGCGCCATCGCCAAGCCGATCGGCTCGGGCGTGGTGCCGGGATGCCGCAGCATCCATCGCGCCGCCGCCGTCAGCGCGATGACGCTGAAGACGGCCGACACGATCGTGAACATGCTGAAGTAGTTCGCCAGCACGTCGCTGACGTCGTGGCTCTCGCGCCACGCGCGATCGAGGTTGACCAGCAGGCCGGCGACGATGCCCGATATCGCGACGATCGCGGCGGCGAGCCTGAACCATACCCAGCGCATGAGACCCCCCAGTACTGATGCGACGAGTTCGGGATGGGTCAGGTGTACTCCTCCATGCGTCCGATCGGCGGAAGTCTGTCGGGAGAAATGAGGAAACCTAGGCTCAGAGGCGTGATCGTTGGCGGATATCGCCAACGGTGCTCGAGCCCACTAGAGCGCGATCCCGCGCGAACGCAGGTCGCCCTCGAACGCCCGACGCAGCCCGTCGTCGACCTCGAGATCGGCGGACGCGATCGAGTCGAGCACCGAATCGACTCGCGTGGACCCGATCACGGGCCAGGCGCCGGGCATCGCGTCGGACATCGCGGCGAGTGCGGCGCGATGCACCGAGACGCCCCGCGCCCGGGCGACGGCGGCCACGCGCGGCACGTGCGTCGCGAGCGGATCGGCCTTCGGGCCGCCGAACGGCGCATAGGCGAGGAACGCGATGCCGGCGTCGACGCAGGAGCGGTACTCGTCGGCAGCGTCGATCCCCAGGGCGAAGCGGTTCTCGACCGCGTCGAGCGTGGTGATGGACCGCGCCCGCTCCAGCTGTTCGACCGTCGCGTTCGACAGGCCGATCGCCTCGACGACGCCGTCGTCGCGCAGCGCGGCGAGTTCGCGGACGGACGCCTCGAGGTCGTCGACCCGGTCGGTCCGGTGGAGCAGCAGGAGCGACGGCGGCGCGCCGAGCACCTCGCGGCTCCGGAGTGCGTCGGCGCGGACGCGCTCGGCGCTGGTGTCCGAGTCCCACGCCGCGCGACCGAGCCGGAAGTGCCCGGCCTTGGTGATGATCGGCAGTTCGGGCCGCTGCAGGCGCGCCGCCTGTGCGATGCGCTCGCCCGCGGCGTCGTCGTCGACCGTCGCGTAGGCGCGCGCGGTGTCGATCGCGAGCACGCCGGCGTCGACGGCGGCGTGCACGACCGCGAGCGCATTCGCGATGGTCGCGCCCTCCTTCAGCACGAGGGAGGCGACACCGAGGACGACACCCCGACCGGGGAGCGCGAATCCCATCAGCGCGCGCCCCGAGCGCGCTCCTCGCGCCGGCGCGTCCTGTCCATGGTCAGAGCGTAGGAGCCACCGCTCCGTCATGTCGAGACGTGCGGATGCGGCATCCGCTGCTCGTCGCCGCCGACTACGCCGTCCACCACGGCCGGAGCGGCAGGTCGCCGACGCCGCCGCGGTCGTCCGGCTTCACTGCCAGCACCTGGTGCAGCTGGATCCCGCCGCGCTCGAACGAGAGCCGCGACCCCGCCATGTAGAGCCCCCACACCTTCGCCGTCGGCAGGCCGACCTCGGCGACCGCCTCGTCCCAGTGCTCGACGAGGTTGGCGCACCAGTCACGCAGGGTCAGCGCGTAGTGCGGGCGCAGGTTCTCCTCGTGCAGCACCTCGAGGCCGGCATCCTGCGCTTCGGTGATGATGCGCCCGGAACCGGTGAGCTCGCCGTCGGGGAAGACGTAGCGGTCGATGAAGCCGTGGGTCGAGGGTTCCGACCGGTTGTCGGGGCGCGTGATGCAGTGGTTGAGGAGCAGCCCGCCGTCGCGGAGCCGGGACTGCAGGAAGCGGAAGTACTTGGCGTAGTTGCGCACGCCGATGTGCTCGAGCAGGCCGATGGACGACACCGCGTCGAAGCCGGTCTCGGCGATGTCGCGGTAGTCGCCGTGGCGCACCTCGGCGAGCTCGCCCAGGCCCTCCTCGTCGATCGCGCGCTGCGCCCAGGTGGCCTGCTGCTCCGACAGGGTCACGCCCGTGGCCCGGATGCCGCGGCGTGCCGCGTAGCGCACCATGCCGCCCCACCCGCAGCCGACGTCGAGCAGGCGGTCGCCGGGCGACAGCCGGAGCTTGTCGAAGGCGAGCCGGTACTTGTTCTCCTGCGCTTCGTCGAGGGATGCCTCGGGCCGCGGGTAGCACGCGCAGGTGTAGGTCATCGAGGGCCCGAGCACCCACTCGTAGAAGGCGTTCGAGACGTCGTAGTGGTGGTGGATGGCCTCGGCGTCGCGCGCCTTGCTGTGCCGGCGGCCCGTGGCGACGCGTCGCCACCTCGGCGGCGCCTCCCCCGGCGGCGGCGCGATCGGCCGCAGGTGCTCCACGCCGATGGATCGGATGATCTGCGCCATCGTCCGCGGCGAGGGCATCCGGAAGACCAGTTCGTCGGCGAGCGCGCGGAGCAGTTCATACGGGTCGCCGGGGTGCACGCCGTGGATCTCGAGGTCGCCGGCGATGTACGCCCGGGCCAGGCCGAGGTCGCCGCGCGCCGTGGCGAGGTAGGTCGTGCCGCGCGGCGCCTTCAGCTCGATGCCGAGCGGAGCGTCGGGCGGGCCGGCGGAACTGCCGTCGTACGCCGTGAACCTCAGCGGGAGCCGGCCGCCCGCGACGAGCTCCAGGATCTCGGCGAGGGTGAGCCTGCCCGCGTCATCCGTCCGGTTCGCGGCATCCGCCTGCTTCGCGCCACCCGCCCGCTTGGCGGCATCCGTCGTCGTCGCGCCATCCGTTGTCTTCGCCTGGCGCGGCTCTCGTTCCTTGAACGTCGTCATCGTCGTTGCACCGCCTTCGCATAGAGGTCGAGGAACCGGGAATCGGGGTCGTACCGTCGCTTCACCTCGCGGTAGGTCGCGCCGCCGTAGCGCGCGTCGAACTCCTCGCGCGAGTAGAACGCGTCGGAGTACAGCGACTTGTGCCCGCCGAGCTCGCCGACCTCGCGCTCGATCCGCCGGTTCGTCGCGCCCTCGGTCGCGCCGACCGGCACGGTCGACCAGAATCCGACGTTCACGTAGGTGCGGTGCGGCTCGAGCGGGTACAGCGGCCAGCCGGCGTCGTCGCGCGGCCGCACCGGGCACAGCCAGATCGGCTCGATCGGCACCTCGGCGAGGAACCAGTGGAGGAACTCCGCGGTCCGCTCGATGGGGATCTCGACGTCCTGGATGACGCGTTCGCGTGGCGGGCGCCGCCTGAGCCGTTCGATGCGGTCTCCGATGTCGAACCGTCGTTCGAGCTTCATGAGCTTCCAGTAGGCGCTGCTGCGCCGGTATCGCCGCGGCCAGAGCCGGCGAACGAGCGGATGCTGCGCGCCGAACGCCTGCGAGCACCAGAACCAGTCGGTGTCCCACCGCCACAGGTAGTCGTGCATCGTGAGGCGGTCGTGCGTCGCGCCGTCGTCGTGCCGGATGGAGCGGTAGTAGATCCGCTGCCGGGTGTAGTCGCTGGTGGGTCCGGATGCCGCGGTCTGCACGCCCACGCACAGGTAGCTCTCGTCGGCGCTGAAGACGACCCCGTCGAGGTAGTCGACGCGGGTTCGCTCGAGGCTGCCGGTCTCGACGATGCGGTCCATCGCGGCGATGAGGTCGGCGACGGCGTGGAACCGCAGGTGCGTGAGGGCGACGAACGGCTGCACCGGCTCCAGCTCGATGCGCAGGCGCACGGCGTAGCCGAGCGTGCCGTACGAGTTCGGGAACGCGCGGAACAGGTCGGCGTGCTCGGTCGGCGACGCGGTCACGACCTCGCCGGTGCCGGTGAGGATGTCGAGCTCGAGCACCGACTCGTGCGGCAGCCCGCTGCGGAACGACGTCGACTCGATGCCGAGGCCGGTCACGGCGCCGCCGAGCGTGATGGTCTTCAGCTGCGGCACGACCAGCGGCGCCAGCCCGTGCGGCAGCGTCGCCGCGACCAGGTCCTCGTAGGTGCACATGCCGGCCACGTCCGCCGTCCGTGCCGCGGGGTCGACCGAGATGACCTGCGTCAGCCCCGACGTGTCGAGGCCCCGCGCATCGACCCGGTCGCGCGACCGGAACAGGTTCGAGGTCGGCTTCGCCAGTCGCACCATCGCCGCCCGGGGCAGGGCCCGATAGCTCTCGAGCAGGCGCTCCACGCCGGCAGCATGAGCAGTTCGTGCATCGGTCGCGTCAGTCGCGTGAACGGACACGACCCCACGCTAGTCCGCGGGTCGCGCGGCGACCACCCCGCAGGCGCCTCCTCGCGAGCCGCGTCAGCGTCGACGCATGGGCCTGCCGGCACCGCCGACCGCGGCGACGGGGGCACTCGCATCGACATCGCCCACGGTGGCCCCGGTCTCGGCGGGCGCGGGTACGGGGTCCGCCGCGGGAGAGGACCCGGGATCGGCCGCGGGCGAGGGCGCGGCATCCGCTCCGGTCGATGACGTGTCCGGAGTCTCGACCGTGGCGTCGGTCGACGACGTGGTCGCGAGCGACTCATCGCCGATCGGGGCGGCGAGCGTCGTCACGAGACTGCCGGTCCTCGGCTGGTCGAGGTCGGAACCGAGGTTGTTGTAGCCGTCGAGCTCGGCGGCCAGCGCACCGATCCGGTCGGCGTCGCCGCTCGCGAGCGCGGCGTTCACCAGGGCGATCACCTCGGCGGTGGTGTAGGGGTAGGCGACATCCGGGTGCGCCGCGTTGAGCAGCGCTGCGACGGCCGCCCGCAGGAGCGCGGTGACGCCGCCGCCGTTGCCGTCGAGGGCCTGCACCAGCGTCTGCGACCCGGCGTCGCCGGTCGCCTCCGAGAACACGCTGCCCACGGTCTGGAGGGGGTCGTAGACGAGCGAGCCGTCGGCGGTGCGCGGCCAGGCCGCCGCATCCCGGTTCGTGGCGTTCGACTTCCAGAACCCGGGGGTGTTGCCCTCGGCCGCGGCGGTGCCGCGGTACGCGGCCCGGTCGGTCGCGGTCACCGTCCCGCCGGTCTCGAGGTCGGTCCCGATCGCGATCGCGGTGTTCACGTACGCGATGGTTCCGGCGAGATGGAGCCGTACGCCGGCTGAGGTGAACAACCAGGTCTCGCCCGGGTCGAGCAACCCGTTCCCGTCGGCGTCTCCCGCCACGTACGTCGGCAGGAAGTCGTCGCCCGGCGTGCCCGGCGTGCCGTTGTCGTCGACGAGGGCGACGGCGAGCGCGACGTTGCCGGTGTTGGTCACGAGGTAGGTCCAGACGACGGCGGTGCCGGCGAGGAGTTGGCTGCCCGTGCCGTCCGCGTCCTCGATGGTCGTTGGCGCCCACGGGTCGACCGCGTTGATCGCCTTCTCGACGCGGATGCCGAGGACGGCGCCGAACACGTGCGCGGGATCGTCGTCCGCGAACTCGCGGCCGAAGCGGTCGGTGCCCGACACCGACGCGACGTTGCGCAGCGCACCTTCGACGGCGATGCTCTCGAAGGCGTAGCGCCACTCCTCGCCCGGGTCGAGGATGCCGTCGCCGTTCGCATCGCCGTCGAGGAGGGTGAGCACGACGTCGTCGTCGGTCGATGCCGTGCCGCGGTCGTCCACGAGCACGATGCCGCCGAGCGGCAGCGAGCCGTCGATGAGGCGCACGAGGAAGGTCCACTGGATCGTCGAGCCCGGGATCACCCGCACGGCCTCGGCGGCGGTGTCGGCATCCTTCCCGTTCGCGAGCTTGCGCACGACGATCCCGCCGGTCGGCACCACCACGCCGATGAGGTGGGCGTCATCGGTGTCGCTGCCGGTGATCTCCGTGCCGGGCACCGTGCCCACGACCGCCCCGACGTTCACGTACGGGCCTTCGGCCGCGATGCCGTTCGCCGTGAAGAGCCACACCTCGCCCGGGTCGAGCAGGCCGTCGCCATCGGTGTCTCCCGACACGTGCACCGGCGCGAAGTCGTCGGCCGGGTCGAGCGGCGTGCCGTGGTCGTCGGTCACGGTGACCGCGAGCGGCACGTTGCCGGTGGTGCGCACCTCGTAGGTCCAGGTCACCGTCGAACCCGCCGGCACCTCGACGCCCGGCGCGGACGCGGCATCCTGCCCGTTCACGTACTTCACGATCTCGGGGGTCACGACCGCGCCGAAGTGGAACGCCATGTCGGTCGAGGTGACGAGCTCGCCCCCGCCGCTGGACGCGCTCACCTCGGCGAGGTTGCCGAACAGCCCGACGCCGGCGAGGTGGCTCCGCACACCGGCCGACGTGAACAGCCACACCTCTTCAGGGTCGAGCAGTCCGTCGCCGTCGACGTCGCCCGACACGTACACGGGCGAGAAGTCGTCGGTCGGGTCGAGCGGGGTGCCGTTGTCGTCCGTGACGGCCACCTGGTGCAGCTCGATCTCGGTGAGGTTGGTGACGAGGTAGGTCCACACGACCGGCGTCCCCGGGGCCAGCAGCTTGGCCTCCGCGGCGGTGTCGGCGTCGTCGGCGGCCGTCGGCGAGAGGGCGGATGCCGCATTCACGGCCTTCTCGATGCGGATGCCGAGCACGGCGCCGTAGACGTGGGCAGGGTCGTCGTCGGTGACCACGCGGCCGAGGGCATCGGTGCCGGAGACCCGGGCGACGTTGCGCAGCGCGCCGGCAGCGGCGATCGTCGTGAAGCCGTACCGCCACTCCTCGCCCGGGTCGAGGATGCCGTCGCCGTTCGCGTCGCCGTCGATGAGCGTGAGCACGACGTCGTCGTCGGTCGACACGGTGCCGCGGTCGTCGACCAGGACGATGCCGCCGAGCGGGAGGGACCCGTCGATGAGACGCACGAGGAACGTCCACTGGATCGTCGAGCCCGGGACGACGAGCACGGCGGTCGCGGCGGTGTCGGCATCCCGGCCGTTCGCGAGCTTGCGCACGGTGATCCCGCTCGGTGGCCCGACGATGCCCGTGTGATGCGCGTCGTCGGTGTCGCGGCCGGTGATGCCGGTACCGGGAACCGTGCCCTCGACCGCCGCCACGTTCACGTAGGGGCCCTCGGTCGCGATGCCGCTCGCGGTGAACAGCCAGACCTCACCGGGGTCGAGCAGCCCGTCGCCGTCGACGTCGCCCGACACGTAGACCGGCGCGAAGTCGTCCGACGCGTCGAGCGAAGTCCCGTGGTCGTCGGCCACCGTCACGGCGAGCGCGATGTTGCCGGTGTTGCGCACCACGTAGGTCCAGGTGACGGTCGCGCCCACCGGCACCTCGACGCCCGGCGCGGCCGGGGCGTCCTCGCCCTCGACGTACTTCACGATCTCGGGACGGGCGACCGCGCCGAAGTGGAACGCCAGGTCGAACGCGGTGACCGCGTCGCCGCCGGGGTTGAGCGCCGTCACGTCCGTGCGGTTCCCGAACAGTCCCTCGCCGGCGAGGAACGTCAGGACGCCGGCCGACGTGTACAGCCACACCTCGTCCGGGTCGAGGATGCCGTCGCCGTTCGTGTCTCCCGACACGTACGCGGGCGCGAAGTCGTCGGTGGGGTCGAGCGGCGTGCCGTTGTCGTCGGTGACCGCGACCTGGTGCAGCGCGAACTGCGTGAGGTTCGTGACGAGGTAGGTCCACACCACGGGCGTGCCGGGCACGAGCGGCTTCGCCTGCGCGGCGGTGTCGGCGTCGTCGGCGTTCGTGGGCGAGAGCGCGGATGCCGCGTTGACCGCCTTCTCGATGCGGATCACTCCGACCGTCACGCCGATGTAGTGCGCGACATCCGTCGCCGTCAGCTGCTCGCCGCCGGCCGTGCCGGACGTCGTCGCGACGTTCAGGTACGGGCCCACGACCGCGGTGCGGATGGCGCGGAAGAGCCACACCTCGCCGACGTCGAGGATGCCGTCGCCGTTCAGGTCGCCCGAGAGGTACACCGGTGCGAAGTCGTCGGACGGGTCGGTCGGGGTGCCGTTGTCGTCGACCAGCGCGACGCCGGCGACCGATCCGCCGAGCGACGAGACGAGGTAGGTGAAGGTCACCGGCGCTCCGGCCGTGACGGTCGGTCCGGGGCCGGTGTCGGCGTCCTCGGCGGCCGTCGGGTCCAGCGGGTCGGCCGCGTTCACGGCCTTCTCGACGAACAGCTCGACCACCTCGATGACCCGACCGGAGTAGACCGCGGGGTCGCTGTCGCGCACGGTCTTCCCGTCCTCGCCGAGGCCCTCCACGAGGACGAGGTTGACGTACCGGCCGGCGATCGCCACGCCCTCGGCGCGGTACCACCACTCCTCGCCCGGATCGACGAACCCGTCGCCGTCGAGGTCGCCGGAGACGTACGCGGGGGCGAAGTCGTCGGACGGGTCGGCCGGGCTGCCGGCGTCGTCCAGGATCCGGATGACGCGGACGGCGACGGTACCGGGGTTGGTCACCGCGTACGTCCACACCACCGTCGAACCGGGGTCGACGGTCGGGCCGGTCTCGTTCGCGTCCTCGCCGTCGACGTACTTGACCACGCGGATGGCCGCCTCGGAGGTGCACGGGCAGTGCAGGTTCGCGTCGCCGACGTCGTCGCGCGTGCCGGGGAGGTTGCCCGGCTGCGGGTCGCGCGGAGCGCCGCTCTGGTCCTGCCAGAGCTGTCCGTCGCTCGGCTCGACGAGGGCCTCCTCGTCGTACGGCTCGCCGGGGGGCACGCCCGGTCCCTCGTCGGATCCGCCCGCCTCGGAGAGGGCGCGGATGAAGTCGCGCGCGCCCGGGCTGAAGGTGCGGTTCACGGTCGGCGGGCCGAACGGGCTGAACGGGACGACGAAGGTGTTGAACTCGCCCAGCCAGTCGAACATGCGGTCCCGGGCCGTGTTGGCGATCAGGATGTCGCGGCCCGCGCCGCCGTAGCCGAAGTCGCCGTCGCGGAAGCGCGGATCGGCGTTCTCGGGGTCGGTGTTCGCCCCGCCTGCGGTCTCGAGGTTGTCGTCGAGCTGCAGCAGGTCGTCGCCGAAGCCGCCGAACAGCCAGTCGCAGTCGGTTCCGCCGACGAGCCAGTCGTGCCACAGGTCGCCGTAGATGCGGTCACGGCCGTCTCCGCTCTTGACCTTGACGCCGTCGACCTCGATCGGCAGGCCGGTCGCCTCGTCGAGCACGTACGCGTCGAAGTTCAGCAGGAACCCGGGGATCATCGACCACGGATCGTCGGCGTCGTAGTCGGCGAACTTCGTCGTCGCCGGGTCGTAGCGCAGCGGGTTCGTGTCGACCACGGGGAGCTCGGTCGCCAGGCGCGTGAGCGCGCCCGTCCGGAGGTCGCGGTTGTAGAACTCCCGCATCGCCTCGGCGCCGCTGATCGCGTCGCTGCCCTCACCGCCGTGGAGGAAGTCGTCGCCGAGGCCGCCGTAGATCACGTCGTGGTTGACGGGGCCGTCGATCCAGGTGGCGAGATCGGCGCGCTTCAGGAGTTCGCCGAGGATGTAGATCTCGGCGCCGGTGAAGGGCCCGGGCAGCGACACGAACTCGGCGAGGTCGGCCGCGTCGACGCCATGCAGCGGTTCGGTGAGGCCGTTGCGGCTCGTGCGCAGCTTGCCGTCGTCGCCGAGCACGCCGTCGACGCCCGTGCCGGCGTAGATGCGGTCGTTGCCCCAGCCGCCGTAGAGGTCGTCGTCCTGGCCCTCGCCGAAGAGCACGTCGTCGCCGAGCTGGCCGTGGATCGTGTCGTCACCGTCCTCGCCGTGGACGACGTCCGCCGCGCCGGTGCCGACGCCGGAGCCCTGGACGTAGTCGAGGAACGTGAAGGCGCGAGGCAGCAGCCGCACGCCGCCCGCGTATTCGTCGTAGGTGAAGGTGAGGAACGCCGTGTCGGGCGTCGACGTGTCCCCGTCGACCGCGACGACGCGCACGAGTCGGTGGATGTTGCCGTTGTCGCCGAGGATGACGTCGCTGTCCGCGGCGTGGCCGCCCTCCCCGAGGTCGCCGTGGGTGTTGCGGACGAGACGGATGCCGGCGCCGCCGAAGATCGTGTCCGCGCCATCCGGCCGCCGTTCGGGGGTCGTGAGGCTGAACAGCTCGGAGCTGCCGCCGATGAGGTCGTCGCGGCCGAGCCCGCCGAAGATCACGTCGTTGCCGCCGTTGCCCTCGATGTAGTCGTCGCCGTCGCGGCCGGGGCCGGCCCAGTCCTCGACGGACTGCCGCGTGGTGCGCGCGTCGATCGTGATCACGCCGTCGTCGTCGATCGCCGAACCGTCGCCCTGGATCCAGTCGTCGCCGAGTTGGCCGAAGATGAGGTCGTCCTCCGCCCCGCCCGCGATCACGTCGTCGCCGTAGCGCCCGGCCGGCGTCGAGGTGTCGTGGTCGAACAGCATGACGTCGCGCGCCGCGACGCCGCGCGGGTCGTCGTACGCGTTCGTCGGACCGGTGCCGCACGGTCCGCCGGCGATGTTCGCGCAGCCGGTGTTCAGCTGGTAGGTGGCCGTGGCGGTGAGCACCTGGAAGCGGCGGCTCGAGATGCCGCCGGTGCGGAGGAGGTTCGCGTTGTCCCCCGCGATCGCGTCATCGCCCGCGCCGCCGTCGATGAAGTCGCCCGTGTCGCTGCCGCCCGCGACGTTGTGGCCGCCGATCAGGTCGTCGTCGTCGTCGCCGCCGGTGATGCGGTCGGCGCCCTGGCCGCCGATGACGACGTCGTCGCCGGCGTCGCCGCGCAGCAGGTCACCCGCACCGCCGTCGGCGGCCTGCGTGTCGATCGAGGTCCACCGGAACGGATGGGCCGCAAGCGGCAGGTTCAGCGGCAGCAGTTCGAGGCGGATGCCGACGAGCCCGTCGTATGCGACGGTCGACTCGATCCGGCCGTGATCGCCGAAGACCAGGTCGTCACCGCCGTCGCCGGACACCGTGTCGGCCCCGGTGCCGCCGAAGATCGCGTCGTTGTCGCCGCCCCCGAGGATGGTGTCGCCCGCGCCGTGCGTCGGATCGGTCGTCGTGATGAGCTGAGCGAGACCGCTGAGCGCCGACCACGTCACCCGTCCATGGTCGCCGAGGAGGGTGTCGTGGCCCGCGTCGCCCGAGATGCGGTCGCCGCCGTTGCCGCCGAAGACCACGTCGTCGCCCGTGCCGCCCGAGATCACGTCGGCGACGCCGTCGAGGGGCTCGACGGTCCGCGCGTCGACCCGGCGCAGCGTCGTCTCGATGCGCTGCGGCTTCTCCGTCGATCGGACGTAGCCGGCCGGGCCGACGATCGCCTCGATCGTGTCCTGAACGAGGGCGCCGTGGTCGCCGAAGATCAGGTCGTCGCCGTCGCCGCCCGTGATCGAGTCGCTTCCGGCGGTGAGCGGGTCGGCGGCGGGCTCCGTCCAGAGGCCGCGGGTCGGGATGTCGAGGGTCCGGGTGCGGACGTCCACGATGACGCCGGAGTCGCCCCAGACCAGGTCGTCGCCGCCGCCCGCGACGATGAGGTCGTCACCCGACCCTCCGGCCAGCACATCGCCCGAGGTCGAGCCGCGCAGGGTGTCGTCGCCGGCGCCGCCGTAGGCCACGACGCCGATCGACCATGCCGGGTCGCCGGTCGCGGAGGCGTCGATCGTGTCGTCTCCGGCGTTCGCGAAGCTCCGGGCGAGGCTCACGATGAACTGGGGTGCGTTGCCGATCTCGTTCGCGAACGGCTTCGAACCGATCGCCGTGAACGAGACGACGCCGGCGCGTCCGCCGTACCAGGCGCCCGTGGCATCCGTGTCGCCGGAGAGGACGAGCGGCGAGAGCGGCCCGCCGCCGCCGGTCACCGTGAGGGTGTCGTCGCCGCCGCCGCCGTGGATGAGCGTGAGGCCGCCGTGCACGGCGGGGACTCCGGTCGAGGCATCCGCTCCCGGGATCAGCGTCGACGCCACCGTGAACCGATCGGCGCCCGTGCCCAAGAAGACGGAGACGACCTCGAGGGTGTCGCCGATCGTGATCCCGGCGCCGAACGAGGCGGGCTCGCCGTGGGCGGTCGGGATGCCGAAGGTCAGGGCGCCCGCGAGGCCCAGGCCCGTGAGCGAGGTCGAGGTCAGCACGCCGGCCTGACCGGTGGTCTCGCCGTCGTCGAAGACGAGCAGCAGGTCGACCTGCTCCGCCTCGCTCGGCAGCGGCGCGAGCGCGAAGAGCGGCTGGTTCGCCTCGCCGGGCAGCACGAACGCGACCCACAACGGTCGGGCGGGGCCGGCGCCGCCGATGACCGCCAGCGGTCCGTCGAGGCCGGTGAGCACGTGCGGGCCCTCGCCGAAGACGATCAGCGCGCCCGCGGCGTCACGGGCGACCACGCCGGGCTTCACGTCGCCCGCGACCTGGACCACGTCGCTGCCCAGCCCCGCGTAGACCCGGGTCGCGATGCCCGCGGCGGTCGAGAGCACGTCGACCGTGTCGTCGCCCTCCATCGCGTCGACCTCGAGCACCTCGATCGTCGTGTACGTCGCCGTGACGCCGGCGCCGTAGACGCCCGCAGCCGTAACGACGAGGTGGTCGGCGAACTCCGTCGCGACCATCACGGTCTTGTCGAACCCGGCACCGCCGTCGATCGCGACGGGGCGGTTCTCGTGGTAGACCACCTGCGTGCCGAGGAGCTTCGGCAGCGGCACGCCGGGGGCGTCGGTGCGGAACACGATCTGGCAGGTGGGGCTCACGGCGTCCGGGGCGCAGTCGCCCGTGGTCTCGGCGAGCGCGAACGCGCGAACCGTGAACAGGTCGTTGCCGGCGCCGCCGAGCAGCGTCAGCGGGGCTTCGTTGGCGTACACCGCGAAGACGTCGTCGCCCTCGCCGCCGATGGCGACCGTCGTGCGGCTCACGCCCGCGCTCAGCCAGCCGCGCGTCGTCGCGATCGTGCCGAAGATGTCGCCGCCTGCGAGGTCGCCGCCGACCGGAGCCGCCGCGGCGTTCCGCTGCGTTCCGTACAGCTGGCCGACCTGGAACGTGTCGTTCCCGGTGCCGCCGTCGAGCGTGGTGCGCGCGCTGTTGTCGTCGGAGGCGAACGTGTCGTCGCCGCCGAGGCCCTGCACGGTGAGTCCGCCGGCCGCGTCGTCCAGGCCGAGGTCGTAGTTGATCCGCTGCACCGACTGCGGGCGGATGGCGCTGCTGCCCGTCGGGTCGGAGGCGCGGGCGTCGTCCGCGTCGACGTGGAGCAGGGCGACGAAGGCCGGGCGATCGGGAGTCCAGCCCGCCTCGACGAGGGTGGCGAAGCGGCGGAGGAGGAAGACGTCGTCGCTGGCGTCGGTGCCGCGGACCGTGAGGGTGTCGGTGCCCGAGCCGCCCGTGTCGAGCACGTTGATGACGTAGTGGCGCTCGTCGCCCTGGCTGCCCGTCGTCCGGACGAGGTACGTGTCGCCCTCGTCCTGGCCGTCGAGGGTCAGGGTGTGGCCGAGGTCGACGAGCATGGTCTGCAGTTCGGTGACGGTGAAGGCGTCGGCGCCGTCATCCGCGGTGCCGCCGTTCGCCGAGGTCGAGCTTCCGAAGACGTGGGTCTTCGCACCGAGGAACGTGCCCGTGAAGAGGAACGTATCGGGGTCGGCGTTGCCGAAGATCCGCGTGAGGTCGGTGCGGTCGGCGCATCCGGGCCCGCAGAGGTCGAACACGCCGCCGACGACGCCGGCGAAGGTCATGGTCGTGCCGACCGGATCGGGGTTCGCGCCCGCGGGGGCCTCGTCGCCGTGGATGGCGATGAACCGGCCCGCGACGATCCAGGTGTCGACGGGGGCGGAGACGTCGTCGCCGACCCGCACGGTGATGTCGGTCGCGGCCCAGATGCCGCTGCGGTACGCGGCCGTCTCGCCCTTGGGGCGGGCTTCGGTCGTGAGGTCCTGCGTCAGCAGCACCTCACCGCGCGCGACCAGGACGAGGTCGTCGGGTTGGCTCGCGTCGGAGAACTGCGGGTCGGACGCGAGCGGCGGAAGGCCGGTGGTGCCGCCGAGCACCGGGGGCCCGCGCGGCGCCGCGCTGTCCGGCACCGTGAGCACGACTGAGCCGTTCGTCGAGATGACCCCGAGCAGCACGAGCTCGTCGTCGGCCTCGGTGATGATCACGTCGCCGTACGCGGAGGCGAACAGGTGGCCGGAGCCGGCACCGGCGATCGACGTGTCGATCACGAGCGGCGAGCCGGTGACTGGGCCGCCGATGCCGCCGAACCCGCCGGCGAGCAGGTTCACGCGCACGGCCGAGATGATCGTGGCCGCGGTCGTGGTGCCGCGGATCGAACCCGAACGCGTGGTGAGCACGACGTCGGATGCCACGGTGCGATCGATGGAGTGCGACGTGACGCCGGCGACCCGCAGGTCTCCCCCCACCTCGGTGATCATGACGACGGATGCCGCACGCGCGATGAGCGCGCCCGCGACGACCTCGCACAGCGAGCCGCAGGTCACGGGGTTCGCGATGCCCTCGAGCAGGTCGATCTCGAGGAAGTCGGCCGGCGTGCCGACGCTGCCGTTCGGGGCGAGGAGGGTGATGCTGCGGCCCACGACGTCGGCCGGGTCGGTCGCGTCGCCCGCGTCGTCCGGGTCGCCGTCGAGGATCGAGCCCTGCCGCGCGAGCAGCTGCACGTCGCCGCTGCGCGAGCGGACCAGTCCGACCCGGAGGTCGCCCTCGTTCTCGGTGGCGACGACGAAGCCCGCCACGTCGACGTCGAGCACGGCCCTCGTCGCCGGTGGCACGGAGTCGGCGAGCGCGGTGAAGGCGACGACCGAGATGCGGGATGCCGCGACTCCGGCGCCGAGGTCGGCCACGACGATGTCCAGTGCGGCGGTGAGGCCGGGCTCGCCGAGGCCGACCGCGGAGGGGCCGGTCGCCGTGAGCACGACGGCGTCGTACGGCGAGGTCTGGCGGTCGTACGTCAGTGCGGTGCCCGGGTAGTCCGCCGGGGTGAAGGCGGGCGCGTCGGTTCGGCGCTCGAAGCGGTAGGTGCTGTCGATGACGGTGCCGATGCCGTTCGGGTACGCGGCGGGGTCCCGTGCGAGGGTCGCGCCGGCCGGCGAGTCGGGGCGGAAGTGGTTGGCGTGATGGTCGTCCCAGGTGTTCTCCGCGTCCGTCAGGGACGGCGCGTTCGGCACCGGCCGGTACTCGAGGACATGCACCGTGACGGCCCCGCCGACGCCGGACTGCCGGCGGCTGTCGTCGAGGGTGAGCCGCACGTCGCCCTGCGCAGACCGCACCTCGTCGACGTGGACGACGAAGACCGCGGGTCGCAGCGCGTTCGTCACGGGCACGCGGTCCACGGCGAGGAGGAGGAGGTGGATGTCGTCCCGTGCGGTCGCCCACATCCGGGTCAGGCGCACGCGGTCGTCGCCGGTGCCGGGCCCGCCGCGGTCCAGGCTCTGCACCAGGGTGACGCGGAGGGGGGCCGTGGCCGTGCCGATGGCTCCGGACGGAGCCTCGAGGTGCAGCACATTGGTGGTGATGCCCTCGCCTCCGACCGCGAACTCGATGTCGCCGCTCGTGTGCAGGATGTGCGTCCAACCGGTCGGGTTGTTGACCGGCCCCGAGACGATCAGGCGGCCCGTCGCACGCTTCTGGATGTCGATCGTGGTGCCGACGGCGTTGCGCGTGAGATCGAACTCCAGCGGCACCTGCACGCCGAACGTCCTCGTACGGACGAGCAGCCAGACGGTGGGCTCGGTCGTCACGTCCGCCGAAGCCACGACGTCGATCGAGCCGATCGTGATGGCGGCGTTCGAGTGGTCGATGATCACGACGCTCGACAACGTGTCGCTGAAGGTGAAGAGCGGCCAGCCCGTCGTCGCAGTGGCGGCGTCGTTCGCGATGGCGGGATGCTGGACGGCCTCGCCGGCGCGGTTGACGCGCCCGTCGGCGATCATGAGGATGTTGCCGGGACCGTCGTTCTCGACGCTGACGGTGAAGGCGCTGCCGACCTGCTGGCCGACGACCGCGTCGACGCCGTCGATCTTGACGCCGTTCGCCACGACGACGACGCCGTTCTCGTCGACGACGAGACGCGGGGCTCCCTTGCTGCCGCCGAAGATGGTGACGTCGGCGTCCCAGCGGATGAGGCCGTCGCGGTTGGTGGCCGACCGGTCGCCGTCGTAGTAGCCCGCCTGCGTCGTGATGCGCCACTTGCCGGCCGTGATCGAGAGCGGCGAGGTCTTCGCATCGACGAAGAGTGCGAGGCGGGGGTACAGCCCGGTGCTGCCGTCGTCGGAGGGCCGCTCGAGCAGCGTCGACGGCGAGCGAACGCCGGCTCGGACGTGGGCGTCGGCCTTCGTGACCACCGACGACGTGATCGAGAGCGTCCCGTACGCGTACGCCTCGTTGATGGGCACGGGGAACGCGACGGCCAGGCGGCTCGCCAGGCGCTTCACGGTGATGTCCGACGTCCGCGCGATCAGGTCGACGCCGGCCCATCCGGTCACCAGGGCCTTGGCGGCGATGGTGACCGTCGTCGTGATCGTGCCCTGGAGGAGGGCTGCCGCCCGCGCTTGCGCGCCGCCGAGCAGCAGGACCAGGAAGGCCTCCGCACCCGCCTTGGCCTGCACGTCGACGTACGACGTGAGTGCCCGCAGTCGTACCTGGTCCGCCTCGAGGCGTGCGGACTCCCCGATCGTCACCGTCGACGATGCCGCCACGACGAGACCCTCGGGCACGTAATCGGGGGCGAGGTTCACCCAGTTCGAGTCGGCGCCCGCGAAGCCGACCGTGCCGACGCCGAGGGTCTCGGCCTCGGTGAGCCCGTAGACGCGCAGGTCGGTCTCGGCCGCGATCAGGCGTCCGGCGGTCAGGACGGCCCCGGCGCCGACGGTGATCTCGGCCTTCGGGCCGATGGTCGCCTTGGCATCCGTATCGGTCACGGCGATGATGCCGCCGCCCTTCGCGATGGCGCGCACCTCGACATGGCCGTCGGCCTCCGCGGTCATCATGAGGTCACGGCCGGACGACACCGTCGAGCCGGCGCCGATCGCGACCTTCGCCGCCGGGCTGACGTTGCCGAGCGCCCGCGCGACGCCCACCTTCACCGCCGCGCCGCCGCGGATGTCGGCGAACGCGGTGCCGTCGGCGGTGGCGTCGGCCTCGAGGGTGACATCCCCACGGGTGGTGACGGTCGCAGCGGCCGTGCACGTCTTCGTCGCGGCATCCCAGCCGATGCAGGTCTCGACGGCCGGCGTGACGGTGAGGTCGGCGCGCGGGAGGCCGACCGTCACGATGAGTGCGCCCGAGCCGCCCTGCGCCGAGGCCTTCGACCGGCCGTCGCCGCCCGCGCCGACGAGCGCGGCGAGGTCGACGCCGTCCGGCCCGGTCAGCTCTCCTGCGCCGGTGGGGCCGCCCCCGGTCAGGTCGAAGTGCAGCGCGAGGTCGCCCGTCGCGGCACCGAAGTCGACCCCCTCGACGCCGATGCGGTGCGTGACGCTCGCCGACAGCCCCGTGGCGTCGAGCGGGATCGCGACGCCGCCGGGGGTCAGCGAGACCTTGAAGGTGTCGTCGCTCCGCTCCACGACGTAGTACGTGCGGCCGTCGACGAGCGGCGAGATCGCATCCTCGCCAGGGCGGGCCAGCGAGTACCGCCAGTCGTCCTCCGGCTCCGCGGGCCGGTTCACCGAGAACGCGACGACTCCGGTCGTGGCGGTCATCACGCAGCTGCCGCCGATGAGTCCCAGGTCGCTCGTCACGGTGAGGGTGTCGCCGGCGATCGACAGCACCGTGTACGTGCGCGCGAAGCATCCGGTCGCCGTGAAGGTGTCGCCCGGCGCGAAGCCGGCCTCGGCCCACGTGCCTCCGGTGAAGATGCGGAAGGTGTCGTTGTCGCCGTCGTTGCCGGGAACCACGAGTCCGGAGATCCACGCCTTGACGAGCTGGACGTGGTCGTCGTCGATGCGCTGCACCCGGTAGATGGCATCGTCGGCGAGTCCGGTGATCGGGTCCGACCCGGGGCCCGCATCGACGATGCGGAAGCGGACGGCCTCGCCTTGGATGAACCCGTGGTCGGGGATCACGATGCGGTTCGACGTCGGCGTGTCGGTCAGCGTGAAGCTCGTCACCTGACCCGTGATCGGGTCGACGGTCTCGGCGTAGACCATGTCGGCGGAGCCGCTCGTGAATCCCTTCGACAGGCCCGGGTCGCGGTAGGTGACGGCGTCCCCGTTCTCGAAGCCGTGGTCCGGAGCGTGGATGGCGCCGTCGATCACCTGGGCGCCCGTGATGTCGATCACGCCGTCCTCGGTGCCGTCCTGCAGCTTGATCGTCGTGTCGTCGAGCACGAGCACCCGGTAGACGACGGTCGACGACAGGCCACCGATCGCTCCGGCGCCGGAGAGGCGGACCCGGTCGCCCGTGCGGAGCAGGTGCGGCGTCGAGAACCGGATGACGTCGGTGACGGGGTCGACGGATGCCGCGTCGAATCGCACGCCGAGCCGGTAGACCCCGTCGTCCACGACGATGATCGCGAAGTCGCGGTCACCGGCGAGGGTGCCGCCCCCGGAGGTCACGGGTGCCGACCCGGCGACGTAGCGGACGATCTGCCCGTCGAGCAGTCTCAGGTCGAGCGAGATGGTGTCCTCGGTCGCGTCGACTGTGACGATGTCGGTCGAGGGCGCCTCGCCCTCCTCGATGAGTGCGGCGGACACCTCGGCGTCGCCGGCCGCCGTGAGCTCGGCGCCGGATCCGATCAGCGCCTGGACGCTCGGCGTGACACTCGTCGTCGCGGCCGCGGCGCCGCCGTCGCCGATGATGCTGCCGCCGTACGCCTGGGCGGTGGCGTCGCCTTCGGCCGAACCGGTCGCGGTGACCTGGATGTCGCCGTCGCTGAGGCCCGGGGTGTTGATGGAGCCGGCCAGGCGCACGGTGACCCCGGCCGACGCACCGATCCACGCCTTGGTCGCACCCGAGACGGTGCTGGTGGCGCTCGCGTCGCGACCGCTCGCGACTCCGCTCGCGACGACGATGAGCGTGGTGACCTCGGCCCGAAGGGAGGAGGTCGCGGTGACCGAGACGTGGCCGTCGGTGACGTCGACCGTCACGCCGTTCGCGAGGTAGGCGCTCGTCGCGGCGTCGACGGTGGCGGTGCCCTTGGCGTTGCCGCCCGCGGCGATGAGGGAGCCCGCGCCGACGGTGACCGAGACGGTGGCGGTCGCGCGGGTCGTGGTGGCGGTGACGATGAGGTCGCCGCCGGTGACGGTGGTGCTCGTGGCCAGGAACGCCTGCACCGCGAGGGAGTCGGTGGCGGTGGCCGAGTGGATGGGGACCGCGATGATCGCGGATCCGGAGCCGCCGCGGAACGTGGAGATCGCATCGCTGGCCGCGGTCGCCTCGATGCGCAGTCCGGAGGAGCCGATCGAGAGGATCATCGGTGCGGTCGGCGGTGGGCCGCGCGAGGGATCCGCGGCATCGACGAACGCGCTCACGGTGCCTTCGACGCTCGCCGTGACCGGGCTGACCGACCCGCCGCCCGCACCGACGAGTCCGACGGCGACCGCGAGCACCGTGGCCTCGGCCTGCGTCTGCACGGCGGAGGCGGTCACGGCGAGGCCGTTCGCGACGAACCGGCCCGCGTCGCCCGTCGGCCCCTCGAGCCGTCCGAGGTAGGCGCGGGTGCTGCCGGTCACCTTCGCCGTGGCGTCGATGATGCTCACGGAGATGAGGACCGAACCCGAACCGCCCTTGCTCGTCGCGGTCGCGTCGGCGTGCCGGTTGAGCGCCGAGATCTCCACGTCGCCGTCGACGTCGATGTCGGTGGCCTTCGCGACGCCGGTCGCCTCGGCGAGCTGCCCGATCCACGCTTCCACGTCGCCGCTGATCGTCGCGGTCGTCTTCTCGCTGATCCCGCCGCCGGCGAGGCCGACCGCTCCGAGCTCCGCCTCGACGTCGGCGACCATCCTCGTGGCCTCGGCCGCGACCCGCAGCGACCCGGCATCGACGGTGGTGCCGTCGTCGATGTGGGCGAGCGTGTCACGGCTGATCGTGCCGGTCGCCGAGAGCACCGTCGCGGCGATGAGACCTCCGGATCCGCCGAACGTGCGCACCGAGACATGCGAGTCGGTCGTCGCGAGCACCTGCAGCGGGCCGTCGACGTCGATGTCCGAGAGGCGCATCGGCGTCGTGCCCTCGGCTGCCGAGGCACCGATCCACGCTTCCGTCCGACCGCTGATCGTTCCGGTGCCGGACACCTCGCCACCGGCGCCGCCGATCGTGACCGCGATGCTGACGTTCCCGTTCTCGGTCCGGATGATCTCGGCCGTCGAGCTCGCCGAGACCGTGGCGCCTCCACCGGTCGAGGTGATCTCCGACCCCAGGATCCGGGCGAAGGTGTCGTTCTCGATCGTGTTGGTCAGCCGGGAGATCACGACGGAGGCGCCGATGAGCGAGACCTGCACGGCGACGCCGATGATGGACGCCTCGACGGTCGTGTCATCAGTCGAGGTCACCGAGACGAGCCCTGCAGCCGTCACCTTCGAACGCACGATCTCGGCGGTCGTGTGTCCCTCGACCGTGTTGACGCCGACGATCCCGACCCCGGCGCCCCCGACCGAGATGGGCGCCTCCGAGATCTGGATGGCGATCCCGACGGCCACCGATCCCGCCTCCGCCCAGAGCGTGCGGGTCGACTCGGCCTGGACCGTGACCGTGCCGGTGCTCGTGACGGACGAGTCTCGGATGGCGGCGTCGACGGAACCGTCGATGATGTTGTCGGCGAGCGCCACCGCGACCGAGGCGTTGAACGACGCACCGCCCTCGCTCAAGCCGATCGCGACCGACAGGGCGCCCGATCCCATGCGCGCCGTGATGTGCGCCGCATCGATCGCCGAGACGAGGAGCTCGCCCGAGCCGACCTGCACGGCGGCGAGGCGTCCCGGGAGCGTCGTGCGCGAGTCGGCGATCGTGGCCAGGACCGTGCTCGTGATCGTGTTGCCCGCCCAGGCGACCGCGACCGCTCCCGCGAAGCCGACGCCGCTCCCGACGGTCACCCGGGCCGCGCCGGCGCCGGCCATGGTGAGCGTCTCGACCGTCGCGGCCGAGTCGGCGACGATGCGGGCCGACACGGCGTCGACGAGGGATGCCGCGACCCGCGCGATGACCGTCGTGGTGATCCGCGACTCGCCGACCGAGATTCCGCCGCTCAGCGTCGCGCCGCTGCCGTCGCCGTTGGCGAAGCTGAGCGAGAGTGCGAACCCGCCCGCATCGACGTGGATCCTCGTGCGGTCGGTCGCCGTCACGGCGAGTTCGGCGGACCGGGCCACGGCGTGGGCGCCGTTCCGGAGTTCGGCGGTGATGACGCGCGTGATGTCGTTGATCGCGATGGACAGCCCGGCGGCGAGGTCGAGGCCGCTCGTCCCGCCGCTGCCGAGGCGGAACCCGGCCGCGATGCCGAGGGCGAGGACGTCGATCGTCGTGTCCGACGTCGTGCCGGCCCGGACGGCCACGGAATCTCCCTCGACCTTCGTGGCGTCGACGACCGCGAGCACCTCGCTGTCGATGGTGTTGAGGGCCACGGCGATGCCGAGCGCCAGGTTGAAGCCGCTGCCCTTGCCGAGCGCGAGCAGCACGCCGAGTGCGCCGGCGTCGGCGGTGATCTTCGACAGGTCGTACGCCGACACGGTCACCGGGCCCGCCGTGGCGGTGACGGCCTTGGTCGACGTGCCGCCCCGGATGAGCGCGCGCACGGCCGTGAAGATCTCGTTGCGCGCACCCGCGCCGCCGCCCGCCAGGTTGAAGCCGCCGGCCGAGCCGATCCGCCCGTCGACCGCGCCGCCGAGCACCAGTGCGTCGATCGTCTGAGCCGAGGCCGCCGACACCGTGACGCCCGTCTTCGCCGTGACGGATGACGCGTCGATGACCGCGGTGATGAGGTTGCGGTGGCGCGCCGCCGGGCTCGCGGGGTCGCGCGTGAAGATCTCGTTGATGGCCACCCCCACGCCGAGGCCGCCGCTGAATCCGGACTTGTCTCCCGAGCCGAACGCGAGGGCGATGCCGACCCCCGCACCATCGGAGTGGATCGTGGACGTGTCGGAGGCTCGGACCGTCACCGCACCGTCGGTGGAGGCGACGGTGCTGTTCACGATCGCCGCCCGCACCATCGGGACCGCAGCGCCCGCGACCCAGCGACCACCGATCCGGTTCCAGGCGCCTGCGCCGCCGCCCGCGATCTGGACGCTCGGGTTGCTCGTGGCGACGCCGACGGCGACGCCGAACGTGAGCGCGTCGATGGTCGCCGAGACCACGTCGGAGACGACGACGTCACCCCGTGCCGTCACGTTCGACCCGGAGATCAGTGCGACGGTCTCGCTGGTCACGTCGTTGATCGCGACGCCGATGCCGATCGCGAGTTGGACCGCGGGCGGGCTTCCGCCCGGCAGGTTGAGCACGAGGCTGATGCCCCCGCCGTCCGCGACGATGACGGCGGTGCTCGAGGCGTCGACGAGCACGCCGCTCCCCGTGGCTGTGACGATGCTGTTCACGATGGTCGCTCGGACCGTCTGGTCGACGGTGTTGCCGGAGCCCGCGCCATCCAGGCCGATCGGGTCGGTGGTGGCCGACCCGGCCAACGTGATCGCCAGGATGGTCGGCGACGACGTCGCCGCGACCACCACCCCATGCGGGCCGGTGGCCGCCCGGGGGTCATCGGCAAGGACTCCGGTGGCGACGACGGTCACGCCGGTGATGGTCGCCGTCACGTCGGAGGTGACCGTGTTGTCGGCGACCGACAGCGCCACGGTCCCGCTGATGCTTCCCGACTTCGAGGGCACGGTGCCCGAGAGTGCGAGCGCGCCGGCGCCGGCGGTGATCGCGGCGGTGTGCTCGGCGAGCACCAGGACCCCCCGCGCCGTGATGACCGAGGCGCCGATGGGCGAGTTCGCGACCCGGTCGACGATGGCCGCCTCGACGACGCCGCTGACGATGTTGACGAGCACGGAACCCGCGCCGGAGATGCGACTGCCCTGCCCGGCGAACGACCCGGTGGCCCCCACGGCGACGCCGAGGACGGCACCGGTCGAGCGGGCACGGACGGCGACGTCGCCGCCGGTGGTGATGTCGGTGTCGTCGATGATCGCCCGCGTCGTCGTGTCGACCTCGTTGTAGCCGAAGGCGGCGCCGATCGAGGTCCCCCCGCCGACCGTGAGCCCCGCGCCTCCGCCGATGGAGAGGATCCCGGTGGTGTCGGTCGCCGACACGGTCACGTTCCGCGGCCCGATGCCCAGGATCGTGCTGCTGGCGATGCGGGCCTCCGTGCGGGTCGTGACGATGTTGATGCCCATCACGAAACCGAGGCCGAGGTTCGTCTTGGGGCCGAGTGCGGCGGCGATGCCGGCGCCGACGGCGTAGATGCGCGGGGTGGTGCTCGGGTTCTCGTTCGTGGCGGTGACGGCGAGCGAGCCGCCGGTGATCGTGAGGTTCGAGCCGGCCAGCGTGGCACGCGTGATCGTCGGCCGGGCGTCCGAGCCGAGGAGGTTGAGGCCGACGCCGAGCCCGACCCCTGCCTTGCCGCCGAAGGCGATGCCGCCGCCGACGGCGATGATGCGGGAGCGGTCGAGCGCGCTGACGGTGACTCCGCCGCCGATCGTGCCGACCATGCCGCGGATCGTGGCCTCGGTCTCGTTGAAGACCACGTTGAACGAGAACGACCCGGCGACGCTGATGCTGTCGTTGCCGGCCGCCCCGGCGAGCCCCGCGGAGACCGACAGCAGGTCTCCGCCGCGGACGGCGACGACGGCGACGCGGCCCGGCGTCGTGACATCCGTGGCCACGACGAAGGCGCGGGTGGTGACGTCCAGGTAGTTGACGCTGAACGCCCCGGCGATCGACTTCGCGTCACCTCCGGTGCTGCGAACGATGGCCGCGCCGCCGGTCACCGAGAGCTGGAAGAACTCGTCGGCCGCGGTCACGGTCACGCTGCCCGCGTGGAGGTGCCCGGCATCCGCGATCGACGCCTGGACCCGGTCGGTCACGAGGTTGATCGACACGGCGCCGGCCACGCCCACGCCCGTGGGCGGCGTCTGCACGCTTGTGCCGACCGCGGTGACCGCCTTCGACGGCGACGGCGCGCCGGCAGGTCCGGGAGGCGGCGCCTGCCCGGGGGCGCCCGGCGCCGAGACGGCGCCGGCGATCGAGAACGCCCACAGGTCGCCGTCGAGCCGCGCGAGCACGTCGACCGCACCGGTCACGTCGATGTAGGTGCCGCCGACGGCCGAGGCGGGGTCCCCGGCCGTGGCATCCGGATCGCCGATGACCGCCTTGGTCGTGCGGTCGAGGTCGTTGATCGCGACCGAGATCCCCACGCCGACCCCGGTGCCGACCGAGATGCCGCCGACCCAGGTGGCCTGCGTCATCAGGTCGCCGGCGTAGATGCGCACGTCGCGACCGGTCACCGTGGCCCTCGCACCGAGCTGCGCGAGCGTGTCGCTGGTCTGGCCGATGTAGGCGACGCTGCCGGCGATCGCGAAGGTCCGCCCGCCGGCGCCCGACTGCACGAGGTCGACGTGGAAGATCGCCTCCTCGGCCTTCATGTTGAAGCCGCCGTCTGCTCCGCTGAAGACCTTCGCGCCATCGGCGACGATCGCGTGCGTCGTGTTGTCCTGCACGAACACGTAGAACGAGCCGCCGACGCCGCCCTTGCCGGCCGACGTGCCGAGCGGGTTCAACGAGATGCGGTCGGCGAAGCTCACGCCCTTCTTGTCGAGGTCGATGTCGGGCAGCTTGAACACGCCGACCATGTTGATGAACTGCTGGTAGTTCGTGGCCTCGACCGAGACGACCTGCTCGTTCTCCTTGCCGTCGGAGTCGGGTGCGGTGCCAGGAGCGTCGTTGCGGTTGTTGGGGTGGTCGTTCGCCTTCCAGACCTGGTCCTCGTTGATCCACACGCCGGTCTCGACGGTCGCCTTCGAGACGTTGGTGAGCACGAGCACCGTGACCGATCCGGCGATGCCGATCTCACCGGCCGTCGCGCTCGAGGTCGTCCAGGTGGTGAACAGCGCATCCTTCAGCCCGAGATTGGTGTTCACGTACTTGAGGACCGAGTCGTACCCCTCGTTGCGCATGCTGTCGACCAGCTCGCCCACCGACAGGGGAAGGTAGGTGTCGAAGCGTTGACCGAACGGGTACGAGACGTCGGAGATGACGCGGGTGGCGCGAAGCGCGTCGAGTCGAGCGCCCTGCCGGACCGTCGCCGTCGCGGTGTTGCCGACGATGCCGACGGCGATGGCGGCGGCGATCATGGTGTCCGCGCTCGACCCGCTGCTGTTGCCGTCGGACTGCGGCTCGACGTTCGCCTCGGCGTTGAGCGACAGCGCTTCGGTGATCGTCGCCTTGACTTCGAGGTCCTCGTTCGACCGCAGGTGTGCGGCACTGCCGATGATCGTCTGGACGTGGTGCTGCGCCAGGACGAACGCGACCGCTGCGGCGACGGCGATGGAGCTCGAGCCGGCGCCGGCCTTCGTGTGGTTCGCGGCGTACGAGGCCGTGAGCTTCGTGAAGAGCAGGTCGGGCAGGTTGAAGCCGTACTTCTCCTTGACGTCGGCCCACCACGTCTGGCTGCTGTTCTCCGACGCCAGGCCGGCGGATGCCGACGCGCCGTTCGAGGCGTCGAGTTCGGCGAAGACGCCGATCCCGGTGGCGAAGCCCGAGTCGAGCACGTGCGTCGCGGAGAGCGAGAACCCTGCCCCGGCAGGTGCGGTGCCGAGATCGATGCGGATGCCGGCGCGAGCCTCGTTCTCGGTCTCGGCGAGGCCGATCACCTGATCCTCGGTGAATCGGGTGTCGCCCTGGAGGTTCGTCTGGTTGGTGCTCGCCACGACGTAGTACGTCGTCCCGTGCGTCAGCCCGGGGATGCCGATCGTGAGATCGTCCTGCAGGAACACGACGGCCTGGCCGAGCTCGAACGTGTTGTTGACCGCGCCGTTCCGCGGCACGGCGATCGAGTCGGCGACGGCGTCGATGTCCCCGCCGGTGAAGTCGCGTTCGTTGACCGCGGCCTTGAGATCCGGGTCGTTCTCGTACTCCAGGAGGTCGATGACGTTCCCATCCTCGAACTGCTCGCCCATGCCCGCGAGGATCGCCTGCCGCTCGGTTCCGGCGAGCTTGATCCATCCGCCGTCGTCGGCCTCCTGCCAGATGACGTAGTACTCGCGCCCGTCGACCAGCCCGCCGATGCTCGTCCCGCGCCGGTTCGTGTAGACGATGGTGTCCTCGGTCACGAGGGCGTGCGGCCCGACGTAGATGCGGTCGTTCTCGTAGTCGACGTACCCGATGTTCCGCTTTCCGGTGGCGTCGAACTGTTCGACCTTCGGGTTGATCTCGATCTTCACGACCGAGACGTCGGGCGCCATCCGGGCCCAGACGTCGCCGAGCACGGTGGTCGTGATGTCGGCGTCCGACACCTCGACCGCGAAGGCGAGACCAGCCCTGCCGTCGGCGTAGATGCCGGCGGCGGCGGATGCCTTCGACTCGACGCCGCCGCTGGCCTTGATGTTGGCCGTCTTGCCCGCATCGATCCTGGTGCGGAGCCCGACGCTGATCGTCGACTCGACGATCGCGTTCGACACCGCGAGCGAGATCGCGACCTGGGCGCTGCCGGGGTTCGGCGTGCTCTTGAGCTGGCGCTCCGTGGCGGTCTCGATCTCGGCGACCGCCGTGGCGGAACTCGTGATGACGATCGCGGCCCCGGTGCTCGTGATGACCACGTCCTCGCCGATGGTCACCCCGGCCTTCGCGACGGCCTGCGAGTATCCGATGCTGACCATGCTGCCCCGCGCACGGCCGCTGGCGTCGGCCGTGGCGGTCGCGTACAGCCCGATCGTCTCGTCGCTCAGGATCTGCACGCGATCTCCGACCGTGATGGTCGCGGTCGACTGCTTCACGAGCACCTTCACCGGAAGGGCGAACACGCTGCCGAGCCGGTCGGTGAGCGGGCCGATGACGAAGTTCTCGATCTCCTGCACGGCGCCGAGGATCTCGGCGAGGCTGCGGTCCTCGGCCTGTGCGATGAGGAAGACGCCCTCGGTCGCCTCGACGACGGCATCGGCCTCGATCGTGATCGAGACGTTCCGGTCGGTGCCGAAGGCGGGCAGCAGGTTCTCCCACAGGACGCCGCCGATCTGGCGGACGCGGAAGCTGATGTACCCGTCGCCGCCGGTCGTGGTGACGGTGACCCCGGACTTCACCGTGATGTGCGCGCCGTACACCTCGATGGTTCCGCCCTTGGCGTCGACGTCGCCCGTGAACTCGATGGTGTCGGGGCTGACGTCGTCGAGCGAGATGGGCAGCTCTTCGCTGAACCGCTGGAACCCGTAGATGTAGAGGCCGGCGCCGGCGTGCCAACCGCTCGGCAGCCCCTGGACCTCGATGCGGTCGGCCCCGAGTCCCGCCTCGACGATGAGGCGGACGAGCGGGTTCGCGATGACGAGTTCGTCGAGGTACTCGCCGGTCTCGGCGTTGTACCAACGGGTCCGCTCGAAGCGGATGGACACGTGGTTCGCGTCGGCGGCCGAGATGATGATCGTGTCGGCGAGGACGCCGCCGCGGACGACCGGCTCGGTGGCGCTGCCGCCGATCGGCTCCCGGCGGTCGATGCCGGAGAAGACGACGGGCTTGATGGTGGCGGTGCCCGAGGCATCCGCTCCGGCCGGGTTGTGGATCGTGACCTCGTCGGCCGCGGTGTCGTAGAAGAGGAGGGCGTCCTGCCCGCCGGTGCCGCCGGCGACGGAGCCGCTGACCGAGCCGCTGGTCGTGACGATGAATGCGTCGCTGTTGTTCGAGGTGCCGACGAGCTGCTCGAAGGAGGAGAAGGCGATGTCGGCGACGGTGCCCGAGTCGGGTCCGTCGATGGTCCAGGTGACCGACGGCAGCGGTGGGCCGCGCATCATGTCCTGGCCGCTCGACCCCTCGAGGCGAGTGATGTTGACGAACGCCGCCACGCCGGTCGCGGTATGCAGGGCGGGCAGGTAGACCAGGGTCACGGCGTCGCCGAGCGCGAAGGGCGAGGCCCCGCTCGAGTCGATGATCGAGACCGTGATGGACCGGTAGCCGGGATCGAGCGCACCGAGCCCCACGACTTGGAAGAGCAGCCAGCGCGACGGATCGCCGGTGGCGAAGATCCGGATCTGCCCGTACACGCCCCACGATGCGCCGATGCTCTCGACGGCCTGCACCACCGACGCGTTGTTCGCGTCGACCGCATCGACGCGGATCACGGTCGCGGTGTTCTGCACCGCCTGGTCCAGGGCGAGCTTGCCCGTGCCCGGGTCTCCGGGAGTCGTCGCGTCGGAGAAGAGCGAGGCGATGGAGAAGGCCCCGCCGGTGAGCGTGACGGTGACCGGGCTGCCGGAGTTCAGGAAGACGATGGAGTCGATGGCGGGATCGTCGGCGTCGCGCGGTCCGCCGTCGATGCGCCCCGTCACCGTCCCGCCGGCCTCGATCCGGAAGGTGTCGGCCGCGACGCCGCCGATGAGGTTCTCGATGCGCGTGAACGACTGCGTGCTGCTCGTGACGACCTGGTTGCCGGAGTCGACGTTCTGCACCGTGCCGGTGTCGACCCCGGTGACGATCCAGAGGTTGGCGAGGTCGCCGGCGACGAGGGCGTCCTGCCCGTCGCCTCCGTCGAGCCGGCCCGACAGCGTGTACACGCGGGCCGGGCTCGCACCGACGACCTCGGTCGTCAGTGCGAACGTGTCGCGCGCCGTCCCGCCCGTGAGGTTCTCGATGCTCGAGAAGGTGCCGAAGGTCGCGACCCCGGCGTCGGTGCCGGTGATCGCCCAGTCGGTGTCGACGTCGGGTCCGATGAGGGTGTCCGAGCCCGATCCGCCCTCGACGATGAGGGTGATGAGTTGCGAGAGCACGCCGACCGAGATGCGGTCGTCGCCGATCCCGCCGCGCACGGTGAGCTTGACGGCCGCCGCCGCCGCGATCCGGTGCGTCTCCCCCGATCCGTCGGTGAACTCGACCCAGACCTCGGCGCCCTCCATGCGGATCCGGAGGTCATGGCCGCCGCTCCCCGCTTCGACCAGGCAATCGGTGCAGGTGCGCAGATCGACGGGCTCGAGGCCCTCGTACGTCGTCACCAGGCTGTCTCGCGTGATGACGCCGGACTGCGGACCCGTGACGACCGAGACGACCGACCCGGAGGCGCCCGAGGACACGGTGATGGTGTCGTACCCGGCCGACCCGCCGTCGACCGCTGAGATGTGGCCCGCCGCCTCGATCACGAACTCGTCGTCGGTGCCGGCGGCGCCCAGCAGTCGCTCGATGCCGAGGAACGAGACGGATGCCGCGCCGGCCAGCAGCACGCCGGAACCCGGACCGCCGACCACCCAGACCGCGGGGAGGGCGGGACCGTAGATCGTGTCGACGCCGCTCGCGCCGTCGACGGAGATCGGGGTCTCGGCGAGCGCGGAGAGCGCGTCCGCGTCGAGGACGATGGCGTCGTCGCCGTCGGAGCCGATGATCGAGAGCGTCGTGACGGACGCCAGCGGTCGGCGTTGATCGCCGACCACGAGTTCGTCACCCTCGATGCGCACCGTCACCGCACCCGTCACCACGACCGTCCAGGCACCGGGGTCGGCGGACGCGCCGAGGTCGACGACGGACGCCGTCGATGCCGTGGCATCCGTCGCGGTGGTCTCCGAGGTCGCGATCTCGGATGCCGCGGCCTCCGTTGCCTCGCCACCCGTGGCGTCGGTGGCCTCCGTGTCCTCGCCGGCCGTGGGTTCCGCCGACGCATCGGTCGGCGGCGGCTCCGCCGTGGCCGGGTCCGCGGTCGTCGTGCCGGACGTGTCCGGCGTGTCGGACTCCGGAACGGGTGCGGGCTCCGACGAGCTCTCGTCGACCACGACCGGTTCCGGGCTGGGCTCGGCGGGTGCCGGTTCGCTCGCGGGCTCCGTCGCGGGGGCGGGCTCCGTCGCGGGGTCCGGCTCCGGCGCGGGGTCCGGCTCCGGCGCGGGGTCGGTCGCCGCGGGGTCCTCCCCGACGGCGGTGCCGTCGGCGGCCTCGCTCGAGACTCGGAGGGGCAGCTCGACTCCGGCGTCCAAAGCGCGGAGCACCGCCGCCTGCGGACCGTCGTCGAACCCGACCGAGAGGTGGCGCTCGCCGGGTCGCAGCTCGCCGTGCATGAGCGAGTCCATGCGGCTGAGGTCGTCCCGCCCGAGCAGGTGGCCGATCTCGTGGGCGAGCACCGTTCGCAGGTCGAACCGGCCGGCGGCCGCGCTCTCCGCCGTGGCGCGCGCGACGTGCCCGAGGAGCTCCGTGAACTCCGAGGACTCCGACGGCGTCGCATCGACGAACCAGCCGTGGCCCGCGGCATCCGCGTCGACCGTGATGGTGGTGCCGGATGCCACGGCGAGCCGGTCGCCCACCGCATCCCCGATGCGGATCACCGCATCGCCGAGGTCGTCGACGTCCCACAGCGCGATCGCCGACGGCAGCACCGCGCGGAGGCCGGCCTCGGTGAGCGGGGCGTCGGCCGATGCGGCGACGACGGACGCGGCGGATCGCAGTGCGAACTCGGTCGCCTGCGGCGCAGGGATCACGAGCGGCACCATCGCCATGGCGAGCGACGTCACGACGGCCACACCCCGGGAGGCCGCGCGCTGCATGGCGGTGTCTCTCGGGCCCTCCGATGACGGGCCACGCGAAGATGTCACGCTGCCCTCCTCGGGCGTCGGCCCGAGGGCCGGCGAGCTCATTCCACGGGGTGCCCCAGCGGGGCTTGTCTCGGATACTCTTCCTACGTCGACCGCGTGTCAAGGAAATCTCAGTTCCCTGCTCCCGGACTGGGGGTACCCGATCGTTCGGCCGCCGGCACGCGGGCCCCTCGTCGCTCCGCCTCGCGCGGCGCGACCCCTCCCTGTGCAGAGCGCCCGCACCGGCTGGGCGCCGCCATACGATGATCGGATGTCGCTCTTCGACCACATCGGCATCTCCGTCGACGACCTCTCCCGTTCCATCGCCCAGTTCGACCCCGTGATGCAGGCGCTCGGCTGCACCAGGCAGGACGCCGACAACGGCGTCTCCTGGTACAAGGGCGAGGAGGAGCTGATCCTCATGCCCGCCCGCGAGCCCGGCACGGGTCCGCACCGTCACGGCCGGGTCGGGTGGCAGCACCTCGCCTTCGCCGTCGACTCGCGCGACGAGGTCGACCGGCTGCACGCGATCGCGATGGACGCCGGCTGGACGGCCGTGCGCGAGCCGAAGCCGTACCCACGATTCAACGACCGCTACTACGCCTCGTTCGTCGAGGACGACAACGGAATCCGCCTCGAGTTCATGCACAACCCGCCGCGGGAGCCGGCCGCAGCGGTCTGACTTTCCACATTCAGGGAATTTCGCATCTCACACGTTCTGGCGGAACTACTGTGTCATCGGCGCCAGCAGTGCGCCGCTCGATAGGGCGCATCGCGCTCGACCGAATATCACTCGACCGAATATCACTCGACCGAATATCAGGAGAGCAGTTGAAGAAGACATCCCGGCGCATCGGCGCACTCATTGCCACGGCCGGAATCGGCGTTGTCCTCACTTTCGGCGGCGCGGCGGCTCCGGCGAGCGCGGTCGATTACAAGATGGGGCCGTACTCGACGATGTCGCAGTGCTGGAACGCGATGACGGCGGCTCGCGCAAGCGGCGGATTGATCCTCAAGACGTGCGACACGTGGGTGGACTACCGATACTGGTTCACCGTTCGGTTCTAGGTCCCTCGAGTACTGGCCGTCGACTGAGTGGAGTCTTCGATCCACCGAAGACTCCACGTCGGTGCCGGCGGCATCCCGACCCTACGGCTGAACGGCCTCGCCGTCACCGAGCCAGTCTCGACGCCTGTCCGCGTCACTCTGGCTCGGTGGGCCCAACGCCGCATTTCCCGAATGGTTGTACACCGCTATCGCTTCCTTGGTGACCCTGAGCGCGGTGTGGTCAGCAGGCAGTTCGTTCAGCCAGGCATCGTGCCCGAGGCTGTCGATCCGCGCGCGACTCGCGCGAACCTCCGCTGCAGTCTCGGTGATCTCCTGTCGAGAGACCCAGTCCTCTTTGTCCTGCCCGGAGATCCCGAGCTCGACGCGCAACACGCGCACCAGGCTCGCGCGCGCCTCATGCAACTTGGCGCGACGCAGTTCGACGACCGTGAAGTCGCCGGCCTCGTCGCTGAGTGAATGCTCGAGCGCGATGAGGGCGAGGGTGCACCGGTAGGCCCAGACCTTCGCGAGGTGGCTGCCGAAGATGTCGATCTTGACGCGCGCAAGCTCGAGTTCGTCCAGATCCGCGATGGTGAATGAAGAATTCGGAACACCCGAAATCGCTGCGTCCGCTGCGCGCTGCGCCTTCTCCACATTCACCGTGAAAGCCGCATATGCCTCACGCCTCTGGTCACGGATGAAATTCGAGTGCGTACTGGCATGATTCAACTGCGCACTGATCCGCGGTGACACCACTGCACCGAGGACGGCGCCGACCAGTGATGCTGAGATGGCGATGAGTGCGATGATCGTTGGATCCATTCGACTACCATCTCGCAGAAATCGCCCGGAGCACCGGCCCACGCCGTCCATGGAATGCGCCGCGCCGCCCGGCGTTGCAGACCTGTATGAAGCGCATCGGTTTCCTCTCGTTCGGCCACTGGTCGGACTCGCCCGGCTCGCAGACCACGTCGGCGTCCGACGTGCTGCTGCAGTCGATCGACCTGGCGGTCGCGGCCGAGGAGGTCGGTGCCGACGGCGCTTACTTCCGCGTGCACCACTACGCGAACCAGCTCGCCAGCCCGTTCCCCCTGCTCGCGGCGGCGGGCGCGAAGACCAGCCGCATCGAGCTCGGCACGGGCGTGATCGACATGCGCTACGAGAACCCGCTGTACATGGCCGAGGATGCCGGCGCCGCCGACCTCATCGCGGGCGGCCGCCTGCAGCTCGGCATCTCGCGCGGGTCGCCCGAGCAGGTCATCGACGGCTACCGCTACTTCGGCTACGAGGCGCCCGAGGGCTCGACCATGGCCGATGTCGCCCGGAACAACGCGACGGTGTTCCTGCAGGTCATCGACGGGGCGCGGTTCGCCGAGCCGAACCCCCGCCCGATGTTCCCGAACCCGCACCCGGGGCCGCTCGGCATCCAGCCGCAGTCCCCCGGCCTGAGCGAGCGCATCTGGTGGGGCGCGGGCTCCGACTCGACCGCCGTGTGGGCGGCCGAGCAGGGCATGAACCTCATGAGCTCGACGCTCAAGGAGGACGAATCGGGCGAGCCCTTCCACGTGCAGCAGCGCAGGCAGATCGAGGCGTACCGCGCCGCGTGGGCCGAGGCCGGCCACGAGCGCGAACCGCGGGTCTCGGTGAGCCGATCGATCTTCGCCATCGTCAACGACACGGACCGGCGGTACTTCGTCGGCGGCGGCGACCGGTCGGACCAGTTCGGCGTGATCGACGACTTCCGCGCCGTCTTCGGCCGCAGCTACGCCGACGAGCCCGACGCCCTCATCGAGCAGCTGCGCGACGACGAGGCGATCGCCGCCGCCGACACCCTGCTGCTCACCGTGCCCAACCAGCTGGGCGTCGACTACAACGCGCATGTCCTCGAGTCGATCCTGACGCACGTCGCGCCGGCGCTCGGGTGGCGGTGAGCGCTGACCGGCGCTACCCGGTGACTCTCAGTGGTTCGAGGGCGGCGAGGATGAGGTCGAGGCCGAAGATGAACTCCTCTCCCGGGTCGTAGCCGGCAGCGACGAGCGCACTGGCGGACTCGTTGAGATAGGGGAACTCGTCGGCAGGAAGCTGGGGCAGGTAGACCTCCTCGGCCATCTCTGCGAGTTCATCGGCGGTGGTGAAGGGCAGGCTGGATTCCTGCAGGGCGAACCCGTAGACGTAGCTGTCGAGCAACCAGGTGGCGTGCGCCGCCATCACGACCGTGAAGCCGGCCTTTCGCAGGCAGGCGGTGACGGCTTCGCGATGGCGGAGGTTCGCGGGCCCCGGCGAGGTCCGCGACTCGATCAGGCCGATCGCCCACGGGTGGCGCGCTAGGACCTGTCGGGTGGAGACCGCACGCCGTCTCATCGCGGGCTGCCAGTCGGTGTCTTCGGGCGGGAGCTCGATCTCGTCGAACACGACGTCGATCATGGCGTCGAGCAGTTCCTCCTTGTTCGCGACGTAGTGGTAGAGCGACATCGCGCCCAGTCCGAGCGCGCCGGCCAGCCTGCGCATGCTGAGCCCGTCGGCGCCGTCGCGGTCGGCGAGCCGGATCGCCTCTCCCACCACCTGCTGTGTGCTCAGCCCCGCTCCTGACGTGACCTGGCGTTGCTCCCTCGCTGACACGGGTCTCCTCGCTCGCTCGAACGGCTTGACAATCGTACAGTGTACGACCATAGTACAGCGTACGACGTACGGTGTACGAGTCAGCAGCTCGTACGGTCCCACGACCGGACCGACGAGAACGCCCCGACCCGTGCGACGCACGTCCAGACCTGCCGCCACTCCGGCGGAGGGACCGCTCCGCTCGAAGGAAGAACCGATGACCATCCGAACGAACACCGCGAACGCGCTCGACGACCGGCCGATCCCCGTGCAGGCCAAGCTCGCCGCCGCCTGGACCAGCTTCATGTTCCTCTACGTCTACGTCGACGTCCTCAACTTCTACAAGCCCGGCGTCGTCGACGACATCCTGGCCGGCGTCGTCTTCGAATTCGACGTCAGCCCGACGCTGTTGACCGTCTTCCTCGTGACCGTCTCGATCCCGGCACTGATGGTGATGCTCTCCGTGACGCTTCCCGCTCGGGTGAACCGCGCCACGAACCTCGTCGTGGCATCGCTGCTCATCCCGTACTCGATGTTCAACGCGGTCGGCGAATCGTGGGAGTGGGCCTTCTTCTACGCCCTCTCCATCGGACTCGAGTTGCTGATCCTGGCCTTCATCCTGCGCTCCGCCTGGACATGGCCCAGAACCTCAGCCACCCCATCGGGTTCGGCGACGACCGACCTGCGAGAGGGCCTTCGACAGTAGGCCTCCGTTCGATGGTCCCGGCGCTCCACGCGCGCGGGCTCGGCGAGGCAGGTCTTCTCCTACGGCCCGCTCGGCGCGGTACGCATCGCCGGCGAGCTACGCCTCGTCGGGCACTCCTGCCGACGCAAGCGTCGCGCTCGGTGCGACCTCCTCGGGACGCCGGAGGACCAATCGCACCCCCATCCAGAGACACGGCGCGAGCAGGAGCAGACCGGTGAGGATTGCGACATCGAACGGGAGCGGGAAGAGGCCGACCAGGAGAGGCAGCGCGAACAGGAGCGGGACGATGATCGGGATCAATCCGGTCCGCCAGAGGCGAACGCGAGAAGCGGCAACGTCAGGTAGAAGCCGACCAGTCCGACCGTGATGGGGACGGCGAATGCGGGCCCGGCGGACAGGTCCACGACCAGGGAGACCGCGGCGTCCGCGTCCGTCGCGGATATCAGAATGCTGTGCATGGCGAGCTCGAACCCCAACACCAGGAGCATCGCGATCGCCGTGACCGTCCCGATGGCGAGGCCGATCGCGCCGAGCGTCCGCCCGCGTCGACGCGCGATCACGTGAGTCCCGATCGCCAAGGCCGCGACCAAGAGGGCGACGGCGCCGCCGACCTGGATCAGTAGCGTCGCGTACTCGCCGCCGTCTCCCTCCGCGATGCCGGTGAACTGCTCCTCGGCTGTTTCGGGCGAATCCGGGTACATCACGTTCGGAAGCACGAAGAGGCCGAATGGTGCGAGGACGATCCCCGCGGCGCCCAGCCAGCGGAGCACTGCATCGATGCGTTGCATGTCCACCTCCCGTGTCGGTGCCCGTTTCTCTGTTCGGAGCGCAGGTCGGAGGGCTCGTGGTCGCCATGCGCAGAATTACGCATGCCCAGCGCCGAGGGGTTGCACGAAGAGCCGCGCTCACGCCTCTCGCGGCAGCGTCGCGATGATGCCGGAGAACGCGGCGAGCCGCACGGCCGAAACCCGGTCGGAGACCCCGAGCCGACCGTAGATGTTCTGGAGGTGACGTTCGACGGTTCGCGCGGAAATGTGGAGCCGGTCTCCGATGGCCCGTGAGGTCAACCCCTGCGCGACCAGGCTGAGCACCACGACCTGCCGCGCTGTGAGGTGCGCCTCATCGGCTGCCGCGTAGGCGCCGGTCGCGAGCGGATGTCCCGCCACCCAGTCATCGAGCACCTGCCAGTGACGATGCAGCGCGACGATCACGCCCTGCGAGAGCGCAGCGAGCCGCGACTCCTGCTCGTCGAACGGATCGGCCGGCCGGCACACCCCGACCACGAGGACGCCGGCGCTCCCCCGCTCGATCGGGATCCACACGTGGTTCTCGATCTGACAGGCGCGCAGCTCGGCCTCGTAGTCGCGCTCTCCGTCGCCGCTCGAGAACGGAACTTGCGTCGTGCTGAGCGGCGCCGTCGTCGCGTGCGTCGAGTAGTAGCGTGCCAACGGATGGACTGCCGGGGCGCGATGCGCGACATCGCGAAGGTCGAACCAATCCGGGAACGGGTAGGCCGTCACGCGGGCGCGGCCGCGCGCGTCCCATTGGAACCTGCCGGTCACCGGCGCCTGGAGTTGTCGGCCGAGCTCTCGACACACCGGATCCCACGGGAACGCGCGGCCGAACCCACCGAGTGAGTCCGTGATGACATTCAGCCACTGACTTCGAGCACGCTCCATCGACTGCATCGGTCCCCCCGAACCGCGTCGTTCCCCTCAGGATGGCAGGATCCCCGCCGAACATCCAGCCGCTCGCCACGGCAGCGGATGGCGGTTGCGCGGGCCGAACCGGGCGTCGGCGACGCATTGATCGTCGATGCCGACTGTCCGTCGACCTCGAAGCAGCACTCGACTACCTCTTCGGGCCGGAGTTCAGCTCCGCCGACCGCGAGAATGCCGTGGTGCTCGGGCTCGTCGAACTCTCGCGGTCCACGCCCGCCATCGCCGACGTGCTCACGACGGCCTACACCGCCACGCGCCTCCAGCTCGCCGAGCTCGTCGCGCAGGCGCACCCCTCCGCGTCGCCCGACTCCTGCATGACCGCCGCCTACGGCGTGCTCACGTGCGCCCTCGGCTCGGTCTTCCTCGGCGACTTCGACCGCGACGCTGCGCGCGTGTCCCGAACCCGCGCCGCCGCCGAAGCGCTGCTCGCGGCGCTCTGAACCGCCGCGTCACGCCCGCCAGTGCCTCGGAACGGGACCGGCACGCTCGACACGCCATTCATTCGCGTCGACAGTGTCCCTTGACCCTCACACTGTGTCATCGTCGAACGTGGTCTTCACCATGTACACCATCGGGGAATTCGCCGCCTTCGGACGTGTCAGCGTGCGGATGCTGCGCCATTACGACGCGATCGGACTGCTCGAGCCCGCGCACGTCGACGAGCACAGCGGCTACCGCCGGTACTCGAGTGCGCAGCTGCAGCGGTTGCTGCGGATCGTCGAGCTGCGCGGCTACGGGATCGGCCTCGACCGCATCGCGACGGCGCTCGACGGCGACGACGACGAGGGTCTGCACGATGCTCTGGCCGAGCGTCGCGCCGAGCTCGCGGCGTCCGTCGCCGACGACACCGCGCGGCTCGCACGACTGGAGCGGCGACTCCGACTGATCGAAGGAACAGAGACCATGAGCGACACCATCGAATACCGCTCCGTCGAGCCCGTCACCGTCTACGCGACCAGCACTCTCGCGCACGGGATGGGCCCCGAGAACGTCGGACCCGTCGTGGGCCCCGCGATCGGCCGGCTCGACGACGCGCTGAGCTCGGCCGGGCGACCGCTCGGGGAGCCGGGCATCTTCTGGTACGAACCGGTCGAGGGTACCGACGATCTCGCGGTGCACGTGTCGTACACGGCTGAGCCCGATCCGCAGCCCGGTGAGGGCTACGACGTCGTGACACTGCCGGCCGTTGCGACGATGGCCACGTTGATCCACCGCGGCGATATGAGCGGCATCGGGCAGTCGTGGGGCACCCTGATGGACGGCATCGTGGCCGAGGGCTACCGGATCGCCGGCCCCACACGCGAGGTCTACCTCGTGGCCGACGGGCACGAACCCGGCCCCGACTGGGTGACCGAGCTGCAGGCACCCGTCGAGCGCGAGGCCTGAGCTCGGAGGGCTTCGGGCGCCGACGGATTCCTGCGCGCTCGATCAGCTCACGAAGCCGCTCGACCGGGACGCGCCCAGCTCGTGCGCCCACGGCAGGTCGGCGCCCGCGCGTGACACCGTGATGGCGGCAGCCTGTGCGGCCGCCGTTCCGGCACGCTCGAGTGCGAGCTCGTCGAGGTCGCCGCTCCCATGCTTCGCCACGAAGTCGACGAGCGAGGCCATGAACGTGTCGCCGGCCCCGATGGTGTCGACGACACGCACCGCCACGCCGTCGATGTGCACCCGCGCTCGCGGGCTCGCCAGCTCCGCGCCTTCGGCCCCGAGCGTGACCGCCGCCAGACGAGGGCCGAGCGAGAGCACCCGGTCGACGACCTCGGTGACCTCGACGCCGGGGTACAACCACGCGGCATCCTCGTCGCTCATCTTCACGACCGTCGCCAGGCGGGCGAACTCCTCGAATCGGGCGACGACGTCGTCGTGCGGACCGAGGAGCGCCGGGCGGATGTTGGGGTCGAAGGTGATCTCCTCGGCGTGCGAGCGCGCCAGCAGTCCGCGGAGCGAGGACGCACCCGGCTCGAGGAACGCGGCGATCGATCCGGTGTGCAGCACGCGGGCCGCGACCGGCGGCTCCGGCAGCGTGCCCCACCGCACGTCGAACGTGTACGCGGCGTGCCCGCCCGCATCGATGGCGGCGAGGGCCGTCGACGTCGGCGCGTCGATGATGGAGTCGGCGAGCAGGTCGACGCCCGACGCGCGAAGGTGGTCGGCGATCGCCTCGCCCCGACGGTCGCGACCCACCTGGGTCAGCAGGCCGACCCTCGCGCCGAGCCGGCCGAGACCGAGCGCGACGTTGGCGGGGCTGCCGCCGACGCGCTCCTCCGGCGCTCGCCCCTCGATCTGGATGATGTCGATCAGCGCCTCGCCGATCACCAGGATCTCGGGGCTCAGCGCCTCATTCACGATCGCGGTCCTCCATCATCGGGAACACCTCGAGCGTGCCCGCCGAGGTACGAACATGAAGATCATCCCCCATCGGGCTGAGTGCCGCACTGAAGAGCCCCGCCGTCGAGGCGAGCTCGAACACGGGCCCGTCGATGATCATCCGCAGCGAACCCGACGCGGGCACGGCCCAGTCGTCGTCACCGATCGTGATGACCGCGCTGTCGGGGGTTCGCGCGACGCGGAGCACCCGTCCCCCGCCGGAGGCGACGGTCAGCTCCCCGGCCGTCGCGTCCCATTCGATGTCGGCGGCCAAGCCTGCGACGACACCGTCGGCGGCGCGCTCGCCGCGGTGGGCGGCGACATCCGGATGCGGCGTGGCGACGAGCGCGCCATCCGCGGCCGACAGCACGAACGGCACGCTGTGCGCTCCCGCCCAGCCCGCCGCCTCGTCCGCGATGCCGCGGATCCAGAACGACAGGCAGGCGCGCCCCTCGGCGTCGAAGAAGAGGGATGGCGCGTAGTAGCCGTCGCCGTAGGTGAGGCGGCCCCAGCCCGCGGCGTCGAAGCCCCCGTCGCGGTACGCACCCGTCGCGTAGCCGGCGTAGTGGAGCACGTCGGCGTCCCACACCGAGGAGATCATCACGTCGACGCCGTCGATGTCGACGAACTGCGGGCACTCCCAGAGGGCGCCCATCCAGACCGGGTCGCGCTCGGCAGTCGAACGCGACTGGGCGACGCCGTCGTACGTCCACGAACGCAGGTCCGACGACGTCCATGACAGGGCCATCGCGGTGCCGTCCCGGTGGGCGGCGCCGACGAACATGCGCCAGCCGGATGCCTCGCGGCGCACGAACGGGTCGCGGAACGCGATGAGGTCCAGGCCATCCGGAGCCTCGACCACGACCTCGCCCTTGCGCCACTCCCTCCACTCCGCGTCGAGCGGGCGCGCGGCGCGGATGCGGCCGATGCCGAAGTCGGGAACGCTCGTGGCGGTGTAGAAGACGACCGTCTCGTCGTCGTCGACGACGAGGCATCCGGTCCAGATGCCGTCATCGCCGTCTCCGGGCGCGATCGCGACCGAGGTCTCCCTCAGCGACAGCAGGTCGGGTCCGGTCGCGTGGCCCCAGTGGCAGTTCGGCGCCCAGGAGGTGCGGTCGGGCACGTACTGGAAGAACGCGTGGTACCGGCCGTCGCGGAAGGTGATCCCGTGCGGGTCGTTGATCCATCCGGTCCGGGCGGTGAAGTGCAGGGCGGGTCTCATGGGAGGTCCTCACGGTCGAACGAAGGCGGACGAAGAGGTTCGGGCGGGGAGTCTGCGGGACCGCCCGAACCCCTCCGCGTCTCAGGCGGCGGCTCGGTCGAGCGGCGGCGCAACGGAGTCCCGCTCGACGAGCGGGCAGTGCAATGCAGTGGGATACGCGGCGAGGAGAGCTGCATCGCGCGTGCCGTGGATCACGTCGGCGAGCGTCGCGACCGCCCAGGCGCCCATCTCGTAGTGCGGGAGCGCCACCGTGGTCAGGGCCGGGAAGAGGCTCTCGGGAATGGGCGCCTGGTCGTCGAAGCCGACGACGGAGAGGTCGTCGGGAATCCGCAGCCCGCGGTCGGCCGCGGCGCGGTAGGCCCCCATCGCCATGCGGTCGTTGTAGCAGAACAGGGCGGTGGGTTCCCGGTCGAGCAGCGCGAGCGTCGCGGCGTAGCCGCCGCGCGCGTCCGATCCGCCCTCGACGACCAGCCCGTCGGTGCGCAGCCCGGCACGCGTCATCGCGTCGAGGTACCCCTGCAGGCGACCGCGCGTGGCCGGCACGTCGTCCGCGCTGGCGGCGAACGCGATCCGGCGGTGCCCCCGTGCGACGAGCATGTCGACGACGGATGCCGCGCCCGCGCGCTCGTCCGGCAGGACGGCCGGGATCGAGCCCGCGACGTCGCGCGCCCCGATCAGCGCTGCCGGGCGGACCAGGAGGTTCTCGGGCGCCTCGATGACGTCGTGATAGACGGTCGCGTAGATGATCCCGTCGGCCTGCCGGTCGAGGAACGCCTGGATCTGCGACGCATCCATCTCGGGATCGGGATTCAGCTCGGAGTTGATGATCGCGAGCGTGAGGTTGCGGCGGCTCGCCTCCTCCTGGGCGCCGAGGATGATCCGACCGGCGTGCGGGGTGGTCGCGATCTCCTCGGTCAGCAGGCCGATCATGTCGGAGGCCTGGGTCCGGAGTCCTCGGGCGAGCCGGTTCGGCCGGTATCCGAGCTCTTCGGCGGCGGCGCGGACGCGGGCGGCGGTCTCCTCGCTGACCCGGGTGTGCGGGGTCTCGTTGAGCACGTGCGACACCGTCGTCTGCGACACGCCGGCGTGCGCGGCCACCGCCTTGATCCCGACCGTCTTCTCGGACACGCGGCTCCTCGTCATCGTCGGCCCCTCACGTTCGTACCACGTCTCGACTGGTCGGCCCCGACGACGGGGCCGGGAGCGACGGCAGCGGCCTCACGGCGTTCGCCGTGCGGTCCGCGCGCACCTGGTCGTCGGTGCCCGAGTCCAGGACGGTGTTGCGAGCGGATGCCGCGTCGACCACGACGGTCGTCACCTCGAGTTCGCGCACGGTGTCGGTCGTGAGCAGCGCGTCCACCTGGCCCTCGAAGCACGAGTCGCTGGAGGTCGCCGTGACGTCCTTCGCCACGACGTGATTGCTCGAGACGAAATTGCCGCCGCCGTCGACCAGCCTGATGACAACCGGTGGCACGCCCTCCGGCCGCAGGCTCTGCGATTCCACGATCTCCGAGAAGTGGTTGCCGATCACGGAGTTGTCGCTCCCGCTGATCGAGAGCAGCCCGTAGTCGTCGTCGACGCCGTTGTCGACGCCGAGGAACGGCGTCCACGGCTCGTGGTCTCGGAGGAAGTGGTTCGACCCGACGAGGTTCTCGGAGCTGTTCGCGGCGAGGATCACCATGCCGGGGTAGAACGAGTGGAGCCGGTTGTTCGTGACGCACGACCGGGTGACGCCGTGCAGGTGGATGCTGCTCGCACCGCGGGGGAACACGTTGTTCGCGGTGATGAGCAGACCGCCGTGGTGCTCGGCGTAGATCGATCGGCCCGCGGGGCCGGCGCCGATGAGGTTGTCGGTGATCTTCGACGCCTGCCCCCACCCGCGGAGCTCGATGCAGCTGCCGCACTCGGCGATGAAGTTGTCGTGGATCGAGAGTGCGTCGGCGTTGTAGATGGTGACCGCGTTCTCGAGGTAGACGAATCCCATGCCGGTGATGCGGAACGAGTCGTTCGCGTCGGCGACGTGGATGCCCGTCTTGCCGTTGACGTACGAGTTCTCGGGGTTGCCGCCCGGGCCGTCGCCGGTGAAGTGCAGGCCGTCGATGCAGAATCCCGAGAACTCGATCGAGCTGATGCGCGGGCTGCCCTGCCGTGCGACGAGGAACGCCGCGCCATCCGCTTCGCCGCCGGCGTTGCCGCCGGGAAGGTCGAGGTCCACCAGGATGCGGCTTCCGCCCGGCCACAGCTCGTGCAGGTCCGGCCACTCCTCTTCGGGGACGTTGAACCGGATGCTCGACGAGGTGAATCCGTGCCCGGCCCCCTCGATCCTGAGGAAGCTGAGGTCGATCACGACCTGCGTGCGCAGGCGGTAGTCGCCGGGCGGGATGGCGATGACGGCGCCCGGCTTGCCGCCGTCCGCGACATCCGTCGTCGACTGGCGCTGCTTCACGTCGGCGATGATGCTGTTGATCACCGCTCCGATGTCGTCGTAGGGGTCGCCGTCGGTCCAGGTGGTGACGTCGTACCGGTTGGTGCGTGGCATGGGATTCCGTTCGAGTCCGGGGCTCAGCCCTTGACGGCGCCGAGGGTGAGTCCCGCGACGATGTGCCGCTGGAGGAACAGGGTGAGCAGGATGACGGGCACGGAGTAGACCGCAGCCAGGGCCGTCATGCCGCCCCAGTCGAGGCCGAACTGGCTCTGGAAGTTCGCGATGACGACCGGCGTGGTCTGCGCGCGCACCGAGGTGAGCAGGAGCGCGAACAGGAACTCGTTCCACGAGGCGAGGAACGCGAAGATCGCGGTCACCGCGAGGCCTCCGGAGACGACCGGGAGGACCACGCGCACCATGGCCTGGATGCGACTGCAGCCGTCGACCTCGGCGGCCTCGCTGAGCTCGTCGGGCACGGCTTCGAAGAAGCTCGCCATGAGCCAGATCGAGAGCGGGAGCGAGATCGTGGTGTGCGCGAGCGCGAGCCCGAACGACGTGTCGGTGAGCCCGAGGTTGCGCATCACCTCGATGAGCGGCGCGCCGACGGCGATCGTCGGCACCATCCGCGTGACGAGGGCGGCGACGATGAAGACGCGACCGCTCGGGGTGCGGAACCTGGTGATCGCGTACGCCGCGGGCACGGCCAGGACGAGCGACAGCACGGTCGAGATGACCGCGGTGACGACGCTGTTGACGAGCGCCGCGGGCACGCCTTCACGGCTGAGGGCGGCGACGTAGTTGTCGAGGGTCCACGTTTCCGGCAGCACCGAGGGCGGCACCGCGATCGCGTCGAGCGGCGTCTTGAACGACGTCAGCAGGAGGTAGACGAACGGGAAGGCGTAGAGGATGATCGCGGCGGCCAGTAGCACCCAGAGCAGGATGCGGCTCTTCCCGCGGGTCTCGAGTGGATTCATCGTGCACTGCTCCCGGGTCGCCAGATGAGCATGATCGCGGCGATCGCGACGGCCAGCATGACGATGAGGTAGACCGTCCCCATGGCGCTCGCGAGTCCGGGGTCGCCGAACCGCGTCATGGTGCGGTAGATGAGAAGACTGAGGGTGGTCGTGCTGCCCTGCGGGCCGCCATCCGTCTGGATGAGGATGATGTCGAAGGCGCGAGCCGCGTCGATGCCGCGGACGATCAGCGCGACGGCGATCACCGGGCGCAGCAGCGGGATGATGATGCTGAACAGGATGCGCGGGTAGCGAGCGCCGTCGATGCGCGCCGCCTCGATGACGTCCCCAGGGATGTTCTGGAGCCCGGCGAACAGCACCAGGGTGATGAACGACGTGGTGAGCCAGATGTCGGGGATCGCCACGGAGAACAGCGCGATGTCGGGGTTGCTCAGCCACTGGATCTGGTCGGGGCTCGAGAGGATGCCGGCCTCGAAGAGCAGCTGGTTGACGATGCCGAAGTTGTCGATCAGCAGGAACCGCCACAGGAGACCGGCGACGACCGGCGCGATCATCAGCGGGTACATGAACAGCGTGCGGATGACCGTCGAACGCCGGCCGAGCGCCGTGAACAGCAGCGCGACCGCGAGCCCGAGCACGAACTCGGCCGTCACCACGATGATCGTGTAGACGACGGTGCGAACGGATGCCGACTGGAACGCCTCCGACGCGAACGCGGTCGCGTAGTTGGCGAAGCCGACGAACTCGCGCGGGGCTCCGGCGAACGGTGAGATCTCGAAGAAGCTGTCATAGACGAACCGCACGAGCGGCCACAGCACGAACGCCGCGAGGAACAGTGCCGCCGGTGCCAGGAGCAGCAGGGCGAAGCGGCGATCGCCACGGTCCTTGCTGAGGTGCCGGCGGGGTCGGAGTGGGCCCCGGGTCGGGGCTCCGGGGCCCCGGGCGGGGGCGGCCTCGGCCGCCTCCTCCCGGGCCCGGGGAGCGATGGTCTCCACGATCTGCCTTCTGGTCCGGACCGTCTACTCGACGATCGCCTCGATCTGGGACTTCGCGTCGGTGAGGAGCTGCGCGGTGTCGGCTCCCGGCTCGACGGCCTTCTGCATCATCGGCACGAGCACCGAGTCGACGATCTCCTGCCACTGCGGCGTCGCGGGCCGCGGCAGCGACTGCGGTGCCTCGAGGGTGGTGACGAGCGCCGGGTAGTTCTCGAAGCCGGCCTCGCCGGCCTTGCTCTCGAAGGCGCTCTTGCGGGCGACGAGGCCGAGCGACGTGTCGGCGGCGAGGGCGTTGTGCTCATAGGCGAACGCGATGAACTCCTTCGCGGCATCCTGGTTCTCACCTGATGCGGGAACCGAGAGATACCAGGCGCCGGGCACTCCCGCGACGCCGCCGGGTCCGCCGATCATCGGCGCGACGCCGATCGAGTCCTTCACCGTCGAGTCCTCGGGGGTCTGCCGGTACGCGTGACCCCAGAAGCGCATCATCGCGAGGTTGCCCTGGTAGAAGAGGTTCTGCGCTCCGGCCCAGTCCAGCTGCGCGGCACCGGATGGCGCGTACGGCAGCAGGCTGACGTAGAAGTCGAGCGCCTCCTGGTGCTCGGGGCTGTCGATCGTGACGTCGCCGGTCGAGGCATCCAGCACCATCGCCTCTTCGCCGGCCTGCGACACCGTGGCCAGCCACTCGGTCTCGACGGCGCCCTTCACGTCGGTGCCGTACAGGTCGACCGCGCCGTCGCCGTCGGTGTCGCGCGTGAAGAACTCGGCGGCCTCGCGGTACTCCTGCCACGTGGTCGGCGGCGCGAGCGGGTAGCCGTACTCCGCCTCGAAGTCGGCCATGTTCTCCGGGTCCTCGAAGAGGTCGGTCCGGTAGAACAGGATCTCCGAGTTGGTCCAGACCGGCATGCCGACGAACGTGCCGTCGACCTGCGCCTCGCTCACGAGTCCGCCGAAGAGGTCGTCCTCGACATCGGCGGTGAACAGGTCGTCGAGCGGGGCGAGGCCGGGCGCGAACGCCGGGAGCCAGATGGCGTCGAGTGCGGCGATGTCGAACGACGGCTGGCCGGCCTGCAGCTCCGACGAGACGCGGTCGTAGAGCCCCGCGTACGGGAGCTCGACGAGCGTGACGGTCGTGCCGGTCTCCTCCTTGTAGAGGTCGGCGATCGGCTCGAGCTCGGCCTTGCCGCCGCCTTCCACGACGACGGTCAGCTCGTCGGCGTCGGATGCGGACTCTTCTCCGCCGCCCACGCCGCAGCCGCTGAGGATGAGGGCGGCAGCGCTGACCGTTGCCGCGGTGACGAGCGTGCGGCGTCCGCGCGTCGTCGGCTGTGTGCGAAGCTTCATCACTTCGACTCCTTCGTTGATGTGTGACAGGACGCAGACCCGCTTGCGACGACTTTGCCAATACGTTTTGCCAAATCGTCTTGGCACGAAGCTAGCCGAGGCATCGGGACACGTCAAGAAATCAGCGGTGCCAAAGAATTTGGCGTGAGACGACCCGGTCCGAAGCCCGCCGATCGAGGCGTCCGTCAGACCGAAGCGCGGACCACCGGAGGACAGGTGACCGCCAACCGGCCGCCATCCGGGACCGAGTCGATCCCGAGGAGCAGCCGGACGCCGGTCGCGCCGAGTTCGTAGTGCGGGAGCGCGACGGTGGTCAGCGGCGGCCGGAGGTGCGCAGCGATGACCTCCTGGTTGTCGAAGCCGACGACCGCGACATCCGCCGGGATCGACAGGCCGCGTTCGCGGAGCCCGTCGTACAGCCCCATCGCGACGCGGTCGTTGTGGCAGAACACCGCGGTCGCGCCCGCGGCGATGACCGCGTCGGTCACGTCGTAGCCGCCCTCCTGCTCGGGACGGGCGTCGAAGACGAGCCCGTCGTCGAACGGGAGGCCCGCGGCATCCAACGCCTCGCGATAGCCGCGAAGTCGACCCTCGTGCGCCGGCGACGGCGTCGTCGTGTTGACGATCGCGATGCGCCGGTGGCCGGCGTCGAGCAGCACCTGCGTCGCCGTGCGCCCGCCCTGCACCTCGTCGGGCACCACGGCGGGCGCCTCACCGCCCTCTGAGTAGCAGTCGACGAGCACCACGTCGGTCTCGAGGAGCGCCGGGGGGATCTCCGCGGCGCGGTGATACCAGGTCGAGTACAGGATGCCGCGGACCTTGTGCTCGAGCATCATCGCGATCGCCTCGTCCTCCGCGGCCCGGTTGCCCTCGGTGTTCGCGACGAGGAGGACGTAGCCGTGCTTCCACGCCTCGTCCTGTGCACCGTGGATGATCTGGCCGGCGAACGGGGTCGTCGCGATGGCGTCGGCGACGAGTCCGATGAACTTCGAGCTGCCGCGAACGAGCGTCTTCGCGAGGGCGTTCGGTCGGTAGCCGAGTTCCTCGATCGCCTTCCGGACGCGTTCCCGCGCCGCCTCCCCGATGCGGGCCTTGCGGTTGTCATTCACCACGTGCGACACGGTGGCGACCGAGACGCCGGCGAGCTTCGCGACATCCCGCATCGTCACCGGATGCTGCGGTCGACCGTTCGCCGTCGTCATCGCTCGTCCCGCCCTCGGGTTCGCATCCGTCATCCCTTCGTGGCCCCGCTCTCCAGACCGTAGATCATCGCCTTGTTCAGCACGAGGAAGACGAGCAGCAACGGCGTGATCGTCACGCAGACCGCGGCGAACGTCGCGGTCCAGTCGACGTTGCCCATCGCGCCGATGTAGTTCTGCAGACCGAGCGGAATGGTCTTCAGGTCATCGGACAGCACGAACGTGTTGGCGAAGATGAAGTCGTTCCAGATGAAGATGCTGTTCACGAGCACGACCGTGACGATGGTGTTCACCGAGAGCGGGAACGTGATCTGCCCGAAGATCCGGTACGGCCCGGCGCCGTCGATGGATGCCGCTTCGTAGGTCTCGCGCGGGATGTACTCGTAGAACGACGAGAACAGGTAGATCGACATCGGCAGGGCGAAGGCCGCCAGCGGGATGATCATCGACTGGTAGGTGTCGAGCAGGTCGACGGACGAGTAGTCGATGAACAGCGGCACGAGCGCGATCTGCACCGGCACGATGATGCCGATGAGGAACAGGGCGCGGACGAACCGGCTCAGCCGGAACCCGAGCACCTGGAGCGCGTAGGCCGCCATCATGCCGAGGAGCACGATGAGCAGGTTCGATCCGAGCGTGACGATGAGGCTGTTCAGGATGTTGAGGCCGAGGTTGCCCGTCTCGAACGCCCGCGCGTAGTTGTCGAACGTGATCTCGGTCGGCAGGGCGAACGGGTTGCCGCTCGCGAAGTCCTGCTCGGTGCGGACGCTCGTGATGAACAGCCACGCGAGCGGGTAGACCTGCACGATGACGATGAGCCAGATGACGACGCTCGCGAGCGTGCGGTGCAGGTTCAGGCGTTGCCGGCGCCGGGGCGCCGCCGGCCGCGGCGGCTCGGGCACGGTCGCCGACTCGGAGGATGGGGCGAGCGCGGTGGCGGTCATGCGTCGGCCTTCCGTCGGAGGAGGAGCAGGATGAGTCCGACCGCGATGAGGCACTCGACGACGATGAACACCGAGATGGTGCTCGCGTAGCCGTAGTCGGTGTGCGTGAACGCGGTCTTGTACATGTAGGTGGTGAGCAGCTCGGATGCCTGGCCCGGTCCGCCGTTGGTGAGCAGGTAGGGGATGTCGAATCCGCGCAGCGCGTACGTGGTCGCCATGATCGTGGTGGTGATCCACACCGGCCGGATGTAGGGGAACCGGATCCTCGTGAAGACCTGCCACCAGTTCGCCCCGTCGAGCCGCGCGGCCTCCTCGAGTTCCTGCGGCACCGCGAGCAGGGCGGCGTAGATGATGAGCATGTAGAGCCCGGTGAACCGCCACCCCTCGGGGATGGAGACCGCGGCGAGCACCGTGTCGACGTCGGACAGCCACGCCTGCTGGAGCCCCTCGAGGCCGACCCAGGCGAGCAGCTGGTTGAGCAGCCCGAGCGGCTCGAGCGAGTAGATCCGCTGGAAGAGGAAGGCGATCGCGACGGTCGAGATCACGGCCGGGAGCAGGTAGAGCGTCTTCACGACCTCGCGGCCGCGTCGGAGCGAGATGAGCAGGCTCGCGACCACGAGCGCGCCGCCGAGCTGGAGCACGAGGCAGATCGCGAGGTAGCCGAGCGAGTTGAAGAACGCCGTCCAGAAGACGTCGTCGCCGACGAACATCCGCTCGTAGTTGTCGAGGCCGACGAAGCGGAGCGAGGTGATCCCGTCCCACGAGAAGAAGCTCAGGAACAGCGACTGCAGGATCGGCAGGAGCACGGCCACGCCGTAGAGCAGCAGTGGCGGGATGAGGAAGACGAGGACCGAGGTCTTCGACCGGCTGGGGAGCATCGAGGTGCTCATGGTTGCCTCTCGGGTGGAGCGTGCGGATGGGGATCGTGGTGGGGGCCGGCGGCGCGGCCCCCACCGGTCGGATCACTCGAAGGCCGCGGGGCCGTTCTGCGCGATCGTGGTGTCCATCGTCTCGATGAACTCGTCGGGCGTGATCTCGCCCTGCACCAGGAGCGTCAGCTCCTGCTGCAGCCGCGTGTTCGAGGTGGGGTCGAGCTGCGTGTCCCACGGCATCGCGATCTTCTCGCCGACGTCGTTCGCCTGCTCGACCGCTCGCTCGTACAGCGGCGTCGCGTTGTCGGGGATGGTGGTCTCGACGTTCGACGTGGGCGACAGCGCGCCGGTCGCCGCGTACACCTCGGGGTAGCGTTCGAGCGCGAACGCGAGGAAGGTGCGCACGAGCGGGTCGAACGTCTTCGCGCTGACCGCCATGCCGATGCCCGACGGCGTCACGTACTCGTTGGCCGCGGTCACCGCATCGGGGGTCATCGGGAGCGTGAAGTAGTCGACGTCGTCGCGCACGCCCTCGTCGAGATTCTCGGTCGCGAGGTTCCCGAGCTCCCAGGTGCCGATGTTGTAGACGGCGGCCTTGCCCGACGTGAACAGGGCCTGGGCATCGGCGTACCCCGTCGAGGAGAAGCCCTCGGCGAAGCATCCGGCCTCACCCAGCGAGGAGAGCCACTCGACCGCCGCCTCGCCGTCGGGGTCGGCGAACGCCGCGTCGCCCTTCTTCAGCTCCTGCACGTACTCGGGGCCGGCGGTGCGGAACGGGTGGTAGGCCATGTACCGCTCGAGCGGCCATTGGTCCTGCCCGTCGAGTGCGATCGGGGTCACGCCGGACGCCCGCAGCGCCTCGCACATCGCGGGGAAGTCGTCGAGCGACTCCGGCACCTCCACCCCGGCCTGCTCGAACAGCGCCGTGTTGTACCAGAAGAACTCGAGCTGGAACTCGAACGGGATCATGTACAGCGACCCGTCGTCGAAGCGCTGGTAGTTCAGCGCCGCGGGGCGGTAGTCGTCGTACAGGTCGAGGTCCTTCAGCAGGGCCTCGGCGTCGATCATGCGGCCCTGATCGGCGAGCTTCTTCGCGAACGGCGTCGCGTCGGTGTCGAAGAGCTCGGGCAGCTTGTTCGCCGCGGCGAGGGTCTCGTACTTCTGGATGTACGAGGGCCGGTCGGGCGTCGTGATGAGGTTCAGCGAGAACCCGGGGTGCTGCTCGGCGTACTCGTCGGCGATCTGCTGCATGGCGGTGATCACGCCGCCGTCGGCCGGTCGCGAGAGCAGCCACGAGATCTCGCGCGGCTCGATCTCGCCCTCGGGGTCGATCTCACCGGTCGCTGCGGGGGCGCCACCCGAGCAGCCGCTCAGCACGAGGGCGACGGATGCCGCGGCGGCGAGCGCCGCAGCCCTGATGCGGATGTGCTTCATGTCGTTCATCTCCATTGATTGAAGCCGGAATGCGGGGGAAATGTGTTCAGTTGTCGGTGGTGCGTGTGGGGTGGTGCGTCGTTCAGGTCGTGGCGGATGCCGCGACGAGCGCCGCGGCTCCGAACTCGTCGTGCCCTGGCGCCGCGTCGGGGCGGATGCCGACGCGGCATCCGGTCACGACCGCGGCGCCTTCGCCGACGAACAGCCCCAGCCGACCTGCAGGGCGGTCGTAGAGCCGGGTGCTGAGGCTGACCCGCCCATCGAGCACCGCGACGCAGAGATCGCCGTCGACGACGACCTCCAGCGTGTGCTCGCCGGGCGGAAGGTGACAGGGGCGCTCGAGTTCGATGACGTGCGGCACGTCGCCGGAGACCTCCCACTGGCCGTCTCCGGTTCGGCGCCTGGGCCACCGGTCGAACACCATGCGGTCGCGCTTGGGCTCCAGGCGGATCACGTAGCTCTCGTCGCCATCCGCACTCGACCGCAGCAGCACGCCGCACTCGGTGGTGCCCGCCGCGATGTCGAAGGTGACGGCGGCGTGGAAGGTGCTCGGGAGCTCCTGCCGCGAGACCAGCGCCCGGTAGCCGTCGTGGGCCCGCAGTTCGATCGGGGCGCCGTCCTCCGGCTCTTCCGGCCATTCGTCGCGGTCGACCTCGTCGAAGGAGAGCGGGTGATCATCGGCGAAGCTCGCGGTGAGCTCGCTCGGGAAGCCGAACGCGAGCGTACCGTCGGCGTGCTGTCGGGCCTCGAGCACCGACAGCGTGCCGGCCCACAGCCAGGCGCCGTCGTCGCTGGCTCCGTCGCGGCTCGCGATCCATCCGAAGAAGAACCGGCGGCCGTCTCGTTCGGCCGACTTCGCGGCGTAGTAGGCCCGGCCGTCGAGGGAGTCGTGCTCCGGAACCTGCCACGGCCCGTCGAGGCTCCGCGCCATCCGGTACCTCGTCGTGAACGACTCCGAGAACTCGGAGTAGACGAGGTACCACCAGTCGCCCCACTGGAACACCTCGGGGCATTCGTGGGTGATGTAGCGGCGCGGGTCCCAGAACGGCTCGGCCGCCTCCCACGTGACGAGGTCGCGAGAGACGCACTGCGCGATGACGCCGCGCCGGCGCTCGGGACCCTCGAGGTGGCGTGCCGCAACGAGCATGCGCCACAGGCCGGCCTCCTCGTCGCGGAAGACGAACGGGTCGCGCCAGTCGGCCGTCTCGTATCCCGCCGGGGCGCCGAAGGTGTGCTCCGGATGGCGCTGCCAGGTCGTCATGCCGTCGACGCTGGTCGCGTGCATGACGAGCTGGAGCGGGAGGCCGTCGTCGCCGAGGTGGCGCGGGTTCTGGCCCGTGTAGAAGAGGTGGTGCACGCCGTCGGCGTCGCGGACGATGCTGCCGGTGTAGGCGTTGAAGTCGGGCGCGTCGTCATCGCCCGCCGCGAGCGCGACGCCGTGATCGTCGAAGCGCACGAGGTCGGTCGTGGTGATGAGGTTCCACGGCGTGCCCGGCTTCGGGGTGCGGCGCACCTCGTGCAGGTAGAAGAGGTGGAACACGCCGTCCCCCTGCCAGGGGATGACGTCGCCGACCCAGGCGTCGGTCGGGCGGAAGAAGACGGGTGCAGTCATCGGCGGTGATGTCCTTTGGTTAAGCGTTTGAGCAGGACAGTAGCAGTCGGCGTGCGAGCTGGTCAAGCGTTTGATCAGCGAATGACGTCGAAGCGGATTCGGGACCGGTCGATCCCTGGCGCGCCCGTTCGACGCGTAGGTGAAGGAACTGATCCAGAGGAGCAGAACAATGAGCAGCATCGTCTTCGACATCAGCATGTCGCTCGACGGATTCATCGCGGCGAGCGGCATGACGCGCGCCGAGGGAATGGGCATCGGCGGCGAAGTCCTCCACGACTGGGCGTTCGCAGGCAGCGAGCGCGACCGCGAGGTGATCGAGCGCGCCGGCGCGCGCCTCGGCGCCGTTATCGCCGGTCGGCGGACCTACGACAACTCGATCGCGTGGTGGGGAGCGGACGGCCCGACCGGGCCTGCCCGCGTCCCGCTGTGGGTCGTGAGCCACGGTGCGCCCGACGAGATCCCGGAGGGCGGGGTGTACACCTTCGTCGGCGACATCCGCTCGGCCCTGGACGCGGCTCGCGCGGCGGCCGGAGACAGGGACGTCGGCATCATGGGCGGCGCGGACGTGGCTCGGCAGTACCTGCGCGAGGGCCTGGTCGACGAGGTCTCGATCCACCTCGTGCCGGTGCTGTTCGGCAGTGGCACGCCGCTGTTCGAGCCGTCGTGGCTCGACCGGCACGTCCGCCTCGAGCGCACCCAGGTGATCGAGACGGACGCCGCGACCCACCTGCGATTCCGCGTCGTGAGGTAGGCGGCGCTCGTCGACCCCGCTCAGCCGGCAGCCACAGGTTCGACGGGAACAGGCCGGGAGTCGTGCCCAGTGGTGCGGCACCGCGACCACCGGAGTACCGTCTGCCGCGATGGCGCGCGTCGGAGCTCGTCATGAGACGGGCGCCGCGCGCTTGACGAAGGAGAAGGCGAGATGGCGAAGTACCTCGTGCTCTATCGGGCCGACGTCAGCGCGGAGGAGCAGATGCAGCAGTCGCCCGAGGAGGGCGACGCCTCGATGCAGGAGTGGATGGCCTGGGCCGGCAAGGTCGGCGGCGCCCTCACCGACTTCGGCTCACCTGTCGGCAACGGCCGCGCGATCACCTCGGCGGGCACGTCGTCGTCGACGTCGGATGTCGCGGGGTACTCGATCGTCGAGGCGGCCGATGCCGACGCGGCCGCGGCCCTCATGGACGGGCACCCTCACCTCGAGATCGGCACGATCGAGGTCCTCGAGGCGATCGAACTCCCCGGCATGTAACGGGATCCGGCGGCACCCCGACCCGATCCCGAGGCTCCTGCGACGGCCGCGTCAGGGGCCGGCGGCGCATATCGTCCAACGACCGCCGCCCGGGTCGGGGCGCTAGCCCGGCACGATCGCGCGCTCGATGAGCGCCCGCACCTCGGGAACGAGTCCGTCGACCGGCCCCTCGACGCGCACACCCGGCGCGACGGCGTCGATCGGCAACACGGCCACGGCTGAGGATGGCGCGCCGAGCGCCGCGCGCCATCCGGAGATCTGCTCTGCCGATGCGACGTACACGATCCGACCGAGCCCGACCCACGCGTGCGCCGCCGAGCACATCGGGCAGTGCTCCCCCGACGTGTACACCGTCGCCGCCGCCCGCTCGTCTGCGGTCAGGTTCACCGCCGCCGCGCGCGCGATCTCGAACTCCGGATGCCGCGTGGCATCCCCCGTCGTCTGCTCGCGGTTGCGATCGGCGAACCGCTCCAGCCCGGCCGCGTCGACGAGCACCGACCCGAACGGACCGTCGCCGGCGTCGAGCGCTTCGCGCGCGAGCTCGACCGCCCGGCGCAGGTGGACGAGATCGGCCTCGGAGATCGTCATGGCTCCCAGCTTGGTACGCTCGCGCGCGGATGGCGAGCGTCAACCCCGCTCGACCGTCACCGCGGATCCGGCGACGAGGGCGACGGCAGGCGCACGACGACCCGCAGTCCGCCACCCTCCCGGGCCTCGATGCTCATCGTTCCATCGTGCGCCTGCACGATGCTCTTGGCGATCGCCAGCCCGAGGCCGACGCCGGCGTGGTCGCCGCGGATGCGGCCGGTGCCGCGCCGGAACGGCTCGGTGAGGGTCGAGATCATCTGCGGGCTGAGCCGTTCGCCGGTGTTCTCCACGGTCAACGAGGCGGAGCCCGGGTCTGCGGCGGTCGCGATCCGGACGATCCCGCCATCGGACAGGTTGTGGACGATCGCGTTGTGCACGAGATTCGTCGTCAACTGCTGGAGGAGGGCCGTCGATCCGACCGCGATCGCGACGTCGCTCGTGGCCTCGAGAGCGACGTGGCGGGCTTCCGCGAGCGGCAGCAGGGTCTCGACCGACTCCTCGGCGAGGAGCGAGAGGTCGACGCGTTCGCGCGCGAAGGCTCGACCGTCGGCACGGCTGAGCAGCAGCAGCGCCTCGGTGAGCTCGATCGCCCGAGTGTTGACGAGCCGGAGCCGTTCGAGGAGCTCGCGATCGCCCGTGGCCGGATCGTCGCGGGCGACGTCGAGCAGCGTCTGCGTGATCGCGAGCGGGGTGCGCAGCTCGTGGGAGGCGTTCGCCGCGAACCGCTGCTGCTCGGCGAGGTGCGCCTCGAGCCGCGCGAGCATCTCGTCGAAGCTGTCGGACAGCTCGCGGAACTCGTCGCGCCGTCCCTCGAGTTCGATGCGATGCGAGAGCGAGCCGTCGGCGGCCTTGCGGGTCGCAGCCGTGAGCCGTCGCAGCGGAGCCAGCATGCGCCCCGCGAGGAACCACCCGCCGACGATCGCGAACACCGCCAGGCCGAGCAGCATCCAGCCGAGCGCCGGCACGAATGCGCGGACGAGGTCGTCTCGCCCCGGAACGAATCCACCGATCGTCTCGATGGCCTCGGCGGGCACGTAGCGCAGCAGGAACACCCACACGATCGCGAGCAGGAGCACGACCGCGACCAGCAGGAAGCCGACGTAGCTGAGCGTGAGCTTCAGCCGCACGCTCGGCCCCGGCGCTCGCTGCATGATCACTGCTCCCGCGAGGCGGAGGCGCCGCTGCCCGCGTCGCCGGAGCCGTCGGCGCCCGCATCGATCCGATACCCGACGCCCGGCACCGTCACGATGACCCATGGCTCGCCGAGCCGCTTGCGCAACGCCGAGACGGTGATGCGCACGGCATTCGTGAACGGGTCCGCGTTCTCGTCCCACGCTCGCTCGAGCAGCTCCTCGGCGCTGATCACACCGCCGCCGGCGGCGACCAGCACTTCGAGTACGGCGAACTGCTTCCGGGTGAGGGCGATGTACCGCCCGTCGCGGTACACCTCCCGCCGGAACGGATCGAGGCGCAGACCGGCGATCTCGAGCACCGGCGGCCGCGCGTGCGCTCGCCGGCGGTCGAGGGCCCTGAGCCGGAGCACGAGTTCGTGGAGATCGAAGGGCTTCGTCAGGTAGTCGTCGGCGCCGAGCCCGAATCCGGTCGCCTTGTCGTCGATCCGGTCCGCCGCGGTGAGCATCAGGATCAGCATCCCGGTGCCCGACGCGACGATCCGCTGGGCGACGTCGTCGCCGGACGGGCCGGGGATGTCGCGGTCGAGCACCGCGATGTCGTAGGCATTGATGGCGAGCAGTTCGAGCGCGGTGTCGCCGTCGCCCGCGACGTCGGCGGCGATCGCGGCGCGCTCCAGCCCGGCGCGGATCCCCTCGGCCATCAAGGGCTCGTCCTCCACGATCAGCACGCGCATGTTCCCGATGCTACGAGCCGGTGCATATCGCAGGCGTATGCGAAGCCGCAGACGCTGCGGCAACATGCGCCCGCGTCGAATGGTGGCATGATCCGCACTGCCAGGGCGAAACCATCCCGTCCTCCTCGTTCGCTCGTCGTTGTCGTCGTCGTCCCGCTCGTCGCGGTGGTGCTGGCCGTGGCGCTCGCCGGGTCGATCGGCGCCCGGTCGTCGTCTGCGACGCCTGCCGCGATCCCGCCCCGCTCAGGCCTCGAGACGACGTCGCTTCCCGGCGACGAGGGCAGCCTCACCGACGGCGCCACGGTCTTCGACGACTCCTCCGCCGCCGTCGCGCGTCTCGATTCCACCCTGCTCGCGGCGCTCCGGCAGGCCGCGACCGATGCCGCCCGCGATGGAATCGTGTTCCAGGTCAACAGCGGCTGGCGATCGGCCGAGTACCAGGAGCGCCTCCTCCAGGAGGCCGTTGCCGCGTACGGCTCGGCCGAGGAGGCCGCCCGCTGGGTGGCGACTCCGAGCACCTCGCCGCACGTGCGCGGCGAGGCGGTCGACCTCGGCGGCTGGGACGCCACCGAGTGGCTCTCCGAGCACGGTGCCGCGTACGGCCTCTGCCCGGTCTACGCGAACGAACCATGGCACTACGAACTCCGGCCCGACGCCGTCGAGCACGGATGCCCCGAACTGTACGCCGACCCCACCGAAGATCCGAGGATGCAGGGATGACCCGCGCAACCGAGCACGCCGCGATGCGACGCCGACCCGGGACATCCGTCGCCCTCGTCGGGCTGTTCGCGATCTACCTCGCTCTGCTCGCCTGGATCGTCCTGCTCCGCTTCCAGCTCCCGTGGGCCGCCGGGCACACGGAGCGCCAGGTGAAGCTCGTGCCCTTCGTCGCCACCGAGAGCTTCGGCGCCAGCGATCCGGAGGAGGTCCTCGCGAACCTGCTGCTGTTCGTCCCGTTCGGCATCTACCTCGGGGCGTTGCGACCGTCATGGTCGTGGTGGCGGGCGACTGCCGCGTTCGTCGCGGCGAGCATCGGCCTCGAAGTCGCACAATACCTACTCGCGACCGGGAGCTCGGATGTCACGGACGTCGTGGTGAACACGGCCGGAGGCATCCTCGGACTCATCCTGCTCGCACTCGTCCGAGGCGTCCTGCGCGCTCGGACGTCCGCACTCGTGTTGCGCGTCTGCGCCGCAGGCACCGCCCTCGCACTGCTCGCAGTCGCGTGGTTCGTCGCCTCGCCGATCCAGTACGGGCCGCCGGGTGGCCCGGACGGGAGACCGGCTCGCTCGCTCGAATCGCCGTGAAGAGACGTGCTCGTCGGGCAGCTGCGCGAGCGGCTCGAATCGAGAACCCGTGAGAACTCCGCTCATCCTCACCGGCGACCCTCGGCCCGGCGCGCGTTCACCCCGCTACTCCGGCTGATCGTCGGCGGAAATCGTCGACGCGTCGTCCGTCGTTCCGGTCGCACGCCTGCTGGCCCGGGTGATCACGTCGCGCTGCGCCTCGTTGTACACCTCGAAGACCGTCTCGATGAAGGCTTCGCGGGTCACACGCGGGCCCTTCGGCAGGTGCTCGTCGGGTTTCAGGAGCCAGGGGAAGTCGGCGAGGTTGCCCGCGATCTTCGGCGTGAGCGCGTCGGCGAGCCGCTGCCGTGTGGCCTCGTCGGCATCGGCAGGGAGGGCGTCGAACTCGTCGTCGACGGCGTCGCGCTCCTCCTCGGCCATGTGCCTGAGGTCGGTCATCGCGGCGTCGTCGTAGAGCTGCGCGTACACCAGCATGAGCGAGCGATCCGCACCGGACAGCCGCCCCGCGATGTCCTCGAACCCCGGCGGGACGTCGGTCACGGTCGACCCGTCGAGGATCGCGCGGATCTCGGCGCGGGCCCGCTGCATCCGCTCGATCGATGCAGCGAGGTCGGCGTCGATCGCGAGCAGCGCCGCGGCGGGGTCGCGGTCGCGGTCGCGGTCGCCGGAAGTGTCGAGCGCCTCGATCTGCGCGAGCGGCACGCCGAGGTCGCGCAGTCGGCGGATCTGCAGCAGCCGCACGAGGTGCCGCGCGCCGTACTGCTTGTACCCGTTGTACAGGCGCTCGGGCTCGTCGAGCAGTCCCGCTCGGTGGTAGTGCCGCACCGTGTTGACGGTCGTACCGGCGAGCTCGGCGAGTTCGCGTGTGCTCCAACCCATGCGGGTTCCGTCCTTCCGACGCTTCTGCCGGGAGGAGTTCCCGACCGCAGCCACACCGTCATTCAAGACCCTGTTCCAACCACGGGGTCAAGCGTCACAGCCGGCGCTCAGGTTCGAATCGCCCTCGCTTGACCCTGTTCCGAGAACAGGGTCGACACTGCTTCCGCACCCCGCGATCCACCTCGGATCGGGGCGCGAGAAAGGAAGCAGAACCATCATGGACAACCCGTATCCGTGGCTGCAGGACATCGTCGACCAGGTCCCCGACATCCTGCAACCGGTGATCGTCGCCCTCGCAGGTGCAGTGCCCTACGTCGAAGGCGAGGGGGCGGCGGTGTTCGGCATCATCGCCGGCATCAACCCGATCGTCGCGGCGCTGGCTGCGATGGCGGGCAACATCCTGGCCGTCGTCGCGGTCGTGCTCTTCGGTTCCCGCGTGCGCGGCGCCGTCGTCGACCGTCGAGCGAGCGCGCGCGCAGGCGGCCGCATGTCGGCCACCACGAATCGAGCGGATGTCGCGTCCGCCGTCCCCGGAAGCAACACCGGCACCTCGACCACCACCACCACCACCACCGGGAGCGTGCGCACCATCACCCTCGACTCCTCGACGGGTGACCCGGACGCGGCACCCACGCGCCGTTCGAAGGGCTACGGGAAGCTCCGCCGCTGGATGGTGCGCTTCGGCGTCCCGGGCGCGAGCCTCCTCGCGCCGCTCGCCCTGCCCACGATGCTGACCGCGGCGTTCTTCGTCGCGTCGGGTGTGCGCAAGGAATGGGTGATCCTGTGGCAGGTCATTGCGATCGTGCTCTGGACGTCGCTCGTGGCGGCAGCTGCCACCGGCGCGCTCGCCCTGCTCGGGTGGTGAGGACGCAGAGGGCCGGGCGCGCGAAGCGGCCGGCCCTGCGTCGCGGTCGTCGTCACCCCCGCTCGACCGGCAGCCACAACTCCGTCGTCGCCGTGCTGAAGTCCTCCGCCCGCTCGAGCACCGCCACCATCGACGGACCCGGCCGCAGCCGCCACGGGTTCGACGGGAACCAGTCCGCGGCCGTCGCCGCCCACGTCGCCTGCAGCTCGTCCGGGTACGCGCCCGACGACCGGAACACCGCCCACGCGCCATCCGGCACCTCGATCACGTCGAGATCCTCCGGTACCGCGGCATCCGAGGTGACCGCGACGCCGTGCAGGTACGTCAACTCGCTGCCTTCGGCGTAGTCGGGGTCGACGTCGGCGCTGACCTGCAGCAACCCCGCCGCGATACGGGTGTCCATCGTGGTGTTCCCTTCAACGCTCAGGCGGAACCTGAGCTGCGGTTGCGTCCGAAGGGGTCTACTGTCTCGGCGTACATCGCCCGGGCCGGCACCGTGCACCGCCCGGAACGCGCGACCGAACGCCTCGGTCGACCCGTACCCGAACCGCACGGCGATGCCCAGCAGCTCGCCGCTCCGGAGGTTCCGCTGCCGGCACCGGGCAGCTTCCACGTCGGCCGAAGCGGGGCCTGAACGGGAGCCCCGGCTCTCCCTGAATCCCTCCATTACGCGATCGTGAACGCGACGACGGTGCCTACTTCGGCGGCGGCATGCGCGACGAGCCCGACCAGTTCGTCGTAATCGACAGCCTCCGCGCCGTCCTCGGCCGCAGCCACGCCACCGAACGCGACGTACTTGTCGAGCTCGACGCGACCACTACTTCCAAGTCAGTATGCGTTCTGGCATCAGCCAAGTCGCGAGCCCTACGAGCGCCACGATCATGGTCACCACCAGCGCCACCTCGATCACGCGGTATGTCGCAAGAGACAGCCCCGGGCGCCAACGACGTAGCTCCTCCTTCTCGAGATCGAAGAACTGTGATCCGAGCCACACGACGCCCATCCCGGTATGGAGACAGACCACGAGGAAAAGCACGACAAGCGCGGCGTCTGCGAGGAGCAATGCCCACACACCGTCGTTCCATCCATCGTCAAGAATCTCGTAGACCCAGAAGAAGAAGAAGACAACAGACGAGAAAAGGCTGCCGCCGAATAGGAGTGCAGTGCCGAGGTATGGCGCCCAACCCTTGATCCCCGATGAGGCTGATCGTTGGGAGCCCGCAAGAAAGGTCTCCCAATTCAGAGGCCCGACGACTGAAGCGGTCCCCCGACGAGTTTCTAGACGCAGATGCCGTTCAATTCCTCGAACGTAGGCACCTGCACGCTCCATGCGCCGAATCTCACCGATCCAGCTCCACGCGGCTGCGCAAACAAGTCCAGGCAGCAGGACTCCATAGATCAAAGCTGCCATCCACGAAACGGAAGGTGCAAGATCCGATGCGATCTCGCTATTCACCGCAAGAAGTCCCGCGCCGAAGAGAACGCCATACGTCGCGAGACTCCACTGGATGATGGACTGCGACGTCGCGAACGACTGAATCGATTCCGCACGAATGGACGTGTACTCAGCGACCGCCAATCCTGAAGCGGCATCTTCTACCTCGACGTGCCTCGTTCTTCGAAGCCCCAGCGCGCCCACAGTCGGACTATTTCGACTCTGCCGCCACATCAGTCCCACGAAGTAAGTATGGGACAGAGGGACGACCAAGTCCTACCGCCATAGGTAGTCGTGGATCGTGAGCCGGTCGTGCGTCGCGCGTCGTCGTGCCGGATGGAGCGGTAGTAGATCCGCTGCCCGGTGTAGTCGCTGGTCGGGCCGGATGCCGCGGTCCGCACGCCTACGCAGAGCTAGCTCTCGTCGCGCTGAAGACGACCCCATCAAGGTAGTCGAGATGCGTGCCGTCGAGGGTTCGGGTCTGCCCCGGATTTGGTTGACATTCGGCGCCTCCGGCGCGGTGCACGATCTCGAACTCCGGATGCCGCGTGACATCCGCCGTCGTCACGCCCGCTCGACCGGCAACCACAACTCCGTCGTCGCCGTGCTGAAGTCCTCGGCCCGCTCGAGCACCGCGACCATCGACGGACCGGACCGCAGCCGCCACGGGTTCGACGGGAACCAGTCCGCGGCCGTCGCCGCCCACGTCGCCTGCAACGCGTCCGGGTACGCCCCCGACGACCTGAACACCGCCCACCCCCCGGCGGGCACCTCGATCACGTTGAGATCGTCCGGTACCGCGGCATCCGAGGTGACCGCGACGCCGTGCAGGTACGTCAACTCGCTGCCCTCGGCGTAGTCGGGGTCGACATCGGCGCTGACCTGCAGCAGCCCCGCCGGTTCGGTGTCGCCGAGCGCCTTCAAGCGCTGGTGCTCCTCGGGTGGCAGCGCGGCGATGTGCGCCTGGATGTGCGGATTGGGCCCGTGGTGGATGAGCGGCACGCGCGCGGCGTGGCCGACGAGCAGGAAGGCCGGTCGTTCGGCGATACGGGTGTCCATCGTGGTGGTCCCTTCAACGGTCAGGCGGAACCTGAGCTGCGGTTGCGTCCGAAGGGGGCCACCGTCTCGGCGCACGTCACCCGGGCCGGCGCCGTGCACCGCCCGGAACGCGCGACCGAACGCCTCGGTCGAGCCGTACCCGAAGCGCACCGCGATGCCCAGCAGCTCGCCGCCGCCCAGCACCTCGGCCGCGGCAACGGTCATGCGCCGCCGCCGGATGTACTCCGACAACGGCATGCCCGCCAGCGACGAGAACATCCGCCGCACGTGGTACTCCGTCGTGCCTAGCTCGCCCGCCAGCCCGGCGACGTCGATCTCCTCGGCGAGGTGCTCCTCGACGAACTCGACCAGCCGGTTCAGCGCTGCGATCACGGTGACCCCCTTCGCACTCCAGCCTGCTCACCGGTCCGTGCCCGCACCCGACAATCCCGGTCCGATCCGATCGTCTCGTGAGACCAGCGGATGTCGCATCCGCTCCATACGCTCAGAGGCGGATCCCGCGTGGCACTATGGGCTCGGACCGCTCCCATCGGCGCCGCCTTACCCCGGTTCGACCAGCCATGACACCCGATGGCGTCAGCCCTTGAAGTACAGCTGTCGCTCTTGCAGGGACATCGGAACGGCGAGGCTATGTGCTCGCGGCGGCGAATGCGGCGGCATTCAGGGCGGCGGCGCCCGGCCAAGGAGCGCTTCGCCCTGCACCTGGAGCTGTAGCCCGCCCAATCTATTGCGCGCCCCGAAGAAACGCTTCGACGCGACGCGGAAGAGGGCCGCTCCAATCGAGACTCCCCATACGAACCGCCTCAGAACGCGCGAGTTTGAGCACGTTGGCGACAGCGACCGCAATCGCCTCATCCGATAGACCGGGCAACAGCTCGTCGCGCAAAGCGGGCTGGGAGGAGAGCTGTTCAAGGATGGGGTCGATGCGTCGCCGGTCAAAGGCCGCTGCGTTCGGATAGAAGGTCGTATGCTCGTCAGCGGGATCGTCCGCCGCAGCCAGGACGCACCACAAGATGTCAAACTGGCACGCAGAGTCGAGAACGAGATCGCTGCCCGCGGGCTCAGTTTCAGATGTCGGGCCGTCCGCAAGTTTGAGATCAGGCGCCACCTGAGGAGTGGAGATTGAGAACTGCCGCGCGCGCGAAAGAATCAACCCGCCTCGGCTTTCCGCGTCTTCCCCGTCGCCTTCGAGCACGTTAGCCCGCGCCGCAAAGACAAGGCCGTGCCTGAGCCACGAAGGGTAACCAAATCCCTCGACTTCCTCGAAGGGCACCAGTGCGAGGGAGCGCACGGCCCCCCAGTCGTGAACTCGAATCGCGAGGGAGCCAAGTGCGATCACTCGCACTAAGATCTCTCGCCACAGGATGGCGGTCGCGCGGTCACGCTCACCCGTCAAGTGCACGACGAAGACTGAAGGGTGTGGGGCCAGTTCGTAGATATCGCGAAGCACTTGAACCACGTCCCGGAGGACATTTGGCCTCCGGAGCCGAATAGCGGTCGCGCCAACGATGGCCAGTTTGTCAAGAGCGTTTACCCCGGCATCGTCTAGGGCTGTAGCGCCTGTGGCGTGGACAAGACGACTCCTAGCATCATCCAGAACGACGTTCAGGCGCTTGCGCTCTGGCCGGCTCATTAGCGCCCTAGCGAACGTTTCATTCTCCATGTCGATATCGATCGGCACGGACGCGTGAGAACTTCCAGCATTCCCGAGTTGTTGAACGATGCGATCAATGATGTTGTCGATGTCGCTCCGCGCCTCCGCTTTAATCCGCTCCGTGTGATTCACGAGCAACATGGGCCAATGACGCGAGGCGACTCGAACAGATCGTGTGCCATCCCTTACGAAAAGGTCCCCGACTCGGAGTATGGTGTGCTTCCCTTTCTCATCCTCGTACTCACCGACCTTCTTGATCGGCACAGGGAACATCGTGGCAGGGGGACCCACATACACAACGGCGACTGACCAATCGACTCCGTTCTGCGCCGTGATTGTGTGAACGGCTGAGACAATCGGGAAAGTCTGGTCGACGTAACTCTCGACCTTTTGCAGAAGCGCTGCCGAATCGAAATGCGCGGAGTTTATCGGATCCGCCTCAGTGGCAGGCTCACCTTCGTCATTCACTCCGACGACGAGGTATCCACCTTGTGGAAGATTCGCGAGGGCGCATGCATCCTTAACGAACTCAAGCGAATCTCGTCGCTTTCCCGAAGCCAGATCAAGAGTCGACTTATAGTCGAGCTCCTCATGCTCGGCACCGATCTCCAATAGTTCAAGAAGTTTCTCCCGAGTCACTCGCGCGTCGACAACTACAGCGCCCAGTACCATTTCAAGTCCGCCGATTCATTCGAGTGCACACGCGAGTTTAAACGCCGGCCCAGAGGATCATTCATGGGACGGCGGCGGTAAGTTGCCGAAAGGACGCGAACTAGAAGTCCCAGTCCTCGTCCTCCGTCACGACCGCCTTGCCGATCACGTACGACGAGCCGGACCCCGAGAAGAAGTCGTGGTTCTCGTCGGCGTTCGGCGAGAGCGAGGCGAGGATCGCCGGGTTCACGTCGGTGACGGTCTTCGGGAACATCGGCTCGTAGCCGAGGTTCATCAGGGCCTTGTTGGCGTTGTAGTGCAAGAACTTCTTGACGTCCTCGGTGAGGCCGAGGCCGTCGTAGAGGCTCTGCGTGTACTGCACCTCGTTGTCGTAGAGCTCGTAGAGCAGCGAGAACGTGTAGTCCTTGATCTCGTCGCGCTTGGCCTGGTCGACGAGTTCGAGCCCGCGCTGGAACTTGTAGCCGATGTAGTACCCGTGCACCGCCTCGTCGCGGATGATGAGGCGGATCAGGTCGGCCGTGTTGGTGAGCTTCGCCCGCGACGACCAGTACATGGGCAGGTAGAAGCCCGAGTAGAAGAGGAACGACTCGAGCAGCGTCGAGGCGACCTTGCGCTTCAGTGGCTCGTCACCGCGGTAGTACTCCATCACGATGGAGGCCTTCTTCTGCAGGTGCTCGTTCTCGACCGACCAGCGGAAGGCGTCGTCGATGTCCTTCGTCGAGCACAGCGTCGAGAAGATCGACGAGTAGCTCTTCGCGTGCACCGACTCCATGAACGCGATGTTCGTGTACACCGCCTCCTCGTGCGGGGTCAGCGAGTCGGGGATGAGCGAGACCGCGCCGACCGTGCCCTGGATGGTGTCGAGGAGCGTGAGGCCCGTGAACACCCGCATCGTGGTCTGCTGCTCGTCGGCCGTCAGCTGGTTCCACGACTGCACGTCGTTCGACAGCGGCACCTTCTCGGGCAGCCAGAAGTTGTTCACCAGGCGGTTCCAGACCTCGAGGTCCTTGTCGTCCTGGATGCGGTTCCAGTTGATCGCGTTGACGTGGTCGACGAGCTTGACCTTGCCGCTGTGGGCGGGGTCGTTCTTGGCCGCGTTGACCGGGTCTGTGAGAGTCATGTTCCTTGCTCCTCGTTCGTCTCGCTTGCTGGCCGGTCGGCGCAGTACTTGCAGTTTGGGCTTACTTCGCCGCGATTCACGTGAAATCGGGTGTGGGCATTTCGACCGGTCAACGGCTTCGCAATTCCCTTTTGGGCGGCCGAGATCTTCGCGCGTGTTTCGTCGCTCATCTTCTTGCCGAAGTTTGGGTTGGCCTCGCCACGCTTCTGGCGCGAAAGCAGTTCACGAGTCTCCGCTGAGACGGTTCGACCGAAGCTTGGATGATCGCGACCAAACTTGCCGAAGTTCGGGTTGGCTGCGCCGGTCATCGTGCCTTTTCGCATCGCAGACCACTTGGCTTTTTGCTCGTCGCTGTGAGCGGTCCCCCATCGCGGGTGATCCGGGCCATACAGGTGGATTCCGGTCGGACGTCCACGCGCTCGGTCGCCGGCAGCCCTGCGCTGCTCCTCAGTCCACACCACACCCGACGGGCCAAGCCCCCCATCAGTGAGATTCAGGAGTCGGTCGCCTGTCGCCCGGAAGAGCGTGATCCAGCTGATCTCGGCTTCGCCGAGGTCCTCACGAGACGTCACGATCCGCTCGAGAACGACGACCTCATACTCGTCATCCGGGGTCTTGCGCAGCCAGTCGTAGAACGGCGTCTTCCGTCCCCGCCCTGCGACACCTCGGTGCTCCGAGATGCGACGCCGGAGCGATTTCGTCGTCTGACCGACGTATCGGTACTCGCCCGACTTTCGGACGCGATAGCCGTAGACGACTCCGAGAATCGGAGCGCCGACGCCCAGTTCGGGCGACCAATCGACCGTTTCGATCATGGGATCAAAGCGTGCAGCTGACGCAAAGGTCCAGCTCCGTGCCCTCGAGGGCCTGCTGACGCAGCCGGATGTAGTAGATCGTCTTGATGCCCTTGCGCCACGCGTAGATCTGCGCCTTGTTGATGTCGCGGGTCGTCGCGGTGTCCTTGAAGAACAGCGTGAGCGACAGGCCCTGGTCGACGTGCTGCGTCGCCGCGGCGTACGTGTCGATGACCTTCTCGTAGCCGATCTCGTACGCGTCCTGGTAGTACTCGAGGTTGTCGTTCGTCATGAACGGCGCCGGGTAGTAGACGCGGCCGAGCTTGCCTTCCTTGCGGATCTCGATCTTCGCCGCGATCGGGTGGATCGACGACGTCGAGTTGTTGATGTACGAGATCGAGCCGGTCGGCGGCACCGCCTGCAGGTTCTGGTTGTAGATGCCGTGCTCCTGGATGGAGGCCTTCAGCTCCTGCCAGTCGTGCTGCGTCGGGATGTGCACGCCGGCGTCGGCGAAGAGCTCGATGACCCGTGCGGTCTGCGGCACCCACGCGGCATCCGTGTACTTGTCGAAGAACTCGCCCGACGCGTACTTCGAGTCGGCGAAGCCGTCGAAGGCCTCACCGCGCTCGATCGCGATCCGGTTCGATGCGCGCAGCGCGTGGAAGAGCACCGTGTAGAAGTAGATGTTCGTGAAGTCGACGCCCTCGTCGCTGCCGTAGTGGATGCGCTCGCGGGCGAGGTAGCCGTGCAGGTTCATCTGGCCGAGGCCGATGGCGTGCGACTTGTCGTTGCCGTCTTCCACCGAGCGCACCGACGAGATGTGCGACATGTTCGACACCGCGGTGAGGCCGCGGATGGCGGTCTCCACCGTCTTCCCGAAGTCGGGCGAGTCCATCGACAGCGCGATGTTCAGCGACCCGAGGTTGCACGAGATGTCGTTGCCGATCTCCTTGTAGGAGAGGTCCTCGTTGAAGGTCGTCGGGGTGTTGACCTGGAGGATCTCGGAGCACAGGTTCGACATGTTGATCCGGCCCTTGATCGGGTTGGCCTTGTTCACCGTGTCCTCGAACACGATGTAGGGGTAGCCCGACTCGAACTGGATCTCGGCGATCGTCTGGAAGAACTCGCGCGCGTTGATCTTCGTCTTCTTGATGCGCGGGTCGTCGACCATCGCGCGGTAGTTCTCGGAGATCGGCACGTCGCCGAATGGCTTGCCGTAGACGCGCTCGACGTCGTACGGCGAGAAGAGGTACATGTCCTCGTTGTTCTTCGCGAGCTCGAACGTGATGTCGGGCACGACGACGCCGAGGGAGAGCGTCTTGATGCGGATCTTCTCGTCGGCGTTCTCGCGCTTGGTGTCGAGGAACCGCATGATGTCGGGGTGGTGCGCCGAGAGGTACACCGCGCCGGCGCCCTGGCGCGCGCCGAGCTGGTTCGCGTACGAGAAGGAGTCCTCCAGCAGCTTCATCACGGGGATGATGCCCGACGACTGGTTCTCGATCTGCTTGATCGGCGCGCCCGACTCGCGGATGTTGCTGAGCAGGAGCGCCACGCCGCCGCCGCGCTTCGACAGCTGCAGCGAGGAGTTGATGCCCCGGGAGATGGACTCCATGTTGTCTTCGATGCGGAGCAGGAAGCACGAGACGAGCTCGCCGCGCTGCGCCTTGCCCGTGTTGAGGAACGTGGGCGTCGCCGGCTGGAAGCGGCCCGCGATGATCTCCTCCACGAGGTCGGTCGCGAGCTGCTCGTCGCCCTGCGCGAGGCCGAGCGCGGTCATCACCACTCGGTCTTCGAAGCGCTCGAGGTATCGCTTGCCGTCGAACGTCTTCAGCGTGTAGCTCGTGTAGTACTTGAACGCGCCGAGGAAGGTCTCGAAGCGGAACTTCTTCGAGTACGCCAGGTCGTTGAGCTTCTGGATGAACTCGAACGAGTACATGCCGAGCACCTCGGGCTCGTAGTACTGCTTCTCGACGAGGTAGTCGAGCCGCTCCTTCAGCGAGTGGAAGAAGACCGTGTTCTGGTTGACGTGCTGGAGGAAGTACTCGCGCGCCGCCTCACGGTCCTTCTCGAACTGGATCTTGCCGTCGGCGCTGTAGAGGTTCAGCATCGCGTTGAGCGAGTGGTAGTCCATGCCACTGCTCGCCCGCGGTGCGTCGATGACCGCTACGCCACTGTCGCCTGCGGCGCCTGCTGCTGCGTTGACCAAAATGCGTCCAATCCCTCGTCGACGGCGCGAACGTCGTCTGGTGTTCCGAATACTTCGAAGCGATACAGGTGCGGCACATGGCACTTCGCGGCGACGATGTCGCCCGCGAGGCCGTAGGCCGTTCCGAAGTTGGTGTTGCCGGCGGCGATCACGCCGCGGATGAGTGCCCGGTTCTGCGGGTCGTTCAGGAACCTGATGACCTGCTTGGGCACGGCGCCCTTGCCGTCCCCTCCCCCGTAGGTGGGCACGACGAGCACGAACGGCTCGTCTGCGACGAGCGCGGCATCCTTCGCGTGCAGCGGGATGCGCGCCGCCGGGCGTCCGAGCTTCTCAATGAAGCGCGCCGTGTTGCCCGACACGCTGGAGAAGTAGATGAGGTTCGTCATGGCTGCTCCTGGTGCTGCATCACGACCCCCCGGCCGATGCGCCCGGGAGTCGTTACGCCAGCCGCGACGCCAGCTCGTCGATCTTGTCGGGACGGAAGCCCGACCAGTGGCCTTCGTCGGTGATGACGACCGGTGCCTGCAAGTAGCCGAGCTCCTTGACCGCGGCGAGCGCAGTCTCGTCCTGCGAGAGGTCGAGCACCTCGTACTCGATGCCCTTGCTGTCGAGGGCGCGGTACGTGGCGTTGCACTGCACGCAGGAAGGCTTCGTGTAGACCGTGACCGTCATCTCTGTGACCCCTCTTCTCTGGCTCCTCCAGGAGCCTCTCCCCCGGTGTTGCTTCGGTCCTTCAATACTACATCTAGTGTCTGACCTTCGGAACGACCCCAAGATGATGTAGTTACATTCGTGTAGTTTTCCACCGCGCCATCCACAGTCCATCAACAGGTCGAAGCCGGGCTGATCGGCGGATTCTCGCGGTTGACGTTCCGGTTCTCCACAGGGGTGCTCATCTGTGCAGAGCGAGCCTGTGCATGGATGTCGGGCGTGTCGTCGGCGTGTCGCCCTCGCACCACGCCTGCACGAGGCATCCGCACCGCCCTGGCGACGGCGCGACGACCCCCGCCTGCGACGAGCTCACGCGACATACCGGCTCCCCCGACCCGACATCTGGCCCTCATCGGCCTGCCGACCACAAGATGTGGTGGCGTCCGCTGGCAATGCTGCCACCACCCACCGACATTGCGGCGACGGATGGCACGGCGCGTCGCGGCATGTCCCCGAAGCGAGCGCGGTGGTGAGCGGGATCAGGCCGAGGGCGGGCCCGTGAGCACAGTGGGCACGTACTCGAGCAGCTGGCTGCGCCGGTCGAAGGTGCGCGCCTCGACGAGTTCGAGGCGAACGTCGGGGTAGCCGTCGAAGATGCGCTCCTGCCCGGTCGCGCTCGTGATGACCGGGAACACGACGACGCGGAATCGATCGACGAGTCCCGCGCGCAGCAGCGAGCGGCAGAGCGAGACGCTGCCGAGCGTGCGGAGCGGACGATCCGACACCTCCTTCAGGCGTCGGACGTACGAGACGGCATCCTCGCGCACGAGGATCGAGTTCTTCCACTCGAGCGGCTCCGTGAGGGTGGAGGAGAAGACGTGCTTCTCGACGTCATCGAGGACGTCGGTGCCCTCCTCGCCGGCCGCGGTGAGGGCGGACATCACGCGGTAGGTGGTCGCTCCCATGAGGATCGGGTGGTCCCGTTCGGGAAGCCCCTCCAGCCATCCGAGGTACTCCGGCCCCTCAAGCCCCCACCAACCGGGCCATCCCTCGGCGGCGCCGTAGCCGTCGAGCGACATGATGAAATCCACGGTCAGATCCTGCATGAGCTGCTCCTCTGCCTGATCGGTCGGACGGTGCGCGCACGATAACCCTCCCCTCGATCTCCCGCAAGGGCCGCCCAGCCTCATGCGCGGGCGTCGCAGCGCACCCGACGGAGATCGTGCTCGCCGCGATCGAGTGCCTCGGCGCAGACCCGGAATGGACACTGTGCGCCCCCTACCGGCATCCGACCGCCCGGGTTAGCCTGACGACGGACCAGACCGACGCAGCCCAGACCCGATGCAGCAGCACCGACGCAGGCTCGGACCTGCGAGGGAGGACCGCATGTCCCACACCGTCATCTCGCACGACGGCGCCTCGATCGCCTACGACCGCGAGGGCGAGGGCCCGCCCGTCGTGCTCGTCGGCGGCGCGTTCCAGTTCCGCGCCTTCGATCCGGCCACGAAGCAGCTCGCGACGCACCTCGCCAAGCGCGGCTACACGGTCGTCAACTACGACCGGCGCGGACGCGGCGAGAGCGCCCACGACGTGCCCATGGGCCTGCACGAGACCCTCGCCGACCTGCGCGCGATCGTCGCCGAGCTGCAGCGCATCCACGAGCTCGGCGAGGGCGTCGCCCTCTTCGGCAACTCCTCCGGCGGGGCGATCGCGCTCGCGGCCGCCGCGCACGGGCTGCCCGTGACCGCGATGGTCGCGTTCGAGGTGCCGATCGGCACCGAGCAGGGGTCGGATGGCGCGCAGTTCCTCACCGGCATCCGCGAGCGCGTCGCGGGCGACGACCCCGACGCGGTCGTCGAGTACTTCATGAAGGACATGCCGCGCGAGTGGCTCGAACAGGCGAAGGGCAGCCCGTCCTGGCCGCTCATGGTGCGCATCGGGCCGAGCCTCGAGGCGGATGCCGAGTCGCTCGCCTGGGCGCAGTCCGCTCCGCACGCCGAGCTGCTCGGGTCGATCGAGGCGCCCACGCTCGTGCTCGTCGGCGAGCAGACCCTCGACGAGATGGCGCCGGCCGCCGACGCGATCGTCGCCGCGATGCCGAACGCCGAGCGCGGCACCGTGCCCGCCGTGCAGCACTCGTGGCAGCCCGAGGAGATGGCCGCGCGCATCGCCGACTTCCTCGACGAGCACGTGCCGCGCTGACCCGACGGCGGGCGCCGGTTCGCGGCGCCCGTCGTCGCGGGTGCCGGTCGGCTAGGCCGCCTCGGCCAGCTCCCCCGCCTCGCGCACCGAGCGGAGCGCGAGCGCCCACGGCACGAGCTGGTCGAGTTGCGTCGCGAGCATGCCGGCGTGGTAGCCGGCCGGCGTGAACGTCGACCAGTTCTCGAAGTCCGTCATGAGCGAGAACGAGACCTGCTGGCGCACGTCGGCGACCTGCAGCTCCCCGAGGATGAGGCGCAGGTGCTCGGCCGCGCGCGTGCCGCCGGCCGAGCCGTAGCTCACGAGCCCGGCGGCCTTGTTGTTCCACTCGCCGTAGACGAAGTCGAGCGCGTTCTTCAGGGCGCCCGAGGTCGAGTGGTTGTACTCGGGAGTCACGAAGATGTAGCCGTCGAACGAGTCGACCTTCTCAGCCCAGGCCTTGGTGTGCGCCTGCGCGTACTGGCCCATGGCGGGCGGGATCGCCTCGTCGAGGTGGGGCAGGGCGAAGTCGACGAGGTCGACGAGCTCGAACTCGGCGTCGCTCCGCGCTGCGGCCTGTTCGAGCACCCATCGGGCGACCTGGTCTCCGACGCGACCCGGCCGAGTGCTGCCGATGATGATGCCGATCCTGACTGCGGACATGTGTCGTCCTCTCTCGGGGGAAGTAGTTGACACGTCATCATAACCCGTTTGGATGACACGTCAACCAGATCCCGGTAGGATGGCGCCATGCCCGCCACCGAGGTCTCCGAAGTCGACGACGCCGAGTGGGCGCTCTTCGACGGCTTCTCGCTCATGCACGCCGAGCTCGCGCGCGAGCTCGACCGCCGGCTCCAGCGCGACGCGGGCATCTCGCAGGCCGACTACGGCCTGCTGCTCGAGCTGTTCCGCGGTCCCGCACAGGGTTTGCGGCCCGGCGCGCTCGGCGAGCTCATCGGGTGGGAGAAGAGCCGCGTCTCGCACCAGCTCACCCGGATGGTCGGCCGCGGACTCGTCGAGCGCGTCGAGTGCGACACCGACGCCCGGGGCTCGATGATCGTCCTCACGCGCGACGGCCGTCGCGCGCTGCTCCGGGCCATGCGCGACCACGCCCGCGACATCCGCGAGCTCTTCCTCGACCAGCTCGAGCCCGACGAGAAGCGCGCGATCGCCGCGGCATCCGCTCGCGTGCGCGCCGGCCTCGCCGCCTCGGCTGCAGCACCCGTCTCCGCCTGAAGCCGCCTGCCGCTCAGGCGAGCTCGAACGATGCCTGCAGGGCGTCGACCGTCGTGGTGCGCTCCCGCAGGGCGATGCGCCGCCATACGGGCATGGCTATGCGGCTGACCCCGTGGGCGCGCAGCGCCGCGAAGTGCCGGACCCGCGTCGTGCTCGCGTCGACGGCTTCCAGGGCGTAGCCCGGCCAGCCCTCGATCGCGATGCGGCCCTTCCTGCCAGGATCCCACCAGTGGAAGACCACGCGCGTCGGCGGGTCGAACTCGACGATCTCGCCCGGCGTCGGCCCGGTCGTCGTCTGGTCGAGGAACGTCGTGCCGAGTGCCGGTTCCCCGGGTGACGTCTGCTCGGTGTGGGTGAGGATGGTGCCCGTCTCGGGCATCCACTCGTTGTATCCCGCGAAGTCGGTCAGGCGCGCGAAGACCTCGTCGATCGGCGCCGGGATGACCCGCACGAGTTCGAACCGGAGCGTGGTGGACGCCATCCCCCGCATTCTGCTCCGACCTCGCTGCACTGTCCACCGCCGTCGCTCGCCCGCACGCGCGGAGGAGCGCCGCCCGCCGAAGCGGACGGCGCCCCCAGTGAGCGGATGACGCGGCGTCAGCCGGTCGCGCAGGGCTCGCCGTTCAGCAGGAACGCCGTCGGCACCTCGTTCGCACCCCCGTTCACGCGGCCGTTGAACCCGAGCTCGATGCTCGCGCCGGGGTCGATCCTGCCGTTCCACGGCAGGTTGGTCGCCGTCACCGACGATCCGTCCTGCGACCAGAAGGCGTCGCGGCCGTTCTTCACGGTCTGCGACCCGTCGAAGTCGAACCCGAGCTCCCATCCGTCGATCGGCTCGTCGCCGGTGTTCGAGATGGTGAGGTTCGCGTCGAACGCCCGCTTGGAGTTGCCCTCGATCACGTACGACACCTCGCAGGTCGGCACGTGCTCGCGGAGCGTGAGGAACGTGATCGAGTACGCGGGGAAGTCGTACGTGAACTCGTTCGCGCCGCCGTCCCACGACCGTTCGACCGGCACGAGGTGCTCGGGCTCGGCCTTGGAGTTCACGTCGCCCGGCGCCCCGACCATCTCGGTGACGCCGACCTCGTCGTCCACGACCATGCCGCCGTCGACCGAGACCGCCGTGCGCGCGGTCGCGCCCGTCGGGTTCACGACCTTCAGCACGGTGTCGCCGGTCTCCTCATCGTGCGTGACGACCTGGTACAGGCCCTTCGCGCTCGGCTGGGTGTAGGTGAGCTGCAGCTCGCCGTCGAGGTAGAGCTCGATGGTCGAGCCGTCCACGACGATCTTCACCCGGTAGTCGCGACCGGTCTCGAGCGACCGGCCCTCGAGCGCCGCGACCTCGCCGGCGCCGCCGCCGGCGGCCTGCTGGAGCACGGACCGGGTGTTGTTCCACCCGCCGAGGTTCCACCAGTAATAGTCGTTGGGACCCCCGGCCGCGAAGCCGATCAGGAAGCCCTCCGACCCGGCGAGCTTGCGCGCGTCGAGCTCGAGCGTGTAGTTCGACCAGTCCTGCGCGTAGGCGTCGGGCATGAGCGACCGGGCATCCGTCACCGAGGTCGACGACTGCACGTACTCACCGCCCTGCACGGCCCACGAACCGGCGACCGGCGACCAGTCCGAACCCGACTCGAACGACTGCTCGTAGAGCGTGGCGCCGGTCGCGTTCGACGTGACCTTCACGTCGTCGTACGCCGCACTGGTCGCCCACGTCGACAGGAACACCCCGCCGTCGAGGTCGCTCGCGGCATCCGCCTCGGTGTGGGTCGACGGAACCACCTCGTCGCCGACGTTCGTCATGAACATCTGCTGCGTGTAGTAGTTCACCGAGCCCCACGACTCGTCGTTGTCGAACCACATCATGTCGGGCGCCCACTGCACGTGGTCCTCGTTCGCGAACATCGGCGCGTAGGAGGCGAGCTCGACGAGGTCGGAGTTGCGCTCCAGCCCCGTCATGTACGCCGCCTCGGCGAGCGCGTTGCCGAACGTGTTCCCGCGCGAGGCGTACTCGCCGAGGAACACGTGCGGCCCCTCGCGGTCGTACGCGTCGTACCGCTCCGAGTTCTGCAGGAACCAGGCCGGGTCGTTGTAGTAGTGCTCGTCGACCATGTCGACGCCCTGGGCCCGGTTGAACTCCCACAGCTCGTCGAAGCGTGCGCCCGCGTCATCCGGCCCCGAGTTGGAGATGATCGTGATCTCGGGATAGGCGGCCTCGACCGCGTCGCGGAACCTCGGGAAGTTCGCCTGGAACGTGTCGGTGTTCTCCTCGTTGCCGAGCCCGATGTAGCGCAGGTCGAACGGCTCCGGGTGGCCGAGCTCGGCGCGCTTCGCGCCCCACTCGGTCGTCTCGGCGTCGCCGACGGCGAACTCGATGAGGTCGACCGTGTCCTGCACCCAGCGGTCGATGCGCGCGTCATCCGTCATCTCGGGGATGCTGCTGCCGCAGCCGTTCGCACCGACCGACACCACCGGGAGCGGTGTCGCGCCGAGGTCCTCGGCCCACATCAGGTACTCGAGGTAGCCGATGCCGTACGACTGGTTGTAGCCCCAGAAGTTCCAGTTGGTCGGGCGTTCCTCGACCGGTCCGATGGTCTCCTTCCACTGGTAGGTGCGACGGCGGTCCTGCCCGTCGGACTCGAGGTAGGTGTCGAACGTGCCGACGTTGGTGACGCAGCCGCCGGGGAAGCGGAGGAAGCTCGGGTCGAGCGCCTCCACCTTCTCGGCGAGGTCCTTGCGGAGCACGCTCTTCCCGTTCACCGGGCCGACCCACGTGTCGACCGGGAACAGCGAGACCATGTCGAGCTGCATCGAACCGGCGGCGCCGGTGAGCACGACCAGCCGGCCGGCATCCGTCGTCGCGTTCGCGGTGAGCCGCACCTCGGCCTTGCGCCAGGTGTCGTCGCCCGCGACCGAGACGGTGCCCGCCGCGAACCGCGTCGTGCCGTCCGCGTCCTCGACCGCGACGGTGAGCTCCTGCGCGGTGGCCGAGCGCGCCCAGACCGAGAAGTCGTACGACTCCCCCTCCTCGACGTGCACGCCGCGGTTGTACCCGATGTTGCGGACGCCCATGCCGGGCCCGTCGGCGGTGATCGTGAGCGACGCGCGGTTCGATTCGTTCAGCCAGCGAGCGCGGTCGGTGCCGACGGCGATCGTGCCGGCGCTGCCGCGCTCGACCTGCTGCCAGGCGGTGAGGGCGTTGAACGACGCGTTGTCGGCGGTCGAGAACTCGAACGAGCGGTTGCGCACGAGCTCGGCGTAGAGCCCGCCGTCCGCGGCGTAGTTGATGTCCTCGTAGAAGATGCCGTACAGGTCGTCGCTCATGTCGGTGCGCTCGGCCGCCGTGTCGATGGCGATCGAGTGCTCGGCGATCTCGACGGGCACGATCTCGAGCCGCGCGGCATCCGCCTCGCTGCCGATCACGAGCGCGCCGTCGGCGTCGACGCCGACGTACCCGGTGCCGTCGCCCGTGCGCAGCGCGACCTTGCCGCCGCCGACATCCGTCAGTCGGAACGCGGTCGGTTCGTCGCCGGCCGCACCGAACGCCACCACGCCGTCGCGCACGACGACCGGGCGGTCGCCGCCCTGCTCGGTGAGGGCGATGGGGCGAGCGGATGCCTCGGGGTCGCCCGCGAGCTCCTCCGCCGTGAATGCGAGCTGGGCGAACGGGCGCTCCGAGACGAAGCCGATCGTGCCGTCGTCGCCCTCGGCGAGGCTCGACGCGTCGCCGTCCCGGCGCAGCGTGAACGCCCCCTCGGGCACCTCGTCGGCACCCTCGGGCTCGATGAGCGCGAAGAAGTCGAACGACGCCTCGTGGCTCGGCGCGGCGCCAGCGGCGAGCGCGTAGAGGCCGATGCGGGTGACGTCGAAGTCGACCGTCGCACGCGCGGCCTCCGCCCACTCGAAGCCGGTCCAGTAGCTCGTGACGATCTCGTCGCCCGTGCGCTGCAGCCGCAGGTGCTCCTGCGTCGAGCCCGGGCGCGCGGTGAACGTCGAGCGGTAGACCGCGCTCTGCTCCACGCCGTTCTCGATCACGGTCGGACCGCCGGGCGCGAAGCTCACGTTCGTGAGGCCGGCGCGCACGTAGTCGTCGAGGCTCGCCATCGCGATGAGCCCGGCGCCCTGGAAGTCGCTCGCCACCGCGCCCGTCACCGAGGTGAAGGCCGTGAAGTCGCCGACGGGGACGTCGACGAGGAACACGTTGTCGGCGGTGTTGTCGCCCTGGTAGGTGTCGCCGCGCTGCGACTGCAGCGTGAGCGAGCCCGGGTTCTCGGAGAGCGACCACGCGCTCGGGATCTCGGAGACGATGCTCCACCGCTCGTCGAGCGTGTCGGCGTCGAACTCGTCGACCCACGCCTCGGCGGGCAGCTCGGGCGCGCCGGGCGTCGCGACGACGACCGCCGCCTGCGCCGACGTGCCGCGCGTCGAGGTCGCGGTGATCGTCGCCGTGCCGTCGCCGACCGCGGTCACGAGACCGGTCGCGTCGACGGATGCCACGGCGTCGTCGCTCGAGGACCAGGTGACGCTGCGGTCCTCGGCGGTGACGGGCGTGACGGATGCCTCGAGCTGCCGGATGTCGCCGGGCGCGAGGCTCAGCTCGGCCGGCGTGACCGCGACGCCCTCGACGAGCGCGTCCGGCTGGTACGCCTCGAGCAGGCGCTGGTACTCGCTCGCCGTGACCGGGATGACGGTGCCGTGCCGCGGACTCTCGGGGAGTTCGGCGTCCGGCACCGCGGTCCACGCGGCGCTCGCGAGGTCGTTCGTCTCGAACAGCATGTAGCCCTGGCCGCCGTGGTACGACGGCTGGTCCTGCAGCAGGTACCACGTGTCATCCGTGTTGCTCCGGAACAGCGAGGGACCTTCGCCGCCGGTGAACTCGCCGCCCCACGGGTTGGGCTCGCCGAAGCCGACGCGCTCGGCCATGAGCTCCCAGCCGTCGCCCTCGGTGACGCCCTGCGTCAGGCGCAGGTCGGTCGAGCGCTCCTGGCGCATGCCCATGTACGACTCGTCCTTGGTGAGCCGGTAGTACGTGTCGCCGACCTTCGCGACGGTCGAGTCGATCATGCCGCGGCCCGCGCCCTGCGGCTCGTCGATCCAGACCTGCGGCTCCGAGAACGTCACGAAGTCGCGCGTCGTGGCGTACATCATGCGCTGGTAGCTCGTCGAGATGTCGCGCTGCTCGGGCGGCAGGTCGGCCGGGTAGAGCGCCGAGGCCCAGTACACGACGTACTCGCCGGCGGCCTCGTCCCAGAACGCCTCGGGCGCCCACGTGTTGCCCGCGTTCTCCGGTGCGACGACGACCTCGCGCTGCTCCGACCAGGTCACGAGGTCGGTCGACTCCCAGACCATGATCGAGCGGCTGCCGGTCTCCTGCGCGGTGCCGAAGTCGCCGCCGCCGTAGATCTTCAGGTCGGTGGCGATGAGGAAGAAGCGGTCGCCCTCGGGGCTCCGGATGATGAACGGGTCGCGCAGTCCCTGCTCGCCGAGCGTTGAGGCCAGCACCGACTCGCCGTCGTTGAGGCTCATCCACCGCTCGGGGTCGTTCCCGACGCTCGCGGCGAACGAGATCTCCTCGCCGTCGGGCGTGGACTCGCCCACGAAGTGCGGGAAGAAGTACGCCTCGTACGGCTCGGACTCGGGCAGCGGGAGCACGGTCGCGGCGTAGTCGTGGGTCGCGGTCTCGCCGTCGAGGCTCGCCGTGGCGGTGAGCGTGACCGGCACGGCGTCGGCACCGGCGGCGGGCCGCGAGACCACGCCGTCGGGTGCGATGACGTCGGGCGCGCTCGACGCCCAGTCGAGCTCGGCACCGCCCTCGCCGGTCGTGGGCAGCGCGAGGTTGCCGCGCACGTCGTCGAGGTGCGGGATCACCACGCTCGCCGCGGCGGACTCGGCCGGGGTCTCGGCCATGGCGGCCGACGACATCGTGATCGCCCCGAGCGGCGCGATCAGCGCGATCGCGACGGCGCCGGAGATCGGCAGTCGTGCGGTGCGGCGCCCGCGACGCGATGGTGCGTCGGGGGCTCCGGTCTGGCGCGGCGTTCGCGGGCCGCGCGTGGCTCTGGTCGTCATCGACCGTCCTCGCTCTCTTCGTCGGGAGTGGGTGGTGGAGCACTCGTGCGAGCGGTGTTAGCGCTCACAACACGGAACCGTAACAGCCCGGATCGATCGCCGCCAGACCCATTTCCACGGCGTATTTGGTGTTGTACGCAACAAACGTGAGCGCTCACATTTCTGGAGCGCTCACCTGCTCTCGGCCCGCACCGCCCGCGCGCATGAGGATCCGGCGGATGCCGGCACACGGACGGGCCTCGGCCGGATGCTCATGCAGGAGTGACCCGGGTACGGCCCTCCCCCACGAGGTCAGGAGGAGACGGCCGTCCGATCGGCATCGTCGGGCACAGCAGGCGTCCCGCCGAGCACCGCGGTGCTGTCGCGCACGACGAGGTCGGGCACGCGCGGCGCCGGCATCCGGTCGTCGTCGCCCAGCGCCGCGAGCACCCCCGCCATCGCATCGCGACCGAGCTCGAGGAAGTCCTGGCGCACGGTCGTGAGCGGCGGCGCGAAGAACTCCGCCTCGGGGATGTCGTCGAAGCCGACGATGCTCACGTCGCCCGGCACCGAGCGCCCCGCCTCGGCGAGGGCGTGGATGACGCCGAGTGCCATCTGGTCGTTCGACACGAAGACGGCCGTCATCTCCCGGTCCTCGGCGAGCACCCTCCCGTGGACGTACCCGCTGCCGGGCGACCAGTCACCGACGAGCGGCTCGCGCGCCGGCAGGCCGTGCTCGCCCATCACGTTCGCCCACCCGCGCACGCGCTCCGTGGCATCCATCGAGTCGGTCGGCCCGGCGAGGTGCCGGATGTTCCGGTGCCCGAGACCTATGAGGTGCTCGACGGCGAGCCGCGCTCCGGCGTACTGGTCGAGCCAGACGCGGTGCATCGAACCGCGGTCCTCGGATGCCACGGCGACGACGGGCACGCCGAGCTCGATGCCGTCGAGCGAGTCGAACGCCGCGCGATGCGCGGCGATGAGCACGATCGCCTCGACGTTCTGCCGCACGAGGAGTTCGGCCGCCGAGCGCATGCTCGCGGCATCCGTCTCGAGCATGCTCGACGTGATGACCGAGTAGCGCGCATCGCGCGCCGCCTCGTTGAAGTGCAGCGCCGTGCTCGAGGGGCCGTAGTCGGGGGCGCCGGTGACGATCAATCCGACCGTGCGGGTGCGGCGGGTGACGAGCGCCCGGGCTGCCGGCGAGGGCACGTACCTGAGCTGCTTGATCGCCTGCTCGACGCGGGCCCGCGTCGCCGGCCGCACGTTCGGCAGGTCGTTGAGCACGCGCGAGACCGTCTGGTGCGACACTCCCGCGAGCCGGGCCACGTCGAAGATCGTCGCCGCCCTGGCCTTCTCGTCGTCGCTCACTCGCCGTCCGGCTCCCTGCCTCGCGCCCGCGGCGCGCTCGTTCCCCGCCATCATCCCATCGACCCGTCCCGCCTCGGGGAGGCTTCCGTCCCCCGACCGGGGCGCGACGCCTCGGTGCGCGGCACGGATGCTCCGCCTCACCGCCTCCTGGCCGTCAGCACCTTCTGCAGGATGATGAACACGAGCAGCAGCGCGCCGATGAAGATCTTCGTCCACCACGACGACAGCGTGCCCTCGAAGGTGATGATCGTCTGGATGACGCCGAGCACGAGCACGCCGAGCACCGAGCCGAGCACGAAGCCGTACCCGCCCGTCAGCAGCGTGCCGCCGATCACGACCGCGGCGATCGCGTCGAGCTCGGTGCCGATCGCGGTGAGCGGGTAGCCCGAGAGCGTGTAGAAGGTGAACAGCACGCCGGCCAGGCCCGAGCAGAAGCCCGAGATCACGTAGACGAGCACCTTGGTGCGCGCCACCGGCAGGCCCATGAGCAGGCCCGACTGCTCGCCGCCGCCGATCGCGTACACCGTGCGGCCGAACCGCGTGCCGTGCAGCACCCACACGGCGAGCGCCACGACGACGAGCGCGATGATCACGCTCGGCGTGATCGACAGGCCCGCGCCGAGCGGGATTCGCGAGACCGCGAGCTGCACGAACGTCGGGTCGGTGATCGAGATGGACGACTGGCTGATCACGTAGCAGAGGCCCCGCGCGAGGAACATCGCCGCGAGCGTCGCGATGAAGGGCTGCACCTTGAAGACGTGGATCATGAGCCCGACGAGCAGGCCCAGGATGCTCGTGAGCACGAGGATCAGCGGGATCACGACGCCCGGAGACCACCCGGTCTGCAGCAGGCTCGCGGCGATCATCCCCGACAGGGCGACGACCGCGCCGACCGACAGGTCGATGCCGCCCGTCAGGATCACGAACGTCATGCCGACCGCCAGGACGATCAGGTACGCGTTGTCGACGAAGAGGTTCAGGAACACCTGCCCGGAGAGGAAGCCCCGGTAGCGGAAGCCGCCGATCACGAAGATCGCGACGAACAGCAGGCCCGTGACCGTGACCGGGCCGTACTTCGGGCTCGTGAGCAGGCCGAGCGCGGCGGCGAGCGGCCCGCGTCGACCGGAGCCGCCGGCCCCGGCCGCGCCGGCGCCTCGGCCGCGGCCCGGTCCGCGGCCGGTGCGCGGCGGTCGGTTCGTCGTGGGCGCCTCGAGGAGCTTCGTCATGATGCGGCCACCCCCTTCCCGGATCGGACGGCGAGTCGTCGTCGGAAGCCGCTCAGGGCCTCGGCCGTCGTGGGCGACTGGAGCAGGCACACGGCGGTGACCACCGCGGCCTTGAAGACCATGGTCGCGATCGGCGGGATGCCGACCGTGTACACCGTGGTCACGAGGGTCTGGATGACGAGCGCGCCGACCAGGGTGCCGACGAGCGAGTAGCGGCCGCCGGCGAGGGAGGTGCCGCCGATCACGACCGCGAGGATCGCGTCGAGCTCGATGAAGAGCCCCGTGTTGTTGGCGTCGGCCGCCGCGGTGTTCGCCGTGAGGATGAGGCCCGCGATCGCCGCGCACAGCGCGCAGAACGTGTACACCGCGAAGAGCAGTCCGCGCGCCCGCACGCCCGCCTGCCGGCTGGCCTCGGGGTTGATGCCGACCGACTCGATGAACATGCCGAGCGCGGTGCGGCGGGTGAGCAGCGCCGCGACGCCGAACACGACCGCCGCGATGATCACCGCGACCGGCACCCCGAGCCAGAACCCCGAGCCGAGGAACTTGAACGGCGGGCTGTTCACGGTGAGGATCTGCCCCTCGGTGATGAGCATCGCCACACCCCGGCCCGCCGTCATCAGGATGAGCGTCGCGATGATCGGCTGGATGCCGAGGACGGCGACGAGGAACCCGTTCCACACGCCGAGCACCAGGGAGATGAGCAGCGCGACCGACACGGCGACCGCGACCGTCGCGAGGCTGCCCGGGTTCGGCGAGCCGAGGATGATCGAGCACGCGACCGCGCCCGAGATCGCCGCGACCGCGCCGACCGAGAGGTCGATGCCGCGCGTGGCGATGACGAGCGTCATGCCGACCGCGATGATCAGCGTCGGCGCGCCGTTGCGCAGGATGTCGATGAGGCTGCCGAACAGCTGCCCGTCGCGCACCGTGATCTCGAAGAACCCGGGGAACGCGACCAGGTTGATCGCGAACAGGACGAGCAGCATGACGACCGGCCAGAACAGCCGGCTCGACGCCATCTTGGCGAGCGTCGTCACGAGCGGCCTCCTTCGGGGGTGGGGGCGGATGGTTCGGAGGGGACGGCGGTGCCGGGGTCGGCGGCCGAGGGTGCGAGGGCGGATGCCGCGTGGGCGGCGCCCGCAGGCACCGCGACGGCGGGTGCCCGCTCGTCGAGGGCCTCGTCGTCGGAGGCGACCCGCCCGTCGGCGATGAGCGCGAGCAGCGCGTCGACCGTGAGGCCGTCGTTCTCGATGTCGGCGACGACGGTGCGGTCGCGGAGCACCGCGACCCGGTGGCTCAGGCGCAGCACCTCCTCGAGCTCGGCCGAGATGAAGAGCACGCTCATGCCGTTCTCGGCGAGGTTGAACACGAGCTTCTGGATCTCGGCCTTCGCCCCGACGTCGATGCCGCGCGTCGGCTCGTCGAGGATCAGCAGGCGGGGTGCGATCGCCAGCCACCGGGCGAGCAGCACCTTCTGCTGGTTGCCGCCCGACAGGTTGCGCACGAGCGCGTCGGGGTTGCCGGGTCGGATGTTGAGGGCCTGGATGTAGGACTGCGCCAGCTCGTCCTGCTTCTTCTTCGGGATGGGCCGTGCCCAACCGCGATCGGCCTGCAGGGCGAGCACGATGTTGTCGCGCACGGTCAGGTCGCCGACGATGCCCTCGTCGCGCCGGTTCTCCGACGAGAACGCGATGCGCTTCGCGATCGCCTGCCGCGGGGTGCGGAGGCGCACCTGCTCGCCGGCGATCCTCAGCTCGCCCGTGTCGGCCCGATCGATCCCGCCGAGCAGCCGTGCGAGCTCGGTGCGACCCGAGCCGAGCAGGCCCGCGAGCCCCACGACCTCGCCCGCCGCGATCGGCAGGTCGGCCGGGGAGATCGCCCCGCGACGGCCGAGCCTCGACGCCGAGACGAAGGTCGCGGCATCCGATTCGTCGACGACCGCGGCGCGCGCCCGGTGCTCGAGGTCGTCGAGCGCGGTGAGCTCCTTGCCGATCATCTTCTGCACGAGGTCGATGCGCAGCAGCTCGTCGGTGAGGTACTCCCCCACGAGCTTTCCGTTGCGGAGCACCGTCAGCCGGTCGCAGATCTCGTACACCTGGTCGAGGAAGTGCGAGACGAACAGGATGGCGACGCCCTGCTCCTTGAGGGAGCGGATGACGCGGAACAGCTCGGCGACCTCGTCGGCGTCGAGGCTCGACGTCGGCTCGTCGAGGATGAGGACCTTCGCGTTCACGTCGATCGCGCGGGCGATCGCGATGAGCTGCTGCACCGCGAGCGAGTGGTCGCCGAGGAGCGAGCCCGGGTCGACGTCGAGGTGCAGGCCGGCGAGCAGCTCGGCACTGCGGCGGCGCATCGCGCGCCAGTGGATGCCGCCGAAGCGGCGAGGCTCGCGGCCGAGCATGATGTTCTCGGCCACGGACAGGTTCGGCAGGAGGTTGACCTCCTGGTACACCGTCGAGATGCCGGCCGCCTGCGCCTGGGCCGGTCCGGTGAACGAGACCTGCCTCCCGGCGAGGGTGATCGTTCCGGCGTCGATGCCGTAGACGCCGGTCAGCGCCTTGATGAGCGTCGACTTGCCCGCGCCGTTCTCGCCCATGAGCGAGTGCACCTCGCCGGGGAACATGCGGAAGTCGACGCCGTCGAGGGCCTTCACGCCCGGGAAGCCGATCGAGATGCCGCGCATCTCGACGACCGGGGCCGGAGCGGAAGCGGCGGGTTCGGTCTGCTGGGTCACGGTGCTCTCCATCGAGTCCGCGAGCGGATGCGGCATCCGCTCGACTGCGCCGGGGTGGCGCCGGGGCGCCCGGGGTCGGCGCCGGGTGGGACGAGGGTACCGGGTGCGCGGCATGGACGACCGCGCACCCGGCGGGTCAGGCGGGCGCCAGTCGGGCGCCCGCCTGACCGGGTCAGTACTGGCGGGTGGGCAGGGCCTCGATCGCCTCTTCCTGCGTGAAGGTGGTCTCCTCGGTGATGATGCGCTTCTCGGGCTCCTCACCGTCGTTGATCTGCTTCACGATGTCGACGAGCTGCTTGCCGAGGAGCGGGGAGCACTCGACGATGAAGTTGATCTTCCCGTCGGCGAGCGCCTGCATGCCGTCCTTGACCGCGTCGACCGTGACGATCTTGATGTCGACGCCCGGCTCCAGGCCGGCCGCCTCGATCGCCTCGATCGCGCCGAGTCCCATGTCGTCGTTGTGCGCGTAGATGAGGTCGACGTCGGGGTTCGACTTCAGCAGCGCCTCGGTCACCTGCTTGCCGCCCGCACGGGTGAAGTCGCCGGTCTGGCTGGCGACGACCTCGAGGTTCGGGTTCGCGGCGATGACCTCGGCGAAGCCCTCGGCACGGTCGATCGCGGGCGCGGCGCCCGTCGTGCCCTCGAGCTGGATGATCTGCACGGGCTCGGTCGTGTCGGCGTACTCGTCGAGCACCCACTGCCCGGCCTTCTCGCCCTCCTCGACGAAGTCGGAGCCGAGGAAGCTGACGTAGAGCGAGTCGTCCTGCGAGTCGACCGCGCGGTCGGTGAGCACCACGGGGATGCCGGCGGCCTTCGCCTCGTTGAGCACGGCGTCCCAGCCGGTCTCGACGACGGGCGAGAACGCGATGACGTCGACCTGCTGCTGGATGTACGAGCGGATCGCCTTGATCTGGTTCTCCTGCTTCTGCTGCGCGTCGGAGAACTTGAGCTCGATGCCCGCCTCCTCGAAGGACGCCTGGATGTCCTTCGTGTTCGCGGTGCGCCAACCCGACTCGGCGCCGACCTGGGCGAATCCGACCACGAGTTCGTCGAGCGGCTTGGGACCCTCGGCCGAGGCGTCGCCGCTGGTGGCGCATCCGGTGAGGGCGAGGAGCATCGCGCCAGTGGCGGCGATGCCGATGAGCGTCTTCTTCATCAGCTGGAACCTCCTTGTTCACGGCCGGCGTCGGGGGCTGCTGCGGAGTCTCGGTGCGCCGGGCGGCCAGTCCGTTCGGGCCGCGCTTGGAATGTTAGCGCTCACAAGTGAGCGCTCACAAGTGGCAATTCGATAACGGATGCGTCACGCTGCCGGTTCAAGGTCCGGCACGGTCGAATCCGCAGGTCGGCGGTGATTTCCACTGTCGCGCAAGCGCTCCATCCGCACCGGATCGACGGCCGGCCGGACGAAATGTGATCGCTCATCTCTCGCCGCATCATGCTGCATGGAGATCCTCACGACGGACCTCCCACCGCACGCTTCACCCGGAATCTCATGCCTCGGCGCGCGGCCCCGGACGTCAGCGCGGCGTGACCGCATCGGAACCTCATGCAATGGAGAACGTCGTCGGGCGTCACCGCGGCGTAACCTGCACCGGGAAGGATGCGCACCATGGACTCCGTCGCACACCTCATCGTCGGCGCCGGCCCGGTCGGCTCCGCCCTCGCCCGGCGCCTCGCGGAGGCCGGTGAGCGCGTGCGGGTGGTCACCCGCTCGGGCCGCGGGCCGCGGCATCCGCTCGTCGACGCCGACGCGCTCGACGCGAGCGACGGTGAGCGCCTCGCCGAAGCCGCCCGCGGAGCGCGGGTCGTCTACAACTGCGCCAACCCCGGCGACTACACGAAGTGGGAACGCGTCTGGCCGCCGCTCGCGACCTCGATCCTGCACGCGGCCGAGGCATCCGGCGCGGTGCTCGTCATCATGGGCAACCTCTACGGGTACGGGCCCGTCGACGGGCCGATGCGTCGCGACACGCCGCTCCGGCCGTCCGACCACAAGGGAGCGCTGCGCGTCCGCATGTGGGAGGAGGCGCTCGCCGCGCACCGCGCCGGCCGCGTGCGGGTCGCCGAGGCGCGGGCATCCGACTACCTCGGGCCGACCGCGCCGGTGTCGAACGGGCTGCTTCCCCGGTACGCCGCGGCGACGCTCGCCGGGAGGCCCGCGACCGTCTTCGGCGACCCCGACGCGCCGCACTCGTGGACCGCCGTCGACGACATCGCCGCGACGCTCGAGGTGCTCGGTCGCGACGACCGCGCGTGGGGCGCCGGCTGGATCGTGCCGTCGAACCCGCCCGCGAGCGTCCGCTCGGTGCTCACGGAACTCGGCGAGCTCGCGGGCACCGGCGAGCCGAGACTGCGACGGATGCCGCGGTGGGCCCTCTCCTCGCTCGGCCTCGTCGTGCCCGTGCTCCGCGAGGTGACCGGCGTGCTGTACCAGTTCGAGCGGCCGTTCGTCGTGGATGCCGCGGACACGACGGGCACGTTCGGCCTCGTGCCGACGGACTGGGACGATTTGCTCGCCGCGACCGCGCGCGCCTGGCACGAGCGGGCGGCCGCGGCGCGCTGAGCGGTCGCGCCCGCCGGCGGCGCGCTACGGCTTGGCGGCCTTCGCGGCGGCCTTCGCGGCCTGCTTCGTGGCGCGGACCTTCGCGAGCGACTCGGGGTCGACGATGTCGGCGACCGACGAGAACGACCCCTCCTCGCCGTAGTGGCCGGCGGCCTCGCGCCATCCGCTCGCCTCGAGGCCGCACTGCTTGCCGAGCAGGGCCAGGAAGATCTTCGCCTTCTGCTCGCCGAATCCCGGCAGCGCCTTCAGGCGCCTGAGCACCTCGGCGCCGTCGGGGTCGCCCTGCGTCCAGATCGCGGCGGCGTCGCCGCCCCAGTCGTCGCGGACGGCGGCGGCGAGCGCCTGCACGCGTCCGGCCATCGAGCCCGGGTAGCGGTGCACGGCCGGCGGCTGCCTGAACGCCTCGACGAACCGGTCGGGCTCGACCGCCGCGATGGCCGCGGGCTCGATCGTGCCGACCCGGTCCCGGATCTTCGCCGGCCCCGCGAACGCGGTCTCCATCGCGACCTGCTGGTCGAGCAGCATGCCCGTGAGCAGGGCGAACGCGTCGCTGCTCAGCAGGTCGTCGGCAACGGCATCCCCGGTGATGTTGAGCGTGGTCATGGGATCCATCCTCCCATCGCGCCCGCGGGCGCGCTCGGCGGGCGACCTCCCCGGCGATTCGGTGCCGGATCGCATTCCGGACAGGAACTGACCGCTTCACGCGCCACACTGGAGGCATCAGCCCAGCCGGGGCATCCGCCGCCCGGCCCGAACAGGAGGACCACCATGGACTGGAAGATCGAGCTCATCCACGTGCCCGTCAGCGACGTCGACCGCGCGAAGGCGTTCTACGTCGACAAGCTCGGCTTCAACGCCGACCACGACCAGCGCGTGAGCGACGACCTGCGCTTCGTGCAGCTCACCCCGCCCGGATCGGCGTGCTCGATCGCCTTCGGCGAGGGCCTGGGCAACACCCTCGAGCCGGGATCCCTCGACGTCATCCAGGTCGTGATCCCGGACGCCGACGCCGTGCTCGCCGACCTGCGCGCGAAGGGCGTCGAGTGCGAGGGCGTCGACGAGCAGGCATGGGGCCGCTTCATCACCCTGCGCGATCCCGACGGCAACCGCTGGACGCTGCAGCAGCTCCCCGACTACTCCGCCGCCTGACGCGACGAACGCCCCCGGCGGCAGAGTGCGCCGCGCCGAGGGGTGCCGCGTGACCGAGCGGGTGGCAGCGACTCTCCGATTTCGGGGGAAGAAGTATCCGCCGCATAACGTTCCACCAGGTTCGAGCGCGAGCACCCGTCGCCGCCGCGAATCGGGGACATGTCCCCGCTCGGCGGGCCCGGCGGCATCCGCGCTGCAGTTCGCAGGATGAGAGCGCCGATGCTGCGCCTGGGAGCCCCGTCGCGGCGCTGATCCTGCGAACTCGCATCCGAAGGCGGCTCCGGGCGCATCGCCGCGGGGCGATTCGCAGGATGAGGCGACCGATGAGCCCCCTACGCCGACCACCGCGCACGTCATCCTGCAGACTCGTGGGGGCGCCGATCCGAGAGGGCTCAGGCGCGCGGCGCGCCGGCGCTCTCGCGCACCAACGGGATCGGGCGCGGCGGGGCGGTGCTCTCGCGCACGACGAGCTCGGGCACGCGCGAGGTGCGGTCGGGCGCGGCGGCCTCGTCGCGCAGCACGTCGGCGACGGTCGCCATGATGTCGCGGCCGAGCGAGTCGAAGTCCTGCCGCACGGTCGTCAGTGCGGGCGTGAAGTACGCGGCCTCCGGGATGTCGTCGAACCCCACGACACTGAGGTCGCCCGGCACCGAGACGCCGGCCTCGTGGCACGCGTGCAGCAGCCCGAGCGACATCTGGTCGTTGCCGACGACGACGGCACTGGCCCACCCGTCGGCGAGCAGGCGGCGGCCCGCCGCGTGACCGGATGCCGCGAGCCAGTCGCCCGCGATCGGCTCGCGCACCTCGAGCCCGTGGTCCGCCAGCGCGGCGGCGACACCTCGGCGGCGCTCGGCGGCGTCCATCGAGTCGGCGGGGCCGGCCACGTGCGCGATGCGCCGGTGCCCGAGGGCGATGAGGTGCTCGGTCGCGAGCCGGGCTCCGGCGGCCTGGTCGAACGAGACGCGGTGCAGGCCGGGTTCGACCTCGGATGCCACGGCCACGACGGGCACGCCGGCGTCGATGCCGCGCAGCACGTCGATGCCCTCGCGCTCGCCCGAGATGAGCACGATCGCCTCGACCCGCTGCAGCACGAGCCGGTGCACGGCCTCCCGCAGCACGTCGGCGTCGAGCGTGCGCATGCTCGCCTGGCTCACCGTGTACCCCGCGTCGCGGGCCGCCTCGTTGAACCCGAGCGCGGCGCTCGACGGGCCGTAGTCGGGGCGGCCGGCCTGGATGAGCCCGATCGATCCCGAGCGGCGTCGCGCCATGGCTCGTGCCGTCGGCGACGGCGTGTAGCTCAGCTCGGCGATCGCCTCGCGCACCCGCACGCGGGTCGCGGCGGCGACGCCGGGCAGGTCGTTGAGCACCCGCGACACCGTCTGGTGCGAGACGCCCGCGTGCCGCGCGACGTCGAACATCGTCGGCACGCCCGCCGGATCGGAGGCGGCCGGGGCGGATGTCCCGGCCCCGGCAGCGCCGGATGCCCCGGCCGGACCGTCGCCGGCCCGCGCCGAGGCATCCGCACCGCTCACGAGGCTCTCCTTCAGAGGCCCTGCGCCAGTCGGTAGTAGGCCTGGTTCCACCGTACTTCGCGCTCGAAGCCGCGCTGCGTGGTGTCCTCGTCGATGACGAGCAGCTCGACCTTCGCCATCTCGGCGAAGTCGCGGAACACCTCGACGCCGACCGCGGTCGACATGACCGTGTGGTGCGCGGCGCCGGCGGTGAGCCATGCGGCGGCCGACGTCTGGAAGTCGGGGGCGGGCTTCCAGATCGCGCGGCCGACGGGCAGCTTCGGCAGGGCCTCGCGAGGCGCCACGTTCTCGACGACGTTCGCGGTGAGCCGGAACCGGTCGCGCATGTCGGACAGCGCGACGACGACCGCGGGGCCGGGGTCGGCCGTGAAGACCAGGCGCACCGGGTCCTCCTTGCCGCCGATGCCGAGCGGGTGGATCTCGAGCGACGGCTTCGCGGTCGTGATCGACGGCGCGACCTCGAGCATGTGCGCGCCGAGGATCAGCTCGTCGCCGGGCGTGAGGTCGTAGGTGTAGTCCTCCATGAGGGTCGCGCCGCCGGGCAGCCCTGCGCCCATCACGTTCGCGACCCGCACGAGGATCGCGGTCTTCCAGTCGCCCTCGGCGCCGAAGCCGTACCCCTCGGCCTGCAGGCGCTGCACCGCGAGACCGGGCAGCTGGCGGAGCGCGCCGAGGTCCTCGAACGAGGTCGTGAACGCGCCGAAGCCGCCCTCCTCGAGGAACGAACGCAGCCCGATCTCGACGGCCGCGCCGTAGCGCAACGACTCGTGGCGCTCGCCGCCCGCGCGCAGCGACGCCTCGACCTCGTAGAGCTCCTCGTACTCCGCGACGAGCGCGTCGATGTCGGCATCGGATGCCGCGTGCACGGCCTCCGCGAGCTCGTTGACGCCCCAGGTGTTGACCTGGACGCCGAACCGGAGCTCGGCCTCGGTCTTGTCGCCCTCGGTGACCGCGACGTAGCGCATGTTGTCCCCGAAACGCACGAGCTTCAGCGAACGGGATGCCGCGAGGCCGGCCGCCGCGCGCTGCCACGTGCCGAGCTCGCGCTGCACGCGCGGGTCGGAGGCGTGCCCGACGATGGTCTTCCGCGGCACGCCGAGCCGGGTCTGGATGTACCCGAACTCGCGGTCGCCGTGCGCCGCCTGGTTGAGGTTCATGAAGTCGAAGTCGATGTCGCCCCACGGCAGCTCGACGTTCGCCTGCGTGTGCAGGTGCGCAAGCGGCTTCTGCAGCGCGTCGAGGCCGGCGATCCACATCTTCGCGGGGCTGAACGTGTGCATCCACGCGACGACGCCGATGACGTTCGCGGCGGCGTTCGCCTCGAGCGCGACCTGCTTGATCGCGGCCGAGTCGGTGAGCACGGGCTTCCAGACGACCGTCACGGGCACGTCGGATGCCGCGTCGAGCGCCTCGGCGATGGTGCGCGACTGGTCGGCGACCTGGGCGAGGGTCTCGGGGCCGTACAGGTGCTGGCTCCCGGTGAGGAACCAGACCTCGTAGCCGTCGAGGGAGGTGGTGAGCGGGGTGCGGGTCATGTGCGGTCCTTCGTGGTTCGGAAGTCGGTCGGTCAGAGGGATGCCACGGCGGCCGCCTCGGCGGCGAGGCCCGCGGCGTAGCGGTCGAGGTAGGCGGCGAAGCCGGCGACATCCGCCGGGTCGGGATCGGCGACGTCGATCGCGGCGCTCGCGAACACGCGCTCGGAGAGGTACGTGCCGAGGTCGAGTTCATCGGCGGCGCCGAGGTACGCGGCGAGAACGGCGATACCCCACGCGCCGCCCTCGGACGCGGTCTCGCCGACGGCGACGGGCGCGTCGAGTGCGCCGGCGAGGAATCGCTGCGCCACGCCCGCCGTCCGGAAGATGCCGCCGTGAGCGGTCATGCGGTCGAGGCCGACGCCCTCGTCGTGCAGCACGCGCATGCCGAGCGCGAGCGTGCCGTACACGCCGTAGATCTGGGCGCGCATGAGGTTGGCGAGCGTGAGCCGGCTGTCGGGCGTGCGGACGACCATGGGCCGCCCCTCCTCGAGGCCCGCGATGGGCTCGCCCGCGAGCTGGTTGTAGGCGATGAGGCCGCCGGCGTCGGCTTCGCCCTCGAGCGCCTCGCGGAACAGCGCCTCGAACACCTCGTCGGCCGAGAGCTCGGTGCCCGCGGCAGCGGCGAACCGCCCGAAGACGCCCGCCCATGCGGCGAGCTCGCTCGCGCCGTTGTTGCAGTGCACCATCGCGACCGGATCGCCCGCGGGCGTCGTCACGAGGTCGAGCTCGTCGTGGGCGTTCGCCAGCGGATGCTCCAGCACGACCATCGCGAAGATGCTCGTGCCCGCGCTGACGTTGCCGGTGCGCGGCGCGACCGCGTCGGTCGCGACCATGCCCGTGCCGGCGTCGCCCTCGGGCGGGCAGAACGGGATGCCGGCGCGGAGCGCGCCCGACGGGTCGAGGAGCGCCGCGCCCGCCTCGGTGAGCTCGCCCGCGACGCGGCCCGCGGGCAGCACCTCGGGGAGCAGCTCGGCGACCTTCACGCCGGGGGCACGCGAGGCGACGAGCGCGTCGTAGGCGGCGACGAGCCGCGCGTCGTACGAGCCGGTCGCCGAGTCGATCGGGAACATCCCCGAGGCGTCGCCGACGCCGAGCACGTTCCGACCGGTGAGCCTCCAGTGCACGTATCCGGCGAGGGTCGTGAACGAACGGATGTCGCCGACGTGCGCCTCCTCGTCGAGCACCGCCTGGTGCAGGTGCGCGATCGACCAGCGCAGCGGGATGTTGATCCCGAACCGCTCGCTGAGCTCGGCCGCGGCGGGGCCGGTCGAGGTGTTCCGCCACGTGCGGAACGGCACGAGCAGCTCGCCGTCGGCGTCGAACGCGAGGTAGCCGTGCATCATCGCCGACACGCCGATCGCGCCGAAGGTCTCGGGCACGACGTCGTACCGGCGCCGCACGTCGTCGACCAGATCGGCATAGGCGGCCTGCAGGCCCGACCAGACGGCCTCCAGCGAGTAGGTCCAGCGGCGGTCGACGAACTCGTTCTCCCACTCGTGGCTGCCGACGGCGAGCACCTCGGTCGGGTCCGGGCCGACCAGGCAGGCCTTGATGCGGGTGGAACCGAGCTCGATGCCGAGGGACGTGCGCCCCTCGAGGATCGCCGCGCGCGCAGCATCCGTGGTCATGGTCTCGCTCATCGTCGTGCGTCTCCACTGGGTTCGTTAGCGCTAACAGTGTCCGATGTTAGCGCTAACGAAGAAGTTCGCCAAGCCTCCGACACACGACGAGGGGCGGATGCCACGTGGCATCCGCCCCTCGCCGTCTCAGGAGGAACCGCTGCGGGTCAGTGCCCGCCCGATCGACGCTTGTTGTACACGTCGAACGCCACCGCGAGCAGCAGCACGAGGCCCTTCACGGCCTGCTGCCACTCGATGCCGATGCCCATGATCGACATGCCGTTGTTCAGGACGCCGATGATCAGGCCACCGATGATCGCGCCGCCGATCGTGCCGACGCCGCCCTGCACCGCCGCGCCGCCGATGAACGCCGCGGAGATCGCCTCGAGCTCGAAGCCGTCACCGGCCTTCGGACCGGCGAGGTTCAGGCGGGCCGTGAAGATGAGCCCCGCGAGCGCCGCGAGGAAGCCCATGTTCACGAACAGCCAGAAGTCGACCCGGCGGGTCTTGATGCCCGACAGCTCGGCCGCGTGGCGGTTGCCGCCGATCGCGTAGATGTGGCGGCCGAACACGGTGCGGTTCATCACGATGCTGTACACGAGCACGAGCACGCCGAGGATGATGAGCGTGACGGGGATGCCCTTGTACGACGCGAGCGCGTAGGCGAAGAAGCCGATCGCCGCCGAGATGAGCACGAGCTTGGTGATGAACCAGGCGAGGGGCTCGACCTCCTGCGAGTACTTCACCCGGCCGCGGCGCGTGCGCACCTGCTGCACGACGAGGATCACGATCGCGAGCGCACCGACGCCGAGCGTCAGCGGATCGAGTTCGAATTCGCCGAACACGTTCGAGAGGAAGCCGTTGCCGAGCGCGCGGTACTCGGTCGGGAACGAGCCGATGTTCGCGTTGCCGAGCACCACGAGCGCGAGGCCGCGGAAGATGAGCATGCCCGCCAATGTCACGATGAAGGCCGGGATGCCGACGTAGGCGATCCAGAAGCCCTGCCAGACGCCGACGAGGGCGCCGATGACGAGCGAGAGCAGCACCGAGAGCCACCACGGCAGGCCCCATTGGACCGCGAACACGCCCGAGCACGCGCCGACGAACGCCGCGACCGAGCCGACCGAGAGGTCGATGTGGCCGGCGATGATGACCATCACCATGCCGATCGCGAGCACGAGGATGTACCCGTTCTGCACGACGAGGTTCGAGATGTTCTGCGGCCGCAGCAGGATGCCGTCGGTCAGGAACGCGAACAGCACGACCACCGCGACGAGCGCGATGAAGATGCCGTTGCGGCCGAGGTCGCTGAGCACGTGGGTCAGCCGGTCGGTGAACTTGTTCTGGACCGGGTTGATGTTGCTGCCCGCCGCGTGGGTCTCCTCGACGGTGGGGGGATTCGGATTCGACATGATGTCTCCTGATGTGATCCGTCAGCCGCGCGGCTAGCGGGGCTTCTCCATGGTCATGAGCTTGAGCATCGACTCGGGCGTGGCCTCCGCGACGGGAAGTTCGCCGGTGATGCGGCCCTCCGAGAGGGCGTACACGCGATCGCAGATGCCGAGCAGTTCGGGCAGCTCGGACGAGATCACGATGATGCCCTTCCCGGCCGCGGCCAGGCGGTTGATGATCGTGTAGATCTCGTACTTCGCGCCGACGTCGATGCCGCGGGTCGGCTCGTCGAGGATCAGGACGTCGGGGTCGGCGTAGATCCACTTCGACAGCACGACCTTCTGCTGGTTGCCGCCCGAGAGCTTGCCGGTCTTCACCAGGACGTTCGGCGCCTTGATGTTCATCGACTTGCGGTACTCGTTCGCGACCGCGTACTCCTCGTTGTCGTGCACGAGGCCGTACTTCTCGAGCTTCTTCAGCGACGCCATCGAGATGTTCCGCTTGATGTCCTCGATGAGGTTCAGGCCGTACGTCTTGCGGTCCTCGGTCGCGTACGCGATGCCGTTCTGGATCGCCTCGGCGACGGTGCGGGTCTTGATCTCCCTGCCGCGCAGGTAGACCTTGCCCGAGATGCGCGAACCGTACGAATGGCCGAACAGGCTCATCGCGAACTCGGTGCGCCCGGCGCCCATGAGCCCGGCGATGCCCACGATCTCACCGGCGCGCACGTTCAGGTTGACGTTGTCGACGACGACGCGCGAGGTGTCCTGCGGGTGGTGCGCGGTCCAGTCCTCGACGCGGAGCAGCTCCTCGCCGAGGTTCGGGGTGTGGTCGGGATACCGGTGCTCGAGGTCGCGGCCCACCATGTCCTTGATGATGCGGTCCTCGGTGACATCCTGCTTGGCGATCGTCTCGATCGTCTTGCCGTCGCGGATGACCGTGACCGTGTCGGCGACCTTCTTGATCTCGTTGAGCTTGTGGCTGATGATGATCGACGTGATCCCCTGGCCCTTCAGGTGCAGGATCAGGTCGAGCAGGTGATCGGAGTCCTCGTCGTTGAGGGCGGCCGTCGGCTCGTCGAGGATCAGGAGCTTCACGCGCTTCGAGAGCGCCTTCGCGATCTCGACGAGCTGCTGCTTGCCGACGCCGATCTCGCGGATCTTCGTCGTCGGGTTCTCCTTCAGGCCGACCCGGGCGAGGAGCTTCGACGCCTCGAAGTTCGTCTTGTTCCAGTCGATGAGACCGCCGGCGCCCTTCTGCTCGTTGTTGAGGAAGATGTTCTCGGCGATCGAGAGGTAGGGGCTGAGCGCGAGCTCCTGGTGGATGATCACGATGCCCTTGGCCTCGGAGTCGGTGAGGTCCTTGAACTCGACCTCCTCGCCCTCGAAGACGATGGCGCCGTCGTAGGTGCCGTGCGGGTAGACGCCCGAGAGCACCTTCATGAGGGTGGACTTGCCTGCGCCGTTCTCGCCGCAGATGGCGTGCACCTCGCCGCGTTCGACGCCCAGGTTGACGTTCGCGAGCGCCTTCACGCCGGGGAAGGTCTTCGTGATGCCGCGCATCTCGAGAATGTGGTTGGTCATCCCTTGCTCCTGCTCCATTGCCGGTGTGGGGCCGGCCGGGTGGCGGATGCCGCGGCCGGGACCTGAGGCGAGAGTACTCCCGTCGCAGGTCCCGACACGCGGTGCGTCATCCGTTCGGGATCAGCGGCCTGTTCAGCCGTTGATCTCCTCTTCGGTCCAGTAGCCGCTGTCGACCAGGACCTCGGTGATGTTGTCCGCGACGACGATCTGGGACTCGAGGAGGTACGAGGGCACGACCTTCACGCCGTTGTCGTAGTCCTCGGTGTTGTTGACCTCGGGCTCCTCGCCGTTCAGCAGGGCGGTCGCCATGTCCACGGCCACGGCCGCGAGCTCGCGGGTGTCCTTGAAGATGGTCGAGTACTGCTCGCCCGCGTTGATCGCCTTGACCGAGTCGAGCTCGGCGTCCTGGCCCGAGATGACCGGCCACTCGTCGCCGACCGAGTAGCCGGCGTCGGTGAGGGCCGAGATGATGCCGCGCGAGAGGCCGTCGTACGGCGAGAGCACCGCGTCGACCTGCGAGCCGTCGGAGTACGTCGAGACGAGGATGTCCTCCATGCGGCTCTGCGCGACCTCGCCGTCCCACCGGAGGATGGCGGCCTGCTCGAACTCGGTCTGGCCCGACTTCACGACGAGGGTGCCCTCGTCGATGTAGGGCTGGAGCGTGTCGATCGCGCCGTTCCAGAAGAACGTGGCGTTGTTGTCGTCGGGCGAACCGGCGAACAGCTCGATGTTGAACGGACCCTCGGGCGCGTCGGCGGCCTCGGTGCCCTCGAGGTCGGTCAGGCCCAGGCCCGCGAGGAGCGAGGTGGCCTGCTGGACGCCGACGACGTAGTTGTCGAACGACGCGTAGTAGTCGACGTTCTCCGAGTCGCGGATCAGGCGGTCGTACGCGATGACGGGGATCTCGGCGTCGGCCGCGTTCTGCAGCACCTCTGACAGGGTGGTGCCGTCGATCGAGGCGACGATCAGGGCCTCGGCGCCCTTGGTGATCATGTTCTCGATCTGGGAGACCTGCGTGGGGATGTCGTCCTCGGCGTACTGGAGGTCGACCTGGAAGCCCTGCTCCTCGAGCTGCTCCTTGACGGCGTCGCCGTCCTGGATCCAGCGCTCCGAGCTCTTGGTGGGCATGGCGACGCCGATCAGGCCGCCGTCGCCCTCTCCGTCGCCGCCCGCGCCGCCCGAGCACGCGGCGAGCGCGAGCATCGAACCGGCCGCCAGCGTGGCGAGGAGCACCTTCTTCGTGCTGTTCACGGTGTGTCCTTTCACTGTGTGGTCATGGACGTCGTCGTCTTGGTGACGTTTCGGAGGTCCGGCCTCGTCCATGACGACCGGCTCCCAGCGGCATCCCTCGTGACCATGGATGCCGCAAGCTCTTCAGTTGCGTTCCGCCTTCGCGTTCGCCTTCGCATCGCCGACGGCCGCCGCGGCCGTCGCCTCCGCCTCGGACACGGGCCCGTGGGCATCCCGGCGCGCGTCGGTCGACTGGCCGTAGACGTTCTGGTACCGGTCGTACAGCCGGTCGATCGACTCCTGCGGGATCGGGATCAGCGGGCCCGCCTCACGGGCGAGGTGCACGGTGCGCGCGACATCCTCGACCATGACCGCGGCCTTGACGGCGTCCTTCGCATTGGCGCCGATGGTGAACGGGCCGTGGTTCTGCATCAGCACCGCGCGCGACCGGTGGCCGCGCAGGGTCTCGACGATGCCGCGCCCGATCGAGTCGTCGCCGATGATCGCGAACGGGCCGATCGGGATCGGCCCGCCGAACTCGTCGGCCATCGCGGTGATCACGCAGGGGATCTCCTCGCCGCGCGCCGCCCAGGCGACCGCGTAGGTCGAGTGCGTGTGCACGACGCCGCCGACCTCGGGCATGTTCCGGTACACGTAGGCGTGCGCCGCGGTGTCGCTCGACGGGGAACGGTCGGCGCCCGGCGTGCCCGGGATGACATTGCCGTCGAGGTCGCAGAGGATCATGTTCTCGGGCGCCAGGTCGTCGTAGCTCACGCCGGACGGCTTGATGACGAACAGGTCCGCGCCGGGCACCCGGCCGCTGACGTTGCCGCCCGTCCAGACGACCAGGCCGTAGCGGGTCAGCTCGCCGTGCAACCGGGCGACCTCCGCGCGGGTGCGGGCGATGGCGACCTCGATCTGCGGTCCGAACGTCGTCATGCGGCGTCCGCCCGCCGGTCCGAGGCGACGGATGCCGCGGCGCGGGCGACGATCGTTCCGGTGCCGATGCCCGGGGTCCCGATGGAGACGGCGCCCTGCCGGGGGACGGCCGGGCTGGTGGGCCGGCCGGGGGCGGTCGTGTCGATCACGCGGGACTCCTTCGTCGTGTGCTGCGCTCGCCCGAGGGGCGATGGTGGAACGTCCGGCGATGTGACAGCTCATGTGACCGTTCACATCGCGAGACTCATGTTAGCCACACGTTTCGCGAATCTGTCAACCGGCGAAGGTCACGGAACGGTAACGGGGAGGGCGGGCCCGATCCCGAGGCCGCGGGACGGTTGACTCCCGGGCGCGGCGACGGGCCGCGACGGGGGTCGTCGTGCGCCTCCCCGGTTCAGAACGCCGGCGTCCCGACCGATTCGCGCACGATCAGCTCGGGCACGATCGTGCCTCGGTACTCGGGCGCGGCCGCATCGATGTCTCCGAGCAGCAGCGCGACGCACCGCCGCCCGACCTCGGGGAAGTCCTGCCGCACCGTCGTGAGCGGCGGCCAGAAGTGCGCCGCCTCGGGGATGTCGTCGAACCCGACGATCGACACGTCGCGCGGCACCTCGAGCCCCGCGTCGCGCACCGCGTGCATGACCCCGAGCGCCATCTGGTCGTTCGACGCGAAGATGGCCGTGAAGTCGCGGACGGTGAGCAGCTCACGGCCTGCGTAGAAGCCGAAGTCGGCCGTCCAGTCACCGAGGATCGGGGCGGTCGTGGGCACGTCCTGCGCACCCATCTCGTCGAGGAACCCGCGCATGCGCGCCTCCGCCTCGATCCAGTCCTGCGGGCCGGCCAGGTGGTAGATCGACCGATGACCGCGCTCGATCAGGTGCCGCGTCGCGAGGCGCGCACCGGCGATCTGGTCGACCGAGAGCGTGTGCTCGGGGTCTCGACCCGTCGACTGGAGGGTCACGTAGGGCACGTCGATCGACAGCTGGGCGAGCGTGTCGAAGACCCGCATCTGCGGGGCGATGACGACGAGGCCCTCGATGCCCTGGGCCCGCAGGTGCGCGAGGCCGTCGGCGATCGAGACGGCGTCGGACGACTCGATGTTGGCGGTGCTCACCCAGTACCCGAAGGAGCGTGCCGCCGCCTCGATCGCGGCGATGCTCGACGCGGGCCCGTAGTGCGTGCTCGACGCGGACAGGATGCCGATGGTGCGCGACCGGCTCGTGACGAGCGCCCGCGCGGCGCGGTTCGGCGTGTACTGCAGCTCGGCCATGACGTCGAGCACGCGCTGCTTGGTCTCGGGCCGGATGCTCGGGTGATGGTTGAGCACGCGCGACACCGTCTGGTGCGAGACGCCCGCGACGCGCGCCACATCGCGGATGCTCGGAGCACGCCCCTTCGGCGGCTCCTGCGACGGCTCTGGCACGGTGACCTCGTTCGATCTCGGCATGTTCACGGTCACACATGCCGGCGACACCATTATGCACATTCCCGCGCGGAATGTGACGGTCACAATGTGACGGTCACATGAACTGCGCGCCCTACTCCCCCGGCGTCGCGGTCGCCCGGGACCCTCCCGTCGACGCCGCGGCATCCGTCACGCGATCACGCCGACCGTCGGGCGGTCGCACGCGCGACGCGAGCAGCACGCCGACCACCGCGATCGCGGCGGTCACCGCGAACTCGGGCGCGTAGGCGCCGGCGATCGCGACGCTCGCGACGAGCGCCGTCACCGCGAGCGACACCGCACCGCCGAGCGACTCCCCGATCGTCAGCGCCGCACTGTTGAAGCCCTGCACCGATTGCGGCGACTGCTCGAGCACGGCCACCGAGAACCGCGGGTACATGAACCCCATCGCCGCGCCCGCGAGCGTCCAGGCGACGAACGCGGCCGCGGGCGGCAGCGTGAACAGCGCGATCGCGAGCACGCCGGCGAGCGAGACCGCGAGCGTGATCGCGCCGATCCGCACGACCTCGGTGTTCGAGAGCCGCGTGTCGAGGCGACCCTGCAGCCACGAAGCGGCCGCCCACGACAGCCCGGCGCCCGTGAGCACCGCGCCGGCGAGCCCGGCGGGCAGGTCGTACCGATCGATGAGCATCTTCGGCAGGTAGATCTCGGCGCCGAAGAACGCGCCCGCGACGATCGCGCGCATGAGCACGGTCGCCGGGATGCCGCGCACCGCCCGCAGCGTGCCGGCGGGCAGCAGCGGCCGGACCGCGACGACGGCGATCGCGATCGAGAGCACGGCGACGACCCACCGCCAGGGCTCGTCGAACTCGGCCGCGAGGCTGATGCCGAGCGCGGCGGCGGCGGCGAGCACCGACCAGCCGAGCCGGCGACCGCTCCACGGCACGTTCGGATCGCCGCGCACGAGGTCGAGCACGCGGAGCAGCGGCGCGAGCATCATCAGCGCCGCCGGCAGCACCAGTGCGATCACGCCGAGGAAGACCCAGCGCCAGTCGAGCTCCTCCGCGACGTAGCCCGCGACGGTCGGCCCGACGATCGACGGGATGACCCACGCCGCGGCGAACCCGGCGAACACGCGCGACCGCACCGACTCGGGGTAGACGCGCGCGACGATCACGTACAACGGCACGATGACGGCCGCACCGCCGATGCCGTGCACGAGACGGCCGAGCACGAGCACCGGCATGTTCGGGGCGAGCCCCGCGATCACGAGGCCGACGACGAAGAGCACGCCGGCGGCGAGGAGCGGTGGCAGCGGACCGGACCGGTCGCTCCAGTTCCCGGCGACGACCATGCCGACGACGCCCGCCGCGAGCGGCACCGAGAAGGCCAGGGCGTACAGCCCCTCGCCGTCGAGCTCGGCCGCGATGATGGGCATCGCGGTCGTGACCGCGAGCACCTCGAACGCGGCGAGGAAGATCAGCGCGAACATGCCGAGCGAGAGCCACCGCCACGACTTCGCGAACACGCCCCCCGCGGGAACGGCGTCGTCGGATGGTGCGGGGGTGGAGCGGTCGGTCACCTGATCGAGCCTACGTCCGCCCGGCGACATCCGCTCCCGGCTACATCTCCTCGTGCGAGTCGGGGTCGGCGCCCCAGATCCGGCCGCGCTCGAGGCCGGAGATCGCGTCGACCTCGTCGGCGCCGAGCTGGAGGTCGAAGACGTCGAGGTTCTCGCGCCGGCGCTCGGCATCGGCCGACTTCGGGATCGGCACGGCCCCGAGCGCGAGGTGCCATGCGAGCACCACCTGCGCGGCTGTCACCGCGTGCCGCTCGGCGATCTGGACGATGACCGGCTCGGCGAGCAGCTCGGTCCGCTTGGCGAGCGGGCTCCAGCTCTCGGTGCGGATGGCGTGCTCGGCGTGGTACGCGCGCAGTTCGCCCTGCGGGAAGTACGGGTGCAGCTCGACCTGGTTCACGACGGGCATGAGCCCGGTCTCGGCGAAGAGGCGGTCGAGCATCGCCGGGGTGAAGTTCGACACGCCGATCGACCGGACGACGCCGCGCTCCTTGAGCTTGATCATCGAGCGCCAGCTGTCGACGTACCGGTCGCGCTTCGGGTTCGGCCAGTGGATGAGGTACAGGTCGACCCAGTCGAGGTCGAGGCGCTTGCGCGACTGCTCGAAGCTCGCGAGCGTCTCGTCGATGCCGTGGTGGCGACCGGGCAGCTTCGTGGTGACGAACAGGTCGCTGCGGTCGACCTCGGAGCGGCGGATCGCCTCGGCGACCACCTCCTCGTTGCCGTAGTTGTACGCCGTGTCGATGAGCCGGTAGCCGTCGTGGATCGCCGAGACGATCGCCTCGACGCCCGACTGGTCGTTCAACCCGTACGTGCCCAGTCCGATCGCGGGGATCGTGTTGCCGTCGGCGAGTGCGTACGCGTGGGCGGTCATGCGCACCATCCTCTCCCGGGACGGCCCGCACACGCCAGCCGACCTGCGGCATCCGGACCGATTCGCAGGAGATCGGATGCCGCGACGGCGCGGCCCGGCCCGAGAGGCCGTCAGCCTCGGAGTGCCTCGCCGCTCAGGGCACGGCCTCGGGCGAGGCGGATGCCGCGGCGTCCGCCTCGACGCCCGGCACCGCGAGGACGCGCCGCCCCCGCACCCGGCGAACGATCGTGACGACGACGGATGCCGCGGCGAGCACGATCGGAACGAGGAGGTTCTGCCACGCCAGCACGAGCAGGCCCGCCGTGAGCACCGTCGCGACGACCGCGAGCCACCAGCCCAGCGAGAATCGGCGGAGCAGGAGCGTGGCCGCGAGCATGCCGGCGGCGTAGATCGCGACCATGTTGCTCGTGTGGATGAGGATGAAGCCCGACAGGTCGAGCCGGTTCCAGAGCATGAGGCCGAAGTACACCACGATCAGCCCGGCCGTCAGCGCGAGCGCGCGGCGGGGCACCGCGCCGTCCTCCGCGCCCTTGGCGAAGAACCGCGGCAGGTCGCCGTCCCGGCCGAGCGCCGCGCCGAGCTTGCCGAACGCGGGCAGGTAGGCGTTCACGACGCCGACCGTGACGATCGCGGCGACGATCGCGACGAGCACCGAGCCGATGCCGGGAGCCGTGGTCTCGACGAGGTCGAGCAGCGGCACCTGGCTCTCGCCCGCGCGGTCGCCGAGCACGGCGACGGTCACGAACTGCAGCGCGAGGTAGCCGACCCCGACGACCGCGATCGCGATGCCGGTCGCGAGCGGGATCGTGCGGCGCGGGTCCCGGAACTCGCCGGCGATGTGCGTGCCGACCTCCCACCCCGCGAACGCCCAGACGAAGAGGCTGATCGCGACGCCGACCCCGGCCCACCCGTTCGGGAGGAACGGCGTGAAGTTGCCCGCCTCCGCCGCAGGGAAGGTCACCGCGACGACGCCGACCACGACCGTGAGGAGGAGCCCGGTGAGCACGAACTGCACCCAGCCGGCGACGCGCACGCCGAACCAGTTCGCGATGAAGGGCGGCACGAAGACCGCGAGCCCGATGATCGGCACGGCCGCGCGATCGACGCCGAGCACGGCCACGACGTACTCGCCGCCGAGCACGGCGACGACGGGCGCACCGACGCAGACCCCGAAGAAGAACCAGTACCCGGTCATCCGCGCGGCGGTCGGCCCGAGCGCGCGGCGGACGTAGCTCGCGACGCCGCCTGCGTCGGGGAACCGCGACGCGAGCGCCGCGAACGTGCCCGCGAGCGGGATCGACAGCAGCAGGACCGCCGCGACGGCGACGACGGACGCCGGGCCTGCGGCCTGCGCGGCCAGGCCCGGAAGCACGAGGATTCCGGTGCCGAGGACGCTGGCGATGTAGAGGGCCGTGCCCTGGACGAGGCCCAGCCGGCCGTGGTGCTCGGATGTCGCGCCGACGGGAGGCGCGACATCCAGGGTTCTCGAACTCACCTGCTCATGCTGCCGGATGCCGCCGACACGCGCACTGGCAGGAACGACACTCTTCGGTCAGTTCCTGCCAGTCCTGCCGCCGTCGCTTCACCGGAGTCCCGTCGATGTACAGGACGATTCCGTGGATCGCGTCCTGCAGGTCGTGGGATCTCCTGTCAACCGCGGCGTTCGGGCCGGCGGGCGGGCCGGCGGGCGGGCCGGCAGGCCGGCGGGCCGGCTACAGCCGCCCGAGCGCCCCGTCGATGTCGGCGAGCAGGTCGTCGACGTCCTCGATGCCGACCGAGAGGCGCACGATCGACTCGGGCACCTCCGCCTCGGTGCCCTTCACCGAGGCGTGCGTCATCTCCGACGGGTAGTTGACGAGGGACTCGACGCCGCCGAGCGACTCGGCCAGCGTGAACAGCTCGGTCGACTCGGCGAAGCGGCGCGCAGCGGCGCCGCCGCCGGCGAGGTCGATCGACACCATGCCGCCGAAACCCGACATCTGGCTCGCGGCGAGCGCGTGGCCGGGGTGCGACTCGAGGCCCGGGTAGAGCACGCGGGCGACCGCGGGATGCTCGTCGAGCCGCCGGGCGATCGCGAGCGCGTTCCGGCTGTGCCGCTGCATCCGGATGCCGAGGGTCTTGATGCCGCGCGTCGTGAGGAACGCATCGAACGGCGACGAGACCGCGCCGGCGGCGAACTGCGTGAAACCGACGCGCTCGGCGAGCGCCTCCTGGCCGTCGGCGACGACGAGCGCGCCGCCGACGACGTCGGAGTGCCCCCCGAGGTACTTCGTCGTCGAGTGGACGACGACGTGCGCGCCGAGCGGGATCGGCTGCTGCAGGGCCGGGCTCGCGAACGTGTTGTCGACGACGACCGTGAGGCCCGCCTCATCGCCGAGCTCGGCGAGCGCCGCGATGTCGGAGATCTTCATGAGCGGGTTCGAGGGCGTCTCGACCCAGAGCACCTTCGTCGTGCCGAGCTCGATCGCGTCGCGCACCGCGTCGAGGTCGCTGGTGTCGACCGTCGAGTGCCGCACGCCCCAGTCGCCGAAGATGCGGCGGATGAGCCGGTGCGTGCCGCCGTACACGTCGTCGCCGATGACGACGTGATCGCCGGGCTGGAGCACGGTGCGGAGCAGCGCGTCCTCCGCGGCGAGGCCCGAGGCGAACGAGAGGCCGCGGATGCCGCCCTCCAGCGCCGCGAGCTGGGTCTCGAGCGCGGTGCGCGTCGGGTTGCCGCCGCGCGAGTACTCGTAGCCGCCGCGGAGGCCGCCGATGCCGTCCTGCGCGTACGTCGAGGTGACGTGGATCGGCGGGATCACCGCGCCGGTCGTCGGATCGAAGTCCTGGCCCGCGTGGACGGCTCGGGTGTCGAAACGTGCGTCGTGCTGCATGGTCCGGGGCCTTTCAGGAGGAGAGGTACGCGAGCAGGTCGGTGCGGGTGATCACGCCCAGCGCCTTGCCCCCGTCGGTCACGAGCATCGCCGGCGCCTCGCCGAACGCCTGGCGTGCGGTCGCGACGGGCTCGTTGACGCCGATGAGCGGGAGCGAATCGCCGACCACGGACGCGACCTCGTCGGTGAGCTTCGCGCGTCCCGAGAAGACCTGCTCGAGCAGCTCCTCCTCGTGGAGCGCGCCGACGACCTCCCCGAGGACGACCGGCGGCTCGGCCGAGAGCACCACCAGCTGCGAGACGCCGGACTCGGTCATGCGGTCGATGGCCTCGCGCACGGTGTCGTTCGGGTGCACGTAGACGAGGGGCGCGGTGCGGTCGGCCTTCGCCGCGAGGAGGTCGCGGATCGTGTGACCCGCGGGCGCGTTGCCGAAGCCGTACGCGCGCAGCCACTTGTCGTTGAAGATCTTGCCGAGGTAGCCGCGCCCCGAGTCGGGCAGCAGCACCACGAACACGTCGTCCGGTCCGGCGGATGCCGCGGCCTTCAGCGCCGCCACGACGGCCATGCCGCTCGAGCCGCCGACGAGGATCCCCTCCTCGCGCGCGAGGCGACGCGTCATGTCGATCGACTCGGCGTCGGTGACGGCGATGATCTCGTGCGGCACGCTCGGGTCGTACGCCGTCGGCCAGAAGTCCTCGCCGACGCCCTCCACGAAGTAGGGGCGCCCGGTGCCGCCCGAGTACACCGAACCCTCCGGGTCGGCGCCGATGATGCGAACCGCGTCGCCCGACACCTCGCGGAGGTACCGGCCGGTGCCGGTGATCGTGCCGCCCGTGCCGACGCCGGCCACGAAGTGCGTGACCTTCCCGTCGGTGTCGCGCCAGATCTCGGGCCCGGTGGTCTCGTAGTGCGAGAGCGGCCCGTTCGGGTTGGAGTACTGGTCGGGCTTGAACGCGCCGGGGATCTCGCGCGCGAGCCGGTCGGACACGCCGTAGTACGACTCGGGGCTGTCGGGCGCGACCGCGGTCGGCGTCACGACGACCTCGGCGCCGTACGCCTGCAGCACGTTCCGCTTGTCCTCCGAGACCTTGTCGGGGCACACGAACACGCACCGGTACCCGCGCTCCTGCGCGACGAGCGCGAGGCCGACGCCCGTGTTGCCCGACGTCGGCTCGACGATCGTGCCGCCCGGCTTCAGCTTGCCCTCGCGCTCGGCGGCGTCGATGATGTTCCGCGCGATGCGGTCCTTCGACGAGCCGCCGGGGTTCAGGTACTCGAGCTTGACGAGCACCGTGGCATCCGTCACGCCCTCGGTCACGCGGTTGAGCCGGACGAGCGGGGTGTTGCCGACGAGATCGGTGATGTGCGCTGCGTACTTCATCAGTGGAGTTCGTTCCTTGGTGTCGTGTGCGTCGAGGGGCGCCCGTTCGGCGCCCGACGCGAGGGAAGGGGTCGCTGGGTCAGCGACGACAACACCGGCACGGGAAGCTCACCCGGCCAGCCTAGCGAATGACGGATGCCTCGTGGCAGGCCTCGTCGTCGGATCCTCCTGGGCGGCTTCGCCGACCGGTTCCGTCGAACGCGTGACGGCGTTCTCCCAGCCCGATACGTTCGTATTGAGTACCCAGACCCCGTCCCACCCCGCTCGAGGAAGGCCCCGCGTGAGCGCGACCCCGCCCGGAAAGAAGCCCACCGTCAAGCAGCAGCGCGCCGCGGAACGCGAGCGCAAGCTCGAGGAGTACCGCAAGCGCGAAGCGCGCATGAAGCGGAACCGCCTCATCGCGATCTGGAGTTCCGTCGGCGTCGGCGTCGCGATCGTGGCGCTCATCGTCACCTCGATCGTGCTGACGCCCCGCGCGGCGAACTACACGGCCGGCGGCGACGGCGCCGAGATCGAGGGCGTCGAGACCTTCGAGAACGCGTCCGAGCACGTCGAGGGCGTCGTCGACTACGAGCAGACCCCGCCCGCCGGCGGGCAGCACAACCCCGCGTGGCTGAACTGCGGCGTGTACGAGGAGGTCGTGCCGAACGAGAACGCCGTCCACTCGCTCGAGCACGGTGCGATCTGGGTCACCTACGACGCCGACGCGCTCTCCGAGGACGAGATCGCGACGCTGCGGTCGAAGCTGCCGAGCACGTACGTCATCCTCTCGCCGTTCGAGGGCCTCGACTCGCCGGTCGTCCTCAGCGGCTGGAACGTGCAGCTGCAGGTCGACGGCGTCGAGGACCCGCGCATCGAGGACTTCCTCGAGGAGTACTGGCAGAGCCAGGACGTTCCCGAGCCCGGCGCACTCTGCACGGGCGCGATCGACGGGCCCGGCAAGGTCGCGTGAGCGGACCGCGCGACGACGTCGCCGGGCTCGCCTACCCCGAGCCCGGCGGGCCGGGCGCGCCCGGCGACGGCGAAGCGCCCGACGGGCCGGTCTCGCGGTCGCGGTCGGGCATCGGGCGCTGGGCGGTCGTGCTCGCGGCATCCGTCGCCCTCATCGCGGTCGCCGGCGCGGCCTTCGCGATCGGCCGCCTCTCGACGCTCGGCGAGGAGGCCCCGACGAACACGAGCGCCGAGGCGGGCTTCGCCCGAGACATGCAGGTGCACCACCAGCAGGGCGTCGAGCTCGCGATGATCGTGCGCGACGCGACCGACGACCCCGACGTGCGCCTGCTCGGCTACGACATCGCCACGACGCAGGCGCAGCAGTCGGGCCAGATGTACGGGTGGCTCGCCGAGTGGGTCCTGCCGCAGGCGGCTCCCGAGCCGTCGATGACCTGGATGACGCGGCCCGCCGACGACGGCGGCACGCACGCCGGGCACGACGCCGGCGACGGGTCGGACGCCGCACATGTTCCCGGTGGGCCGATGCCGGGTCTCGCGACGCCCGAGGAGGTCGCCGAACTCCGCGAGCTCCAGGGAGTCGAGGCCGAGCGGAGGTTCCTCGAGCTCATGATCGCCCACCACGCGGGCGCGGTCGTCATGGCCGAGGCGGTGCTCGAGCGTTCGACGTACCCGGTCGTGGTCTCGCTCGCCGAGTCGATCGTGGCCAGCCAGCAGGCCGAGATCGAGCTCATGGAGGACATGCTCGCCGAGCGCTCCTGAGCCCCGCCCTGGGCCGCGCCGCCGCCTCAGGCCGTCGGCACCTCGGGCTGCTCGGCCTGCTGGCGGTACAGCGAGGCGTACACGCCGCCCTGCGCGATGAGCTCGGCGTGGGTGCCGTGCTCGGCGATGCGCCCGGCGACCAACACGAAGATCACGTCGGCCGACACGACCGTCGAGAGCCGGTGCGCGATGGCGATCGTCGTGCGCCCGCGCGACGCGTCGTCGAGCGCGGCCTGCACCACGCGCTCGCTGATGGTGTCGAGCGCGCTCGTCGCCTCGTCGAGCACCAGCACCGCCGGGTCCTTCAGCAGCACGCGCGCGATCGCGATGCGCTGCTTCTCGCCGCCCGAGAGGCGGTATCCCCGCTCCCCCACGACGGTGTCGTAGCCGTCGGGGAACGACGCGATCGTGTCGTGGATGTTCGCGGCGCGCGCCGCGGCCTCGAGCTCGTCATCCGTCGCCTCGGGCTTCGCGTACCGCAGGTTGTCGGCGATCGATGCGTGGAACAGGTAGGTCTCCTGGCTCACGACGCCGATGTTCGACACGAGCGACTCGTGCTCGAGGTCGCGCACGTCGACGCCCGCGAAGCGCACTGCACCGCCCGAGACCTCGTAGAGCCGCGGCACGAGGTACGAGACCGTCGTCTTGCCCGCTCCGCTCGGCCCGACGAACGCCGCGTACTGCCCCGGTTCGATGGTGAACGACACGTCGTCGAGCGTTGGGCGCCCGTCGCCGTCGGCATCGGGGTACCGGAACGTGACGTGGTCGAACTCGACCCGGCCGAGGATCGGGCGGCCCGAGCCATCCGTCGCCGTGGTCGCCGGGACCGGGCGCGCGTCGGCCGAATCCGTGATCGCGGGCCGCAGGTCGAGGTACTCGAAGATGCGCGCGAACAGCGCGCCCGACGTCTGCAGGTCGAGCGCGACGCGCATGAGCGCCATGAGCGGGAAGAGCAGCCGCGCCTGCACCGTCGTGAACGCGACGATCGTGCCCGCCGAGATGTCGGTCGTGCCGCCGGTGATGAGCCAGCCGGACGCGAGGTAGACGATCGCCGGGATCGCCGACATGAAGATCCCGACCATCGCGAAGAACCACTGGCCGGTCATCTGCTGCCGAACCTGCAGCGCGATCTGGTTGTCGTTCTCGTCGCTGTAGCGCTCGATCTCGCTGCGCTGGCGCGTGAAGCTCTTCGAGAGCAGGATGCCGGACACCGACAGCGTCTCCTGCGTGATCGCGGTCATCTCGGACAGCGACTCCTGCGTCTTCGCCGCGATGCGCGCACGCACCTGGCCGACGCGCCGCTGCGCGATCACCATCACGGGCAGCAGCACGAGCGCGATGAGCGTGAGCTGCCAGTTGAGCAGCAGCATGGCGACGAACGCGGCGAGCACCGTGACCGTGTTGCCGAGCACGCTCGAGACCGTGTTGGTGAGCACGGATGCCACGCCGCCGACGTCGTTCTGCAGGCGCGACTGGATCACGCCCGTCTTCGTGCGCGTGAAGAAGCTGAGCTCCATGCGCTGCAGGTGCGTGAACATCCGCACGCGAAGCGCACCCATCACCTTGTTGCCGACGGTCGCCGTGAGCCACGTCTGCCAGACGCCGAGGAGCGAGGAGACGACGAACACCGCGAGCATGGCGGCGACGATCGCCGTGAGGACCGGCAGGTTCGGGCTCATCACCTGGCCGTCGGGCCCGACCGGGAACAGCCCTTCGTCGAACGCGCGCTCGGTCAGCAGCGGGGGGATCACGCTGAACGCAGCGCTGACGAGCACCAGCACGATCGTCACCGTCAGCGCGCCCTTGTGCGGCGCGAACAGCTCGGCGATGCGACGCATCAGGTGCGGGATCTTCGGCGCCTCCGCGTTCTCGGCGCGCTGCATCGACTCGTCGGCCGCGCTGATCCGGGTCCGGGGCTTCCCCATGCGCCCCGACTGCCCGCCGGGCGCGCTGCCGTGCATGCTCATGCATCGAGCCTAGGCGCGGCCGCCGACGCGACGGCCGCCTGCGGAGCCCTGGCCGAGCCGCGTTCGCGGACGGCGTGACCGGAGGCGATCACGCCGAGGCGCGAGGACCACGACGAGGGGCGGATGCCGCAGCATCCGCCCTCGTTCCGTGCAGCGGGTGCCGCGGCATCCGCTCGGTTCGGTCAGCCCTTCGTGGCGCCCGCCAGGAGGCCCCTGACGAAGTACCTCTGGAGACTGAAGAACACGATGAGCGGGATGACGATCGAGATGAACGCGCCCGCCGTGAGGAGCTCCCACGCCTGGCCTCTCGTACCGGTCAACTCCGCCAATCGTTGGGTGAGTGGCGCCACGTCCTGTGTGCCGCCGGAGAAGATCAACGCGACGAGCAGGTCGTTCCACACCCAGATGAACTGGAAGATCGCGAACGACGCGATGGCCGGGGTGGCCAGCGGCAGCACGATCCGGAAGAAGATCTGCCCGTGCGTGGCGCCGTCGACGCGCGCGGCCTCGATGACGTCGCCGGGGATCTCCGAGATGAAGTTGTGCAGCAGGAAGATGGCCAGCGGCATCGCGAACATCGCGTGCGCGAGCCACACCGGCGCGTAGTTCTGCTCGGGGATGATCGGGATGACGTCGTGCAGCCACGCCTGCATGGGCCGCAACCAGGTCGAGAAGATCTGGAGCAGCGGAACGAGCGCCATCTGCAGCGGCACGATCTGCAGCGCGAACACGAAGATGAACAACGCGTTCGCGCCGCGGAACTTGATCCAGGCGAACGCGTACGCGGCCATGGTCGCGAGCACGAGCGGGATCAGGGTGCCGAGCAGCGTGATCGCGATCGAGTTGACGATGTAGGCGCCCAGCTGCGGCGACGACGCCGACGGCGACAGCAGCACCTCGGCGTAGTTGTCGAAGGTGAAGCCCGGGTTCTGGAAGATCGTCCACCAGCCCGTCGTGCGGATCAGTTCCGCCGGCCGGAACGACGAGATGAACAGGCCGAAGGTGGGGATGGTCCACGCCACGGCGATGATCAGCGAGACGATCGTGGCCGTTCGCGACGTGAGACGCTGCTTCACGCGCGCGGTCTTGGGCTTCTGCGCGTACTCGGCCTCCTCAGCGGCTTCGAGGGAACCCTTGTCTCTGCTGACCGGAAGATCGGCCGGGGCCACGCTGCTCATCGGATCTCCCTCTGCTTCCGAAGAATATTGACGTTGTAGATGACGATCGGCAGAACGAGCAGGAACAGGATCAGCGCCAGGGCGGACCCGCGGCCGATCTCGCTCGCGCGGAACGCCTGGGTGTACATCTCGTTGGCGATGACGCTGGTGTTGAAGTTTCCGGCGGTCATCGTGCGCACGATGTCGAAGACCTTCAGCGTGGCGATCGAGATCGTCGTGACGACCACGACGAGCGAGCCTCGGATGCCGGGCACGGTCACGTTGATGAACCGCTGCCAGGCATTGGTGCCGTCGAGCTGCGCCGCTTCGATCTGCTCGGTCGGCACGCCCTTGATGGCCGCGCTCAGGAGCACCATCGCGAAGCCCGTCTGGATCCAGATCATGACGACGATCAACAGGAACGTGTTGATCGGGTCGGTCTGCAGCCACTGCACGGGTTCGCCGCCGAACGCCACCACGATCGCGTTCAGGAGGCCGATCTGCTCGCGCTCGCCCGAGCGGTACTCGTAGACGAATCGCCAGATGATGCCCGCGCCCACGAACGAGATCGCGATCGGCATGAACAGGATCACCTTGTAGTACTTCTCACCGCGCGACTTGTCGATGAAGACCGCGTACGCCAGTCCGATCGCGGTCGAGACGGTCGGCACGATGAGCACCCAGATGATCGTGTTGATGAGGGTGCGGATCGCCGCCGGCTGCGTGAACGTCCAGATGAAGTTGTCGAAGGTCCATGCGCCGCCGGAGTCCTGGAACGCGAGGATCGAGGTCCGGATCGCCGGGTAGACGAGTCCGATGGTGAGGAAGATCAGCGCAGGGGCCAGGAATCCTGCCAGCTGCCAGTAGTCCCGTCCTCGTTTCGGGGCCTTGTCGATGAAGAAGATGATGAGCCCGATGATCGCGGCGAAGACCGCGAGCCCCATCACCACCTGAAGGATCTTTCCGAGCAGGTCGCCCGTGGTCATCATGCCTCCCGGTTCGTCGTTGAATCTGGGGGTCCCGAGGGGCGGGGTGCCTCACCCCGCCCCTCGGTCATACCGCGTGCGACCCGAGAGACGCGCGCGGCGCGCTGGCGATCAGCTGCTGGGCCAGCTCGCCTCGATCGTATCGAGCACCGACTCCGTGCTGTCGCCGCTCACCCAGGCCACGATGCCCTTCCAGAAGGAGTCGGCGCCGACGGCACCGGGCATCAGGTCGGACCCGTCGAACCGGAACGTGGTCTCGGGGTCCTGCAGGATCTCGATGGACTGCACGAGCAGCTCGCTCGACGCGTTCTCGGGGTCGACGCCCGTGTTGGCGCTGATGACGCCGCCGAGGCTCACGCGGTTGTTCGCCCAGGTGTCGCTCGAGAGGAACGTGCGGACCGCCTCGACCTCCTCGGCGTCGCGGAACGCCACGACGATCTCGCCGCCGCCGGTCACCGACAGCGGGTCGTCGGCGTTCTCCGGCGGGAGCAGGAAGGCGAACACGGTGCCGTCGGACGCCACGGTGTTCTCGTCGCCGCCCTCGGGGTTCCAGAAGGTCTCGTAGAACGAGGCCTGGTGGTGCAGCGAGCATTCGCCGTCGAGGATGGGCAGGCCTGCGGTCTGGAACGCCTCGGTGATCTGGGTCGAGACATCGCCGATGCCGCCGTTGACCATCTCGTCGTTCTTCAGGTACTCGCCGACCGCGTCGAACGCCTCCGCCACCTGCGGGTCGTTGAACGGGATCTCGTGGGTCACCCACTGGTCGTAGACGTCGGCACCGTGCAGGCGCAGCATGTAGTCCTCGACCCAGTCGGTGCCGGGCCAGCCGGTCGCCTCACCGGACTCCAGACCCACGCACCAGGGCTTGTGGTCGCCCTCGTCGGCGATGGTCTGCGAGAGGTCGGTCAGCTCGTCGAGCGTCGCCGGGATCTCGTACCCCTTCTCCTCGAACTCCGCGGGCGAGTACCAGACGTAGCCCTTGATGCTCGCCATGAGCGGGGCGCCGTAGAAGGTGCCGTCGACCGTGCCGTAGCCCTTCCAGTCCTCCGACCACCACTCGTCGACGTTGGCCTCGACGCCCTCGGAGCCCGGGATCAGCCAGCCGCCGGCCGCGAGCCGCTGGACGAGACCGGGCTGCGGGACGAATCCGATGTCGGGGGCGTTGCCGCCCTCTGCGAGCACCGCGATCTGCGCCTCGAACTCGCTCGAGCCCTGGTAGTCGATCGAGATACCCGTGCAGGTGGCGAAGTCGGACCAGGATTCGACGAGCCGGTCGGCCTCGAGATCGAGGATCGTGCCACCGATGGTGACCTCCGCCCCGTCGAAGGTGCCGTACTCCTCGTAGTCCGCGCAGTCGACGTCGGCCGCGTCTTCGCTCGCGATGTCGCCGGTACAGGCGGTGAGCGCCAGGCCGGCCGCCGCGGCCACCGCGACGGGGGCCGCCCAACGGCGATGCCGTGTGAGTCTCATGTCATCTCCTCGTTGAGTGTGGTGCAGGGCGGAACCGGGAACCGGTTCCAGACCCCACGCTAGGCGACCGCGGCTCCGGTCGGCAAGGGCGGTTCACGTCACGATCCGGTGACGGATAGCGCAGATCCCTCGTTTCTGGCACCGGTTCCATACGGGTGCGCATTCGGCGTACACTCCGATCGCAGGGCCCGATGGAGGGAGCGTGATGACGGCGATCTCGGATGTCGCGCGCCTCGCGGGGGTCTCGAAGTCGACGGCCTCTCGGGCCCTCTCCGGCCGCGGCTACGTCTCGGAGACCACGCGACGACGTGTCGCGGACGCGGCGGCGGAGATCGGTTACATCGCCTCCCCCAACGCCGCGAGCCTCGTCACGGGCCGGACGAAGAACGTCGGCGTCGTCACCCCGTTCGTCAACCGCTGGTTCTTCGGCGAGGTGCTCGAGGGAATCGAGCGCACGCTGCTCGCCGCCGGCTACGACCTCACGCTCTACAACCTCGCGCTCGCCGGCCCCGAGCGCGATCGCGTCTTCGACTTCTTCCTCGCGCGCAAGCGGGTCGACGCCGTCATCGCGGTCGGCGTCGACCTCTCCGACCGCGAGGTCGAGGTCATCGCACGGCGGGGCAAGCCGATCGTCGCCCTCGGCGGCACCGCGCTCGGCGCGCCGCGGCTCGCGATCGACGATCGCGGCGCCGCGCGGCTCGCGACCGAGCACCTCATCGACCTCGGACACGAGCGCATCGCCCACCTGGCCGGTGCCGGCGCGGGGTCCGCGGCCCGCAGCGTACAGGCGCTCCGGCGCGCCGGCTTCGCCGACGCCATGCGCGAGGCCGGGCTCACCCCGGCCGGCGAGCCCGACGGCATCGTCGAGGCCGAGATGACGCTCCCCGGCGGATACGCGGCCGCGCTCCAGCTGCTCGGCCACCCGGCGACGCGACCGACCGCCATCTTCGCGGCATCCGATGAGATCGCCTTCGGCGCGATGCGCGCCGCCGAGCGCCTCGGGATGTCGCTGCCGGGCGCGCTCTCGATCGTCGGCTTCGACGGCCACGAGCATGCGGAGCTATTCGGGCTCACGACGATCGAGCAGTTCCCACGTGTGCAGGGGCGCTTCGCGGTCGACGCCGTCATGCGACTCCTCGGCGAGCCGACGGGCGACGCCGATCCGATCACGCCCGACGGGCTCCCGGACTTCGATCGGCCGCTCGAGACGCGCCTGGTAGTGCGGAGCAGCACGACCGCGCCGACCGGTCGGCCGCTCGTCGCGCGCTGAGCCCGGCGGGAGGCGACGGTGCCGGGCGTCGCCGAGACGACGGATGCCCCGTGCCGATCGAATCGGCACGGGGCATCCGTGTGTTCAGGTGACGCAGGTCACCTCAAGCTGCGACCCTCTCGCGAGGGCGGCCACTACTTGAGCGTGACGGTTGCGCCGGCCTCCTCGAGGGCGGCCTTCGCCTTGTCGGCGGTCTCCTTGTTCGCGCCCTCGAGCACGGCCTTGGGAGCACCGTCGACGACGGCCTTGGCCTCGCCGAGGCCGAGCGAGGTGAGCTCGCGGACGACCTTGATGACCTGGATCTTCTTGTCGCCGGCAGCCTCGAGGACGACGTCGAAGGAGTCCTTCTCCTCGACCTCTTCGGCAGCGGCGCCGCCGCCAGCGGCAGCGGGGCCGGCAACGGCGACCGGGGCGGCCGCGGTGACCTCGAAGGTCTCCTCGAACGCCTTGACGAACTCCGAGAGCTCGATGAGGGTCAGGCCCTTGAACTGCTCGAGCAGCTCCTCAGTGGACAGCTTCGCCATGATTCTTCTCCTTAGATTTCCTGGTAACTCACCGCTTGAGAGGCTCGCGCCTACGCAGCGGACTCCTGCTTCTCACGCAGCGCGTCGACCGTGCGAACGGCCTTCGAGAGCGGTGCGTTGAACAGATATGCGGCTCCGAACAGCGAGGCCTTGAAGGCGCCGGCGAGCTTCGCCAGGAGCACTTCGCGGGACTCGAGGTCGGCGAGCTTGCCTACCTCTTCGGCGGTCAGGGGCTTGCCATCGAAGTAGCCGCCCTTGACCACGAGGAGAGGGTTCGCCTTGGCGAAGTCACGCAGCGACTTCGCGACGGCGACCGGGTCGCCGTGCACGAACGCGATCGCCGACGGGCCCTTGAGCTCGTCGTCGAACGAGGAGATGCCGGCCTTGTTGGCGGCGATCTTCGTCAGCGTGTTCTTCACCACGGCGTAGCTCGCGTCCCCACTGATGGACTTGCGCAGCGTCTTGAGCTGGGCAACAGTGAGGCCGCGGTATTCGGTCAGCAGAACGGCGGTCGAGCTCTCGAACAGGTCCGTGAGTTCGGCAACCGAGGCTTCCTTGTTCGCCATGGCCACTCCTTGTGTCTTCAACGTGCATCGCGGTGGCGATGCACGGCCTCGGAGCGCTGGTGCAGAACGTGGAAAGAAAAAGAGCTCCGGCGCAGTTGCGCGGAGCTCGGCTCGGGATGAACCCGGGAAGTCTTCGTCACACCTGCGCGGGCACCTGTTCTCACAGGACTTCGGTCGGAGTTCGCACGCGAACACGACAACCAGCGGTCTTCGGCTCCGAACACCATATCGGATGCCGCGGGCGTCGCCAAATCCGCGCGCGGACCCGAGGAATAGTTGACCGAGATCCAAAGTTGACTTGCAGCAACTATCTATCTATAGTTGATGGCGATCAACTTTCTCGGAGGACCCACACCTTGTCTGCTGCAACTCCCGCCGCCTCGGCCGAGGCGTCCTCGCGCACCCCGCGCGAGGTGTTCGTCGCCCTCTCGGGCCTCATCGTCACGATGTTCGTGGCGGTGCTCTCCGGCACCGTCGTCGCCACGTCGATGCCGCGCATCATCGCCGACCTCGGCGGCGACCAGGCCGCCTACACGTGGGTGATCACCGCGAGCCTCCTCGCGACGGCCGTCTCCACGCCGATCTGGGGCAAGCTCGCCGACCTCGTGAACCGGAAGGTCCTGCTCCAGGTCGCGATCTCGCTCTTCGTCGTCGGCACCGCGATCGCCGGCTTCGCGCAGGACACCACGACGCTGATCGCGGTCCGCGTCATCCAGGGCCTCGGCGCCGGCGGCCTGATGTCGCTCGTGATGATCATCGTCGCGCTCATCATCTCCCCGCGCGAGCGAGGCAAGTACATGGGCGTCGTCGGCGGCATCATGGCCGTCGCCACGATCGGCGGCCCGCTCCTCGGCGGCGTCGTCACCGACGCGTGGGGATGGCGCGCCAACTTCTTCCTCCCGCTGCCGCTCGCCGTCGTGGCGCTCATCCTCATCCAGATCACGCTGCACCTTCCCCAGATGCCCAAGCGCGCGGTGAGGATCGACTACGCGGGCGCCGCGCTCATGGCCGTCGGCGTCTCGCTCCTGCTCGTGTGGGTCACGCTCGGCGGCAGCGAGTTCGACTGGGACTCCGTCACGAGCCTCGTGATGATCGGGATCGCCGCGGCATCCCTCATCGCCTTCGTCGTCGTCGAGTTCTTCGTGCCCGAGCCGATCGTGCCGATGGCGCTCTTCAGGAACCGCACCTTCACCCTGGCGGTCCTCGCCTCCATCTCCATCGGCGTCGCCATGTTCGCGACCAGCGTCTTCCTCGCGCAGTACTTCCAGCTCGCTCGCGGCGCCACGCCGACCGAGTCGGGGCTCATGACCATCCCGATGATCGTCGGCCAGATGGGCGCCTCGATCCTCATCGGCGCGCTCATCAGCCGCTTCGGCAAGTGGAAGGGATTCATGGTCCTGGGCGCGTCGCTCACGATCGCGGGCACCTACCTCATGACGACGCTCCGCTACGACACCGATTACCTCTGGGTGAGCGTCGCGATGGTCGTGCTCGGTGCGGGCCTCGGCATGGTCATGCAGAACCTCACGCTCGTCGTGCAGAACGACACCCCGGTCAGCCAGCTCGGCGCAGCCTCGTCGAACGTGAACTTCTTCCGCTCGATCGCGGGCACGATCGGCGTGACCGTCATGGGATCGCTCCTCGCGACGCAGGTCCAGGACCGCATCGCGAGCGGGTTCGCGGGCTTCGTCCCCTCGACGCCCGCGGAGGTCGAGGCGCTCCAGGGCCTCTCGACCGGCGCGGTGCCGAACGTCCACGAGCTGCCCGACTCCGTCCGCGTGATCATCGAGTCGGCGTACGGCCACGGCATCGCCGACGTGTTCTGGATCGCCGTGCCGCTCGCGGTGCTGTCGCTGCTCGCGATCGCATTCCTGCCGAACCGCTCGCTCTCCACCAAGACCGCGGCGGAATCGCTCGCCGAGGAGGCCGAGGACGCGGCGATCGACCTCGCCGAGGCCGAGGTCGGGGCGGCCGTCCCGTCGGCCGAGTCGTCCGACGCGCGGGCCCGCAGGGAGCTGGTCTCGACGACCACCGGGTCGGTCGCGTCGGTCGATGCGACCGATGCCGTGGGGCCGCGTCGATAACATGGCCGTCATGACCGCCGACCCCGAGCTCGACGCCGCCATCGCGGCCGTCGAGGACCAGTTCGGCATCGTCTTCAACCGGGCCCGGATCGTCTGGGCGGAGTCGGCGAAGCTCGTCCACCCGGAGCTCCAGCCCGCGGGGTACAAGCTGCTGAGCAGCATCGTCCGCGCGGGCTCGACCAACGCGCACGCGCTCGCCGAGCTCTACGACATGGACAAGAGCGCGATCAGCCGGCAGATCCGGCAGCTCGAGGAGCTCGGCCTCGTCGAGAGCCGGGCCGACGAGCGCGACGGCCGGGCCCGGGTGCTCGTCCCGACCGAGGCGGCCAGGGAACGGGTCGCCGCCGTGCGCGCCGCGAACCAGGCCCGCCTCCGGAACGCGCTCCAGGGACGTCCGATCGAGGAGCTCCGCTCCCTTGCCGACGTGCTGCGCATCGTCGCCGAGGGCTGAGCCGGCCGAGCGGGCCTGCGACCGCCCGGATCAGTCCGACGCGATGGCCCGCTCGACTCGTACCCCAGCGCCGCTCGGCGAGATGACGCGAATCGACGTTCCCGGTCGCGGCGGCGACGGTTCGCGTCATCTCGGAGGGTCAGGCCGGCAGCTCGACCGCGAACGCGGTGCGACCGGGCTCGCTCTCGACGTCGACCGTGCCCCGGTGCGCCTGGACGACGGCCCGCACGATCGCGAGGCCCAGGCCGGTGCTCCCGGCGCGGCGCGAGCGCGACGCGTCGCCCCGCGCGAAGCGCTCGAAGAGGCTCGCGCGCAGGGCCGGGTCGATGCCGGGCCCGTCGTCGGTCACGGTCACGCGGACCCGGCCGGGCGACGGGGCATCGGATGCCGCGGGCAGCCGCTCCACGCGGACGACGACCTCCGTGCCCTCGGGCGTGTGCACGCGCGCGTTCGCGAGCAGGTTCGCCACGGCCTGGTGCAGGCGACTCGCATCGCCCGTCACCGTCACCTCGTCGTCGGGCACGTCGACCCGCCACGCGTGGTCGGGCGCGGCGACCTGCGCATCGCCGACGGCGTCGATGACGAGGCGGGTCAGGTCGACGGGCTCGCGCCGGAGCTCACGGCCCTCGTCGAGCCGTGCGAGCAGGAGCAGGTCCTCGACGAGCTCGGTCATCCGGAGCGACTCCGACTCGATGCGCCCGAGCGCGTGCACCACGTCTGGCGGCAGCTCGCCGCCGTGCAGGCGCGTGAGCTCGGAGTAGCCGCGGATCGAGGCGAGCGGAGTGCGGAGCTCGTGGCTGGCGTCCGCGACGAACCTGCGCACCTTGCGCTCGGACTGCTCGCGCGCCGAGAGCGACGCGGCGACGTGGCCGAGCATGCGGTTGAACGAGGTCGCGAGCCGGCCCACCTCGGTGCGCTCGTCGTCCACGGGCACCTCGTCGGGCAGTTCGACGTCGCCGCGGGCGAGCGGCAGCTCCGACACGAGCGTCGCCGTCTCGGTCACGCGGTCGAGGGGCCGCAGCGCGCGGCCCACGATGAGCGCGCCGAGCGCGAGCGCTGCGAGGGTCGCGGCGAGCGCGACGATCGCGATGGTGACGGCGAGCTGCGTGGTCGTCGCGTTCACGTCGGTGAGCGGGAACGCGACCACGTAGGCGAAGTCCTCGACGAACGGCACGCCGACGGCACGGTAGTCGCCGAGCCCGTCGAGGTCGATGGTCACGGGTTCGCGGTCGGCGGGCACCGAGGCGAGCGCGGCCTGCGCGCTCGGGGAGAGCTCGACGATGTCGCCGTCCTCGTCGATCGACGCGGTCGCCGCGACGACGCGTTCCTGCTCGCTCGTGACGAGGGCGACGATGGTGCCGACGGGTTGCCCGGGCAGGCGCAGCAGTTCCTCGGCGGCCTGCGGCGGCAGCGGGAGGTCGCCGCCGACCGCCCGTGCGGCGCGCTCGGTCGCCTGCTGGAGCTGGCCGTCGACGCGCGCGACGAGTTGACCGTGCAGCACCGCGGTGCTGACGACGCCCACGATGATGCTGGCGAGCACGACGAGCGCGCCCAGGACGACGACGAGCGTGCGCCGCAGGGTCCGGGGTGCGCGCCGGCGCGCAGGGGTCGAGGGCGCGCCGCTCGATCCGCCGTCGGCGGAGCCGCCGCCGCCGGCGGACGCGGCGGTCGAGGAGCCGACGGATGCCCCGGGCTCTCCCGTTCCGGCCGCGGACCCGCCGGCCGCGGCATCCGTCGCCTGTGCGCGCTCGGACGCGGCACGCCGCGCCGCAGCCGCGTACCCCGGGGCGCCCGGATGCGTCATCCCGCCGCCTTCAGCATGTAGCCCGCCCCGCGGACCGTGTGGATCATGGGCTCGCGACCCGCGTCGACCTTCTTGCGCAGGTAGGAGATGTAGAGCTCGACGACGGACTCCTTGCCCCCGAAGTCGTAGTTCCAGACGCGGTCGAGGATCTGGGCCTTCGAGAGCACGCGGCGCGGGTTCCGCATGAGGAAGCGGAGCAGCTCGAACTCGGTGGCGGTGAGCTCGATCGGCGTGCCGTCGCGTTCGACCTCGTACGAGTCCTCGTCGAGCGAGAGGTCGCCGACGCGGAGCACCGGGTCCTTCGCCTGGGCGAGCGTGAGCGTCGAGCGGCGGATGAGCCCGCGCAGGCGCGCCACGACCTCCTCCAGGCTGAACGGCTTCGTGACGTAGTCGTCGCCGCCCGCGGTGAGGCCCGCGATGCGGTCGTCGAGCGAGTCCTTCGCGGTGAGGAACAGCACGGGCGTCTCCGTGCCGTCGGCGCGCACGCGCTGCAGCACCTCGAGGCCGTCGATGTCGGGCAGCATGATGTCGAGCACGATCGCGTCGGGGCGGAACTCGCGCGCCGCGCGCACGGCGCCGAACCCGTCGGAGGCCGTGCGCACCTCCCACCCCTCGTAGCGCAGCGCCATCTTCAGCAGGTCGGTGAGGGAGTTCTCGTCGTCGACGACGAGCACGCGCACGGCGCTGCCGTCCGCCTTGGCGACCTGCGGTCGGTGCGCGGTTCCGGTGCCCGTCGTGCTGCTCATGTGTTCGAGTATGCGGGTCTTCCTGTGCGGTTCCTATGTCCCGAGCGGATGCCGCCTGTGACCCGGCGATGGGCGTCGAGCGCGCCGCGCGGGGCCGCCGAGGAGCACCGTCGGCGGCTCATGCCCGATCCATAGGGTCGCCATCGCGGCGGCACAGGCCGCGTCCGTAGCGTCCGAACCGGGTCCGCGATCCGCGGGCCGTGATTCGACACGATGAGGATCCCCCTGATGTTCTTCACCTACCTCCGGCGCGAGCTCGCCGGGCGCCGCAGGCAGACCGCGATCGTCGCGGTCGGGATGGCGCTCGCGATCGCGCTCGTCATGATCGTCGACTCCGTGTCGGCCGGCGTCCGCGACGCCCAGGCCGCGGTGCTCGAGTCCGTCTACGGCGTCGGCACCGACCTCACCGTCTCGCAGGCCTCGGGCCCGCCAGAGGAGGGCGAGGCGGGCGGCCCGGGCGTGCGCTTCGAGTTCGGCACCGAGGACGGCGAGACCACCGACGACGGCACCACGCTCAGCAACTCGCGCCTGACGGTCGACCGGGGGGCGTCGACCTTCGACGCGTCCGTGCTCGACACCGTCGAGGGCGTCGACGGCGTGGCCGCGGCATCCGCGACCCTGAGCCTCACCAACGTCACCTTCGACGGCGAGCTGCCCGAGCCGCCGAGCGACGCCTCGACCGGAGATCAGGCGGCAGCCGGCGACGGCACGATGCCCGCGCCCGGCGAGGGCGGCGGCTTCGGCGGCGGCGCGTTCGACGTCACGAGCGTGTCGGTCACCGGGGTCGACCCCTCGGCCGACGCGATCGGTCCGCTGAGCGCCGTCGAGCTCGCCGACGGGCGCGGCCTCGACGCGGGCGACACGGGCGCGTACGTCGTCGTCCTCGACGCCGGGTACGCCACGACCGAGGGCGTCGCGGTGGGCGACACGATCGACCTCGGCGGCACCGAGTTCGAGGTCGTCGGCACCGTGACCTCGACGTCGGCGGATGCCGCGACCGCGTCGAACGCGTACATCCCGCTCGACGTCGCCCAGGAGCTCTCCGGCATGGACGGGCAGGTCACCGACATCTCGGTCCAGGCCGTGTCGGCCTCCGACATCCCGGCCGTGAAGGCCGACCTCGAGGCGGCCCTGCCCGAGCAGACCGTGAGCACGCAGGAGGACCTCGCCGCGAGCGTCTCCGGTTCGCTCGGCAGCGCGAGCACGCTCATCTCGAGCCTCGGGCTGTGGCTGTCGGTCGCGGTGCTCGCCGCCGCGTTCCTCATCGCGATCCTCCTCACCATCCAGGGCGTGACCCGCCGCACCCGCGAGTTCGGCACGCTGAAGGCGATCGGCTGGTCGAACCGCCGCGTCGTCGGCCAGGTCGCGGGCGAGTCGCTCGTGCAGGGTCTCATCGGCGGCGCCGCGGGCCTCGCACTCGGGTTCGTCGGCATCGGCGTCGTCAACGCGATCTCGCCGAGCCTCGCGACCGCGTCGTCGACGACGACCACCGGCCCCGGCGGCGAGGCGGGCACGGGCGGCGGGTTCGGCGGCGGACCCCTTGCGGCCGCCGCGCAGGAGACCACCGAGGTCATCCTGAACGCCCCGGTCACCGTGACCGTGGTCGCCCTCGCGGTCGGCCTCGCCGTCCTCGGCGGCCTGCTCGCGGGCGCGATCGGCGGATGGCGCGCGAGCCGGCTCCGCCCCGCTGAGGCGCTGCGCAGCGTCGCCTGACATTTCCCACGGCGCGGCCGGATGCCGGGGCATCCGTCCCACCGAGCCCCACCTGTCACCGGAGGAAGGACCAGTACATGTACACCCTCGAGAACGTCACGAAGACCTATCGACAGAAGGAACGCACGATCCACGCGCTGAAGGACGTGAGCCTCACGATCCCGACGGGCCAGCTCGTCGCGATCCAGGGCCCGACCGGCGGCGGCAAGTCGACGCTGCTGCAGATGCTCGGCGCGCTCGACCGCCCGACCTCCGGCCGCATCTCGCTGGGCGAGGCCGACCTCTCGGGCATGCCCGACGCCAAGCTCGGCAGGGTCCGGGCGACGGAGATCGGCTTCGTCTTCCAGGGCTTCAACCTCATCCCGACGCTGACCGCGCAGGAGAACGTCGAGACCGCGCTCGAGCCCCTCGGCGTCGCCGCCGAGGAGCGCCGCCGCCGGGCGACCGCCGCGCTCGAGTCGGTCGCACTCGGCGAGCGCGCGAACCACGTGCCGGGCGAGCTCTCGGGCGGCCAGCAGCAGCGCGTCGCGATCGCCCGGGCCCTGGTGAAGGAGCCCGACGTGCTCCTCGCCGACGAGCCCACGGGCAACCTCGACGAGCAGACCCGTGACGAGATCATGGCGCTGCTCGAGGGGCTGCATCGCGACCGCGGGCTCACGCTCGTGATCGTGACCCACGACTCGGCCGTCGCGAGGCGCGCCGAACGTCGGCTGCACCTCACGCACGGAACGGTGACCGAGCGGGCGTAGCCGACGGCGGATGCCGCGACGATGCCCTCCCGTCGCGGCATCCGCCCGCTCCCGTGCCTCGGGAATCGCGCGGGCGGGCGGGGGCTCGAGCCGGCGGCTCAGATGAGCCCCGAGCGCAGCGCCCAGGCCGCGGCCGCGGCGCGCGACGGCACGCCGAGCCGCGACCGGATGTTCGCGACGTGCCGGTGCACGGTGTGCACCGAGAGCACGAGGTGCGCCGCGATCTCCGCGTCGGTCTCGCCGCGGGCGACGAGTCGGAGCACCTCCCGTTCACGATCGGTGAGGCGGGGCGCCCGTGCCGGCGTGCCGGACTCCTCCGCGCCCGCGCCGGAGCCCGCCTCGACCCGGTCGCCGAGGGCGGCGCGGGTCTCGCGCACGACCGCGTGGGCATCGCCGCGCCAGGGGAAGTGATCCGCGCCCTGCAGCTCCACGAAGCGGGCGTGCGGGATCCGCTCGGCGACGTCGCGCCCGAGCGCGAAGGGGATCGCGCGATCGTTCCGGCGGTGCAGCACGAGCGTCGGCGCGCGAACGTCGGCCAGGTGGCCCGTCGAGTCCATCGCGTACACCTCGGCCAGCGACGCGAGCGCGGCCCCCGGTGTGGCGGCGCGGCGCTGGAACTCGACGAACTCGTCGCGCTCGGCGGCGGTCGCGTCGGGCAGGAACAGGTCGGAGAGCACGCGCGACCCGATCCCCCAGTGCTGCCGGACGACCGCGAGCATCGCCTCGCGCGCGGCGGGCGGGGCGAGGTCGACGCCGCGCGCGTACGTGCCGTAGAGCACGAGCCGATCGACGGACTCCGGATGGCTCGCGGCGAACCGCGTCGCGACGCCGCCGCCCGACGACGCGCCGAAGAGCGACAGCCGCTCGACGCCGGCGGCCGCGATCACGGTCTCGAGCACGGCGAGTTCCTCGTCGAGCGTGGCGGGCGGCGGTCGGCTGCGATCGGACGCGCCGGTGCCCGGGCGGTCGTAGCGGATGACCCTGTGCTCCGCTGCGAGTCCGGACGCGAACCGCCGGAAGCGCGGCTGCCGCCAGTCGAGCTCGAGGTGGCTGCACCACCAACCGCCGATGACGAGCGCAGGCCCGCGACCGATCGCGGACCACGCGATCGACGCGCCGTCATGCTCCGCGTAGCGGATGACCTGGTCCGCGGCATCCACGGGCCCCAGTCTAGGAAGGCGAGGGATGCTCGGGCCAGCGGCGCGCGTCGGCGGCCTGCGGACCGGGGCCGCTCGACGTCAGTGCGCCCCGGCGAACATCCGCGACCAGAGGCGGCCGATGCCTCGGGAGAGATCGCCGGCCGGGTCCTCGGCGTCGGTCCACAGCGCTCGGAGCACCGCGGGCAGGTCGTCGGCTCGGGCTTCGAACATGCGGCGCGCCGCGTCGAACTCCGGAAGCCCGCGCCCGTCGAGCAGCACGGGAACGAACTCGCCGGGCAGGTAGATCTCGGCGTGCGCGTCGTCGGGGTCGGCGGGGCCGGCGACGGGGCGGAGCAGCCCGAGCTCGACCTGCTCCGCCAGCCAGCGTCGCGACTCGCGCACGGTGATGCCCGCGAACCCGGCGAATGCCGCGGCGTCCACCGGGCCCGACTCGAAGAGCACGCGGTAGTAGCCGTGGAGTGTGCCCCGCGCGATCGAGGCGTACGCACCGGGTGATGCGGTGGCGGTGGGTGCAACGGCGGACGCGGATCCCGTGGTGGTGACGGTCGACATGATGACTCCTGATGCTCGGGCCCCGACCGGGGCGGATCGACCCTTCGAGTCCACTCCGGTCGAGCCGACGGCACATCGCCGCTGCGGGCCATCCCCGGATGGCCGATCCGGGCCATCCGCGCTGTGTCGCCCGACTTGGGGGCTCCACGATCACCCCCACGGGCGTAGGTTCGAGGCGGAACCCATCAGCCTCGGTGACCCGAGCCCGCCGGTAGCGCGGCGGCCATGCCGGCGAATGCGCCCGAACGCAGCGACGGCCTGGTCCACCGCCGGTCATCGGAGGTGCGGCATGCCTGGGACGCGGATCGCCGTCGGCGCGGTGATCACGCTGGCGCTCATCGCTGCCGCCTCCGTGCCGGACCTCGCGGCCGGCCCCGGCCCGCCCTCGCCGTCCGGCTCTCCCGTTGCGGCGGACGCGGCCGCCCGCGAGCCGCCCGGGCGGCCGGACGACCCGCCGCGGAGGCGTGGTCCTCCCGAGATCCCCAGCACCGTGCTCGAGCAGGTGGCGGCGCCGACGTCACGTGATCGATCACTGGCCTCCGGCCTGCAGGATGCGCCGCCAGGCAATCGGATCGTGGGTTCCGTCGTCGCAGCCGGCGGCTCCGACGTCGTCCCCGAGTCGGTGCTCTCCACGGTCGCGTCGGTGACCGACCGGTCGCCGGGGCGAGCGGGTGGAGCGGACCGCTACCTCACCTCGGTCGCGCTGTCGCAGCACGTCGAGCGCGGAGGGAGCGACGTGTGGCTCGCGACCGGCGAGAACTTCCCCGACGGCCTGGCTGCCTCCGCCGTGGCCGGCGCGCGCGGCGGCCCGGTCCTGCTGACGCGTTCCACGCAGCTGCCCTCGTCGGTCGCTGCGGAGCTGGCGGCCCTCGCCCCGGACCGCGTCTGGGTCATGGGCGGTGCGGCGGCCGTGTCGGAACCCGTGCTCGATTCGATTCGCGAGATCCTCCCGGATTCCGGCGTCGCGCGCATCGCCGGCGTCGACCGGTTCGGGACCGCCGCCGCGCTCGTCGGGGAGTTCTTCGCAAGCGCCGGTGCGGTGTTCGCGGCGACCGGAGCGAACTTCCCCGACGCGCTCGCCGCCGGTCCCGCTGCCGCGCTGGCGGAGGCGCCGACGTTGCTGGTGACCCGGACCTCGGTGCCGCCGGCGAGCGAGACTCAGCTGCGCCGGCTGCGGCCGCCGGTGGTCCACGTCGTCGGCGGACCGGACGTGATCGGCGACGCGGTCGTCGAGCGCATCGCCGAGTTGACGGGCGGAGTCGTCGAGCGCGTGGCGGGAGAGGACCGGTACGCCACGGCGGCTGCGGTCGCCGATCGGTTCTTCACCGCGACGACGCCGAGCCTGCTGCTGGCGACGGGGTCGACGTTCGCCGACAGCATCGGCGCCGGCGCCGTGGCGGGCAGTCGGCGCAGTCCGTTGCTCCTCATCACGCCGACCGCGGCACCGCGGGCCACGATCGATGCGGCTCGTCGCATCTCGTGGTGGTTGCCCGAGACCGGGCGCGTGCTGCGATACACCCTGGTCGCGCACCCCGACGACGAGTTCGCCGCGTGGTCCGTCTCCGGCGTCCGCGACCAGGGGAGGTACGACGTGTTCGTCGTACTGACGAAGGGCGAGTCGTCACGGTTCTGCGACGGCGAACCGGTGGACGATCCGTGGATGTCGGAGCAGTTCCTCCCGCAACCGCAACCGACCGGAGTGCAGTACTCGGAGCGCTGCAAGCAGCATCGCATGGACAGCTGGCGTGTGTTCGTGCACGGCGCGGGTCTCGGGCAGGTCGACGAGACGGAGCGGCTCACGGCCGGGCCGGTCGAGTTCGACGGGCGCGAGGTGCCCGTCCCGCTCAGCCGGGACGAGGCCGGCACCGTGGTCGTGGCGGACGGGTTCGAGGTCGCGGTCGGATCGGACGCCGCCGTCGTGACGTTCGACCTCGGGGCGCTCACGGTCGACGAGGTCCTCTGGGCGGTGCAGACGGCCCGAGGACTCGCCGACCGTTTCCCGACGCAGGTGGAGGGAGACGTCATCGGCGCGGGGTTCTTCAACGACGGGTCGAGCGGATACGTGAACGTGCATGCCGACCATCGCGCCGTGCACGAGCTGCTCGGCGGCACCGACCTGGGAATGCCCGGCAGTCAGTACGCGACGGTCGGACACGCCCAGTCGGCCCGCGCGTTCGGATCCGCCGTCACGGACTACTGCGGGCACATGTGCCATCCGGCCGCCCCGTTCCCGCTCTCAACCCGGATGGGCGGGTTCCAGTACGCCTACGGCTGGCTCGCCGACGGGTACTGGCCGCCCGACGACGTCGACTCCCCCTCCGGGTTCTCGCGGTACCAGTCCTTCGCGAAGTGGTACCGGACTACTGGTTCGAGAACGCCGCGTCGAACGACGCGGTCGGGCGCGGCCAGATGAGCGAGCGCACGAACTCGAGCGCCTGCGGGCCGCCGTGCAGGCGGTCCATACCGGCGTCCTCCCACTCGACCGAGATCGGACCCGTGTAGCCGATCGCGTCGAGCGCGCGGAACGCGTCCTCCCACGGCACGTCCCCGTGCCCGGTCGAGACGAAGTCCCACCCGCGGCGCGGGTCGCCCCAGGGCAGGTGCGAGCCCAGGATGCCGCTGCGGCTGTTCGCCGTGCGGATGCGCGTGTCCTTGCAGTCGACGTGGTAGATCCGGTCCTGGAAGTCCCAGATGAAGCCGACCGGGTCGACGCCCTGCCACATCATGTGGCTCGGGTCCCAGTTGAAGCCGAACGCCGGACGTCGATCGATGGCCTCGAGGGTGCGCACGCTGGTCCAGTGGTCGTACGCGATCTCGGAGGGGTGCACCTCGTGCGCGAACCGCACGCCCTCGTCGTCGAACACGTCGAGGATCGGGTTCCACCGGTTCGCGAAGTCCTCGTAGCCGGCGTCGATGACCGACGCGGGCACCGGCGGGAACATGGCCACGTACTGCCAGATCTTCGAGCCCGTGAAGCCGACGACCGTGTCGACGCCGAGCTTGCGGGCGACGCGCGCGGTGCGCTTGAGGTCTTCCGCGGCGCGCTGCCGCACCCCCTCGGCGTCGCCGTCGCCCCACGTGTACGGGCGGACGATCGCCTGGTGGCGGAAGTCGATCGGGTCGTCGCACACGGCCTGGCCGGTGAGGTGGTTGGAGATCGCGTAGACCTTCAGGTCGTAGCGCTTCAGGAGCTCCAGCTTCTCCTTCAGGTAGCCGGGCTCCTCGTCGGCGAGCTTGGTGTCGAGGTGGTCGCCGCCCACGCCGATCTCGAGGCCGTCGTAGCCCCACTCGGAGGCCAGGCGAGCGACCTCCTCGAACGGCAGGTCGGCCCACTGGCCGGTGAACAGCGTCACGGGGTGGGTTGCTGGGGTTTCGGTCATCATCGGATCCTCTCTCGGGGTTCGGTGGTCATCGGGGCGCGACACGGTCGCGCTCGGTGGGGTGCGGCATCCGCTCGTCGGCGAGGCCCTGCGCACGGAGGACGAGGTCGCGGACCTCGGTCGCGTGGACGCGGTCGGACGCGCCGTCGAGGAACGCCGGGTCGGAGCTCAGCAGCAGCGGGGTGTCGGCCTTCGAGTCGGGCAGGCGCCCGTGCGTGCCGCGCACGCACGACGGGTCGAGCGGCACGGTGCTCATCGCGTACCGCAGACCGAGCGTCTTGCGTACGAGGTTGCCGGCGGCCCTGGCCTTCGCGAGCCGGTCGGCGGGGTCGAAGAACAGCTCGGCCGGGTCGTAACCGGGCTTGCGGTGGATGTCGACGCCGCGGGCGTACTCGGGAGCCGCGTCGTCGTCGAGCCAGAAGTAGTAGGTGAACCACGCGCCGGGTTCGGCCACCGCGACCAGCTCGCCCGAGCGGGCGTGGTCGAGGCCGTACCTGGCCTGCGCGTCGCGGTCGAGGACCTCGTCGACGCCGTCGAGGTCGCGGAGGACCGCTGCCGCGCGCGGCACGTCGGCCGGGTCGGCGACGTAGACGTGCGCGACCTGGTGATCGGCGACCGCGAACGCGCGCGAGGTCCACGGATCGAGCTGCTCGCGACCGTCCTGCACGTAGACCTCGAGCAGGCCCTCGCGGCGCAGCGCCCGATTGACGTCCACGGGCCGGTCGGCCCTGGCGATGCCGTACTCGGCGAGGGCCACGACGGTGACGCCCTGGGCGTCGGCCCGGTCGAGCAGCGGCGCCATGGCGGCGTCGAGCTCGGCCGCCGCGCGGGCGGCCTCGGGTGCGTCGGGACCGAAGCGCTGGTGGTCGTAGTCGAGGTGGGGCAGGTACGCCATGGTGAGGTCGGGCGCGCCGGGACCGCCGCGGCCGCCGACGACACCGTCGAGCACGCGGCGGGTCGCCTCCACGATCCACTGCGTCGATCGGATCGATGCCGTCGGCCCCCAGTACTGGAAGAGCGGGAACTCGCCGAGCTCCTCGCGCAACTCCCCGTGCAGGCCCGGCGGGCGGGCGTAGAAGTCGGGCGACTTGCGACCGTCGGCGTGGTAGATCGGCCGCGGGGTGACCGTGAGGTCGGTCGTCGCGCCCATCGCGTACCACCAGCCGAGGTTCGCGCTGGTGTACGCGCCGCCGCTCCGGGCTCGTGCGGTCTCCCACAGCTTCTCGCCCTCGACGAGCCGGTTGTGCTGCCGCCACAGCAGCACGTCGCCGAGCCCGCGGAAGTACCATCCGTTGCCCACGATGCCGTGGCCCGAGGGCATGCGTCCCGTGAGCACCGAGGACTGCACCGAGCAGGTCACCGCGGGCAGGACCGTTCCGAGCTCCGCGCGGGAGCCGTGCGCGGCCAGCCGCGACAGGCGCGGCATGTGCCGGAGCGCGTCGGCGGTGAGGCCGACCACGTCGAGGAGGAGCACCGGCCGGGTCATGCGGGCTGCCCCGCCCGCTCGAACAGCTCGGCCGCAGCCCAGCGCAGTTCCGCGGCGATGCCCTCCACGAGGTCGACCCCGGGCCCGGGCAGGACCGACCACGTGTACGTCTCGACGTCGACGTGCAGCTGGGCGACCGGCTGCACATCGCGGACCGCGCCGAGCGCGGCGCGCAGCACGTCGACCGTCGAGGAGAGCGGCGGCTCCGGCTCGAGGTGGAGCGGCACGTGGAAGTGCACCCGCCACGGCGCCGTCGCCGGCAGCCCGTCGAGCGCCTCCGGCAGGTCGTCGACCCGGAGGACGCCGTCGGCCGCGTCCTCGCGGACCTGGTGGAGGTAGCGGTCCTCGCGGTATTCCGCCACCGCGCGCCGCGCGTCCGGCGCACCGGGGTGCTCGACGTGCAGCGCCGCGGATGCCTGCACCTTGACGATCCGGATGCCGGCCGCCGCGATGCGCTCGACCTCGGCGCGCGGGTCGGCGAACGAGACGGCGAGGTGGCAGGTGTCGAGGCAGATGCCGACGTGCTCGAGGTCGACCCGGTCGCGGTGCTCCGAGAGCCATGCGACCGTGTCGGCGACGTCGTCGAGCACGCACCCCGGCTCGGGTTCGATGGCGAGCCGGATGACGCGTCCGGTCTCGGCGCGGATGGCGCGGAGCTCGGCGCAGAGCGCGCCGAGCGCGACGACCGCGGCGGCGTCGGCCGCGGCATCCCACCCCTCGCGCCACCCGAGCGGCAGCGTCGAGATGCTGCCCTCTGCTCCCGGCGGCAGGAGGGCGGCGAGGACGCGGGCCGCGTCGATCGTGTACTCCAGTCGCGCCGGGTCGGTCCAGTCGGGGCGGTACACGCCGAGCTTCACGACCTCGGCGTGGAAGGCCTCGTACGGGAAGGCGTTCAGCGTGCGCACCTCGAGGCCCTCGTCGTCGAGCGCCCCACGGAGCCGCTCGCGGGCGGCGGGCTCGGTCGCGAGCCGCGCCGCGAGCGGTGCGGGCAGCCACAGCCCGACGCCGAGCACGTCGAGGCCGGCCGCGCGCCGGATCGGGCCGGCCGCGGTGCGGAGCTGGGCGACGACGCCGTCGAGGTCCTCCGCGGGGTGCACGTTGGTGCAGTAGGAGAGGTGCATGCTCAGACCGCCTCCGCCGCCGGGACCGACGCGACGCCGCGGAGGATCGAGTTGCCCTGGAACAGCTCGGCCTCCGCGCCGAGCTCGAAGCCGGGCAGCGGCGAGACGTCGAGCCGTCCGCTCTGCCCGTAGAAGGCGACCGGGTTCTGCCACAGCACGCCGTCGACGTCGGACTCCGAGAAGCCGGCCTCGAGCATGGCCCGGCCGGTCTTCGCCGTCAGCAGCGGGTCGGAGCGCCCCCAGTCCGCCGCGGAGTTCACGAGCATCCGCTCGGTGCCGAGGCGCTGGAGGATCGCGACCATGCGCTGCGGGTCCATCTTGGTGTCGGGGTAGATGGAGAAGCCCATCCAGCAGCCGCGCTCGGCGGCCAGGTCGACCGTGACCTCGTTCAGGTGGTCGAGCACGACCAGCTCGGGTGCGATCCCGGAGTTCGCGATCGCGTCGAGCGTGCGGCGCGTGCCGTGCTTCTTGTCACGATGCGGCGTGTGCACGACGACGGGCAGGCCGTGGCGCCTCGCGAGCTCGAGGTGCGTCTCGAGGACCTCGTCCTCCTCGGGCGTCATCGAGTCGTAGCCGGTCTCCCCGACCGCGACCACCGACTCGCGGCGGAGGTACCGGTCGAGCTCGGGCAGCACCTCGCGACACCGCGGATCGTTGGCCTCCTTCGGGTTCAGGGCGATCGCCGCGTGATGGCGGATGCCGAACTGCGAGGCGCGGAACCGCTCCCAGCCGGTGATCGCGTCGAAGTAGTCGAGGTAGCTGGTCACGCCGGTCCGCGGCTGGCCGAGCCAGAACGCCGGCTCGACGAGCGCGCGCACCCCGGCGGCGTACATCGCCTCGTAGTCGTCGGTCGTGCGCGAGGTCATGTGGATGTGCGGGTCGAAGATGCGCACGTTCAGCGTCCTTCCGGTCGGGTGGAGCCGGGGGCGTCCCCGGTCGCGTCGGCGGATTCGGGGTCGGGACGGTCGGGTGCGGCGGCGCCGGGCGCGACGCCGACCGAGGGCCGCAGCAGTGCCCGCAGGTCGTCGGGAACGGGTCGGCCGGCGGCCTCGCGCTCCTCGGCGAGGTCCTCGGCCATGCGCGCGAGCTCGTCGTCGGCGCGTTCGTCGAGCCGCGCGACGCCGGCGAGCGGCACGCCCATGAACACGAGCTTCACGACGCCGTGCCGCCAGTCGTGGTCGCCGAGGTGACGGCCGGCGAATGCACCCATCGCGGCCGCGACCAGGCGCGGGTCGTTGCTGCGCAGGGCGTCGCGCACCAGCTCGACGCCGACGTCGCGAACGAGGTCGGGGGCCGGACGTTCCGCCGCGATGTCGTCGAGCACGCCGAGCACGGCGATGCGCTCCTCGGTGTCGCCGCTTCCGTATCGCGCCCTGAGCTCGTCGGTGACGACGACCGCCGGCGCACCCGCCCTGGCGAGCGCCGCCGTCGTGCCGTCCCGCCGGTCGCGGGTGTCGACGCCCGTCGACGTGGTCCCGTTCATGCTCATGCTGCTGCTCCGATCCCCTCGAGCACGTCGTTCAGGCGTGCGATGCTCTCCCGCACCAGGCGCGGCGCCGCGTGCGAGTGCCGCGGCAGTTCGACGGCCGCGACCCCGTCGTAGCCGAGCTCGACGAGCGTGCGGAACGCGAGGTCGAGGTCGAGTTCCCCCGTGCCGAGCTCGAGGTGCTCGTGCGCGTGCGGGAGCATGTCGTCGACCTGCACGTTGACCAGCAGGCGCCCGGCCGCACGGAGTGCGGACTCGACACCGCCCGGCTCGACCACCACGCAGTGGCCGAGGTCGACCGTCACGCCGAACTCGGGCGGGTCGCCGAGGTCGGCCCGGAGACGCAGCGCGTCGCCCACGGTCTCGACGAGCATGCCCGGCTCCGGCTCGAACCCGAGCCGGACGCCGTGCGCCCGCGCTGCGGCGACGACCCGTCGCATCCGTTCGACCAGCCGCTGCCACGCCGTCGTCGCGTCGAGACCCTCGGGCACCACACCCGACCAGAGCGAGACGCAGTCGGCGCCGAGCAGCGCGGCGATCTCGATCGCGCGGACGAGGAACGCCACCCGCTGCCCGGCTTCGGGGTCGTCGTCGAGCAGGTTCGGGCGGTGCTTGCGGAACGCGTCGAGCACGTAGCGCCCGCCCGTCTCGACGACGACGCGGAGCCCGCGGGCCCGGAGGTCGTCGCGCAGGAGCAGCGCGCGCTCGCGCCATCCGTCGGCGAACGGGTCGAGATGCGGGTGGCCGAGCGTCAGCGCGATCGCGCCGTAGCCGCTCGCCTGCACCACGTCGAGGGCGGCGTCCAGCGGATGGTCGGCGAGGCCGTTCGTGCCGTATCCGAGCACGAGCCGCCGCACGGGCGTGGTCGTGGCGGTCACGTGATCTCACGCCCCTTGCCGCCTCGACGCGTCAGCAGGCCGCCGAGTGCGTCGATCGCGAGCAGCACGAGCGCATCGACCGGGCGACCCGCGCGTGCCGTCAGCGCCGCCTGCAGGGGCACCATCGCGAGGATGCCGCGCCGCGTCGCATCCCGCACGACCGGGCCGCTCGGAGTGGCGATCGCGCCGGCCTGCGCCCGGAACGTGGGGAGCGCGTACCGGGCGGCGGCGACCCACGACACGAGGCCCGCGACATCCGTCGTCGGTCGTACGGCCGCGGCCGCCGAGCCGACGGTGACCGCTGCGGCGGCCGTCGCCACCGCCGGATGCGTTCCGTGCACCTCGCCTCGCGCGAGCGCCGTCACGCTCGCGGTGTGCCCGGCCATGACGGCGGCGGGGCGGACCGCGGCTCGCGCATGGTCGCCTCCTGCGCCGAGCAGCACGTCGAGGCCGCGGCAGGCGGCCATCACGATCGGCCCGAGTGCGTTGCGCTTGGCCGAGAGGTCGTACGCCCAGATCGCGGCGGCGAGCGGGACCGCGACGGCGAGCGACGAGCGCCCGCCGGTGAGCCCGGCCACGCCGAGACCGGCCGCGGTGAGCGCGCCGGCCGTCGCGACGGCGGCTCGCCGGGAGACCCGGCCCGAGGGGATGGGCCGCTCCGGACGCTCGAGCCGGTCGAGGTCGGCGTCGGCCGCGTCGTTCAACGCCATCCCGCCCCAGTAGAGCAGGACCGACGCGACGGGCAGGCCGAGCCTGGGCAGCAGTCCGCGACGCCCCGCCGCGGCCATGCCGGCGGTCGCGTCGCCGAGCACGGTCAGGCCGGCGGGCGCCCGGACCAGCTGGAGGAAGGTGGACGCGTCCACCTCAGGCCACCTTCGCCGCGGACCTCCGGACCGCCGTCCGGAGCACCCAGGACACGAGCTCGTCGGACTGCCGGGCGAACGCGTGCTCGTCGCTTCCCCACGGGTCCTTGAAGAAGTAGCCGAGCTCGGCGACGGGCCCGGTGACTCCCGCGCCGTCGGCGAGGGAGAGCAGGCGGGCGAGGTCGATCACGAGCGGCGCCGCGAGCGTCGAGTCGTAGGCGCTCCACGTCGTCTGCAGCGTGACGCGGGTGTCGAGGAAGCCCGCGGCGTGCACGTGGTCCCACGCGGTCTTGAGGTCGCCGAGATCGGGCACGTTGTCGATGTGGAGCGGCGTCACGACGTCGTCGCCGAGGAGGTCGTGCAGGCCGCGGTTCTTCGACGCGAGCTTCGACTGCACCGCCGCCGGGTCGGCGAGGGTCGCACCGTCACCACCGCCGAGGAGGTTCGCGCCCGCCCACGACAGCACCCGCATGCCGCGCGAGGCGAACATCGGCGCGAGCACCGTGCGGAGCAGGGTCTCGCCGGTCTTGCCGTCCTGGCCGGCGATCGGCACGCCCGATTCCGCGGCGAGGCCGCGGAGCGCCGGGATGCCGATCGACAGCGACGGCGTGAAGCAGGCGTAGGGTGCGCCCGCGCCGGCCACGGCGGCGATCGCCGACAGCGTGCTCGACGGCAGCGGCTCGGACGCCGGGTCGTCGAGCGCGGCCTCGAGCGACGCCCGGTCGTGGAATTCGGGTCGATCGGCGGGGAGCGGTTCGGTCGAGGCGACGTCGACGACGACGACGCGGTCGAGACCGTGCCGTTCGCGGAAGTCGCGGATGTCGGCGGCGCGGAGGGCGATCTCGTCGCGCTGGGTGCCGCGCGGGGTGCGGGGGAGGTGACGGAGATCGGCGTCGACCGCGTCGAGCCGCGGGGCGACGGCCTCGACGATGCGGGCGGGCAGCATCCCGCCGGCGGCGAGCCCGCGTGCCCGCTCGACCAGCGGGATGTCGGCGACGTCGTGCCCTCCGACCACCAGGTCGCCGAACGCGGGGAGCGCGACGTCGGCGAACTCGGGGCCGGCCGTGGTGAGGCCGACGGGCTCGGTCAGGCCCTCTGCGAGGGCGGCGAGACCCACGGTCGCGGTGGTCGCGACGCTTCCCCGAGCGCCCACGAACCAGATCCCGGTCCGTCCATCGTTCATCGTCGAACTCCATTCCCTGTGCACCGTTGCGCGTGGGCCGTGGCCCGTCTCGAAGCTAGCCGAGCTTGCACCCGCGGTCAATCAGAAGTTGCGTTGCCATTGGGATAACCCGGCGACAGGTGATCGAAAGTCATGCCGACCGGCCCGGGACGCTCCGGGCGAGCACCCGCAGGTACGCGTCGAACTCGTCGGGGAGGCCCGCCCTGTCGAGCGCCGACACCGCGTGCGCCGCGTGCCGGACGATGCTCGCGCGATGCCGCTCGAGCGCGCCGCTGCCGCGCATGATCGCGCGCACCCGCTCGACCCCGGCGTCGGAGAGGTCGGCGCGGCCGACGTCCCGGTCGAGGTTCGCCCGCTCGGCGGTCGACGCGCCTGCGTAGGCGAGCTGGAGCAGGAAGGTCCGCTTGCCCGAGCGGATGTCGGAGCTCGTCGACTTGCCCGTCAGCGACGGGTCCCCGAACACCGCGAGTTCGTCGTCCATGAACTGGTAGGCGACGCCGAGGTGCCGCCCGTAGTCGGCGAGCGCGGCGAGGGCGGTGGCATCCGCTCGACCCGACGCGATCGCGCCGAGCCGGAGCGGGAGCACGATGCTGTAGCCCGCCGTCTTGAGTTCGGCCGTGAGCGCGGGCCTCGCCGCCTCGGGGGAGGACTCCTCGCCGCGGACGTCCATGAGCTCGCCCGAGATGGCCTGGCGCAGTGCGCCGACGACCTCGCGCACGAGCGCCGAACGGACGGCGTCGCCCACCGGGGCGCCGGCGAGGAGCCCGAGGGACTCGCCGATCGCCAGGTCGCCGGCCAGCAGGGCGGCCGACGCCGCCTGGTGGTCGGGGTCGCCGACCCTGCCGACGCCGCGCAACGCATCGCGCGTCGTGCCGAAGAGGTTCCCGCGGCCGTGGCGGCGGTCGTCCCCGTCGATCAGGTCGTCGTGCACGCACAGGCCGAGGTGCAGCAGCTGCACCGCGGCCCCGAGCGCATCGCAGGCGCGCGGGTCGGTGCCGCCGATGCCGAGATAGGCCGCCGCCGCGAGCCTCGAGCGGAGGTACTTGCCGCCGCGCTGCCCCGCGAGCCGCTCCACGAGCTCCCGCAGTTCGGGCTGGTCGCCGGCGGACGCCGACACCGCCGTCCATGCGGCGGACACCGCGCCGGGCGTGCGCGAGACGGCGGCCTCGACGCGAGCCGCGAGGCCGAGGGTCCCGCGGTCGGCACCGCCGAGCGCATCACGGCCGTCTCCGGCGGCGAGTCCGCCGCCGGAGCCCGGCGCTGCCGGGCTGCCGGCCGCCACGGGATCGCCGAGGCGGACCGAGTCGATCGACGTCATCCCGCTCCTCCCCTTCGTTCGCGGAACCGATCTCGCCGAGCCGTCGGCGGCGGCGGACTCAGTCCGCGCCGCCCCCGACGACGCCCACCCACGCGCCATCCGCCCCGGAGCTCTGCTCGACCGCATCGAGCACCCGCTGCACGTGCAGGCCGTCGGCGAACGACGGGCTCGGGTCGTCGCCGGCGGCGATCGCCTCGACGAAGTCGTGCGCCTGGTGCGCGAAGCCGTGCTCGTACCCGAGCATGTGTCCGGCCGGCCACCATGCCGAGACCCAGGGGTGCTCCGGCTCGGTGACGATGATCGACGTGAACCCCTGCTCGGTGGCGGGGGCCGTGGCGTCGTAGTACTCGATGCGATTGAGGTGCTCGAGGTCGAAGGCGATCGCGCCCTGCGAGCCCGAGACCTCGACGCGCAGCGCGTTCTTGCGACCGGTCGCCATGCGCGTGGCCTCGAACGCGCCGAGGGCTCCCGAGTCGAAGCGCCCGTGGAAGAACGCCGCATCATCGACGGTGACCTCGCCGACGCCCGTCGACGGGGCCGACGACCCGCCCGCGATCGCCCCGGAGGACGACCCGGCGATCGGCCGCTCGCGGACGAAGGTCTCGAGCAGGCCCGAGACCGAGCCCAGGCGGAGACCCGTCATGTACTCGGCCAGGTCGATGGCGTGGGCGCCGATGTCGCCGAGCGCACCGGAGCCGGCGCGGTCCTTCTGCAGCCGCCAGGTCATGGGCGACCCGGGGTCGACCAGCCAGTCCTGCAGGTAGGAGGCGCGCACGTGGCGGATCTCGCCGATCCGCCCCTCGGCGATGAGGTGCCGCGCGAACGCGGTCGCAGGCAGCCGCCGGTAGGTGAAGCCCACCATCGAGCGGATGCCGCGTGCGGCGGCGGCCTCGGCGGCCCGGGTCATCGCCTCGGCCTCGGCCGACGAGTTCGCGAGCGGCTTCTCGCAGAGCACGTGCTTGCCGGCCGCGAGCGCGGCGATCGCGATCTCCGCGTGGCTGTCGCCGGGAGTGACGATGTCGACGATGTCGATGTCGTCGCGCGTGACGACCTCGCGCCAGTCGGTCGCGGACTCGCTCCAGCCCCACTTCTCGGCGGCTGCCGCGGTCCGGACCGGATCTCGACCGACGAGGACGCTCATCGTCGGTTCGGCCGAGAGGTCGAAGAACCGCGGGGCGACGCGCCATCCCTGCGAGTGGGCGGCCCCCATGAATCCGATGCCCACCATTGCGACGCGGAGTCGTTCACGCATGCAGATCGAGCTGCCTTTCTGGTGTAGGGGAGGCTGGGCGCCCCGAGGGGCGCCCAGCCTCGGGTGTTTCAGGTCAGGACTCGAAGGCGAACTGGATGTACTCGTCCACGTTGTCCGCGGTGACGACCGGCGCGTCGAGGACGACCCGGTTCGGCACGCTCGGCGTGTAGAGGTCGCTCATCGTCTTGGCCTGCGCGATCAGCCGGGCCAGCGCGATGCCGTCGGCGGCCTGGGTCGACGGGTAGATGACCGTCGCCTCGAGCACCGAGTCGCCCGACTGGATCTCGCGCATCGCGTTCGCGCTGCCCGCGCCGCCGACCATGAAGAACTCGTCACGACCCGCCGCCTCGATGGCAGCGAGGACGCCGACGCCCTGGTCGTCGTCGTGGTTCCAGATGGCGTCGATCTCCGGCGCAGCCGACAGCAGCTGCGAGGTCACGGCCTCGCCGCCCTGGATGGTGAAGTCGGCCGCGACGCGGTTGGTCACCTCGAGGCCGCAGTCGGAGAGCGCGTCGGCGAAGCCGCGCGAGCGGTCCTGGGTCAGCGGCAGCGAGTCGATGCCGGCGATCTCGGCGACGACCGCGTCATCCTGGCCCTCGAGCCGCTCGCAGATGTACGTGCCGGCCGAGACGCCCATGCCGTAGTTGTCGCCGAGGATCGTCGCCCGGGCCGCGAAGGGGCTCGAGAACTCGCGGTCGACGTTGATGACCGGGATGCCGGCCTCCATCGCCTTGGTCGCGGCCTCGGTCAGCGCCGCACCGTCGGTGGGCAGCAGCACGATGGCGTCGACGCCGTCGTTGACGAAGGTCTCGACCTGGCTGATCTGGAGGTTGGCGTCGTTCGTGCCTTCGGCGACGCGCAGCTCGACGTCGGGGTAGCTGTCGGCAGCGGCGATCGCGGCCGAGTTGATGGCACCGAGCCAGCCGTGGTCGGCCGCCGGACCGGAGAACCCGATGACGACCGTGTCACCCTCCGCCGCGTTCTCCTCGGCGGAGTTCTGGTTCTCGGTGACGTTCGACTCGGTTCCGCCCGCCGTGCAGCCGACCAGCAGGCCGGCGACCGCGAGGGATGCGCCCGCCATGACCAGCATGCGGGCTCGTGAAGTGCGGGTGACACTCATTCGTGTTTCCTCTCCTTGGATGTGACGCAGCACCGCCAGATGGACCTCGATTCCATCCGGGTGCCACCACACCCAACGGAGTCCACGCTGACGTTTCGTGAGCGTAGCAGAAGGTACCCGGCTCTGCGCAACTTATGTTTGCGAGACGTTATAAGTGGCGGCTGCGGTCCAAGGCGGCCCGGAAGGCCCCCTCGGCATCGGAAATGAGGAGAATCGAGGAAAGCACTTGCGTCAGCGTGAGTTCCGGTTATGATTTCCGAGTGATCAAAGACGACCATCTTCCGGCATTACTCCGCATGACCGGGATCTCGAAGAGCTTCTCAGGCGTCCAGGCGCTGAAGAACGTCGACCTCGAGATCGTCGCCGGCGAAGTGCACTGCATCCTCGGCCAGAACGGCGCGGGCAAGTCGACCCTGATCAAGACCCTCGCCGGAGCGCACCTTCCGGACGCGGGCACGATCGAGTGGAACGGCGAGCAGGTCTCGCTGCACTCCCCCCAGGACGCGATCGGACTGGGCATCGCCACGATGTACCAGGAGCTCGACGTCGTCGACGGCCTGACCATCGCCGAGAACATCTTCCTCGGGCACGAGCTCGCGGTCGGCGGCCTCCTGCGCGCCGGCGAGGCGAACTCGCGCACGAAGGGACTGCTCGAGCGACTCGGCCACGGCGACCTCTCCCCGACACGCGAGGTCGGCTCGCTGAGCGCGGCGAACAAGCAGATCGTGAGCATGGCCCGCGCCCTGTCGCACGACACCCGCCTCATCATCATGGACGAGCCGTCCGCGGTGCTCGACACCGAGGAGGTGAAGAACCTCTTCCGCGTGGTCCGCGAGCTCACGGCCGACGGCATCGCGGTCGTCTACATCACGCACCGACTCGAGGAGATCCGCGAGATCGGCGACCGCATCACGGTCCTGAAGGACGGCCGCAGCACGGCGAACGGCCTGGAGGTCTCGGAGACGCCCACCTCGGAGCTCATCCGGCGGATGACCGGCCGCGAGGTCGAGAACGTCTTCCCGCCGGCCACGCCGATCCCCGCCGACGCGCCGCTCGCCCTCGAGGTGGAGCGGTTGTCGCTCGAGGGCGTCTTCCACGACGTGAGCTTCACGGTGCGCGCGGGCGAGATCGTGGGGCTCGCGGGGCTCGTCGGTTCCGGCCGCTCCGAGATCCTCGAGACGATCTACGGCGCGAGGCGCGCGACGGGCGGCACCGTCCGCTCGAACGGCCGCGAGCTCCGCCGCGGCTCGGTCCGCGACGCCGTCCGCTCGGGTATCGGCCTCTCGCCGGAGGAGCGCAAGAGCCAGGGGCTGCTGCTCGACGAGCCGATCTTCCGGAACGTCACCCTCTCGTCGTTCACGAGGTTCGCCAAGGGCGGGTTCGTCGACGAGCGGCGCGAGCGCCGCATCGCCGCCGAGCAGATCGACGCGCTCGAACTGCGCCCGGCCGACCCCGACCGTCCGGCCCGCACGCTCTCGGGCGGCAACCAGCAGAAGATCCTGCTGGCGCGCTGGCTCGTGAACCGCACGTCCGTGCTCCTCCTCGACGAGCCGACGCGCGGAGTGGATGTCGGCGCCCGCGCCGAGATCTACGCCCTGATCCGCCGGCTCGCCGCGAACGGCGACGCCGTCGTCGTCGTCTCGAGCGAGATCGAGGAGGTGCTCGGACTCGCCGACACCGTCCTCGTCGTCGGGGACGGACGCATCCTCACCACCGTGAAGTCAGACCAGATCGACGAGCACCAGGTGCTCGACCTCGTCATGAAAGGAACCGCCGCGTGAGCGAGTCCCAGTCCCCCACCATCGCCCCGGCCGAAGGCGGCCCTGCGGCGCCCGAACCCGGTCAGCGGTCGCGATTCACCGCGAAGAGCCTGCTCAGCGGCTCGGTCGGCCGCAACCTCGGCCTGATCCTCGCCCTCGCCGCGCTCTTCGCGGTCGGCGCGATCACGGCCGGCGACCGCTTCACGAACATCGACAACATCCTCGTGATCGTCCGGCTCGCCTCGATCATCGGCGTCATCTCGATCGGCATGACCTTCGTCATCATCGGCGGCGGCATCGACCTGTCGGTGGGCTCCGTCATGGGCCTCGCGTCGGTCGTGGCCACGCTGTCGGCCGTCCAGGCGGCGGCCGACAACTCCACCTGGCTGGTCATGGTCTTCACGGCCCTCGCCGTCGGCCTCGCGGCGGGCTTCCTGAACGGCTTCGTGATCGCCTACGGGAAGGTCGTCGCGTTCATGGCGACCCTGGCGATGCTCGTCGCGGCCCGCGGCCTCGCGGAGATCCTCGCGAACCGCCAGACCCAGGTCGTCCGGATCTCCGAGTTCATCGACTTCATGAACTCCGACCTGCTCGGCGTCGACATGCTCATCTGGATCTTCGTGCTCGTCGCCGTCGCCGGCTGGATCCTCCTGAACCGGACCACGTTCGGCCGCCGCACGGTCGCGATCGGCGGAAACCGCGAGGCGGCTCGCCTCGCGGGCATCGCGGTGCGTCGCCACACCATGTACCTCTACGCGCTCGCCGGCCTCACCGCCGGCATCGCCGCCGTCATGATCCTCGGCCGGACCACGGCGGGCACGTCCACCCACGGCACCCTGTACGAGCTCGACGCCATCGCGGCGGTCGTGGTCGGCGGCACGCTCCTGGCGGGCGGACGCGGCACCATCACCGGCACGGTGTTCGGCGTGCTCATCTTCGCGACCCTGACCAACGTCTTCACGCAGAACAACCTCTCGACCTCCGTGCAGGCGGTCGCGAAGGGCGTGATCATCGTGATCGCGGTGCTCCTGCAGCAGCGGTTCGCGGGGCAGGGTTCGAGGTCGCAGTAGCGGTGGCGCAGCAGGACCGCCGGGCGTATTCCGACGGATGCATGTGCATGCGAGTTTCGTCGGAGGGTATGGGAGAATTGGCAGATGGTTGACGTAAGTGCGCACAGCGACCAACGGCCCCACGTGAACGCGCTGGGATCGACCGCGATGAGCGACCTCTTCCAGATCCTCCGCGACGGTCAGCCCCGCACGCGCAGCGAGCTCGCGTCGATCACCGGCCTCGCTCGAACCACCGTCGCCATGCGCATCGACGCCCTCACCGACCTGGGCCTCGTCGGCCCGGTCGGCGAGGCCGCGTCGACCGGCGGCCGTCCGTCGTCGTTGTTCGCGATCACGGCGAGCGAGCGGTTCGTCGTGGGGGTCGACATCGGCGCCTCGCACATCCGCGTCGCGCTCGCCGACATCACCGGCCGCATCATCGAGGAGACGAACTCGGTCATCGCGGTCTCCGAGGGTCCGCGCATCGTGCTCGACGCCGTCCTGGCCGCCATCCGCGAGCTGCTCGAGCACACGGGCCGCCGCATCGAGCACCTCCTCGCGATCGGGGTCGGCGTCCCGGGTCCGGTCGAGTTCAGCACCGGTCGCCCGATCAACCCGCCGATCATGCCCGGGTGGGATCGCTTCGACGTCGCCGGCTGGATCCGCCAGGAGATCGACGTCCCCGTCCTCGTCGACAACGACGTCAACATCATGGCGCTGGGCGAGCGCGAGCGCGCGTGGCCCGACGTGGATCACCTGCTCTTCGTGAAGATCGCGACGGGCATCGGCGCGGGCGTGATCTCCGGCGGCTTCCTCCAGCGCGGCGCACAGGGGACCGCGGGCGACATCGGCCACGTCTACGTCTCGCGCGGCGCCGAGATCGCCTGCAACTGCGGCAACTTCGGATGCCTCGAGGCCCTCGCCTCGGGGAGCGCGATCGCGCGCGCGCTCACCGCGGCCGGCATCCCCGCGACGAACTCGCGCGATGTCGTCGACCTCGTGAAGAACGGCAACGTCAACGCGATCCAGGCGGTGCGCCAGGCGGGCCGCGACATCGGCGAGGTGCTGACCACGTGCCTCAGCCTCATGAACCCGTCGGTCATCGTCCTCGGCGGTTCGATGGCCGAGGCGGGCGAGCACCTGATCGCGGGCGTCCGCGAGGTCGTCTACCGCCGCTCGATGCCGCTCGCGACCGAGTCGCTGCACATCACGCTGTCCCAGACCGGGGCGGATGCCGCGGTCCTCGGCGCGAGCATGCTGGCCATCCACCACTCGCTCTCCCCCGCGAACATCGAGGCGATGATCGCGCAGTCCGCGGGCGGCGCGCTCCGCGCGGTGAAGTAGCGCCGCGCGTCCGCCGCGCCCGGCGATCGGGGGCGGGCGGGGGTAGCGTGGTCGGGTGACCGACACCCCCTTCGCGCTGTTCGACCTCGAGTCGGTCGCACCGCGTGTGGCGTCGGCACTCCGGCAGCCGCCGCTCGCGCACGAGACGCGCATCGTCGCCGACTCGGGCGACCGGGTGGCCTGGCTCCGGGCGAGGGCGCAGGGCGTGACGGCGACGGATGCGGCGAAGCTCGCGTCCGAGGCGTCGGTGCGCGCCGCGGCGAGCGAGAAGGTCTACGGCGGCGCGCCGCGCCGCGGGTTCGGCGGCAGTCGGTACACCGACCACGGCCGCGAGCGCGAGCCCGTCATCGCCCGATGGGTCCGGAAGGAGCACGGCATCGCACCGTCGAGCCTGCTCTTCCACGCCGAGGCCGAGCGACGGCACCTCGCGACGCCGGACGGCCTCAAGGTGTGCGCCGACGGCTCGCTCGAGCTGTGCGAGATCAAGACGACGTCGAAGCCGTGGCGCGGCATCCCGCGCGGCTACCTCCGCCAGGTGTGGTGGCAGCAGTACGTGCTCGGCGCCGAGCGCACGCTCGTCGTCTGGGAGCAGCACGACGGCTTCGTGCCGATCGGCGACCCGCAGTGCCGGTGGGTCGACCGCGACGAGGACCAGATCGCGCAGCTCGTGCGCCTGGCCGGCATGCTCCTCGAGGCCATCCGCCCGCAGCCCGGTCGGGTCGAGCCTGCGCGGGTCGGCGGTCCCGACCGCTCCTTCTACCGCCCGGGGCCGCTCGCGTGAGCTTCGTGCTCCTGCACGGGCTCGGCGCCGACCGCGGGCAACCGCTCGAGCTGTTCGGGCCGGTGCTCGCGGGGCTCGCAGGCGATGAGACCGGCGGAGCCGCCGACGTGATCGCTCCCGACGTCCGCGCGCACGGCGCCTCCGCCCTCATCGGCGCCGCGGAGGAGTTCGCGCTCGACCGGCTCGCCGACGAGGTCGCCGAGAGCGTCGCGACCGAGCCGGCCGGCGCAGCACGCGGGACCGAACCGGCCCGCCCGTTCACGCTCGTCGGCATCTCGATGGGAGCGGCGATCGCCCTGCGCATCGCCCTGCGCGACCTGCTGCCGGTCGGGCGCGCGGTGTTCGTCCGTCCCGCCTTCGACGACACGTCGCTGCCGCCGAACCTGCGCGCGTTCCCCGTGATCGGCGAGCTCCTCCGCGAGCACGGGCCCGAGGGCGGCGCCGAACGCTTCACGCGCACCGAGCCGTATCACCGGGTCGCCGCGGCATCCCCGCTCGGCGGTCGCGGGCTGCTCGCCCAGTTCCGGGCGCCGGATGCCGCGGCACGCGCCGTCCGCCTGGTCGAGGTCCCCCGCAACCGGGCGTTCGCGTCCGACACGGAGCTCGGCGCGCTCGCGAGCCGCGGCATCCGCTCGCTCGTGGTCGGCGCACCGCGCGACCCGGTGCATCCGTTCGAGCTCGCGGAGCGCTGGGCCTCCGGGCTCGGGGCGCCGCTCGAGCGCGTGCCGGCCCGCGACGACGGGCAGGCGGCCCAGACCGCGGCGATGCGCCAGGCGATCGCGGGATGGCTCAGCCGGTCGTGATCCGGTCGGCGTCCGGGTCCGGCGCCGACGGGGCATCCGTCGCCGTCGTCGGCCCGACGGACCGGGCCGACCCGTCGCGACGGCCGGCCACGCCCGGCTCGGCGTGGGGCCACGGCGTGCGGCTCAGCGCCAGCACGCCCGACCCGACGAGCAGGATGAACGCGGCGATCGCGATCACGTAGATCGCGACCCCGCCGTAGCCCGCCTCCTGCGCGGGGTTCAGGAACGGGTACGGGTACCAGCCGGTGATCGCACCCCTGACGAGCGAGTAGACCGCCCACGCGATCGGGAAGAGCGCGATCGTCCACAGCCGCTGCCACGGGATCCGGTGCCGCCCGGGCGCGAGGACCCAGTCGGCGACGACGTAGAGCGGCGCCCAGACGTGCAGGATCTCGTTCGACCACGGCACGGTCGTCGCCTGGTCGAGCGAGATCTCGCGGAGCAGCAGGTTGTAGACGACGAAGGTCGTCGCCATGTACGTGACCGCGCACGCACGCACCAGGTCGAACCACGGCGGGTCGGCGACCCGGCTGAAGGCGAGCCACGCGCCGACGAGCATGACGAGCGCCGTGAGCGCGTTCGAGAGGATCGTGAAGAAGCTGAAGAAGTTGACGACGAACGCCGCGCGATCCTCGACCATCGACCAGCTGACCGCGAACTGGCCGGCGATCGCCACGATCACGGCCGCGGCGGCGGCCACCCGGAGCACTCCGAACAGTGCGCGCATCCCGTTCCCCCTCGCATCCACCGGCTCCCCGCAGCCTAATGTGCCCCAGAATGGTCGGACGGGAGGCGAGCGGACGGGGGCTTCGATGCGGGCACTGGTGGTCGACGAGACGGGCGAGGGCGCGGTGTTCCGGATGGCGGAGGTGGCGCAGCCGCTCCGCGTGCAGGACGAGGTGCTCGTGCGGGTCGTGGCCGCCGGGGTGAACCCCATCGACCGCAAGACCAAGCTCGGCCGTGGCGTCTCGGCGGCGATCTCGTCGTACCCCGCGATACTCGGCCTCGACTTCGCGGGCGTCGTCGAGGAGGTGCCGTATGCGGCGCACCCGCTGAAGGTCGGCGACCGGGTCTACGGCATGGGGCGCGTGCCACGGATGTCGGGGACCTACGCCGAGGTCGTCAGCGTGCCGTCGATGTCCGTCGCGCCGATGCCGATCGGCACGGGCTTCGTCGAGGCGGCGGGCATCCCGTGCGCGGCGCTCACCGCGTGGGGTGCGGTGGTCGACGTCGCGCGCGCCCACGACGGGCAGCGCATGCTCGTCCACGCCGGCGCCGGCGGCGTCGGGCACTTCGCGGTGCAGCTCGCGACGTACTTCGGCGCGCAGGTCACGGCGACGGGCTCGCCGCGCAACGCCGACTTCCTCCGCTCGATCGGCGCGCACCGCGTCATCGACCACACCTCCGAGCGGTTCGAGGAGGTCGCCGGCGAGCAGGACGTCGTGATCGACCTCGTCGGCAACGTGGTCGACGACACCGGAACGCGGTCGCTCGACGTGATCCGCCGCGGCGGTCTCATCGTGAACGTGCCGACCGGGTCGTGGCCCACCATGGCCGCGGAGGCGGCCGCACGCGGCATCCGCTCGACCGGCTTCGTGGTCTCGCCCGACGCGCGGACCCTCTCGGTGATCTCGCGCCTCGTCGACGACGGGGCGCTTCGGGTGCACGTCGACGAGGTGTTCCCGCTCGAGGAGGGCGAGCGCGCGCACGCGCGTCTCGGCGGCGGGCACGTCCGCGGCAAGCTCGTGCTGCGCGTCGCCGACGAGCCGGCGTAGCGCCGGCCCGCGGCGAGCGGGCGCGCCGGTCCGCCATTCGAGGGCGACTCCGTCCCGGGATCGCGGGCGGGCCACTTCTGGCCTGTGCTGCGCGGCTTGTGTTACAGGGCGTGCAGTTCCTGTTGACTTAACGCATTGCGTCGTCGAAAGTTGACTGCACATGCTCGAAGGCGAGTCGAGGGCGACGGCGCTCTCGTGAAAGGACACCCCCATGTGCTACGGATTCGACGGCGACCAGGCGATGCAGGCATCGCTCGACCAGCGCGGCATCAGCAGGCGAGGCGTGCTGATGGGGCTGCTCGGCGCCTCCGCCGCCGCGCTCACCCTCGGAGGCGGGGCGACGCCCGCCGTCGCCGACGTCGCGACCAAGCCGTGGAAGCGGGTCCCGCCCGGGAAGATCAGCCTCCAGCTCTGGACGGTGCGCGCGGACCTCGGCGCGCCCTGGGGCCCCGGCGACTACGACACCACGCTGCGCGCGATCGCCGAGCTCGGCTACCCGAAGGTGGAGCAGGCGCTCGGCTACTTCGGCCGGTCGGCGGCCGAACTCCGCGCGTTCTACGACTCGATCGGCATCCGTGCCACCTCGTCCCACGACGGGGTGTCGGCCGACGACGCGGCGCTCGCGATCAAGCTCGAGAACGCGGCGACGCTCGGGCAGAAGTACCTGAACGTGCCCTACTTCGCCTCGAACTCCCTGTCCGACTGGCAGGCGCTCGCGGACCGCATGAACGTCGAGGCCCAGGCCGCGGCCTCGTACGGCATCGCGTACGGGTACCACAACCACGCGCACGAGTTCACGACCGACCTCGGCGGCGGACGGACTCCCTGGCAGGTGCTGACCGAGCGTCTGGACCCGGCGCTCGTCCACCTCGAGATCGACCTCTACTGGGCGGTCACCGGCGGCGTGAACACCGGTGCGGCCGACCCGGTGCAGTTCACCCTCGACACCATCGCCGCGGCGCCGCAGCGGGTGCGCCAGTTCCACGTGAAGGACCGCCACCTCGACGGCGACATGGCGGACCTCGGCACGGGCACGATCGCGTTCGATCGGATCTTCCGGGCGCACGCGGTCGAGGAGTACATCGTCGAGAACGACACGCCCGATGTCACGCCGCTCCAGACGGCCGAGGTCGGGTACGACTACCTCCACGCCCTCCGGTTCTGACCTCCTCCGGGCACGTCGGCGGCGGGCACGCGCAGTGAACCCGCGCCCGTCGCCGACGGGCCGGCCCGACGACCTCCGGCATCCAGCCGGTTCAGCCGGCGGGGACGGCGCCCTCGAGCAACGCGGAACCCAACTCGCTGCGCAGGTAGAGCATGCTGCGTCCGTGCCGGGTGCTCACGAGCAGTCCGGCGTCGCGGAGCGCCCTCAGATGCTGGTTCACGGCGCTCGCCGTGACGCCGAAGCGCACGCCCAGCTCGGTCGACGAGGCCGGATCGCCGAGTGCGACCAGCAGCGAGGCGCGGGTCTCCCCGAGGATCCCGGCCACCGCGGCGGGATTCGCGACGCGTTCCGCCTCCCAGAGTGCGCCCTGCCCCCGCGCCGGGTACATGAGCATCGGCGGGCCGTCGCCGACGGGGGCGGAAGCTCGCCGCGTGAACATCGTCGGCACGAGGGTGAGGCCGGTGCCGACGATCGCCTGCGTGCGGTCGCGGGGATCCCGCAGTCGCACGCGGAGCACGTCGCCGTCGAAGTCGACCGTCGCCGTGAGCCCGTTGAGCATCGCACCCAGCCCGTGCTGGGCGATCTGCCGCCCGCGATGCACGACGTCCGCCTCGAGCACCGCGCGCATCCTCGGCCAGTACGGCGCGAAGCTCGCCGTCCAGAGCTCCTCGAGCGCGGCGACCATCCGTCGGATCGCCGCCCGGGGCGGACCGTCGAGCGCATCCGGCACGCGGCCGTGCACGGCGACGAGGTCCTCGTGGAACCGCTCCGGCGGGAGCTCGCGCAGGGCCGCCAGTTCCTCGTCGAGACGCGTCAGCGGCGACCGGGGTCGCGGGTTGAGGAAGTCCGGCGTCCACATGCGCTCGTCGATGAGCGCGTCGAGCACCTCGTGGTCGAGGTCGCCTCGGGCGGCTTCGGTCCGGCGTACCCAGGGCAGCTGCAGCGGGAAGCGCTCGGGAGCGTGGACGGCCCGGAGCGAAAGCCCGAGTTCGCTCAGCGGGGAGATGCCGAAGCGGACGGCGGCGACGTCCTGCTCATCGAGCACGTAGCGCAACATGTAGCACAACGCTACATCGATTCCGAGGCATCCGGAGGTCTGGGAGAACTGACGCGTGACCACCCCGGCTCGACTTCCGCTCCTCGCACGCCTCCTCGCCCCGCTCGCCGATCCGGTGCTGCGGGCACTCGTCGTCGCCACGCTCATCAGCCGGGTCGGCCGCGGGATCTTCCTGACGGTGACCGTCCTGTACTTCACGTTCGTCGTCGGGCTGCCCGCCCACGAGGTCGCCGTGGTGCTCACGCTCGCGAGCGCCGCCGGCGTGCTGTCGTCGTTCGCGGGCGGCTGGCTCGCCGACCGGATCAGCGCACGGCGGTTGCTGATCGGCCTCTCGATCGCCGACGGCATCGGGCTCGTCTCCTACGTCTTCGCCGGGGACTTCGCGGCGGCGCTCGTGATCGCGATGCTCGTGGGCGCGGTCGAACAGGGCGCGAACGCCACGCGGAGCGCGATCATCGCGCGGGCGTTCACCGGCGAGGCGCGCGTCGGCGCCCGTGCGGTGCTCCGCACCGTCACCAACGTCTCGATCGCCGCCGGATCCGGCATCGGGGCGCTCGCCCTCGCGCTCGGAACCCCGGAGGCCTACCGCACGACCATCGTGCTGGCGGGCGCAGCATCGCTCCTCGGCGTCACGCAACTCGTCCGGCTCCCCCGTTCGGTCGACGCCCCGGCGCCGCGAGCATCCCGACCGGTGACGACCGCCACCGGGTCGACGGATGTCGCCGCCTCCGCTCGGGCGGAGCGCATCGCGCTGCGCGCCCACTCCCCCTGGCGCGACCCGCGCTACCTGCTGCTGACCCTGCTCACCGCAGTGTTCGGCATGCAGTTCGCCGTCACGAACATCGGGGTTCCGCTCTGGGTCGCCCACTCCACCGAGGCGCCCGCGGTCGTCGTGTCGGCCGTGCTCATCCTGAACACCGTGATCGTCATCCTGTTCCAGGTGCCGCTCTCGCGCGGCACCCACGACCTGCGCGTCGCGGGCCGCGTCTCGGCGATCGCCGCCTGGCTCATGGCCGTCGCCTGCATCGTGTACGCGCTCTCGGCCGGACTGCCCGCGTGGGGCGCCGTGGCGGTCGTGCTCGGCGCGGCGCTCGCCCATGCGCTCGCCGAGGTGCTCTCGCAGGCCGGCGGCTGGGGGCTGAGCTACGAGCTCGCCGATCCCGTCCGCGCGGGCACCTACCAGGGCGTGTTCGGCATGGGCTACTCGATCGGGGCGATGTGCGCACCGCTCGTCGTGGCAGCGACCGCGCTCGAGCATGGACTCGCCGGGTGGGGGGTGCTCGCCGCGGTGTTCCTCGCGTCGGGCCTCGGCACGTGGGCGATCGCGCGATCGGCGGCGCGCTCCGCCGCTCGGGCCCCCGCACCAGGTGCCGAGGGCGACGACGTGCCGGTCGAGACGGGCGGCGCCGCGATCGCGTCCACCTGATCCGCAGTCAACCCCCAGCGACGACGACGGATGCCTCGGCTAGCGTCGAGCCCATGGGTGCCGCGCCGTCGATCGTCTGGTTCCGCGACGACCTGCGGGTGGGCGACCATCCCGCGCTGCACGCGGCGGTCGAACGCGGCGAGCCGATCGTCGCGGTGCACGTGCTCGACGAGGCGTCCCCCGGCATCCGGCCCCTCGGCGGTGCCGCGAAGTGGTGGCTGCACCACTCGCTCGCCTCGCTCGCCGACGACCTGCGGGAGCGCGGCGTGCGGCTGGTGCTCCGGCGCGGCGCGGCGGGCCGCGCCATCCGCTCGCTCGTCGACGAGGTCGGCGCCGGCGCGGTGTTCTGGAACCGTCGCTACGGCGGCCCCGAGCGCGAGATCGACGCCGACCTGAAGTCCGACCTGTCGGACGCAGGGCTCGAGGTGCGCAGCTTCGACGGGTCGCTGCTGTTCGAGCCGTGGACGATCCGCACCGGGTCGGGCACGCCGTTCTCGGTCTTCACCCCGTTCTGGAAGGCGTGCCTCGCGGCCGACGAGCCGCGGCACCCGCTTCCCGCGCCGAGCGAGCTCGACGGGCACGGCGGGCCGACCGGTCGCGGCGGCCCCGCGAGCGACGACCTCGACGACTGGGACCTGCTGCCCACTCGGCCCGACTGGGCCGGCGGGCTCCGCGACGCATGGGAGCCCGGCGAGCGCGCCGCCCACCGGCGCCTGCGCGACTTCCTCGCCGACGACCTCGGCGACTACGCCACGGGTCGCGACCGGCTCGACCGGCGGTCGACCAGTCGGCTCTCGCCGCACCTCAGATGGGGCGAGATCAGCCCGCACCAGATCTGGCATGCGACGCGGGAGCGAGCCGCCGGCACCGAGGGGGCGCGCAAGTTCCTCGCCGAGGTCGGCTGGCGCGAGTTCGCCTACCACGTGCTCTTCCACTTCCCCGAGCTCGCGACGCGGAACTGGCGCGAGGAGTTCGACGCGTTCCCGTGGCCGCGGCTGCACCCGTCGGCGCTCACCGCATGGGAGGAGGGCCGCACCGGGGTGCCGGTGGTGGATGCCGCGATGCGCGAGCTCTGGCACACGGGCGGCATGCACAACCGGGCGCGCATGATCACGGCGTCGTTCCTCACCAAGAACCTGCTCATCGACTGGCGCCGCGGCGAGCAGTGGTTCTGGGACACCCTCGTCGACGCCGACCCCGCGTCCAACCCCTTCGGCTGGCAGTGGGTGGCCGGGTCGGGGGCGGATGCCGCGCCGTACTTCCGGGTCTTCAACCCGGAGCTGCAGCGGGAGAAGTTCGATCCCGACGGGCGGTACGTCGGGCGGTGGGTGCCCGAACTCGACTCCGACGGCTACCCGGAGCCGATCGTCGACCTGAAGGAGACGCGGGCCGCCGCGCTCGCGGCGTACGAGCACGTGAAGGCGTCGCGGTAGCTCCGCTACGCCCGCCGCACCGCGCGCTCGAGCACGTGGTCGTGCTCGATCCGGTCGCCGAGCCGGAACCCCTTCGAGCCGACGACCTCGAAGCCCTGCTTCTCGTAGAAGCGGATGGCGCGGCCGTTCTCCTGGTTCACGCCGAGCCACACGACCGAGGCGCCGGCCGACGCGGCCGCATCGAGGGTCGCCGCCATGAGGGTCCCCGCGATGCCGCCGCCATGGGCCGTGGGGTGCACGTACATCTTGCTGAGCTCGATCGCCGGTCGCGTGGTCACGCTGGCCGCGGCATCCGCGTCGGCCGGCACGCCGTCCTCGGTACCGACGAGCATCGACCAGCCGACGAGGCCGCCGGTCGCGGCGACCTCCTCGGAGCCGGCGAGCGCGATGCCCGCGCCGCTCGCACGGTCCGGCTCGGCGACGAGGATGATCCGCCCGGGGTCGGAGAGGTACTCCGCGAAGCGCACCTCGCTGAGCTGCTCGGCGATGAACGACGCGATCGCGTCGGCCGTCGTCGACGGCGGGCACGCGAGCGGGAAGGTGACGGCGGCGAGCCGCGCGAGGGCCTCGGCATCGCCCGCCGCCGCGGGCCGGATCGTGACGGTCACATGGCGACGTTACCCCTCGGACCGCCTCCGCGGTGGAGCCGACCCCGCGAGTGCCGTGCCCGATCCGAGCCGGGATCCGACGGCGACGGTCGCGATGACCGCATGGCGCGAACGGGGTGGCCCGCATCCGTCGCGACCGACACCCGCCGCGTGCCGGTACCCCGGCGCTCCGGTCGGTGGCAGGATCGGCGCATGGACCTTCGCTCCGACCGCGTGACCGCCCGCTCCGACGACGGCCGCTCCTTCCGCATCCCCGGTCCCGCCGACGGCTTCGTCGTGGGCGCCCTCGTCGTGGTCGACGACGGCGAGCGGCGCCAGCTCGGCCTCGTCGAGCAGCGGGACGAGGAGCACGGGCACCTGCGCGGGCGCCTGCTCGGCGTCATCTCCGACGGGCTGCTCGACACGCGCGCGAGCGTCGCGTTCGCGTCGGCGTCGGTCACCGCGGTCGACCCGGCCTCGGTCGACCTGCTGCACTCGGCCACGGGCGCCGCGCTCGAGGTCGGCACCGACCTCACGCCGCCGGGCGGCCCCGCGCGACTGCTGCCGCACCGGTTCAACCGGCACACGTTCTGGTGCGGCCAGAGCGGATCGGGCAAGACCTACGCGCTCGGCGTCGTGCTCGAGCAGGTCATCGCGCACACCGCGCTGCCGATCGTCGTCTTCGACCCGAACTCCGACTTCGTGCGACTCGGGGAGCTGAACCCGGGGGCGAGCGGCCCGACCGCCGACGCGTTGCGCGAGCGCGACATCCGTGTGCTCAGGCCGAACATCGAGGGCGCCGAGAAGCTGCGCGCCCGGTTCGTGGACATGCCCATGGCCTCGAAGGCGGCCGTCCTGCAGCTCGACGCGGTGGCCGACCGGCAGGAGTACAACGCACTCGTGCACCTGCGCGAGACGCTCGACACGACCGACCTCGGAGCCGTGCTGCCGTCGCTGCGCGCGTCCGACGATCCCGTGCACCGCGAGCTCGCCCTGCGCATCGAGAACCTGGGCCTCATGGAGTGGGAGGTCTGGGCAGGGCGCGACCATGCCGCGACGGACGTGATCGACGAGCGACCGGATGCCACGGTGCTCGACCTCGGCGGATTCTCGACGCCCGACCAGCAGCTCGTCGTCGCGCTCTCGGTGCTCGACGAGCTGTGGGAGCGGCGCGAGGAGCGGCGGCCGGTGCTGCTCGTCATCGACGAGGCGCACAACCTCTGCTCGCCGCAGCTCGATTCGCCGGTCGCGGTCGCCGTGCGCGAGCGGCTCGTGCAGATCGCGGCCGAGGGTCGCAAGTTCGGCCTCTGGCTGCTGCTCTCGACGCAGCGGCCCTCGAAGGTGCACCCGGGGATCATCTCGCAGTGCGACAACCTGGCCCTGATGAAGATGAGCTCGCCCATCGACCTCGACGGCCTGGCGACGTACTTCGGCTACGCGCCGACGGGGCTCATCTCCCGTTCGCCGTGGTTCCGCCAGGGCGAGGCGCTGTTCGCCGGCGGCTTCGTCCCCGCGCCCACCCTGTTGAAGATGAACGCCCGCCTCACCCCGGAGGGCGGCGTCGACGTCCCCGTCCCCCTCCGCTGACACGGCGAAGCGGATGCCGCGGGCTTCCCGTCCCGCGGCATCCGCCCTCCTGGTCTCGATACGGACGCTTCGCGTCCTACTCGACCACCGGCTCGTGTTCCTAGAGGAACCGGGCGTACGCCCCGACGGTGAGGAACGTCGGGAACTCGGGCTCGAGCGCGACCGACCGGAACACCGAGATGGCGTCGTCGAACCGGTCGCCCTCGAAGCGGGGCAGGTCGGCCACGGCGGCCGCCATGATGCGCACGATCGACGTCTGGTCGATGCGCGTGCCCTCGGCGGTGACCGTGTTGTCGTGCAGCCACTGCCACACCTGCGAGCGCGAGATCTCCGCGGTCGCGGCGTCCTCCATCAGGTTGTCGATCGCCGCGGCGCCGGTCCCGCGGAGCCACGACTCGATGTACCGGATGCAGATCGAGATGTTGTCGTACACGCCGCTCTCGGTGACCTCGCCGCCGACCGACGGGATGTCGAGCAGCTGCGCCGCCGTCACCTGCACGTCGTCGCGGAGCCGGTCGACCTGGTTCGGCCGCTCGCCGAGCACCGCGTCGAACTCCGCGCGCGCGGTGGGGATGAGGTCGGGGTGCGCGACCCACGTGCCGTCGAAGCCGTCGCCGGCCTCACGCCGCTTGTCGGCCGTCACCGCGGCGAGCGCGCGCTCAGTGACCTCCGGGTCGCGACGGTTCGGGATGAAGGCGCTCATGCCGCCGATCGCGTGCGCGCCGCGCTGGTGGCACGTCGAGACGAGCAGTTCGGTGTAGGCCCGCATGAACGGCACCGTCATCGTGATCGACTTGCGGTCGGGCATGACCCAGCGGCGGCCGCGCGAGCGGAACGTCTTCACGATCGAGAAGATGTAGTCCCAGCGGCCGGCGTTGAGGCCCGCGCAGTGGTCGCGCAGCTCGTAGAGGATCTCGTCCATCTGGAACGCGGCCTGGATCGTCTCGATGAGCACGGTCGCCCGGACGGTGCCGTGCGGGATGCCGATCTCCTCCTCGGCGAACGTGAAGATGTCGTTCCACAGCTTCGCCTCGCGGTGCGACTCGAGCTTCGGCAGGTAGAAGTACGGGCCGCGGCCGGCCTCGATGAGGGCCTTCGCGTTGTGGAAGAAGTACAGCCCGAAGTCGACGAGCGAACCGGAAGCGTGCATGGCGCGCCCCGCACGGTCGTGGAACCTCAGGCGCTTCTCCACGAGGTGCCAGCCGCGCGGGCGGAACACGATCGTCGGGGTCTCCGTCGCCGTGACCCGGTACTCCTTGCCCTCGGGGCTCGTGTACTCGAGTTCGCCGCGCAGGAAGTCGAAGAGCGAGAGCTGGCCCTCGACGACGTTCGCCCAGGTGGGGCTCGTGGCGTCCTCGTGGTCGGCCAACCACACCTTGGCGCCGGAGTTCAGCGCGTTGATCGCCATCTTCCGGTCGGTCGGGCCGGTGATCTCGACGCGTCGGTCCTCGAGGCCGGGGCCGGCGCCCGCGACGCGCCAGGTGCGGTCGTTCCGGATCCACTCGGTCTCGGGGAGGAACTTCGGGTCGCGGCCGTTCGCCGCGTCGACCCGCGTCTGCAGGCGGACGGCGAGCAGCTCGTGCCGGATGTGGGCGAAGCGCTCGTGCAGCTTGGCGACGAACGCGAGCGCCTCGGGCGTGAGGATCTCGTCGTAGCGTTCGCCGAGCGGCGCGGTCACCTCGAGGTGCGGCTGCACGGTCTGGAAGCTGCCCGTGGCCGGCTTCGGCTCGTGCGTGGTGGTGGGGCGGTCGATCGTGATGGTCATGGTCTCGTCTCCTTCGCTGGCGGTCCCGTTCACGGGAGGCCGCCGTCGATCAGTGCTGGAACTGCTCTTCCTCGGTCGATCCGACGAGGGCGAGGGTCGCGCTGTTCGGGTTCAGCGCCGTGGCGATCTGGTCGAAGTAGCCGGTGCCGACCTCGCGCTGGTGGCGCGTGGCGGTGTAGCCGTCGGCCTCGGAGGCGAATTCGGCCTCCTGCAGCTCGACGTACGCGGACATGGCCCGCTCGTTGTAGTCCTTGGCGAGCGTGAACATGCCGTGGTTCAGGGAGTGGAAGCCCGCGAGGGTGATGAACTGGAACGCGTAGCCCATGGCGGCGAGCTCGCGCTGGAAGGCAGCGATCTGGTCGTCGTCGAGGTGGCGCTTCCAGTTGAACGACGGCGAGCAGTTGTAGCTGAGGCGCTTGCCGGGGAACTTCGCGTGCACGGCCTCGGCGAAGCGGCGGGCGAGCTCGAGGTCGGGCTCGGCCGACTCGACCCACAGCAGGTCGGCGTACTCGGCGTAGGCGAGGCCGCGCGCGATGACCGGCTCGATGCCGTTCTGCACGTGGTAGAAGCCCTCGGCGGTGCGCTCGCCGGTGACGAACTGCCGGTCGCGCTCGTCGTGGTCGCTCGTCAGCAGGGTCGCTGCGAGCGCGTCGGTGCGGGCGATGATGATCGAGGGCACGCCCGCGACATCCGCCGCCATGCGGGCCGCGTTGATCGTGCGGATGTGCTGCGACGTCGGCACGAGCACCTTGCCGCCCATGTGGCCGCACTTCTTCTCGCTCGCGAGCTGGTCCTCCCAGTGCACGCCCGCGGCGCCCGCCTCGATCATCTGGTGCATGAGCTCGTAGGCGTTGAGCGGTCCGCCGAAGCCGGCCTCGGCGTCGGCGACGATCGGCGCCATCCAGTCGCGGTCGTCGGTCCCCTGCTCGACCTGCCCGGCGCGCAGCAGCGCGTTGTTGATGCGGCGCACGACGGCCGGCACCGAGTTGGCCGGGTAGAGCGACTGGTCGGGGTAGGTCTGGCCGGAGAGGTTCGCGTCGGCGGCGACCTGCCAGCCGCTCAGGTAGATCGCCTTGAGGCCCGCGCGGACCTGCTGCACGGCCTGGTTGCCGGTGAGAGCGCCGAGCGCGGCCGACCACTCCGGGTTCTCCATCGGCTCGAACGCCGTGCCGGTGTTCTTCCGGATGTTCTCCCACAGCTTCTCGGCGCCGCGACGAGCGAGCGTGCGCTCCTCGCGGACCGGGCCGCGGAGGGCGACGACGTCCTCGGCGGTGTAGTCGCGCTTCACGCCCTCCCAACGGGGGTCGGCGTCCCACTCGAGCTGGAGCTCGGCGGCGGTCTGCGTCTGGTCGCCGGGGCGGTTCTGGGTGCTCATCGTGGTGCTCCTTCGGTGCAGCGATCGGATGTCTCGGTGTGTCCGTCCGGCGTCTCCTGGGATGCCGTCCGGGGGTCTGTGGAACCATGCTGCGCGCCCCGCGAGGGGGTCGGACGACGATCCGGGGGGTGAACTTCCCCGGTTCTTCTGCGTCGTAGAACTCCCGCGGGGCGAGCGGATGCCGCAGCCCGACCGGGAGCACAATGGGCACGTGACGCACGACGACGGGCCCACCCGCGACGAGCGACGTCTCGCACGGACGCGCTCCCGGCTCGGCGTGCTCGGAGTCGGGCTCTTCGTCGGCGGGCCGGTGCTCGGGGCCGCACTCACCGTGGTCGGCGTGGTGGTCGCGCTCGGCGGCGAGCCGCGATGGGTCCTCCTCGCGTTCGCCGGGATCGCCGTCGGGTTCGGCGTCACGTTCGCCGGGTTCCGGCTGCTCGCGCACCTCGAGGTGGCGCGGTCGGACGACGCGGCACCGGACGCCGCGGCGTAGACGTCGCATCCGGACTCCCCCTGGTGATACCTTGTGCTGCAAGGTACCTTGCACTGCAAGGCATAGGCATCGGAGCTCCGCTCCGACAGGGGGAACGACACCATGCGCATCGGGAAGGACCTGGTGGCCGCCGCGGCCACCCCGGTGGTACTCGGCATCCTCGCCGAGGGCGAGTCGTACGGCTATGCGATCCTGCAGCGGATCTCGGAACTCTCGGGCGGCGAGCTCGAGTGGAGCGACGGCATGCTCTACCCGCTGCTGCACCGCCTCGAGCGGCTCGGCCATGTGGAGTCGGAGTGGGGCGCCTCACCGACCGGGCGCCTGCGCAAGCACTACCGGCTGAGCTCGCAGGGTGCGGCCACGCTCGCCGAACAGCGACGCCAATGGGATGTCGTCGGCGACGTGCTCGCCAAGGTCTGGCCCGACGGCCCGGGCGGCGGCGGCTCCGCCCGACTCGCACTCGGAGGTGCCTGACATGACGCTCGACGAACGACGCGAGCTCGACCAGCTCGTCGCCTCGTGGCGCGAGTGGCTCGCAGGGCACGACGCGCTGAGTGCGCAGGACATCGACGAGCTCGAGGGGCACCTGCTCGACCGCGTGGACTCCCTCCGCGCCGCCGGTCTCCACGACGACGAGGCCTTCCTCGTCGCCGTGAAGCGCCTCGGCGCGGTCGACGAGCTCTCGCGCGAGTACGCGCGGGTCCACTCCGAACGGCTCTGGAAGCAGCTCGTGCTCGACGACGGACTGAACGGCGGCGGGCGCCCCGCGGCATCCGGCGACCGCGACGCGGCGGGCGCACCGACCTCGTTCATGCGCCGCGCGAACGGCCTCGCCGTCGCGCTCGGACTGGGCGTCGGCGCGGGCCTCGCGGTAAAGGTCGCCGACCTGGTCGGCGTCGACCCGACGTTCTTCCTCCGCAATGTCGCGATCCTCGTGCTGCCGTTCCTCGCCGCGTGGTTCGCGTGGCGGCATCGGCCACCTCTGGGCGCGCTGGCCGGCATCGCCGGGGCCTTCGCGCTCGCGGCCGTGGTGCTGAACGCCTACCCGTTCGGTCCCGGCGCCGGCACGGCCGCGTTCGCGACCGAGCCGTCGATGACCGAACTGCTCGCGGCCGTCCACGCCGCCGTCGCACTCTGGCTCATGACCGGCGTCGCCTACGCCGCCGGCGACTGGCGGAGCAGCGACGCCCGCATGGACTTCGTCCGGTTCAGCGGCGAGTGGGCGGTCTACTACCTGCTCATCGCGCTCGTCGGCGGCGGCCTCTCGATGCTCGCCGTCGTGGTGTTCGACTCGATCGGGGTCGACGTCCTGACATTCGTCGGCGAGTGGGTGATCCCGTGCGGCGCCGCCGGCGCGGTGCTCGTGGCAGCCTGGCTCGTCGAGGCGAAGCAGCGCGTCATCGAGAACATCGCTCCCGTGCTCACCAGGGTCTTCACGCCCCTGTTCGCGCTGATGCTGCTCGCCCTCGTCGTCGCCGCGGCCCTGCAGTGGAACCTCGTCGACGCGAACCGGGATCTCCTGATCGCGTTCGACCTCGTGCTGGTCGTCGCGCTCGCGCTGCTCGTCTACTCCTACTCGGCGCGCGACCCCCTCGCTCCGGCAGGATGGTTCGAGCGGATCCAGTTCGTGATGCTGGCCGGCGCGCTCGTCGTCGACCTCGTGGTGCTCGTCGCGATGGTCGGGCGCATCGGCGAGTTCGGCTTCAGCGCGAACAAGACGGCCTCGCTCGGCCTGAACCTCATCCTGCTGGCGAACCTCGCGCGGGCGGCCTGGCTGCACCTCGGATTCCTGCGCGGACGGATCCCGTTCCTTCGACTCGAGCGGTGGCAGACCGCGTACCTGCCCGTCTACGTCGCGTGGGCCGCGGTGGTCGTCATCGCGTTCCCGCCCCTCTTCGGCTTCGAGTGAGCCGGCCGGGCGACGCGACGCACGGATGCCTCCGGCCCGCGTTTCGCCCGCATGACGAACCACCGCCGACTGTTTCGCCCGCGTGACGATCGCCCGGACGATCTGTCAGGCGGAGGGGCCGCGAGCGATGGATCGTCCGGTTCTCCACTGCTCCGTTGCACACGCGTGCAACAGGGGGCTTGAATGGCCGGACGCGACGCGGCGTCAGTGAACCGGAGGTGCCCACAGGTGACGACATCGACCGAGGCGAGGACCGTCTCACCCACTGACGAGCAGGATGCCGCGACGGGATCAGTCGAACTCCGACAGGTCACGAAGCGCTACGGCGACGCGACCGCGGTCGACGGACTGTCGCTCACGATCCAGCCCGGCGAGTTCATCTCCCTGCTCGGGCCGTCCGGCTGCGGCAAGACCACGACGCTGCGCATGATCGCCGGCTTCGAGCAGCCCGACGAGGGCGACATCCGCATCTCCGGACGATCCGTCCTGGGCGCGCCGCCGTACCGCCGCGACGTGAACACGGTCTTCCAGGCGTACGCGCTCTTCCCGCACATGACCGTCGCCGAGAACGTCGCCTACGGCCTCCAGCAGCGCCGCACGCCGAAGGCAGAGGTACGGCAGCGCGTCTCGGAGGCGCTCGAGCTCGTGCAGATGCGCCGATTCGCCGACCGCAGGTCGACCCAGCTCTCCGGGGGCCAGCAGCAGCGCGTCGCACTCGCCCGCGCACTCGTGAACCGTCCCTCGGTGCTGCTCCTCGACGAGCCGCTCGGCGCACTGGACCGCCAGCTCCGCGAGGAGATGCAGCTCGAGCTGAAGCTCCTCCAGTCTCGCCTCGGCATCACGTTCGTCTTCGTCACGCACGACCAGGGCGAGGCGCTCTCGATGAGCGACCGCATCGCGATCATGCGCGACGGCCGCATCGAGCAGCTCGCCGACGCCGACACGATCTACGCCCGCCCGACCTCGGCGTACGTCGCCGCCTTCGTCGGCCAGCAGAACTTCTTCCGCGGCACCGCGACGGAGGGCGGCTCGGCGGTGGACTCCGTGCACGGCCTCGTCCGCGGCATCCGCTCGGACCGTCTCGCCCCGATCGCCGACGGCTCCACGGTCCAGGCGGCCGTGCGCCCCGAGTTCGTGCGCATCGAGGCGGATGCCGCGGCCGGTGCCCGAGCCACCGGCGCGAACCGCGTGCAGGGCACCCTGCTCGGGGTCTCGCACCTCGGCGAGACCATGCAGTACCTCGTCCGGCTCGGCGACGACCAGAGCCTCATCGCCCGCCGTCCCACGCCCGAGGCGCCCGACCTCGCGGTCGGTTCGGCGGTGACCTGCTCGTGGAGCGACGCGAGCGTGCAGGTCTTCCCGTCCGACGACGCGGCCGCCGCCGGCGGCTACGTCGCGCCGCCCACCCACTGACCCCCACCCAGCCCGTCCAGCGACCCACACCCCCAAGGAGCGACATGGCCGAGAAGTCCACCCCGATCCGGATCCTCGCGAGCACCGAGCAGGTGCCCATCATCCAGCGCGCGATGGACCGCCGCCGGTTCCTGAGCTTCGCGGCCGCCATGGGCGGCACCGCCTTCCTCGCCGCCTGCTCGACGGGCGGCGGCAGCACCTCGGCCGCGCCGGTCGCGACGGGCGGAGAGCTCGAGGGCTCGCTCAGCATCTACACCTGGGGCGACTACGACTCCCCCGAGGTCGTGGAGTCGTTCACGGCCGACTTCGGACCGAAGGTCACGTTCGACTCGTACGGCTCGAACGAGGAGCTGATCTCCAAGCTCGTCGCCGCGAAGGGCACCTCGGGCTACGACATCATCGTGCCGACCGGCGCGTTCATCCCGCAGATGATCGAGAACGGCATCATCCAGCCGCTGAACAAGGACCTGCTGCCGAACCTCGAGCACATGGACCCGGCCTTCCTCGGCCGCAGCTGGGACCCGGAGAACGAGTACTCGATCTGCAAGGCGTGGGGCACGACCGGCTTCGTCTACGACAAGACCGTCATCACGCGCGAGCTGAAGGACTGGAACGACTTCCTCGACGCCGCCCAGAACGAGGCGAGCGGCAGGACGAGCGTGCTGGACGACCCGGCCGAGGTCACGGGCCTCTACTACTGGGCGAACGGCATCGACTGGAACACCACCGACGAGGCCGAGATCGACGCGTGCGAGGACTTCATCGTCAATACGCTCGCGCCGCACATCGCGGCGTTCGACTCCTACCCCGGCGGCCAGGCCATCCCGCAGGCGACGCAGGTGCTCATGCAGTCCTGGAACGGCGACGCGCGCATCGGCATCCTGGAGTCGCCCGACCCCGACCGCTGGCAGTGGGTGCTCGGCTCCCCCGCGACCGAGCTCTGGATGGACAACTGGGCGATCCCGGTCGGCGCCCCGCACCCCGAGGCGGCGCACGCGTTCATCGACTGGACGATGGTGCCCGAGAACCAGCTCCTCCAGGTCGACTACATCGGCTACCACACCGGTGCCGCGGGCATCGAGGAGGCCGCGAGCGAGGCCGGCCTCGAGATGCTCGACCTCGTCTTCTTCACCCCGGATCAGATCACGACGATGCAGGACGGCGAGGTGAACGACGCGCAGCAGCGCACGGTCGACATCTGGAACAAGGCGAAGGCCGCTGCCGGTGCGTAGTCTCCGCCTGCCGGGCTTCGCCCTCGCGATCCCCGCGTGGGCGTGGCTCGTCACCTTCTTCGTCGTGCCGGTCGGCGCGGTGCTCTACTTCAGCTTCGGCTACAAGCCGGGCATCTTCGGCACCCACGCCACCGACGTGCTGTCGTTCGACCGGTACGCCGAGGCCCTCACGCCGACGTTCTTCGACGTGTTCCTCAACACGCTGTGGGTCGGCATCGCGGGCACCCTGCTCTGCCTCGCGATCGGCCTGCCGGTGGCGTACTGGATGGCCGTGAAGGCGCCTGCGAACCGCCGCGGCCTGCTCATCGCGCTCGTCATGGTGCCGTACTGGACGAACTTCCTCGTCCGCACGATCGGCTGGCAGATCATCCTCGCCCCCGAGGGCTGGATGTCGCAGCTGCTGCAGACCGTCGGCATCACCGAGGGCCCGCTCGAGATCCTCTACACCCGCACCGCGGTGCTCATCGGCGTGGTGTACAACTACCTGCCGCTCATGATCCTGCCGCTGTACGTCGCGTTCGACCGCGTCGGGCCGGCGCTGCGCGAGGCGTCGAAGGACCTCGGCGCGAATCGGGTCTCGACCTTCCTGCGCGTGACCTTCCCGCTCGCGCGACCCGGCATCATCGTCGGCCTGCTGCTCGTCTACATCCCGCTCATGGGCGACTACATCACGGCGACCGTGCTCGGCGGCGCGCAGGGCAACATGGTGGGCCAGCTCGTGGCCAGCCAGTTCCAGGCCGCGCAGAACTGGGCGCTCGGATCGGCGATGGCGGTGCTCCTCATCGTCGTGATCGTGATCTCGGCCGCCGCGATCGGCCTGCTGCTCTGGCTCGTCTCGCTGCCGTTCCGTGCCCGCAACCGCGTCGTCCTGGAGGGCACGGCATGACCACCACCGCACCCGAGACGACGGATGCCGCGACCGGCGCGGCCGAGGCATCCGCGCCCCGCACGACCGACGCACCCGTCGCGCGCCGCCGTCGCCGGCGGCGATCACCGGTCGACGTCGGCCTGGCGGTGTGGAGCGTCCTCGTCTTCCTGTTCCTCTTCGCGCCGATCATCGTGATCCTCGTGTACTCGTTCAACAACGGGCGCCTGCTCATCGCGTGGAACGAGTTCGGCTTCGAGCCGTACCGCGCGCTCTGGGAGAAGCCGGCGGTGCGCGACGCCGTCGCGGTGTCGCTCCGGACCGGCGCGATCGCGGCGCTGCTCGCGACCCTGCTCGGCACGCTCGCCGGCATCGCGCTCGCCCGGAAGCCGGGCAAGTGGGCACTGTGGTTCATCGGCCTGCTGCTGCTCGTCTCGGTCACGCCCGAGATCGTGGACGCCGTCGCGCTGCTGCCGTGGCTCGTGTTCCTCGGGCAGGACGCGGGGCTGTCGATCTTCAACGACGGCACCGTTCGACTCGTCGTCGGCCACTCGCTGTTCTCGACCGCGGTCGTGACGTACATCGTGCGCGCCCGGCTCGTCGGGCTCGACGCGCAGCTCGAGGAGGCGTCGGCCGACCTCTACGCGAGGCCGCTCACGACCTTCCGGCGCGTGACCCTCCCGCTCGCGATGCCCGCGGTGCTCGCCGGCCTCCTGCTGTCGTTCACGCTGAGCCTCGACAACACGGTCGTCGCGGCGTTCGTGCAGGTGTCGGGCGCCACGCCCTGGCCGGTGTACGTGCTGAGCGCGCTGCGCGGCGGCCTCCGGCCCGAGATCGCGGCGGTCTCGACCGTGATGCTGCTGCTCACCCTCGCCGCCCTCGCGCTCGTCGCGGTCGTGCTGAAGCGCGCCGGCGACTCGGCCACGCAGATCGCCCGCACGATGTCCGGCGGCTGAGTCCGAACCCCGCGCGGCTGCGGTGGACCCGAACACCGCGGCCGCGCGGCATCCGTCCTGCCCGGTGCGCACGCGCGCCCTCACCTCGATCCAAGGAGCCCAGCGCCATGACCCACGCCGACCTCGTCTTCACCGGCGGCCCCGTCTTCACGGCCGACACCGTCCGCTCACGTGCGAGCGCGGTCGCAGTGCGCCACGGCCGGATCGTCGCCGTCGGGTCGGACGACGACATCCGCGACCTCGTGGGTTCGTCGACCGAGGTCGTCGACCTGCGTGGCCGGCTGCTCGTGCCCGGCTTCCAGGACGCGCACGTGCACCCCGTCTGGGGCGGGCTCGACCTCATGCGCTGCGACCTCGCCGAGCTGTCGACGCAGGACGAGTACCTCGCCCGCATCGCCGAGTACTCGGCCGCGCACCCGGACGACGACTGGGTGCTCGGCGGCGGATGGTCGATGTCGGCGTTCCCCGGAGGCACGCCGACCGCGGCCGCGCTCGACCGGGTCGTGCCCGACCGGCCGGCCTTCCTGCCCAACCGCGACGGGCACGGCGCCTGGGTCAACTCGGCCGCGCTGCGGCTCGCCGGCATCGACCACGACACCCCGGACCCCGCCGACGGGCGCATCGAGCGCGACGCCGACGGCAGGCCGAGCGGCACCCTGCACGAGGGCGCGATGTCGCTCGTGAACCGACTGCTCCCCGAGACGAGCCTCGAGACGCTGACGGAGGCCGTGCTGCTCGGCCAGCGGTACCTGCACTCCTACGGCGTGACCGCCTGGCAGGACGCGATCGTCGGCACGTACGGCGACGCCGGCGACCCCGGCCCCGCGTACGTCGCGGCCGCGAACGCCGGGAAGCTGACGGGGCGCGTCGTCGGCGCGATCTGGTGGGACCGCACGCGCGGCATCGAGCAGATCCCCGACCTCGTCGCCAAGCGAGACGCCTACCGGGCCGGGCGCTTCGCAGCGACCAGCATCAAGATCATGCAGGACGGGGTCGCCGAGAACTTCACGGCCTCGATGCTCGAGCCGTACTGCGACGGGCACGGGCACTTCACCGACAACTCCGGGATCTCGTTCGTCGACCCGGCGGTGCTGAACGAGGCCGCCGCCGAGCTCGACCGGCTCGGCTTCCAGCTCCACTTCCACGCGATCGGCGACCGCGCCGTGCGCGAGTGCCTCGACACCGTCGAGCACGCGATCGGCGCCAACGGCCGGAACGACCACCGCCACCACATCGCGCACATCCAGGTCGTGCATCCCGAGGACATCCCACGGTTCCGCGAGCTCGGCGTCGCGGCGAACATGCAGTCGCTCTGGGCGGCGCTCGAACCGCAGATGGTCGAGCTCACGCTGCCGTTCCTCGGGGACCCGCGGAGCGCCTGGCAGTACCCGTTCGGCGACCTGCTGCGATCCGGCGCGGTGCTCGCGGCGGGCAGCGACTGGTCGGTCTCGACGCCCGATCCGCTCGCCGCCATCCACACCGCCGTCAACCGGAAGGCGGCACCCGCCTACGCGGAGGGCGACTACGAGGCGTTCCTGCCCGAGCAGGCGATCGACCTCGCCACCTCGCTCACCGCGTACACGGCCGGGTCGGCGTGGGTGAACCACCTCGACGACGTGACCGGCACCATCAAGGTCGGCACGTACGCCGACCTCGTCGTGCTCGATCGCGACCCGTTCGCGGGGCCGGCCGCCGAGATCGGCGCGACCCGGGTCGAGCAGACCTTCGTCGAGGGCGAGCGGGTCTTCGCCGCGGATGACGCGGGCGCGGTGCGCGCGGCCTGAGCGCCGTGCCGCAGTCCCGGCCGACCTCGGCCGCAGCGGTCGATGCGCCTGGCTCGGGCGGTCACCCGGACGTGAATCGGCCCGGTGCCTCGGAGGTCCGAGGCACCGGGCCGGCTCGGGTTCCCCTGGGGGCGTCCCGTCAGGGGACGCGCGGCGTCGTGGGGGTCGCCGGCGTCGTCGACGGGCTCGTGGTGGCGGGCGGCGCGGTGACCGGCGTCGTCGTGCCGTAGCCGGCAGGCGGCTGGTCGTTCGATCGGTCGCCGTGCCTCGCGGCGTCCGCGACATCCGACCCGGCCTCGCGTCCTTCGTCGCCGACTCGCTGCGCGGCCTCGCTCGCTCGGTCCTTCACCGAGTCGACCGCGTCGCGCACCTCGGGCCTGAGGTGCTCGGCCGACTCCTTCGCGACCTGCGTGACCTCGTCCATCGCGTCGTGCACCAGCGGCTGCGCGGCATCCTTCGCGCGCCGGGCGGCATCTCGCTCCGGGCCCGACGCGGGGATCAGCGACGACAGCAGCCATGCGCCGCCGAAGACGATGAGCCCCGCGGCGATCGGGTTGCCCCGCGTCGCCCGAGCCGCGCGGTGCGGCGCGTCGGCGACGGCCTCGCCCGCGGAGTGCATCGCCTCGCCCGCCGAGTCGGTCGCGTCGTGGGCGCTGCCCATCACGCGATCCGTCGCGCGACGGAGCGCGTTCCTGACCTTGCCCGTCTGGCGGTGCATCGCCTTGCCGGGGTTCACCTTGTCGGCGAGCGCGTCGACGTCCTGGCCGAGTTCCGACCTCGTCTGCTCGATGTTCGAACGGATGACATCCGGATCGCTGGTCATCGGTTCACCTCATTCCTTCTCAGCGTTTCGGGGATCTCCTTGATGGTGTCGACCGTCTGGGGCATGCCCTTGACGCGGTCGAACTCGCTCTTGCCGGCGAAGAACAGCACGCCGGCGACGATCGCCCAGATGACGGCGACCACGACGGCCGACCACGCCAGGCCGATCAGGAAGCCGAGGCCCCACCACGCGGCGATCGACAGGAACAGGATGGCGAGGTATCCCGCCACCGCCGCCCCGCCATACAGGCCCGATCCCTTGCCGACGCGCTTGCCGGACTCGGTGAGCTCGGCCCTGGCGAGCTCGACCTCCTGCCGGACGAGCGTGGACATGTCGCGCGTGACCTGCGAGACGAGGTCGCCGAGCGAGGTGTTCGCCGCCTGTTGCTCGGACGGCGTCGGCGCGTCGACGGGAACCCCCGCGGCGTGCGCGCCGCGTCCCGTACCGGGATCGATGCCGCTCATCGGAGGCCTCCCGTCCCGCCTCCGCCCATCCGCTCGGCGGGCAGTGGGCTCGGCTGGGAGCGGGTGTCGGTGACGCTCGTCTGGGGGCGGGTGTCGGTGACGCTCGTCCGGTCGTACCGGTCGCCGGCGACGTGCGCGCCGGTTCCCGCTGGACCGTAGGCGCCGGCGTCGACGTACGGGTCGGCGTCGGTGCCGTATTCGAGCCGGTCGCGCTGGGTGCGGCCGGCCTCGTCCGTCGTCAGGCGTCGCGCGTCGGCGTCGTCGTTCGCGTCGGACGCGAGCGATCGGGTGAATCGTCCGACCAGCACGCCCGCTCCGGCGGCGATCGCGAGGAACGCCCCGGGACGCCGTCGTGCGAATCGCTTGAGCTCCTCGACGAGGTCGCCCGGCTCGCGCCGGTCGAGCCAGGCTGCCGCGCGCTCCGCGCGATCGCCGACGGTTCCGACGATCTCGCGCGCCATGCCGTCCGACTCGGACGAGGACGCCATCCGCGAGAACTGCTCGCCGACGCCTCGGATGCCGCCGGCTGCGCGGTGCTGCTGGGTCGACGCCTGCGACCGGACCTCGTCACCGACCCGGTCGGCCAGGCGCCGCGCCCGGTCCTTCGCCTCGTGCCCGACGGATCGGGCCTCCTGCTCGGCGGTGTCCGCCACGCGGTGCGCGGCGGCACCGGCCTCGTGCTTCAGGTCGGGCGAGCCCGTGCCTGCGGTGTCCACCATGTCTCCCCCTTCGTGATCTCGGGGACCGGCACATCGGCATCGGCCCCATCGACTGTCGTGCACCGGTCACGCTACGAGCGCCCGTCGCCCCCTCAGAAGGGACTTGTCATGCGCAGAAGCGAGGCGTATAACCGCGCGCGCCCCCTCGCCACCGGAGGTCGGTGTCGCGTCGGCCCCCTCGCCCGCCGGCCGCGGCGGCGCTACACGCAGGTCGACCCGGGCGCAACCGGTGTCGATCGGCCGCACGACGGATTACCGTCGCTCGGGCACGCCAGAAGGGGGAACGGCATGACGATCCGGTACGGCTACAAGCTCGCGGCCGAGGGTTTCGATCCGAAGGAACTGGTCAGGCAGGCGCGCCTCGCCGAGGAGGCGGGGTTCGACTTCGTCGAGATCAGCGACCACTTCCACCCGTGGCTGGACGCGCAGGGCCACTCACCGTTCGCCTGGTCCGTGCTCGGCGCGATCGCGGCATCCACCGATCGCGTCGGCCTCGCGACCGGGGTGACCTGCCCGACGGTGCGCTACCACCCGGCGATCATCGCGCAGGCCGCCGCGACGACGTCGCTGCTCAGCGACGGACGGTTCACGCTGGGGCTCGGCGCCGGCGAACGTCTCAACGAGCACGTGGTCGGGGCCGGCTACCCGGCCGTCGGCGAGCGGCAGGCGATGCTGCGCGAGGCGATCGAGATCATCCGCCTGCTCTGGTCGGGCGGCTACCACTCGTACGACGGCCGGTACCTCGCCCTCGAGGACGCGCGCGTCTTCGACCTGCCCGACGAGCTCCCGCTCATCGCGGTCGCCGCGGGCGGTCCGGATGCCGCGGAGCTGGCCGCCGAGCTCGGGGACGCGATGTTCGGCACCGACCCCGACGCATCCCTCATCGAGGCGTACCGGTCGGCCGGCGGAAGCGGCCCGCGCTACGGCGAGGTCGGCGTCTCGTGGGCGCCCGACGCGGATGCCGCGGCGACGGCCGCGCACGCGCTCTCCCGCTGGTCGCTGCTCGGATGGAAGGTCATGAGCGAGCTGCCGAACCCGGCCAACTTCGAGGCCGCGTCGGAGTACGTGCGCGTGGAGGACGTGCGCGAACAGGTGCCCTGCGGGCCGGATGTCGCGGCTCACGCCGAGGCGGTGCGCGCCTACGAGCAGGCGGGCTACGACCGACTCGCGATCATGGACCTCGGGCCCGACCAGGACGGCTTCTTCGAGTTCTTCGCCAACGAGCTGAAGCCCGCACTGACCTCCTGAGACGAAGGACGCCGACCGCTCAGATGCCGAGTTGCGCGCGCACGGCGTCGTCGAATCCGTCGACCTCGAGGGTCCAGTCGGGACGGACGAAGCGGTCGCGCTCGAGGCGGAGCAGCACCTCGCGCTCGACCTGGTGCTCGCGCGTCACGACGCGCTTCTCGCCGTTCTCGACGTAGCCGAGGTGCCGCGAGACCCCGAGCGAGCTGCCGTTCCAGTCGATGGCTCCCGACTCGGCGACCTCGGCCCCGAGACGGTCGAAGCAGAACGCCAGCACGGCGGCGCGCATCTCGACCCCGAGCCCGGCGCCCTGTCGCGAGGCCGTCAGCCAGGATCCGGTCGAGACGGTCCGCAGGGTCGAGAACTTCGTCCCCCGCACATCCTGGATCCCGATCGGGACGCCGCCCTCGACCACCGCGAAGAGCAGTGTCCAGCCGTCCGGCGCCGTCGCCGCGCGCTCGCGCCAGACATGCCTGGCGAGTTCGCGGCGGAGCACCTCGGGCGGCGCATCGGACCACGGGTGCGCGAACGGCATGATCGCCGGGTCGTGGATGCCGCGGATCGCCGCCCGCGCGAGCGCCGGAAGGTCGTCGTCGCGCACGAGCCGAAGCTCGAGGCGCGGCGTACGGAGGGTGAGGCCGAACAGCGGCCAGACGTCCACGAGATCCATGGACCGAGGCTAGCCAAGGAGCGGCCCGCACCCCGGGCGTGCCGGAACGCGTGCCGCCGCGCTGCGACTCTCATCGCCGAGGAGGAGGCCCTCCTCCGCCCCCTCACCGGCGACTGAGACATGGAATTCGAGCACTTCTTCGCTGACGAACCGAGGCGCGCCGGCCCGCAGGACGGGCCGAGCGCTCCCTCTGAGCAGAATTCTGGCGAGAGTTCGGTTTGCGGCATCCGCTCGCTCATGTGAGCATGAGGCATGGTCACCGCCGATCCCGTCCGCAGCCAGGCTCCGCATGCCGCGTACGCCGCAGCGCCCCTCCGAGGCGTCGGCGTGGTCGGCGCTCCGCCCGAGCCCGCACCCGACGAGGTCGACGCCCTCACGCTCGGCCGCCGCATCCGCGAGCGCCGCCTTGCGGCCGGAATGACCCTCGGGCAGCTCGCTGCGGCGATCGAGCGGGCGCCCAGCCAGGTCTCCGCGATCGAGAACGGCAAGCGCGAACCGCGGCTGTCGATGCTGCGCACCATCGCGCTCGCGCTCGGCACGACCGCCGACGAACTGCTGCGCCCGGACGCGCCGTCCGAGCGCGCCGCCCTCGAGATCGCGGTCGAGCGCGCGCAGCGCGGTCCGGTGTTCTCCGCGCTCGGGCTCGAACCGTTCCGCGTCGCGAAGACGATGAACGACCAGACCCTGCAGACGATCCTGGCGCTGCACAACGAGATCGACCGGCTGCACCGCGAGCGCGCCGCGACGCCCGAGGAGGCCCGCCGGGCCAACGCGCAGTTGCGCGCCGAGATGCGCGCGCGCGACAACTTCTATCCCGAGCTCGAGGCCAAGGCGGCCGAGCTGCTCGAGGCCGTCGGGCACTCGGGCGGGCCCGTCTCGCACCAGCTCGTCGCCGACATGGCGAGCCACCTCGGCTATTCGCTGCACTACGTGGGCGACCTGCCGCACTCGACCCGGTCGGTCACCGACAAGCGGAACGGCCGCATCTACCTGCCGACGCAGCAGTCGCCCTCGCGCGACTCGCGCTCCCCCATCCTCCAGGCGCTCGCCTCGCACCTGCTCGGCCACGAGGAGCCCGGCAACTACGGCGACTTCCTCCGCCAGCGCATCGAGACGAACTACCTCACGGCGGCGATCCTGCTCCCCGAGCAGGCGGCCGTCCGCTACCTCACCGAGGCGAAGAACCTGCGGCGCATCTCGATGGAGGAGCTGCGCGACCACTTCGCGGTCTCGTACGAGACGGCCGCGCACCGGTTCACCAACCTCGCGACGGCGCGCCTCGACATCCCGGTGCACTTCATGAAGGTGCACGAGTCGGGCACGATCATCAAGGCGTACGAGAACGACGCGGTCCGCTTCCCGTCCGACGCGCTCGGCGCGGTCGAGGGCACCACGGTGTGCCGGCAGTGGACGGCGCGCACGGTGTTCGACGCCGAGGACCGCTTCACCCCGTACTCCCAGTACACCGACACGTCGACGGGCACGTTCTGGTGCACCTCGCGCATCGAGAAGGCCAAGGAGGGCGAGTACTCGGTCTCGGTCGGCGTGCCGTTCGAGCACGTCAAGTGGTTCCGCGGCCGCGAGACGCCGCGCCGCTCGGTGTCGCGGTGCCCCGACGAGTCGTGCTGCCGCCGCGCGCCCGGCGAGCTCTCCGAGAAGTGGGCGGATGCCTCGTGGCCGGCCGCGCGAACGCCGACCTCGCTCCTCGCGGCGCTGCCGACCGGCACGTTCCCGGGTGTGGACCAGACCGAGGTCTACCAGTTCCTCGAGGCGCACGCGCCCCGCGCCTGACCAGCGACGCGGCAGCTCGACGGAGCCGACGTCAGCTGCCGTCGTCTCGGTCCGCGAGGTCGCGGAACCAGGCGAGGCCCGCTCGGTGCGACATCAGCCCGTAGTCGAGCGTCGCGCGCTGGTAGCGGAAGACGTCGCGATACTCCTCGGGCACCTCGCCCACCTGCTCGTCGAGGGATGCCGCGAACTCCTCGAGGCGCGCGAGCTCGCGTTCGACCTCCTCGACGATGTGCTCCAGGATGTCGCGGCGCTCGTCGACGTCATCGACGAGCCCGAGCAGGAAGAGCCGGCTGAGTGCCGCGACCTCGAGGTCGCCCCCGGCGAGCGGGGAGCGGATCCACGCGTGGAACGCCGCGACGCCGTCATCGGTGATCGTGTGGATCCTCTTGTTCCGGCCGGACTCGGTGGCCTCGTGCACGGTCACGTAGCCGGAGGCGACCAGCCCGCGCAGGGCGCTCTGCAGGCTGCCGAAGCTCGCACGGTAGAACAGCGACGGCCCGCGCCGGAACTGGAGGTTCAGCGAGTACAACGTCTGCGGGCCGAGCAGCATGAGCAGACCGAGGATCACATTGCCCATCTCCGGCTCCCTCCGCGACGTCCGCCGTGTGCACGCGCTGCCTCTCTTGTGACGACGGGAACACGGCCGTATATTCCTACTCGTGATATCCCGATTCGGGATATCACGTTCAGGGACGAGAGGATTCTCGCAGATGCACCCCGCCGAACGGCTCGCCACACGCCTGGACCGGCACCTCGCCGACGTGACGCGGCGGCGGGGCGAGCTCGGTCCGCCGCAGGTCGCCGTCCGCGCCCCCGCGCACGGCATCGACTACCGATCCGGGGATCGGACCGGGCGCTTCCACGTCGCGAGCGTCGGCAAGCTGGCGACGGCGACGCTCGTCGCACAACTCGTCGACCGCCGCGCGATCGGGTTCGACACCCGTGTCGCGGACCTGCTCCCCCGCGAGGAGCTGACCGGCCTCTTCGACACGACCACGACGACGGATGCCGCGGGCGGCGCGACGGTCGACCAACTGCTGTCGCACACCGCGGGCGTGGCCGACTACTTCGACGGGCCCGTGACGAGCGGGCGACGCATGCGGGAGCTCGTCGTCGCCGAACGCGACCGGCTCTGGACGCCGGCCGGGCTGCTCGCGTTCAGTCGCGACCGGCAGCGGCCGGTCGGGAGGCCGGGCGAGCGGTTCCGCTACTCCGACACCGGCTACGTGCTGCTCGGCCGGATCGTGGAGGAGGTGACGGGCCGACCGTTCCACCGGGTGCTGCACGAGCGCATCTTCCGGCCGGTCGGCATGCTCGACAGCGCCCTGCTCTTCCACTCGGTGCCGGACCGTGACCGCGACCGCGAGCCCGGCCCCGCGTCATCGGCTGCTTCACGCGACACGGGTACGACCGCGCCCGGGCGCACCGTCATCGCCCCGCTCCGGCTCGGCCGCGTCGAGGCGAGTCGATTCACGAGCCTGAGCTGCGACTGGGCCGGCGGCGGGATCATCAGCACCCCCGACGACCTGCTCGCCTTCAGCCGTGCGCTGCACGCCGGCGACCTGATCGCGCCGGAGACGCTCGCGCACCTCGCCGAGCCGCGGAACCGATTCCGACCCGGCATCCGCTACGGCGCGGGAACGATGCAGCTCCGCTTCGGCGGGTTCTCGCCGTTCCTGGCCGGCCTCCCCCGCCCGGTCGGGCACATCGGCGTGCTCGCGACGCACGTCTTCCACGACCCGGTGCACGACGCCGACATCGTGCTGAACTTCGCGTCGACCGGCGAGATGCGTCGCAGCTTCATGACCCTCATCGAGATCGAGCGCGCGCTGCAGCACGTCGCCCGCCCCTGAGCACGCGAGCCCGCGAGGAAGCGCCCCGCCCCCCCTCGACCGGTTCACCGGAGTCCCGTCGATTCACAGGACGATCCCGCCTGAACGGTCCGGTGAATCGACGGATCTCCTGCGAATCGACGAGCCGCCGCGAGCGACGGCGCGGGCTCAGTCCGCGCGGTAGCCGCGGACCGCGTGCACCGCGAACGACTCGGGGTACCGAGCGGCAGACGGCGGCGACGGCGGGAACGCGTAGACGTTGAGCATGAGCTGCATCGGGTACTGCGGCGATTGCGCGACGCTCCGGCGCACGAGCCCGTCGATCGAGAAGACGACCTCGTCGGGCCGCCAGTCGACGGCGTACCGATGGGGTTCGCGCACATCGTCGAGCACGCGCACCTGATCGAAGTCGTCGGTGATGGCGGGGTCGCCGAACGGATGCACGCCCATGCCGACGAGCGCGCTGCCGTCATCGGCGATGTCGCGGCCGAAGATCTCGAAGACGCAGATCTCGGCCGACTGCTCGGGCGAGTCCTCGAGCCCGATCATCCAGAGCGCGGCCATCGCGTGCTCGTCGAGGTCGTCGATCGCGGCCACGACCTCGATGCGCCCGAAGTGCGGCGTGTAGAGGCGGCGGTCGGCCTGGGCCTCGCGGACGACGAGCCCATCGCGGAAGGGGTGCTGGCCGATCGTCGAGCCGACCGGCCCCGACCGCACCGCGGTCTGCAGGTTCGACACGCGGGTCGCCCCGTCGTACTCGATCGACCACGCCGGCTGGTCGGCATCGACGCGCAGCCGCAGCACGCCGTCGCCGACGTCGTATCGGGCGCGGGTGCGTTCGCGGCTCGACCACTGGGGGAGGTAGTGCGGGATCCACTGCGCGGGATCGAGCTCGGGGCCGGAGAAGTCCGCGTCGAACTCCAGCAGGTCGGGGGCGGGCGGGGGCACGGGAGGAGCGGGCGGCACTGCGGGCATGCGCTCGATCCTGCCCCGCACCGCCGACACGAGGGTCCTTCATCCACAGCCCACCGCGACCGACTTCCGCATGAGGATCCGGGAGACAGGTCCGCTCGCGGCCCTGTCTCCAGGATCCTCGTGCCCGGCGGCGCGAACGCCGGCCCGGGCAGGCTGTCCGGCCGGACCGCGGCGTCCTCACGACCTGTCTATTGTCCAACTGTGCAATATGCGGCAGGATTGAGGCACCAGACCGACTTGGAGTGATCCCACCCATGGGAACGACCGTCTTCGAACGCCGCCGCCCCGCGGCATCCGTCATCGACCGCAGCCTCGCCGACACGCAGCACCGCGTGTTCTGGATCGACGACCTGCCCGACGAGGCGAAGCGGTCCCGCCCGCGCCTCGAGGGCACGCACGCCGCCGACCTCGCGGTGGTCGGCGGCGGCTACACCGGCCTCTGGACGGCCGTGCTCGCCAAGCGCGCGAACCCCGACCTCCACGTCGTGCTCCTCGAGGCGAAGCGCATCGGCTGGGCGGCATCCGGCCGCAACGGCGGCTTCTGCGAGTCGAGCCTCACCCACGGTCGCGAGAACGGCCTCAACCGCTGGCCCGACGAGATCGACGAGCTCGACCGGCTGGGGCTCGAGAACCTCGACGCGATCGAGGCGTCCGAGGCCGAGCTCGGCGTCGACGTCGAGTTCGAGCGGAACGGCTCGCTCGACGTCGCGATCGAACCGCATCAGGTCGAGTGGCTGCACGAGATGGCGGCGGATGCGGCGGCTCGCGGCGACGACACGGTGAAGCTCCTCGACGAGCACCAGGTGCGCGACCAGGTCGACTCCCCCACGTACCTCGGCGCCATCTGGAACACGCGCACGAGCGCCATCCTGCACCCGGCGAAGCTCGCGGCCGAACTCGCACGCGTCGCGGAGGAGGCCGGCGTGGAGATCTTCGAGCACTCGCCCGTGACGGGGCTGGACACGCCCGGCTCGACCGGCGCGGTCCGGCTCGTCACCGAGCACGGTCGCGTCGATGCGACCCGAGCGGTGCTCGCGACCAACGTCTTCCCGTCGCTGCTGAAGCGCAACCGGCTGATGACGGTGCCCGTCTACGACTACGTTCTCATGACCGAGCCGCTCTCCGACGAGCAGCGCGCGTCGATCGGCTGGGCGAACCGCCAGGGCATCGGCGACATGGCGAACCAGTTCCACTACTCGCGCATGACCCGCGACGGCCGCATCCTCTACGGCGGCTACGACGCGGTGTACCACTTCGGCGGCCGCATCCGCGAGGGCTACGAGGACCGCCCCGAGAGCTACGAGAAGCTCGCGAGCCACTTCTTCACGACCTACCCGCAGCTCGAGGGCCTGCGCTTCACGCACCGCTGGGCCGGCGCGATCGACACGTCGACGCAGTTCACCGCATTCACCGGCCTCGCGCGCGACGGGCGCGTCGCATACGCGTCGGGCTTCACGGGGCTCGGCGTCGCGTCGACGCGGTTCATGGCCGAGACGATGCTCGACCTGCTCGCCGGTCGCGACACCGAGCGCACCCGCCTGAAGATGGTGCGCACGCGGCCGCTGCCGTTCCCGCCCGAACCCGCGGCATCCCTCGGCATCAACGCCACGCGCTGGTCGCTCGACCGCGCCGACCACGACCGCGGACGACGCAACGTGCTGCTGAAGACCCTCGACGCGCTCGGCCTGGGGTTCGACTCGTGAGCGCGCCCGAGCCCGAGCTCGCGCGCCTCGTCGCAGGGGCGGTGACGGATGTCTCGAGCCTCCCGATCGCGCACGACCCCGTTCCCGCCGACCAGGTCGTGTCCGGGTCGCCGTCGACCGGGTACGCCCCGCTCGACGAGTCCGGCGACGGTGAACGCGGCGGCGAGCTCGGCGTGTGGGAGATGACCCCGGGCGCGATGCGCGACGTCGAGGTCGACGAGGTGTTCCTCGTGATCGCCGGACGCGCGACGGTCGAGTTCGTCGAGCCCGCCCTGCCGGCGATCGACCTCCGCCCCGGGTCGGTCGTGCGCCTCGACGCGGGCATGTCGACGGTCTGGACCGTGACCGAGACGCTGCGGAAGCTCTTCATCGCGCGCTGAGGCTCACGCCGTGATGCCGGTGCGCCGATCGGCCGGCACGGTGATGCCCGCCACCTGTTCGAGCTCGGGATGCCGCTCGTCGCCGCCGTGCACGACGCCCGTGTGCCACGTCAGCCGCAGCCCGTCCGGCTCGTCGACGAGCATCGCGAGGTTGTTGTCGAACCACGGCCCCTTCACCGTCCGCCAGCGGAACGGCGCGTCGGGCACCTTCGCCGAACGCGCCGCGAGCTTGCCGACCGGCGTCGCGATGCCGTACGACATGACGACCGCGAACCAGCGCATGAACCGCGGCAGCGGGTTGCGGATCGGCGAGCAGACGGCCTGGAGGATCCGAGCGCCGTCCGCGCGCTCGCGCTCGACTTCGGCGAGGTAGGAGAAGTGCACGTCCCCTGCCAGGAACAGCACATTCTCCGGGGGAGCACCACGTTCGCCGTCTGCGAGCTCCTCGACCATCTGCGCGACCGCCTGGAACGTGTTCTCCCACGCCGCCCAGTGCTCGAGGTCGACGGCCTGACGCAGCGTCTCGCCGATCCGCGCGGGAGTTCGACCCCAGGCCCCCTGCGAGATCGCCTCGTCCCACGCCTCGACGTGGTGGAGCCCCATGGGCAGCAGGAACGGCAGCGATGTCGCGACGAGCACCTGCCGGAAACCGCCGCGCAACTGGCCGTCGAACCAGGCGAGCTCGTCGGCGTCGAGCAGCCCGCGCGCGTCGGGGTCGAGGTCGCGCGCCGCGCGCGAATCGACCACGACGAGGCGGATGTCGTCGAAGTCGCGCGTGTAGCTCCACCTGACACTCGTCGGCTCGCGGTCGCTGCGGTCGGCGAACTCGTCGATCTCATCGGTGAGGTCGAGCTCGCCGGGCCCGTCGTGCGCGGCGATGCGCTGCCAGATCCCGTCGTCGGCACGCTCGGCCGGTGTGAGGTTGCCGAGGTGCTGGTACACCCAGTACGAGCCGAGCCCGGCGACGATGCGGCCGTGCCACCACGACGTGGCCTCCATCTTCCGCTTCCAGTCGAGCGAGGCGTTCCAGTCGTCGCGCACGTCGTGGTCGTCGAAGATCATCGCCGTCGGCACGGTCGACAGCAGCCAGCGGTTCGCCGGATCCGACCACGCGAGCCGGTAGAGGTGGGCGTACTCCTCGTAGTCCTTCAGCTCCTCCCCCGGCTCCTCCTCGATGTCGCGGCGGCTCCGGATGAACTCCTGCATCTCCTCCGACGTGAGGTCGGCGTACACCTGGTCGCCGAGGAACAGCAACAGGTCGGGCCGCTCCGCCGAGTCCGCGGCCATCGCGAGCGCGAACGCGCGCATCGCGTCGACCCCGTGCGTGCGGTTCCCGTGCGCGTCGTGCGGCACGCTCGTCCGGCACGATCCGTACCCGAGTCGCAGTCGCCTGCCCGGGAGCCACGTGGTCACGACGGATGCCGGATACTCCGAGTCGGGTTCGGGCCAGGCGCGCCGGCCGTCGACGTCGACCTCGTACGGCAGGGAGGCACCGGGTTCGAGGTCGGCGAGCTCGACGAGCGCGTAGTGATGGCCGTGCACGGCGAAGGTCCGCGCCTCCCAGGCGCGGCCGTCGGCGCGGACGCGAACGGTCGCGGCGTCGTCGGTCTCGACCCAGATCGTCGCCGAGGTCTCGTCGACGTGCCGCAGCATGGGTCCGAGCACGAGCGGGGAGGTCGCCATCACTCCGTTCTAGCCTGCGCAGCCGCCGTCGTCACGGGGTTGCGCGATCGGCTTCGAGTTCGGAGCCGACCGCCCGACCCGGCGGACGCGCGGACCGCGACGCGGCGCGCGGCCCCGACCGGCGCGCCGCGACACCGATCAGGCGACGGATGCCTCGGCCGCGCCACCCGCGCCCGCGGCGCGTTCCGGCGGCTCGACGGGTTCGATCCGGAAGGTGCGCGCGAAGCGCGCCACCCCGTCGTCGTCGCCGGCGAGCACCGGCACGCCCGCGGCATCCGCTCGGCCCGCGATGAGGTCGCGGAGCTCGGCCGGTTCGAGTGCGAACTCGACGCTCTCGGCCGGCGGCGCAGCAGCATGCGCGAGGCCCATCGGCACGGGCCGGGGCTGCGGCACCGCGTCGGGCCCGATCGGCACGACGTCGAGCGAGCCCGCGGCGACGGTCGCCGCGACCGAGGCGCGACCGACGTGCAGCACGTACTCGGTCGCGGGCTCGCGCGCCGCGGCATCCGCCCGGAACGCCGCCCGCAGGGCGATGACGAGCGCCTCGTGGCTCAGCTGCTCGCCCTCGCCGGGGTCGCCGAGCACCGACCACCCCCAGCGGCCGAGCGCGAGCACGACCGGCTCGAGCTCACGGCCGAGCTCGGTCAGCTCGTAGCCGCCGCGCACGGTCGGCACGCGTCGCACGACACCCGACTCCTGCAGTTCGCGCAGCCGGTCGGCCAAGATGTTCGTCGGGATGCGCGGCAGGCTCGCCTTCAGGTCGCCGTACCGGCGCGCGCCGACGAGCAGGTCGCGGACGATGAGCAGCGCCCACCGCTCCCCGACCCGCTCGATGGCGCGGGCGACGCCGTCGTACTGGCCGAAGCCCCGCGCGCGGGAGGCCATGCGGTCGACCCGGTCAGGCCGACGGCGACGGCGCGCCCTGCTCGGCCATGAACGCGTCCGGGCCCTTCTCTACGGCCGCGGGGTGCATGAAGAAGAACTCGAGGATGTTGCCGTCGGGGTCCTCGATGTCGCGCGTGTACATGAAGCCGAGGTCGTTCGCCGGCCGCGGCTCGGATCCGCCCGCGGCGAGCCCCTTGCCGAGGAACTCGTCGACGGCCTCGCGGGAGTCGCAGGTCAGGGCGATGAGCGCCTGCGCGTGGGTCTTCGGCTCGGTCACCTGCTTCTCGGTGAAGGTCTGGAAGAACTCCCTGGTGAGCACCATGAAGTAGACGTTGTCGTCGAGCACGACGCAGGCGGCGTTCTCGTCGCTGAACATCGGGTTGATGGTGTAGCCGAGCGCCGTGTAGAACGCCTTCGACCGGTCGAGATCGGCCGTCGGGATGTTCACGAAGATGCTGGTGGTCATGGTCTCCCCCTGAGATGTCGGGTCGGTCCGGAGCGACCGACACCGGCAAGCTTGCTCTTTGCAAGTGCACTTGTCAAGAGCAAGTAACGGATGCCGCGGTCGGCGCTCAGCGCACCCCGCTGCGCCGCACGAGCAGCGCCAGGTGCAGCGCCGTGAGCGTCTCGCCGTCGTCGAGGTCGGCGTCGAGCAGGTCGCCGATCAGCGCGAGCCGCTGGTAGAACACCGAGCGCGAGAGGTGGCTCGCCTGCGCCGCCGCCGTGCGGTTGCCCGGGTGCGCGAGCATCGCGGCGAGCACGTCGAGCAGGTCGCCGCCGCGCGCCAGGTCGTACTCGATGAGGGGCGCGAGCATCCGCTCCCCCAGTTCCTGCAGCCGGTGGTCGTCGCGCAGCGCGGTCACGAGCCTGACGAGCGGGCGATCCTGCGAACGCCGCACGACCGGGCCGCGCGCGCCGCGCGGGACGGGCGTGCGCGACAGGTCCAGCGCCTCCTGCACCGAGACGAGGAGGCCGTCGAGGTCGCCGGCACGGGCTCCGACGGCGAGCGCGACGCCCGCGGCATCCGTCACCGTTCCGTCGCCGCGTGCGGCGAGCTGCCCGGCGAACCGACGGGCCGCGTCGTCGTCGAATCGCGTGCCGCCGGGCAGCGACACCAGCACGACCCGAGCGGATGCCGGTGCGCCCGTGCCGACCGGACGCCCGTCGAGCGCACGCCCGCCGAGCCCGCGCGCCGCGGCATCCGCATCGCCGTCGGCGCCGCGACCGGTCGCGACCACGCCGTACAGGTCGGCGCCGTGCACCGGGAGACCTGCCGCCTCGAGCCGCGCGACCGCGCCGCCGGGGGCCGCGAATCGCCCGCCGAGCAGGTGCTCGACGAGGCGCTGCCGGCCGATCCGGCCCCACGTGTCCTCGTCGCCGTCGGCGAGTCGGCCGAGCGCGAGCGCGATGGCGCCCTGTTCGAGCACGCTCGTCCGGCCGGCCGGGTGCGCCGGCCCGGGCAGCGCGATGAGATGCCCCCATCGGATGCCTCGTGCCTCGACCGGCACGATGAGCCAGGCGTCGGAGTCGGCTGCGGCGGCCGCGCGTGCCCCGCGCCGGTGCGCCTCGCGCGAGCGCAGCTGCCACGCCGCGAGCAGCTCCTCCTCGGACTCCGGCGGCAGGTCGGCCGCGACGACCTCGTGCGCGAGGTTCTCCAGCAGCACGGGCGCGGCGAGGGTCTGCGCGAGCTGCTGCACGATGTAGTCGGCCGGCGCCCCGCGGAGGGCGAGGGCCGTGAACCGCTCGCGCACCTCGTCGCGCGCGTGCAGCGCCGCCGTCTGCTCCGAGATGATGCGCCGGTGCACGGCCTGCGTCAGGCCGACGAACTTCACCTCGCGGTGCAGCGCGACGAGGGCCAGCCCGTGCTCGGCGGCCGTGCGGTGCACGATGGCCGGCACGTACCGGTAGTGCGCGCCGAGCTCGAGCACGAGCCCCGAGATCCCGACCTCGACGAGGCCCGCGATGAACGCGCGGAGCTCGTCCGGCTCGGTCGGCCAGCCCGATCCGGTCGAGAGCAGCAGCTCGCCGCCGTCGAGGAGGCGGGCGACGCCCGCGCTGTCGGAGACGTGCACCCAGCGCACGCGCGCATCGAGCGCCGCATCGCCCACGAGCACCTCGGGCACGCCCGCCGCGACCGCGTCGAGCGCCAGGATCTCGCGGACCGTCGGCAGGGCTCCATCCGTCGCCGACATCCCCGTGCCGCCGGCCGCAGCGCCCGTCTGGGCGGCCGGACGATCCGTTCGATCTGCTTCGTCTTCGCGACGCTCTGGCATCCGCTCGGCCCTTTCGGCTCTGTAAGACTGGGGAAACGCCAGCCTAGACGACGTCGGTCGATCTGTCCGGTCCCGACGACCGAGCGGCGATCTCCATCCCGCGACGCGGTGCCGAGGCATCCGTCGCCACCACGACCGAAGGACACTGATGAGCCTCACCGAGACCTCGACATCGCCCGCGACGACCACCGAGGTGCCGCAGATCGGGCACTGGATCGACGGGGCGCTGCGCGCATCCGCATCCGGCCGCACGGCGCCCGTCCACAACCCGGCCACGGGCGCCGTCCAGGCGGAGGTCGCGCTCGCCGACCAGGCCGAGATCGACGAGGCCATCGCGTCGGCCGAGCGCGGGTACCGCGTGTGGAAGGACTACTCGATCGCGAAGCGCCAGACGGTGCTGTTCGCATTCCGAGAGCTGCTGAACTCGCGCAAGGGCGAACTCGCCGAGATCATCACCCGGGAGCACGGCAAGGTGCGCTCCGACGCGATGGGCGAGATCCTCCGCGGCCAGGAGGTCGTCGAGCTCGCGACCGGCTTCCCGCACCTGATCAAGGGCGCCTTCTCCGAGAACGCCTCGTCTGGCATCGACGTCTACTCGCTCAAGCAGCCGCTCGGCGTCGTCGGCGTGATCAGCCCCTTCAACTTCCCCGCCATGGTGCCGATGTGGTTCTTCCCCATCGCGATCGCAGCGGGCAACGCCGTCGTGCTGAAGCCCAGCGAGAAGGACCCGTCGGCCGCGCTCTGGCTCGCCCAGCTCTGGACGGAGGCGGGCCTCCCCGACGGCGTGTTCACGGTCCTCCAGGGCGACAAGCTCGCGGTCGACGGGCTGCTGACCTCGCCCGTCGTGCAGTCGATCTCGTTCGTCGGCTCCACGCCGATCGCGCAGTACATCTACGAGACGGCCTCGAAGCACGGCAAGCGCGTCCAGGCCCTCGGCGGCGCCAAGAATCACATGCTCGTGCTGCCCGACGCCGACCTCGACCTCGTCGCCGACCAGGCCGTCAACGCCGGCTACGGCGCCGCGGGCGAGCGGTGCATGGCGATCTCGGTCGTCCTCGCCGTCGAGCCCGTCGCCGACGAGCTCATCGAGAAGATCACCGAGCGCATCGGCCGGCTCCGCATCGGCAACGGCGCGGGCGGTCCCGAGGGCGAGCCCGACATGGGCCCGCTCATCACCGCGGTGCACCGCGACAAGGTGTCCTCGTACGTCGACATCGCCGAGCAGGACGGCGCGACCGTCGTCGTCGACGGCCGCGGGTACACGGTCGACGGTCACGAAGACGGGTTCTTCTTCGGCCCGACGCTGCTCGACCACGTGCCCACCACATCGCGCGCCTACACCGAGGAGATCTTCGGGCCGGTGCTCTCGGTCGTGCGCGTCGCGTCGTACGACGAGGGCCTCGACCTCATCAACTCCGGCGCCTTCGGCAACGGCACCGCGATCTTCACCAACGACGGCGGCGCCGCCCGGCGCTTCCAGAACGAGGTCGAGGTCGGCATGATCGGCATCAACGTGCCCATCCCGGTGCCGGTCGCCTACCACTCGTTCGGCGGCTGGAAGCAGTCGCTGTTCGGCGACAGCAAGGCGTACGGCGTGCACGGCTTCGACTTCTTCACGCGCGAGAAGGCCGTGACCAGCCGCTGGCTCGACCCGGCGACGCACGGCGGCATCAACCTCGGATTCCCCCAGAACCACTGATCCCGACCCGACTGCCCCTCACGCATCTGCCTCACCGAGATGACGCGAACGGCGCTTCGCGCAGACCGCCGCGACCGTTCGCGTCACCTCACCGGGCGAAAGGACCCCGAATGACCGACACCCTCATCCCCGTCGAGACGACGGATGGCGCGACCGCGGCCTCGTACGTCGACCGCCACAGGGCGCGACGCACCCTCCCCGACGCGGCCGCCGAGGCGCAGGTGCGCGCCGACGACCGCAGCCACGTGTTCCACTCGTGGAGCGCGCAGGCGCTCATCGACCCGCTGCCCGTCGCCGCGGGCGAGGGCGCCACGTTCTGGGACTACCAGGGCAACGCCTACCTCGACTTCTCGTCGCAGCTGGTGAACCTCAACCTCGGCCACCAGCACCCCGACCTCGTCCGCGCCATCCAGGACCAGGCCGGTCGCCTCGCGACCATCCAGCCGTCGATGGCGTCCGACGTGCGCGGCGAGCTCGCCCGCCGCATCGCGGAGGTCGCCCCGGGCGACCTCGACAAGGTGTTCTTCACCAACGGCGGCGCCGACGCGAACGAGTACGCGGTCCGGATGGCTCGCGCCGTGACCGGTCGCCGCAAGGTGCTCTCGATGTACCGCAGTTACCACGGCGGCACCGCGACCGCGATCTCGCTCACGGGCGACCCGCGACGCTGGGCGAACGAACCCTCCGACGGCTCGGTCGCGCACTTCCTGGGGCCGTACCCGTACCGTTCGTCGTTCCACTCCGCGAGCGAGGCGGAGGAGACCGCGCGGGCGCTCGCCCACCTCGAGCAGGTCATCACGCTCGAGGGCGCGAACACGATCGCCGCGATCATCATCGAGACCGTCGTCGGCACGAACGGCGTCCTCGTGCCTCCGCCCGGCTACCTCGAGGGCGTCCGGGCGCTCGCCGACCGGTACGGCATCGTCTACATCGCCGACGAGGTGATGGTCGGCTTCGGCCGCATCGGCGAGTGGTTCGCGGTGAACCACTTCGGCGTGACCCCCGACCTGATCACCTTCGCCAAGGGCGTGAACTCGGGCTATGCGCCGCTCGGCGGCGTGGTCATCTCCGAGCGGATCGCGTCGCACTTCGACACGGTCGCCTTCATGGGCGGGCTCACGTACTCGGGCCACCCCCTCGCGTGCGCCCCGGGCGTCGCGACGTTCGAGGTCTTCGAGCGCGACGGCATCCTGGAGCGCGTGCGCGACCTCGGCGAGCGGGTCGTCGGCCCGCGCCTCGCCGAGTTCGCCGAGCGGCACCCGTCGGTCGGCGACGTCCGCGGCCTCGGCCTGTTCTGGGCCATCGAGCTGGTACGCGACCGCGAGACGCGCGAACCGCTCGTGCCCTTCAACGCCTCGGGTGCCGACGCCGCTCCGATGGCGAAGGTCGCGGCGGCCTGCAAGCAGGCCGGCCTCTGGCCCTTCATCCACTTCAACCGGATGCACGTCGCCCCGCCGCTCGTCATCGGCGAGGACGACCTCGTCCGCGGCCTCGACATCATCGACGCCGCGCTCGACGTCGCCGACGCCGAGGTGGCGCGCTAGCCGCGGCACCGCGCCGCCGACCACGCTTGCCGCGCGCCCGGCGTCGCGCGCGTCGTACGCGCAGACCAACCCGTGCATGAAGGTCCGGGGTTCGGGGCCCGTGAGGGCCCTGTTCCCCGGGTCTTCATGCGAGACGGCTCGGGCCGTCGACCTGGCGCGCGCGAGCGCGCAGCCGTGCGCGCCGGGGATTGCCGGGGAGCCCGGGTCGCGAGCGGATAGCCTGAGGCCATGGACGCACGGGGGCCCGCAGGGGGGATGCCGCGACGCGCGTTCCTCGCCGCGACCCTCGGCGGACTGGCCGTCACGCTCGCCGCGTGCACCGACGGCGGTCCGGCGCCGACGCCCACCCCCACCCGGACGCCGAGCCCGACGCCCACCCCGACCCCGGGCGGCGTGCCCACCCCCACGGCCTTCCTCCGCTCCCGCTGGAGCCGCGACCCGTTCACGCGCGGCGCGTTCAGCTTCGACGCGGTGGGATCCACGCCCGAGCTTCGCGAGGCGCTCGCCGAACCGGTCGCCGGCCGCCTCGTGATCGCCGGCGAAGGCACCTCGACCGACGCGCCGGGCACCGTGCACGGTGCGTACGCCGAGGGCATCCGCGCCGCGCGCGCCGTGGCGGACCTCGCCGACGAGGGCGACCGCATCGCGGTCATCGGCGCTGGCATCGCGGGCCTCGCCGCCGCCCGGACGCTCGCCGACGCCGGGCACGACGTCGTCGTGGTCGAGGCGAGCACCACCCTCGGCGGTCGACTGCGGACCGTCGAGGACGACGACTTCGGCGGGCCCGTCGTCCTCGGCAGCGTCTTCGCGTCGGACGGCGCCGAACTCCGTCCCGTCCTTGCCGAAGCGGGCGTCGCGACGCGCCCGTTCACGCCCGTCGTCGAGGCCCGCACACCGGAGGGCGTCGTCGTCGAGCCGTCACCGGCGGGCTGGGATGCGATCGCCACCGCACAGGCCTGGGCCGCCGGCAGCTCGTCCGACTCGTCCCTGACGAATGCGCTGGTCCGCTCCGGTGCGGTGCCCATCTCGGGCGAGCCGGGCGCCGACGGCCTGAGCCCGCGCGACTGGCTGGTGAACGCCATCGCCACCGGCGTCGAGCCGACGACGGGCGCCGCCCCGACGCGCGTCTCCGCGCAGCGCTTCGACCCCGACCAGGTCTGGCGGCCGACCTCCCGCGTCGTCAGCGGCTGGACCGCCCTCATCGACGGGCTCGCCGAAGGTCTCGACATCGCGGGCTCGAGCGTCGTGACCGGGATCGCGACCGACGACGAGGGCGTGAGCCTCCGGTTCGACACCGGTGAGTCCCTCCGCATGCACCGCGTCATCGTGACCGCGTCGATCGGCGTCCTGAAGACCGACACCATCACGTTCCAACCGCCCCTCCCACTGCTGCACCAGCGCGCGATCGGCGTGCTCGGCATGGGCGCCGCCGACGTCGTGTGGCTCGCCTTCGACGAGCCGTTCTGGCGGTCGGATGCCGCGGCGGCGGCCCCGGGCGACGGCGGGTCCGGCGACAGCACGGACGGGTCGGACGAGACAACCGGCCCCGACGCCCCGGACGGGACGGCCGCGGCCGCCGAGACGGCGGAGACCCCGAACGTCTTCACGCTCGTCGGAGCGACGCCGTCGGTCGCCGCATGGCTCGACGTCGGTGTCGATCCGCGCCGCCCGGTGCTCCTCGGCGTGCTCGCCGCCGAGCATGCGCGCCGCATCGCGGAACTCGACGACGACGCGGCCCGAGCCGAGGTGCTCGCCGCACTCGAACCCTTCGCCGCCGAGTAGCGCCGCAGCACGCAGGCCGGGAGGATCACGCACGGGCCGCACCGCTCACCGCGCCGGGACGCTCCGCACCACGTCGTCGTCCACGACCTGACGGGGGCGGTCGGCCGCCATCGCCGCCGCTCGGCGCCGCGCCCAGACCCGGCGGCGCACCCCGCGCAGCGCGAGCCTCCGGTGCACCCCGACGAGCACCGACGTCAGGCCGAGGAAGATCAGCAGCACGACGACGCAGTACACCACGACCCCGGGGTACCCGCCGACCTGGCTCTCATCGAGGAAGAAGTAGGGGTACCAGCCGATGTCGGCGCCCCGGATGAGCGTGTAGACGAGCCATCCGGCCGGGAAGACGAGGGCCAGCCCGATGGTCGTCCACGGCACGGGCGGGTTCACCGCGATGACCGCGTCGACCGTCCAGGCGATGAGGGCGAGCAGGGGCACGACGAAATGGAGCAGCGTGTCCGACCACGGCACCTCGAGGCGGTAGTCGCGCGTCGACGCCTGCACCGCGATGATCGCGAACACGATCCCCGAGACGAGCAGGTAGACCGTGACGATCGTGCGGAACGCCGCGAGGATCGGCGGGTCCCGTCGCTGCGTGAGCGCGTACCCGGCGGCGACCAGCAGGACGACGACCGCGAGCATGGCCGACTGGATCGTGAAGTAGCTGAAGAAGTTCACCGACGCGAAGAGCGGGAACTCGAGCACGTACTGGTAGTTGCCGATCAGTGCGACGATCTCGATGACGGCGATCGCGAGCCGGAACACCCCGAGCGCGCGCCGCGACCGCGTGGCCCTGACGAGGACGGCCTGACCGCTCACGACCCTCGGTTCGGAGCCGAGGACGCGCGCGGACATGCCCTCACGGTAGTCGCCCCGGCTCCACGCCCGTCGGGGATACGCCGGTCAGTCCAGCGGCCGCAGGATCCGATCGAGGAACCTTCGCGTCCGCTCCTCGCGCGGGTTCGTGAAGATGTCGCGCGGCGCACCGCGCTCCACGACCACGCCGCCGTCCATGAACAGCACCTCGTCGGCCGCCTGCCGCGCGAACTGCAGCTCGTGCGTGACGACGACCATGGTCCAGCCCTCGTCGGCGAGCTCCGTGATCACGTGCAGCACCTCGCCGACGAGCTCGGGGTCGAGCGCGCTCGTGGGCTCGTCGAACAGCAGCAGGTCGGGCTTCAGCGCGAGCGCGCGCACGATGCCGACGCGCTGCTGCTGCCCGCCCGAGAGCTGGTGCGGGTACTGGTCGCGCTTCTCGGCGAGCCCGACGCGGTCGAGCAGCGCCTCGGCCGCGGCGACCGCGACTGCCCTGGGCACCCCCTGCACGCGGATCGGCCCCTCGACGACGTTCTCGATCACCGTCATGTGCGGGAACAGGTTGTGGTGCTGGAACACCATCGCCGAGCGGTCGCGCATCGCCAGGCGGTCGGCCTTCGGGACCGGACGCGCGAAGTCGATCGCGGGCCCTCCGTCGAACTCGAGCGCACCGCCATCCGGGGTCTCGAGGCCGTTCAGCGACCGCAGCACCGTCGTCTTGCCCGACCCGCTCGGCCCGATGAGCGTGACGACCTCGCCGCGGCGCACCGAGAAGTCGATGCCGCGCAGCACCTCGTTCGACCCGAACGACTTGCGGATGCCGCGGACCGACAGCAGCACCGCGGCATCGGTCGCCCCGGGCCCTCGCGGGGCCAACGGGTCGCCGCCTCGCGGCGGCGTGGGCGGGTCAGTGGGCGACATAGCGGTCCAGCCTCTTCTCGAGCATCGACTGCCCCCCGGAGAGCAGGAGGCAGAACAGCCAGTAGATCAGCGCCGCCTCGAGGTAGATGAGCATGAACTCGAACGTCGCCGACGCGATCTGCTGCGACACCCGGAACAGCTCGGTCACGAGGATCAGCGACGCGAGCGACGTGTCCTTGACGAGCGAGATGAACGTGTTCGACAGGGGCGGCACCGAGACCCGGGCGGCCTGCGGCAGGATGACGCGCCGCAGCGTCGTCGCGGGCGACATCCCGATCGTGTACGCCGCCTCCCACTGGCCCTTCGGCACCGAGAGGATGGCGGCGCGGATCACCTCGGCGGCGTACCCGCCGACGTTCAGCGAGAACGCGACGATCGCACTCGGCCACGGGTCGATCGTGAGCCCGATCGACGGCAGTCCATAGAAGATCACGAACAGCTGCACGAGCAGCGGCGTGCCGCGGATCACCGAGATGTAGAACCTGGCGACCCTCGAGACGATCCGGTTCTTCGACAGCCGCATGAGCGCGACGCCGAGTGCGAGCACGAGTCCGATCGCGAACGAGGCGAGCGAGAGCGGGATGGTGCCGCTGACCCCGCCCCACACGATCGGCCAGAACGACTCGAGGAACAGTTGCAGGCCCTCGTTCACGGGTCACCGCCTTCCTGGGACGGCGACAGGCTACTCGGTGACGTCGGCGCCGAAGTACTTCTCGCCGATCTCGGCGAGCGTGCCGTCGGCGGCGAGCGCGGCCAGCGCCTCGTCGATCGCGGCGACCAGCGCCTCCTTGTCCTGCGTGAGGGCGAACGCGCTCTCGGAGGTCTCGTCGGTCTCGGCGGCGACCTCGATCGCGGCGTCCGGCGTCGTGTTCACGTAGTCGAGGAAGGTCAGCTCGTCGTTGACGGTCGCGTCGACGCGACCCTGCTGGAGGAGTGCGACGGCCTGCGCCCAGCCCTCGACGGCCTCCACGTCCGCGCCCGACTCGGTGGCGAGCTCGTACCAGTTGCTCGTCAGGGACTGCGCGGTCGTCTTGCCCTCGAGGTCCTCGAACGACGAGATCGACGAGTCGCCCTCGTTCACGACGATGACGCCGCGCGAGATCGTGTACGGCTCGCTGAAGAGGTACTGCTCCTCGCGCTCGGGCGTGATCGAGACCTGGTTCGCGATGACGTCGAACCGTCCTGCGTCGAGGCCCGCGAAGATCGCGTCCCACTGGGTCTCCTGGAAGGCGACCTCGAGGCCGAGCTCCTCGGCGACGGCCTCCGCCACCTCGACGTCGTACCCGACGAGGTCGCCCGATCCGTCCTCGTGATAGCTGAACGGGCGGTACGTGCCCTCGGTGCCCACCGTGAGGGTGCCGGCCTGCACGAGACCGTACTCGTCGCCCGCGGCACCCCCATCGGTCGAGCCGGAACCGGCGTCCCCGGTCGAGCACGCGGCGAGCGCGAGGACGGCGGCGGATGCGGCGGCGAGGCCGAGCAGGGTGCGGGTGCGGGTCATTCGGTGGTGCTCCGTTCGTGACGTCGTGGTCCGGCGATGGTGGTGCCGGTCGCCGGGGCGGCGGTGAGCCCCGGCGGGTGCAGACGAGTCCAGCACGGCCGGGGCCACGGGATGCAACCCGATGACGCAGCGTTTCATTTCCGATCCGGCGCGATTCCCGGCATCCGGGACGACGGGCGGCGCCGGCCGGTCGAATGGGCGAGGTGCGGCGGATGTCGCATGCGCGCGTGGGCATACACGGTGCGGAGGCCACCGCGCAATGGGCCGCGGCGCCGATTTCCGCGTGGCTAGGCTGGCGCGGTCGAGGGGCGGATCCCCTCGTCGCACTGCCCCCGCAGAACGAAGGAACCTGAAATGATCACGCTCACCTGGCTCCTCCTCATCGCCCTCGCCGGCGGCGTCCTCACGATCGTCGACGGCATCTGGCGGCTCCGCGCCCGCGGCGGCTCGACGGTCATCGGCATCATCGAGATCATCGTCGCCGGGCTGTTCGTGCTCTCGCTGTTCCTCACCGGCATCCCGTTCGGCTCGCTGGTGCTGGGCATCGCGACGCTCGTCGTGCTCGTCGTCGCCCTCATCATGCGCGGACGCCTCGGCATGACGCTCACGATCATCGCGCTCGTGCTGATGGCCGTCTGGATCGTGCTCGAGAACCGCTGGCTCGTCATCCCCGGCATCAACAGCTGACGCGTTCGGCGCATCGCGCCCACCCGGTGAGGCCGGCACCCGCGCGGGTGCCGGCCTCACTCGGCGTCGGCGGCCCCGCTCGAGCGCGATGCGGGACTAGAACGCGCTGAGGCCGGTGAGCGCGCGGCCGATGACGAGCTGGTGCACCTCGTCGGTGCCCTCGTAGGTGCGCACCGACTCGAGGTTCGCGGCGTGCCGCATGACCGGGAACTCCGACGTGATGCCGTCGCCGCCGAGGATGGCGCGGGCCTCGTGCGCGATCTTCAGCGCCTCGCGCACCGAGTTGAGCTTGCCGACCGAGATCTGCGCGGGCGTGAGGGCGCCGCGCTCCTTGAGCCGGCCGAGGTGCAGGGCGAGCAGCACGCCCTTCTCGACCTCGACGAGCATGTCGGCGAGCTTGGCCTGGATGAGCTGGTTCGCGCCGATCGGCCTGCCGAACACCTCGCGCGACGTCGAGCGCTCCAGCGCCGCCTCGAGGCACGAACGCGCGGCGCCCATGGCGCCCCACACGATGCCGTATCGCGCCTCGTTGAGGCACCCGAAGGGCCCGGAGAGCCCGCGCGCGCCCGGCAGCATCGCGTCGGCGGGCAACCGCACGCCGTCGAACGTCACGTCGCACTGCACCGACGCGCGCATCGAGAGCTTGCCGTCGATGGGCGTCGCCGTGAACCCGGGCGTGGAGGTCGGGACGAGGAAACCGCGCACCACGCCGGCGTCCTCCCCCGCGTCATCCGCCACCTTGGCCCAGACCACTGCGACGTCGGCGAGCGACGCGAGCCCGATCCAGCGCTTGGCGCCGTCGAGCACCCATTCGTCGCCGTCGCGGCGCGCGACCGTGGTCATCGCCGCGGGGTCGCTGCCGCCCTGCGGCTCGGTGAGCGCGAAGCAGCCGATGAGCTCGCCCCTCGCCATGCCCGGAAGCCAGCGCTCCCTCTGCTCCTCCGAGCCGTACTTGTGGATGGCGCTCATCGCGAGCGAACCCTGCACCGAGACGAACGTGCGCCAACCCGAGTCGGCGGCCTCGAGCTCGAGGCACACGAGGCCGTAGGCGACGGCGCCGGCCCCCGCGCATCCGTACCCCGTGAGGTGCATGCCGAGGAACCCGAGCTCGCCGGCCTCGCGAACGAGCTCGCGGCGGAAGTGCCGGTCCTCGAAGTCCTGCTCGATGACCGGCGCGATGCGCGCCTGCGCGAAGCGGCGCGCGCGGTCGCGCCAGGCGAGCTCGTCCTCGGTGAGGAGCGCGTCGAGGTCGAAGACCGCGTCGATGCGCGGTGCGGTCACGGTCACGTCGGTCTCGGTCGGGTCGGTCTCGGTCGCGTCGTTCCCGGTGGCGGTCATGTCGGTCCTTTCGTGCGGTGGTGCTCGTGGTGCTCGTGCGGCGCGGGCGGCCGGTCAGCCGGTCAGCCCCGCGGCAGCCAGTCGGCGCCGCGATCGGCGTCGAGCGCAGGCGGCGCGGTGCGGTAGGCCGCTCCCGTCCCGGCGAGGCGGATGGGGTTCGCGATCGACCGGTGCGGCCGCGCGACCGCGGCGGCCTCGGGCGTCTCGGCAACGGGCTCCAGGCCGAGCGCCTCGGCGAACGCGATCGCCTCGGCCACGTCGTTCACGAGCCCGGCGGGCACGCCGACCGCCGCGAGCGCGTCGACCCAGTGCCGGGCGGATGCCGCGGCGAGCGCCTGCTCGACGAGCTCGCGCAGGGCGTCGCGGTGCGCGACGCGGGCGGCGTTCGTGCCGAACCGCGCGTCGTCGGCCAGGGTCGGCGACCCGATGGCCCCGGCGAGCGAGCGGAACTGCCGGTCGTTGCCGACCGCGATCACGAGCTCCCGGTCGGCCGCGCGGAACACCGCGTATGGCGCGATGCTCGGGTGCTGGTTGCCGAGCCGCCGCGGGGCGGCTCCCGTGGCGAGCGTCGAGGACGCCTGGTTGGTCAGCGCCGAGAGCAGGCTCTGCAGCAGGTTCACCTCGACGAGGCGGCCCTCGCCCGTGCGGTCGCGCTCGCGAAGTGCGAGCAGGATGCCGGCGACGGCGTTCTGGCCGGTGAGCACGTCGACGAGCGCGACGCCCACCTTCGACGGCTCGCCGTCGGGGTCGCCCGTGATGCTCATGAGCCCGCCGACGGCCTGCACGAGCAGGTCGTACCCGGCGAGCGCGGCCCCCTCGCCGGCGCCGAAGCCCGTGATCGAGCAGTACACGGCGCCGGGATTCAGCGCCCGCACGTCCTCGTAGGCGAGCCCGAAGCGGGCCATGACGCCTGGCCGGAAGTTCTCGACGACCACGTCGGCCGTGGACGCGAGCCGGCGCGCCTCGGCGAGCCCCGCGGCATCCGTCAGGTCGAGCGCGACCGATCGCTTGTTGCGGTTGACACCGCCGAAGTAGGTGGCGCGGCCGGTCGCATCGACGGGCGGAATCCAGTGACGCGTGTCGTCGCCCGCGGGCGACTCGACCTTGATCACGTCGGCGCCGAAGTCGGCGAGCATCATGGTCGCGTAGGGCCCGGCGAGCACGCGCGAGAAGTCGGCGACGCGGATGCCGCGCAGTGCACCGCCCGCATCCCGGTCCGCGTCGGCCATCCGCCCTCCTCGGCGATCGGACCCGCCGGATGCGGATCCCCCCGTCACCCTACCCACGGGCCCGACGGGCCCCGTTGTACAGGTCGTCCAACCGGACTCCGTGATCCGCCATCGCGTCGATCGCATCCTGATCGAGTCGGCTTAGGCTTGGAGACGGCGTGCACCGTCGTCGCCGACCGGCTGGCGAGTCCCGTGCACCAACACCCAGAGGAGTCCCATGACGAACTACGCCGTCGTCAACCCGGCCACCGGAGAGACGGTCAAGACGTATCCGACCATCACCGACGCCGAGCTCGAGGCCGCGATCGCGAGCGCCGCCGAGGCGCACCGCACGTGGGCCAAGTCGACCACCGTCGAGGAGCGCGCCGCCCTGATCCGCCGCGTCGGCGAACTGCACGTCGAGCGCCGCCAGGAGCTCGCCGAGATCATCGTCCGCGAGATGGGCAAGCCGATCGAGCAGGCCCTCGGCGAGGCCGACTTCGCCGGTGCGATCTACGAGTACTACGCCGACAAGGCATCGGAGTTCCTGAAGGACGAGCCGGTCGAGCTGCTCGACGGCGAGGGTTCGGCGATCATCCGCCGCAGCTCGCTCGGCCCGCTGCTCGGCGTCATGCCGTGGAACTTCCCGTACTACCAGGTCGCGCGATTCGCCGGCCCGAACGTCATCATCGGCAACACGATCATCCTGAAGCACGCCGAGCAGTGCCCCGAGTCGGCCGCGGCGATCGAGCAGATCTTCCGCGACGCCGGTGCCCCCGAGGGCGTCTACGTCAACGTGTACGCGTCGCACGACCAGATCGCGACCGTCATCGCCGACCCCCGCGTGCAGGGCGTCTCGCTGACGGGTTCCGAGCGCGCCGGTGCGGCGGTCGCGGAGCTCGCGGGCAAGCACCTGAAGAAGGTCGTGCTCGAGCTCGGCGGCTCCGACCCGTTCATCCTGCTCTCGACCGACGACCTCGACGCCACCGTGCAGAACGCGGTCGACGCGCGACTCGACAACAACGGCCAGTCGTGCAACGCCGCCAAGCGCTTCATCGTCGTCGACGAGCTCTACGAGCCGTTCCTCGAGAAGTTCACGGCGAAGATCGCCGAGGTCGAGGCGACCGACCCGACCTCGGCCGACTCGGCGCTCGGCCCGCTGTCGTCGCTCAAGGCCGCCGAGGGCCTCGACGAGCAGGTCAGGCGCGCGGTCGAGCACGGCGCGACGCTCGTGCACGGCGGATCGCGCGACGGCGCATTCTTCCAGACCACGGTGCTGACGGATGTCACGCCCGAGAACCCGGCCTCGAAGGAGGAGTTCTTCGGCCCGGTCGCGCAGGTCTATCGCGCGGCCGACGAGGCCGACGCCGTCCGCCTCGCGAACGACATCCCCTTCGGCCTCGGCTCGTACGTCTACACGACCGACCAGGAGCAGGCCATGCGCGTCGCCGACGCGATCGAGGCCGGCATGGTCTTCGTGAACCTCGTGCTGGCGGATGGCGCGGAGCTGCCGTTCGGCGGCGTGAAGCGCTCCGGTTCGGGCCGCGAGCTCGGCCGCTTCGGCGCCGACGAGTTCGTCAACAAGAAGATGATCCGCATCGGCTGACCGTCGTCGGTCGAGGAGGACGCGACGCGTCCGACCCGAGACGAGGAGCGCCCCGTGGCATCCGCCGCGGGGCGCTTCGCCGTCATCGCGGGTCGCCGAACTGCTCGAGCACCCGGTCGGGCGCCCCGACGGCCCGCACCTCGACGCCCGCCGCCTCCGCGGCGGCGGCGGTCGCCCCGAGCAACTGCTCGGCGATCTCGGCGACGACCGTGACGTCGCCGAAGTCGAGCCGGACCACCCGGGCGTCGGTGTGCTCGAGCACCCGCCCGACGTCGTGCACGATCTGCTCCGCGGCGACGAAGTCGAGCTCGCCGCGGAGGTCGATCGTGACGGTGCGGGTCGCCGGGTCGACGTCGACCTCGGCGACCGGGGTGACGGGCTCAGCGACGTGGTCGAACATGTGCAGGCCGAACCGGTCGGAGAGCGCCTCGAGCATGGCGACCCCGCGGGCGCTGTTGCCCGCCTCGTCGAGCGGGGGCGCGTACACGCCGACGCCGAACTCGCCGGGCCTGACGGCCACGATGCCGCCGCCGACGCCCGACTTCGCGGGCATCCCCACGCGGAAGGCCCATGCCCCCGACCGGTCGTACATGCCGCAGGTCGCCATCACGGAGAGCGTGTCCCTGGCGGCTCGCTCCCCGACCACGCGCTCGCGGGTGATGGGATGCACGCCGCCGTTCGCGAGGGCGGCGCCCATGAGGGCGAGGTCGGCCGTCGTCACGCGCAACGCGCACTGCCGGAAGTACGGGTCCGTCGCGGCGTCCACGTCGTCGGTGGCCAGCGACCCGGCGGCCAGCGCGAGGCCGGCGAGGGCGCGGTTGCGATGCCCGGTCTCCGCCTCCGACCGGTACACCTCCTCATCGAGGTCCAGCTCGCGCCCGGCGAAGCGGGAGAGCGCATCTCGGATGCGCCGGAAGCGCTCGTCGGCGTCGCCTGCGGGCACGAGCGAGGTCGTGACGATCGCTCCGGCGTTGATGAACGGATTCTCCGGGCGCCCGCGCTCGTCGAGACTGATCGCGTTGAACGGCTCGCCGCTCGGCTCGACGCCCACCCGCTCGTGCACCGCCGCCGCACCGATCTCCTCGCACGCGAAGGCGTACACGAACGGCTTCGACGCCGACTGGATCGTGAACTCGACGTCGACGTCGCCCGCCCCGTAGGAGCGCCCGAGGACGCTCGCGATCGATACCCCGAACGCCTCGCGGTCGGCGTCGGCGAGTTCTGGGATGTAGTCGGCGACCGTCCCGTCGGTGACGCGCGCCGCGACCTCGCGCAGCGTCTCGGCGAGGACCCGGTCGACGGCGGCGCCGAGCAGCCGGGGCCGGTCCTCGGCGTTCACGCTCGGCGGCGGCCGGATGCCGCGTCGATCTCGTCGCGACGCAGGCTCACGAGGCGTCGCACGGCCTCCTCGGGCAGCGGATGCTCCGGGGTGAACCGGACCGTGCCCTTCGTGCGGTCGAACCCCTCGAGCAGGTCGGCGGCACCGTCGATCGCGGCCGGGCTGAAGGGGTAGAGCCCGATGTGCGCCTTCGCCTCCATCACCGCGAGCAGCGGTTTGCCCGCATATCGGAGGGCCGGCATGCCGTAGCTGCGTCCCTCCTCGACATCGGGCACGACCTCGCGCGCGACGAGGAACACGCCCTCGACCGCCGACCGCGCCGGCTCGTGGAGCCCGGCGACGTACTCGGTGACCTCCCCCATGCCGGTCATCGTACGCGTGCGCCGCGGGCGCGGCATCCGTGCGGTCGCGCGACGCGCGGTCTACCCTCGTCGCAAGGGGGTCGCCGCATGATCCGGCAGCGCGTCATCGTCCACGGCCGCGTCCAGGCGGTCGGCTTCCGGTTCAGCGCGCGCGTCGAGGCGCAGCGCCTCGGGATCTCCGGGTGGATCCGGAACCGCAACGACGGCGCGGTCGAGGCCGAGATCGAGGGCGACGCGGCATCCGTCGATGCGATGCTCTCGTGGCTGGACGAGGGGCCGCCGGGTGCCGACGTCAGCTCGCTCAGCACCGCCGACCTCGCCCCCACGGGCGAGCGCGGCTTCCGCGTCCTGAGCTGACGTCGCGCGCGGATGGCGCGACCACCCGCCGGCACTCGGTCGTCACGGCGCGGCCGACGGACTGGGCCGGTCGCCGGTGCGGGACTTCGGTCCCGTGACCGGACGGTCGGTCGGTTCTAACGTTGAAGCGACACCCAGATATGGGAGCCGCCACCTGAAGGGGGTGGGTTCTATGAAGAAGTGGACGCGATGGGAGGACTGGGTGGCGATCGCCGCCGGTCTCGCAGTCGCACTGTCGACGATGTTCCTCGAACCGATGGGGGCATCCGTCTCGATGATGATCGTGCTCGGCGCACTGCTCGTCGTCTCCGGAGTCGTGAACCTCGCCTGGCCCGGCATGGTCGCGATGGAGTACGTGCAGGGCGGGCTCGGCGTGCTGCTGATCATCTCGCCGTGGGTCGGACGCTACGTCGAGACGGGCGCGTTCGGACCGGCGTGGATGTCGTGGATCTGCGGTGCGATCGCAGTGGTCGTCGCAGCCCTCGCCATCCGCCCCGCGATGCGCGCGCACCACGACGCGATCACCCACTGACTGACCGGTCGGCCGCCGACCACGGACCGAGGCGGGCGGGCTTCACCGCCCGCACCCGGTCCGTCCGGCGCGCCCGGCCGATCTCGACGCCGGCTGAGCGGTGCGTGCTCGTCGGGTGCGGGTGCCGCCGCTGACGCTGCCTGGCGCAGAGCACGAGCATGACGGCGGATGCCGCGAGGTAGAACGAGTGGAGCAGCCAGATCGGTCCGGGCGGCAGGCTGAACACGTAGAGGGAGTAGACGACGTTGGCCGCGTTGATCATCCCGATGCTGCCGAGGCTGTACGAGCCGACGTCGCGGGTCCGCAACGCCTTCCACACCATGGGCAGGTTGGCGATCGCGAACACCACGGCAGCGACCGTTCCCGCCAGCATCGGTACGTCCATGTCCGCGACGCTACGCGCGGGTCGTGATCCGCCGCGTCGGGAGAAGCACGCAACTTCGCGCCGGCCGCGGATGGGTCGTTCTACCCATGTCGCCGACGCGCCGCGCCGCGCGCGAGCGCCCCTCAGACGAGGCGGTGCTCGAACGCCCACGCGGTCGCCGCGGCCCGGCTCACGACGCCGAGCTTGGCGAAGATGTTGCTGAGGTGACGCGCGACCGTCTTCTCGCTCAGATGCAGTTCGGCTGCGATCTCGCGGTTGGTGATCCCGCGCGCGACGAGCCGCAGCACCTCGGCCTCCCGCCCGGTCAGCGGACCGGCACCCCGGCCGCCTGCGCCGCGCTCGCGCGCGAGCGCCGCGAGCGCCGGCACGGCTCCGAGTTCGGCGAAGGCGGCCTCGGCGAGCTCCTCCTCGAGCTCCGCCGCCTCGTCCTCGCCGAGCACGCGTCGCGCCCGCGCCATGAGCACGCGGCACCGGCCGACCTCGTACGGTGCGCCGGCCTCGCTCCACGCCTCGCGCGCGACCCGCAGGCGGCCGAACGCCCCGGCGGGGTCCCCGCCCGCGAGCAGGACCTCGCCGTCGGCGAACGCCGCGATCGCGCGCAGCATGACCGACGCGTTGCTCCGCTCCATCGCCGCCAGGTCGTCCGCGGCGCGCCGCGCCGCGCCGAGATCGCCCGCGGCCACCTCGATTCTCACGAGCGCGGGGAGCAGGTGGCAGCGGGTGGCGGGGTCGGCGCTCTCGGCACTGCGCCGGATGAGCGCCTGTGCGAGATCGGCGCGTCCCTCGTCGAGTCGCAGGAGCGCGAGCCCGGGCTGCGGCTCCCACCCCGACTCGGCGGCCCTCAGGTATCGAGCCTCGGCCTCGGCGAACTCGCCCCGCAGGCGCAGCACCTCGGCCTGCTGGTAGTGCGCGCCGAACGCGGCGCCGAAGTCGCCGGCAAGCAGCCGCTGCTCGGCGAGCTCCGCCGCGACCATGGCGTCCGACCACGCGCCGTGCAGGCGGAAGAGCTCCGCCCGGTGCGCCTGGCACTGCCCGCTGAACGCGACGAGCGAGGGCTGCCCCCGGCACCACCGATCCAGGGCTCGCGTCCACTCGACGGCCCGCTGGAGCTCGAACGTGAGGTGGCAGTATCCGATCACCGCGCAGTAGGCGATACCGGATGGCACGGGGCCGACCTCGCCCGCCGTGACGGCGACCATGACCTCGTCGAGCATCCGGACGCCGTTCGCCGTGTCGCCGGCCATGATGGTGGCCTGCCCGCCGCCGAGCAGCGCGAACGCCGCGACATCCGGGTCGCCGGTGCGCTCGGCGATCTCCCCCGCCCGGCGGAAGAGCTCGAGCGCCCGTTCCGCCTCGCCGGCGTAGAGCGCGCCCAGGCCCTCGGGGATGAGGACGAAGCCGGCGACGGAGCCCGGCTCGTCCAGCCGCTCGACGAGCCGTCTCGCGCGAGCCAGCCAGCCCATCCCCTGGGCCGGGTTCCCCGACGTGATCGACTCCAGGCTGATCCAGGTGGCGCTGCGCACCGCGAGATCCGGGCGTCCCGCGGCGAGGTGCGCCTCGTGCGCGAGGGTGCACAGCTCGATCGCTCGGTCCACGTGTCCGACGAGGTCGACCGCCGTGGAGAATCGATCGAGGTCGTCGCCCGGCAGCGCGTCCGGGGTGTCGGCCGCACGCTCGAACGCGTCGACCGCGTCCGCCCACCGGCGCTCCGCGAACGCGGTGCGCGCCTGCTCGAGACTCGTCGATGCGACCATCGCCCTGACCCCGTCGGCGGCCGGTCGGACACCGCTCGGAGCCCCTTCGCGAACCGTACCGCGGGCTCCCGGCGGCGGCAAGGGCGTACCGCCAGCGCCAGCCAGACCGGCCCGGGCGCCCGCGGCGGTCACGCGCTCGCGACCCGCCCGACCCGCCGCCCCGCGGCACCCGTGCTCGGGACGATCGGCGGGGTCGCGGCGATCCGATCGGCGATCCAGCGCGCGTCGCGGCCCACCCCGACGAGGGTCCCGGATCCCTCCGAGTGCAGCAGGTGCTGTCCCAGCAGGTAGACGCCCGGTGCGTCGTCCACCGCGCCGTGGTGGTGCGACGGGCGACGCCCGCCCTCGAACCCCGGCAGGTCGACCCACGTGAAGTCCTCGTCGAACCCCGTGCACCAGACGACGTTCGCGACGTCGATCACCTCGCTCCCGACGACCGGGCGACCGCCCTCGACCCCGGTCGTCCGGGGCACCATCCGGACGCCCGCCGCCGCGAGCTCCTGCCGCCGCACCCGGATCAGCGGCTCGGCACGTCCGCGCATCCGCGCGAGCAGCATCCGTCCGACTCCGAGATCCGCGTTGGCGACGTACAACCCGAAGAACCGGACGACCGGGAATCCGAACCGCGCCGCGGCACGACCGTGGCGGAACGGCAGCTGTCCGCTCGGCCGGCCGGAGATCACCGTCTCGTGCGTCCTCGAGACGTCGAGCGCGATCTCCGTCGCGGAGTTGCCGAACCCGACGACGAGGACCGGACCGGGTGCGAGCCGGTCCGGGCTGCGGTACTCGTGCGAGTGCAGGCTCAGGATGTCCGGCGCGAGGCCGGCCGCGAACTCCGGCACGCGCGGGATCTGGTGCGCGCCGGTGGCGAGCACCACGTTCGCCGCCGTGTACGCCCTGCCGTCCGCGGTCGCGAGGACGTATCGCCCGTCCTCCCGGCCCAGTCGGACGACACGGGCGCCGGTCACGACCGGGAGCGCCCTGGCCGCGGCGTACCGCTCGAGGTAGTCGGCGAACTCGTCCTTGGTGGGGAATGCGAGCCCGTCCGACCCGATGGGCATGCCGGGCAGCGCGTCGTACCTGGCGGGCGTGTTCAACCGCAAGGAGTCCCAACGACGCCGCCACGCGGCGCCGACGCGGTCCTGGGCGTCCAGGATCAGGATGTCGCGGCCTCGCGACCGCAACTCGGCGCCGATCGTCAGGCCCGCCTGCCCGCCGCCCACGACGACGGTGTCGTACTCCTCGATCGGGCGTCCCGTCGCGTCCGGATCGCGGCCCGTGCTCGTGGCATCCATCATCGGCTCCCGTCCGGATCCGACTCGGCGGACCCTCGCGATTCACGCTATGGAGCCGGGCGCGGCGCCCGCGTCGGACGGATCACCCAACCTGCGCCGGCCGGCATGGGTCGAACGATGCACGCAGCACGCGATCGCCGGACGCTCCGTTCGTCAGACGAACCCGTGCTCGTAGGCGTACGCCGTTGCGGCGGCGCGCGACGCGAGGCCGAGCTTGGCGAAGATGTTGCTGAGGTGCCGCGCGACCGTCTTCTCGCTGAGCGAGAGCCGCTCGGCGATCCCGCGATTGGTCAGCCCGGTCGAGACCAGTCGCAGCACCTCGACCTCGCGCGCCGTCAGCCGGCCCTCGGCGCGGGCGCCCGACAGGTCGTCGAGTTCCGAGACGTCGGGGTCCGCGCCGAGCGCCTCGAACGTCTCCCGGGCGACGCGGAACGCGGCGTGGGCGCCCGCTCGGTCGCCGACGGCGAGCAGGGCCCGGCCGGCGACTGCCAGCATCCGAGCCCGCTCGTAGCGGGCGCCGATCGCGAGGAAGCGCCCCGCCGCGTCGCGCGCCGCACCGAGCGCCCCCTCCGCATCGCCGTCCACCAGTCGAACGCGCGCCCCCGTCGCGACGACGATCGCGTCGAGCATCGGCGTCGGCATCGCGCCGCTCGCCTCCCTGAGCTCCGCGAGCGCGCCGCGCGCCGCCTCGACGTCGCCTGCCGCCAGCTCGATCTCGGCGAGCGCGGGGAGGACGAATCGACGGGTGAACAGGTCGTCGCCCGCCGCGTTCCGCCGGATCTCGGCCTGCGCGACGTCGATGCGTCCGGCGGCGAGGTGGAGCAGCGCGAGGCCCGGCTGCGGTTCCCAGCCCGATTCAGCGGCGCGGCGGTACGACGCCTCGGCGGCGTGGAAGGACCCCCGCAGGCGCTGCAGTTCGGCCGCCGCGAACGGCGCCCCGTAGGCCGCACGGAAGTCGCCCGCCCGGAACCGGGCGAGCGCGAGTTCGACCGACACCGCGGCGTCGTCCCACTCGCCGTGGGCGAGTTGCAAGCTCGCGCGCAGCGCGTGCCGCTGGCCGCTGAACGTCACGAGCGAGGGCTGGGCGCGACACCACGCGTCGAGCAGGTCGATCCACGCCTCGGCGCGCCCGAGGTCGCGCGCCATGAGCGCGTCCGAGATGAGCGCGCAGCTGATCACCCCCGTGGAGACCGGCCCGGCGCCGCCCTCGGCGGTCGCCCGCATGGCCCGGTCGTATCCCGCGAATGCCGAGGCGACCTCGCCGAGCTCGATGAGCGACTTGCCGCGTCCGAGCAGCGCGTTCGCCTCGAGCTCCGGGTCGCCGTGGCGCTCGGCGACGCCGAGGACGTCCTCGAACGTGCGGCGCGACTCCATCGCGTTGCCGCTGCCGAGCTGCGCCACCGCAGGGCCCATGCGCACGAACGCGACCGTCACCGGATCGTCGAGCGAGCTCGCGATGCGCATGGCGCGCGCCGACCAGGTGACCGATCCGGAGAAGTCGCCGAGCTCGACCAGCTCGAGAGCGAGCCAACCGGCGACCCGCGCGGCCGACACCGAGTCCGACGCCGCGACGTGCGCCGAGTACGCACGCTCGCCGGCATCCTTCGCGATGGCGGCCTCGCCGCGCAGGAGCGCGGCGGTCGAGAGCAGTTCGAGGTCGGATGCCGCGAGCCCGCCGTCCGCGTCGACGCGCGAGAGGAACTCCACCGCGTCGGCCCAGCGACGATCCGCCGCCGCAGCGCGGCCGGCATCGAGCGTGCTCGGCGCGGTCATGTCCACTCCCCCGGCGTCCGCCGTCCGGTCCATCCGGGCCGGTCGGCCGTCGAGCCGAAACGTACCGCCGCGCGCGCACCCGCCGCAACGACGACGAAGGCCCGCCGGCGAACCGGCGGGCCTTCGATCTCAGCGCGTCGCGCGACGCGATCAGCGAGATCAGATGGCGTTGACGTCCAGCGGGATGCCGGGGCCGAACGTGGTCGACACGGCGCCCTTCTGGATGTAGCGGCCCTTGGCGCTCGAGGGCTTCAGGCGCATGACCTCCTCGAGCGCGGTCTTGATGTTGTCGTTCAGCTGCTCCTGCGTGAACGAGGACTTGCCGACCACGAAGTGCACGTTGGCGTGCTTGTCGACGCGGAACTCGATCTTGCCGCCCTTGATGTCCTCGACGGCCTTGGCCGGGTTCGGGGTCACCGTGCCGGTCTTCGGGTTCGGCATGAGGCCGCGCGGGCCGAGCACCTTGCCGAGACGGCCGACCTGGCCCATGAGCTCGGGGGTGGCGACGGCCGCGTCGAACGCGGTGTAGCCGCCGGCGACCTTCTCGATGAGCTCGGCGCCGCCGACCTCGTCGGCGCCCGCGGCGATCGCGGCCTCGGCCGCGGGGCCGGTCGCGAAGACGATGACGCGGGCGGTCTTGCCGGTGCCGTGCGGGAGGATGACGGTGCCGCGCACCATCTGGTCGGCCTTGCGGGGGTCGACGCCGAGCTTCAGCGCGACCTCGACGGTCGAGTCGAACTTCGCCGAGCCGGTCTCCTTCGCGAGCGCGACGGCGTCGGTCGGGGTGTAGTACTTGCCGGCCTCGATCTTCTCGGCCGCGGCCCGGTAGGCCTTGGACTTCTGTGCCATGTTGGTTCTCCTTGCGAGAGTGTGGTCATCGCGCCTGGCGGGCGCTGCCACGAATGAGAGTTCTGTGCGACGGATGCCGCGTGGCATCCGCTCGGGTCTCGATGCGCTCCGGCTCCGCCGGTGCTCCTCGAGAACCGGAGGGCCTATTCGACCGTGATGCCCATCGAGCGAGCGGTGCCCGCGATGATCTTCGACGCGGCGTCGATGTCGTTGGCGTTGAGGTCGGCCATCTTCGTCTCGGCGATCTCGCGAACCTGGGCGGGCGTGATCTTGCCGACCTTGGTGGTGTGCGGGACGCCCGAGCCCTTGGCGACGCCGGCGGCCTTCTTGATGAGCTCGGCGGCGGGCGGGGTCTTCAGGATGAAGGTGAACGAGCGGTCCTCGTAGACCGTGATCTCGACGGGGATGACGTTCCCCCGCTGAGCCTCGGTGGCCGCGTTGTAGGCCTTGCAGAACTCCATGATGTTCACGCCGTGCTGACCCAGAGCCGGGCCGATCGGCGGGGCCGGGTTGGCGGCGCCGGCCTTGATCTGAAGCTTGATCAGACCAGTGACCTTCTTCTTCGGTGCCATGATTTCTCTCTTCCTGTTTCGAACGCCCGACCGAATCGGCCGGGGCACTCTCCCGCGATCCCGGCGGTTCCGGTCGCGGTGGTCTGTTGTGCGGTGTGTCCTGGACGCAGCACAACCCTCCGATGATACCGGAGGGTTGCTGCGGTGGCGCTGGGAGCCCCTAGAGCTTGGTGACCTGGTCGAAGCTGAGCTCGACCGGGGTCTCGCGCTCGAAGAGCGAGACGAGCACCGTGAGCTTGCCGCTCTCGGGCTTGATCTCGTTGATCGTGCCGGGCAGGCCCGCGAACGAGCCGTCCTTGATGGTGATGGTCTCGCCGACCTCGAAGTCGACCTCGGCGGGGATCTGGCGTGCGGCGCCGCCCGTGGCGGCACCCTTGGCACCCTTGGCGGGAGCGACGTCCTTGATGTCGACGAGGCTCTTCAGCATGTTGAAGGCCTCCTCGAAGCGGAGGGGGGTCGGGTTGTGCGCGTTGCCCACGAAGCCGGTGACGCCCGGGGTGTGGCGGATGACCGACCAGCTCTCCTCGTTGAGCTCCATGCGGACCAGCACGTAGCCCGGCACGCGAACGCGCGTGACCATCTTGCGCTGGCCGTTCTTGATCTCGACGACATCCTCCATCGGCACCTCGACCTGATGGATGTAGTCGGCCATCGCCATGGTCTCGCGACGCTGCTCGACGTTCGCCTTCACGCGACGCTCGAAGCCGGCGTAGGAGTGCACGACGTACCACTTGCCCGGGAGGAATCGCAGCTCGTTGCGGAACGCCTCGTACGGGTCGTGGTCCTCGTCCTCCTCCGTGACGGCGTCGAACGCCGCCTCGGCCTCGTCGGCGGAGTCGATGTCGAGGGCGTCGTCGACGACGGCGTCGGCCTCGGGGTCGGTCGCCTCGGCGATCGCGTCGAGGACGGCGTCGAGGTCGACGTCGTTGCCCTCGTCATCGACGACGTGCACGGCACGGTGCTCGGCCGGCTCGGCGGATTCCTCGTCGCGCTCGAGCGAGTTGCCCTCCTGCGCCTCGTCCTCCTCGGAGGACTGCTCGGCAGCGGTCGCCCAGTCGACGTCCTGGCGCTCGTTCTTCGACACTTCCTCAATCCTTCTTTCTGCCGTGCCACCGGAACCCGGCGGGCAGGTGTCGGGCCGACGGCCCGATCAGACCCCCGGCGTTCCGAAGACGAACACGACCAGCCATGAGAAGACCTGGTCGAGCCCCCAGACGATCGCCATCATGATGGCCACGAAGACCAGCACCACCGCGGTGAAGCTCGCGAGCTCCTTGCGCGTCGGGGTGACGACCTTCTTCAGTTCGCCGATGACCTGTCGGATGAACAGGGCGATCCGGGCGAAGGGGTTGCGCCGCGCCGCGCTCTCGCGCTTGGCATTGGCGACGACATCCTCGCTGGGTTCGTCGAGTACTTTCCGGGCCACCTCGTACACCTTTCATGGGCCGGCCATCGCCGGCCGGCTCGCAGGGCGGACAGGACTCGAACCTGCAACCTGCGGTTTTGGAGACCGCTGCTCTACCAATTGAGCCACCGCCCTCTGCGATCCGGCTGACCGGATCACATCGGATCGAAGCCGCTTCGATCAGCTTCCGAGACGGGCAGGTCACCCGTCTCGAAGGCGCGATTGATCTTGGCTGACTTCAACAACCTCACCAAGTGTATGCGACGCGAGAAGGTGCGCCAAACCGCGGCCGGCGTCGGCGCGACGGAGGGCCGGGATCCCATGGGACGAATGTCCTTCGGGCGCGCGGGCCTCCCGCGTACCGTGGCACACGTGGAATCGCCACGGCGATCCCACGACGGATCTTCGGAGCGCGCCTGTGGGGGCAGGCGCCGGACGCCGCGGCTCGGGGGAACACCGCCGCGGCGTCCCTCTCGTCCGGACACGGCGCGCCTCGCCCCGGCGCGTCCGGCCTCGTCGGCTCGCGACGGCGGGTCAGCCGGCCGGTGCGGCGATCCACCGACGACGGGGCGCGGCCGCGAGGCCGAGTCCCGCCGCGAACGCCGCCGCGCCCAGCCCGGCGATCCACCACGCCGCATCCGCGGGGATGCCGAGGTGGACCGTGATGCCGAGGATCCGGGAGAGCCCCCACGGCAGCAGGGCCATCTGGTCGTTCCAGACCGTCAGGGCCGCCTCGAGTCCGATCGCCGCGACCAGGAGGGCGATCGCGGCGACCGCAGCGCCTGCGGCGGCGACCACGGCACCCGTCGCGCGTCGCGCACCCACCGCGGGGGTCGACGCCCACGCCGCCGCGACGAGCACCCAGCCGAACAGTGCGAACGAGATGACGACGTACGCACTCCGGGCGACCTCGTCCGTCCAGAAGCCGAACCAGTAGCCGCCCGGTCCGGACGGCGCGAGCACGGCCGAGAGGAGCCCGACGCGCAGCATCGCGGCCCCGCCGACCGCCGCGACCGGCGCCGTCCATCCCGATCCCGGGCCGCGCAGCAGCAGGACGAGGACGATGCCGAACACGGCCCACGCGCCGAGCGTCGCGATCAGGTGCGCCGGCGCCGCGAACCACGTGAGGATGCCCCGGCTCAGCGAGAGCGCGAGGACCGGAACCGCGAGCAGGACGACGCGATCACCCCGCCCCAGCTCGGACACGAGTTCGGCGGCCCGCCACGGCCGCGTCCCCGCAACCCACATGGCGCGTGCCGCGCCGGCGGCCGGCCAGCGACGGACTCGATCGGATCGCGCCGCGATGCCGTAGCCCACCCACGCGAGCACGAGCCCGAGCATCACCCCGGCCGACCACGACATCGCGGGGTCGCGCTCGGCCCGTTCGGTTCCGAGGCGCGCGGCGGTGAGGTTGAACGCGGGACGGTAGGGGTCGCCGCCGTAGGCGGCCTCGTGCTCGGCGGCGGACTCGCGGAACGCCTCCCGCGCGGTGCTCCAGGCGTCGTGGGCCGCGCCCGAGCGCGTGTCGTGCCACTCCGCGGCGCGGAGCACCGTCTCCCGGTAGTCGGCGAGCATCGCGAGGGTGTCCGCCTCGTAGTCGAGGGTCGCGGCGAACTCCTCGCGCAGGCCGGGATCGTGCCACGCCGCGGCATCCGTCGCCTCGATCGCGGCTCGCATGCGCTCGACGGCCTCGAGCGCATGGGCCCCGCCGTCGATCGCCTCGTCGAGCCGGTCGCGCGACACGGCGTAGATCGTGTCGAGCGAGGCACTGTCGCCGGTCGGGATGTCCCACTCGAAGATCCACATCATGGGCGGCGGCTCGAGGCCGACGGCGAAGACCCGGCGGTCGGCGAACGGGCCGATGTAGAGCCCCTCGGTGATCGCGGTCCGCGATTCGGCCATCGCCGTCCCGATGGCGTGCACGGTGTCGGGATCGGCGGAGAACCAGCGTCGCGCCCAGTCGGCGGTGACGTGCGCCGGGTCCAGCGCGGGATCGCGGGCGAGCCGGACGGCGAGCTCGGTGTTGAGCTCGGCCAGCTGCCAGAAGCCGGCCTTCAGCTCGAGCGAGAGCGGACCGGCGCGCCACGGCCCGCCGTCCTGGGTCCACGTCCAGATGCCCTCGATGTTCGGGTTCGCCGCGAGCAGGCGGTCGAACGCCTCCGCGTAGAGCGGACCGAGGTCGTTGGGGAAGGCGCCGAAGTTCTCGAACTCCCGCCGCGACTGGAACTCGATGATGCGCCGCTGCGTCCCGACCTCGAGCGTGTCGTTGATCGGCAGGTGGCTGTAGAAGTCGCCGAGCGTGTACTTCGTGGAGACGATGAGCCGGTCCGAGTCGATGCCGTCGAGCACCGCCAGGTACGACTCGGGGTTCGTGTGCATGTCGCCGACGGCGCCGACGCCGACGCTCCAGGTCCGGAAGATGAGCTCCCGCGCGGATCGCTCGGCCTGCTCGAGGAGCGTCGTGAGCATCGTCCGCACCGCGTCGACGGTCGTGACGGCGAGCGCGCTGCGATAGTCCCACTCAGGCATGTCGTACACCTGCCCGGCCTCGCCGATGCGGATGAGGACGCCGTCGAGGTACGGCATCTCGCGGTAGAGCTCGTCGAGCCCGGCCGCGTAGACGCCCCAGAACGCCGGGTCCTCCGTCGTGAGGCCGCCGAAGCGATCCTCCAGGTAGTCCTCGAGCGGCGTCGTCACGACGAGCATGTCGGTGCGGAGGAACACCTCGAGCCCGGCGTCGCTCGCCGACTCCCAGATCGGGCCGAACGCCTCCCGCATCGCCAGGGCCCGCGCCACGTGCTCGTCGTCCGGCGCGTAGACCGCGGTTCCGTCTCCGACGTCGGAGAAGGTCAGGTACTCCAGGAGGCCGGGGACCGAGACGGCCGTGTACCCCTCGGCGAGGAGATGTGCGACGTAGTCGTCGAACTCGTCGCGGGCGACGGCGAGCGCCGCCTCGTCGATGTAGGGCGCGTCGGCCAGGATGACGTCCTCGAACGCACGGGAGTTGTGCGAGTAGTCGTCGCCGGCCGAGTGGGCCTCCTCGTCGACGGCGACGCCCACGGCGCCGAGGTCGGCCATCCGGAACCCGAGGCGCGAGGTCACGGTCTCGCCGAGCCGCTCGTCGACCGGGCGTCCGTCGCGCACGGCCGACGCGAGGTCGTAGACGCCGCGCACCGCTCCGGCCTCGCTCGGGGCGACGATGCGCAGGGCGTCGGGGGTGCCGGTCAGTCGGTAGGTGTCGTCCGACTCGCCGTCCGGGGCGTACTCCGTCGGGCTCGTCGACCCGTCGATCTCGACGGCGAGGGACGCCGTGCCCCGGGTCTCCGGCGCATCGGCGGTGGCCGCACGCAGTTCCGCGAGCGCCGCCTGCAGCCGCGGCAGCTCCGGCGCCCCGGCCGACGAGAAGACGGGGGGCACGGCGTAGGGGGTGAGCGGCGCGACTGCGGACGTCTCGACCGGGACGTCCGAGGGCTCCGATCGGATGCCGAGCGCATCGGTCAGCGCGAAGGCGACTCCGCCGCCGAGGGCGAGCAGGATCGATGCGGCGATCCCGACGCGCAGGATCCGGCCGGGGTGCGTCATCACGCGGCGGAGCGTAGCACGAGTGGGACACTCGTCCCACTCCCGTCCCGCCGAAGGCGTCCGGACGGACCGTCCGGCACGGACGCACGAAACGAGCGAGCCTCCCCCTGACGTCCCGGCGGCCGCCGCGTAGGCTGGAGACCGTGACCGATCAGCGCCGTCTCTCCGCACGAATCTCCGCCATCGCCGAGTCCGCGACCCTCAAGGTGGACGCGAAGGCGAAGGCCCTCCAGGCCGAGGGCCGGCCCGTGATCTCGTACGCCGCGGGCGAGCCCGACTTCCCGACGCCCGCGCACATCGTCGAGGCGGCGCTCGAGGCCGTCCGCGACCCCAGGAACCACCGGTACACGCCCGCGGCGGGCCTTCCCGACCTGCGGGCGGCCGTCGCCGACAAGACCCGCCGCGACTCCGGCATCGAGGTCGGCGCGAACCAGGTGGTCGTCACCAACGGCGGCAAGCAGGCCGTCTACCAGGCGTTCCAGGTCCTGATCGACGAGGGCGACGAGGTCCTCGTCCCGACGCCGTACTGGACCACGTACCCCGAGGCGATCAAGCTCGCGGGCGGGCGGCAGGTCGACGTGTTCGCCGGCTCCGAGCAGGGCTACCTCGTCACGGTCGAGCAGCTCGAGGCCGCGCGCACCGAGCGCACGCGCGCGCTGCTGTTCGTGTCGCCGTCGAACCCGACGGGCGCGGTCTACCCGCCCGAGCAGGTGAAGGCGATCGGCGAATGGGCGCTCGAACACGGCATCTGGGTGATCTCCGACGAGATCTACCAGAACCTCACCTACGCCGAGCACCCTGAGGCGACGCCGCCGCGCGCGCTCTCCATCGTCGAGGCGGTGCCGGGCCTCGCCGAGCAGGCCATCCTCGTCAACGGCGTCGCGAAGACCTACGCGATGACCGGATGGCGCCTCGGGTGGATGGTCGGCCCCGCCGACGTCATGAAGGGCGCCGCGAACCTGCAGTCGCACCTCACGTCGAACGTCTCGAACATCTCGCAGCGCGCCGCGCTCGCGGCGCTCACCGGCCCGCAGGAGCCCGTCGAGGAGATGCGCCGGGCGTTCGACCGTCGTCGTCGCCTGATCGTCGCCGAGCTGTCGAAGATCGACGGCATGTCGGTGCCGGTGCCCGAGGGCGCCTTCTACGTCTACCCCGACGTCTCGGGCCTCCTCGGTCGCGAGTGGGGCGGCGTGACGCCGAGCACGTCGCTCGAGCTCGCCGACCTCATGCTCGAGCGGGCCGAGGTCGCCGCGGTCCCCGGTGAGGCGTTCGGTCCGAGCGGGTTCCTGCGGTTCAGCTATGCGCTCGGCGACGAGCCCCTGCTCGAGGGCGTGCAGCGCCTGCAGCGGCTGTTCGCCTGATCGGATCGCTCGCGATGGATCGCGCCGCGCGCCATACGCCCGAGCCCCGGAGCAGTGCGGACGTCGTCGGCGAGCACTCGCAGTTCCGCCTCGACCTCGAGCGCGTGCGCTTCTCGCCGTACTTCTCGCGCCTGTCGGCCGTCACCCAGGTCATCGGCCAGCCCGGCGCGGGCCCGCTGATCCACAACCGGCTCACCCACTCGATCAAGGTCACCGCGGTCGCGCGTGCCATCGCCGTGAAGCTGACGGATGCCGCGGCGCCGACGCGCGGGTTCGCACTCGCGCACGGCTGCGACGCGGTCGTCGTGCAGGCCGCGGCGAGCGCGCACGACCTGGGCCACCCGCCGTTCGGGCACCTCGGCGAGCGCGTGCTCGACCGCCTCGCCCGTGACACGCTGGGCCTCCCCGACGGGTTCGAGGGCAACGCGCAGACCTACCGGATCATCGCGACGCTCGACGTCAGCCAGGTCGCGCAGCGCGGGCTCAACCTCACGGCGGCGGTGCGGAGCGCGGTGGCGAAGTACCCGTGGACCCGCCACGTGGATGTCTCCGCCCTCGGCGACGGACCCCTGCCGCGAGGCATGCGTCGCACCGATCGCGGAGTCGAGGTCCTGAAGTTCTCGGCCTACGGGATCGACGCGGCCGACCTGTTCGCGGCGCGGAACGGCCATCCGCTCCGGCAGTCGCTCGAGTGCTCGATCATGGACCTCGCCGACGACATCGCGTACTCGATCCACGACGTCGACGACTTCCACCGGGCGGGGCTGCTCGGCCAGGGCGCCGTGGCGCGCGAGTTCCGCGGCTGGATCGAGTCGAGCCTGCAGCTGCGCGACCTCGACGACGAGGAGCTCGCGCGGCGCAGCGCGCCGCCGGGCAGCGCGCTCGAGGCCCTGCGCCGGAAACTGCACGCGAGCGACCCGTGGATCGCGGGCGACGAGGCCTTCCGCGCGGCGGTCGGCGTGGTCGCCGACGACCTCGTCGACGGACTCCTCGCGAGCCCGTTCGACGGCTCCATCGCGGCGGAGCGGGCGCTGTCGTCGTTCACGAACCGATGGATCGACCACCTCCAGTCGTCGGTCGTGCCGACGCCAGAGGGCGTCGTGCGGGCCGGTCTCGTGACGCTCGACCAGCGCGCGTGGCACGAGGTCGAGATCCTGAAGTTCGTGCACCGGCACTTCATCCTCGACCGGTCCGACATCGTGATGTACCAGCGCGGCCTCAGCCGGGTCATCACGCGGGCGGTGAAGGGCCTCACGGCGTGGCTGCGCGACGAGGACGACCGCGATCGCGTGCCGCTCCGGCTGCGCGAGCTCGTCGAGATCGCGACCGACGGGTACGACGCGCTGCGGAGTGCGCGACCCGAGGGCGTTCCGGTTCCGGACGCGTCGGAGGTGCGGGCGCTCGGCGTCGGCCGGGGTGTGGTCGACTACGTCGCGTCGCTCTCCGACGACCAGGCGCTCGCGGTGTCCGAGGCGATCGACGGTCGCCCCGACCGACTGTGGGACATCGGCCAGAACCTCTGATCGCCGGTCGAGCAGGACCCCTGGATGGGCTTCGCGTCGTCCTCGATCACCGACGCGCTCGCGTCCGGATCGGTCGCCGGGCGAGTGACCGGCTGATCCGGTTGCGGTGACCGGATCAGCCGGTCACCGGGCGGGCGGACGGCTCGAGCGCGCGCCGCGCGTCGCGGATCAGGCCATCGGCGATCGCGTCGAGCAGCGGCGAGCCGAGGTTCCACTGCTGCCAGTGCAGCGGCACGTCGACGGGCGGCCCGCCGAGCGCGACGAGCCGGCCGTCGGCGAGTTCGGCGTCGGACTGGAAGCCCGGCAGGAGCCCCCAGCCGAGCCCGAGCTTGATGGCGGTCGCGAAGTCGTTCGACGCGGGCACGAAGTGCCGCGGCGGGTCCGCGACATCCGCCCCGACGAGTCGGAGGTACTCGCCCTGCAGGTCGTCGCGCCGATCGAAGTCGACGCGGGGCGCAGCGGCCAGCGCGGCGGCATCCGCCCCGCCGGGGCACCACCGAGCGACCCACGCGGGCGTCGCGACGGCCGTGTACCGCATGACCCCGAGCGGGCGGACGAGGCATCCCGCGACCGGCGTCGCCTGCGAGGTGACCGCACCCATGACCGCGCCGGACTCGAGCAGGCCCGCCGTGAAGTCCTGGTCGTCGCGGTGCAGGTCGAACACGACGGCGTGCGCCTCGGCGATGCGTGCGAGCGCGGGAAGGAACCAGGTCGCGAGCGAGTCGGCGTTCACCGCGAGCGGCACGGTGGCGGGGCGGGCGGATGCCGCGTCGTCGCCGCCGAAGGCCGCGAGCGCGTCGTGCTCGAGCAGCGCGAGCTGGCGTGCGAGGCGCACGACGGCGGCGCCCGCCTCCGTCGCGCGCACGGGCTTCGACCGCACGACGAGGACGCGGCCGAGTCGCTGCTCGAGCTGCTTGACGCGTTGTGAGACCGCGGACGGCGTGACGCGCAGCTCGGCGGCGGCGGCGTCGAACGTGCCGCCGTCGATCACGGCGGCGAGCGTGCGCGCGAGGTCGAGCGGGATCTGCATGAAGCAATGCTAATGCGGCTGAAGAATCCTGAGCTGGATTTCAGTTCGATGGACGCCTAACGTCGTCGCCGTGGAACTCTCCGTGCTCGCCGCCGGCTTCGGCCTCGGCCTCTCCCTCATCGTCGCGATCGGCGCCCAGAACGTGTTCGTGCTGCGCCAGGGCATCCGCCGCGAGCACGTCCTCGTGGTCGCCGCGATCTGCACCGTCTCCGATGCGCTGCTCATCGCGGCCGGCGTCGGCGGCATGGGCGCGATGCTGCAGGCGATGCCGTGGTTGGTGGGCGTGGCCCGCTGGGCGGGGGCGGCGTTCCTCGTCGGCTACGCGGTGCTCGCCGCGCGTCGTGCGCTGCGCGGCGGCGACGAGGGGCTCGTCGTGGAGGATGCCACGCCGGCCACCGCCGACGACGCGGCGCGCGCGGCGACCGCGAGCGGGTCGGGCGCCGCGAGCGGGTCGCACGTCGCGACCGGCGCCGGCGGCGCCGTGACGACGGCCGCCTCCCGAGCCCCTCGGACGGCGCTGCTCCCCGCCGTGCTGACCGTGCTCGCGCTCACGTGGCTGAACCCGCACGTGTACCTCGACACGGTCGTGCTGCTCGGCTCGGTCGGCGCGACCTACGGCGACGCCCGCTGGACGTTCGCGCTCGGCGCCGCGGCCGCGAGCGTCGTGTGGTTCTTCGGCCTGGCGTACGGCGCGCGCCTCCTCGGCGGCGTGCTCGCGAGCCCGCGCGCGTGGCGCGTGCTCGACGGGATCATCGCGGCCGTCATGCTCGCGATCGCGGTCTCGCTGGTCCTGCCCGCCTGACGGTCCTCGCGGAGCGCCGCCCGCCCCGACCGCAGCGAGTTCGCAGGACAACGCGGACGATGGGTGCCCACGGAGGGAGCATCGCCCCGCTCATCCTGCGAACGCCGCGCGACCCGGCCCGAACGGGGGATTGCGGCGCAGGGCCCGACCCGTGCTAGCGTGTCGGCCATCGTGAGCACCCACACCTGTCGCTGCTGTCGCCGCTAGGCGATCGTCCTCCCCGACGATCCCAGGGCGCGATTCCTCACGCGCCGCCGACCGCAGCCCAGCTCACGCCGCATCCGACGCGTCCGCGTCCACCCAGCGGCATCCGTCTCGAAGTCCCGCCCGCGGGACCACCCGAACCGGATGCCACGGGGTCGACGTCCCAGGATGCCGGGGCCGCATCGTCGGCGCACCATCCGGCACCCTCGAAAGGACCACGCACATGTCCGGCATCCCCGTCCTCGACCTCTCCCTCCTCAACGGCACGCCCGAGCAGCAGGCGGCGTTCCGCGACGACCTCCGTCGTGCGACGCACGAGGTCGGCTTCTTCTCGCTCGTCGGCCACGGCGTGCCGGCCGAGCTCATCGACCGCGCGTACGAGGTCGCCCGCGCGTTCTTCGCGCTGCCCGAGTCGCACAAGCTCGCGATCGAGAACGTCAAGAGCCCGCACTTCCGCGGCTACACGCGCATGGGCGGCGAGCGCACGCTCGGCCGCGTCGACATCCGCGAGCAGATCGACATCGGCGCCGAGCGCCCGGCGGTGCCGGTCGGCCCGGACACCCCCGACTACCAGGTCCTGCAGGGACCGAACCTCTGGCCCGAGGCGCTGCCCGAGCTGCGCGAGGTCGCCGAGGAGTGGATCGCCCGGCTCGACGAGGTCGGCACGCGCCTCCTCCGCGCCTGGGCCGAGGCGCTCGGCGCGCCATCCGACACCTTCGACGCCGCGTTCGCGACTCCGTCGCCGTACGTGAAGATCGTCCGCTACCCCGGCGTCGAGGCCGAGCAGCCCGCGCAGGGCGTCGGGGCGCACAAGGACCTCGGCGTGCTCACCCTGCTCTCGGTCGAGGAGGGCAAGGCCGGCCTGCAGGTCGAGAAGGACGGCGAGTGGATCGACGTCACCCCGCCGGCGGGCTCGTTCGTGGTGAACATCGGCGAGCTCCTCGAGATCGCGACCGACGGGTACCTGAAGGCGACGCTGCACCGCGTGGTGTCGCCCGAGCCGGGCACCGAGCGCATCTCGATCCCGTACTTCCACGGGCCGGCGCTCGACGCGACAATCCCGACCATCGCGCTCCCGCCGGAGCTCGCCGCCGAGGCGCCCGGCGTCACCCGGGACCCGGCGAACCCGCTGCACGCGGTCTTCGGCGAGAACTGGCTGAAGAGCCGCCTGCGCGCGCACCCGAACGTGGTCGAGGCGCAGCACCCTCGACTGCTCGTCGGCGCCTGAGCGAGCGAGCGGTCGGGGCATCCGCTCGCGTCGCTCGCGTCGCTCGCCTCGCTCGCCTCGCTCGCGTCGCTCGCCGAGCGCGAGGGTCATCCTCGGAACATGCGCACAGCGGTGTCGAAAACGGGTTCCGCCGTTCGTCGTACGTGCGTAGCGTGACCGAGAGAAGGGATTCCGTCATGGAGTACGCACTGTTCTACGCCGAGGGCGCCGACGCGCTCCCCTACGAGCCCGCCGACGACAACGTCGGCGAGTGGGTGGACGAGGTCGAGGCGCGCGGCGTCTCCGAGTACGGCGAGCGGCTGCGACCCGAGCAGGATGCCACGACCGTGCGGGTGCGCGGCGGCGAGGTGCTCGTGGTCGACGGGCCGTTCACCGAGTCGAAGGAGTCGATCGGCGGGTTCGACGTGATCGACGCGCGCGACCTCGACGAGGCGATCGAGATCGCGTCGAAGCACCCGGTGGCCTCGTTCGGCCGGGTCGAGATCCGGCCGTTCGTGCGCTGGCCCGACGCCGACCCCGACGCGCGGATCGTGCCGGAGGGCTTCGCCGGCGAGCCGGCGCGCGGCCGACGGTACCTCATGCTCGTGGTCGTGGAGCCCGGCGGCGAGCGCGCGCGAGCCGGCACGGCGGACGGCGGCGAGGCCGCCGACGACGACCCCGAGGCGTGGGTGCGCGAGATGGACGGCCGCGGCGTCCGGCGCTTCGGAGAGGTGCTGCGACCCCCGGCGGATGCCACGTTCGTGCGCCGTCGTCACGGCGAGGTGCTCGTCACCGACGGCGGGTTCGCCGAGGCGAAGGAGTGGGTCGCGGGATTCGACCTCATCGAGGTGCAGAGCGGCCTGCCCGAGGCGATCGAGGTGGCGTCCAAGCACCCGATGGCGCGCGGCGGGGCGATCGAGCTCCGACCGCTCTGGCCGTTCGACGTGCACGAGGACCACGTCGAACGGACCGAACGCGAGGCGGCCGGTCGCGGGCTCCGGCTCGAGCCCGGTGCGGCCGAGGCGCTCGCGGAGGTCGTGCGCTGACCGATCACGACGACGCCGCGGGCGATCCGAACGCGGCCGGCGACACGGGTGCGAGCGAGTCGCCCACCCTCGCACCCGCGGTCGCGGCCGCACTGGGCGCCGCCCACCGCGATGAGTGGGCCCGTCTCGTGGCGACGTTGATCCGGGTGACGGGCGACTGGGACGTCGCGGAGGAGGCGGCGGCCGCCGCGTTCGAGCGCGCGGCAGTCACCTGGCCGCGCGACGGCGTCCCCCGGAACCCCGGCGCATGGCTCACGACCGCGGCGCGGAACCTCGCCCTCGACCGGCTGCGCCGCCGGGGCGTCGAGTCCGACAAGGTGAGGGAGTGGATCGCGATGGAGGAGCTCTCGGGGCGCGCCGGCGGCCCACGGGATCCGGCGGATGTCGCGGCGGACGCGATGGACGGCGAGCCCGACTGGGACGACCGGCTGCGCCTCGTCTTCACGTGCGCGCACCCGGCGCTGCCGATGGAATCGCGCGTCGCGCTCACGCTCCGCACGGTCGGCGGGCTCGACACCGGGGAGATCGCACGCGCGTTCCACGTGCCCGAACCGACCATGGGGCAGCGCATCTCGCGGGCCAAGCGCAAGATCCGGCACGCCGGCATCCCGTACCGCGTGCCGTCCGCCGACCTGCTTCCCGAGCGCCTCGACGGCGTGCTCGCGGTGCTCTACCTCATCGCGAACGAGGGCTACCTCGCCTCGCACGGCGACGTGCTGCAGCGCCTCGACCTGGCGGAGGAGGCGATCCGGCTGGCGCGGCTCGTGAACGCGCTGATGCCCGAGTCCGACGAGGCGCGGGCGCTCCTCGCGATGCTGCTGCTCCAGCACGCGCGGTCGGCCGCGCGCTCGGACGCCGCCGGGGACCTCGTGCCGCTGCCCGAGCAGGACCGGGCGGCGTGGGACGCCGCGGAGATCGCCGAGGGGCTGGAACTGCTCGCCGCGCCCCCCGCGCGCACCCCGCACCGACCGGAACCGCCCGGCGCCTACCGCCTGCAGGCCGAGGTCCAGGCCGTGCACGCCCGGGCGCGGACGGCCGACGACACCGACTGGCCCGCGATCGCCGACCGCTACGACGCGCTCGCCATGCTCGTCGACTCGCCCTTCGTCGCGCTCAACCGCGCCATCGCGCGGGGCATGGCGTTCGGCCCGCAGGCGGGCCTCGACGACCTCGCGCTCATCGAGGCATCCGGACGTCTCGAGGGCTACCACCTGCTTCCCGCGGCGCAGGCCGACCTGCTGCGCCGGCTGGGCGAGGCGGATGCCGCGGCCTCCCGCTACCGCGAGGCGCTCACGCTCGCGCGCACCGCGCCCGAGCGCCGTTTCCTCGAACGCCGGCTCGCAGAACTCGCCTCCTCCTGACGCCACCCCGAATCGATCTGCGGACATACGATCCGGCAACCCGGCGGTCGGGCCGGAAGACCGGCGCGGCGGATCGGACATCCGCAGTGCGTGCGCGGCGCGGCGACGGCGGCATCCACCGATCGGTGGAGGCGGAAATCGACCGCTCCACGGCTGGCGGTCGCGTGCCGGCGGGAGGATCCTCGGTGGCATGGACCAGACGACCGCCCGCACGACCGCCCCCGACGCACCCGCGGTGCGCATCCGCGGGCTCCGCAAGCAGTACGGACAGGTGACCGCCGTCGACGGCATCGACCTCGACATCGCCCGGGGCGAGACCTTCGCCCTCCTGGGCCCGAACGGCGCCGGCAAGTCGACCGCCATCGAGATCCTCGAGGGCTACCGGCTCCGCACCGCCGGCGAGATCAGCGTGCTCGGCGTCGACCCCGCGCACGGCGGGCTCGACTGGAAGTCCCGGCTCGGCATCGTGCTGCAGTCGGGCACCGAGAGCGGGGTCATGACCGTGCGCGAGCAGCTCGCCCACTTCGCCGGCTTCTACCCGGAGCCGCGCGATGTCGACGAGGTGATCGCCTCGGTCGGGCTCGAGCACAAGGCCCGCACGCGCATCGCGAAGCTCTCCGGCGGCCAGCGCCGGCGGGTCGACGTCGCGCTCGGCATCATCGGGCGCCCGGAGCTGCTGTTTCTCGACGAGCCGACGACGGGCTTCGACCCCGAGGCCCGGCGCGGGTTCTGGGACCTGATCCGTTCGCTGAAGCGCGAGGGCACGACCATCCTGCTCACCACGCACTACCTCGACGAGGCCGCACAGCTCGGCGACCGGGCCGGCATCATCGTCGGCGGCCGGCTCGTCGACGTCGGTCGCGTGCATGAACTCGGCGGCGCCGAGGCGCGCGTGCCGATCGTCCGCTGGACCGACCCGGACGGCACCCCGCGCGAGGTGCGGACCGAGCGACCCGCCGAGCTCGTGGCATCCGTCGCCCGCGACCTCGCTGCCGAGCCCGCCGACCTCGAGGTGATCCGCCCGAGCCTCGAGGACATCTACCTGGACTTCGTCCGCGCCGCCGGCGCCGACGACGCCGTGACCCACGAGACCGAGGAGGCCCGCGCATGAGCGCCGTCACGACCACGAGCGGGACCGCCGCGGGCTCCGGCCGAACCGGCTCCGGCCGCGGCGCCGGCCGCCGACCCGGGCGCGTCGCGCTGGGCGTCTCGCGCATCGGCTACGAGGTGAAGAGCTACTTCCGCTCGCCGGACGCCGTCTTCTTCACGTTCCTGTTCCCATTCATCATGCTCGGCATCTTCACCGCCGCGTTCAGCTCGGCGGGCGACATCCAGCCCGCCCCCGGCATGGAGGGCATCTCGGTCGGCGCGTACTACCTGCCGGGGCTGCTCGCCGCGGGCATGCTGCTCTCGGGCGTGCAGAACCTCGCGATCGACATCGCGATCGAGAAGGGCGACGGCACCCTGAAGCGCCTCGGCGGGACACCGCTCTCGCCGGTGTCGTACTTCCTCGGCAAGATCGGGCAGGTCTTCGTGACCGGCGTGCTCCAGGCCGCGCTGCTGCTCGTGGCCGCGGCGACGCTCTTCGGCATCGCGCTGCCGACCGAACCCGAGAAGTGGGCGACCTTCGCGTGGGTGTTCGTGCTCGGCGTCGGCACCTCGGCGCTGCTCGGCATCGCGCTCTCGTCCGTTCCGCGCTCGGGCAAGTCGGCGGCGGCGGTCGTCATCCCGATCCTGCTCGTCCTGCAGTTCATCTCGGGCGTCTACCTGCAGTTCTACCAACTGCCCGAGTGGATGCAGAACGTCGCGAGCCTGTTCCCGCTGAAGTGGATGGCGCAGGGCATGCGGGCCGTGTTCCTGCCTGAGGACTTCGCGGTGCTCGAGCAGAACGGCGAGTGGGACCTCGGCTGGGTCGCGGTCGCGCTGCTCGCGTGGCTCGTGATCGGGCTGGTCCTCAGCCGCCTCACGTTCCGCTGGATCCGGCGCGACGCCTGACCGCCGACGCGTGAGCGCTGTGGGAGCCTGAGCCCGTGCAGAACGTGAAGTGGTGGGATGCCGCGGCGGCGACGATCGCGATCGTCATCGTCGCGCTCTCCCTGCTCGACCCGCCGTACGGGGCCGACGATGCCGCGACCTGGGCGTTCGCGGGCGTGTTCCTCCTCCTGCACCTCGCCTGGGGGCGCAGATGCGTCCCGGTCGCCACGCCCCGCACGCACCTCGCGATCTCGATCACCTACGCGGCGCTCCTCGCGTTCGGCACGGCGGTCGAGCCGTCGTTCGCGATCCTGCAGGCGTTCTTCTACCCGTTCGTGTGGGCCACATCGCCCTCGACGCGCAGCGCGATCGTGGCGAACATCGTCCTGGCCGTCGGGATCGTCGTCGGCTACGCCGTGCGGTCCTGGCCCGCCGGCCTCGCGACGGGCGCCGCGGTCGCCGCGCTCTCGGCCGGCTTCAGCGTCGCACTCGGCCTCTGGATCACCCGCATCGCCGAGTACGGCGAGGAACGCGCGAGGCTCCTCGACGACCTCCAGGCCGCGCAGGGGCAGCTCGCCGCCATGCACCGCGACGCGGGCATCGCCGACGAGCGGGCGCGGCTCGCCCGCGAGATCCACGACACGATCGCGCAGAGCCTGACCGGCCTCGTGATGGTGGCCCAGCGCACCGAGCGGCGACTCGCGGGCGTCGGCGGCGCGGACGCGGCATCCGCTCGCAGCGACGTCGAACTCATGGAGCAGATGGCTCGCGAGGCGCTCACGGAAGCACGCGGGCTCGTCGCGTCGCTCGCCCCGGTCGACTCGGACGCGGGGCTCGCCGAGGCACTGCGGCGGCTCGCGACCGGGTTCGAGCGCGAGACCGGCGTGCGGGTGTCGGTGACGACGGATGCCGCGGGGCTCGGCCGCGAACTCGAGGTCGTGCTGCTCAGGTGCACGCAGGAGGGGCTCGCGAACGTGCGCAAGCACGCGCGGGCGTCGGCGGCGTGGATCACGGTGAGCGCGGAGGGCGACGGGAGCGACGCCGATGCCGGCGACGCGGCCGCCCTCGCGCGCCGCGAGATCGTGCTCGAGGTTCGCGACGACGGCGTCGGGCCCGCCGTCGATGCGACGGGCGACGGCATCGCAGGGGACGCCGGATTCGGCCTGGCGGGCATGCGCGACCGGGTCGCGCTGGTCGGCGGGCGGCTCGAGTTCGGCCCGGGCGAGGCCGGCGGCACGGTGCTGCGGATCATCGTGCCGCGGGCGGGCGTCGCTGCGGAGGACGCGGCCGAGGCGGGCCCCGGCGATCGCGGGATCACGACGGGAGGCGCATCATGAGCGAACCGATCCGGGTCGTCGTCGCGGACGACCACCCCATCGTGCGGTCCGGCATCGTCGGGCTCCTCGAGTCCGAGCCGGGCATCGAGGTCGTCGGCGAAGCCGTCGACGGCGCCGAGGCGGTCGCGCTCGCCGAAGAGCTGCAGCCCGACCTGGTCCTGATGGATCTCCGGATGCCCGTGCTCGACGGCGCGGCCGCGACCGAGCGCATCCTGGCGTCCAACGGCGCGGCCGGCACCCGCGTGCTCGTGCTCACGACCTATGAGACCGACGACCACATCCTCGCCGCCATCGAGGCCGGCGCGAGCGGCTACCTGCTGAAGGCCGCGCCCCAGGAGGAGATCCTCGCCGGCATCCGCTCGGTCGCCGCCGGCGAGACCGTCCTCGCGCCGTCGATCGCGGCGAAGCTCGTCGCGCGCGTCCGTTCGGCGGCCGGCCCCGCCGCGACGGCCCGCCCGGCGCTCTCGCCGCGCGAACTCGAGGTGCTCCGGCTCGTCGCCGACGGCCGCTCCAACCCCGAGATCGGCGGGATGCTGCACATCGGCGAGGCGACCGTGAAGACGCACCTCATCCACGTGTTCGAGAAGCTCGAGGTCGGCGACCGCACACGCGCCGTGACCCGGGCGATGGAGCTCGGGCTGCTCTGAGCGTCGCGCGACGACGGGCCGCCGGCGCCCCGTACGCTGGGCCGATGGGATCCGATCGAGCGATACCGCGTGCCGGGCGCGCTGCCCGCGCATGCCGGATCCCGCGCGCACCGGCACCGCCGGCACCCGGCTCCGACCGCGCCCTTCCCGCCGCGCCCGACGGCGACGGCGTGTTCGTGGCCGTCAACCGCTCGTCGGGCACGAGCGTCGTGCGTTCCGACCCCGCCGCCGTGCTGCGCGAGCGACTCCCGCGCGCCGAGCTGCACCTGCTCGAGCCGGGCGAGGATCCGGCGGCCGTCGTCGCCGACGCACTCGCCCGACCCGAACCTCCGCGCATCGTCGGCATCTGCGGCGGCGACGGATCGGTCGCCGCGGTCGCGCACGTCGCCCGGGCTGCCGGCGTGCCGCTCCTCGTCGTTCCCGGCGGCACGTTCAACCACTTCGCGCGCACGGCGGGCGTGGCATCCGTCGACGACGCGGTCGACGCCCTGCAGGCGGGCCAGGGGGTGCGGGCGGATGTCGCCGAGCTCGCCTTCGGCGAGGCCGCTCCGATCACCGTCGTGAACGCTGCGTCGGTCGGCGTCTATCCCGATGTCATCGCCCTGCGCGAACGGGTGCGGCCGAAGCTCGGCAAATGGCTCGCAGGCGTCTTCGCCGCGGAGCGCGTGCTGCGCCGATCCGACCCGGTCGCCGTCGTCGTCGGCGGCCGTCGTGCTGAGGTGTGGGCCCTCTTCGTCGGCGTCGGCCGCAACGATCGCGGCATCCACGCTCCCCTCCAGCGGCGCGAGCTCGACGACGGCGTGCTCGACGTGCGCGTGCTGCACCGCGGCTCTCGGACGGGCGCGATCGCGGCGCTCGCGTTCGGCCAGCGGGCGGCGGCGGTGCTGCGCCGGCTCCGGCTCGTGCCCGAGCGCGTCGAGGCGTTCACCACCACCCAGCTCACCGTCGACGTGCGTCCGCGGAACGGGCGGCCCCCGGGCGTCGTGCACGACGGCGAGATCGCGCTCGAGGCGCCGGCCGCGGCATCCGCCGACCTGTCGGCCCCGGGATTCCGCATGCGCATCCGCGTCGTTCCCGCCGCGCTGGACGTCTACCGACCGGCGGCGCGTCCGCCGGTCGCGGCCGGCGCCGCTGAACCGGCGCCGGCGGGGTCGCCGAGCTCCTAGAGCTCGACGCCGACGAGCACCGGCTCCGGGTGCAGGACGATCCCGAACTCGGCCTGCACGCGGCCCTGCACGAAGCGGGCGAGCTGGGCGAGTTCCTCGGCGCTGGCTCCGCCCCGGTTGGTCAGGGCGAGCGTGTGCTTCGACGAGATCGCCGCGCGCGAGCCCGGCAGGGCGAACCCGCGACGGATGCCGCTGTGCTCGATGAGCCACGCGGCCGACAGCTTGACGAGCGGCTCTGACGGCTCGGCGTGCGCGCGCGTCTCGGCCGCCTCGACCTCGGCCTGGTGGGCGAGGAACGCGTCGAGCGGCGACGCCGCCTCGAGTTCGGCGAGCGGCACGACCTCGTCGGGCTCGTCGGGCTCGAGGTACCAGCGCGGCGCATCGCCCGGCAGCGTGCGCGCGACGTGTTCGGAGACGATCGGGTTCGTGAAGAACGAGCCGGCGCTCACGGAGTCGGGGTCGTCGGGATCGAGCACCATGCCCTTGCCCGAGCGCAGCGCGAGCACCGCTTCCCGCACGTCGGCGATCGGCACGCGGTCGCCGAGCTGCACGCCGAGCGCGCCCGCGAGCTGCGCGTACGCCACGGGCGTGCCGAGCGCCTGGCCGAGCACCTCGCGCTCGGCGGTCGTGTCGTGCAGCGCGACCTCGATCGAGACGACGACGCCCTCGAGCCCCTGCTTGAGCACCGAGGTGCGGTAGCCGAGCTGCAGCTCGTCGGCCGAGATGCGGCGCGGCCGGTCGGCGCCCTCGTCGAGGAACTCGATCGCGACGAGCACGTCGGAGAGCTCCTGGCCGTAGGCGCCGATGTTCTGCACCGGAGCCGCGCCGACCGAACCCGGGATGCCGCTGAGCGCCTCGAGCCCCGAGAACCCGCGCTCGACGGCGAACGCCACCAGCTCGTCCCAGACCTCGCCGGCCTGGACCCGCAGGCGCACGCCGCCGGGGACCTCGCCGGGAAGCACCTCGATGCCCCTGGTGGCGATCCGGATCACGGTGCCCGCGAAGCCGTCGTCGCCGACGAGCAGGTTCGACCCGCCGCCGACGACCATCCAGCGCTCGCCCGACGCGTCGGCCTCGCGCACGAGGTCGACGAGCTCGTGCTGCAGCCTCGCCGTCACGAGCCGGTCGATGGGTCCGCCGACGCGCAGGGTCGTGAGCTCGGAGAACAGGACGCCGCGCTGCTCCCCCGCAGGCGCGGTCGCGTCGACCGCGCGACCGGCCGCGGTGCGGTCTGGGCCGTCGGTGCTGCCGGGCTCGCTCATGTTCAGGCGAGCACCACCCGCACCTGCGCCTTGCCGAGGACGGTCGCACCGTCGAAGCTCACGGTGAGGTCGACGCGCGCGGCGCGCGCCTCGGCGTCGAGCTGGCCGACCTTGGCGGTGACCGAGACATCCGCCCCCGCCTCGGGATCGACGACGACCGGACGCGTGAAGCGCACCTGGTAGTCGGCGACGCGCCCCGGGTCGCCCGCCCAGTCGACGACGGGCTGCACGGCGAGGCCCATCGTGAGCATGCCGTGCGCGAGCACGCCGGGCAGTCCCACCGACGCGGCGACGTCGTCGCGGTAGTGGATCGGGTTGAAGTCGCCCGATGCGCCCGCATAGCGCACGAGCGAGTCGCGAGTCAGGTGGACGGTGCGCTCGGCGACGACGTCGCCGACGGCGAGGGCGTCGAAGTCGGGGGCGGCGGGAGCAGCGGTGTCGGGCATCAGTCGTCTCCTCGCACGACGAGTGTGGAGATCGCGGTGACGACGTGGGCCCCGTCGGCGCCGGTGATCACGGACTCGGCGGTGACCATCGAGTGCGCGCCGAGCGTCTTCACGCTCGAGACCGTGAGCGTCGCGGTGAGCTCGTCGCCCGCGACGATGGCGCGTGACGACGTGAATCGCTGGTCGCCGTGCACGACACGCGTGAAGTCGATGCCCGCGTCGGGCTCGGCGAGCAGCTGCGCGAGCGTGTGCTCCTGCACGACGACCGCGAACGTCGGCGGCGCGACGACGTCGGCGTGCCCCGCGGCGCGCGCGGCCTCGACGTCGTGGTTGATCGGGTTGGTCGCGAACACGGCGCGCGCGAACTCGCGCACCTTCTCGCGGCCGACGAGGTACGGCGCGGTCGGCGCGAACTCGCGCCCCTGCAGCTCGGGGTTCACTGGCACCGTGACAGTCTACGCAGCGCGCTCGCCGTCGCGCCGCGAGGGCGCGTCAGCGCTTGCCGCCGCCGAGGAGCCCGCCCAGCAGGTCGCCGAGGCCGCCGAGGCCGCCGGAGGAGCCGGCCGAGGATCCACCGCCGGCGCCGCCGAGGAGCCCGCCGAGCAGGTCGCCGATGCCTCCGCCGCCGCCCGTCGACGTGTCGGTCGACGACCCCTGCTGCCGCTTCGTGAACTGCGACGCGAGGAAGCTCAGCACGATCGGCGCGAGGATCGGCAGCAGCTTCTGGATGAGCCCGGGCTCGGCCTTCCCCTCGCCCGAGCCGAGCTGCTGCACGACCTGGTCGGTGTTCGCGCCGAAGACGTTGTGCACGATCCGCTCGCCGTCGCCCTCGTCGACCTCGTCGAGGTTCACGCCGCCCTCGAACAGCTGGGGCGGATGGTGCTGCACGGCGCGTTCGAGCGAGGCCGCGCCCGCGGCATCCTGCGCATTCGCCCCCATTCCGCCGAGCAGCGCCGGAAGCGCCTGGTCGACCGCAGCCCGCGCGGTGGGCTCGTCGACGCCGAGCCGCGCGGCGAGATCGGCGATCGGGATGTTGGCGATGATGTCGTCGTACGAGGCCACGGCCCGTCCTTCCCCCTGTCGCCCTCCCCGGGCGTCCACGCCCACGCTATCCACCACCGACCGCGCGCGGAACCCCGCTCCGCCCTCAGCCCGACTCGCGCAACCGCGCCAGGCGCAGGCGCAGCGAGTCGAGCAGCAGCTCGAGCCCCTCCTCGAACGCGCGATCGGAACGGGCGGGGCCGCGCTCGGCGCCGGCGAGCAGCCGTCCGAGCGTCTCGGTCGGCCCCTGCGGCTGCCAGATGTCGTCGGGCGACGCGAGGTCGAGGCCGAACCCGAGCGCGAACGAGTCGAGGATGGCGACGACCGTGAGCACCTCGTCCTCGGGGAAGCCCGCGTCGAGGAGCGCCGTGGCGAGGTTGTCGTAGCTCGCGATGACGAGGGGATCGGTGATCGTCTTGCCGACGATGAGCGGGATGGCGTTGGGGTGCTCGGCGTACATGCGCCGCTGGGCGCGGAGCGTCGCGGCGACGATCTCGTCCCACGCGCCGCCGGGCAGGTCGGGCAGGTGCTGCGCCGCGATGCGGCCGCGGATGAGCTCGATGATCTCGTCGCGTCCGCGCACGTGGTTGTACAGCGACGAGGGCGTGACGCCCAGCGCACGGGCGAGCGCGTTGACGCCGAACGGCCGGCCCGAGTCGACGAGTTCCAGCGCGGCGTCGGCGATGCGTTCGGCGGACAGCAGCGGCACCCTCGGCCTCGGCATGCGCACCTCCTCGTCGCGGCCCAGCCTAGGGCGGGCCCCGAACGGATTCCGAATCCCCTCTTCCCAGCGGGCGGGTGGACGTGAATAATAAACGAACACCATTCGTTAGAGCGGATGCCACACCCGGCGCGCCGCGTCCACTCCCCTCGCACGACGACGTGCACCTCCCCGACAGGAGACTCCCGTGACCGACCACACTCCCACCTCGCGCGTGCCGCTCCGCCTGCCGGGCGCTGTCGCGACCTTCGGCATCGGCATCGCCGGCTACCTCGGCGTGAACCTCTCGCCGTACATGATCGCCGCGCTGCAGACCGCGCTCGACAGCGACGTCCTCACCGCGAGCTGGATCGTCACCGCGACGCTCCTCGCCACCGCGATCACCGGCCTCGTCGTCGCCCGGCTCTGCGCCGGCCCGCGGCGGCTCGCCGTCGCTCGCATCGGGCTCGCGGTCGCGGCCGCCGGCTTCGGCATCGCGGCATTCGTCCCTGCGCCCTCGGCGGTCGTCGTCGGCCTCGTCGCGGGCGGCATCGGGGCCGGCGGCGCCGTCGCGTCCTCGGGCGCCGCCCTGGCGGCCTTCATCGACCCCGATCGCGTCGCGGGCGTCAACGGCCTGGCGAACCGCGCGGTGATCACCGTGATCCTCGCGGTCGTGCCGATGATCGGACTCGCGCCGGCGAGCGTCTTCGGCGTGCTCGCCGTGTTCGCGCTCGCGATGCTGGCGACGACGGCGTGGCTGCCGGCGGCGCCGATCCTCGCGCCGGCCACGAGCGGCGCGCGGGGTGCGGGGCGAGCGCACGCGGCATCCGTCACCGCGGTCTCGCCCGCCTCGCGACGCGTGACGATCGCGGGACTCGCCCTGCTCGTCTGCTTCGCCCTCTGGGCCGTCAGCGAGGACTCGCTCTGGGCGATGGCCGGCGTGATGGGCGCCGAGCAGGCCGCGCTCACGCCCGAAGGGCTCGGCATCGCGTTGAGCGGTGCGACCGCGGGCGGCATCCTCGGTGCGCTGCTCATCACGGTCGTCGGCGACCGCTTCGGTCGCGCGCTGCCGCTCGCGATCCTGCTCGGCGCCGGCGGGGTGCTGAAGATCGTCGAATCGAGCGTGACCGATCCGTCCGCGTTCATCGTCGTGTTCATCGCGTGGAACACCGTCTACGCCATCGCGTTCCTCTACTTCGTCTCGACGGCCGCGGCGCTCGACGCCGACGGTCGCTGGTCGGGCCCGCTGCTCGCCGTCTACCTCGTCGGCTCGGCGCTCACGCCGGTCATCGGCGCGGCGCTCGTCGAAGCGCTCGGGTTCGCCGGCTTCGGCATCGTGCTCGGCATCGCGAGCTTCGCGCTCATCACGCCGGTGGCCCTGGTCGCGAGGTTCTCGCGCGAGGTCCAGGCCGCCGAGCGGGCGACGGATGGCGCGGCCCCACGCGCGGCTGACGAGGACGTCGACGCCGAGGGCGTGCACGCATGAGCCGCCGCGCCGTCTACGTGAACGCCCGGGTGTTCACGGCGAGCGAGCCCGAATGGGCGGAGGCGATCGCCGTCGACGGCGGGACGATCCTGGCCGTCGGGTCCGAGGCCGAGGCGCGGGCCGTACTGGCCGCCGCCGACGCGCTGCCCGACCGCGCGACCGACGCCGACGTCGTCGACCTCGACGGCCGCCTCGTGCTCCCCGGCGTCATCGACGCGCACACGCACCTCGTGATGATGGGAGAGGCGCTCGGGCGGGTCGGCCTCACCGACGCCCGGACGCTCGGCGAGATCACGGCCCGGCTCGTCGCGGCACGCGCCGCGGCACCCGACGTGCCCCGTGTGCTCGGCGGCGGCTGGCTGTTCGACTCCGTGCCGGGCGGCGCGCCGACGGCCGCGATGCTCGACGCCGCGCTGCCCGACGTGCCCGTCTACCTCGACGCGAACGACTATCACTCGTGCTGGGTGAACTCGGCGGCGCTCGCCGAGCTCGGCATCACGCGCGACACCCCCGACCCGCTCGGCGGGCGCATCGGACGCGACGCCGGCGGCGAGCCCGACGGCATGCTCTACGAGACGGCCGCGCAGCAGTACGCCTGGGAGCACCTGGCCGAGCAGACGACCGACGCCGACCGCGACGCCGCCGTCGAGCGGACGATCGCCGCGTACCTCGCGGCGGGGGTCACCGGTGTGGTCGACATGGCGTTCGACGAGCTCGGGCTCGCCGCGTTCCGACGCGCCGCGGAGCGGCGGGGCGGCGCGCTGCCGATCCGGGTCGTGGCGCACTGGTTCGTCGCGAACACGGGCGACGCGACAGCGAACCTCGCGCAGGTCGCTCGCGCGGTCGACCTCGCGCGGGAGGCCTCCTCGCCGTGGCTGCGGGTCGCCGGGATCAAGCTCGTGCTCGACGGCGTGATCGACGCATGCACGGCCGCGATGCGGCATCCGTACGCCGACGGGTCGAACGCCGAGCCGATCTGGCCGCTCGACGCCCTCGAACCGGTGGTCGCCGCAGCGGACGCCGCCGGCCTCCAGATCGCGATGCACGCGATCGGCGACGCCGCGAGCGGCATCGCGCTCGACGCGCTCGAGCACGCGCACGCCGTGAACGGCGAGCGCGACCGGCGGCACCGGATCGAGCACCTCGAGTACGTCGACCGGGCGGATGTCGCGCGGCTCGCGCGCCTCGGCGTCGTCGCGTCGATGCAGCCCGTGCACGCCGACCCGGCGATCTGGGCCAACTGGGCCGCGATGCTCGGCGACGAGCGCGCCGACCGCGGCTTCCCGTGGACCGAGATCACCGACGCCGGCGCCGTGCTCGCGTTCTCGACGGATGCGCCGACGGCCCCGCACGAGGCGCTGCCGAACCTGTACGTCGCCGCGACGCGGCGCTCGGCGCTCGACGCCTCGTTCCCGGCGAACCATCCGGAGGTCGCGGTGCCGCTCGCCGACGCCGTGCGCCACGCGACGCGCGACGCCGCCTTCTCGTGCCGCGAGGAGGCTGTGCGGGGGCGGATCGGACCGGGGCTCGCCGCCGACTTCGCCGTCGTCGACCGGGACCCGTTCGCGCTCGGCGACGACGCGCTGCTCGAGGCCCGCGTCATCCGCACGGTCGTCGCCGGCCGGACGGTCTACGAGGCGTCGGATGCCGAGTCGCGACCCGAGGAGGACGCCGGCCGAGCCGTCGCGTGAGGCGGGCGGCGGGCGCGCCGTCCGCCGCGAGACTGAGTCACCTCGTGGCATCCGCGCCGCGCCCGCCGCCCCCGCCGCGGCGGCCCCCCGCCGCCGCGGCAGTTCGCAGGAGAATCCGTTCAACGAGCCCCCCACGGGATCTCTCGGGCGGATTCTCCTGCGAATTGCTTCATGCTTGACTTATATAAGTCACGGGTGAATGATGGAACGCGTGCACGCGCTCGACATCCTCGGAGACCCGGTCCGCCGCCGGATCCTCGAGCTGCTCGCCGACGGCGAGCTGGCCGCCGGCGACGTCGGGCGCATCGTGCAGGCCGAGTTCGGCATCAGCCAGCCCGGCGTCTCGCAGCACCTGCGCGTGCTGCGAGAGTCCGGATTCGCGACCGTGCGCGCCGAGGGCACCAAGCGCCTGTACGCGCTCGATCCCGAGCCGCTCGCCGAGGCCGCGCGATGGTTCACGCCGTTCGAGCGGTTCTGGGCCCCGCGGCTCGACGCGCTCGGCACCGAGCTCGCGCGCGGGCGCCGGCAACGCCGGCTCGCGGCATCCGCGGAACCGGCTGCGCCCTCGCCGCCGGGCCCGCCGGATCCACCCGGCCCGCCGAGCCGGCCCGACCCGCCGGCCCCGCACCATCCGTCGAAGACACCGCGCCCGAGTCGTCCCGACCGGACGACCACGACGCACCCACCCGAGCAGGAGCAGTGACATGGACATCAGAGCACAGATCGACGCCGTCGACCGCGGCGTCGCCACCGAGGAGCGCGACGGCGAGCTCATGCGCGTGCAGACCCTCGCCCAGACCTACCCGTCGCCGATCGACGACGTATGGGACGCACTCACGACGGCCGAGCGCATCCCGCGCTGGTTCCTGCCCGTGAGCGGCGACCTGCGCCTCGGCGGCCGGTACCAGTTGGAGGGCAACGCGGGCGGCAGCATCACCTCATGCGACGCGCCGAACTCGTTCACCGCGACCTGGGAGTACGGCGGCGGCACGACCTGGATCACCGTCCGGCTCACCGAGGTCGACGCCGACCGGACCCGGTTCGAGCTCGAGCACGTCGCCCGCGCGGCGGACGTCACCGACGAGATGTGGGACCGGATGGGCCCCTCCCCCACGGGCATCGGGTGGGACGGTGCGCTGCTCGGCCTCGGACTGCACTTCACGACGCGCGAGATCCGGCCCGAGAACTCCGAAGAGTGGTCGCAGACCGAGGAGGGCCTGGCATTCATGCGCCTGAGCGCCGACCGGTGGGCCGAGGCGGATGTCGCGGCCGGCGCCGATCCCGCCACGGCGCGGGCCGCGGCCGACCTCGTGTACGGCATGTACACCGGTGCGACCCCCGCGCCGATGGGCGAGTAGTCCGGCGCCGAACGAGCGGACCGCCCCGCCGGGTGTCGCCGGCGGGGCGGTCCGCGTTCACGCGAGGGGCCGGCACGGTGGGCTGACACCGGCCCCGCACGGGCTCAGTCGGCCGAGGCCCGGGAGAGCACTTCGCCGCGGAAGAAGGCGGGGCGCTTGATCGCCTGCCAGATCATGATCACGACGCCCGTGAGCAGCACGACCATGCCGAGGATGAACACGAGCCCCACTCCGAACAGCGACGAGCCCGAGCCGTACTCCGGGTCCATGCTGTCGACCAGCGTCGTGACGAAGAGCACCGACAGGATGACGCCGCCCACGAGCGGGAACAGCAGCGTGAAGAAGAACTCGCGCACCGAACGGAACCAGGTCTTCCGGAAGAACCACACCGCGGCGAACGCCGTGATGCCGTAGTAGAAGCAGATCATCATGCCGAGTGCGGTGATGGTGTCCCACAGCACGTTCTCGCTCACGAACCGCATGACCGCGTAGAAGGCGGATGCCACGACGGCCGACACGATCGTCGCGTACCCGGGCGTGAAGAACCGAGGGCTCACCTGCGCGAACTTCTTCGGCAGCGCGCCGTAGTGCCCCATGGCGAGGAGCGTGCGCGCGGGAGACACGAACGTGGACTGCAGGCTCGACGCGGAGCTCGTGAGCACCGCGAGCGACACGAGGATCGCCAGCGGGCCGAGCACGGGGCCGGCGAGCGCGAAGAACACGTTGTCCTGGATGTCGGGGTTGCCGAGGCCGAACTCGCCGTCGCCGACGCCCGCGAACGAGATCAGCGAGACGGCGATGAGCAGGTACAGCGTGACGATGATGAGCACCGACAGGGTCGCCGCCCGCCCCGGGGTCTTCTCCGACCCCTTCGTCTCCTCGTTCATCGTCAGGGTCACGTCCCAGCCCCAGAAGATGAAGATCGACAGCGACAGGCCCGCCGCGAGCGCACTGAAGTCGCTCACCGCGAACGGGTTGAACCAGCTGAGCTCGATGGGCGTCGCGTCGAACGCGTTGCCGTTGGCGACCTCGACGAGCGCGGCGATCGAGAAGATGAGCAGCACGATCACCTGGAACCCGACGAGCCAGTACTGCAGCTTCTGCGTCGTCTGCATGTCGCGGTACGAGATCGTCGTCGCGCCGAGCATGAACAGGAGGCACACGACCACGTTCACGAACGGGTTCGCGGCGATGTCCGCGATCTCGGGGTTGCCGACGATCTGCGAGATCGCGAGGAACAGGAAGTCGACCGCGATGCCGGCGAGGTTCGACAGCACCAGGATGGTGGCGGCGACCAGGCCCCAGCCGGCCATCCAGCCGATCCACGGGCCGAACGCGCGCGTCGCCCACGTGAACGAGGTCCCGGAGTCGGGCATGCGGCGGTTGAGCTCCCGGTAGCCGAAGGCGACGAGGAGCATCGGGATGAACCCGAGCAGGATGATCGCCGGGACCTGCGTGCCGACCTCGGACACGGTCGGGCCGAGCGCGGCCGTGAGGGTGTAGGCGGGCGCGATGCACGAGATGCCGATGACGATCGCACCGATGAGGCCGACCGAGCCGGCCGAGAGGCCCTTGCGGGTGATGCCGCCCTCGGGCGCGTCGATCGCGCGGGTCGCCTCGGTGAGCGGCGCCGCGGGAGTGGACTGGGGTTCATGCGTCATTGCGATGTCTTTCCGTGGGTGGTGCGCGGCACGACGATCATCGGTGCCGGGAGCTCGCGCAGCACCTTCGCCGCGGTCGAGCCGAGGAACAGGCGCCGGGGCGCCGCGAGGCGGCTCGAGCCCACGAGCACCAGCTCGCCGTCGTGCCAGTCGAGGGCCTGCACGGCGTCCTCGATCGTCGCTCCGCGCGCGATCTCGACGGTCGCGTCGATGCCCTCGGGGAGCTTGCGGTGCGCCTCCTGCAGCACCTGCTCGGCGTGGGTCGAGCTGGTGAGCTCGGCCAGGTGGGTGTCGAGGCCCGCGGGCAGGTCGATCGGCACGAGGGAGAGCAGCCGCAGGGGCGCGCGCGTCGCGCGGGCGAGCGCCGTGGCCGCCTCGAGCTGCTCCTCGGCGCCGGGACGGGTGCCGACGCCGGCGGTGATGCGCGTGACGCCCTGCGACGCCGGGATGTCGCGCGCGCCGGCCGGCGCGAGCGCCACCGGCACGTCGGAGGAGTGCAGCAGTTCGTTCGCGACGGAGCCGACCCGTGCGTGCGCCCGACGGCCGCCTCCGGCGGCGCCGACGACGATGAGGTTGGCGCCGAACTCGTGGGCGGCCTCGATGAGACCCTCGGCGAACGACTCGGCGTACCGGATGTGCAGCTTCGACGCGACATCCGCCCCCAGGTGGGTCGACGCCTCGGTCAGCCACTCGCGCGACTGCTCGCGCAGGTAGCGGAGGTAGCCCTGGTCGACGGGCACGCGCGCGTTGTGCGCCTCGGACGGCAGCACCATGACGACCTCGAGCACGCCCTCGGCCGCCGTCGCGATGCGGTTCGCCAGGGCGAGCGCATCGGCGCCCGACTCGTTCGCGGTGTACCCGACGACGATGGTCACGTCGCTCATGCGAGCTCCTCCAGGATCTGCGACGCGACGAGCCGGCCCATGCGAATCGCGCCGTCGACGTGCTGGTAGCCCTTGCCGGCCATGTCGGAGCACGCGAAGCGGATCGGCCCGACGGGCGTGCGCAGGTCGGCGCCGTAGCGCGCCAGGCCGCCCATGTCGAAGCTCGCGGCGTACGCGCCGCGCGTCCACTCCTCGCTGCCCCAGTCGGACTCGTAGTAGACGACCGGGTGCAGGGCCTCCTCGCCGTAGTAGTGCGAGAGGGACTCGAGGATGCGCTCGCGGCGCTCCTCGGCGCTCAGGCGGAAGACCTCGTCGGCGGCCTCGTCCGAGACGAAGCCGACGAGCGTGCCGCGGCTGTCGCCGTGGTTGGTGTTGTCGTACGCCTCGTGCGAGAGCTCGTACGGGCTGAACGCGGTTCCCGACAGTCCCTGCTCGCGCCAGAACGGCGTCTCGTACACGGCGTGCACCTTGATGACGAAGCCCATCGAGATGTGCTGGTGCATCTGGTGCTGCAGCCGCGGCAGCGGCGGCTCGTAGGAGATGCGGTCGTAGAGGATCGGCGCGAGCGCCAGCACGACCTGCTTCGCGTGCACCTCGAGCCCGTCGGTCACCACCGTGACGCCGGCCTCGGGCGCCTCGGGGTTCCAGCGGATGGTGCGGACGGCCTGCCCCAGCTTCACGGCGTCGCCGAGGCGCTCGGCCAGGCGCAGCGGCACCTGCTGGAGGCCGCCGACGACGCGCTTGTCGAGGATGAAGTCGGCGTCGACGAGGTTCGAGAACGAGCCCGCGGATGCCGCCATCAGCAGCGCCTGCAGCGCCGAGAACGCGTGGGTCGGCTTGGTGAGCATCGCACCGGCGATGAACATGCCGATGTTGAGCTTCGCCTCCTCGTCGTCGGTCTGCGTGCCGAGCCACTCGGCGAACGAGATCTCGTCGAGCTCCTTCGCGCGCGGGTGCGCCCACGGCTCCTCGGGGTCGATCTCGGCGACGAGCTGGTCGAGCTTGTCGATGAGGCCGACGATCTCGCCCTCGGTGCGCGCGGGCACGGGGAAGATCTCGCCCTCGAAGAGTCGGCGCTCGCCGTCCTCGGCGATGTAGACGTTGCGGCCCTCGCGGTAGCGCTCGTACGTCTCGAGGCCGAGCTCGTCGAGCGTCTCGATGAGCGCGTCCTGGTCGGGCGAGACCCACTGGCCGCCGATCTCGAGCATGGCGCCGTCGACGTCGCCGGTCCAGAGCCGGCCGCCGACGCGGTCGCGCGCTTCGAGCACGACGACGTCGCGCCCGGCCCTCACGAGCTCGGTCGCGGCCGTGAGGCCCGATGCGCCTGCGCCGACGATGACGACGTCGGTCTCGATGCGTTGCATGGTGGGAGTGCTTTCTGTGCGTGGTGCCGGCGCTCCTGAGCGGAGCGAAGAGTGGGGGCCGGATGCCGCGGGGCGCGACGCGTGCGGCGCGAGCCGCGGCATCCGATCGACCCGGTCGAACCGGGCCGGTCCCGGTCAGGCCGGGATCAGGGTGTACTTCGTGTCGAGGAACTCGTGGATGCCCTCGAAGCCGCCCTCGCGGCCGATGCCCGACTGCTTGACGCCGCCGAAGGGCGCCGCCGCGTTCGACACGAGGCCCGTGTTCAGGCCCATCATGCCGGTGTCGAGGCGGTCGATCATGCGGTGGCCGCGGGCGAGGTCCTGCGTGAACACGTAGGAGATGAGGCCGTACTCGGTCGCGTTCGCGAGGCGAACCGCCTCGTCCTCGTCGGCGAACGTGGTGATGCCGAGCACCGGTCCGAAGATCTCCTCGCGGAGCAGGCGCGCGTCGGCCGACACGTCGCCGAGCACGGTCGGCGCGTAGAACGAGCCGGCGCCGTCGATCGCCGAACCACCGGCGAGGACCTTCGCGCCCTTCGAGACGGCGTCGGTGACGAGCTCGTGCGTCGACGCGACGGCGTCGTCGTCGATGAGCGGGCCGATGTGCACGCCGTCCTCGGTGCCGCGGCCGACGTTCATGCCCGAGACGCGCTCGGTCACGCGGCGCGCGAACTCGGCCGCGACCGACTCGTGCACGATGAAGCGGTTCGCCGCGGTGCAGGCCTGGCCGATGTTGCGGAACTTCGCGACCATCGCGCCCTCGACCGCCTTGTCCAGGTCGGCGTCCTCGAAGACGACGAACGGGGCGTTGCCGCCGAGCTCCATCGACGTGCGGAGGATGCCCTGCGCCGACTGCTCGATGAGCTTGCGGCCCACCTCGGTCGAACCGGTGAACGAGAGCTTGCGCAGGCGGGGGTCGGCGATGATCGGCGCTGAGACCTTCGACGAGCTCGTGGTGGTGACGACGTTCACGACGCCCTTCGGCAGGCCGACCTCCTCGAGCAGCTGCACGAACGCGACGGTCGTCAGCGGCGTGAGCGCGGCGGGCTTCACGACCACGGTGCACCCCGCGGCGAGCGCCGGCGCGATCTTGCGGGTCGCCATCGCGAGCGGGAAGTTCCACGGCGTGATGAAGTACGACGGGCCGACGGGGCGCTGCGCGACGACGATGCGGCCGGTGCCCTCGGGGTTCCAGCCGTAGCGGCCGGTGATGCGCACGGCCTCCTCGCTGAACCAGCGGAGGAACTCGCCGCCGTACTTGACCTCGCCGCGGGCCTCGGCGAGCGGCTTGCCCATCTCGAGCGTCATGAGCAGGGCGAAGTCCTCCGCCCGCTCCATGAGCGTGTCGAATGCGCGGCGGAGGATCTCGCCGCGTTCGCGCGGCGCCGTCGCGGCCCACGCGTCCTGCGCGGCGACGGCCGCGTCGAGGGCGCGGATGCCGTCGGCGGCCGACGCGTCGGCGATGGTCTTGATCACGTCGCCCGTGGCGGGGTCGCGGACCTCGAAGGTCTTCCCGCCCTCGGCGGCGACCCACTCGCCGCCGATGAAGAGGCCGTCGGCGACCTGGTCGAGGAGTGCGGATTCCTGCGTTGCGGTGGTCATGCTCGGGATGTCCGTTCGTTCGGTGTGCGGTGGTGGCGCGCGATCACGGGTAGAGCCCGCGGAGGCGGTGCGCCTCGGCGACGCGCTCGACGGCCAGCGCCGTGGCGGCGGTGCGGAGCGAGAGGTCGCGGGTCTCGGCGTAGCCGAGGACGTGACGCCAGGCGTTCAGCATCCGCTCCTCAAGTCTGCTCTCGACTTCGTCGACCCGCCACCAGTACGCCTGGTTGGCCTGGACCCACTCGAAGTACGAGACGATGACCCCGCCCGCGTTGGCGAGGATGTCGGGGACGACGAGCACGCCGCCTTCCCGGAGGATCGCGTCGGCCGCGGGGGTCGTGGGCCCGTTCGCGCCCTCGACGACGACCTTGGCGAGCACGTCCGCGGCGTTGCCGCCGTGGAGCACGCCCTCGACGGCGGCCGGAACGAGCAGGTCGACGTCCTGGGTGAGCACGGCATCGCGGTCGAGCTCGTCGGCGCCGGCGAAGCCGACGACCGAGCCGGTCGCGCGCACGTGGTCGGAGAGCGCCTCGATGTCGAGGCCCGCGTCGTTGCGCACGGCGCCGTACTGGTCGCTGACCGCGGTGACGCGAACCCCGCCCTCGGCGAGGAACCGCGCGGCATCCGCGCCGACCTTGCCGAAGCCCTGCACGGCCGCGGTGGCGCGGCCGGGCTCGATGCCGGCGTGCCGCAGCGCGGCGATCGCGATGTGCGTGACGCCGCGGCTCGTGGCCGACGCGCGGCCGAGCGAACCGCCGAGCGCGATGGGCTTGCCCGTCACGATGCCGGGCACGGTGTACCCGGAGTTCACCGAGTAGGTGTCCATGATCCAGGCCATGGTGCGCTCGTCCGTGCCGATGTCGGGCGCGGGGATGTCGCGCTCCGGCCCGATGATCGGCAGGATCTCGCTCGTGTAGCGGCGGGTGACGCGCTCGAGCTCGCCGACCGAGTGGTCGCGCGGGTCGATCGCGATGCCGCCCTTCGCGCCGCCGTACGGCACGTCGAGCAGGGCGCACTTCCAGGTCATCCACATCGCGAGCGCGCGAACCTCGTCGAGGTTGACGTTCGGCGCGTAGCGGAGACCGCCCTTGGCGGGGCCGCGGCTGAAGTTGTGCTGCACGCGGTACCCGAGGTACACCTCGGTCTCGCCGGAGTCGCGGCGCAGCGGCACGGCGACCGCCATCTCGCGACGCGGGGTCGCGAGCATGCGGTGGAGGCCGTCGCCGTAGCCGAGCAGCTCGATCGCCTCGGCCAGCTGGGCGCGGGCGTCGACGAGCGGGGTGGGCTCGGCGTCGGCGACGGATGCCGCGTGCGCGCCGGGCACGGATGCCGCGTGTGCGATGACCGGGGGCGACGCCGTCGTCGCCGTCACGGGGTTCATGCGTTCCGCAGCCCTTCCGCGACGACCTCGAGGCCCTCGATGAGCAGCTCGTCGGAGATGGCGAGCGGCGGGAGGAAGCGGATGACGTTGCCGTAGGTGCCGCACGTGAGCACGAGCACGCCGTTGGCGTGGGCGTACGCGGCGACCTTCGCGGTGAGCGCCGCGTCGGGCGCGCCGGTGGCGGGGTCGACGAGCTCGACGGCGACCATGGCGCCGCGACCGCGGACGTCGCCGATGCGCGGGTCGGCCGTGCGGAGCGCGTTCAGGCGGCCGATGAGCACCGAGCCGATCTGCCTGGCGCGCTCGATCAGGCCGTCCTCCTCGTAGGCCTCGATCGCGGCGAGCGCGGCGGCGCACGCGAGCGGGTTGCCGCCGTACGTGCCGCCGAGGCCGCCGGCGTTGGCGGAGTCCATGATCTCGGCGCGGCCGGTGACGGCCGAGAGCGGCAGGCCGCCGGCGATGCCCTTCGCGGTGACGATGAGGTCGGGCACGATGCCCTCGTGCTCGCTGGCGAACCAGGCGCCGGTTCGGGCGAAGCCGGTCTGCACCTCGTCGGCGATGAAGACGACGTCGTTCGCGTTCGCCCACTCGACGAGCGCGGGAAGGAAGCCCTGCGCGGGCACGATGAAGCCGCCCTCGCCCTGGATGGGCTCGATGATGATCGCGGCGAGGTTCTCGGCGCCGATCTGCTTCTCGATCTGCGTGATGGCGCGGGCCGCGGCCTCGGCGCCCGACAGGCCGCCGTCGCGGAAGGGGTAGCTGAGCGGCGCGCGGTACACCTCGGGCGCGAACGGGCCGAAGCCGTTCTTGTACGGGATGTTCTTCGCCGTGAGGCCCATGGTGAGGTTGGTGCGGCCGTGGTAGGCGTGATCGAACGCGACGACCGCCATCTTCTTCGTGTGGTGGCGCGCGATCTTGATCGCGTTCTCGACGGCCTCGGCGCCGGAGTTGAAGAGCGCCGAGCGCTTCTCGTGGTCGCCGGGGGTGAGCTCGTTGAGCTTCTCGGCGACGGCGACGTACGAGTCGTACGGCGCGACGGTGAAGCACGTGTGCGTGAACGCGTCGAGCTGGGCCTTCACGGCGTCGACGACGCGCGGGTTCGAGTTGCCGACGCCGGTGACGGCGATGCCCGAGCCGAGGTCGATGATCGAGTTGCCGTCGGCGTCGACGATGACGCCGCCGCCGGCCGCGACGACCGAGACGGGGATGGTGTGCCCGACGCCCTTCGCGACGGCCTGCGCCTTGCGGGCCATGAGCTCCTGCGAGCGCGGGCCGGGGATGCTGGTGACGAGGCGGCGCTCCTGCGTGAGGGCGGGGCCGCCGACGGCGGTGGCCGTGGGTTCGACGATGGTCATGCGATGCTCCGATGCGGTGACGACGGTGGCGATGTCGGGCAATGGTAGGCAGCGCGGAACGGATGCCACCCCCTCCCCGATGTACACTCGAACCCACTCTGCTCGACGCTGCGTACAGAAGGAGGCCCCGTGAAGCCCACCGTGCGCACCCTGCTCGGCCGGGACGACCTCGCGCTGACCCTGCTCACCGACGCCGACGCGCTGCCCGGCGACGCCCTCGACGCCGCCGTCCCGTGGGTGCACAGCTCCGACCTCGCCGACCCGGCGCCGTTCCTCGAGCCCGGCCAGGTGCTCCTCACGACCGGCACGCAGTTCGGCGCCGACTCGGGCAGCGACGACCCGGCCGACATCGACGCGTACGTCGCGCGCCTCGCCGGCGCCGGCATCTCGGCGCTCGGCTTCGGCACGGAGGTCGTCCGCGACGGCACGCCCGCGCTCCTCGTCGAGGCGTGCGCCCGGCACGGCGTCCCGCTCTTCGAGGTGCCCTACCGCACGCCCTTCATCCGCGTCGCGCGCACGATCGCGGAACTCAACGCGGCCGACGCGAACGCCCGCCAGGCGTGGGCGCTGCAGGCGCAGCGCGCGATCTCGCTCGCGGCCCTCAGGCCCGACGGGCTCGGCGCGACGCTCACCGAGCTGAGCAACCGCCTCGGCACCTGGGTCGGCCTCGTGGACGCCGCGGGCGCCCTCGATCGCGAGGCCCCGGTCGGCGGGCTCGGCCAGCCCGCGCTCGGCGAGGTCGTGGGCGAGGCGCGCTCGATGCTCCGCCGCGGACAGCGCGCGAGCCGCACGCTCGAGGCGGGCGCGTCGGTCGGGCGGGCGCAGCGGATGACGCTCCAGACGCTCGGCGCCGGCGGCGCGCTCCGCGGCGTGCTCGCCATCGGCGATTCCCCCGAACTCGACCAGGCGGGCCGCGAGGTCGTGACCGCCGTGATCGCGCTCGCCGGGCTCGCGCTCGAGCAGAACCGCGACCTCGACCGGGCTCGCGGGCACCTCCGCTCGGGTCTGCTGCGCTCGATGCTCGCGGGCGACGTGGAGCTCGCCGCCGAGGTCTCCGCCGAGATGTGGGGCCCGCTGCCCGCCGACCCCGTGCGCGTCGCGGTCGCGGACCTGCCGCCCGAGCACGCCGATCGGCTCGCCGAGTTCCTCGAGCTCCGCGTCGACGACCGTGGCGGCCGACTCTTCTTCGGCCGCGACGGCGAGTCGGCGGTGATCGTCTGCGAGGACGCCGACCGCGAGGTCGCCGACGAGCTCGCGAGCGAGTTCGACGTTCCAGTCGGGGTGTCCGACGCGGCATCCGTCACCGAGCTCGCACGCCTGCACGAGCAGGCGCTGCGGGCCGTCGAGCGCGCCCGCGAGACCTCCTCCGGCGTCGTGTGGTTCGACGACATCAGCCGGCAGGGCGTGCTCGCGTTCCTCGCCCGGACCGACGCGCGCGCCGTGGCGCGCGCCACGCTCGAGCCGCTCATCGAGTACGACCGCGAGCAGGGCACGACGCTCCTCGAGACCACGCGCACGTGGCTCGAGCACGGCGGCCAGTTCGACGCGACGGCGCAGGAGCTCGGCGTGCACCGGCACACCGTGCGCAGCCGGATCGCGCTCGCCGAGAAGCTCCTCGGCCGCGACCTGTCGGGCTTCCACGCGCGCGCCGACCTGTGGGCGGCGCTGCTCGCGACGGACTGATCGCCATCGTCCCGGCACGCCCGCGGGCGGAGCGCCCGGGGTGACTGCAAGGCCCTACCGGCCCCGGACGCGTCGGCGTACCCTGACGAGTGGGCGAGGAGGTTCGCGATGCAGGCGACGGTCGGCGACCGGTTGGTCATCCACGGCAAGCAGGTGGGCAGCGCCGAGAAGCACGGTGAGGTCCTCGAGGTGCGGGGGGAGGATGGCGCGCCGCCGTACTGGGTCCGCTTCGACGACGGGCACGAGGCGCTGCTCTATCCCGGCGCGGACTGCGAGCTCGAGCACGCGCACTGAGGCCGGGCGACGCTCGTGAGCGGGGCCCGGCAGGGCATCGGGCCCGCGCGATAGCGTGGAGGGCATGTTCCACTCCTACGCGGCGATCGGCGACAGCTTCACCGAGGGCGTCGGCGATGAACTGCCCGACGGCGTCTCGCGGGGGTGGGCCGACTTCGTGGCGCTGGGCCTGGCGAAGGCGGCGGCACCCGAGCCGGTGCGGTACGCGAACCTCGCGATCCGCGGCCGCAAGCTCGGGCCGATCATCGACGAGCAGCTCAAGGCGGCGATCGCGCTCGGCCCCGAGGTGATCAGCTTCAACGGCGGCGGCAACGACATGCTGCGCCCGCGAATGCCCGAGGAGATGGTGGCCAACCGGTTCCGCCAGGCGATCCACCGCATCCGCGACCACGGCATCCACGTGCTCATGCTGAGCGGTGCGAACCCGACCGACCACCTCCCACTCGGCCGCGTGTTCGACGCGCGCGGCGCCCGCCTGACGGCCGCGCTCCAAGACCTGGCGCAGCTCGACGGGGTCACGTTCGTCGACAACTTCAGCGACCGGCGGCTCCGCGACATCCGGTACTGGTCGGCCGACCAGCTGCACCTGAACTCCCTCGGGCACGCCAAGGTCGCCTCGAACGTGCTCACGGCGCTCGGCGTGCCCGTGCCCGACGAGTGGGGCGTGGCCGAGGTCGCCGCGGCTCCCGCCGGACGCAAGAGCCGCAACACCGCGACCTACTACCGCGAGTACGTGCTGCCGTGGATCGGCCGGCGCCTCACAGGCCGCTCGTCGGGCGACGGCCGCACCGCGAAGCGCCCGACCCTCGAGCCCGTGGCCCTCGACGCCTGAGCCCCGCCCATGCGGCGCGCGACGGCGGTCAGTCGGCGAGCACGCCCTCCACGAAGGCGCGCGTCCGCCGCGCGAGCCCGTCGATGCGCGACCACGCGAGCGCCCCGCTGCGCACCTCGGCCGGCGCGAGCGGCGCATGCAGGCGCACGTTCTCCTGGCACGACAGGTCGCTGCAGACGTAGGTGCCGACCGTGCTGCCGTTCCGCCCGGCCTCGCCGGCGCGGCGCGCGGAGAACATCGTCACCTGGTTCGCGGGCTGCTGCGTGTGGCACAGGTTGCACATGCCCGCGCGGAAGCGCGACGCGGGCGGATCGGCGGCGCGCAGCACGATCCCGACCGGCTCGTCGTCGATGAGCGTGACGAGGTAGCCGCGGCGGCCGGCCCTGCGGTCGCGCCACGCGAGCGCGTCGACGTGCTCCCAGTCGACCAGCAGGTACTCCAGCGGCAACTCGAGTTCCGCGAGCTCCCGATCGGTCGCGTTCACGAACGACGACCTGAGTTCGTCTTCGCTGAGCGGACGCATCCGACCCCCCTTCGACCCGAACCAGTGTAGGCGCGTGATCGGATGCCGCAGCCGCCGGGTCGCCGCGGGTGCGCGCCGTCGGGGACCGCGTCCGGCCTCAGGCGAAGCTCGGTCGCGGGCGGTCGTCGACTCGGGGGCACCAACCGCCGGGCGTCCGGTCGTACTCGAAGGCAGGCCCGTCGGCGATGAGCCCCGCGAGCGCGTCGAGGAAGCGGTCGACGTCGTCCGCCGACGACCCGGCGCCGAGGCTGACGCGCAGCCCGTTGGCCCGGGTCGCGAGCCGATCGAAGAAGGGGTGCGCGCAGAACCGCCCGGCCCGGACCGAGATGCCGTGCTCGGCGGCGAGCGCGGCGGCCACGAGCCCCACCGACCCGTGTTCGAGCTCGAACGTCGCGATGCCGAGCCGGTCGTCGAGGTCGGCGAAGCCGCGCAGCACGCGCACGCCGGGCTGCGCCGCGAGTCCGTCGTGGAGCCTGGCGGCGAGCGCGTCCTCGTGCGCGCGGCGGGCGTCGTCGCCGAGCCGCTCGAGCTCGACCAGGGCGCGCGCGAGCGCGGCCGCGCCGATCACGTTGGGTGTGCCCGCCTCGTGGCGCTCGGGCCCGGCCTTCCACTCGACGGCGCACTCGGCGCCCTCGACTGCCACCGATTCGACGGCGCCGCCGCCGGCGAGGTGGGCGGGCGCGGCGTCCAGCCAGTCGGCGCGGCCGACGAGGGCGCCCGCCCCGAAGGGCGCGTAGGCCTTGTGCCCCGAGAAGGCGAGGTAGTCGATGCCGGATGCCGCGAGGTCGACGCTCCGGTGCGGCAGCAGCTGCGCGGCATCCACCGCCAGTCGCGCGCCGTGCGCGTGCGCGAGGTCGGCGAGAGCGGCCGGCGGAAGCACCTCGCCCGTGAGGTTCGATGCGCCCGTCACGGAGAGCAGCGCGGCGGGACGCCGCGCGAGTTCGGTCGCGAGCGCGTCGAGCGTGGCGGCGAACGTCGGGCACGCGACGACGACCCGGCGACCCCGTCGCTCCCACGGCAGCAGGTTCGCATGGTGCTCGACGTCGAGCACGACCGTCTCGCCGGGAACGGCGCCGGCGAGCAGGTTGAGCGCGTCGGTCGTGTTGCGCGTGAAGACGACGGTGTCGTCGAGACGCGCACCCACGTGCCGGGCCACCGCGATGCGGGCGTCCTCGAGCAGCGCGGTCGACGCCTGCGACGCGTAGCCCGTGCCGCGGTGCACGCTCGCGTAGTAGGGCAGCACGGCGGAGACGTGGGCCGCGACCGCGGCGAGGGCCGGGGCGGATGCCGCGACGTCGAGGTTCACGTGCCGGACCGTGCCGCCGCCGAGCACGGGCACCTCGAGCCCGGCGTCGACGAGCTCGGCGAGCGGGCCCGGTGCGCGGCGCGCGTCGAGGGGGCGTGCCGCTGCGGGCGCGCCGACGGTTGCGGGCGCGCCCGGGACGGCGGGCGCGCCGGGAGGGGCGGGCACGGTGGTCGCGGTGCTGGTCATGACGCCTCCTGGCTGGCGGGTGCGTCGAGGCTATGGAACCCGCGCCGACGCCCTCAACGGCCGAGCGTCACCATGCGTCACCGCACGACATGCGACGCAACACGCGACGCGACAGTGGTCACCCCGACGGGGTGCGGGTCGAGCGCCTCGGCGCCCAGCCGGGCGGTCGTACGATTGAGCCATCCGGCGCAGTCGCGCCATCCGCCCACCGGAAACCGGAGCACCCCACGACGTGACGACGAACGAGCCCGACCAGCCCCGCGACGACCGCATCCGCCTCGAGGGCGACGCCTTCCACCGGCGCGTGCCGGACGTCGACCGCGGACTGCAGCTGAGCGGTGCTCCCGAGCTCGTCATCGTCGAACCCGACGCCGAGCACGCGCGGTTCCGCCGCGACGACCTCGTCGTGCGCCGCGGCCAGTACGCGCTGCGGAACGGCCACGCGACGCCGCAGGAGTCGATGGTCGAAGACCTGGTGGCCGTGGCATCCGCCCTCGACGACGCGCGGATCGACTACCTGCTCGTGCGCCGCGACGGTGGCCGCCCCGTGATCGCGGTCGATCGCGCCGCCCGCAAGCGCGTCGTCCGGGCGATCACGACGGCGTTCGCGAACGAGCCGTTCTACTCCGCGACCCTCATCCCCGAGAAGGCCGCGGATGCCCCGGACGTCCTCGTCGCCGACGGCGCCCTGTCCACGGCCCGCAAGCCGCTCGCCGTCCGCCTCTACCGCCCGCGCATCGAGCCGGTCGGCCGGCTGCGCTACGGCTCGGAGTCCGCGGTGCAGCTGGAGTTCTGGCGGTTCGGCGACGACGTCATCGAGGCGCCGATCGAGAACGCGCTGATGCGGCGCACGCTCCCCCGCGGGGAGGCCGTCGAGGCCACGGTCCACCTGCACGGCCGCGACTGGCGCACGCTCGAGCACATGTGGGAGCCGCTCGCGAGCGACGTGGACTTCGAGATCGACATGGTCTTCTCGTGGGTCGACGGCTCCGACGTCGAGTTCGTGCGCGAGCGGGCTCGTCGCATGCAGACCTACGTCGTCGGCTCAGGCGACGACTCCGAGGCCCGATACCGGCAGATCGACGAGCTGAAGTACGCGCTGCGGTCGGTGTACCTGTTCGCGCCGTGGGTGCGCCGCATCTTCATCTGCACCGACTCGCGCCCGCCGGCGTGGCTCGCCAGGCACCCGAAGGTGACGATCGTGCGGGCCGAGGACATGTTCGCCGACACCTCGGTGCTGCCGACCTACAACTCGCACGCGGTCGAGAGCCAGCTGCACCGGATCCCCGGCATCGCCGAGCACTTCCTCTACTCCAACGACGACATGTTCTTCGGTCGCCCCGTCTCGCCCGAGCTGTTCTTCTCGCCCGGCGGGATCACGAAGTTCGTCGAGGCGGGCACGCGCATCGGCCTCGGCGAGTCCGACCCGAGCCGCTCGGGGTTCGAGAACGCGGCGCGCGTGAACCGCGCCCTGCTGCGCGAGCGGTTCGGCAAGGTGACGACCCGGCACCTCGAGCACTGCGCCGCACCGATCCGCCGGAGCGTCCTGGCCGAGCTCGAGGCGACCTTCCCCGAGGAGTTCCGCCGCACGGCGGCCAGCCGCTTCCGCTCGGCGACCGACATCTCGGTGACGAACTCCCTCTACCACTACTTCGCGCTGCTGACCGGTCGCGCGGTCGTGCAGACCGACGCGAAGGTGAAGTACATCGAGACGACGCTGCAGCGCGCCCTCCCCGCGATGAAGCGCCTGCTGAAGCGGCGTGACATGGACATGTTCTGCCTGAACGACGGCAGCTTCCCCGAGATCTCGGTCGAGGAGCGCACCGAGGCGGTCATCGACTTCCTCGAGCGGTACTTCCCGTTCGCGGCACCGTGGGAGAAGCGCGAGACGACGGATGCCGCGGCGCGGCCGGGCACGTCGCAGGAACGGCCGAGCCTCACGGCCTGACCGCCCGGACTCGCCGTCACGTCCCGTCGACGACGCGTCCGGCCGACCCGTCAGGGGCGGAACGCGAGCGTCCGCGGCGGGACGATCAGGGACACGGGCTCGACGATCGACCCGGGCGACGACTCGCGCGCCGCGGCGTCCGCGATCACGATGCCGTCGGCCGCGAGCCGGCGGGCGGACTCCTCGGCGTCGATGAAGTCGAGCGGCGCGTGCGCGCCGAGCGGCACGACCGAGTGCAGCACCGTCGTCGGATAGACGTGCACGAGGTTGAAGGCGCGTGCGCCGTCCCACCCGCGCGTGCCGCCCGTCGGCACCGTGAGGTCCTGGGTGTAGCAGCTCGCCGACGCGACCGAGACCGGGACTCCGGCGAAGGTCGCGGTGGAGGAGTAGTGCAGGTGCCCGGCGATGATCGAGCGGACGTCGCTGCCCGCGACGACCTCGGCCAGTGCCGCCTGGTCGCGGAGCTCGACCGATGCGGCGAGGTCGAGCACGCTCGGCACCGGCGGGTGGTGCATGGCGAGGATCGTGCCGTGCGGGGCGGGGATCGCGAGCTCCTCGGCGAGCCAGTCGAGCTGTTCGCCCGTGACCTCGCCGTGGTGGTGCCCGGGCACGGTGGAGTCGAGCGTGATGACGCGCAGGCCGCCGACGTCGTCGACGCGGTCGACCGGGCGCTGCCCGCCGATGCCGTCGCCGAGGAGCCCGCGCCGGAACGCATCGCGCTCGTCGTGGTTGCCCATGACCCAGATGACCCGGGTGCCCAGGCGGGCCGCGACGGGGTCGACGATGCGCCGGAGGTGCTCGTAGGCCTCGGGCTCGCCGCGGTCGGCGAGATCGCCGGTGAAGACGATGGCGTCGGGGCGTCCGCCGGATGCCTCGAACTGCTCGAACAGCTCGTGCAGGTGCCGGTCGGCCGCGATGCGGTCGTAGAGCCGGCCCCCTCCGGCGAGCAGGTGCGTGTCGCTGACGTGCAGGAGGAAGTGCGACGGCCGAGGGTGCTCGGCCAGCCGGGTGCTCACGTGTGCTCCGATCGTTGCGGGGTGACGTCCGGGTGGACTCACGCTAGCGCAGCACATCGGGCCGAACGGCCGGTGAAGGCGGAGTGTGACGAACCTGAACGCACGGCGCTCGGAGCGCGCCGGTGGTCAGTCCTTGGGCTTGTCGGGCCGGTTCGAGGCACCGGGTGGATCGGGCCGGCCGTTGCCCGTGTCGGGCTCCTCGGTCGGCTCGACGGGGTCGGTCGTCGGCTCCGGGTCGGTCACCGGTGCGGGCTCGCCTGCCGGGTCGTCGGCCGAACCGGTCGGCTCCGGCGTCGGCGACGGGCTCGGCGGCGCGGTGGACGCATCGGGTGCGTCGCTCACCGGGCTCGGCATCACGAACCCGGATGCCGGCCGCGGTCGCGAGCCGTCGTCGGTCGACCCGCTGCCCTCCGCGACCGGCGGCTGCGCGATCACCGCGGCGGTCGCGGCGAACGCGGTCCCCGACACGAGGAGTGCACCGACGATGAGCACGAGCATGCGATGCGCCGAGATCCACGGCAGCGTCGGCCCGGACCGGAATCGGGCGACCGCCCCGGCGACGTGGGCGAGCGCGACGGCCAGCCAGGCACCGATCGCCGACACGACGCGACTCAACGGCCCGGTCGCTCCGGCGGCCGGGGCCGCGTGACGGCCGCGGCGCCCCTCGCGGGGACCCGCACCAGGGTCTTCCATGCCGTCCATCGCCTCGTCCGTCGTTCCGTCGCAGTGCAGCAGCATACCTGCGGACGGGCGGAAGCGCCTCCCGAACGGGGGGTCTTGACTCGGGCGCGCGGATGGGGCATCCGCTCGTCGTCGAACGGGTCAGGCGACCGACCAGCCGACGAGGACCGCCTCGACCGCGACCTGCGGCACGACGACGACCGGGCCGGCCAGGTTCATCAGGAGGTCGGAGTTCGTGCGGCCGAGCGGCAGGAAGCCGCGGCTCGCGACGCGGCGCCCGGTCACCGTCAGCACGGCTCGACGCGTCACCGCGATGAGCGCGTCGGAGGCGTCGCCGCCCGTGCTGCGGACGTCGAGCTGCAGGTCAGGATCGACGGCCGCGGCGAGCTCCGCCGCGCGCTCGAGCGCGCGCTCGTGGACGTCGTCGCCGTCCGCTGCGCGAACGAGCACGAGCGGCTCGCCGAGCCGACTCGCCTCGACGGCCCCGAATCGCACGGCCTCGTCGCTCTCGCGTCCCTCGGATATCCCGACCGCGACCCCCGAGCGCCCGCGCCACGACGTGACGGGGACCACCGCGCTCGGCGACGCCGCCACGGCCGCGAGCTGCAGGCTGCGCGAGCCCATCGCACGACCGTGGAAGTACCCGACCTTGTGGGTGCCGACCACGACGAGGTCCGCGTCCCGCGAAGCTTCGGCGAGCGTCAGGATCGGGCTGCCGACCGCGACGACGCCCCGCACCTCGACCTCCGGCGCGATCCGCCGCGCGACGTCCGTCTCTCGCTCGGCCCGCTCCTCCGCTGTGGCGCGGAGTTCGACGAGGGCCGACTCGCCGAGGCTGCCCCATCCGTCGTCGACGACCGTGACCAGCACGAGCGCGTCGCGAGTGCGCTCCGCGCGACGGGCCGCCCATTCGACGGCGGCGCGGCTCGCGACGCTTCCGTCGGCCCCGACCACGATCGTCATGGGTCCAGCATCCGCGGCGCGCGCCCCCCGGACCGGGGCCTTTGGTCCCGCCTCCCCGGCGACACGCCGAATGGTAGATTCGCAGCATCCGCCCGCCATGGAGGTGGCATGGAGCACACGGCGCCGCTGTCGTTCCCCGAGGGCCCGCGAGCCGATCTGGATCGCGCGCTGAGCGCCCTCGTCGAGCATGCGGAGGAGGTCATGCGCACGCAGGGGCGGCTCCGCGCCCTGCTGGACGCGACCCGGTCGATCGTCGGCGAGATCGAACTGGCCGAGGTGCTCCGGAGCATCGTCACCTCGGCGGTCGAGCTCGTCGATGCGCAGTACGGCGCGCTCGGCGTGCTCGCCCCGCAGGGCGGCCTCGAGGAGTTCGTGCACGTCGGGATGCCGGACGACGCGGTCCGGCGGATCGGCCACCTCCCCGAGGGGCGCGGCCTGCTCGGTGCGCTCATCGACCATCCCGACGCGATCCGGCTCGACGCGATCGGCGACGACTCGCGCTCGGTCGGATTCCCGCCGGGCCACCCGCCGATGGGTTCCTTCTTGGGCGTCCCCGTGCGCGTCCGCGACGAGGTCTTCGGCAACCTCTACCTCACGAACCGGCGCGGCGGCACCTTCAGCGACGAGGACGTCGAGCTCATCTCGGCGCTCGCGACCGCAGCCGGGCTCGCGGTCGACAACGCGCGCCGATACGCGGAGGCCCGCACGCGCGAGGCCTGGGCCGCGGCATCCGCGCAGGTCGTCTCCGCCCTGCTGACCTCCTCGTCCGAGGGAACGGCGGCGCTGCTCGCCGACGAGCTCGTCGACCGCGGCGCCGCCGACCGCGTCGCGATCCTCGTCGCCGACGGCGACACCTCGGTGCGTGTGCTCGAGGTGCGCGGCGTCGCCTCCGACGACTGCCTCGCCGGCAGCGTCATCGACGCGGGTCGCTCGCTCGCCGCGGTCGTCCTCGAGGGCGGCGAGACGCGCGCTGCGCCCGGCGGGCGGATCGAGCCGCCCGACGCGCTCGCCCTGCACCACGACGGCTCCTGCGGCCCCGTGCTCTTCACCGCGCTGCGCGCGGACGGCGCGCCGCGGGCGGTGATCGCCGCCGCCCGGCGCCCCGGCGCCCCGCACTTCACGCCCGCGGAGATGCGCATCGCGGAAGACCTGGCCGACCGGGTCTCGCTCGCCGGCGAACTCGCCGCGGCGCGCGAGGCGCAGCACCGCGGACTCCTCCTGGAGGACCGGGCGCGCATCGCGCGCGACCTGCACGACCACGTGGTGCAGCAGCTCTACGGCGCCGGGCTCGACCTCGAGGCGGCCGCCGCCGACGCGCCCGACGCCGTGGCCGAGCGGCTCGGCTCGGCGGTGGAGGCGATCGACGAGGCGATCTCGCAGGTGCGCACCATCGTCTTCGCGCTCACCCCGCAGGACGGCGGCGCGCCGACCCTGCGCCATCGCGTGCTCGACCTCGCGGGCTCGGCGTCGCGGCACCTCCCCCAGCCGGTCGCCGTCTCGTTCGCCGGGCCGGTCGACCTGCTCTCCGAGGGAGCGCTCGCCGACGAGCTCACCGCGTCGGTCAGGGAGCTGCTCTCGAATGCCGTGAAGCACTCGGGCGCGGCATCCGTCACCCTTTCGATCGTCGCGGCCGACGGACGCGTCGCGGCCGAAGTCGCGGACGACGGCCGGGGCCTCGGCGAGTCGACGCGGCGCAGCGGGCTCGAGAACCTCAGGGTTCGGGCCGAACGGCTCGGCGGCGCGTTCGACCTCGACAGCAGCGCCGCCGGGACCCGGGCCCGGTGGTCCGCCCCGATCGCCCCCACGGAAGGAAACCCGCTGTCATGACCCGAGTGTTCCTGGTCGACGACCACGAGATCGTCCGGCGCGGCGTCGCGCAACTCCTCGATCGCGAGCACGACCTCGAGGTGGTCGGCGAGGCCGGCACCGTCGCGCAAGCGCTCGCGCGCATCGAGGCGACGCACCCGGACGTCGCCGTGCTCGACATGCGCCTGCCCGACGGCGACGGCATCGACCTCTGCCGCGAGCTGCGATCGCGGCATCCGGAGCTCGCCTGCCTCATCCTCACCGCGTACGACGACGACCAGGCGGCGATGTCGGCCGTGCTCGCCGGCGCCGCCGGGTACGTGCTGAAGAACGTGCGCGGGACCACCATCGTCGAGGACGTGCGGAAGGTGGCATCCGGCCGCTCGCTCATCGACCGCTCGATCGCGGCACGCGTCTCCCGGCAGGCCAAGGCCGACGAGCACGACGACCCGCGGTTCAGCGCTCTCAACCTGCGCGAGCGGCAGGTGCTCGCGCTCATCGCCGACGGCCTCACCAACCGGCAGATCGGCGAGCAGCTCGGGCTCGCCGAGAAGACCGTCAAGAACTACGTCTCGGGGCTGCTCTCGAAGCTCGGCTTCGAGCGTCGCACGCAGGCCGCGATCTACCAGATGGAGCGGCGCGCGCACGGGGACGCCTGACGGCCGCGTCGGCGGGTCGGCGTAGCCTGCGGGGGTGAGAGCGGATGCCGCGGCCTGCACGGCCGTCGACGAGCGCGGGCCGTGCCGGGCGACCGCAGAGCCCGGCGCGCCGCTCGCGCTGTGCACCGCGCACCTGCTCGCGGCGTACGACTGGGTCGCTCGCGAGCACGGCGTGACCGACCTGCTGCCCGCCGCCTGCCTCGTGTGCGGCTCGCGCATCGGCGTGCGGTACGCCTCCGGGTGGGCGTGCGCGGTCTGCGAGTGGCGGGTGGGCGAGGTGCCGGATGGCGAGTTGCCGCCGCCGCGCGTCGACGTCGTCTATTACGTCCGCTGGCGCGATCGCGTGAAGATCGGCACCTCGTCGAACCCGCGGCAGCGGCTCGCGGTCATCCCCCACGACGAGGTCCTCGCGTTCGAGCGCGGCGGCCGAACGCTCGAGCACCGGCGCCACGCCGAGTTCGCGGCATCCCGCTGGCCGGGCGGCGAGTGGTTCCGGCTCGACGAGCCGATCGTGCGGCACGTCGCCGAGCTCTCCGCCGGTGTCGCCGACCCGTGGGACCGCTACGAGCGCTGGCGCAGCGAGGAACTCGCCCGCCGCACCTGACCCGTCATCGGCACCGAGCGGCCGCCCGCGACCGCCGGCCGCGCAACCTCGTGCATGAGGATCCGTCCCATGCGTCCCTCGCGGGTGCCATCGGGAGGATCCTCATGCGTCCTCAGGACTTGCCGTGGCGCGGCTTCCGGGGCTTGCGGTCGCCGTCGGTCCGTCGGTCGCCGTCGTACCCGTGACCGCCGCCCTGCGCGCGGTCGCCGTCGGTGCGGCGATCCCGGTCGTACCCGCGATCCCGGTCGTACCCTCGGCCGCCGCCCTGCCCGCGGTCCCGGTCGTACCCGCGGCCGCCGCCGCCCTGACCGCGATCGCGGTCGTACCCACGGCCGCCGCCGCCGCGGCGGTCGTCGTACTGGCGGCGCGGCCGCCCGCCGGTGTCGAGGCGCAGGTCGATGAGCCGCCCGGAGATGCGCGTGTCGGCGAGCCGCTGGAACACGTCGGCCGGCAGGTTCGCGGGCAGCTCGACGAGCGAGAAGTCGGCCTGGATGCGGATGGCGCCGAAGTCGTCGCGCGCGAGTCCGCCCTCGTTCGCGAGCGCGCCCACGATCTGGCCGGGCATCACGCGGTGGCGCTTGCCGACGTCGAGGCGATAGGTCGCCATGCCCTCGCGCGGGCGCCGATCGTGCCGGCCCCGGTCGTCGCGGTCGTACCCGTCGCGGCCGCCTCGGTCGTCGCGGTCGAAGCGGTCTCGGCCGCGCTCGCGCGGTGCGGGCTCCGGCTCGGCCTCCATGAGCAGCGGCGAATCGCCCTGCGCGACGACGGCGAGGGCCGCGGCGACATCCGACTCGGGCACGTCGTGGTGGCGCACGTAGTGGTCGATGATGTCGCGGAAGCCGCTCACGCGGTCGGTCTGCTCGAGCGCGGCCGAGATGCGGTCGTCGAACCGGGCGAGCCGCGACTCGTTGATCTCGTCGACGCTCGGCAGCTGCATGGGCGTCATCTGCTGCTTGGTGGTGCGCTCGATGCGGTTCAGCAGGCCGCGCTCGCGCGGCGTGACGAAGCTGATCGCGTCGCCCGTGCGACCGGCGCGGCCGGTGCGCCCGATGCGGTGCACGTACGGCTCGGGGTCGGTCGGGATGTCGTAGTTCACGACGTGCGTGATGCGCTCGACGTCGAGTCCACGGGCCGCGACATCCGTCGCCACGACGATGTCGAGCTTGCCCGACTTGAGCGCCTCGACCGTGCGCTCGCGCTGCACCTGGGCCATGTCGCCGTTGATGGCGGCGGCCTCGTAGCCGCGCGCGCGGAGCTTCTCGGCGAGTTCCTCGGTCGCGTTCTTGGTGCGGACGAAGATGATGACGCCCTGGAAGTCCTCGACCTCGAGGATGCGGGTGAGCGCGTCGACCTTGCGCGCGTGGGCGACGACGAGCACGCGCTGGGTGATGTTCGCCGAGGTCTGCGTCTTCGTCTTGACCGTGATCTGCTCGGGGTCGCGCAGGTACTGCTCCGACATGCGGCGGATCGCCGCGGGCATGGTCGCCGAGAACAGTGCGACCTGCTTCTCCTCCGGGGTGTCGGCGAGGATCGTCTCGACGTCCTCCGCGAAGCCCATCTTCAGCATCTCGTCGGCCTCGTCGAGCACGAGGTACTTGAGGCCCGACAGGTCGAGCGTGCCCTTGTCGAGGTGGTCGATCACGCGGCCGGGCGTGCCGACGACGATGTGCACGCCGCGCCGCAGCGCCGAGAGCTGCACGCCGTAGCCCTGGCCGCCGTAGACGGGCAGGATGTGCAGGTCGGGCAGGTGCGCGGCGTACTTCTCGAACGCCTCGCAGACCTGGAGCGCGAGCTCGCGGGTCGGGGCCAGCACGAGCGCCTGCGGGCTGCGGTCGGAGGTGTCGAGTCGCGCGAGGATCGGCAGCGCGAACGCGGCGGTCTTGCCGGTGCCGGTCTGCGCGAGGCCGACGACGTCGCGCCCCTCGAGCAGCGTCGGGATCGTCGCGGCCTGGATGGCTGAGGGCGTCTCGTAGCCGACGTCGTCGAGCGCCTCGAGCACCGCCCCCTCGAGTCCGAGATCGGCGAAGGTGGGCGTCGTGGGCTCCTCCGGAGCCTCGGCCTCGGTGGAGATGTCGTCGGAAGTCACATTTCAGGGTAGACCTCGGCCCTGTGCAACCGCCCCATGCGGTGACGGATGCCGCGTCGGCGCGCCCTACGCCCAGGCGCGTGCGCCGCGCGCGGCCCAGTACGCGGCCGGGTCCTCGGCGAGCGCGCCGAGCGGGGCCGGCCCCGAGGCATCCGCCGACGCACCCGGCGCGCGCGAAGCGAGGTTCGCGTCGAGCTGCTCGACCGTGACCGCACCCGAGAGCACGACGTCGGCCCACGGCTGGGCGCGCGCGGCGCCGATCGCGAGCGCGTCGAGCGGCTGCCCGTCGGCCGTGGCGAGCGCGGCGGCATCCGCCTCATCGCCGGCGGGGGTCAGCCGGCCGTTCGCGACGGCCTCCTTCACGACCACGAACCAGCCCGCCTCGTGCGCCCGAGCGAGCGCCGGCCCGGCCGAGGGTTCGAGGAGGTTCCACGTCGCCTGCACGGTGGCGAACGGCGAGTCGGGCAGCTCGCGCGCGGCGTCGAGCGCGTCGGCCTGGTGCGGTCCGCTCGTCGAGACGCCGACGGCGACGCCGGATGCCGCGAGCTCGCGCAGCCGGTCGAGGAGCGCCTCGTCGGCGAGCGCGGGGCTGTCCGGGGTGAGCGAGTGCACGAGGTAGCGGTCGGGCCGGCCGCCGAGGGCGGCGAGGGTCTCGGGCCACTGGCGCTCGAGCATGGCGAGCGAGTGCTCCTTGCGTTCGTGCACGTCGGCGTCCATGCGCCATCCGCCCACGTACGCATAGCCCCATTTCGACTCGATCGCGAGCTCGGCGCGACGCTCGGGGTGCGCGGCGAGCCACGACCCGAGGAACTGCTCGGCCCGCCCGTACGACCGGGCGGCGTCGACGAAGCGGATGCCGCGCTCCCATGCCGCGTCGAGCAGCGCGTGTGCGCGCTCGCGCATGGCCTCGACGCTGCGGTCGCCGCCGAGCGAGGCGTCGCGGCCCGCGGTGATGTAGGCGGGGCGGCCGAGCGCGGCGAGGCCGAGGCCGAGCGGCGCGAGCCGCGGCGCCGTATCGGTGATCGGGCGTTCCTCCACGCTGCGTGAGCCTACGCGGCCGCTCCGGGCCGCGCACGCGCGGGGAGTACGCTCATCGGGGGTCGGGACGAGAAGCGTCGGACGACACGGAAGCGGAGGCCGGGCGTGAGCCGAGGGAGCGAGCAGCGGCAGGTGACGATCGACCGGCTGACGCGCGCAGCGCGCGTCGCGCTCGGCTCGGGGCGTGCGCTCGACGACCGGCTCATCGCCGACATCTGCGAGCAGAACGGCGTGCATCCGACGGCGTTCCGCCGGTTCTTCCCGACGGATGACGCCCTGCTCGACGCCGTCAACGAGCAGCTCGTGCACGACTGCGTGAGCCGCCTGCGCTCGGCGGTCGACGCCTTCGACGCGGTCTCGATCCCGGGCGCCGAGGTCGGCGGAGAGCCCGGGGCCGGCACCGAGGTCGACGGCGACGCCGAGGCATCCGAGGCGACCCCCGACCCCGTCGAGATCGCGGCCCGCATGCTCGCCGACTCCTGGCCGCTCGATCGCGGCGGCCTCATCATCCGCGCCCAGAGGCGCCTCCGCGCGCTGACCTCGCAGGCCGGCGGCGGTGACGCGGCGGCCGCCGCCGAGCGCTCGTTCGTCGAGCGGCTCGTGCCCGTGTTCGAGGACCTGATGGGCAAGCTCGACCGCCGGTTCACGTGGTCGTCGACGCTCGCCGTGCGCGTCGTGGTCGACACCTACGAGCGCTCGTTCGAGAGCTGGCTGCTCATGGGCAACCGCGAGGAGGACTTCGACGCCTCGCCGTACGCGACGCGCACCCTGCCCGTGCTGCTCCGCGGCACGAGCGAGCCGATCGGGCACGGCTGACGCCGACGGGCCCGATCAGCCGGCGACGCCTCGGCTCGCGTCGGTTGTCGCCCCGACGGCGAGGTCGTCCGCCGACTGGACGACCCATCCGCCGGCCGACCGCGACAGCACATTGAGCGCCCCGTTGCGGATGCCGCCCCGGAGCACACCGGGATCGGCGCCCAGGTGCCGGAGCACGAGCATGATGCCGATGCCACTCGAGACCACGAGGACGTCTCCGCCGCCCGCCCGCGATGCCGACCGCCACGCGTCGTCGAGCGCATGCAGCATCCGATCGAGCACGCCCGACGCGGACTCCGCCGGGAACCCGCGCTCGCGGCTGCGATCGGGGAGGCGTGCGAGCAGGTCGAGCGGTGCGACCTCCTCGTCGGATGCCGCGGCGAGCGCAGCCCACAGCTCGTCCTGCGGAGTCGCCTCGAATGCCCCGAACGCGATCTCCCGCAGCCGCGGGTCGGTCTCCGGGGCGAGGTCCGATCCCGCCGAGAACGCCGCGAGCGCCGCCGTCTCGCGATGACGCATCCCGTCGGCGGAGCGCACCGCGACGAGCCGGGCGCCCTCGTCGCGCAGCCGGCTGCCGAGGGAGACCGCGGCGACGCGACCGTCGTCGGTCAGCGGCGAGTCGGTCCAGCCCTGCACGCGGCCCAGCGCGTTCAGGAGGCTCTCGGCGTGGCGGACCAGCAGGACCCGGACGGACGCGGCGCCGGTCGTCACGATCCGCTCGCCGCGACGCCCGCTCCCACCGCCGCCGGCGCCGCCCCGAGCTCCCAGCGCGGTCGTGGCACCGAGTCGAGCAGCAACCGCGTGTAGGGGTGCGACGGCGAACGCAGGATGTCGGCGGTCCGCCCGCGCTCGACGATCTCGCCGCGCTGCATCACGACGGCCTCCTCGCAGACGCGCCGGACGACCGCCAGGTCGTGGCTGATGAACAGCACCGTGAGCCCGCGCTCGGCACGGACCCGATCGACGAGGTCGAGGACCTGTGCCTGCACCGAGACGTCGAGTGCGCTGGTCGCCTCGTCCAGCACGAGCAGGTCCGGCTCGATCGCGAGCGCCCGGGCGATCGCGACGCGCTGGCGCTGTCCGCCGGACAGGGTCCGCGGTCGCGCGGCCGCGTGGCGCTCGCCGAGCCCGACCTGATCGAGCAGGTCGATCACCCGGCCCCGTGCCTCGCCGGCACCGAGGCGGGTGTGCAGGCGCAGCGCGTCCTCGATCGCGCGACCGGCGGTGATGCGCGGATCGAGCGACAGGTACGGGTCCTGGAAGACCATCTGCACCGACCTCGCGTGCGCGAGGCGTTCGACGCGCGTGCGCGGGGCGTGCGTGCGCTCGCGCCCGTCGATCCGGATGTCACCGGCATCCGCCTGCTCGAGGCCGACGATCATGCGCGCGAGCGTGGACTTGCCCGAGCCGGATTCGCCGACCACGCCGAGCGCGCCGCCGCGCGGGATCGCGATCGTCGCATCGATCACGGCCCGGACGGGCGTCCGACCCCTCGGGTGGTACGCCTTCGCGAGCGAATCGACGGCGAGCATGGGCTCGTCGGCGGATGCCGCGGGGGCGCCGTGCTCGACCCCGCCGCCCGCGGCATCCGTCGTCGGTTCCGTGGTCGCGGCGGACTCGATGGTCGGCGTCGCCGCGACGAGCCGCCTGGTGTACTCGGCCTGCGGATGGCCCAGCACCCGGCGCGCGTCGCCGCGCTCCTCCACGCGACCGTCGCTCATGACGACGATCCGGTCGCACAGCGACGCCGCGAGCGTGAGGTCGTGCGTGATGAAGAGCATGCCCATGCCGCGGCGCTCTCGCTGTTCCGCGAGCACGCCGAGGATCTCGGCCTGCGTCGTCACGTCGAGCGCGGTCGTCGGCTCGTCGCAGATCAACAGGCGCGGGGAGCCCATGAGGGCGCCCGCGATCATGACGCGCTGCAGCATCCCGCCCGAGAGTTCGTGCGGGTGCTGGCGCAGGTGCTCCTCGGGCCGCGGCATCCGCACCGCGTCGAGCAGTTCGATCGCGCGCGACCGTGCCTCCCCGGCGGGCCTGCCGTCGGCGATGCGCATCGACTCGGTGAGGTGGTCGCCGATCGTGCGCATGGGGTTGATCCCGGCGCGCGGATCCTGGAACACCATGGCCGCGCTGCGGCGGCGGAGTTCGCGCAGCGCGCGGGCGGAGGAGCCGAGGACCTCGTGGCCGTCGAGGCGCACGGATCCTCCGGTCGCCGCCCGTTCCGGGAACAGGCCGATCGCCGATCGCGCGGTCAGCGACTTCCCGGAGCCCGACTCGCCGACGAGGCCGACCGTCTCGCCCTTCGCGACGCTGAGCGAGATGCCGTCGAGCAGTCGCGTCCCGTCCGCGAGGTCGAGCGTGAGCTCGTGGATGTCGAGGAGCGTCATGCGGGGATCCCCCCTCCGATGCGGTCGGAGAGCTCCTCGCCGATCACGTTCACGGCGACGACGACGATGACGACGGCGACCGCCGGCACGAGCGCGGGCAGGAAGTGGCCGCCGATGAGGCCGGCCTGGGCCTCGTTGATCATGGCGCCCCAATCCGCCGTGGGGGCCTGCACGCCGAGGCCGAGGAAGGACAGCGCCGCGAGTTCGGCGAGTACGTACCCGAAGTTGAGCGTCGACTGGGCGCCGACGATCGGCGTGACGTTCGGCAGCACGCGGCGGAACGCGATCCACGGCCCGCCGAAGCCCTGCACGCGGTACGCGGCGACGTACGGCCGGCTGCGCTCGGCGGCGACGAGCGACCGGGTGAGTCGCGCCACGAACGGGGCGTACGCGATGCTCATCGCGATCACGGGCGCGACGAGGCCCTTGCCGAAGAGCGCGACCGCCATGATCGCGATGAGCAGCGACGGGAAGGCGAAGATGACGTCGAAGATCCTCCCGAGAACGGCGTCGAGCCATCCGCCGCGCCATCCGGCGAGGAGCCCGAGCAGGATGCCGAGGACGGTCGACGAGACGACGACGAGCAGGGGTCCGAGCAGTGCGGTGCGGGCGCCGTAGACCATCCGGCTCAGGATGTCGCGGCCGAGGCCGTCGGTTCCGAGCCAGTGCGCGGGCGAGGGCGGCGCGTAGAACGCGGAGAGATCGACCGCGTCAGGATCGTACGGCGCGATGAGCGGTGCGAGCGCCGCAGCGAGCGTCATCGCGACGAGCACGCCGACGCTCACGAGGAACGTCGTCGTGGCCCGTCGCGCGCGCGGCGCGCGCAGCACCTCGACGGCCATCGTTGGGGTGGTCATCTGGCACCAGCTCCTGCGGCGGATCGCGGGTCGATCCAGGGTTCGAGGACGTCGATGATCGCGTTCACCACGACGAACGCGGTGACCACGAGCAGGACGATCGCCTGCACGACGGGGAAGTCGAGCCGGTCGACGGACTGCACGAGCAGCGAGCCGATTCCGGCGAGTCCGAAGGCGGCCTCGACGATCGAGCTCGCGACGAGCAGTCCCGCGACCAGCAGGCCGGACACGGTGAGGATGGGCCCGACGGCGTTCCGGAAGACGTGCCGGCGGATCACGGTGCCGCGCCGGATGCCGCGGCTCACGGCGACCTCGACGTGCTCGCGGCCGAGCTGGTCGACCATCGACGACCGGGTGACCTTGCCGACGAGCACCACGAAGACGATGGCGAGCGCGACGGACGGGAGCACGAGGTGGTACACGGTGTCGAGGAATCCCTCGCCCGATCCGAACGTCGGGAACCAGCCGAGCTGCACGCCGAACACGGCGATGAGCACGACCGAGCCGACGAACGACGGGATGGCGCCGAGGACGGTGAGCCCGACGAGCGTGGCGCGATCCGCGATACGGCCGCGGTTCAGCGCGGCGACCACGCCGGCGGCGAGCCCGATGAGGGCGATGAGCGTGCCGGCCATGACGACGAGGGCGAGCGTCACCGGAAGCCGCTCGCCGATCACGACCGAGACATCCTGCCGGTACTGGAGGGAACGACCGAAGTCGCCCTGGACCATCCCGGCGAGCCAGTTCAGGTACTGCTGCCACGGCGGCAGGTCGAGCCCGTACTGGGCGGTCACCTCGGCGACGGCCTCGGGGCTCGGCGTGCGCCCGCGCAGGAGGAACCGCACGGGGTCGCCCGGCACCAGGAACCGGGAGAAGAAGACGAGCAGCGAGGCGAGGAAGAGCGTGAGCAGCAGCGCCCCGAGCTTGCCCGCGACGCGTCGCGCGGTGCTCATCGCGGGACTAGCGTGCACCAATGGTCGCCGCCCACGGGTAGTACAGGAACGCGATCGAGGGCGCGACGCCGGTGATGCGCTCTCCGAGGAACAGCGGCATCGGGCCGGTGAAGAGCGGCAGCCAGGGCAGCTCCTCGTTCGCGATGCGCTGCGCCTCGGCGGTCTTCTCGCTCCGCGCGGCCGGGTCGTCGATCGCGATGGCGGCGTTCACGGCGTCGGTGAACTCCGCGTTCTCCCACTCGCCGTAGTTGCTGAACTCGCCGGGGCGGAGCACACCGTACATCTCCAGCGGGTCGGGGCTCGAGAGGTACCAGACCGTGTAGAACAGGTCGACCCCCTCGCGTGCGGCCGGGTCGGAGAAGAGCGCGGTGTAGGCGTTCGGCGTGACCGTCTGGATCGTGGCCTTCAGCCCGATGGACTCGGCCGCCGCCGCCGTGGCCTGCGAGGTGACCGCGAAGTCCTGCCCGATCGGCGCGGTGGCGATGACGATCTCCTCGCCGGTCGCGCCCGCCTCCTCCACGAGCTGCGTCGCGGCCTCGACGTCGTACGGGTACTCCTCGAGCCCGTCGAACGCGGCCTGGAGCCCGGCGTCGCTCGCGCCGACCCAGACCGACTCCGTCGTGAGCGCGTTCGACACGTCGCCGATGCCGCCGCTGGCGGCGTCGATGATGCCGTCGCGATCGAGCGCCATCAGCAGGGCGCGGCGAACGCGGACGTCGCCGAGCGGCCCCTCGAGGTTCGAGACGATGAGGCTCGAGACCGCGGTGCTCATCCCGAAGTGCACGTCGCCGGCGCCCGACTCCTGCAGTTGCGGGATGGCGTCCATCGGGATCATCCAGCCGCCGTCGACCTCGCCCGACTTCAGCGCGTTGACGCGTGCGTTGGAATCGTTCATGAAGATGAACTCGACCTCACCGGACCTCGCGCGCAGCGAGTCGTCCCAGTAGTCGTCGTAGCGTTCGAGGGTGATCGACTCGCCCGACTTCCATTCGGCGAGGCTGAACGGCCCGGTGCAGTTCACGCCTCCGGTCGAGTTGCCGTACTCGGCCCCGCGCTCGGCGAGCGTCGCCGCCGACTCGACGACACCGGCAGAGCCGCCCATCGCGAGGTTGAACTGCGAATCGGGGACCGACTCGGTGACGGTGACCTGACGGTCGCCGGTCTGCTCGATCGACACGACGTTCTGGTACGCGGAGTACCAGGAGGACCCGACGGCCGGGTCGAGGTGACGCCGCATCGATGCGACGACGTCGGCCGCCGTGAGCGGCGTGCCGTCGTGGAAGGTGACGCCGTCGCGGATCGTGTAGACCCAGGTCGTCGGCGTCGGGTGCTCGACCGCCTCGGCGAGCCCGGGCGTGAGCGTGTAGTCGGGGTTCAGGCGCAGCAGCGACTCGCAGACGTTGGCGAGCACCTGGTTGTCGGCGTAGTCGAACGCGTAGGCGTAGTCGAGCGAGTACGGCTCGGCGTAGTTCACCCACGTGTAGGAGTCGATGTCGCCGGACGGCGCGGCCGTCGTGGTCGTGAGCTCCCAGTCGGTGCCGGCGTCGTCGGCCGGTTCCGGTGTCGTGCATGCGGCGAGGGCGAGTACTGCGCCGAGGCCGCCGGCGACGACGGCGATCGAGCGTCGACGCGGGCTGTGACGACGCGCGGCGGATGCGATGGACATGATGCTCCTCGGGTTCAGGCGGTGCGTGAGTGGGCGAGCTCGCCCTCGATCCACGTCGCGACCGCGGCGGAGCGGTGGATCTCGTCGACGGGGAGGGCGAAGGGATTCGGTTCGAGCACGACGAGGTTGGCGAGGTACCCCTCGCGGACGTGTCCCGTGTCGTGCTCGCGGTGGTTCACGTAGGCGGTACCGGACGTGTAGGCCGCCATGGCCGTCGGGAGATCGAGGCGCTGGTGCGCCCCGCCAAGCGGATCGGCGTCGATGCCCGGGGCGACGCGGTTCACGGCGACGTGGATCGCGGCGATCGGGTCGGCGCTCGAGACCGGCCAGTCGCTGCCGGCCGCGAGCCGCGCGCCGTTCCGGACGAAGTCGCCGAACGGGTAGTGACGCGCCTCGGCGCCGTCCTGGAGGAACGGCAGCGTGAGCTCGTCGATCTGGTCCTCGTGCGTGGCCCACAGCGCCTGGATGTTCGCGACGGCGTCGAGTTCGGCGAATCGCGCCGCCTCGCCCTCGTCGACGACCTGGACGTGGGCGAGGTGGTGGCGGCCGTCGGTCGCGCCGTTGACCGACCGGGCCGCCTCGATCGCGTCGAGCGCTTCGCGGACCGCTCGATCGCCGAGCGCGTGGAAGTGCACCTGGAATCCCGCCGCGTCGAGCGCCGTGACGATGTCGCGGAGCAGCTCGGGGTCGATGAACGACAGCCCCGAGTTGTCGGTGTCGTGGCCGTGCGCGTCGCGGTACGGGGTGAGCATCGCGGCGGTCTGGTTCTCGGCGACGCCGTCGACCATGATCTTCGTCGTGCCGAGCGTGAACCGATGCGGGGCGCCCAGCCCCGCGGCCTCGTCGCGTCGGCGGATCATCTCGTCGACCTGCTCGAGGCCGCCGGCGCGTTCCCACCACTGGGCGCCGACGACGTGCGCGCGAAGCGTGCCGTCGTGCACGGCGCGGCGGTAGACGGACGCGACGTCCTGCACTCCGCCGAGGCCGCTGCCCACCCAGGCGTCCTGCCATCCGGTGATGCCGAGCGCGATGAGCTCCTCTTGCGCACGCAGTAGGCCCGCGTACGCGAGGTCGGCGCCGATCGGCGGACGCACGTGGGCGAAGAGGTCGCTCGCCCCCTCGTGGAAAGTGCCGGCGGGCGTGCCGTCGGGCTCGCGCTCGATCCGGCCGTCCTCGGGATCGGGCGTCGTCGCATCCACGCCGGCCGCGCGGATCGCCGCGGTGTTCGCCCAGGTGCTGTGGTGGTCGCGGCTCATCACGACGACCGGGCGATCCGGGACCACCTCGTCGAGGAGTCCCCGGGTGGGCGCGCCGCCCGGGAAGTGGTCCATCGACCAGCCGCCGCCCTGGATCCACGCCTCGTCGGGATTCGCATCGGCGTAGGCCTTCACACGGGCGACCGCGTCGGCGGCATCCGTCGCGTCGGCGAGGTTGCACATGAGCAGCTCGACGCCGGCGCTGACGGGGTGCACGTGCGCGTCCTGGAAGCCGGGGGCGAGCAGCGCCCCTGCGAGGTCGACGACCCGGGTGCGCTCGCCGATGAACGCCGCGGCCTCGGCGTCGGGGACCACGGCGGTGATGCGATCGCCTGTGACCGCCACGGCGTGGTCGATGAGCGGTCGGCCGGTTCCCGTGAACACGGCCCCGCCGGTGAAGAGTACGTCAGCAGTCGGCAACGGCCGTCCCTCGCTTCCTCGTCGAACAGGGTGTCGCGGCGAGGCTAGCCCGCTTCCATCGCAGTTGTCAACGCTGTTGACAACACCGTTTCCATCATGCAGCATGGACGAGTCGCGCCCGCGGTGCGCGCTCACGAGGGCCGCAGGGGACGCGGGCGTGACACCATGAACGCGAGACCTGGCGAATGGAGTGGGATGACGACGACGGATCGCGCCGCGCGGTCGACTCGCACCGGCACCGCGAAGGAACCGCGGATCCGGCTCGATCCCGACCGGATCCTCGCGGCCGGCCTGGAGCTCGCGGCCGAGCCCGGCGTCGCGTCGATCTCCGTGCGGGAACTCGGCGTCCGGCTCGGCGCCGACCCGACCGCGATCTACCGGCACTTCCGCAGCAAGGAACACCTCATGCAGGCGCTCCTCGACGAGGTGATCCGCCGGAGCATCCTCGAGGTGACCGTCGATCCAGACGACTGGCAGGAGCGGATCCGCGAACTGGCCCGCGCGACGCTGCGCCTGTTCACGCGCTACCCCGCGGTCGGCGTCGAGGCGACCGTGCTCACGACCCATGGCCCGGGCGAACTCGACGCCGTGGAGTTCATGCTCGACGCCTTCGCGCGCGCGGGCCTCGAGGGCGACGACCTCGTCCGGCACTACGCGCTGCTCGCCTCGCACCTGCTCTCGAGCGCGGCGGGCATCGCGCGGGCCCGTGCCGAGCGCGGCGATCCGCCCGAGGGCGAGCCGAGCCCGTGGTTCGAGGGGCCGATCCTCGCCGATCCGCGGACCCACCCGCGGATCGCGTCCCTCAGCCGCGAGCTCGGCGCGCTCGAGGATGTCGACCTCTTCATGCTCGGCGTCGACGCGGTCATCCGGTCGGCGGAGCGCGCCGCCGGCGCCTGAGGCCCGCACTGCGGCATCCGCTCGACCGCCGTTCGACACGCGGGGGCGGGAGGGTACGCGACGAGCGAAACGCCCGCAGACGGGTGGCGGTCCTCCCTTCGATCTGGAATCGTGGCCGATTCGCGATCAGAGGAGGACGACATGCTCACACTGACCGATACCGCGGCCACCGTCGTGAAGGAGATCGTCGCCGGCAACGGCGCACCCGAGGGATCGGGGCTGCGCATCGAGGCCGAGGACCAGGCGGCCACCCAGTTCGGGGTGGCGATCACGCCGGCACCCGAGTCGGGTGACGCGATCGTCGAGAAGGCGGGTGCCCGCGTCTACCTCGGCGAGCGCGCGACCATCGCGCTCGACGACAAGACGCTCGACGCCAGCGTCGCGGAGGACGGACGCGTGTCCTTCGACATCCTGCCGCAGGCGCTCTGACGCCCGGCCCGCCGCCCGACGGCGGCGCAGGCGACGGGTCGGTCCCGCCGGACTCCGGTTCGGCGGGACCGACCCGTTCGCATGCCGGGACGCGCCCGGGCACCGCAGCCGGGTGACCGCATGTCGCGTGAGGGACCGGCGTTATTCCGCCGTTTCGTCCTTCGCCGCCGGATGGTGCACCCCGCGGTGGATCTCGACGACCCTCACGCCGCCCGTCCGCCCCGGATCGTCCGTGATCGACAGGTCGTCCATGAATCGCCGGATGAGGTGCGCCAGCGCCCGCGCGTGGCTGAAGTTGATCGCGTGCGCGGCGCCCTCGATCGTCACGGCGAGCACGTGGTTGTCGACCTGCCCGGCCACCTCCTGCACGCGAACGGGTCCCGGCATCAGCGGGTCTCGGTCGCCGAGGACGACGAGCGTCGGAAGCTCCAGCTCGAGCAGGCGCTGGAGCGAGGGGTACTGCGTCAGGGCGCGGAACAGCTTCAGCGTGCTCGGCACCCCGAACCGGGCGTAGTCCGGTACCGCGACGCCGGCCATCCGGACGGGCTCCCGAGTACCGTCGCGTGCGAGTTGCCCGATCGCCCGTGACAGGGGCCGGTTGAACGCGCCCCCCGCGGGCGACACGAGCACGGCCCGTTCGATGCGGTCCGGGAACCGGTTGGCGAACTCGAGGATGACCGGGCAGCCCATGGAGTTCCCGACGAGGGTCGCCTTCTCGACGCCTCGATCGTCGAGGAACCGGGCCGCCGCCTGCGCGAGGTCCGGAATGTCGAGCCCCTGAGGATGACGGCCGCTGCGACCGAATCCGGGAAGGTCGGGGACGAACGTGTGGAAGTCGCTCGCGAGCAGTTCGGCGGTCGGGAGGAGGTACCGGCCGGACATGCCGAATCCGTGGACGTGCATCATCACGCGCGCGTGCGGAGGCGGGTGCGGCGACTCCCGGTAGAAGACGTCGACGTCGTCGATGACCGTCCATCGTTCGACGAGGTGCGAGGCGGGCCGGCGCGGAGTCCGCCGTTCACGCCAGCGCTCCGCGGCGGCCGCGCTCGTCTTCGCCATCGACGCCCTCCCTCGTCGGGGCTCATCAGACCACGAACTCGGGCTCGGTCGGCGGGACCTCCGACCCACGGCGCCGATCGGCGCGTCGTCAGCTCGCGGGCGCCGCCGCCTCCTGCTCGGCGGGCCGGTGCTCGATGTCGTCGACGTGGGCGCTGGGCATCGCGACGGCGCCCGCGATCGTCGCGACCGCCGCGATCGCCACGCCGATGAAGACCGCCGCCGACGCGGACTGGATGGCCGCGGCCGAGTGCGCGCCGAGGCCCGACTCGCTGATCACGCCGTTGGCGACCGCGCCGAAGATCGCGACGCCGACGGCGCTGCCCATCGAGCGGAGGAACATGTTGGCCCCGGTCACGACGCCCCGCTCCGACCACGGCACCGACGACTGGGCGGCGATGAGCGTCGGCGAGGCGACGAGGCCGAGCCCGAGGCCGACGACGAAGCAGGCGAGCGCGGCCGTGATCGGGTTCGGCACGAACGTCGCGGCGACGAGTCCGACCGTGCCGAAGACGGCGATGCCGAGGCCGACGAACGCCGTGTTCCGGAACCCGATCCGCAGGAACAACCGGCCCGACTGCGAGGCCGAGATCGGCCAGCCGAGCGTGAGGGCCGCGACCGCGAGCCCCGAGATCAGCGGACTCGCCCCGGCCGAGATCTCCAGGAACGTCGGCACGTACGAGGTCAGCCCGATGAGCACGGCGCCGACGCCGAGCGAGATGAGCGAGGTCGTCACGATGAGCCGCCGCGAGAACAGCCAGAGCGGCAGCACGGGCTCGGCCGCGCGACGCTCGATGAGCACGAACACGACGAGCAGCACCGCGGCGACGGCGAACGCGCCGATGCTCTGCCACGAGGTCCACGCCCACGCCTGGCCGCCCTCGAGGATCGCGAGGATGAGCAGGGTGAGCCCGACCGTGAGCACCGCGGCCCCCGCGACATCCAGGCGGTGCTTCGTGCGCTCGACCTTCTCGTGGTAGTTCCGGATCAGCATCCACGCCGCGATGAGGCTCAGCGGGATGTTGATGAAGAAGATCCACCGCCAGGTGAGGAACTCGGCGAAGAGCCCGCCGAGCGAGGGTCCGATGACGGATGACGCGGCCCACACGCTCGCGATGTAGCCCTGCACTCGCGCGCGTTCCCGCACGGTGTAGATGTCGCCCGTGATCGTGATCGAGACCGGCAGCACGGCGCCCGCGCCGAGCCCCTGGATCGCGCGGAACACGATGAGCGAGGTCATGTCCCACGCGAAGCCGGCGAGGATCGAGCCGACGAGGAACGCGCCGATGCCGACCAGCATGATCGGCTTGCGGCCGACCGTGTCGGCGAGCTTGGCGTAGACCGGCACCGACACGGCCTGCGCGAGCAGATAGATCGAGAACAGCCACGGGAACTGCGCGAAGCCGCCGATGTCGGCCACGATCGACGGCACGGCCGTCGCGAGGATCGTCGCCTCGATCGCCACGAGCCCGGTGCACAGCATCAGCGCGGCGAGCACGGGCCCTCGTTCGGATCGCAGCCCCACTGCGGTCTGCTCGGTCACTCGTCCTCCTCGCCGGGCCGGCGCGCGGACGCGACCCCCTCAGGTCCAACGCAGGCGAGCGCCGGCCATTCCCGCGGGGAGGCGAACCGGCGCCTCGGATTGCCGGGTGCCACAAGCTCGGTACCGCTTCGGCCGACGCGGGTCGTCGATCGCGACAGAGTTCGGCGCGGGTCACGAACCGGCGTCTACAGTCCGAACATGACTGATTTCCGTCCGCCCGTCGCCGACCTCGCGTTCACCCTCACGCATGTCGTGGGCTACGACCGGGTCGCCGAGCTCCCGGGCTTCGAACACGCCGACCTCGAGATGGTCGGCGACATCCTCGAGGAGGTCGGCGGCTTCATGGCCGAGGTCGTCGCCCCCACGAATCGCGCCGGCGACCTGGAGGGTGCCCGCCTCAACGCCGACGGCACCGTCACCACGCCCACGGGCTTCCGCGAGGCGTACGCCGCGTACGTCGAGGCCGGCTGGGGCTCGGTCCCGCTGCCCGAGGCGTTCGGCGGCGGCGACTTCCCGCGCACCATCGGGCTCGCCATCCAGGAGCTGATGATGGAGGCCAACATGGCCTTCTCCCTCGCGCCGCTGCTCACGCAGGGCGCGATCGAGGCCCTGCTGCACTACGGCAGCGAGGAGCAGAAGCAGGCCTGGCTGCCGAAGATGGTGACCGGCGAGTGGGCCGGCACGATGAACCTCACCGAGCCGCACGCCGGCTCCGACGTGGGCGCCCTCACGACGAAGGCCGTGAAGCGGCCCGACGGCACCTACGGCATCACCGGCCAGAAGATCTACATCACGTTCGGCGACCACGACCTGAGCGACCAGATCGTGCACCTCGTCCTGGCCCGCACGCCCGACGCGCCCGCCGGCACCAAGGGCATCTCGTGCTTCATCGTGCCGAAGTTCCTCATGAACGACGACGGCTCGATCGGTGAGCGCAACGGCGTGCACACGCTCGGCGTCGAGCACAAGATGGGCATCCACGGCTCCCCCACCTGCGTGCTGTCGTACGAGGATGCCACGGGGTACCTCATCGGCGAGGAGAACCTCGGCATGCGCATCATGTTCGTGATGATGAACAGCGCGCGCCTGTCGGTGGGCACGCAGGGCCTCGCCGTGGCCGAGCGCGCGTACCAGCAGTCGCTCGGCTACGCCAGGGAGCGCATCCAGGGCCGCGCGATCGGCGCCACCGAGGACTCCGCCATCATCGACTTCCCCGACGTGCGACGCATGCTCATGACGCAGAAGGCGTACATCGCGGCGCTCCGCCGCATGATGCTCCTGAACGCCGTCCAGGTCGACATCTCCACCCACCACCCGGATGCCGCGACTCGCGCCCGCGCGGACGAGGTCGTGGGTCTCCTCACCCCGATCTGCAAGGCGTTCGGCACCGACCTCGGCAACGAGCTCACGTCGCTCGCGCTGCAGATCCACGGCGGCATGGGCTTCATCGAGGAGACCGGCGCCGCCCAGCACTACCGCGACGTGCGCATCGCCGCGATCTACGAGGGCACCAACGGCATCCAGGCCGCCGACCTCGTGGGCCGCAAGCTCGGCGTCCGTGGCGGCGCCTCGTTCCTGGAGTTCATCGCGTCGATGCGCGAGCTCGACGGCGAGCTCGCGGGCGCCGGCGAGGAGTTCGCCTCCATCCGCACCCAGCTGAACGCCGGTCTCGACGTGCTCGAGCAGACGACCGGCTGGATGCTCCGCACCGGCGCCGTCGACCCGAACTCGGCGCTCGCGGGCTCCAGCCCGTACCTGCGCATCTGGGGCCTCGTGGTCGGCGGCTGGCTGCTCGCGAAGTCCGCGCTGGCAGCTCGGGATCTCGACGGCGACGGCATCGCGGCGACGCAGCTGCCCCTCGCCCGGTTCTACGCGGAGCAGCTGCTCCCCGCGGCATCCGGGCTCGTCGGAGCGGCCACCGCCGGATCGCGCGACCTGTTCGCGCTCGACGCCGACGCGCTCGGCGACGTGGTGCGGCGCACGGCGCGCGTCTGACGCGGTCCCTTCACGGACGCGGACGGGCGGGCATTCCGCAGATGTGCCGGTGAGCAGATGTGCCGGTGAGCAGCCGTGCCGATGGCTCGTGGCCTGCAAGAAGTCTTTGATCTGAGGGATTCCGTTCTGCTAGGAAAGGGAAGTCCCCATCCCTACATCCGAACGGACACCCGAATGAGTTCCCTCGACCTGCAGACCGAACCCGAAGCCCAGAGCGACTACGCGGCCGTCGGAGGTGCACCCGCGGTCACCGCCGTCGTCAACCGGTTCTACGAGCTGGTGCTCGGCGACGACCGACTGCTGCATCACTTCGATGGCGTCGAGATGGTGCGTCTCAAGCGACACCAGGTCGCGCTCGTCTCGCAGGTCATGGGCGGGCCGGTCGCGTACGAGGGACGCGACCTGCGTGCGGCCCACGCGAACATGGGCATCACGGCCGAGGAGTTCGGCGCCGTCGCCGAGCACTTGATCGCCGCCCTGACCGAGGCCGGCGTGCCGTCCGAGATCGTCGAGCGCACCGTGACCGCGGTCGCCGCGACCCAGCCGGACATCGTCGAGGTCCAGGCGACGCAAGCGTAACGGCGTGGACACCGCCGCGCTGAAGCACACCTGGTCGCTGGCCGAATCGCTCGGCGACGAGGTGCCGCTCTTCTTCTACTCGCACCTGTTCTACACGCACCCCGAGCTCCGGGCGATGTTCCCGGTCGCAATGGCCACCCAGCGCGACCGACTCGTCGGCGCGCTCGGGCGCATCGTGTCCAATGTCGACCAACTCGACGAGGTGACCGCTTTCATCCAGCAGCTCGGCCGCGACCACCGCAGATTCGAGGTCATCGCGGAGCACTACGACGCGGTCGGCCTCTCCCTGCTCACCACGCTGAAGCACTTCCTCGGCGAGCTGTGGACCCCAGAGCTCGCCGCGGATTGGGCAGGCGCGTACGGCGTCATCGCGACGACGATGGTGCAGGCAGCGGAGGAATCGGAACTGAGCAGTCCGGCCTCCTGGGCAGGTCATGTCATCGCAGTCGAGCGTCGCAGCATGGACATCGCGATCGTGCAGGTGCGCCCGGAACCCGACCTCGCGTTCGAGCCCGGACAATCGTTCGCTGTCGAGACGCCGTACGCCCCGCGGTTGTGGCGCTACTTCAGCCCCGCCAACGCGCCGAGACCCGACGGCACGATCGAGTTCCACGTGCAGCTCGTGCCAGGCGGGCAGGTCTCAGGCGCCGTCGTCCGGCGGCTGAAGACCGGTGATGTGCTGCGGCTGGGTTCCGCGGTCGGGCAGGAGCTGACGCTCGGCGAGGCGGACCGTGGTCGAGACCTCGTCATGGTCGCGGGCGGAACCGGCCTGGCCCCGTTGCGCGCGCACCTGGAACGCATCGATCTGCAATGGCAGGCGACCGGAGACGCCCCGCGCGTGCACCTGTTCCACGGCGCTCGGGTTCCGTGGAACCTGTACGAGCAGCGGCTGATGCGGAGCTTGACCGGTCGGCCCTGGTTCAGTTACACGCCCGTCGTGTCCGACGACCCGAGCTACCCCGGTCGCAAGGGGCTGGTGACCGACGCGGTCGTCGAGACCGGCGTCACCCCGGGCGCCCTCGCGATGGTGTGCGGTTCGCCGTCGATGGTGCGACACACGGCCTCCCGGCTGCGCGACCTCGGCGTACCGTCACCCGACATCCGTTTCGAACTGTTCGCCAGGCTCGATGAGGACGGATTGCGAGAACCGCAGCCCTCATCGCGCGTGGAGGAACCGATGGGAAGTGCCCGATGACCACTTGGGACGACGAAGACGAACCCCTGATCCCGCGACCGCCGTCACCAGATAGCGGCCTCGTTGCCGCCGTCTCGCGTCTGCCCGAGTCGGGTACCGTGAAATTCGCCCTACGACCCCTCGGCGGGTACGACCGCTCCGAAGTGGACGCGTTCGTGGCCGATCTCGCACACACGATCGACGAGGTCCGCGCCGCACTCGATGAGGAGCGCCGCGAACTCGCCGAACTCCGTGCCGAGAACACGAAGCTCCGGAGCTCCGACTCCGTCGACCTCGAGCACGAGGTCACGCTCGGTGCCGTCGGGCTGCTCTCGCAGGCCCAGATGATCGCCGACAAGGCGGTCGCCGACGCGGAGGAGTACGCACGCGATCTCGTGCTCACCGCACGCACGCAGTACCGCGAGGCGCAGGAGCGCACGGCTGCAGCGGCCGCTGCCGCCCCAGCCGAGCCGGGAACGACCACAGCGAGCATCCCTGTACCGGCGATGCCCGAGATCGAGTACGTGCGAACGTATGCGCAGGTCGCCCAGATCCAATTGCGCTCGGTGCTCGACGCGCTCACCGAGCAGGTCGATCGCCTCGGCACGCTGCCGCAGCCCGAACCGGCCGAAGTGTCCGAGCCGGTGGTCCACACGGTTCCCGACGACGAGTTCCCCGATGAGGAACCGGCGTGGATCCCGTCAGTGCCGCCGCAGCCGACGATCCAGCGGCAGACGTACATCAGACCGTGATCCTGCCGGGGCGGCCCGACGATTCCGATGCGCGCAACCCTCGCTGCACCAGCGACGTGAGGGTTCGCGGGTCGTCGTCGGGCCGTCCCAGTTCGTCATGGATCGCGCTGCCGACCCCGGCGGGCAGGGTGTCAACGAGCTGCGCTCTTCGACGCGGTGACGATGACGTCGGCGACCACGTCGGCCTGCGTGATGAACAGCGCGTGGCTGCCGGAGACGTTGGTGATCTCGGCGCCGATGCGCGTGGCCATGTGCTGGAGCATGGCCTGGTCGAACGCCTTGTCCTCGGTCGCGATGACGGCCCAGCTCGGCGTGTCGCGCCAGGCGGCCGCCGTCACCCGGGTGCCGAACACCGCCATGTCGACGGGCACCTGGCTGTCGGCGAGGAAGGCCGCTTCGGCGTCGCTGACGTCGGCGGCGAATCCGGCGTGGAAGGCAGCGCGGTTGAGGTATCCGTACCCGTCCTCGCCGACGTCGATGACGAACTCGGGCGTCGGCGCGAACCCCTCGTACTGCTGAGCGGAGGTCTCCCCCGCGTCGGGCGCCAGCGCGGAGACGTACACGAGGCCGGCGACCTTGGGGTGGACGCCCGCCTCGGTGATGACGGTGCCGCCCCACGAGTGGCCGACGAGGATGGTGGGCCCGTCCTGGAGGTCGAGGACGCGGTTGGTCGCCGCCACGTCGGCCTCGAGCGAGGTGAGCGGATTCTGCACGATCGAGACCCGGTAGCCGCGGGCGGTCAACGCGTCGTAGACGCCGCGCCATCCGGATCCGTCCGCGAATGCTCCGTGCACGAGGACGACGTTCGTGATGGTGGTGTCGGTGGTCATGGCTCTTCCTTCCGGTTTCGGCTCCGTGGAGCCGGGTGAACTGCGGTTGTCGAGTGCAACACCAGCGATGTGCAATATATTGCATGTCGCTTCGAAGATGGTCTGCTATCGCGAGTGGAGGGAACGGAGCAGGTGAGCGAGCGCTACGGTCTCGCTGTTGGCGAGGAGGCTCGCATCGACTCCGAATCTCCTCGAGAATCTCCTCGAGACGGAACGCGAGCTGCACGATCCGCGACAGCGTCGCCGCGCCGAAGCGACCACGCCACGCCGCCCAGGACAGCGCCGCCCGTGGCCGCCGTTCCCGCTGATCCGATCAGCACGAAGATCCAACCCTGCAACGTGGCGACGCCGGCGGTGTCGTACGCCGTGTAATCGGTCATCTGACCGATGACGAGCGAGAGCATGAACGCGAGCACCAGAAGGAAGCCTGCAGCGCTGAGCAAACCGATCAGATACGGATTCCGAGTCATGCGCCAGATCATGCCAGCGTTGCTGCGCCCGCGCGACTACGGCGAGGCAATGGGTCTCCGAGCCTTTCGAGCGGGCTCGAACGCGTTTCGCCGCAAGATCGCGCCCAGTTCCGAAACTCATCGGAACGCATCAGCGTCCGGATGCTGCGGAGACGCGAAAACCCCCGGATGACCCGGGGGTCTTGCGGTAGCGAGGGCGGGACTCGAACCCGCGACACCACGATTATGAGCCGTGTGCTCTAACCACCTGAGCTACCCCGCCGCGAGGCTTCCCCGGCGATGCCGGGAGAACCAGAGCCCCGAGTCAGGATTGAACTGACGACCCCTTCCTTACCATGGAAGTGCTCTACCACTGAGCTATCGGGGCGTGCGCCGCTGTCGCGGCAACCACACGAGAATATCACCTCGTGACGCGTGCGTTAAATCGTGGGTCGAGGGCGGGATCAGAGGCTCATCGGCACGCTCGACGAGTACGTCGTCGCCGCGATGAGCACCACGAAGAAGAGCACGTAGAGCACGATCCCGAGCGTCCACGCGACCGTCAGCACGTAACCGGAGATGAGGCCGGTGAGCGCGGCGCCGGTGCCCTGCTCGCCCGTGCGGCGGATCTGCGCGCGGGCGATGTGGCCGCAGACGATGGCGGCGACCGAGCTCAGCGGGCCGAGCAGGAGCGCGCCGAGTCCGAGTCCGAACGCGATCCAGGCCAGCACGTTCTGCGGGCGCGCGACGGGCGGGGTCCAGGCGGCGGGAGCGGCGCCGTACGCGGCGGGGGCAGCACCGTACGCGGCAGCGGGAGCACCGTATGCCGGCACGGTCGCCGGTGCCGCGTATTCCGAAGCGGGCGGCGCGACGAGCGGCGCAGTGCCGTACGGGAGCGTCGGCGCGTCCGACGACGCGGACAGGGCGGGCGGAACCGGCGGCACCGGCGGAACCGGCGGCGCGGGCGGGAGGGGCGGGGGCGTCTGGGCGCTCATGGCGGGGCTGCTCCGAATCGGGTCGCGGGAAGACGGGAGACGAGGGAGGGGAAACAGGCGGGTCAGGCCGCCATGCTATCGGTAGGAGGGAACGCGCACACCGCCGAGCGCCCAGGCCGTGAACCCGGGTCCGTCGACCGAGAGGGTGACCGACGAGTCGGATGCCTCGAGCAGGCCCTCCCCCGACACGCGCGCCGCGGCATCCGCCCCCGGCAGCGCTGCCGCCTCGAACGCGACCGACGCCGCCGCACGCGCGGCGAGCACCACCACGCGCGACCCGGCGGATTCGCGCACGAACGCGACCGCGTCATCCGTCACAGCAAGCCACCGGATGCCGCCCGTCGCGAGCACAGGATGCGACCGGCGCAGCGCCACGAGCGACCGATACGCCTCGAGCGTCGGCGCGACCGCGGCATCCGCCTCGCTCCCCCACGGCATGGGCGTGCGCGACGCCTCGCCGTCGACGGCCGTGAGCCCGAACTCGTCGCCCGACCAGATGACCGGGATCCCCGGCAGTGAGACGGCGAGCCCGAACGCCGCCGGCACGGTGCCGGGTCGGGCCGACGTCGCGAAGCGCGGGGTGTCGTGCGTGTCGAGCGCGTTCATCGTCGCGAGGCGCGTACGCCACGGGAAGCCCGCCGTGAACCGGGTGTGCGCGGCGTGGAAGTCGCGGCCGGTGTACGTCGGCACGCGACCGAGCGCGAAGCCGATGCCGCCGCCGGCCGGCGCGCCGGGCTCCTGCAGCCAGCTCCAGACCGGGCGCGTGAACGGCGTGTAGGTCATCGCGCCGTGCCACGCGTCGCCCTGGAAGTCGCCCGCGGCGTCGTTCGTCGACTCGCCGAGCAGGATCGTGTCGGGGTTCACGTCGAGCATCGTGCGGCGGATGGTGCGGCGCACCTCGGCGTTCAGGTCCTCGCCGCCGAGTCGTCCGGTCATGTTCGCGACGTCGATGCGCCAGCCGTCGAGGTGGAACGGCGCGCGCAGGTACTTCGCCACCACCGAATCCGGGCCCTCGATGAACCGACGGCGCAACTCGAGCGAGCGCCAGTTGAACTTCGGCAGGCTCGGCACGCCGAGCCACGACTCGTAGCCGTGGCCGCGCTCGTGGCCGGGCGCGTGGAAGTAGTAGAAGTCGCGCTCGGGAGCGGCCGGGTCGGCGGATGCCGCGCGGAACCAGTCGTGCGCCTGACCCGAGTGGTTGCTCGTGAGGTCGCCGATGACCCGGATGCCGCGGGCGTGCGCCGCCGCGACGAGCCGGACGAGCGCGTCGTCGCCGCCGAGCAGGTCGTCGACGGCGTCGAAGTTCGCCGCGTCGTAGCGGTGGTTCGACTGCCCCGAGAAGACCGGCGTCAGGTACAGCAGGTCGACGCCGAGGGCGACGAGGTGGTCGAGCCGCTCGCGCACGCCGTCGAGGTCGCCGCCGTACACCTGCTGCGAACGGCCGGGCGGCAGCGGGTCGACGGGGTCGCTCCATGCGGCGGGGATCGCCCACTCGGGCAGTTCGCGGTCGTCGGCCGCCGCCGAGCGCGCGAATCGGTCGGGGAAGACCTGGTACATCACGCTCGACGCCGCCCACTCGGGCGCCGGGTCATGGGCGACCAGCCGGAAGTCGTCGTCGTCGCGCGGCTCGATCTCCGACATTCCGAGCTGGCTCAGCCAGTGCTGGCGGCCGTCGGCGCCCACGAGCAGCCACCGGTAGTGGTGCACCGGGTTCTCGACCTCGACGGAGGCCTCCCACCACTGCCATCCGTCGACCTCGCCGAGCAGGGTCGCCCGGCTGAAGTGCGGTTCCCGGTTCGGGTTCGAGCGCGTCCCGACCCAGTCGAGGGCGCCGAATCCCCTCGGCACGCGCAGGCGCACGCGCACCTCGTCACCGAGGGCGGGCGCGTCGTGCGAGACGTGCAGCGGCGATCCGTCGTGGTGCGGTGCGAGCACGCGGGTCCTTCCATGACGGATGCCGCGACCCGGGCCCGTCGTGGGGCCCGCGGCCGCGGCATCCGTCGCCGTTCTGTCCGGGCTGTCGCCCGGCCTCGGTTCGTTACTTGACGGCGCCGGCGGAGAGCCCGCCGACGATGTACTTCTGCAGGTAGAGGAAGAGGAGCACGACCGGCAGCGCCGCGATGACCGCGCCCGCCGAGAAGGCCGCCCAGTCCGCGTACCGCGGATTCGAGACGAGCTTCGTGAGGCCCACCGCGAGCGTCTGGTTCTCAGTGTCGATGAGGATCACGGATGCCACGACGTACTCGTTCACCGAGAAGATGAACGACAGCAGCGCGACGACCGCGAGGATCGGGGCGACGAGCCGCAGGATGATCGTGAAGAAGATCCGGGCGTGGCCCGCGCCGTCGATCTTGGCCGCCTCGTCGATCGACGCGGGGATCGTGTTGAAGTACCCGTACATGAGGTACGTGTTCACGCCGAGCGCGCCGCCGAGGTAGACCATGATCAGGCCGATGTGGGTGTTCAGGCCGATCGCCGGGAACCAGTCGCTGATCGCGCTCATCACGAGGAAGATCGCGACGACCGCGAGCATCTGCGGGAACATCTGCACGACGACGATCGTGATGAGCCCGAAGCGGCGGCCCGTGAACCGCATGCGCGAGAACGCGTACGCGGCGAGCGCCCCGAGGAACACCGTGAGCAGCGCGGTCACGCCCGCGATGATCAGCGTGTTCGCGAACCACGTCGTGAAGGGCACCTGCGGGTTCGTCAGGATGCGCGCGTAGGCGTCGAAGCCGATCTGCGAGAACAGGGCGTTCGAGCCGGTCAGGGTGCCGTTCGGGTTCAGCGACGACGAGATGACGAACACGACCGGGAAGAGCGCGAACACGACGACGACGATGCCGACGAGGTGGCGCCATCCGGTGGCCTTGAACCACCTGCCGAAGCGGAAGGGCCGCTTGACCGGGACGCCGCGCGGATGCTCGGCGCGTTCGTCCTGCGCCTCGAGCGCCCGGCCCATCATCGCGCCCTCGATGGCCGGAGACTCCACCCAGGTGCGGCGCTCGCGGGTTTCCTTCTCGGCCATCAGTTGATCTCCTCGAGCGACTTGGTCCGGCGGAACGCGATGATCGAGATCACCGCGACCACGATGAAGATGATGATCGAGTAGGCGGCCGCGAGTCCGTAGTCGCGGTTCTGGCCGGTGAACGCGACCTTGTAGACCATCGAGATGAGGATGTCGGTGAAGCCGACCGGGATGGGCGCGCCCGTGTCGCGCGGCCCGCCGTTCGTCAACATGTAGATCACGTTGAAGTTGTTGAAGTTGAACGCGAACGACGCGATCAGCAGCGGTGCGACGGAGACCAGCAGCAGCGGCAGCTTGATGTGCCGGAACGTCTGCCAGGGCGAGGCACCGTCGATGCTCGACGCCTCGTTCACGTCGTCGGGGATCGACTGCAGCGCACCGGTGCAGATGAGGAACATGTACGGGAAGCCGAGCCACAGGTTCACGATGATCACGGAGAGCTTCGCCATCCATGGATCGGTGAGCCATGGGATCGAGGCCCCGCCGAAGATCACCTGGTTGATGAAGCCGAAGCTCTCGTTCATCATGCCCGCCCAGACGAGCGCCGAGAGGAACGAGGGGATCGCGTAGGGGATGATCATCGCCACGCGGTAGTAGCGGCGGCCCTTCATGCGCATGTCGTTGAAGACGATCGCGAGGAACAGGCCGAGGAAGAACGTCGTCGCCACCGAGATGAGGGCGAAGGCGAAGGTCCAGAGCGTGACGTAGACGAGCGGGCCGGCGAGGCGGCTGTCGGTGACGGCGCGGACGAAGTTGTCGAAGCCGACCGTGATCTGCCAGCCGGGCAGCAGCTCGGTGCCGTCCTCGGCGGTGAAGGCGCCGGTGCCGATGTCGGAGTAGACCGTGCCGGTCGACAGGTCGGTCATCGTGCCCGCGGCCTCGTCGTACTCGAGGTTCGAGATGTAGAGGTAGCCGTTCGAGCCGTCGGGGGTGCGGATGGCGCCGTCGTTCGGGTCGTCGGAGAACGGCACCGCGAGCTCGGTGATCTCGTCGGTCCGGGCGATGACGTCGGCGAACTGCAGCGTGGTCCAGCCGTCGACGGCGACGGCCTTGCCGTTCTCGACCTCGCTCGGGTCGACCGGCTGCAGGGGCTGCTCGGTCGTGCCGAGGCTGGCGTCGCCGTCGGGATCGGTGACGAGCAGGCCGAGGGTGCCGAGCTGGTCGACGACCGTGACCTGGTAGGTCGGCGAGTCGGGCACGCGCTCGAGCGACGCGGCCATCAGGGAGCTGACGGCCTGCTCCTTGGAGCCGTTGTGTCCCGTGCCGTAGTTGGTGAACGCGATGTAGCCCGTGTAGACGAGCACGAACACCTGGAACAGCACGAGGAAGATGACGCCCGGCGTGAGGTACTTCGCCGGGAGGGTCCTGCGTGAGAAGTAGATCCAGTTGACCAGGGCGGTGACGCCGACGACCACCGCCAGCACCAGCCACTCCTGCGACAGCGCGAGGACGAGGATCGCGTAGACCGCGATGGCGTCGACGATGCCGAGGAGCAGCAGCTTGACCAGGATGGAACGGATGCCGCCTGACGCGGCGTCCGCGATGCGTGCGGCGCGCTTCTGCCGCTTCGTGGGCGGCGGCGTCGCCGAACCGGTGGCGACGTCCTCGTCGATCGTGGTGCTCATTCGCTGCTCTCTCGTGCGGCTGTCTCGTTGGGCGCTCGGTATGCGAGTGGCTCCGAGCCGGATGCCGCGTGGCATCCGGCCCGGAGCCTCAGGCCTTACTTGGCGTCGATCGCCGCCTGGACGTCGGTGGTGAGCTTCTCCCACGTCGCCGTCGGGTCCTCGCCGTTGATGATCGAGGCCTCGGCGATGCCCCAGTACTGCCACACCGAGCCCATGGCCGGGATGGCGGGCATCGGGACGGCCTCGGCACCGACGGCCGCGAAGCCCTCGATGATCGGGTCGCTCGATGCGGTCTCGGCGGCGGCCGAGAGCGCGGGCAGGATGTTGCCGGCCTCGAACAGGTCGAGCTGGACGTCCTCGGTGCCGATGTAGTTCACGAGGAAGTCGTTCGCGGCGACCTTGTTCTCCGACTCCGAGGAGACGAAGAAGCCCTTGACGCCGGCGAACGGCGAGGCGGCCTCACCGGTCGGGCTGGGGACGGTGTCGATGGCGATGTTCATACCCGCGTCGATAGCGGAGCCGACGTTCCACGGGCCGGTCAGCCAGAAGGCGGACTTGCCGTCGAGGAAGGACTGCTTGGCGATGTCACCGTCGATGTCGGTGTTGAAGACGCCGGTGCCGGTCTTGCCCTGGCTGCCGAGCCAGGTCGCGAACTCGACGCCGCCCTCGTTGCCGAGCTGCAGGTCGGTGGGGTCGTAGCCCTCGTCGGTGCTGCCGAAGACCGGGGCGCCGAACGCCGTCTGGAACGGGTACAGGTGGTAGGGGTTGCCCTCCGCGCCCTGCTCGACCACGAACGGCTGCTCGAGACCGGCGGCCTCGCCCTTGGCGATCATGTCGTCGAAGCTCGTCGCCGCCTCGGCCACCAGGTCGGTGTTGCGGATGACGGCGATGTTCTCGACCGCGTAGGGGAGCATGTAGACGGTGCCCTCGTAGGTCGCCGCGTCGATCGCGACGGGGAGGTAGTCGGCCGAGGAGTCGCCGAGCTCGAGCGGCGCGACGACGCCGTTGGTCGAGAGCTCGCCGAGCCAGTCGTGCGCACCCATGGTGATGTCGGGGCCCTCGCCCGTCGGCACCTGCTGGATGAAGTCGTCCTTGATGGTGGCGTTGTCCTTGCCGACGAGCTCGACCTCGACGCCGGTCTCCTCGGTGTACGCCTCGGCCGCGCCCTTCAGCGCGTCGACGCGCTCGGCGTCGACCCAGACCGTCAGCGTGCCGCCTGCCGCGGCGCCGTTGTCGCCCTCGTTCGAGTCGCCGCCGGCGCAGCCCGCGAGACCCAGCGTCGCGACGACGGCGACAGCGCCGGCCGCGAGGAGGCTCTTCTTGTTCACCCGCATTGGTGTGCCCTTCTCAGTGTGCGTGATATCGGCGCCTTCGCCTGGTGGGGAGTTCCGCGCACCGTGCTCGAAAGGCCGTTCTTCCGTGTGGATGTGCCCGCGATGTGATTGCAAGCGATTACAGGTATACCTGCTTCGCGTCACATTGACAACTCGGCGTTACCTGATCGATACGGGCTTGCTATGCTCCTGCGGGGCGCTCGAACGTGCAAGCGCTTCCAGATTCCTGAGATTGGCTTAAGGTTTTCTCCATGACTTCCGAATGGTGGCGCACCGCCGCGATCTACCAGATCTATCCCCGGTCCTTCGCCGACGCGAACGGCGACGGGATGGGCGACCTGGCCGGCATCCGCTCGCGCCTTCCCGAGCTCGCCGAGCTCGGCGTCGACGCGATCTGGCTGTCGCCCTTCTACACCTCGCCCCAGAAGGACGCGGGCTACGACGTCGCCGACTACTGCGACATCGACCCGCGCTTCGGCACGCTCGCCGACTTCGACGACATGCTCGCCGAGGCGCACCGGCTCGGACTGAAGGTCATCGTCGACCTCGTCCCGAACCACTCGAGCGACCAGCACCCGTGGTTCCAGGAGGCCCTCGCCGCCGAGCCCGGCAGCCGCGAGCGGGCCCGGTACATCTTCCGCGACGGCAGGGGCGAGCACGGCGAACTGCCCCCGAACAACTGGGAGTCGGTCTTCGGCGGCTCGATGTGGACGCGCACCACCGACGCCGACGGCACCCCCGGGCAGTGGTACCTGCACATCTTCGACAGCTCGCAGCCCGACTTCGACTGGAACCAGGAGGAGGTCCGCGAGGAGTTCCGGCGCATCCTGCGCTTCTGGCTCGACCGCGGCGTCGACGGGTTCCGCGTCGACGTGGCGCACGGCCTCATCAAGGCCGACGGCCTCCCCGACTACACCCCGCCGGCCGACGCCGGCTCGATGGGCGGCAACCAGCACGGCCTCGAGGGCGGCGTGCCGCTCGAGCCGGAGATCCACGACGAGAACCTCGGCGCCCCGTACTGGGGCCAGGAGGGTGTGCACGAGGTGTACCGCGACTGGCGCCGCGTGCTCGACGAGTACGAGGGCGAGCGCATCCTCGCCGCCGAGGCGTGGGTCGACCCGCTCTCCCGCGTCGCGAAGTGGGTCCGCCCCGACGAGATGCACCAGGCGTTCAACTTCGCCTACCTCGAGACGCCGTTCGAGGCGGCGCCGCTCCGCGCGGTGATCGACCGCTCGATCGACACCTTCGGCGCCGTCGGCGCGCCCTCCACGTGGGTGCTCTCGAACCACGACGTCATCCGCCACGCCTCGCGCCTCGCCCTCACCGCCGACAGCCTGCAGGGCCACGGCATCGGCCCGAAGAGCCCGGGCCTGCCCGACCCCGTCGTCGGCCTCCGCCGCGCACGCGCCGCGACCGCCCTCATGCTCGCCCTCCCCGGCTCGGCGTACCTCTACCAGGGCGAGGAACTCGGCCTGCCCGAGGCCATCGACCTGCCCGACGAGGCCCGCCAGGATCCGACCTGGTTCCGCACGAACGGCGAGCGCTACGGCCGAGACGGATGCCGCGTGCCGCTGCCCTGGGAGGCGGAGGCGCCGTCCTTCGGCTTCGGTCCGACGGATGCCTCGTGGCTCCCCCAGCCCGCCGAGTGGGCGTCGTTCGCGCGCGACCGCCAGCGCGGGGTCGCCGGCTCGACGCTCGAGCTGTACCGGTCGCTCCTCGCCGAGCGCCGTGCGCGCTCGCTCGCGACCGGCGAGCTCGAGTGGCTCGACGGATTCGGCGACGACGTGCTCGCGGTTCGCAACGGCGGCGTGGTCGTCGTGGCAAACACGGGCTCCTCCCCCGTCGAGCTCCCCGCCGGCGACGTGATCCTCGCCAGCGCCGACCTCGACGGCCGCACCCTGCCCGCCGAGACCACCGCCTGGCTCGCCGCCTAGCGCGGCGCTCCGCCTGCCGTGAGCGGGTGCCCACGCGGCATCCGCTCACCTCGTGCGCTGTCCGCCCCGCGGGACCTCCGCCCTCGTTCGCAGGATGAGACGCCCGATACCCGCCCTGAGGCCGGCATGACCCACCTGGTCCTGCGAACTCGCTCCGCCCCGATCGACGCGGCGAACGCCCGACCCACCCGTCGACAGGCGTCTGCAGGATGAGACGCCCGATGCACGCCCTGGGGCCGGCATGACCCACCTCGTCCTGCGAACTCGCCCCAGGATCAGACGTCCATGTGCCGCCGAGCCAGGGAGACCTTCACGTCTCGATCGTGACGGGCCGCTCGCGCACCCCACCGGTGCTCGCCGCGCGCGATCAGCGCGAGCAGCCCCTCGCTCACGGCATCCCACTCGTGCATCACCATCGAGTAGCTCAGCCGGAACACGAGGTATCCACGCATCGTGAGCTCGAAATCGCGTCGCCGGTCGCGCTCGAACTCGGGACCGGTGTGGAATCCCTCGCCGTCGATCTCGACCACGAGCCGATCTCCGACGAGCACGTCGACGCGGCCGACCCCTGCGATCTGCACCTGCGTTCGGTGCGGTACCCGTCGGCCGCGAAGCAGGAGGCGCACGATCGTCTCGGTTCCCGACTGGCACCCGGCATCGGCCTGGTCGGCGAGCCGGCGACGACTCGGTCCGAGCATCTCCCGGAGAGCCTCGAGTTCCAGGGTCGTGAGCCTGCCCAGCGAGAGGGCGGAGTCGACGGCGATCTGCGCGTCGAGCAGCGGCGCGCACGCCGACATCTCGGCGAGCGCGAGCACCACGCTGTCGCGCGCGGACGGCCGACCATTCACCGTCCGGTAGTGGACGCAGACGCCGTGCTTCGACCGATCGAGCGGGACACGCCCGGTGTCCGACGCATCAGGCGACCACAACCGCCCCGCAGTGCTCGGAACCCGGACATGCAGCAGGCGGTCGGGCCGGACCCAGAGTCCTTCGAGCCGGGCGACGGATGCCGCGGTGACGCTGCCGCCGACGCGCACGGCGCGGACGACGTCACCGGGCGCGTCCGGAACGGCGAACCATCGCTCCCTCACCTGGACCACCGTCCCGTCGAGGACTGCCGCCCTGACCGCGCGGCGCGGGACCTCGAGTTCGTCGAGCGCACGGTACGGCAACGCTCCGCCGTTCGCTCGGATCACCTCGGCGGGAGCGTCAGGCGTGGGCTCGGGCACGCCCGAAGTCTGTCCGATCGGCATACGTGAGCGTCGCAACTGTGCACAGGCACGCGCGGTCGAGGCGTGAGCGGCGGCGGCGAGCTCGGGAGCGGCGACGACGGCGACGACGGCGACGGCGACGGCGGCGAGTTCACAGGACGAGCTGGATCATGTCTCTCACACGAACCACACCGCGCGTCTCGTCCTGCGAATTCCCGGCACGTCCGGATCACCCCACCTCAGCGAGTTGGTGACGCCGGACCATTCGCACGACCAGGCATGTCGCACACGGTGCGCCGGCGCCCTTCGCCCGCCTCATCCTGCCCACCCTCGTCCCCGCACGCCCCAACTCAGCGGACCGGCAGTCGCAGTCGGATGCCGCGTCAGTTCGTGTTGGCGTAGAGCCACTCGAGCGGGTCGACCCAGTACCCGTCGATGCCGCCGATGCGGATCTCGAAGTGCAGGTGCGGCCCGGTCGACATGCCCGTGTTGCCGGTCGTGCCGACGACGTCGCCGACCTCGACCGTGTCGCCCACCTCGAAGCGGCGCGAGCCGTACTCCATGTGCGCGTAGACGCTCGTGATCACCTCGCCGTCGATGACGTGGTCGATCATCATGACGACGCCGAGCGAGCCGCCCGAGTCGGTCGACCCGGAGACGACGCCGTCGGCGATCGACTGGATCTGCGCACCGAGTCCGGGGTTGAAGTCCTGTCCGTGGTGGTTGACCGAGCAGCCGTAGCAGTTGCGGTAGCCGAACCGGTCGCCGATGTGCACGCCGACCGCGAACGGCCACTGCACGGTGCCGAGCGGGTTGTTCGTGAAGGTCGGCGCCGAGCGGATGCCCGCCGCCTGCGCGTACTCCTCGATGGTCTGCGCCTGGTAGTCCTCGCGATCGATGCCCGCGGCGAGCGTGCCACCGGAGATGTCGACGCGCTGGCCGTCGAGCGTCGCGGTTCCTGCGTTCTGCGAGAGCGCCATCGCCTGCACCTCCTCCGGCGTGAGCAGCGAGAGGGACGGCACGGATGTGGCGACCGCGAGCATCGCGACGAAGCCCATGGCCACGACGCTCGCGAGGCGCGTCGTCACGGTGCGGCGGAGCGAGCGCCGCGGGGCGGGCTTCGACGAGAACGGTCCGGCCTCGGGCCGACCGTCGGGTCGTTGCGGTGCACGGCGGTCGGCCGGCGTGCGCCGTCCGACGGGCGTGCGGTGAGCGGATGCCGCGGCCGCGCGCTGCCCGGCCCCCTCGCCGCCCATCGGGACCGCGCGCGATTCCGCTCGAGCCTCGACGGCGGCGTCGATCTCGCGCGCTTCGCGCGACGCGAGCCCGAACAGGTCGCTGACGTCGTTCGCCGTGTTGACGGCGGGGTCGGATGCCGCGGCACGGCGTCCGTCGGAGGGAAGCGCGTCGAGCCGCAGCTCGCCGCGGCGGAGCTCGGCCGGCCGCTCACCCGGGCGCACCCCCCGCTGGTCGGAGACCTGACGCGCGGCGAGGCGCGGGTCGCGGACGTCGTGGGCGGGTGCGCCGTCGTTCGACGGGAGCGGACGACGCTCGGGGCGCGGGCCGGCGCCGGAAGCGGGAGCGGATCCGCCGCGAGCACCGGGCGCCGGCGTCGAGCGCTGGTCGAGCGGATGACGCAAGGAGCCGGCCTGCGGCAGACGGTCCGGCGCCCGGCCGGCGTGCGTCCGAGCATCGGTTTCGGGGGCCAGCTGCCGTCTCGGATCCATCTGGTCCGGGTGCGCGTGCCGCTCCTGAGCCGCCGGGCGGTCCTGGGGCGCGTGCCTCTCCTGGGGCGCGTGCCGCTCCGGAGCCGCCGAGCGCTCCTGGGGGGCGTGGCGCTCCTGGGGGGCGTGGCGCTCCTGGGGCCAGTGCCGCTCCTGAGGCCCCGGGCGCCCCTGGGGCGCGTGCCGCTCCTGAGCCGCCGGGCGCCCCTGGGCCGCCGGACGTTCCTGGATCGGGGGTCGCTGCGCTCGGGCCCCGGGGTGAGGCTGTCCTCCGCGCTGCGGATCGGCCGGCGGACGCACGTCGCCGGGCCGGGGCGGCCGCATCGCGTGATCATCCGGCCGGCGCGCCGGTTCCGCGGGCCGGACGGGACCGGCGCGGTCGACCGCCGGCGCCCCCGGACGTCGCTGCGGCGACCACCCGGGCGTCGGCGCGGAGGGCTCGGCGCGGGTCGGCCGGCCCGCGGGTGCGTGCGCTGACGGCTCGGACCCAACCGGCGCCGGCGCCGGCGAGCCCGCCGGACGTGCGGCTCCGCCAGCAGGAGCGGGCGAAGCAGGCCGAGCAGGCGGAGCGGCCGGAGCCTGGGAAGCGGCGCCGGCACGCCGAGCTCCCGGTGCGGCAGCAGTGGACGGTGAGGCCGGCGACGCGGTGCGTGCAGCCGGAGCACCCGCCGACGCGGTGCGTGCCGCCGGAGCACCCGCCGACGCGGTGCGTGCCGCCGGAGCACCCGCGGCCGGAGCACCCGCCGCCGGAGCAGCCGCCGCAGCACCCGCCGACGCAGCACCCGCGGCAGTCGGGCGACCGGCGCGAGCGCCGGCTCCCGGCACGTCGACCGGTCCGGCGGCAGCGCGTCGGCCCGTCCGGGGCTCGGAACTCACGGGCGCCGACGGCGCGGCGGGCGCGGGCGCGGGCGCGGGGAGAGGGTCGCGCCGCAGGCGGCGCGACTCCGTCGGCGGAGCGGGTGCCGTCGTCGAGCGCACCGCGCCGGTCGGTGCGTGGGCCGGTGCGGCATCGACCGCCGCTTCGCGGCGATCACGCGGACGCAGCGGCCCCGTGGCATCCGCCCGTCGTCTCGGTGCCGAGTCGGGACCGGCGGCCGATGCGGCCGACCCTGCCGCACCCTGGCGCGAGGGCAGCAGCGACTCGAACGACATCCCGCCGGAGACACCGACGGCCGAGTCGCCGACCCGTCGGTCGGCCGGCTCGGCCGGTGAGGAGGAAGCGGAGCGATCGCGGAGTTCGCGGCGCGTCGGCGTGCGTTCGGACCGCAAGCGGTCTCCGGTGCCTGGCGCTGAATGGTCGGGCACGAGGGGGAACTCGGGCACGTTGGGGGCTTTCGCTCGTTCGGGGGGCTGACGGGGGGCTCGTGACGACTCGAGCAGGGCCGAGATCACGGATCGGTAAAGCGTAACCGGTCGAGGGTCGGATCGCCACGCCGATGCGGTATACGGAGAAAGTCGTCCGGATGTCGCGCCGCTTCCTACGCGCTCGCCTCCTCGAGCAGCTCCGCCAGCTCGCCGAACAGCGACGGCGGTGCCGCGACCAGCATCCGGTCGCTCTCCGGCGCGCCCGCGAGTCCGCCGACGCGGCCGCCCGCCTCGCGCACGATGAGCGCGCCCGCGGCGTGGTCCCACGGGTTCAGCCCGACCTCGTAGAAGGCGTCCAGGCGGCCCGCGGCGACCGCGCCGAGGTCGAGCGCGGCCGACCCGATGCGACGGATGTCGCGGATGCGCGGCAGCACCTCGACGAGCACCTTCGCCTGCTCGGCGCGACGATCGGCCGCGTACCCGAAGCCGGTCGCGACGAGCGCACGCGAGAGCGAGACATCCTCGTTCACCCGCAGTTCGCGCTCGCCGAAGCCGTCGACCAGGCGGGCGCCGCCGCCCGCGTGCGCCTCGAACACCTCGCCCGTCACCGGGTTCACGACCACGCCGGCGAGCGCGTGCCAGTGCCCCGGGTCGGGCGGCCCGTCGACGACCGCGACGCTCACCGACCACGACGGGATGTCGTAGAGCAGGTTGACCGTGCCGTCGATCGGATCGACGACCCAGTTCAGGCCGCTCGAGCCGACGTGCGTGTCGTCCTCCTCGCCGAAGATGCCGTCGTCGGGCCGCGCGTCGAGGATCATCGCGCGGATGCGCTCCTCGGTGTCGCGGTCGACTGCCGTCACGACGTCGGTCGGCGTCGACTTCGTCGCGGCGACGCTGATGCCCCTCCGGCGTTCCTCGAGCGCGGCCTCGGCGGCCGCGAGCGCGATCCGGCGGGCGATGGCGAGCAGGTCGACGGATGCCGCGTGCGCGGCGTTCTGGGTCATGCACCCACGCTACTGCGGCGCCTCCGGTTGCAGGCGTCCGGGCGATGGCGGGCGCGGCGCGAAAGATCCGATGAACGGTCACCGGGCTCCTAGGATGGCGCCATGTCCGACTCCCACGGGACCGCCCGCTCGCAGACCGACGTCGTCATCCAGGGCATCAAGGACATGCTCACGCGCGGCGACCTGCAGCCCGGATCGCGCCTGCCGATCGAGAAGGACCTCGCCGCGCTCCTCGGCGTGTCGCGCGGGTCGCTCCGCGAGGGGGTGCGCGCACTCGCGACGCTCGGCGTCCTCGAGACCCGACAGGGCGACGGCACCTACGTCACCGCGCTCGACCCCGCGGCCCTCCTCAGCCCGCTGGGATTCCTCGCCGACCTGCAGCAGCCGGCCCACGCCGCCGACCTGCTCGCCGTCCGCCGGGTGCTCGAGGCCGAGAGCGTGTCGCTCGCGGCGACGCGCATCACCGATGACCAGCTCGACGCACTCGAGGCCATCCTCACCCGCATCGACCGCACGCTCGAGGACGAGGACGAGGTCGACCTCGAGGAGTTCATCAACACCGACACCGAGTTCCACCGGGCGATCGCCGCGGCGAGCGGAAACCCGCCGCTCGCGGCGCTGGTCGACGCGCTCGTGGGCCGCACCTTCCGAGCACGCCTCTGGCGCGCGATCAGTCACCGCGGCAGCCTCCGCGAGACGCAGCGCGAGCACCGCGCCATCCTCGACGAGCTCGTCCGCCGCGACCCCGGGCGCGCGAGCATCCGGATGTCGACGCACCTGCTCGGCGTCGAGGAGTTCAGTGCGGCGCACGCCGACGAGGACCCCGAGGCCGGCTGAGTCCCGCCGGCGCACCGCGCCCGGACACCCGGCCGGCGCGTGCCCGCCGGCGCCCGCCGCCGGCGCACCCCACTCGGTCTAGCGCTGCACCCAGTACTCGCCGGCCGGGAAGGTGAAGCGGTCGACCGACGCCTCGTGCATCTCGGCGCTGTACCCCGGCTGCGACGGCAACGTGTAGTGGCCGTGCTCGACGACACACGGATCGACGAAGTGCTCGTGCAGGTGGTCGACGAACTCGGTGACGCGGTCCTCGAGCGTGCCGGACACGCACACGTAGTCGAAGATCGACAGGTGCTGCACGAGCTCGCAGAGCCCGACGCCGCCGGCATGCGGGCACACCGGCACGCCGAACTTCTGCGCCATGAGGTAGACGGAGAGGATCTCGTTGATGCTCGCGAGGCGCGCGGAGTCGAGCTGGCAGTAGTCGATCGCGCCGGCCTGGAACATCTGCTTGAAGAGGACCCGATTCATGCCGTGCTCGCCGGTGGCGACGCCGATCGGGGCGATCGCGCGCCGCACCGCGGCGTGCCCGAGCACGTCGTCCGGGCTCGTCGGCTCCTCGATCCACATCGGCTCGAACTCGGCGAGCCGGCCGACCCATTCGATCGCCTCGGGCACGTCCCACACCTGGTTGGCGTCGATCATGAGGTTCGCGTCCCAGCCGATGACCTCGCGGGCGATGCGCAGGCGGCGGATGTCGTCGTCGACGTCGGCCCCGACCTTGAGCTTGACGTGCCGGTACCCCTCGTCGACGGCCTCCTGCAGCAGTCGGCGCAGCTTCTCGTCCGAGTAGCCCAGCCATCCGGCGCTCGTCGTGTAGCACGGGTACCCGCCGCGCGACTCGAGGTCCGCGATGCGGGCGGCCCGCGTCGGCGACTTCTCGGCGAGGATCGCGATCGCCTCCTCGCGAGTGAGCGCGTCGGAGAGGTACCGGAGGTCGGCGGCGTCGACGAGCTGCTCCGGGGTCATCTCGGCGAGCAACCGCCACAGCGGCAAGCCCGCGATGCGCGCGGCGAGGTCCCACATCGCGTTCATGACGGCCGCCAACGCGAGGTGGACGACGCCCTTCTCCGGGCCGAGCCATCGCAGCTGCGAGTCGGACGACAGCTCGCGGTAGACCCCGCCGAGGTCGGCCACGGACTCCTCGACCGAACGTCCGACGAGCGGGAGCCCGCGCTGGCGTGCGGCCTCGACGCAGAGGTCGTTGCCTCGGCCGATCGTGAAGGTGAAGCCGTGGCCGCGCACGTCGGGGTCGTCGGTGTGGATGACCACGTAGGCGGCCGAGTAGTCGCCGTCCTTGTTCATGGCGTCCGAGCCGTCCATGCTGAGCGAGGTCGGGAACCGGACGTCGTGCGCGGTCACGGCGGTGATCCTGGTCATGACGTCAACCTACCGGAAACATCCGACCAATTGAGCACAGCCGGAACTTCGAGGGTCTCTCAAGGGCCGATGAGTGCGGATTGGTCTGCTCTCTCGGCGAGAAGCCGCCCGCGCTGCCGCGTGGCGCTCGCGAACGCGGCGTCGCCGCGGCGGAACCGCCACCAGCCGCCATCGTCGACGACGCCGCCCCGCGGCATCCGCCCGGAAACGGAAGAAGCCCCGGTGAACCGGGGCTTCCACGATGGTGGCGAGTGAGGGATTCGAACCCCCGAAGTCGTAGACAGCTGATTTACAGTCAGATCCCTTTGGCCGCTTGGGTAACTCGCCGAACGCCCGACCACGTTGTTCACATGACCGGGGGCCACACAAGGATACCCGCGGTCGGCCGATGCGAGAAATCGAGGCGGACGGCGCTGCCGCGCACCTCAGAGACGCTGGATCGGCACCGTGTCGTTCGGCCCGAGCCCGTCGGATCGGTCGCTGCTCCCGGAGCCGTCGCGCGGGGACGAACCGGTCACGGACCCGGTCGACGACGCGACCTGCGCACCGCCGCCACCGCCGCCGCCCATCGGCGCCCCGGTCGCCCGGTTCAACGGCCCGCGCAGGCCTGCCCGCGCGATGACCCGCTGGATGGTCAGGTCGCGCTCGTTGGGCGCGCCCACGTAGCGGATCTCGTTCAGCCCCTGGTTCTGGGCGGCCGACTCGAACACGAAGTGGCCGAAGCCGAAGATGCGGCCGAGGACGGGCCGGTGCACCGAGATGTCGAGGATTCGCGCGAGCGGCATGGTCGCGATGTTCTGCGTCAGGATGCCGTGCACCCGGAACACGCGCATGTTCGTGATCACGAACCGGTCCATCTGCGCCTGCAGGATGCGCCAGAGGCACCAGCAGGCGAGCCCGATGGCGAGGACGGCGGGCAGCCACCACGCCTGAGGCGGCACGACGAACATCATCAGCAGCAGGGGCACGGATGCCACGAGCCCGAGCACCGGCTTGACGATCGCCGCCCAGTGCTTCGCCACCTCGTCCACCACGACCTCACCCTCGTCGGCGATGAGGAACCGCTCGACGTGGGGGTCGAAGATGCTGCGGGCGTCGGTGCTCACGGCTGCTCCGTCAGGATGCGAGCGAGGTGAAGAACCGGCCGACCGCCTCGGCGGCGCCCCAGACGGCGGCGAATGCGCCTTGCACGGCGTTCGCGGCATCCTCAGGCCTGGTGATCGTGTAGAACAGGGCGAACCCGACGACGAGCCCGATGGCGATGCGCTTGACCCACTTCACGGCGGTGATCCCTTCGAGTAGAGGTGGGTGTGGGCAAGCCAGGCCCCCCGAAGGCCCGCCCCGGACCCGCACCTTTCTACCGCACTGCGGCATGCGCGCGCACGCGCCACTCCGCACGGCGATAGGATCGGCTGTCCCGTTTCCGCGCCCAGGCGGACGGCGTCAGGCGAGGAATCCATGGTCGGCATCGATGAGGTGGCCAAGCTCGCGGGGGTCTCCACCGCGACGGTCTCGCGCGCCCTGAGCGGCCGCGGCCACGTCTCCCCGGCGTCGAAGGCCAAGGTCGTGGATGCGGCGGCGCAGCTCGGCTACGTCGTCTCGTCGAACGCGTCGAGCCTGGCCTCCGGCCGCACGCGCAACGTCGGCGTCGTGATCCCGTTCCTCAACCGGTGGTACTTCTCCTCGGTGCTGGAGGGCGCGCAGCAGGCGCTGCTGCGGCACGGGTACGACGTGACGCTCTACAACCTGTCGGGCGACGGGCGCGAGCGGTCGAGCGTGTTCGAGCACTTCCTGCTGCGGCAGCGGGTCGACGCCGTCGTGGCGGTCTCGCTCGAGCTCACCGAACACGAGGTGCAGCGCCTGCACGAACTGCGCAAGCCGCTCGTCGGCGTCGGCGGCCCGATCCCGGGCGTCCGCACGCTCACGATCGACGACGCCGCGGTCGCGCGGCTCGCGACCGAGCACCTCATCGCACTCGGTCACCGGCGCATCGCCCACATCGGCGGCGACCTCGAGTTCGACCTCGACTTCCACCTGCCCACGAACCGGCGCCTCGGCTACGAGGCGGCGCTGCGCGACGCCGGCGTCGAACCCGACCCGCGCATCTTCGCGCCCGCCGACTTCACGATCCAGGGCGGGTACCACGCCGCGAAGCAGCTGCTCGGCGTGCCGCACGACCGGCCGACCGCGATCTTCGCGGCGTCCGACGAGATGGCGATCGGCTCGATCCTCGCCGCGCGCGACCTCGGCATGGTCGTGCCGCGCGACGTGTCGATCATCGGCATCGACGACTACGACCTGTCCGACTTCTTCGGCCTCTCGACCGTCGCGCAGTTCCCCCGCGGCCAGGGCGAGCAGGCGGTCGAGATCCTGATGGAACAGCTCGAGCCCGGCCCGGATGCCGCGCCTCCCGCCGCGACCCCGCTCCCCTTCGAGCTCCGCGTGCGCTCCTCCACGGCGGTCCCGCCGGAGCGCTGACGCGCCCGCGCACGCCCCGCCGCGCCCCGCGCCCCGCGCCCCGCGCCCGCGCCGCGCCCCGTGCCCCGCCCGCGCCGCGCGCGTGGAGTGCGATTTCTGCGATGGAACGCGAATCGGATCGACCGCGAACGAAGAAACCGTACTCGGACGGTCCCGGCTCAGCGCGGAACGATGAGGTGGACCGGTTCTCGGACGACGGGAAGGCCGGCGGCGACCAGCCGGTCGTGGATCGGACGGCGTCGCTGCATCTCCGCCCAGTCCCACCGAACGAAGCCCGCGACCTGACGGCGGACGGCATCCTCCCGCGCCTTCTCGGCGAGCACGACGTCGACCGCCGAACCTCCGAGCGCATACTTGCCCCGCCCGTCGGCCTCTCCGGCGATTCGATGGTCCGGCCACCAGAAGTCGAGCATCGCATCTCGCGACAGCTCGGGAAGATGCATCCGGTGCTGCAGCACGGGCTCGGGGAAGCCGAACTCCTCGATGACCAGCCGGCTCATCGTCTCGAGCGGGCTGTCCGCGCGAGTCGTCGCGCGTGCCAGCACCGCCTCGACCCGCCGGCTGCCGCGGTACGGGAGAAGCCGCTCGTGCTCGGCGCGCAGGGCGGCGATCGTCGTCGGCGCAGCCGCTGAATCTCCCGTGCGCGGTATACGGAGGGCGGCGTCCGTCGCGACGAGCGCGGCCGCGAGCGTGGCGTGCCGGCAGAGCTGGATGAGGCTGTGCTCGATGCTCGTGGTCAGGAAGCCGTCGGTGGTCACCACGGGGATGTCCGGGTGGATGCGGGCGACCCGGACGAGGTCTCCACGACGGCTCCCATGCCCGTCCTGTGAGAGAACGTGCACGTGCCGCGGCCAGGCACCGAAGACGGGGAGCCCGGCGATCGCGATCGCCGCGTACGAGGTGAACACCGGCGAGGCGAGGGAGGCGCCGACCGCCCGGACGAGGTCGCGGTACCGAGCGGCGTCGCGCTCGGAGGGCGAACCCGCCGTCCGAGGTGCCGGCGGAGGACGGTAGACACCGACCCGAACGCGTTCGAGCGTCCCCGCCCGTGCAGCGGCGTAGAGCCCTGCCTCCCGTCCGGATGCGCGCGCATCGCGCGCCAGAACGAACCCGTGCTCGGTGATGGGGAACGCGTCGGTCATCCGCCGATCATCGCGGTCGGCCCAGCGGATGCCGCGGGCTCGCTCTCGATCGGCGGAGCCCCGGTGCCCCGTCGCCCGTGTGCAGGGCGAGTCGCGCCGCGTTCCGCCGAGCCGCCGTTCCGCCGCGTCGGAGTGCGATTCCTGCGTCGGAGGTCAGTGCGCATCGCTCTCCCACGCAGAAATCGCACTCGGTGACCCGACGCGGTGGTGCTGGGTGCTGGTCGGTGCCGTCAGGCGCCGCGGAGGTCGGCGAGGACCGCGCGCGCGACGCGGTCGCCCGACACGAGCGCGCCCTGGATCGACGCCGTGTCGCGGTGGTCGCCCGCGACGTACACGCCGTCGCTGAGGCGCGCCGGTGTGGTCGCCCGCAGCGGCGGCGGCTGCGCCGGAAGCGCGGCGGGCAGGTCGTCCCGTCGCAGCAACGGCCAGGCGGATGCCTCGGCGCCCCAGATCTCCGAGAGGTGGCGCCGCACGTCGCGCTCGGCCGGCGCAGCCGCGGGGTCGCTGCGGGCGGCGGTGGGAAGCAGGCAGGTCGCCTCAACGAGATGCCGCCCCCGCGGGGCGTACGAGGGTGCGGCGTTCGTCATCACGACGGTGTTGACGACGGGCCCGCGGCGGCGGCCGTCGACCGTGATCATGGCGGAGGTCGTCGGCGCGGCATCCGGAGCGAACCACCATGTCTGCAGCCCCTTCGTGACGGGCCGGGGAACGTCGAGCAGGTCGGCCACGACGTCGGGCCCGACCGCGACCACGACCGCGCCGGCCCGGAGCGTGTCGGCGCCGGCGACATCGACCTCGAAGCTCGCGCCCGCGCCGCCGGCACCGATGTCCCCACCGGCGCGCATCCTCCTCACGCGCGAGCCGAGCCGGATCTCCGCACCTGCGGCGGTGGCCGCGGTCGCCAGCTGCACGGGCAGCGCGGCGATCCCACGCTCGGGCACGCCCGGTGAGCCGAGCGCGAACATCCGCACGAGCAGCCGCGTGAAGCTGTCGGAGGTGCTGCCGTCGTCGGAAGCGAGCACGCCGGCGAGGAACGGTTCCATCACCTCGGTGCGGAGCGGCCCGCGGAACCTCACGCGGTCCCAACCCTCGCGCAGCGCACGGTCGGGCCCGGCGATGACCCGGCGCGGCCGCATCACGACGGGCAGCGCCCACCGCGCGAGCCCGACGACACCGCGCGGGGTCACGAGGCCGCTCGTGAGCGTCGACGGGATCCGGGTCGGATGCCGCCGCGGGTCGGCGAGCGCGACCGTGCGCCCCTCGCGCCGCACGCGCACTCCCGCGGGGAAGCGCTGCAGCCCGAGCTCCGCGACATCCACCCATCGTCGGACCGCCGGGTAGGCGGGATTCAGGACCTGGAAGCCCCGGTCGAGCAGGAACCCGTCGACCTCGTCGGTGCGCTGGCGCCCGCCCACCCGGTCGTCGGCCTCGAGCACGACCACGTGGCGTCCGGCCTCGGCAAGGCGCGTCGCGCAGCGGAGCCCGGCGAGCCCCGCACCCACGACGACCACGTCGGCGTCGAGATCACGTGGCATCCGGGCCTCCTCGCGGGTCGGTTCCATGATGCCCCGCGCACTCGCTGCGCACCGCCGCCGACCGAGTGCGATTTCTGCGATCGAGTGCGGTGTGAACGGGCCTCCACCGCAGAAATCGGACTCGGTTCGAGCGGGCGGCCACCCCGTGGCATCCGCTCGGCCCCTCGCTAGACTGGCGCGCATGGCTGATTCGACGTTCGACATCGTGAGCAAGGTCGACAAGATGGAGGCGGAGAACGCCGTCAACCAGGCCCGCAAGGAGGTCGAGCAGCGCTACGACTTCAAGGGCGTGGGGGCGTCGGTCGAGTGGTCGGGCGAGAAGATCCTGCTGAAGGCCTCGACCGACGAGCGCGTCAAGGCGGTGCTCGATGTGGTGCAGTCGAAGTTCATCAAGCGCGGCATCTCGCTGAAGTCGCTCGACTCGGGCGAGCCCTACCCGTCGGGCAAGGAGTTCCGCATCGAGATCGGCCTGAAGAACGGCATCGACCAGGAGCACGCGAAGAAGATCAGCAAGCTCATCCGCGACGAGGCGCCGAAGTCGGTGAAGTCGCAGATCCAGGGCGACGAGCTCCGCGTCTCGTCGAAGAGCCGCGACGACCTGCAGGAGACCATCCGCCTGCTGAAGGCCGCCGACCTCGACGTCGACCTCCAGTTCGTCAACTTCCGCTGACGCGCGCTTCCCGGTTCGAGAGCGAGCGGATGCCGCGCCGCGGCGTCTTCACGCGCTGGCGACGAGCGGCGTGATCGCGTCCCGTTCGATCTGATGCGCCGCTCGAGGTGGAGGTCGATGTCGATGTCGAACCGATCCTGAAGCGTCAGCCCGAACCGTTCGCTCGCGCCGAACGCGCGTCACGACTAGGGCACCGAGACGTTCGGAACGACGTACTCGCCGTAGAAGTACCCGTCCGGATCCTCCCATCGGATGACGGAGTACCCGGTGCCGGTCCACGTCAGTCTCATCCCCGTCGAGGGGTCGCCCGTCAAGGTCGCTGTCGCCTCACTCGTCGCCGTGTCGATCCAGGGTGTGAGCACTTCCCCGCGCCAGGTCCGGAAGACCGGCAGCGTGACCGACTCGCCGACCCGGGCACTGTCCCGACCGATCTTCTGCTCGCCGGCTGAGACCTGGGTGATGGTCGGGTTCTCCGCAAACATCGAGAGGTCGGTGATGCGGTTGAAGAACGCCTCGACGTAGCGGAGCTTCGGCAGATCTGCGATCGGGCTGAGGTCGGAGATCCGGTTCGCGTTGATCTCAAGATGCTCGAGCTCAGGCTTGTCCGAGAGGGCGGCGATGCTGCCGATCTGGTTGCCCGAGAGACGCAGTCTCACGAGGGAAGCGGCATTCGCCAGTGGCTCGATCGACGTGATCCGGTTCCGATCGGCCTGCAGGTAGGACAACTGCGTCATGTTCTGCAGCCCCTCGAGGCTCGTCAGGTCGTCGTCATGGATGTCGAGATACGACACCTGTGTCAACGTCGAGAGCGGAGCCAGACTCGTCAGCAACGGATTCTCGCGGAGTCCGAGTGTCCTGAGTTCGGTCATGCCCGCGAGCGGACTCACGTCGCTGAGGTTGGGACTTTCGGAGACATGGAGCTGGTACATCGACGTCATATCGGCGAGCGGCGTCAGGTCCGCTACCTCGGTGTCGATGAGGTCGAGCCACTGCACCGCCGTCAGCTCGGAGATCGGTGTGAGATCGCGGACGGGAGACGAGTGGATCTCGAGTGTCGTCAACCCCACGAGGTTTCGCAGCGGACCGAGGTCACTCACCTCCGAACCGATGAGTTGGAAATAGTAGAGGCCGGTGAGGCCTGCGATCGGGTCGAGTTCGCTCCCACCGAAGTCCGAGAGGACCAGTGAACCGAGTCTCGTCGCCCACTCCAGTCCCGTCAGACTGACGAGGCCAAGGCAATCGAGGGCCTCGAGTAGCTCCAGGTCGGTACTCCGCAGGGGCTCGCTCGCCGACGGCTCGGTGAAGTCCGGATAGAGCCACGGCCAGTGCTCTTGGGCCCATGCCATCGACGAGAACTCCGCGCGAATGCAGGTCTCTAGATTCGAGTCCTCGAAGACGACCGGTTCGCCCTGCTCTCCCGCCTCACGGATGGTGAGAGTGAGATCCCGCATTGCGCGTTGGCCGGCACCGTCCGTGGCGGAGACGGTGAAGGTCGATGCGCCCGCATCCGTCGGCACACCGTGGATCTCGCCCGCGGCGCTGAGACTCAACCCACTGGGGAGCGAACCGGCGACCGTGCTCCACGCGACCGGAGGCTGCTCCCCATCACTCACGAGATGCGCCGAATAGTCGGCACCTACCTCGCCGGATGGAAGGGTCGTCGTGACGATCGTGAGCGGATTCGCGCCGTGACCGGTTCCGGTCCACCCGTCGAGCGTCTCGCATGCCCCCGTCCAGTCGACGATTTGGAGTTCGGCGAACCTGGCCTGTTCCCACGTGTCTGTGAGCTTGATCCCGGCGATCTCGATGCCGGCGACGACGCCGATCTTCGACTCGAGCCCGACGTCGACGGTGCATTCCGGCGGGTCGGTTGCGGAGAACTTCGCGCTTCCCTCGATGTACGGTCCGACGCCTCCGGTGATCCCGACGATGCCGTAGAGCTTGATCGTCTCGACAGGGCCGATCGAGATCTTCGCCCTCAGGGCGACGCTGGCATCGACGGCGAACGGCTCGTATGACGCGGTCGGGTCCGCGATCAGGTGGAAGTTGCCGTTCGTGTAGTCGAAGCCCGTCGCGATGCCGGCCGAAACGGTCGACGAGACCGAGGCGGTTCCATCGGCGCCCACCGTGACCTTCAGCTCGAGCGCGGACTCGTCGGTGATGACCAGAGGAACCGGCCCGATCTGGACATGCCACACGCGCTTCGCGGACGCGATCTTCTTCGTCAGTTCGCCTTCCACCCCGCCGCCGAACTCGGCGACCGCCTCCATCGTCGCCGTCGGCGTGACGACGATGCGTGCTCGGTTCAGCCCGGTGATGCCGATGTCGATGACCGCCTCGGCCGAGGCTGAGACTTCGACTTCACCTGACACCTTGATGGTTCCCTCGCCCTTCAAGGTGTCCGACCCGAGAGCCCTGGAGAACTCGGACTCGACCCCGAACCGGAACGTGCCCAGCGGGATTGCGGCTCCGGTCTCGGAACTGGATGAAGCGTCGCTCATGTCGGCCGAGGCGGAGTACCGACTCAGCGGAGCGGCGACCTCACCAGGGGCCGCCGCGCCGCCTTCCAGAACCGCAGCATCGCTCGAGCCGGTGGCAGCCGCCGAGACGAGATCTCCAGTCGCGGTGAGCGGCCCATTCGTGTTCGCGATCGCGTCCGTGAGCGTCGCCTGCTCGGTGTGCACTTCGTATCCGGACGGCGTGATCTGGACGTCGACCACCTTGCGGAGCATCCCCTCGGGTGTCTCGGGTCCCACGCCCGCGGCGATGACGCCTCCCTCGCTCAACGTCGCCCCGAGCCGACTCGAGTTGGAGAGCAGAAGCTCGCCTGACTCTGGGTCGAAGCCGTCGATCTCGGCCAGTGCCTCCTCGTCCAGCGTCTTCACCCCGGGTTCGACGACGACACCCTGGTTCTGTTCGATCGGCACCGCTGCCGCAGCCTGTTCGAGCAACGAATCGCAGATGGCGCTCGTTCCGCCGAGCGCCACGACGGTCGACGGCCGAAGGGTCGCGAGCGCATCGGTGACCGCCTGCGGCAACGAGCATGACCGGGTGAGGAGAACTGGCCCGCCCGTCAGCGAACCGGCTGCGACAGCGTCGGCGAAGACGTCGCTCCGAGCGAGGTAGACCACCGGGGCGACCCCCGCGAACTGGAATTGGCCGATCGCCGCGGCCGTGGCGTGGCGATCGATCCCAGCGAGTCGATTCACGGGCACCTCGCCCGCGATCGCGGAGAGCAGCCCTTCCGAGAGCGTGCTCGTGCCACCCAACCCGGTGACTGCTTTCACCGTCGGATGCGCTGCGACCCACTCGGCAGCCTTCGACACGGACGACCCGCCACGAGGGGACACGGTCAGGATCGGACCGCCCGTCAGTACACCTCCCGCAACGGCATCCGGAGCAGCGTCGGAACCCGAGGCGATGTAGACGACAGGTGCTGGGGCCTGCTCCAGCCGCTCGTTCGCGATCGCTCGTGCCGTCGCGTAGCGATCCTCCCCGGCGAGTCGCTCCACCGGACGATCGCCGGCGACGTCGGAGAGCATCGTGCTGCACACGGCGCCGGTCCCTCCCAGGGCAACCACTCGTGCGGGGTCGAGGCGAGCCACCTCATCGACGACGGACCGTGGGGCCCGGCCGCACGACGGAACCAGGAGGATCGGACCATCGGCGAGGGTCCCTGCCGCCAGCGCGTCCGCGAGAACATCCCCGCGCGCGAGGTAGACCGTGCCCTCCCCCGCTGGGAACGGGTCGGGGAACTCGACGCTCGCGACGGCCACCGAGGTTGAATACCGGTCGGCTCCTGCGATGCGTTCGACCTTCACGACTGCACCGGTCTCGGCTACCGCCGAGCCCGCGCCTGTCGCCGTCCCGGGACCCGTCGTCGCGAGCGCAGGGCTGGCAGCGACGGCCGACAACAGGCTCCCGATGACCGCCACGACTGCTGTGACACCAACGAACCGAGCACCCCGCATGAGACACACTCGCACTTCTGGCCGGGCCCCCAGCCGGACTGAACGGAATCAGATGTGCGAGCCAGCGCGGGTCGCGGTGTCACAGTATCGGGGCGCGACGATGCGATTCAAGCGATGGCCGGAAAGCGCGCTCCCCCATTTCGGGGACCAAGTCCTGGTGCCTCAGAGCCCCACACATCCCGAAGCCGCGGTCGTCACCCGCGCACCCCGTACCCCTCCAACCACCGCATGACCGCCGCATACGCCGCCGCCCGCGCCGGCTCCCGCGACAGGAACACGTCGTGCAGCGCCCCGTCGATGCGCGCGACCGTGACGTTCGGCCCGAGCTTCAGCGACTGGCGCGCGATCTCATCGACGACGAGCACGATGTCCGACGCGAGCATCGCGTCGTCCCACGTCGCCTGCAGCACCGACCGCGCCGACAGCAGGGCCAGCACGGGCGCCCCCACGTCGATGCCGGCGGCGACGGTCGCGTGCCCCGCGAGGATCGCGGTGAGCCACGCCGGATGCGTGCGGAACCCGCGGTCGGGCCGCCAGGCGTGGTCGTACTCCCACTCGCCGTCGAGCTCCTTCGCGACCGATCGCGTGTAGAACCCGAGGTCGACGTTCGGCAGCGGCCCCATCGGGTCTAGGCGCGCGCGGAAGCCGATGACCGGCTGGATCGCCTGCCGCCCGATCCCGCTCAGCTGGAACTCCAGCCAGGGGCTGTTCAGCACGAGCGCCGCCGCCCGCCCGGGGTTGCGCGCCGCCCACAGGCTGAGCGTCAGCCCGCCGGTCGAGTGCCCGACCAGGATCAACGGCCGAGCGGATGCCTCCGGCCCACCCTCGCGCGCGATGGCGCCGAGCGCCGCCTCGAGGTCCTCGTCGTACACGGCCAGGTCGGTCATGTACCCGGGCGTCTGCCACTCCCGGAGGCTCCGCCCGTACTTCCGCAGGTCGAGCGCGTAGAACCGCGCCCCCGCATCGCTCCAGAACCGCGCGAGCTCGGGATTGAAGAAGTAGTCGCTCCACCCGTGCACGTAGAGCACGTCGCATCCGGATGCCGCGGGCGGCGGTTGCGGCTTGGCGTCGCGTTCCCACGGCCAGCGCCACCGGCGCGTGACGGATGCCAAGTGCCCGCCGCTCTCGCCTGCCGTACGCCGCACGAGCGTCGCGACGACCTCGCCCTCGTCGTCAGGCTCGAGCGGCAGGGTGAGCCGTTCGAACTCGGGTCCGAGGACGTCGGGCGTCCAGCCCTCTTCAGCGGCGGGCAGTCCTCGGGTCCCCTCGGTTGTCGCCGGGTCCATGCGGCCAAGCCTAGGCGTCGAGGGTCCGCCGAGCAGCGGCCGCTGAGCACGCAATCACCTACCCGGCATCGGGGTCAGGAGAGCCCCCTTTCGGGCCATCGATTGCGGGCGACCGTCCGGATATGATCGAGCCCACGTCGCCGAAGCTCACCGATACGCTTCCGGCGCGTTCGAGCGATGCACGGAGGAGTCGGGTCATGCGGCTACGTGAGCAACTGAGGACGGTCGACGTCGAGCGCCTGATCCTCGTCCCCATCATGGTGTTCCTGCTGTTTGTGACGTCCTTCACGCTCTTCGTCGGCGGTCGGAACGACGGCGCATCCGGGATCGTGGACTACCTCCATCTCGCCTACCTGATCCTGTTGACCGCGTTCTACCTCGTCGCAGTGTTGTTGCTGATCATCAGGACACCCGCCAAGGCTCGTCGCAGGGGAATCGCGCCGACCGCGGCCGCATACGCCGGCACGTTCCTTCCTTTCCTGTTCGCGTTTCTCGGAGGGTCCGACGTTCCGCCGGGCATCGAACTGTTCGCGGTGGTGCTGATGGCCCTGGGAATGACGTTCAGCGTCTACTCGCTCGTCACCCTCGGCCGGAGCTTCGGCGTGGAGGCGAAGGTACGGAACCTCGTCCAGCACGGCCCGTACCGGTTCATCCGGAATCCGCTCTACGTCGGGGAGATGATCACTCTTACGGGCGCGGTCTGCTTCTCACCGAGCTGGGCGAAGCTCGGGATCCTCATCCTGGTCGGCGCCATTCAGGTGTACCGCGCGATCCAGGAGGAGCGCCTTCTCGAAGAGCACATTCCCGAGTACGCGGCGTACAAGCTGCGGACGAAGCGCTTCGTCCCCGGTCTCTTCTGACGGAAGCCCTCGGTCAGCCGAAGGCAGCGATCATACCGATCACTGCCGGTGTGAGGATGACGATGAACAGCACGGGCAGGATGCAGAAGACGAGCGGGAAGACGATCTTCACCGGCACCTTCATCGCCTGCTCCTCCGCACGCTGACGACGCTTGACGCGCATCTCGCCAGCCTGCACACGAAGCACGTCGGCGATCGCGACACCGTATGCGTCGGCTTGCTGCACGGCTCGGACGAAGCGTCGAAGGTCCTCACTGTTGGTGCGTTGTTCGAGCGCTGCGTAGGCGTCACGGCGCGTACGCCCGATGCTCATGTCCTGCAGCGTCCGGATGAGTTCTTCCGCCATCGGTCCACGTCCATTGCGACCGGCCTTCGCCATCGCTGCGTCGAACCCGAGCCCGGCCTCGACGGCGATGGTCATCTGGTCGAGCGTGTCAGGGAGCGCCCGCTGGATCGCCGTCTGCCGGTCGTGCGCACGACTGTTGATCAGCACGTCGGGCAGGAAGAAGCCGAGAACGAGTGCGGCGAACACCAGGATGACGCGGATGGAAGCCGGGTCCGATGCGATGAACAACCAGCCGAGGATGAGCACGGTACAGACGAGGACGGTCTTCCAGACGAAGATCCGACTGACCGACCATCCCGCGGGTCGGGCCGCGAAGGTGATCTGCCGTTCCAGCCACCCGATGTACCCCTTCGGTGCCGCCTTGACCAGGCTCTCCGAGAAGGAGGTGCGCTGGACGGCGGTCGCGGTCGATTCCTCGACCCCTGCCTCAACCGTCTTGGCGCGGCCTGCGCCGATGAGGAACCAGGCGACGAGTCCGATCGAGATGCCGACCGTCAGCGCGGCGACGAGTCCGATGGCGTTCATGAGCACTTCCTAGAACTTGACACGGACGGTGAAGAACATCCAGATGGTTCCGCCCACCAGGAGCAGGAGGGCGATGAACAGGGCGATCCACCCGATGAGGCTGGTGAACATGGGAGCGAAATAGCCCGGCTGGACCCAGAGGAGGAAGAGGAAGACGCCGACCGGGAGCAGGACGAGGATGATCCCCGACAGCCGCCCCTCGGCGCTCAGCGCACGCACCTGACGGCGGATCTGGTTGCGCTCGCGAATGGTGTGGGCGACCTGTTCGAGCACCTCTGCGAGGTTGCCGCCCGCTTCGCGGTTGATCGCGATCGCCTGCGCGACCCACGAGAAGTCGTCGCTCTGCATCCGCTCGGCCGTGACCGAGAGTGCGTCACCGAGATCTCGCCCGAGCCGGGTCTCGTTGACGACGCGCGCCAGTTCCTCGGAGGTCGGTGCATCGGCTTCGCGCGACACGGAGTCGATGGCGCGAAGCAGACTGTGTCCGGCGCGCAGGCCGCCCGAGAGGAGTTGCAGGGTGTCGTCGAGCTGATACTCGAACTTCGCGCGTCGCCTGCTCGTCCGAACGGCGATGAGGACCCTCGATCCCACGAAGGCGAGCGCACCGAGTACCAATGCAAGCGGAATGGACCAGAAGGTGCCCCAGCCGATGACGAACCCGAGCATTGCGAGGACGGCTGCGGCCGACATGGTGACGACCGTGAATCCGGCAGGCTCCATCTTGATGCCTGCCTGCTCGAGCCGATAGCGACGCATGCTGTCGTCGCGCCCCCGCGTCGCCGATTCGACCACCGAGATGGTCCGTCCGGCGATCCGGCTGAGGGCGGTGTCGATCTCCTCACCCGGTGCGACACGACGGCTCTTGCTGATTCGCGGCGGCGCGGGGAAGAAGACGAACAGCACCAGCACCAGGAGTGCGAGGAGGGCGATCGAGACGCCGAGGATCAATACGACCGGGCTCATCAGAACTCCCGGGTCGGGCGGAACTCCGGCTGGAAGACCGACATCGGCAGCGGGATCCCGACGTCGGCGAGTCGCTCGGCGAACCGCGGGCGAACGCCGGTCGGGGCGGCGTGGCCGCGGAACCTGCCGTGCTCGTCGATGCCGGCAGAGTAATCGAATGTGAACGCATCCTGAAGCGTGACGATGTCCCCCTCCATGCCTTGCACTTCGGTGACGTGCGTGATCCGCCTGGTCCCGTCCTTCAGACGCCCGATCTGGATGATGATGTCGAGCGCGGAGGCGATCTGCTCGCGAATCGCTCGCAGCGGCAGGTCCATACCGGCCATCAGCACGAGGGTCTCCATGCGCGAAATGGCGTCACGAGGTGAATTCGCGTGGATGGTCGAGATCGACCCCTCGTGGCCCGTGTTCATCGCCTGGAGCATGTCGAGGCTCTCGCCGCCTCGGACCTCACCGATGACGATTCGGTCCGGCCGCATGCGGAGCGAGTTGCGAACGAGGTCGCGAATGGTGACCTCGCCTCGCCCCTCGATGTTGGACGGGCGCGACTCGAGCCTCACGACGTGGTCCTGCTGCAACTGCAGCTCGACGGCGTCCTCGATGGTGATGATGCGCTCGCTGGTGGGGATGAACGCCGACAGCACGTTGAGCAGCGTGGTCTTGCCCGTGCCGGTACCGCCCGAGACGAGGATGTTGAGTCGTCCGCGTACTGCGGCGTCGAGGACGGTCGCCATCTCACGACTCATCGTTCCGAACGAGATCAGGTCCTCGACGGTGTACGGGGTCCGCGCGAACTTCCGGACGGTGAGCGACGGCCCGTTGACCGCGAGAGGAGGGATGATCGCGTTGACGCGGGACCCATCATCAAGGCGTGCGTCCACCAAGGGCGACGACTCGTCGATACGTCGTCCGACACGCGACACGATGCGTTCGATCACACGGCGGAGCTGCGCCTCGCTCGTGAAGCGCAGCGATGACTCCTGGAGACGGCCGCTGCGCTCGACGTAGATCTGGTCGTGTCGGTTGACCATGACCTCCGTGATGGTCGGGTCGTCGAGCAGCGGCTCGAGCGGACCGTAGCCGAGCACGTCCGCCGCGATCTCGTCGATGAGGCGATTCCGTTCGGCGCTGGTCAGCGCGGTCTGCTCGGACGCGACGATCTGGCCCAGCTCGGCCCGAGCGAGCGCGTGCAGCTTCTCCTCGGTCATCGAGGAATCGTTCAGGCGGTTCCCGATGCGCGAGAACAGCTCCTGCGCGGCGGATTCCTTGAATGCGGCCAGCGGGTCAGCCATCGATTCGACGTGAAGAGTCGGCATCAGCGTGGTCTCGGGCTGAGCGTCTGTCTCGCGCCCATCGCCCGGTTCAAGTTCATCGACCTCGTCGACCTCGTCGACCACCGGGCTCTCGGGCGCGGAGGGAGCAACCGGCGTTCGTCGGATTCCGCGCGCGGCATCGAGTCGTTCGTTCAACCTCATTCTGCGGCCGCCCTTCTCATGGTGCGTCGGCGTCGGGCATGGGCATCGGGGTCTATTCGAAGCGCGAGGTCCCGCAACGCGACTGCGGCGTGATCCCTCGGGTCACTCACGACCAGCGGGACCCCACGGTTGCTCGCGAGGAGCACGGCGCTCGATCGGGGCATCACGACGTTCATCTGCACGCCCGCGATGCGCTCCGCGTCGCGTACGGTGAGGCCGCTGTGCCGGTCCGTGAAGTTCAGCACGATGTGGCGGTTGGTGGGCAGGAGCCCCACCTGCTGGAGGAGCTCGAGCTCGGTCCTCATGGCGCGGAGGCTCGGGACGCCCATGTTGGTGACGAATACCCCGTCCGTGGCGTTCTCCAGCACGGCAAGCGTGTGCTCGCCGAGCCCCGGCGTGGTGTCGACGATCACGTACCGGAAGATGCCGGCGAGTCGACGCAGGAGTGCGCCGAGTTGCTCGGCCGAGACGTCGTCCCCGGCTTCGGGGGAGGCCGCCCCCGGAATCACGTAGAAGCCCTCGGGATGGCGCAGGAGATAGGTCTTCAGCGCCAGTTCGTCGCCACTCGCGGCGACCTGGACGGAGTCGACGAGGGTGTGGGTCGGCTCCAGGTCGAGCGCGGTCGCGATGTCTCCGAACTGAACGTCTGCATCGACGAGGACGACCGAGTTCGGGGCGGCGGAGGCCAGCGCTGCCGCCAGGTTCACCGAGACCGTCGTCTTGCCCTGTCCGCCCTTCGGAGCGACGACGGCGAGCACGTCGGTCCTGGCTCCTTCGGGCAGTTCGGCCGGGAACAGCCACTCGGGTTCGGGTTCGGGTTCCGGTTCCGGTTCCGGTTCCGGTTCGGGTTCCGGCGCCGGTTCCGGTTCCGGCTCGGGTTCCGCTTCGAGTCCTGGCGCGTCGACGAACTCCGGCTCGGTCACCGGCTCCGCGGGTGTGAGCCTGGATCCGGCAACGAGCCGGCTCAGGAGGTCTTCGGGCTCGCTCTGAGGGGGCTCCTCGACCGGAACGTAAGCACGATCGCCCCAATCGCCGACCGTCGTGTCGACGTCGTGGGCTTGGGCGAGCCAATCCCTCAATCGGGTGAACAGCGCAAGGCTGACCGCCTCGCTCGCATCGGGAGCGAGCACGGCATGCAGGCGCATCCCGTCCACCCAGTCCTCGAGATCCGCGCGCTGCTCGCGGACCACGATGATGCCGACGTTCGGATAACGCTCGACGAGGGACTCCACGAGTTGCCGCGACTCCTCGTAGTTGAGCACCGGGCCGAGGAGGGCGATGTGGGGAACCTGATCCGGGATCTGGGCGAGGACCTGATCCACGCCGAAGCTCAGGTACTCCCCGGCGACGCTCGCGAGCTCGCTGCCGAGCATCGAGCCGAGTCGGGACTCGTACTCGACGCTGCGACTGATGAGCAGGTATCGGGTCACGGCAGGATGTTGGCTGGTCCGATGAGTTGCGAGCCCTCGGTGCTCGTGTCCTCGTTCTGCAGGGTGAGCCAGACACCGGCGAGGTCGTCCTCCTGCATCTCACGCGCCCAGACGAGCTTCTCGATCTGCGGGGTGGTCATCGCCACGGTGACCATGATGTTCTGAACTGCGGTCGTCGTCTCTTCGCCGTTCTCCGGCGTGAAGGTCGAGCCGGCCCTGACCCTGGTGACGAGCACCTGGTTGTCGATGAACCGAGTCACCGGCGAGGTCGTGACGGTGCCCTCCGCGTTCGGCTCGCCCGGCTGGATCTTGTTGGTCACGACGATACCGATCCGGCTGCCGGGCTGGATCGCGCCGCCGACGACCCGCTGCACCTCGAGCGCCACGGTGACCTCCTGCATGCCCTCGGGCACCGGTACGTCGCCCTGAGCCGCGAGGACGGCCGGGTCCACGAACCGGTCCTCACGCAGCTGGTCGCCTGGGAGCAACTCGGCGGCCGCGACCAGGCCCTCGAGATCGGCGAGGTCGGTCACGCGATCCTCGGCGACGGAGATCGCCGGCAGTTCGGTGAGCGAGATGAACTCCTCGATCTGAGACGCCGACGTGCCCTCCGGGATCGACTCGTCGACGATGTACACGTCGACGAACTCGGCCCCTTCGGCGGCCCGCTGGTCGGCGCCTCGGACGTATCCGACGAGCACGACGGTGCCGACGATTGCGAGGACCAGGGCGACGAGGGCTCCGATGATGCGAGTCTTCATGTTGGGATGCTTTCGGGTCGGGCGGCGGGGGTTCCCGGGTCGTCGGGATCAGTCGAGCAGGTCTGCGAGTTGGCTGTCGGTGATGACGAGTCGGACCACATCGACTCCGAAGTCGGGGCCGCCGACCTCCCAGTCAGCTCCAAGGTCGACCCACTCGGTGAAGTAGCCCTGGATGCCGCGGCAGGCGCCGACGCAGGCGGGTGAGAGCGGATCAGGGTTGTTGAACACGCCGGGCCCACCACCCGTGAGCTTCCAGCCGGTGACGACGAAGGCCGCGAAGGCCAGGATGTGGAACTCGCCGTTCTGGCCGTTGATGTCGTTCCCGCCGTCGTAGACCGGCACCAGCACGGTCTCGCCCTCGAGGTCATTGAACAGGTAGGCGCACTCGGCTGCCGGGTCGATACCCGGGTCGCTTCCGGCGAACCCGGTGTCGAGGTCGATGAAGGCCTCGCAGGCGCCGCCCTCGAGGTCGAGCCATCCGAAGCCACCCTCGACGGGCTGGCCGTCTGATCGGGTGCAGTCGTTCTCGCTCGTCTGGTGATACTCGATGAGCACCCGGACCTCGAGCGTCGGATCCTGGAACTCGCAGAGCGACAGGGCCAAGGGAAGCACGATGCCCGAGTTCGGGCTGCCCCACTCGGCCGAACTGACGGCCTGGACCACGGTGGAGTCCATTCCCGTGAGGACCGAGGCGAGAGGGTGGCTCACCGAATTGTCGGTCGTGACCGTCACGCGATTGGCGTCGTAGTCGATCTGCGGTGCCAAAGCCGTGGGGCTCGAGATGGACGAGTTCTGCAGCACGAACTCGCTCGCGATGCTGCCCGCACTCGCGCCGCAGGCAGCTTCGTCGGCGGCGCACGCGGTTGCGACGGCCATCGCAGCCGCGTCGGCGCCATTCTGCTGGGCGGCGCGCTCGGCGTAGAGCGCGCCGACGTCGACCGCGATCGCCGCAGCACCGATCAGGGGCACGATCAGCAGCCCGACGAGCACTGCGCTTGCGCCGCGCTCGCCCCGCCGAAGTCGCGTCATCATCCGCCGCATACCATCTGCCCTTCCGCCTGGAGCGCGAACGTGTTGCCGGTCGCCCACTCCCAGAACCCGGGAACGATCAAGTCCACCGTGTACGTGACGGTCGCGTGCACCGGAGTGCCCTCGTCGAGGTCTTCGCAGGTGCCCACGCTGAGGAGCACCTGACCTGGGTCGATCGCCGGATTCAGCGCCGGCGCTGTGGCGATCGCCGCAGCCTGGGCCTCGCCCACGTTGTCCCGGATCGCCATTACCCTCGCGGCCTCTCGAGCGGCGTTCGAGAGTTGGATCTGAATGTTGAAGAGGCGACCGAACTCGAAGATGCCCAGAATGAGGGCAAGCAGGATCGGCAATACGAGAGCGAACTCGACCGCAGCCGCGCCTCTCTCCTTGCGAAGGGACAACTTTCTCACCCGTTCAGCACTCCTCATGAAATGTCCATGCACTGGAGGCCGTCGTGAGACGACCTCCAGTGCATGGAGACGCGACGTATGTTCGCGCAGCCGAGGATCAGGGGGTGAGCGCAGCCCCGACCAGGTCGAAGATGGCGTCGAGGTTCGTACCGATGAGGGTGACCGCGACGATGATCACGACGGCGATTAAAGCGACCATGAGGCCGTACTCGACCGCGGTCGCGCCCTCCTCCTTGGCGCGGATCTCGGCGATGCGGCTGAGGGCCTTGGCCTGGGCCTTGGCGAGGAGCTTGGACATGAGAGACACCCTTCGGGTCGTACAAAATCGAGGTGCCGCCCACGTGTGCAAGCGGCCCGTGAAAGGTATCGATACATCCGAATCAGACGCTATGCCCCATTTCGGGGCACCCCCTGACTGGGTACAGGCTGGGGTACAAACGTGACCTGCGCGTAACTCAACTGTCAGCATCCGAGTGGTACAGTCCGCTTTTCGGGGGACAGCGCTCCGAGCATCAGGGGACAGCCGAACTCGGATCCGGCAGCGGACGGCGCGTCAGTTCGACAAGACGAGCAGCGCCAGCACCGCCCCAGCCACCATCGACGGACCGAACGGCACCGAGCCCTTGAGCGTCACGCGCCGCAGTGCGAGCGCCGCGATCGCCACGACTCCGCCGACGAGGAACGCACCGAACAGCCCGGCGACCCACATGAACCAGCCGAACCAGCCGAGCGCCAGCCCGAGCGGCAGCGCGAACTTCACGTCCCCCATGCCCATGGCCTTCGGCGAGATGAGGGCGAGCACGAAGTAGAAGAGGAACATGCCGGCGGAGCCGACGGCCGCCCAGGCGAGGCGGAGCCACTCCCCCGTCAGTGCAGACGCGGGGACGAGCAGCACTCCGACCGCCAGCAGGGTCGGAAAGACCATCGCGTTCGGCAGCCGCTTCTCGGTGAGGTCGACGATCGAGAGGGCGACGCCGGCGGCGGCGAGCGCGAGCAGCGCCGGAAGCACGGGATCGAGGCCGTATCGCCAGGCGAACAGCCCGAACAGCAGGGCGGTCGTGCCCGCCGACCATGCGCGGAGGGCGCGGAGCGGCATCCGTTCCGCCCGATCGCGGTGGATGTTCCGGTCGGTCCACGCGGCGAGCGGCCACCACCCCAGCCCGGCGCCGAGGAGCGCTGCTCCGACGACGAGGGCGACGGAGGCGAAGGGCATGCTGTGCAGCGTAGCGCGGCGCCCGCCGCGCGAGCGGCGTAGGCTCCCCCGCGAAGCCATCGACAGGGGGATGACATGGACGACGTGCAGGCGACCTACGACGCCGTGGCGAACGAACTGCTCCGGGACGCCGACTACGACGTGGATGCCACGCCCGACGGGCTGCTCGTGAAGGGCAAGCTGTTCGCGTTCCTCGACGGCGAGCACCTCGTGGTCGACCTGCCCGCGACACGCTCGTCCGACCTGCGGGCGCGCGGCATCGCCGTGCCCTTCCACTCGACGCGTGGCGGAGACAGTCGTACCTGGGTGCGCGTCGCCGACCGCGAGCTCTGGTCCGAGCTCGCGCGCGAGGCGCACACCTACGTCGGCGAGCCGCCGGTGGGCCGTCAGTCCTGACCGGCACGATCGCGACCTGACTCCACCCGCCGGGCCCGGAGTCGCCTCCGGCTCAAGCGGAGCACGTCACCCGTATTGGGACTGATCGCTGACCTCCGACCGCCGTACGCTTCGTCCACCGACGCAATCCGCGCCGAGAAGGAGCGCAATGATGCCCAGGTCGTCACGTACCGCACTGATCCTCGCCGCAGCCACGGTCCTCGTCACGCTCGGCGTTGCCGCACCGGCCAACGCCGCACCTTCCCCGAAGAGCAACGCTCCCGCAGCATCCGCCACCGCCGGAACCCCCGACGGAGACGCCGTCTCCATCGACTACGCGATCAACCGGGGCTCCCAGGCCATCGCGAGCCAGGCCTGCGACGTCGACGGCACCCCCGTCGCCTGCGACGACGCTGCCGACACGACCACGAAGAAGGCGTCGACCTGGTCGGTCGATCTCGACGGACTTGCCGTCGGCGAGCACACGTTCACCGTGACGTTCACGCTCACCGGCGGCGGATCGGCGGCCGCGTCGGCGGGCTTCACCATCGACGGCCCGACGCTCGAGGAGGCATGCGCGTCGCTGACCGGTACGCTGATCGCTGCTCCCCCCGGGTTCGTCTGGGCCTGCGGGGCAGTCCCCTACACCGGCGGCCTCACCGGCGTCGATGCCATCCTGACGGCAGGCATCGCTGCACTGGGACCGTTCTGCCCGAGCGGCAACTTCGTCGGCTCATATGCCTACAGCGAAGCGGGCCAGTACTACGGGTACTGGTACTGCTCGCTCTGACCGCGCTACGCCTCGCCACGCGAGATCCCGACCATCTCGTCGCGCGGCACGACCTTGATGCGGGTGCGCTCCTCGGCGGCGCCGAGCGCCTGCTCGTACTCGTCGAGGCGGTGCCATCCGTCGAGGTCGGTCCACTGGATGCCGCGGGACTCGAGCATCTCGATCACCGACTCCTCGGAGGGCGCCTCGGGGCGCCACCAGTTGCCGAGGTCGTTGATGAGGTGCTTGATGGTCTCCATGGCGTCGGACTTGGTGTGGCCGATGAGGCCGACGGGGCCGCGCTTGATCCAGCCGGTCGCGTAGACGCCGTACATCTGGCGCGACTGTCCGGTCTCCTTGTCGTTGATCAGCACCTGGCCCTCGTGGTTCGGGATGACCCCGAACTTCTTGTCGAAGGGGATGCCGGGCAGCGGCGAACCGAAGTAGCCGACCGCGCGGTAGAGCGCCTGGATCGGGATCTCGCGGATCTCGCCGGTGCCGACGACGCCGCCCTCGCCGTCGGGCGCGGTGCGCTCGTAGCGCAGTGCGCCCACCCGCCCGGTGCCGTCGTCGACGACCTCGAGGGGCTTGGCGAAGAAGTGCAGGTGCAGGCGGCGCGACGCCTGTCCGGTTTCGCGCTTGCGCCACTGCTGCAGCACCTTGTCGATCACGAAGACCTGCTTGTTGCCCGCGACGGCGGCGCGCGCGGCGTCGTCGTAGTCGAAGTCCTCGTCGTAGACGATCATGTCGACGTCGCGCAGCTCGCCGAGCTCGCGCAGTTCGAGCGGCGTGAACTTCACCGACGTCGGGCCGCGACGGCCGAAGACGTGCACGTCGGTGACCGGTGAGCGCGAAAGCCCCTCGTACACGTTCGCGGGGATCTCGGTCGGCAGCAGGTCCTCGGCGTGCTTGGCGAGCATGCGCGCCGCGTCGAGCGCGACGTTGCCGTTGCCGATGACGCCGACCGACTGCGCGTCGAGCGGCCACTCGCGCGGGTAGTCGGGGTGCCCGTCGTACCAGCTGACGAAGTCGGCCGCGCCGTACGAGCCCTCGAGGTCGACGCCCGGGATGTGCAGGTCGGCGTCCTTCACCGCACCCGTCGCGAAGATGACCGCGTTGTAGTGCTTCTTGAGGTCGGCGAGCGTGATGTCCTCGCCGAAGCGCACGTTGCCGAAGATCCGGATGTCGCCGCGGTCGAGCACCTCGCGGAGGGCCGTGATGATGCCCTTGATGCGCGGGTGGTCGGGCGCGACCCCGTAGCGCACCAGCCCGTAGGGTGCGGGCAGGTGATCGAACAGGTCGATCGAGACGTCGAAGTTCCGCTCCGACTTCAGCAGGATGTCGGCGGCGTAGATGCCGGCGGGGCCGGCTCCGACGATGGCCAGGCGCAGCTTGTTCCTCGTCACCGGTCGGGTCCTCCTGTCGTTCCGGGCGTCGAGCTCAACTCGAACGCTCCACGATGGTGTCGGCGAAGCGCGTCAGCGCCTTCTTCACGCTGCCCTCGGGCACGGACGCGAGCGCGGCGACCGCCTCGTGCGCCCAGCGGTGCGCCTCGGCGAGCGTCGCGCGCGTCGCCTCGTGCTCGCGCAGCTCGTCGACGAGCGCGTCGATCGTCGCACGCGACGGCACGATGCGGGCCGCGAGCGTGTTGGTGTCGAACGGGTCGCCCGCCTCGTCGGCCGGCGCGGGGAGCACGTCGCGGCGGATCCGATCGAGCAGCTCGGCCGACGCGGCATCCGTCTTGGCCAGGTCTTCGAGCCGCAGCAGCGGCAGCGTCACGACGCCCGCTCGCAGGTCGGTGCCGGGCACCTTGCCGGTCTCCTCCGGCTGCGGCGACAGGTCGATGACGTCGTCGATGAGCTGGAACGCGACGCCGATCTTCTCGCCGAACTCGATGATGGGCGCCTCGAGCGCGGGGTCGGCGTTGCCGAAGATGATGCCCGACTGCGCGGCCGCGGCGATGAGCGAGCCGGTCTTGTCGGCGAGCACCTGGATGTAGTGCTCGATCGGGTCCTCGTCGGGGTCGGGCCCGACGGTCTCGTTGAGCTGACCCAGCACGAGGCGCTCGAACGTGTCGGCCTGCATGCGGATGGCGCGCTCCCCGAGCTTCGCCATCAGCTGGCTGGCACGAGCGAACAGCAGGTCGCCGGTGAGGATCGCGACCGAGTTGCCCCACACCGTCTGCGCGCTCGGCACGCCGCGGCGACGCTCGGATTCGTCCATGACGTCGTCGTGGTACAGCGAACCGAGGTGCGTGATCTCGATCGCCATCGCTGCGGTGATGACGTCGTCGACGGCGCCGTCGCCGAGCTGTGCGGTGAGGAGCGTCAGCATCGGGCGCACGCGCTTGCCGCCCGCCTCGAGCAGGTAGCGGCTCGTGACATCCGCCACGGCGTCCGCGAAGCGGACCTGCTCGGCGAGCCCCGACTCGACGCGCTCGAGCCCGTCGTCGATGGCCCGGGCCATGGCTCGATCGGCCGCGGAGGCGAACACCCGCTCGCTGAGGCCGAGGTTGGCCGCGAGCGAGGAGGCGCGACGGACCGTGTGGCTCGGATTCACGAGCCCCAGCCTACCGAGAGCGAGCCGAGCGGATGCTGCGAGCTCGTCGAATGCGGCGAGCCCGAGTGTCCACGGCGTCGAGTGCCGTTCCGCGGCGATCTGGCGCACATGACACCCTTGACGGCGTCATGAACGAGTGTTTACCATGGTGAACATGCGTTCACCGCTGCCGCAGGCCGCCGCAGACCTCACCTCCAGGGCGAGGGTGCGCGATGCCGCGATCCTCCGCTTCGGGAGCGACGGCTTCGACGTCGGCCTCCGCGCGATCGCGAAGGACGCCGGGGTCAGCGCCGCGATGATCGTGAAGCTCTTCGGCTCGAAGGACGGGCTGCGCGAAGCCTGCGACGAGCACGTGTTCACGGTCATCCGCGAGAGCAAGACCGAGGTGCTGGGCGGCGACGGCGCACCCGGCGCGTTCATCGGCCAGCTCGCCCGCATGGAGGCCTACCGGCCGATGATCGCGTACACCCTGCGCAGCATCCAGGCCGGCGGCGCGCACGCGCGCGAGTTCATCGAGCACATGGTGTCCGACGCGCTCGCCTACGTGGCGGCCGGCGTCGAGGCCGGGACGATCGTGCCGAGTCGCGACGAGGAGGCCCGCGTTCGGTTCCTGCTCGGCGCGACGCTCGGCACGCTGCTCATCGAGCTGTCGATGAACCCCGACCCGAAGGCCATACAGACCGGCGAGTTCTGGGACCGGGCGCTCAGCCGGCTCACGCTGCCCGCGCTCGAGATCTACACCGAGGGCTTCCTCATGGATCGCACCCTCCTCGAGACGTATCTCCTCTACATCCCCGATCCCCCGCAGCGCGCCGCAGGCACCGTCGCCTGACACGACCCCATTCACCCGGCGCATCCGCGCTCGGCGCAGCTGTGCCCTCGCGTGGCGCGAGCGCGCCATCCATCGAACGGAAAGCAGACCATCATGTCCACCCTCATCCAGCACGCCGACCGCGCCGACCAGGCCGGTCCCGCCATCCGCACCGCCGGGCTCCGCAAGCGCTTCGGCTCCGTCACCGCCCTCGACGGCCTCGACCTGACGGTCGAGCGCGGCGAGGTCCACGGGTTCCTCGGGCCGAACGGCGCGGGCAAGTCCACGACCATCCGCGTCCTCCTCGGGCTCCTCCGCTCCGACGGCGGCGAGGCCGAGCTGCTCGGCGGCGACCCGTGGGCCGACGCCGTCGACCTGCACCGCCGCCTCGCGTACGTGCCCGGCGACGTCGAGCTCTGGCCGAACCTCACGGGCGGCGAAGCCATCGACCTGCTCGGCCGGCTCCGCGGCGGCGTCGACCGCAAGCGTCGCGACGAACTCTGCGACCGGTTCGACCTCGACCCGCGCAAGAAGGGCCGCACCTACTCCAAGGGCAACCGGCAGAAGGTCGCCCTCATCGCCGCGCTCGCGAGCGACGTCGAGCTCCTGCTCCTCGACGAGCCCACCTCCGGGCTCGACCCGCTCATGGAGGCGGTGTTCCAGGCGTGCATCCGAGAGGCGAAGGATGCCGGTCGGACCGTGCTGCTCTCGAGCCACATCCTCGCGCAGGTCGAGGTGCTCGCCGACCGCATCTCGATCGTCCGCCAGGGCCGCATCGTCGAGACCGGCAGCCTCCGCGACCTCCGCCACCTGACGCGGACGAGCGTGTCGGCGATCGTCGACCGGCCGGCCGACGCCATCGCCGCGCTTCCCGGCGTGCACGAGCTCCGGAGCGAGGGCGGACAGGTCGCCTTCGAGGTCGACGGCGAGGCGATGCCCGCGGTGGTCCGCGAGCTCGCGGCGCTCGGCGTGACCGGTCTCACCGCGACGCCGCCGACGCTCGAGCAGCTCCTGCTCCGCCACTACGGCGACCACATCACCGACGACGACGCATCCGGCACGAACGCCGACGGCGGCGCCGCGGCATCCTCGATGGAGGTGGCACGATGACCACCGACGGACTCGCGACGGTCACCGACGCCACGACCGGCACGAGCGGCAGCGGGGACGCCGCCGCCGGCACCCGGCGAGCGCGACGCATCCGCCCCACCGCCCCGGCCCCGCGACCGGTCGCCGACCACGGCACGCTCACCGGCACCGGCCGGCTGCTCCGCTTCATGCTCCGCCGCGACCGGATCCGCTTCCCGTCCTGGACGCTCGGGCTCACCGCGCTGCTGGCGTACTTCGCCAACGCGCTGCAGCTCGTCTTCCCGACCGCCGCCGACCTCGAGGCGTTCAGCGCGTTCTCGTCGAACCCGGCCGCCGCCCTCCTCATGGGGCCCGGATTCGGCGACGCCGAACCGACGCTCGCCGTGTTCCTCACGAGCACGTACGGGCTGTACCTCATCATCGGTGCGGCGCTCATGAGCATCCTCACCGTGGTGCGGCACACCCGGCTGGAGGAGCAGTCGGGGCGCGCCGAACTCGTCCGGGCCAACGTGATCGGACGCCACGCGCCGCTCACGGCCGGCCTCCTCGTCGCTGCGCTCATGAACGTCGTCGTCGCGGCGCTCATGACCCTGCTCCTCGTCGGGCTCGAGTTCCACCCGGCCGGATCGGCGGTCTTCGGCGCGAGCGTGGGCGCTGCGGGCCTCGCGTTCGCGGGCATCACGGCCACGACCGTGCAGCTGACCGCGTTCCCGCGGACCGCGTCCGGGATCGCCGGCGCCGTGCTCGGGGCTGCGTTCCTCGTCCGCGGGCTCGGCGACATGTCGACCGCGCAGGGCGGCGACCTCGGCTGGCTGACCTGGCTCAGCCCGATCGGCTGGTCGCAGCAGGTCGCGCCGTTCGTCGACGACCGGTGGTGGCCCCTCGCGATCTCGATCGGATGCTTCGTGCTGTTCGCCGCACTCGGGTACGCGCTCGCCGCGCGCCGCGACCTCGCCGCCGGCCTCGTCGCCCCGCGCCGCGGGCACGCGTCGGCGCCCGCGTGGCTCTCGAGCCCGTTCGCGCTCGCCGTCCGGCTGCAGCGGGCGAGCCTGATCGGCTGGACCGCGTCGCTGTTCGCCGGCGGCATCGTCTACGGCGCGTTCACGCAGGCCATGCTCGAGGGCTTCGCCGACGCGCCGCCCGAGCTGCTCGTGCTGTTCGGCGGCGAGGAGGACCTGCTCACGGGCTACCTCGCCATGATGGGGCTCCTGTTCGCACTGACCTCGACGATCTACGCCATCCTCGCGATGCAGTCGCTGAAGTCGGAGGAGACCGACGGTCGCACGGAGGCCGTGCTCGCGGCATCCGTCGGCCGACCGGGCTGGCTCGGGTCGTGGCTCGCGGCGACCGCGCTCGGCGTCGTGCTGCTGCTCGGCTCGGCCGGGCTCGGCACGGCGATCGGCGCGGCCGTCAGCACGGGCGAGGGCGAGCTCTTCGGTGACGTGTTCGTCGGGCACGTCGCGCACGTGCCGGCCGTGTGGGTGACGCTCGCGATCGCGGCCGTGCTCTACGGTGCGCTCCCGCGCCTCGTCGCGCTCACCTGGTTCGTGTTCGGGTACGCCTTCCTGCTGGGCTTCTTCGGCCCGCTGCTCGACGCCCCGGACTGGGCGGTCGAACTCTCGCCGTTCGAGCACATCGGCGAGTACCCGGGCGACGAGCTGTCGGGCGTCGCGATCGTCGTGCTCACCGGGATCGCGGCGGCGCTGGCCGCGGCCTCCCTCGCGCTGTTCCGGCGGCGCGACCTCATCACGGCCTGACGCCGGCGGAGCGCGGCCGGGCGGCGTCGGCTGCCCGGCCGCGTTCGCGTGCCGTCGGGCTCAGGCGTCGACGACGTCGAGCGGCTTGCGCCCTCGGTGGAGCGCCACGATGCCCGCGGACAGGTTGCGCCACGCGACATCCGCCCACCCGGCCTCGCGGATCCAGCCGGCGAGCGTCGGCTGGTCGGGCCACGCGTTGATCGACTCGTTGAGGTAGTCGTACGCGTCGTCGTTCGAGCTCGACAGCCTTACGAGCGGCGGCATGACGACCTTCTGGTAGAAGTCGTACCCCGCGCGCACGACGCCGGTCGGCGGGTGCGAGAACTCGCACACCACGAGGCGTCCGCCGGGCTTCGTCACGCGCAGGAACTCGGCGAGCGCGACCTTCGGCTCCTTAACGTTGCGCAACCCGAACGAGATCGTGACGGCGTCGAACTCGGCATCGCCGAAGGGCAGCTTCATCGCGTCGGCCTCGACGAACACGAGGTTCTGCACGTGCGCCTGGCGGCGGCGTCCGACCTCGATCATGCCCGGCGAGAAGTCGGCGGCGACGACGCTCGCACCCGACTTCGCGAGGCTCGCGCTCGAGGTGCCCGTGCCCGCCGCGACGTCGAGGATGCGCTCGCCGCGCTTCGGCGCGACGGCCTTCGTCGTGGCGACGCGCCACAGGGCGGCGTTGCCGACGGACAGCACCGCGTTCGTGCGGTCGTAGCGCGCCGCGACGCGGTCGAACATCGCCGAGACGTCACGGGGGTCCTTGCCGAGGTCTGCGCGCGTCATCCCTCGAGTCTACGGTCGGGCGGCTGGGCGGCCGCGGTGAGGGCGAGCGGATGCCTCGTGGCCGCCGGCGCGAGCCCCATCGACGACGCGGGCGCGAGTTCGCAGGACCAGAAGCACCATCCATCCGCATGCCGCACCATCGGTCGGCACATCCTGCGAACTCGCCCGCCCGCGGCGAGTGCCGCCCGCCCGAGCCATCCGTCTCGAACGAAAACGCAGGACCAGATGCACGATCCGTGCGTCTGCCACCCCATCGCGCGTCTCATCCTGCGAACTCGCCCGCGGGAACCTGAGAGTTTCCATGCATCGGGATGGATCTTCAGCTCAGCGGCGTTGGATCATTGCGGACGGCGCGGCTGCGCCATCCGCTCGAAGGAAGGAAGCGCACGACATGAAGGCGATCTGGAACGGCACGGTCATCGCGGAGTCCGACGACACCGTCGTCGTGGAGGGCAACCACTACTTCCCGCGCGAGGCGATCCGCCCCGAGTTCTTCGTCGCCAGCGACAACCGCAGCGTGTGCCACTGGAAGGGCACCGCCAACTACTTCCACGTCGAGGTCGACGGCCAGCGCAACCCGAACGCGGCGTGGACGTACGAGACGCCCTCCGAGGCGGCCTCCGAGATCCGCGAGCACGTCGCGTTCTGGCGCGGCGTCGAGGTCGTCCCGGCCTGAGGCGCGTGCCGAGGTCGAGCCCGCGGCTGCGGGGCGCGCGGCGCGAGCGGCGCCCTGCGTGAGTCGGCCCCGCGTCCTCCGGCGTAGGCTGGTGCGGTGACGCGAACGGATGCCGCGGCGCCTGCCGCCGCCGACACGAGGTTGCGCGTCCGCACCGTCGCGGTCGACGAGACCGCCCCGCTCGTGCCGCGGCTCGACCCGAGGCATCCGCTGCTCTGGATGCGCCGCGGCGAGGGCATGATCGGACTCGGCGAGGTGCTCCGCATCGAGACGAGCGGGCCCGACCGGGTCGCCGACGCCGCCCGGGAGTGGCGGCGGGTCACGGATGCCGCGGACGTCGACGATCGCGTCGGCCTGCCCGGCAGCGGGCTCGTGGCGTTCGGCGCCATCGCGTTCGCCGACGACTCGGCGGCGACGAGCGTGCTCGTGGTGCCCGAGATCGTGCTCGGCCGACGCGACGGGCGGGCCTGGGTCACCAGGATCGAGCTCGTCGACGAGGCATCCGCCGCGCCCGCGCCGGTCGAGCTGCCCGAGCCCGCACCGAAGCGCGACGTGCCGCGCGTGCGCTTCGAGCCCGGCACGATGCCCCCCGAGGCATACACCGTCGCCGTCGCCGAAGCCGTCCGCCGGATCGACGACGGCCGCTACGAGAAGGTCGTGCTCGCGCGCGAGATCGTGGGCACGCTGCACGAGGGCGCAGGCCTGCGCGCCGCCCTCGCGAAGCTCGCCGACGACTACCCCGACACGTGGGTGTTCGCGGTCGACGGGCTCATCGGGGCGAGCCCCGAGACGCTCGTGCGCGTCGACCACGGCACGGTGTCCGCGCGCGTCCTGGCCGGCACCGCCTCGCGCGGAGCGGACGCGGCATCCGATCGCGACCAGGCCGCCCGCCTCGCGTCGTCGCACAAGGACCTCGCCGAGCACGCCCTCGCCGTCGAGAGCGCGGTCGCGACGCTCGGGCCGCACACCGCCAGGCTCGACGCGAGCCCCGAGCCGTTCACGCTGCAGCTGCCGAACCTGTGGCACCTCGCGACCGACCTGAAGGGCACGCTCGGCGACGGCTCGTCCTCGCTCGACCTGGTGCGCGCGGTGCATCCGACGGCCGCGGTCGCCGGCACGCCTCGCAACCTCGCGCTCGCGGCGATCGCCGAACTCGAGGGCTTCGACCGGGGTCGCTACGCCGGACCGGTCGGCTGGGTCGACGCCGACGGCGACGGCGAATGGGCGATCGCACTGCGCTGCGCGCAGGTGTCTGCGGATGGCACCGTGCGCGCCTATGCCGGGTGCGGCATCGTGCACGACTCGGTGCCCGCCGACGAGCTCGCGGAGACCGACATGAAGTTCCGGCCGATCGTCGAGGCGTTCGGGGCGCCGCCTCCGTCACCGCCGGTGCCGTAGCACTGCACCTCGGCGTCGCCGACCGTGCGACTCACCCGGTCGCGAGCCTCGCCTTCTGCTGTTCGATGTCGTAGTCGGCGAGCGGCCAGTCGAGCTTCATCGACTCGAGCGCATCGATCAGCAGATGCTGCACCGCCAGCCGCGCATACCACTTGTGATCGGCGGGCACCACGTACCAGGGGGCGTAGGGGGTCGTCGTCCGATCGAAGACGAGCTGGTATGCCTCACGGTACTTCGGGGCCAGCATCCGCTCGTCGATGTCGCCGGGGTTGAACTTCCAGTGCTTGTCGCGGCGCTCGAGCCGCTTCAGCAGCCGGGAACGCTGCTCATCCATCGAGATGTGCAGCATCACCTTGATGATGACGGTGCCGGACGCCGCGAGCTCGGCCTCGAACTCGTTGATCGCGTCGTATCGGCGCTCGATCTCGTCGGGCGTTGCGAGCTCGCGCACGCGCGCGATCAGCACGTCCTCGTAGTGGGACCGGTCGAAGACGCCGATCATGCCGGCCTCGGGCACCTCCTTGCGGATGCGCCAGAGGAAGTCGTGCGCCAGTTCCTCCTCGGTCGGCTTCTTGAAGGTCGCCAGCTGCACGCCCTGCGGATCGACCGCACTCATGACGTGCTTGACGATGCCCCCCTTGCCCGCCGTGTCCATCGCCTGCAGCACGAGGAGGATCCGACGCGGATCGTCGCCCATCTGGTGCCCCGCGAACAGTTGCTCCTGCAGGTCGGCGAGGATCCCCGCACCGACGGCGAGCGACTTCTCCGCCTCCTTCTTCCTGCCCTCGAACCCCGGCGAGCTGTCCGTGTCGACGTCGGCGAGCACGAAGTCCTGCCGCACGCGGAGGACGTCCATCGGATCGCTCGCCCAGTACTTCTCCAGCCCCACGGCGCTCCTCTCACGGTCGCGGCCTCCGCGACGCTCCCCCATCATGGAGGGCCGACGGATGCCACGGCAAGGGGGTCGCCCGGCCGTTGCCGTTCTCAGGACCGACACGTCGCCGGGCCCTTCCCGACCGGCGTGTCGTCCTGAGCGAGGCCCGGGGCGACGGGACGTTCCCGAGGAGCGTGCCGACCGGCGGTCAGCGCGGGAGCGGGACCTCGAGGAGGGTCGGGCCGGTGACGGCCGTGCCGAGGGCCTCGTCGAGCTCCCCGCGCGTGGTGGCGCGGCGGTACTCCCAGCCGTAGGCGCGCGCGAGCGCCGAGAGGTCGACCGACTGCGGCGTGTACTGCACGCGGTCGAAGGCATCGGCGGGGGCGGATGCCGCGACCTCGAGCGCGTCGAAGATCGTGCCGCCCCCGTCGTTGCCGACGATCACGAGCACGCGCGGGCGCACCTCGCCGGCCCCGATCAGGAGCGATCCCACGTCGTGCAGGAGCGTCAGGTCGCCGATCAGGACCCGCGTGGTGCCGCTCGCCGATCGATCGACGGATGGCGCCGAGGCATCACCGACGTCGGCATCGGGACCGACCGAGGCCCCGGGAACGACCGCGGCGCCCGGCACCGCCGGCGCACCCGGCACCGCCGGTGCACCCGGCACCGCAGACTGGCTCGCGATCGCGATGCCGATCGCCGTGGCGACGGTGCCGTCGATGCCCGCGAGCCCGCGATTGGCGTGCGCGGGGATACGGCGCCCGGGAACGTTGCGGTCGGCGTCGCGGATCAACCGCGACGCGCCGAACACGAGCCGGTCGTGCGGCCAGGTCGCCGCCCACAGGGCCTCGACGAGCATCCGCCGGTCGACCGGCCGCCTGATGCGCGCGAGCTGGTCCTTCAGGTACGTGCGCTGCGCGGCGTAGTCGCTCACGTGACCGGTCTCGTCGACGCCGCTCCGGAGTCCGCCCGATCCGGAACCGCCATCGGTGCGGCCATTCGCGGTCCCATCGGCGCTGCCGTGAGCGGCCACGCCGGAGCCGACCCCGGCTCCCGCCGCATCCCGTCGATCGAGCAGGATCCGACTCGCCCGGACCCACCGCCCGGTCCACGCCCGCTCGTCGGCCGTCGACTCGTTCGGCTCCACCACGACGGCGCGCTCGAACCGGTCGACCGCGTGACCCGGGTCGAACCACTCGATCCCCCACGGCGCGACCGCGATCGTCTCGACGCCGTCGCGCTGCACGAGGGCGGGCACCTCGCGCGACAGGGTCGGGTGCCCGAACACGATCGCCCGTTCGACCTGATCGCCGAACCCGGGCTCGCGCAGCAGTTCGCGATACGCGACCACGAGGTTCGGCCCGAACCGGGCCCCGCTCGTCACCTCCGCGAGGAGCGGCCATCCGCCCGCCCGCGCGAGTCCCTCCGCCTCCGGTCCGGCTCCGGCGCCGGCGATCACCACGGTGCGCGGCCCGTGCGCGAGCCGTGCGGCGCGAACGCCCGCGCCGCCCGCCCCCGCCGCCGCGCGCGCGGCAGCGCTGATCGAGGCGACGGATGCCGCGGCATCCGCTCGCACCGAGGGCGCCGCGTCGAGCGACTCGGCCGACGAGAGCGGCTCGCGGTACTGCAGGTTCAGGTGCACGGGGCCCGGGCCCGGATGCGGCACGAGCACGCCGTCGGCATCGACGCCGAGCGCGGCCCGCACGGCCTCGCGTGCGAGGCGCGCCGCGGCATCCGCCTCACCCGCCCGCCCCTCGGGCGGTGCGACATCGCGCTCGAGGCGCACCGCGCCGGCGAAGATGCCCGGCTGCACCGTGGTCTGGTTCGAGCGGATGCCGCGGAGTTCCGCCGGCCGGTCGGCCGTCGCGACGATCAGCGGCACGCCCGCGTGGTGCGCCTCGAGCACGGCGGGATGCAGGTTCGCGACGGCGGTCCCCGAGGTCGTGACGACCGCGGCCGGCCGGCCGGCCTCGACGGCGAGGCCGAGCGCGAGGAACCCGGCGCCGCGCTCGTCGATGCGGACGTGCAGGCGGATGCCGCCCACCCGCTCGAACTCGGCCGCGGCGAGCGCGAGCGCCTGTGAGCGCGAACCGGGGGCGACGACCACGTCGCTCACGCCGGCGCGGATCAGTCCGGAGAGCAGCGCGATCGCGGCTGCGGTGGCGGGACTCGCGACCGTGCGGGCGGCCTCAGGCATTCGGCAGACCCGAGGGTCCGGGATCGCCGGGGCCGTCGGTGCCGTCCTTGCGACGGCGGTCGGTGCCGAGCGCGTCGTCGGGGTGCGGGCCGCCCTCGGCGTCACCGCCGAGTTCCTGGTCGAGCTGCTCGAGCTCCTGCTCGAGGCGTCGGATGCGCTCCTCGTGCTCGGCGTCGGCGCGCAGTCGGCGGAGGAAGTCGGGGTCGTCGTCGGGCGCGTTGCTGTGCGGGTTCGTCCGACCGACGCGGATGGCGCGGCCGCGACCCACGATGAACCAGAGCGCCGCACCGATGACGGGCACGAGCAGGATCACCACGATCCACCAGCCGCGCGGAAGACCACGGATGCGGGTGCGATCGAAGAGCGCACAGTCCACCGCCGCGTAGATCGTGAAGACCACGGCGGCGACACCGGCGATCAACCAGAGGCGGACCATGCACCGATTCTAGGCGTGTCGGCTCACGTTCGGCTGGGAGCGAGCACCCAGACTGCGCCGCCTACACTGATCGGGTGAACGCCATCCCCGTCTGGCTCCGCTACACGCTGCTGCGCGTGCTCCTCTTCGCCGCACCGCTCGTGGTGCTGCTCGTCGCGGGCGTCACCCCGTGGATCGCGGTGCTCGTCGCCGCGCTGTTCGGCTTCAGCGCATCGCTCATCTTCCTCCGCAAGCAGCGCGAGGCGCTCGCTCAGGACCTCTACGAGGCCCGCCACCGCGAGCAGCCGGTCGTCCGGGCCGACGACGAGGCCGAGGACGCCGCGGTCGACGAGGCAGCGCAGCGCCGGGCCGAGTAGGGGTCCGTGCCGCGCGAGGTGCCGAGGGAACCCTCCCGGGGCCATCACTGCCCTGCCCCGTAGGAAGCCCGTCTTGCCCGGCGCCGGATCCCGCTCTACGCTCCGCTCGGGAGCACAAGCGCCCTCCGACCCGATCAGACCCGAAGGTATCCGATGCCGCATCCCTCTCGACACTCCGTCGTGCCCACGACCGTTGCCCTCACCGCAGCCCTGTGCCTCCCGCTGGCGACGGCGACGCCGGCGTACGCCGAGACCGACCATCAGCTCGACGTTCCGGCCGTTGCCGTCGAGGTTCCGGTTCCGGATGACGACCCGCTCAGCCGCCTCCACGCAATGCCCCGCGAGGGGAGCGCGGTCGAGCTCGCCCGCGGCGCGGCACCGCACGACGGCTCCGGTGCCCGGACCTTCGACACTGATTCGACGACCGGGACCGGCGGCATCTCCGGGTGGGCATGGGCGCTGAGCACCGACGGGTTCACAGTGGGCATGGGCTCCGTCGAGGTCACGGCGTTCCTCGTCGACCCCGTCACCGGCGATCTCTCCGCGGCAGGAAGCGCGGTCTCGAAGGCCGGGGGTTCGTACCTCATCGAGGAACTGGCGGCGGGCTCGTACGTGGTGCTGTTCGCGCCGCCGCCGCCGTCCGACCAGTTCTACCTCCCGGAATTCTGGGAGGACGCTCCCCTGGCTGAATGGGCCACCCGGGTCGACGTCGCCGATGGCGCCACGACGCCCAACGTCAACGAGCGTCTCGAACCACTGCTGGCCGGCTACCTCGCGGGCGAGAACCGGTACGAGACATCCGTGGCGATCTCCAGCGCCGGGTTCGATACGGGCGTGGACTGCGTGTACATCGCGTCCGGTGCCAACTTCCCCGACGCACTCAGCGCCGGACCGGCCGCTTCAGCATGCGGCGGGCCGCTGCTACTGGTGCCGCCGACCCATGTGCCGGGCGTGGTGGCCGAAGAGCTCGGCCGGCTGAAGCCGGCGGAGATCGTCATCGCGGGCGGCACGGCTGCCGTTTCCGCCGCGGTGGGCGAGACGCTCATGGACTACGCCCCCACGGTGCGTCGGATCCAGGGAGTCGACCGCTACGACACCTCTCGCAAGATCGTCGAAGACGCGTTCGGCTCATCCGAGGCGGTCTGGGTGGCGACGGGCACCAACTTTCCTGACGCGCTCTCTGCCAGCGCCGCCGCCGGTGCGGCCGGCCTCCCGGTGCTGATCGTGCCAGGCAGCGCCACGACGCTCAACGCGGACTCCGCCTCGGCGCTCGCGGCGCTCTCGCCCTCGCTGATCGCGATCGCCGGCGGCACGACGGTGGTGTCCTCAGGCATCGCCCAGCACCTCGAGACGATCGCGCCGGTCACCCGCTTCGGCGGCGCGGATCGCTACGAGACCAGCCTGCTCATCAACCGCGCGGTATGGGACGCCGAACTCGGCAGCTCGTCGGTGTACGCATTCCTCACCAACGGCCGGAAGTTCCCCGACGCGCTCTCGGGCGCACCGCTGGCCGGACTGCTCGGCGCACCGATGTACGTCGTTCCGCCCGCGTGCACACCCGATGAGATGCAGCAGCACGTCGCAGACCTCGGAGTGTACGAGGCCTTCCTGCTGGGCTACTTCTCGCAGATCGAGCTCTGGGAGCCGCTCGCGCGCTGCTGAGCGCCGGCTGCCTTGCACGCAGCGCGTGACGCGCGGTCCGACGTACGGGATCGCGCGTCACGCATCGGACGCCGCCACCGCCGCCACGCGGCATCCGCTCGCTAGAACGCGAACGCGAGCCCCATGCCGATGCCGTAGGCGAGCGCCGTGAGGCTCGCGAGCTGCAGCCCGATGATGAGTTCGCGCGCAGTGCGCGCCCAGCCCACGATCACGCAGGCGGGCACGGCGGCGAGCAGCGCGAACAGCACGAGCCACGCCGGCGGGTAGAGCAGCGCCCAGAACACGGTGATCGCGAACGGCGCGAGCATGAAGACCGCGAAGAGGATGCGCCCGACGAGCGGGCCGACGAGCACCGCGAGCGTGCGCTTGCGCGCGAGGTGGTCCTGCTCGACGTCGCGGAGGTTGTTCGCCATGAGCACCGCGCAGGCGATGAGGCCGACGCCGACGCCGCCCGTCCACGACTCGAGGTTGACGTCGAGCGCCTGCACGTACGTCGAGCCCGCCGTCGCGACGAGGCCGAAGAAGACGAACACGAAGAGCTCGCCCAAGCCGGAGTAGCCGTACGGACGCTTGCCGCCCGTGTAGAACCAGGCCGCGACGATCGCGGCGGCGCCGACCGCGAGCAGCCACCACTGCTGCGTGATGATCACGAGCGCGAGGCCTGCGATCGCGGCGATGCCGAAGAACGCGAGCGCGACCCCGAGCACCTGCTTCGGCGTCGCGGCGCCCGAGCCCACGAGGCGCGCCGGGCCGACCCGGTGCTCGTCGGTGCCGCGAACGCCGTCGGAGTAGTCGTTGGCGAAGTTGACGCCGATCTGCAGCGCGAGCGCAACGACGAGCGCGAGCACTGCGCGCCACGGATGGAACGGCTCGTCGAGATAGCCCAGCAGGACGACGCCGGCGCCGGTGCCGAGCGCGACGGGCGCGATCGCGAGCGGCAGGGTGCGCAGGCGCGCGCCGACCACCCAGTCGCGGAAGGTCGCGGGGCCGCGCTTGGCGCGCGGCGCGCCGGCGGCCGCCTTGGCCGGGTTGCCGGAGCGGCCGTTCGTGCGGGACTTCGTCGTCTTCGCGGCCTGGGCCGACGGAGCGTCGGGGGCGGACTGGGTGCGCGGGGTCTTCGGGCGTGCCACCCCGACATGCTAGTGCGCATGGCTCTCGGTGGGCACCGCCGGGCGGGCGCGGGCTGCGACGGAGGCAGAGCGCATTCCGGCGCCCGCTGCGCGTGCGCGGCTCGAGTTCGCAGGACCAGACGAGTGACAGGCGCCACATGGGGCACATCGCGCGCGTCATCCTGCGAATCCGACACGGATGCCGCACCTCGTCCGCCGACGAAGATCGACCCCACCCCGCGCCCCACGAATTCGCAGGACCGGACGACTCACAGGCGCGACAGGGGCGCGCATCGCGCGCCTCATCCTGCGAACCGGGTCACGGCAGGGAGGGGTCGGCCCGCCGAGCTCGCAGAGGCGCTCGCGGCCGGCCGGCCGTCAGTCGCCGGCGCGACAGCCGCCGCCCGTCAGGCGGGCGTGGCGTCAGGCGCCCACATCGCGGGCGAGGGCGGATGACGCGACGCGGTCGGGTTTGCCCGACGCGAGCCGCGGCAGCTCGTCGACCACCACGAGGCGCACGGGCCGGCCGGCCGGTGGCAGCCCCGCGGCATCCGTCGCCGCGCGCAGCGCCTCCAGCGCGCCCGCGGCGCGGGCCGCCGCCGAGGCAGCGACCACCGCGGCGCGCTCGCCCCACTCGGCGTCGGGCACAGCGACCGCGACGGCGTCGCCGAAGCCCGCGACGCCGTGCACCGCGCGTTCGACCTCGCCGAGCACGACCTTGACCCCGCCCGAGATCATGACGTCGTCGGCGCGGCCGGTCACGCGCAGGCGCCCGTCGGAGCCGATCGAGCCGAGGTCGCCGGTGCGGTACCAGCGCGTGCCGTCGGGGTCGGCGACGAACGCGGCGGCCGTGCGCGCGGGGTCGCCGAGGTACCCGTCGGCGAGGGTGGGACCGCCGAGCTCGAGCTGCCCGTCGATCTCCCGGGCGAGCACGCCGGGGAGCGGTCGGCCGTCGTAGACGCATCCGCCTGCGGTCTCGCTCGAGCCGTACGTGCGCACGACCCGTGCGCCGAGCACGGCGGCGCGATCGGCGAGCGCGGGCGCCAGCCGCTGACCGCCGACGAGGATCGCGGCGTACGCGCGGAGGGCGCGTGCGACCTCGCCGTCGGGATCCGGCCCGGCCGCCTCGACGAGGCGCGCGAGCTGCACCGGCACGAGCGACGTGAACCGCGGCAGCGCGTCGCGCGTGCGCATCATCCCCATCGTGGCGGCCGCGAACGCGTCGGGCGTGAACGGTCCATCGGGCATCGCGACGATCGGCGTCCCCGCGACGATCGAGCGGACGAGCACCTGCACCCCCGCGATGTAGTGCCCGGGGAGGGCGAGCACCCAGCGCCCGTGTCCGCCGAGCGCCGCGGCGGTGGCCTGCGCGCTCGCGCGAAGCGCGGCGGCCGAGAGCACGACGCGCTTGGGTGCGGCGGTCGAACCGGATGTCTCCACGACGACGGCCACGTCATCGTGGACGGTCGCGGGCACGTCGCGCTCGTCGGCGCGGCCGCCCGTTCCGTCCGCCGACGGGTCCGCCTCAGCAGTCGCGTCCGCCCGCGCCGACGCGTCGGCAGCGCTGCCCGAACCCGCGATCCCGCCGCCGGCGTCCGATGCCGGCCAGACCACCGGCCAGACCGCCGGCCCGCCCGCCAGCGCGTCGGCCAGCCGTGCACGGAGCGCCGCGACATCCGTCACCGACACCCGCACGAGTGGTTTCACCGCGCGTCCCACCCGTTCAGCGGCATGCGCTCGCCCACCGGCGCACGCCCCGCCCGCGGAGCGACCGCGCGTTCCGCCCGCGTCAGTACTGCCACGGGTACGGACCCCAGTCGGGCTCGCGCTTCTCGAGGAACGAGTCGCGACCCTCGACGGCCTCGTCGGTGCCGTAGGCGAGCCGCGTCGCCTCGCCCGCGAACACCTGCTGGCCGACCAGCCCGTCGTCGACGGCATTGAACGCGAACTTCAGCATGCGGATCGCGGTGGGCGACTTCGTCAGGATCGTGCGTGCCATCGCGATCGCCTCGCGCTCGAGGTCGGCGTGCGGCACGACCCGGTTCACGGCACCGATCTCGTGGGCGCGGTCGGCGGAGTACTCCTCGGCGAGGAAGAACACCTCGCGCGCGAACTTCTGGCCGACCTGGCGGGCCATGTACGCGGAGCCGTATCCGGCGTCGAAGCTCCCGACGTCGGCATCCGTCTGCTTGAAGCGGCCGTGCTCGCGGCTCGCGATCGTGAGGTCGCAGACGACGTGCAGCGAGTGGCCGCCGCCCGCCGCCCAGCCGGGCACGACCGCGATCACGACCTTCGGCATGAAGCGGATGAGCCGCTGGACCTCGAGGATGTGCAGGCGCCCGACCGCCGCGTGCCCGCCGTGCGAGCCGGGCGCACCCTCGACGATCGCCGTCTCGGCGTCGGAGTACTTGTACCCGTCGCGCCCGCGGATGCGCTGGTCTCCGCCCGAGCAGAACGCCCAGCCGCCGTCCTTCGGGCTCGGGCCGTTGCCGGTGAGGAGCACGACGCCGATGCGCGGGTTCGTGCGCGCGTCCTCGAGCGCACGGTGGAGCTCGTCGACCGAGTGCGGACGGAACGCGTTGCGCACCTCGGGACGGTCGAACGCGATACGTGCGATGCGCCCGTCGGTCGAGTGGTGGTACGTGATATCGGTGAAACCGCCTGAACCGGTGACGGATGCCGCGACATCCGTCCACTCGCTCGGATCGAACAGCTCCGACACCTCGACTGCCATGCCGTCCAGCCTACTTCCGGCCGCACCGGCGCCGGGGTGACAGACTCGTCGCATGAGCGCCGACGCCCTGCCGCCCCTGCACGACCTGCTCGCGACCGCCCGCGTCGTCGCGCTCCCGCTCGTCACCCGGTTCCGGGGCATCGACGTTCGCGAGGCGCTGCTGTTCGAGGGGCCCGAGGGCTGGACCGAGTTCGCGCCGTTCGCCGAGTACGACGACGACGAGGCCGCCACCTGGCTCGCCGCCGCGATCGACTTCGGCTGGAACCCCGCGCCGCCGCCCCGCCGTGATCGCATCCCCGTCAACGCGACGGTGCCCGCGGTCGACGCCGACGAGGTCCCCGCGGTTCTCGAGCGGTTCCCCGGGTGCCGGACCGCGAAGGTCAAGGTCGCGGCATCCGACCAGACCCTCGACCGGGATGTCGCGCGCGTGCGCGCCGTTCGCGACGCGATGGGTCCCGAAGGCCGCATCCGCGTCGACGCGAACGGCGGCTGGAACATCGACGAGGCCGAGCATGCGATCCACGCGCTCGCGCCGTTCGACCTCGAGTACGTCGAGCAACCGTGCCCGACGATCGACGAGCTGGCCGAGATCCGCGCGCGCACGAAGTACATGGGCATCCCGATCGCCGCCGACGAGAGCGTCCGCCGCGTCGACGACCCGCTCGCGGTGGCCGCCGCACGTGCGGCCGACCTGCTGGTCGTGAAGGCGGCACCGCTCGGCGGCATCCGTCGCGCCCTCGACATCGTCGAACGCGCGGGCCTGCCGATCGTCGTCTCGAGCGCGCTCGACACGAGCGTGGGGCTCGCGATGGGCGCCCACCTGGCCGCGGCCGTCCCCACACTCGAGTACGACTGCGGGCTCGGCACGGCCTCGCTGCTGGCGGCGGATGTCACGACCTCGCCGTTGCTCCCGACGGATGGCGCGATCGACGTGCGCCGCGTCGACGCCGACCCCGCGCTGCTCGACCGAAACGGGGCCGACGGCGACCGGACGGCGTGGTGGCTTGCACGACTCGAGCGCTGCCACGCGGTCCTCTCCGACGGAACAGCCTGATCAACCGCAGTATCGAGGGCGGCGGCGAAGATCCTGAGGATTACCCCCGTTTCTGGGGGTATCCGGTGCGCGATCTCGGGGAGCACCCTGAGTCCATCAGCGTCGATCGGGTGCATCGTCGGATGCGGCGGTCGGTCGACGGCCGTTCCAACCCGAATCGAAGTGGAGCAGGGATGTTCTCGAAGACCATGACCAACATCGGCGCCGGCATCGGCCTGGCCGCCGCGATCACGCTCGGCAGCGGCGCTGCCGCCTACGCGCACGAGTGCTACAACGCCAACCGTTCCGAGAAGGGCAGCGCGGGCGCCAACAAGTCCGAAGTCTGGCTCACCGTGTACTTCGAAGAGCTGACCTTCGAGCTCGACGCGGAGGACGCGGCGTGCGTGACCGCCGCCTACGCGAGCATCGGTGCGCCGATGTCGTTCACCATCATGACGGGTGGCGCGGTCGGCCAGGGCGGCGTCATCGCCTCGAACAACCCGCACCACGAGAAGGCGGCCGACGGCAAGGGCATCGACGAGATCTTCGCCGCGCACGGCGCCGACCTCTTCTACGCCTTCGACAGCTGCGGGCTCGACCTGCCCATCTAGGTCGTGTTGATCAAGTGGCTATGCGTCGAGCGGTATGGCACGTCGAGGCTACGGCCACCTCGCGACCACTGCCATGACCGCTTGATGGGACCGTTGGGGAAGGGTCGGGCGAGGGGATAGAGCTTCAATCTGATCTGGTGACGCTCGCCACCGCGGCACGGTTGGTGTCGCATATCGTGGCGTTACCTAGTAGGTCGAATCGGTCGAGCCGGCGCCGGACGTTCGGCCGCACTCTGCTGATCGAGAAGGTGACGTCGTGTTCGCCGAGCCAGCCTTGCACTGCGCCCAGCGCTTCCGCTCCGGTGACGTCGGGGTCGGTGATCGCCTCGCATGCGAGGACGAGGTGGTGCATGGGCGTGGCGGCGTGCTCGACGGCGGTCCTCGCAGCATCCGAGAACGACGATGCGTTTGCGAAGAACAGGGGCGCGCGAGTCGTACGACGACGACATCGGGGCCGTGCATCTAAGACTGTCCGATCGCTGCACCCGGAACTCAATGGTGCCAGAACGCCTACCCCCGCGGAGTTGTCACGGGTCTGGCGGAGGTCTATGTTCAGCAGTTGATCGCCGGAGTCGATAGGCAGTCCAGCGAGTTCTACGAGTCGGGGTGCGGGGGATTGCCGTGGGGGAACATACGGGGCAGGACGTGCCAGTGGACCCAGTCCAGTCGCCTGACGCCTCTCGCCACAGGAGTCGAGCTTGGGTTGTATGGCTCATCGCTGTGGTCGCCATGGCGCTCATTGCGATTCCAACATTGGGTGTGATTGGCGGAGTACGGTTCCAGGCCAGCGAAGAGGCTGCCCTCGATGAAGTGATCGCAGATCTTCAGATCCCACCTGATTGGGACGAGATCTCGCAACGTCGGACGACCGCGTTGTTCGGTTTCTGCCTGCCGAGCCCCCAACGCTGCCCGACGGAGCAAGTGAGGTACCGTCTCCCGGACGGGCCGGTGACCGCTGAGGTGTTCGACGAAGTCCTTCCTGGCGCGAAGTGGACGATCGACGACCCGACGTGTTCGGTTCCAACGAACGTCACGGGAGGGTCGCTCTGTTATGGCATTGCGCGGATGAATGCGTTCGAGGTATACCTCAGTTTCGCCGCCGACCTTGACGCTAACCGAGATCCGGTCAACGTCACCGCGACGCTCCAGATCGAACGCGGACCCTGATCACGTCGGCGCCGGGGCGACCGCTGGCCCCCGCCTGCGGTTGGTGGGTGGTGGCGGCCGATTCCGCGTTGGGTCGTCGTATCGTGGATCCCACTGAACAAGGCTTCATACCCGAGATTGATGCGAGTATTACCCCCATCTGAGGGGTTCGGACAGGGGTTCCGAGGCGGATACTCTGCGGTCGTCGTGAATCGAATTCGAGAACCGGGGAGCATTGCATGACGGACCGAGGCAAGAACATGCGCGTGGGACTAGGGCTTGCCCTTGCCTTGGCGATTTCCGCCGGATTACTGAATATCGCGAGCGCTCCAGCTGAGGCAAATGGGCTCGGCGCGGAGTGCACGACAGTGGACGTCGTGTTTGCTCGCGGATCGGGGCAGGACGTCGGCGGTCCGGAAGCTGAACGATTTCGTACTCAGATCGAGAGTCGACTTTCGACCCCGGTGACGATGAACCCGTACGAACTCGGTAGCACCTCGATTGAGGGCCACCAGTTTCCAGCCGTGGCGGTTGCCGGAGACTGGGACGTCGTCAATGGTATCGGTGCGGGGCTCTCGGGTGGCGGCGGCTTTGCCTACGGAAGCAGCGTCGACGAAGGTGTCGACGAGCTGCACGGATACATAACCGGACGCCTCGCCGAGTGCCCGGACAGTCGATTCATTCTTGGTGGCTACTCGCAAGGGGCACAAGTCATCGGTGAAACGTACGTTGAGCGGCTGACCGATGCACAGCGAGCGCACGTTGTGTTCGCGGCTCATTTCGGAGACCCGAAGCTGTACTTGCCCGAAGGTGAGAGTGTCCTCTGGTGGGAGGCGCCGGCGTGCCGGGGAGAAGACTTCTCGGAATGGCGGCGCGTCGTGCCGAACTGCGATACCGACGATGGCTCGCTCGGCGCCAGAAATCCATACCTGCCGGCGTCGTGGACCTCGGACGTTGGGCTGTGGTGTGCCGACAAGGATTTCGTATGCGGATCCAGCAAAATGGTCGGCGAGATTTCAGGACACGAGACCTACGCATTGGAAGGTGGCGATATCGATCACGCTGCTCTGGAAGCGATCGTGCGGCTCCAGTACCTGATGCCCGAGCACGAAGGCTCACTCGACGTCACTGAATACACGCTAAGGACGGGATTGACTGGGCTCGACGTCGTGTTCTTCATTGACTCGACCGGATCGATGGGGTCCCGGATCGCTCAGGCCAAGAGCATCGCTGCCTCCATGACGGATCGAGTCGTTGCTCAGCGAGGCCGGGTCGCACTCGTCGAGTACCGGGATGCAGGCGACTCATTCACTGCTCGCGTGCTATCGGACCTCCAGGAGGACACGACAGACTTCCTGACGAAGCTGAACAGCATCTCGGTTGGCGGGGGAGGAGACGCACCCGAGGCACTGCTCCACGCGCTCAAGACCGGGATGGAAGGTGTGAACTGGCGACCCGGGGCCACGAAGGCCGCCGTGGTACTGACCGACGCGGGCTACCACGACCCTGACCTCGTGGACGGAGCGACACTAGACAGCATCGCGGAACTCAGCCTTTCAATCGATCCCGTCAACGTCTATCCCGTCGTGCCCTCCTACTTGGCGGCGGAGTACCAGCCGTTGGCGGAGGCAACGACCGGAGAGGTGGTACCCCAGACGTCCGACGCGGCAGTTGGACTGGAGGCGGCCATCACGAAGATCCAGAACCGTCCAGTCCCGCAGCTGGCCCTGAACGGCTATCACGGTCCGGTCGGCACGACGGTCACGTTCGACGGAAGCTCCTCGTACTCGGCCACGTCGACGATCGAGCGGTGGGACTGGGACTTCGATGGTGACGGCGTCTATGAGACCCTCGATGGTGGTCCGGTTGAGTCCCACTTGTATGACGGCGAGCTCGATGGATTCGTTCAGCTCCGCGTCACCGACGCCGACGGGCTCGTGGCCAACGTATCTGCTCCGGTTCAAATCGGCGCCCCACCCGCCCCTTCAACGATCCCTGCGGACTCTGCAGCAGTCTCGGTCCAAGGCACTACAGCGACCTTCACGTGGCAGGCGTCGGTCAACCCGACGAAGGCTTGGAGCATAAGTGTGGACGGCGTCCAGGTGGGCTTGATCGAGCCGGCAGCGCGTTCCGTCCAAATCACCGACGTGGTCTTGGATGAGCCGGTCGAATTCGGTGTGGCACCCCTCAGCTCGGCGAACGAACTCGGCCTGACGGTCACCGCGACAGCGGTCGCGGAAGGCGAGTCGTACAACTTGACGGTGGAGAACAGCAACGCGCACCCTGATCACGTCGGCCTCATCATGTCCGGACGAGCCGTCCCGATCGAGTTCTCACTGGGTGGAGACTATGGACTCGATGTCCTTGCGGTTGGCTCGCCAACGACTGCGACGGCGGGATGCTGGTGGCAAATCGTAGACGGGCAGATAGTCGCGCAAACGTTCTACACGGTCAAGCCTTGGACGAAGCCAGCAACGAGTCGACTGACATACGATGCGGCAACCGGAAACTATACATACGAATGGAAGACTCCTTCAACCACGGGTGAATCATGCCAACGGCTCACCCTGACATTCAAGGATGGCAGCCAGATTCAAGCCCTCTATCTCGTGCAGTAGGAGACGCCGTCTGACTTCGATCCGCTCGCCAAGAGCGCTGCGCCAGTCCCGCGCGATCACCCGTGATCCGGTCGGCCCAATAGACTGCGGCAGCGTCACGTCGAGTGACAAAGGAGTGGGCGCTCGATCTCACTCGGCCTGAGATCGAGCGCCCACTTCGGTTCCGGTGAAGCGCCCGGGGTTCGTGGAGGGCCTCATTCCCCGAGAGGATGAGGTCTGCTGGCGGTCTCCTCGTACCTCGCGCGGGAGCTCGACCCGCGACTGCCCTGGTAGTGGGCGTTCATCGACGACCACCGTGACCGGTTCGGGGGTCTCGCCGATCTGCCGTGTGCTCATCGAGGACGGCGTCCGAGTAATCGCGATGCGCTCAGACAAACTCCTCCGCAGCTACCGCCCGGCCATCGACCTCGACGCCACGCTGATCTTGATCAAATCAGACTTGATCAAGACCGTCTAGCAGCCGATCGGCTCACGGCCGACGACGATGCCCGGCGCCGGGGGCCGCCGGGATCGTGGTGCGCGCGCGTCCGCGCCTAGGACGAGCTCCTGGGCGCCGACGCGCACTGTCCGGGCGAGGCGGCGCACACCCGCCTCGCCCGGCGACCTCAGGCCCTGACCCGCGAGTGCCGCACGCCCGGCGCCACCACGATCAGGGCTGCGGCGGCCAGCGCCGCCCCGAGCAGTGCGGCGAGCACCGCCTGCGTGGTCGTGAGTCCGAGCGGACCGGCCACGGTCAGCCCGGCGACCGCCTCGGTCCCGGATGCCACGCCGATCAGCCGCACATGGTGCCCGTCGAGTTCGGTCCCCGCTGGGATCGTGACCTCGAAGGCGACCGTGCCGTCGGCGCCCGCGGACTGCGCCTCGAGGAGGCGCGGCGTCGACTCGAGCCAGACCTGCACGAGCTCACCCGCGTCGAAGCCCGAGCCCGCGACCGCGAGGGTCGAGCCGGCCTGAACGGACGCCGCGTCGAGGCGCACCAGCGGCGCCGCGCCATCCGTCGCCGTCGAGGCGCCCGGTGTCTGCGTGGCCGTGGCGGCCGCGCCCTTCGTGCCCGTGCCCGCACTCGGGCCCGTGGACTTCTGGTCGTCGACGAGGACCGCCGCGGTGCGCGCCGGGATCGTCAGCGTCCCGGTCTTCGCCTTCCACTTCGTCTCCTTGACGACCTCGTCGACACCGGTCTGCAGCGGCTTGGCGAGCTTGAACTCGCGACCCGCGAGCCCGTCGATCGCCTCGGTGACCGCCTCGCCCGACGCGTTGAACACCACGAGGGCGCCCTCGAGCTCGGGGTCGACGTCCTCACCGACGAGGTCGTCGATGAGCATCACGATGAGCCCGTCCGTGGCATCCGCCCCGCTGTTCGGGAACGACACCTTCTGCTCGATGAGCTCGGCCGAGCCCAGCGTCAGCAGGTCGACGCTCGAACGCACGCGCAGCAGGTCGAGAGCGGATGCCTCGGCCGCGGCGATGTCCTGCGCGGTCGGCTTCAGCGCCGGGTCGGCGAGCCGCTCGGCCATGACGGGCCAGTGGTCCTCGTTGTCCGACTTCATCGGCAGGCCCGACCCGAAGGTCGACTCCTGGCCGGTCCAGTCGATCCGGTTGAACCAGTCGCCCGAGTTGTAGCTGTTTCGGTCGAGCGACTTCGAGCGCAGCAGCTCGGTGCCGGCGTGCCAGAACGACGGGCTCTGCGAGAACGTCACGGTCGCGAGCGACAGCGTGTTCATGCGGACGCGGTCGGCCATCGACGTCTCGGCCGGCAGCTTCAGCACGCCCAGGTCGAAGAGCGTCTCGTTGTCGTGCGCGTCGACGTAGTTGATGACCTCCTCGGGGTGGTCGGCGTAGCCCGCCGGTGCCCCGTTGTAGTCGACCTCGGCGCCCGACTTCAGCACGCCGTCATGGCCGGTGAACTCGAAGTCGCGCAGGTTGCCCGCCAGGCCGACCTTCACGAGGTCGGTCTGCTCTCCGAGGTTCCGGATGTCGTCGCGCACGGGCAGGCCGTTCGGCTCGCCCGCGAGGCCGGTACCGAAGCCCTGCTCGTACTTCGAGTCGCCCGCGACCGGGCTGCCGCCGTGCACGCCGTCGCGGAGACGGTCGTTGAACGTGGCGATGCCGGTGCCGCCGAGCTGGCCCTGCGTGGCCTGCACGAATCGGGCGTTGTCCGCGACCTCGCCGAAGTTCCAGCCCTCGCCGTAGAGGAACACCTTCGATCCGTCGATCCCGTCCTCCTCGAGCGTGAGCTCGTCGAGCGCGGCGCGGATGGCGAGCATGTTCGCCTTCGAGTGGTGGCCCATCAGGTCGAACCGGAAGCCGTCGACCTTGTACTCCTCCGCCCAGAGCACGGTCGAGTCGACCATGAGCTTCTCGGCGACGGCGTGCTCGGTCGCGACATTCTGGCAGCACGTCGAGGTCTCGACGCCGCCGGTCGCGTTCAGGCGGTGGTAGTAGCCGGGCACGACCTTGTCGAGCACCGACTTCTCGCCCTGGCCCGACTGCGCGGTGTGGTTGTACACCTCGTCGAGCACGACCTGCAGGCCGGTGGCGTGCAGGGCGCCGACCATCTCGCGGAACTCCGCGACACGTGCGCCACCCTCCGGGTCGACCGCGTACGAGCCCTCGGGCGCCTGGAAGTGGTACGGGTCGTAGCCCCAGTTGAAGCCGTCGAGGTCGCGGATCGCCTCGATGCACGCCTGCTGCTCCTCCGACGCCGGACCGAACGACTCGAGGTCGCAGTCGGGGGTCGCCTGCTGGTCGCGGCGCTCCTCGATGGTGGCGATGTCGAACGTGGGCAGCAGATGCACCGTGTTGATGCCGGCCGCGGCGAGCTCGCGCAGCTGCTCGGTACCCGCGCTGTTGCGCGTGAACGCACGGTAGGTGCCGCGCTCGTCCTCGGGCACCGTCTCGTCGGTGATCGAGAAGTCGCGCACGTGCAGCTCGGTGATGGCCCGGTCGACCTGGCGCTCGACGACCGGCGCGGGCGTCTCCGCCCAGAGCTCCGGCTCGAGCGTCGGGTCGTCGAGGTCGACGACCACGGTGCGGGCCGAGTTCACGGTGAGCGCGGCCGAGTAGGGGTCGGTCACCGAGTTCTGCTCGACCTGCCCCGTCGAGGGCGCGAAGACCTCGACGAGCCAGCGGTACTCGTCGCCCGCTTCAACGCCGTCGGCGACCGACCAGGCACCGGATGCCGCGTCGAACGTCGCGGGCACGACCGCCGGGTCGCCGGTCGAGCCGGACGCCCAGACCTGGGCCGAGACCGACTTCGCGGTCGGCGCCCAGACCGAGAGCGTCGGCTCACCGTCGTCGAACGAGGCACCGAGCGCAGCGGATGCCACGCCCTCGGCGTACAGGTCGTCGAGCACGCCCGGCAGCTGCACGCCGGTCATCGCGGTCAGGGCGTCGCCGCCCCGCTGAGCGACCTGCAGCTCGCCGGTGACGAGCTCGGCGATCGCCGCACGCTCGAGGCCGACGGGGCGCAGCGCCACGTAGCTCGCCAGGTGCGGGAAGGCCGCGATGAGTTCCTCGCCGATGCCGGCCGGATCGAGCGCGAGCTCGACCGATTCGTCGGCACCGGTCACGGCGCCGTCGGCGTTGCCCAGGCCGCCGGCGGCGGCGACCTCGAGCGTGTACGCGAGGTCGGCAGCGTTCGCGCCGCCGAGCAGCGACGCCGGCCAGGCGAGCGTCTCGGCGTCGAGCCAGTAGGCGCGCTGCTGGCCGGTGCCGGCGAGCGGCGGGTCGGCCACGACGACCTCGAGCACGTGGGTCTCGAGGGTGTAGCGGAAGGTGACGAACTCGCCGTCCTCGGCCACGACGAACGAGATGTTCCCGCCGTTGCGGACGCCGTCGACGCCGTAGTTCTCATCCCACGACAGGCCATGGGCGACCTTCAGCTCGTACGAGCCGGCCGGAAGGCCGTCGGTCGAGAACTCGTAGACGCCGTCCGTGTCGCCGTCCTGCGCGAAGGTGACCATGCAGTCGGGCTGCCAGTCGCCGGGGCAGCCGAGCTCCGACTGCAGGCTGCCGGGCAGCGTGACGATGGGGCCCTCGGCCGTCGACGAGAACACCTTGGTGCGCGGGTCCCAGTAGAACGTCACCGGGCCGCCGGTCGTGGTGTACGCCACGTTGGCACCGCCCTCGGCACCGTTCGCGCCGTAGTTCAGCGTCCAGTTGCCGTTGAGCGCGACCTTGTACTCGTAGGTGCCGGCCGGGATCTCGAAGGTGCCGGCGTAGATGCCGTCGGCGCGCTTCGTGAGCTTCGCCGCCTCGCAGCCGGGCTGCCAGTCGCCCGGGCAGCCCATCTCGGAGTTGTGGCTGCCGGGCACGGTGACCAGCGCGATCTCCGGCTCGGGCTCCTCCTCGACGACGAGGTTCACGGCGTTGCCGACCGAGGCGTAGGTCGAGGCGGCGGCACGGTTGCCCGCGGCATCCGTCGACACGGCCCGGTACTCGATCAGCGTGCCGTTCGCCAGGCCCGCGGTGTCGTGGAAGACCCGCGGGGTGGTGTCCTCGGCGGTGCCGAGCGACGTCCACTCCCCGGAGCCGGCCACGCGCCAGGCGAAGCTCGTCTCCTGCCACGTCGAGTCGGCGACGTCGGCCGAGACCGGGGTGACGCCGGTGACGCCGGCGCCCTCGGCCGGCACGTCGACGACGATGGCGGATGCCGCCCCGGGGGCGGTCACCTGACGGTCGGCCTTGAGCACGACGGCGCCGAGCGCCGGCACGGAGACGGATGCCACGCCCTCGGCGTTCGCGGTGACGGCCTCGCCGCCGCCGTACAGCACCTCGAACGCGCCGTCCGCCGTGAGCGTCGGCACGTCGACGGTCTTCGCCTCGTTCGCGTTGTTCACGGCGACCAGGTACTCGACCTTCTCGTCGCGGTCGACGCGGCTGAACGCGTAGACGCCCGCCCCGTCGGCGACGAAGCGCTCGATCTGCGCGCCCTGCTCGAGCGCCGGGTGCGCCTCGCGGAGCTCGGCGAGCCCGGCGATGTGCGTGTAGAGCGGCGCACCGGTGTCGTAGCGGTCGACGCTGCCGGCGTTCTCGCCCGTGACGAGCGGCTGGTTGACGTACTCGTCGACCTGGCTCGCGAAGAGCGTCTGGCGGGCGTCCTTGTCGCCGCCGGTGCCCGCGAAGCCCTGCTCGTCGCCGTAGTAGACGACCGGCTGGCCGCGCGTGAGGTACATGAGCTCGTGGGCGAGCTCGTAGCGCTCCACCGCGGTGTCGCCCGCATTGGCGAGGAAGTAGCCGATGCGACCCATGTCGTGGTTGCCGAGGAAGGTCGGGAGCGCCGTCGCCGACGAGTCCGGCGTCGTGTAGTAGTCGTCGCCCGCGAACAGCGACTGGAGGTTCTTCGCGGAGTTGCCCGCGGCGAACGACACGGCCTGCGACTGGAAGGTGAAGTCGAGCACGGAGTTCATGTCGCTGTTCCGCACGTACGGCGAGAGCTTCACCGGGTCGGCGTCGTAGACCTCGCCGAACATGAAGAAGTCGGGCTTGCCGGCGGCGTGGGCGTAGTCGAGGACCTCGGTCGACCAGGTCTCCCAGAACTCGAAGTTCACGTGCTTGGCGGTGTCGATGCGGAAGCCGTCGATGCCGAGGTCGATCCAGTCCTGGTAGACCTGCACGAAACCGTTCACGACGGTCGGGTCCTCGGTCATGAGGTCGTCGAGGCCGACGAAGTCGCCGAAGGTCACCGACTCGCCCGACCAGGTCGAGTCGCCGCGGTTGTGGTAGACCGTCGGGTCGTTGAGCCAGGCCGGAACCTTGACGTCGGCCTCCTCGGCCGTGATCGTCGGCGTGTACGGGAAGCTCGTCGCCGGGTCGAGGTCGGGGAAGTCGGGGCTGCCCGCGATCGCGCTCGGGTCGAACACGCCGCCCGCGGCATCCGTGTACGGGCTCGTGGCCTTGTCGATGTACGAGTACTGGCCCTCCTCGTACGAGATCACGTCGGCCGTGTGGTTCGTGATGATGTCGAAGTAGACCTTGATGCCGCGGGCGTGGGCGTCGGCGATCAGCGCCTCGAGCTCGGCGTTCGTGCCGAGGTGCGGGTCGATCTGGGTGAAGTCGGTGATCCAGTAGCCGTGGTAGCCGGCGCTCGCGTTCGCGCCCTCGCCCTGCACGGGCTTGTTCTTGAAGCTCGGCGTGAACCAGATCGCGCTCGTGCCGAGGCCCTCGATGTAGTCGAGGTTGTCGTGGATGCCCTGGATGTCGCCGCCGTGGTAGAAGCCCTTGTCGGTCGGGTCGAAGCCGTGCGCGAGGCGGTCGCCCTCGATGCCGGCGGTGTCGTTCGTCTCGTCGCCGTTGGCGAAGCGGTCGGTCATCACGAAGTAGAAGTTCTCGGTGCTGCCCGGCTGGCGGACCGGCGGCGCCACGAGCGCGGCATCCGTCGTCTCGTCGTAGCCGCCGGCGGCGCTCAGCAGCTCGAGGCCGACGCGCTTCCGCGTGTCGTCGAAGATCACGCGGACCTGGGTGTCACCCGCGACGGTCAGCGGGATGTTGTCGCCGCCGCCGTCGAGGCCCCAGCTCGCGTCCCACGTGTCGTTCGCGGCGACCTTGTACTCGTACGAGCCCGCCGGAACCGTGAAGTCGGCAGCGTAGACGCCCGCCGTGTCCGTCGGCAGGAGGTGCGTGGCCTCGCAGCTCGGCTGCCAGTCCTCCGAACATCCCAACTCGTCCTGCAGCGAGCCGACGAGCGCGAACGTGTCGCCCTCCTCGGCCGCCGCTCCGAGGGGGACGACGGTGAGGACGGATGCCGCGACGGCGCCCGTGATCCCCAGTGTCACCCATGTCCGAGCGCGCGCCCGTTGCGTCATCCTTGACTCCCGATTCCGGCACGACGACGTGCCACTGACATTGGGAGCGAACGTAGCAGCGCGGACGACGTTAATGCAAGCGCTTGCACTCGACTGGTGGATGCGGATGGCTCATCGGCGCTCGAAGGCCGCGCCGCCGCGCCCGTGCGCCCTGATCGGGGGACGTAACCGCTTGCACTCCCGGCACGTCCTTCTGGATCGGAAGCCGGATCCTCGTGAATGAAGATCCGGTCGATGTCGGCGCGAGGGGCGGTGACACCCGGGTTCGCATGCACCGGTCTGCGCCGGGGCCGTGCGGGTGGGGTGGTTAAATGCGGAAGAGCCGCCCAACTCTGGGCGGCTCTTCCGTGAGGAATGTCCGGCGGTGTCCTACTCTCCCACAGGGTCGCCCCTGCAGTACCATCGGCGCTGCGAGTCTTAGCTTCCGGGTTCGGAATGTGTCCGGGCGTTTCCCTCGCGCTATGGCCGCCGAAACTCTGGAACCAACTGGTCCCGCCCCGGGATGCGGGGTGGGTGTTGGTGGTCTCGGTGTCCCCCACCGTGGTGTCGGCCGGGGCCGGGGTGGTGGGGGTGTGCTGTGTTGTGTTGTGGTGTGTTCTCCGTCTGTTGGGAACCACAGAGTGGACGCGAGTCATCAGGCCACGTACACCCGCCTTGAAACGGTGTACGTGTGGTGATTGTCAAGTTGTCGGCGTATTAGTACCAGTCAGCTGCACACCTTGCGGTGCTTCCACATCTGGCCTATCAACCCAGTCGTCTGGCTGGGAGCCTCTCCCCCCGAAGGGGATGGAAATCTCATCTTGAGGCCGGCTTCCCGCTTAGATGCTTTCAGCGGTTATCCATCCCGAACGTAGCTAACCAGCGGTGCTCCTGGCGGAACAACTGGCACACCAGAGGTTCGTCCAACCCGGTCCTCTCGTACTAGGGTCAGATCCTCTCAAATTTCCTGCGCGCGCAGAGGATAGGGACCGAACTGTCTCACGACGTTCTAAACCCAGCTCGCGTACCGCTTTAATGGGCGAACAGCCCAACCCTTGGGACCTACTCCAGCCCCAGGATGCGACGAGCCGACATCGAGGTGCCAAACCATGCCGTCGATATGGACTCTTGGGCAAGATCAGCCTGTTATCCCCGAGGTACCTTTTATCCGTTGAGCGACAGCGCTTCCACAAGCCACTGCCGGATCACTAGTCCCGACTTTCGTCCCTGCTCGACCTGTCAGTCTCGCAGTCAAGCTCCCTTGTGCACTTACACTCGCCACCTGATTGCCAACCAGGTTGAGGGAACCTTTGGGCGCCTCCGTTACTCTTTGGGAGGCAACCGCCCCAGTTAAACTACCCACCAGGCACTGTCCCTGAACCGGATCACGGTTCGAAGTTAGATATCCAGAGTGACCAGAGTGGTATTTCAACAATGACTCCACGAACACTGGCGTGCCCGCTTCACCGTCTCCCACCTATCCTACACAAGCCACACCGAACACCAATACCAAGCTGTAGTAAAGGTCACGGGGTCTTTCCGTCCTTCTGCGCGTAACGAGCATCTTTACTCGTACTGCAATTTCGCCGAGTTCGCGGTTGAGACAGCTGGGAAGTCGTTACGCCATTCGTGCAGGTCGGAACTTACCCGACAAGGAATTTCGCTACCTTAGGATGGTTATAGTTACCACCGCCGTTTACTGGGGCTTAAATTCTCAGCTTCGCTCCGAAGAGCTGACCGGTCCTCTTAACCTTCCAGCACCGGGCAGGCGTCAGTCCGTATACATCGTCTTGCGACTTGGCACGGACCTGTGTTTTTAGTAAACAGTCGCTTCCCACTGGTCTCTGCGGCCGTCAACGCTCCAGGAGCAAGTCCCTTCACGAATCGGGCCCCCCTTCTCCCGAAGTTACGGGGGCATTTTGCCGAGTTCCTTAACCACGATTCTCTCGATCTCCTCGGTATTCTCTACCTGACCACCTGAGTCGGTTTGGGGTACGGGCGGCTGGAACCTCGCGTCGATGCTTTTCTCGGCAGCATAGGATCACCCACTTTTCATCCGCATCACGTCTCAGCCTGTACGAGTCGCGGATTTGCCTACGACTCGGCCTACACGCTTGCCCCGGGACAACCATCGCCCGGGCTGGGCTACCTTCCTGCGTCACACCTGTTATCACGCTCACTCCACCAGATGGGGTCGCACGCCGCCACCAGGATCCGTCCCGAAGGACATCACCAGGTCTTGGGATGCTTAGCACTCCTGATCTCGTGTGGGCGGTTCTTCGCCGGTACGGGAATATCAACCCGTTGTCCATCGACTACGCCTGTCGGCCTCGCCTTAGGTCCCGACTTACCCAGGGCAGATTAGCTTGACCCTGGAACCCTTGGTCTTCCGGAGGACGGGTTTCTCACCCGTCTTTCGCTACTCATGCCTGCATTCTCACTCGTGTGCCGTCCACGGCTGGTTTCCACCGCCGCTTCACCCGGCACACGACGCTCTCCTACCCATCACCACGACTGGACCACGAAGGCCTATCGATATGCGGCAATGCCACGACTTCGGTGGCGTGCTTGAGCCCCGTTACATTGTCGGCGCGGAATCACTTGACCAGTGAGCTATTACGCACTCTTTCAAGGGTGGCTGCTTCTAAGCCAACCTCCTGGTTGTCTGTGCAACTCCACATCCTTTCCCACTTAGCACGCGCTTAGGGACCTTAGTCGGTGGTCTGGGTTGTTTCCCTCTCGACGATGAAGCTTATCCCCCACCGTCTCACTGCTGCGCTCTCACTTACCGGCATTCGGAGTTTGGCTGACGTCAGTAACCTGTTGAGGCCCATCGGCCATCCAGTAGCTCTACCTCCGGCAAGAAACACGCAACGCTGCACCTAAATGCATTTCGGAGAGAACCAGCTATCACGAAGTTTGATTGGCCTTTCACCCCTATCCACAGCTCATCCCCTCAGTTTTCAACCTAAGTGGGTTCGGTCCTCCACGACGTCTTACCGTCGCTTCAACCTGGCCATGGATAGATCACTTCGCTTCGGGTCTAGAACCTGCGACTAAAACGCCCTATTCAGACTCGCTTTCGCTACGGCTACCCCACACGGGTTAACCTCGCCACAGATCACTAACTCGCAGGCTCATTCTTCAAAAGGCACGCCGTCACCCCAACAAGGAGGCTCCGACGGTTTGTAAGCAAACGGTTTCAGGTACTATTTCACTCCCCTCCCGGGGTACTTTTCACCTTTCCCTCACGGTACTTGTCCGCTATCGGTCATCTGGGAGTATTTAGGCTTATCAGGTGGTCCTGACAGATTCACACGGGATTTCTCGGGCCCCGTGCTACTTGGGATCCCCCTCCGGGCCGCCAGACATTTCGACTACGGGACTCACACCCACTCCGGTCCGGCATTCAAACCGATTCGTCTATACCTGACGCGTCACCGCGGCCGACCGGCAGATCGACCAGAGAGGTCCCACAACCCCGACCATGCAACCCCTGCCGGGTATCACACATGACCGGTTTAGCCTCATCCGCTTTCGCTCGCCACTACTCACGGAATCACGGTTGTTTTCTCTTCCTGTGGGTACTGAGATGTTTCACTTCCCCACGTTCCCTCTACCCGCCCTATACATTCAGGCGGGAGTCACCAGGTCACCCGAAGGGCCTGGCGGGGTTTCCCCATTCGGAAATCCTCGGCTCACAGCTCGTTTATCAGCTCCCCGAGGCTTATCGCAGATTACGACGTCCTTCTTCGGCTCCAGATGCCAAGGCATCCACCGTTTGCTCTTAGAAACTTGAAATCACATGAGTTCGATCGAATTCGTGCACCCGAACCCGAAGGCCCGGATGCGAAATTGACCAGTGAATACGCCAACCGGGCACCCCGAAAGGCACCCAACCGGCGACTCACCTTGTGACCCAACGTCCGAAGACATTGAATCTAAGATGCTCGCGTCCACTATGTAGTTCTCAACAGACGGCCAGAACCCCCACCCCCACCAGCAACCGCCGGCTTCGATGAAGGCCTGAAGGGAAACCATCCCCACCCCGCACCCCGAAGGGCACCAGGCCGTGTCCGGTCCCTCAGGACCCAACAGCGTGCACGCACCAACCCCGCCGACCCCCACCGTTCCAACCACCCCGAAGGACGGCGTACTAGGTCAAGACCCTTGCAGCTGATGCCTATGTCAATGTTCCACCCATGAGCTACCGGCGAGCACGAACGGCTCGATCCGGCGCCTGGAAGGCCCGAAAGCCTCCAGATGCTCCTTAGAAAGGAGGTGATCCAGCCGCACCTTCCGGTACGGCTACCTTGTTACGACTTAGTCCTAATCACCGATCCCACCTTCGACGGCTCCCTCCACAAGGGTTAGGCCACCGGCTTCGGGTGTTACCGACTTTCATGACTTGACGGGCGGTGTGTACAAGGCCCGGGAACGTATTCACCGCAGCGTTGCTGATCTGCGATTACTAGCGACTCCGACTTCATGAGGTCGAGTTGCAGACCTCAATCCGAACTGAGACCGGCTTTTTGGGATTCGCTCCGCCTTACGACATCGCAGCCCTTTGTACCGGCCATTGTAGCATGCGTGAAGCCCAAGACATAAGGGGCATGATGATTTGACGTCATCCCCACCTTCCTCCGAGTTGACCCCGGCAGTCTCACATGAGTCCCCACCATAACGTGCTGGCAACATGCGACGAGGGTTGCGCTCGTTGCGGGACTTAACCCAACATCTCACGACACGAGCTGACGACAACCATGCACCACCTGTAACCGAGTGTCCAAAGAGTTCCACATTTCTGCGGCGTTCTCGGTCATGTCAAGCCTTGGTAAGGTTCTTCGCGTTGCATCGAATTAATCCGCATGCTCCGCCGCTTGTGCGGGCCCCCGTCAATTCCTTTGAGTTTTAGCCTTGCGGCCGTACTCCCCAGGCGGGGCGCTTAATGCGTTAGCTACGACACGGAAACCGTGGAAAGGTCCCCACATCTAGCGCCCAACGTTTACGGCGTGGACTACCAGGGTATCTAATCCTGTTCGCTCCCCACGCTTTCGCTCCTCAGCGTCAGTAAGTGCCCAGAGACCTGCCTTCGCCATCGGTGTTCCTCCTGATATCTGCGCATTCCACCGCTACACCAGGAATTCCAGTCTCCCCTACACCACTCAAGTCTGCCCGTACCCACTGCAGGCCCGAGGTTGAGCCTCGGGATTTCACAGCAGACGCGACAAACCGCCTACGAGCTCTTTACGCCCAATAATTCCGGACAACGCTCGGACCCTACGTATTACCGCGGCTGCTGGCACGTAGTTAGCCGGTCCTTTTTCTGCAAGTACCGTCAAGAAACCCGAAGGCCCCCCTTCTTCCTTACTAAAAGCGGTTTACAACCCGAAGGCCGTCATCCCGCACGCGGCGTTGCTGCATCAGGCTTGCGCCCATTGTGCAATATTCCCCACTGCTGCCTCCCGTAGGAGTCTGGGCCGTGTCTCAGTCCCAGTGTGGCCGGTCACCCTCTCAGGCCGGCTACCCGTCGACGCCTTGGTGAGCCATTACCTCACCAACAAGCTGATAGGCCGCGAGTCCATCCCAAACCGAAAAAACTTTCCACCCCAAGCGATGCCGCTCAAGGTCCTATCCGGTATTAGCTCCGATTTCTCGGGGTTATCCCAGAGTCCAGGGCAGGTTACTCACGTGTTACTCACCCGTTCGCCACTAATCCACCCAGCAAGCTGGGCTTCATCGTTCGACTTGCATGTGTTAAGCACGCCGCCAGCGTTCGTCCTGAGCCAGGATCAAACTCTCCAAAAAAAATGGTTCAACCAACCCCGAAAGGCCAGTCAAGTTCAATCACTGACAGAGAAACAACTGACTACAAAAAATCAAATTGTCCATCAATCAAAGGAAACCCGTCCCCCACCAAAAGGCAGAAAACACGGGGTTCAAAAAATTGGCATTGAACATAGTGCACGCTGTTGAGTTCTCAAGGAACGGACGCACCCGGGCTCCGGCCTCACGACCAGCCCCCAGGGCAACTTCCCAAGTCTACCACCGCCGGATCCGAGAACGCTGGGCGTTCGAGGACCGCTCGAACTCGAGCGGAGGGAGGTGGTGAGACGTTCTCCCAGGCTTGAAGCAACCGAGTCGCACGAGGCGCCTACGAGGCTGTTTGGCTGGGATTCGCTGCCTGCCCCGTGAGCTTCTCGCTCCCGGCTGCCGTGGCAACGAAGAAGAATCTACGGGCCGCCGAACGGCCGGGCAAATCGAGCGTGCATCCCGGGCGTGTCGCGCACCGCGCCCGCTCGCCGAAGACGACGAGGGCCCCCGCGGCCGAAGCCGGCGGGAGCCCTCGAAGCGGTCGCGGGGTGCGAGGCGATCACAGTCCCGAGTACGCGTGCAGCCCCTTGAAGAACAGGTTGACGACCGTGAAGTTGAAGAGCACGGCCGAGAAGCCGATGATCGCGAGCCAGGCCGAACGCGAGCCGCGCCATCCGCGGGTCGCCCGGGCGTGGATGTAGCCGGCGTAGACCACCCAGATGATGAAGGTCCACACCTCCTTGGTGTCCCAGCCCCAGTAGCGGCCCCAGGCCTTCTCCGCCCAGATCGCTCCCGCCATGAGGGTGAACGTCCAGAGGATGAACCCGATGATGTTGACGCGGTAGGCGAGGTTCTCGAGCGCGGTCGAGTCGGGCAGCGTCGCGAGGAACGACTTCTTCACCGAGTCGGCGGTCGCGGCGATCGCCTCGCGGCGCGACTGCATGAGCTGCACGACCGACAGCGCGAATCCGAGCGCGAAGAACCCGACGGCCGAGGTCGCGACGAACACGTGGATCACGAGCCAGACCGACTGCAGAGCCGGCGGCAGGGGAACGACGCTGACGTAGAAGTTCACGGTCGCCACACCGAGCAGCACGAGCACGAGCCCGGTCACGAACGTGCCGAGGAATCGCAGGTCGGTCTTCGCGATGAGCAGCACCAGCAGGAAGACCGTCGTGATGACGAGCGTGCCGGTGAGCGCGAACTCGTACATGTTCGCCCACGGCACGCGCCCGGCGGCGATGCCGCGCAGCACGGTCGCGGCGAGGTGCAGCGCCCAGGCGATCACCGTCATCGCGACGGCGACACGCAGCGAGGGCGAGCGGCCGTAGTCGACGGATGGCGCGGCGCCTGCGCCGTTCCGACCGGCGCGCCCCACCGCTCCCTTGCCCGCGCGGGGCGGGGCCGCGGTCGCGCCGGCGGCATCGGCGGAGGCGGTCGCCCCGGCACCCTGCAGCACGGGCTCCCGCACGCTCGTCGCGCTCGCGTCAGCGGGGCCATCCGTGACGCCCGCGGTCGCGGCATCCGTCGCCTGCGCCGACGCGGCCGAGCGACGGGCCAGGTCGATCGCGTACGCGATGAACGCGATCGCGTACACGGCCATCGCCGAGTACACGGCGATGATGGAGATCTCGTCGAGCGTCACTGTTCCACCTTACGTCTGGTCCCGATCGGCGAGCTTCGCTCGCTCCTCGACCACCGGTCCCGTTCCGGCGTGCCGGTCGGCGAACTCCTCGACCGCGCGCTCGAGCCCGGGGTCGTCGCCGCGGGCGAGGCCCGCGTACTCGAGCACGACGCGGCCGTCGGACCGGGTGACGGCCTTCACCCACATGCGACGGCGCGGCACGAAGAGCGAGAGCAGCAGCCCGCCGAGGATCAGCAGCGCGAAGACGAGCACCCAGACCTGCGACGGATCGTGGTGCACGTCGAACGAGGCGAAGCGCGGCACGCTCTCGGAGTAGTCGTCGCCGGCGGCATCGGGCGACGCGGTCGCGAACTCGACGGTGCCGAGCCCGTCGGGCAGCTCGGCCGAGTCGCCGGGCATGAGCTCGACCGAGTCCACGCCGGTCTGCCCGCCCGTGAGCTGTTCCATCCCGCTCGTGTCGAGCTGGTACACCGAGCGGGGCGTGCCGTCGTCGATGCCGAGGTCGCCGGAGTACACGTTCAGCGTGAGCACCGGGTACACGAGGTCGGGGAAGGTCGACGTGTACGCGCCCGAGGAGAGCGTCGTCTGCGTCGGGTAGAAGAAGCCGACGAGGCCGATCTGCTCGGCGAGTCCGTCCGGCACCTTCACGACGCCGATCGAGGTGAGGTTGTCGTCCTGCGGGAGGAAGGGCACCGAGTCGGTGAACACGACGTTCCCGTCGGGATCGCGCACCGTGATGGTCGGCGCGTAGCCGTTGCCGAGCAGGTACACGTCGGTGCCGTACTCGTAGAGGGGCTCGTTCACCTTGACGTCGCGCTCGGTCGCGCCGTCCGGTCCGTCGATCGTCACGTGCGCCGTGAAGTCGATCGCCTGGCCGAGCGCGTCGGTGTTCTCGGTCTCGTAGACCGCGTCGAGCTCGTCGAGCGTCAGGCGGTAGGGCGTGAGGCGGCCGTCGTCGAAGAATCGACCGGGGTTGAACGAGTCGTAGGCCGCGAGCGTGTTCACGAACGACTGGCCCTCGACGATCACCCGCTGGCCGGAGAAGCCGAACCCTCCGCCGATCGCCACGGCGACGAGCACGCCGACGAGTGCGGTGTGGAACACGAGGTTGCCGGTCTCGCGGAGGTAGCCGCGCTCGGCCGACACCGACGGGGCGCCGCGCTGGTCGTAGCGGTCGACGCGGTAGCCGGACTTCCTCAGCTCGGCGGCGGCCGAGGCGATCGCAGTCTCCGCGGACGCCAAGTCGCCGGACCTCGCGTCGCCGACGTCGAGCTCCCGCTCCGTGTACGCCGAGAGTCGCGACAGCCGCGCGGGGGTCTTCGGCGGGCGGGCGCGCAGCGCCTCGAGGTGGTGCTTCGTCCGCGGGATGATGCAGCCGATGAGCGACACGAAGAGCAGCAGGTAGATCGCCGAGAACCAGACCGACGTGTAGACGTCGAACATCTGGAACGAGTCGAGCACCGGCGCGAGGTCGGGGTTGTCGGCGAAGTACTGAACGACGCCGTTCGGGTCGCTCGAGCGCTGCGGCACGAGCGAGCCGGGCACCGCGGCGATCGCCAGCAGCAGGAGGAGGAGCAGTGCGGTGCGCATGCTCGTGAGCTGGCGCCATGCGAACCGCATCCACTCGGCGGGGCCGAGCTTCGGTGCGGTGACGGATGCCGCGGTGCCGCCCGATCCCTCGGGACCCCCGGCGTCGTCCGCGCGCGGCGCGGTCGCGCCGTCGTCGTAGTCGTCCGGCCGGAGCGGGTCGACGCCCGTGCCGCGCGCTGGCGCGGCATCCGCTCGCTCAGCCTCAGATCGCCGGGACGAAACCACTGATCACCGCCTGCAACTCGTACATCCAGATGGTCCAGAGGCCCGACACCATGAGCAGGCCGATGAGGATGAGCAGCCCGCCGCCGACGAGGTTCACGGCGCGGATGTGCCTCCGCACGAACGCGAGCGCGTTGGCCGCCCAGGCGAAGCCGAGCGCGACGAGCACGAACGGGATGCCGAGGCCGATGCAATAGGCGAGACCGAGCAGCGCGCCGCGGCCGGCCGACGCGGAGTCGGCGCTCAGTGCGAGCACGACCGCGAGCGTCGGGCCGATGCACGGCGTCCAGCCGAGGCCGAACACGATGCCGAGCAGCGGCGCGCCCGCGAGGCCGGTCGCCGGTCGCCACGACGGCCTGAAGGTGCGCTGCAGGAACGTGAACTGCCCGATGAAGACGAGGCCCATCACGATGAGGACGACGCCGAGCACGCGGATGATGAGGTCGGACCAGCGGGCGAGCCACGCGCCCAGCACCCCGAACGTCGTCGTGAAGATCAGGAAGACGAGCGTGAAGCCCGCGATGAAGAGGAGCACGCCGAGGAGCAGCCGCCGACGCGCACGGCGCGCCTCGTCGGCCTCGGCGCTCGCATCGGCGAACCCGCCGAGGTAGCCGAGGTAGCCCGGCACGAGCGGCAGCACGCACGGCGACACGAACGAGACGAGCCCCGCCGCGAGCGCGATCGGCAACGCGGCGAGCAGTTGCCCGTTGAAGACGATCTCCCCGAGGTCCATGTCGTGCCCGCGCCGCCGCTACGCCGTCGCGGCTTCGTCGACGAGGTCGCCGACGATGGTCTCGAGGATCGACGCATCCTTCAACTGGCCGAGGATGCGCGCGGCGACCCGGCCCTCGGCGTCGAGCACGAGCGTCGTCGGCACGGCGGCCGGGGGCACGTCGCCCGCGAACGCGTACTGCACGGCGCCGTCGTTCGCGTCGACGATCGACGGGTAGGTGATGCCGAACGTCTCCTCGAAGGACGCCGCGGTCGCCGCCTGGTCGCGGACGTTGACGCCCACGAACGCCGCGCCGTTCCCGTCGAACTGCTCGAACACCTCCTGCAGCATGGGCGCCTCGGCACGGCACGGCGCGCAGCCCGCGTACCAGAAGTTCACGACGGCGACCTCGCCGAGGAGTTCGGCCGAGTCGATCTCGTCGCCCTCGATGCTCGTGCCCGCGAAGGCGACCGGCTCGCCGCGCTCGTCGGCCGGGTACTCCGAGATCGTGCCGTCGCCGGCGATGTAGCCCTTGCCGCTGCCCTCGCGGTACTGCTCGGCGAGCGGGTCGCTCGAGCATCCGGCCAGGGCGACGACGGATGCCACGGCGAGCGCCGCGACGGCGAGCCTGCGTGCGCCCATCACACCGCACCCACGTCCGTTGCCTGCGACTGCAACCCGGCGGCGGGGTCGCGGTAGCCGACCTCCACGAACCGGCGGCCGCGACGCTCGAACGTCGTGATGCTCGAGAGCGCGCAGCGGCGGCGGCGGGGGTCGTGCGCGAGCGACCTGCCGGCGACGCGACGGTGCACCATCCAGATCGGCAACTGGTGGCTGACCATCACCACATCGCCGTCGTCGATGGAATCGGCGGCCTGCGTCATCGCCTCGAGCATGCGGTCGGCGATCGAGCGGAACGGCTCGCCCCAGCTGGGCTCCCACGGGTTGACCAGGAAGGCCCAGTTGCGCACGTCGCGCAGCGCGGAGTCGCGCCCCGACATCCGCTTGCCCTCGAAGCGGTTCGTCGGCTCGATGATGCGATCGTCGATCGTCGGCTCGAGGTCGAAGGCCTTGGCGATCGGCTCAGCCGACTGCCGCGTGCGCTGGAGGGGCGACGAGACGAGGGATGCCACGTGGCGCTTGCGTGCGACGAGGTCGAGCGCGGCGGCCTCGGCCATCGCGCGGCCGAGGTCGCTCAACCCGAATCCGGGGAGACGACCGTAGAGCACGCCCTGCGGGTTGAAGACCTCGCCGTGGCGCACGAGATGGATCTGCTCGGCCGGCACGCCCTCCAGTCTACGAACCGGTTCCCTTCGAAATCGCCGAGCGCCCGATGCGGCCGGCGACCGGCCCCGGTCCGGCGGGGAAAGCGCGGCCGGTAGGATGGCCTGTCGTGAACACGCGCACCCTGGTCAAGCAGCTCGCCGCCCTTCCCGACGGGCCGGTCACCGTCGCCGGCTGGGTGGAGACGGTCCGCGATCAGAAGAAGGTGCAGTTCATCATCCTGCGCGACGAGTCGGGTGCAGTGCAGCTCGTGAACCCGGCGGTGCGCGAGCTCGACCCGGAGGGCGTGAGCGTCGGCGCGGCCGAGGCGTTCGCGCTCACGGAGCAGATCTCGTCGCTCGGCCACGGCACGTTCGTCACCGTCACCGGTCAGCTGAAGCACGACGAGCGGGTGAAGCTCGGCGGCCTCGAGGTGAGGATCGAGTCGCTCGACGTCGTGACCGAGGCGCTCGAGACGCCGATCGCGGCCGACTCGAGCCTCGACAAGCGCCAGGACTGGCGCTTCCTCGACCTGCGCCACCCGAAGCAGAACCTCATCTTCCGCATCCAGACGACCTTCCTTCACGCGCTCCGCACCTACTGGGTCGAGCGCGACTGGGTCGAGATCCAGACGCCGAAGCTCATGGCCTCGGCCTCCGAGTCGCGCGCCGAGCTGTTCGAGCTCGGCTACTTCGACGGCACGGCGTACCTCTCGCAGAGCCCGCAGTTCTTCAAGCAGATGGCGCAGCCGGCTGGTTTCGGCCGCGTCTTCGAGGTCGGCCCGGCATTCCGCGCCGACCCGTCGTTCACGTCGCGCCACGCGACCGAGTTCACCTCGATCGACGCCGAGATGAGCTGGGTCGACTCGCACGAGGACGTCATGGCGATGCACGAGGAGCTCCTCGTCGCGGGCTTCACGGCCGTCGTCGCCAAGCACGGCGACGAGATCCGCGAGCTCTTCGGCGTCGAGGTCGCCGTGCCGACGACGCCGTTCCCGCGCATCCCGCTCGCGGAGGCCAAGGAGATCGTCGCGTCGCGCGGATACGTCGTGCCGCGCGCCGACGCCGACATGGACCCCGAGGGCGAGCGCCAGATCTCGAAGTACGTCAAGGAGACCTACGGCCACGACTTCGTGTTCCTCACGGACTACGCCTCGAGCATCCGGCCGTTCTACCACATGCGCCGCGAGGGCGACCCGTCGATCACGAACTCGTACGACCTCATCTACAACGGCGTCGAGATCTCGACGGGCGCGCAGCGCGAGCACCGCATCGACGTCCTCGTCGAGCAGGCGAAGGAGAAGGGCCTCGACCCCGAGGAGCTCGGCTTCTACCTCGACTTCTTCCGCTACGGCGTGCCGCCGCACGGCGGCTTCGGCATGGGGCTCGCGCGCCTGCTGATGCTCATGCTCGACGAGCACTCGATCCGCGAGACGACCTACCTGTTCCGCGGCCCGACGCGCCTGCTGCCGTAGTCGCGGCCCCGTCGCCTGCCCACCGCCCGTCTCGGTGAGATGACGCGAACCGCTCTGCGGGATGGCCGATCGGTCGATTCGCGTCATTCGAGCGCGCCGGACGGATGCGGCGCGGCGGCGCGGCGCCCGGGCGGCGCGGGGCCGTTCAGGCCGGTGGAGCCCAGTCGGCGGCGATGAGGGCGGCGCGAACGCGCTCGATCCGGTCTGCTCGGCGTCGGCCGACATGAGTCGCGTTGAACCGGATGACCCGCCACCCGGCGTGCGCGAGATCGTCGAGCCGATCAACATCCCGTGCGTACTGCGCTCGGTCCGTCCGATGGTGGTCGCCGTCGTATTCGACCAGGACCCGCCAACGCGAGTAGACGAGGTCGCCGATGGCGATCGGCCGCCCCGAGGCATCCCTGATCGGCATGTTGACATCGGGTTCGGGCAACCCGGCGTCGACGAGGTCGAGGCGGAGCTCCGTCTCCGCCGGCGAGTCCGTGCGTGCGCGCACGCGAGCGAGCGCCCGCACGAGCCGACGGTGACCGCGTCGGCCGGCCGTGCGCGCCACGGCGCGGTGCAACTCGTCGAGCGGGGCGATCGGGCGCTGCCGGCGCACGAGGGCGTCGCCGATCACGACGAGTTCGCGCTCCGTCAGGTCGGCGGCGAGCTGGCACCAGGCATCGACGGCCGAGACGACGCGAAGTCCCATGATCGAGCCGACCCGCACGAGGTCCCGGCGGACACGATGCCCGCGCACGCCGCGGGCACGCGGGATTCCGTGCGGCTCGGCGGCCGCGACGTCGATCGCGCCGTCCGGCCTGCGCCCTGCGACGGGCAGTCCGTGGAGCGCCGCGGCCGTTCGATGGGTGAACACCTCGCACGGTCGCATGCGCTCCCGGTACGCCCGGCAGACGGCGAGCAGGTCGAGGTCGTCCGACGAGGGGACGCGGACGCCGTGGAACGGGCGAGCGAGGTCCGCACCGCGGAGCCGCCCTTCGCCGATCCCCGCCCGCCTGGCTCGGGCAACGGCGAACGGCGAACCCGCCAGCTCCGCCGGAAGACCGATCCGTGCTCCCACGACGCCAGCCTCGCCGCCAGAGGTGCCCGCGCCACTCGCAGCCGTCCCACCAGGGGAGGTCGCCGCCCCACGCCGTCTGTCGAGGACGAGTCCCGGCCGATCCATCCACCGATCTTTCGACCGTCGAGCTGACGCGATCTGCTCGACGGGCACGAGGAAGCAGCGTTTCGCGTCATGTCACGACGACATCGCCCGCGGACCCGGTGGTCGGGCGCCGGCAACCGGCAGACTGTCCGTGTGGATGCCCTGCTGCTGTCGTTCGCACTGGTACTGCTCGCCGCCATCCTGATCTCGGGGCTGGCGCACCGCACGGTGCTGTCGACGACGGTGCTCTTCCTGGTCGCCGGCTTCTTCCTCGGCAGCGGCATGCTCGACGTCATCGTGCTCGAGCCGACCGATCCCACGGTCACGACCGTGTCGTCGCTCGCGTTGTTCGTGGTGCTCTTCACCGACGGGCAGGAGGTCGCGCTGCAGCAGCTGCGCGCCGCGTGGCGGCTCCCGGGCCGCGCGCTGCTGCTCGGCATGCCGATCACGTTCGCCATCACGACCGTGCTCGGCGTGTGGCTGCTGGGGTTCACCTGGCTCGAAGCGGCGCTCGTCGCGGCGGTGCTCGCGCCGACCGACCCGGTGTTCGCGAGCGCGATCGTCGGCCGCGGCGAGATCCCGCACCGCGTCCGACACCTGCTCGGCGTCGAGTCGGGCCTGAACGACGGACTGGCCCTGCCCGTCGTGCTCATCCTCATCGCGACGGTCGGCGGGCCCGAGGTCGAGCCGCTCGTCCTCGCCGAGGAGCTCGCGCTCGGCATCGCGGTCGGGATCGCGGTGCCGCTCGCGGTCGCGTGGCTCGTGCGCCGGAAGGTGTTCTCGCGCACGCCGCTCTACGCGTCGCTCACTCCGGTCGCGGTCGCGCTGATCGTGCTCGGCATCTGCACCGTGACGCACGCGAACCTCTACCTCGCCGCCTACGCGGCCGGCATCACGATCGCGACGGCCGCGCCGGAGATGCGCGACGCCTTCGCCGAGTTCGGCGGGCAGTTCTCCGAGCTCCTGAAGCTCCTCGCCATCCTGATGTTCGGCGCCCTCATCTCGCCCGAACTGCTCGCCTCGGTGCCGTGGACGGCGTACCTGTTCGGCGTGCTGCTCATGGTCTTCGCCCGGCCGGCCGCGGTCGAGCTGTCGCTCATCGGCAGCGGCCTGCCCTGGGAGGAACGCGCGACCGCGGCCTGGTTCGGTCCGAAGGGGTTCGCCTCGGTGCTGTACGGCCTGCTCGTGCTGCAGAGCGGGGCGCCCGAGGCCGACCTCATGTTCCACGTCGTCGTCGTCGCGATCGTGCTCTCGATCGTGGCGCACTCCTCGACGGACGTGCCGATCGCCGGATGGTTCGCGCGGCGCGAGGCCGCGGAGCGGGAGTCGCGCGCCACCTGGCTCGACACGCCAGAGGTCGGGCGACGCGGCGGCATGCGGCATCCCGAGCGTGACGGCGCCGGATCGGACGACTGATTCAGTCCCGGCGCGCGAGGTCCGAGACCGCCGGGCCCTCGATGCGTCGCCCGCGGTGGTCGAAGCGCGAGGCGTGAAGGGGGCAGTCCCACGTCGCCTCGGCGTCGTTCCAGTTCAGGATGCCGCCGAGGTGCGGGCACACGGCGGACACGGCGCAGGTCTCGCCGCCGACGGTCGAGACGCCCGTCGGGCGGATGCCGCGGCGGAGGACGACGCCGACGCCCTCGGGCGGTGCGGCCGCGTCGGGCACCGCGGCACCCGGCACCGCCGCCTCCCGCTCCGCCGCATCCGCGCCCGCCGCGCCGAGTTCGGGTGCGCGCAGCGCCCCCACCCAGCCCTGCACGGCGACCACGCCGACCCGCGCCCCTTCCACCGCACCGCGGACGAGGTCGGCGGGCACGGTCGCCCGGGTACCGATCGTGCGCGCCCAGTCCGGCCGGCGCGCACCGAGCATCTCGTGCGCGATGCGGATTCCCGCGGCGACGCCGTTCGTGAGGCCCCACTTCGCGTACCCGGTGGCGAACCAGACGCGACCCCGGCCGCGCGGCATCCGCCCCGCGAACGGGACGGTGTTGTGCGATTCGTAGTCCTGCGCGGCCCACACCTCCGGCTCGCCGGCCTCGGGCCACCAGGCGCGGGCCCAGCCGAGGAGCTCGGCGCGGAGCAGGTCGGTCGCGTCCTCGCGGCCCGTGCGATGGTCGCCGCCGCCCACGATGAGATGCCGCCCGTCGGCGTGCTCGTGCGTGCGGATGCTGCGGGACGGGTCGTCCACGGACAGGTACAGCCCGTCGGGCCCCGCGCCCGGCAGGTCGAACGCGGCGAGCATCGATCGGAAGCCGCTCGTCTTCGCCCAGTAGAGCCCGCGGTCGAGCATCGGCGCACCCGTCGCGATCACGACCTGGTTCGCGGTGAACTCGCCCGCCGTCGTGCGCACGACGACCGGGTCGGAGGCGCGCACGCCGAGCGCGCGCACGCCCGACACGAGCCGCCCGCCTGCGGCCTCGACGAGCGCGGCGAGGCCGTGCATCAGCTCCGGCGGGTGCAGCGCGAGCTGCCCGTCGAGCGCCACGGCTCCGGCGAACGGGAACCGGACGTCGTCGTCGACCTCGACCACGCGCCGCACGGGCAGCCCCGCTTCGCGCGCGGCGTCCGCCTCGTCCTGGACGGCGGGGAGACCGCCGGCCGTCTGGGCGTAGCTGTACGCCGTCGCGGTCCGGAACGCGACGTCGGCCCGTTCGCACGCGCGCCGCAGCCACTGCTGCCCCGCGCGGTTCGCGTCGACGTAGGCGCGCACGAGGCGCGCCGGGTGGTTCCGCCGGATCGTCGACAGCCGAGTGCCCTGCAACAGGCTCGCCTTGCCCGTGTTGCGGCCGCTCGCGAGGGCGCCGGGCACGTCCTGTTCGAGCACCGTCACCGAACGACCGGCGTCGAGCAGCATGACCGCGGTCGACAGGCCGGTGATGCCGGCGCCGACCACGATCACGTCGGCGTGGGTGTCGAGGTCGCTCGGGAGGGCGGCGTGGCGCGCGTGCGAGTCCGTCGTCATCCGGCCAGTCAACGCGGGACGCGGGCGGTCGGCACCCCCTTGAACGAACGGGTGCCTCAGGCTAGGCGGGTGCGCGTCGGCTCAGCCGCGCGCGAGCAGCGCCGTCTTGAGGCGCACCGGGTCGAGCCGCCAGTAGCCGTGCACCTCGTCGTCGATGAGCAGAACGGGGATCTCCTCGGCGTAGCGGGCGCGCAGCGCCTCGTCGTCGAGGATCGAGCGCTCCTCGAGCGTCGTCCGCGGCGACCCCGGCGTCGCGGCGAGTTCCTCGCGCACGCACGTCACGACCTCGCGTGCGGCGTCGCAGAGGTGGCATCCGGGCTTGCCGATGAGGGTGAGGCGGATGTCGCGGAGCGTCGGGTTCACCCCGTCAGGATACGTCGGCGGGAGACAGCGAAAAGCGCCAGGCCGTGAGGCCTGACGCTCATGCCGTGGTCGCTGAGCGACTACTTCTTGTTGCGACGCTGGTGGCGAGTCTTGCGAAGCAGCTTGCGGTGCTTCTTCTTCGCCATGCGCTTGCGACGCTTCTTGATGACGGAACCCACGAATACCTCACAAAGATCCGGGTCGGCCGCGCGTGCCGCAGCCGTGGGCGCGAACGCCCCGCGGTAGTCTAGCCCATCCACGCGCGCGGCGCCGTCGGCCCGGATCGGCCACCCCGCGGCATCCGTTAGTTTCGGGGGATGACCCGACCCGAACTCGTCATCCGGACCACCAGCGAGGACGACTGGCGCGAGGTCCGCGACCTCCGGCTCGAGATGCTCGGCGACACCCCGATCGCGTTCGGCGACACGCTCGAGCGCGCCCTCGGGTACGACGAGGCCGAGTGGCGCACACGCGCCAGGCGCGGCGAGTCGGCGGTGCAGACCGTGATCGTCGCGATCGAGGGCGGGCGCTGGGTCGGCACGATGGGCTGCTACGTGCCGGATGCCGCGACCGGCCCGCTGCTCGTCGGCGTCTACGTCACGCCCGACCGTCGCGGCGGCGCGAACGCCGTGGCGGACGCGCTGCTCGCCGAGATCGAGCGGTGGGCGAGCGCCCGGGCCGACACGCTGCGGCTCGAGGTGCACGAGGACAACCCCCGGGCACGCCGGTACTACGAGCGCCGCGGCTTCGACTACACCGGGCACAGCCGGGAGTACGAGCTCGAACCCGGCGGGCTCGAACTCGAGATGGTCAAGCGCCTGCGCTGAGGCCGGGACCGCCGCCCGCCGCGCCTACCGGCGGCGCTTCGCGCCGACCACCGCGGTGACCTGGCGCGCGGTGTCGGCGAAGGCCTTGCCGAGCGCCGAGGCGAACGCGCGCTGGTCGTCGTTCAGTTCCTCGCCGACGGCGTCGGCGCCGGCCAGCGTCGCGGCGTCGGCCGCGGCATCCGTCGTCACGAAGGGGATGAGCCAGTCCTCGAGGCGCTCCAGCGGCGCGCGGTCGAGGTGGTAATAGCGGTGCTGGCCCTCCTCGCGGACGCCGACCAGGCCGGACTCGCGGAGCACCTTGAGGTGCTTCGACACCGTCGGCTGGCTGACGCCGAGCGCCGTGACGATCTCGCCGACGCTGATCTCGCCGCCGGAGTCGGGCTGCGAGGTCTCGCGGTCGAGGAGCACGCCGAGGATGTCGCGCCGGGTCGGATCCGCCACCACGTCGAAGATGTCCGCCATGGTGCAAGGGTAGCCAGTCGCGCCCGAGCCGGGGAGTACCATGACTCTCGCGTCGAGCGGAGGAGGGCGGATGGCCTCGCACACCGTGGGTCGTCGGGCCTTCTCCCCGCGCTCATGGCTCGGTCGCGTGCGCGACGCGTTCGACACGCTCGTGAAGAGCTCGCCGTCGCGCTTCGCGATCCTCGTGTTCGCGACCCTCATCCTCATCACGACGGCCCTGCTCTCGCTGCCCGTCGCACGCGCGGGCGCCGGAACCGGCGGGACGCCGCTCTACGACGCGTTCTTCACGGCGGTCTCCACGATCTGCGTGACCGGCCTCACGACCGTCGACATGGCGACGCACTGGTCGCCGTTCGGCAACACCATCATCTTCATCGGCATGAACATCGGCGGCATGGGCGTGCTGACGCTCGCGTCGATCCTCGGCCTCGTCGTCTCTCGGCGACTGGGGCTGCGCGCCAAGCTCATCGCCGCGAGCGACACGAATCCGTCCCGCGTGCACGCGGGACCGGTCTCCGAGCGACAGGCGGTGCGGCTCGGCGAGGTCGGCGGGCTGCTCGCGACCGTCGCGGTCAGCACGCTCTCCATCGAGGCCGTGATCATGCTCGGCATGATCCCGAGCGTGCTCGCCAAGGGCTACGACTTCGGGCTGAGCGTCTGGTACTCGGCCTACTACGCGGTCAGCGCGTTCACGAACACGGGCTTCAACCCCAACCCGCTCGGCCCCGTCGAGTTCTTCGACGACTACTGGTTCCAGTCGCTCATGATGCTCGCCGTGTTCCTCGGCAGCCTCGGCTTCCCGGTGATCTTCGCGCTGCTGCGGACGTGGAGGAGCCCGCGCCGATGGAGCGTGCACGTGAAGCTCACGCTCACGACGACCATCGTGCTCTGGATCGCCGGCGCGGTGACCTTCCTCGTGCTCGAGTACAACAACCCGAAGACGTACGGCGGCCTCAGCTTCCTGAAGACGTTCTACGAGGCGTTCTTCATGTCGACGATGACCCGCTCGGGCGGCTTCGCGACGATCGACATGGCCGACCTGTACGGATCGAGCCTGCTCGTGACCGACATGCTGATGTTCGTCGGCGGCGGTTCCGCGTCCACGGCGGGCGGCATCAAGGTGACCACGCTCGCCGTCCTGTTCCTCGCGGCCTACGCGGAGGCGCGCGGTGCACCCGCGATGGAGGCGTTCGGGCGGCGCATCCCCCGCGACATCCTGCGCCTGGCCGTCAGCGTCGTGCTGTGGGGCGCGACCATCGTCGCCGTCTCGACCGTCATCATCACCCAGATCACGAAGTCGGCGCTCGACTTCGTGCTGTTCGACGTGATCTCGGCGTTCGCCACCTGCGGGCTGTCGACGGGGCTCACCGAATCGCTGCCCCCGGAGGGCAAGTACGTCATGGCCCTCACCATGTTCATGGGACGCGTGGGCACGGTCACCCTTGCGGCCGCCCTCGCGGCATCGCAGAAGCGCCAGCTGTTCAGACGACCGGAAGAGAGGCCCATCGTTGGTTGATCGCATCAAGCACGACGCTCCAGTGCTCGTCATCGGACTCGGGCGGTTCGGGGCGGCCACCGCCGGCCAGCTCGACCGCCTCGGCCGCGAAGTGCTCGCCGTCGACGCGGACGAGGGCCTCGTCCAGAAGTGGGCCGAGCGCGTCACGCACGCCGTCGTCGCGGACGCCAAGTCGCTCGACGCGCTGAAGCAGATCGGCGCGCAGGAGTTCTCGATCGCCGTCTGCGCGGTCGGATCGTCGGTCGAGGCGTCGGTGCTGATCACCGCGAACCTCGTCGACCTCAAGATCCCGCAGATCTGGGCGAAGGCCATCTCGACCTCGCACGGCAAGATCCTCGAGCGGATCGGCGCGAACCACGTCATCTACCCCGAGCGCGAGGCGGGCGAGCGGACCGCGCACCTGGTGTCGGGCCGCATGCTCGACTTCATCGAGTTCGACGACGACTTCGCGCTCGTGAAGATGTACCCGCCGAAGCCGATCCGCGGCAAGAACCTCACCGAGTCGGGCGTCCGATCGCGGCACAACGTGACCGTGGTCGGCGTGAAGAGCCCCGGCAAGCCGTTCACGTACGCGACGCAGGAGACCGTGGTCTCCAACCACGACCTCATCATCGTCTCGGGCACCGAGGGCGACATCGAGAAGTTCGCCGCGCTCGAATAGCGGATGGCGCGGGGCCCGCCGTTCGCGCAGCGTGCGGCGCAGTCGTCCGCGGGCCCCGCGGCATGCGTCGGCCTGCTCGCGGGGCGGCCGCGGCATCCGTTCTCAGGCGGTGACGCCCGCGACCGTCGACACGACGGTCGCCACGACGCCGAGCCCCACGAGGATCACCGCGATGGTGCCGAGCACGCGCGGCACGTGCGAGGTCGCCTCGAACCGCAGCCGGTCGGGACTGCGGCGGCGCACCCACGCCAGCGGCTCGCCGTCCTCCGAGTCCGGTTTCGGCTCCTCCCCCGGCTCGAGCCGCCGCTCGTGGAACTCGCCGTCCGCGAACCAGCGCACCACGGTCGCGTCGTCGCGCTCGACGATCGCGACCTCCGTCGCATCCCATGCGCCGTCGGCCATTCGCGCGAAGGCGAAGGCGAGCAGCAGCACGCCGCCCGTCGAGAGGGCGACCCACGCGATCACCTCGCCGGCGAGGGCGATGATGTCGAGCGGCTCCATGGCGCTGAGCGTACCCGCGATCCGGGCCGCCGGATGACACCGCCGCGAGCCGCCCCGACCATGCGGTCGTCGCGGGTCGCGCGCCGCTGGTGGCCGCGGCCCGTGCGCGCGTAGCATCGCGCCCATGACCACTGTCATCGACGTCCGGGGCCTCGAGAAGCGCTTCGGACGAACCACGGCGCTGGACGGGCTCGACCTCGAGGTCGCGGCGGGCGAGATCCACGGGTTCCTCGGCCCGAACGGGGCGGGCAAGTCCACCACGATCCGGATCCTGCTGGGCCTTGCGCGGGCGAGCGGCGGCGAGGCGCGCCTCTTCGGCCACGATCCCTGGCGGGATGCCGCTGCTCTGCATCGTCGTGTCGCGTACGTGCCGGGCGACGTGAGCCTCTGGCCGAACCTCTCGGGCGGCGAGGCGATCGACCTGCTCTCCCGGTTGCGCGGCGGGACCGCTGATCGCGCCGCCTACGCCGAGCGCAAGGCCCGGCTCGTCGAGGCGTTCCAGCTCGACCCGCGCAAGAAGGGCCGCGCCTACTCCAAGGGCAACCGGCAGAAGGTCGCGCTGGTCGCGGCGTTCGCCACGCCGGCCGAGCTGTACATCATGGACGAGCCGACGAGCGGCCTCGATCCGCTCATGGAGCAGGTCTTCAACCGCGAGATCGCGCGCGTCGCCGCGGAGGGCTCGACGGTGCTGCTCTCGAGCCACATCCTCTCGGAGGTCGAGGCGCTCTGCGATCGGGTCAGCATCATCCGCGCCGGCCGGCGCGTCGAGGCCGGCACGCTCACGGAACTCCGTCACCTGACCCGGTCGTCCGTCGCGTTCGTGCACGTGCCCGGCCAGGAGGCGGCCGTCGCAGCGCTCGACGGCGCCCACGACGTCGTCGTGAGCGCGGGCCGCGTGCAGTTCACCGCCGACAGCGACCGCATCGCAGTGCTGCTGCCCGAGCTCGGCCGCCTCGGCGTGCAGGGCCTCACGGTCGCGCCGCCGTCGCTCGAGGAGCTCTTCCTGCGCCACTACGGCGACGATCCCGCGCTCGTCGGCGCGGCGGCATCCGCATGAGCCCGACGAGCCTGCTGGTCCCGCTCGTCGCGCAGCGCGCACGGCGCGATCGGTTCCAGCTCGTGCTCTGGATCGTCGGGACGGCGGGCCTCGCGCTCATGGCGACCACCGCGGTCGGCACCACGTTCGGCGACGTCGCGGAACGCGAGTCGATCCTGCGCCTGACGATCCTCGCGCCGGCGATCCTCATCTTCCGCGGCACGCCCGACGGCGCGGGCGAAGGCGAGTTCGCGGCGTTCCTGATCCTCGCCTTCCTCGCGCTGATGGCCGGGCTCATGAGCACCTTCCTCGCCGTGCGGCACACGCGCGCCGACGAGGAGCAGAGCCGTGCGGAGCTCGTGGCCGCGACCCCGGCCGCGCGCACGCTGCCGACCGTCGCGACGGTCGTGCACGGCGTGCTCGCCAACCTGGTCCTGGCGCTCGCGATCGCCGCCGCCTTCGTGGCGAGCGGGCTGGACGCCGCGGGCTCGGCGGTCACGGGGCTCGCCGTCGGCGCGACCGGCGTCGCCTTCCTCGCGGTCGGGCTCGTCGCGGCGCAGTTGTTCCGCACGTCGCGCAGCGCGAACGCGCTGTCGGTCGCGCTCGTGCTCGGCGCGTACGTCGTCCGCGGCCTGGGCGACGCGCTCGGCGAGGCATCCGACGACGGACTGACCCGGACCGCCGCCTGGCCCAGCTGGCTCTCGCCGATCGGGTGGGCCCAGCGGACCGAGCCGTTCGACGGGAACGACCTGACGCCGCTGCTGCTCCCCCTCGGACTCGCCGTCGTGCTCATCGGGCTGGTGTTCGTCTTCCAGTCGGCCCGCGACAGCGGGGCCAGCCTGCTGCCCGGCCGCTCCGGGCGCGCGGGGGCCGGACCGCTCCTCGGCGGAAGCGTGGGCCTCGCTTGGCGGCTGAACGCGGGCGCGGTCCTCTCCTGGGCGGTCGGCGCGGTCGTCGCCGGCGCGCTCGCCACGACCCTCACGCCGCTGATCGGCGAGATCGGCTCCGACGCGCCCGCGATCGCCGACACGCTGCGGCAGGTCGCCGGCGCCGACGCGTCCCTCGAGGAGGCGTTCACGGTCACGTTCTTCTCGATGATCGGGATCCTGGCCGCCGCCGCGGCCCTGCAGGCCGTCATGCGCGCGCGGCTCGAGGAGGCGCACGGCACCGCCGAGCCGGTGCTCGCGACGCCCGTGCCCCGGCGCTCGTGGCTCGGCGGATACGCCCTCGTCGGTGCACTCGCCATCATGGTGGTCCTCGTGCTGGCCGCGGGCGGCGCCCTGCTCGGCTCGCTGGCCTCCGACGACCCGGCCTCCTCCGCCGAGAACGCCCTCGAGTCGGCGCTCGCGCAGGCGCCCGCGGCGCTCGTGTTCCTCGGCCTCGGGCTGCTCGTGTTCGTCCTCGCGCCGCGCCTCACGATCCCGGTCGCGTGGGCGCTGCTCGCGGCCGGCGCGTTCTTCGGCATCTTCGGCGAGCTGCTCGGCCTGCCCGACTGGCTGCACGACCTCTCGCCGTTCTCGCACTCCCCGCTCCCCGTGGGCGGCGAGGTCGACTGGACCGGCGGGTTCTGGATGCTCGGCATCGCCGCCGCGGCGATCGGCCTCGCGGTCGTCGCGATGGGCCGGCGCGAGCTCACGACCGACGGCTGACCCGGCGCGCGGGTCCGGGGGCTGCGGCGACCGGCCCGCGGCATCCGGCCCGCGGCATCCGTCCCGCGGCATCCGTCCCGCGGCATCCGCGTAGCCTTGACGGGTGGACTGCGCGTACTTCGACGCGGGGCGCTGCCGGTCGTGCGCGCTCATGGGGCGGCCGTACCCGGTGCAGCTCGCCGACAAGCAACGGCACGCCGAGGAACTGCTCGCCCCGTTCGACGTGCCCTCGTGGCTTCCGCCCGTCGCGTCCGGCGAGCGCGACTACCGCAACAAGGCGAAGATGGTCGTCGGCGGAACGGTCGAGTCGCCCACGATCGGCATCCTCGACGCCGACGGGCACGGCGTCGACCTGCAGGCGTGCGGCATCTGCTCGCCGGGCCATCGGGCGGCGTTCCCCGTGCTCGCCCGGTTCATCACGCTCGCCCGCATCACCCCCTACGACCTCGCCGCGCGGCGCGGCGAGCTGAAGCACCTCATCGTGACCGAGTCGCCCGACGGCGAGCTCATGGTGCGGTTCGTGCTGCGCTCGACCGAGCCGCTCGGGCGCATGCGCAAGCACCTGCCGACGCTGCTCGCCGAGCTGCCGAACGCGCGCGTCGTGACGGCGAACCTGCTTCCCGAGCACAGGGCCGTGCTCGAGGGCTCCGACGAGGTCGTGCTCACCGACGCCGACACGCTGCCGATGCGGCTCAACGACGTGACGATGCACCTGCGCCCGCAGAGCTTCTTCCAGACCAACACCGCCATCGCCGAGGCGCTGTACGCGGAGGCGCGCGCGTGGATCCGCGACCTCGCGCCCGAGCACGCGTGGGACCTCTACTCGGGCGTCGGCGGGTTCGCGCTCCACCTCGCGGGCGCCGGCGCCACCGAGGTGACGGGCATCGAGACGAGCGTCGAGGCGGTCGCGAGCGCCGAGCTGAGCCGAACGGATGCCGCGCTCTCGCGCGTGCGCTTCGCCGCGGGCGACGCCACCGCGTACGCCCTGGCCGCGGCATCCGCCCCCGACCTCGTCGTGGTGAACCCGCCCCGACGCGGCATCGGCGACGAGCTCGCGGGCTGGCTCGAGCGGTCGGATGCCGCGCACGTGCTCTACTCGTCGTGCAACGCGGCCTCGCTCGCGAAGGACCTCGCGGCGATGCCCTCGCTGCGACCCGTCAAGGCGCGCGTGTTCGACATGTTCCCGCAGACGACGCACTTCGAGGTGATGGTGCTCCTCGCCCGCCGCTGAGCACTGTTCTCGGGAGCCGCGCACCGTTCTCAGGACCTTCGGCGCGATCTGCGCGCTTCTCAGGAAGCAGCGCCGCGCAGAACGGCGACACGCCGACCGATTCCTGAGAGCGGTGCTCAGCCTGCGGCGAGCTCGCGGGCGCGGGCCAGGGCGGCGTCGGTGGCCCGGGCGAAGAGGTCGGGGAGGTCGGCATCCTGGAGGACCGCGACCGCGCGCTCGGTGGTGCCCCTGGGGCTCGTGACCCGGCGGCGCAGCTCGGCCGGGTCGTCGTCGGAAGCCGCGAGCAGTTCGCTCGCGCCGCGGAACGTGCCGCGCACCATCACGGCGGCCTGCTCGGGCGTGAAGCCCTTCGCGACCGCCGCCTGCTCGAGGGCCTCGATGAGGAGGAACACGTAGGCGGGGCCGGAGCCGGAGACCGTCGACAGCGCGTCGAGCTGCGACTCGGGCACGACGAGCACGTCGCCGACGGTCTCGAAGAGCGAGACGACGAGCGCGAGGTCGGCCTCGGTCGAGCGCGTGCCCGCCGAGACGCCGGTCACCGCCCGGCCGACGACGGCCGGCGTGTTCGGCATGGTGCGCACGACCGGCACGTGCGACGGCAGGTGCGCCTCGAACGTCGCGACCGTGACCCCCGCCGCCACGCTCACCACGACGGTGCCGGGCGCGAGGGCGTCGGCGATCTCGTCGAGCAGGTCCGGCACCATGGCCGGCTTCACGGCGACCACCACGAGCTTCGCGCCGGCGACCGCACGGCGGTTCGCCGCGGCATCCGTCTCGGTCGCGTACGCCGTCACGCGGGGCTCGTCGTCGAACTCCGCCGCGCGTGCCGCAGTGCGGTTGGTGGCGCGGATGCCGTCCACCGAGACATCCGGATGCAGCAGGCCGGAGAGGACCGCACGGGCCATCGATCCGGCGCCGAGGAAGGCGATCGCGGGCAGGTCAACCGGCTGGCGGGAGGTCATGGGTGCCATCCTAGGATTGGCGCATGAGCGCATCCGGCGGCACGAAGGCGATCCTGGCGGCATTCCTCGCGAACACGGGCATCGCCGTGACGAAGTTCATCGCGTGGTTCTTCTCGGGGTCGGCATCGATGCTCGCGGAGGCGGTCCACTCGGTCGCCGACGCCGGCAACCAGCTGCTGCTGTTCTTCGGCGGGCGGCAGGCCAAGCGCGAGGCCGACCGCGAGCATCCGTTCGGGTACGGGCGGGAACGCTACGTGTACGCCTTCGTCGTGTCGATCATCCTGTTCTCGGTGGGCGGCGTCTTCTCGATCTACGAGGGCGTCGAGAAGATCCAGCATCCGCACGAGCTCGAGGTGCCGTGGCTGCCGATCCTGGTGCTCGTCATCGCGATCGTCCTCGAGTCGTTCTCGCTCCGCACCGCGGTGAAGGAGTCGAACCTGGTGCGCGGCAAGCAGACATGGGTGCAGTTCGTGCGCCGGGCGAAGGCCCCCGAGCTGCCGGTCGTCCTGCTCGAGGATGTCGCGGCCCTCCTCGGCCTCGTGTTCGCGCTCTTCGGGGTCGGCCTCACGATCATCACGGGCGACACGATCTTCGATGCGATCGGGACGCTCATGATCGGCACGCTGCTCATCGTCGTGGCGATCATCCTCGGCATCGAGACCAAGAGCCTCCTCGTCGGCGAGGGCGCCAACGAGGCCGACGTGAAGCGGATCGAGCAGGCGATCATGGCCGGCCCGGAGGCCGAGCGCATCATCCACATGAAGACCCTCTACCTCGGGCCCGACGAGCTCCTCGTCGCCGCCAAGCTCGGGTTCCACGGCGGCGAGAGCCTCGCCGAGGTCTCGACCGCGATCAACGTCATCGAGCAGCGCGTGCGGCACGCGGTCCCCGCAGCACGCGTCATCTACATCGAGCCCGACATCTACGTCGACCCCAACCTCACCGCCCCGCCGACCGACGCGATCGTCATCAAGGGCCTCGAATGACGGATGCCGCCGGCGCCGCCGGCCGACCCGTCGCACTGGTCCTCCGGCACGACTCCACGATCGGGCTCGGCAACCTCGGTCCGACCCTCGAGCGCCACGGCTACGAGGTGCGGTTCCTCGACGCGCCGGCCGAGGACGTCACCGGCATCGACCCCCTGGCGCCCGACCTCGTCGTGGTGCTCGGCGGCGAGGAGGGCGCGTACGAGACCGACCGGTACCCGTACCTCGCCGACGAGCTCGACCTGCTGCGGGCCCGCATCGCGGCGGAGGCGCCGATCTTCGGCGTGTGCCTCGGCGCGCAGCTGCTGGCCGCGGCGCTCGGCGCGCGCGTCCACCCCGGGCCGCGCAAGGAGGTCGGCTGGCTCGGCGTCGAGCTCGAGGAAGCGGGCGCCGGTTCGCCCCTGCGGCATGCCGAAGGCGTGCGGTTCGTGCAGTGGCACGGGGACACGTTCGACCTCCCCGAGGGCGTCGAGCGCCTCGCCGGCTCGGCGCAGTACGCGAACCAGGCGTTCCGGCGCGGCGACTGGCTGCTGGCGGTGCAGTTCCACCCCGAGGTCACGCCCGAGATCCACGAGGACTGGCTCGCCGCGTGGGGCGACGAGCTGCCGGAGTACGGGCTCACCGTCGAGGGCATGCGCGAGCTGCAGGCCTCCTGCGGACCGGCCGCCGAGACCGCGTCGGCCGCGATCCTCGGCGACTTCGTCGAGGGACTCGCACGCCGGGGCGAACTGCCCCGGGCGAGCTGAGCTCACTCCGCCGAGGCGGGGCGGCGCAGCGGGTCCTCGAAGAAGTCCCGCAGCAGGCGCGACGCGGCATCCGCCTCGACTCCCGCGTAGACCTCGACGCGGTGATTCAGTCGCCGGTCGCGGAGGACGTCGTAGACCGAGCCCGCGGCGCCGGCCTTCTCGTCCCAGGCGCCGAACACGACGGTCGGGATGCGCGCGGCCAGGATCGCGCCGGCGCACATCACGCAGGGCTCGAGCGTCACGACGAGCGTGCACCCCGTGAGGTGACGGTCGCCGGTCGCGCGCGCCGCCTCGCGGATCGCGATGAGCTCGGCGTGCGCCGTCGGGTCCTCGTGCAGCTCGCGCTCGTTGCGCCCGGTCGCGACGACCTCGCCGTCGCGGACCACGACCGCGCCGACGGGCACGTCGCCGGTGGCGAGGGCGGCGGACGCCTCGGCGAGGGCGAACCGCATCCACTCGACGTGCTCAGGGCGGTGCACCGGCATCCGATCGCCCCTTCTCATCGGCGGAACCCCCGCAACTAGACTCGAGCCTATGCGAGTCCACGTTGCCGACCACCCGCTCGTCACCCACAAGCTCACGGTGCTCCGCGACGAGAACACGTCGTCCCCGGTCTTCCGCTCGCTCGTCGAGGAGCTCATGACACTCCTCGCGTACGAGGGCACGCGCGACGTGCGGGTCGAGCCGGTCGACATCGTCACGCCCGTCTCGCCGACGACGGGCGTGCGCATCGCCGACCCCAAGCCGCTGATCGTCCCGATCCTCCGCGCGGGCCTCGGGATGCTCGAGGGAATGGTGAAGCTCCTGCCCTCGGCCGAGGTCGGCTTCCTGGGCATGGCTCGCAACGAGGAGACGCTCGAGCCGACGACGTACGCCGAGCGACTGCCCGACGACCTGTCGGGCCGGCAGTGCTTCGTGCTCGACCCGATGCTCGCCACCGGCGGCTCGCTGATCGCCGCGATCGACTTCCTCCTGAAGCGCGGGGCGACGGATGTCACGGCGATCTGCATCCTCGCCGCGCCCGAGGGGCTGCAGGCCGTCGAGCAGGCGATGGCCGGCCGCGACGTCACGATCGTGCTCGGCGCGGTCGACGAGCGGCTCAACGAGCACGGGTACATCGTGCCCGGCCTCGGCGACGCCGGCGACCGCCTGTACGGCACGGTCTGATCCGTCGCCTCGGTCTCGGCGTCATGGCGTGGCGCCAGCGGTCGAATGCGTGCTACGACCCCCTCACCTCGCAGGATCTTCGCTGTGAGACACGCCGAAGCGAGAAGCATCCGGCAAGATTCGAAGAATAGGATCCTGCTCGAAGGATCTTGCACGATGGCGCGCGCCTCCTTCGGACCTCCCCCATCTCGGTCGGCCCTCGCGCACCGCGTGCGACGTCATGCACGGTCATCGCATGGTCACGGTTTGACACATCAGGGCACCTGGGTTTGACTTTCGCCCATGACTGACACCGCACGCTCCCTGACCGCCCTCGAGGCTCAGCGGACTGCCGGCACGATGATGCCGGCGCGTGCGTCCATGTGTTGTCGAATGTGCCGCTGACCAGCGAACCCCCGCCGAGCACGCGACCGATCCCACCCGGATCGGAACGGCTCCGTCGAACCCGCACCTCTGATCGGGTTCCCCCCGGCCCACTCGGGCCATTCGCTCCGACCCCGCGATGACGGGGCCGTCGACGCATCTTCAGCACAAGGATCCGCCATGTCTCTCGCTCTCGCACCGTCCGTCCGCACCGCCCACCCCACTGCACGCCCGACGCACCCCGCGGCATACCGCCCGCAGCCTGCCGCCGCGCGGCCGGCGCCGGTCGTCGCACCCCCCGCCCCGGTTCCGACGGCGGCCCCGGCCGCCGCCGCTCCGTCGTCCCCCGCCGCGCCCCGTGTCCGAGCCGTGCCCGAGGGGACCGAGGCCCGCGGCTTCGTCCTCTACGTCGGCATCGACGAACTCAAGGCCGCGGCCGACGGCACGAGCCTGCACCGGATCGTCGAGGCGCTCCGCACGCTCACCGCAGAGCTCGCGCCGTCCGCCGAGACATACGCGGCCGTCGCCCTCGCGCCCGAGGGCGCCGGCGGTCGCGACGTCGACGTCGTGCGCCTCGCGCTGCAGGATCCGTCCGCCCTCGCCCGCCAGCGCGAGTCGCAGGGCCTCAGCGATGACGCCGACCGACACCCGGACGGCGTCATCATCGACATCTCGCGCAAGCGCGTGCTGCTCGACGGCGAGCCCGCGGGCCTGACCTACAAGGAGTTCGAACTCCTGCAGTACCTCGTGCTGCGCGAGGGACGCACGATCGACCGGCACGAGCTCATCGACGGCCTCTGGGCCGGCGACGACGAGATCCCGAACGAGCGTACGATCGACGTGCACATCCGCCGCCTCCGGTCGAAGCTCGCGCACTACCAGGACATCGTCCGCACCGTCCGCGGCGTCGGCTACCGGTTCGACCGGCACGCCGATGTCTCGATCCGCCAGGCGTCGACGCCGAGCCCCGACGTGTTCTGATCCGACCGAGGATCTCTCAGGAAACTCCCCCACATTCGGGGCACATCCCACTAGCGCCCGTTACCGATCCGTTATATATTCGAAGCGCACCGGTTGTTTGCTGTGGCGGCCGGTGCGGAATGTGATTGCAGGACACTCTTGGTGCAAGGGAGAGGGCCGGTCGTCAGCCTCTACGACCGGCCCTCAACCGTGTCCGGCCACCCATGATCGGCGGCGCAGCGCCACCCCGTGAACGGGGTCTGCGCGGAACGGCGAGCATCCCTATCCTTGGTCTCATCGGCGTCGATGTTCGCTGCCGAACGGAGGAGGGGGCGGGCTTGACTGATCGCGCGATGGCGGTGGCGGCATGGGAGGCGCTCTTCCGCGCCCAGGTCTCGATCATGCGCCGGCTCTCGGCGGAGTTCCCGACCGAGGTCATGTCGCTCAACGAGTACGACGTGCTCTTCAACATCTCGCGGGCTCCGGGCCGCCGTCTGCGCCTCAAGGAGCTCAACCGGCACCTGCTCATCTCGCAGCCCAGCGTGAGCCGCCTCGTCGACCGCCTCGCGGCCCGTGGCTGGGTCGAGAAGACCGACGACCCGCTCGACGGGCGCGGCACCATCGTGCAGCTCACCGCGAAGGGGTTCGAGGAGTTCCGCCGCGCCGCGATCCACCACATGGAGGCGATCACCGACCGCGTCGGGGGCACACTCGACGACGCCGAGCTCCGGCAGCTGATCAGCCTGTGCGACCGGCTGCGCGATGCGCAGGGGCCGACCGCCCCGGGTCCGCCCGTCGAGCACTGACCGCGCCGGGAGAAGACGGTGGGACGGGAACCCTACCTCCCGCCCCACCGCGGCCTCACAGGAGGCCCTCCCCGCCGAGCGACCCGAACTGAGCTCGGCGAGCCACCTCCCGAGCGACCGTGCTGGGACATTCGGTCGCATTCGCCGCGGTGCAGCGATCTGTCGGGTCGGGCCCCGACTCGGGTTTTGAGGAATCGTATCGTTTTGCGGTCGTCGCGGCAGTGCCCCAGAGCGGGGGGCACGGCACCGATGCCGGACCCGCTCCGGTCGGGGCTCAGGCGGAGACGGGCCGCCCCTCGGGCCAGTCGATCGAGTCCTCGTAGCCCGGATGCTTCCGCAGCCACGCGGCGATGAACGGGCACCGCGGCACGATCCGCTCGCCGCGGCGGACGGCGTCCTCCACGACGAACCGCGCGAGCATCGACCCGAGCCCGCGGCCCTCGAAGGCCGGGTCGATCACGGTGTGCGTGAAGATGATCCGCCCGGGGCTCGCGCGGAACTTCGCGAAGCCGGCCTGGCCGCCGCCGAGCAACAGGCGGTAGCGCGTCGCCTCGTCGTCGCGGACGATCTCGACATCGTCGTCGGTCACGGGATCTCCTCTCCGCGCGGGCCGGTCGGCCCGCAGGTTCATCAGGTGGAACGTGCGAGGCCGGGCAGCATTCCCGACGGCGGCGCAGCGCTGAACGCGAACGCCGGGACGGTCGGCGCGCGGACGCGCCGGCCGCCGAGCGCGACGTGTCGGCGCGCGGGCGCCTCGGGCACCCCGATCGGCTCGTCGGAAGCGGCGACGACGTGGACGCTCTCGCCGGCCGCGTCGAGGCGCTCCGGGTGCGTCGTGACGACGAGCGCGATCAGCCAGACGAACACGAGCGCGAACGCGACGACCTCGAACACGGTGAGCGACGCCCAGCCGACCACGTCGTACACCGCCCACGCCGTCACCTCGATGAGGATCGCGGCCGCCGACGTCGCGACGAGCCGCCGCGGCATCCGTCGCACGAGCCACGGCGTGCCGGCGGCGAGGCCGAAGAAGGCGAGGCCCGCGGCGCTCGCGAAGACGTTGTGCAGGGTCTCATCGGCGTCGATCGGCACGAGCCCGACCCCGGCGAGCGCGAACCCGATGATGCCGACGAGGCCGCGGGAGACGGCGACCGCCCCGCGCCGCGCTCGGTACTCGGCCCGGGCCAGCCCCCGCGCGAGGCGCCCGGCCATGGCGGCCATCGCGCCGCCCGAGAGGATCAGCCCGGCGTTGAACCACACGGCCGCCACGTCGTCCGACGTGCCGAGGGTGCTGAAGTTCCGCGCCCACCACTCGCCCGTGTCGGTGAGGCTCATGCTGGCGAGGCATCCGGCGGCGAGCAGCATGGCCACCACGTTGAAGGACCGGTAGACGCCCTGGTGCTGTGCGCGGTGATGGACCACGCCGGTGACGCCGCCGAGCACGCCCGCGAGCCCGACGCATGCCGCGAGATGCCCGCCGGGGAACGCGTCGAACGCGTCGGCCGCGCTGCCCACGGCGAGCGCGGCGATGGTCGCCCACACCGAGGCGTTGGCGAACGCCCCGACGTGCGGGCTCGCCCAGGGCACGGCGCAGCGCGCACGCCCGGCGCGTCGGCGGGCCGGGACGGAGGCCACGGTGAGCGCGGTGAGCAGCAGGACGGCGACCAGCACGGCGACGACGAGGGAGAGGACGTCGACGGCGACCTGGTCCGGCCCGTGGCCCGGGCCGGAGTGCGTGTGCGGTACGAGGTGGATCAGTCGACTGCCGGCGGCGACGGCCACGGCTGCGGCGATGGCGACCATCGCGGAGATCAGGGCAGCGTGACGGGCGACCGGCGCCTGGCCGGTCGCAACGGCTCGCGCACCCCTCATAGCCGAACTCTCGATCGCGGGAATTGACTGGTCCGAGCCTAACCGGCGGATTCCCTCCGATCGAGGGGCGGGTCGATCGGAAGCCGCGGATGCATGGCGGATTCACAGGCGCGGGCGCCGCGCGCGCGGCATCCGCTCATCGGCGCGCCCGCTCAGTCGATCCGGCGCCCGCGCCGGAGCACGGGTTCGACGTCACCCGATCCGTGGTCGAGCTGGTAGTCGAGGTTCACCGCCGCGTCGATGAGGGCGAGGTGGCTGAACGCCTGGGGGAAGTTGCCGAGCTGCTCCCCGGTGAGGCCGATCTCCTCGGCGTAGAGCCCGAGGTGGTTGGCGTAGGTGAGCATCTTCTCGAACACCAGGCGCGCCTCATCCAGCCGACCCGAGCGCGCGAGCGCATCGACGTACCAGAACGAGCACAGCGTGAACGTCCCCTCGCCGCCCGTCAGCCCGTCCGGGCTCGCCGCGGGGTCGTACCGGTACACCAGGCTGTCGGAGACGAGTTCGTCGTCGATCGCGTCGAGCGTCGACATCCAGAGCGGATCCTGCGGAGTGACGAACCCCATGAGCGGCATCCGCAGCAGTGACGCGTCGAGGACGTCGCTGCCCTCGTGCTGGACGAACGCCTGCAGTTCGGGGTCGAACCCGGCCTCCATGATGCGCTCGTAGATGCGGTCCCGTTCGTGCGTCCAGCGCGTGAGCGACGCGGGGCGTCCGTGGGCCTGCGCGAGCCGGATGCCTCGGTCGAGCGCGACCCACGACATGAAGCGGCCGTACGTGAACCGCTGCGGACCGCCACGGGTCTCCCAGATGCCCTCCTCGGGGGTGTCCCAGTGGTCGCAGAGCCAGTCGAGCATCTCGCGGACCTTCATCCAGCCGGCGTGCGGCAGCTCGACGCCGTGCGTGTCGGCGAGGTGGATCGAGTCCATGGCCTCGCCGTAGATGTCGAGCTGCAGCTGGTCGGCGGCGCCGTTGCCGACGCGCACCGGCGTCGATCTCCGGTAGCCGGAGAGGTGGTCGAGGACGGTCTCGCCGAGGTCGGACGAACCGTCGACCCGGTACATGATCTTCAGCGGCCCGGACTCCGTTCCGACGCTCTCGTGGATGCGGTCGAGCAGCCACCCGACGAACGCCTCGGCCTCCCGTCGGTATCCGAGGCTCACCAGGGCGTAGACCGAGAACGACGCGTCGCGGATCCAGGTGTAGCGGTAGTCCCAGTTGCGCTCGCCGCCGACCTCCTCGGGCAGCCCCGTCGTCGGGGCCGCGACCAGCGCGCCCGTCGGCGCATAGGTCATGAGCTTCAGCGTGATGGCCGAACGCGCGACGATCTCCCGCCAGCGACCGGTGTAGGTCGAGCGGTCGTTCCATTCGCGCCAGAAGCGACGCGTCGCGAGGAAGGTCTCGACGAGCTCGTCCTCGGAGACCTGACGGGGATCGACGTCGCCGGACTCGAGCATCACGCCCGTGAGCTCGCCGGCCCGCAGCGTGATGGTCACCTTGACGCCGTCGCCGACGACCTCGACCCGACCAGCACGCACGTCGCCGTGGAGGATCGGGTCGCCGACCCGGTGCAGGGTGAGGGTCAGGTCGTCGGAGACGAACTTCGCACCGACGCCGGCCGGGACGAGCCGGTGCGGCGCCCGACCGTAGTCGAATCGCGGCTGGATCTCGCCCTCGAAGGTCATCTCGCCGCGGACCACCCGGACCATGCGCACGATGACGTGCCGATCCGTCGCCGGTCCCTCCGCGACGGGCATGAAGTCGATCACCTCGCCGACGCCGCCGTCGGTGAGGAACCGGGTGATGAGGATGGCGGTATCGGGCAGGTAGAGCTGCCGGGTGACGTACTCCGTGCCGACGGGGCGCACCCGGAAGAATCCGCCGCGCTCGGCGTCGATGAGCGAGCCGAACACGCTCGGCGCGTCGAACCGCGGGCAGCAGAACCAGTCGATCGTGCCGTCGGTGGAGACGAGCGCCGCCGTCTGCAGGTCGCCGATCAGGCCGTGGTCGCTGATGTCCGGGTACCGCTTCGCCATGCGTCGCCCCTTCCCCCATGTGGATGCTGGCATGCGTGTCGGTGATGGGCAAGGGCGACCGGATGGCGCGGCCGGGTGGATGCCACGGCGCGGATGGGGGAGGCTGGGCGCATGGCACGAATGGGAACCGACGCCGCCGTCGACCTCGCCCGGATCCGCCCTGCCGGGCCACCCGATCACCGCGATGCCGAGTTCGAGCGACGCCTCGCGTCCGCCTTCCCGGTCCTGCATGGGCTGTTCCACCGGCTCTACGGCGAGCGCGACGACGCCCTCGACGCGCTCGCCGGGGTGGTCGGCGATGCGGCGGAGTCCTGGGCGGAACGGCCCGCCGATCTCCGGGCGGCCGACGCGCGCCGCGAGGAGGATTCCGCCTGGTACCTGTCGAACCGCATGCTGGGCGGCGTCTGCTACGTCGACCGCTACGCGGGCGACCTCGCGGGCGTCCGGGCGCGCATCCCCGAGTTCGTCGAGCTCGGCCTCACCTACCTGCACCTCATGCCGCTGTTCGCGGTGCCCGAGGGCAACTCCGACGGCGGGTACGCGGTCTCGAGCTACCGCGCGGTCGCACCGCACCTCGGCACGATCGACGACCTGCGGGCACTGGCCGCCGAGCTGCGTGCGAACGGCATCTCGCTCGTGCTCGACTTCATCTTCAACCACACCGCGTCGAACCACGAGTGGGCGCGGAAGGCCGTCGCGGGCGAACCGGGCCACGAGGACTTCTACCTGATCTTCCCCGACCGCACGATGCCCGACGCGTACGAGAAGACCGTGCGGGAGATCTTCCCCGACGACCATCCGGGCTCGTTCGTGCAACTGCCCGACGGGCGGTGGATCTGGGCGACGTTCCACTCGTTCCAGTGGGACCTGAACTACGCGAACCCGGCGGTGTTCCGGGCGATGGCGGGCGAGATGCTGTTCCTCGCGAACCTCGGCGTCGACGTGCTCCGCATGGACGCGGTCGCCTTCATCTGGAAGCGCCTCGGCACCCCGTGCGAATCGCTGCCCGAGGCCCACCTGCTGCTGCAGGCCTTCAACGCCGTGCTCCGCATCGCCGCGCCGAGCCTGCTCTTCAAGTCCGAGGCGATCGTGCACCCCGACGAGGTCGTCGAGTACCTCTCGCTCGGCGAGTGCCAGCTGTCGTACAACCCGCTGCAGATGGCGCTCACCTGGGAGGCGCTCGCGACCCGCGACCCGCGGATGCTGCAGCAGGCGCTCGAGCGCCGGCACGCCATCCCGGACGGCTGCGCGTGGGTGAACTACGTGCGCGGCCACGACGACATCGGCTGGACCTTCGCCGACGAGGACGCCGCGGAGTTCGGCATCGACGGCTTCGACCACCGCCGGTTCCTCAACGCGTTCTACGTGAACCGGTTCCCCGGCAGCTTCGCGCGCGGGGTGCCGTTCCAGGAGAACCCCCGCACGGGCGACGCCCGCGTGGCAGGCACGACGGCGTCGCTCGCGGGCATCGAGGCGGGCGACCCGCACGGCGTCGACCGGGTCCTGCTCGCGCACGCGATCGCGCTGTCGACGGGCGGCATCCCGCTGATCTACCTCGGCGACGAGGTCGCACAGCTCAACGACTACACGTACGTCGACGACCCCGCGACGGCCGACGACAGCCGCTGGGTGAACCGGCCGCGCTACCCCGCCGAGGCGCACGCGCGGCGCCACGACGCATCCACGCCCGCCGGCGCGGTGTACTCGGGCCTCACTCGCCTGATCCGCGTGCGGCGCGAGGCGCCCGAGCTCGCGGGCGGGCGCCTCGTTCCGTTCGACGCGCGGCACCCCACCGTGCTCGGCTACCAGCGGCCGGGAGCGACGGACGCCGCCGCATCCGTCGACACCACCGTGCTCTGCGTGGCCAACGTGGGCGACGCGCCCGCGACGATCGACGCACTCACCCTCTCGGGCTTCGCGCCGGACGCGCACGAGCTCATCACCGACCGGCGCGTCACGCTCGACCGCGGCATCGTGCTCGAACCGTGCCACGTCGCCTGGCTTCGCGTGCGGCCCGCGGAGGCGCCACCGCGGTTCTGACCATGCGATGGTCCAGCCGGCGGCATCCGGCTCGGAAACGACGAACGGCCCGCCGAAGCGAGCCGTTCATCTTCTGTCTCAACACAGTGCGCGCCCGGAGGGACTCGAACCCCCAACCTTCTGATCCGTAGTCAGATGCTCTATCCATTGAGCTACGGGCGCATTGCGGTGTCGCCCGGAACCTCTCGGCTCGTCAGGCAACCCCGTTACTTTATCCCACGTCGCGCCCGGGCGCCAATCGAGGGCATCGGCCCGGGCGCGTCGCGCGCCGCGGGCGCGTCCTCCTCGGTCTCCTCGGTCTCCTCGTGCTTCGACTCGGCGCTCCCGACCTCCTCGAGGCGCTTCGAGAGCAGGACGATGAGGATGACGCCGAACGTGTCCGCAACCAGGGAGATGTTGTACTCCCAGAACCACCAGATCCAGAACTCGCCCGCCTCGAGCGGCGCTCCGTGCGCCTCCTGCTCGCCCACCCACACGTGGTGCCCGGCGAAGATCGCCGCGACCGTCTGTGCGCTGAGGATCAGCAGCAGCACGATCGAGAGCGCATGACGCTGCCAGAAGGTCCCCTCGCGCGCAGCGCCGTGCAGGCGATACCTGGTCATCCCTTCAGCCCCGTCGAGGCGACCCCCTCGATGATCCGCCGTTGGGCGAGGAAGAACACGATGATGAGCGGGATCGTCGTGATCACGCTCGCGGTGACGATGATCTCCCAGTGCCACTCGCCGCCGAACCCGTAGGCGTCGACGAGCGACTTGAGCCCGCGCGGGATGGTGAACGTGTCGGAGTCGCGCAGGTAGATGAGCGCCTTCATCAGGTCGGTCCAGACCGCCTGCACCTCGAACACGAGCACGACCGCGAGCGCGGGGCCGGTGAGCGGCAGCGCGATGCGCCAGAACACGCCCCACTGGCTCGCGCCGTCGACGCGGGCGGCATCGAACAGGTCGCGAGGGAGCCCGAGGAAGAACTGGCGCAGCAGGAAGATGTAGAAGGCGCTGCCGAAGAGGTTGCCCGCCCAGAGCGGGGTGAGCGTGCCGACCTGCCCGAGCGAGTTCCAGATGAGGAACACGGGGATCATGGTGACCGCACCGGGCAGCATCATCGTCGCGAGCACCAGGCCGAACAGCACGCCGCGGCCGCGGAACCGGAAGTACGCGAATCCCCACGCGACCATCGCGCTCGAGAGCGTCACCGTCACGGCGGCGAGCACCGTGACGATGGCCGTGTTGAGCAGCCACAGGGCGAGGGGCGCCTCCTGCCAGACCTGGACGTAGTTGTCCAGCGTGAAGGTCTGCGGGATCAGGCGGTTGTCGAAGACCTCGCCGCGCGGCTTGAAGGACGCGCTCACGAGCCAGACGAACGGGTAGACGAAGACGATGCCGATGAGGCTCAGCGCGACCCAGGCGAGGACGGTGCCGGCCCGCCGCCGGCGTCGGCCGCCGGCCCGGCCGCGATCGAGGCCCCGACGGTCGGCCTCCTCCCCGACGGGAGCGGCTTCGGCCGCTGCGACGCGGATGTCGGTGGTCATCGGTCCCCCTCGTAGTAGACGAGTCGGCGCGAGACGATGAGCTGCACCGCCGTGACGGCCATGATGATGACGAACAGCAGCCAGGCCATCGCCGAGGCGTAGCCCATGTTCAGGAACTGGAACGCCTGCTGGAACAGGTAGATCACGTAGAACAGCGCCGCGTCGTTGCTGTAGGTCGTGTTCCCCGCACCGAAGAACGCGGTGTACGCCTCGTCGAACGTCTGCAGCGCCGCGATGGTGTTCACCACGATGATGAAGAACAGCGCCGGGCTGATCATCGGGATCGTCACGCTCCTCGCCTGGCGCCAGAACCCCGCGCCATCGAGCTGCGCGGACTCGTAGAGCTCGCGCGGCACGTTCCGCAGCGCGGCGAGGAGGATGAGCACCGAGGCGCCGACCGTCCAGAGCGACATGAACACAAGGCCCGGCTTGACCCACGCCGGATCGGTGGTCCAGCTCGGCCCGTCGATGCCGAACCAGCCGAGCACGGTGTTCACGAGGCCGTTCTGCCCGTTGAAGAGCAGCAGGAAGAGGACGCCCACCGCGACCGGCGGCGTCATCTTGGGCAGGAAGAACACCGTTCGGAAGAAGCCCGACGCCCGGCCCGCGCGGTCGAGCAGCAGGGCGAGCACCAACGAGACGAGCACGTAGAGGGGTACCTGCAGCAGGGTGAAGAACGCGGTGTTGCCGAGCGCGAGCAGCAGGTCCTCGTCCTGCGCGAGTCGGGCGTAGTTCTCAAAACCGATGAATTCGGCATCGTTGATCACGTCGTAGTCCGTGAGCGACAGGTAGGCGCTGTAGATCATGGGCCACGCCGTGAACACGACGAATCCCACGATCCACGGGCTGAGGAACAGCAGCGCGGAGCGCACGTTCCGTCGCGAGGCCCGGCGCCGGGAACGGCGACGCTGCTCCGGCGTCGGCTCCGCGCGCTGCGCCGGAGCAGCCTCGGTCGGCGCCGGGCCGCCCACCGGCCGACCCTCGGGGCCGGCGTCCGCCGGGCGTGTCGCGGTGGACATCAGTCGGAGCCCTCGAGCTCCGCCCACGCCTCGTCGAGCGCGGCCTGCGCGGTCTGCTGCGCCTCGGCGAGCGCGTCGGCCGGCTCGGCGCTGCCGTCGAGCACCGCGTTCACGGCCTCCTGCATCGCGTCGTCGAACTCGGCGTCGGCCGGGTTCGCCGGGAGCGAGACGGTGTTCTCGTTCGCCTCGTACATCGCCGCGACGCCGGAGTCCCACGGCTCGCCGCCGTCGGTGGTCATGCCCTGGATCTCCTCGTCGGCGACCGCGTTGCCGGTGAGGATGCCCGTGAACGGCGCTCCCTCCTCGTTGCGGAGGTCGAGCCGGGCCTCGGCGGCCGCACGCCACGCGTCGACCGAGGTCATCGCCCGCGCCCAGCGGCACGCGGCCTCGGGATGGTCGCTGCCGGCAGGGATCGCCCACGCCGATCCGCTCGCGAACGCGATGGGCTCGCCCTCCGTGGTCCGGACCGTGTCGAACGCCATCGGCGCGTCCGGGGAGACGTCGCTCAGCACGTTGAGGTACCACTGCTCCATCGGCATGGCGCCGAGCGTGCCGGTGGCGAACTGGTTGCCCGCGCCGAAGAAGTCGGCGGAGTCGCGCGCCGCCTTGATGGCGGGGAAGCCGCCCTGCTCCTCGTAGATCCCGGCCGCCCACTCGAGCGCGGCGACGCTCTCCTCGGAGTCGAGCTGCGCGGTCCTCGCGTCCTCGCTGAGGACCGAGCCGCCCGCGGCGGCCACCCACAGCGGCAGGAACTCCGGCAGCTTGGAGTCGACGCCGATCACGCTGACGTTCCCCCCGTCCTGCTGCACCATGGCCGTGGCGGCCTCGGTCATCGCGTCGCGATCGGAGCCGTTCACGTCGTCGATGGTCACGCCCGCGGCATCCATCAGCTCCTGGTTCGCCATGGTGAGCTGCACGGTGTTGAACTCCGGGATGCCGTAGACCGAGCCGTCGAGGGTGACCTGGTCGATCGCGGACTCGACGAAGTCGCCGGTCGCGATGCCCTCGCCGTCGATGCAGTCCTCCAACGGGACCAGCGCACCCCGCGCGGCGAGCGAGCCGATCTGATCGCGATCGATGTACAGGATCGACGGAGGCTCGCCGGTCGCGACCGAGGAGAGGAACTGCTGGATGTCGAGATCGCCCTCGATGAGGTCGATCTCCACTGCGCCGAGTTCGGCCTCGGCGAACTCCATGCGCGACGTCGCGACCTCGTCGACGCCGGAGAAGCCCATGACCGTGAGCGTGCCGTCGAGCTCGGCTCCCGAGTCGAACTCGGCGTCGGTGTCGGCGGCGTCGCCGCCCGTCCCGACCGCGCATCCGCCCAGCGCGAGCGCCAGCAGCGCCGCGCCCGCGACGGCCCCCGTCATCCTGCCGTGACCCATGGAACGCCTCCTCTGGCAATCGAGCCGTGCGGGGTCCGGCACTGCGGTCGTCGGGATCTCCCGAGCCGCAGTACGCACGCTAGGCCGCGCCCGCGACGACCAGGAGGGGCTTGACAAGACGACGGATCGCCGTCCCCCGGGCGGGGGGCAAGCGACTCGACGCTCGACGCTCGCGACGCCGCGCGCGAGACGACTAGAGTTCGGGCATGGGCAAGCTGGTCTACAACTCGTCGAACCGCGAGATCGAGATCGAGGACCGTACGCTCGCGCACCTCAGGGTGGCGATCATCAACAAGCTCCGACGGTCCGAGAGCTTCGCCATGACCTGGGAGCACGGCATCGAGCACGGCAGCGGCCGGACGACGCTGTGGCTGCACGAGTCGATCCCGCTGCAGTTCGTGTTCAGCGGCAACCGTCCGCCGAAGCTCAACCGGCTGTGGATCGAGCAGATGCTGCTCTCCGCCAACAGCACGACCGGCCTGCAGAACGTGCCGGAGCCCGACGAGAACGAGCCCTTCGAGTTCGACTGATCGAACCGGTCGCCCGGACGGGCTCGGTTCAGTCGACGGACTCGATCTGCGTCGTGACGTAGTCCACGTCGGAACGGTCCAGCCGCTCGGGCGCGGCCCGGCCGGTGAGCTCCACGATCTCGGCGCGCACGCCGTCACCGAGCGGCGCGTCCGGATCGGCGAGGATCGCGTGCTTGCCCTCGATCGACAACCGCGGCCACCAGTCCTCGATCCGGCCCTCGCGCTCGCTCATCCGATGCCCCCTCCGTCGTGTCGCCCGATCCCCGCGACATCGTGTCGCCCGGTCCCCGCAGACGTAACCCCGACCCGCGCGACCCTTCCGTAGTAACAGCCGCCCACGCATGCGGCAACCCCCTCGATCGGCGGCGACCGACATGCCTACGGTGGCCGCCGACGTGCGGTTCTGCGCGTCGACCGAAGGAGGGAGATCACCATGAGCACGACCGTGACCGCCGACATCGAGGTGGACGTCCCGATCCGCGTGGCCTACGACCAGTGGACGCAGTTCGAGTCGTTCCCGCACTTCATGAGCGGCGTCGACTCCGTCCGTCAGCTCGACGACTCGACGACCCACTGGGTCGTCTCGATCGGTGGCGCGACCCGCGAGTTCGACGCGGACATCTCCGACCAGGTGCCGGACGACCACGTCGCATGGCACAGCACGACTGCCGAGGTCCATCACCGGGGCCGCGTGCAGTTCCGCCCGGTGACCGCCGACCGGACCCGCGTCGACGTCACCCTCGAGTGGGAGCCGGAGGGCTTCGTCGAGGAGGCGGGCGCAGCGCTCGGGTTCGACGACCGCCAGGTCGAGCACGACCTGAAGAAGTTCAAGGAGTTCATCGAGTCGCGCGAGCTGCCGACCGGCGCCTGGCGCGGGGAGGTTCACCAGGGAGCCGCACGCAGCGGCGCCGACCCGCTCGGGACGGACGGCGTGGTCGGCCAGGACCCGGACCTCCGCCCCTAGTCGGCTTCGGAGGCGGGCCCGCGGTCGGCGGCGCCCGCCTCCGCGCCGATCTGCTCGGGCCCGATCTGCTCGGGCACGAGCTGGATCCCGCCAGTGGAGTTCGCGCTGCGCATGAGTTCCTCGAGGTAGGCGCGATTGAGTTCGGGCGGCTCGGGATCGTCGAAGGAGAAGCGCAGCGGGATGTTCGGGTGCAGCCACAGCGTGGTCCGCCCGAGCGGCTGGTCCTCGGGATGCTGCCACGAGACGGTGAACGATTCGCCACGACGCAGCTTGGTCACGATCGCGATCTGCAGGTGCGCGAGCGCCCGATCCTCGATGCCGATGGCGGTGGCCGTGTTCCCGTAGTACAGCGTGCCCATGCCACGAGCGTATCGGGGTCGCGCGGCCGATCGGCGGGCCGTCGGTCCCACCACCACCGGTGGGAGGACGTCAACCCCCTCCGCGCCGGCCGCGCCCGAGCGTACCGTGGCCGCACGGACATTCGAAGGAGGAGGTCCCGGTGCACGACCGTCTGATCGACCCGACCACCAAGCACACCGCAGAACCCTTCCCGCGCCAGGAGCAGCCACCGCCCGGCATCACGCCGCGGATGTCGCCGCAACCCGATCACGGCGAGCACACCTACCGCGGCTCGGGCCGCCTCGCCGGTCGTCGCGCGCTCATCACGGGCGGGGACTCCGGCATCGGCCGGGCCGTCGCGATCGCCTTCGCGCGGGAGGGCGCCGACGTCGCGATCGCCTACCTGCCGAGCGAGCAGGAGGATGCCGACGAGACGGCGTACTGGGTGCGCGACGCCGAGCGGCGCGCCGAGCTCCTGCCCGGGGACCTCGTCGACGAGCAGCACTGCGCGGAGCTCGTCGAGCGGACCTGCGACGCCTTCGGCGGCATCGACCTGCTCGTGCTGAACGCCGCACACCAGCGCGATCGCGGCGGCATCGACGAGGTGCCCACCGACGACTTCGACGCGGTCATGCGCGTCAACCTCTACGCGAGCGTGTTCCTCGCCCGCGCCGCGGTGCCGCGGATGGAGGCCGGCTCGTCGATCATCACGACCTCGTCGATCCAGGGGTTCGACCCGTCGTCCCGCCTCGTCGACTACGCGATGACGAAGGCGGCGCTGGTCGCCTTCACCAAGGCCCTCGCGGAGGAGCTCGGACCCCGCGGCATCCGGGTCAACTCGGTCGCCCCCGGACCGATCTGGACACCGCTCATCCCGTCGACGGGATGGCCGGACAAGCTCCCGAAGTTCGGGCAGGACACGCCGCTGGGACGTGCCGGGCAACCGGCCGAGCTCGCGGGCGCCTACGTCTACCTCGCATCGGACGACGCGTCGTACACGTCGGGCGCGATCCTGCCCGTCACCGGGGGCAAGCCGCTCTGACGGGCGGCTCGGACACGGAAGGAGCAGAGGACATGCCCGGGAAGCGACGGGGACAGAACTCGCTGAAGGACCCCGACCTCTACGAGGAACTCCGCGACGACGGTGCGTCGAAGGAGAAGGCGGCGCGCATCTCGAACGCGGCCGCGGCGCGCGGCCGGAGCTCGGTCGGCAGGAAGGGCGGCGAGTCCGGCAGCTACGACGACTGGACCGTGCCGGAGCTGAAGAAGCGCGCCAGGGAACTCGGCCTGTCGGGCTACAGCGACATGCGCAAGGGCGAGCTCATCAGCGCCCTGCGCAACCACTGAGAGGCGACGGATGCCGCGACTGCGACGCGTCGAACCGTACGCGTCGCCGGGGCTCACGCGCCATCGCAGCGGACGGGGATTCACGTACCGCCGCGCCGACGGCTCGCACGTCGACCGCGCCGAGCGGAACCGCATCGCCGACCTCGCGATCCCGCCCGCGTGGACGGACGTGTGGATCGCCGAGGCGCCCGACGCGCACATCCTCGCCGTGGGCGTCGACGCGGCCGGACGCCGGCAGTACCTGTACCACCCGGTGTGGCGGGAACGCCAGGACGCCGAGAAGTTCGAGCGGATGACGGCGCTCGCCGGGGTGCTTCCCGGTGCACGGCGCGGGGTCCGGCGCGACCTCGCACTCGACCTGCTGCTGCGCGAGCGCGTGCTCGCCGCCGCCTTCCGCACGCTCGACCTCGGCGGCATCCGCATCGGGTCGGAGGAGTCGCTCGCCCAGGCCAGGAGCCGCGGCCTCACGACGCTGCTCGTCCGCAACGCCCGGCTCGAGGGCTCGGACGCGGTCCGGCTGCGGTTCCGGGCCAAGGGCGGGATCGCGCAGGACCTGGTGCTCGAGGACGCCGCGCTCGCGGCGTTCGTCGAGGGAATGTCGGGCCGATCGCCGTCCGCCCGGCTCTACGCGTTCGCGGAGGGGCGGCGCATGCGCCCGCTCGGGCCGGCCGACGTGAACGAGGACATCCGCGCGCGGACCGGCGGGGACTTCACGGCGAAGGACTTCCGCACGCTCCGGGGTTCGATCGCGGCCGCCGACCGTCTCGCCGAGCTCGGCACCGCAGGCACGGCGAGGGCCCGCGCCGCGGCCGAGCGGGAGGCGATCGTCCGAGCGAGCGAAGTGCTCGGGAACACGCCGGCCATCGCGAAGGCCAGCTACGTCGACCCCCGGATCATCGAGGCCTACGAGCACGGACGGCTCGTCGACCTGCGCGGCGGCCGGGAGCGCGCGCTGCTGCAGCTGCTCGTCGACGACGCCGGATGATCCGTGCGCGGACCGTGCGTCAGCTGGGGATCCCCCGCACGTACGTCCGACGGCACATATGCGGACGTACGCTTGCCTTATCCGCGGGTGCACGCCCGCACCACACCGGCTGGGAAGTCGACGACGACGGGCCGGACCATCAGTTCACTCACCTCAGCACCGCAGGTCGGTGCCATCCGTTCGACCAAGGCGCGCGGCGATCGGCCGCCCGTGACCCAGAGCTACACCGCGTTGTCGCAGGTGATCAAGGAGAGCGGGCTCCTCCGCCGCACGCCGGTCTTCTACGCGCTCCTCGTCGGCGGACTCGCGCTCGCCCTCGGCGGCGCGATCACGGGATTCATCCTGCTCGGCGACTCGTGGTACCAACTGCTCATCGCCGCGGCGCTCGGCATCATCTTCACCCAGTTCGCGTTCTTCGCCCATGAGGCGTCGCACCGCGCCGTCCTCACGTCGGGCCGGGCCAACGACCGGGTCGGACGTGTCGTCGCGGCCGGCGTCGTCGGGATCAGCTACCAGTGGTGGATGACGAAGCACACGCGCCACCACGCGAACCCCAACAAGGTCGGCAAGGACCCTGACATCGACTTCGACACGATCTCGTTCGTCGAGGAGGATGCCGCGCGGCAGCGCGGCCTGCTCCGCTGGATCGCGCGCCGCCAGGGCTGGCTGTTCTTCCCGCTGCTGACCCTCGAGGGCCTGAACCTGCACGTCACCTCGATCCGCTCGCTGTTCGAACGCCGCCCGGTCCCCGGCCGCGTGCTCGAGCTGTCGCTCATCGCGCTGCGCCTCGGCGCCTACCTCGCGGTCGTCTTCTGGTTCCTGCCGCTCGGCATGGCGTTCGCGTTCCTGGGCGTGCAGCTCGCGGTCTTCGGCGTGTACATGGGCGCCTCCTTCGCGCCGAACCACAAGGGCATGCCGATCGTCCCCGCCGACGCGAAGCTGGACTTCCTCAGCAAGCAGGTGCTGACGAGCCGCAACATCACCGGCCGTTGGACGGGTGCGCTGATGGGCGGCCTCAACCACCAGGTCGAACACCACCTCTTTCCGAGCATGCCGCGCCCGCACCTCTGGCGCGCGAGGGAGATCGTCCGGGAGCACTGCCGATCGCTCGGCGTCCCGTACACCGAGACCACGCTCGTCGACTCCTACGGGATCGTGATCAGGTACCTCAACCGCGTCGGCCTCGCCGCGCGCGACCCGTTCGACTGCCCGGCCGCGGGCGAACTCCGGCGCCGCTGAGCCGCTCCTCGGGCGCTCCGGATCGGGCCGCCATCGCCGACCGATGGGGCCGTTCGCGTGATCGACCGGTCAGGCCGCCTCGACGGGTGCCGCTGCCGGGTGCCGCTCGGCGGCCGGGTGCTCGAGGTCGAGCACGATGCCGCCGCCGGAGTTCGCCCCCCGCATGAGCTGCTCGATCCACTCGCGGTCGAGCTCGCCCGCCTCGGACGTCTCGAACACGAAGCGGAGCGGGATCGCGGGATGCAGCCACAGCGAACCGCGGCCACGGACGGAACCATCGGTGTGGCGCCACGACATGGTGAAGCTCTCGTTCCGGCGGAGCTTCGTCGTGATGGCGATCTTCAGGTGCGCGAGCGCGCGGTCGTCGATCTCGATCGGCGTTCCGGCGTCGCCGTAGTAGAGAGTGCCCACGAGGGAAGATTACCCCCGATCGGGTGACACGGGTACGGCGAGTTCCCCGGAATCACGGGCCTCGGCCGTCCGTGTCCCCCGACCGCGCCTCGCCCTCCCACCGGACGTCCTCGGGCGACTTGTCCGGCCGGAGACCCCGCCATCGCGGATGCCGCGCGACCCCGGTCCGCGTCCATTCGCCGAACTCGATCTCGCCGACGAGTTCGGGCCGGACCCACACCGCGTCCACGGCATCGGCCGCCGGCACGTCGACGAACGGCTCCGTGTCCCCCACGAGGCCGTCGAGCATTCCCTGCAACCTCTCGGATTCGCGCTCGCGCAGACCGGAGCCGACCCGCCCTGCGTAGCGGAGCCCCTCGTCGGTCGGGATGCCGACGAGCAGCGAGCGGATCCGCCCCGAGCGGGTTCCGCTGCCCACGCGATACCCCCCGATGACGACCTCCTGCGTCCGGGAGAGCTTGACCTTCACCCAGTCGTCGCTGCGGACGCCGGGCCGGTAGCGGGACCCGCGCCGCTTCGCGACGATTCCCTCGAGGCCGATCCGTCGCGCCTCCTCGAGCGCGGCGCCCGCGTCGAGCGCCACGATCGGCGGCACCTCGACGGGCGCGTCGGTCGTCGGGCGCAGCAGGCGCTCGAGGCGCTCCCGCCGGCGCGTGTACGGTTCGTCGAGCGTCGGCACGCCCGCGACCTCGAGCACGTCGAAGAGCCGCAGGCGAACGGGCACGGATGCCGCGGCCGCGGCGATCTCGCGCGGCCTGCCGACGTTCATCCGACGTTGGAGCAGCCCGAAGTCGGGCCGCCCCTCCTCGTCGAGGGCGACGATCTCGCCGTCGACCACGGCATCCGCGCGGAGCGCGGAGCCGAGCCCTGCGAGCTCGGGATACGTCGCCGTCTGGTCGATCCCGTTCCGGCTCACGAGCCGGGCGACGCCGTCCTCGACGCGGGCGACCACGCGGATGCCGTCCCACTTCCATTCGATCGCCCAGTCGTCGCCGCCGACCAGGCCGGCGGTGCCGGGGACGGCGAGCATCGGCGTGGGCACGGGATCGCGGGACGCGCCCGGACGGGCGGCCGGCGCCGGCGGTTCGGCCGTGGCGTCACGGGATCGGGACGACGAGGCCGCACGCGGGCGGGACGAACGCGGCGCCGCGGCGACCGGCGCGACATCCGCCCCTCGCCCCTCGCCGGACCCGGCGCGCTGCTCCTTCATCCGGTGCAGGAGCCACTGGCTCTTCTCCCCGTCGCCCTGCGTGCGGATGAGCGCGAGTCGCACCCGCCCGAGCGGCCCGCCGACGCGCCCGTGCAGCGTGAAGATGACCTCGTCGTCGCGCCATTTCTCGGTCTCGTAGGTTCCCGTGTCCCAGACGCTCATGGAGCCGGCCCCGTACTGGCCCTCGGGGATCGTCCCCTCGAAGACGAGGTACTGCATCGGGTGGTCCTCGGTCTGCACGGCGAGGTGGTTCGTCCCCGTGTCGCCCGGGACGCCCTTCGGCACCGCCCAGCTCTTCAGGACCCCGTCGCGTTCGAGCCGCAGGTCGAAGTGCAGTCGCCGGGCGTGATGCTCCTGGATCACGAACCTCGGGTCGCCGTCGTTCGCGACACCCCACGCCGAGTCGGGCATCGGCTCGGGCGTCGACCCGGCGCTCCGCATCGAGAGGTAGGTGCTGAGCGGGCCGTCGGCGTTCGCGCCCGTCACCTCGAGCATCGGATCGCCGCGCTCGGCGACGAGCGCGACCACCTCGTCGGCCTCGAGGTGGCGGAGCTCGGGGTCGTCGAGCTCCCCCCACGTGCGCGGCGCGGCGACGGTCGGGCGGAACCGCCCGCGCAGCGAGTAGGGCGCGATCGTGGTCTTCTTGCCGTTGTTCTGGCTCCAGTCGATGAGCACCTTGCCGCCCCGGAGCGTCTTCCGCATGCTCGACACGATGAGGTCGGGATGGTCGGCCTCGAGCGCCCGCGCGAGTTCGTGCGCGACGGCCGACACCTGATCCGAGGTCTGCGCGCCGTCGAGGGCGGCGTACAGGTGGATGCCCTTGCTGCCGCTCGTCACCGGGACCGGCTCGAGCCCCATCGGGCCGAGGATGCCGCGCACCATCCGCGCGACCTCGGCGCACTCGGCGAGGCCGACGCCCTCGCCCGGGTCGAGGTCGAACACCATGCGGTCGGGGTTCGCGGGCGAGCCGGAGGCGTCGAACCGCCACTGCGGCACGTGCAGCTCGATCGCCCCCATCTGCGCGAGCCACACGAGGCTCGCCCTGCTGTCGGCGACCGGATACGACTTGTCGCCGTCGGAGTGGTGCTGGACACCGCGCCGCACCCAGTCGGGCGCGTGCTCGAGGTTCTTCGCGAAGAACGCCTGCTCCGGATGGCTCGGCGTGCCGACCCCGTTCACCCACCGCTTCCGCGTGATCGGCCGCCCGGCCACGTGCGGCAGCATCACCGGCGCGATGTCGGCGTAGTAGGCGATCATCTCGCCCTTGGTCATGCCGGTCTCCGGATACATGACCTTGTCGAGGCTCGTCAGCCGGAGCCGACGTCCGTCGACGTCGACCATCTGCGCCGGGCCCTGCGCCATGCACCCATCCTGCCCCGTCCGAAGCGTCCGATGCCGTGCGACCGGCAGGGGGTTGCGGATCGCGGCGCGGGGCGCCCGCCGCGGCATCCGCTGCGCCTGTCAACCCCGGGGGCCGATCGGGCGGATCCGACGGCACCGCCCTAGCGTGGATGGCGCCAGTCGTTCCAGGATGGAGGAGACCGACATGACCGCACCGGCCACGCTCCTCATCCTCGGCGCCGACGGCGACCTCACCGAGCGACTGCTCCTGCCCGGGCTCGGAACGCTGCTCGCGTCGGATGACCTCGAGCTCGAGGTGATCGGCGCCGGCCTCGGCGACCTGGACGCCCCGTCGTGGCGCGCGAAGGTCGCGGCGGCGGTCGCCGACGTGCCCGAGCCGCGCCGCTCGCGCCTGCTCGAGGGCACCCGCTACCTCCGGGCGGATGCCACCGAGCCCGATGGGCTCGCGCGGCTGCTCGACGCGTGCCGCTTCGTGCCCGTGCTCTACTTCGCGCTGCCGCCGGCGGTGACCGTGCGGGTCTGCGCCGTGCTCGAGCACCTCGAGACGCCCGCCGGGCTGCGGCTCGCGCTCGAGAAGCCCTTCGGCGGCGACCTCGAGGGGGCTCGGGCGCTGAACGGACTGCTCACGCGCATCGTGCCCGAGCGCCAGGTCTACCGGATCGACCACTTCCTCGGCCGCGCGACGGTGCTGAACCTCCTCGGCGTGCGCTCCGCGAACCGCCTCATGGAACCCGTCTGGGACCGGCACTCGATCGAGCGCTTCGACCTCCTCTACGATGAGACGCTCGGGCTCGAGGGTCGCGCCGGCTACTACGACCATGCGGGCGCCCTCATCGACATGGTCCAGAGCCACCTGCTCGCGGTTCTCGCGCTCGTCGCGATGGAGCCGATCTCGCGGGTGGACGAGGTCGACCTGCGCGACGCGATGGCCGCCGTGCTGCGGGAGACGTCGGTGCGCGGCGAGGACGCGGTCGCGTCCAGCCGCCGCGCCCGGTACGCGGCGGGCACCGTCGACGGTCGCACGCTGCCCGCCTACGTGGACGAACCCGGAGTCGACCCGGACCGCAGCACCGAGACGCTCGCGGAGATCGTGGTCGAGATCGGCACCGAGCGCTGGCGAGGCGTGCCGTTCCGGCTCCGCTCCGGGAAGGCGCTCGGCCGAGCCCGCAAGGTCGTCCGCGCAGTGTTCCGGCCGGTTCCGACGATCGAGGGCCTCGAGGGGCGTCCCCGATCCGACTGGCTCGAGCTCGACCTGAGCTCCGGGCAGGTCGAGCTCGGCCTGACCATGAACGGCGGCGGCGATCCGTTCGCACTGGAGCAGACCACGCTCGTCGCCCAGCAGGTCCCCGGGGCGCTGCTCCCCTACGGCGAGGTGCTGAAGGGCATCCTGACCGACGACCCGACCCTCTCCGTGCGCGGCGACATCGCCGAGGAGTCGTGGCGCATCGTCGAACCCGTGCTCGCCGCATGGCGCGACGATCGGGTCGCGCTCGAGGAGTACCCGGCGGGCTCGGACGGTCCGCCGAACCGCTGATCCGGCCCCGGAGCCGCGGACGCGGCATCCAGTCGTCGCCGGCCCGGGCGCCGGGCGGGGGTACCGCCGACCGCCGCTGGGGTGTGTACTGGGGGGATGCGAGCCGTGTGGAAGGGGGCGGTCACGTTCGGCCTGGTCAACGTGCCCGTCAAGCTGTACAGCGCCACCGAGGACCACGACGTGTCCCTGCACCAGGTGCACGACGCGGACGGCGGGCGGATCAGGTACCAGCGCGTCTGCGAGATCGACGGCGAGATCGTGCCCTACCAGCACATCGACAAGGCGTACGACGACGGCGATCGCACCGTCATCATCACCGACGAGGACCTCAAGTCGTTGCCGGCCGAGCGCAGCCGCGAGATCGAGGTCGTCGAGTTCGTGCCGACCGACCAGATCGACCCGATCATGTTCGACCGCAGCTACTACCTCGAGCCCGACTCGGCGTCCAACAAGGCGTACGTGCTGCTGCGCGAGGCGCTCGAGTCGACCGACCGCACCGCGGTCGTGCGGATGGCGCTGCGCCAGAAGACGCGCCTGGCCGCGCTCCGCGTGTTCGGCGACGTCCTCATGGTGCAGACGCTCCTCTGGAGCGACGAGGTGCGGAAGGCGAACTTCCCCGCACTCGACGAGCCGGCGAAGATCACGTCGAAGGAGCTCGACCTCTCCAAGCAGCTCATCGAGAGCCTCTCGAACGACTTCGAGCCCGAGCAGTTCGTCGACGAGTACCAGCAGGAGCTCCGCACGCTCATCCAGGCCAAGCTCGAGCAGGGCGACGCCCTCGACACGGCGGCCACGTTCGGCGAGCAGCCCGAGGAGGAGGGCGGCGAGGTCATCGACCTGATGGAGGCCCTGCGGCAGTCGATCGCCGCGAAGCGCGGCGGCGGGGCGGATGCCGCGTCGAAGGCGTCGTCGACGAAGTCGTCCTCCTCGGCGTCCGGGAAGTCATCCTCGACGTCGTCCTCGACGGCGAAGAAGTCCGCTGCGAAGGCCTCATCCGCGAAGTCCGGCTCGACGGACGAGAAGCCGGCCGCCAAGCGGCGCACGACGAAGAAGGCCGGCTGACCGCCGCGTCAACCCCGTGCCGGCCCGCGGGTCGCGACGTAGCGTGGCGCCATGAGCGACAACGACGACATCCTCTCGCGGTTCGCGGCCGGTGAGGGCGAGAGCGGCCCGCCCGCGCCCGAACGGCCCCACGACCTGCCCCGACCCGAGGACGACGTCCCGGGCGCGAACACCGACACCGACGACACCCGCACGTCGCCCGGCAGCGAGACCGAGACGATCGAGAAGCAGCAGGACCCGATGCCCGACCGGGTCGCGGCGGACGTCGACGAGTCGCAGGTCCGGGCGGTGCCCGGGACGGGCGGCCCCGACGACGCGGGCGACGTCGACGTCGATCCCGACGAACTGAACCTCCCCGGCCGTTCCTGAGTCGACGGAGCGGCCGGGCGGTCGCTCGGCGATCAGTCGGTCGACGGTGACGGCGGCGGCGCCACCACGCCGAGCGCCCATGCGTAGTGGCCGCCGAGGCATTCGTGCGCGGGCTCGGCGAGGGTCGCGCCGCGGAGCCAGCCACGACCGTCGGCGAAGATCTGGGCGTCGGTCATGGCGTCGAGGCGCGCGAGCGTGGAGCGGTGGCTCGCGCGGAGGCGCTCGCGGGCGGTATCGGGGTCGCCGTCGCCCCGATAGCGGTCGCGGAGGTCGCGGTTCAGGCGGTCGAGGTCGCGCCAGGTGTAGCCGTCGGCGGGATACGCGGGCTCCTTCCCCGCGTCATCCGCGGCGAGCCAGTCGAGCAGCAGCACGTGCCAGGCGTGCAGGTGATTGACGACGTCGACCGCGTCGCGATCGCGCGGCTCGGGGGCCGCGGCATCCGTCATCGGCTCGGTGCGTGCCGGGAGCGCCGCCCCGCCGAGCGAATCGAGCGCTCGCTCGAGTTCGGCGAAGCGGTCGACCGCCTGGCGGACGAGGTTGGCGCGGTGCTGCGGGATCGTCACGCGCCCAGCCTACGAGCCGTCGGCGTCCGCGCCGGCGAGCCCGTCACGGAGCGCCGTGCGCGACGGCGAGGATCGCGGCCGTCTCCGGCGGGAGTTCGAGCATGCGGTCCGGGGTTCCGGCGGCGGCGAGCAGCGGGTCGGTCGCGAGCAGCATCTCCGCGGGGCCCTCGAGCTCGACGGCCCACGGTTCGGTTCCGAGGTTCACGAGCACCACGACCCGTTCGTGGCCGTCCGGGGCTCCGCGATCCATCCGGAATCGGCCGGACGCGTCATCCGCCCAGGCCGTCGTGTGCTCGAACGACGGGTCGGTCAGCTCGGGCCGCGCACGACGCAGCGTGAGCAGCCGCCGGTGCAGGTCGAGGAGGCGCGCATGCGCGCCGTCCCGATCCGCGGGCTCGGCCCAGTCGAGCTTCGACCGTGCGAACGTGGCCGGATCCTGCGGGTCCGGCACGACCGACTCGTCCCAGCCCATGCGCGCGAACTCGGCGATGCGCCCCTCGGCGGTCGCGCGGCCGAGGTCGGGCTCGGGATGCGACGTGAAGAACTGCCACGGCGTCGAGGCGCCCCACTCCTCGCCCATGAAGAGCATGGGCGTGAACGGCGACGTCAGGTTCAGCACGGCGGCGAGCGCGAGACGCCGTTCGCCGAGCGCCGGCGAGAGCCGATCCCCGGTGGCGCGGTTGCCGACCTGGTCGTGGTCCTGCGTGAAGGTGACGAGCCGCCAGGTCGGCACGGCCGGGTCGATCGGCCGCCCGTGGTCGCGGCCCCGGAACGACGAGTACGTGCCGTCGTGGAAGAAGCCGCGCGTCGTCGTCTTCACGAGCGCCTCGAGCGGCGCGAAGTCGGCGTAGTAGCCGACCGTCTCGCCGGTGAGGGCGACGTGCATCGCGTGGTGGTGGTCGTCGCTCCACTGCGCCGTCAGTCCGTACCCCCCGGCCTCGCGCGGCATGATCAGCGTCGGGTCGTTGAGGTCGGACTCGGCGATGAGCGACAGCGGGCGCCCGACGTGCGCCGAGAGCGCATCGGCGTGCTCCGCGAGCTCTCGCAGCAGGTGACGGTCGGACCGGTCGCGCAGCGCATGCACCGCGTCGAGCCGGAGCCCGTCGACGTGGAGGTCGCGCAGCCACATCATCGCGTTCTCGACGATGTAGCGGCGCACCTCGGGCTCGTCGAGGTTCACCGAGTCGCCCCAGGTGTTGCGTTCCGCGGTACGCAGGTACGGCCCGAACCGGGGCAGGTGGTTGCCGCTCGGACCGAGGTGGTTGTAGACGACGTCCTGGATGACGGCGAGCCCGCGCGCGTGGCACGCGTCGACGAAGCGCTGGTAGGCGGCCGGCCCGCCGTAGCCCTCGTGCACGGCGTACCAGAGCACGCCGTCGTACCCCCAGTTGTGGGTGCCGTTGAACGCGTTGACGGGCAGCACCTCGACGAAGTCGACGCCGAGGTCGACGAGGTGGTCGAGTCGATCGATCGCCGAATCGAGCGTGCCCTCGGGCGTGAAGGTCCCGATGTGCAGCTCGTAGACCACGCCGCCGGCGAGCTGACGGCCCGTCCACGCGGCATCCGCCCACGCGTGCGCGCCGAGGTCGAAGGCCGCGCTCAGCTCGTGCACGCCCTGAGGCTGCCGGAGCGATCGCGGGTCGGGCAGCGCGCGATGCTCGTCGTCGAGCACGAAGCCGTACTCGTCGCCGGGCTCGAGTTCGATGTCGGCGCGCCACCGGTCGCGATCGTCGCGGACCATGGGCACGTCGGGTCGGCCCGGGCGACGGAGCGCCACGCGCGTCGGGATCGGGGCCCAGAGCTCGGGGATCATCGGGCGGACTCCTCGTCGTCGCGGCGGACGTCGCGGCCGGGCGCGTCGGCGGTGTCGGGGCCGGATGCCGCGGGCACGAGCAGCGCGACCGGATACGCCGCGAGCACCTCGGCGAGCGCGAGCGCTCCGCCGTCGAATCGCCGCCCGGTGAGCAGGTCGACCACGGGCCCGCCCGCGGTGAGCACCGCCGTGTCCGCCCACGCGCCGGGCGGAGCGGATGCCGCGGGCTCCGCGCCGACGCGTGCCGCCAGACCGGCCGGCAGGCGGGTCGCCACCGTCACGGCGCCGCCGCGGTCGAACGCGATCGCGTGGCGCGAGGCATCGCCGACGACCTCGAGCGGCCGATACCGCGTGAACCACGCGGGGTGGTCGCGGCGGGCGCGGAGCGCACGCGAGGTGACCAGGAGCTTGGCGGCGCCCGTGGCATCCGTCGCGGGGAGATCACCGCGCCGTACGGCGGCGTCGAGGTCGGCGAGCATGCGGCGCCGCAGTGCGACGTCGACGGGTCGCCGGTTGTCGGGGTCGACCAGGCTCGTCTCCCACAGCTCCGAGCCCTGGTAGACGTCGGGTACGCCCGGCATGGTCAGTTGCAGCAGCTTCGCCGAGAGCGAGTTCGACCAGCCCGCGGGCGCGAGCCAGGCCACGAGGGCGTCGAGGCGCTCGCGCACCGCCGGAACGTCGTACGCCCGGTCGATCACGTCGTGCATGCGACGCTCGAACGGCTCGTCGGGCGTGGTCCAGCGCGTCGAGACGGATGCCTCGCGCGCAGCCTTCTCGGCGTACGCGTGCGCACGCTCGCGCTCGAGCGGCCAGGCGCCGACGATCGCCTGCCAGAGCAGCGCGTCGAACGGACCGTCGCCCGTCGATCCTGCCGTCGCGCGGAGGCCGTCGAGCTCGATCGACCACCGCTCGGGGATCTCGGCGAGCACGTCGAGTCGCGCCCGGACGTCCTCCCCGCGCTTGGTGTCGTGCGTCGAGAGGGTGGTCATGGAGTGCGGCCACGCGGCGTGCCGTCGAACCTGCCGTTCGTGGAAGCGTTCGACGGGGATCGCGAACTCCGACGGATCGCCGCCCACCTCCGTGAGCGAGCCGAGTCGCGTGTACCGGTAGAACGCCGTGTCCTCGACGCCCTTGGCCATGACCATCCCGCTCGTCTGCTGGAAGCGGATCGCGACCGGGTGCGCCGGGTCCGCCAGCACGGGCAGCAACGCGTCGACGGCGCCGGCGAGGTCTGGCCGATGTCCACGCGCGAGCTTCGCCGCCTCGGCGAGATGCGCCGCACCCGCAGGCAGGTACGACCGGTACACGGGGAAGCAGGCGAGCAGCTCGGCGAGCGCGTCCGCGGCGTCGGCCGGTCGCGGCTCCGGCAGCATCCGCTCGAGCCGGAGCACCTCGCTGCGGAGGATGCCGTCGGCGATGCCGCGCTTGGTGCCGTGGATCATCTCGTGCCAGTCGACGGGGCCGTCGATGCCGGTCTCGGCGCGCAGCCTCGCATCGAGCGCGTCGAGCGCCGCCTCGCCGTCGGGGTCGACGAGCACCCGGTCGACGTCGGCGAGCGCGTCGTACCCGGTCGTGCCGTCGGTGCGCCAGTGCGGCGGCAGCGGCTCGTCGCCCTCGAGGATCTTCTCGACGAGGAGGTACGCACCGGCCGTGGCCTCCGACAATCGCCCGAGGTACGCACCGGGGTGTGCGAGACCGTCGGGATGGTCGACGCGCAGGCCGTCCACGAGTCCGTCGTGGATCCAGCCGACGATCGCCTCGTGCGTCGCGTCGAACACCTCGGGCAGCTCCACCCGGACGCCGGCGAGCTCGTTGACCGCGAAGAATCGCCGGTAGTTCAGCTCGGCGTCGGCACGCTGCCAGTGCACCAGCTCGTAGTGCTGGCGGGCGTGCACCGTGAGCGGGTCGGCGCAGTCGTCGGCCGAGCCGGGCGCGAGCGGGAACCGGTGCTCGAAGTACCGCAGCTCGCCCCGCTCGATGCGCAGGTCGCCCGCGGCGGCCGCCTCCTCGACCGTGCCGCCGAGCACCGGCAGCCGGACCTTCCCGCCCGTGAGCGCCCAGTCGACATCGAAGGCCTCGGCGTGCGGGGAGTCCGGGCCGAGCTGGAGCAGGCTCCACCACCACGGGTTCTGGGCGGCGTCCGCGACCCCCACGTGGTTGGGCACGATGTCGACGAGGATGCCGCGTCCCGCGCGGTGCGCGGCGTCCGCGACCGCCGCGAGGCCCGACTCCCCGCCGCGGGCGGGGTCGACGCGGTCGTGCGCGACCACGTCGTACCCGTGGTCCGAGCCGGCGCGCGACGGCAGGATCGGCGAGAGGTAGAGCCAATCGGCGCCGAGCGCGTCGAGGTAGTCGACGACGGATGCCGCGTCGTGCAGGTCGAACGCCGGGCGCACCTGCAGCCGGTACGTCGAGCGCGGCTCGCGCGCGGCCGGTCCCCGCGAGTGCGGCGGCGTTCCGGCGCGCTCGTCCGACGCCCGCCCCGCGGCATCCGGCGTCACCTGCCCGCCTCCGACTTCGGGGCCGGCGCCTCGTCCTTCGCGGCGGCCACCATCGCGGAGAGCGATGCGGCGACCGAGTGGTCGACCTCCTCGGGTGTCGGGTCGTGCTGGCAGAGGACCACCAGCGATCGCTGCTCGAGCGGGATCACGCCGCCCGGCTGGACGGGGGTGCTGTCGGCCTGCCGGCCGGCGGTGTCGATGAGCACCTCCCACTCGGGCGAGAGCTCGTGCTCGGGAATCGTGAACTCGACGGTGTCGTCGTGCGCATTGAAGAGCACGATGAAGTGGCGGTCGACGATGCGCTCGCCGCGTCGGTCGCGCTCGCGGATGCCCTCCCCGTTGAGGAACACGCCGATCGCCTTGCCGAATCCCGCATCCCAGTCCTCGGGCGCCATGGTCGACCCGTCGGGGCGCAGCCACACGATGTCGGGCACCGGGCCGCCCTCCGGCTGCCGGATCGGCCGCCCGTCGAAGAACCGGCTGCGCCGGAACGTCGGATGTTCGGCGCGCAGCTTCGCGACCGCCGCCGTGAACTCGATGAGCGGCTGGTCGGCGTGGTCCCAGTCGATCCAGCTGAGCGGGCCGTCCTGCGCGTAGACGTTGTTGTTGCCCTGCTGCGTGCGACCGAGCTCGTCGCCGTGCGAGAGCATCGGCACGCCCTGCGAGAGCAGCAGCGTCGCGATGAAGTTGCGCTGCTGGCGCGCGCGGAGCGTCAGGATCTCGGGGTCGTCGGTCGGGCCCTCGACGCCGAGGTTGTACGACCGGTTGTGCGACTCGCCGTCGTTGCCGTCCTCGCCGTTCGCCTCGTTGTGCTTCTCGTTGTACGAGACCAGGTCGCGCAGCGTGAACCCGTCGTGGGCGGTGACGAAGTTGATGGATGCCACGGGCCGCCGCCCCGAGTGCTCGTACAGGTCGGCGGAACCGGTGAAGCGCGACGCGAACTCGCCGAGCGTCGCCGGTTCGCCGCGCCAGAAGTCGCGCACCGTGTCGCGGTACTTGCCGTTCCACTCCGTCCACTGCGGCGGGAAGTTGCCCACCTGGTAGCCGCCGGGGCCGACGTCCCACGGCTCGGCGATGAGCTTGACCTGCGAGACCACCGGGTCCTGTTGCACGAGCTCGAAGAACGTCGACAGCTTGTCGACCTCGTAGAACTCCCGGGCGAGCGTCGATGCGAGGTCGAACCGGAACCCGTCCACGTGCATCTCGAGCACCCAGTAGCGCAGCGAGTCCATGATGAGCTGCAGCGCGTGGGGGTGGCCGACGTTCAGCGAGTTGCCGGTCCCCGTGTAGTCCATGTAGTACCGGGGCTCGTCGTCGACGAGGCGGTAGTAGGCGGCGTTGTCGATGCCCCGCATCGAGAGCGTCGGGCCCAGGTGGTTGCCCTCCGCGGTGTGGTTGTAGACGACGTCGAGGATCACCTCGATGCCGGCCGCGTGCAGGGACTTCACCATCGCCTTGAACTCCTGCACCTGCTCGCCGCGCTGCCCCGCCGAGGCGTACGCGTTGTGCGGCGCGAAGAACGCGATCGTGTTGTAGCCCCAGTAGTTCGACAGGCCCTTCTCCTGCAGGGTGCCGTCGTTCACGAACTGGTGCACGGGCATGAGCTCGATCGCCGTGACCCCGAGCTTCTTCAGGTGCTCGATGACGACCGGGTGGCCGACGCCGGCGTAGGTGCCGCGGATCTCCTCGGGCACGCCCGGCAGCGTCTGCGTGAGGCCCTTGACGTGCGCCTCGTAGATGAACGAGGCCGCGTAGGGCGTCCTGGGCTGGCGGTCGCCCGACCAGTCGAAGAACGGGTTGGTGACGACGCCGAGCATCATGCTCTTCGCCGAGTTCTGGTCGTTGCGCCTGCCCGGGTCGCCGAACTGGTAGCCGAAGAGCGACTGGTTCCAGTCCAGCTCGCCCTCCACGGCCTTCGCGTACGGGTCGAGCAGCAGCTTGTTCGGGTTGCACCGCAGGCCGCGCTTCGGATCGTTCGGTCCGTGGACGCGGTAGCCGTAGCGCTGGCCGGGCTGCACCTGCGGCAGGTAGGCGTGCCAGATGAACGCGTCGACGTCGATGAGCTCGACCCGCTCCTCGCGGCGCCGCTGGTCGAACAGGCAGAGCTCGACCTTCTCGGCGACCTCGCTGAAGAGCGCGAAGTTCGTGCCGTTCCCGTCGAACGTCGCGCCGAGCGGGTAGGTGGAGCCGGGCCAGCTGTGCATTCATCCCCCAACGGTGAGCCTCCGGCCATCGTAGGGGGCGGATGTCCCGGGCGCCCCGCCGGTTGACGCGGGCGGGCTCGACGTGGTCACGCGGCGGAGCCATGCGCCGGCGCAGTCCGAGGCGGTCGACGGCGACACCGCGCGACGGCGCGGTCGGAGACGCCGACGGCCGGGGCGCGATTCCTCGCGCCCCGGCCGCCGGTCGTGGTGGAGCAGCCCCTACTCGGAGTCGGACTCCGCGTCGCAGGATGCGGCGACCGCGCTCGACGCCTCCTGGACCGCGGTCTGCTGCGCGGCGAGCTCGTCCGGGTCCTGCTCGACGGTCATCACCGACGGGTCCTCCTCGGACGGCACCTCGGTCAGGCCGTCGGCGTACGTCGACACCTCGTTGAGGGCGGTCTGGAACCCGCCGAGCGCGTCGATGAGCGCATCGTCGTCGCCGGCCTCCTCGATCAGCGCGTCGGTCCGCTCGGACGCCTCGCCCAGGTAGTCCTGGAGGCCCTCGAGCGAGGACGGCGCGGCGATGTTGTTCTGGACGCCGTTCGAGATGTCGCGGACGTCCGCGGCGATCGTCGTGCAGCTCTCCTCGCCGGACGCGGTGTCGTCGCCGCCGCCGGTCGCGCAGCCCGTGAGCGCGAGGGCACCGGCGAAGACCAGTGCTGCGGGCATGGTGAAACGTCGCATACTGCAACTCCCCCTGTTTCTCGGTTGAACAGATGGAGCATAGTCCCCCGCACCGACATGCGCCCACCCCCGGCGCTCGGCGGGGCGGATGGGTTCAGTCCCCGATCAGCGCCCCGATCCGCGGCGGCACCGACGCATCATGCAGGGAGGTCGTGTCCCCCAGCGGCCGGCCCTCCGCGAGGTCGGCGAGCGGGCGGGGCATGATCCTGCCCGATCGGGACTTCGGCGGGGTCCGGGACGAGCCGATGTCGCGGTGGCTTCGCGATCGGCCCGATCGGCCGCGTCGCAGCCAGAGGCTCTCCGGGAATGCGGAACGGCCGCGATCGCTCGCGGCCGTCCGGCTGGAAATCCTCTGCGGAGACGGCGGGATTTGAACCCGCGGTCCCCTTACGGGGACTCCACCTTAGCAGGGTGGTGCACTCGACCGGACTATGCGACGTCTCCTCGCGGACACCCGAAGGCGAACGCGACTGCCATCATAACCGGCATCCCGCCGAAAAGACGATTCGAGGTGCGGATGCCGCGGGCGGCCGCCACCCGCGGGCACGGGTGGCGCCGCGAGCCGACCGGCGGCTACTGGTCGGCGAGCGTGCGGCCGGCGGAGCAGCGGGTCTCGGCGGCGGTCTGGCCGGTGACGTCGCTCGGGAGCGCCTGCTCGGTGGGCTCCGGCGCCGTCGTCTCGGTGGGAGCCTCGGCCGCCGGTTCCTCGGTCGTGGTCCCGTCGGTCGGCGTCTCGGCAGCCGGCGCCTCGGTCGGCGTGGCGTTCGGGTCGCCGCTGGAGGTGAACGTCGCATCCTCCGCCGCCGTGGGGTCGAGCACGACCGGTGTGTCGTTCTGGAGCGCGAGGTTCACAAGCTCGGCCGACTCGGTGGGCGCGACCGCGCCGCCGCCTTCGACGTAGCCGGTCGGATACTGGATGAACGCGATCTTGGAGAGATCGGTGTCCTTCAGCGCCTTCGCGATCGAGACCATGCGCGTCGGGTCGTTGAGGCTGTCGGAGAGCTGCATGTTGGACAGCGCGGCCTTCGCGATGCCGTAGAGCTTCACGGGGTCGGTGTAGGTGCCGTCGCTCTGGAGCTTCCGCGCGAGCGCCGACAGGAAGACCTGCTGGTTCGAGATGCGGCCGAGGTCCGATCCGTCGCCCACGCCGTGGCGCGTGCGCAGGAACTGCAGCGCGTCGATGCCCGACAGCGAGTGCGTGCCCGGGTCGAGGAACATGCCCGTGTACTCGTCCTCGATCGGCTCGGCGACGCAGACGTCGACGCCGCCGATGGCCTCGGAGAGGCCCGCGACGCCCATGAACTGCACGACGCCGGCGAAGAGGATCGGCACGCCGGTCAGTTCGGAGACCGTCTTCACGACGCACGGCATGCCGCCGTACGAGAGCACCGAGTTGATCTTGACGTCGTACTGCTCCCAGAGCTCCTCACCGGACTCCGGGTCGGTGCACCCGGCGGGAACGTCGACGAGCATGTCGCGCGGGAAGCTGATGACCTCGACGTGCGAGTGGTCCTCCGAGACGTGCATGAGCATCGTCACGTCGTTGAGGACCGCGGTCTCCTCGTCGGGATCGCCGAAGCCCGTCCCCTGGCCCGCGCGGCTGTCGCTGCCGATGACGAGCAGGTTGAGGCCGCCCTCTATCGCGCCGACGTCGGGCACGCCCTCGAGCTCCTGCTCGTTGCCGAGGGTGACCGTCGGCTTCGCCGTCGAGGCGAGGTCGAACGCGGCGTACGCCGCCACGGCGGCGCCCGAGGTGAGCACCACGGCGACGACCGATGCGAGCGCCTTGGTGAGCGTCCCCCAGACACCGTTGTTCCGGAGGCGTCCGTGGCGCGTGCTCGAGGCGGCGTCGGGTCGCGAGGTCGACTGCGGGGCGGGGCGGGTCACTCGGTCTCCTCTCGGGGTCTCGGTCGGTCTCTGGCGGTGCGTCGTCATGCCGGATCTTCGGCGGAGGGCGTGGGATTCGAACCCACGAGGCATTGCTGCCCACTGGTTTTCAAGACCAGCTCCATCGGCCGCTCGGACAGCCCTCCTCGCCCCGCGCGCCACCGTTCCGCGTTTCCGCGGCACGTCGACGGGCTGGGCAGGGCCGATTCTAGCCGAACCGCATTCTGAACAGGTTTCCACGCCGCTGCTGTGAGTGTCCTGAACCGCCAGGGCGAGATGAAGGGCGAATCCCCCGATCAGCCCGAATTCGCGGAACCGCAGCGCACTTCGGCCGCGGTCTGCCCGCTGACGTCGCCGGGCAGCGCCTCGGTCGTCGGCCCTGCGGTCGGTGCCGGCGTCGCCGGGTCCGAGGACGCCGCAGGCGCCTCCGGCGTGGCGGATGCCTCGTCGCCGGGCGTCTCGGGCGCGTCATCCGCCTCGTTCGGGTCCACCGTCCCGAACGGCGTGTCCTCGTTCGCGTCCGGGTCGAACTGCAGGGCGACGTCCTGCTGCAGTGCGGACGCCACGACATCGGCCGATTCGCCGGGCACCACGGCGCCGAAGTCGTCGGTGTAGGCGGTGGGGTACTGGATGAAGACGACCTTGTCGAGATCGGTCGACTGCAGCGCCCGTGCGATCGAGACGAGCCGCGGCAGGTCCTGGAGCCCCGACGACAGCGTCATGTTCGTGACGACGGCCCGAGCGATGCCGTAGAGCTTCACCGGGTCGCCGAGCGTGCCCGCCGACTGCACCGTGCGCGCCAGCGAGGCCAGGAAGGTCTGCTGGAGTGCGATGCGGGCGAGGTCGCTGCCGTCGCCCACCGCGTGACGGGTGCGGAGGAACGCGAGCGCCTCGTACCCCTTGATCACGTGCGACCCGGCGTCGAGCACGAGGCCCGTGTAGGCGTCCTCGATCGGGTCGACGACGCAGACCTCGACGCCGCCGACGGCCTCGGAGAGTGCGGCGACCCCGTCGAACTCGACGACGCCCCCGACGGGGATCGTGATGCCGAGCATCTGCTCGAGCGTCTTCGCGATGCAGCCCAGGCCGCCGTCGTTCAGGATGGTGTTGATCTTGACGCCGTAGCGTGCGGCGTAGCCGGGGGCCTCGGGATCGTCCGGGTCGGGGCAGGCGGGGACGTCCACGAGCAGGTCGCGCGGGAAGCTCACGACCTCGGCGTGCGTATGGTCCTGCGAGATGTGGAGGAGCATCGTCACGTCGTTCAGCACGCCCGACTCGAGGTCCGGGTCGCCGAACGCGCCGCTCTCCGGCCGCTTGTCGCTGCCGACGAGCAGGAAGTTCAGCCCGCCCTCCATCGCGCCGATGTCGGGCACGCTCTCGAGCACCTGCTCGCTCTCGAACCTCACGCTCGGCTTGGCGGCCACCGGCGTGACGATCGAGCTCACGGCGAATGCCGCGACCGCACCGGATGCCGCGAGCAGGACCGCCAGCGCGGCCCCGACGCCCTTCGCGATCGCCCGACCGGCCGTGCGCCGAGGCAGGCGACCGTGGTGGGCGGGCGGGACGGCCGCCTCGGTGAGCACCGGAGGGAGGCGCGCGCCGGAAGGCGCCGGCGGCGGGATCGCCGCGGGCAGCCGGACGTCGTCGCCCGACGCGCCGTCATCCGCCGCCGGCGTGTCGTCCTGCGGTGCGTCCACCAGATCGCTCACGCGTGCCCCCGTTGGCGATCCTAACCACGATCGGCCCGATCGGGGCGGGAACACGGGCCTGCGGGTCGTGGTCCGAGCGCGGTCGGGGTGAGCCGAACGCTGGGTCCTGCCGCGAGCCGTCGTGGGCTCAGGGCAGCGAGTCGAGCACGGCTGCCAGGCCCGCCTCCTCGATGCGGCCCGTGCGCTCGTGCGCCGCGGCGACGACCTCGGCGGGCGCCTGCCCCATCGCGACGGCGCGGCCGGCGGCGCCGGCCCAGTGGAACATCTCGATGTCGTTGCGCCCGTCGCCGACGGCGATCACGCGCCGCAGCGGCACGCCGAGCCATCCACGCACCCGCTCGAGCGCCGTGGCCTTGTTCACGCCGTCCGGGGCGATGTCGAGCCACGCGGTCCAGCCGATCGCGTAGCTGACATGGTGCAGGCCCATGCGCTCGACGAGCCCGAAGAACTCGTCGAGGTCGTGGTCGACCGACGTGGCCACGACGCGCGTCGCGGGCTGGCCGAACAGGCCCTCGAACTCGACCTCGCGCGCGCGCTCGAGGTTCCAGTCGGACATCCCGCGGGTGAAGAGCCGGTACCCGTCGGCGAGTTCGACGAGGAACCGCCCCTCGGGCAGCTCGTCGCGGATCCGCAGCAGCACGTCGGTCGGGTCGAACGTCTCGACGTGCGCCTGGGCCCACCCGTCCGGCGAGGACGGATCGCGGCGCATCGTGATCGCGCCGTTCGCGGTGACCACGTACTCGGGCTCCAGGCCGAGGTGCTCGAGCACGGGCCGGGTCGTCGACCAGGAGCGCCCGGTGGCGAGCGTCACGAGGTGGCCGCGTGCGGCGGCGGATGCCACGGCCTCGGCGACCGCGGGATCGATCGATTCGTCCTCGTGCATGATCGTGCCGTCGACGTCGAGGGCGACGAACCAGCGATCGTCGGGCGCGGCGGTCATCGTGCGACGGGGCGGAGCACCTCGAGGCCGCCGAGGTACCCGCGGAGGGCCTCGGGCACCACCACCGAGCCGTCCTCCTGCTGGTGCGTCTCGAGGATGGCGACGATCCAGCGCGTCGTGGCGAGCGTGCCGTTCAGCGTCGCCACGGGCGCCGTCTTCCCGCTCCCGGTGCGGTGGCGGATGTCGAGGCGGCGCGCCTGGAACGTCGTGCAGTTCGAGGTCGACGTGAGCTCGCGGTAGGCCTGCTGCGTGGGGACCCACGCCTCCACGTCGTACTTGCGGGCCGCGCTCGAGCCGAGGTCGCCCGCGGCGACGTCGATCACGCGGTAGGCGAGGCCGAGCGCCTGCAGCATCTCCTCCTGCCAGGCGAGGAGCCGCTCGTGCTCCTCCTCCGCGTCGGCGGGGTCGACGTAGCTGAACATCTCGAGCTTGTCGAACTGGTGCACGCGGATGATGCCGCGCGTGTCCTTGCCGTGGCTGCCGGCCTCGCGCCGGTAGCAGGTCGACCAGCCCGCGTAGCGGATCGGCCCGGCCGACAGGTCGAGGATCTCGTCGGAGTGGTACCCGGCGAGCGCGACCTCGCTCGTGCCCGTGAGGTACAGGTCGTCCGCCGGCAGGTGGTAGACCTCCTCGGCGTGCGCTCCCAGGAAGCCCGTGCCCTGCATGATCTCGGGTCGCACGAGCGTCGGCGTGATGAGCGGCGTGAAGCCGTTGCCGATCGCCTTCTCGAGCCCCATGTTCATGATGGCGAGCTGCAGACGTGCGCCGACGCCCTTGAGGAAGTGGAACCGGGCTCCCGACACCTTGGCGCCGCGCGCCATGTCGATGCCGTCGAGCAGCTCGCCGATCTCGAGGTGGTCGCGGGGCTCGAAGCCGAACGCGGGGATCTCGCCGACCTCGCGGAGGACCTCGAAGTCCTCCTCGCCGCCGGCGGGCACCCCGTCGACGACGACGTTGCCGATGCGCTGCACCGCGGCGGCGAACGCCTCCTCGGCGGCCGAGGCGTCGGCGTTCGCCTGCTTGACCTTCGCCGCGAGCTCCTGCGCCTGCGCGACGAGGGCGGCCTTCTCCTCCTTGGGGGCCTTCGCGACCTGCTTGCCGAACGCGTTCTGCTCGGCGCGGAGCGACTCGAACGCGGTGATGGCGGCGCGTCGGGCGGCATCCGCGGACACCGCATCGTCGACGAAGGCGGGCGACTCGCCGCGCGCCTCCTGCGAGCGCTTGACCAGGTCGGGGTTCTCGCGGAGCAGCACGGGGTCGATCACCCGAGCAAGTGTAGCCGGGGCATCCCCGGGCGCCTCGGGCCGAGGTCCGTCAGGTCCGGGGCCCTGCGCCCGTCGAGCCCGTCGGGGCCGACATGCGACCGGACGGTCCGCATGCCCTAGATTCGATCCATGGGCGGGGGCGGACAGACGACGGATGCCGCGGGCGGCGACAAGCGCGCAGCGGTGATCTTCAACCCGGTGAAGCAGGGAATCGAGCAGCTGCGCACCGCGGTCGAGGCCGTCGAGCGCGAGCACGGCTTCGGGCCGACGCTGTGGATCGAGACCACGGAGGAGGACCCCGGCACCGGCCAGGCGCGCGAGGCGCGCGAGGCCGAGGTCGACCTCGTCATCGCCGCCGGCGGCGACGGGACGGTCCGCGCGGTCGCCGAGGGGCTCGAGGGTGCGGAGACCCCCGTCGGCCTCGTCCCGCTCGGCACAGGCAACCTGTTCGCCCGCAACCTCGGCATCCCCGTCAACGACATCCCCGGAGCGGTGAGGCTCGCCTTCGGTGGGCGGGACCGCGCCGTCGACGTGCTCCGCGCCCGCGTGCGCCGACCCGACGGCACGACCGAGACGGAGGTCTCGCTCGTGATGAGCGGCATCGGGCTCGACGCGGCGATGATCTCGAACACCGATCCCGACCTGAAGAAGCGCGTCGGATGGCTCGCGTACGTCGACGCGGGGCTCCGCGCCATCCCGAACTCGAAGCCCTTCCGCATCGCGCACCGGCTGGATGACGGCCGGACGCACCGCTCCCGCGTGTCGAGCATCCTCATCGCCAACCTCGGCTACCTTCCCGGCAACATCGAGCTGATCCCGGATGCCGAGGTCGACGACGGGCGGCTCGATGTCGTCCGCCTGCAGCCCCGCAACTTCTGGGGCTGGATGCTCGTGTGGCGGAAGGTCATGTGGGAGAACCGCGTGCTCCGCAGGTCGGCGCTCGGCCGGCAGCTCATCGACCTCACGGGCGGCAACAAGCGTCGCGAGGTCGTCTACTCGAGCGGCGGCACGGTCGACATCGTGATCGACGGCGAGCCGCAGGAGTTCGAGATCGACGGCGAGGAGATGGGCGAGATCACCGCCGCGCGCTTCGCGATCGACCCGAAGGCGCTCGTGATCCGCGTCGGGTCCCGCCCGCGCGAGGCGGCGGCGGAGCCGGTCGCCGACGAGGCCCCGTCGGACGGCGCGCTCGAGGCCGAGCTGGACGAGGCCGAGCTCGAGGCGGCGGAGGAGGCTGCGGAGGAGGCGGTGGCGACCCAGCCCGTCACGGGCGAGCTGTCGACCGCCGAGATCGCCGCCGCCGACGTGGCCGACGCGCCCGCTGCCGACTCGCGCGAGGAGCCGGACGGCGCCGACCGGTAGCCGCGCCGCCGGCGGCGCCTCGTCGCGGCCCGAGCGCGCGGCATCCGTCGACCGTCCCTGCCGGCCGCGCGGGGAGCGCGGTCGAACCGCGGATCGGGCTACGGCTCCGTCGCCGGCTCGATCATGGAGCTCAGGCCTCCTCGGGTTCCCCGCTCAGGATGCCGCGCAGCCAGTCGCGCGCCTCGATGAAGATCTCGTCGTCGTACTTGGAGTGGTACTCGACCTCGCGGCGGTCGGCGCGCGGGTAGGAGCCCAGGAAGACGACCTTCGGGCTGAAGCGCCGGAGGCCGAGCAGGGAGTCGTACACGCGCTCGTCCTCGACGTGGCCGTCGAGGTCGATGACGAACCGGTAGCGGCCCATCTCGTCGCCGATCGGGCGCGACTGCAGCAACGACATGTTCACGCCGCGCGTCGAGAACTGCTCGAGCATCGCCAGCAGCGAGCCCGGTTCGTCGTCGGGCAGCTCGACGATGACGCTGGTCTTGTCGGCGCCCGTGCGTGCCGGGATCAGCCGCGACCGGCTCACGAGCACGAACCGCGTCATGGCGTTCGGGTTGTCGCCGATCGCCTCCGCGAGCACCTCGACGTCGAGGTGGTCGACGATACCGGGCGGGGCGACGGCGGCGTCGGCCAGGCCGTTCTCGAAGAGGGATGCCGCGGCCTGCACGTTGCTCGTCGCGGGAAGGTGGGCGTGGTCGGGCAGCTCGCGCTCGAGCCATCCGCGGGACTGCGCGTAGGCGACGGGATGGGCGTTGACGACCCGGACCTCGTCGAGCCGCGTGCCGGGGCGCGCGACGAGCACGAAGTTCACGGGCACGAGGTACTCGCCGATGATGCGGAGGCCCGCGACGGTCGCGAGCGCGTCCTGCGTGGCGGACACGCCGCCGTCGACAGAGTTCTCGATCGCGATCATCGCGGCGGTCGAACGGCCCTCGACGACGTCGGCGAGCGCCTCCCCCACGTTGTTGACGCTCCGCCAGTGCCGGCCCGTCGCCTCGGGCACCTGCTTCAGGGCCGCCTCGGTGAACGTGCCGGCCGGCCCGAGGTACGAGTACGTCTCGTCGGGGCGTGGCTGCGCGGCATCCGTCATGCCCCTCAGCCTACGGCGGCGGGCTCTTCCCAGGAGTGATGCGGCGGGTCGCTGCAGAGCGCGGCGTGGCGTCCCGGGAAGCGCCGCAATCGCGGCGAACACTCCTGGGGAACGTAGGGTGGCGAGGGGGTGGGGCGCATGACGACGACGGATGCCGCGGCCGCGCGGCGCGCGGTGCCGACCGACGAGGAGCGGCGCGTCGCGCTGCGGCGCATGAAGCGGATCGCGCTCGGCCTGCTGCTCGTGGCCGCAGCGGTGTTCGCGGTCGCCTTCCCGCTGCAGGACACGGTGCCGTGGATGGGGTTCGTGCGGGCGGCCGCCGAGGGCGCGATGGTCGGCGCGATCGCCGACTGGTTCGCGGTCACGGCGCTGTTCCGCCACCCGCTCGGGCTGCCGATCCCGCACACGGCGATCATCCCGCGCCGCAAGGACGAGATCGGCGCCACGCTGGGGGCCTTCGTCGAGGAGGAGTTCCTCTCCGAGGCCGTCGTGACGGGGAAGCTGCGGTCGATGGGCATCGCGAGGCGACTCGGCGAGTGGCTGCGCGAACCCGAGAACGCCGAACGTGTCACCGCCGAGGCATCCGTCGCCGGACGCGGCGTGCTCGCGCTGCTCGGCGACGACGACGTGGCCGGCGTCATCGAGCAGCTCGCCCGGCGTCACCTGCTGGAGCCCGAGTGGGGCCCGGCGATCGGACGGGTCGGCGCGCGGCTCGTCGCGGCCGACCAGCAGCGCGCGGCGGTCGACGCCGTGCTCGAGAAGCTCGAGACATGGCTGGCGGAGCACCCGGAGGCGTTCGGCACCATGGTCTCGAGCCGCTTGCCGAAGTGGGTGCCCGGCTTCGTCGGCGGGCTCGTCGACGACCGTGCCTACCGGGAGGTGCTCGCGTTCGCGCGGTCCGTGCGCGACGAGCCGCGGCATCCGCTGCGCCTCGCGATCGACCGCTGGCTCGCCGAGGTCGCGGACGACCTGCAGCACGATCCGGCCATGATCGAGCGCGTCGAGCGGCTGAAGCTCGACCTCGTCGACAGCCCGCGGCTGCGCGAGTTCGCCGGCGAGGTGTGGGATTCGGTCAAGGTCTCGCTCGTCGCCTCGCTCGAGGATCCGGCGAGCGAGCTGCGCAGGGGCGTCCGCTCGGCGCTCATGGAGATCGGGGCGCGCCTCGCGACCGACGACGAGCTCGCCGCGAAGGTCGACGTGTGGGTGACGGATGCCGCGGCCTACGTCGTCGGCAGGTATCGCCACGAGATCGCTGGGGTCATCACCGAGACCGTCGAGCGGTGGGACCCGACCGAGACGACCGAGAAGATCGAGCTCCAGGTGGGCCGCGACCTGCAGTACATCCGCATCAACGGCACGGTCGTGGGCGCCCTGGCGGGCCTCGCCATCCACTCGATCGCGACCGCCGTCGGCGCCCTCGCCTGACCTCCGAGGTCGCTCCGAGGGGGTGTCGCGCAGGCAGTGCTACCGGCAGGATGGGGACATGCACGAACGAGCAGGAACCCCGGCGACCGAATCCGACCTGATCGACGTGGAGGCCCTGCTCAGGGCCTACTACGACCTGCATCCGGATGTCTCGATCCCCGAGCAGCGCGTCGTGTTCGGCACGTCGGGCCACCGGGGATCGAGCCTCAACACGGCGTTCAACGAGGACCACATCCTCGCCATCACGCAGGCCATCGTCGAGTACCGCGCGGGCCAGGGCATCACCGGCCCCCTCTTCATCGGCGCCGACACGCACGCACTCAGCGGCCCGGCGCAGACGACGGCGCTCGACGTGCTGGTCGCCAACGGCGTGCGCGTGCTCGCCGACGAGTACGACGACTACGTGCCCACGCCCGCCCTCAGCCACGCCATCCTCAGCTGGAACAACGACCCCGCGCGTCGCGCCGAGGGCGAGGCCGACGGCATCGTCATCACGCCGAGCCACAACCCGCCGCAGGACGGCGGCTTCAAGTACAACCCGCCGCACGGCGGTCCCGCCGACTCCGATGCGACGAGCTGGATCGCGAACCGGGCGAACGAGCTCATCGCCGACGGCCTCCGGGGCGTCAACCAGGCCGAGCCGAGCGCGGTCGAGACGTACGACTTCCGCGGGAACTACGTGGAGGACCTGCAGCACATCATCGACTTCGACGCCATCCGCGAGAGCGGCATCCGGATCGGCGCCGACCCGCTCGGCGGCGCGTCGGTCGGCTACTGGGGCGCCATCCGCGACCGCTACGGCATCGACCTCACCGTCGTGAACGAGAAGGTCGACACGCGCTGGTCGTTCATGACGCTCGACTGGGACGGCAAGATCCGGATGGACCCGTCGAGCCCGAACGCGATGGCGTCGGTGCTCGCGAACCGCGAGGGATTCGACATCCTCACCGGCAACGACGCCGACGCCGACCGGCACGGCATCGTCACGCCCGACGGCGGCCTGATGAACCCGAACCACTACCTCGCGGTCGCGATCGAGTACCTGTACACGCACCGGCCCGACTGGCCGGCGGATGCCGCGATCGGCAAGACGCTCGTCTCGAGCTCGATGATCGACCGCGTCGCCGAGTCGCTCGGCCGTCGGCTCTGGGAGGTCCCGGTCGGCTTCAAGTGGTTCGTGCCCGGCCTCCTCGACGGGTCGGTCGCCTTCGGAGGCGAGGAGAGCGCGGGGGCGTCGTTCCTCCGCACGGACGGCACGGTCTGGACGACCGACAAGGACGGCATCCTCCTGTGCCTGCTGGCGTCCGAGATCCGCGCCGTCACGGGGAAGTCGCCGAGCGAGCTCTACGCCGAGCTCGTCGAGCGCTTCGGCGCTCCGGCGTACCAGCGAACGGATGCCGCGGCATCCGCTGCGCAGAAGTCGGCGCTCGGCAGGCTCGACGGCGAGGCCATCGCGGCCACCGAGCTCGCGGGCGAGCCGATCGTGGCCAAGCTCTCGGCCGCGCCCGGCAACGGCGCCGCGATCGGCGGCGTCAAGGTCGCGAGCGAGCACGCCTGGTTCGCGGCGCGCCCCAGCGGCACGGAGGACGTCTACAAGATCTACGCCGAGTCGTTCCAGGGCCCGGAGCACCTCGCCGAGGTGCAGGCCGAGGCGAAGCGGATCGTCGACGCGGCGCTCGGGGCGGCGTAGGCGGCGCCCCGCACGGCGGCGGTGCCCCGCGCGGGGCCCGGGGCGGCGGGGAGCGGACGCGGTGCACCCCTGTCAAGCGGGGGCGCGGGGGCCCGGCCGCTGCCTAGCATGTGGAGGTGACCAACCTCGTCGTGATCCCGTGGCGCCCCGCACCCTCGCGGATCCCCGCCTTCGAGCGCGTCCTCGCCTGGTATCGGGCCGAACTCCCGGAGTTCCGCGTCGAGACGATCGACAGCGACGACGACGTCTTCGTGCTCGCGCGCACCCGCAACCTCGCGGTCGCGCGGCTCGCCGACCCCGGTGATGTCGTCGTGATCAACGACGCCGACACGCTGCCCGAGGCCGGCCCCATGCGGGACGCGATCGCCGCCGCGCCGCGCAGCGGGCGCGTGCACCTGCCGTACACCACGTACCGCTGGCTGGGTCCGGAGGGCACCGCCGAGCTCGAGGCCGGCTCTGCGGCGGCCGACTGCTCGCACGTGCTCGTCCACGGCGCCTGCTCCGGCGTGTACGTGACCACGGGCCGGACCTGGGCGGCGCACGGAGGGCAGGACGAGCGGTTCCGCGGCTGGGGATTCGAGGACTCGGCCTGGCGGTTGGCGCACGAGGCCATCCTCGGCGTTCCGCCGCAGCGGCACGAGGGAACGGTCTACGCGCTCTCGCACGTGCCGGAGACCCGCGCCGGCGATCAGTACGATCGCAACGCCGCGCTCATGGAGCGCTACCGCGAGGCCGCGGGAGACCTCGACGAGATGGCGGCACTCGTCGCGGAGGGCGTGGCCGTCAGGGCCTCGAACGCGACCTCGGGCCCGGGCCTCGCGGCCTGACGGGCCGCCGCGGCATCCAATCGCCCGCGCGCCTCGGCGGGCAGGTCGAGCACCAGGCGGATGGCCCCGGCGAGGTCCGCGGCACTCGCGGCGTTCGGATCGAGCGCCGTGCCGAACCCGCTCCGCTCGATCGCGGCCGCACCCGCGAACTGGTCGGTCGAGAACGGCAGCACGACGAGCGGCACGCCCGACCCGATGGCCTCCGTGACGGAGTTGTTGCCGCCGTGGGTGACCGCCGCGGCCGCGCGCCCGAGCAGCCGGACCTGCGGCAGGTACCCGCGGACGAGCCAGTCCCCGGGCACGTCGCCGAGCTCGGCGGCGTCGGTCGACCCGGTCGCCACCGCGGCCCGCAGGCCGGTCTCGCGGAGCGCGCGGACGACGCGGGCGAGCACGTCGCCGCGCACGGAGAGGAAGCTGCCGAAGCTCACGTAGACGAACGGCTCGTCGGTCGCGAGCCACGCCGCCACCTCGGCGTCCGCAGGCTCCGCCCTGCGGGTCGACCCGAGGTACCGGTGCGGTGGCATCCGCCGCCGCCTGCCCGGATCGACCAGCTCTCCGGGGTAGTTGTAGAGCACGAGCGGGCCGTGCGCCGCGAACGCGTCGTCGATCGGACGGTGACCCGGATCGAGTTCGCTCGCGGCGCCGTTCCAGGCGTCGGTGAATCGCTCGGCGACCACGCGACAGGTCCGCTCCAGCTCCCGCAGCCCGCTGGCATCCGGCGCGAAGGCGGACGGCCACGCCGGCGGCACCCCGTAGAGCTCCCGGCCGACGGGAAGCGCACTCGGATGGCCGAGGACGACATCGCCGTGCGGAACGCCCGCGGCCTGGAGGCCCAGCCGGGCGCTGAACGCGAGATGGTCGACGATGACGTGCTCGGGCGCGACCTCCTCCACGATGCGGCACGTCTCCCGTGCGCGTCCGACCGGATCCCACATCAGGTCGGTGAGGCGTTCCGCGGCCTGGTACTGCAGCGTGGCGAGCGCACCCTCGGCGGTGGCGCGGAAGAAGCCGCGCAGCGAGGCGCCCTCGTCGGGCGGCTGCTCGCCCGCGGCGATCACGCCGGGATTCGAGCCGCGGCCGAGCCGGAGATCGCGACGCTCGAAGCCGAAGGACTCGACGATGCCGGCCGTGGCCGGACCGGTGGCCACGACGACCCGCTCGCCGCGCTCGCGCCACGCGGTGGCCAGGGTGGCCAGCGGAAGGAGGTGGGACGCGTAGTCGGGACTGACCACCAGGAGCGTCATCCGAGGCTCCCCGCCGACGCCAGCAGGTCCGCCTCGTCGACGACGACGCCGCGGTAGACCTCACCGAGCGTCCCCGCCATGCGCTCGACCGTGAACCGCGATCGGACCATCTCGCGTGCTCGCTCCGCCCTTCCGTCGACGCCGTCGTCGACGTCCGGCCGCCCCGCCGCATCCAGTGCGCCGTCGAGCGCGGCTCCGAGCCGGGCCGGGTCCCACGTCGCCGTGAGGACCCCGGTCTCGCCGTCGTCGACGTAGGTCGCCGGCCCGCCGGACTCGGGCGCCACGACGAACAGTCCTGCGGCCAACGCCTCGAGCAGGGCGATGCCGAACTCCTCCTTGAGGCTGGCGCAGACGTAGAGGCCGTCGGGCGCGACGAGCCCCGGCACGCCGATCCGCGCCGCGGCGAGCCATCGGGCGACGACCTCGTTCGGGCGGTGGCCCGGCAGCATCAGCCCACGGCGCGCCCGATCGCCGACCGGCACCGCCGCGTCGATGCGACCGAGCTGCTCGCGCTCGTCGGCCGAGGGCGCGTCGAGGTCGCCGCCGACGACGAGCAGGTTCGCCCGTGATGCCAGCGGGCCGTTCGCCCACGTCTCCACGAGCGTCGCCATGCCCTTCACCCGGTGGAGGCGTCCCACGCTCAGGATCAGCGGAAGTCCGTGCCGTTCGGGCGCGAGCGCGCCGACGAGTCGCCGGAGCTCCTCGATCGCCGGTCCGGCGGTCGCGCCGCGCCGGTGCGCCTCCGCCTCGCGGACCGCGCGATCGATCGCATCGACGTCGACCCCCTCGGGCACGATCGTCCGGCTCGCCGGATGCGCCGCGAGGTCGACGCCGACGAGGCGGCGCAGGTCCTCCTCGAGACGCGGGCGCGGGAACAGCACGGCGTGGGCCGCGTTCGCCGCGAGCCGCTGGACCAGACGCGCCCGGAACCAGAAGTGCTCCGCGTGGTCCACCCCTCCGAACCCGGTGCGCGGCAGGCGACCGGAGCGGTCGAGCGATTCGATGACCCCGTGGGGATCCGGGGCGAGCGAGAAGACGAACGGCGTGCCGAGTTCGCGCGCCACGTCGACCGCGGCGAGGCTCCCGACATCCGCCATCCTCAGGTGGATCACGTCGACGCCGCCGGCGGCGCGCAGGATCCGCCGGATGCCGCGGCGCGTCGCGACCCGCAGCGGCCACGCGTCGGCGGCCGGCACCGGATCGTGCAGGAGCGGGATGCGGCCGTACTCGTGCCCGCGTCCGTCGGAACCCTCCGCCGCGGCCAGGTCGTCGAGCGCCTGGGCCGTGGAGCCCCGCGACAGGGTGATGACGCGGTCGACGCCCGTCGCGGGGTCGCGGACCAGCGCGTCGCCGAGGCGCACGAGCAGCGTGGCGATGCCGCCGTTGTCGCCGGCTCCCGCCGAGCGGAGCTCCGGATCGATGTCGGCGTGGAGGAAGAGCTGGGCCGCCGTCACGCCGGGCGCCGTGCGTCGGCGCGGCGGGCCGGAGCGTTCGACGTCGGCGAGGGCGAGGCGGGCGATGTCGGCGAGTCGCGCGTCGCGGCGCGCGATCGCGTCGAGCGCCGCGACGACGCCCGTCGCCCCCGGGCGCTGGCCGAGCGCGGAGACGGCGGCGGCGCGCGCACCCGACTCCTCCGATCGGTCGGTCGCGACGCGCAGGAGCGGCGCCGTCGCGAGCGGGTCCCGGACGAGGCCCAGCGTCTCGACCAGCCGAGCGCGCGCCGCGGGATCGTCGATGCCGAGGAGCGCGCCCTCGATCCCGGTCACGAGCGGCGCCGGCGCGAAGCCCGACCACTGCTCGAGCGTGCGCTGGGCGAGCATGCCGGCGAACCCGCCCGAGCCGACCATTCCGAGGAGGGCGCCGAACGCCTCGTACCTCGGCAGCCCGGACCCCAGCGCCCATGCAGCGTGCTCCCGGAGGAACGGCCGCTCGTCGGCGAGCAGTCTGGCGAGCACGCGGGCGGCCTCGCGGTCGAGCATCCCGGCGAGCGCGTGCGTCGCTGCGATCGCGGCGAGTTCGTCGTCGCCCCGCAGCACCCGGTCGAGCATCCGGATGGTGCGGGCGCCCGGATCCCGACCGGATTCGAACGCCAGGTCGTCGGCGGCGTGCATCCCCTCGATGATCGTCGGCGCATCGAGCACGGCGTCGAGTGCGGTCCGGACTCCCATGTCGCTCCCCCTGTCCGCCGCGGCCGTCCGGGTCGAGATGGATCCGGGCGGCGCATGCGATCTGGATGATACTTCGGCACAATGGACGTTCCTGTCACCCGGTTGACAGTTCGCTGGGAAGAAGGGGCGGGGCATGCGGGTCGTGGTGATCGGCGACGTCGGAGTGCGGGACGGCATGATGCACATCGGCGACGAGGCCATGTTCGAGGCGATGGTCGGCGAGCTCCGCGGTCGGGGGGTCGAGGAGATCATCGCGATCTCGGCGTCCCCGGCCGACACCGCGGAACGGTACGGGGTGGAGGCGATCCACGGCGTCGGGTTCTCCGGGTCGCGAGACGACATGCGGCACCGCCTGGAAGCGGTCCGGGCGGTCGCAGGCGGCGCTGCTCTCGGGCTGGCGCCCGACGACCCCGCGCACCTCGTCGTGGCGTCGGTGGCGACGTCGGACGGCGTGGTCGTCGCGGGCGGGGGCAACCTCGCGTCGAACTGGCCGTCGCACGTGTTCGAACGCGCCGCCCTCGGCGCGGTGGCCGAACGGCTCGGGCGCCCCCTCGCCGTCTCCGGTCAGACGATCGGTCCTCGGCTCGACGGCGGCGACCGAGCGCTCGTGGCCGGGATCCTGGGTTCGGCGCGGCTCGTCGGCGTCCGCGAGCACGCATCGCTGCGGCTCGCCGCCGAGCTCGGCGCTCCGCCGGAGCGGCTCGCCGCCGATCGCGACGACGCGAGCTTCCTCGGTTGGCGCGACGAGCCGGGCGGGCGGGACTCCGACCCGTACCTGCTCGTGAGCCTGTCGCTCCACCTCGGCGGGCTGGCGCGCGACGAGACCGTCCGCGGGCTCGCGGTCGCACTCGACGGGCTTGCGGAACGGATCGGAGCGCCCGTGGTGTTCCACCCGCACTTCGGGTCGCTCGATCCCGCGGTCGACGCCGGCGATGAGCTGCTGCACGCCGAGGTGAGCGCGGCCATGCGCAGCCCGTCCACGGCGCTGCAGGTCGGCGATCCGCGGTCCGCGGCTCGCCTCGCGCGGGGTGCCGCGATGCTCGTCACGAGCCGGTACCACCCGGCCGTGTTCGCCGCTCCCGCCGGGGTTCCCGTCGCGGCGCTCACGACCGACGACTACACCGAGGTGAAGCTGCGGGGCGTCACCGGCTGGTGGGGCCAGTCCGGAGTGGCGCCGCTGGGCGACGTCGCATCCCGGACCGGGGCCGACGTGCTGACCGCGGCCTGGCGCGCCCGATCGGAGGCCCGGGCCGCCGCCGACGACCTGCGCGAGGCGGCGCTCGCCGCGTCCGCGCGGCGGTTCGACCGCCTGGTCGACGCGATCTCCTGACGGCACCGGTCGAGGGCGCCGAGGCGGCCCGTCGGGCCGCGGCCGAGCAGCGCAGCCCAGCCCAGCCCAGCCCAGCCCAGCTCAGCTCAGCGAGAAGTACGCCACCGAGCCGCCGCCCGTCGCGAGCGCGACGTCGACGTCCCAGTAGTCGGCGTCCTTGGTGTGCCCGCCGACCCAGACCTTCGTCCCGGAGGACGTGTGCTCGACGCGCGTGACGACGGCCGTGTGGTCGCGGTCGCCGGAGCCGTCCCAGTCGAACTGGGCGATGTCGCCGACCTTGACCTCGCCGCGCTGCGCGTCGGTGAGCTCGGTCGCGACGTCGGTGCGCGTGCGCAGGTAGTCGCGGAGCGCGGTCGAGCTCGACCAGGCGCTGGTCATCTGCCCGGTGCCGCGGTCGTAGTTCCAGGCGGCGTCCATCTTCCAGCCGCGCGCGATGAGCGACTGGCTCGCGAAGTTGGCGCAGTCGACGCCGCTCAGCACGGCGTACTGGGCGGTGTTGTAGTTCGACCAGTGCGCGAGCACGTATTCGACCTGGGCATCGATGCGGGCGTCGTCGGTGTAGGTGATCGAGAGCGGCGCGCGGTCGACCTCGTCGGCCTCGAACGGGGCGGATGCCTCGACGACGCCCTGGAGCGACGTGGTGATCGAGGCGGGGGCGGATGCCACGGGCACCTCGACGTCGATCGCCGACCCGTCGGCGTCGGCGAGGACCACGTCGGCGTCGCCGCGCACGGAATCGTCGACGGCCGGGATGGCGAAGGTGATCGTCATGGCGTCCGACTCGATGATCTCGGCCGGGCTGCCCGCGACGGTGACCTCGGCGACCTCGTCGAGGTTGCGGCCCTCGACGGTCACCCGGGTCCCGCCGGTGAAGGGCGCCTCGCTCGCGGAGAGCTCGGTCGTCACGACCGGGCGGTCGTCATCGTCGGCGGGCGGGATCACCACGTCGTCGGCAGCGGATGCGTCGAGCTCGTCGATCGCGGCGTCCCCGGGCGAGGCGTCCGCGATCGCACGCTCCCCCGCGCCGTTCACGAGCGCGCCGCCGACGACGGCGCCGCCGAGGAGGAACACGGCGCACGCGACGAGGAGCGAACGTCGGGGCTCGCTCGAGGGCCGACGGTTGCCGCGACGGTCGGCGCGGTGCCGCGGGAAGCGGTGCCCCTCGCCGAGCGGGCGGACGCGGCCGGTGCGGGCGTCGACGTCCGTCGTGCTCCCACCCGGGGTGGTCGGCTCGGCCGGAACGGGCGCGGTCGAGTCGACGGACGTCCCGGCGGGGACGCCGGCCGCGGGACCGTCCTCGGCACCGTCCTCGGCGGGGGAACCGAGGGCGGGCATGTCCCGGGCGGGGGAACCCGGGACCGGGCCGTCCTCGGCGGGGGAACCGAGGGCGGGCATGTCGGCGACCGGGGTGTTCGGCTCGGCCGGATCGGGCACGGTCGAGTCGGAGGAGGTCGCCGGGGTGAACGTCGACCGGGCGGCGCCGGGCCGCGTGCCGTCGACCTGCTCCGCGCCGGGCGTCGCCGCCGCGGGCGTCACGGCATCGGCACGGGCCTCGGCGTGCGCCGCGGCGCGACGTTCGTCGGCCTCGGCGCGAGCGGAGGGCTGCGTCAGGTCGAAGTCGCGCGCGGCATCCGGGTCGGGTGCGCGGTAGGTGGATCGACGGTGGGCAGGCAGGAGGAAGTTCTTGGGCACGAGGGGTGGGGGTGTTCCGTGTCGGCGTTTCGGGGGACAGCCCAGCCCATCATGCGTTCTTGTGAGGATCCCTCGCGCGCACTGGGAGGAGCGTGAGAGCGCGCTCACGGCCGAATGGCGCGTGAGGTGCCGTGGACTATGCGGTCCGGCTGCGGCGCGCCCGACGCGCCATCGCGACCCCGGCGAGCACGAGCGGGACGAGGACCACGATCGCGACGAGGTTCACGCCCGCGAACCCGGCCAGTCCGAGCACGAGGCCGGAGAGGGCCGCGGATGCGGCCGCCGCGACGTTCATCGCGGCGTCCGTCGCCCCCTGGAGCGCGACGCGCGACGCCGGATCGACCGTCGTCGTCAACAGCGTCGAGCCGCCGATCAGCGCCGCCGACCAGCCGAGCCCCAGGAGTCCGAGCGCGACCGGGATGAGCACCATCGAGTCGCCCGGGGCGAAGATGCCGATGAGGGTGGCGACGAGCAGGATGGCGCCGCCGAGCGCGATCACGCGCGGGGCCCCGACACGGTCGACGAGCCAGCCCATGAGGGGGCTCGCGGCGTACATCCCGAGGATGTGGATGCTGATGACGACCCCGACCATCGCGATGGGGACGCCGTGCCCGGTCATGTGCACCGGCGTCATGACCATCACGCCGACCATGACGGTGTGCGCGCACACGATCGCGAGGATCGCCAGGCGACCGCGCGCGTCGCGGAAGGCCGCACGGAACGCGGTCCACGACCCGACACGCTCACTCGAGCCCTCGCCGGCGGCGTCGCCTGCCAGCCGACCGGCCCGTGGCAGCCGCAGCACGGCGCCGGCGATGAGGGTCGCGACGGCGAACACCGCGCCGGAGAGCACGAACGGTCCGACGAGCGCCGGCAGTCCGGCCGCCCTGCCGAGTTCGTCGCCGGTCGAGGAGAGCAGCGGTCCGGCGACCGACCCGATCGTCGTCGCCCAGAGCACGAGCGACATCGACCGCGCCTCGAACCCCGGCGAGGCGACCTCGGTCGCGGCGAACCGCGCCTGGAGCCCCGCGGCCGTACCCGCGCCGAACGCGGCGAGCCCGAGGAAGACGACGGGGACCAGCCCCGTCGACGCCGCGACGACGATGAGGACCGCGCCGACCGCCGACGACGCGTACCCCGTCGCGAGCGCCACGTGCCGGCCGGAGTGCACCGCGAGGCGGGCGAGCGGGATCGCCGCCATCGCGGCGCCGAGCACGCTCGCCGACTGCGAGAGGCCGCCGAGTGCGGTCACGCCCGTCAGGTCGGCGACGAGGATGGCCGCGAGCGCCATGCCGGTCGCGACGCCGATGCCGGCCAGCAGCTGGTTGACGATCAGCAGGCCGAGCTGCAGGCCCGCGCGGCCGCGCGCGGGCTCGCGCCGCGGCATCCGATCGGTCGCGCCGGGCGCGGCCTCGCTCGACCGGGCCGCACCCGAGGACCGCCCGTCGGAGACCGCCGGGCGGGAGACCGCGCTGCCGGATGGGGCCGGACCGGACCTGCCGGGGCCCGAGGCATCCGCTGCCGGGTCAGGCATAGTCCGGCGCCGCCGGGAGGCCGAAGAACTCCTCGAGCGTGGTCACGCCCTGCTCGCGCATCTCGTGCGAGAGGTCGGTGCCGATGTAGCGGAAGTGCCACGGCTCGAACTGGTAGCCGGTGACCGCGACCTTGTCGGCCGGGTAGCGCAGCAGGAACCCGAACCGGTATGCGTTGTCGCGGAGCCACTGGCCCTCTGGGGTGTCGGCGAAGCAGACCGCGAGCGCGCAGTTCCCGGAGGCCGGGCCGATGTCCATCGTCAGGCCGGTCTGGTGCTCGCTGAACCCCGGGCGCGCGGTCAGCTCGTCGTCGTTGTCGTACACGCGCTCCTGCGCCTCGTAGGAGCGGTAGGCGCTGTTCGAGGCGAGCGAGAGCCCCGCCTCGTCGGACGCGGCCCGGAACATCTTCACGACCGCGTCGGCCGCCTCGGCCCGCATGAGCGGCTCCCACGTGTGCGCGACGGGGACGACCACGAGGTCGGCGGGCTCGAAGTCGGCCGGGTTCAGCGGGCGGAGCTTGTCGACGACGACCCAGATGCTGTTCGGGTCGTCGATCGAATGGGCGGCCTTGTCGAACGTGTCGACCGGCGTGGGGGTCGACGTGGCCGTCGGCGCGGGGCGGGGGGTCGCCGTCGGCGTCTGCGACGGCGTCGCCGTCGGGTTCGCCGATCCGGAGGACGGCGTGAGCGCGACGATCGCCCAGACGACCGCTGCGGCGACGAGGACCATGCCGATGACGGCGGCGATCATGCGGTTGCGACGGACGCGCGGCGACGCGCTCGAGCCGAGGGTCATCAGTCGGCGAGGCTCCAGTAGTACACCTCTGCGCCCGGGTGCTCGACGGTGATCGCGACGTCGACGTCGCGGTAGTCGCTGTCCTTCGTGTGGCCGGCGAAGGCGATCCGCACCTCGCCGTCGTCGCCGCGCTCGATGCGCGTCACGATCCCGGTGTGGTCGCGGTCGCCCGAACGATCCCAGTCGAACTGCACGACGTCGCCGAGCTGCACCCGGTCGCGGTCGGCGTCGTCGAGCGGTGTCGCGAGCTCGGGGTGCGCGGCGAGCCACTCGTGCATCGCGGTCGAGCTGCGCCACGACGCGCTCGACGAGTAGGGGTCGCCGCCGTGGTACCACTCGTCGGTCTGCGACCATCCGCGAGCGACCAGGGCCTGGCTGGTGAAGTTGACGCAGTCGTTGCCCTCGAGCACACCCCACTCCTCGACGTTGTAGTCGGACCAGTACTCGAGAGCGTAGTCGAGTTGGGCGAGCACGTCCGGGTCGCTCGTGGTGTCGGCGACGAGCTCGGCCTCGGAGCCCGCGTCGGCGACGTCCGAATCGCCGTCGTCGCCGGGCGCGTCGGTCGCATCCGTCTCGGGCGGGCCGCTCCGAGTCGGCGAAGCGGAGTCGGAGGAGGCAACCTGCGGAGGCACGGGCGGGATGCCGGCGCAGCCGGCCAGGCACGTCGCGCCGAGGAACGCCACGCCGGCGAGGCTGGCGAAGGCGCGGCGGCGGGTGGCGAGTCGGCGAGGCACTCCGCCACGGTAGCCGCGGCGGCTCGGAGGATGCCGGGAGCAGCCTGCGTGCGAGCGGTGCGTCCGGGGTGCCGGAGATGGGAGCGGTGGCGCGTGTCCCTGCCGCTCGGCCGGGTCCTCACCGCATCACGGAGAGGTCACGATCGCACCGGATGGCGTGAATGTGAGAGCGCTCTCTTGACATGACCGCGTTCGAATGCCTAGCATCGGGAACCGCATCGTGAGAGCGCTCTCACCACCGGGTGGCGCACGCTCGCACGACGACCCGCAATCCGATTCCACGCACACAAGGGAGTGACCGTGAAGCTTTCACGACGCACCAAGGCGATCGCCGCCATCGCAGGCGCCGCATCGTTCGCCCTCGTCGCCAGCGGCTGCGCCGCGGGCGACGACGCCGCCTCCGAGGACAGCGGCCCGGTCGAGCTGACCGTCGCGACGTTCAACGACTTCGGCTACACCGACGAGCTCCTCCAGGAGTACATGGACGAGCACCCGAACGTCACCATCGTCCACAACCGCGCCGCCGAGTCCGGCGACGCCCGCGCCAACTACTTCCAGAAGCTCGGCAAGGGCGGCCTCGCCGACATCGAGGCCGTCGAGATCGACTGGTTCGCCGAGGCCATGCAGTACTCCGACCTGCTCGCGGAGGCTCCGGACAGCGTCAAGGGCCGCTGGCTCGACTGGAAGGAGGCCGCTGCCACCGACGCCGACGGCCGCCTCGTCGGCTTCGGCACCGACATCGGCCCGCAGGGCATCTGCTACCGCGCCGACCTGTTCGAGGCCGCCGGCCTGCCGAGCGACCGCGAGTCGGTCGCCGAGCTCTTCGACGGCGACTGGGAGCACTTCCTCGACGTCGCGGACCAGTACCGCGAGGCCACCGGCAAGCCGATGATCGACTCGGCCAACTCGGTCCTCCAGGGCATCGTGAACCAGATCGAGTACACCTACACCGAGCCCGACGGCAACGTGATCGCGACCTCGAACCCCGAGATCGAGAACGCCTACAAGCTCGTCACCGAGCGCGCCATCCCGAACTCGGCCTACTCGGGCCAGTGGTCGGACGACTGGTTCGCCTCGATGGCCAACGGCGAGTTCGCCACGATGCTCTGCCCGGGCTGGATGCTCGGCGTGATCTCGGGCAACGCTGCGGACGTCACCGGCTGGGACATCGCCGACGTCTTCCCGAACGGCGGCGGCAACTGGGGCGGCTCGTACCTGACCGTCCCCGCCGACGGCGACAACGTCGAGGCCGCCCTCGAGCTCGCGGACTGGCTGACCAGCCCCGAGACGCAGATGAAGGCCTTCGCCAACGCCGGCACCTTCCCGAGCCAGCTCGAGGCTCTCGAGGGCGACGAGCTCGCAAGCGCCACCAACGAGTACTTCAACGACGCGCCGAGCGGTGAGATCCTCTCGAACCGCGCCGCCGCGGTGACGGTCGCCCCCTACAAGGACGCCGACTACTTCAAGTACCACGACGCCCTCCAGAACGCGGTCAACCGCGTGTTCGACGGCTCCGAGGACGAGCAGTCCTCGTGGGACACCTGGGTCGCCGAGGTCGAGGCCTTCTAGCCCCGCCACGGGTGTGCGGGTCGGGGCGACCCGGCCCGCACACCTCGCCTCGACCCATCCGCCCCTCCCCTGATTCGGAGCCATCGTGACCTCGACGCAGACGCGCCCGACGGTGTCGGCGCCCCAGCCCGACCCGGCAGAACCGCCCGCCCGCAGCAGCGTGCGCGTGCTGTCGTTCCGCCAGAACCTCAGCCGGTGGGACCTCAAGCTCTCGCCGTACCTCTACATCTCGCCGTTCTTCATCATGTTCGCGATCGTGGGACTCTTCCCGATCGGCTACACGGCGGTCATCTCGCTCATGGACTGGGACCTGGTCCGCAACTCGGGCGAGTTCATCGGATTCGACCAGTACGTCTGGATCCTGCAGAACCCGCAGTTCTGGACGGCGCTCCGCAACACGTTCAGCATCTTCCTGCTCTCGAGCGTGCCGCAGCTCGTCGCCGCCGTCTTCATCGCGGCCATGCTCGACCGCAACATCCGGGCGAAGACGTTCTGGCGCATGAGCGTGCTCGTGCCGTTCGTCATCGCGCCCGTCGCGGTCGCCCTCATCTTCAGCAACATGTTCGGCGACAACCACGGCCTCGTGAACGGCATCCTCACCGACCTCGGCCTCCCGGCGATCCAGTGGCACAAGGACCCGTTCTGGAGCCACGTCGCCATCGCCACGATGGTCAACTTCCGCTGGACCGGGTACAACACCCTGATCCTCCTCGCCGCGATGCAGGCGATCCCGCGCGACTACTACGAGGCCGCGACGGTCGACGGCGCCGGCGCATTCCGCCAGTTCCTCAGCATCACGCTCCCCTCGCTCAAGGCGACGCTCATCTTCGTCATCATCACCTCGACGATCGGCGGGCTGCAGATCTTCGACGAGCCGCGCATGTTCGACAACACCGGCGAGGGCGGGCCGGCGCAGCAGTGGCTCACGATCACGCTGTTCCTCTACAACATCGGCTGGGGCGAGTGGAACTTCGGACGGGCCGCCGCGCTCGCCTGGATCCTCTTCCTCATCATCCTCGTCATCGGCCTCATCAACCTCGCGGTCACCCGCTCGCTGGTCCGCGGCGAGGGCACCCGCGCCCCGAAGGCCGGCAAGCAGAAGAAGGGAGTGCGCGCATGAGCTCCCTGAACTCGCCCGCCGCGCTGACCATCACCGAGTCGAGCATCCCCGACACGCCGCAGCGCCGGCGCAACCGGACGACGCGGATCAGGGGCCGCCGCGCGGGGTTCTGGGTCTACGCGGGCCTCGGCGTCGTGCTCCTCGGCTCGCTGTTCCCCTTCTACTGGTCGTTCCTCATCGGTTCCGGCGATGCGACGACGATCAACTCGCCCGACTTCTCGTGGTGGCCCGGCGGCAACTTCCTCGCCAACGCGGGCGCCGTGCTGAACGATCCGGCCGTGAACTTCTGGCCCGCCCTGTGGAACTCCATCTACAGCTCGGCGCTGATCGCGGCATCCGTCGTCATCACGTCGACGCTCGCCGGGTGGGCGTTCTCGAAGCTGCGGTTCCGCGGCTCGAAGGCACTGCTGGTCTTCGTCGTCGCCACGATGGCCGTTCCGACCCAGCTCGGCGTCGTGCCGCTCTACATCCTGTTCGCCGACCTCGGCTGGACCGGGCAGATCGGCGCGATCATCGTCCCGGCGATCACGAGCGCCTTCGGCGTGTTCTGGATGACGCAGTACCTCCGCCAGGCGGTGCCCGACGAGCTCATCGAGGCGGCCCGCGTCGACGGCGCCTCGATGATCCGCACGTTCTGGACCGTCGGCGTCGTCGCCGCCCGGCCGGCCGCCGCGATGCTCGGCCTCTTCACCTTCGTCACGGCCTGGAACAACTTCTTCTGGCCGTTCATCGTGCTCGACCGCACCGACCCGACGCTGCCCGTCGCCCTCTCGCTCCTGCAGTCCAACTACTTCGTGGACTACTCGATCGTGCTCGCGGGCGTGCTGCTGTCGACCATTCCCCTCCTCCTGCTGTTCGTCGTCGCCGGCAAGCAGCTCGTCTCAGGAATCATGCAAGGAGCCGTCAAGGGATGACCACCATCCAGCCCACCACCACCGCGATGCCGGATGCCGCGGCGGCACCGTCGGCCGTGCGCCGCTTCCCCGAGGGCTTCCTCCTCGGCGCTGCGGCCGCCGCCTACCAGATCGAGGGCGCCGCCCACGAGGACGGCCGCACCGACTCGATCTGGGACGCGTTCAGCCGCGTGCCCGGCGCGGTCATCAACGCCGACAACGGGGATGTCGCGTGCGACCACTACCACCGCTACCGCGACGACGTCGCGCTCATGAAGGAGCTCGGCCTCGACACCTACCGGTTCTCGACGTCGTGGGCGCGCGTGCACCCCGACGGCGGCCCGGTGAACCCGAAGGGCGTCGACTTCTACTCGCGCCTCGTCGACGAACTGCTCGAGCAGGGCATCCTGCCGTGGCTCACGCTCTACCACTGGGACCTCCCGCAGGCGCTCGAGGAGCAGGGCGGCTGGGCGAACCGCGACACCGCGCTCCGGTTCCGCGACTACGCGCTCACGATGCACGACGCCCTCGGAGACCGCGTGAAGGTCTGGACGACGCTCAACGAGCCGTGGTGCTCGTCGTTCCTCAGCTACACGGGCGGCGCCCACGCGCCGGGCCGGCAGGACGTCGGGGCGGGACTGCGCGCCGCGCACCACCTGCTGCTCGGGCACGGCCTCGCGGTGCAGGCGCTCCGCGAGCGCGACGCATCGCTCGAGCTCGGCATCACGCTGAACCTCACCGTCGCGAAGCCCGTCGACCCGACCCGGTCCGGCGACCTCGACGCCGCCCGCCGCATCGACGGCCAGTTCAACCGGGTCTTCCTCGACCCGATCTTCCGCGGCCACTACGCCGGCGACCTGCTCGCCGACGTCGGGCACCTCGGACTGCGCGACGCGATCCTGCCGGGGGACCTCGATGTCATCTCGACCCCCATCGACGCACTCGGCGTGAACTACTACCACGGCGAGTACGTCAGCGACCGCCCCGCGGAGCACCCGCTCGGCGGCCAGGCGCCCACCGACCGGCCGACGCGCTCTCCGTTCCCGGCCGCCGAGGGCGTGCACTTCCACTCGCAGGACCTGCCGCAGACGGGCATGGGCTGGGAGGTGCAGCCCGACGGGCTGCGCGAGCTGCTCGGCCGCGTGCACCGCGAGTACGCCGGGCCGGCCGGCGTGCGACTGTTCGTGACCGAGAACGGTGCGGCCTACGACGACGAGGTGGCACCGGATGGCGCGGTGCACGACGCGGAGCGCACCGAGTTCCTGCTCGGGCATCTCTCGGCCGTCCTCGACGCGATCGACGAGGGCACGCCGGTGCACGGCTACTTCTACTGGTCGATCCTCGACAACTTCGAGTGGGCCTGGGGCTACGACAAGCGATTCGGTCTCGTCCGGGTCGACTACGACACCCAGGAACGCACCGTCAAGGACAGCGGACACGCGTACCGGCGCGTCATCCGCGACCGCGGCCTGACCGCGGCATCCGCTCGCTGAGCGACCCGACGAGCGCGCCCCGGACCGAACCCGTGACTGCCGGAAATAGACTGATCAGCATGCAGGGGGCAGGCGGTTCCGGGGCGCGCTCGTCTGCGCCGACCCTCGAGATGGTCGCGCGTGAGGCGAACGTGTCGCGCGCGACCGTGAGCCGCGTCGTGAACGGCTCGCCGAAGGTCTCCCCCGAGGTCGCCCGTGCGGTGAACGCGGCCATCGCGAAGCTCAACTACGTGCCGAACCGGGCGGCGCGTTCGCTCGCCAGCCGGACGTCGGGAGCCATCGGGCTCGTCGTGCCCGAGGACACGCGCATGTTCTTCGGCGACCCGTACTTCGCGGCGATCGTTCAGGGCATCACCCGCCGGCTCGATGACAGCGAGTACGTGCTGAACCTGTTGCTGTCGACGAGCGACCCGAACCGGAAGACCCTGCGCTACCTGCGCTCCGGCGTCGTCGACGGCGCGCTCGTCGTCTCGCACCACGAGGGCGACCATCTCCTGCACGAGGCCGCGCACGAGATGCCGATGGTCTTCGGCGGACGTCCGCCGAACATCGCCGACGACGACATCTTCGTCGACGTCGACAACCTCGAGGGCGGGATGACCGCGACGGAGCGCCTCCTCGCGATCGGCCGCCGCCGCATCGGCACCATCACGGGCCGGCTCGACATGCCCGCCGCCGTGGACCGACTCGCGGGCTTCCGGCGCGCGATGGAGACCGCCGGCATGCCCGACGACGCCGTCGAGACGGCCGACTTCTCCGTCGCGGGTGCGGTGGCGGCGACGCGGCGATTGCTCGACCGCGTGCCCGACCTCGACGGGATCTTCGTCGCGAGCGACCTCATGGCCACCGGCGCGCTCGCGGTGCTCCGCGAGCGGGGGCGGCTCGTGCCCGACGACGTCGCCGTGGTCGGCTTCGACGACAGCCCCGCCGCGACGTCGTCGGCGATCCCGCTCACGACGGTCTACCAACCGTCGGAGGAGATGGGCTACATGATGGCCGACCTGCTCGTGCGGCTGCTCGCGGGCGAGGACGTACCGCACCGCAACATCATGCCGACGCGGCTCGTGCGCCGGGCGTCGGCGTAGCCTCCGAGCGGACGGCGCGGCGCACGTCAGGCGTCGAACCGGACGTCCGCGGCATCCGCGAACCGGCGACGCATGACCTCGATCGCGTCGGCGTGCTCGTCGACGAGCACGAAGCGGCGGCCGAGCGCGCGGGCGACCGCGCCGGTCGTGCCTGAGCCCGCGAACGCGTCGAGCACCCAGTCGCCCGGCCGGCTCGACGCCTGCACGATGCGGCGGAGCACGCCCTCGGGCTTCTGCGTCGGGTACCCCGTCTTCTCGCGCCCGGTCGGCGAGACGATCGTGTGCCACCAGACATCCGTCGGCAGCTTGCCGCGCGCGGCCTTCTCGGCGGTGACCAGCCCTGGCGCCATGTACGGCTCGCGGTCGACGGCATCGGAGTCGAAGAAGTACGCCTCCGGATCCTTCACGTACACGAGGATCGTGTCGTGCTTGGTCGGCCAGCGCCGCTTCGACTTCGCGCCGTAGTCGTACGCCCAGATGAGCTCGTTGAGGAAGCACTCCCTGCCGAACAACGCGTCGAGCAGCACCTTCGCGTAGTGCGCCTCGCGGTAGTCGAGGTGCAGGTAGAGCGTGCCGTCGTCGGCGAGCAGGCGCCACGCCTCGACGAGCCGCGGCTCGAGGAAGCCCCAGTAGTCCTCGAACCGGTCGTCGTAGCGCATGAGGTCGCCGCGGATGCGCTCGTACCGCTTGCCGCCGAAGCCGGTGACGGTGAGCCGCCGCGGGTCGGCGGATGCGGCGACCGCCGGGGCGGGGACGGGCGGCACCCCTCCGGCACGGAGCCCGGCGGCGTCGGCGACCGGTGCGACGTCGATGGCGGATGGCGCGGGCGCCGCGACATCCGTCATGCCGTGTCGCACGTGGCGCAGCGATCGCCGCGCCTGCTGGCGACCCGTGTTGAACGGCGGGTCGAGGTAGACGAGCGTGAACCGGCCGTCGGGGAAGGATCGCAGCACGTCGAGGTTGTCGGCGTGGATGACGCGGTCGGGTTCGTCGGCGGACACCGCTCAAGTCTGCCAGCGGCGGGCCGAGCCTCGTTCAGTGGACGTGCACGTGTTCGTCCCCGACCGGTGCCGTGCCGACGGGGTCGTCCCCTGCGAACCCGCCCACCGCATCCGCCACCGCGCCCGTCGAGTGCACGAGTCGGCCGCCGACCATCGTGAGCTCGGCGTGCTCGCCGAGCACGCCCGCCGGGTCGCCCGCGTGGTCGTACAGGTCGCCCGACCAGATGACCAGGTCGGCATCCGTCCCACGCGTCACCCGCCCGCGCGTGGACTCGAGGTGCCAGGCGCGGGCGCCACCCGCCGTGTACGCCTCGAGCGCGCGATCGAGTCCCACGCGTTCGGCCGCGGTCCACGCCGCCGAGCCGTCCAGCCCGGCCCGCGTCGCAGCGGAGTACAGCCCGACCAGCGGGTCCATCTCGCCGACCTGCCAGTCGCTCGAGAACGCGACCGTCGCTCCCGACTCGATCAGGCTCCGGAATCGCCAGGCGCGGCTCCACCGCTCCTCGCCGACGTTCTCCATCCACGTGCCGGCGACCAGGTCGGGCGAGCAGTGCCGGGGCTGCATCGCCGCGGTCACCCCGAGTTCGGCGAACCGCGCCAGGTCGTCGGGGTGCAGGCACTCCACGTGCACGATCCCGTGCCGCCGGTCGACCGTGCCGTTCGCGCGGCCGGCCCGCTCGATCGCGTCGAGCGCGAGGCGGATGCCGCCGTCGCCGGTCGCGTGAGTGTGGGTCTGGAAGCCCAGTCGGTCCAGCTCGGTGATGACGCCCACCAGTTCGCGCCCGGCGTCGCCGGGATACGACGGGCGACCGCGCACGCCGGGGCGGTTCGCGTAGTCCTCGAGCATGAGCGCCGTGTGGGGTTCGATCACGTCGTCCGCGTAGAGCTTGAGGGGGCCGAGCCGGAGCAGCCCCTCCGGGTCGGGCGACCCGGCCGCACGGTCGACCGCGGTGCGCAGCTCGGCGCGGAACGCGGCATCCGCCCCGACCGGGTGGAAGAGCGCCGCGATCACGCGCGAGGTCAGCACGCCCTCGGCGAGCGCGCGCTCGAAGAGCGGCAGCTCGGCGAGCGGCACCTGGGGCTCGACGACCGTGGTGATGCCGAGCGAGGTCGCCATCCGCATGCTGCCCTGCAGCTTGCGGTAGCGCCGCTCGGGCGAGTACATCGGGATGTCGCGCTGCAGCGCGGCGAGCCCGGCCACCGTCATGGCGCTGGTGTAGAAATCGGTGACCCAGCCGGTGGCCGCTCCCTGCTCGTCCCGCTCCGGGCGGCCCCAGGCGAGGGCGCCGCCGTCGGCGACGCCGAGGGCGCGGAGGGCGTGCGCGTCGAGCCAGACCGAGTGCTGGTCGTACGTGGTGACGAGGATCGGCCGGCCGAGCGGATCGAGGCCGGCGAGGTCGCGGGCGTTCGGCCGGCGACCCTCGACGATCGAGTAGACGGCGTTCTCGGCGCAGATCCACGCGAGGTCCGGACGTCGGGCCGCGAACGCCGCGATGCGTCGCCGCACCTCGGCCAGCGTGGTCGCCCCCTCGAGCGACACCGCGTCCTCGTCGAACCCGAGGAGCAGGTGGTTGTGGCTGTCGATGATGCCCGGCGTCACGAGCCGCCCGTTCGCATCGATCGTGCGGGCGGCGGCCGGGGCGTCGGCCGCGGCACCCACCCAGGCGATGCGCCCGCCGACGACGCCGACGGCCTCGGCCCACGGAGCGAGCGGATCGAAGGTGCGCACGCGCGCGCCGGTGATCAGGAGGTCGAGGCTCATTTCGCCGGCTCCCAGTGGTCGTCCTCGGCCGCGAGCAGGTGCGCGGTACCGGGGTTCCTGCGGAGGTACAGGCCGTAGTAGGCGAAGCCGGCGACGACGATGCCGATCGCGATGCCGAGGCTGACCCACTGCGCGGGATCGAGGACGCCGATGACGAAGATCGCGGCGATCGCGATGAGCGAGACGACCGGGGCCAGCGGGTGGAGGGGCATGCGGAACAGGCCGGTCACGTCCTCGCCGCGCCGTGCCGCGGCATCCGTCTGCCGGCGCACGACGAGGGCGGCCAGCGCGATGAAGCCGTAACTGAAGGCCAGCGTCGAGCCGGTCGCGTTGAGGAGCACGTCGAACGGGATGAAGCAGGCGGCCAGTGCGAACACGCCCATGACCACGGTGGCCGCGACCGGCATCCGCGTCGCCGGCGAGACGACGGCCAGCGGCCGGGCGATCGGGCCAGGAAGTGCGCGGTCGCGGGCGGCGGCGAAGAGCAGGCGGCCGGACTGGAGTGCGATCGCGATGATGGCGTTGACGATCGCGAGTGCGACGGCCACGAGCACGACGACGGTGACCGCGTCGCCCGATCGCGCCGAGAGGAAGGTCTCGACCGGCAGCGCGGCGCCGAACAGCTCCTCGAGCGAGTCGGCTCCGACGAGGATCGCGGTCAGCGGGACGAGCTCGGCGACGACGGTGATCACGGCGCTCCAGATCACGGCGCGGGCGATGGTGCGGCGGGCGTTGCGCGTCTCCTCGGCGAAGTAGATCGCGCCGCCGTAGCCGTTGTACGAGAAGATGCCCTGCGTGATCGCCAGCACGAGCCCGGCGATGCCGAGCGGGGCGAGTCCGCCGGTGGCCGTGTCGAGCGCCTGCGGGTCGAGCAGGTCGGTGATCGGTCGTTCGACCTGCACCAGGCCGAGCACGGCGACCAGGGCGAGCGCGGCCATCTCGACGACGAGGAAGGCGCCGGTGACCCATGCGTTGGCGCGGATGTTGAAGCAGGCCGTGACCGTCGCGAGCACGATGACGACGATCGCCGTCCACAGCGGGTCGAGTCCGGCGATCGCGACGCCGAGGTAGTCGGCGACGCCGAGCGCGAAGATCGCGACGATGAGCGGCAGCGTGACCAGGCTGATGAGGAACACCGCGGCACCGGACGCGGGCCCCAGCACCCGGCTGACGAGCGAGTAGTCGCCGCCGGCGATCGGATGCCGCGAGCCGAGCTCGGCGTAGCAGAGCGCGATGAGCAGGCTGATCACGCCCGCGAGCGCGAAGCCCCAGAAGACCCCCGTGCCGTACGTGGCGAGGGCGGCGCCGCCGAGGATGAAGACGCTGGACGCGGGCGAGATGCCGGAGAGCGTGATGAGCACGTTGCCGCCGACGCCGAGCGAGCGCGAGAGCTTCGCGCCGTGCGTCGTCGTGGCGGCGGTGTCGAGGGTGGGCGGTGTGGTCATGTCGGTCTCTCTTCGTCGGGAGCACGTCGTGGTCCGGGGGCGATGACGCTGGTCAACCAGTTATTTGACACTAACGTCAATGAACTCGATGAGTGTGGCAGGGCGATCGGCTAGTGTCAAGGCATGGCTCGACCGCGCAACCAGCGGGCCCGCCGCGACGCGCTCATCCAGGCGACGTACGACGCGGGCCACCGGCACGGGCTCAGGTCGCTCTCGCTCACCGACGTCGCCGCGCAGGCGGGGCTCACGCGAGGTGCGATCCTCTACTACTACGAGGACCTCGACGCGCTGCTCGTCGAGGCGCACGCGGCCGGCATCGAGCGCTTCTGCGACGCGCGCGACGCGCGCATCGCCGAGCTCGCCGACCCCCGGGAACAGCTCGCCGCCGCGATCGACGGCGGCCTGCCGAGCGGGCCGGACGACGCGCTCATGAGCCTGCTCTACGAGTTCGACGTGCTCGCCGGCACGTCGGCCCTGCACGACGAGCTCGTGCAGCGGCTCTACCTCCGCCAGCTCGACACCTACCGCCGGATCTTCCGCGCGGGTCGGGAGGGTGGGGTGTTCGCCCCGCGACTCGAGGACGACCGGCTCGCCATGACCTTCGTCGCACTCGAGGACGCATACGGGCTGCACATCGTCGGCGGCAACGCGCTGATGACCGTCGAGACGGCGGCGGCGGCGATGCGCGCGGTCGCCGACGACCTGGGTTGCCCGAGCGTCGCCGCAGGCGCCGAGTCGACCGCGAGCTGAGTGCCGAACGTCCGAGCGGGCCGTCGGCCTCTCGGCCGTCGGGCGTCGGGCGTCGGCCGTCGGCCGAAGGTCCCGGGAGCCCCACCGCCCGGCGACTAGCGTGACCGATGGCACGAGAGGCGGCGGCGCACGGACGGGCGGTGGAGACGATGCGCGCACTGGTGGTGTACGAGACGATCTGGGGCAACACGGGGGCCCTGGCCGAGGCGGCGGCCGAGGGGCTGCGCCGCAGCGCGGGCGTCGAGCGGGTCGACGTCGTTTCGGCGGTCGAGGCTCCGTCCGCGATCGACCCGGACGTCGACCTCGTGGTGGTCGGCGGCCCCACGCACGCCTTCGCGATGTCGACCGCGTCGACCCGCAGCAACGCCCGTCAGCAGGGCGCGACCGAGATCCCGGCGCGCGGGATCCGAGAGTGGATCGGCGAGCTCGCCCCGCCGACCTCGGCGATCGCCGTCGCGACCTTCGACACGCGCACGGTGAAGCCTCGGCTGCCGGGCTCCGCGGCGAAGAAGGCGATGAAGGCGCTCGTCGCGAAGGGGTTCCGTCCGGCCGATGCGCCGAGGACCTTCGGCGTGCACGGGTACTCGGGCCCGCTCGCCGACGGCGAGCTCGACCGGGCGCGCGAATGGGGCGCGACGCTCACCGACGCCTGACGCCGCGCCGCGGCATCCGTCTGCCCCGGTGCTCGCAGGCGGGCACCGTCAGGCGCCGTCGCTCAGCGGTCGACGTCGAGGCGGATGCGCCCGCGGAACCGGTCGGGGTCGTCGTCGTCGGCGTCGGCCGCCGCGAAGGAGATGCCCTTGTCGCCGTCGCCCGGGACCGGGGCGGGGACGGGCAGCCGGGCCTGGCGATCGACCTCGACCTGCGCCTCGTACTTGCGCGGCGCGAAGACCTCATCGCCGATCATCATGACGGCGGAGCCGCTCGGCTTGCCCGCCTTGGTCTTGTCGGACAGGTCGATCCACCCCTTGCGCGTGGCGAACACGCCGAACGCGATGACCGCGCCGGCGATGATCAGGATGACCCACCAGTCCACCCGGCGATTCTAGACGCCCTGATCTCTCCTCACGTTCAGCCCATCCCCAGCCCCGGCCCCGGTGCTCTTCCCAGGGGTCATCCGGCGCGCCGCTGCGATCGGCGGCGCGTCGTACTGAGAGACGAACGGATCGGGGGGCCGTTCCTGAGAACGGAGCCTCGCGCGGGCGAGAGGCCGCACACGTCAGGGGACGCGGTTCAGCCAGTCGGGCGTGGCGAACTTCGAGTCGACGAGCGACTCGGCCTCGGCGAGCTCGTCGGCCGTGACCGACCCGGGCGTCGCCCCGTACAGCCCGGCGAAGGTCTCCTTGAGTCGCTCGATGATCTCGGCGCGCGCGAGGCCCGTCTGCGACCGCAGCGGGTCGACGCGCTTGGCCGCCGACGCGATGCCCTTGTCGCTGATCTTCTCGCGGCCGATCCGCAGCACCTCGAGCATCTTCGCGTTGTCGAGGTCGTACGCCATCGTCACGTGGTGCAGCACGCCGCCCGATCCGAGTCGCTTCTGCGCGGCGCCGCCGATCTTGCCGGCCGGGCTCGCGATGTCGTTGAGCGGCTGGTAGGTCGCCTCGATGCCGAGCGAGCGCAGTCCCTGCAGCACCCAGTCGTCGAGGAAGGCGTACGAGTCGGCGAAGCTCATGCCCTGCACGAGCTCGGAGGGCACGTAGAGCGAGTAGGTGACGACGTTGCCCTTCTCCATCATCATCGCGCCGCCGCCCGAGATGCGACGGACGACGTCGAATCCGTACTTCGCGGCGCCGGCCGGGTCGACCTCGTTCCTCACCGACTGGAACGAGCCGATCACGACGGCCGACTCCTCCCACTCCCAGAACCGCAGAGTGGGCTTCCGCCGCCCCTCGCCGACGCGCGTCGCGAGCACCTCGTCGAGCGCGAGGTGCACCCTCGGCGGCACGGCGGGGTCGTGCACGATCTCCCATTCGTAGTCCGACCAGGTGCGGGCATCCGTCATCGCGCGGCGCACGGCGACCGCGATCGCCTCGGGCGAGAAGCCCAGCATGACCGCGTCGGGACGCAGCCCCTTCGCGATCGCGGCCGCGATCTGCTTGGCGTCGGATGCCGCGGGCAGCCCGCCGAGCGCCCGGTTCAGGTCGTCGAGCGCCTCGTCGGGTTCGAGGAAGAAGTCGCCGGCGACCCGGGCATCGCGGATGGTGCCGTCGACGACGTCGAAGTCGACGACCACGAGCTTGCCGCCGGGGACCTTGTACTCACCGTGCATGGGTCAAGCCTACGGATGCCGCGGCGCGGGCGGTCGCTGCGGGCGCGCCCCGCTGCTTGAGGGGGCGCCCGGCGGGCGGGAGTCGGCGCAGGCGATGGGTGGGGTGCGCCGACTCCCGCCCCTTCGAGGGGCTCCGGGGCGACCGCGCTACGGGGCGACCGGCGGCATCGCGTTCGCGATCAGCTCATCGGCCATCTCGACGAACCACTGGCCCGCCGCGGGGTCGACCATGTCCCGCTCCGGGTCCTCCGGGCCGGGGGTGCCGCGCAGGCACTGCCCGTCGGATTCGCCGGGGACCTTGACCCACAGGTAGGCGTCGATGAGCTCGGCGCCGGTGTCGGTCGTCGGGCGGAGGCCCAGGCCGCGATCCGGCGGGTTGCACCACACCTGCGGGTCGGGGTGGACCTCGGTCGGCGTCCACGGTCCGACGCCGTTGCGGCTCGTGTCGATCACGAAGTGCGCCTGGGCGTCGGGATCGCGCTCCAGACCGGTGTCGGCGTAGGCCTGGTCGTAGGCGGCATCCGTCAGGACCCAGGTCGAGAAGTCGGCCGGGTTCGCGGGGTAGTACTGGCTGCCGCACCACTCGCGCTGCCACCACGTGTCGAGGTCCAGGTGGATGCACTCGGAGATCCACGTGCCGTACTTCTGCTGGCGCTCGGTCGTCTCGTAGTTCGAGACGTTGAGGAAGAAGCCGTCGGCGCGTTCGACGCCGGCCTTGATCAGGCGGTCGGCGATGTCGCCGACGCCGAGCCATGCGGAGTGCGTGCCGTCGAGGTAGACGGCCGTGTTCGGCAGCGCCGCGAACGCGTCGACCGCGTGGTTCAGCATCGCGAAGCGCTCGTCCGCCGCGGTGGCGGCATCCGCCTCGGCCGGCTGGCACCACTCGAGTTGCCCGTTGATCGTGGTGTACCAGGGGATGATGCCGAGTCCGTCGGGCTCGAGGATGACGACGGCGTCCTTGTTGCCGATGCCCTTGGCGAAGCCGTCGATCCACGCCGTGTACTCCTCGACGGTGGTCGCGCCGCCCGCGGAGTACTGGGCGCAGTCGCGGAACGGGATGTTGTAGGCGACCAGGACGGGCACCTCGTCGGCGGCGTGGGCCGCGGCGACGACGCGCTTGACGTCCTGCTTGGCCTCGATCGGGGTGCCGCCGTTGATCCAGGTCGCGCTCGGGAACGAGCCGAGGAGCAGCGCGTCGGCTCGCGCGTCGCCGTCGAGCGCGGCGGCGGCCTCGATCGTGGTGCTCGCCGGGTTCGTCCAGAGGATCGCCTCGGGCGACAGCACGTCGTTCGCGGCGTAGGCGGGGGATGCCGCGAGCGCGAGCGCCGCGACGGCGACGGCCGCTCCTCCGGCGAGCGTCTTCGGATGGTGCGGAAGCTTCATCGGTTCCTCCTGGCAGTTCGGTCGTCGTTGACGCCGTGAGAGCGCTCTCACGGTGCACAGCCTGCCGCGCCGCCGCGCGGCTGTCAAGAGGCGTGGATGGCGCGGGCGTAGGCTCGGCCACGAGGCATCCGCCGGCACACCGCGAAGGAACGCAAGCGATGACGACGCTCTACCTGACCCGCCACGGCGAGACCGTGTGGCACGGCGAGCACCGCTACGCCGGCCGGTCCGATGTCGACCTCACCGCGAGCGGGCTCGCGCAGGCCGACCTGCTCGCCGAGTGGGCGTCGCGCGCCCGGCTCTCGGCCGTCGTCTCGTCGACGTTGTCCCGAGCGCGCTTCACGGCCGAGCCCGCAGCCGCAGCGGCCGGCGTCGAGCTGCGCACCGACGCGCGGCTCGTCGAGATCGACTTCGGCGAGGGCGAGGGACGGTCGCCGGCCGAGCTGGCGGAGCGGATACCGGAGGCCTGGGCGGCGTTCGGACGACGACCGGCGCACAGCCCGCTGCCGGGTGGAGAGGCCGGCATCGACGGCGTCGCCCGCGCCGCGCCCGCGCTGCAGGAGCTCGTGGAGGAGTTCGGCGTCGGCGATGCGACGGTCGGCGGGTCGGCGGCGTCGCGCCGCGGTCGGCGGGTGCTCGTCGTGTTCCACGGCACGCTGCTCCGGCTGCTGCTGTGCGAGTGGCTCGGCATCGATCCCGACCGGTACCGGGACCTCTTCCCCGAGGTGCTGAACGGCGCGATCACCGAGGTGCGGTTCGAGCGGGTCCACGGGCGCGTCCAGCCGCGGCTGATCGGCTTCAACGTCCCTGCGCTCCGCTGACGCGGCATCCGTCGCACGTCGACGAGGGCACGTCAGTCGACGGCGAAGCGGGCGTCGAGCCAGGCGATGAGGTCGGCGCGCACCTCCGCCTGGTTGGTCTCGTTGAAGATCTCGTGGCGGGCGCCCTCGTAGACCGTGAGGGTGACGTCTGCCAGGCCGCCCCGCTCGGCGTAGGCGTTCGCGAGCTTCAGCGCGCTCTTCTCGCCACCGAGCGAGTCGTCCGAGCCGACCATGATGAGCAGCGGGAGCTCCTCGGGGAGGTTCCGCCGCGGGCGGCCGAGCAGGCGTGCCGCCTCGACGAGACCGAACAGCTCCTGCAGCGGCACGGCGGTCGTGTACGGGTCGGCGGCGAACGCCTCCGCCACCGCGGGATCGCGCGAGAGCCACTCGAGGCCGGTCGTGCCGAGGTGCCGATGTCGCCGGTTCAGGTCGCCGGAGTTCATGTGGATCGGCGTCCGGTACGCCGTGCCGGTGAGGACCACCGCATCCCAGTCGTCGGGGTGCCGCTCGAGCAGGATCTGCGACATGAGCGAACCCCACGAGTGCCCGAGCAGCACGAGCGGCACCTCGTCGCCCTCGGTCTCGCGGATGACGCCGGTGAAGAGATGCACGTCGTGGATCGCCGCGCGCAGCCCGCCCGGACCGAGCCTGCCCATCCTGTCGAGGTCGCCGCCGTGCTGCTCGAAGCCGGTCTGCCCGTGCCCGCGGTGGTCGTCGGCCCAGACCGAGTAGCCGGCGGAGTTCAGCGCCTCGACGAGCGGGCCGTAGCGACCGATGTGCTCGCCTACGCCGTGCACGAGCTGCACGACCGCGACCGGCTCGGGCACGCGCCAGGCCTCGTAGTGGATTCGCACGCCCTGGGGGTCGGTGAACGTCGGCATGCGCTCATCCTGTCATCCGGGAACACGAGCGGATGCCGCGGCGCGACGCCGCCCGCGACCACCGGGTGGACATCGCACGGCGTCCCCGCCCGGTCAGGCCTCCCGCGTCACCTCGACCGACACGAACAGCTCCGACGCTCCGGGGCCGGCGTACACCCCGCGGAGCGGGGCGACGTCGGCGTAGTCGCGGCCGCGGCCGACGAGCACGTGCAGCTCGCCCACCTCGGCGAGGTTCGTCGGGTCGTACCCGCGCCAGGCGCCCGCGAACCACTCGACCCAGGCGTGCGACTCGCCCGTCACCGTGACGCCCACCGGTGCCTCGCGGTCGGGGTGGAGGTAGCCGGACGCGTACCGCGCGGGGATGCCGACCGAGCGCAGCGCGCCGACCGCGAGGTGCGCGATGTCCTGGCAGACGCCCTTTCGCTCGGCCCACGCCTCGCGCGCCGTCGAGTTCACGGCGGTCACGCCCGAGACGTACTCGACGGCGTCGCCGATGGCCCGCGAGATCTCGAGCGCGGTCTCGCCGACGGGCATGCCCTCTGCGGCGATCTCGGCGGCGAGCGCGGCGACCTCGGGCGGCGGCTCCGTGGCATCCGTCTGGGTCGTGTACTCGATGAACGGCACGCTCGACGCGCGGATGCCGGCGAGTTCCTCCCACGTCGGCTCGGGCCCGCGGCCGGGCAGCGGGCGCACCTCGACGACGCTCGTCGCGGTGACCGAGAGCTCCCGGTGCGGGGTCAGCACCTCGAACGTCGAGACTCGCGTGCCCCAGTAGTCGAGGTAGGCGTGCTGGGTCGCGCCGGGGCGGATGTCGAGCGCCGCATGGAGCACGAACTGCTCGCCGCCGGAGTGCGGCAGCATCCGCGCCTCGTTGTACGACGCGGTCGCCTCCTCGGCGTAGGCGAACCCGGTGCGGTGGACGATGCGCAGCCGACTCACGAGACCTCCCCGATCCAGACCGGCACGACGCTCGCCGGGAAGTACCGCTGCCGGATGGCGTCGCTGCCCGCGGAGACGACCTCCTGCACGCGCTCCATGTTCCCGGCCAGGTCGAACAGGATGTCGCCGATCGGCCGGTACTCGAGCTCCGAACGGATCTGCCCGAGCAGGCGCTGGGCCTGGTCGGTCACGCCGACCCGCCCGGCGCGGGGGTCGATCTCGCGCAACGACTCCTCGGCGCGGATGACGCTCGAGATGATCGAGCGCGGGAAGAGCCGGTCGAGCAGCAGGAACTCCGCCGCCGAGAGCGTCGACGGCACACCCCGGTAGCTGCGCAGGTACGCCTCGTACCCGCCGCAGCTGCGGAGGATCGTCGTCCAGCTCGGCCCGCTCGCCTCGGTGAGCGAGCGCGTCGCGAGCAGGCGCGCGGTCATGTCGGCGCGCTCGATCGCGCGCCCGAGGCTGAAGAAGTGCCATGCCTCGTCGCGGCTCGAGGCGGAGTCGACGACCCCGATCGCGAGCGCGGAACGGTCGCGCACCCAGCGGAAGAACTCGTGCGTCTTGTCGGATGCCACGTGCCGGGGCATGCGCGCATAGGTGTGGTTCAGCGCCTCCCACAGCTCGGTCGAGACGATCTCGCGCGCGCGGCGCGCGTTCTCGCGGGCCGCCGTGACCGAGTGCGCGATGGAGGCCGGATGGTGCGGATCGACCGCGAGCAGCGCGATCACGTCCTGCGGGCCGAGCGCGACGTCCTCGTTGGGCTCGCTGCCCATGACGGCCATGAGGGCGCGGCACGCGGAGTCCTCGTCGATCCACGGGTCCTCGAGCAGGAGCTGCAGGTGCACGTCGAGGATGCGCGCGGTGCCGTCGCTCCGCTCGATGTAGCGGCCGATCCAGAACAGGCTCTCGGCGATGCGGCTCAGCATGGCGGCGCCTCCTCGCTGGTCGACGATCGTGACTGCTGTTGCTGCTGTTGCTGCTGGCGGACCGGGGCGTCCTCGTCCTGCGGCGACGACTCGGGCCGGTGACTGCGGTGGTGCGCGGCCTGCTCGACCTCGACGATCGGGCTCGTGGCGTTCGCGATCGCGGTCGCGGTCAGTGGGGCGGATGCCGCGCCGCCGGCGCCCGCGGACGCGGCGCCGGTCGCCTGGTCGGCGACGATCGCCCCGACGCGCGCGCCGCCGCCCTCGGGCCGCGGGCTCGGCACGAGTCCCGCGATGGGGCCCGTCGTCACCGAGTCGTCGAGCACCCAGGTGTCCTTCGAGCCGCCGCCCTGGCTGGAGTTCACGACGAGCTGCCCCTCGGGGAGCGCGACGCGCGTGAGCCCGCCGGGGAGCACCCAGACGTCCTCCCCGTCGTTGACGGCGAAGGGTCGCAGGTCGGCGTGCCGTGGCCGCATACCGTCCTCGACGAGCGTCGGCAGGGTCGAGAGCTGCACCACCGGCTGGGCGATCCAGCCGCGCGGGTCCTTGAGCAGTCGACCGCGCAGCTCCGCGAGCGTCGACCTCGAGGCATCCGGCCCCACCACCAGGCCCTTGCCGCCCGACCCGTCGACGGGCTTGACGACGAGCTCGTCGAGGCGGTCGAGCACCTCTGCGAGCGCCTCCGGCTCCTCGAGCCGCCAGGTGTCGACATTCGGCAGGATGGGCTGCTCGCCGAGGTAGTAGCGGATGAGGTCGGGCACGTAGGTGTAGACGAGCTTGTCGTCGGCGACGCCGTTGCCGACCGCGTTGGCGATCGTGACGTGGCCGAGGCGCGCCGCGAGCATGAGCCCGGGCGCGCCCAGCACGGAGTCGGGGCGGAACTGCTGCGGGTCGAGGAACTCGTCGTCGACGCGCCGGTAGACGACGTCGACGCGGGTCGGGCCCGCGGTCGTGCGCATCCACACGCGGCCGCCCGAGCAGAACAGGTCGCGGCCCTCGACCAGTTCGACGCCCATCAGGCGCGCGAGCAGGGTGTGCTCGTAGTACGCGGAGTTGTGGACGCCGGGCGTGAGCACGACGACGGTCGGGTCGTCGACCCCCTCCGGCGCGCTCGCGCGGAGCGCCTGGAGCAGGCGATTCGGGTAGTCGCCGACCGGCCGCACGCGCATGGAGGTGAAGAGCTCGGGCAGCGTCTGCGCCATCACGCGCCGGTTCGAAATGACGTAACTCACGCCGCTCGGCACCCGGACGTTGTCCTCGAGGACCCGCCAGTCGCCGATCTCGTCGCGGATCACGTCGATGCCGGCGACGTGGATGCGCACGCCGTTCGCGCTCTCGATGCCCGCCGCCTGCCGGTGGAAGTGGTTCGACGAGCTGATGAGCGCGGCGGGGATGACGCCGTCTCGGACCGCGTCCTGCCGGCCGTAGACGTCGCCGAGGAACCGCTCGAGCGCGCGCACGCGCTGCGCGACGCCGGCCTCGACGACGTTCCACTCGTTCGCGGCGATGACGCGCGGCACGGCGTCGAGCGGGAAGGGGCGCTCCTCGCCGGCGAAGTCGAACGTGACGCCCTGCGCGAGGTAGCTGCTCGCGAGCGCGTCGGTCCGGCCGCGCAGTTCGTCCTGGGTCATGCGCGCGAGCGCGGGGTAGAGCTCGCGGTACGGCTCGCGCACGGTGACGGCGTCGGCGGGGAACATCTCGTCCCACGGCCGGGCGCGACTCCGCCTGCGCGACCGCGTCGCCGCGTATCCGTCGAAGAGGCTTCCCATGTCCCGAGGGTTCCAGCTGGGTGTTTCAGCCCGGTTACCGGCACGCGTCGGGCGGGAATCGGGCATGGGGGCCCGCACTGAGAGCGAACCTCCTCGGCCACCAGGTCTCTCCACAGATTCGGGGCGTCCCGCCACCGTTCCTCACCAGAGTTCTGGTGTCTCGAATCCGATGCCCCCGGATGCCGACAGCACGCGCAGCGCCGCTGCTGTGATCGGTTGGGCACCTCACTGCGTCGAGAAATCCGAAGGGGCGGTCATACGGACGGGTCCCAGGCGATGAGCTGGTCGAAGATGCGGCGGTCGCCGTCGAGCTCGAGGCGATCCATGGGGATGCGGCCGTAGAAGAACAGGACCAACTCACTGGCTGTACCGCGGGCGGAGACGTCGGCCGCGGGTGGGTCCTCGCCTGCAGCGGGCGCGCCGAGGCGGGTGACTCGTGCACCGTCACGGTCGAGCCGGAGTCGCCACGACGAGCCCTCGGTGGCGTGGTAGTCGACGACGGCGGGCTCGTGCGGCCAGGCAACCGTCGTTGCGCAGAGGGTGAACTGGCAGTCGTCGAACCCGTCGAGGGCGACCTCGTCTGGAATCGGTTGAGGGTCACCGACGGTGAGCTGGGCATCGTAGGTGTACACCGCGATCTCAGGAAGTTGGCGTCGCGCCCACGCTCCGGAGGTCTGCGGTGACGGCGAGTCGTCCCACCACGTCCAACACGGGCGATCCGGGCCGGCCTCGCGCAGCGTGCTCGTCAGTCGCTCGACCGACTCGGTCCACCAGGCCAGGAGAGCGTCGCGCTCCCGGGGAGCACCGGCACCGTCCTCCCATGCGGACTTCTCCGGGGGACCGCCTGCAGGCCCGGCGGCGACGATCGCGGCGGTCTTGCGCCGGCCCATGCCGGCGTGGTGCACGAGATCGAACAGCGTCCGCCCGGGAGGGGCATTCGGATCGCTGGTCAGAACGGGCACGTCGAGGCCGGGCGCCGCCTCGATCGCAGCGCGGAACGCGGCGGACCGTTCGTCGATGAGCCGGAGATGATCAGCGAACGTGAGACACGGGTGCACTCCGGTTTTCTACCACCGTGCGAGCCGACAGCTGCGAGACCCGGCCCTGTGCGATGAAGGCGCCTCGATCGGGCAGAAGCGCGTGCGGGGTATCTGCGAATCTGCCATGGCGAGATTCCAGCCCCGCCGCATCGGCGCTTGCGTCGATCGGCGTGCACCGATCTCCGATGTCGCACGCGCCGGACCACCGTCTTGACAGTTGATGCGGGTGATGGTCACTGCCCACCCGCAGCAACCGTCCACAACTGTGGTGCTGGGCTACTGATGGACCGGCGCATGCGCCGCACCACCGTGTTGACAGTTGATGCGGGTGATGGTCGCTACCCACCCGCAACAACCGTCCACAACTGTGGTGCTGGGCTACTGATGGACCGGCTATCGGGCACGGCCTGCCTGTCGGGGTGCTTCGCGCGCGCACGACGGCGATCGAAGCCGCACCGGCCGCGGCGAACCCTGTGGATCGCCATGCCAGAGAGGCCTCCGAGTCGATAGGTTCAGGGCGTGATGAAGACCCGAACGAGCCGCGCCGCCCTCACCGCGCTGCTGATCTTCCCCCTGCTCACTGGCTGTACCACTGCGGACGCCTCCTCCCTGCCCGACACCGACACGACCTCGAACGCGGACGCCCCCGTTCCAATCGAAGGGGACACCGACGGGGACGGCGAGCTCTCCGAGCACGAGAAGCAGGTCCTCGCGAGGAATGCACCCCGCGACATCACCCTTCACGACGGCACCGTCGTCGTAGTGACACCCGGACAACCCCTCCCTCAGCCGCTCATCGACCAGATCGCCGCCGACGCGGCCCCCGGCGCGGCACAGACACAGACCGATGACGAATTCGCGCCGATGGAAGGCAAGAGAAGCATCCTCGAGGTGGCAAGCTCATACGCCGACGAGATCGGTCGTACCGTTGTCATCGTCTACTGGGGCTTTGGTACCTGGAGCACGGTCTCATCCGTCGACGAGACTGGCGGGACCGAGCTAGGAGGCACCAGCGACCAAGCCGCGATGGTCGCGGCGGCTACCGACTGGGCTGAAACTCACGACGCCTACGTCGTCGTTGTCGAGTAGACACCGTCGATGCGCCGGTAGACCTGCAGGTTGCGGCGACGCGACCCCTGGAGGTGCGATGAAGAAGGAATCTGCGGCGGCGAAGGACTGGCGCCCACCGGCCGCCAACCGTCACTTCGTGCGGTGGCTCGTTCTGACGTGGGCCGTCGGCGCGGCGCTGTTGGTACTTCCGCTCGCGTTCACGATCGAGGGGTACGCCGTTGCGGCCAACTACGCCGGCAACCCAGACCCGACTTCGCAGGGTCACGCCAGTGAGGCGATGCTCGGGGGCGGATTCGGATTGTTTCTCGGGATGATGGTCCTCATCGTGTGCACGATCGTTGCTGCGCAGATCGCTCGGCATGCGGGCCTCAATGTCCTGGGGGTGACTCTGGGAGGCGCCGTTCTCATGGTGCTCGTCGCGCTCCCGGTCAGCTGGCTGCTCGTCCGACCGGTCGGCGGCGCTTGGCTGGCCTAGACAGGTGCGCGCCGATCATGTTCCCCACGCGATGAGGGCCACAACGTGAGCTCGCGCGACGCGCCTCGTGCAGTCGCGTCGCTGATCGGGCCGGCTCGGATCACCGTAGGCGTGCTGGGTATCGCCCTGCTCGGCTACGCCTACACGCTCCGCATCGCGGCTGGAGACGGCAACCCGTTCGACTACTTCGGCTACTTCACCAACCAGACCACGCTCTTCACCTGCGTCGTGCTGATCGTCAGCGGGGCGGTCACGGTGCGCCGGCGCGCCGCGCCCGAGTGGCTGAACCTCCTGCGGGGAATGGCGACCGCGTACTTGATCGTCGTGGGAATCGTCTACAACGTCCTCGTCCCGGGAACTGGCAGCGCCCCCGCCTGGGTGAGCGCCGTACTCCACATCGTGTTGCCCCTGGTCATCGCGACGGACTGGATACTCGTCCCCGATCGCTCGACGCTGCCCTGGCGCCGTCTCTGGTTCATCGTGCTGTACCCGCTCATCTGGGTCAGCGTCGTTCTCGTTCGCGGCGCATCCGACGGATGGGTGCCATACGGATTCCTCCTCCCTGAGCGCGGAACTGCTTCCTTGACTGCGCACCTCGTCGGGCTGCTCTGCGCAGTACTCGTCGCCGGCGCTCTGGTCTGGGCCGCCAGCCGAAGAAGTCCCTGGCACACCGACATCAGTCCCGCCTGATCGACACGTCCCCACCCGGGCTCGCAAGACACGGCTGAGCATCCTGCAAGACGATCGACGGGGAGCCGAGTGAGGAAAAGGCGCTTGTCCGCTGAGGGATCGTCCGTGCGTCAGCGGCGGACCGGCTTTCGCGCCGCACCACCGTGTTGACAGTTGATGCGGGTGATGGTCGCTGCCCACCCGCAACAACCGTCCACAACTGTGGTGCTGGACCACTGATGGACCGGCCACCGGGCGGGCGATGGATGGCACATCGCGGGGCTCGCTGTCAGTCAGTTGAAGAGGATGTACCAGTTCAGACCCAGCGGGATGAGGGAGATCAGCGTGAGGGCGATTCCCGAGATGAGCCATCTGTGATGATGCAGCTCGACGACGACGAGGGCGCCGAGGATGGCACTGCTCGTGGCCATGAGGATTCCGGTTGCCCAGAGTGTCGGGTCGGAGGACGGATCGATCCGATCGTGAACCGTTCTGCCGAAGAACGGGGCGTTCGCCATCGCGTTGTTCCAGACCGCGGCGAATGCGATCCCGGATGGGATCAGGATCCCGAGAGTGAAGACGCCCAGCGCAGTCCATCGGGCCCATGGCGCGGCCCGGGTACTGCCCGGCGCGGCGTCGCGCCGGGCTGGCGTTGGGCGGGACGAAGTCATTGGCGCGATGGGTCAAGGAGCTGGTCACGAAGGCGTCGCCTGGCTCGCGAGTACCGAGCCCGCGCTGCGTCGGCCCGAAGTCCCAGGACGGCGCCCGCCTCGGCGACGCCGAGGCCCTCCCACGCGACCAGGCAGACGAGTTCCTGGTCGCGGCGTGGCAGCGAGGCGAGGGCGGTGATGGCTCGGTCGTCGCTACTCTCGGGCGCGATCGGGTGCTGTCGGAGCTCGGTCCGCAACCGTTCGGCGATCGCGAGGCGCTTCGCCGCGGTGCGGCGGTGAGCGTTGAGGACGTTTCGGGCGATACCGAAGCTCCATGCTCGCCGCTGGTCGTGCTCGGCCGGGAGCCGGCCGCGGCGTCGCCATAGGACGAGGAGCGTTTCGGAGAGGCAGTCGGCGGAGTCCTCGGCTGGGCTGACGCGGCGTGCGAAGTAGCCCAGCAGGTCTCCCGCGACCGACCGGATGAACTCCTCGACGTCGTCAGTCGTTGGGCTCGAGACCGGTGCATCCTGCACCATGTCAGCCGTCACTGTTCGACTCCCTCGAGCAGCCCCTTGCAGGAGGCCACCTTGTAGAGCGTGGCAACCGAGTCCATCTGGCCGGCTCGGCCGTCCTCGGTGTAGCCGAGGATTGAGGCGACGATGTCTCCGGTGATGTCCTGCGTGACCATAGTCGGGTAGTTCCCGGGCTCGGAGAGCCAGTCCGCGGCGCGTTGACCACGTGCCGGGTCGTCCGCAGTCTCGGCTCCGAGCCAATCCGCCGCCCATGCGCAGAGTGCGAAGTTCTCGTAGGTCGAGGTCATCAGACCCTCCTGCGCAAGACCGTCACGCATCTTCTCGAAGACCCGGGTCACGCTGGCGATGGCGTCCTCCCGGGTCACGCCGTGGGGAAGGCGGAGATCGGTGGGGTAGGCCTCGATCACCACCTCGGGCGCATCTGGTGCGCGAAGATCGATCCACTCGGTGGCGTCTTCCTCGGTACTGACCGCCGGATTACCGAACTCATCCGTCCTGGCCAGCCAGGACGTCAACGCGGCGGCCGGCACTGCGAGACCAACCCCGGCCAACGCGACAACGGCTCCGACGATGAGCCGCCGGGCACGGACCACCGCACGTTCACGTCGGGTCGCGCGCTCAAGCGATGCCCGCAGTCGGGGTTCCTCGAAGGCCCGGGTCAACTCCACGAGTTCCCGGGCGACTGACGGTGATGAACTGAGCGCGCCGAGCGCCTCGATCCGCGCGTCCGCACCATCTCGCGTATCGGTCATACCTCTCCATGTCCGGAAACCCGCCGAACGTGACAGCCCTCGAACAATCGCGTGCACCCTTCGTGCGCTCATCCGACTTCACTTGATCCGGAGATCCATCTCCTCCACCATTCACACATGACCCGACCCCTTCGCGCGACATCACGCCCTGCCACACGTCGCCGCACACCAGTCGCCCTCATCGCGACGTGCGTCCTCACTGCCGGCGCATTGACCGGCTGCAGCCCCGCCCCACCGATCGAGCCCACCCCGTCACCGACGGACGACGCGGACCTCTCCCTCGTCCTGATCCCGATGCCCGAACTGGAACCGGTGCCCGAACCGGCGCCACCGCTGCCTGACGCCGAGATCGAACTTGCGCGGCTGGCCGACGCCGACGCGGCCTGGGACCGGCTGCTGAGCACCTACCCCGACGCCGAGCGCCCAGCAGACCCGTTCGAGACGTACATCGCCGAATCCGACCTGCTCGAAGTGCGGCGTGCCTGCTACGACACCGCGGGACTGCAGATCGAGGAAGGCCACGCCGCGACCGACCCCGATGGACCGGCCTTCGCGATCAACCCGCTTCCGGCCAGCGAATCCGAGGCCATCGCGGTCTGGGTCTGTGAAACAGTGCACCCGATCAAGCGCTCCGCCGCCGGCCCGACCGACGCCGAACTCGGCTGGATCTACGACTACCTCGTCGCGTACAGCGCGCCCTGCCTCGCCGCGAACGGCATCGACAACCCCCCGCCCGCCCCCCGCGAGGAATGGGTGAGCAAATGGCCCGACTACGTCTGGTTCCCCAACATGGGAACCGCGCCCATCGAGCCGGAGCGCGAACAGGCCCTCTTCGAACTCTGCCTCGACATCGACACGAAGATGGCCGAGCATCGCGCCGAACAGGGCTGAAGAATCCGGTGCACCAACCCGACGCACCGGTTCTGGCATTCCCTTCCCATCGGCGACCCAACCGGAAATGCGATCAGTCGGGGATAGGGAGCGAGCCGCTAGTAGTTGGCGCCGAGTTCGTCCCGTAGCCGCTCGATCAGATGCTCGAGTCGAGCAACGACGACCTGGTCGTCGGCACCTCCGTCGTCGGTTGGCTCGACGCTCATGAGCCTCGTCCGCAGGGTGTATACGGCCTCGTGACCGAGTTTTCCGGAGAGGGTCATTGCCCGCGTCGCGTCGCAGAGTCGGGCAAGCGTTCGAAGGTCGGCGACACTGAGACTCTGCGATTCGGGCATGAGTCGATCCTGCACGACGCCCCCGCGGAAGCGGTCGCGCTGAATGATCGTGGGTGGTGGCTGGGCACGCTAGCGCGGCAGACTTGGCCCCAGGTCGGCTGCCGGGAGGCGAAGGGGGCGTAATTGGTAGTATCCACGGGTTCCGAGGGCGTGGGTCGTCGGGGTTCGACCGGCGCACCGGGGTGGGTCATGCCGACCCTGCTCACGGTCTGGTTCCTCGCCGTCCTCACCAACATCGTGATCGCTCTCAACGCAATCACCGAGATGTTGTACTTCGAGCTCGACATTCCATCCATGGAGGGCCTCATTGCAGCCAGGCCGTGGGTATGGGGCAGCATGATCGGGTTCATCGTGCTCGCCGCCCTCGGCTGGTGGATGGGCTCACGCTGGTGGCAAGCGCTCCTCGTCGCGTCAACGGGGGTGGTCGGCGTCATCCTGCTTCGGATCGAGGACAACGGCCCCATCGTCGCAATACCGTTCCTGATCGCCACTGGCATCGGCGCCGTGGCCACCCTGTTCACCGCGCGCCCCTTCAGGGGAAAGAAGCGCCGCCAGTCACAGACCACGACAGCAATGCCGCAGGCGTAAGTGCCTCTTCTGAGACAGCCCCCGCGAGCAAATCGCGCTGAAACCCACCAATCCGACCGTCCGCAGAAGGGGATCGTGCGCGCGTCGTCGCGCGGAGCGAAGATGCGTCTACCCGGCGAGGCCGGAGTTTGCCCACCAGGCGGGAGCCTGCGCGATCAGCAGCGCGACCGCAACCATGACCGCGGTGGCCGCGATGACGCTCGCACCGATGGCATGCTGCAACCGCCGGTCCTGATTCCGGCGCGCGTTGCGGACCGTGATGATCCCGAGGCCGACCGACCAGAGCCCAACGAGAACGACGACGCCCTCCGTGACGATCAGGAACGTCGCACCGACGAGCATCGACATCGCCGCAGGCAGCGCAACCGCAATCGCGAGGCACAGGGCCGACACCGCGAGGCAGATCGTCGCCTGGACCAGAGCCGACACCGCGAGGTAGTTCGTGGGAGAGGTCGGGCCGAGGTCGCGGTAACTCTTCACGTACGCGATGAGCTCCGAATCCTCCGGCTTTGGTCGGAACTCCGTGTCCGACCATGCGCTGCCGGTCCACCAGCGCTCCAGATCGGGCGCCTCGGGATCCTCGTACCAGCCGGCCACGATCGAACCGGGTTCAAGACCCTCGCGATCAGCCCTCACCGTCATGCCATGAACGGTACCGTGCTCGCACCGGAGCTTGGCTGCTGCCGTCCACGTCGCGCTGAGGATCGTCGAAGATCTCTATCGACGCCGGCGGTATCGTCGAGCCGTGCGTGCAGTCCCGATCTCCCTCGACTTGCAAGTGGTTGCAGAAATCGATCGGCGCTTGTCGACGGTGTCGGCCGAGCACGCGGTTCGAATTCCGTGGGCGATCGAGAGTGGCAGCCGGGCGTGGGGCTTTCCGTCGCCGGACAGCGACTTTGACTGCCGGTTCGTGTTCATCCGTTCCCGCGATCACTACGTCTCGTTGTGGCCTTCCCGAGACGTTATCGAGACGCCGCTCGACAGCACGTTTGACGTGAACGGGTGGGACCTGGCAAAGACAGTCAGGCTGATCGTGAAGGGCAACGCGACGGCGATCGAGTGGCTTCGCTCGCCAATCATCTATACCGGCGACGCCGACTTCCGAGACGGCCTCCTTTCGCTTGCCGACGCTGTGGTTGAGCGCAGCGCGATCGGGCGGCACTATCTTCACGTCGCCAAGCAGCAAAGGACCGGCCCGGCGACGCTGAAGCGGTTCTTCTATGTGCTGAGGCCTGCGGCCGCCCTGCGATGGCTGGAAACACATCCGGCGGACGCCGTGCCGCCCATGGACCTCCAGACGTTGCTGGCCGAAGGAGACGTCGACGGTGACGTACGCGATGCGGCAAGCGAACTCATCACGCGGAAGGCGCGAACACGGGAGCTCGGTGGGGGAACACCGCCCGCGGTCCTGGAGCGATTCGTGACCACGGAACTCGAACGAGCTGAACGGTTCGAAACGATGGCCCCGGCGAATGATCCCATCCGCACGCGGGCCTTGGCGGACGAATACTTCAGGTCACAGCTCGGCTGAGGCGAACGCCCGCTGAGGGATCCTCGAGCGATGCCTACTTCGAGGCCCTCAACTTCAACTCCAATCCCGATGAGCCCTACGGCATTCGAGACGTTGCGATGCGCGTGGCCATATTCGGATCCTCAGGAAGCTGGGCGATCTTCGGGGAGCGGGACTTGGTCGCGTGGTGGTCAGAGAAAGGCTCGGATGACCCAGCCGTCAGGACCTGGGAGATACGCCGGAGACCCTGGGCCTACACGGCTCAGCAAGCGCTCGACCTCTGGGGTCTCGGCTTCCAAGGCCTCGCGGTCCCCGAGGAGTTGGCGGCGCCATTCCTGGAGGACTATCAGGACTTCGATCGCGAGACCGATCCCGAGGAAGGGCTGCCATACCTGCCGCCTTGGGAACGTCTCGATAAGCCCTAATTGACCGGCGCCCGTCGCGCTCAGGGATCGGGCTTGGCAGGCGATCACTCGGCTGAGCCGCTTCGATCTCCCGAGCTTGGACACGACGGATCCAAAGGACGTCAGGTGCGGCGAATCCAACTCTCGGGCGGGCTTCGAGCGGGAAACCGGTGACGAGATCTGCGACGGTTGCCGCGGACTGCTCCCCGGGGCGAACCTGCGGCCATGAACGCATTGATGATCGGATACGCCAGGGTCTCCACGAACGACCAGGATCTCACCATCCAGAAGCAGGCGCTCGAACAACTGGGAGTCCATCCCGACCGTATCTACACCGACCGCGGTCTCACCGGAACCAACCGTGACCGACCCGGACTCCGCGAAGCGCTGGCCGCATGCCGTGACGGTGACACCTTCGTCGTCACGAAGCTGGACCGCCTGGCGCGCTCATTGCGCGACGCGCGGGACATCGTCGACGAGCTCACCGAACGACATGTCTCACTGAACCTCGGTGGATCTGTGCACGACCCAAACGACCCCGTCGGACGGCTCCTGTTCAACGTGCTCGCCATCGTCGCCGAGTTCGAATCCGACCTGATTCGCGCCCGCACCCGCGAAGGGATGCAGCTCGCGAAGGCCAAGGGACGTCTGAGAGGCAGGCAACCGAAGCTTTCCGGGCCGCAACAGCAGCTGCTCGCTGAGGTCTACGCTCAGCGCACGCGCACGACCACGGAGCTCGCCGCGATGTTCAACGTGTCGAGAGCGACCATCTACCGGTCGATCCGGCGCACCGCCATCGCTGACGAGGCCAACGAGTTCACGCGGTCCACCTCGGGATGACGCTCATGAGCACGTGCGACTTGCCCATTGAGGGATGCCGCGCGGTACCACCGCTGCGCCTCCCAGCGCGCGTGCGCGGCCCTCGGAATCATTAGGCACCCTAATTTGTTAGGCTAACGATGTGACCGACACCATCGCCCAGGCACCCGCTCAGGCACCCGCCCGCGCCCGCCGCGCCCCCCTCGCCGAGCAGAGCACCGAGCTCCGCCTCGCGGTCATGCGCCTGGCCCGACGCATCCGCCAGGAGCGCGCCGACGCCGAACTCAGCGCCACGCAGTACGCGGCCCTCGCCTGGACCGCGAGCGAAGGCCCGCTCACGCCGGGCCGACTCGCCGAGCTCGAGCGCGTCACTCCCCCGTCGATGAATCGCACGGTGAACTGCCTCGTCGAGTCCGGCCTGCTCGTGCGCGAGGGTTCGCCCGACGACGGCCGCAAGGTCCTGCTCCGCACGACCGACGCGGGCGAGGCGATCGTCCGCGAGACCCGCCGGCGCCGCGACGCCTGGCTCGCCAAGCGGTTCGCCACCCTCTCCCCCGACGAGCGCGACACGCTCGCCGCCGCCACCGAGATCCTCAGGAGGCTCACCGACCAGTGAGATCCATGTTCCGCTCCCTCGCCTCAGTCGACTACCGCATCTGGTTCGTCGGCGCGCTCGTCTCCAACATCGGCGCGTGGATGCAGGCCACCGCCCAGAGCTGGGTCGTGCTCACCGAGCTCACCGACAACGACGCCCTCGCGGTCGGCATCACGATGGCCCTCCAGTTCGCACCGCAGCTGCTGCTCGTGCCCGTGACCGGCCTCATCGCCGACCGCTTCGAGCGCCGCAAGATCCTGATGTTCACGCAGTCGGCCCTCGGCCTGCTCGGGCTCGCGCTCGGGCTCCTGCTCATCTTCGGGCACGCGGAACTCTGGCACCTCTACGTCTTCGCCGGCCTCCTCGGCATCGTGAACGCGGTCGACATCCCGGCGCGCCAGACCTTCGTCGCCGACCTCGTCTCGTCGTCGAACATGTCGAACGCGGTCGCGCTGAACTCTGCGTCGTTCAACGCCGCACGCATGATCGGCCCCGCCCTGGCGGGCGTGCTCATCGTGCTCGTCGGCACCGGCTGGGTGTTCGTGATCAACGCGGTCACCTTCATCGCGGTCCTCGTCGCGCTCGCGAAGCTCAAGCGCTCCAACCTGCGACGGATGCCGCGGGCTCCCCGTGAGCGCGGCGCCTTCGTCGCGGGCTTCCGCTACGTGGCCGGGCGACCCGACCTCGTCGTCGTGTTCGTGATGGTGTTCCTGATCGGCGCCTTCGGCATGAACTTCCCGATCTTCTCCTCGACGATGGCCGTCGAGTTCGGCCGCGGCGCCGGCGAGTACGGCCTGCTCTCGTCGATCCTCGCGATCGGCTCCCTCACGGGTGCGCTGCTCGCCGCCAAGCGCGAACGCGCGCGCATCCGCGTCATCATCGCCGCCGTCGCGTTCTTCGGCGTCGCGGCCACGGTCGCCGCCGTCATGCCGACGTACTGGCTGTTCGCGGCATCCACGATCTTCATCGGGTTCACCGTCGTCACCATGCTGACGACCGCGAACGGCTATGTGCAGACGACGACCGACCCGCTGCTGCGCGGGCGCGTCATGGCGCTCTACATGGCGATCCTCTCCGGCGGCACGCCGATCGGCGCACCCATCGTGGGTGCGGTCGCGAACGCCTGGGGTCCGCGCTGGGCACTGGGCGTCGCCGCGGTCGCCGCCGGCATCGCCGCACTCGTCGGCCTCGGCTGGCTCATCGTCTCGCGCGGCCTCCGGGTGGTCCGGCACCCGATCGGCGGGCGGATGCCGCGCTTCGGACTCTCGTACGCCGAGGCGCCGACGGCCGCGATCGCGGTGCCGATCACCCGGGCCGTCGAGGTCGTGCCGACGGGGACCGCGCCGCTCGACCTGGTGACCGGCGCGGTCGACCGACCCGCGCACATCCCGGTGGACGACGGCCGACACGTGGCGCGGCGCCCGACGAGACCGGCCGAGGGTGGCAGGCCGCGCATGGGCGGCGCAGCCGCGCCATCCGCGTCGCGCCCGCCTGCGCCATCCGGCACCTGACGCAACGATCGCGCGCTCCGCGCCGATTTCCGGCATCACGGCGCGACCGACGTCACGCATCCGTCGCACTCTCGCGCGACCCCTTGACCTCGGCCGCGGCGCGGTGTCAGGGTCGGTCTCGTCCGGGCACCGCCCGCCGGCGTGTCCGGATGTCCCGGATGGCACCGTGCCCCCGGTTCTGACCACCCCCATGGGAGAGACCGTGAGAAGACGAACTCGGAATGCCACGATCGCCGCGGTTGCCGCGACCGCGGCGATCGCCCTGACCGCGACGAGCGCGCAGGCCGCCGTGCCCGTGAACACCGCCCCGTTGCGCGACGCCGTCACCGCCGACGGAATCATGAACCACCTCGCCGAGCTCCAGGACATCGCCGACGCCAACGGCGACACCCGAGCGAGCGGGACGCCCGGGTACGGCGCGTCGGTCGACTACATCGAGGATCTCCTCGTCGACGCCGGCTACCTCGTCGACCGGCAGACGTTCACCTTCAACTCCTTCACCGAGCTCAGCGAGCCCGAGATGGATCGCGTGTCGCCCGACCCCGAGATCTACGAGCCGTTCGTGGACTTCGTGACGGCCGAGTACTCGGGCAGCGGCGACGTCACCGCGCCGCTCGAGGCGGTCGACCTGTCGCTTCCGCCGGGCTCCACCGCCAACACGTCGACCAGTGGCTGCGAGGCCTCCGACTTCGACGGGTTCACCTCGGGCAACATCGCGCTCGTGCAGCGCGGCTCGTGCGACTTCGCCGTCAAGGCTGCCAACGCGGCCGACGCGGGCGCGAGCGGCGTCATCATCTTCAACGAGGGTCAGGACGGCCGACAGGAGACGCTGAATGCGACGCTCGGCGACGCCTTCAGCGACGACCTCCCGGTCGTCGGCACCTCGTTCGCGATCGGCGACGAGCTGGCGACGCTCCTCACATCGGGTGAGGTCGTCATGCACCTGATGACCGAGACGCTCATCGAGCTCGGCGTCGAGACGCAGAACCTCATCGCGCAGACGCCGACCGGCCGCACCGACCGGGTCGTCATGGCCGGCGCCCACCTCGACTCCGTGTCGAGCGGCCCGGGCATCAACGACAACGGAACCGGCTCCGCGGCGATCCTCGAGACCGCGCTGCAGATGGCCGCGCTCGACATCCAGCCGCGCAACGCCGTGCGCTTCGCATGGTGGGGCGCCGAGGAGGCCGGCCTGATCGGCTCGCAGTACTACGTCGACTCGCTGCCGAAGAAGGAGGCGAACAACATCGAGCTCTACCTGAACTTCGACATGGTCGGCTCGCCGAACTACGCGAACTTCGTGTACGACGGCGACGGCGACGCGTTCGGCATCAAGGGCCCGAGCGGCAGCGACGACATCGAGCACCTGTTCTCCGACTTCTTCGCCTCGATCGGCGAGGAGTCCGAGCCGACGGAGTTCGACGGACGGTCGGACTACGACGCCTTCATCAGCGCCGGCATCCCGGCCGGCGGCCTGTTCACCGGTGCCGAGGGCGCGAAGACGGCCGACCAGGTGCTCGACTACGGAGGCCTGTCGGAGTTCGAGGGCGAGCCCGTGTCGTACGACCCGTGCTACCACCAGGCCTGCGACAGCCTCGACCCGGTGGCCGACGGTGCCGACGCCGAGCTGTACGCCGCGCTGAACGCCGCGTACGGTGGCGCGCTCGAGTACGAGGGCGTCATCAGCAACGTCAACCAGGAGGGCCTCGCCGACATGGCCGACGCCATCGCGCACGCGGTCCTCACCTACGCGATGTCGACGTCGTCCGTGAACGGCACGGCGAAGGCCTCGTCGAAGGCGGCGGAGAAGGCCGGCGACCACCTGGGCGCCCACCTGTTCCGCTGATCCTCGCCCGACCGGTCGGCCCTCCCGTGCGATGCGCGGGAGGGCCGGACCGTTCGGGGCAACGTCGGGCCCGTAACGTGCGGCGCCGTTCGCCGGCGGCGTCAGTGCCCCGTCGACTCCCGCACGACGAGTTCGGGCTGGAACTGCACCTGGTCGGGGGTGAAGTCGGCACCGTCGCGCGCCTCGCGGAGCAGCAGGTCGACGGCCGTGTAGCCGATGAGCCAGGCGGGCTGGCGGATCGACGAGAGCGGCACGACCGACGCCTGCGCGAAGTCGATGTCGTCGTACCCGATGAGGGCGATGTCGTCGGGCACGCGCAGGTCGCCCAGCATCACGAGCGCCTGCAGCACACCGACGGCGAGCAGGTCGTTCGCGCAGAAGATCGCGTCGGGACGGTGTCCGGGCGCCCGGTCGCGGATCGCCTCGCCGGCGGCACGGCCCTCGAGCACGGTCGTGCCCGACGTCTCGACGACCTCGAGCGTCACGCCCGGCGTCTCGGCGGCCGCGCGGCGCGCACCCTCGAGCCGGTCGGCGACCTGGTGGATCGACGACGGCCCGCCGACGAACGCGATGCGTCGCCGTCCCGACTCGACGAGGTGGCGCACGGCCAGGGCCCCGCCGATGACGTCGTCGACGGCCACCGACGAGAAGCTGCGGTCGGGCGCCTCCCGGTCGACGAGCACCACCGGAACACCGCGCGACCGCGCGCGCTCGAGTCGCGGCAGGTCATCGCTGCGCGGCGAGATCAGGACGCCACGGACGCGCTGCTCCTCGAAGAGGTCGAGGTAGGCGCGTTCGCGATCGGGGTTGTCGTCGCTGTTGCCGAGCAGGATCGTCATGCCGTCCTCGGCGGCACGATCCTCCGCGCCGCGGGCGACATCGGTGAAGAAGGGGTTCCGCACGTCGAGGACGACGAGGCCGATCGACCGGCTGCGGCCGGCGCGCAGCTGCCGGGCCGCGTCGTTGCGCACGAAACCGAGCTCCTCGATCGCCGCGAGCACGCGCGCGACCGTCTCGGGCGCGACCTTCTCGGGCCGGTTCAATACGTTCGAGACCGTGCCGACCGAGACGGATGCCGCGGCCGCGACCTCGCGCACGCTGACTGCCATCGGACTCCCCTCCGGGTCGGAGTCTACGAGGCGCTGGACCGGATGCGGGCGCGCTCCGGCCGTGAGCGACGCGCGGCGCGCCCCGCAGCGCATGAAGATCCGGGCGATGGGCGCCTCCAGCCGACGATCACCCCGATCTTCATGCACGAGCGTCCGGCGCGAGGAAGCGCATGCCGTCTTGCGTGCTCCGGCATCGTGGTCTACGCTTTGAAACGATTCACGACGAACGGAGAGCTCGACGATGAGCACTGGCACCACGCAGCGGGTCTGCTTCCAGCTGCAGGTCGACCCCGCTCGCCTCGACGAGTACCGCGAGCGCCACGCCGCGGTCCAGCCCGACATGCTCCGGGCCATCGAGGCATCCGGTCGCCGCAACTACTCGCTCTTCCTCCGCGAGGACGGGCTGCTCATCGGCTACTACGAGGTCGACGACGACGACGCGGCCCAGGCCGCCCTCGCGAACGACCCGCGCACCGCGCCGTGGGAAGCCGAGATGGCGGAGTTCTTCGTCGCGCTCGACGGCGGCCGTCCCGACCAGGGCGCCCCGCGGATCCCCGAGGTGTTCCACCTCGAGGACCAGCTCGCCGCGCTCGACGCGCCCGGAGAGCCCGCGGCATCCGACCCCGCCGACCGGCACGCCGGCACCGAGACCCCCGCACCCGGCGCAGCCGCCGGCCACGCGGCATCCGTCACCACCCGCACAGAAAGCAGCGAACAGTGAGCACCATTCCGCAGACCGTCCTCGACCAGCTCGAACTGCAGGCCATCGAACTGCCGAGCTGGGCCTTCGGCAACTCGGGCACCCGCTTCAAGGTGTTCGCGACGCCCGGCACGCCGCGCGACCCGTACGAGAAGATCGCGGATGCCGCGCAGGTGCACAAGCACACCGCCCTCGCGCCGACCGTGGCGCTGCACATCCCGTGGGACAAGGTCGACTCGTACGACGACCTGCGCCGCCACGCGGAGGACCACGGCGTCTCGCTCGGGACGATCAACTCGAACACGTTCCAGGACGACGACTACAAGTTCGGCGCCCTCACCCACGAGGATGCGGCCGTCCGGCGGAAGGCGATCGACCACCACCTCGAGTGCATCGACATCATGCACGCGACCGGCAGCCGGGACCTCAAGATCTGGCTCGCCGAGGGCTCGAACTACCCCGGCCAGGCCGACCTGCGCGGGCGGCAGGACCGCCTGCACGAGTCGCTCGCCGAGATCTACGCGGCGCTCGGTGACGAGCAGCGCCTCGTGCTCGAGTACAAGTTCTTCGAGCCGGCGTTCTACCACACCGACGTGCCCGACTGGGGCACGAGCTACGCCCAGGTCGCGGCGCTCGGCGACAAGGCCATGGTCTGCCTCGACACGGGCCACCACGCGCCCGGCACGAACATCGAGTTCATCGTCATGCAGCTGCTTCGCCTCGGCAAGCTCGGCTCGTTCGACTTCAACTCGCGCTTCTACGCCGACGACGACCTCATCGTGGGCGCGGCCGACCCGTTCCAGCTGTTCCGCATCGTCTACGAGGTCGCGCGCGGCGGCGGTCTCAACCACCCGGATGTCGCGTTCATGCTCGACCAGTGCCACAACGTCGAGGACAAGATCCCCGGCCAGATCCGCTCGGTGCTGAACGTGCAGGAGATGACCGCGCGCGCCCTGCTCGTCGACACCGACGCGCTGCGCGCCGCGCAGGTCTCGGGCGACGTGCTCGAGGCGAACCGCATCTTCATGGACGCCTTCTACACCGACGTGCGCCCGGCCCTCGCCGAGTGGCGCGAGTCGCGCGGCCTCCCGGCCGATCCGATGCAGGCGTTCGCGGCATCCGGCTACCTGGCCCGGATCGCCGCCGACCGCGTCGGAGGCGTGCAGGCCGGCTGGGGCGCCTGAGCCCCATGTCGATCGAGACGACGGGAGCGTACGGCGCGGCCGATGGACTCGTGCGCGTGTACCCCGCGGATGCCGCGGCCGCGCGCCCGACGCCCGCGCTCCTCTGGGCGCACGGCGGCGGCTTCGTCGCGGGCGACCTCGACATGCCCGAGGCCGACTGGGTCGCGCGCGCGTTCGCCGCACGCGGCGTCACGGTCGTCTCGATCGACTACCGGCTCGTCGGCGCCGACGGTGCGAACGCCTACCCGGCGGGCTCCGACGACGTGCTCGCCGCGTGGGCATGGACCGGGGCGCACGCCGACGAGCTCGGGATCGACGTGGCGCGTGTCGTCGTGGGCGGCGCGAGCGCCGGCGCGAACCTCACCGCGGGCGCCGTGCTGCGCTCGCTCGGCATCGCGGCCGGTCGCCGTGCTGCGGCCGCCTCAGACTCCGCCGGCGGGGCGGACCGGTTCCCGGACGCGGCTGTGGAGGCCGCGCCGCGCTCCGACGCTCCGTCGGCGGGATTCACTCCGGCGGGGGTGTTCCTCGCCTACCCGACGCTGCTCGCCGTGCAGCCGGCACCGGATGCCCCGCTGCGGGCGCTGCTCGACGCGAATCCCGATGCCGACCGCTTCGGGCCCGCGCGCGTCCTCGAGATGTACGAGGCCTACCTCGGCGGGCCGGTCGGCGATGCACCGCTCCCGGCCGTGCCCGGACTCGCGGCGCCCGCCGACCTCGCCGCGTTCCCGCCCGTGCTCATGGTGAACGGCGAGGCCGACGAGCTGCGCGTGTCGGGCGAGGCGTTCGCCGCGACCCTCGCGGCCGCCGGCGTACCCGTCGACGTCGTGACGGAACCGGGCACCGAGCACGGGCACCTGAACCGGCCGGATGAGCCCGCGGCATCCGTCACCGTCGAGCGCGTCGTCGACTGGCTGGCGGGTCTTGTCGCGTCATCCGGCCGAATTCCAGCGATCGCCGGCACCCCCGACCACCCCTGACCACCTCCTCCCACCGAAGGAATCACCTCATGACGAACCAGGCAGCTGCCGACCTCATCGCGCGGTCGAACCGCCTCGGCGCCGACCCGAAGAACACGAACTACGCCGGCGGCAACACGTCGGCGAAGGGCACCGAGACCGACCCCGTCACGGGCGAGCCCGTCGAACTGCTCTGGGTCAAGGGCTCCGGCGGCGACCTCGGCACGCTCACCGAGCAGGGGCTCGCGGTGCTGCGCCTCGACCGAATGCGCGCGCTCGTCGACGTCTACCCCGGCGTCGACCGCGAGGACGAGATGGTCGCCGCGTTCGACTACTGCCTGCACGGCAAGGGCGGCGCGGCCCCCTCGATCGACACCGCCATGCACGGCCTCGTCGAGGCCGCGCACGTCGACCACCTGCACCCCGACAGCGGGATCGCGATCGCGACGGCCGCCGACGGGGAGGCCCTGACGACCCGCATCTTCGGCGACAAGGTGGTCTGGGTGCCGTGGCGCCGCCCCGGTTTCCAGCTCGGACTCGACATCGCCGAGATAAAGGCGGCGAACCCGCAGGCGGTCGGCTGCATCCTCGGTGGGCACGGCATCACGGCGTGGGGCGACACGTCGGACGAGGCCGAGGCCAACTCGCTGTGGATCATCGACACCGCCGCGGCCTACATCGCCGAGCACGGGGCAGCCGAGCCGTTCGGCGGCGTGCGCGCCGGCTTCGAGGCACTCCCCGAGGCCGAGCGGCACGCCCGCGCTGCTGCGTTGGCCCCCACCATCCGCGGCCTCGCGTCGACCGACAAGCCGATGGTCGGGCACTACACCGACTCCGACGTCGTGCTCGACTTCCTCGCCGCCGAGCGCGCGCCCGAGCTCGCCGCGCTCGGCACGAGCTGCCCCGACCACTTCCTGCGCACCAAGGTCAAGCCGATGATCCTCGACCTTCCTGCCACGGCCACGGTCGACGAGCAGCTCGCCCGCCTGCAGGAGCTGCACGCCGAGTACCGCGCCGACTACCGGGCGTACTACGACGCGCACGCGACATCCGACTCCCCCGCGATCCGCGGCGCCGACCCGCTCATCGTGCTCGTGCCGGGCGTCGGCATGTTCAGCTACGGCGCGAACAAGCAGACCGCGCGCGTGGCGGGCGAGTTCTACGTCAACGCGATCAACGTGATGCGCGGCGCCGAGTCACTCTCGACGTACACGCCGATCTCCGACGCCGAGAAGTTCCGCATCGAGTACTGGGCGCTCGAGGAGGCGAAGCTCCAGCGGATGCCTGCGCCTGCGACCCACCAGGGCCGCATCGCGTTCGTGACCGGCGCGGCATCCGGCATCGGCAAGGCCATCGCGACCCGCCTCGCGGCCGAGGGCGCGTGCGTCGTCGTCGCCGACCTCGACCTCGAGAAGGCGCAGGCGGCCGCGGCCGAGCTGGGCGGAACGGATGTCGCGATCGGCGTCGCCGCGAACGTCGCCGACGCCGACGGCGTGCAGGCCGCGATCGACGCGACCGTACTCGCGTTCGGCGGCATCGACCTCGTCGTGAACAACGCCGGACTCTCCCTGTCGAAGCCGCTGCTCGAGACCACGGAGAAGGACTGGGACCTGCAGCACGACGTCATGGCGAAGGGCTCGTTCCTCGTCGCGAAGGCTGCCGCGAAGGCGCTCATCGAGCAGCGGATGGGCGGCGACGTGATCTACATCTCGTCGAAGAACTCGGTGTTCGCCGGTCCGAACAACATCGCGTACTCGGCCACCAAGGCCGACCAGGCCCACCAGGTGCGGCTGCTGGCGGTCGAGCTCGGCGAGCACGGCGTGCGCGTCAACGGCATCAACCCGGACGGCGTCGTGCGCGGCTCGGGCATCTTCGCAGCCGGCTGGGGCGCGAACCGCGCCGCGACATACGGCGTGAAGGAAGAGGACCTCGGGCAGTTCTACGCGAACCGCACGATCCTCAAGCGCGAGGTCGTGCCCGAGAACGTCGCCGACGCCGTCTACGTGCTCACCGGCCCCGAACTCTCCCGCACCACCGGCCTGCACATCCCCGTCGACTCGGGCGTCGCCGCGGCGTTCCTCCGATGAGCGGCTCCCGTCACGGCCGCCCTCACGGTCGCCCTCACGGTCGAGATGCCACGTGCGGCCGTTTCCGGGCGGAGGAGGCCGCCAGAAGTGGCATCTCGAACGGTTCCCGCGCGCACGAGGCCGCCAGAAGTGGCATCTCGAACGGTTCCCGCGCGCACGTGGCCGCCAGAAGTGGCATTTCGCGCGAGAGGATGGCGCGGTGAGCGGCGGGGCGGTCGCGGCGGTCGACCTCGGGGCGACGAGCGGACGGGTCATCGTCGGGCACGTCGACCAACCGGCCGGCCGGCTCGAACTCGACCAGGTCGCGCGGTTCACGAACGGCCCGGTGCGGATGGCGTCGGGGCTCCACTGGGACTTCACCGGGCTGTACCGCGACCTCACGCGCGGTCTCGCCGGCGCGTTCCGTCGCGAGCCCGGCGTCGCGTCGATCGGCATCGACTCGTGGGCGGTCGACTACGGGATGCTCCGCGGCGGCCGCCTCCTCGGCGAGCCGTTCCACTACCGCGACGCCCGCAACGACGCCGCGGTCGAGCGGGTGCACGCGCGCGTGCCGTTCGCCGACCTCTACCGTCGCAACGGTCTCCAGTTCCTGCCGTTCAACACCGTCTACCAGCTCGCCGCCGAAACCGAGGGGCGGGGCGGATGGCTCGGCCTCGCCGATTCGCTCCTGCTGATCCCCGACCTCATCGGATTCCAGCTGACGGGCGCGAAGGTCGCCGAGCGGACGAACGCCTCGACGACGGGGCTCGTGGATGTGGCCACCGGCGAGTGGGACGACGACCTCATCGCGGAGCTCGGGCTCCCGGCCTCCGTGTTCGCCCCGCTCGTCGATCCGGGCGCCTCCCTCGGCGCACTGCGGCCCGACATCGCCGCCGAGCTCGGCGCCCCCGGCGGCCTCGAGGTCGTCGCGGTCGGCTCGCACGACACCGCGTCGGCGGTCGTCGCCGTGCCCATGAAGGCCGAATCGGCCGCGTACATCTCGTGCGGCACCTGGGGGCTCGTCGGCGTCGAGCTCGAGCACCCGGTGACGACGGATGCCGCGCGCGAGGCGAACTTCACGAACGAGGGCGGCGTCGACGGACGGGTCCGGTTCCTGCACAACGTCATGGGCCTCTGGCTGCTGTCGGAGTCGGTGCGCTGGTGGGAGCGGGACGGCGAGACGGTCGACCTGCCCGAGCTGCTCGCGGCCGCGGCATCCGTCACCTCGCCGGTCGCCGTCTTCGACGCGAACGACCCCCGGTTCCTCGCGCCCGGCGACCTGCCCGGACGCATCGCCGAGTGGTGCGCCGAGCACGGCGTCGCCGCCCCGGAGAGCCGGGCCGAGTTCGCCCGGTCGATCATCGAGAGTCTCGCCGACGCGTTCGCCGACGCGGTGCGGACCGCGTCGGTGCTGTCAGGCATCGACGTGGAGACGATCCACGTGGTCGGCGGCGGCGCGCTCAACGAGCTGCTGTGCCGGCGCACGGCCGACCGCGCCGGCATCCCGGTGCTCGCGGGGCCCGTCGAGGCGACGGCGATCGGCAACGTGCTCGTCCAGGCTCGGGCGCAGGGCTTCGCCGAGGGCGATCTCGAGTCCCTGCGCGCGCTCGTCGCCCGGGCGTTCGCGCCGACGCGGTACGAGCCGTCCGGACGCTGAGGACGAGCGCGTCAGTGACCGTGCGCGAGCTGCTGGAGCACCACGACGGCGAGACCGAGGAGCACGAGCAGGCCGAGCGCGACGAGCTGCTCCCACCACGCGACGTGGGTGCGGCGCACGGCGACGTACCCGATGATGCCGAGCGTCACGAGGTACACGATCGAGGCGGCACGCAGCGCGCCCTCGAGCTCGAACACGCCCGCGATCGCGAGGACGAGCAGCACGAGCGGCACGCTCGCCGAGGCGAGTGCAGACCCCGCGACGCGCAGCATGCGGCCGAGCGCGTGGCGCCGAGGCAGTTCGGCGTGCACCACGATGTGTGCGATCACGTCGGCCGCGAGGCCCGCCGCGGTGATGGCGACGATGCCGACGAGGAGGGTCAGCGTGGCCCGCGTCGCAGTGAGGTGCTCCGCGTTCTCGTGCTGCACGAGCACGATCGCGAGGCCGGTGAAGGTTGCGTAGACCCGCTCCTTCAGCGCCTCGACGCGCTCATCGACGGGCCGGTCGCGACGGCGCGTGCGGAGCGAGCCGCGGTCCGACCGGCCCGCACCCGGCGATGGCTCGGATGCGGAACCGGACTCGTCCATGCGCGCCATCGTAGTGACCGGACGGCAGCGCGCTCAGGCGGCGACCGGCGTCGCGACGGGCACGCGCCCGCGCGCGTGCTCGGTGTCGCGCATGCCGAGCACCGAGACGCCGATCCCGTACGTCACGAAGTCGCCGTGAGGACGCAGCGCGACAGCGACGAGCGCGCCGCGCTCGCCGCCGTCCGTGACCTCGAGCCCGTGCAGCAGCGCCCGGCCGACCGTCGGCGGCAGGTCGGCCACGGGCACGATCTCGGCGGTCGCAGCGAACGTGATCGTCGCGGCGGGCACCCTGACCCACGGCACGAACGGCACGCGCTTCGCGATCGGCACGGTGACCGAGACGGACGGGTTCGCGGCGATGTGGCGCGCCTTCCACTCGCGGTCGTTCGTGGTGAACCAGATCAGGCCGTCGTCGACGTGGTGCATCACGCCCGCCGTGCGGGCCTCGCCGCGTGCCGACACCATGCCGACGACCAGGAAGTTCTCGTTCGCGATGGCCTGCCAGACCGTTTCGCTCGTGATGTCGACCATGTCGCACCTCCGCTTTACATTGTCAAGGCTTTACGATGTAAAGCAGGATACGAGCGAGGGCTTGACATTGTCAAGCATGTGCCGGAAGCGGGGAGCGGATGAGTGAGACGGTCACGACGGATGCCGCGGCCGAACGCGCGGCGGCGGTCCCGCCAGCAGGCGCCGGCGGCGGCTCCCCCGGCCGCGCCGCACTGCTCCGCTCCCTCGAGGAGCTCGCCCGCGCGCAGGGGCTCAGCAACGTCGGCCTCCGCGAGGTCGCGCGGCGCGCCGGCCTTTCGCACGCCGCGCCGACGCACTTCTTCGGGAGCCGCGAGGGCATGATGCGGGCGCTCGCGCTCGAGGGCCTCGCACTCCTCGACGACGAGCTCTGCACGGCGCAGGAGGTCGCCGCGCACCTGCCGGGTCGCGAGCGGCTCGTCGCCGACGCGCTCGAGTTCGTCGCGTTCGCGCGCCGGCATCCGGCCCACTACGACGCGATCTTCCGCACGCCCGCGATCGCGCAGGGCGACGACGCGCTCGATCGTGCCCGACTGGCCGCGCTCGACGGCCTGCGCGCGCTCGTCGCCGACGTGCACGCGGCGGGCGACATCCGCGGCGACGTCGAGACGACCTTCCTGCAGTTGTGCGCGCTGAGCCACGGACTCGCGTCGCTCGCGGTCGACGGGCTGCTGCACGGCATCGACGACCTCGCCCGCGACGATGCCGCGCAGTCGGCGCTCGTCGAGCACATCGTCCGTGCCCAGGTCGAGCAGCTGCCGTGAGCGCCGTCGCGGCTGGAAGGATCGACGCATGAGCGAGCACCCGAGACTTCTCATCACCGTGCCCGGCGCGACCCTGCGTCACGCGCTCGAGCAGACGGCGGGCGGCGTACCCGAGGGCGTCGAGCTCGTCGAGTGGGACATGACCGGGCCGCCGCCACCCGAGGCGTCAGGTCGCCGCATCGACATCGTCGTGCCGCCCTACATGGGCGCGTCGGCGCGCCTCGGCGTCCTGGACGGACTCGACGTCGGGCTCGTGCAGTCGCAGTCGATCGGCTACGACGACGTGCCGGGCGCACTGCCGCCCGGGCACGTGTTCGCCAACGCGGCATCCGTGCACGAGACCTCGACCGCCGAGCTCGCGGTCGGGCTCGCGATCGCGGCGCAGCGCGGCATCCCCGACTTCGTGCGCGCCGCCGACGAGGGGCGCTGGGCGCCCGCGCGGCACGCGAGCCTCGCCGACCGCCGGGTGCTGCTCGTCGGGTACGGCGGCGTCGGCCGTGCGATCGAGGAGCGGCTCGGCGGTTTCGAGGTCGAGCTCACGCGCGTCGCGAGCCGGGCGCGCGACGACGAGCGCGGTCGCATCCACGGCGTCGACGAGCTGCCGGAGCTGCTGCCGTCGACCGAGGTCGCGATCGTGGTCGTCCCGCTGTCCGACGAGACGACCGGGCTCGTCGACGCGGAGTTCCTCGCCGCGCTGCCCGACGGCGCGCTCGTCGTGAACGTCGCGCGCGGCGCGGTCGCCGACACCGACGCGATCGTCGCCGAGGCGACATCCGGCCGCCTGCGCTTCGCGCTCGACGTGACCGACCCCGAGCCGCTGCCCGAGGGGCACCCGCTCTTCGCCCTGCCGAACGTGCTGGTCTCGCCGCACGTCGGCGGGGCGACGACCGCGATGATGCCGCGCATGGCGCGGCTGCTCCGAGACCAGATCGAGCGGATGCTGCGGGGCGACGGGCCGCGCAACATCGTGCTCCGCAGCTGACCGCACGAGCGCCACGAGCGCCACGAGAGGACACGACCCCATGCCGCAGTTCGACCACGCCTTCGACTGGGTCCGCCGCAACGTCGCCGACGGACCGCTGCCGAACGCCGTACTCGGCGTCGCGAGCGCCGACGGCGTCGTCGCGCTCGACGCGTTCGGCGAGACATCCGTCGACGACCACTACCCGCTGTTCTCGATCACGAAGCCGATCGTTGGTCTCGCGGCGCTGCGACTCGTCGAGCAGGGCCGGCTGACGCCCGACACGCCGCTCACACGCGCTCTGCCGGGCTTCGGCGCGGGCCGCGACGATGTCGTGCGGCTGCGCCACCTGGCGAGCCACACCTCGGGCATCGTCGAGCCGCCCCTCGACACCCCCGCCGGGCTCCGCCCGTCGCTGCTCGCTCCGGGTCGCGACTTCGCCGCCGGCACCGTCTCCCGGTACTCGACCATCGCGTTCGAGGGCATCGCCGCGCTCATCGAGGACGCCTCGGGAGCGCCGTGGGAGCGCGCGGTCGCCGAGGTCGCCGAGCGATCGGATGCCTCGGGCCTCACGTTCGACGCCGACGCCTCCCCGCACGCTCCCGTCGACGCCGCAGCACAGGGCCTCGACTATGCGCGGTTCGCGGCGCTGCGGCATCCGGGCGCGGGCCTGCTCGGGCGTGCCGGCGACCTGCTCGCTCTCGGCAGCGCGCTGCTGAGGAACGACGGCGCCGTGGTCGCGCCGGTCACGGCCGCCGCCATGCTGCGCCCGCTGACCGCGGGCCTGCCGAAGCTCGAGCCGTACCCCGCGGCGCGCGGGCAGGACTGGGGCTTCACGTGGAACCTGCGCCACTCGGCCCCGGGCCTGCTCACGACCGACACGTTCGGGCACGGCGGCTGGGCCGGCACCGAATTCTGGATCACGCCGTCGCTCGGCGTGTGCTTCGTGCTCATGACGAACCTCGGCGGCGGATTCGGGCGGTTCGGCGTCGACGCCGACGAGCTGCACAACGCGGTCGCGACGGCGGTCTGACGCACCTGCGTCAGGCGGGCCTTCGCCGCGAGAGGCACCCGCGACCCTCGATCGCGCACGACGGCCGGCGAGCCCCGGCCGCGCCGATCATCCCGCCAGCCGCGCCGACACCTGCCACGCCCCGCGGCGTACCGCGCGCTCGAGCTCCCGCGCGCGCGACGGAAGGTCCTTCGCGGAGACCGACACCGAGACCGCACCGACCACACGACCAGCCGCGCTCCGCACCGGTGCGGCGATGCAGGCGAGCTTCGGCAGGTACTCCTCGACCTCGACGGCCAGCTGCTGCGCGCGCACGTCGTCGAGTCGTTCGCGAAGAGCCGCGGCATCCGTCACGCTCGACGCAGTGAGCTGCTTGGCGCCGTGCCGCTCGAGGAAGCGATCGACGGCGGCATCGTCGCGCGAGGCGAGCATGAGCTTGCCGAACGCCGTCGTGTGGCTCGCCTCGGAGAATCCGACGTGGAGCTGGCCGATCCGCGGGTGCTCGGGCGAGTCCTCGATGTGCGCGACCGCGATGTCGTCGCCGCGGAAGACGGTGAGGTACGCCGGCGCGCGGACGGTGTCGTGGAGCTCGCGCAGGACCGCGCGCACCGGGTGGGTCGCGACGAGCTGCACCTGCAGGGCGCGGCCGAGGTCGTCGACCGATCGGCCGAGGATGTAGCGGTGCTCGCCCGGCTGGCGCGCGAGGTAGTGCTGGTGGTGGAGCGTCGCGAGCAGGCGGTACGCGGTCGATTGGCCGAGCCCGAGGCTGGCGGCGATCTCGGCAGCGGTGAGCCCGGTCGGTGCGGCGCCGACGAGCTCGAGGATCCGCAGCGCCCGCTCGGCCGACTGGATCCCGGCGCCGCCCCGGCGCTCCACTGCGCTCATGGGCTCGATGCTACGCCGCCGCAGCGGCCGCGTCGCGGGCCGATCGGTCCTCCGTGCGCCGACCTGACGTGCGATTCGCACATAGTGCGAAGCGCGTATGCCGGGACCCGTCGAGGCGCGCAGGGTGAGGTCGAGCGGATGGCACCGAGCCGCCCGCGCCGCATCCCGCCGCCCGGCGGGCCGACGTACAGAGAGGTACCCCATGTCGAAGATCCTGATCCTCACCGGCGACGCCGCCGAGACGCTCGAGGTGTTCTACCCCTACCACCGCCTCCAGGAGGCCGGATTCGAGGTGCACCTCGGCGCGCCAGAGGCGCGCAGGCTCCAGTTCGTCGTCCACGACTTCGTGGACGGGTTCGACACGTACACCGAGAAGCTCGGGCACACCTGGCCGGCGGATGTCGCGTTGGCCGACGTCGACCCTGCCGACTACGTGGCGATCGTCGTGCCGGGCGGCCGCGCTCCGGAGTACCTGCGCAACAACGAGGACGCGAAGCGCATCGTCCGGCACTTCCTCGAGGCCGACGCCCCGGTCGCCGCGACCTGCCACGGCCCGCTGCTGCTCGCCGCCGCCGGCGTGCTGCGCGGCCGCACCTCGTCGGCCTACCCGGAGCTCGCGATCGACATCGAGACGGCCGGCGGGGTGTTCGAGGGCGGCGGTGGCGTGGTCGACGGCGCGCTCGTCACCGCGCGGGCGTGGCCCGACAACGGCACGTGGATGAAGGCGTTCCTCGAGGTGCTCGAGGCGGCCGGCGTGCGCGCCGACGCCGAACTCGCGGGCGCGTCGGCGGGCTGACCCGCGCCGCTCCTGTCGGGCGGCGGCCCCTCTCGGTCGGCTTCTCTGGGGCCCCCACCGTGCGTGGTACGTTGAAAACTCCCTGCCTAGGAGTACCCGAATGCCCTCGCTCCTCCGCCTCGTCGGGGCCGCCCTCGCCGTCGCCGTCGCCATCCCGTTCCTGACCGCCGTCGAGCCGTCGCCCGCCGACGCATCGGAGATTCTCCGCTCCGTGGATCTTCCCGGGGCTCCGACCGAAGTCGCGATCGCGCCCGACGGGTCCCGCGCGTGGGTGACTCATGAGGCCGAAGATCTCCTCTCGGTCGTGGACGTCGCAGCGGGCGTGCTCGTCACGAGCCTGCCGATCCCGGGCGGACCGCGATCCGTGACCGTCAGCCGCGACGGAACGAAGGTGTACGTCGGAAGCGTGGAATGGGAGACCTCGAACGAGGGCCACGGAATATCGATCGTCGATGCGGCCCGGTCCGAGGTCATCGGATACTTCCCGCAGGCCTGGACGCCGAGACATCTGTCGGTATCCCCGGACGACCGGTATCTGGTGGCGTCCTCCGATGTCAAGGTGACGGTCTTCAGCACCTCGACCAGAGCGCGCCTGAGAGTGATCGAACTCGAAACCGAGACCGGCCGCGTCGAATTCGGAACCGCTCCGAACATCGGCCACGTCGTCTCCGGGTCGGGGTACCGGGGGTTGTGGACGATCGACGTCAGCACCGGGGCGAAGAAGTCGCGGGTAGAACAACTGAGCAGCGACGGCAACCGGGTGGCGGTCACCCCTGACGGAATTCAGGGATACGTGATGGGCTGGGGCACCCTTCGTCGGGGGGATCTCATCGAGCCGAACGGCCTGATTGAAACCACGATCCCGTCCAAGCGGGAGCCCGTGATGACCGTCGATGGGCTCCGGCTCGTGACGGTCGACCCCGACCGAGATGGATTGCTCGTCAGTCGAGTGGCCTCCGGCGCGCTCGAGCAGACCATCGCCGTCCCCTCTCCGGGCACGGCCGCGATCGCCGCCGACAGCCGCACCGTCGTGGTGCCCAGCTACCCGTCGAGCGTGGCGGTTCTCGATCTGGGACCGGTCCCGACGCCGGCGGAGGTGGCCGTCACGCGCCTCGCAGGAGCAAGCCGGTACGACACCGCGGCCGAGATCGCAGAATTCGGGTACCCCGACGGGGCTTCGACCGTGTTCATCGCTACCGGCGAGAATTTCCCCGATGCGCTGAGCGCCGCCCCTGCTGCTGCGGCGGTCGACGCTCCTCTCCGCCTCGTGCGTCGCGGCTCCGTGCCGCAACGGACGATGGACGAGCTGGCGCGACTCTCCCCTTCCCGGATCGTCGTCGTCGGAGGAACGGCCATCATCTCGGAAGATGTGCTGGGTGCGCTCCGGACCGTCGCTCCGACGATCCGTCTGGCGGGTGCCAACCGTTACGCCACATCCCGCGCAATCGTCGACTATGCCTTCGGCGAGTCGGGGGCGGCCGAGCTGTTCGTGGCAACAGGCGAAGCCTTTCCCGACGCACTCTCCGCCAGTGCTGCAGCGGGGGTCTCCGACGCTCCTGTCCTGCTCGTGGACGGTTCGCATCCGCGCATGGCGCCCGACGGGAACTCGGTGCTCGACCTCGGGAGCGAAACGAAGGCCCTGCTCGAGCGTCTTGCTTCGGAGCACTCCACCGTTGTAGGCGGACCCGCAGTCTTCAGCAGGCTCTCGAATCACTCCTTCGGACTCTCGACGCCAAGCTGGGTGGAACGGATCTGGGGTATGAATCGGTATTCGACCTCCTCCAGAATCGTCGGACGCGCTGCGCCGAGTGCAACGACCACGTTCATCGCCACCGGCACAGGCTTTCCCGACGCGCTCGCCGGCGCGGCGCTCTCGGGAGCACTCGGTGCGCCGCTCTATCTCGTTCCCATGGGGTGCATACCCCAGGCGACGCTGTTCGAGATCGCGACCAACGGCACAGAACGTCTCGTGGTGCTGGGCGGCGAGAACGCCGTCTCGACGACTGCCGCCGAACTCACGCCGTGCGGGTGAGCTGAAGCGGAGCGCGCTGCGCGGTCCTTCGGCTGTCAGGGCTACGCCGATGATGTCCCGAGTTCGCCCAGTCGATTCAGGCGCGTCGGAGGCGGCACGTCCTACGATCGAAGCACGCCCACGACGGAAGGTCCTCATGCCAGCCTCGGCAGAACCCCGGGTCGCGCTCTACTTCGACTTCGACAACATCGTCATCTCCCGGTACGACCAGCTGCACGGCGACAGCCAGTACCGCAAGGACACCTCACGCAACAAGGCGGTCTCCGCCGGCACCAAGGCCGCGGAGCGCCTGAAGGAGGCGACGGTCGACATCGACGCGGTGCTCGACTTCGCGGCGACGTTCGGCACGATCGCGATCGCGCGCGCCTATGCCGACTGGTCGACGCCCGTGAACGCGAGCTACCGCGGCCAGCTCATCGACCGTGCGGTCGACCTCGTGCAGCTCTTCCCGCTCTCGGCGACGAAGAACGGGGCCGACATCCGCCTCGCCGTCGACGCAGTCGAGGACATGTTCCGCATCGACGACCTCTCGCACATCGTGATCGTCGCCGGCGACTCCGACTACGTCGCGCTCGCGCAGAAGGCCAAGCGCCTCGGCCGGTACGTCGTCGGCATCGGCGTCGCGGGGGGCACGAGCCGGGCGCTCACCGCGTCGTGCGACGAGTTCGCCGACTACGACGCGCTGCTGGCGACGGACGCCGCCGTGGCCGACGACGAGGCGAGCGCGCCGGCGCCGCCGCCCAGTGGCTCCCGCGGCAGGCAGGGCGGCGGTGCGGCGAAGAAGCAGGGGGCGACGGATGCCGCGGCCGATGCACCGGCGGAGACGTCCGCCGACGCCGAGCCGGCCCCCGCGCGCCGACGGCGCGCCACCTCGAAGAAGGCCGCGGACGCGACCCCCGTCGACGCCCAAGCGGACGCCGCCGCGGACAAGCCGTCGGTTCCCACGACGGCGGTGCAGTTCATGGCCCCCGGCGAGGAGTCGGATGACGCACCGGCGGGCACCACGCGCAACCCCGGACGACTGCTGCTCAAGGCGCTCGAGCTGCTGCGGTCGAAGTCCGACGAGGAGTGGCAGCCGAGCGGCGCGGTGAAGAACCAGATGCTGCGCATGGATCCGTCGTTCCAGGAGCGGCGGCTCGGCTTCGCGTCGTTCACGGACTTCCTCAAGTCGCGCGGCGGCGTCGTCGAGCTCGACGAGACGACGGGCCAGAACCGCGTGCGGATCCGCCCGAAGAAGGGCTGATCGACTCAGCGATTGCGTTCGGTCGCCGCGCCGCCGTAGACGATGATGCCGGTGATCGGGATCAGGAAGAACCACAGCCACGACCAGGCGAACCCGCCGGGCGTCCAGAACCCGAAGCCGAAGAAGAGCAGCAGTGCGACGAACGGCGAGAGCGCCATGACCGTGTCGCCGACCCGGCCCCCGAGCGCCCGCGAACGACGCTGCGAGGGCGGCGGCGGGGCCGCATCCCACCCCGTCGTGGTGCTCGACGGGAGCCCTGCGTACGCGGGCGACGGGCCCGGCGGCGGAACGGGGGCGACGCTCGGCGATCCGGGCGCGATCGGCGGCAGGTCCGCGAACAGCGGTGCGAGGTCGGCCCGCGTCACCGCACTGCGCGCGGCGGCGGACCGCTGCTCGAACTCGGCGGGCGTGAGCCGCCCCTCGGACTGCGCCGAGGCGAGGTGGCCGACCGCCTCGTCGCGCTCCGCATCGCTCAGTCGCTGTCCGGGTCGGTCGGGGTCGGCGTATCCGCTCATGTCACGAGCCTGCCCTTCCGGAGTGCCGTCCGACAAGGACCATCGGTCCGCCGGGAGACGACGCATCGGTCGCGTTCGAGCGGCACCGCTCCGCCATGTGGTCTGACCACATCTGCTAGGCTGTGGTCAGACCACATCGGCGGGCTCGTTCGGGCGCGCCGCACGCGCGCGAGGGAGACGGCATGGGCGACGAGGCATCCGCCCGCTCGATCGAGCCGCGCGCGTGGCAGGCCGTCCTCGAGCACGTCGAGCGGAAGCTCCTCGACGGCGAGCTCGCCCCCGGCGACCGGCTCCCCGGCGAGCGCCAGCTGGCGGCCGACCTCGGCGTCGGGCGCTCGAGCGTGCGCGAAGCGCTGCGCGTGCTCGAGGTGCTCGGCCTCATCCGCACCCACGCAGGCTCCGGTCCGACCGCGGGCGCGATCATCATCGCCACGCCCGGCGGCGGCATGAGCGCGCTCATGCGACTCCAGGTCGCGGCGAGCGGGTTCCCGGTCGACGACATCGTCGCCACGCGACTGCTCCTCGAGACCCACGTCGCCGGCGACCTCGCCGCGAGCACGGCGCGCGACACGGCATCCGCCCCCGACCTCGGCGCGGCCCAGCGACTGCTCGACGCGATGGACGACCCCGACCTCGACCCGGCCGAGTTCCTGGCGCTCGACGCCGCCTTCCACCTGGCGCTCGCCGAGGCATCCGGCAACCAGGTCGTCAGCGCGACGATGGCGGGCCTGCGCAGCGGCATCGAGGGCTACGCGCTCGCCGGCCACGGCCGCATCGCCGACTGGGCGACGACGTCCGCCAGGCTGCGGGCCGAGCACCGCGGCGTGCTCGACGCGATCAGGGCAGCGGATGCCGCGGCCGCGCGCACCCGAATCCACGACCACATCTCGGGGTACTACGCCGAGATCTCCCCCGACGCCGGCGTCGCCGCCGGCACCGACCCCGCCCCCGACCGCACCGACCGCGGCGCGCCCGGCGCGCCCGCCCACCCGTAGGAAGAGAGCACCAGCATGGTCCAGCGCCAGTTGCCGAACCCCCGCGAGCTCGCCGAGCTCATGAGGTTCAAGACCCCGACGCTCAACGCGACCGAGCGTCGCCTCGAGAAGGCGCTCACGATCGCCGACCTGCGCGCGATCGCCAAGCGCCGCACGCCGAAGGCGCCGTTCGACTACACCGAGGGCTCCGCCGAGGCCGAGATCTCGCTCGCCCGCGCGCGCCAGGCCTTCCTCGACATCGAGTTCCACCCGTCGATCCTGCGCAACGTGCCCGAGGTCGACACCTCCCGCGAGGTGCTCGGCGGTCCGAGCGCCCTGCCGTTCGGCATCGCGCCGACGGGCTTCACGCGCATGATGCAGACCGAGGGCGAGGAGGCCGGGGCCGCCGCTGCCGGCGCCGCCGGGATCCCGTTCACGCTGTCGACGCTCGGCACGACCTCGATCGAGGGCGTGAAGGCCGCCAACCCGAACGGTCGCAACTGGTTCCAGCTGTACGTGATGAAGCAGCGCGAGATCTCGTACGGCCTCGCCGAGCGGGCGGCTGCCGCGGGCTTCGACACGCTGTTCTTCACGGTCGACACCCCGGTCGCGGGCGCGCGCCTGCGCGATAAGCGCAACGGCTTCTCGATCCCCCCGCAGCTCACGCTCGGCACGGTGATCAACGCGATCCCGCGCCCCGAGTGGTGGATCAACTTCCTGACCACGCCCAAGCTCGAGTTCGCGTCGCTCTCCTCGACCGGCGGCACGGTCGGCGAGCTGCTCGACTCGGCGATGGACCCGACGATCTCGTTCGACGACCTCGACGTGATCCGCAAGATCTGGCCGGGCAGGATCGTCGTGAAGGGCGTGCAGACCGTCGAGGACGCGAAGCTCCTTGCCGACCGCGGCGTCGACGGCATCGTGCTCTCGAACCACGGCGGCCGCCAGCTCGACCGCGCGCCCGTGCCGTTCCTCCTGCTGCCCGACGTGGTGCGCGAGGTCGGGGGCGACATGGAGGTGCACCTCGACACGGGCATCATGTCGGGCGCCGACATCGTGGCCTCCGTCGCCCTCGGCGCGCGCTTCACGCTCGTCGGCCGCGCCTACCTCTACGGCCTGATGGCGGGAGGCCGCCGCGGCGTCGACAAGACCATCGAGATCCTCCGGAACGAGATCGTCCGCACGATGAAGCTGCTCGAGGTCGCGACGCTCGACGAGCTCGAGCCCAAGCACGTCACGCAGCTCACCAGGCTCGTGCCCGTCGCCCGACCGGTGGCCGCCGCCGCCGAGCAGGTCGCCGACCGCACGCCGGTGCAGCTGTGACCGCTCCGCGGCGCCGATTCGCCGTCGGGTGCTACACGCCCGACGGCGCCGGCCCGGCGGTGCACCTCGTCGAGCGCGACGCCGACGGCGGATGGCGCGTGCTGACCTCCGCGGCGGCATCGAACGCGTCGTTCCTCGCCGTCGCGGGCGACGTCTGGTTCGCGGTGGGCGAGGATGCCGCGGGGTCGGTGGTGAGCTTCCGGCTCGAGTCGGGCGGCGACTCCGGCGCCCGGCCCGCGCTGGTGCCGGTCTCATCCGTCGTGCACGGCGAGGCCGACCCGTGCCACGTCGTCGTCGCGGCCGAGCACGGTGTGCTCCTCGTCGCGAACTACACGGGCGGCTCGGTGACGGCCGTGCCGGTCGAGCCCTCCGGCGAGCTGGGGCGGCCGGTCACCCTCGCACTGCCCCACCGCACCGGTCCGGTCGCCGACCGGCAGGACGCCCCGCACGCGCACCAGCTCGCGGCGACGCCGTGGGGCACCCACCTCGTCAGCGACCTCGGCGGCGACGCCATCCACGAGCTCGTGATCGAACGGGCGACGGATGGCGCGGCGCCGGCGCTCCGCATCGCGCGCACGCTCGAGCTTCCGCCGGGGACCGGCCCGCGGCACATGCTCGTCGGCGGAGGGCTGCTGCACGTCGTCGGCGAGCTCGACGGGCGGCTGCACACCTTCGACCTCGACTCCGCGACCGTGGCGGCGACCGGGACCGAGCGCGTGGTGGCCCCGACCGCCGGCCCGGCCGCCGACGTCGTGCAACCCTCGCACCTCGACCGCGCCCCCTCTGGGAATCTGCTCACGGCGCTCGTCCGCGGTCGCGACACGGTCTCGGTCTTCGAGGCGACGGATGCCCCGCACCCGCGCCTCGCGGCCGAGCTCCCGATCGGGGCCGCGTGGCCGCGCCACCATGCGCACCTCGACGACCGCACGGTCGTGGTCGCCGCGCAGGAGGACGACGTGCTCGTCGAGCTCGACCTGGTGACCGGTGCCGCACGCCGCGTGCTCGGGTTGACCGCTCCCGCCTGCGTGGTGCCGCTCGCCTGATCCGGCGCCCTCGCGACGCACTCGTGCCTAGGATGACGCCATGAGCCTTCCCGCCGCCTGGAACCTCGAGGGACGCGTCGCGATCGTGAGCGGCGCCGGCAGCCCGCAGGGCATCGGCTTCGCCGCGGCGCGGGCGCTCGGCGAGCTCGGCGCGGGCGTCGTGATCACGGCCACGAGCGAGCGCGTGCACGAGCGCGCCGAGGAGCTCCGGCGACTCGGCATCACCGCGACCGGCCTGATCGCGCGCCTCGATCTCGAGGAGCAGGTCGACGACCTCGCCGCGGAGCTGGCGGCCGCCGGCATACGCCCCACCATCGTCGTCAACAACGCCGGCATGATCGCGACCGGAGACCCCGAGATGCTCCACGGCGACGGCACGATGCCGCTCGCCGACTGGAACGCCGGCATCGCGATGAACCTCACGACGGCGTTCCTCCTGACCCGCGCGATGCTGCCCGGGATGCGCGAGGCGGGGTGGGGCCGCGTGGTCTGCGTGTCGAGCGTGTCGGGTCCGCTCATGGCATCGCGCGGCGACGTCGGATACGCCACCGCGAAGGCGGGCATGCTCGGCTACGTGCGGGCGCTCGCGGTCGACGAGGCGCTGTCCGGCATCACCGCCAACGCGGTGGCACCCGGCTGGATCGCCACCGCGAGCCAGCTCCCGAGCGAGGCCGAGGAGGGCCTGCTCGTGCCGGTCGGGCGCAGCGGTCGACCTGACGAGGTCGCCTCCGCGATCGCGTGGCTCGCGAGCCCGGGCGCCTCGTACGTCACCGGCCAGCTGATCCCCGTCGACGGCGGAAACGCGGTCGCCGAGGAACGCCGCTGACGCAGGGACTCGGCGCACCCGCCGAGTCCCTGCGCCGGGCCGGTCAGCCCTGCGGTGCGTTCGCCGCGGCGATGAGCTGCTCGATCTGCTCGAGGTCGAACGCCGACCCGGGGAACATCGCCGCGCGGCCGATCGGCATCGCCCCCATCATCTGCATCATGCCCTCGGCGTCGAGGCCCAGGCCGCCGGCGGTCTCTGCCGGTCGCTCACCGGAGGCGTCGCCGGCGCCGGCCGCTGCCTCGCCGCCGAGCAGGTCGGCCGCCATTGCCGCGAGCGCCTGGCCCACGATCGGACCGGCGACGGGATGCGCCATGACCTCGCTGATCGTCGACTCGATCGTGAGCGGGATCCGCACCGGGTCGGCCTCGACGTCGACCGTCGCGACCGCGCGGATGTCGCGGCTGGACGCACCGATCTCGACCGTGTACTCGCCGCCCTCGACGATCCACAGGTCGACGCGGGTGTCCCAGTAGGCGAGGTCGGTGCGGCGCACGCGCACCTCGACCTCGCGTCGCTCCCCGGCAGCCAGGGCGACCTTGGCGAAGCCCTTGAGCTCGCGCGGCGCGCGCGCCACGGTCGAGCCCGGCAGCGACGTGTAGACCTGCACGACCTCGGCGCCGTCGCGCGCCCCCGTGTTCGTGACGGGCACCCGGACGAGCAGTCCGTCGTCGTCGGAGCTCACGACGGCGTCGCCGTACTCGAAGGTCGTGTACGAGAGGCCGTGGCCGAAGGGGAAGGTCACCTCGAGCTCGCGCGCGTCGTACCAGCGGTATCCGACGAGCACGCCCTCGCCGTAGCGCACGTGGCCGTGCTCGCCGGGGAAGTTGCCCCAGGCGGGAGTGTCCTGGATGCGGACGGGCACGGTCTCGGTCAGCCGGCCCGACGGGTTCACGGCGCCGTAGAGCACGTCGGCGACGGCCGACCCGCCCGCCTGGCCGAGCAGCCACGTCTCGAGGATCGCGGGGACCCGCTCGGCGAACGGCGCGAGGCGCACGACGCCGCCGTTCGAGAGCACGACCACCGTGTTCGGGTTGGCTGCGAGCACGCGGTCGACGAGCTCGAGCTGGGCTGCGGGCAGTTCGATGTCGCGACGGTCGAAGCCCTCCGACTCGAGGCTGGCGGGCAGGCCGAGGAACAGCACCGCGACCTCGGCGTCGGATGCCGCGGCCACGGCCTCGTCGGCGAGCCCGGCGGCATCCGATCCGTCGATGGTGAAGCCGGGGGCGAAGGTCACCGCTCCGGCGCCCGCGACGTCGCGGATCGCCTCGAGGGCGGCATCGACGCGCGTGGCGTTGACGTGCGAGCTACCTCCGCCCTGGAAGCGAGGCGTGCGGGCGAACTCGCCGATGACGGCGACGGATGCCCCGGGCGCGAGCGGCAGCAGGGCGCCCTCGTTGCGCAGCAGCACGATGCTGTTCGCGGCGGCCTCGCGGGCGAGGGCGTGGTGCTCGTCGACGTCGTAGACGGCGTCGGGGTCGGCGCCGGCGACGGCCTTCTGCGCGAGCTCGACGGCGCGGCGGGCGCCGGTGTCGAGCACGGTCCCGTCGAGTTCGCCCGACTCGACGGCGGCGACGACCTGCGCGTCGGAGCGTCCGCCGTTGGCGGGCATCTCGAGGTCGAGCCCGGCGGCGAGCGCCGCCACGCGGTCGGTGACGGCGCCCCAGTCCGAGACGACGAGTCCGTCGAAGCCCCATTCGTCGCGGAGCACCTCGGTGAGGAGGAACCGGTTCTGCGACGCGGGCACGCCGTTCACGCGGTTGTACGAGCACATCACCGTCCACGGCTGCTCGTCCTCGACGACGCGCTGGAAGCCGCGGAGGTAGATCTCGCGGAGGGGGCGCGGGTCGATGTCGGCCGACACGCGCATGCGGTCGTCCTCCTGGTTGTTCGCGGCGTAGTGCTTGAGCGACGCGCCGACGCCCTGCGACTGCACGCCGCGCACGAGCGCCGAGCCGAGCACGCCCGAGACGATCGGGTCCTCGGAGAGGTACTCGAAGTTGCGGCCGCACAGCGGCGAACGCTTGATGTTGATGCCGGGGCCGAGCAGCACGCCGACGCCCTCGGCGCGCGACTCCTCGCCGAGGGCGACGCCGACGCGCTCGAGCAGGTCGGGGTCGAACGACGAGCCGAGCGCGACGGCGGGCGGGAAGCAGGTGGCCGGCACCGAGGCGGCCATGCCGAGGTGGTCGGCGCTCTCGTCCTGCTTGCGCACGCCATGGGGGCCGTCGGTCAGCAGGATCGACGGGACGGGGCCGACCTGCTTGGTGGTCCAGAAGCTCTCGCCGCTAGTGAGCGCGGCCTTCTGCTCGGTGGTGAGGCCGGCGACGAGGTCGGCCGCGGATGCCGACGCGAAGGCCGCTCGGTCGGACGCCGAGTCGGTCGCGTCGGTCTGGATGGTGTCGGTCATGGGTGCCTCTCTCGTCGCTGAGTCTCGAAAACGGTACAACACTCGGTTTTCATTCTCAAGACGTATCGCGCGGAACTCGAGCTGGACACGGTTTTCTCAGGTCGACGACGAGGCGGAATGCCGCGAGCCCGCGGCATCCGCCCCTGTCCCGTCACCAGCTCGTGACCAGCAGGTGCTGCACCGCGAGGGCGAACGCGAGCTGCCCGGCGAAGCCGGCGCGGCGCCAGCGCTCGGTGAGGAGCGCCGTGCCGACGAGGAGCCACGGGACGAACGGCAGCCAGATGCGCTCGACCTCGGCCTTGCTCATCTGCGAGAGGTCGGCGGCGAGGACGGTGGCCGCCGCCGCGAGCGCGAGCACGATCACGACGCGCTCGGCGCCGGTCTCCGAACGCCACCCGGTCGCGCGCGCGGCCGTCGTCGCGATCGCGGCGCCCATCAACGGGCCCGCGCTGATCGAGAGCGCCGCGAGGTTGCCCCACACCCAGTAGGTGAACTGGCGGTGGCTCGCCACGCCGTCCCAGTAGCGCTCGACGAGCACCGGGAACGCCTCCCACCAGAGGAAACCGAACGCCGCGAACGCGAGCACGACGGCGAGCGCCACCGCCGCCGCGATCGGCAGCGGCCGCCAGTCGCGGCCGAGCCACAGCACCGCGAGGGCGAGGATGCCGAGGATCGGCAGTCCGTACGACATCATCACGCAGTAGCCGAGGAGGAGCCCGGCGAGCGCGCTCCAGGCGACCATGGCGGCCGTGCCGCGGCCCGCCGCCTCGGGTCGCGCCGTCTCGAGCGCGCGCCCGCGGGCGGTCGCCGCGAACCCGAGCGCGCAGAGGCCCCACGCGGCGACCGCCGCGAACATCCCGTCGGCCGACACCGCGAACCAGATCGCGGCCGGCCCCATGGCCAGGAAGGGCGCGACCCGCCGCGCGGCATCCTCGGCGCCGAACCGGCGGAGCAGCGCGAGCACCGCGAGCGCCGCGGTCGCCCCGATGAGGAGCACCACGAATCCCGCGGCGAGCCCGCCGCCGAGCCCGAGCCGGACGAGCCCGACGAAGACGAGCAGCGCCCCGGGCGGGTGCCCCGCGATGTGCACGGGCCAGTTGTCGACCGAGTCGAGCGGGATGCGGGCGACGTAGTCGCGCAGGGTCGCCCCGAAGTCGGTGACCTCGCGCGCGGTGCCGAGGTACTCGTACCTGTGCTCGAGGACGCGCCCGATGCCGTCCCAGCCGTCGACGGTCGCGAGGGCGACCATCCAGGCGACCGCGGCGCCGTAGACCACGGCGAGCAGTGCACCCCAGCTGAGCCGGCGCGCGAGCGGCAGGCCCCAGACGGCCGCGGCGATCGCGAGCAGCACGGCGGGCAGCGTGCCCGGCCCGAGCCGCGGCATCCATTCGGCGTGCAGCGGCGGGAACGACCGGATGTTCATGTCCTGGCCGAGGAGCGGCGGCACGATCATGGCGAGCGCGATGAGGGCGAGCGCGACGCCGAGGCCGACCCACGGCGCCGCGGCGACGAGCGCGCGCCGGCGCGGCGAACCGGCGCGGGCAGCGGATGCCGCCGGCGCGACGGATGCGGCGGGCGCCCCGCCGCCGGACCCCTCGGGTTCGACCTGCACGCTCCGAGCCTACGAAGCGGCCGCACGCCCGGGCAGGGGTGGACTTCTTACGGATGTCGGAACGCGCGTCCGCGAACCGTAAGCTCCGGCCGTCGCATCCGCCGCGGCCCGGTGGTCCACTGGAGGCATGGCCGGCTTCACCGAACGCGCCTCGTCCCGGATCGCCGAACGACTCGAGCCGCTCGCGGGCGCCGCGCACGACGCGGCATCCGACCCACGCGTGAAGTCGCCGCGCACGACCGTCGTGGTGGGACGTCTGCTCGGCGCCGCGTTCCTCATCTGCTTCGGCACGGGCGTCTACAGCCACCTGCTGCAGGACCCGCTGCCGTGGCTGCCGATGCCGGCGCGACCCGTCGAGCTCTACCGGTGGACGCAGGGGATCCACGTGATCGCGGGCACCGCCGCCGTTCCGCTGCTCCTCGCGAAGCTCTGGACCGTCTACCCGCGCCTGTTCGCCTGGCCGCCGGTGAGGTCGGTCGCGCACTTCCTGGAGCGCGCGTCGATCGCGGTGCTCGTCGGCGTCTCGCTCGTCGAGGTGACGATCGGGCTCATGAACCTCGTGCAGTGGTACGCGTTCCCGTTCCCGTTCCGGGCGACGCACTTCGCGCTGGCGTGGGTGCTCATCGGCGCGCTGGCGGTCCACCTCGGGGTGAAGCTCCCCCTGATCGTGCGGGTCTGGCGGCGGCCCGCGGGCGACCGAGCGGATGCCACGGGCCGCTTCGTGTCGCGTCGCGGGTTCCTCGGCGGGGTCGGCGCGGCCGCGGCAGCCGCCGTCGCACTCACCGCGGGCCAGACGGTGCCCGCGCTCGCGCCGCTCAACGTGCTCGCGCCGCGCCGGATGGGCGTGGGACCGCAGGGCCTGCCGATCAACCGGACCGCGGCGCAGGCCGGCGTCACCGGGACCGCCGTCGCGCCCGACTGGGTGCTCACGGTGGCGACGCCCTCGGGCTCGCGCGACTTCACGCTCGACGACCTGCACGCGCTTCCGCAGACCGAGGCGGTGCTGCCGATCGCGTGCGTCGAGGGCTGGAGCCAGTCGGCGACGTGGCGCGGGGTGCGGCTCGTCGACCTGCTGGCCGCAGCGGGTGCCGCGGAGCCGACCGAGCCCGTCCGATTCGAGAGCCTGCAGGAGCGCGGCGCGTTCGCCCGCACCGAGATGCCGCCGCAGTACGCCCGCGACCCGCTCACGCTCGTCGCCCTCGAGCTGAACGGCGGCACGCTGCACATCGACCACGGGTTCCCGGCGCGCGTGATCGCGCCGGGGCGGCCGGGCGTCATGCAGACGAAGTGGCTGCGACGGATCGAGGTGACGGCGTGAGGGCGGCACGCGGAGTCCTCGTCGCGCTCGGGCTCGGGCTCGCCGCGTTCGGCGGGTTCCTGGTGCTCACCGAGATCGCGCCGTCGCGGTGGCTCGGCATCCTCGTGTGGGTGGTCGCCGCGATCCTGCTGCACGACGGCGTGGTGGCACCGATCGTCGTCGCGTTCGGGCTCGGCGCCGCGCGCGTGCGCGACCGGCTCGGGCTCGGCGATCGCGGCGTCGCGGTCGCGCAGGGCGCGCTCGTCGTCGGTGCGATCCTGACGGCGATCACGGTGCCCGCGCTCGTCGCCTCGATGCTCGGCAACCCGAACCCGACGATCCTCGTGGGCTCCTACGGCATCGCGCTCGCGGTCATCTGGGCCGTGCTGCTCGTGGTGGCCGCGATCGCCCTGCGCGTCTCGCGGACGGCGCTCCGTCGCGCGGACCGCGCCGCGCGCACGAAGTGACGGCCTGCCGCGTCCCAGTGCTCGGCGACCGCGAGTCCCGCGTCCGCCGCGAGGGCGACCGCGACCGACCAGCCGACGCGCGCCCACGGGAACGGCGAGCTCTCCCGGCCCCCGTCGTCGACGAGCGTGCAGTGGTCGACCATCGCGAGGTCGGGATCGGCGTCGACCTCGACGAGCACCTGCCCGCCCCCCGTGAGCAGCTCGGCGCACCGCCGCAGCAGCGCGGCCGGGTCGCCGCCGATGCCGATGTTGCCGTCCATGAGCAGCACGCTCTGCCAGCGGCCCTCGAGCGGGAGCCGGTCAAACACGGAGCGGCGGAGCGCGAGGCCGCCCGCACGGCGCGCGCGCTCGACGGCGTGCGGCATGACGTCGATGCCGAGCGCGGGGACCGACCGCGCGTCGGCGGCGTGCAGCATCCGGCCGGGCCCGCAGCCCACGTCGAGCATTGGTCCGTGCGCCCGGTCGAGCACGGTCAGGTCGGCGTCGCCGGCCGGCCGCACCCAGCTGCCGGCGTCGAGTCGGTGCGAGGTGCCGTCGGCGCCGCGCAGCGAGAGGGTCGCGATGTCCTGCCCGGCGAGGAGCCGCACGTACGGCTCTCCGCGGCCGGCGCCGAACGCGACCACCTCGGACTGCGCGAACGGCGGGGCGGCCTCCGTCGCCCGGGTCGGCGCGCCGGGGCCGGTCGACGCGGGGGCCGGCCTGAGCGGTGGCGCGCTCATCGCCGTCCTCCCGTGAGCTCGCGGTGCCGCCGCGCGAAGCGCGTACCGGGGGCCGCCAGGGCGACGGATGCCGCGGAGCCGGCGGTGTCGACGTCGGTGAGCTCGTCGAGCAGTCCGACGACCAGGCCCGCCGCCTCCAGTCGTTCGAGCTGGCGTCGCCCGGTGTCGTCGCGCGACATCGGCACACCCCGGATCACGGCACCGTCGGGCTCGCGCATCGCGAGCGCCCAGAAGCCGCCGTCGGCGGCCGGGCCGAGCCACGCGTCGGGCGCCGGGGCGCCGGGCGTCCGGCCGGCCGCCGACCGGACCGGAACCCGCCCGCCCACCGCGAGCGCGGCCGCCACGAGGGCCGGCGTGAGCTGCGGCGTGTCCATGCCGACGAGCAGCGTCGGCTCGTCCATGAGGTCGAAGAGGTGCGCGAGCCGCTCGTCGAGCTCGCCCGACGCCTGGGCGATCACGTCGAACCCGGCGGCCGCCTCGGGCACCGCATCGCCGTCGAAGTAGAGCACGCGCCGGTCGACCGGCAGCGCGCCGACGACCTCGAGCGTGTCGTCGAGGGCGGCTGCGGCGAGCGCGGCGGCCTCCTCGGGCGTGAACGGCGGGGTGAGCCGGGTCTTCACGCGACCGGGCAGGCACTCCTTCGCGATGACGGCGACGGCGGTCACGCGTGCACCTCGCGGAAGATCCGCGACATGTCGCCGATCGCGGTGAACGTGCCGCGCACGGTGCCGGTCACCTTGGAGCGGCCCTCGCGCGGCAAGTACGGCACGTCGAGCTCGCGGATGCGCCATCCGTCGGCCGCAGCGCGCAGCACCATCTCGAGCGGGAAGCCGCTGCGGCGATCGAGGATGCCGAGACCCTGGAGCCGGGCGGTCACGGTCACGCGCATCGGGCCGAGGTCGTGCAGGCGCGTGCCCGTGCGTCTCGACATGCGGCTGGCGAGCACCCGGTTCGCGAACCGGGCGTGCAGCGGCCACGCCGACCCGCTCGTCGGCCGGCGCCTCCCGAGCACGAGGTCGGCGTCGCCGCGCTCGACCGGGAGCAGCAGTCGCGGCAGCTCGGCGGGGTCGAGCGAGGCGTCGGCGTCGCAGAACGCGACGAAGGGAGCAGTGGCCGCCTCGAGTCCGGCGTTCGCGGCCGCACCGAATCCGCGCCGGGTCTCGGTGACGACCGTCGCCCCGAGCTCGCGCGCGACCTCGGCCGACCGATCGGTCGAGCCGTTGTCGACGACGATCGCCCGCACGCCGTCGGGCAGCCGGCCGAGCACCCACGGCAGCGCCCGTTCCTCGTCGAGGCACGGGAGCACGAGGTCGACGCGCGCGGGCGCGTGCCGCCCGGCCGTCATCGGGCCGCTCCCCCGCGCCGGGCCTCTGCGGCGACGCCTGCGCGGTCGTGCTCGCGCGCGCCGGCCGCGCCGGCTGCCGCGAACTCCGCGAGGCCGTGCTCGAGGACGATCCGCGGCGCCCAGTCGAGTTCGGCCCGCGCGCGGGCGGATGACGCGGTGATGTGCCGAACGTCCCCGAGCCGGTACTCCCCCGTCACGACCGGGTCGGGCCCGCCCATCGCGCGCGCGAGCCCGGCGGCGAGCTCGCCGACCGTGGTGACGACGCCCGACCCGACGTTGAACGCGCGCGCCGCGCCGGCCGGCATGCGCCGGAGCGCGTCGGCGGCGGCGAGGTTGGCGCTCGCGACATCCGCCACGTGCACGAAGTCCCGGCGCTGCGCGCCGTCCTCGAACACCCGCGGCGCCTCGCCCCGCGCGAGCGCCGAGCGGAAGATCGCCGCGACACCGGCATAGGGGGTGTCGCGCGGCATCCGCGGTCCGTAGACGTTGTGGTACCGCAGCAGGGCCGCGCGGCCGCCCGTCGAGCGCGCCCATGCCGCGGCGAGGTGCTCCTGCGCGAGCTTCGTCAGCGCGTAGACGTTCCGCGGATCGAGCGTGTCGTCCTCGTCGACGAGGTCCGGGGCGAGCGGATGCCCCGTGGCGGTCTCGCGCGGATCGAACCGCCCCGCGTCGAGGTCGGCGAACGTCCGCGCGGCCGGTCGCCGCCGCCGTCCCTCGGCGTCGCGGTACGCACCTTCGCCGTAGACGACCATCGACGAGGCCAGCACCAGCCGGTCGACCTCGGCGCGCGCCATCGCCGCGACGACCTCGGCCGTGCCGTGCACGTTGCTCGTCGCATAGTCGGGCGCATCCTGGAGGTCGACCCCCAGCCCCACCTTCGCCGCCTCGTGGAACACGACCTCGACCCCGGCGAGCGCGCGATCCAGCACGGCCGCGTCGCGCACGTCGCCGTGCACGAGTTCGACGCCCTCCGGGAGCGGGGTGGATGCGGCATGCACGTCGGGTCGCAGCGAGTCGAGCACCCGCACGCCGTCCCCGCGCTCGAGCGCCGCCCGGACGACCTCGCCGCCGATGAACCCGGCACCGCCGGTCACGAGGATGGTCATCGCGCCACCGGCCGGCCGAGCACGTGCGCGATCGCCTCGGCGTCGATGAGCTCGCGCGGCGTGTAGTCCGGTGGGGTCGCGGCGACGATGCGCTCGAGCGACGCGAGCACCCGCGGCCGTGCCTCGGCGAGGCGGCGGAACACCAGCTCGGCGGTCACGGCGTCGGGGTCGTCGTCGACGTGCCCCGTGTCGGTGTCGGTCACGAGGCAGAGCGTCACCGTCCCCATGCCGAGCTCGGCGGCGAGCGCGACCTCCGGGCAGAGGGTCATGTTCACGAGGTCGGCGCCGGCATCGCGCAGCACGGAGGCCTCCGCCCGCGTCGAGAACCTCGGACCCTGGATCACCGCGACAGTGGCCCGCCCCGCGGCATCCGGCACCGCCTCGACCGCGATGCGGCGCAGTGCCGGGCAGAACGGTTCCGCGAACGGCAGGTGCCGCACGAGCGTGCCGTCGTAGAACGTGTCGGCGCGCCCCCAGGTGCGGTCGAGCAGTTGGTCGGGGATCGCCCACGACTGCGTGGGGAACTCCGCCCTGAGCGACCCCACCGCCGCGGTCGACACCACGGCGCGCACGCCGAGGTCGGCGAGCGCCCACGCGTTCGCGCGCGCGTTGATCCGGTGCGGCGGGATGGTGTGCCCGTCACCGTGGCGCGCGAGGAAGACGACGTCCCGGCCGCCGAGTCGGCCCGACGTGACGGTCGCCGAACCGAACGGCGTGGTGTGGTCGCGCGTCTCGCCGTCGATCAGCGCGGCCAGCCCCGTGCCGCCGATGACCCCCACCGTCTCCATGGCTCAACCCTGCCCGTCCCCCGCTCCGCCGGATCGAGGAGCTTCCTTACGATCCGGTGACGCGCAGGTGTCGGCCGGACGACATCAGTCGCCCTCGTCGATCAACTCCAGGAGCTTGCGCGCGGCGTCGCGGATCTCGTCGTGGTCGTACTGGCCGGCGCGGCTCTCGAGCGAGATGACCGCACAGCGATGCACCTTCGAGAAGTCGCCGTAGGGGAACGAGTACGCCCCCTTCGTCTCGTCGTTCTCGTCGTCGTCGATGCCGAGGTGCCAGTGCCGGAACTCGGTCCACCCCTCCTTCTCGAGGAACGCGTTCTCGTCGTCGGCGCTGGGGGCGTGCTCGCTCCAGTCGTCGCGCTCGTCGCGCACGACGTCTCCGTCGCGCACCAGCTTCCGCGCCTGGCGGAGCCCCGGTTCGTTCAGCCGGATCGCCATGTCAGCTCCTCCGTTCCATCCTCCGCACGCGCTCCTTGGCGGTCTTCCGCGCGCGCTCCTGGTCGGTCGGCGTGGTGATCGAGGCGAAGAGGGTGCGGAAACCGCTCACGATCGCCATGTTCGACGGGCGCTTCACCTGCTTCCGCTGCCGCTCGATCGACTTCGCCGGGCTGCCCTTCCGCGAGGCATCCGCCGACGATGCCCGGCCGCCGGCGCTGCCGTACCGGATCGAGACCCGCTCCAGCCGTGCCGCCGAGCGCTTCGCCGCTCGTCGGGCCGCGTGCGGCACGCGGTCGGCCTCGCGCTTGACGACGCCGATGCGGCGCTTCTCGGCGGATGCGACGGACTTCACCCGCGACTGGGCGGGCTCGGGCAGCGACGACGCGAGCTTGCGGGCCTGCTTCTCCGCCCGTTCGGCCTGCTTCACCGCGCGCTTCGCGGCCCGGCGAGCGTCGCGGTCGGTGGCGGTCTTCGGCATGCGTCCTCCCACGGATCGGCACGACGGCCACGGACGGGGCCGTCTGGACGCGACAGTACGCCGCGAGGCGTCCGTCCCCAACCCCTTGACGGGCCGCGCGGGCCGCGCAACCTAGGATCGAGGCATGGCACGGCGGGGGGCGTACGCGAAGGGCGTCGCGAAGCGCGAGGAGATCCTCGCCGCGGCGCTCGACGTCATCGCACGCCACGGCTACGGCCGGGCCTCGGTGCGCGAGCTCGCGGACGCGGTCGGCCTCAGCCAGGCAGGCCTGCTGCACTACTTCGGCACCAAGGAGGAGCTCTTCGCCGCGGTGCTGCGCAAGCGCGACGAGGCCGACCTCGCCCGCACCCGCGACCTGTCGGGCGCGTCATCGACCTTCGACGGCTTCCGTGAGATCATCGGCCGCAACGCCGAGGTCCCGGGCCTGATCCAGCTCTACGTCCGCCTGTCGGCGGAGGCGACGGATGCCGCCCACCCGGCGCACGCGTTCTTCGCCGAGCGCACGCGGAGCTTCCGCGAACTCGTCTCAGGCGACATCCGCCGCATGCAGGCGGACGGCACGGCGCGCGCCGACCTCGACGCCGATCAGGCGGCCATGCTCCTGCTCGCGGCGGCCGACGGCCTGCAGGTCCAGTGGCTCATGGACCCGTCCGTCGACATGGCCGAGCACGTCGCGACGCTCCTCCGCCTGCTCGAGCCGCCGACCCCGCCAGCCGACGCCTGACCCGAGGAGATCCCGTGGCCGAGCCCGCACGCACCGTCGACGTGACGACGAGCGCCGGGGTGGTGCGCGGGAGGTGGCGCGGGGTGCCCGGCGACGCCGGGACCTCGGCCGCGTTCCTCGGCATCCCCTTCGCCGAACCGCCCGTCGGCGACCTGCGGTTCGCCGCACCCGTCCCCGCGCGCCCGTGGGAGGGCGTGCGCGACGCGCTCGAGCACGGCCCGACGGCGCAGCGCGGCGATCCCGGGGTCACGCTCATCCCCGAGCCCTCGGTGCCGGGTGACGCGACGCTCAACGTCGACGTCTTCACCCCGTCGGCCGCGCGAGCCGCGGGCGACGCCCGGGGCCTGCCCGTGCTGGTCTGGTTCCACGGCGGCGGCTATGTCGCCGGCTCGCCGGCGAGCCCCTGGTACGACGGCCGCACGTTCAATCGCGACGGCGTGGTCACCGTGAACGTGTCGTACCGGCTCGGCTTCGACGGCTTCGGGTGGATCGAGGGAGCCCCCGCGAACCGCGGCGTGCTCGACTGGCTGCTCGCGCTCGAGTGGGTGCGCGAGAACGTGGCCGCCTTCGGCGGCGATCCGGCGCGCGTGACGATCGCCGGGCAGTCCGCCGGCGGCGGCGCGGTGCTCACCCTGCTCGGGATGCCGCGGGCGCAGGGGCTGTTCCACCGCGTCTGGGCCGTCTCACCGGCCCTCGCCGACGTCCCAGCCGATCGCGCGCGGGCGTTCGCGCGCCGGATCGGCGAGCTCGGCGGCATCCGCCCCGACCTCGACGGAATGCGATCGCTGTCGGAGGACCGGCTGCTGCAGCTGCAGCGCGAGGCGATGCGCCCGCCCCGCGGCGCTCGCGGCGGGGGCGCGGAGCTCGTCGCCACCGGCCTGCCGCTCGGGCCCGTCGTCGACCGGGAGCTCGTGCCGGCGAGGACGCCGACCTCGCTCGCGGCGGGCGTCGGGGCCGCCGTTCCGCTCGTGCTCGGCACGACCGACGACGAGTTCTCCTCCGCGTTCCGCGGTGCCGCCGAGCGCCTGCGATGGGTGCCGCGGAAGTCGGCGCTGAAGCGCCTCGGCCTCGTCGAGCCGCGGCGCTCGGAGTGGCTCGAGGCGAACCGCGGCGAGCACCTGCACGGCACGGCCGCCGTGCTCGGCCGGTACGTGACCGACCACGTCTTCCGCGCGCCGCTCGTCCGCACCGTCGCCGCGCGGGAGCTGGGCGCGGCGGTCGCGGCCACGGATGGCGCCGCCCCCGCCGCGACCTGGGCGTATCGGTTCTCGTGGCGTTCGCCCGTCTCGGGCGCGGCGGTGCACTGCCTGGACGTGCCGTTCCTGTTCGACCTGCTCGCGGACTCGCACGTGCCCGCGGTGGCCGGCACCCGCGCGCCGCAGGCGCTCGCCGATCGCCTGCACGCCGACGTCGTCGCGTTCGTGACGGGCGCCGACCCGGCGTGGCCGACCGCAGCAGGCGAGGCGTTCCCGGCACGGGTGTACGGCACGACGATCGCGACCATGCCCGACGCGTACGCCTCGGCGCGGCCGCTCTCCGGGGTCTGAGCCGGGCGGCGCTCGAAGCGGCGGGCAGCCGCGGGCCGCGTCAGCCGGAGTTCTTCGCCAGTTCCTGGGCGAGCATCACGAGGATGCCGCTGGGACCGCGCACGTAGGTGAGCTTGTAGACGCCCTGGTAGTCGGCCACGCCCCGCAGGGGATGGCACCCGTGCCGCGCGGCGATCGCGAGGGACTCGTCGATGTCGTCGACCGAGAAGGCGACGCGGTGCATGCCGATCTCGTTGGGGAGCGTCGGCTGCGTCTCGATGGCGAGGTCGTCGAGGTACTCGAACAGCTCGAGCCGGCCCGAGCCGTCGGGCGTCTGCAGCATCGCGATGCGGGCGTGGTTGCCGTCGAGGCCGACGGCGGTGTCGGTCCACTCGCCGCTCACCTCGTCGCGCCCGACGACCTCGAGGCCCAGGTCGGTGAAGAAGGCGATCGTCGCCTCGAGATCCCGGACGGCGATCCCGACGTTCTCGAGTCGTATGGTCATGCGGTGCATCGTAGCGACCGCCGCGGTCATGCGCGTCAGGGTGCGGCGACGTCGGCCGGCCCTCGCGGCGGAGCGGGAACACCGTTCACGGCGAGCTCCTGCTCGCGAGCCGGTAGCGCTCGGCCGCCGCTCCTGATCGGAACACGCGGCGATCCACGAGCTCGAGCTCGATCCGCTCGCGCAGCCCGTCGAGCAGCCTCGGCCCGTGCCCGGCGAGAACCGGCTGCACCACGAACACGTACTCGTCGATGAGTCCGAGATCGGCCAACGCCCGGGGGAGGGTCACTCCGCCGACGAACAGGCCCTCCCCCGGTTCCTGCTTGAGCCGCCGGACCGCTCGCTCGAGGTCGCCCCGCACGAGCTCGGCATTCCAGTCGACCGATTTCAGCGTGCTCGACACGACGTACTTCTTCGTCCGGTCGATGCGCTCGGCGAACGGGATCTCCCACGGCCGCATCCAGTCGGGCCACGTGCCCGTGGCGGGCTGCCGCCACGCGGACTCCATCATCTCGTAGGTGGTCCGGCCGAAGAGCAGGGCATCGGCTCGTTCCACCTCAGCGGTCCAGTAGCGCATCGACTCCTCATCGGGCGCGAGCCCTGCCTCGTGATGGACGCAACCGTCGAGCGTGACGTTGATCGAGTATCGAAGTGGTCTCATCTGATCGATCTCCCCGGAACTATTCGAGCCACTCGGTGACGAAGCGGTCGTTGGCGTGGATGTGGGTCGCCTCGTAGGTTCCGCCGTCGAGCACCTCGAATCGATGCGCGACCAGCGCGGGCACGACCAGGATCTGGCCGCCGACCGCCACGAGCTGCTCGTCGGCGACCGTGAACAGGGCACGACCGGCGTGGATGAGGAAGGTCTCGACGTAGGGGTGTCGATGCAACCGGGGCCCTGCGCCGGGGCGTGCCGCGTACTCGCGGATGAGGCTGACGGGCGAGCCGTGCAGGTAGCCCTCGAAGTCCTCGTCGCGGCCGATGTCGACGGGTTCGACGGGGATGGTCGTCCCCGTCATCGGGCGCGCTCCAGGATCGTGACGAGCACACCCTCGCCGTAGACCCTCGCCTCGGTGAGCTTCCACATCGTACGATCGGCCGTCTCCGCCCAGAGCCTGCGCCCGTGGCCGAGGAGCACCGAGAACGACATCAGGTGGATCTCGTCGACCAGGTCGGCCTCGAGCAGCCCCTGCGCGAGCTGGATGCTGCCCGCCACCGAGATGTCGCCGTCGACCCTCCGTTTGAGCCGAGTCACCTCGTCGACGAGGTCGCCGGAGAGCACCGTCGTGTTGTTCCACTCCGGGTCGACCAGCGTGCTCGACACCACGAACTTCGGCATCGCGTTGTACGTGTCGGCGAGCTCGCCGTCGTACTGCGGCCAGGCCGACGCGAAGCCCTCGTAGGTCGTGCGCCCGAGCAGCAGGGCCGAGGATCCCAGCGCCTCCTCCTCTTTGAACTTCTCGCCCTCCTCGCCCCGGTCGAATTCGAAGCTCCAATCGGGGTACTTGAAGTCCTCGCCGCCTGGCGCCTCCACGACGCCGTCGAGCGAGATGAACTCGGTGAGCACGATGCGTCCCATGTCAGTTCTCCTCGATGAAGTCGCGCAGCGAGTGCGCGAGCACTTCGGCTGCGGTGGTGTGGTTCTCACCCGGCACCGCCTTCAGCGTCGCGGTCGGCAGGTGCTCGGCGACCGCCTGCGCACCGGCGGACAGGTGCGGCCAGGTGCCGGTGCCGTGCATGACCAGCACGGGGACGTCGACGCGATTCCAGAGGTCGGCGCGCAGCGGCTGCCCCGACATCGTGTCGCCGACCTGACGGCCGTCGTATGCGATGGTGGGGGCGATCGCCTCGAGTGCCGGCCAGAAGTCGCTGCCGCGCATGCCGTCGACCATCTCGCCCGGCATCCCGGCGGCCTCGGTCATGAAGAGGGCGACCGCGTCGCCCGGGCGACCCTCGGCGACCGCGGCGTCGAGCTGCTCGACGTAGTCGGCTCGCAGCGGCCGGCGGGACCCGTTCGCGACGACGGGCGGCTCGAAGAGCGCGAGTCGCGCGATCGGAACGCCGGCCTGTGCCGCGTTGAGGGCGAGGAGCGCCCCGGAGGACCATCCGAAGACGGTCACCGGACGACCCTCAGAGACCGCTGCGATGATCGCTTCGAGGTCTTCGAACTCGCGCTCGACCGCGTACGGGGCGGTGTCGCCGCTCTCGCCGCGCCCGCGCCGGTCGTAGCCGACGACGCGGAACCGGTCGGCGAGCAGTTCGGCCGTCGCAGCGTTCTCCGGGGTCGTGGCGCGGTAGGCGGTCGCGCCGTCGATGATGATGATCGGGTCGCCGTCGCCCCAGGCGGTGTACGCGATGGTGGTCCCGTCGGCGGACCTGACGGTCGTGTTCTCGGCCAATTTCGTGAGCCCTTCTCGTCGTGCCGCGGTGATCGACCGCGACGACTTCACGCTAGGTCCGGCCCGGCCCCTCGGGCTTGTACAGAAGCGACAGTGGATCGGCCGCCTCGTCATGCGCCCCGAGCTGCGTCGCCGTGCGCCCGATGAACCGTTGCAGGGCTCGCGCCAGATGAGGCTGGTCGTAGAAGCCGAGCCGGTGCACCACGTCGAGCGGCGAGACACCCTCTCCCAGCAGCACGGCGGCCTCGCGCGCCCGTTCGATCTGGCGGATGGCACCCCGGGTGAGTCCGGTTGCGGCGGCCACGCGGCGCTGCACGGAGCGCGTCCCCACCTTCGCGATCCCGCCCCAGACGATCTCATCGACCAGTGGATCCCGCACGAGCACGCCGGCACGGACGAGCCGTTCGACGAACTGCTCCGCGTTGTCGAAGTGCGGGATCTCCCATTCCTCGCCCCGCAGCACGAACGATCGGCCGCTGACATGGGGACTCTCGACGTCGCCGTCGACGAGTTCCCCGATCGGCAGGTGCGGCATGGAAGCACCATGCGCGAACGTGATGCCGACCGAGCGCGAGTCGCCCACGACCTCGGCGATCGAGGCGGATGTCTCCGGCCCGCGCACCGCGGCACGGATCACCCCGCCGTCCTCCCAGAACACGAGCTCCCAGTTCGAGGTGGCGATCGACGTCATCTGCTCGAAGCCCGACGTGCGTCCCTGCCAGACCCGCGCGATGTAGGGCGAGTCGGACGCCCGGTGGCTGCTCTCGATCGGCACGCCACCACCTTCGCACGAACCCGCCGGAACTGGTCCCTTCATGGCCGGCTCTCAGTCCCTGCGGCGGTGCGGGACCTGCCGGCCGACGGGCGCTTCGGTCTGCGAGGATCGCGGTACGGGATTCCTCGTCCCCCGACCGGGGAGCCTTGCGCACCGTGCGATCGACCCGCCATGCTGGCGCCATGACGCAGCCCGGCGCCGCCGCAGCCCATGTCCCGTCGGAGAGCACCGCTGCGAACCAGGCAGGGCGCGCCGAGCACGCGGGCCGCATCGTCGATCATCTGTTCACCCACGGCGGCGCCACGCGCGCAGAGCTCGCGGGCGCGACCGGCATGGGCCGCACGGCGATCGCCGGGTTGGTCACCCGCATGATCGCGGCCGGGGTCCTCATCGACCCCGAGACCGGTGCCGAACACCAGCGGTCCAGCCGGCTCCGTCTCGCGATCGCCGATCGGCTGCTCCTGACCGCCGGCGTCGCCGCCGACGACGCCGTCGCCACCCTCGCCGAGCTCGACGGCACCGAGGTCGCCCGCTACGAAGAACCCGTCGCGGTCGCCGACGACGACCCGCGCCCGGTGAGTGCGGCGCCGCTCGATGCGCTCGCCGTCGTCGTCGACCGGGCGATCGCGCAGGCCGAGCGCGACGGACGTCGCATCGGCGAGACCACGCTGCTCGTCCAGGGCGCGGTCGTCGGCGAGCCGGCGCTCGCACTCGGCGACGGCACGCTCGGCCCGGAGCCGCTCGACGTGGTCGCCGCACTCCGTGCCAGGTCCGAACGCCTCGCCGGGCTGGAGCCCGACCTCATCACGGCGCCCACGCTCCGCACGGCGGCCGCCGCCCGCGCCGCTTCGGACGGTGCCGAACACCGCGACGAGGTGGTCCTGCACATCTCCGGCGATGCGCAGGTCTCGGCCGCGATCGTCGTCCGCGGCGAGCCCTTCTCCGGTGCGCACGGGCTGGCGGGAACGTTCGGCCACCTGCCGATCGTCCCGAACGGCGTGAAGTGCGAGTGCGGCCAGCGCGGATGCCTCGCCACCGTCGCCGCACCCGGCGTCGTGCTCGCCAAGGCCGAGCTCCGGGACTTCGAGCTCACGTACGGCCGACGGGCCGCCATCACCGAACTGACCGAACGGATCTCGGTCTCGGAGGACCGGGCGAAGTGGGCCTGGCTCGACGCTGCGCTCTGGATCGGTCGCGCACTGCAGGTCGTCGTGCCGACGATCGACCCCGACGTCGTGGTCGTGAGCGGATGGTGGGCACCGCTCGCCGGCGACATCGACGCGTCGTTCCGGGACAACCGGCCGACGCTCGGCAACGGAGCGCTCGATGCGATCCCGCGCGTGGTGGCCGGAGGATCGGTCGACGGCCTGGGACTCGCGGGCGCCCGCCGTCAGGCGCGCGACGCCCTGCGATCGTCGTTGGTCTCCGCCGTGGCCTGACGCGAATCCCGCGAGGTCCGCGACGTGGTCGGCCGGAAGCGTCGCGCCACGCCCCACCCCGTCACCCGCGCCATCGCCTCGAGCACGATCGCGGCACTCATCTTCGACCGGCCGCGCTCGCGCTCGACGAAGGTGACCGGCACCTCCACGACCCGCAGTCCCGCCATCACCGCGTGCCAGGTCATGTCCACCTGGAAGCCGTACCCGCGCGTGTGCACGTCGTCGAGATGCAGCGCGCGCAGCGCGCTCGAGCGGTACACCCGGTACCCGGCGGTCGCGTCCCTCACGGACAGTCCGAGCATCCACCGCGAGTAGGTGCTCCCGAACTTCGAGAGCCACACGCGCCGGCGCGGCCAGTTCACGACCGACCCGCCCGGCACCCAGCGCGACCCGATGACGACATCGGCGGCCCGCCCCGCGGCATCCGTCGCCTCGAGCGTCTCGAGGAGCTCGGGCAGCTCCTCCGGCAGGTGCGACCCGTCGGCGTCGAGCTGCACGATCGGATCGAACCCGCGCCCGAGCGCCCAGTCGAAGGCCGCGAGGTACGCACTGCCGAGGCCCTCCTTGCCGTGGCGGTGCAACACCTGCACCGCGGCATCCGTCTCGGCCATCTCGTCGGCGAGCTCGCCCGTGCCGTCCGGTGAACCGTCGTCGACGACGAGCACCGACGCCGTCGGCACCGCGGCGCGCACGCGGGCGACGATGCCCGGCAGGTTCTCCCGCTCGTCGTACGTGGGGATCACCACGAGCGGTCGGTTCACCCGCTCCTCCTCAGCACGCGACGACATGTGAGGGAATCGTACCCGGCCCGCGTCGCCCTCGCGCGCGGGCGGTTCCTCAGCGCACCCCCTGCATGAGCCGCAGCACGGGCCGCGTGCCGAGCGCGAGCGCACCGCCCAGCACGACCGCGATACCGCCGAGGACCCCGAAGTAGACGGCCTCGGGAACGGCCGTGTAGAACTCCGCGAGCTGACCGGCGATCGCCGTGCCGAGCGCCACCGACAGGAAGAACAGTGCCACCATCTGCGTGTGGAACTTCGCCGGCGCGAGCTTCGTCGCGACCGACAGTCCCACCGGCGACAGCAGCAGCTCGGCCACGGTGAACACGAACAGGATGCCGACGATCGCCAGCAACGGCGTCGAGTTCGATCCGCCGCCCGCGAACGGCAGGAAGAGCAGGAACGCGACGCCCATGATGACCGTGCCGAGCGCGAACTTGACCGGCGTCGACGGCTGACGCGTGCCGAGCTTCGTCCACAGCGCCGCGAAGACCCCCGACAGCAGGATGATGAAGATCGGGTTGATCGACTGCACCCACGAGATCGGCATCTCCCAGCCGAACAGGGTGCGGTCGAGCTGTTCGTCGGAGTAGATCGTCAGCACCGTGAACTGCTGCTGGTACAACGACCAGAACGCGACGCTCGCGATGAAGAGCGGGATGAACCCGAACACGCGGCTGCGCTCGACGGCGCTCACCGCACGGCTCGTGATGATCACGATGAAGTACGCGACCGCTGCGACCACCGTGCCGCCGATCACCCAGGTCACGAGGTTCTCCGCGGTCACCAGGCGGGTCAGCACGAGCGCGACGATGAGGATGACCGCCGCGATCGCGATGCCGACGACGAGCCCGCGCCTCTCTCGTGGCAGCGGGTTGGGCACCACGGATGCCTCGGGCGGCAGTCCCTTGCGACCGAACGAGTACTGGATGAGCCCGATGGCCATCCCGACCGCCGCGGCTGCGAAGCCCCAGTGGAACCCGACCGTCGACTGCAGCAGGCCGGTGATCAGCGGGCCGAGGAAGGCGCCCAGGTTGATGCCGAGGTAGAAGAGCGAGAACCCGGCATCGCGGCGCGGATCGTCTCGCGAGTAGAGCGTGCCGACCACGCTGGTGGCATTGGCCTTGAGCCCGCCCGACCCGAACGCGACGAGCACGAGGCCCACGCCGACGCCGACGAATCCGGGCAGCAGGGCGAGGGCGATGTGCCCGGCCATGATCACGATCGCCGAGAAGAAGAGCACCTTCTCGCTGCCGAGCAGGCGATCGGCGATCCAGGCGCCGAGGATCGTCGACAGGTAGACCGCGCCGCCGTAGGCGCCGACGATGCCGGCGGCAGCGCTCTGCTCCATGCCGAGGCCGCCCTCGGACACCGAGAAGTACAGGTACAGGAGCAGGATGGACTGCATCCCGTAGAAGCTGAAGCGCTCCCACATCTCCACGCCGAAGATGTGCGCAAGTGCGCGCGGCTGGCCGAAGAATCCGCGGTCCTCGCGCGCGTCGGAGTGCCCGACCTCGGCAGGCGGAGCCGCCAGTCCGGCGGTACCCGCGGGTCCCGGCGCCGATCCGTCGCTGTCCCCCGCCGGACGATCGTCGTCTCGCATGGCCCTGCACACTACACCGGTTCGCCACGAGCGGTCAGGGGTCGTCGCATCGGGCGCCGACCCTTGTCCGGAGCACCGCGGGATGCTGGACTTGCCGAGGCACACGACCTCAGGGGGACACCGAACATGCCGTACATCACCGTCGGAACCGAGAACTCCGCACCCATCGAGCTCTACTACGAGGACCACGGCGAGGGCCGGCCGGTCGTCATGATCCACGGCTACCCGCTCGACGGGGCGTCGTGGGAGAAGCAGGCGCGGGCACTGCTCGGCGCCGGGCGTCGCGTCATCACGTACGACCGGCGCGGCTTCGGCAGGTCCTCGAAGCCCGCCACCGGCTACGACTACGACACGTTCGCCGCCGACCTCAAGACCCTCCTCGACGCGCTCGAACTGACGGATGTCACGCTCGTCGGCTTCTCGATGGGCACGGGCGAGGTCGGCCGCTACCTCGGCACCTACGGGAGCGAGCGCGTCGCGCGGGCGGCGTTCCTCGGCTCGCTCGAGCCGTACCTGCGGCAGACCGACGACAACCCGGATGGCGCCGCGCCCGACTTCGACGGATTGAAGTCGCAGGCCGAGGGCGACCGGTTCGCCTGGTTCGACGGGTTCTTCGAGAACTTCTACAACCTCGACGAGAACCTCGGCTCGCGCATCTCGGAGGCCGCCGTGCGCGGCAGCTGGCAGACCGCGGCCGGCGCGAGCTGGTACGCCGCGTCGGCGTGCGTCGACACGTGGCTCACCGACTTCCGCGACGACGTCGCGAAGATCGACGTGCCGACGCTGATCATGCACGGCACGGCCGACCGCATCCTGCCGATCGATGCGACCGCGCGGCGCTTCCGGGAGCTGCTGCCGTCGGCCGAGTACGTCGAGATCGAGGGTGCACCGCACGGCATGCTCTGGACGCACGCCGACGAGATCAACGCGGCGCTGCTGACGTTCGTCGCGTCGTAGGGAGGCCGGCGTTCGCCCTGACCGGCGAACCGGTCTCGCCGTGGCGCGTCAGCTCGCGAGCGCCTCGACCAGCTGCGGCTTCGTCATGCGCGAGTAGCCCGTGATGCCGCGCTCCCTGGCGAGCGCGCGCAGCTCGGGCACCGTGCGCGCGGAGAGGTCGCCCGCCGCCGACGCGGCGGTCGGCTTCGCGCCCGGCTTCGTCGCGGGCTTCGCGTTCGGCTTGGTGGCGGGCTTCTTCGCGGCCGTGGGCTTCGTGCCGGAGGCGGGCGTCTTCGCTGTCGCGGCGGGCTTCGCGGGCGCCGCCTGCTCGGCGGCAGGCGCACCGGTCGGCGCGGCGGCGGTCGCGGTCGCCGCCTCGGCCTGCGCCCTGACGGGCTCGCTCACGGGCCCGGTCGGTGCGGGCGCCTCCGCGGCCGCGGGCGCCGCGGCATCCGTCGTCGGGTTCGTGCGGTTCAGCCTGCGCAGTTGCGCGCGCGTGGCCGTGCCGGCTCGCGCGGCGAGCTGCTTCGCCGCGTCGAGCGCCTTCGCGGCAGGGTTCCTGTGGGTGTTCGCGGGTGCCATCGTCGATCCCTCTGGGTCGGGTCGTTCGGGTGGGGGTTCCCGGAATCGTAGCCCGATCAGCGACGCAGTTCGAGCGTGCAGCACTTGACGCCGCCGCCGCCGAGCAGCAGCTCGGAGAGGTCGACGCCGATCGGGTGGTAGCCGGCGTCGCGCAGCTGCCGCTCGAAGCCGGTGGCGCGCGCGGCGATGACGACGTTGCGGCCGTCGGAGTACGAGTTGAGGCCGAGCACCGCGGCGTCCTCCTCGGAGACGAGGATGGCGTCGGGATAGCGCTCGCGGAGGATCTCGAGCGAGGTCGCGTCGAACGCGCTCGGCAGGTAGGCGATGTGCTCCTGGCCGGGTCGGGAGTCGAGCACCGCGATCGCGGTGTCGAGGTGGTAGAAACTCGGGTCGACGAGCGTGAGCGTGACGACCTCGCGTCCCGTGATGCGGCGCAGCTCGTCGTGGCTCGCGCCGTCGCTGCGGAAGCCGGTCCCGGCGAGGATCACGTCGCCGACGAGCAGGAAGTCGCCCTCGCCCTCGTTCGTCTCGACCGGCTCGCGCACGTCGAAGCCCGCCCGGCGGAACCACTCCATGTACGCGGGGCCCTCGGCGGCCCGCTGCTCGTGGGTGAACTTGGCGCCGTACGCGATGCCGTCGATGACCGTGCCGCCGTTCGCGGCGTAGACCATGTCGGGCAGCCCCTCGACGGGGTCGATGAGGTGCACGTCGAAGCCGAGCCCGACGTACGTGTCGTGCAGGGCCTGCCACTGCGACACGGCGAGCGCGGTGTCGGTCGGCTTGGCCGGATCCATCCACGGATTGATCTGGTACACGACGGTGAAGTGCTCGGGGCGGCACATCAGCACGGTCTTCTTCGTCGCGGTCCGCTCCGGCGCGGTCGGGGTCGTCTCGGTCTCGATCACGGTCGACATCTCACTCCTCGAGTGGGGTTTCGTCGGCCGGGCACGGCGGCGCGCCGCCGGCTCGGCCGGTGGGGTGTCGGCGGACCAGGTCGCTCTTCCGAGCCTCGGCGGCGGTGTTCGGATGGCACCGCCGTCGAGACGCCACCTCCAGTGTGGCGCGCGAAGTGCGCGAGTTCTCGGCATCCGACACAAGATTCCTGCGCGTTCCGGCATCCGGCGCAACGTTCCCGGGGTGGCGGACGACGTCGCCGCGGGTTTCGCGCGCGATGGCGCGCGTGCGGGGCGCACGAATCCGGCGCGGCGGAGGCGCGCGACGGCGGGTGCGGCACGCGAATCCGGCTGCGCGGGGCACGGGCATCCGCCGCAGGCGCGCGCTCGGAAATCGTGTCGGGGCATCCGGCACCCGGTCGACGCTGCGAGGGAGGCTCGTCGACCGCTGCTTGCTCGGGCCGCTCGGGGTGCGGCATCCTGACTCCATCCCGGCCGCCCTACGCCGGCCGAGCGAGGAGACCCCGATGTCCGACGGCAATCGCATCGCCGAACTGCAGCGCCTCGCCTACGGAGCCGGCACGGACGACGCCGTGCGCGTCGCCGCAGCGGACGAACTCCATCGCCTGCGCCGGCGAGCGGCGCGACCCGGGAGCGACGGGCCCGGCGTCGAGGCCGCGAACGCACCGACGGTGACCATGACGGCGGCCGATGCCGATCCCTTCGACGCACTCGGCGTCGCCGATGACCGACCGGTCGAGGAACCTCGAGGCGCGCCGTCCGCTGCCGTTCGCGCGGGCGTCCTCGTCGGAGCGATCGCCCTCGCTCTCGGGTTCGGCGCCGGCTGGGTCTCGGGCGCGCAGGCGGCCTCGGACCTGGCCGGCGGGGACGTGCCCGATGAGTCGCTCACGTTCGAGCTCGCACCGAGCGGATCGAGCGAGACGGGTGACGCCGTACCGCTCGACGAGGCGAGGGCGATGGCGGTCTTCGAGCGCACGCAGGTCCCGGAGGACGTGCCCGACTTCGGCGACCCGTCATCCGACCCGGCGACGTATCGGCGCGTCGGAAGCTATCCCGGCGGCGCCTCGATCCACGTCGCCCGGAGCGCGGATTCCGCTCAGGTCTGCCTGATGCTCGACGTCAGGGAGGTCGGCGGCATGTCGACCTGCACCACGGATGGCGAGTTCCCGTCGGGCGGCCTGTTCGCGGAAGGCGGATTCGAGTCCGCCTTCTACCGCATCGGGTGGGCGGAGTCGGGCGAGGTGAGCTACTCCAGTCGGCCGACGAACTGATCGAAGGCCCGCCGCCTCATCCGGCCGCGACTCGGGCCGCGCGCCGGGCCTCGGGCCGCGCGCCGGGCCTCAGGCCGCGCGGACCCCCGCCTCCTCGTTGCGCCGGTCGCGCCAGGCGAGCCAGTGCCGCACGGCCGCATCGTCGTAGTCGGGGCCCGAGATGCCGAGCGTGAAGAGCCGCACCCCCGCGTCGTGGAGCGCGTCGGCGTACGCGTCGTCGAGGCTGCGGCGCGGGAGCTCGTTCGAGATCGTGATGCCCGAGACATCCCGCCCGACCTTCTCGCCCCAGCCCTTCAGCACGTCGACCTTGCGACCGAGCTCGTCGGGTCGCACGAACGAGTGCCAGATATCGGCGTGCTCGGCGACGAGCCGCAACGTCTTCTGCTCGCCCTTGCCGCCGATCATGATCGGGATGTCGCGGGTCGGCGCCGGGTTCAGCTTCGCCCAGCGCGCCCGGATGCGCGGCAGCGCCTCGGCCAGGTCGTCGAGGCGCGAGCCGACCGTGCCGAACTCGTAGCCGTACTCGTCGTAGTCGCGCTCGAACCAGCCCGAGCCGGTGCCGAAGATGAAGCGGCCGGTGTCTCCGCCCTTCGCGCTGATGTGGTCGAGCGTGCGGGCCATGTCGGCCTGCAGGTCGGCGTTCCGGTACGAGTTGCAGTTCACGAGCGTGCCGAACTCGACGCGCTCGGTCTGCTCGGCCCAGGCGCCGAGCATGGTCCACGCCTCGAAGTGGAGGCCCTCGGGGTCGCCCGAGAGCGGGAAGAAGTGGTCCCAGTTCATGAGGACGTCGACGCCGAGGTCCTCCATGCGGAGCACGGCGTCGCGGATCTGCGTGTAGGTCGCGTGCTGCGGCTGCAGCTGCACGCCGAGGCGCGCGGAAGCGGTGTTCGGGGTCATGGCCCCACGATACGTCGATCGGCGAGCGGTTTCCGCCCGGTGCGCCCAGGGCGAACGGATGCCGCGCCCGCGCGTCGCGCGCGACGGGCTCGCGTCGATTCCGGTCGCTCACGATCACGAAAGCGCAACACCACGCACGAATCCGGCGCCGACCCGTTTCCCGGCGCAACGGACCGCCGTACACTCGCCCCATGGACAACCTCGACCGGGCGATCCTCGACCTGCTCCGCCAGAACTCGCGGGCCGGGTACGGCGATATCGGGTCCTCCGTCGGGCTGTCCGCGTCGGCGGTGAAGCGGCGCGTCGACAAGCTGGTCGCCGACGGCGTCATCAAGGCGTTCACCATCCAGGTCGACCCGGCCGTCGACGGCATGAGCACCGAAGCGTACGTCGAGCTGTTCTGCCGCGGCACCGTCGCGCCCGACGAACTGCAGCGCATCCTCCAGAACGTTCCCGAGGTCGTCTACGCGGGCACGGTCACGGGCAGCGCCGACGCGATCGTGCACATGCGCGCCCGCGACATCACCTCGCTCGAGGACGCGCTCGAGCGCGTGCGCATCGCCCCGAACGTCGACCACACGCGGAGCGCGATCGTGCTCTCGCGCCTGGTCAACCGCAACCGCGACTGATCACCACCGACCACGGAGTCCACATGCGATTCACCGTCGACGACGACGCGCACACTCCCCCGTACGAGCAGCTCCGCATGCAGGTCGTCGACGCCGTGCGCGACGGACGCCTCGCAGCAGGGTCGAAGCTGCCGACCGTCCGCGCCCTCGCGGAGGAGCTCGGGCTCGCGGCGAACACCGTCGCACGCGCCTACAAGGAGCTCGAGGCCGACCGCGTCGTCGAGGGTCGCGGCCGCGCGGGCACCTTCGTCTGCGCAGCGGGCGATCCCGTCGAGCAGGCGCTGCAGTCCGCGGCATCCGCCTTCGCCGACAGCGCCGAACGCCTGGGCGTGACGACGGATGCCGCGTTGGCCGCCGCCGAACGCGCGCTCCGCGCCCGCCGCTGACGGTCTCGCGGCTGGCTGGCTCGGCGTCCCGCGCCATCCCATCGGAGTGCGATTTCTGCGATGGAGTGCCGACGAGGGCGCACTCCATCGCAGAAATCGCACTCGATCGGGGTCGGCGCGGGGGGGGGCGCCGGCGCGCCTCGCGGGGGCGGAGTCAGCTCGCCGCGGCCTCCGGCTGCGCCGGGATCGGCTCCTTCGGCAGGCGCCGCACCTTCTGCCGCCGGCGGCGCCGCTCGGGGATCATCGAGCGCATCTCCTCGAGCTTGCCGAAGCAGAGCAGGCGATCCTCGGCCTCGAGCACGACGCCCTTGCGGGGGTTCGGGATGACGGTCGTGCCGCGGTGCAGCGTCAGCACCGTGATGTCTCGCTCCCAGAGGCCCGACTCGCCGAGCGACTTGCCGACGAGGTCGGCCGCACCGTGCACGAGGAGCTCGGCGACGCCGTACCCGGTCGAGACGGTGAGCCGCTGGCGCACGTCGATCTCGGGGAAGGCGACCTGGTTGCCGATGTAGTCGATGATGGCGCCCGCGACATCCAGCTTCGTCGCGGACTCGATGCCCTGCAGGCCGGGCGAGGAGTTGACCTCCATCACGAGCGGGCCCTCGTTCGCCTCGAGCATGTCGACGCCCGCGACCTTGAGGCCCATGATCTGCGCCGACCTCACCGCGGCCTGCTCGTACTCGGGCGTGAGCTCGACGGGCTCGACGCTGCCGCCGCGGTGCACGTTGGAGCGGAACTCGTCGCCGCTCGCGACCCGGCGCATGGCGGCGACGACGCGGTCGCCGACGACGAGGGCACGGATGTCGCGACCGCGACTCTCGGCGATGAACTTCTGGATCAGCACGTTCTGCTTCGTCGAGTGCAGGGTCTCGATGATCGCCTCGGCGACCTTGATCGTCGGCGCCAGGATGACGCCGATGCCCTGCGTGCCCTCGAGCAGCTTGATCACGACGGGCGCACCGCCGACCGACTCGATCGCGGGGCGCAGGTCGGCGCGGTTCCGCACGAACGTCGTGGCCGGCAGCGCGATGTTGTGGCGCGAGAGGATCTGGTTCGCGCGGAGCTTGTCGCGCGCGTTCGTGATGCCGTTGGCGGTGTTCGGCGTGTAGACGTCCATCTGCTCGAACTGCCGCACGACGGCCGTGCCGAAGTACGTGATCGAGTTGCCGATGCGCGGCAGGATGGCGTCGTAGTCCGACAGCGGACGACCGCGGTACTGCAGGTCGGGCTCGGGGCCCGAGAGGTCGATGCCGAAGCGGAGGGTGTTGAGGACCTTGACCTGGTGTCCGCGCTGCTGCGCTGCAGCACGGAGACGCTGGGTCGAGTACGCCTGCGGCGCGCGCGACAGGATCGCGAGTTTCATTCGGGAGTCCCTGCGAAGATGATCGGGTGACGGATGTCTCCACCCATTCAAACACCATCGCCGGATGGCGCGAATGGGTGCGCCTGCCCCAGGCCGACGTCGAGTGGCTGAAGGCGAAGCTCGACACCGGAGCCCGCTCGTCGGCGCTGCACGCGTTCGACCTCGAGGAGTTCGAGCGCGACGGCGTCGCGTGGGTGCGGTTCGGCATCCACCCGTGGCAGGACACCGATGCGGATGCCGCGACGGTCGAGCTTCCCGTGCACGATCGCAGGGTCATCCGCAGCTCGACCGGTCACACGCAGGAGCGCCTCGTCGTGCTCATGGAGATCGTGCTCCACGACCGACCGGTCACGGCCGAGGTCACGCTCACGAACCGCGACGAGATGGGCTTCCGCATGCTCATCGGGCGCGAGGCGCTGCGCAACGGGTTCCTCGTCGATGCGGGCCGCTCGTTCGTCGGCGGGCGCGCGCCCCGCGTCATCCGTCGCCGCAACCGCGGCCGCGCCTGACCCGACCCGTCCGCTCGAGCTTCGCCTCCCGAGGTGCGGCTCGAGTTCGCAGGACCAGACGCGCGATGGCGCCGTAGCACCACGCGTCAGTCGTGTCATCCTGCGAATTCGCACCGCTCCACGGTCGGCGACGACCTTCGCCTTGGCTCACGCAGGGCCGTCGGGCACGGATGCCGCGGCTCACGCCGTCGCGAGGTCCGCCTCCAGCCGCGCGACGTCCTCCGCACGGCACAGCTCCGTCGCCGGCAGCATCGCCGTCGCGCTGCCGGCCGCGACCGCGGTGCGGAACGCCTCCGCGATCGTCCGGCCCTGCGCGAGCCGCAGCACGAGCGCCCCGAGGAACGCGTCGCCCGCCCCGACCGCGCTCGAGACCTGCACGGCCGGCGTCGGCAGACGCAGCACCTCATCGGCCGTCACGAGGATCGCCCCGTGCCCGCCGAGCGTGAGCGCGACGACCTCGCTGCGCCCGGCGGCGACGAGCGACCGCGCGGCCTCCACCATCGCCGGCTCGTCGAGCTCGGCAGGCGCGCCGACCAGTTCGGCGAGCTCGTCTCGGCTCGGCTTGATCAGGAACACGCCCGCCTCGAGCGCGGCCGCGAGCGCCCGCCCCGAGGCATCCACCACCAGGCGCACGTCGTGATGCGCGGAGATCTCGGCGAGCATCCCGTAGAAGCCGGCCGGCACGCCGGGGGGCAGGCTGCCGCTCGCGACGAGGAACCCGCCGACGGGCAGCTCGTCGGCGACGACCGAGAGGCACGCACGCCACTCGGGCTCGCGGATCGTCGGGCCCTGCAGCACGAACCGGAACTGGTCGCCGGTCGACAGCTCGTCGACGGTGAAGCTCTCGCGCGTGTTGCCGCCGATCGTGATGACGCGGGCGACGAGGCCGGCCTGCTCGATGAACCCGCGGTACGCCTGGCCCGTCGGGCCGCCGAGCGGATAGACGGCGATCGAGCTGCCGCCGAGGTTCCGGATGGCGCGGCTCACGTTGACGCCGCCGCCGCCCGGGTCGAACCGGCTCGGCCCGCACCGCAGCTTGTGCTCGGGCACGACGCGCTCGGCCGTGCTCGACACGTCGAGCGCAGGGTTCATGGTCAACGTCACGATGGGTGCGTGCACGGCCATGGCCCGAGCCTAGGGCGCACGATCGGCTCGGTGCGGGACGAACGGCCGCCGCCATCGCGTGGGGCGGCGAGTCCGCGGCATCCGCTCAGTAGTCCACGGGGTCGCGCGAGATCGGGCAGGTCATGCAGTGCCCGCCCCCGCGCCCTCGGCCGAGTTCGGCGCCGACGATCTCGATGACCTCGACCCCCGCGCCGCGCAGCAGTGCGTTCGTATACGTGTTGCGGTCGTAGGTGAACACCACGCCCGGTTCGACCGCGACCGCGTTGTTGCCGCTGTCCCACTGCTGGCGCTCCCCCGCGTACCAGCCGCCGCCCGGCTCGACCGCGCGGAGCTTCGCGAGTCCGAGCGACTCGGCGACCACCTCGATGAACGATCCGCGCTCCTCGGTGACCTCGACGCCGCCGTCGTCGGCCGGCCGCAGCGAGAACGTGTGGATCCCGTCGACGATGTCCGGGTAGTAGGTCACGAGGTCGCGGTCGGCGAACGTGAAGACCGTGTCGAGGTGCATGGCGGCGCGCAGCTTCGGCATGCCCGCGACGACGACGCGCTCCGCTGCGCCCTCCTCGAACAGCCGCGAGGCGACCGCCGTGATCGCCTGGCGCGAGGTGCGCTCGCTCATGCCGATGAGCACCACCCCGTTCCCGACGGGCATGACGTCGCCGCCCTCGAGCGTCGCGCGGCCCCAGTCCTGTTCGGGGTCGCCCCACCACACGGTGCTGCCCGTGTAGTCCGGATGGAACTCGTAGATCGCCTTCATCAGCATCGTCTCGGCGTGCCGCGCCGGCCAGAAGAGCGGGTTGAGCGTCAGGCCGCCGTAGATCCAGCACGTGGTGTCGCGCGTGTAGATCGTGTTGGGCAGCGGCGGCATCAGGTACTCGGTCATCCCCGCCGCCTCGCGGACCAGGGCGACCTCGGGTGGGCGGAACTCCGCCGGCAGGTCGCGCGTGGAGAGACCGCCGATGAGGTACTCGGTGAGCGTCGGATGGTCGAGCGAGTCGAGGAACGCGCGCGTGTCGGCGACGAGGCCGGATCCGACCTCGTTCGCGACGATCTTGCGGTCGAGCAGCCAGTCGCGCGCGCCGGGCACCGCGAGGGTCTCGGCGAGCAGGTCGTGGAGTTCGACCACCTCGACGCCGCGGTCGCCCAGGTGCTGCACGAAGTCGGCGTGGTCGCGCCTGGCGTTCTGCACCCACAGCACGTCGTCGAACAGGAGTGCGTCGCTGTTGCTCGGCGTGAGCCGTTCGTGCCCGAGCCCGGGCCGGCAGACCAGCACCTTCCGGAGCCGGCCGACCTCGGAGTGGACCCCGTACGAATGGTCCGACATGGCGTGCTCCCTTCTGCGCCGCGGCGCGAGGACGGTCAGAGCTGGACGACCCCGGTGACGAGCAGGACGATTCCGATCACGGCGAACGCGACGATCGCGATGAAGACCACGAGCCCGGCGGGCGTGAAGACCCTCGCCTGCTGCTGGCGCCGGGCGACGACGTAGAGGGCCGTGGCGGGGGCGAGCAGGATGGACGCGAGGAACAGGAAGACGTAGCCCGCCGCCCAGATCAGGAACAGCGTGTAGGCCGTCGAGATCGCCGCGATCACGAGCTCGCGCGTGCGACGGGCCGTCGTGGCATCCGCGTAGCCGTCTCGCTGCACGGCGATCTTCACGGCGTACGCGCTCGCCAGCGCGTACGGAGCGAGCGAGAGCGCGGCGGTGAGGTCGAGGGTGAAGTCGAGCGCGTCGTCCACGAACTGCACGAGGAAGAGGATGGCGGTGACGAGGATCGAGGTCCACAGCACCGCGTGCTCGGGCACCTCCCGGGCGTTCAGGCGGGCGAAGTAGCGCGGCAGGTCCCGGTCCTTCGCGGCCGCGAAGACGACGTCGGCGGCGAGCAACTGCCACGCCAGGTAGGCGCCGAGCACCGAGATGATGAGCCCGACCCGGATGAACGCGCCGCCCCACGGCCCGACCGCGGCCTCGAGGACGCCGCCGGCAGAGGGTTGCGGGAGGGCGGCGATCTCGGCCTGCGGCAGGATCCCGTACGACAGGATCGACACCGACGCGAAGAGCGCGAGCACCGACAGGAAGCCCAGCACGGTCGCCCGGCCGACGTCCGAGCGCTTCCTCGCATAGCGCGAGTACACGCTCGCCCCCTCGATGCCGAGGAACACGAACACCGTGATGAGCATGGTGCCCTGCACCTGCGCGAACAGCGTCTCGTAGGCCGCCGGGCCGTCGTCGCCGGAGAGGTTGCCGACGAAGACGTCCCAGTCGAAGAAGAAGGCCACGAGCACCAGGAAGAGGGCGAGCGGCACGAGCTTGGCGACCGTGACGATGAAGTTCACGGCGGCGGCCTCGCGCACGCCCCGCCGGATCAGCAGGTACACGCCCCATACCGCGGCCACCGACACGAAGAAGGCCGGCCAGGTGTCGCCCTGCCCGAGCACCGGCTCGAGGTCGGGGAAGAGCTGCGAGAGCGTCGTCATGATGAGCACCCAGTAGAAGGCGTTGCCCGCGCACGCCGACGCCCAGTAGCCCACCGCCGAGAGGAAGCCGGGATAGACCCCGAAGCCCGCGCGTGCATAGACGTAGACCCCGTTGTCGAGCTTCGGCTTGCGCATCGCGAGCGTCTGGAACACGAGCGCGAGCGTCAGCATGCCGAGACCGGCGATCGACCAGGCGATCAGGGCTCCGTACACGCCCGTCTGCGCCGCGAACCGGGCAGGGAGCTGGAACACGCCCGCCCCGACCATCGAGCCGACGACCATCGCGGTGAGCGCGGGAAAACTGAGCTTCGACGTCGCCCGCGGCTCGGTCGTCGATGTCATCAGTGCCCCCTCGCCGTTCGATCCGCCCCCGTGCGGATGGTTCAGGACGCGGCCTCGCAACCTGGTCCGTGTCTAGCGCAGCCTCGGCGAGCGCACAAGGGCGAGCGGATGGCGCGGGCGGCACCGGGGGCACGCCGAACGGGGCGGCCGCTCGCGCGACCGCCCCGTGACATCCGTCGACGCCGCTAGATCACGTCGTCGGAGATCGTCGTCGGGTTGCCGAATCGGTGGTTCGTGATCGAGATCGCCTGCTCGTGCAGGAACGGCAGGAGCTCGACGCGGCCCGACGGGGTGACCGGGTGCGACCACACCGCGAGGTCGGGCGTGCCGCCCGTGGCCTCGGCGAGCGCCGTCGCCGACCCGCCGACGAGTCGCACGCGGCCCGTGATCTCGCCCTTGCCGGCGCGCGTGATCCAGCCGGCGTCGCCCTCGCGGACCACGCGGATGTCGCGCGACGCGAGCAGCGCGCGCACGCCCTTCGGCAACTCGTGCGCGGTCGAGATCGACAGCGGGGACTTCGCCAGCAGGCCCGCGGCGATGACGCGGAGGCCGTCGGCGAGCGTGGCGTCCTCGCTCACGCGGACCGTGACCGGGAGCGGCAGGTAGCGGAACAGGTTCCGCTCGACGCCGAGGCCCGAGACATCCTTCACGGTGGCGTACTCGTCGGCCCAGGCGACCGCGTCGGAGAGCGCGGAACGGCGGAGCACCTCGTACGCCTCGTACTCGAGCGACGGCTGCGACGCCTCGATGAGGTCGGTCACGCGCTGCTCGAGGCCGCGCAGGTGGAGCGACCGGCTGGGCTCGTCGTGCACGGGCTGCCAGTCGCCGAGGCCGAACAGGTAGTTCGGTCCGCCGGCCTTGGCGCCCGCTCCGACCGACGAGCGCTTCCAGCCGCCGAACGGCTGGCGCTGGACGATCGCGCCCGTGATGCCGCGGTTGACGTACAGGTTGCCGGCCTCGACGGTCGCGAGCCAGGTCGCGAGCTCGTCGGAGTCGAGCGAGTGCAGGCCGGCGGTCAGGCCGAAGTCGACCGCGTTCTGGAACCGGATCGCCTCGTCGAGGTCCTTCGCGTGCATGATGCCGAGCACCGGGCCGAAGAACTCGGTGAGGTGGAAGTACGAGCCGGGCTTGACGTTCGCGCGGATGCCGGGCGACCACAGGCGGCCGGTGCCGTCGAGCTGCCGCGGCTCGACGAGCCACTCCTCATCGGCGCCGAGCGTGGTGAGCGCGTGCAGCAGCTTGCCGTTCGCGGGCTCCACGATCGGGCCCATCTGGCTCTGCGGGTGCTCGGGCCAGCCGACGCGGAGGCTCGTCGCGGCGTCGACCAGCTGGCGACGGAACCGCTCGGACTTCGCGACCGAGCCGACGAGGATGACCAGCGAGGCCGCCGAGCACTTCTGGCCCGCGTGGCCGAAGGCGCTCTTCACGACGTCGGATGCCGCGAGGTCGAGGTCGGCGGACGGAGTCACGATGATCGCGTTCTTGCCGCTGGTCTCGGCGAGCAGCGGCAGGTCGCGACGGAAGGAGCGGAACAGCTCGGCCGTCTCGTAGGCGCCCGTGAGGATGACGCGGTCGACCTTCTCGTCGGAGACGAGCGTGGTGCCGAGGTCGCGCGAGCCGAGGTCGACGAGCGCGAGCAGGTCCTTCGGGATGCCGGCCTCCCACAGCGCCTCGACCATGATCGCGCCGGAGCGCTGCGAGAGCTTCGCGGGCTTGATGATCACGCCCGAGCCCGCGGCGAGCGCGGCGAGCACGCCGCCCGCGGGGATCGCGACCGGGAAGTTCCACGGCGGGGTCACGACGGTGAGCTTCGAGGGCACGAAGCGGGCGCCCTGCACACGGTCGAGCTCCCGGGCGCGCTCGGCGTAGTAGTGCGCGAAGTCGATCGCCTCGCTGATCTCCGGGTCCGCCTCGGCGATCGTCTTGCCGGTCTCGGCGGCCATGACCTCGATGAGGCGGTCGCGGTTCGCGGCGAGTGCGAGGCCCGCGCGGTGCAGCACCGCGGCCCGCTCGTCGCCCGGCAGGGCGCCCCAGGCGGCGCCGTTCGCGGCAACCGTCGTCATGAGCTGCTCGAGCTCCTCGACGGTCTCGATGCGGTTCGCCTGCAGGGTGTCGATGCCGAGCGTCGAGGTCGGGACGCGCTCGAGGATGCGGCGGCCCCAGTCGCGGTTCGCGGCGAGCGCGGGGTCGGTGTCGGGCTCGTTGCGGAAGCCCGGCGTGACGCCGGGGCCGGTGAGGGTGGCCGCGGCGGCCGCGGCGTCCGCCAGATCACCGTCGAGCCCCGACCCGCGCGTGATGCCGAGGACGACGCTCGTGAGCGAGCCCTCGTGCTCCTCACCCGGAGCGGGCGCGCCGACGACGGTGCCGGCGAGCTCGGCGACCTCCTTCTCGTCCCACTCGGTGCGGCGGTTCTGCGTGCGGTTCGGGGACGGCGCCGGGCCGTCGAGGTCCTCGCCCTCGAGTGCGGCGAGCGAGCGGAGGTAGCGGTCGCGCTCGCGCTCGAACAGCGCGCGGTTCTCGTTCAGCTCGAACACGGCCGACATGAAGTTGTCCTGGCTCGCGTTCTCCTCGAGGCGGCGGATCAGGTACGCGATCGCGACGTCGAACTCGCTCGGGTTCACGACCGGCGTGTACAGCAGCAGGCGTCCGACGTCGCCGCGCACGGCCGCGGCCTGGCCGGTCGCCATGCCGAGCAGCATCTCGAACTCGACGCCATCGCCGACTCCGCGTTCCTTCGCCGTGAGGTAGGCGTGGGCGACGTCGAAGAGGTTGTGGCCCGCGACGCCGAGCTTCACGGCGTCGATGCGCTCGGGCGTCATCGACCAGTGCAGCACGCGCTTGTAGTTCGTGTCGGAGTCCTGCTTGGTCGAGTAGGTCGCGAGCGGCCAGTCGTGGACGTGCGCGTCGACGGTCTCCATCGCGAGGTTCGCACCCTTGACGACGCGCACCTTGATGGGGGCGCCGCCCGCCGCGCGGCGCGCCTGCGCCCACTCGGTGAGGTCCTGCATGGCGCCGAGCGCGTCGGGCAGGTAGGTCTGGAGCACGATGCCGGCCTCGAGGGCGCGCAGCTGCGGCTGGTCGAGGAGTCGCTTGAAGACCGCGATCGTGAGGTCGAGGTCGCGGTACTCCTCCATGTCGAGGTTGATGAACTTGGACGTGCCGGCGGCCGAGCCCTCGGCCGCGAGCTCGTAGAGCGGCGTGAGCTTGGCCACGACCTTCTCGACGGCCTCGTCGAACGACCACATCGAGAGCTGGCTCACGACGCTCGAGACCTTGATCGAGACGTAGTCGACGTCGTCGCGCGCGAGGAAGTCGTAGGTGCCCTTCAGGCGGCGGTCGGCCTCGTGCTCGCCGAGCACGGCCTCGCCGAGGAGGTTCAGGTTCAGGCGGTTGCCCGACTCGCGGAGCTTCGCGATGGCGGGGCCGAGCTTGGCCGGCGTGGCGTCGAGCACGAGGTGCCCGACCATGGCGCGGAGCACCCGGCGGGCGATCGGGATGACGATCCACGGGAACGCGGGCGCCATCGCCCCGCCCAGCCGGATCGCGGCCTTCAGGTATGCCGGCAGGAACTTCGGGGTCAGCTTCGCGACCTCGGCGAGGTTGCGACCGGCGACGCCCAGGTCCTCCGGGCGCATGACGCCGTCGACGAAGCCCACGGTGAAGGCGAGGCCGTTCTCGTCCTTCAGCACGCCCGCGAGGCGCTGCGCGGCGGGGTCGACGGGGTGGTTGGCGCTCTCGGCGAGCCAGCGCTCGACGAGGGCGACGACGTGGTCGGTGTCGGGGACGACGTCCGTGAGGAGCTTCGAAGTGGTCACGACTGCGGTGTCCTTAGGTCTCGGAGGGCGCACGGGATGGTGCACGCCCGGCACTTCCAGTGTGCGACTCCTGTTCCATTCAGTACAGCGAATGAATCCGATGCATACTGTTCATGTTTCCCGAATGTCGGAGGCGGCCGCCGCCGCCGCGCCGCATCGGGCCCGAAGCCGGGGCGGATGCCTCGTGAGGAGGTCGTGCGCATGCTCGACGTCCGCCGACTGCGCCTCCTCGTCGAGCTCAGCCGGCGCGGCACCCTCACCGCCGTCGCCGAGGCGCTCTCGTACAGCCCGTCGTCGGTATCGCAGCAGCTCAGCCAGCTCGAGAAGGAGGCCGGCGTGCCGCTCCTCGTCCAGGTCGGCCGGCGCGTGCAGCTCACGCCCCAGGCCGAACTGCTCGTCGGCCACGCGCAGGCCGTGCTCGAACGACTCGAAGAGGCCGAGGCGGATGTCGCGCGCTCGCTCACCACGGTCGGCGGCACGGTGCGCATCGCCGTGTTCCAGTCCGCGGCGCACGCCGTCGTCCCCCAGGCGCTCACGCTGCTCGCCGCCGAGCACCCGTCGCTGCGCGTCGAGGTCACCGAGCGCGAGCCCGAGCTCGCGCTGTTCGACGTCGCCGCACGTGACTTCGACCTCGTCGTGGCCGAGCAGTATCCGGGCTACACGCGTCCGCTGCATCCGGAACTCGACCGGGTGCCCCTCGCACGCGACGCCATCCGGCTCGCCCTGCCGCCGCACCCGGCCGCCCGTCGGCGCGGGCTGCGCCGACCCGACCCGGTCGCCGCCGCGCTCCCGAAGGACGCGCCGACCGAGCTGCTGCGGTCGGTCGCCGACGACGGGCTCGCCGCGGCCGCCGACATGCCGTGGGTCATGGAGCCGCGCGGCACGGCCTCCCGGGAGTGGGCCGAGCAGCTCTGCCGCCGCGCCGGATTCGAGCCCGACGTGCGCTTCGAGACCGCCGACCTCATGGCGCACATCCGCCTGATCCGCTCGGGCAATGCCGTCGGGCTCCTCCCCGATCTCGTGTGGGCCGGCGAGGCGCCGAGCGTGCAGCTCGCGTCGCTCCCCGACGACCCCTTCCGCGAGGTGTTCTCCTCGACGCGACGCGCCTCGGCCCGGCGCCCCGCCGTGGTGGCGGCGCGCGACGCCCTCGCCCGCGCCGCCGCCCGCAGCGCTCCGCCTCCCACGCACGACTGACCCCCCGCCGCCGCCCAGCGGCATCCGCCCGCCCCACCTCATGCGTGAAGATCCGGCCGACGGCACTCGACGCACGCCCATCGGCCGGATCTTCGTGCGGCGGGGGTGCGGGCAGGGCTACGCTGCGAGCATGACCAGCAGGCAGAGGCTCGTCATCGGCATGGGGGTGCTGGCGGCCGCGCTCGCGTTCAGCGGGTGCAGCGGCGAAGCCGGCGAGGACACCGGGGGCGACATCGATCCGACGGGGACGTGGGGCGATTCGTCGGCGGAGGGCTCGCCGTTCCTCACGCTCGAGGAGGGCGGCGACTTCACCGGCAGCGACGGCTGCAACACGCTGAACGGCACGTGGTCGGTCGATGAGGCCGACCAGGTGGAGTTCGAGAACGTGGCGTCCACGAAGATGGCGTGCGAGGACGTCGACGACTGGCTCGCGGGCATGAGCGTCGCGGATGTCGCGGACGACACCATGACGGTGCTCGGTGAGGACGGCTCCCCCATCGGCACGCTCGAGCGCTCAGGCTGACACGTCAGGCCGTCCCGTCGCCGTGCATCCACGGCGTGTGGCTGACCCCCACGAGCAGCCCCTCGGGGCTCATCAGCCGTGAGGTCGTCTGCCCCCACGGCTCGTCGTGCGCCTCGACGAGGATCTCCAGGCCCTTCGCGCGCAGTTCCTCGACGGCGGGCGCGACCGCCTCGGGCGAGGCGACGTCGAACTCGATCCACGCCTGCGGCACGGGCCGGTCGGAGGGCCATTCCGTCGTGCCGAAGGTCGCCTCGGCGGCCTGGTCGAGCGGCCAGATCGCGAACGCCTTCGCTCCCTCGACCTCCTCGGTGTGGAAGTAGCGGGGCGCGTTCTCGTGGAACGGGATGCCGAGTGCACCCGCCCAGAAGTCGTGCGATGCGGAGTCGATGGTGCCGATCGGGCCGAACCCGGCGATGAAGGCGATGTCCATGCCCCCATTCGACCGCGGTCCGCCGACACGCGCCACCCCTCCTGCCCAGACTGCAAGCCCGCGGTCCAGTTCCGCGGATACACGATCCGGCACGCCGCTCGATCCGCCCGTGGCGCGGGGTTGCGGATCGGATATGCGCAGGAGTGAGCCCGCGGTGGTGGCAGGCCGCTCAGGCGGCGGCCGCGGCGCGGAACCGCTCGGCCTGCGCCGCGAGGAAGGCCAGCAGTTCGGGCGGCCCGTCGACGCGGCATCCGACGCCCTCGGGCACCCAGAGCAGCGCCGCCGCGACCCCCGCGACCGACTCCCCCTCGATCGGCCAGACGGTGCCCGATCCGTCGGGAGCCGGGACCGCGTCGCGCGCCCACCAGCCGAGCCGCTCGCGGAACTCCTCGACGGGCATCGCCACCCGCACCGACGCGCGCACCGCCTGGTCGCGCCAGCGCACCGCGCGCTGCACGCGCTCGAGCGCCTCGTCGTCGGTGAGCGGATGCGGCGCGAAGCGCACGCGCGTCTGGAACACGTCGTCGATCCGGTCGAGCCGGAAGGTCCGCCAGTCGTCGCGGTCGCGGTCCCACGCGAGCAGGTACCAGCGCCGGCCGAGCGGCACGAGCCGGTGCGGCTCGATCGAGCGCGTGCTCGCCGCGCCCGCGGCATCCGTGTACTTCATCCTGATCCGCTCGGCGTCGCGGCAGCAGAGCGCCAGCAGTCCCAGGAGTTCGCTGTCCACGGATGGCGCGGGGCGCGCCTGCGACCCGGGCCCGAGCGCTCCCGTCGGCGCCGCCACGGCCTGCAGCGCCTCGATCCGCCGGCGCAGCGCCGGCGGCAGCACCTGTTCGATCTTCGCGAGCGCGCTGAAGGTGGTGTGCTCGGCGCCGCGCAGCCCGGCGGCCGCCTGCGAGCGCAGGCCCACGGCGATCGCGACGCCCTCGTCGTCGGTCAGGAGCAGGGGCGGCAGCCCCGTGCCGGCGGCGAGTCGGTAGCCGCCCGCGACGCCCCGGGTCGACTCGATCGCGTATCCGAGCTCGCGCAGCCGCTCGACGTCGCGGCGCAGCGTGCGCTCGCTCACGTCGAGGCGGTCGACGAGTTCGCGCGCGGTCCAGTGCCGGTGGCTCTGGAGGAGCGAGAGCAGGTCGAGCGTGCGGGAGGTGGTCGCGGCCATGTGTCCAGTATTCTCCGATTCCGGTCGGAAACTGACCGGATGGCGCGGGACGCTGGCCTCATGGACAACGAACCGAACCTCATGATCTGTGCGCGGGGGCTCACCCGGACCTTCCGCACGAAGGGACAGCCCGTCGAGGCCGTGACGGACCTCGACCTCGAGGTCGCGCGCGGCGAGCTCGTCGCGTTCCTCGGCCCGAACGGCGCCGGCAAGTCGACCACGCTCCGCATGCTCACCACGCTGCTGCCGCCCACGTCGGGCGACGCGGTGGTCGCGGGATGCGACATCCGCCGCGACCCCGGCGGCGTGCGACGCCGCATCGGCTACGTCGGGCAGGGCACCAGCGGCGGCCACACGCAGCGCGTCCGCGACGAGCTGCACGCGCAGGGCGCGTTCTCCGGGATGTCGCGGCGCGACACCCGCGCACGGGCCGCCGAGCTCATCGAGTCGCTCGAGCTCGGCCCGGTCGCCGATCGCCAGGTGCAGTCGCTCTCCGGCGGGCAGAAGCGGCGCCTCGACATCGCGCTCGGACTCATCCACCGTCCGACGCTGCTGTTCCTCGACGAGCCGTCGACGGGCCTCGACCCCCACAGCCGCGCGAACCTCTGGGAGCACATCGTCGACCTCCGGCGAACGACCGGCACGACGATCTTCCTCACCACGCACTACCTCGACGAGGCCGACCAGCTCGCCGAGCGCGTGATGGTCATGGACCACGGGCGCGTCATCGCCGACGACACCCCGTCGGCACTCAAGCACGGGCTCGCGGGCGACCGGGTCACGCTCACGTTCGGGTCGGCGACGGATGCCGCGGCCGCCGCCGCACGCCTCGACGGCGAGCACGACGGCGTGAGCGTCGGCGTCCCCGCGTCCGACGGCGACCTCGCGCTGCCGCGCTGGATCCGCGAACTCGACGCCGCCGGGATCCCGGTCGTCGCCGCGACGCACCGGGCGCCGACGCTCGACGACGTCTTCCTCGCGCTCACGGGCCGCAGCCTCCGCGAGGAGGGCGCGGCCGCCGCCTGACCGACCCACCCGCCGGTCGAGGAGGACGCGAAGCGCCCGCACCGAGACCACCAGCAGACACAGGAGCACCCCATGAACACCCTCACCACGTCCACCGCCGCCCCAGTGCAGGACGCCGACCCCGCGGCATCCGCCCCTCGCCCCACCGGATTCGCCCACGACACCGCCGCCGTCTTCGTGCGCGAGTCGAGGCCGCTCGTCCGAGACCCGTTCAGCGTGATCTTCTCGCTCGTCCAGCCGCTCGTCTTCCTCGGCCTGTTCGGGCCGTTGCTCATCGGCGCGTCCGGCGGGGATGCCGCGGGCACGCTGCAGTGGTTCGTCCCCGGCATCCTCGTGATGGTCGCCCTGTTCGGCACGGCCTCGACGGGCGCGAACCTGCTCTTCGAGATGCAGACCGGCTCGCACGAGCGCACGCTCGTCGCGCCGATCTCGCGCGCGGCCCTGCTCGTCGGTCGCGCGCTGAAGGACGTCGTGCCGCTCGTCATCCAGGGCACGCTCGTCGTGCTCGTCGCGGTGCCGTTCGGATTCCGGCTCGACGTTCCGGGGCTCATCGCCGGCCTGGCCGTGCTGTCGGTGTTCGGCGTCGGGCTCGGCGCGCTGAGCTACACGCTGGCGCTCGCCTGCCGGAACCGGGACTGGATGTTCTGGATGGTGCACCAGACGCTGCTGTTCCCGCTCATGATCCTCTCGGGCATGCTGCTGCCGCTCGAGGACGGCCCGGCGTGGATGCAGGTCGCCGCCGCGGTGAACCCGCTCAGCTACCTCGTCGACGCCGAGCGGGCGCTGCTCGCGGGCGGGTTCGGCGACCCGGCGATCTTCGGCGGCGTCATCGCGGCGGCGGTCACGTGCGCCCTCGGCCTCGGCCTCGGCGTCCGCGCGATGCGTCGCGCGCGCTGAGCGCGGCGCACGACCGATGCGTCCGGTGGCCCCGGGCGCATCGGTCGACCGACTTCGACTCGTCTACGCTGCTGGGATGCCCACCGATGCGCACGCCGCCGACGCACCCCTGCCTGCCGACGCACCCGTCCCCGACGGGGAGCACGACCGCGACGTCGTCATCGTCGGCGGCGGCCACAACGGCCTGACCGCGGCCGCCTACCTCGCACGCGCCGGCAGGCGCGTGCTGCTGCTCGAGCGCGACGACCACCTCGGCGGCGCCGCGGTCTCGGCCGAGGCGTTCGACGGCGTCGATGCGCGGCTGAGTCGCTATTCGTACCTCGTGAGCCTGCTTCCGCGGCGGATCATCGACGACCTCGGGCTCGACATCCGACTCGTGCGGCGGCGCTTCTCCTCGTACACACCCGACCCCCGCGACCCGTCGCGCGGCCTGCTCGTCGACGTCGAAGCGGACGCCGAGGAAGCCCGCCGCGCGTTCGCCCGGGTCGGGGCGGAGGGCGACGCCGAGGCCTGGCAGGCGTTCTACGCCGACACCGCCCGCGTCGCCGAGGCGCTCTTCCCGACGCTCACCGAGCCGTTGCCGACCCGCGCCGACGCGCGGGCGCTCGTCGGCGACGACCGCGTCTGGAGCGGGTTCGTCGAGCGCCCGCTCGGCGAGACGATCGACGCACGGTTCGCCGACGACCTCGTGCGCGGCATCGTCGCGACCGACGGGCTCATCGGCACGTTCACCGACCTCGACGATCCGTCGCTCGACGCGAACCGCTGCTTCCTCTACCACGTGATCGGCGGCGGCACCGGCGACTGGGACGTGCCCGTCGGCGGCATGGGCGCCGTCTCCGGCGAACTCGCGCGGGCCGCGCGCGAGGCCGGCGCCGAGCTCCGAACCGGCGCGGAGGTCGTCGTGATCGACGGGGCGTCCGGCGCCGTGCACTGGCGCGAGGGCGGGGCCGAGCGGATGTCGCGTGCGCAGGTCGTGCTCGCCAACGTCGCGCCGGTCGTGCTCGACGGTCTGGTCGCGGCAGCCGCGGCGACCGGCACGCCGGACGCGACCGGCACGCCCGATGCGGCCGACGGGGCCGGCCCCGTGCCATCCGTCGCCCCTCGCGACGAAGCCGCCCCACTGCCCGGCTCCGACGAGGTCCCGCTGGGCGACGCCGACCGCCGCCGCCTCGCCCGAGCCGGCATGCCCGAGGGCGCCCAGGTGAAGGTCAACCTGCTGCTCACGCGCCTGCCGCGGCTGGCCGACGCGGAGGTCGCACCCGAGCAGGCGTTCGCCGGCACGTTCCATATCAACGAACTCGAGACCCAGCTCGAGTCCGCCCACCGCCAGGCGGCCGGCGGCGACCTGCCCGACCCGCTGCCGTGCGAGATCTACTGCCACACCCTGAGCGACCGCACGATCCTCGGGCCCGAGCTCGCGGCATCCGACGCCCAGACCCTCACGGTCTTCGGGCTGCACGTGCCCGACCGGCTCGTCGACGTGCACGGCAACGACGAGCTGCGCGAACGCCTGCGCGACGCCGTGCTCGCGTCGCTCGACTCGGTGCTCGCCGAGCCGATCGCCGACGTGATCGCGACGGACGCCGCCGGCCGCCCGTGCATCGAGGTGAAGACGACGCGCGACCTCGAGGAGGCGCTCAACATGCCCGGAGGCGACATCTTCCACGGGCCGCTGTCGTGGCCGTGGACCGAGCCCGGCGTCGAACCGGTCACGCCCGCGGAGCGCTGGGGCGTCGCGACCCGACACGCCCGGGTGCTGGTCTGCGGCTCGGGCGCGGTTCGCGGCGGCGCGGTCAGCGGCATCGGCGGACACAACGCGGCGATGGCCGTGCTCGAGGGCGAACTCCCCTGAGAACGACGGATGGCACGCGCCGGACCGGGCGTCAGAAGACGAAGAGCTGCCCGAGGATCATGATCGCGATCACGAACAGCGCGACGATCGCGCCGACGATGATCAGGGCGCGACCCGACATCTTCGCGACGCCGTAGCCGACGAGGATCGGCAGCGCGATCAGCAGCAGCGTGACGACCCACCAGAACGCCTGGTAGCCGCCCGCCGTCGCCTCCGAGAGGCGACCGCCGAACAGCTGCTGGGTCTGGGGGTTCGTGGCGAAGGCGAAGGCCGCGCTGAGCGGCACGGCGACCAGCGCGAGCACGATGATCCCGCTGAACCACCCCCACATGCCGCTGTGCCGTCCGGCGATGTGGAGCGACTGCTCGTCGTGCGTCTGCTGCGAGGTTCCCCGAGTGCTCATGCGCGCCACTCTAGCCCTCCCGGGGCGGCCGGATTAGCCTGAGGGCAGGACGACACGCATGGGGGCGACGATGACCATCACTCGAGCGACCGGCCACTACGTTCACAAGGGAGACGGGCTCTACCTCCAGTTCGATCGGCTGTTCCACGCCCCGATCGAGGATGTCTGGTACTCCCTCACCAACCCGACCGCGATGCTCGCGTGGATCGGCACCTACACGGGGAACCCCTCGACGGGCGCCGTCCGCTTCCGGATGTCGAGCGAGGACGCCGAGTGGCAGAACACGTCGATCCTCGAGTGCGATGCCCCGCACGGCTTCCACGCCGACATCGGCGAGGGCGAGGACGCGGTGCGCGTGTTCTGCCACCTTCGGGAGGCCGGGGGCATGACGACGCTCACGCTCGGGCAGCGGCTGCGCACTCCTGCCGACGCGACGTCGATCGGCCCCGGTTGGGACTACTTCCTCGACCGGCTGGCCGCGGCGCGCGCGGGGTCGGCGATGCCCGAGTGGAGCTCGTACGACCCGGGGCTCGTCGACACGTACCGCGCCCTGCACGTGCCGGCGGCCGCGCAGGCGCCGGATGCCGCGGGCGGCCGCTGAGCCGCGGCCGAACGGCAGTCCCGGCCGGGCACTCCCGCCCTGCGACGCGGCACCCCTAGACTGACGCGCGTGAAGCCCCTGGGACGGCGTGCGCGAGACCTCGAGACGATCCGGCAGCGAGAGGCGGGCGCTCCGCCCGCCTCCGGCGGCATGATGGCGAACCGGCCGTTCGTCTGGGCGCTCGTCGCCACGGCCGGCGTGCTCGTCACCCTCGCCCTGGCCGCCGCGCTGATCAACCTGTCGAGCGTGGTGTTCTCGGTGTTCGCGGCCGTCTTCGTCACCCTCGGGCTCGACCCGCTCGTGCGCTGGTTCGAGCGACGCGGCATGAAGCGCGGCTGGGCCATCCTCACCGTCATCATCCTGTTCGTGCTCGTCATCGGCGGCATGCTCTGGCTGGTGCTGCCGATCGTGATCAACCAGGCGGCGGAGTTCATCAGCTCGCTGCCGCAGCTCTACGCGAACCTGCAGGAGCAGGACTGGTTCCAGCAGCTCTCGGACGACTCCGACGGGGTGCTCGCGACCGCGTACGCCACGTTCGTCGACGTCATCACCGATCCCGCCACCTGGGCCACCGTCGGCGGCGGGGCGCTGAACGTCGGGTTCGCGATCATCGGCGGCATCTCGACGGCGTTCTTCATCTTCATCCTGACGATCTACTTCACAGCGACGCTCGATTCGTCGAAGGCGGCCATCTACACGCTGGTCGCGGCCTCGCACCGCGCACGCGTCGTCGACTACGCCGAGCGGATCATGCAGAACGTCGGCCGGTACCTCAGCGGCATGGTCGTGCTCGCGTTCTTCAACGCCGTCTACAGCCTGATCCTGCTGACGATCGCGGGGGTGCCCTTCGCGCTCGTGATCTCCGTCGCCGCGTTCTTCATCACGCTCATCCCGATGATCGGCACGGTGCTGACGACCGCGTTCATGACGGTGATCGCACTCTTCGTCTCACCGACGGCGGCGCTCGTCGTCCTCATCGGCATGCTCATCTACATGCAGGTCGAGGCGTACATCCTGACCCCGCGCGTGATGAACCGCGCGGTGCAGGTGCCGGGGTCGATCGTGCTCATCGCGGCACTCGCGGGCGGCACCCTCGCAGGGCTCCCCGGTGCGCTCGTCGCGATCCCGGTGGCCGCCGGCATCCTCCTCATCGTCAAGGAGGTCGTCGTGCCGTGGAAGGCGCGGATCTAGCGCTCCCGCCGCGCCGAACCGGCGTCGGCTCAGTGCCAGACGGACGGCGCCGCCGCGCGCGTCGGCGGCAGCGCGACATCCGCACCCCACCGCTCGATCCACTCGGGCAGCTCGTCATCGGTCGGCGGCGTGCCGAACACCTCGAGCAGCTCCGACACGGGGACCGTGCCGCCCTCCTTGCGCAGGAACCGCGCGCGGATGAAGGCGCGCGCGTAGATCTCGGGCTCGCCCGCGGCATCCGGTCGCACCAGCCGGTGCTCGACGTAGACCGCGCGCTCGTCGTACCCGAGCAGGCGCGACTCGATCGTGAACCGCTGCCACAGGCGCAGCGACTTCCGGAACGTGATCGTCTCGCTCGCGACGACGGGGTACCAGCCCTTGTCGCGCATGAGCCCGAAGACGCCGTTGCGGACGAGCATGTCGAACCGCGCGACATCCATGATGGAGAAGTACACGCCGTTGTTCATGTGCCGGTTGACGTCGAGGTCGGTGGGCAGCGTGATGAACCTGGTCCGCGCGATGTCGTAGTGCCCGAGCGTCGGCTTGCGGCGCGACAGGAACAGCATGTGGAGCAGGGTCCGGAACAGCATGTGCATAGTCCACGAGGATATGGCCGATTCCGTGGTGGTTCGGCACACCTTGGCGGGCGGGCACAGTGCGGCGACGGATGCCGCGCGCGGCGTTGTGGGCAGGCGCGAAGCCGTCGGCGACGGTTCCCGTTCGTGGCTGGTCGGGGCTCGGCCGGACGCAGTGCGGCTCAGCCCTGGTCGCCGCCGGCGTTGCCGCGCGGCGGCACGTGCCGCTCGTCGTGCCCCTCGTACACCGAGAGCGGGCGGATGAGAGCGTTCGAGGCGAGCTGCTCCATCACATGCGCCGTCCAGCCGGTCACGCGGCTCGCGACGAAGAGGGGGGTGAACGTCTCGGTGTCGAAGCCCATGAGGTGATACGCGGGGCCGGCCGGGTAGTCGAGGTTCGGCTTGATGCCCTTGCGCTCGCCCATCGCGTCCTCGAGCGCCGTGTAGAGCTCGAGGATGTCCTGGCGGTCGTAGTGCTCGACCATCCGCTCGAGCGCATCGCGCATCGTGGGCACCCGGGAGTCGCCGTTCTTGTACACCCGGTGGCCGAAGCCCATGATCTTGCGCTTGTCGGCCAGCGCGGCATCCAGCCACTCGACGGCGCGCTCCGCACCGCCCTCGCCCGGGCCGATCTCGTCGAAGGCGTGCATGACGGCCTCGTTCGCGCCGCCGTGCAGCGGACCCTTGAGCGCTCCGATCGCGCCGGTGACCGCCGAGTACAGGTCGGAGAGCGTCGACGCGATCACGCGCGCGGTGAAGGTCGAGGCGTTGAACGAGTGCTCGGCGTACAGGATCATCGACGTGTCGAAGGCGTTCACGACCTCGAGCTCGGGGGTCTCGCCGAACGCCTGCCACAGGAAGTTCGCTGAGTAGCCGAGGTCGTTGTTCGGCTCGACGAACTCGAGCTCGTGGCGGCGTCGCTGGTCGTACGTGACGATCGACGGCAGCTTCGCGAACAGCCGGACCGACTTCTCGAGGTTCGAGGCGTGGGAGTCGTCGGGCGTCGCGGGGTCGCTCGCCCCGATCACGCTGACCGCGGTGCGGACGACGTCCATCGGGTGCGCCGTGAGCGGCAGCTCGTCGACGATGCGCTTGACCTCGTGGTCGAGGCCGCGGTGGCTGCGCTCGAGGTCCTCGAACGCGGCGAGCTCCTCGTCGTTGGGCAGTTCGCCGTACCAGAGCAGGTAGGCGACCTCCTCGAAGGTGACGGATGCCGCGAGCTCCTGCACCGGGTAGCCGCGGTACAGCAGGGAGTTCGACTCGGGGTTCACCTTCGAGATCGCGGTGACGTCGACGGGGACGCCGGCCAGACCCTTGTAGATCTTCGGCGTCTCCGGCTGCGGGGACTGATCGCTCATCGTGCTCCTCGTGGGCTTCCTCTGACCGCGGGCCGCCGCGTCGCGACCGACCCCCAGCCTACGGCCCACCGCCGCGATGTGCTTCGGGGCTGGAGTGGACACTCCCCGCGGGTGCGGCTCGCTGAAGACCCACGTCTACCGTCGAGACCAGGTCTGGCGGGCGGCAGCCGGGGACGGCGACCTGTCCTCGACAGCCGTTCGGCCGGGGCCGACGGGCCCTGATCGAGACGGGTCCGATCCCGGCGAGCGCTCGAGGGGCGAACCTGCACGGGTGACGCGACGTACGGCCCTTCCCTCGGAGCTCCGCGACGGCGGCTTCAGCGTTCATCGCGCCCGCGAAGCGGGAGTGAGCGCCTCTCGTCTTCGCGCGAAGGACCTGATCGTGGTGAGCAGAGGTGCCCGCGTGCACCACGAGCACACCTTCGCCGAGCGGTGCCGCGCGGTTCTCGGCGTGCTCGACGAATGCGCCTTCGCGAGCGGGACGACCGCGGCGATCGTCCATGGACTGCCCGTGCCTCCTCGGCACCGTGATTCACTCGAGGTGGGCATCCCGGCCCCGAACAGAGCGGTCAGACGTCGGGGAGTGACCGGACGGAGCCTGCGGATCGATGAGTCCGACATCACGACCGTGTCCGGCCTCCGGATCACGAAGCTCGCGCGGACCTGGACCGAACTCGCGCGCACGCTCGACGTGCACGAACTCGTGGCCGCCGGTGATGTCGCCGTGCGCCGCATCGGCCTCGATGCGCTCACCGGAGCAGCGCATCGACACCCCGACCGCCGCATCCGTCCCAAGTTGGCCGCGGCGCTGGAACTCCTCGACCCGGCGTCGGAGTCGCCGAAGGAATCGGAACTTCGGGCGCTGATCGTCCTCGGGGGCCTCCCGAGACCGCGGGCGAACGTCACGCTGCGCGACGCGTCGGACAGGTTCGTCGCCCGTGTCGGCCTGTTTCTCGAGGAGTACCACGAGGTGCTCGAGTACCACGGCGATCACCACCGGACCGATCGACGGCAATGGCGGCGCGATCGTACCCGCGAGTCGGAGATCGAGGCGCTCGGGTATCACGTGACCGAGGTCACCCAGGCCGACCTTGACGATCCCGACGCCCTCGTGCGTCGGCTCGCGACCATCCTCCGCCGCAAAGGCTGGAACGGAGAGACCGTCCGGTCTCGTTGGTACCCCGCCGCGCGCCGGCCTCGAGCATGACGACAGTCGTTGAGGGTACGAGCCACCTTCGACCCGCAACAACTGTCCTCATCGGAACGGCCGGGTCAGAAGAGGCCGGTGGGGATCTCGACGTGGGTCAGGGCGCCAGGGGCGGCGGTGATCGTGAGTCCGCCGAGCTCGTCGGGGCCCAGTTCCGGCAGGCGCTGCGCGACGTCGAGGAAGCGCTCGATCTCGGCGGGCTCGAGCACCCACTCGGCGAGCGTCCGGAACTTCTGCACGTACTGCTCGCGGCCGAACGGGCGGGCGCCGAGGGGGTGCGCGTCGGCCACCGCGATCTCGTCGACGATCTCGTTGCCGTCGGCGAGGCGGATGACCACGCGACCGCCGAAGGCCTTCTCGGCGATGTCGAGCGAGTGGTAGCGGCGCGTCCACTCCGGGTCCTCGACGGTCGAGACCTTGCGCCACAGGGCGACGGTGTCGGGGCGGTGCGCCCGCTCGGGCGTGTACGAGTCGGCGTGGTGCCACGCGCCGTCCTGCAGCGCGACGGTGAAGATGTACGGGATCGAGTGGTCGAGCGTCTCCCGGGAGGCATCCGGATCGTACTTCTGCGGGTCGTTCGCACCCGTGCCGATCACGTGGTGCGTGTGGTGCGACGTGTGAATGGTGATCGACTCGATGCGGTCGGGATCATCGAGGATCAGGGGGTACTCGTCGTGCAGCCTGCGCGCGAGGTCGATGAGCGCCTGCGCCTGGTACTCGGCCGAGTGCTCCTTCGTGTAGGTGTCGAGGATGGCGCGCTTCGCCTCACCGGTCTCGGGCAGGGGCACCTCGTAGGTCGTCTCGGGGCCGCCGAGGAGCCACGCGATCACGCCGTCCTCGCCCTCGTAGATCGGCACCGGGCTGGTCTCGCCGCGCATGGCGCGGTCGACCGACTCGACCGCCATCTTGCCGGCGAACGCCGGGGCGTGGGCCTTCCACGTCGAGATCTCGCCCTTGCGCGACTGCCGGGTCGCCGTCGTCGTGTGCAGCGCCTGGCCGATCGCCTGGAAGATCGTCTCCTGGTCGAGGCCGAGGAGCGTGCCGATGCCCGCGGCCGCCGACGGGCCGAGGTGGGCGACGTGGTCGATCTTGTGCGCGTGCAGCGAGATCGCCTTCACGAGGTCGACTTGGATCTCGTACCCCGTCGCGATGCCCCGCACGAGCTCATGGCCCGTGAGCCCGCGCGATGCGGCCAGGTGCTGTGCGACGGCGACGATCGGCGGGATGTTGTCGCCGGGGTGCGAGTACTCGGCCGCGAGGAAGGTGTCGTGGAAGTCGAGTTCGCGCACCGCGACGCCGTTCGCCCACGCCGCCCATTCGGGCGACGTCCGCCGCGCGGCGTCCGCACCGAACACGGTCGCGCCGTCGCCGCCGATCGAGACGGGGTGCGCGAGCGCCTGGCTGCGGGCCGCCACGACGGGCTTCCGGGCGAGGGATGCCGCGGCGACGGCGGCGTTGTCGATGACGCGGTTCACGACCATCTCGACGACCTCGTCGTCGACCTCGACGGGGTCGACCGCGACGGCGGCGAGCTGCCAGGCGAGTTGGCCCTCGCGTGCGAGGTTCTCGTCGCTCCGGTGGGTACGCAGGTGGTGGATCTTCACGTGGCTCACGCTATCGAACGGGCGTGCGTGCCGCCTGAGCTTGACGGCGACCTCACGGGCGGGGCATGGGACGATGGAGGGGATGATCCCCACCGACACCGAGCGCGTGGGCGCACGCGCGATCGACGACATCCGCCGCGACTTCCCGGCGTTCGCGAACTCGGGCGACGTCCGACCCGCCGCCTACCTCGACTCCGCCGCCACGGCGCAGCGTCCGACGGCGGTGCTCGACGCCGAACGCGGCTACCTCGAGCACGACCTCGCCGCCGTCCACCGCGGCGCGAGCGCCGCGACCGGCCGCTCGACCACCCGCTTCGAGGAGGCGCGCGCCGACCTCGCCCGCTTCGTGGGCGCCGCCGATGAGCGCGAGATCGTGTGGGCGCAGAATGCGACCGACGCGCTGAACATGGTCGCGCTCGGCATCGCCGACGCGAGCGCCGGCATCGGCGGGGCGGATGCTGCGCGCTTCGCGCTGCACGCCGGCCACGAGATCGTGCTGACCGAGGCAGAGCACCACGCCAACCTGCTGCCGTGGCAGCGCGTCGCGGAGCGCACGGGCGCCCGGCTGGTTCCCGTGCGGGTCGACGAGCACGGCTGCTGGTCGATCGACGACCTGGTCGCGGTGCTCACCCCGCGCACGCGCGTCGTCGCGTTCGCCGAGGTGTCGAACGTGACCGGGCTCATCGCGCCGGTCGCCGACGTCGTCGCGGCCGTGCGCGCCCGCGCGCCGCAGTCGCTCGTCGTGCTCGACGCCTGCCAGTCGGTGCCGCACCGACCCGTCGACCTCGCGGGCTACGGCGTCGACTTCGCCGCCTTCTCGGCGCACAAGATGCTCGGCCCGAACGGCATCGGCGTGCTCTACGGCCGCGCCGAGCTGCTCGACGCGCTGCCGCCCGCCCGCACCGGAGGTTCGACGATCACCCGCGTGACGTTCGAGACGGCCCAGTTCCTCCCCGCGCCGCAGCGCTTCGAGGCGGGCACGCAGCCGGTGTCGCAGGCGATCGGGCTGGCCGCTGCCGTCCGCTACCTCGAGGGGATGGGCATGGATGCCGTCGCCGCGCACGAGGCGGCCTTCGCCGAGCGCGTCGTCGAGGGCGTCGCCGCGATCCCCGGCGTGCGCATCGTCGGCCCGCAGCCCGGGCAGGCCCGCGCCGGCCTCGTGAGCGTCGCGGTCGACGGCGTGCACTCGCACGACGTCGGGCAGTTCCTCGACGACGCCGGGCTCGTGGTGCGCGTGGGGCACCATTGCGCGCAGCCGCTGCACCGCGCGCTCGGACTCGCCTCGACGACGCGCGCGAGCGCGCACGTGTACACGACCGCGGAGGAGGCGGACCGGTTCGTCGCCGCGCTCGGCGAGGTCCGCGGCTACTTCGGACTCGGAGCCGCGTGATGTCGAGCCTCGACGGCCTCTACCAGGAGATCATCCTCGACCACGCGAAAGCGCGGCACGGCGACGGCCCGCTCGAGGGCGCCGACGCCGAGCACCACGAGTACAACCCGACCTGCGGCGACGAGATCACGCTGCGGGTCAGGCTCGACGACGCGCACGAGCACATCGAGGCCCTCGCCTGGCAGGGCGACGGGTGCAGCATCTCGATGGCCTCGGCATCGGTGCTCACCGACCTCGTGGCCGGCCGGCCGGTCGACGAGGCGCTCGGCCTCGCCGAGGAGTTCCGGGCGATGCTGCGCTCGAAGGGCGAGGGCGTGCCCGACGAGGACGTGCTGGGCGACGCGATCGCGTTCCACGGCGTCTCGAAGTACGTCATGCGGATCAAGTGCGCGATGCTCTCGTGGGTCGCGCTCGAGGCGGCGGTCGCGAAGGCGCGCTGAGGTCTCGATACGGGCGCTCCGCGTCCTCCTCGACCCAACGGGCTCGATACGGGGCCTCCCGATCGGGCCGGCGGGCCGTCAGGCGGCGTCGGCCGGCCAGACGGGGTCGTGCAACTGCTCCTCGAGCACGCGGGCCGGCAGCCCGCGCGGCACGTCGTCGAGCGTGGGCGGATCCCACTTCGGCGAGCGGTCCTTGTCGATGACCTGGGCGCGGATGCCCTCGTGCAGGTCGTGCTGCCCGATGAACCACGACACGGCGCGGAACTCCTGCTCGAGCGCGTCCTCGAGGCTCGGCAGCGTGCGGGCGCGACGCACGGCCTCGAGCGTGACGGCGAGCGCGGTCGGCGAGAGCGTCTCGAGTTCGTCGGCGGCCGCCGCCGCGTAGGCCTGGGCCGGCTGGTGCGACGGATGCCGCGGCTCGCCGCCCGCGTCGGACGCGGCGGCATCCGCTCGCCCCTCGGCGAACGCCCGCAGCCGGTCGATGATCTCGTGCACCGTCGGCGCCGAGAAGCAGGCGTCGACCCAGGGCCGCGCAGCGGCGAGCGCCGACGGGCCGGGCGTCTCGTCGAAGAGCATGACGATCTCGGACGGCGTTCCGGGGTCGGCGCGCTCCGCCAGCGCCTGCAGCAGGTGCGGGATGTGCTCGCTCGGCACGAACGCGTCGGCGAAGCCGGCGTGCATGGCGTCGGCGGCGTCCATGGTGCGCGCGTTCAGCGCCAGATGCGTGCCCAGCTCGCCGGGCGCGCGGCCGAGCAGCCAGGTGCCGCCGACATCGGGCGTGAAGCCGATCCGGGTCTCGGGCATCGCGACGCGCGAGCGCTCGGTGACGATGCGGATCGACGCGTGCCCGGCGAGCCCGATGCCGCCGCCCATCGTGATGCCGTCCATGATCGCCACGACGGGCTTCGGGTAGCGTGCGATCGCGGCGTTCAGCCGGTACTCGTCGCGGAAGAAGCGCAGCGCCTCGGCGACGTGGCCGCCGGTGGCGTACGCGTAGAGCTCGCGGATGTCGCCGCCCGCGCAGAATCCGCGCTCGCCCGCGCCGTCGAGCACGACCATCGAGACCTCGGGGTCGTGGCGCCACGCGTCGAACACGGCGGCGAGGGCGCGGATCATCTCGTAGCTCAGCGCGTTCAGCGCCTGCGGCCGTTCGAGCGTCAGGCGGCCGACCCCGTCGGCGACGCTCGTGGAGATGTGCTCGCTCACGCTGCAACGGTAGCGGCATCCCCCGGGCGCGGCGTAGCGTCGGCCGCAGGAGGGGTCATGATCGAATCCGCGTTCCCCATCGTCGAGGTGCCCGACATGGAGGCCGCCCTGCGGTTCTACCGCGACGGGCTCGGCGCCACCGTGACGTACCGGTACCCGCCCGAGGGCGAGCCGCTGTTCGCGACGCTGCAGGCGGGGTCGTCGCAGGTCGGCCTGGGCCTCGCCGACGCGGCGACGGCCGGCGAGGGCGCCGGCATCCTGCTGTGGTTCTACGTCGACGACGTCGACGCGGTGACGGCCTCGCTCGCGGAGGCCGGCTTCCTCGTGGTCGAGGAGCCGTCGGACAGCGAATGGGGCGAGCGCGTGTCGCTCGTGTCGGATCCGTTCGGCACGCGGGTGCGGCTCGGACAGCCGATCGCGCCGCAGCCCGACGAGGAGTAGGGGCTGCCGGCCCTCGTGGCACGACCCGGGCGAGCGTAGGATCCCGACGTGGTTCCCGCTTCCAACCTCCAGGCGTTCGTGCTGGCCTCGGTGGTGCTCATCGTCATCCCGGGGCCGAGCGTGCTGTTCGTGATCGGCCGTTCGCTCGCGCTCGGCCGCGTGGGCGGGCTGCTCAGCGTCGTCGGCAACGCGGCCGGCATGCTGCCGCTCGTCGCGGCCGTGGCGCTCGGCGTCGGCACGGTCGTCGCGCAGTCGGTCGCCCTCTTCACGGCGATCAAGCTCGCGGGCGCCCTCTACCTCGTCTACCTGGGCGTTCAGGCGATCCGTCACCGAGCGGATGCCGCGGACGCCGTCACGCGCCAGGTCGCGCCGCGCTCCCCCTGGCGCCTGCTCGGCGAGGGGTTCGTCGTCGGCGTCACCAACCCGAAGACGATCGCGTTCTTCGTCGCCGTGCTGCCGCAGTTCGTCGCGTTCGAGGCCGGCGCCATCCCGCTGCAGATGGCGATGCTCGGCACCGCGTTCGTGGTGCTCGCACTCGCGTGCGACTCGGTCTGGGCGCTCGGCGCCGGCTGGGCGCGCGACTGGTTCGCGCGGTCCCCGCGCCGGGCCTCGCACCTGGCCGCCGCCGGCGGCGGCATGATGATCGGCCTCGGTGGCGTGCTCGCGCTGTCGGGGAACAAGCACTGACACCGCCGGCGGAGGACGCCGGCACCGAGGAACGGAGGAGCCATGGCGAAGGAGTGGAGCGACCTCTCCAGGGGCCAGCAGGTCAGGGGCATCGTCGCGGGAGCCGTCCAGCTCGCGCTCGCGACCGCCGCCTGGACCGACCTGGCCAAGCGCGATGCGGACGACGTGAACGGGCGGAAGTGGATCTGGGCGATCGTCATCGCCGTGAACTTCATCGGCCCGATCTCGTACTTCCTGTTCGGGCGCAGAGTCGACTGAGCGGGCGCGCGACCGCGACGCACCGGGCCGGTCCCGGCTCAGTCGCGGTTGACCGTCCCCGTCAGGATGCCGCGCGCGAGCGCGTGCGCGAAGCAGCGGATGCCGAGCACCGCGGGCGTCGAGGACGGGTCGAGCTCGAGGCTCGGCACGTCGAGCGCGTGCACGACGAACACGTAGCGGTGCTCGCCGGTGCCGCGCGGCGGCGCCGCGCCGCCGAAGCCCCGCTCGCCGTCCTCGTTCGCGAGCACCATCGCGCCCTCCGGCAGCGGCGGTCCGCCCGGCGCGCCGGCGCCCGCCTCGAGGCTCGTCGTCTCGAGCGGCAGGTTCAGGACGGCCCAGTGCCACCAGCCCGAGCCGGTCGGCGCGTCGATGTCGAGGCAGGTCACGGCGAAGCCGCGGGTGCGCTCGGGGAAGCCGCTCCACGACAGCTGCGGCGACCGGTCGACACCGCCGGCGGCGTGGCTCCACTGCGGCCGCGCGAGCGGCCCGCCGTCGTCGAAGTCGGTGCTGGTCACGGTGAACGAGCCCACGGGACGGAGCTTCTGCAACGCGTCGTAGGGATCCACGTCGAGCATCTCGAACCTCCTGGTCGGCGACGTCCGGGCGGACGGCCCGGTCGGCGGTCGAGGTCAGGGTACGTCGGAGCGGATGCCGCCCTCCGCGCACACGCCGCGTCGCGGCATCCGCCCAGCCTGCGCCCCTAGGATCTCGGGGTGCCGACGCCCAAGATCCTGTTGTTCTACGCCTTCACGCCGCTCGCCGACCCAGAGGCGATCCGGTTGTGGCAGCGCGACCTCGCGGAGTCGCTCGGCCTGCGCGGGCGCGTGCTCGTCTCGAAGGACGGCCTGAACGGCACGCTCGGCGGCGAGATGGGTGCGCTCAAGCGCTACGTGCGGAAGACGAAGGAGTACCCGGGCTTCCGCGGCCTCGACGTGAAGTGGAGCGAGGGCACCGGGCTCGACGCCGAGGGGCGCAGCATCGACTTCCCGAAGCTCAGCGTCAAGGCGCGCGACGAGATCGTCTCGTTCGGCGCGCCGGGCGAACTGCGGGTCGACGAGTCGGGCGTGGTCGGCGGCGGCGCCCGCCTCTCCCCCGACGAGCTGCACGCCTTGGTCGCCGAGCGCGGCGACGAGGTCGTCTTCTTCGACGGCCGCAACGCGGTCGAGGCCGCGATCGGCCGGTTCCGCGGCGCGATCGTCCCGCCGACCGAGACCACGCGCGACTTCGTCGGGCTGCTCGACTCGGGCGCCTACGACCACCTCAAGGGGCGACCGGTCGTGACGTACTGCACGGGCGGGATCCGCTGCGAAGTGCTCTCGAGCCTCATGGCGAACCGCGGCTTCGGCGAGGTGTACCAACTCGAGGGCGGCATCGTCCGCTACGGCGAGCGCTTCGGCGACGACGGCCTCTGGGAGGGCTCGCTCTACGTCTTCGACGGGCGCGGCTCGGTCGACTTCAGCGATCACGCCACGGTCGTCGGCGTGTGCGAGGGCTGCGGCGCGGCGACCAGCAGAACCGTCAACTGCACGGATGCCGCGTGCCGCACGCAGCTCGTCCGCTGCGACGCGTGCACGCCGGCGCAGTGCGTCGAGCACGAGGCATCCGTCGCCTGAGACGCTCCGACCCCGGCGCAGCGGGAGCGTGACGACCACGGGATGGCACGCACACGGCATCCGTCCGCCCGCAGGCCGTCTCGCGAGGCGGCGAGTGCGGCGGACGAGCGTAACGTGGCGGCATGGTCGTCGAGGTGACGCGCGCGCAGGCGCGCCGGATCGCGGTGCGAGCGCAGGCGCTCGACGCCGAGCGGCCCGCCGACGTGCTCGACGTGGTGCAGCGGCTCACGTTCCTCAAGGTCGACCCCGTCTCGGCGGTGGCGCCGAGCGCCGACCTCGTGCTGTGGAGCCGGCTCGGCGAGTCGTACGACCCCGCCGAGCTCACGCGCGCGCTCGAGGTCGACCGAACGGTGTTCGAGCTCGACATGATGGTGCGGCCGATGGACGATCTCGCGCTGTTCCGGCCGGTCATGCGCGCCGCGCCCACCTACGAGGCGACGCGGAACTGGCTCGCTGCCAACGCATCGTTCCGCGGCGACCTCCTGATCAGGCTCTCGGCCGAGGGTCCGCTCGCGGCGACCGAGATCCCCGACACGTCCGTGGTGCCCTGGTCCTCGACGGGATGGACGAACGACAAGAACGTGCAGCGCATGCTCGAGGTGCTCGCCGCCCGCGGCGAGGTCGCGGTGTCGGGCCGGCGCGACGGCGCCCGGCTGTGGGACGTCGCCGAGCGGGTCCACCCTCCCGCGGCAGTGGGCGACGAGCTCGACGCCGACGAGGCCCACCGTCGCAGGAACGAGCGTCGACTGGCCTCGCTCGGCATCCTCCGCGAGGGGCGCGGGGCGAGCTCGCCGGGTGAGCCGATCGACACGCGCGGCATCGGCGAGCCCGCTCATGTCGAGGGGCTCAGGGGCACGTGGCGCATCGACCCCGTGGCGCTCGACCGCATCGACGAGCCGCTCGCGCCGCGCACCGCGCTCCTGTCGCCGCTCGACCGCCTCGTGTTCGACCGGCGACGGCTCGACGAGCTCTTCGACTACGAGTACGTGCTCGAGATGTACAAACCGAAGGGCCAGCGCCGGTGGGGCTACTGGGCGATGCCGATCCTGCACGGCGACCGGCTCGTGGGCAAGGTCGATGCGACCGCCGATCGCGCTGCGGGCGTGCTCCGGGTCGACGCGATCCACGAGGACGCGCCGTTCACGCGCGACGTCGTCGAGGCCGTCTTCGGCGAGCTCGACTCGCTGGCCGGATGGCTCGGGCTCGAGCTCAGCGGGAGGGCGATCGGGTTGGCGTGAGCCGGGCGGCCTCGGCTCACCGCCTCCGGCGGCCCGTCAGGTCCCGCGGGTGCGCCGCCGCCGGGGCTGCCGCGCGAACGCCCGCGCGTCACGGCTCGAGAGCGCGAGCAGCACGAGGATGTCGAGTGCGACCGCGATGAACGTGGTGCGCACCGTGACCTCGGCGTCTCCGAGGAACGACTCGGCAGCCGTGCCGGTGATGCTGATCGTCGCGAAGATCATCACGACGATGCGCGAGAGGTTGCCGCCCGCCCAGATGCGCACCGCCAGCAGCAGTTCGATCGCGAGCACCACCGCTCCGGCGACGACCACGACAACGAGGGCGAGGCGCGCGGCGGCGTCTCCCGTCACGACGATGTCGAACTCCTCGCGCAGCAGCTCATCCCACTGGAGCGCGATCGCGACGATCCACACGATGCCCGCCAGGACCCGGAGCACGACGACCGCGGCGCCGAACGCGGTCGCCGCGGGCCGCGGCATCCGTCTCACCGGCTCGCGCTCGGCCAACCGCAGCGGTGACTCGAACGCGGCGCGCTTGGCGACCGGATCCTCGCCGACCCCGGTGGAGGTCGCCGCGCCGCCACGTTCGACGGATGTCTCGGGGCCCCCGGTGACGCTCGCTGCGACCTCCGTCGCCCACTCGGCCCCCGCCGGGGCCACGGTCGGGGGGCCGACGCGCACGATGGGGAGGTCGCCGTCCGTGCGGATGGTGTCGCCGCCGCCGTTGCGCGAGTGGTAGCCGGTCGAGAAGTCGCCGAGGATCTCGACCCGCACGCTCGGGTCGGAATCGACCAGCGTCGCCACGATGTGGTCGCGCTCGACGTCGATGTCGGCGTCGATCTTGTGCGTCACCTGCAGGGTGAAGAGCGAGAAGCCGACCGCGCGATCGAACGTGCCGGCCGCCAGCCAGTCGACGCGACGCCCGCCGGGCAGGAGCCAGCCGTCGGGCGTGCGCCAGAACCGCACGTGGTGCCGCTTCGCGGGGTTGCCGGCGACCTCCTGCTGGTAGGCGAAGTCCTGCTTCTCACCGAACAGGAAGAGCGGGCTGACGGGCGCCTCGTCGTAGCTCCGCCGGGTGAGGGTCGACGTGATGATCCGCCGGCTCGACGCGAGAGTGACGTCGTCGGCCCGGGTCCAGCCCGCCACGCGCATCGCGGCGTGCAGCGCCTCCTCCTCGCCGTCGAACGCGAGGTTCACGGGGTCGCCCAGCAGGCCGTCGCTCGTGCGCGTGCGACCGATGAAGTAGTCGGGCACGTAGATCGTCGTGAGGATGCGGTGCAGCCTCGGAAGCACGAGGTAGGCGAGCACGATCCAGAACACGAGGAAGAACCCGATGCCCGCCCAGCCGAACTCGAACGACTGGTTGAAGAGCAGCCACGCGAGCCACACCGCGGCGGCACCGGCGAAGACGAAGAAGAACCCGTCGAGCAGCCGGGAGAGCGACATGCGCGGCGGCAGCGGCGGCGGGGGCTTCTCGTCCGCGACATCCCCCGACATGCCTGCATGGTAACGCCGGGCGGCCCGTCGGGGCGGGCGATCGCGCTCAGGCGGGGCGGAAGCCCGAGGTCTCGGGCGGCGGAGCGTGGCGGATCATCAGGTGTCGCGTGACCGAGTAGTCGAGCAGTGGCTCGAGCGACATGTCCTTGCCGAAGCCGGAGCCCTTCACCCCGCCGTGCGGGGCCTCCGAGGCGATCGGCAGGTGGTCGTTGACCCAGGTGACGCCGACGTCGAGCGATTGGCTGACGCGCATCGCGCGGGCGACGTCCGAGGTCCACACCGACGAGGCGAGCCCGTAGGCGCTGTCGTTCGCGAGACGGATGCCGTCGGCCTCGCCATCGAACGGCAGCGCGACGAGCACCGGGCCGAAGACCTCGCCCTGCACGATCTCCGACGACTGGGGCGCGCCGACGAGCAGCGTGGGTTCGTAGTACGAGCCCACGCGGTCGATGGCACGACCGCCGACGAGGGCCTCGGCGCCCTCCGCGAGCGCGCGGCTCACGAATCCGTCGACGCGGTCCCGGTGCGCCCGTGAGATGAGGGGGCCGATGTGGGTGTCGGCATCCATCGGATCGCCCGCGACGACGCGGGCGAGGGCCTGACGCAACGCGGCGACGCCGTCGTCGAACACCGACCGCTCGAGGTAGACGCGGGTCGCGGCCGTGCAGTCCTGGCCCGTGTTGTAGGTCGCGCCGAGCGCGACCGCCTGCGCCATCGCACCGAGGTCGGCGTCGGAGAAGACGATGACGGGCGCCTTGCCGCCGAGCTCGAGGTGCACGCGCTTCACGCCCTCGACGGCGCCCCGCATCACGGCCTTGCCGGTCTGCGTCGATCCGGTGACGCTCACCATGTCGACCTCGCGGTGCGCGACGAGCGCCTGGCCGACCTCGGCATCGCCCGTCACGACGTTGAACAGGCCCGCGGGGAGGCCCGCCTCGACCGCGAGCTCGGCGAGCCGCAGCGTGGTGCGCGGCGTCGCGGGCGCGGGCTTCACGATCACCGCGTTGCCCGCGGCGAGCGCGGGACCGGCTTTCCAGATCGCCATGATGAGGGGGAAGTTCCACGGCGTGATGCCGGCGACCACGCCGACGGGGCGGCGCGTGAGGATCGACGTGTAGCCGTTCGAGAGGGACCCGGCGCCGGTGCCGTCGAGCGAGCGCGCAGCGCCGGCGAAGAAGCGCAGGTTGTCGATGGCGAAGGGGAGCTCGCCGTCGAACGCCGTCGTCCACGGCTTGCCGGAGTCCTCGACCTCGAGCGTCGCGAGGTGCTCGGCGTCGGCCTCGATCGCGTCGGCGAGGCGGAGCAGCGCGAGCGAGCGCTCGCCCGGCGTCTTCGCGGCCCAGGCGGGCTGGGTGGCGCGGGCCGCGGCGGCGGCCTGGTCGACGTCGGCGAGGCCGGACTCGCGGTAGGCCGCGACCTCCTCCTCGCTCGCGGGGTTCACGATGACGGCGTCCCCGCCCGTGCCGGCGCGGTACTCGCCGATGAAGGTGCCGGTGGTGGTCATGGGTGGTGCCTTTCAGGAGTTGAAGCCGAGTCCGAAGCGGTCGAGGGTCCGAAGCCACAGGTTGCGCCGGCCCTCGTGCGCGTCGGCGGCGAGGATGCTGCGCCGGGTGTACTGGATGATCGGGTTGCGGAACGGCTCGGGCGGGACGGGGAAGGGCCGTCGCCGCACGATGTCGTAGCGCAGTCGCGAGGTCGGCTCCCCCGCGAGGAGGTCGAGGGCGACATCCGCGCTGAACCGCGAGGCGCCCACGCCGAGGCCGGTGTGCCCGACGGCGTAGGCGACGCGCCCGCCGCGGGCGGTGCCGTATGCCGCCGTGAAACGGGTGGTCGAGTCGATCGGCCCCGCCCAGCGATGGGTGAAGCGGATGCCGGCGAGCTGCGGGAACGTCTCGGCGAAGTGGCGCGCGAGCAGCGCATGGGACCCGCCCTGCTGCTCGTACGCGCTGTCGACCCGTCCCCCGCGGTGGTACACCGCGTCCCACCCGCCGAACAGGATCCGGCCGTCGGCCGTCGGCCGGTAGTAGTGGAACTGGTTGCCCGCGTCGGTGAGCCCCTGGCCCTCGGCCCATCCGATCGACTCGCGCTGCGCGGTCGTGAGCGGCTCGGTGATGAGCACGTGATCGTAGAGCGGCATGATGTACGACCCGAGTCGCTTGAGCGGCGCTGGGTATGCGGCGGTCGCCACGATCGCCGCGCGCGCGAGCACCTCGCCGCCTGCTGTACGCAGCACGACTCGCGCGCCGGCGCGATCGATCCCGGTCACGCGCGAGCCGTCATGGATCCGCACGCCCCGCCGTTCGAGCTCGGCCGCCATGCCCCACGCGAGCCGTGCCGGGTCGACGAGCACTGTGCCCGTGCGGTCGCGGAGCCCTCCGAGGTAGGTCGGCGAGTGCACGTCGGCCTGCACCTCGTCGCGCGACTGCAGCTCGAGCGCGACACCGTGCCGCTCGCCGAGCTCGGCTGCCTCGCGGAGCCCCGCGACCTGCCACTCCTCCACCGCGAGCGTCGTCTTGCCGACGCGCCGCAGGTCGCAGTCGATGCCCGCCGCCTCGATCGTCGCCACGAGGTCCGCGAGATTCCGCTCGCCCTCCTCGTGCAGCGCGCCGACCTGGTCGGGCCAGACCATGGTGCCGTGCGCGAGTCCGTGCGTGAGCGACGAGGCGACGAACCCGCCATTGCGGCCGCTGGCCCCGTAGCCGATGCGCTCGGCCTCGAGCACGACGACGGATGCCGCGTCCCCGCGCTCGAGCGCCCGCCATGCCGCCCACAGGCCGGTGAACCCGGCGCCGACGACGACGAGGTCGGCCTCGTGCCGACCCGCGAGGGCGTCGCGCGGGGACGGCGCCTCGGGACGGTCGGTCCAGTAGGGTCGCGGTGCGGCGTCCGAGATCGCCGCGGCATCCGTCATCGCGCTCACTCGACCCCCGCGGAGCCGGCGCCGACGCCGGCACCGACCGGGAGCCCGACGCCGGCGATGATCTCGGCGGCCTTCGCGACGCCGTGACGCGAGCGGATGGCGGCGCCCGCCGCTTCGGAACGGGCGCGGAGCGCGTCGTCGGCGAGGAGCTCGGTGACCGCCGCGCGCAGCTCGTCGGCCGTAAAGCCGTAGGTGTCGAGGCGGCGGCCGTAGCCCTGCTCGTCGACGCGCTGCGCGTTGTCGTACTGGTCCCAGAAGAGCGGCAGCAGGATCATCGGCTTGCCGAAGTGCATGGCCTCGGTCGTGGTGTTGTTGCCCCCGTGCGTGATGACGAGGTCGGCGAGCGGCAGAAGCTTGGTCTGCGGCAGGAACTCGGCACCCCACATGTTGTCGGCGAGCTCGAACTCGTCGTGCAGCGGGCCCTTCGAGACGATGACGTTGACGGGCAGCTCGGCGAGCGCGTCGATCACTCGCTGCATGAGCTCCACATCGGCCGAGCCGAGCGAGCCGAGGCTGAAGTAGACGAGCGGTCGGGCGCCGTCCGTGAACGTCGCAGGCAGGTCGCCCGGGGCCTCCTCGGTCTCGCGGACCGAGGAATCGAGGCGGTGCCAGGACTCGCCGAGGGGACGCGCGACCGTGTAGTCGAGCTCCTCGGGGTAGACGTAGAGGTTCGCATCACCCGTGTGGATGAACTCGAGGTCGGGCAGCGGCGGCGCGCCCTGCTCCTGGACCCACGCGTCGAACGACTCCCAGAGCGGTCGGTGCGTGCGCTCGTACTCGGCGCGGAAGGCGGCCCAGCCCTCACGGTCGTCCTTGCCGAGGCCGGAGAAGACCGGCGCGATGTCGTCGCCGGGGATCTCCAGCGGGTTGCAGCTGACGATGCGGACGAACGGCACGCCGGCCGTGACGAGCGCGGGGAACGCGAGCACGTTGTCCTCGACGACGACGTCGGGGCGCACGCGGGAGATGATGTCCTTCAGCTGCGGCTCGCAGTACTTCGCACCGTTCACGAGCTCCTCCCAGATGGGAAGCGTCACGGTCTCCAGCTGCTCGGCGGTCGTCTTCCGGAACTCCGGGGCGACCGCCTTGATGTAGTCCTTCCAGAACTGGCCGGCGTCCTGCTCGGCCTGCTCCTCGCCCTCGGCGGGCTCCTCCACCGGGGCGAGGTCGACGAGGTCCTCCTCGAAGCCGAGCGCGGTGAGCTTGCCCTCCCACGACCGCTCGGCGGCGAACACGACGCGGTGGCCATGCTTGAGCAGTTCGTTGGCGATGCCGATGCAGTTGTTGGTGGGGCCGTAGGCGCTCTCGGGCATGAAGAGGAAGGTGCGGCGAGGGTCGGTCATTGCGACTCCGTTCATCGATTCTTTGCAGCAGGTTATAGAGAATTCAGCGGGCTGGAAAGCCTGTCCTGTGCGGACATTTCGGGCTAACATTGCGGGGCGGTGCAGACAATCTGTCCGCTCGGGAGGGAGCACCATGGCGAGGCCCAAGCGGCAGGAGGAGCGGCGCAGCCAGCTGGTGGCGGCGGCGCAGCGCGCGATCGCGATGCACGGTCCCGACGGCGCGCGCCTCAACCGCGTGGCCGAGGAGGCCGGGCTCACCTCCGGCGCGGTGCTGTACTACTACCCCGACATCGACGAGCTCATGTTCGAGGCCAACCGCGCCGGCATGGAGCGCTTCTACGAGGGCCGCGTGCGCATGCTCGAGGGCCTGCCCGACGACCCCGTCGCGCGACTGGTGGCCCTCATCGACTCGGGCCTGCCGAGCGGATCCGACGACACCGAGGTGCGCCTGCTCTGCGAGCTCGGCGGGTCCGCGGGCCGCAATCCGCTCATGGCGTCGCTGCTCACGACGCTGTACGACCGCCAGGTCGGCATGTACCAGGTCGTGCTCGAGCAGGGCGCGGCGCGCGGGCTCTTCATGCTCGCGCAGCCGACGCTCGTCATCGCGCGCAATCTCGTCGCGCTCGAGGACGCGTACGGCTACCGCATCGTCGCCAAGCACCCGACGATCGACCGCGCCTCGGCGGCCGAGCTCCTGCGCGAGTACGCGCGGCTCGCGACGGGTCACGCGCTGACGTCCTGAGCCTCCGCGGCATCCGCCACGGGGATGGCGGTGGTCGGGACCGTCGTCCCGTACGAGGGCGGCTGCGACGGGTCGCGTCGCACCGCCGTCGCCCGCCCGAAGGTCACGCCGACCTCGGCGCCTCGGGCGAGCCGCGTCGCGCCGTGCACGCTGGCGAGGACGGGCGCGGGCAGCCCTGGCACCTCGACCGAGATCGTCGTGGCGCCGCCGAGGAAATACGTGTCGACGACCGTGCCCCGGAGACCGCCCGAGACGTCGACGCCGACGGTGACGTCCTCGGGACGGACGACCGCTGTCGCCGGCGTCCCCGCGGGGAGCGGATGCCCGGCGCGCACGAGTCCGATGCCGGGCACCTCGACGCCGTCGGCGGCCGCGTCGCCGTCGAGCAGGTTCGCGGTGCCGATGAACGCGGCGACGAACCGCGAGACGGGCTCGGCGTACAGCTCCTGCGGGCTCGCCAGCTGCTCGAGGCGGCCCTCGTTGAGCACGGCGATGCGGTCGGCCATCGACATGGCCTCCTCCTGGTCGTGCGTGACGACGACGAACGTGAGCCCGACCTCGTGCTGCAGGCGCTTCAGTTCGAGCTGCATGGAGGCGCGAACCTGACGGTCGAGCGCCGAGAGGGGCTCGTCGAGCAGCAGCAGCTTCGGCCGCTTCACGATCGCGCGCGCGAGCGCGACGCGTTGCCGCTGCCCGCCGGAGAGCTGGGCGGGACGGCGCCGTGCGAGGTGTCCGAGCCGCACGACCTCCATCACCTCGCCGACGCGCTCGCGGATCTCGGTGCGGCCGACGCCCTCGGCCTCCAGGCCGTAGGCGATGTTCCGCTCGACCGACAGGTGCGGGAACAGGGCGTAGCTCTGGAACATCATGTTCACCGGCCGCCTGTGCGCGGGCAGGCCCAGCAGGTCGAGGCCGTCCACGGTGATCCGACCGGCGGCGGGCGTCTCGAACCCGGCGATCGAGCGCAGCAGCGTGGTCTTTCCGCAGCCCGACGGCCCGAGCAGGGCGAAGAACTCGTTGTGCGCGATGTCGAGCGAGACGTCGTGCAGGGCGACGGTGTCGCCGTACACGGCGCGGACGCCGTCGACGCGGAGCAGGGGTTCGGCGGTCGGTGCGGCGGTCATCGGGGAGTTCCTGTCAGTCGGGTGAGGCGCTGCGCCGAGATCACCGCGACGATGCTCACGAGCAGCAGGAGGGTGGCGAGGGCGTTGACCTCGGGGGTGACGCCGAAGCGCACCATCGAGTAGATGACGATCGGCAGCGTCGGCTGGGTCGGCGCGGTCGTGAAGAACGCGATCACGAACTCGTCGAGCGAGAGCGTGAAGGCGAGCAGTGCGCCGGCGACGATCCCGGGCGCGAGCTGCGGCAGGGTGATCCGAAGGAATGTCTTCGCCGGCCCCATGCCGAGGTCGCGCGACGCCTCCTCGAGGCTCGGGTCGAGGTTCGCCATGCGCGCGAGCACGATCGCCGTGACGAACGCGGTGGCGAACACGGCGTGCGCGAGGATCACCGAGTGCAGCCCGAGCGACACGCTCAGCAGCGAGAAGAACGTGAGGAGGCCGATGCCGAGCAGCAGGTCGGGCAGGATCGCCGGCGCGATCGCGAACGCCCGGATCAGCCCGCCGCGCGTGTAGTGCTGGATCCCGTAGGCGAGCAGCGTGCCGAGGACGGTCGCGATGAGCGTCGCCCCCGTCGCCACGATGAGGGTGTTCCCGAGGCCCTGCATCATCGCCCCGTCGGAGAACAGCTCGGGGTACCACCGCAGCGAGAACCCCGTCCAGACGAAGAGGTTCCGCGACTCGTTGAAGCTCATCACGACGACGACGAGGATCGGCAGGTAGAGGAAGGCGTAGCCGAGCCAGAGGGGCACGAGGATGCCGCGGGGCCGGCCGCGACGCGCGGCCCTCGTGTCCGGCGCGTGCGCGCCATCCGTCGTCGGCGTCGTCGGTGCGGCGCCCGTCGTCGTCTCAGCCACGGCGCGGTCCTTCGTTCAGGCGCCGCGTCACGGCGGCCTGCACCACGATGACGACGACGAGCAGGAGGGTGAGCACCAGGGCGAGCGTCGCGCCGAACGGCCAGTCGCGCGCCTCGAAGAACTGGTCGCGGACGAGGTTGCCGATCATGATCGTCTTGCCGCCGCCGATGAGTTCCGGGATCACGAAGTTCGACATCGCCGGCACGAACACGAAGATGCATCCGGTCAGGGCGCCGGGAAGCGACAGCGGCAGCGTGATCGTGCGGAAGGCTCGCCACGGCGAGGCGCCGAGGTTCGTCGCGGCCTCGCGGAGCGAGGGGTCGAGCTGCTGCAGCGATGCGTAGAGCGGCAGCACCATGAGCGGCAGGTACATGTACAGCAGCCCGACGACGATCGCCTGCGGCGTGTACAGCATCGAGATCGGGTCGTCGATCAGCCCGAGGCCCTGGAGCCACTGGTTCACGAACCCCGCGTTGTTGAGCAGCAGGATCCACGCGTAGGTGCGGATCAGGAAGTTGGTCCAGAACGGCAGCACGACGGCGATGAGCGCGATCGTGCGCCATTTCGGCGAGAGGCCCGCGATGGCGTACGCCATCGGGTAGCCGATCAGCAGGGCGAGCAGCGTGACGACCAGCGCCAGGCCGATCGACTGCAGGATGACCCCGACGTAGAGCGGCTCGGCGAGCTTCGCCCAGTTGTCGAGCGTGAACTCGAAGACGAGACCGCCGAAGCGGCCGCGCTCGAAGAAGGTGTAGAACGCCAGCAGCCCGACCGGGATCGCCATGAAGACGATGAGGAAGAGCATGCCGGGCCCGAGGAACGGCGCGGCGGCGAGCCCCCGCCGGGCGCGCTGGGCGCGCACGGCGGGGGCCGCCTTCTCGTTCGCGGTGGTCACGTGGCTCCGGGTCAGTTGGTGGCGAGGACCTCGGCGTTCAGGTCGACGTACTTCAGCGAGTCCTCGCCGAGGTCGACGATCACCTCCTGCTCGAAGAGTTCGTCGACCGTGATGCCGAGGGTCGGGTACGACTCGACGAGGGCCGGGTCCAGGGCCTCCATGGCGGCCTGGTTCGGCACCTTGTAGAGGATGTTCTCGGCGACCCAGGTCTGGATCTCGGGGTCGAGGATGAAGTCGATGAAGGCCATGGCGGCCTCCTTGTTCTCCGACGACTCGAGCACGGTCATGGTGTCGACCCAGAGGTCGGCGCCCTCCTCGGGAACGACGAACTCGATCTCGGGGTTCTCGGCGATGCCGTAGTTGCACCAGCCGTCCCACGCCTCGACCATCGCCGCCTCGCCCGAGACGAGCTTGGAGTAGAAGGTCGTGTCGTCGTACGCGAGCAGGGTCGACTTCGTCTCGATGAGCTGGGCCTTCGCCTCCTCGAGCTCGGCGTCGTCGGTCGTGTTCAGGGAGTGGCCGGCGGCCTTGAGCGCGGGCATCGAGAGCCATCGGTCGGTGGAGAGCATCGTCGTCTTGCCGACGAGTTCGTCGACCGGATTCAGCAGGTCGTTCCACGAGGTCGGCTCGAAGCCCGTCAGGTCGGGGCGGTAGCAGAGGCCCGTGGTGCCCCACGCGTACGGCTCGGAGTAGACGTTGCCCGGGTCGTAGTCGAGCTCGAGCGCCTCGGGGTAGAGGTTCTCCTCGTTCGGGATCAGGTCCTTGTCGAGCTCGGCGAGGATGCCCTGCTCGGCGAGCGCCTGCGCGTACTGGCCGGACACGAATGCGACGTCGATGCCGGGGTCGGAACTCGCGGTGAGCTTCGCGACGACGTCTTCGTTGGTCGTGTGGTTGACGATCGTGGTCGTGACGCCCGTGGCCTCCTCGAACTGCTCGGCGAGGTCTTCGGGGTAGTAGTCGGCCCAGATCGAGACCGTGAGGGTCTGCTGGGTGAGGTCGGCGTCGGGGTCGAGCGCCTCGTCTCCGCCACCGGTGGAACATGAGGTGACGGCGAAGGCGAGGGCGACCGTGCCGGCGGCGGCGCCGAGGATGCGACGCGTGGTGGGCATGTGGTACCTCCTGGGGACGTCGGAAAGGTTGAGGAATTGTTGCACCGGGCATCAAGAAACCGCAATGGTCTTCAGGACGCTCTAGAGCGGGTTTTGCACAGTTGTTACAATCCAGATTCAATGAACTCAGTGCTCGGTGGCGAGCGGCCCGAGATCGCCGGCCGTGCGGTCTTCGTCGCGCCCGACGACGGGGTCGTGTTCGACGGCGGGGTCGGGTCCGACGCCCGTCCCTCGGCGGGCGACGGCATCGCGCGAGAGCTGGCACGACTCGTCGATCCGAGCGTGCCCGCGGATGCCGCGGAACGGGCGATCGCCGTCGACCAGACGAACACGTCGGTGATCGTCGACGAGCGGTTGGTCGTGAAGGTCGTGGGCCGCTGGGCCGCGGCCGAGCGCGCCGCGCACCTGCTCGAACGGCTGGCCGACGCCGGGTCGACGGATGTCGCCGGCTACGCCGGCCGCGTCGACTGGCGCCACCCGACCCGGGGCACCTCGACGCTCGCGGTCGTCACCGAGTACCTCCCCGGCGCGCAGGACGGCTGGGACTGGGCCGTCGACGACGTCGTCGCGCTGCTCGCGGACGGCGCGCCGGAGCCCGACTTCCCTGCGATCCTGGGTGCGACGGTCGCGCGACTGCACGATGTGCTGGGTGCCGACGCCGCGCCCGCCCCCGACGACGCAGCCGCCGCACGCGAGCGACGCGCCGCGGCGGCGCTCGACGCCGCGCTCGAGGCGACCGCCCGGACGGGCGGGCCCGCGGCCGCGCGACTGGCGAACCGTGCGGCGTCGGTGCACCGCGACATCCGCTCGCTCGGCGCGACCGCACCCGGCCTCGTGTTCGACCTGCACGGCGACCTGCACGTCGGGCAGGTGCTGCGCTCTCCCGGCAGCCCGCCGCGCTACACCGTGATCGACTTCGACGGCGACCCGCAGCTCGACGCGTCGGAACGCGGACGAACGGATGGTGCGGCCCGCGACGTCGCGCACCTGCTCGTTTCGCTCGACCTCGTCGCGGCCGTCGCGCAGAAGCGGCTCGGACGCGCCGAGCCGGCGGCGTTCGCGTGGGCGGATCGTGCCCGCAGCGACCTGCTCGACGCGTACCGTGCGACGCTCGTGCGAAGCGGACTGTTCGATCCCGCGCTCGTGCCGGGGCTCGAAGCCGAGCAGCTCGCCGCCGAACTCACCTACGCCGACCGGTTCCTGCCGCGCTGGCGCTACGCGCCCGACGCGGCGATCACGCACCGCCATCCCTCGACCGACGACCACCCGGAGGACCCGTGGACACCGCCGCCTTCCGAGCCGACCTCGAGCTGATCCCCGAGTCGCTCGGCCGCCTCGCCGACGCCATCGACGCGGGGCTGCCCGGCCTCGAGCGCCTCGGCATGCTCGGCGCCGGCCGTGTGCTCGTCGTCGGCATGGGCTCCAGCCGCTACGCTGCCGACGTCGTCGCGCGACGCTTCCGGTCGGTCGGCGCGAACGTGCTCGTCGAGCTCGCGAGCGTCGACCTGCTCCCGCCCGCCGCGCCCGACCTCGTGGTCGTCGCGGTGTCCGCCACGGGGGGCAGCGTCGAGGTGCCCCGCGCCGTCGAGCGGTACCGGGGCACGGGACGCCTCCTCGCGATCACCAACCGGGCGGACTCGCCCCTCGCGGACGCCGCCGACGTCGTCGTGCCGCTCGGCGCCGGCGTCGAGGCGTCGGGCGTCGCCTGCCGCACGTTCCGGGCGACGTTCGCCGTGCTCGACGAGGTGCTCGGCGAGCTCCTCGGCACGGCGCCTGCCGCGCGATTCGACGCTGCGGCCGTGCGACGCGGCGCCGAGGCGAACGCCGCGCTGCTGGAGGCATCCGCCGACTGGCTCGACCCGCTCGCCGACCTGCTGACCGGGCCCGACGGCACCTGGACGATCGCCCCGGCCGAGCGGCTGTCCAGCGCGCAGCAGTCGGCGCTCATGCTCCGAGAGGTGCCGCGCCTCGGCGCGTTCGCCTCGGAGACGGGCGACTGGTCGCACGTCGACGTGTACCTCACGAAGACGCAGGACTACCGCGCGCTCGTCTACGCCGGATCCGCGTGGGACGCGCAGGCGCTCGACTGGATGCACCAGCGCGGCTCCCGGTTCGCCGCGATCGGGGGTCGGCTCGACGGGGCCGAGCTCACGGTGCGCTACCCGGGCGACGACGACCCGACCGTCGCCGCCCTCGCCGACTCGCTCCTCGGCGAGCTCGTCGCCGACCGGCGACTCGCGAGGCCCGCGCCGCACGCCCGGACGACCGCCGGCTGAGACGCTGCGACCGTGATCGCACGCCGGCGCGACCGGCTCAGCTGAAGTGCACCCCCGCGGGCGCCCCGTCGATCTCGCGCTCGTCGATCGACAGTGCTCACTCGCGGACGACATCCAGGATGGCGTTCGCCTCGTTCCACGGCCAGTCATCCCTGACGTTCGACAGCAGGACCGCCGCGATCCCGGCACGCCGATCCACGAGGACCGCCGAGGCGAACCCCTGGGACCACCCGAGGATGTAGGTCACCTCCCCGCCCTCGCGCGACTCGACCTCCCAGAAGTAGCCGGTCTGCGTGCGCGGCCAGCGCGTGTCGGCGATCGGCTCGAGGGCCGCCGCGCCCGGAGTGCTGCCGTCGAGCACGGCCTCGGCGAGCGCGACGACGTCGTCGACGGTCGCCGCCACGCCGACGGCTGGAGCGTAGGCGCCCGCGCCCCGCGATCCCATCCGTCGGCCGAACTCGTCATGACCCTGGGCGAGGCGCTCGGGCAGCAGGTCACCGGATTCGACGACCGTCGCATCCGCCATCCCCAGCGGCGTCAGGATCCGTTCCTCGAGCAGGTCGCCGAATCGTATACCCGCGGCGTCGGCCACCGACTGCCCGACCAGCGCCGCGTCGAAGTCGCTGTAGTGGTGCTCGAGCCCGTCGATCGTCGGGGTGAGCGCGACACGGTCGATGAGTTCGCGCAGGCCGCCGAGGTCGGGCTGCTCCGACCGGTCGTCGCGCGAGGCGACGGGGTCGAGCGCGCCCGGCGCGAGCGGACTCTGGGGCAGCCCGGAGTGATGGGTCGCGAGGTCCCGCAACGTGAGGGCCGCGGCGTCCGCGTCGCCCAGCTCGAAGCGGGACCCGACGCGATCGTCGAGGGCGACCTCACCGCGCTCGATCGCGTCGGCGAGGAGCAGGCCGGTCAGCGCCTTCGTCGCCGTGCCCAGCTCGAACGTCGTCGACTCATCGGCCGATACGAACGCCGTCCGGACCTCGTCGCCGTCGATCACCGCCATCGCGACCCGGTCGTACGCGTCGGTGAACTCGCCGCGCGCGACCTCGAGCAGGGCCTCGTCGCCCGTGAGGAGCTGATCGACCGGCTGGCCGGAGTAGCACCCCGTCATCGCGGCGATCGCCGCCGCGACGAGCACGGTGCGTGGGCGCGCCACGCGATGCGTGGCCATACTGCGGATGATACGCCGACCGGTGGCGCAGTGGAGTGCCGGTCGGCACATCGGCGCCTCACGCGTCGATCAGCTGCATGAGCGGCCTCAGGCGCGACCACGGCCAGGCCTCCTCGGCGTTGGACAACAGCACCACGGCGCGCCCAGCGCGCTGGTCGGCGAGCACTGCGCCGGTGAACCCCTCGGCGGATCCCACGATGTAGACGACGTCTCCGTCATCCGACGAGAGGTGCTCCCAGAAGTAGCCGATCTCGATCTGCGGCCATCGCGTCCCGGCGATCGGCTCGAGTGCCGAGCTGTGCGCGAAGGGCCCGTCGAGCACGGCCCGGGAGAGGGCGACGCCATCGTCGATCGTGACGGTCACCCCGACGGCAGGAGCGTATGCGCCGGTTCCGCGTGCGGCCTCGCGTTCCCCGCGCCGGTCGTGCCCCTGGGCGAGCCCGTCCGGAACCAGGTCCCCGGACTCCACCACGATCGCGTGCTCCATCCGAGCGGGCTCGAGCACGCGCTCGGCCAGCAGGTCGGCGAACCGCACGCCCGTCGCCGCTGCGAGCGACTGGCCGATGAGCGCCGCGTCGAAGTCGCTGGGGTTGTACTCGAGCTCGGGAACCAGGTCGAGTGCAGCGGTGCGCGTGAGCAGCGCATCGAGCCCGCCCCGGTCGACCGGCTCGGCGTCGGCGGCGACGTCCGGTTCGTACGCCTCGGGGCCGAGGGGACTCTGCGGCAGCCCGGAGCGATGGGTCGCGAGGTCGCCCAGGCTCAGCGCGCCGGCCGGCGCGTCGCCGAGGTCGAGGTACGCGCCGACAGGATCCTCGAGCGAGACCTCGCCGCGTTCGACGGCGTCGGCGAGCAGCAGGCCCGTGAGCGCGCGCGTCGCGGATCCCAGGCCGAACCTCGTCGAGGCGTCGGCCGACACGAACGCGGTCCGCACCTCGTCCCCGTCGATCACGGCGAGCGCGACGCGGTCGCGCGCCTGCGTGTACTGCTCGCGCAGGACGGCGAGCAGTACCTCATCGCCGGTGAGGAGCTGGTCGACGGGCTGGCCGGCGTAGCACCCGGTCATCGCCGCGACGGCGGCGACGATGCCGACGAGCGCGATGCGCGGATGCGGATGCCGGCGCGCCACGCGGTGCGCGGCCATACGCCGAATGCTACGCCCCGCCGCTGGGAGCGGCCCCGCCGCCCCAGCCCGCAGGAACCCGCCGCATGAGAATCCGGCGCACGGCGCCCTCCGCGGCAGCATCCGCCGGATCCTCATGCACCAGCGGGCCGGCCCGGTCCAGCGCACGGGCCGCGCGCACGGCCCGCGCGCACGGCCCGATTAGGCTCCCGATCATGGCCTACGACGTCGCGCGCATCCGCGCCTGGTTTCCCTCGCTCGAGCACGGCTGGGCGCTCTTCGACGGACCCGGCGGCACGCAGGCGCCGCGGCAGGTCGGCGACGCGATCGCGGCGACGCTCACCGGCCCGCTCTCGAACCGTGGGCAGCTCGGCGAGTCGGCGCAGCGGGCGGATGCCGCGGTCGCGGCGTTCCGCGATGCGGTCGCCGACCTCACGGCCGCCGACCCGCGCGGCGTCGTGCACGGCCGGAGCGCGACGCAGCTGGTCTACGACTTCTCGCGGCACCTGTCGGGGAGCTGGGGCCCCGGCGACGAGGTCGTCGTCACGCGGCTCGACCACGACTCCAACGTGCGCCCGTGGGTGCAGGCCGCGGAGCGCGCGGGTGCGACCGTCCGCTGGGTGGAGTTCGACCCGGCCACGGGCGAGCTCCCGGTCGACGCCGTGGCATCCGCCCTCACCGAGCGCACGCGGCTCGTCGCCGTCACGGCCGCGTCGAACCTCATCGGCACCATGCCCGACGTGGCCGCGATCGCCGCCGCGGTGCACGATGCCGGGGCGCTGCTCTTCGTCGACGGCGTGCACCACGCGGCGCACGAACTCCCCGACCTCGCCGGGCTCGGCGCCGACGTCCTCACGTGCTCGCCGTACAAGTTCCTCGGCCCGCACTGCGGCCTGCTCGTCGCCGACCCTGCGCTGCTCGAGACGATCGCACCCGACAAGCTCCTGCCGGCGACCGACGTCGTGCCCGAGCGCTTCGAGTTCGGCACGCTGCCCTACGAGCTGCTCGCCGGCGTGACGGCCGCGATCGACGTGCTCGCCTCGCTCGACCCCGAGACGGATGTCGCGGCCCCGCGCCGCACTCGGCTCGCCGCGTCGTATCGCGCCCTGCACGAGCACGAGTCCCGCCTCCTCGACCGCCTCGAGCCGGCGCTCGCCGACCTGCCCGGCGCGGTCGTGCACTCGCGGGCCGCGCAGCGCACCCCGACGCTGCTCGCGAGCTTCGCCGGCCGCGAGGCATCCGTCGTCTCGGAGGCGCTCGCCGCCGACCGCGTGCTCGCACCGAGCGGGAACTTCTACGCGCTCGAGGCGTCGCGCCGCCTCGGGCTCGGCGACGCCGGCGGGCTGCGGATCGGGCTCGCACCCTACACGGACGACGAGGACGTCGACCGACTGATCGACGGACTCCGCCGCGCGGTCCGCTGACGCGCGGAGTGACGCGGGGCCCGACACGACTCCGGCGCGCCCGACCGGCGCGAACCGGGGCGTTTCCTCCGCCCCAGCCGCCCGCGGGCAATAGTCTGGGCGCATGACCCCCGCCGAGTCCGGCGCCGAGCTGCGCCGACTGCACGTCGACGACGAACTGCTGCAGGTCGTCAACGTCTGGGACGTGGTGAGCGCCACCGCGGTCGCCGCGCTCCCCGAGACCCGTGCGCTCGCGACCGCGAGCCATTCGATCGCGGCCGCGTTCGGGTATCCCGACGGCGAGCACATCCCCGCGGACCTCATGCTCGACATGGCCGGCCGCATCGCGCGGGCCGTCGACGTGCCCGTGAGCGCCGACCTCGAGGCGGGCTACGGCGACCCGGGCGAGACGATCCGGCGCGCGATCGGCGAGGGCATCGTCGGCGCGAACCTCGAGGACCAGCTGAAGCCGCTTCGCGACGCGGTCGCCGCGGTCGCCGCGGCCGTGGCCGCAGCCGGTGCCGAGGGCGTCCCGTTCGCGCTCAACGCCCGCACCGACGCCTTCCTCCGCGGCGGCGACCGGCCGCTCGACGTGCGGACTGCCGACGCGATCGAGCGCGGCCTCGCCTACCTCGACGCGGGTGCGACCTGCGTCTTCGTGCCCGGGAACTTCGGCGAGGACGTCATCGCCGACCTGGTCGAGGGCATCGGATGGCGCCGCGTCAGCGTCATCGGACTGCCCGACATCCCGCCGCCCGACCGACTCTCCGACCTCGGGGTCGCACGGATCTCCTACGGACCGCTCACGCAGCGCGTCGCGCTCGGGGCACTGCAGGACCTCGCGGCGATGCTCTACTCCGGCGGCGTCCCGCCAAGAGGCATCCGGCCACTGAACTGACAACCCGGCACGGTCGGCGCCCGCCGACCGGCACACGGAGAGGATCGCGCATGGGCGATGGGACCACCATCGAGATCACCGGACTCACGAAGCGCTTCGGCGCCGTCACCGCGGTCCACGACCTGACCTTCACGGTCGAACCGGGCCGCGTGACCGGCTTCCTCGGTCCGAACGGCGCCGGCAAGACGACCACGCTGCGCACGCTCCTCGGGCTCGAACGTCCCACGGCGGGGACCGCCACATTCGGCGGCACCGCGTACCGCGACCTGAAGCGGCCCCTCGAGACGGTGGGCGCCGCGCTCGACGCGGCCTTCCACCCGGGACGGAGGGCGCGCAATCACCTCCGCGTGACGGCGACCGCCGCCGGCATCCGCTCGTCCCGCGTCGACGAGGTGCTCGAACAGGTCGGCATGGCCGACTTCGCGTCCCGCCGCGTCGGCGGCTTCTCGCTCGGCATGCGGCAGCGACTCGCCCTCGCGACCACGCTCCTCGGCGATCCGCGCGTGCTGGTGCTCGACGAGCCGATCAACGGCCTCGACCCGGAGGGCATCAAGTGGATCCGCGGGTTCCTGCAGGCGCTCGCTCGTGACGGCCGAACCGTCCTCGTGAGCTCCCACCTCCTGAGCGAGGTGCAGCAGTCCGTCGACGAGGTCGTCATCATCTCGCGCGGTCGCCTCGTGCGCAGCGGAACGCTCTCGAGTCTCGAGCTCGACGCGTCGCCGCGCACCGTGGTCGATTCGCCCGACCGGGCGCGGCTCGCCGCGGCGCTCGACCAGGCGGGGCTCGAGTACAGCGACGGGCGCAGCGGCCTCATCGTCGTCGAGCCCGACCCCGCGGTCGTGGGGCACGCGGCGTTCGTCGGCGGCGTCGAGCTGAGTTCGCTGCACCGGTTGAAGTCGGGGCTCGAGGAGTCGTTCCTCGCCCTCGTCGGCGACGGCGGCGACATCGGTCACGGCGTCGACGACGGCCGAACCGGCCGAGACGCCGAAGGCGGGGTGGAGGCGTGATGTCGCTCGTGCGTTCCATCGGCGCGGAGTTCCAGAAGGTCCTCACGACGCGCATGTGGTGGCTGCTCGCGATCGTGCTGGTCGGGTACGTCGCACTGATGTCCGGCGGCTTCGGCGCCTTCCTCGGTTGGGCCGCCGAGAATCCGGATGCCGCGGCGTCGGCCGGCAACACCACGGCCCTGCCGCCCGGACTCGACCTCGCGCCGTTGCTCTACAGCTTCGCGTCGTCGATCGGGTACGTCTTCCCCGTCCTCCTCGGCGCCCTGGCGGTGACGACGGAGTTCCGCCACCGCACGCTGACGACGACGTTCCTCGCCGAGCCGCACCGCACGACCGTGCTCTCGGGCAAGTTCGTCTCGCAGCTCATCGTGGGCGCCGTGTTCGGCGTCATCGGATTCGCGACGTCGGTCGGCGCGGGCGCCGCTGCCCTCGCGGCGTTCGGCCTCGACACCGGCCTCGACTCGAGCGACACGTGGGCGCTCGTCGGCCGCGGCATCCTCGCCATGGCCCTGTGGGGCGCGATCGGCGTCGGGCTCGGCGCGCTCGTACCGAACCAGGTCGCCGCGATCGTCATCGTCATCGCGTTCACGCAGTTCTTCGAGCCGGTGCTGCGGCTCGTGGCCTCGCTGAACGACGTGACGGCGAGCATCGGCCGGTTCCTGCCCGGTGCGGCGAGCGACGCGCTCGTGGGCGCCTCGTTCTACAGTGTGGCATCCCTCGGCTCGACCGACACGCTCGAATGGTGGCAGGGCGGGCTGGTGCTCCTCGGCATCGCGGTCGTCACCACGGTCGTCGGCGGGGCGACGACCTGGCGGCGCGACGTATCCTGAGCCGCCCTCGCGGGCGTAGCATCCGACCATGAGCGTCCTCGCGATCGTCGGCACCGTCGTGGTGGTGCTCGCCGCGCTGCTGCACGTCGCCATCTTCGTGCTCGAGAGCGTCCGCTGGATGCAGCCGTCGACCTGGCGGGTGTTCGGGGTGCGCGACCGCGAGCAGGCCGAGACGCTGCGGCCGATGGCGTACAACCAGGGGTTCTACAACCTGTTCCTCGCGATCGGGGCGCTCGCGGGCATCTGGCTCTATTGGACGGACCTGCCTCGCGCCGGCCTCGCACTCACGCTGTTCACCACCGCGTGCATGGCGGCGGCCGCGGTCGTGCTGACGACGACCGGCCCCGGATACCTGCGGGCCGCGCTCGTGCAGGGGACGCTGCCGCTCATCGGGTTCGTACTGCTGCTGTTCGCCTGACGGACGACCTCAGTCGCCGCTCGTCTCCTCCTGCGCGAACGTCTCTGCATCGGGTCTCGTCGCGAGGGCGGCATCGTCGGCATCGTGCGCGTCGTCGTCATCGGGTGCGCCGACCTTGAGCTTGTCGATCAACTCGGTCGCCCGGCTGGTGCTCAGCACGAGACGTGCGAACTCGCCGGCCGACAGCTCGAGCACGACGGCCTGCCGCTTGCGCTTGACGAGCACGAAGTCGCTCCCGCCGTGGGTCTTCCAGACGCCGACGGCGAGGACGAGCGGCACCTCGGTGCCCCGCCGGCGGATGCCGCGGATCCAGATCCACGGGTCGTCGGTGATGATGGCCGAGCGGATGTCGTCGCGCTGGACGATGACGTCGGCGTTGCGGAGCGCGAGCGACTTCTCGGCCGGCGTGAGGTGGACCTCGAGCCGGTCGTTGTGCACGCGGAGGTTGGCCATATGAACCATCCTGCCCGAGGCCGCCGTCGACGGCGTCGTCGACGCTCCACAAACGCGGCATCCGTTCCGTGCACGATCCCGACCATCGACGGTCGCCCCGCTGATCCCGCCAGCCCCCGTCTCCACCCGCCAGCCCTCGTCTACAGGAAATCCGACGATGTGCAGGACGGCTCCGGCGGGACCGTCCTGCGGACCGCGGGATCTCCTGTGAACGGTGGGCGGGCGGGGAGGGCGGAGGGTCAGGCCTGCGGCGGGCGGGCGGATGCCGCGGCGCGGGCGGCTGCGGGGAGGGCGTCGACGATGCGCGAGACCGCCGCGTCGTCGTGCGCGGCCGTGACGAACCACGCCTCGAAGACGCTCGGCGGCAGCGAGACGCCCGCGTCGAGCATCGCGTGGAAGAACGGCGGGTAGCGCCACGACTCCTGCGACAGCACGGTCGCGTAGTCGCGCGCGCCCGCGGCGACCGCGTCGCCGAACATGAAGCTGAACAGGTTGCCGGCCGTCTGCACGACGTGCGCGACGCCCTCGGCGGCGAGCGCCGCCGAGACCTCGCGCTGCAGCAGCGCGCTCACCTCGTCGAGCTTCGCGTACACCGCGTCGTCGGCGAGCCGCAGCGTCGTGACGCCCGCGGTCACCGCGACCGGGTTCCCCGAGAGGGTGCCCGCCTGGTAGACCGGGCCGAGCGGCGCGAGCCGCTCCATGATCTCGGCGCGACCGCCGAGCGCGGCGACCGGCATGCCGCCGCCCACGACCTTGCCGAACGTGAGGAGGTCGGGCGTGGACGCGGCATCCGTCTCGGCCTCGAGGCCCCACCAGCCGGCCTTCGAGACCCGGAAGCCCGTGAGCACCTCGTCGCTGATGACGAGCGCGCCGTGCGCGTGCGCGAGCTCGACGAGCGCGCGGTTGAAGCCGGGCAGCGGCGGCACGACGCCCATGTTCGCAGCAGCGGCCTCGGTGATCACGGCCGCGATGCGGTCGCCGTGCTCGGCGAAGACCGCGCGGAGCGCGTCGAGGTCGTTGTAGGGCACGACGAGGGTGAGCGCGGCGACGTCGGCGGGCACGCCCGCGGAGCCGGGCAGCGCGAACGTCGCGAGCCCCGAGCCCGCCTCGGCGAGCAGGCCGTCGGAGTGCCCGTGGTAGTGGCCGGCGAACTTCACGAGCAGGTCGCGCCCGGTGAAGCCGCGAGCGAGGCGGATGGCGCTCATCGTCGCCTCGGTGCCGGTGGACACGAGGCGCAGCTTCTCGACCGGCGCGACGCGCTGCTCGATGAGCTCGGCGAGCTCGGTCTCGACGGGGGTCGAGGCGCCGAACGAGAGGCCGCGGGCCGCGGCCTCCTGCACCGCGGCGATCACCTCGGGGTGCGCGTGGCCCAGGATCGCCGGACCCCAGCCCGCGACGAGGTCGACGTACTCGCGCCCCTCGGCGTCGGTCACGTAGGGTCCCCGCGCCGAAACGAGGAAGCGCGGCGTGCCGCCGACCGAGCGGAACGCGCGCACGGGTGAGTTCACGCCGCCGGGGATCGCGGCCTGAGCGCGGGCGAACAGGTCGGCGTTCGTGGCCGTGGGTGCGGTCGTCATTCGGTCCCCTCCCGGATCCAGCCGGCGAGCTCGGTCGCCCAGTAGGTCAGCACGGCGTCGGCGCCGGCGCGGCGGATGCCGCGGACCGACTCGATCACCGCGCGGCGGCGGTCGATCCACCCGTGCATGGCGGCGGCCTCGATCATCGCGTACTCGCCCGAGACCTGGTACGCCCAGACGGGCACGTCGCTCGCGGCGGCGACATCCGACAGGACGTCGAGGTAGGAGCCGGCGGGCTTGACCATCACGATGTCGGCGCCCTCGTCGATGTCGATCATCGCCTCGCGCAGGCCCTCGCGCCGGTTGCCGGGGTCGAGCTGGTAGGTGCGGCGGTCGCCCTCGAGCGTCGACTCGACCGCGTCCCGGAACGGGCCGTAGAACGCCGAGGCGTACTTCGCCGAGTAGGCGAGGATCGCGGTGTGCGTGAAGCCCGCGCCGTCGAGCGCCTCGCGCACGGCGGCGACCTGGCCGTCCATCATTCCCGAGAGGCCGAGCAGCTGCGATCCGGACGCCGCCTGCACGAGCGCCATCTCGCGGTAGACCTCGAGCGTCGCGTCGTTGTCGACCCGTCCGAACACGTCGAGCACGCCGCAGTGGCCGTGGTCGGTGAACTCGTCGAGGCACAGGTCGGTCTGCACGACGAGCGCGTCGCCCACCTCGTCGGCGACGACCCGCGTCGCGCGGTTGAGGATGCCGTCCGGGTCGACACCGCACGAACCGGTCGCGTCGCGGGTCTCGGGCACGCCGAACAGCATCACGCCGCCGACGCCCGCGGCCGCGGCATCCGTCACCGCCTGCCTCACGGAATCGAGCGAGTGCTGCACGACGCCCGGCATCGACGCGATCGGCATCGGCTCGGTCACGCCCTCGCGGACGAAGATCGGCAGCACGAGCTCGGCGGGGTCGAGGCGGGTCTCGGACACGAGGCGGCGCAGGGCCGGCGTCTCACGCAGGCGCCGGGGCCGCACGCGGGGGGCGGGTGCGGAAGTCACCCGCCAAGCCTACGCGCGCGCGGCTGTGCGGTCGGTGGGCGCGGGCGCGTGCGAGCGAGCTCGGATCGAGTGCGATCTCTGCGGTGGAGTCCCGGATGCAACCGCACTCGACCGCAGAGAGCGCACTCGAACGGGCAGGGCGGGCGGGTGCCGCGGGGCGCGTCAGGCGCTCGCGAGCGCCGAGCTCACGACCGCGTCGATGAGCGACTCGGCCGACCGCTCCGCGGCGATCACGTCGACGCGGAGGCCGAAGGCCGCGGCGTCCTTCTGCGTCTGCGGGCCGATCGCGGCGACGAGCGTCTTCTCGGGGACCGGGCCGAGCTGCGCCTGCACCTGCTCGGCGACGCTGCCCGAGGTCACGAGGATCGCGTCGACCTTGCCCGCGCGCACGTCGTCGACGACCTTCTGCGCGACCGGCACCCCGACCGTGCGGTAGGCGACGACCGCTTCCACGTGATGGCCGATGCGCTCGAGGCCGACCGAGAGCACCTGCTTCGCGATCGCCGAGCGGAGCGCGAGGACGCGCAGCGGGACGACGCCCTCGGTCGCCGCCTCCCACTCCTCGAGGAGTCCGCGAGCGGAGTTCTCCTCGCTGGGGACGATGTCGGCGCGGTAGCCGGCGGCGACGAGGGCGGCCGCGGTGGTCTCCCCCACCGCGGCGACCTTCGTCGACTCCGGGATGACCGCGCCGTACGAGGACAGCACGTCGACCGTGGTCGCGCTCGTGACGGTCACCCAGTCGAACCCGCCGGCGGCGAGCTTCGCGAGCGCCGCCTCGAGTGCCGGCTGGTCGTCGGTCGGCGCGAAGTTGATCATCGGCGCGATGACCGGGGAGGCGCCGCGCGCCCGCAGGGAAGCGGCGACCGAGTCGCCCCAGGGTCCGCCGCGGGGTACGAGCACGCGCCATCCTGCCAGCGGCTTGGAGCCGTCGGCTCCGGGCAGGTTGATCGCGCCGGTCATCGGTTCGAATTCGGTCACGGCGACTCCAGGGCAGGGGCGAGATCGGCGGCGCCGTTGCCGAGGAGGTCCGCGACGACGCGGGATGCGACATCGCGTGCCGCGTCCGCCAGGTCGGCGGCCGAGCGGCTGTCGGGGGTGGCGGCGTGCGAACTGGTCAACTGCCGCGTCCCGTCGGCACTGTACACCGTCGCCGTGAGGAACAGAAGTTCGTCCTCCACGAATGCGGTGGCCCCGACGGGGGCGGCGCAGCCCGCCTCGAGGCCGGCGAGCACGAGGCGCTCGGCGAGCACCGTCGCCCGGGTCGTGCCGTGGTCGACAGCCTCGAGCCCGCGCTCGAGCGCTCGCGATCCGCGCTCGTTCCTGACCTCGAGCGCGAGGGCGCCCTGACCCGGCGCGGTCGGCCAGTCGCTCAGCGGGAAGCGCTCGGTCGCGGCATCCGCTCGCCCGAGTCGCCCGAGCCCCGCGGACGCGAGCAGGACCGCATCGAGTTCGCCCTGCTCGACGAATCCGAGCCGCGTGTCGATGTTGCCGCGCACGTCGACCGCGACCACGTCGGGCCGCGTCGCGGCGAGCTGCGCGATGCGGCGCGGCGAACCGGTGCCGATGCGGGCGCCCTCGGGCAGGTCGGCGAGCGCGAGACCGTCGCGCGCGCACAGCGCGTCGCGCGCGTCGGCGCGCTTGGGCACGGCGCCGAGCCGGAGCTGCGGGTGCTCGGCGGTGGGCAGGTCCTTCAGCGAATGCACGACCACGTCGCACTCGCCGGCGATGAGGGCCTCGCGCAGGGCGGCCGCGAAGACGCCCGTGCCGCCGATCGTCTGCAGCGATGCGCGCGACGTGTCGCCCTGCGTGGTGACGGTGACGATCTCGATGTCCGCGTCGGCGGCCTTCCCGAGGCGCTCGGCGATCTGCGTCGTCTGCGCGAGCGCGAGGGCGCTGCCCCGCGTCCCGACGCGGATCACGTCGCGCTGCGCCGCCGCGGCGGTCACGGTGCGATCCCCGCGAGGGCCGGCTTGAAGCCGAGGCGCACGTTCTCGCAGCAGCCGGGGCGGCACACGTCGTACCAGGGACCGAGGTCGGTGGCGTGCGGGCGCTCGGCGGCGGGCGTACCGTCGACGCGCTCGAGCACGAGGTCGACGAGGCCGCTGACGTAGGCCGGGTGCACGCCCGGCGTCGGCACGCGGACCGCGGCGAGGCCGTGCTCCTCGGCGGTCTCCATGGCCTCCTCGTCGAGGTCCCACATGACCTCCATGTGGTCGCTCACGAAGCCGAGCGGCACGATCACGACCGCCTTGCGGCCTGCTGCGGGCAGCTCGGCGATCGCGTCGTTGACATCCGGCTCGAGCCACGGCTGCGTCGGGGGGCCCGAGCGCGACTGGTAGACGAGCTGCCACGGCACGTCGCCCGCGCCGGCCTCGCGCATGACGACCTCGGCCACGGCGGTGTGCTGGGCCGCGTACGCGCCGCCCTCGCCGAAGCCGCGCTCCGCCGGGCCCGACTTCGCGGCATCCGTCGTCGGGATCGAGTGCGTCGCGAACAGCACCTCGACCTCGGTCGTGCGGTTCAGGCCCGCGTGCTCGGCCTCGAGCTTCGCGATGGCGTCGCGCACGCCCTCGACGAAGGGCGCGACGAAACCGGGGTGGTCGAAGAACTGGCGCACCTTGTCGATCTGCACGACACCGCCCAGGCCGGTGTCCTCCAGCGCGTCGGCGAAGTCCTCGCGGTACTGGCGGCAGCTCGAATACGACGAGTAGGCGCTCGTCGCGATCGCGATGAGCTTCGTCCATCCGTGCTCGTGCGCCTCTCGGACGGCGTCGTTCAGGTACGGATCCCAGTTGCGGTTGCCCCAGACGACCGGCAGGTCGATGCCGCGCCGCGCCAGCTCGGCCTCGAGCGCGGCCTTCAGCTCGCGGTTGTGCTCGTTGATCGGGCTCACGCCGCCGAAGTGGCGGTAGTGGTGCGCGACCTCCTCGAGGCGCTCGTCGGGGATGCCGCGGCCACGCGTGACGTTCCGCAGGAACGGGATCACGTCGTCCTGGCCCTCGGGCCCGCCGAAGCCGGCCAGCAGGATCGCGTCGTACGCGACCGGCGCCTCGACGTGCGCGGGGCCCGGCTGCGCGGGCTCGGTCGCGCCCGCCACGACCGCGCCCGGGGCGAAGGGGGCGGATGTCGCGGCCGCGGGCTTCACGCCCCGGAGCGGGTCGCCGGACTCGGCGGCCTTAACGCGCTCGGGCGAATCGGCGCCCGCACCGCCGAGGTTCGACGCGGGCATTACTGCAGCACCTCGACGAGTTCGGCGGTGGTGATGCGACGGCCCGTGTAGAACGGCAGCTCGTCGCGGACGTGGCGGCGCGCGTCGGTCGCGCGCAGGTCGCGCATCATGTCGACGAGGTCGGTGAGCTCATCGGCCTCCATCGGGAGCAGCCACTCGTAGTCGCCGAGCGAGAATGCCGAGACCGTGTTCGCCACGACCCCGCGGAACGCGGCCCCCTTGCGCCCGTGCTCGGCCAGCATCCGGCCGCGCTCCTCGGGCGGCAGCAGGTACCACTCGTAGCTGCGGACGAACGGGTAGATCGTGAGCCAGGCCTTCGGCTCGATGCCGCGGAGGAAGCCGGGCACGTGCGACTTGTTGAACTCGGCGTCGCGGTGCACGCCCATCGCGTTCCACGTGGGCAGCAGCGCGCGCAGCAGCCGCGCACGGCGCAGCTCGCGGAGCGCCCACTGCAGGCCCTCGGCGGTCGGGCCGTGCAGCCAGAGCATCACGTCGGCGTCGGCGCGGAGCCCCGACACGTCGTAGATGCCCCGGACGGTCACGCCCTCGTCGTCGACGACGTTGATGACGCCGTCGAGCTCGTCGACGAAGCGCGGCACGTCGCGACCGTCGAGGTCGTCGGGTCGCGCCGGATCCTTTCGGAACACGGCGAAGAGCGTGTAGCCCTCGGGCGAGGGGGTCGGGTCGGACTCGGGTGCGCTCGCGGCTGCCCCTTCGGCAGCGGGGGAAGACATGCCACTATCCTCCCCCCGCAACCTGAAAGGTCAAAAAGGGCGACGGATGCCGCGGTCAGGGACGGAGGCGCGTGAAGCGGAAGGCGGCGAAGCCCTCGATCGGGAGGATCTCGGTCGAAGCGAAGCCGGCATCCCGCGCATAGGCGTCCAGCGTCGCGGGTCGCATGACGGTTCCGGTGCCGACCGACCCCGGCGTCGAGAGGCTGTCGGGCAGGCACACGAGCAGGCTGTAGCCGTACATGATCCGCTCGACCTCGTCGCCGTCGGGCGCGAACGTCTCGGCGACGGCCTCGTCCATGATCACGACGGCGCCGTCGTCGCGCACGACGCGGCGGAGCGCCGTCAGCACCTCGACGGGGTTCGGCATGTCGTGGAGCGCCTCGAAGACGAACGCCGCGTCGTACGCGTCCTCCTCGGCGAGCGCCTCGCCGCCGCCGAGGTGGAAGGTCACCCGGTCGGCGAGCTCGGCGTCGTCGGCGTGGGCGCGCGCCGACGCGATCGACGGCTCGTCGATGTCGACGCCGTCCACGACGGCCTCGGGATACGCCCGCGCGAGCGCGAGCGACGACCACCCGTGCCCGCAGCCCACGTCGAGGATCCGCGCGCCGGGTCGACCGAGCACCGCGTCCAGCTCGGGGACCGACGCCAGCGCCCCGGCCAGCTGCCGGTCGAACCAGGGGCGGTTGATGTCGCCCTGCGCGTCGCGCATGTCCGCGCCGAACGAGGCCCACGGCACGCCGCCGCCCGTGCGCGCGGCATCGAGCAGGCCGGGCAGCTGCGCCGCTGCGCTCGCGACGATGCGCGCGATCGGCGCGAGGTACGCGAGCGACTCCTCGTCGGTGAGCACCTCGGCGTGCGCGGGCGGCAGCGAGTAGCGACGATCGGATGGCGCGGCGTCGGCGTCGTCGACGGCGAGGATCCCGCTGACCGCCTGGTGCTCGAGCCACTCGCGCGTGTACCGTTCGCCGGTGCCGGCGGCCTCGGCGAGCTCGGACGAGGTGAGCGATCCGCGCTCGGCGAGGATGCGGTACCAGTCGAGCCGGTCGCCGAGGTGGACGGAGAGCGTCTCGAAGGCCCCGAGCGCCGACGTGAAGATGCGATCGGCGAACGCATCGACGGGGTCGGCGCCGGTCGCGAGGTCGCCGGTATCGGGTGCTGGGGTGGGTTCGGTGGCGGACACGTCGCCTCCTTGCGGGGAGGGCCGCTCAGTCGGTGAGCAGCCGGGTGGAGTGCTCGAGATGGGCGCGCATGGCCTCGGGCCCGCGCTCGGGGAGCTCGACGAGCAGGCGCCGATGCTCCTCGACGAGGTCGGCGACGCCGTAGTGCCGCCGGACGTGGGCGACGAACAGCAGCAGTTCGCTGCCGATCGCCGCGTGGGCCTCGATGATGCGCGGGCTGTCGGAGGCCGCGACCAGCGCCGCGTGGTAGTCGGCGTGATACCGCTCGATGCGTCGCCACGCGGCATCCGACGCCCCGCCGGGGCCGCCGTCGGCGGCGGCCTCCATGGCGTCGCAGGCTGCGGCGGCCGGAGCGATCACCTCGGCGGGCAGCGTGCCGCCGAAGCGGGCGAACGCGATGCGCAGCGCCTCGACCTCGAGCGCCGCGCGCAACTGCTGCAGCGCGATGATCTCGCGGTCGTCGAAGCTCGTCACGCGGACGCCACGATACGGCTCGGCCACCGCGAGCCGCTCGGCGACGAGGCGCTGGAACGCCGCGCGCACGGTGTGCCGGGACACGCCGTGCCGGGCGGCGGCCGGCTCCTCGCGGAGGGGGGTGCCGGGCGCGAGCGCGCCGCTCAGGATCTCGTCGCGGATCACCGCGGTGACACGCTCGACGGCCGTCGACGCGGTGTCTGCGTCGACGCGGCCCGGTTGCTCAGTCGTCGAGGTTGGCACGCACCACGAGCCAGACCCCGACGCCGACGGCGACCACGACTCCGACGGCCACGGCGAGCGCCGCACCGGGTTGTTCGTCGGCGAAGCGCTGGAGGCGGCGCTTCGCCCGCGCCGTCGCGCGCGCCGCGCGCTTGGGCACGTTGAGCTTCTCCTCCAGCGCGCCGAGCGTGCCGGCGAGCTGGTCGCGCGCGGCGCGCGCGTTGTCGTGCGCCTGCAGGCGCGTGAGGTTGCGCTGCTGCTTCTTGTCGAGCCGGACGACGTCAGTGCTGGTCATAGTCGCCCCTTCCGGTGATCGCGTCGATGTCCTTGCGGACGCTCTCGATGGTCTCCAGCGGCTCGCTGCCGCGGCGGAAGTTCACGAGCGCGACGCCGACGAGGATCGCGATGACGAGCAGCAGGATGCCGGAGACGGTCAGTGCGGCCGCCCAGCCGGGCATCACGAGCGAGAGCGCGAGGATGCCGGTCGCGATGAGCGTGCCGAGCAGGAAGATGCCGACGAACGCCGCGGCGACCACGAGGCCCGCGCCGATGCCGAAATGCTTCGCCTTGTAGCTCAGCTCGGCCTTGATCTGGTCGATCTCGGCCTTGACGAGCGACTGGATCTGGTCGGGCAGCTCACCGACCAGGGTGAACAGCGACCGTTCGTCGTTCAGTGGTGCGGCCATCGGAAGTCACCTCCGCGGGGTCGGTCAGGACGAGGACGAGGACGAGCCCGACGACTTCGATGCCGAGGAGCCCGACTTCGATGCCGAGGAGCCGGACTTCGTCGCGCTCGATCGGGACGAGGAGCCCGACGAGCCGGATGAACTCGAGCCGCTCGACTTCGCCGCGGTCGACTTGGACGCCGCCGAGCTCGACTTCGATGAACCGGACGACGAGCCGGTCGACTTGGAGCCGGTCGACGTGGAGCCCTCACCGCCGCTCATCTGCCGCACGAGCTTCTTCGCGTTGTCGAGCACGACATCGCCCACGTCGCCGACGCGAGCCATGGCGAAGCCCTTCACCGTTTCCACGCCGTCCTGGACGGCCGGCTTGTTCCAGACGTCTTCGGCGGCCTTCCGGATCTGTTCGTAGCGTTCCCGCCCCGCTCTCGTGCCGAGCACGTAGCCCACGCCGAGACCGACGACGAAGAGGATCTTGCCCTTCATGTGCACCCCATCCCCCGCTGCGGTTCTTCTGACAGCGTCACTCCAGCGTAGACCCCGGGGGAAGCGGCGCAAGGGGGTTGCCGGGCGATCCGGCGGATCGTATGCCGATCCGGCTATGCATCCTCGGCGATCCGGAGCGACCGGCGCCGGATGCGCTCGGCGGCCTCGATGGCGTGCGGCACGACCGACGCGAGGCCGGTTCCGGCGACCCATGACCCGGCGAGCGCCAGCTCCTGCTCGTGCTCGAGCGCCGTCTCGAGGGCGCGGACACGGTCGCGCTGGCCGACGGCGGCCTGCGACAGGGCGTCGCGCCAGGCGGACCGGCCGTGCGCGCGCAGTCGCGAGGCGTCGAGGTCGACCCCGAGCAGGAGGGATGCATCGCGCAGCGCGAGTTCGGCGACCGCCTCGTCGTCGAGCCCGTCGAGGGGGCTCGCCGCGCCCGCCCGGCCGTAGGAGAGCCGGACCACGTGGCGCCCGGCGGCGGCATCCGCGAGCCACCGCCACTTGGCGCTCGAGTGCGTGAGCGCCTTGGCCGTGACACCGGGCGCACCGGCGGCGACGAGCACGCCCGTGCCGCGCGGTGCGGCGTCGAGCTCGGGTGCGTCGAGCACCAGCGTCACGAGTTCGACGGATGCCGCGGCCGGCCAGTCCTCGGCGAGGGCTCCCTCGGGGGCGATGCCCGAGAGCAGGGCGCGTGAGACGTGCGCGGGCGTGGCGACGATCGCGAAGCGCGCGTCGACGACGACGGATGCCGCGGGCTCGGCCGCCGAGGCGTCGCCGGGGCCGCCGTCGGCCGGCTCGACGACCGCCTCGCCGAGCACCCGCCAGCCGGATGCCGTGCCGGGGGCCTCCCGGGCGGGAGCCTCGACGTCGGCCGGCCGGCGCTCGAGCCCGGTCGCGCGCACACCGGTCCGCACCTCCGCGCCGAAGCGCGCCAGCTCCGCGGTGAGGGCGTCGACGAGCGTGTGCATGCCGCCCCGCAGCCCGAGCACCGCGGCGCCGGCGCGCCGCGCCTCGACGAGCTGGGCGACGCCGCCGGAGAGCGAGCCCGCGCGGGTCATCGCCTCGTTGAGCCCCGGGGCGACCACGTCGACGTCGAGGTCGTCCGGGTCGGTCGAGTACACGCCCGCCGAGATCGGCGTCACGAGCCGGTCGAGGACCGCGTCGCCCATGCGCTGGCGCACGAGCGGCCCGAGACGCTCGGCGCGGCCGATCTTGAGGATCGGGGTGATGCGGTCGCGCCACGCGCGCCACGCGCCGCGCCAGCCGATGATCGCCCGCACGTCGTCGCCGAGCGGGTTCGCCGGGATGCCGAGCACCCCGGTGCGGGGCAGGCGGGCGGCCCGCGCACTGCCGCGCTCGCCCCACACGAGCCAGGCGCCGGCGGGGTTCGGTGACTCGACGGCGTCGGCGAGGCCCAGGCGCTCGACGAGCTTCGAGACGGAGTCGTTGCGGGTCGCGAACGACTCCGCCCCCGAGTCGAGCGCGAGGCCGTCGACCTCGATGCGGCCCACGCAGCCGCCGGGACGGTCGGACTGCTCGAGCACGACCACGTCGAGGCCGAGGCGCGCGCACTCCAGTGCGGCGACGAGACCGGCGACGCCGCCGCCGACCACGACCACGTCGGTCGAGCGGTGGTCGGGCCCCGGGATGCGTGCGTCCTCGCCCGGCCCGACGCGGTCGGTCATCGTCCGGCCTCGTGCACGAGCTCGACGACGCGCGTGAGCACGGCCGGGTCGGTCTCGGGCGGCACGCCGTGCCCGAGGTTGAACACGTGCGACGGCGCCGACCGCCCACGCTCGACCACGTCGCGCACCGCGCGCTCGAGCACGGGCCACGGCGCGGAGAGGAGCGCGGGATCGAGGTTGCCCTGCAGCGGCACGCCCTCGCCGACGCGCTGCGCGGCGACGTCGAGCGGCACCCGGTAGTCGACGCCGACGACGTCGACCCCGACCGACTTCATGGCGCCGAGCAGCTCGCCCGTGCCGACGCCGAAGTGCACGACCGGGACTGCGTGGGTGCCGGCGGAGCCGGAGGCATCCGTCGTCTCGTAGGCGAGGTCGTGCACGTGCGTCAGCGCGGCGGCCGAGGCGGGGGCGACGTGCGTCTCGTAGTCGGCGAGCGAGAGCGCGCCCGCCCACGAGTCGAAGAGCTGCGCGGCGGAGGCTCCGGCGAGCACCTGCGTGCGCAGGAAGCGACCGGTGAGCTCCGCCGTCCAGTCCATGAGGGCGCGCCACGCGCCGGGGTCGGCGTGCATGAGCGTGCGCGCGGCGAGGTGGTCCTTCGACGGGCCGCCCTCCGCGAGGTACGCGGCGAGCGTGAACGGCGCACCCGCGAAGCCGATGAGGGGGGTGGAGGTCGGCGCACCCGGCGCGGTCAGGGTGGCGAGCTCGGCGATCGTGCGCCGCACGGCCTCGGTGATCGGCGCGGCCGCCTCGTCGAGGCGCGCGGGGTCGATCGCGGTGAGCTCGGCGACGGCCGCGGCATCCGCGTGGGCCCGTCCGAAGACGGGACCGCGGCCCGGCTGGATCTCGACGTCGACGCCGACGAGCTTCAGCGGCACGACGATGTCGCTGAAGAAGATGCCCGCGTCCACGCCGTGGCGGCGGACGGGCTGCAGCGTGATCTCGGCCGCCATCGCCGGGTCGAGGCACGCGTCGAGCATGCGCGTGCCGACGCGCAGTTCGCGGTACTCGGGCAGCGAGCGGCCGGCCTGCCGCATGAACCAGACGGGCAGGGTGTCGCTGCGGAGTCCCCGGTACGCGCGGACGAGTCGCGAGTCGTGCGTGAGGCCGGCGGCGAGCGGATGCTGCGGGGAGAGGTTCACCGTGACATCCTCCCCCATCGGGGCTGGGCGGGCCCTGATCCGGGAGCTCTGCGCCGCCGCCGCACGCTCCGGCGGAGCCGCCGGTACGGCCGCGCGCGCATCCGCCGGAGCTGTCGGCCGTCCGGAGAACCGGGTCTGGTGGTCGCGCTCCCACACCGATAGGGTCGGTCGGGTCGTGCGTCCCCGGCTCGACGACGCGCACCGCACCACGTTCGCGATGCGCGCCTCCGCCCCCGACGGAGAAGACCATCGTGTCCAGCATCGCAACGCGGCACCGCACCGGCCTCATCGTGCTCGTCGCCCTCATCGCCGCCGCCGTCGTCGCCGCGCTCGTCGTCGGCGCGCGACAGGTCGATCGCATCGTTCCGACCCTTCCCGAGGTGCCCGGCACCCCGGTCGCGCTCGCGCTCGCGGCCGTGGCCGCCGTCATCCTCCTCGTGTCCGCCCTCGTCCGCGGCGCGGCGACCGTGCGGGCGCGCGCCAGGCACCGTGCGCTCGAGGCGGTGCACGCCGGCGCCGTGAGCTGCGGCATCCGGAACCGCGACCTCGTCGACCGCCTCGACGAACTGACCCGCCCCGGCGATCGATCGCCCCGGCTGCCCGCGCGGTTCTCGGTGGTCGCCGACGACCAGGGCGTCTCGTTCTGGGGCGGCGGCCGCCGGCCGCGCCGCGTGGCGGCGTTCCCGTGGCGCGAGGTGCGCAACATCCGCGCCGACTCCACCGTCGCGGGGAGCACGAGCGTGCCGGTCGCCGTCGTGCGGATCCGCCGCGACGGCTCGAGCATCGAGCTGCCGATGATGCTGAACGACCCGCGCCCCGGCCGCTATGCGCTCACCGACGCGCCGTTCTTCGCGGTCGTGCGCGCATGGAAGGCCCGGCACCGTGCGGCGCTCGCCGCCGAGGGGCTCGAACTGCCGCCGGTCACGGGCGCGATCCCGATCATCCGGCAGGACCGGTCCGCGGCCTGAGCGCTCGCGTGCGACGGCACGGGCGCCGCACGAGGCGATCGTGACGTGGCCGGTCGGAGCCGCTTTCGACGCCGGGTAGAATCGTTCGGTGCTCATCTGTCTCTCCGCGAGCCACAAGAACGCCGGCTTCGACATGCTCGAACGTCTCTCGGCGTCCTCCGAGCACGCCGGACCGCGGCTGACCGACGGGCACGAGGCGGTCCAGGGCGCCGTCGTCGTCTCGACCTGCAACCGGTTCGAGGCCTACCTCGATCTCGACATCCCGCACGGCGACTCGCCCGTCGATGCCGTGCACGACGCGATCTTCGCGGTCGGCGACGTGGCGGGCCTCTCGACCGACGAACTGCGCAGCACCTTCGACTTCGTGCACGGCAACGCCGTCGCGGGTCACCTCTTCTCGGTCGCCGCGGGCCTCGAGTCCGTGGTCGTCGGCGAGGGTGAGATCGCCGGCCAGGTCCGCCGCTCGCTCGAGCGGGCCCGCTCGGAGGGCACGACGACCCCCGAGCTCGAGCGCCTCTTCCAGCGCGCCTCGCAGACGTCCCGCAAGGTGAAGAACCGCACGGGCATCGGGAACGAGGGCCGCTCGCTCGTACGCCTCGCGCTCGACCTCGCCGAGAGCCGCGTGACCGACTGGTCGGCCGTTCGCGTGCTCCTCGTCGGCACTGGCCGCTACGCGGGCGCGTCGCTCGCGGCGCTCCGCGACCGCGGCGTCGTCGACGTCGCGGTGCACTCGGTCTCGGGTCGCGCGAGCAGGTTCGCCGCGAACCACGGCATCGAGGCCGTGTCGGACGCCGACTACGCGACGGCCGCGGCGAGCGCCGACCTCATCCTCACCTGCACGACGGTCGAGCACCACGTCGTCGACCGCGCGCTGCTCGAGCTCGGCCGCACCGAGCTCGCCGTCGCCGAGGGTCGTCCGCCCGTCGCGCTGCGTCCGGGCGTCGTCCCGATGACGGATGCCGCGACCGGCGCCGATCCCGACGCGCCCCGCCAGCTCGTCATCGACCTCGGCCTGCCGCGCAACGTGGCACCCGACGTCGTCGCCGTGGCCGGGGTCGAGCTGCTCGACCTCGAGACCATCAAGATCCACGCGCCGCTCGAGGAGTTCGGCTCGACGGACGCCGCCCGCGAGATCGTCGACCGCGCCGCGCGCAACTTCGGCCGCGTCGCCGAGGAGCTCGACCTCGCACCCGCCGTCGTCGCCCTCCGCCGCCACGTGTTCGACGTGCTCGACGCCGAGATCGAGCGCGCCCGTTCGCGCGGCGACGACGACGCGCGTACCGAGGCCGCCCTCCGGCACATGGCGGGCGTCCTGCTGCACACGCCCATGGTCCGCTCGCGCGAGTACGCGCGCGCCGGCGACCAGCAGGCCTGGCTCGACGGGCTCGAGGCGATCTTCGGCATCCGGCCCGAGGTCGAGCCTGCGGCCTCCGCTGCCCCGGTCGTCGGCGAGCCCGGCTCGGGCGACCGTCGCGTCGCCGACGCGGGCTGAGCGGCGCTCGTCCGGACACGGGGTCGGTTCGGACCAGGCCGCGGTACGCTGCCCCTCGATGTCCTCCATCCTGCACGCTCGACCCGACGAGGCCGCCGACGCGGGCCCGCCGGCGCTCCGCCTGCCGTACGACGTCGCCGAGGTCGAGCACCGCCGGCTGACGACCGCGCGGATGACGCTCCGCCCCCTCGCGGCCTACGACGCCGACGACGTGTGGGAGTACCAGCGGCTGCCCGACGTGCTGCGCTACATCCCCTGGCCGGAGCGCGAGCGCGACGAGGCCCGCGAGCACACCGAGGCCCGGGCGTCGATGCGGCGCCTGGTCGCCGACGGCGACGCGGTCTTCCTCGCGATGGTGCTCGACGGACGGGTCATCGGCGACCTCATGGTCCGGCTCGCGAGCGCCCAGCACGCGCGCATCGAGATCGGCTGGGTCGTGCACCCCGACTTCCAGGGGCGAGGCCTCGCGACCGAGGGCGCCGACGTGCTGCTCGACCTCGCGTTCGGCCGGCTCGCCGCGCACCGCGTCGTGGCGCACCTCGACGCGCGGAACGCGGCATCCGCCCACCTCTGCGAACGCCTCGGCATGCGGCGCGAGGCGACGCTCCTCGAGGAGGAGTACAACGACGGCGAGTGGCAGGACACCGCGTCGTACGGCATGCTGCGGCGCGAGTGGCGCGCGCTGCGCGCCGGCCGATCCGCCTGACGCGCCGTCGGGCTCCCGCTCAGCCCACCGCGAGCGTCCAGTCCTCCGTCGAGCGGACGGTGACGACCGACGGCCCGGCGGCGAGCGGAACGCTGCCGTCGTAGGCACCCGTCACGTCGATGAGCGCGGCGCCGCCGAAGGCCTGCTGCGACTGCTGCGCCACGACGAACGGGTCCTCGGCGTCGTCGCCCGTGTGCGTCGCCGCGAGCGTCGCGGCGTCGCCGCCGTAGAGGTACACGGCGTCGTCCTCGCCGTTCGCCGCGTTCGGCAGCTCGGATGCCGCGGACATCGGCTCGATGGAGAGCGTCCACGCACCGCTCGCCGTCACCCGCACGCTGCGCGCCGACGAGGCATCGGCCACGCCCCACGCGGTCGTGCCCTCGTAGTCGTCGGTCGTGTCGACGAGCGGGTCGCCGGAAGGCTGGTTCGACGCGTCGAGCAGCGTGATCGTGAACGCGGTGTCGTCGTCTCCGTCGAACGTCGCCGTGACGATGCCGCCGGCCGCGCCGTCCGGGATCGCCACGACGTCGTCGCCGCTGCCGCTCGCATCGACCTTCGTGAACGTGCCCCACGCCTCGTCGGCCCACTGCTGGACGGTCGGGGTCGGCGTCTCGGTGGGCGTCGGGGTCGGCGTCTCGCTCGCCGACGCCGACGGCGAGGGCGAGGGCGAGGGCGAGGCCGTCGGCGCCGTACCGCCGGTGCCGAGCGCCCCCGTGCCGTAGAGCACCGCCATGATGATGGCGAGCACCAGTGCGGCGCCCGAGACCACGGTGCCGGCGGTCGCGAGGCCCTTCCGGCGATCCGACCGCGTGAGGCCCACGATGCCGAGCACGAGGCCGATCGCCGCGAGCACGGCGGCCGCGATCCACGCCCACTCCCACGCGAGCGCGACCAGGGCGAACACGGCCGCCACGATGCCGACGACGAGCGCGGCGATGCCGAGGCCGTTGCGCGTCGGCCGCCCGTCGTCGGGTGCGGCGCCGGCCGCATCGCCTGGGGCGTCGCCCGGGGCGTCGAACACCTCGGTGCGGTCGTCGTCGGGCGGGTTCGGTCCGGGTGCGTTCGTCATCATTCCCCCCGTGGATGTCGGACGTGCGCTCCCGCGCCATGATGGCAGGCGGCACCGGGAGCGGCAACGATTCCGTCGCGCGTCGGACCGGCCCGTGTCGGTGCCGCCCGATCCCGTCGCCGCGCGTCAGCGCGCCCGCGGCAGCGTCAGCGCGAGCACGGCGCCGCCGTCCGGCGCGTTCGCCGCCGAGGCGTCCCCGCCGTGCGCGCGGGCGATGCCGCGCACGATCGCGAGCCCGAGGCCGGCGCCGCCCGTCATGTCGAGGCGATGCGGCGAGCGCGCCGCCGAGCCGCGCCATCCGGCCTCGAAGGCGTGCGCGAGGTCGTCGTCGGCGAAGCCCGGCCCGCTGTCGGCGACCGACAGCCGCACGGCGTCGCCCTCGCCGTCGACCGTCACCTCGATGCGTCCGCCCGCCGGCGTGTGCTGCAGCGCGTTGGCGAGCAGGTTCGCGACCGCGCGTCCGAGCTGCAGCGGATCGCCCTCGACGGTGGTCGACGCCTCGGGCTCGACGACGAGGTCGAGGCGGACGCCGGCGCCGTCGGCGAGCCCGCGCAGTTCCGCGACGGCGTCGCTCGCGACATCCGCGAGCGCCAGCCGGTCGGTCCGCAGTCGGAGGGTGCCCGCGTCGATCTGCGACACCGCGAAGAGGTCGGCGACGAGCGCGTCGAGCCGGTCGACCTGCGAGCCGATGCGCGCGAGGTAGCGGTCGGGGTCGGGTGCGAGTCCGTCCTGCAGTGCCTCGGCCTGCGCGCGGATGCCCGCGAGCGGCACCCGCAGGTCGTGCGCGACGCGCGTGACGAGCTCACGGCGGGCCTGCTCCTGGCGTTCGACCTCATCGCGCGCGGCGCGGATGCGGGTGTCGGATGCCGCGAGCTCGTCGAGCACCGCGCGGAACTCGCCGATCGGCAGCGGGCGCGATTCGACCGGGACGCCGCGGCCCAGGTCCTCCGCGGCCGACCGCAGCACGCGCGCGGCGCGCGCGATCTCCGCCCCGAGGATCGACGCGGTGAGGATCGCGACCGCGCCGCTCGTGACCGCGATCGCGAGCGCGATCTGCGCGTCGTGGTCGGAGAGGTACATCGCCTGCGTCGCGACGAGGACGCCGCCCACCACGGAGGCCACGGCCGCCACGACCACGGTCACGAGGTGCACCACGATCGGCGCCCACGCGAAGCGACGGAGCAGCAGCCAGGCCGCCAGGCCCACGCCCGCGGCGATCGCGGCCGACACGGCGACGACGAGGAGGAGGTCGGTGCCGCTCACGGCGTCGCCTCCCCGCCCGAGGCGCCAGGGTCATCCGCACCGGCCGGCCCGCCGGACGCCCCGGCCGCGCCCGGATCGTCGAACCGGTAGCCGTAGCCCCACACCGTCACGAGCAGGCGCGGGTTCGCGGCATCCGCCTCGATCTTCTCGCGCAGCCGCCGCACGTGGACCGTCACCGTCGAGAGGTCGCCGTGGCTCCAGCCCCACACGCCCTGCAGGAGGTCCTCGCGCGAGAACACCGTGCCCGGCCGGCGCGCGAGGAACGCCAGCAGCTCGAACTCGCGCTGCGTGAGGGCGAGGCTCCGGCCGTCGAGCGAGACCGTGTGCGCGGCCGTGTCGATGCGGAGCGCCCCGCGCGAGATGACGGCCGCCTCCGACCCCGCGACCGCGGCGCCGGCCGCCTCGACGGCGAGCGCCCGGCGCAGCACCGACTGCACCCGCAGCGTCAGCTCGCGCGGCGAGAACGGCTTCGCGAGGTAGTCGTCGACGCCGGCCTCGAGGCCCGCGATGCGGTCGTCCTCGCCGCCGAGCGCGGTGAGCATGATGACCGGCACCTGCGACTGGGCGCGGATGCGACGGCACACCTCGATGCCGTCGACGCCCGGCAGCATCCGGTCGAGGACGACGAGGTCGGGTCGCTCGGCGGCGATGCGGTCGAGCGCGACGAACGCGTCGGCGGCGTCCTGCACGCGGAACCCCGCCGACTCGAGGTAGGCGCGGCACACCTCGAGCACGGTCGGGTCGTCGTCGACGAGCAGCACGAGCCGCCCGTCGAGCAGCAGGTCGACCTGGTCAGCCACCGATCACCTCCTCGAGGCGTGCGATGGGATCGTACAGCCCGGCGTCGAGGATCCACGTCTGGAGCGTCTTGTCGAAGCCGGTCACGACCACGACGCCGACGACGATGAAGATCACGCCGACGGTGCGGCGGAACCATCCGTCGGGGTTCGCGAGCCAGCCGAGCCGGCGCACGAGGCTCCGGCCGAGGAGCGCGATGAGGAGCAGCATGCCGGCGAGCCCGACCGCGTACGCGACGACGTAGAGCACGCCCTCGCCGAACGAGACCGGCAGCACCGCCGCGACGATGAGCGCATACGTCGGGCTGCAGCTCGAGAACACCGGGCCGAGCGCCGCACCGGTGAGGATGTCGCCGCCGACGCTCTGCCGACGGACCGACCGGTCGAGCATCTCGCCGCTGCGCGCGCCCCACCCGAGCGCGGTCGACACCCGCTCCCACAGCCGCGGGAACAGCATGTCGACGCCGAGCAGGATCACGATGCCGCCCGCGATGACCTGCCACACCTGCGGCGGGATGCCGAGCAGGGCGGTGGTCGCCTTGAGCAGCAGGGTGAAGAGCACGACGGATGCCGCGAGCGAGGCGGCGATCACGTACGGGCGGTACCGGGCGCGGCGCTCGTCGCCGTCGCGGACGATCGAGCCGCCCACGATCACGGGCAGCAGCGGCAGCACGCACGGGGCGGCGACGGTGAGGACGCCCGCGGCGAGCGCGAGGGAGAGCGAGGCGGTCATGACGCGGCCCGCCGCGTCACGGCATGGCGGCGACGAGCGACTCCACCGACGGGTCCTCGTAGAGCACGACGCTCGAGATCTCCTCGCCCGCGTCGTCGACGAACACGATCGTCGTCTGGATGGTCACGCCGTACTGCTGCCGCAGGTCGGTGCGCGAGTCGTAGTCGACCTTGAAGACGGTGAGCCCGTCGGGCGCCCCCTGCGCCTTCAGGTCCTCGTCGAGCGCCCGGCACTTCGGGCACCAGCTCGCGTGGAAGAAGAGCGCCTTCGGGCCGGCCGTCGCCTCGATCGCGCCGTCGGTGTAGTCGAGGTAGGCGCCCTCGGCGGGGGCCTCTGCCGCATCGGCGTCGGCCTGCTCCGCGTCGGCGGATGCCTCGGGCGTCGCGGCCGCGTCGGGCGTCGACTCCGGCGTGCTCGCCGCCGACCCCGGCGCGGGAGCATCGCTCTCGCCCGCGGTCCCGGTCGCGGCGCATCCCGTGAGCGCGAGTGCGGCGACGAGCAGCGCGGCGGCTCCGGTGGTTCGGACGGTCGGTGCAGGCATCGGGGGCATCCTCGTGTCGTTCGCGGGCGACGTCCGCCCGCTGCCTCCCACGCTAGGCCGGTCGAGGCCCCGCGGGTGGCCCGATGGGATTACGGAACCCTGACGAGCGCCCGATCGCACCCCGCGCGTCAGGCGCCGACGAGGCGCGCGGCCAGGTAGCCCTCGAGCTCCGCGAGCGGCACGCGCTCCTGGCCCATGGTGTCGCGGTCGCGCACGGTCACGGCGTCGTCGTCGAGCGAGTCGAAGTCGACCGTGATCGCGAACGGCGTGCCGATCTCGTCCTGGCGGCGGTAACGGCGGCCGATCGCGCCGGCGTCGTCGAAGTCGACGTTCCAGTTCCTGCGGAGCGTGGCCGCGACCTCGCGCGCGAGCGGCGAGAGCTTCTCGTTGCGCGAGAGCGGCAGCACGGCGGCCTTGACGGGCGCGAGGCGCGGGTCGAGCTTCAGCACCGTGCGGGTGTCGACGCCGCCCTTCGCGTTCGGCACCTCCTCGACGTGGTACGCGTCGACGAGGAACGCCATGAGCGAGCGCGTGAGACCCGCCGCCGGCTCGATGACGTAGGGCGTCCAGCGCTCGTTCTTCTGCTGGTCGAAGAACGAGAGGTCCTTGCCGGAGTGCTCGGAGTGCGTGGACAGGTCGAAGTCGGTGCGGTTCGCGACGCCCTCGAGCTCGCCCCACTCGCCGCCGGTGAAGCCGAACCGGTACTCGATGTCGACCGTGCGCTTGGAGTAGTGGCTGAGCTTGTCCTTCGGGTGCTCGAACAGCCGCAGGTTCTCGGGGTCGATGCCGAGGTCGACGTACCACTGGTACCGCTGGTCGATCCAGTACTGGTGCCATTCCTCGTCGGTGCCTGGCTCGACGAAGAACTCCATCTCCATCTGCTCGAACTCGCGCGTGCGGAAGATGAAGTTGCCGGGGGTGATCTCGTTGCGGAACGACTTGCCGATCTGGCCGATGCCGAACGGCGGCTTCATGCGCGCGGCCTGGAGCACGTTGGCGAAGTTCACGAAGATGCCCTGCGCGGTCTCGGGGCGCAGGTAGTGCAGGCCGGACTCGTCCTCGATCACGCCGAGGTAGGTCTTCAGCAGACCCGAGAACGCGCGCGGCTCGGTCCACTGGCCGCGGGTGCCGCAGTTGGGGCACGCGATGTCGAGGAGCCCGTTCTCGGGCTCGCGACCCTTCTTCTCCTCGAACGCCTCGACGAGGTGGTCCTCGCGGTAGCGCTTGTGGCAGTGCAGGCACTCGACGAGCGGGTCGGTGAAGACCTCGACGTGACCCGACGCCTCCCACACCTGCTTGGGCAGGATGACGCTCGAGTCGAGGCCGACGACGTCGTCGCGGCCCTGCACCATCGTGCGCCACCACTGGCGCTTGATGTTCTCCTTCAGCTCGACGCCGAGGGGGCCGTAGTCCCACGCGGACCGGGATCCGCCGTAGATCTCACCCGCCTGGAAGACGAAGCCCCGGTGCTGGGCGAGCGTGATGACGGAATCGAGACGGGTGGGTGCGGCCACGGTGGCTCCAATGGTCCAGGAAGGGAATCGGGCGAGTCGCCCGCGAAGTCGCTGTCCATCCTACGAAATTCGAGGGGCGACGGATGCCGCGGCTTCGCGCCGCACGGAGCGGGCGACCGGCCGCGGTCGGCACCTCGGTGTACAACGGCTCGTGAAGCGGTCGGCCCGGGCCGCGACCGGCACCGCCGACCCGGACGGAGGGAGCGACGCATGGGTCTCACCCGACGCGTGTTCCTGACCGGTGTCGCCGTCGTGGGCGTGCTCGCCGTGGGCCGCGTCGTGGCCGACCAGCAGGAGGCCGCCGAGGAGGAGGCCGCGGTCGAGGAGTTCCCGGCGCCCGAGTTGGCGCGCGTCGCCGTCCCCGCCGGCGCGCTCACCGAGCTGCCCTCCGACGCGGGGCCGGTCATGGCCTGGACGGTCGACGACGGCACCGACTCCTCCGTGGTCGGCGCCTACACCGCGTTCGCCGCGGCCCGCGGCATCCGCCTCACCTACTTCGTCAACGGCACCTACCCGTCGTGGGACGAGAACGCGGACGCCATCCGCCCGCTCGTCGAGCGCGGCCAGATCCAGCTCGCGAACCACACGTGGTCGCATCCCGACCTCACGACGCTGAGCGACGCCGAGATCCAGTGGCAGCTCCAGCACAACCACGACTACCTGCAGACGGTCTACGGTGTCGACGCGCGCCCGTTCTTCCGTCCGCCGTACGGCCTGCACGACGCGCGCGTGGATGCCGCGGCGGCGGAGGTCGGCTACACGGTGCCGACGCTCTGGTACGGCTCGCTCGGCGACTCGGGCGCCATCCCGGAGCAGCAGATCGTCGACCTCGCCGACGAGTGGTTCGCGGCCGGGCGCATCGTCATCGGGCACCTCAACCACGATCCGGTGACCCGCGTCTTCCCGCGCCTCGAGCAGTTCCTCGACGAGCGCGGCCTGCAGACCGTCACGCTGAACGACGTGTTCACGTCGGAGCAGCACCCGTGAGTCCGGCCGGGATCGGCGACGACGGATGACGCGGGGTCAGCCCTGACGGAGCGACTCCGGTCCGATCCCGCCGACGGTCCGGTGGCCGGCGAGCGCCATCGTGAGGTCGAACTCGGCGAGGTGGTTGCGCACCACCTCGCGCAGGCCCGCCTCGCCGGCGACCGCGAGCCCGTAGGCGTAGGGGCGCCCGATGCCGACGGCGGTGGCGCCGAGGGCGAGGGCGATCACGGCGTCGGCGCCGCCCCGCACGCCGCTGTCAAGGATGATCGGCACGCGGCCGGCGACGCGTTCGGCGATCGCGGGCAGTGCGTCGAGCGCGGCGACGGCGGCGTCGACCTGCCGACCGCCGTGGTTGGAGATCCAGAGGCCGTCGACACCGTGGTCGAGGGCGTGCTCGGCGTCATCCGGGTGCAGGACGCCCTTCAGGATCACGGGCAGGCTCGTCCACTCCCTGAGCCGGGCGAGGTCGGGCCAGGTGAGCGCCGGCTGCGCGAACACGTCGAGGAAGGTCTCGATCGCGGCGCGCGGAAGGGGCGAACGCAGCGCGTCCCGCACGCCGCCGTCGACGAGCGGGCTCCGGGCGCCGGAGCGGGCGATCGAGAGGGCCGAGCGCAGCAGTGCGGGGGTGACCTTCGGCCGCGGACCGCCTCCGCCGCCCCGCGCGACGCGCTCGCGCACGAGCTCGGCGAACACCGGGTCGCTCGTGTACTGCGCGATGCCCTGCCCGCGGGTGAAGGGCAGGAACCCGAGGTCCAGGTCACGCGTGCGCCAGCCGAGCAGATGGGTGTCGAGCGTCACGACGATCGCCTCGCAACCCGACGCCTCGGCACGACGCACGAACGATGCGTTCAGCTCGTCCGATGCGCTCCAGTACAGCTGGAACCACCGGGCGCCCTCCCCCATCGCCGCGGCGACGTCCTCCATCGGGCGCGAGCCCTGGTTGGAGAGCACGTACGGCACGCCGAGCGCGGCTGCCGCCCGGCCGACCGCGACGTCGGCGTCCCGGTGCGCGAGCTCGAGGACGCCGATGGGCGAGAGCACGAACGGGCTCGGCCGCCGCCGACCGAGGAGCTCGATCGAGAGGTCGCGCTCGGCGACGTCGCGGAGGATGCGCGGCCACACCGCCCGGCTCGCGAACGCGGCGCGGTTCGCGGCCATCGTGCGCTCCGCTCCCGCGCCGCCCGCGAGGTAGGCGAACGCCTCGGCGGACAGCGCCTTCGCCGCGGCCCGCTCGAGCGCATCCGGGTCGACGGGAACCTGCGGCCGCTCACCCGAGAGCCCTGCCCGGTACACCTCGGACTGCACCGATCGCGCGAATCCGCGGTTCGCCTCGGCCATCGCATCGCTCCTTCGCGTCGGGACCCGACGAGCGTAGCGGGTCCGCGCATAGGCTGAACGGATGCCGCTGCCCGACCTGCACGTCGCCGCCATCGCGCTCGTGCGCGACCGCCGGGTGCTGATGGTCACGGCGCGCGGCCGGGACGTGCACTACATGCCCGGCGGCAAGCTCGACCGCGGCGAGACACCGGCCGAGGCCGCCGCGCGGGAGGCGCTCGAGGAGGTCGGGCTCGTGCTCGACCCGACGCTGCTCGTCGAGGCCTTCACGGTCCGCGAGCTCGCGCACGGGCAGGAGGAGGGGCGCTTCGTTCGCATGCACGTCTTCCTCGCCGAGACGGATGCCGCGCCGATCGCCTCGGGCGAGGTCGGCGCGCTGCACTGGGTCGGCACGGCCGATGCGGACCGCTGCCCGCCCGCGGGCCGTGACGTGCTGCGGCGGCTCGCGGCATCCGGTCTCATCGACTGAGCGCCGCTCGGTCCCGGCATCGCGAACACCGCGATCCCGGGTGCGCGCGGCGTTGCATCGGGCATGATCGGAACGGACGGGAGGGGTGCGGATGTCGCGGACGCGCGAGTTCCGCCGCGGCGACGCGGTGACGGTGATCACCGAGTCGGGCGCGGGGCGGCCCACCTACGTGCTCGTGCACGGCATCGGCATGGGCCACCGCTACTGGTCCGACCTCGCCGACGCGCTCGCCCGCGACGGACGCGTGCTCGCCCTCGACCTCCCCGGGTTCGGCGACGCGCCCGAGCCGCGTGAGACGCAGACGATCAGCGAGTCGGGCGCGCACCTCGCCGAACTCCTCGAGGCGGAGTGCGGCGGCGAACCCGCCGTGCTCGTCGGGCACTCGATGGGCACGCAGGTCGTCGCCGAGGCCGCGGCGCAGCGGCCCGACCTCGTGGCATCCGTCGTGCTCATCGCCCCGACGGTGAACCCGCGCGAGCGCTCCGCCTTCATGCAGGGCGCCCGGCTCCTCGAGGACCCGTCGCTCGCACGCCCGAAGGTCGTCGCGCTCGGCATCCGCTCGTACCTGCAGGCGGGGCCGCGCTGGTACTTCCGGAAGCTGCGCCGCATGCTCGACCACCGCATCGAGCTGGTGCTGCCGGAGATCGCCGCCCCGACGCTGGTCGTCCGCGGCGAGCACGACCGGCTCGCGCCGCGAGGGTGGGCCGAGCAGGTGGCGCGGATGGTGCAGCGCGGCCGCTACGTCGAGGTCGCCGACCGCGGCCACGAGACCATGGTCACCGCCGGCGAGCGCGTCGCCGAGCTCGTCGAGCGCCACGCGCGGGGCGAGCACGTCGGGCACGAGGTCGAGCGCGTGTCGGAGCCCCAGGAGCTCTCCGCGCTCGCGCGGGGCTGGTGGTGGGCGCGCGACTACGTGTACGCCGGGGTGCGGCAGCTCGCGATCGTGGTCGAGGGGTGGAGCCCGCCGGCGCGGTGGCGTCGCGGCCGGGAGGACCGGCCGGAACTGCTGCTCCTCCCGGGAATCTACGAGCACTGGTCGTTCATGCGGCCGCTCGGCGACTCCTTGAACGGCGCGGGCTACCGGGTGCGGGTGGTGCACGGCATGGGAACCAACCGGCGCGGCATCGCTGACACCGCGACTCGGCTCGGCCGCGCGATCGAGAAGCGGCCGGCGCCGACGGCCGGTCGGGTGATCGTGGCCCACAGCAAGGGGGGCCTGGTCGCCAAGCAGTTGCTGGTGTCCGGGGCGGATGCCGCGGGCGCGACGTCGGACGGCGCCCGCGGCCCGCACGCCATCCGCGGACTCGTCGCGATCGCGACCCCGTTCGCAGGATCGCGCATGGCCCGGCTCATCCTCGACCCGAGCGTGCGCGCCCTCCTTCCGAGCGACGAGACCATCGTGCTGCTCGGGCGCGCGGCATCCGTCAACGCACGCATCGTCTCGGTCTTCGGCCGATTCGATCCGCACATCCCGGACGGGAGCATGCTCGAGGGCGCCACCAACATCCGCGTCCCGGTCAGCGGGCACTTCCTGCTGCTCGGCGCGCCCGAGACGCACCGAGCGGTGCTCGAGGGCGTCGAGCACCTCACCGGCGAACGCTCGGGCACCGCGGTCTCCCGCTGACCGGCGCGTGGACCGCGGCGGTCGGCGCGCGTCAGCCGTGCGCGCCGTGCGCGTCGGGCTGGCCCGCCTGCATGGGACCGATCCGGAACGGCCGCATCATCTCGTTGTCCTCGTGCTCGACGATGTGGCAGTGCCAGACGAACTGGCCGGGGCTCGCGAACGTGGCCCTGACGCGAGTGATCTCGCCGGGGTAGGCGATCACCGTGTCCTTGAACCCGGTCTCCCACGGTTCCGCCTGCCTCACGTTCCCATCGGGCTGCACGGGCTGGGCGACCTCGTCGCCGTCGAGCACCAGGCCCTCCCGGTTCACCACCTGGAACACGACCTCGTGCACGTGCATCGGGTGGGCGTCACCGGTCGTGTTGACGAACTCCCACACCTCGGTCGCGCCGACCTCGGGGTTCTCGGTCACCTCCTCGGCCCAGGTGCGCTCGATCCAGACACCGTCCTGGATGTCGCCGAGGAGCGCCTCGACCGGCCCCTCGACGGGTTCGCCGGCCGCGTCGACGCCCATGCCCATCTTCTCGATGAGCGCGAGCGGCCGGACGACCGATTCGGCCGGAAGCGGCACGATCGGCGGCAGCACGAGGTGCTGCGGCGGCGTCGTCGCGTCGGGGCCCGCCGACGGCTCGACGACGAACGCCATGACCTGCCCGGTCGAGGCCGGGTCGGCCTGGTCGAAGTCCTCGTCGGGCTCGCCGCCGCCGAAGGGCTCGTCGGGCCCGACGTTGGCCAGCACATGCGTGCCGAGCGGCACGTTCGTGAAGTCGACGATGACGTCGGCGCGCTCGGCGAGTCCCAGCAGCATCCGGTTGCCGTGGTTCGCCGTCAGGTTCACGGGTGCCGCGAGGAAGCCGCCCTCGTTGCCGATCTGCCAGGCCTCGACCCCCGGGATCCCGTTGAAGTCGAGGATCAGGAACCGGGACTGGCACCCGTTCAGGAACCGCAGGCGGTACCGGCGCTGCTGGACCCGGTGGAAGGGCCAGGTGTTGCCGTTGACCGTCAGCATGTTGCCGAAGAACTCCGGCTGCCAGATCGGCGAGAACTCGCCCGCGGGGATGTAGTCGCCGACGATCCCGTCGAAGAACTCCCGGGTGTCGGGGTAGAAGAGCGAGCCGTCGTCGTTGAACGAGCGGTCCTGCACGGCGATCGGGATCTCGAGGTAGGTCTTGTTCGAGGGGAACTTGTCGCCCTCGCGCGGCGCGGGCGACGGCAGGATCGCGATCGATCCGTCCCGACCGTCGAGCACGGCCTTCTCACCGTCGGGCCCGCCACGCACGATGAAGAACCCCGCCGGTCCGGCGTAGACGTTGAGGCGCGTCATCCCGAGCGCGTGGTCGTGATACCAGAGCGTCGACTCGCGCTGGTCGTTCGGGTACTCGGAGACGGAGTAGCCGGGCCCCCAGCTCGCGCCGAAGGAGGCGGCGGCCTTGGCGGCGAAGAAGTCGTACCACGTGCCCTCGGTCGCGTAGCCGGCGGGGATGTCGGCGGCGGCGGGCAGGAACCACGCCTCGGCGTAGCCGTCGCTCTCGTCGCCGACGCCGACGGCGCCGTGCAGGTGCGTGACGAGCGGGACGGGGCCCGTGTAGGGGCCGGGCGTCGTGTCCGTGAAGGTCGGTCGCATGTCGCGCCCGGCCGTGCCGCCGGGCGGGTTGGCCCAGTGCAGGGTCGGGTCGACCGGGAGCAGGTGCGGCAGGGCGTTCCCGTCGCCGTCGACGAGGTCGTTGATCCACTTCACCTGCACCGGGCGCCCCCACTGCGACTCGATCGTCAGCGACGGGGCGTTGTGGAGCAGCAGCCCGCGCCGGCTCTCCGAGGCGACCGCCCCGTAGCCCCAGACGGTCGTCATCGGCATGCCGGCGGGAAGGATCTGCTGCGCGAACTGCCGCACCGAGATCTCGTAGTAGTCCGCGGGCTTGCCGCCCTTCCGCTTGATCGTGCCCGCCCGGGGCATCACCGGCGGCACGAGCAGCGGCGTGACGAACTTGGGCACGTCGCCGGGCGGCAGCGTGCCCCCCGGGATCTCCGCGAGCGCCACGCGTTCGCCGCCGGGCAGGATCGCGTAGAGCATGAAGCCCGCGCCGGCCGCGGCTGCGATGAACGTTCGGCGGCTGATCGGCCGTCCCCTGCCTGCGTGCTCGGACATCGCCGTCTCCTCCACTCGCACGGTCGGGCCAGCCGTGTTCCACTGAGTATTCGTCAGTTTCTCGGCCGGCCCCGCGCGCGAACAGGGACTCAGGTCCCGCGGTGCCGATCCGCGGCGGGCCGATCCGCCGAGGGCGCCTCCGCCTCCGCCTGCGCCGCGGCGGCCGCACGGGACCGTCGCACCACCGGACCCGCCTCCGCGAGCTCCTCGGGCGTCGCCATCCGGAACGCGCCGGCCGGCGCCGCCTCGACCTCCTGCCGGCCCTGGCCGCGCGTGACGGAGAGCGACGCGCCGATCGCCACGGCGATGATGGCGGCGACGACCGCGAGCGAGAGGGTGGTCGGGATCTTGACCACGTCGAGCAGGGCCATCTTGACGCCCACCCAGACGAGCACCGCCGCGAGGCCGATCTTGAGGTAGCGGAAGCGGTGGATCAGGTCCGCGAGCAGGAAGTACATGGCCCGCAGCCCCAGGATGGCGAACGCATTCGCCGTGAACACCAGGAACGGCTCGGTCGTGACGGCGAAGATCGCCGGGATGGAGTCGACCGCGAAGACGACGTCGGTGACCTCGACCAGCACGAGCACGGCGAGCAGGGGCGTGGCGACCACGACGCCCGCCCGCCGGATGAGGAATCGCCGGCCGTGGTACGCGTCGGTCATCGGCACGAACCGTCGGAACAGCCGGAGCGTGCGCGAGCGCTCGGGATGGATGTGCTCGTTCCGCGTTCGGATCATCTGGATGCCCGTCACGATGAGGAACGCCGCGAACACGTAGAGGATCCACGAGAAGTTCTCGATCAGCGCGGCGCCCGCGGCGATGAAGACCCCGCGGAACACCAGTGCGCCGAGCACGCCGAGGAACAGCACGCGGTGCTGGTACTCGCGGGGCACGGCGAACGACGCGAAGATGATCGCCCACACGAAGACGTTGTCGACGGCGAGCGACTTCTCGATCAGGTAGCCGGCGAAGTACTGCTGACCGGCCTCGGCGCCCCAGGCGTTCCAGACGACGAGGCCGAACGTGATGCCCGAGAGCACCCAGACGATCGACCAGCCGAGCGCCTCGCGCACGCCGATGACGTGGGCGCGGCGGTGGGCGAACAGGTCGATCGCGAGCATGGCGATGATCGCCGCGAGCACGGCGAACCAGGCGTACAGGGGTACAGGGGTACGTCCAACGTCTCCTCCAGTTGTCGATGGCAACCGGAGGTCTCGTCCGAGCGTCGCACGGTGTCCGCCCCAAGCGCGGGGCCGTGCGGCCCGGGGGCGCCGGGGTCCGACGGCGGACCCGGAATGACGACGCACCCTGCGGGGACTACTCCCCTCCTGGAGATCAGGACAGCAGACGGATGGCGCGGCGCGCGACGCGCCGAGGCATCCTCACGCCGTTCTCGGGGCGTTCTCCCAGTTCTCCCGGTGCGAGCGGTCTGCGATGATCGACGCACGACCCCGCCTCGCCGTCGAGCCAAGGAGCGCCATGACCTCGAACCCTCCCGCCGCCACGTCGTCCCGCGCGCGCGAGTCGAAGGCGACCCTCTTCGGCACCGCGCTGATGCTCGTCATGGCCGGCCTCGTCATCGCGGCCGGCACGATCCTCGCCGTCGCCGCCGTCGTCCTCGGCGACACCGCGCTGCAGCTCCCCTAACCGGGCGTCGGCTCAGTAGAGGCCGAGCTCGCGACCGGTCTGCTCGACCTCGCGCATGCGAGCGGATGCCTCGGTGCCGAGCCGCTCGGCGCACTCGGCGATCACGGCCTCGACGATGGCCAGCACGGGCGTCATCGCGTCGAACGCCGCGGACGGGGACCCCGTCTCGCTGGGCAGCACGACGTCGGCCTCGCTCGCGATCGGCGAGAGCCAGGCGTCGGTGAAGAGGATCACGGATGCCCGGCGCTCGCGGGCGAGCGCGGCCAGCCGCTGCGTCGGCTCCTCGTACCGTCGGTAGTCGAAGAGCACGACGACGTCGCCTCGCCGGAGTCCGGAGACCGCCTCGATCCGGCCCGCATCGTGCTCGGGAAGCGCGGTGACCCCCGGACGGATGAGCTGGAGGTGCTGGGCGAGCAGCCGCGCGAGCAGCCCGCTGAAGCGGCCGCCCGCGACGAAGATGCGCGTCCTCCTCGTGCAGAGCAGGTCGACCGCGCGGTCGAACTCGCCGGGCACCAGCGCGTCGAAGGTGCGCTCCAGCGTGTCGCCCGTGATCGCGGCGGCGCGCCCGAGCCCGGAGACCGGCTCGGTGCCGGAGTCGGCGCGATGCCGGTCGTACAGGTCGATCGGCGAGGCCGAGCGCTCGTCGAGGTCGTCGCGGAGCGCCTGCTGGAAGTCGGGGAACCCCCGGTAGCCGAGCCGGTTGGCGAACCGGAGCACGGTGGGGCCGCTGACGCCGGCGCGGGCGGCGAGCTTCGCGACCGTCTCGAAGCCCGCCGACGGATACGACGAGAGCAGCACCCGCGCGACCTTGCGCTCGGCGGGGCTGCACTCGGCCATGCCCCGGCGGATCGCCTCCGCGACCGGCACCGGCGCCTCCCCAGCTGCCACGCTCTCCTCCTTCGCCGTGCTCACCGTATCGGTCCGCGCTCTGCGATCGCGACGACGAGTCCGGCGAGCAAGGCGACGCGCTCGGGCGCCGTCGCGAGGTCGAGCCATTCGTCGGCGCCGTGGTCGCCGCCGCCGACGGGCCCGAGCCCGTCGAGGGTCGGCACGCCGAGGGCGGCCACGAAGTTCGCGTCGGAAGCACCGCCCGTGGCGGCGACCTCGACGTCGAGCGCGAGCCCAGCACCGACGTCCCGTGCCAGGTCGGCGAGCGCGGCGGTGGCATGGCGCTCGAGCGGAGGGCAGACGTCGAGCCGCTCGACGGCGATGCGCGCGCCCTCCACGAACGGATGCCGCGCGCGCGCGTCGATCGCGTCGAGCGTGGCGAGCAGCTCGCCGATCCCGACCGACCTGACCTCGAGGTGCAGTTCCGCCCGCTCGGGCACGATGTTCGCGCGCGTCCCCGACGCCATCCGGCCCACGTTCACGGTGAGGCCCGGAACGGTCCCGCCGAGCGCCTGGAGGTCGAGCAGCAGCCGGGCCGCCTCGACGGCGGCGTTCACGCCGCGCTCGGGTTCGACGCCGGAGTGCGCCGCACGGCCGTGGACCGTGACGAGCACGTCGGCCACCCCCTTGCGCGCCCCCACGAGGTCGCCGTTCTCGCGCGCGCACTCGAGGCAGAGCGCGGCGTCCGCCCCGTCGACGATCCTCGCGAGGATCTCGCGGCTCGCGGGCGACCCGACCTCCTCGTCGGGGGTGAACGCGATCACGAGTTCGGCGAAGCCGGCGTACTCCACGTGGTCGAGCACGCGCGCCGCGGCGAGCGCTGCCGCGACGCCGGCGCCGTCGTCGCAGACGCCGGGACCCCGCGCGACGTCGCCGTCGATCCGGAAGGGCCGTTCGGCCGCCGTTCCCGCCGGGAAGACCGTGTCGAGGTGGGCGAACAGCACGATGCGCGCCGATCCTCGGCCGCGACGCCGGCCGACGACGACGGGACCGTATCGGTGCCCGGCCGTCTCCGGGGTCGGGACGACCTCCACGTCGAACCCGCCCTCCTGCAGCGCCCGTTCCGCCCAGGCGGCCACGCGCGACACGCCCTCGGCGTCGAGGGAGCCGGAGTCGATGCCGACGATGCGAGCGAGGTCGTCGCGGAACCCGGCGTCCGTCGCACGGGCCGCCTCGAGCAGCTCGGCCGGGGTGGGCGGGAATGCGACGGATGGTCCGCCGGCCGCCTCGGCGGTGGCGCGCGCCACTAGAGCACCTTCGACAGGAACGCGCGCGTGCGCTCCTCGCGCGGCGCGCCGAGGACCTGGGCGGGATCGCCGGCCTCGACGACCACCCCGCCGTCCATGAACACGGCCACGTCGCCGACCTCCCGCGCGAAGCCGATCTCGTGGGTCACGACGATCATCGTCATGCCGCTCTCGGCGAGGCCGCGCATGACGTCGAGCACGTCGCCCACCAGCTCCGGGTCGAGTGCGGAGGTCGGCTCGTCGAAGAGCATCACGTCGGGCTCCATGGCGAGGGCCCGGGCGATCGCGACGCGCTGCTGCTGGCCCCCCGAGAGCTGCGCCGGGTACGTGCCGGCCTTGTCGGCGAGCCCGACCTGCGCGAGCAGCCGCTCGGCGTGCGCCCTGGCATCCGCCCGCGACCGACGGGCGACCTGCACGGGCGCCTCGATCACGTTCTCGAGCGCGGTCATGTGCGGGAAGAGGTTGAAGCGCTGGAACACCATCCCGACCTTGCGGCGCTGCGCGGCGACCTCCTTCTCGCGGAGCTCGTGGAGCTTGCCGTTCCGCTCGCGGTAGCCGACCGTCTCGCCGTCGACGCGGATCATCCCGGCGTCGATCTGCTCGAGGTGGTTGATGCAGCGGAGGAACGTGGACTTGCCGGAGCCCGAGGGGCCGAGGAGGCACACGACCTGCCCGCGCTCGACGGACATGGTGATGCCCTTCAGCACCTCGAGGGTGCCGAAGCGCTTGTGCACCTCGACCGCCTCGACCATGGGGCGCTCCGCGGTCGCCGCGAGCGGCGCGGCCTGGGGGATGGTGGCGGTCATGACGCCGACTCCTTCTTCGCGCGGGGTGCGCGCCCGGTGCGGGCGGGCAGCGCGATGCTCTGCGTGAACGTCGACACGCGGGATCCGATGGTGGGCCGGGCGCCGTCGAAGCCGCGCCCGTAGCGGCGCTCGAGCCACATCTGCGGGATCGAGAGCAGGGACGTGAGCGCCAGGTACCAGATCGCCGCGACGATGAGGAGCGGGATGATCTTGTAGTTCTGCGTGTACGCCTCGCGGATGTTCGACATGAGGTCGTCGCCGGCGACGATGGCGACGAGCGACGTGCTCTTCAGCATCGTGATGGTCTCGTTGCCCATCGGCGGGATGATGACGCGCATCGCCTGCGGCAGGACGATGCGGCGGAGCGTCTTCGCGGGCGACATGCCGAGCGAGTGCGCCGCCTCGGTCTGGCCCGGATCGACCGACTGGATCCCGGCGCGGACGATCTCGGCGGCGTACGCCATCTCGTTGAGGCCGAGGGCGAGCAGCGCGGCGACCGTCGCGGGGATGAGGTCGCTCGTGGTGAACGACCAGAACTCGATCGACGTGAACGGCACCCCGACCACGATCTTCGGGATGAACGCGCCGATGAAGCCCCAGAAGATCAGCTGGAGCAGCAGGGGGGTGCCGCGGAACACCCAGATGAAGAGCCACGCGGCCACCGAGAGCACCGGATTGGCCGAGAGCCGCATGACCGCGATGACGATGCCGCCGAAGACGCCCATGACCATGGAGGCCGCGGTCAGCCACAGCGTGATGAGCACGCCGTTGATCGTGAGCGGCTTGAACAGGTACTCGGCGACCGTCGGCAGGTCGAGGTTCGGGTTCTGCAGGATCGACGCGATCGCGCCGATGCCGACCACGAGCACGATCGCCGCAGCGATCCAGCGCCCCGGATGCCGGACGGGAACGGCCTCGATCGGGCCCGGGCGGGCACCCGAGGGGCCGTGGAACCCCTCGGGTGCCGCCGTGGATGACGGCTGCGTTGCGGTCATGGGTGTGGTGCTTTCTGCTCGGAGCGTGCCCGAAGGGCTCACTTGGCGTCGGCGGCGCCGTTGATCGTGGCCTCGTCGATGCCGATGCCGGTGACGCCGTACTGGTCGAGGATCGCCTCGTAGGTGCCGTCGTCCATGAGCGACTGGAGCGCCGCCCGGATGGCCTCGGCGAGCTCCTCGTTCTCGGCGAGCACGCCGATGCCGTTGAGGGTGGCATCGTATCCGTTCGGCGCCGACGGGTCCTCGACGACCTCGAAGGTCGCGCCGTCGTTCGTCGTCTTGGCGACGTAGCCGGCGCTCGGCTTCGTGAGCAGCGAGGCGACGGCCTTGCCGCTCGTGATGGCGAGCTGCGCGTCGGCGTCGGAGGGGAACTCGGCGAGGGCGATCGGGTCGAGGCCCTCGGCCTCGCACTCGCCCTGCCAGACGTCGGTGACGAGGTCGACCTGGCTGGTCGCGGCCTGCACGGCGACGTCCTGCCCGCAGAGGTCGAGGTAGCCCTCGATGCCCTCGGGGTTGCCCGCGCTCGTGAGGATGCCGGTGCCCGACGCCGAGTAGTCCACGAAGGTCAGCACCTCCATGCGCTCGACGCTCGAGGTCATGGCGCTGATCGTGACGTCGAAGTTGCCGGCCTGGAGGGCGGGGATGATGCCGTCGAACGCCTGCTGCTCGAACGCGAAGTCGATGCCGAGCTTCGCGCCGATCGCGTGGCCGAGGTCGACGTCGACGCCGGTGAGCTCGTCGGACCCCTCCTCGAGGAACATCTCGAACGGCGCGTACGGCGCGTCGGTGGCGACCTTGACCGACCCGGCCTCGGCGATGTCGGCGGGGAGCAGTTCGGCGGCGGCCTCGTCCACGGCGATCTCGATGCCGGCGACCTCGACCGCGTCGCCCTCGGCGGCGGAGTCGGCCGACGAGGCGGCGGTGCTGCAGCCGGCGAGCACGGTGGCGCCGGCGAGTGCGGCGACGACGAGCGCCGTCCGGGTGGTGGTGGGAGCGAACATGTGCGAGCCCTTCTTGGTCACGACATCGGGAGCGGGTGGGACCGAGTATGTAACAGATGTTTCAGGAAAGCCAGAGATTTATCTATCTGTAACAATTCGGCGAGGCGCACGGCCGACATTGGACGACCGGCCCGGGGCCCTTCCGCGCGGTCGTATCGTGCGTTAGCATCCGGCACTAGTTGCACGCTCATGTAACGCACATTCCAAGGAGGCACCATGCGACGAATCCCCCTGTCGATCGCGGCCTGCACCACCGCCGCGCTCGCCCTGACCGTCACCCCGCCCGCCGCCGCGGCGCCCGGCTCCGCCGAGGTCGCGCCCGTTCCGCACGCCGTGCTCATCGGCGGGAACCTCGACGAGAACGCCGAGATCCTGCAGTCCATCGTCGATCTCGCCGACCCGGACGGCGCGGGGCCGGCCAAGGCTCGGATCGCGATCGTGACCGCGGCTGCGCGGACCGCTCGCACCGCGGCGCAGGCCGCCGACCCCTCGCTCAACAACGCCGCCGCCAACGGCCTCTACTACGCGGACCTGTTCCAGCAGTACGGCGCCGAGACCTACGCGGTGCCGGTCGACGCGGCCGTCGACTACCCCGGCGACGAGTACCGACCCGATCGCGCCGACGACCCGGCCGTCGTCGCCGAGCTCGCCGATGCGACCGGCGTGTTCTTCGGCGGCGGCGACCAGATGCGCTACGTCCGCACCCTCCAGGACTGCGAGCCGGTGCCGCTCGAGGCGTTCGAGTCGTGCGTCGACACGCCCGTGCTCTCCGCGCTGCGGACGGCCGCGGATCGCGGCGTCGTCGCGGGCGTGAGCGCCGGCCTCGCCATCCAGCAGGGCGCCGACATGGTGACCGGTGGCGAGTCCTACGAGGCGTGGCGCGACGGCGCCACGGCCGGGTACCTCGACGACCCGACGGAACTCGGCTACCTCCCGTCGGGCGGGTTCGGCTTCGTCGAGGGCGTGCAGATCGACAGCCACTTCACGACGTGGGGCCGCCAGGGCCGCGCGGTCAAGCTCGCCCTCGAGACCGGGCACGACCTGGTGCTCGGCGTGGACGAGACGACCGCCGTCGTCCTCGATCGGACGACCGGCGTCGGCCGGGTGATCGGCGAGCACGGCGCCTCCCTCCTCGACCTCGGCGCCGCGCGCGAGGCGGACGGCGGCGTGAGCGGCGTGAGCTGGAGCTACGCGACCGCGGGCGACACGGTCCACCTGCACCGCGGCCTCGCCCTCGCGGCGGACGGCTCGGCGGCCGTGCGGCCCACGGCGGGCCCGGTCGCCGAACGCTCCGACGTCTGGGACTCGCTCGACGGGGAGGGAGGCGTCTACACGCTGCGCGACCTCGCCCGAGAGACGGTCGCCTCGGGCGAGCGCAGCGGAAGCGGCACGAGCCTCGAGGACTCCCCGCAGTTCCGCACCGTGCTCACGCGGCTCCCGTCGACGCGCGCGTGGACCACTCCCGACGGCACCGTCTCGTTCGCGCGGCTCGACCTGCGCATCGAACTCGTGCCGACCGCCGACTGAGTCGGGCGCCCGGGGCGGCGGATGGCGCGGCGCGCCCTCCGCCGCCCTCGGCGTTCGCGGCTGCCTCCCAGCTCCATCAGTCACTGTTGCAGTCACTGCATTATTGACTGCACCACGTGAAAGGAACACGGTGATGGCATCCTCCCCCGCCTCCGGCGCCCCGCCGGTGCTCAGCGCCCGTGCGCTGACGAAGACCTACGGGACCGGCGAGTCCCGCTTCGACGCGCTGAAGGGCGTGTCCCTCGACGTCGGGCGCGGCGAATCGCTCGCGATCGTCGGCAAGTCGGGCTCGGGCAAGTCCACGCTCATGCACCTGCTCGCACTGCTCGACCGGCCGAGTACGGGTTCCGTCGAGATCGACGGCGAGGACGCGGCATCCGCTCCTGCCAGGCGGATCAACCGGCTCCGCAACGAGCGGTTCGGCTTCGTCTTCCAGCAGTTCTTCCTCACCGCGCAGCAGTCCGTGCTCGAGAACGTCACGCTGCCCCTGCTCGTCGCCGGGGTGGCACCCCGCGAGCGGGCGCGACGCGGCCTTGCCGTGCTCGACGCGCTCGGACTCGCCGACAAGGCGAGGAACCGTGCCAACGACCTCTCGGGGGGCCAGAAGCAGCGCGTCGTGATCGCCCGCGCGCTCGTCAACGAGCCCGACGTGATCTTCGCCGACGAGCCGACCGGCAACCTCGACACGTCGACCGGAAGCCAGGTCGAGGACATCCTCTTCGGCCTGCAGCGCGAACGCGGCATCACCCTCGTCGTCGTCACGCACGACGACGACCTCGCCGCCCGCTGCGATCGACGGGTGAGCATCGCCGACGGCCTGATCGTGGAAGGAGCGGGACGATGAGGACCGCGGATGTCATCACCAACGCCACCCGGAACGCCTTCCGCAGCAAGCTCCGCACGACGCTGACCGTGCTGAGCCTGTTCGTGGGCGCGTTCACGCTCACGCTCACCACCGCGCTCGGCGCGGGGGTGAACGACTACGTGACGAAGCAGGTCGCCACCATCAGCACCGGCGACGTGCTCCTCGTGACCCCCGCCGCGTCGACCGACACCTCTGCGGGTCCCGACGCGTACGACCCGGGCGGACGTCAGCAGTCCGCCCAGGCGAACCCGTTCGGCGCGGGGACCCTGCTGAACGACGACGATCTCGACGCGATGCGCGACATGGAGGGCGTCGACCGGGTCGAGCCCATCCGCCAGATCGCGGTCGACTGGGTGGCCCCGGTCGACGGGTCCGACGACGACCGCTACCAGCTCGACGTCAACCCGACCTCCTCGATCGGCCGCAGCGACCTCGTCGCGGGCGACCAGCTCGACCAGGGGTCGAGCCGCGCGGAGATCGTGCTCCCGCAGGACTACGTCGACGCCCTCGGGTACGACGACGCCGAGTCCGCCGTCGGCACGACGGTCGAGCTCGGCTACACCGACGCGGCGCAGGCCGAACGGACGGTCGAGGCCGACGTCGTCGGCATCGCGCGCACCAGCCTGCTGGCCACGGGAGCCGGCGTGAACCAGGCCCTGACCGACGCCGTCGCCGATGACCAGGCGGTCCCCGGACAGCCCGACGCCTACGTGATCGCCGTCGCCTCCCTCTCCGGGACCGGCGAGGACGGCGCGGTCGCCGCCTCCGACGTCGACGGAGTGAAGGCCCAGCTCGCCGAGGCCGACCTCGCGGGCCAGACGGTCGAGGACCAGCTCGGGGTCATCCAGACCGTCATCAACGGCATCATCGGCGTGCTCAGCGCGTTCTCCGTGATCGCGCTCGTCGCGGCATCCTTCGGCATCGTCAACACGCTGCTGATGAGCGTGCAGGAGCGCACGCGCGAGATCGGCCTGATGAAGGCGATGGGCATGTCCGACGGCAGGGTGTTCTCCCTGTTCAGCCTCGAGGCGGTCGTCATCGGCTTCCTCGGATCGGCGATCGGCGCCGTCGCCGCCATCGGGCTCGGCACGGCGATCTCGTCGGCCCTGTCGGCGGGGCCCCTGGCGGACCTCCCCGGGCTGACCATCCTGCTGTTCGACCCGGTCAACGTGGTCGGCGTGATCCTCGTGATCATGCTCGTCGCGTTCCTGTCCGGTGTCCTCCCCGCCCGCAGGGCGGCCCGCCAGGACCCGATCGACTCGCTACGGTACGAGTAGATCGACCAGGAGGCGGATCATGTCGACCGAGCCGGGATCCCGGCGCCGAGGCGTCGCGGAGACGACCGCGGCGATCGAGCGCGCCGCGATCGACCTCGTCACCGAGCACGGCTACGACCACGTCACGGTCGACATGATCTGCCAGGCCGCCGGCATCAGCCAGCGCACGTTCTTCAACCACTTCAAGACGAAGGATGCCGCGCTGCTCGGCATCGACGAACCGAGCGTCGACCAGCAGGCGGCGAGGGAGTTCATCGTCTCGGACGGCCCCCTCCTCGCCGAGGCCGCGACGCTCGTGCGCATCGAGCCCGACCGGTTGCCGGCCGATCCATCGCTCATCGCGCGACGGATCACCGCGGTCTCGCAGAACCCGATGCTCCTCGCGCGCCAGATGGAGCGCCTCACGGCCATCGAGGCGGAGCTCCGGCAGATCCTCGAGCTGCGGCTGCGGCAGGACGCCCTCAGGGAGGGTGCCGACGAGGCCGAGCTCGCCGACCTCCCCGAGCAGGCCGAGCTCATCACCCACCTGCTCGCGGGCCTCATGCGCTACGTCGGCCTGAGCTGGGCGCGCCGCGCCGCCGAGGGCGCGCCGCCCCCGGTCGACGTGGGCGACCTGGCCGACCGGCTGGACCGCGTCATCCGCAAGTTGGGCTGACGCGGAATCGCGTCCCGCGGCGTCCGGGGTGATCAGCTCACGGCGACGCGCAGGCTCCGTCCGCCGAGCCGGATGCCCTCGACCTCGATGCTGCCGAACGAGGCGAGCGGGTCGGTGCGCACGCCGTCCCCGTCGGGCTCGAGCCCGAGCACCGCGGTGAGCACGGCGACGGATGCCGCGGCCGACCACGCCTGCGGCCGGCACGCCGCCGGATACGGCACCGGCACCGCGACCTCGCTCGCCGGGTCGCCGGAGTGCAGCTCCGGCATCCGGTAGGCGAAGCCCGCGGCGGCGCGCAGGAGACCCTCGACGAGCCCCGCGGCATCCGCCCCTCGCCCCTCCCGCACGAGCCCGAGGACGGCGATCGCGGTGTCGTGGGCCCACACGGTCCCGCCGTGGTAGCTGAGCGGCCAGTACCCGCCGGAGTCGGTCGACATGGTGCGCAGCCCGTAGCCGGAGTCGAGGGTCGGATCGGTCAGGCGGCGCACGACGAGCTCCACCTGGTCGTCGTCGAGCAGGCCGGTGCCGAGCAGGTGGCCGAGGTTCGACGTGACCGTGTCGACCGGGCGCTTCTGCGCGTCGAGCGCGATCGCCGGGTACGCGCCGGCGGGGTCGTCGATCCAGAACTCGGCGTGGAAGCGATCGCGCAGTCGCTCGGCCCATTCGCGCCACTGCCCGCCGCCCTCGTCGCCGAACGCCTCGAGGAGAACGGCGCCGTGCATGGCCGCCTCGTAGGCGTAGGCCTGCACCTCGCACAGGGCGATCGGCCCCTCCGCGAGCGAACCGTCGCGCCACTGCACCGAGTCGCCGGAGTCCTTCCAGCCCTGGTTCGCGAGGCCGTGCCCGGAGCGGTCGACGTACTCGAGCAACCCGTCGCCGTCGGCATCGCCGTGGTCGCGCATCCAGGCGAGCGCGGCCCGGAGGTGCGGGAGCAGCGCACGGACCTCGTCGTGGGGCAGGCCCCAGCGCCAGGCGTCGTGCAGCAGCGCGATCCAGAGCGCCGTCGCATCCACGGTGCCGTAGTAGAGCGGCGGAAGCTCGCCGTCGCCGAGCGACAGGGCGGTGCGGCGCAGTTCGTGCATGATCTTGCCGGGCTCCTCGGCGGTCGCGTCATCGACCCGATCGCCCTGCAGTCCGGCGAGCACGCGGAGCGTGTCGCCCGCGAGCTTCGTGCCGAGCGGCAGCAGCATGCGCGCCGTCCAGATCGAGTCGCGGCCGAAGAGCGTGAAGAACCAGGGCGCACCGGCGGCGATGAACTCGGCGTCGGGGTGCCGCACGGTCGTCATCCGCAGCGCGTCGAGGTCGGCGAGGCCCTGAGCGATCCACCGCGACAGGCGGTCGTCGGCGGCGGTGACCGTGGGAGTGGTCCACGGGGCCGGCGTGTCGACGCCGCGCACCACGGCCGCCTCGTCGACCGTGTCGAGTCGCCAGCCGACGCTCGCCTCGCCCGAAGCGGGGACGACGAGCTCCGTGGTGAGGCGGATGCCGCGTGCGGTCGCCTCCACGTCGAGCCCGCGCGCCGCGAGCCGCGCCGAGACCTGCTCGCCGCCCCAGGCGGCGACCCCGCCGTCGAGGTCGGTCCGCGGCCCGGCCGAGGGCGCGGAACCGAGCTTGACGTGATCGACCGGGGTGGCGTCGGGCTCGATCTCGACCACGACGCGGGCACGCACCTCGACCCCTCGGCGATTGCGGAGCGTGACGGTGTCGGCGACCCCGTCGGCGTCGACGACGCGGTCGAGCACGAGGCGGAACCCCGGATCGGGCGTCGGGTCGTCGAGGCTGCGGACCAGGGCGTCGATGCGCACCCGGTCGCTCCGCTCACCCCCGGTGGCGAGGTGCTCCGGTGCGCGGCCGTCGACGGTGAGGCGGAGGCCGCGCACGAGCCGGACGTCGGCGCTGTAGATGCCGTGCACCGGTGCGTCGCCGATGTCGCCGCCCGGCGACGACCAGACCTGGGTCGGCGCCCTGAGGACCGCCAGCGCGTCGTGCAGCAGAGGCTGGAGAGGTGCGGTCACGGTGGTGCTCGCTTCCGGTTCGTGATGGAACGGTGACGCCGCGTGGGTTGACACCGCTGTCGGATGTCGGCAACATTAGCAAAGATTTGATCGATCAAATCAAGAGATTCCCAGATCGTCCTGCGGACGATCCGCACGAGCCAAAGGAGGCGCGCAGTGTCCCGGATGCCGACCGTCGACGACGTCGCGCTGGCCGCGGGGGTCTCGCGCCAGACGGTCTCGAACGTGCTCAACAGCCCGGGCATCGTGCGCGAGACGACGCGCGAGCGCGTGCTCGAGGCCATCGACCGCCTCGGCTACCGGCCGCACGCCTCCGCCCGCCGGCTGCGCACCCGCAAGTCGGCGACCATCGGCGTCCGCATCGACCCGTGGCGCGACGGCATCTCCGGCGCCGTGCTCGACCGCTTCCTGCACAAGCTCACGGAGCACGCCGACGCGCGCGGACTCCGCGTCATGGTGTTCTCCGCCGACGGGCCCGACGACGAGCTCGCTCGGATCCGGCGGCTGCGCGAGGGCTCGGACGTCGACGCGTTCGTGCTCACCGCGACGACCCATGGGGACGAGCGCATCCGCGCCCTCACCGAGCAGGGCGTCCCGTTCGTCGCCTTCGGCCGCCCGTGGGACCCGGAGACTCGCGCGATCGCGCACCGCTGGGTCGACGTCGACGGCCGAACCGGAGTCGCCGACACCGTGCGCCACCTGCGCGAGCAGGGCGCGCAGCGCGTCGCCTGGATCGGGTGGCCCCATGGCTCCGGGACCGGCGACGAACGGCGCGCCGGGTGGGAGGCCGAGTGCGCACTCGATCGGGACGCCCGCACGCGACTCGCGCGGCACACCGTCGACGGCGTGACCGAGGGCTCCAGGGCGGCGTCGGAGCTGCTCGCGCTCGCCGAGCCGCCCGACGCCATCGTCTGCGCGAGCGATTCCCTCGCGCTCGGTGCCATGATCGCCGCGCGCACCGCCGGTCTCCCCGCACTTCCCATCGTCGGCTTCGACGACACCCCGGTGGCCGCCGCCGTCGGGCTCTCCAGCGTGGAGCAGCCCCTCGACGACGTCGTGGCCGCCGCCCTTGACCTGCTGTTCGGCGAGGCGGGCGACGACGTGCGCCCGAATCCGAGCAGCGACGAGGAGCCGGCGAACCGGCTCCTCGCGCCCCGACTCGTCGAGCGACGGCCTGGACACCTGGCGCTCGACGCGATCCCCGGCACCTGAGGCCGGCAATCACAGAAGGGAAACATCGTGAGGACATCACAATGGAGTGCCGTCGCCGTGGCGACAGGACTCGTCATCACCCTAGCCGCCTGCTCGCCGGGCGGGAACGACGGCGGCGAGACCACCGGGCAGGAGCTCAGCATCCTGATCGGCTCGTCGGGCGACGCCGAGACCACCGCGGTCACCGAGGCCGCCGAGGCCTGGGCCGACGAGACGGGCAACACCGTCGAGGTCATCGCCGCCAACGACCTCGTGCAGCAGCTCGGCCAGGGCTTCTCGGGCAACAACCCGCCCGACCTGTTCTACATGCCATGGGACCAGTTCCAGACCTACGCCGACCAGGGCTTCATCGAGCCCTACGCCGACGACCTGGAGAACGCCGACCAGTTCCTGCCGGCGCTCCGCGAGCAGTTCACGTACGAGGACCGGTTCTACTGCGCGCCGAAGGACTTCTCGACCCTGGCGCTGCAGATCAACACCGCGGCCTGGGAGGCGGCGGGGCTCACCGATGCCGACGTGCCGACCGACTGGGAGGGCCTGCAGGCGGTCGCGCAGCAGCTGACCACCGATGACCAGGTCGGCCTCAGCATGGGCCGCGAGTACCAGCGCATCGGCACGTTCATGGGGCAGGCCGGCGGAGGCGTCTACGAGGACGGCGAGGTGACCGCCGACTCACCCGAGAACGCCGAGGCGCTGACGTACCTGCAGGGCCTCATCGACGCGGGCGTGCTCGCGTACCCGCAGGACCTCGAGGCCGGCTGGGCCGGCGAGGCCTTCGGCCTCGGCAGCGCGGCGATGGTGATCGAGGGGCCGTGGATCAACGGTGCGATGGTGAACGACTTCCCGGATCGGGAGTTCATCAGCGTCGAGCTGCCCGAGGGCCCCGCCGGCCCGTCCACGTTCGCGTTCAGCAACTGCTGGGGCATCCCGGTCGAGTCCGACACGCGCGACGCCGCGGTCGACCTGGTCGAGTACCTCACCGCCGACGAGCAGCAGCTGGCGTTCGCCGAGGCCTTCGGCGTGATCCCGTCGACCGAGTCCGGCTCGCAGGCCTACGCCGACCAGTTCCCGGAGAACGCGGCGTTCGTCGCCGGAGTCGAGTACGCGCAGAGCCCCGTGGCCTTCGCGGGCTCCGCCCCGGCCGTCGCGGACTTCAACTCGTCGCTCGAGACGCAGGGGCTCGCCGACCCCGCCGCCGTGCTCGGGCCGTTCCAGGAGAACCTCGAGGCGGCCGCCGCCGAGGCGAACGGCTGATCATGACCGGCACCGCTTCCGGGTCTCGTCGCGGCGGTGGCATCCGCCGCGGCGAGGCCCGGGCGGGCTGGCTCTTCGTCACGCCCGCCGTCGTCATCGTGGTGGTGTTCCTCGCCATCCCGATCCTCCTCGCGCTCTGGGTGAGCTTCAGCGACTGGAACGGCTTCCGGTCGCCGCTCAACCCGAACGTGAACTTCGTGGGGCTCGAGAACTACGCCGCGATCACCACCGAACCCGGCCTCGACCAGGAGAACTTCGGTCGGGCCGTGCGCAACAACCTCTGGTACGTCGTCTTCGTGGTGCCGCTGCAGACCATCGTCGCGCTGCTGCTCGCAGTGCAGGTCAATCGTGCGGCGATCCGCGGGCGGGGCTTCTTCCGCACCGCGTTCTACTTCCCGTCGGTCACCTCGACCGTGGCGATCGTCATCGTCTTCCAGTTCCTGTTCACGGCGTCCGGGGCCGTCAACGCGGTCCTCGGCTTCTTCGGCATCGACGGTCCCAACTGGCTGAACGACGCGAGCGGCGTCTTCCACAACCTGCTCGCCGTCGTCGGCATCACGAGTCCGCCGGAGGCGCTGGCCCAGGACGGTCCGCTCGGCATCACCTGGTGGGAGTGGCTCGCCGGTCCGTCCGTCGCGATGATGACGCTGATCATGCTCGCGATCTTCACGACCTCGGGCACCTTCATGCTGCTGTTCCTCGCGGGGCTGCAGGCCATCGGCGGTGAGATCGACGAGGCGGCGCGCATGGACGGCGCCGGCCCGTTCCGCACCTTCTTCTCCGTCACGGTGCCCATGCTCCGACCGACGATGTTCACGGTGCTCACGCTCGGGCTCATCGGCTCGTGGCAGGTGTTCGACCAGATCTACGTGCTCGGCGGCAGCACCGCCGGAGGGACGATCAAGACGCCCGCCTTCCTGGCCTACGAGACGTCGTTCGAGGAGCTGAAGTGGGGCCAGGGCGCGGCGATCGCGTTCATCCTGTTCGTCTTCATCATCCTGCTCACGCTCCTGCAGCGATGGTGGCTGCGCGAGCGCGACCCGAAGGGGATGGGCGCGCGCGATCGACGCATCGGACGACGCGCCGCCGACGCGGAGCTCCGTCGCCACGAGCCCGACGCCGCGTCCGCGGTGGTGGGCGCCGATCCCACCGACCGGGCGCTCCTGTCGGGCGCCGATGCGACCGAGCACGACGACGCCGGGCCACGAGACGGGAGCGGACGATGACCGACCTCAGCACACGAGCGGTGGTCACCGCCGACGGCGCCGCGGCATCCGCTCGCCCCTCACCGCGCCGCCGTCGGACGCCGGCGAAGGTGCGCGCAGGACTGTGGACGAGCTACCTGATCCTCATCGGACTGGCGCTCATCTACATCTACCCGTTCATCCTCTCGGTCGCGGGCAGCTTCAAGACCGATGCGGACGCCACGCAGAACGGCCTCTCGCTCATCCCCGAGACGGTCACGTTCGCGGCGTACGAGCGGCTCTTCACCGACTCGCCGTATCCGCTCTGGTTCGGCAACACGGTGTTCATCACCGTGATCGTCACCTTGGGGCGCGTGTTCTTCGACTCGCTCGCGGGATACGCCCTGTCGCGCCTGAAGTTCCGCGGACGTTCGATCCTGTTCGCGTTCTTCATCGCCGTGCTCGCGGTGCCCGGCGTGGTCCTGCTGATCCCGCGGTTCCTCGTGCTCCAGCAGCTCGGCATCTACGACACGTACGCGGGCATGATCATCCCGCTGCTGTCGACGGCCGCCAGCGTGTTCATCATGAAGCAGTTCTTCGACTCGATCCCCGTTTCCATCGAGGAGGCGGCGCGCATCGACGGGGCCGGCCAGTTCCGCACCTTCTGGTCGGTCGTCCTGCCCATGGCGCGGCCGGCGCTCGTCACGCTGATCATCCTGAGCTTCCAGGGCTCGTGGAACGAGCTGCAGCACTTCATCATCTCCAGGCAGAGCCCCGAGCTGAACACGCTCACGACCGGCGTCGCGTCGCTCGTGTCGGGGCAGCTCGGCTCGGGCAATCAGTTCCCGCTGCAGCTCGCGGCGGCAGTGCTCATGACCATCCCGGTCGCGGTGCTGTTCTTCATCTTCCAGCGCCGCATCATGAACACGACGGCGGGCGCCGAGAAGGGCTGACGTGCGCCTCGCGGCGGCGGGGCGGATGCCGCGGGGCCGGCGCCCCGCGGCATCCGCGCCGGGTCACGGCCCGTGCCGGTGGCTCGACTGCCGCGCTCATCCGGCCGCGCTCGCACCCATCCCCGTCGCACCGGCCGCGTGGTGGAGCCGCTTCTCGACGCTTACCGGTGCCGGCTTGAGGTCGAATACCACGGTGTTGACGGTCCCGGTGAACGCGTACGGCGCCTTCCCCTTGTAGGCGGCGTCGACGACCAGGCCGTTGTCACGGCCGATGTCCATGCCCGAGTACGAGGTGAACGCGATGGGCACCGTGCGATCGATCCGGCCCTCGCCGATCTTCGCGCCGTTCGCCCACAGCGACGCGACCCCGCCCGTCCCCGGCTTCATCTCGTCGGCGTCGAACTGCATTCTCACCGTCACGCGTCCGGTCGGGAGCGGACTGGTCGCCACCTGCCGGTACTGCTCGACGCCGAGCATCGAGTACGTGTGGTGGAGGAGGCCGTCGCCGTCGACCCAGAGGGCGAACCCGCCGATCTCGTCGGCCATCGCCACGACCACGCCCTCGGCGCCGCCGTCGGGAACGACGAGGTCGCCCTCGATCGCGTACGAACGGCCGTAGATGCGTGGAATCATGCCGCGCTGGATGTTCTGCACGTCGCCGTGGAACGTGAACCTCGTGGTGGTCGGGAGCGGCGGGAGGATGCCGAAGAAGATCGACATGCCGCCGAGGAGCGGGAGGGCCTTGTTGCGCTCGGCCTCCTGCCAGAAGAGCTCCTGCAACTCCGCGAGCTTCTCGGGCCGCTCGGCGGCCAGGTCGTGCGCCTGCGTGAAGTCCTCGGTGAGGTCGTACAGCTCCCAGGTGTCCTGCTCGGGGTCGTACACCCCCGGGGCGAGCTTGGCGATGGTCGCGGGTGAGAAGTCCCACGGCACGCGGTCGAGCCGGGCGCACGCCCACCAGCCGTCCTTGTAGATCGCGCGGCATCCCATCGACTCGAAGTACTGCACGGTGTGCCGCTCCTCCGCGTCCGCGGCCTCGAAGGTGTGGAAGAAGCTCGTGCCGTCCATCGGTTCCTGCGCGATGCCGTCGACCGACCTCGCCTCGGGCACGCCGACGGCCTCGAGGATGGTCGGACCGATGTCGATGCAGTGGGTGAACTGCGAGCGCATCTCGCCGCCCCCTGGGATCCGATCCGGCCACGCCACGACCATCGGGTTGCGGGTGCCGCCCAGGTGGCTTCCCGTCTGCTTGCCCCACTTGAACGGCGTGTTGCCAGCCCAGCCCCATGCTGCCGCATAGTGCGGCGCAGTGTCGATGCCGCCGAGCTCCTCGATGCCGCCGTGCTGCTCGATGAGCTCGAGCTGCTGCTCGGGCGTGAGCGGAACGCCGTTGAGAAAGGTGAGCTCGTTGAACGACCCGGTGATCGTGCCCTCCATGCTCGCACCGTTGTCGCCCCAGATGTAGAAGATGAGCGTGTCGTCGAGGTCACCCATCTCCTCGATCGAGTCGATGAGCCGGCCGACGTTCCAGTCGGCGTTCTCGGAGTACCCGGCGAACACCTCCATCTGGCGGACGTAGAGCCGCTTCTCGTCCTCCGACAACGAGTCCCAGGCCGGGAACAGGTCGGGTCGCTCCGTGAGCTCGGCGTCCTGCGGCACGATGCCGAGCTCCTTCTGGCGTGCGAAGACCGTCTTGCGGTACTCGTCCCACCCGGCGTCGAATCGGCCGGAGTAGCGATCGGCCCATGCCGACTCGACGTGGTGCGGTGCGTGGGCGCAGCCGGTCGAGTAGTACATGAACCAGGGCGCGTCGGCGTCCTGCGCACGGACGGCGTGCAGCCACTCGACGGCCCTGTCGGTGATGTCGTCCGGGAAGTAGTACTGCTGCCCGTCATCGCGGACAGGCACGCCGAGCGTCGTATTGCCCTGCGTGATGATCGGGTCGTACTGGCCCGCGGCGCCGCTCAGGAAGCCCCACCAGTGATCGAAGCCCCAACCGCTCGGCCAGCGGTCGAACGGGCCGGCGGCACCCTGCACGTTGTCGGGCGTGAGGTGCCACTTGCCGAAGCCGCCCGTCACGTAGCCGTTGTCCTTCAGGATGCGAGCGATGGGGGCGCAGCTCTTGGGCAGGGCGGCGGTGTAGCCGGGGAAGGGGCCAGGGTACTCCGCGATCGAGCCGAAGCCCACCCGATGCTGGTTGCGTCCCGTCAGCAGCGCCGCCCGCGTCGGGGAGCAGATCGCGGTGACGTGGAAGCGGTTGTCGGTCAGTCCCATCTGCTGCACGCGGGTCATGTTCGGCGTGTCGATCGGGCCGCCGAAGGTGCTCGGATTGCCGAAGCCCGCGTCGTCGATGAGCACGACCAGCACGTTCGGGGCGCCCGCAGGGGGCTTCGGCGTCATCACGACGGTCCAGTCCGGCACCGACTGGTCGATGGTGCGGCCCGCCGTACCGCCGAACGCCGGATCCCGCAGCGGCAGCACCGTCCGGTCCGGCGAGAACTTGCCGGCCGCCTCGGCGAGCGAGGCCTTCAGCTGGGCCAGGCCCCGGTGCTCCGTCTGCGCGACCGACTTCGCCGGCGATCCCGCCAGTGCCTGCTCGACCGCGAGCCGACTCGCCTCGTCGAAGACGACGACGATGCCGGCGCGGCCGGGCGGCAGGTTCGTGCCGATGTGATCGGCGATGCCGCTCTTCAGCCGGGTGTCGGCGAACACGCCCGCGAGCGCGCCTCCGGCGGCACCGACCGCGATCGCCGGGATCAGCGCCGGGGCGAAGAGGCCGACGGCGAGGCCGACGCCCGCGCCCCACCCCGCACCCTTGCGACCGAGGTGATCGCCCGTGTCGGCGACCGTGACTTCGCCGTCCGGATCGTGCGTCACCAGGATGGCGCCCTCGATGCGCAGGGTCTTCTCCTTCACGCGGCGGACGAGCCCGTCGAAGTCGTGCTGCGCGCTCTCGATGTCCTGGTACCCCGCCACCAGTACGTCCGTCATCTGCTCACCCATGAGTCAGTCCCCCTCGTGTCGACCCGCTGCGAGGCTAGGTGGCGAGCGGAGCGGCGGACGGGACCTTCGACTCGCACGCGTCGGGGCTGCGACGTTGCGGCCCGGATGGCATCACGGCCGCCGTACGACGCCCCGTAGCGTCGTCGCGAGGGAGGCACTCGTGACCGACGGACCGTCGGATGGACTTCGTACCGCGTTCCGTCGGCCGGGGCCCGACGGAGGCCGGCAGGGCGCGCCTCGGGAGCCGACCGAGTCCGAGTCGTTCGACGCGGACTGAGCGGTCCGCGCCGGCCGTGGCCTCAGTGCACGTACTCGAGCAGGTCGGCGCCAACGCGCCGCATGCCGTCGAGCACCGCGAGCCGCGAGGCGAGCTGCGTGTCGGCGAAGTACATCGAGACCGCGTAGGCGACTCCCGCACGCGGGCCGCGGAGCACGCCGACCTCGCTGCGCACGCCGCCGTCGGTGCCGGTCTTGTTCATCAGCAGCAGCCCGTGGTCGGGCGTGCGATGCGCGAGCGGGTCGAGGCCGAAGGCGGAGGCGACCATCGAGAGGTCGGAGTTCAGCGACAGCCAACCGACGACGCGCTGCGAGACCTCGGGGCTCACGATCTCGCCGCGAGCGAGCGAGGCGAAGAGCCAGGTCAGCTCCTTGGCCGAGCCGATCGAGAGCTGCGGGGCGTCGTCGGGCCCGCGGTGGTCGCGGACGAGGTCGAGCAGCGCCGTGCGGGTGAGCCCGAGCGTCTCGGTGCGCGAGCGCACCGACTCGAGACCGACCTGGCGGATGAGGACGTTGGTCGCGAGGTTGTCGCTCGTCGCGCCGACGAGCGCCGCGAGGTCGGACATCGGCAGCGACGGCGTCTGCAGGTGCTGCCAGATGCCGGAGTCGCCGACGGCGTCGCGCGGCGCGCGGTCGAGCACTGTGAACGCCTCGGGGCTCGCATGGCCGAGGCGCGAGGCGACCTCGACGAGCAGGAGCACCTTGCCGATGGATGCGGTCGGCATGACCACGTGGTCGTCGACGGAGAAGAGCACGCGCCCGGTCGCGAGGTCGGTCGCGCGCGCCGAGACCTGCACGCCGCCGAGCGCGAGCTCGCCGAGCGCGTCGAAGCCGCGCGAGAAGTCCTCGGCGTGCTCATCGCCGCGGTGGCGGCCTCGTCGGAATGATGCGTGCCGAGCACGGCGCTCGGAACCCTGGGACGAGGCGACCACGACTGGAACAGCGGCTTTCGTTCGGGTCTCGCGCTCCCCCACCGCGGCATCGCGGTGCGCTCGACGGGATCGGACGGGGGTCTGTGGTGAGGTGCTACCAGATCCGGACGCGGTCGGCCGGGTCGAGCCAGAGCTCGTCATCGGGTGTGACCTCGAAGACAGTGTAGAACTCGTCGATGTTCCGGACGATCTGGTTGCACCGGAACTCGTTCGGCGAGTGCGGATCGATCGCGAGCAGCCGCTCGACCTCGGCGTCGCGGCCCTTCATCTGCCAGGCCTGCGCCCACGACAGGAAGAAGCGCTGCGCGCCGGTCATGCCATCGATCACGGGCGCCTTCTTCCCGCCGAGCGAGAGCAGGTAGGCCTTCCACGCGATCGCGAGGCCGCCGAGGTCGCCGATGTTCTCGCCGATCGTGAGCGCGCCGTTGACGTGCGCCGGCTCGCCAGCGGCATCCGCCTCGCCCTCGTCGGCGGCGTCACCGCCGTCGGTCGCCTCGGCGGCACGGCCGCCGTCGAGGAGCTGCGCCGGCACGAGCACGTCGTACTGCTCGATGAGCGTCTTCGTGCGCTCCTCGAACGCGTCGCGGTCGGCCTCGGTCCACCAGTCGACGAGGCGCCCGTCGCCGTCGAAGCGCGAACCCTGGTCGTCGAAGCCGTGGCCGATCTCGTGCCCGATGACCGCGCCGATCGCACCGTAGTTCGCCGCCGCGTCGCGCTCGGCGTCGAAGAACGGGAACTGCAGGATGGCGGCCGGGAACACGATCTCGTTGAAGCCCGGGTTGTAGTACGCGTTGATCGTCTGCGGCGTCATGAACCACTCGTCGCGGTCGAGGGGCTTGCCGATCTTGCCGAGCTGACGCTGGAACTCGAACTCGGCCGCGGCGCGCACGTTCGCCACGAGGTCGGATGCGGAGACGTCGAGCGTCGAGTAGTCGCGCCACTTCACCGGATAGCCGATCTTCGGGGTGAACTTCTCGAGCTTCTCGAGCGCCCGCTCGCGCGTCTTCTCGCCCATCCAGTCGAGGCCGGTGATCGAGTCGCGGTACGCCTCGACGAGGTTCGCGACCAGCTCGTCCATCGCCTCCTTCGCCGCAGGCGGGAAGTGGCGCTCGACGTAGATGCGGCCGACCGCCTCGCCCATCGCGCCCTCGACGAACGAGACGCCGCGCTTCCATCGCTCGCGCAGTTGCGGCGTGCCGGTGAGGGTGCGGCCGTAGAAGTCGAAGTTCTCCTCGACGAAGGCGCTGCCGAGGTACGCCGCCGCCCCGTGCACGACCTGCCAGGCGAGCCAGTCGCGCCAGGCGGGCAGGCGATCGGCGGTCATCAGCGCACCGACGCCCTCGACGAAGCTCGGCTGCCGGACGACGAGCTCCTCGAACGCACCCTGGGGCACGCCCATCGCGTCGCGCCACAGGTCGAGGTCGACGGATGCCGCGTCGGCGACCTCCGACCAGGGCATCAGGTTGTAGGTCTTCTGGCTGTCGCGCGAGTCGACGTTCGTCCAGTGCACCTTCGCGATCTCGGTCTCGAGCTCGAACACGCGCCGGGCGCGCGCGGCCGCGTCGTCGAGCGCGGCGAGGCCGAACATGCGCTCGAGGTGGCCGAGGTACTTCTCCCGGATCGGGGCGAAGCGCTCCTCACGGTAGTAGCTCTCGTCGGGCAGGCCGATCCCGCCCTGCTCGACGAACACGAGGTAGCGCTCGGGGTTCCCCGGGTCGTTGTCGACGAAGAGCTGCGCGAACCCGCCGACGCCCTGCCGCTCGAGCCGGCCGATGGCCTCGAGCAGCTGCGCGACCGTGCCGGGGAGGGACGCCTCGACGAGCTGGCTCGCGATGGGCGTCGCGCCGAGCATCTCGGCTCGTTCCTCGTTCATGAACGATGCGTAGAGGTCGCCGACCTTGCGGGCCTCGGTGCCGGGCTCCGCATCCTGCGCCTCCTCGATGATCTCGCGGACGGCGCGCTCGGCCTCCTCGTAGAGCACGATGAAGCTGCCGTAGCGCGCCTTGTCGTCCGGGATCTCGGTCCGCTCGATCCACCTGCCGTTGACGTGCCGGAAGAGATCGTCCTGCGGACGCACGTCGGGATCGAGTTCGTCGAGGATGATGCCGCTGGGCTTCGTCGCATCGCTCATTCCGACAGCCTAGGCGGCCACCGGGCGGTGAGGCCGAGCGGATGCCGCGAAAGCGCGCCCGCGCGTCACCTCAGCTGCGCGAACCCCTCGGCCTTCCGCGTGGGGCCGACGATGAGAATCGTGTCGCCCTCGTCGAGCACCGTGTCCATGTCGGCGTTGTGCCACTCGCCTCCGGGCTTCTTGAACGCCGCGATCGTGACGCCGAAGTCCTTGCGCAGCCCCGACTGCCCGAGCGGCACGCCGTGCAGTCGAGCGGGTGGCGACGACTTCACGATCGCGTAGCCGGGCTCGATCTCGATGTAGTCGAGCGCCGCGCCGCGCACGAGGTGCGCGACCCGCTTGCCCATCTCGGCCTCGGGCCGGATCACGTGGTGCACGCCCAGTTGCTCGAGGATGAGCGCGTGCTGCTCGGTCACCGCCTTCGCCCAGATCACCGGGGTCTTCATGCCGAGCAGCACGGAGCAGGTCAGGATCGAGGCGGTGATGTCGGTGCCGATCGCGACGACCACGCGGTCGAACTCGTCGACGGCGAGCTGCCTCAGCGCCTCGGCCTTGGTGGAGTCGGCGCGGACGACCTGCGTGAGCTCGCCGTTCAGGCTCTGCACGATCTCCTCGGTCGCATCGATGCCGAGCACCTCGGTGCCGGCGCGCATGAGCTCGAGCGCGAGGGAGCTGCCGAACCGGCCGAGGCCGATGACCGCGACCGAGTCGGCCTCGGCGATGCGCCGGGACGTGTCGGCGGCACCGCCGCCGAAGATCGAGAACCTAGCCAATTGCGGGCCTTTCCTTGGGGAGTTCGTAGAGGATCCTCCGCTCGCGAAGCGCGATCGCCGAACCGAGCGTGAGGGGACCGATGCGGCCGAGGAACATGAGCACGACGAGGATCACCTCGGCGGCGGGATGCAGGTCGAACGTGATGCCGGTCGACAGCCCGACCGTTGCGAACGCGGAGACGGCCTCGAACAGCACGCGGTCGAATCCGAGCCCGGTGATGTGCATGAGCGCGACGGCCGCGACCATGACCGCGGCGACCGCGACGAGCACGACCGTGATCGCCTGTCGGTGCACCGCCCGCGAGAGTCGCTTGCCGAAGATGTTCACGGCGCCCTCGCCACGCAGCTCGGTGAGGAGGATGAAGAACAGCACGGCGAAGGTCGTGACCTTGATGCCTCCGGCCGTGCCCGCCGGGCCGCCGCCGATGAACATCAGCACGTCCATCGCGACCCAGCTCTCGTCGTGCATCAGGCCCACGTCGACGCTGTTGAATCCCGCCGTGCGGGTCTGCACCGACGCGAAGAATCCGGCGAGCAGCTTCCCTCCGGGATCGAGCGGACCGAACGTGTCGGGGTTGTTCCACTCGACCACGGTCAGGTAGGCCCAGCCTCCGACGAGCAGCACGACCGTGGCCCAGAGCACGAGCTTGGTGTTCATCGACCAGTGCAGCGGCCGTGCGAACTCCTTGCGCAGCTGCATGATCACGGGGAAGCCCAGCCCGCCGAGGATGATCGCCGCGCACATCGGGAGGCAGATGAACGGGTCGGCGACGAAGTCCATGATGCTGTTCGAGTACAGCGAGAACCCGGCGTTGTTGAACGACGAGATCGAATGGAACAGCGCGTGCCACGCGGCATCCGCCGGGCTGTAGTCGTAGCCGAACAGGAATCGCGGGAACAGGAACATCCAGGTCAGGCCCTCGATCGCGAACGAGATGAGCACGATGCCGCGCACCAGGCCCCGGACGTCGTCGAACCCGACCGCCTTGGCTTCGGCCGCCGTGTTGAGCCGGGTGCGGACCGACATCTTGCGAGCGAGAACGAGCCCGATGAGCGACGCGAAGATCATGATGCCGAGACCGCCGAGCTGGATCAGCGTCAGGATCACGAGGTGTCCGAGCGGAGTCCAGTGCAACTCGGTGTCGACGACGACCAACCCCGTGACGCACACGGCGCTCGTCGCCGTGAACAGCGCGTCGATGAAGCTCGTTCCGCCCGGCTCGCGACTCATCGGCGGAAGCCAGAGCAGGAAGGTGCCGGCCGTCACCGCGGCGGCGAATCCGGCCGCGACCGCCTGCGCAGGATGGAGGCGGAATCCGCGTCGGATGCTCGCCCGACGCGCGCGACGGACCGACTGCCGGATGCTCACGGATCGATTCCAGCCCAATCCCCGGCGCGCGGATGTCGGCGCGCCGTCAGGATCGGCATGCCGAGCGTAAGGATTCCGTTAGGGGCGTTGCGTCAGGGGTCGAACCGGTACCCCATCCCGGGTTCCGTGACGAGGTGCCTCGGCTGCGAGGGCACCGGTTCGAGCTTTCGCCTGAGCTGGGCCATGTAGAGCCGCAGGTAGCCGCCGTCGTTCGCGTGGTACGGGCCCCAGACCTCGCTCAGCAGCATCTGGCGGGTCATGAGCTTGCCCGGGTTGCGGAGCAGCAGCTCGAGGAGCCGCCACTCGGTCGGTGTCAGCCGGATCGTGCTCGGCCGGCCGTCGGCGGTCCGCACGGCGCGTGCGGCCAGATCGACCTCGAGATCGCCGATGCGCACGGATGCCGCGTCCTCCTCACCGGCCGGTCGCCGGGATCTGGCGCGGATCCGCGCCAGGAACTCGTCCATCGCGAACGGCTTCGTGACGTAGTCGTCGGCACCGGCATCGAGCGCCTCGACCTTCTCGGTCGAATCCGTGCGCCCCGAGAGGACGAGGATCGGAACGCTCGACCACGCCCGCACGGCCCGGATGACGTCGATGCCGTCGACCCGCGGCATGCCGAGGTCGAGCACGATGAGGTCGGGGTGGCCGCTCGCGGCGACGTCGATGGCCTCGGCGCCGTCGCGAGCCTGCAGCACCTCGTAGCCGCGCGCGGTCAGCGTGATGCGCAGTGCGCGTTGCAGCTGCTCGTCGTCGTCAGCCAGCAGGATCCTCACGCGACCTCCTCGTCCTCGGCGGGGAGGGTGACCACCATCGTCACGCCACCGCCCGGCGTGTCCTCCACCTCCAGTGTGCCGTCCATGCCCTCGACGAAGCCCTTCGAGAGAGCGAGGCCGAGCCCGAGCCCGGCGTCGTTGTCGGTGTCGCCCAGGCGCTGGAACGGCGTGAACACCTGGTCGCGTCGCTCGGCCGGGATGCCGGGCCCACGGTCCACGATCCTCAGCTGCACCGAGCCGCGAAAGGAGCTGGCCGTCACCCGGACGCGTTCGCCCGGCGGCGAATAACGCAGCGCGTTCGCGAGGATGTTGACGACCGCCCGCTGCAGCAGGACGCCGTCGGCGAGCACGCGCGGCGCGTCGTCCGGCAGCTCGATCTCGACGTCGCCCGGCCCCGCCCGGAGTTCCTCGAGCGCGGGGAACATCACGTCGGCGATCTCGGTGGGCGCGATCGTGACGGCGAGCGCGCCGGCCTGCACCCGGCTCACGTCGAGCAGGTTCGTCACCAGCTCCGCGAGCGATTCGAGGCTCTCCGCGGCCGTGTCGAGCAATTCGCGTCGCTCGGCGCGACCGAGCTTCACGTCGTCGGCGCGCAGCGCGCTCACCGCGGCGCTCGCTGCCGTGAGCGGCCGGCGCAGGTCGTGCCCGACGGCCGCGAGCAGGGCGCTGCGGACGCGGTCGGTCTCGGCCAGCGAATGGGCCGCCGAAGCCGCGGTCGCGAGCGCGCCCTGTTCGACTGCGGCATCCATCTGCGTAGCGATCACCGCGAGCAGGCGCCGCTCGGATGCCTCGAGCTCTCGCCCGTGCAGCTCGAGCACGCCGCGCGTGCCGATCGGCACCATCTGGTGGCGCTCATCCCTCGTGGGCTCGCCGTCGGTGGCGCGAATCTCGCCGTCGACGAGGAGCCGCACGCCCGCGAGCCCGAATGCCTCGCGCGTCCTCGTCACCATCGCCTGCAGGGCGTCCTCGCCGCGCAGCACGCTGCCGGCGATCGTGGCGAGCAACTGCGACTCCGCGGCCGATCGGCGTGCCTCGCGTGTCCGCCGGGCGGCCTGGTCGACGACATAACTGACCAGGAGCGCGTTGACCACGTAGAAGACGAGGGCGAGCAACTGGCGCGGCAGCCCGATCGAGAGCGTGTACAGCGGCTCGATGAACAGGAAGTTCAGCGTGATGCCCGACAGCACCGCCGCGAAGAGCCCCGGCCACAGGCCGCCGATGAGCGCGACGATGATGACGAGCAGCTGGTAGGCGAGCACGTCGCTCGTGATGGACGCCTCCGACCGGAGTATCCAGAGCATCCAGCTGAGCAGCGGGCCCGCGACGAGCGCGACCGCGAAGCCGGCGATGAGCCGCCGCCGGCTCAGCGCGCCGCCGAGGCGTGGCAGCGAGAAGGCCGACCCGGCCGCCGCGTGCGTGACGATGTGCACGTCGATGTCGCCGGACTCGCGGATGACCGTCGCACCGATGCCCGGGCCCGTGAACGCAGCGGCGAGCCGCGACCGGCGGCTCACGCCGATGACGAGCTGCGTGGCATCCGACGCCCGTGCGAAGTCGACGAGCGCCCGCGGGATGTCCTCGCCGACGACCTCGTGGTACGTGCCGCCGAGTCGTTCCACGAGGGTGCGCTGCCGGTCGAGGGCCTCCGGATGGCGCGCCCGCAGCCCGTCGGGGCTGGTCACGTGCACGGCGAGGAGCTCGCCGCCCGACGAGCGCGCCGCGATCCGGGCGCCGCGCCGCAGCAGCGTCTCGCCCTCGGGGCCGCCCGTGAGCGCCACGACCACGCGCTCGCGGGCCTCCCACTTCCCGGTGATGCCGTGCTCGGCGCGGTACGCCTTCAGCGCCTGGTCGACCTCGTCGGCGAGCCACAGCAGCGCGAGCTCCCGCAGGGCGGTGAGGTTGCCGAGCCGGAAGTAGTTCGACAACGCCGCGTCGATGCGCTCGGCCGGGTACACGAGGCCCGTGGCCAGGCGGTCCCGCAACGCCTGCGGCGCGAGGTCGACCACCTCGACCTGGTCGGCACCGCGGAGCACCGCATCCGGGATGGTCTCGCGCTGCTGGGCGCCCGTGATCTCGTAGACGACGTCGCCGAGCGACTCGATGTGCTGGGTGTTCACCGTCGAGATGACGTCGATGCCCGCGGCAAGCAGGTCGTCGACGTCCTGCCAGCGCTTCGGATGGCGCGAACCGGGCGCGTTCGTGTGCGCGAGCTCGTCGACGAGGGCGATCTCGGGCTTCCGCGCGAGCACCCCTTCGAGGTCCATCTCCTCGAGGCGCAGTCCGCGATGCGTCTCGCTGCGGCGCGGCACGACCTCGAGCCCGTCGACCATGGCGGCGGTGGCGGCGCGTCCGTGCGATTCGACGAAGCCCACGACGACGTCGTGCCCCTCGTCGCGAAGGCGACGGCCTTCCTCGAGCATCGTGTACGTCTTGCCGACGCCGGGAGCGGCGCCGAGCAGCACGCGGAGCCGCCCCCGTCTCATGCGGTCAGTCTCCCATCCCGGAGAGCGCGAGTTCCGACGTCGGCCGATCCACCGTCGGCGATCCGGGAACTCGGGATCGGGTGGCGGGACCACTCCACGGCCGGGCCTCCCGACGCCTCGCCTCCGGACGCCTCGCATCCGGTCTCCCGAACACCACATCCGGCCTGCGGGGGTCAACCCGATTCCGCGCTCCGGCCGGCGCTGCCATGATCGAGCCATGCTCAACACGATCCTGAACGTCGTCTGGCTGATCCTCGCGGGCATCTGGCTGTGGATCGGGTACATGCTCGCCGGCCTGCTGATGTGCGTGCTCATCGTCACGATCCCGTGGGGCATCGCGTCGTTCCGCATCGCGAACTACTCGCTCTGGCCGTTCGGGCGCGAGGTCGTCTCGAAGCCGACGTCGGGCGCCTGGTCGTTCATCGGGAACGTGATCTGGGTGCTCCTCGCCGGATGGTGGCTCGCGCTCGAGCACCTCGTGACCGGCGTCATCATGTGCCTCACGATCATCGGCATCCCGCTCGGCATCGCGAACTTCAAGCTCATCCCGGTCTCGCTCGCGCCGCTCGGCAAGGAGATCGTCGACGCGTAGCCGCGATCCGAGGCGATCGGAGCGCCGTCGCACCGTCGGCGGCGGCGCGTAGGCTCGTCCCGCCATGAGCTCCGCCTCCCCCGCCCCGACCCCCTCCGCCGCGTCGGTCGTCGCGCGTCGCACGGTCGACCGCGACATCCTGCGCCTCGCCGTGCCCGCGCTCGGCGCGCTCATCGCCGAGCCGCTCTTCCTGCTCGCCGACACGGCGATGGTCGGGCACCTCGGCGCCGCCCCCCTCGCCGGCCTCGGGCTCGCGAGCGCCGTGCTGCAGACGATCGTCGGGCTGATGGTCTTCCTCGCGTACGCGACGACGCCGTCGGTCGCGCGCCGGCTCGGCGCGGGCGACGAGCGGGGCGCCGTCGCGGCCGGGGTCGACGGGCTCTGGCTCGCGCTCGGCCTCGGGGCGGTGCTCGCCCTCGCCGGATGGTTCGCCGCCCCGTGGCTCGTGGGCGCCTTCGGCGCCTCCGATGAGGTCGCCGCCGAGGCATCCGTCTACCTGACGATCTCGATGATCGGCCTGCCCGCCATGCTCGTGGTGTTCGCCGCGACGGGGCTGCTGCGGGGCCTGCAGGACACGCGCACGCCCCTGTGGGTCGCCGGCATCGGCTTCACGGCGAACATCGCCCTCAACGCGCTGTTCATCTACGGGCTCGGCTGGGGCATCGCCGGCTCGGCGATCGGCACGGTCGTCGCGCAGTGGGGCATGGTGCTCGTCTACCTCGTCGTCGTCGCCCGGCACGTCTCTCGAGTCGGCGCGTCCCCGTGGCCGCATCACGCCGGCGTGCTGCGCGGCGCCCGCGACGGCGGTTGGCTGTTCCTCCGCACGGCGAGCCTGCGCGTCGCGCTGCTGCTCGCGACGTGGGCGGCAGCCTCGCTCGGCCGCGACGAGCTCGCGGCCTACCAGGTCGCGATCACGATCTACTTCACGCTCGGGTTCGCGCTCGACGCGCTGGCGATCGCGGCGCAGGCCCTCATCGGCAAGGGTCTCGGCGCGGGCGACGTCGCCGTGGTGCGCGCGGTGCTCCGCCGGTGCGTCGAGTGGGGCGTCGGCGCGGGCGCCGTGGTCGGCGCGCTCGTCATCGCGACCGCGTGGGTGCTGCCCGCGGTCTTCACGTCGTCGGCCGAGGTCGCGGCCCTCCTGCCGCCGTCGCTCGTCGTGCTCGGCCTGTCGGCGCCGCTCGGCGGGCTCGTCTTCGTGCTCGACGGCGTGCTCATCGGCGCCGGCGACGCCCGCTACCTGGCGTGGACGGGCCTCTTGAACCTCGCCGCGTTCGTCCCGATGGCCCTCGGCGTCGTGTGGTGGGCGGATGCCTCCGGCGCCGACGTGTCCGGCGCGGTCGCCCTCGCGGCGCTCACGGCGGCGTTCTCGCTCGGCTACCTCGCGGCGCGCGCCGTCACGCTCTCCCTGGGTGCCCGCGGCCGTGCCTGGATGGTGACGGGCGCACCCGCCTGACCTGACCCGCGCACAGGCCGCTGCACGAGCGACCGGCGCACTCGCCCGGGTGACCAATGGCCCTGCGGCAGCGCACGGCACCGCCTAGCGTTCGAGCCACCGCCGTCCGAAGGAGGCCGCCATGTCCGCCCGCCGCGCGCTGCCCCGCTCCGCCGCTCGCATCCGCGGTCGACGCCGCGTCGTCCCACGCGCCGCCGCGGCATCCGTGCTGGCCGCCGGCGTCCTCGTCGCGGTCACCGCGTGCGTGCCGTTCGTCACGGCCGGCGACACACGCACCGAGAACCGCGAGATCGGCGATGCGTCCGCCGTCGTGCTGCGCGGGGCGGGCGACGTGACGATCCGGCTCGGCGATTCGCCATCGCTGACCGTCACGGGCGGCGAGAACGTGCTCGAACGCCTCACGACCGAGGTCGAGGGCGACGCGCTCGTCATCGACCTGCAGCGGGGCCCGATCGTCGTCGGCGCGCGCGACCTCGTGTTCGACATCACCCTCACCTCGCTCGAGTCCGTCCTGATCTCGGGGTCGGGCGACATGACCGCCGAGTTCGGCGACGCCGACGACGTGACCCTCGAGATCCGCGGCTCCGGCGAGATCGAGACCGACGAACTCGACGCGACGACCGTCCGGGCGTCGATCAGCGGCTCGGGTTCGATCGTGCCGAGCGGGACGACCGACGAGCTGCAGGTGAACGTCGACGGCTCTGGCGACGTCGACGCATCGGAGCTCAGCGCCGACTCGGCGCGGGTGGTGCTCTCGGGGTCGGGCGAGATCTCGGTCGACGCGTCCGAGTCGCTCGAGGTCGTCCTCTCCGGCAGCGGCACGGTGCGCTACTCGGGCCGTCCGGAGATCCGCAGCACGGTGTCGGGGTCGGGCGAGATCACGCCGTCCTGAGCTCGGCCGCTGCGGGTGGGGCGCTCAGCCGCGTGGCGGCGCCGTCGTGTCTCCGACGTGCAGCGTGCTCGTGAAGTCGGTGCCGGATGCCGCCTCGCCCGAGAGCATGCGCACGACCGCCTCGCCCGCCGCACGTCCCTTCGCGACCGACGGCTGCACGAGCGTCGTCAGGTCGTGCTGCAGGCCGTCGACCCGGATGCCGTCGAAGCCGATGACGCTGAGGTCGCGCGGCACGTCGAGTCCGAGCTCCTCGGCGGCCTGGATGACGCCGGCCGCGAGCAGGTCGGACTGGGCGATGATCGCGGTCGGCCGCGTCGCGGCATCCGCGAGCAGGAGTCGCGCCGCCTCGAGGCCCTCCTCGATCGAGCTCGCGCCGGCCACGCTCACCCGGATGTCGGGGAACACGTCGCGCGCTCCGCGCAGTCGCTCGACGGCGGTGTCGACGGTCGCGCCGGCCTCCATGTCGGGCGTGAGCTCGCCGCGGCGGCGTGTGGGCTCGAACGGGAGGGTGACGGTCGCGACATCCGTGTGCCCGAGCGAGCGCACGTGGTCGGCGCCGAGCCGCGTCGCCTCGCGATTGTCGATCGTGATCTCGGGGATGCCGCCGCCCGGCGCGCCCTCGATGGCCACGAGCGGGATGCCGCGGCGCTGGAGCGCCTCGACCTGGGCGAAGAACTTCGGGCTGCAGCCGATCAGCACGACCGCGTCGACGGGCGCGGTGTCGAGGCTGACGGGCGCGGCCGGGTCACCGGAGTCGGTGAAGAGGAGGAGGCCCGCGCCGAGGGGCGCGATGCCCTCGGTGAGCCCGTCGAGCGTCTGGATCTTGACCGGGTCGAGGAACGCGGCGCGCACGCGCTCCTCGAGCACGACCCCGACGATGCCGGAGCGACCGCGCCTGAGCGACCTGGCGCGCGGGTCGGGGCCGGCGTAGCCGAGCTCGGATGCCGCGGCGAGCACGCGCTCCTTCGTGGCATCCGACACCGGGCCGGAGCCGCTGAACGCGAGCGACGCGGTCGACGCGGAGACGCCGGCGAGCGCCGCGACGTCGGCGAGCGTCACGCGCGGGATGGCGCCGGTCGTGGCGGCGGGTTCGTGGCTCACCCTTCGATTGTACGGTCGAATCGATTCGAGCACGCTCGAGCGTCGCCGTTCGTGCCGCACCCGACCGCGAGATGCCACGTGATGCGAGTCGGCACCCGTGGTACCCGCAGCAGGTGGCATCTCGATCGCAAGGTCTGAGCAGCGGATGGCGCAGCGCCGCGCGCTATCGCTGGGCCGGCGTCAGCGCTCGGCGATCCCCTTGACCTTGGCGACGAGCGCGTCCCACACGCGCTTGGCGTGCGCCGCCGACTCGGGCGTCGCGTTGTTGTCCTGCGAGAGCGTGAGCACCGTCGGGGCGTCGCCGCCGCCGTCGATCGTCCAGGTCAGGGTGTGGTGGTCGTCCGGCTCGAGTCCGCTGGTGCGCCGCGGGCTGAAGTGCGTGTGCACCAGGCGGTGCGGCGGGTCGATCTCGAGCACCGTCCCGTGGTCCTCGTAGGGTCGGCCGTTCCACTCGCCGCTCCACCGGAGTGCGCCGCCGACCATCCAGTGCGCTTCGAACTCGGTCCCGGGAAGGTACTCCCGCGCCGCCGCGGGGTCGGTGATGACCTCCCACACGCGCTCGGGCGGGGCGTCGATCTCGATCGCCGAGGTCACGACGAGGTCCTTCAGCATCTCGTGCCTCCTTGTCATCGGTTCCGACCGTACGCCGAGCGCACCGGATCCGCAGCCCCCTTGCGCTGGCGGGCCCGGTCGGTCGGGTGACCGCCGGACCGACCGCTCAGGCGGGCGCCGGCGACGCGGCGAGCACCGCGTCTCGCGCCTCGGCGAACGCCCCGACGCACCGTCGGATCTCGTCCTCCGAGTGCGCGGCCGAGAGCTGCACCCTGATGCGCGCCTTCCCCTTGGGCACCACCGGGTACGAGAAGGCGGTCACGTACACGCCCCGTTCCTGCAGGGCGTCCGCGATGCGCGCCGTCAGCGCGGCGTCCCCGAACATCACCGGCACGATCGGGTGCGAGCCGGGCAGCAGCTCGAACCCGGCCTCCTCCATGAGCGAGCGGAACAACGCCGCGTTCGCGACCAGCCGCTCGCGGAGCTCGCCCGACTCGCTCACGAGTCGCAGGGCCTCGAGCGTGCCGGCGACGATCGCCGGCGCGAGCGTGTTGGAGAACAGGTACGGCCGTGCGCGCTGGCGCAGCAGGTCGACGATCTCCTGCCGTGCGGCGACGTACCCGCCGGATGCCCCGCCGAGCGCCTTGCCGAAGGTGCCGGTCGTGATGTCGACCCGCCCTTCGACGCCGCACAGCTCGGGCGTCCCCCGCCCGCCGGCGCCGACGAAGCCGACCGCGTGCGAGTCGTCGACGAAGACGAGCGCGCCGTACTTCTCGGCGAGGTCGCAGATCTCCGCGAGCGGCGCGACGTAGCCGTCCATCGAGAAGACGCCGTCGGTCACGATCACCCGGCGCCGCGCACCCGACGCGGCGACGAGCTGTGCCTCGAGGTCGGCCAGGTCGCGGTTCTTGTACCGGAACCGCTGCGCCTTCGACAGCCGGATGCCGTCGATGATCGAGGCGTGGTTCAGCTCGTCCGAGATGATCGCGTCGTCCGGCCCGAAGAGCACCTCGAAGACACCGCCGTTGGCGTCGAAGCACGACGAGAACAGGATCGTGTCGTCGTAGCCGAGGAACGCCGAGACCGCGCGCTCGAGCTCGAGGTGCAGCTCCTGCGTGCCGCAGATGAACCGCACGCTCGCGAGCCCGTACCCCCAGTCGTCCAGCCCTCGGTGGGCGGCCGCGACGATGCGCGGATCGTCGGCGAGGCCGAGGTAGTTGTTCGCGCAGAAGTTCAGCACCGTGCGCCCGGCGACCTCGATCTCCGAGGACTGCGGGCCGTGGATGCCGCGCTCGCGCTTGGTCAGGCCCGCCGCCTCGATCTCGTCGAGCTCGGCGCGCAGCTGCGCCTTCACGTCTCCGTACACGTTCAGACCTCCGTCCAGTCGAGGATGACCTTGCCGACTCCGCCCGAGGCGGCCGCGTCGAAGGCCGTCCGCCAGTCGCGCGCCGGGTAGCGGTCGCTGATGATGGATGCCACGCGCCCGCGCAGCTCGGCGCTGGTCTGGAGCATCGCGCTCATCGAGTTCCACGTCTCGAACATCTCGCGGCCGTAGATGCCCTTGAGCGTCAGCATGTGGGTGACGACCTTGCCCCAGTCGATCGCGAACGGCTCGCTCGGCAGGCCGAGCAGCGCGATCCGGCCGCCGTGGTTCATGTTGTCGATCATCTCGGGCAGCGCCTTCGCCGAGCCCGACATCTCGAATCCGATGTCGAAGCCCTCGCGCATGCCGAGGCGCGGCTGCACGTCGCGGATGCGTTCGCGCGACACGTCGACCGTGGCATCCGCGCCCATCCGCATCGCGAGCTCGAGGCGGGCCGGCGAGACGTCGGACGCGACGATGTACCGGGCGCCGACGTGGCGCGCCACGGCGATCGACATGAGCCCGATGGGGCCGCAGCCGGCGACGAGCACGTCCTCGCCGACCAGCGAGAAGGCGAGCGCGGTGTGCACGGCGTTGCCGAACGGGTCGAAGATCGCGCCGACCTCGGGGTCGACATCGTCGTGGTGGACCCACACGTTCTCGCCGGGCAGCACGATGAACTCGGCGAAGGCGCCGTCGCGGTGGAGCCCCACGCCCTTGGTGCGGATGCACATCTGGCGGCGCCCCGCGCGGCAGTTGCGGCACATGCCGCACACGATGTGCCCCTCGCCCGACACGCGGTCGCCGACCGAGACGTCGTGCACGAGCTCGCCCACCTCGACGACCTCGCCGTAGAACTCGTGGCCGGCGATCAGCGGCGTGCGGATCTCGGTCGAGCACCAGTCGTCCCACTCGTCGATGTGCAGGTCGGTGCCGCAGATGCCCGTGCGCAGCACCCGGATCTTCACGTCGGCTGGACCGGGCTCGGGCTCGGGGCGGTCGACGAACTCGAATCCCGCGCCGGGCGCGGACTTGTACAGGGCCTTCATGGGCGTCGTTGTCCTGACTTCGTACGGGCTCCCACGGGGTGTGCGGGTGCCGGGCTCGCCCGCCGAGGGTCACGGCGCGCGTCGAGGTGACCCGATCATCGTAACGAGCAGGGCATTCGGATGACGCGGGGCCGGCGCTGCCGGAACCGGTGATGGCCGGCCGGCCCTCTGGCCGGGCCGACCCCGGCCGAGCGCCGCGGCATGGGTCCGGGAGCGGGGTCGGACACCGGGCCCGGGCATGGACGAGGACGGCGCAGTGCAAGTTGCGTCGTCCTCGATTGGCATGATCGTTGCACGCCGCGGAACACCCTCGCCACCCCCCGTTTCCTGAGAGATCGCCGTGAACGGCATCGCGGCCTCGTTGCGCCGCCTCGGGAGACCGCGCTACTCTCGAATCGATTCGACTCGAATCGATTCGAACCGGCGGCGAACGCTCGGCCGGCAGATCCACCCCGACGACGAGGCAGTAATGTCGCAGCACCGAGACGACGCGAGCTCCGCACCGAACGCGGACACCACCCGCAGCACCGAGACCATGAGCGAGCACGACGACCACGCGCCACGGCACGGCGATGCCGACCCGCGCGCCGCGGCATCCGCTCGCCCGCGTCGCGAACTGGTCGCGTGGCGCAACGCGATCTTCGCGATCTTCTTCCTGTCGGGCTTCGGCCTCGCGAGCTGGGTCGCGCGCATCCCCGCGATCCGCGATGCCGTCGGGCTCAGCACGCAGGGCGTGGGGCTCGTCATCCTCATGGGCTCGATCGCCTCGATCGTCGGACTCATCGCGGCGCCGTGGCTCATGGCGCGCTTCGGCGCGCGCCTCGGGATGATCGGGGTGCTCGCGACCGCCGCGGCCGGCCTGGTCGCGGTCGGCCTCGGCGGTTCCGTGCTGCCGAGCGTCGCGCTCATCGTGCTCGGCCTGGCCCTCTTCGGCTTCGGCAACGGCGCGGTCGACGTGATGATGAACGTCGAGGGCGCCGAGGCCGAGCGCGAGCTCGGGAGGACCGTCATGCCGCTCATGCACGCCTTCTTCAGCTTCGGCACGGTCGCCGGGGCGGGGCTCGCGGCCGCGGCATCCGCCCTGGGCCTCTCGATCGCGATCCACCTCGGGGTGATCGCGGCCCTCATCGCCGTCGGCGTGGTCGTTGCGGTGCGCTTCGTGCCCGTCCGGGAGGAACTCGGCGACGACCCGCACACCGACGCTCCGCGCGAACCGCTCGGCGCGCGCATCCGCCGCAGCCTCGCGGTGTGGACCGACGGTCGCCTGCTCCTCATCGGCGTGGTGCTGCTCGGCATGGCGTTCGCCGAGGGCAGCGCGAACGACTGGATCGCCCTCGCCGTCGTCGACGGGCACGGACTCGACGACACGGCAGGTGCCGCCGTCTTCACGGTGTTCACGGTCGCGATCACCACGGCGCGCGTGCTCGGCGGCCCGTTCATCGACCGCTTCGGGCGCGTCCTCATGATCCAGGTCATGGCCGCCGTCGGCGTGCTCGGCCTCGCGCTCTTCATCTTCGGCACCGAGCCGTGGGTCCTCGTCGTCGGCACCCTGCTCTGGGGCATCGGCTGCTCGCTGGCGTTCCCGGTGGGCATGTCGGCCGCGGCCGACGTCCCCGATCGAGCGGATGCCGCGGCGCGCGTCTCGGCGGTCGCGATGATCGGCTACTGCGCGTTCCTCGTCGGACCGCCGCTCATCGGCTTCCTCGGCGAGCGGTTCGGGATCCTGAACGGGCTGCTCGTGCTGCTCGGCCTCATGGCGCTCTCGTTCCTCGCCGCGCCCGCGGTCCGCGAGCGGAACCGCCCCGAGCGGAGCCGCGCCGACCGGGGCTGACGCCGGGCGGGCGGACCGCAGCGGGCCGCGACGTGCTTCGACGCCTCGTCGGCCCGGCGCAAGGGGCTGCGGCATCCGGCCCCGCCTCGGCATGATTCGGGGATGAGCCAGCGAGACGACACCGCACCGGACGACCGACCCGTGCCCGACGACGGGCCGCGCCCCGAGCACACGCGGCCCGACGGGGTGACCGACGCAACTATCGAGGCGCTCGGCAGGTACTCCGCGGCGCTCGAGGTGATCGAGGACGCCCGGGGTTCCCTCTACCGCTTCCACCGGCTGACCGGGAAGGCCGATCTCGCCATGGGCGAGGCCGTCGAGCTGTTCCGCGAGGCGGGTCATCACGGGATCGCCGACCGCATCGACCGGGAGGTCGTCGGCCGCAACGTGATCGAGGGGCGGTGGACCTTCCAGCTGGTGGAGGAGTACGACGACGGCTACTACGCCGCCGTGCGGGCCTCCGAGCGCGCGGCGCGCGACGAGCTCGTCGGCGGCCGTCGGCACGTCTTCGAGTCGGAGATGAAGGAGCGCGAGCGTTCGCACGGGCGCCGGCACCACGAGGCGCGACCGGGCGACGGCTCGCCGCAGGGCTGACCGGCCGGCCCGGCGCGGGCGGACCGCACCAGGGCCCGTCGCGGGCGGACCGCACGGGGGCCCGCCCCACGCCCGACGTAGACTCGTCGGGTGCGTCTCGTCATCGCCCGCTGCTCCGTCGACTACGCCGGCCGGCTCTCGGCGCACCTGCCGCTCGCGACCCGCCTGCTCATGGTGAAGGGCGACGGCAGCCTCCTCGTGCACTCCGACGGCGGCAGCTACAAGCCGCTGAACTGGATGAGCCCGCCGTGCACGCTCGCGGCGGCCCAGCCCGACGACGACCAGCGCGCGGCGGGCGTCACCGAGGTGTGGAAGGTCACGCACGCGAAGACCGCAGACCAGCTCGTCGTGTCGATCCACGAGGTGCTGCACGACTCGGCGCACGACCTCGGGGTCGACCCCGGGCTCGTGAAGGACGGCGTCGAGTCGCACCTGCAGAAGCTCCTCGCCGAGCAGATCGAGCTCCTCGGCGAGGGCTACCGGCTGGTGCGCCGCGAGTACATGACGGCGATCGGCCCGGTCGACATCCTGGCGACGGATGCCGCGGGCCGATCGGTCGCGATCGAGCTCAAGCGCCGCGGCGACATCGACGGCGTCGAGCAGCTCACCCGGTACCTGGAGCTCATGAACCGCGATCCGCTCCTCGCGCCGGTCGCCGGGGTCTTCGCGGCGCAGGAGATCAGGCCCCAGGCGCGCACGCTCGCCGAGGACCGCGGCATCCGATGCGTCGTGCTCGACTACGACGCGATGCGGGGCGTCGAGAGCGGGCACGCGCGGCTGTTCTGAGCGATGGCGCGGCGCGGCGCGGCCGCTCGCGACCGGTCGCGTTCAGCCGGCACACAGCGTTCCCGAGTGTTCCTCGGATTTCATCGGCCTAGTATGTCGCGGTGACTTCCCTGCTCCCCGTCCCGACGATCGCGCCCCCTCGCGAGTGGACCGCCGTGCTCTTCGACCTCGACGGCACCATCGTCGACTCCGCCAGCGAGATCATGGACTCCCTCGCCCACATGTTCAGCGAGATGGGCGTGCCCGTGCCCGACCGCGACACCCTGCGCTCCTACGTCGGCCCGCCGCTGCTCGACAGCCTCCGCATGACCGCCGGCTTCAGCGACGTCGACGCCTGGGAGGCGCTCAACGTCTACCGCGACCACTACGACGACCACCTCCTGCATTCGCCCGTCTTCCCCGGCGTCGAGGGCGTGCTGCAGGCCGTGCAGGCGGCCGGCCTGCCGATCGCGCTCGCGACGAGCAAGCCCGAGTCGATGGCTCGCGCCGTGCTCGCGCACACCGGCCTCGACCGCTACTTCACGGTCATCGCCGGAGCGAGCGACGACGAGGAGCGCAGCACGAAGGCCGACGTCGTCGCCGAGGCACTGCGGCGCCTGGACGACCTCGGCCTCGACACCTCCGAGTCGGTCATGGTCGGGGACCGCGGCTACGACGCCCTCGGCGCCGCCGCGCACGACGTGCCGACGATCATGGTCGAGTGGGGCTACGGCTCGCCCGCCGAGGCCGCCGATGCGCTCGCGGTCGTGCACTCGGCCGACCAGCTCCGCGGAATGCTCATCGGCTGACCGCCGCCCGCGGCATCCGCCCTGCCCGCCCTCGCGCATGATCGCGTGCACGACGCCGTGAGCGGCGCCATCGGTCGGCGGGTGCGCCGTGCGCGGATGCTTCGGCGCATACCGCCCGGATCGAAGCATCCGCGATGCACCGCCGCTCAACGCGAGAAAACCTCGATAGCAACGATTCGGAGCTTCTCCTCCTCGGAGGCTTCCCTCCACCCCCGGCCGGGGGGCAGGATGCCGGATACGTCCGCCCACCGGCGGACGACGTTCGTGTCCCGCGGTCACCGTCGCGGGCACTCGGAGGGAGAAGCATGTCAGGGAAGACCAACCGCGCGCGTCGTCGCGTGGTTGCGACGCTCCCCGTGCTCGCACTCGCGGCCGCCGGACTGGCGACCTTGGGAACGAGCACGGCGACCGCCGCACCGGCACCGGTCATCGGTGCCGACGAGTACTACATGAACTACGCCGCGCCGCGTGCCGAGGCCGCATTCGAGACCGATGAGGCGCTCGACGCGACCATCGACGGCTCGGCCGCGAAGTCCGGCGCCGTCAGCGGCTCCGTGGCGGAGCAGTCGGCAGTGCTCGACCGCAAGTACGCACAGGGCAACCCTGCGACCGCGCGCAAGCTCGCCGAGCTCGAGGCGAAGTCGATCACGACCGGCAAGAGCCCGAAGGCGCTGAAGAAGGCGAAGTCGACGCAGGAGGCGAAGCTCCTGACGATCCTCGTCGAGTTCAACGACGAGGCGAACGACGACTTCACCGACGTCTACGTCCCCGAGTACTGGGGCGCGTCGACGTGCAAGCCGGGTGAGGTCGTGAACGGCCCGCTCCACAACAACATCCCGAACCCGGCGGACTACCCGCAGCTGGACAACAACTCCATGTGGGTCGAGGACTTCTCCCCCGAGCACTTCGACCAGATGCTCTTCACCGACGCTGGGCTCACCGAGCGCGTGCGCCCCGACCTCACCGGACCCGACGGGCAGCCGGGCATCGACATCTCGGGCTACACCATGAAGTCGATGTACGAGGAGATGTCCCGCGGCGCCTACACCGTCACCGGTGAGGCGACCCAGTGGGTCGAGCTGCCGCACTCCGAGGGCTGGTACGGCGCGACGACCTGCTTCAAGAACGACGAGGGCGAGTGGGAGGCCGGTGCCTACCAGGGCATGCAGGGCCACCCCGACAACCCGATCGGCGCGAACGCGCTGCCGATCCACGCGGTCGAGGCCCTCGCCGCAGCGCAGCCGGACTTCCCCTGGGCCGACTACGACATCGAGGACCAGGCCGACCGCGACGGCGACGGCGACTTCTACGAGCCCGACGGCGTGATCGACCACGTCGTGCTCGTGCACGCCGGTGAGGACAAGTCCGGTGGCGGCGGTGCCGAGGGCACCTACGCCATCTGGGCGCACTCCTCGGCCGTCGCAGGCGGCGCCGACATCCCCGGCACCGACCTCAAGCTGTCGAACTACATCGTGCAGCCCGAGGACTCGGGCGTCGGCGTGTTCGCGCACGAGTACGGCCACGACCTCGGTCTGCCCGACCTGTACGACGTCTCGGGCGCCGGCAGCTCCGACGTCGACTTCTGGGACCTCATGAGCTCGGGCTCGCACTCCGGCCCGATCTTCCAGTCGATGCCGACCCACATGGGCCTCTGGGACAAGTGGGTCCTCGGCTGGGCCGACCCCGAGGTCGTGAACCCCGGCGATGACACGGAGACCATCAAGGTCGGCCAGACCTCGCGCCCCAAGAAGGGCACCGAGGACGGCATCAAGGTCAACCTGCCCGACAAGGTGATCACGCTCGCCGACCCGCACAGCGGCGAGAACATGTGGTACACCGGCGCGGACCAGGACTGGGCCGACATCCGCCTCTCCCGTTCGGTCGACGTGCCCGCCGCGGCGGACGCCAAGTTCTGGATGTGGAACGACTACGTCATCGAGGCCGACTGGGACTACGGGTTCATCGAGGTCTCGACCGACGGCGGCACCACCTGGTCGCAGCAGAAGGTCTACGACGAGACCGGCGCCGAGGTCTCGACGAGCGACGCGTACGGCGACCCGAACAACCGCCTCGCCGACTTCGGCGGGCTGAAGTACGGCCTCACCGGTGACACCCACGGGTGGCAGCACCACTACGTCGACCTGACCCCGTACGCCGGCACCACGGTGCAGCTGCGCCTCCGCCAGGCCACGGACGCCGCCTACCTCGACCGCGGCTGGTTCGCCGACGACTTCGAGCTCGTCGCCGACGGTTCGACGGTCTGGAGCGACGACGTCGAGTCGGGCGACAACGGCTGGACCAACGAGGCGACCACGTTCGTCGACACGACCGGCCCCGGCTGGCGCATCGACACCGGCACGTCGGTCAAGGCGCAGTACTACCTCGTCGAGTGGCGCAACTTCGACGGCTTCGACGAGGGCCTGAAGTACGGCTACAACACCGTCTACAGCGACGGCGCCTGGAAGGTCGAGAAGGTCGCCTACAACGCGCCCGGTGCCCTCGTCTGGTACCGCGACACGACGTACGGCAACTCGAACCAGATCATCTCGAACGAGGCGGCGCTGCCGAGCTACGGCGCGAAGGGCGGTCTGCTCATCGTGGACAGCCACTTCGACCCGCTGCAGCGCACCGGTGCGGCCGCCGACGCCGACCCGACCACGCTCAACGTGATGCCCTCGCGTGCGCAGTCGTCGAACGCGGCGTTCGGCCTCACGAAGACGCACGCCTTCACGGAGTGCTTCACCGTGGCCGGCTCCACCGAGGAGTACTGCACCGACATCCCCGCCCTCGACGCGGTGAGCACCTTCACCGACGACCAGGGCTGGGTGCCGGGCTTCGCCGTGAACGCGGACACGGGCGCGCTGTACTACCGCGACCGCGACGCCTCCGTGGTCGTCCCGTCGGTGGGCAACGCCCCGTACTCGGTGCCGCTGTACTACCTCGACGGCACCCCGGCGACGGACTACTACGGCCTCGACATCGGGCTCGGGCCGTTCGGCTCCGGCAACCCGGCTGACGACGGCGTGGGCTACGGCACCGTCATCACGGTCAAGAAGGCGCTGACGGGCAACACCGCGGCGCTGATCGAGGTGACCCCGCCCTCGGCGGGCTGATCCCGAGCGACCCGAACCGGCGAGGCGCCGGCCCCCTCGGGGGTCGGCGCCTCGTCGCGTGCACGGGCGGTCCGCCTCGCCGCTCGCTCAGTCGCGCGACGCGGGCTCCGACGCGAGCAGCCCGTCGAGCAGCCGCCGGATGCCCCAGGCGAACCGGCCGGCGGGATCGTCGCCGAGCTCGCGCGTCCGGTCGCCGAGCGGGAACGTCTCGCCTTCGTCCCACAGGGTCGCGGATGTCGCGGGCGCCGTCGCGACGTCGGGAGCGGGCTCCGCCTGCGCACGCGCCGCCTCGGCGGCATCGAACGCGACGGCGCCGAGCGCGTGCACGCGGACGGCGTGCGCCGCCCGGCCGGCGGCGACCGGGTCGAGTCCGGCGTCGGCGAATGCCGCGAGGAGCGCCTCGTCGAAACGGCGCGCGTTCGGCCCGTCGAGGGGGGTCGCGAGGAGCAGCCCGACGGCACCCGGCCGCTCGACGAGGATCGAGCGCAGCCCGTCGGCGAGCGCGGCGATGCGCTCGCGCGCGGGAGCCGCGCCATCCGTCGCCCCGGTGTCGAGGCGGCCGAGCACCCGTTCGACCATGCCGGCGAGCAGCGCGCCCTTGTTCGGGTAGTACGTGTACATGGCCGTGGGCGTGAGGCCGAGCGCACCGGCGACGCCGCGGACCGAGACGGCCTCGAAGCCCTTCGTCTCGAGCAGCTCGAAGGCGGCGTCGAGGATCTCTGCGTGCGTGAGGCTGCGTCGGGGTCCGGGTCTCATGGGGCCTTCCGTAGGGGACTCGACACACCGTACAGTGTTGCGACCGCCCGCCGAGCCGTGGACTCGGCCCGCGGCCCGTGCCACGCTGGGTGCGAGCGAGCGGGTCGGCGGACGACCCGGGCCGACGAGGAGGTCGAGCGGATGACGCGATCGGACGCCGCGAGGATCACGGTCGTGGGCGACGCGCTCATCGACGAGCTGCGCGACCCGACGGGCTCGCGGGAGTTCGTCGGCGGGGCGGCCCTCAACGTCGCGGTCGGACTCGCCCTGCTCGGCGAGGACGTCACGCTCGTCGCGATGATCGGCGACGACGAGCCCGCGTCGCGCATCCGCGCCTTCCTCGACGACTACGGCGTGCGGCTGGTCGAGAGCCCCTCCGCACTCGGCACCTCGCGGGCCGTCTCCGACCGGACCGAGGGCGGCGAGCCGCGCTACGTGTTCAACGACGCCGCGCAGCATCGGCGGCTCTCGTTCGACGACGCCACGCGCGAGGCGCTCGACGCCGCCGACCTCGTGGTCGTCAGCTGCTACCCGTTCGACGACCACGAGCAGGTCGATGCGCTCATGGAGGCCGTCCGCGACCCCGAGCGTCGCCTGATCGTCGACGGCAACCCCCGCTCGGGCATGATGCGCGATCGCGAGGCCTTCCTCGACGCGTTCGGGCGCGTGGCGGCCCGGTCGCTCCTCGTGAAGGCCGGCGACGAGGACGCGGAGCTGCTCGCGCGCGAACCGCTCGACGCGTTCGTCCGTCGACTCCGGGGCGGCGGGACGGAGGGCCCCGCGGTCCTCGCGACCGCCGGACGGAGCGGTGCCGACCTCCACCACGGCGAACTCGACGTCCACGCCGACATCGTCGACCTGCCGGGTCGCGTCATCGACACCATGGGGGCGGGCGACGCGACCCTCGCCGCGGTCGTGCGCCGCATCGCCCGAGACGGCCTGCCGGCCACGGCGGAGGCCTGGCGCGAGGCCCTCGACGAGGCGATGACGATCGCGGCCGCCACCGTCCGGCACGAGGGCGCACTGCTCCGGACCGGGATGAGTCCACCCCAGCTCGGAAGCTGACCCGCCGAACGGGGGTCTTGCACTCGGCCCCGGGCGGGGTCGTAGACTCGCCCCAACCGCTGATGGCGACATCGGCTCGGTGCGCACCCCCGATCGGCGCCGACCCCACGGACCTCCGATCTCGGCACCGCGTCACGCCGGACGCGGACCCGAGTTCCCCCGGCGCGCGCCACGATCCGCCTGCGTCGGACGCCGAGCGCCGACCCGCGCGAACGGCGCGACGAGAGGAGTGACCGTGCCCGATGCCGCTGGTGGCCATCCGGCCACCTCGCCGCTCGCGCTCCCGATCGTCGCCACCCCGACCGACGACCAGCTCATCGCCTCCGCTCGGGCGGGCGACGGATTCGCGGCCGCGCGGCTCTGGCATCGGCACGAGACGGCAGCCGCCGTCGCCGCGGCGGCGACCCCCGGTTCGGCCGAGGTCGAGGCCGTGGTGGAGGCCGCGGAGGCGAGGTTCGACGCCGCGATCCTCTCTGCCCGTGCGCCCACCGGCGCCATGCGGCCGCACGTGCTCGCGGCCGTGCGCGAGGCCGCCGCCGCGGTCGACGGTCGTGGCACGACCGGCGACCCGGTTCCCGCGCTCCTGGCACCCGAGGAGTGGTACCGCAGCGAGCTGCCGAGCGGACTGGCCGACGGCGAGGCGATCGCGGTCGCCTTCACCTCCCTCGGCACCTCCGCGCAGGAGGCACTGTGGCTCGCCGAGATCGACGGCCTCGCACCGGTCGACGTCGCGGCCGAACTCGGCTTGACGCCCTCCGAGACCGAGGGCCTCCTCGCCACCGCGCACGAGGCGCTGCGGAGCGGCTGGATCCGGCAGACGGCCGCCGCGCGGGCGGACTGCGACGGCGTGCTCGCCGAGATCGGCGCCCCCGGCACGGGCGGGCACCGGGTGCCGGGTCGCGTGCGATCCCACGTCGACGGGTGCGACGGATGCCGCGCCGCCGCGCTTCCCGCCGCGGACCTCGCCCATCGACTCGTGGGGCTCGTCCCCCTGCTCGTGCTCGGCGCCCCCTCCGGGATCGGCTTCCTCGAGGCCACGCGTCCCGGCTCCTCGAGCGCCGTACTGGCGCCGATCCCCGCGCTCGCTCGCGATCGTGCCGCGTTCGTGCTCGTCGCCGCCGCGGCGGGCTCGGGAGCGGCGGCCGCAGCGGCGCCGGCCGGGGCGGCTTCGGCGACCGGCGGCGCCGTCGCGCGCGTCGTCCGGTCGATCAGGCGGATGCCGCGCGCGGCGCTCGTCGCCACCTCCGCGTCACTCGCCGCCGCGGCGGCCGCGATCGTGCTCGTCGCCGCCGTCACCTCGGTTCCGGGCGGACCGGGCTCGCCCGGATCATCGGTCACCGGCGACGCCGGTGCCGCCGACATCTCGGCCGCACCCCCGGGCATGTCCCCGCCGGAGATCGTCTCGACCGACGTGCCCGCCGATCCGAGACCCACCCCCGACGACGAGACAGAGGCCACGCCGCCGAGCGAGGCGGCCCCGGGCGACGAGGCGGCCGAGCAACCGGCACCGCCGGCCGAGGGCGGGTCGGGAACGTCCGACCCCGGGACCGATCCGGGAGCCGCGGACCCGCCCGCACCGGAACCCGGCGGCCAGCCGATCGCCGATCCCGACGACGGCGTGAGCACGCCCGTCGGCGACCCCGAGCAACCCGGGCTCTCGTTCACGGTCGGAGACCCGGGCGAGGGCGGATGGCGCCCGCTCACGGTGACGGGACCGGCGGGTACGGAGTTCACCATCTTCGACAGCGGGCGTGTGCTGCTCGAGGGCGTCCTCGACACGACCGGCACGGCGAACTTCGCCATCCGGGGGTCGGTCGCGAACCTGACGATCGGCTACAGCTCGACGTCGGTCACCGCGGGCGGCGGCTCCGCCGACGCGCTGAGCGCCAAGGCCACCGGCCCGGTGCCGAACGGCGCGGACCGGCAACGCGTCGCGGACTGACGGGCCGATCGGGGATCGCGGGCTCGGGTGCTTCCGCCGCGTGCCCCGCATCCATAGCATGACGGCATGACCGCGTCATCGCAGGCCGCACCGGCCGCGTCTCCGTCGCCCGGCGCGCCCGTCGCCGTCGAAGCGCCCGTCGGGCGCCGTGTCGCCGTCGAGACCGAGGCGGTCGCCGGCGGACTCATCGCCGCGGGCGTCACCGGCCTGGTCGCCGCCGTGGTCTTCGCGGGCGGCGTGTGGCCGCTCTGGGGCGGATGGTCGGTCGGCGCGGTCGCAGCGCTCGGCGTGCTCGCCAGCGGCATCCTGCTCGGCGCGGCCGGGTACTGGCGTTCGCGGAACCTGCCCGGACAGGAGTGGCGTGTCGCCCTGCGACCGTGGAAGTTCTCGCTCGACGTCGCGACGGTGTCGACGGTGCATGGCATCATCGCGGCGATCCTGACGGTCGTCACCTACACGATGCTGCAGCGCAGCTTCGAGGGCCTCGTCGTCGACGCCCTGACGGGCACCGGCGCGGTCGCGGCATCCGCCGGTCTCGCCGGCTACTGGATCTACCTGTCGGTGTCGGCGATCACGACGAATCGGCTCGCCTCGCTGCTGGTGTTCTTCATGGCGTCGGCCACGCTCGCGAGCATGGCGACCGCACAGGACCCGCAGTGGTGGGAGTACCACTTCAGCCAGCTCGGCACCGCGAACGACTTCTCGAGCGGGTTGTTCAACCTCGCGCTCATCGTCGCGGGCGCGTTCGTCACGACGTTCGCGCTGTACGTCGACCGCGACCTCACGACGCTCGTGCAGCAGGGGGTGCTGCGGCGGGCGTGGGCGCCGAGGTTCATCTCGATCGCGTTCATCGTCATGGGCGTCATGCTCGCGGGCGTCGGCGTCTTCCCGTTCGACGTGAACCTCGCGCTGCACAACACGTGCGCGATCGGGATGTCGCTGTCGTTCCTGACGCTCCTGCTCACCGCGCCCTACACCCTGGCCGGCATGCCCGGCCGGTTCTTCTGGTTCTGCGGCGGCGGCGCGGTGCTGCTGCTCGGAGGCGCACTGCTGTTCGAACCGGTCGGGTACTACAACCTCACGGCGTTCGAGCTGCTCACGTTCGCGACGATCTTCGGCTGGATCTCGGTCTTCATCCGCTTCGTGAACGCGCTCGCGCGCCACGACGTCCCGGTCTCGTACGACGGCGGCTACTCGGTCTGACCGGCCTCGTCGGGCAGGATCGGCTCCGTCGCGTCGGCGTGCCGCGCGGAGATCGCCCGCGCCCGGCGCGTGGCGAACTCGACCAGCACGAGCAGCGCGACGACCGCGACCACGCTGACGATCGCCCCGACCGGGTCGCGCTGCGCGGCCTGGATGATCGCGTTGACCGTGGCGAGCCCGAGGACCCCGTAGAGCGTCGCCCACATGGCCCCGCCGAGCACGAGCGCGGGGAGGTACTTGATGAGCGGCATCCGCAGGACGCCGGCCGCGAGGTTCACGGCGGTCTGGAAGCCGACCGTCAGGAACGAGAGCGCGACGACCGGGGCGCCGAACCGCTCGATCACGGCCTCGGCGCGCGCGAGCTGCGGTGCCATCCGGCCGCGACGCTCGAGCAGCCGCTTGACGCCCTCCCGCGAACCTCGGCCGAGCGCGTACGTGCCGCCCGCACGGAGCAGGACGATCACGAACAGCGCTCCGATCGCCGCAGGAAGGGGCCAGCCCTCGAAGATCTCCACCGCACCGCCTGTCGCCGTCTTCGACCGCCGAGGGCGGCGACCGCCGCCCGGACGTCGCGGTCGTGGGTTCCGTTCGAGTCTAGAACGGCGAGATCAGCCCACGGCATCGTCGGGCCACCTCGTCACGCCGATGCCCTCATCGTGGTCGGCGGTCCCGAACCGGAGACGACGGATGCCGCGCTCCGCGACGCTGCGGCCGCGTTCGGCCGAGCGGCGAGCGACGCGGCACCCGTGGGCGCATCTCGACATCGCGGGCACCATGAGCGCCGACAGCGACGACTCGTGGCGCTCGATGGGCGACGGGCTCCGGCGCGCGCCTGCTCGCGAGGTCGCGCGGACGTCACGCCCCTGGCGTGAGCCGGTCGTCCCAGTCGGCCTCGGCGTACCGCTCGACCCAGGCGAGGAGCGGCTCGACGCCGCGCCACACGTCGTCGAGGTCGCCCGGCGACGCCGTGGCGGGGAGGGAGATGAGCCCCGCGAACCGGGTCTGCCTGAGGAGCGCGATCCGCGGGTGCTCGCGGTCGAAGCCGCGCGGGGCCGTGCGCAAGGGCGGACCGGCGAGCTCGAATCCGGATGACTCGAGCCCGGCGACGATCCGGTCGAGTTCGGCGGCGGCGGCGCCGTCGGCGGCGATGACCTCGCGCGAGCGCCGCAGCTGGAGTCGCGACGGCTCGTACAGGCCGCCGCCGGCGTGGAGGCCGTCGGCCGAGATCGACACGTAGACGCCCGCCACGCCGCCGGCGGTCATGGCGCCGTTGAGCTTGTAGGGCGACTTGTCGGCGGAGAAGCGGACGTCGCGATTGGGACGGAACACCTTCGCCGGCCCGTAGCGGGGCTCGGCGATCTCGGCGAGGCGCTCGAGCGGTATGCGGATCAGGCGCTCGTAGTCGGCACGATGCGCCTGCCACCAGTCGCGGTCGTTGTGCTCCGCGAGTTCGCGATAGAAGGCGAACGCGGCGGGCTCGAAGAGTCGCTCGCCGGGCTCACCGGGCTCGATGCGGTGCGCCTCGCTCGCCTCACCGGCCGCTCGACCGGCGGAGGACGGCACCGGCTCGCCCATCAGACGCGATCGGAGCGATCGGACTCGGCGTCTTCGGCGAGGTCGGCCTCGGCATCCGGCAGGGCGGCCTCGATCGCCGCGATGATCGCCGGGTCGTCGGGCTCCGTGTTCGGACGGAACCGGCGCACCTCGCCGGACGGCAGGACGAGGAACTTCTCGAAGTTCCAGGTGACGCGACCGGCCTTCCCGGAGTCGTCCGCGGCCTGCTTCAGCTCGGTGTAGAGCGGGGCCTCGTTGCGGCCGTTGACCTTGACCCGATCGAGGATCGGGAAGCTGGTGCCCCACGTCGTCGAGCAGTACTCGCTGATCGCCTCGTTCGACGACAACTCCTGCAGGAACTGGTTGCTCGGGAAGCCGAGCACGGTGAATCCGCGGTCCGCGTAGGTGCGCTGCAACTCCTCGAGCTGCGCGTACTGCGGGGTGAGTCCGCAGCGGGACGCCACGTTCACGACGAGCCGGACCTTTCCGGCCCAGTCGCCCAGGGTGCGGGTCTCGCCGGACATCGTGCGGAAGGGGATCGATTCGAGCTCGGTCATGCGTCGCTGCTCCTCGGTTCGGTCCGCCCAACGTATCGCGGCGCGGTGGGAGGCGGCTCCGAATCCGGTGGGCGGATGCCGCGCGCCGAGCATGCGGAACGGAAGGGCCGCGGATCTGCCGCGTCAGTGCGTCGCGCGCGCCAGGTAGACCGCCTCGGTGCGACTCGACGCCCCGAGCTTTCGGAGGATCGCCGACACGTGCACGCTGGCCGTCTTGCCGCTGATGTAGAGCCGCTCGCCGATCTGCCGGTTGCTGAGCCCCTCGGCGATGAGGTCGAGCACCTGCCGCTCGCGTGCCGTGAGCTCGGCGACCGCGTCGGCCGGATCGTCGGCGCCCGCGACGCCCGCGGCGCCCTGCTCGGTGTCGCGGTGGGTCGCCCCGTCGAGCGCGAGCCCCGCCTGCATCGCGACGCGCGCGGTGCGCGTCTGCACGGCCGTGACCCCGCCCTCGACCGCGCCGTCGAACGCCTCCTGCAGCGCATCGCGCGCAGCCGGTCGGTCGCCGGCATCGAGCAGCGCCTCGCCGAGCCGCAGGAGCGCGTAGGGGCGGAGGAACCTCGGCGCGGTGTCGGCCGTGGCCTGCTCGGCGGCGACCCGCCACGCGGCATCCGTCGGGGTCAGCTCGGCGTCGACGAACGCCTTCCAGAGCGGATGCGTCGGCCAGAACGAGAGCCGTTCGATGAGGGCCCGGATCTCGGGCTCCGCCGCGAGGATCTCGGCGGCCTCGGTCTCGGAGACCCGCGCCGGGTCGGCGCGCACCGCGGCGATGACGCGGGCCAGCGCCCACAGCAGCGGTTCGGCGTAACCGGCGAGCGGCAGGACCTTCTCGTGCAGCACGCTTCGCCCGTCGCGCCAGGCCTGAGCCAGGTCGCCGACGGCGAGCGCGATCTCGACCGCCACGCGGCCGACGGCGAGCCGGGTCTGCATCTCGACCTGCATGACGGGCGCCATGGCCGGGCGGACCTGACGGAACAGCGCGGCCGCATGCTCGGCGTCGCCTCGCCAGACCAGCGCCCAGAGCTTCGCCCGCTCCAGGTACGTGCGGACCGGGCCGGGCGGGTCGAGCGCGAGCGCACGCTCGATGAGCGCGTCGGCGCGCTCCCACTCGCCCAGCGCGAACAGCGGGTCGACCGCGTTCGAGGCGAGGATCACGCCCGAGCTGCGCTCGACGCCCTGCGCACGGGCACGTGCCAGGCCCTCCTCGGCGAGCCGGACCGCCTCGGGGAAGTCGCCGACGAGGAATCGGAGGTCGGACGCGTTCACCCAGTACCGCAGGAGGGCGGCGCCGTCTCCGTGGGCGAGCTCGCGCGAGCGCTCCATGTCGGCGAGCGCACGATCGACCTCGCCGCGCGACGCGCGGCTGACCGCGCTGATGTTCATCGCGACCGAGGCGTACCGATCGAACTCGAGCGAGCTCGCGAGCTCGTAGGCGGCGTCGGCCATCTCGACGGCCTCGTCGATGCGCGCCTCGATCATGAGGCGACCGGCGAGCCCGGTCATGACCGTCGCCCGAAGGTCGTCGGAGTCGTCGTCGGTGATCGCGGCGAGCGCCTCCTCGAGGATCTCGATCGACCCGCCCCGCCCGACGTTGGCGAGGTAGAGCGCCTTGTCGCGCAGCAGTCGCGGGTACTGCGGGTCGGTGCGGGGGCACTCGGCGAGCGCGAGCTTGACCATCGCGAGGCTGCGCTCGCCCTCGCCGGCGTGGCGGAGCTGCGATGCGGTGCGGCCCATGAGTTCGAGTTTGGTCATGCCGGCGATGTGCTCGGCGTCGGGCACCGTGTCCCACAGCTCGAGCGCGCGCTCGCCGAGCTGCGACGACGTCGCGTAGGCCACCGCTGCACGTGCCTCGCGCATCGCCTGGATCGTCGCGGGGAACGCGCGCACGGGGTCGCGCGCGCCGAGCCAGTGGTACGAGATCTCGGCCGCGAGCCGGCGGCGGCCGGCGGCGGCCTGGGCCTCGTAGGCCTCGGCGTATCGGGCGTGGAACCTCGCGCGCTCGCCGGGGAGCAGGTCGGCGAGGATCGCCTCTCGCACGAGCGCGTGGCGGAACGCGTAGTCGTCGCCGTCGATGACGAGCACGCCGTACGTGACCGCTTCGCGGGCCGCGGTCTCGAGCTCCTCGTCGCTGCGCCGGTACACCGCCGCGAGGAGGGCGTGCGGCACGCGCACACCGCCCGTGGAGAGCAGGCGCAGGAGCTCCTGCGCCTCGTCGGAGAGGCGCTCGTACCTGGCGAGCAGCAGGTCTCGCAGCGTCCCGGGCACGAATCCCTCGTCGCGGCAGCCGTCGATGCCGATCAGCTCCTCGACGAAGAACGGCACGCCGTCGCTGCGGCGGAACACGGTCTCGAGCACCCGGTCGCTCGGTGCCTCGTCGTCGATCAGGGTGCCGACCAGCGCGCGCACCTCGGTCTCGTTCAAGCGCTCGAGTTCGCGACGTTCGACCCAGCGGTCGCGCTCGGCCTCGGAGAGGAACAGACGCAGCGGATGGCCGCGTGTGACGTCGTCGGTGCGATAGGTCAGCAGCATGAGCAGTCGACTCGAGCCGAGCGAGCGCAGCAGGAAGCGCAGCAGCGCGAGGGTCGCTGCATCCGCCCAGTGCAGGTCCTCGATGACGAGGACGATCGGCAGCTCGCGCGAGAGCGTCTCGAGCAGCACCGCGACGGCCTCGTGCAGCTGCCCGCTGCCGGCACCGCCCGGCGTGACGACGATCTCGCCGGCGGTCACGGCGTCGGATGCAGCGAGCTCGGGAAGGAGGGCGATGAGCGCGGCCCGACCCGGGCCGACGGCCTCGAGCGTGCGTTCCGCGCCGACCTGCGCGACGAGCTGGCGGAGCGCGCCCTTCACGGGCGCGTAGGGCGCCGCGACGTCGCCCAGGTCGACGCACTGGCCGAGGATCAGCCGCACGTCGGGACCGAGGCCGGCGATGAACTCGGACATCAGGCGCGACTTGCCGATGCCGGCCTCGCCGCCGACGACGGCGGTCGCCGGCGTGCCCGCGCGCACGCCGTCGAGCAGGCCGTTGAGCCACTCGAGCTCGGCGTCGCGGGCGATCATCGTCGGGCTCGACGAAGAGCTGGTCACGTACACATCGTCCCACGCACCGACGACAACGGCGCCGGCCTCCTCGGGCCGGCGCCGTGCCGTGGTTCCCTCGTCTCCGGCGGCGTCGGGGGTCCGCTCCGCCGCACCGCCGCGCCGGATCGCGCTCACCGCGCGAACTGCGGCAGGTGGAAGCGTCGGTGCCCCGCGCGCCCGCGACGCGAGCCGCGCGTCGTCGCCGGACGCTCGGCCTCGCGCTCGGCCGCGGCCTGCGCGTAGGCGATCCGCTGCTCGGAGCCGAGCAGGTTCACCTCGTGCACCTGCTGTGCGACGAATCCTGCTGCGTAGTCCATGGTGTTCCTCCTGGTCTGGATGATGGATCGAGACTCCTCGCTGAGGTGGTCCCGGTTCATCGGGAGATCTCCCTATTTCCGTGACGCGGGATCCTGAGGTGGTCCTCAGGACCCCGATCGGTCGGATGCGGATGTCCGGGTCGCTCCGACCTCAGTGCGCCAGGGTGGGCATGCGGTGGTAGCCGTCCCTGCGGAACTGGATCACCGATGCGATCACGGCCCCCGCCGTGACGAGCCCGAGCACGAGCATCGCTGCGAACATCACGCACCTCCTTCCGTTCTGGTTCTCGTGGTCTCTTCCGGCTTCCCGCCCGGTGCGTGGCCCGGGCGATGACACGATGGTGCGCCCTGAGGTACCGGGCGATCATCGGGAGTTCGGCGTATCTCCGCCGACCGCCTCGCCCTGAGGCACCTCAGGCGGCCGGCTCGGACGCCTCGTCGAGCGTGCCCGGAGGCGACGCACGCGTCGCCAGCGCGAGCACCGAGTCCGGCACGGGCGTGCCCTCAGGGGTGAGCCCCGAGGCGATCGGCGCCCCCCAGCGCCGTTCGAGCGGCACGACGCCGGCCCAGGTCGCGTGGTCCTCGCCGTCGCCCTCCGATGGGCCGCCCGAGCGCTGCTTCATGACGACGTCGTCGAGCGCGAGCCGGAGCACCCGCGTGGCGGCGACCTCCTTGCGGCGCATGCCGCGCACCTCGGCCGACCGCCCCGGCATGAGCCGTTCGGAGAGCGCCAGCAACGCGGCATCCGCCTCGCCCTGGGGCACCTCCTCGAGCACGCCCTGCACCGTCGCGCTGCGGTAGTTCATCGAGCTGTCGAACAGCGATCGCGCGTAGACGAGGCCGTCGAGCGCCGTGACCGCGAACGCGACGGGGGTGCGAGCGGATGCCGCGCGGAGCGCGAATCCTCCCCCGGTCGAGCCGTGCAGGACGATGTGCTCGCCGACGCGCGCGTAGCCCATCGGGACGACGACCGGCACGCCGCCCGCGACCACCGCGAGGTGGCCGACGAGCTCGGAGTCGAGGAGCTCGTGCAGGGCGAAGCGGTCGACCGTCTCGCGGTCGGGCAGGCGGCGGATGCGACGGGGCGGGGCGGGCGGCAGGGCCTCGTCGACGGTGGGGTCGGTGCTGATCATGCGACCAGTCTGATGGCGACGCTGGTATGGTGAGCAGACCAGTTCCCGTAAATTCGGGCAGTCCAGTGGGGGATGCGATGGACGGACCGCTGCTCACCATCGACCGGGCCGACGACCGGCCGCTCGGCGTGCAGCTCGTCGAGGGCCTGCGCCGCGGCATCCTCTCCGGCCTGCTGCAGACCGGCGATCCGCTGCCGTCGACGCGGGCGCTCGCGGTCGAGCTGGGCGTGGCGCGCAGTTCGGTCGTCGCCGCGTACGACCAGCTCGCCGGCGAGGGCTACCTCGAGGTGCGGCAGGGCGCGCCGACCCGCGTCGCACGGCTCGCCGCACCGCCCGCGCCCGCCGCCTCCACGTCCGGCGCCTCCCCCGCCACTGCCGAGGGTCCGGTGAGGACGGTTGTTGCGGGTGTCGCGTCCTCCACACCCGCGACGACTGTCCAGACGGGAAGGGGCGCCCCGGAAGCGGGCGCCGCGGACGCGGGCGCTGCGGGCGGCGGGGCGGATGCCGCGGCCGTCGACCTGCGCCCGGGGCGCCCGTCGACCGCGCGGCTCGACGAACGGGCCTGGCGGGCGGCGTGGCGGGCGGCGGCGCGCGACGCCGTGCCCGACGACACCCCGCCCGACTTCGGCTCGCCACGGCTCCGCGCCGAGATCGCCGAGCATCTGCGCCACGCGCGCGGCGTGACCTGCCCGCCCGACGACATCGTCGTCACGGCGGGCACGAGCGATGCGGTCGCGCTGCTCGCCTCCGCACTCCGGATCGTCGTCGGCGGCAGGCCGCGCGTCGCCGTCGAGCACCCGGGCTATCCCTCCGCCCGGCGCGTGCTCGAGCGACGGGGCGCCCTCGAGACGGTGCCCGTGCCCGTCGATCGCGACGGCATCGAGGTCGCGGCGCTCCGCGCCATCCGGCCCGCCCCGCACGCCGTGCTCGTGACGCCGAGCCACCAGTACCCGCTCGGCGGCCGGCTGCCCGTCGCGACGCGGCTCGCGCTGCTCGAATGGGCCGAAGCATCCGGCGCCCTCGTCTTCGAGGACGACTACGACAGCGAGTTCCGCCACGTCGGGCCGCCGCTGCCGGCACTCGCGTCGCTCGACGGAGCGGGCCACGCCGTGCTCATCGGCAGCTTCTCGAAGGTGCTCACCCCGTGGCTGCGACTCGGCTACCTCGTGCTGCCGCCGAATCCGGCGCTCCGCGCGGCGGTGGCGGCAGTGCGCGACGACGAGACCTGCCCGGTGCCGGGCATCGCGCAGGCCGCCATGACCGAGCTGCTTGCGACCGGTGCCGTGCGGCGGCACATCGCCGCGGCGCGGCGCGACTACGCCCACCGGCGGACGCTCGTCGTCGACGCGCTCGACGGCATCGACGGCGCGCCGCTGTCCGGGCTCGACGGCGGTCTCCACGCGGTGGTCGGCCTGCCCTCGCACGCGGCGGCGGCGCGCGTCGTCGCGCGGCTCGCGGGGGTCGGCGTGCTCGTCGCGCCGCTGTCCGAGTACTCGGCGATCCCGGGCGAGGGCCCGTCGGGAATCGTGCTCGGGTACGCCTCGCCGCCGGACTCGCGGCTCGCCGGCGCGCTCGGGCGGGTCCGGCAGGCCGTGGACGAGGCACTGGGCCGGTGACCGGCGGGCCGGCTCATGCACGTCGGCGAGGCGTACCGCGCGCCGGCGCGCGCCCCGCGGCATCCGCTCGTCGCCCTTCCCTCCCGGCACCGGCTTCGCTAGCCTGACCTCGCCAGCGGTCCCGAACACCGCGGCGACTCGGGGGCGGAATGCGTCATCGGCGACCCGGAACACCTGCGGCCCTGCTCGCAGCCGGACTCCTCTCGACCTGCGGCGTGCTCACGCTGCTCGCCGGCTGCGCGCCCCCCGAGGTGATCGAGGCCGCACCCGTCACGGTCACCGCGACCGTCACCACGACCGCCACTGCCACCGTCACCGCCGAGCCGCCGGAGCCGGACGCCGCTCCGGCACCGGACCCCGTGCCGAACGCCCCGGCACCCGTCTACGAGTGGGGTCCGGCCGTCGACGACGGGCCGATCCCCGGCGCGAGCGGGACCCCCGAGCTCGACGGGAGCGGCGAGCCCGAGCGGTACTCGGTCGTCGAGGGCGACAGCTTCTTCGACATCGCGCAGCGCTTCAACCTGCCGCAGCAGCAGCTCCTGCGCATGAACCCGCAGATCCACGACTACGGCGAGACGGTCTACATCGGCCAGGTCGTCAACCTCGACTGGGAGAAGGTCGGCATCGGGTGACGAGGGTGCTGGCGACGGCCACGAGGCATCCGATCGCCCTCGGATCGCCGCGGGCGGATGCCGCGGCGCGACCGGGCGGCGTACCGTTGACGTCGTGCTGACTCCTCCGGTGACCGAGAAGCGACCGACCGAACGCACCCACCACGGCGACGTGGTGATCGACCACTACGAGTGGTTGCGCGACAAGGACGACCCGGCGGTCATCGCCCACCTCGAGGAGGAGAACGCCTACACCAAGGCGAGGACCAAGCACCTGTCGATCCTGCAGGAGCAGGTGTTCGAGGAGATCAAGGCCCGCACCAAGGAGACCGACCTCAGCGTGCCGACGCGCGAGGGCGACTGGTGGTACTACTCGCGGACGGTCGAGGGCCTGCAGTACGGCATCCACTGCCGGGTCCCCGCGCGTGCCGCCGACGACTGGGAGCCGCCGGCCATCCCCGAGGACGGCTCGCCGCTGCCCGGCGAGCAGGTGCTGCTCGACGACAACGTCGAGGCGAAGGGCCACGAGTTCTTCTCGCTCGGCAGCTTCGACGTGACCGCCGACGGGGCGACGCTGCTCTTCGGCGTCGACGTCGAGGGCGACGAGCGGTACACGATCCGGCTCCGCTCGCTCGACGGGTCGGGTCGGGAGTTCGACGACGAGATCCCCGGCACCGCCGCGGGCGCGCTGTTCGACCCGAGCGGCCGGTACGTGTTCTACACGACCGTCGACGACGCCTGGCGGCCCGACACGGTCTGGCGGCACGAGCTCGGGACGGCGGCCTCCGATGACGTGAAGGTCTTCCACGAGGCCGATGAGCGCTTCTGGCTCGGCGTCGGCCTCACCCGCAGTCGTCGATACCTCGTGCTCGAGGCCGGGTCGCACGTCACGAGCGAGACGTGGCTGCTCGACGCGGCCGACCCGACCGGCGAGTTCCGGGTCGTGTGGCCGCGCCGCGACGGGGTCGAGTACGACGTCGAGCACGTCGTCGCCGGAGGTCGCGACCGGCTGCTCGTCATCCACAACGAGGGCGACGCGGTGAACTTCGAGCTCGTGAGCGTCGCGGCCGACGACCCGCAGGGGCCGAGGCGGATGCTGCTCCCCCACGACCCTCGCATGCGCATCGAGGCCGCGCACGGCTTCCGCGACTTCGTCGCGCTCGAGTACCGCCGCGACGGCCTGCCGCGCGTGGCGATCGCCAGGGTGCCGCCGCAGGGCATCCCCGCCGACGCGACGGTCGACGACACCCTGCACGAGCTCGCCTTCGACGAGGAGCTCTTCTCCGCCGGCGTCGGCGCGAACCCCGACTGGGAGCAGTCGTCGCTGCGGATCGGGTACGGGAGCTTCGTCACGCCGTCCATGGTGATCGACGTCGACGTGGCATCCGGGACCCGCTCGGTTCGCAAGCAGCAGCCGGTGCTCGGCGACTACCGCCCCGAGCGGTACGCGCAGAAGCGCGAGTGGGCGACGGCACCGGACGGCACGAAGGTGCCGATCTCGATCGTCTACCGGCACGACCTCGTGACCCTCGGGGAGCCGGCGCCGACGCTGCTCTACGGCTACGGCTCGTACGAGCACGCGATCGACCCCGCGTTCGGGATCCCGCGGCTCTCGCTGCTCGACCGCGGCATGGTGTTCGCGATCGCGCACGTGCGCGGCGGAGGCGAGCTGGGCCGGCTCTGGTACGAGCACGGCAAGAAGCTGCACAAGAAGCACACCTTCACCGACTTCATCGCCGCGGCCGAGCACCTCGTCGACCGCGACATCACGACGCCCGACCACCTCGTGGCGCAGGGCGGATCGGCCGGCGGACTGCTCATGGGCGCGGTCGCGAACCTCGCGCCGCGGCTCTTCGCCGGGATCGTCGCCGAGGTGCCGTTCGTCGACCCGCTCACCTCGATCCTCGACCCGTCCCTGCCGCTCACGGTCATCGAGTGGGACGAGTGGGGCAACCCGCTCGACGATCCCGAGGTGTACGCCTACATGAAGTCGTACGCGCCGGTCGAGAACGTGCACGCGGTGGGCTACCCGCGGATCCTCGCGATCACGTCGCTGAACGACACGCGCGTGCTCTACGTCGAGCCGGCGAAATGGGTCGCTCGCCTGCGCGAGGTCGGCGCCGACCCGCTGCTGAAGATCGAGATGGCGGCGGGGCACGGCGGGGTTTCGGGCCGCTACGCGGCCTGGCGCGAGCGGGCGTTCGCGAACGCGTGGATCATCGACGCGGCGGGGGCGCACCCGAGCGGCGAGTAGCGGCATCCGCTCGCGCGGTGCGCACCGCCGCACCAGCCGGCCCCACCCGCTGGAGTGCGATTCCTGCGGTCGAGGGACGTTTCGAACGGCACTCCACCGCAGAGATCGCACTCGGCGGGGATGGACGGACGAGGCGGATGGCAGGATCTGCTCGATGCGGCGCCTGAACTGGGGTCGCGGATGTCGGAGGCCCGCTCCAGACTGGCCGTCATGTCGTTCGTCACCGAATTGAGTGAGCGGATGCCGCGGCTCGTGCACGCGCCCGGCACCCCCGAGTACGAGGCCGGCGCGCACGTGTTCGCCGGCCAGGGCACGCCCGATGCGGTCGTGCGTCCGACCTCCGCCGCCGAGGTCGCCGAGGCGGTGCGCGCCGCCGTCGCGGCCGGCGTGCCGATCACCGTCCGTGCGGGCGGTCACGGGTCCGATCCCGCAACGGCCGGGCTCGTGATCGACCTCTCAGGCCTCGCGGCGATCGAGCTCGCCGACGACGGGCTCGTCCGCATCGGCCCCGGCGCCCAATGGGGCGACGTCGCAGCGACCCTCGCCCCGCACGGCCTCGGCGTCACCTCGGGCGACACGCGCGACGTCGGCGTCGGCGGTCTCGCGCTCGGCGGCGGCATCGGCTGGCTGGTCCGCGCGCACGGGCTGACCATCGACATCCTCCGGGAGGTCGAGTTCGTCACCGCCTCGGGCGACGTGATCACGCTCGACTCGGAGCATCATCCCGACCTGTTCTGGGCGGTGCGCGGCGGCGGCGGCAACTTCGGCATCGCGACGCGCTTCACGTTCCAGGCCGCTCCGGTCGACGGACTCGTCGGCGGGCACGTCATGTTCGACCAGTCCGACACTCGCGCGGTCCTCGGCGCCTGGCGCGATGTCATGCGCGAGGGGCCCGACGAGCTGAACTCGACCCTCCTCGTGATGCCGCCGCTCATGCCCGAGATGCCCGCGGGGCCGCAGCTCCTGGTGGCCCTGCAGGGCTCCGAGGAGGAGCTCCGGCGCCTGCTCGAGCCGCTGCTGTCGCTTCCGTCGGTCACCGACATCGCGCTCGGGCCCGTCGACTATCCCGACCTGCTCGAAGACGGCCCGCCCGGCAAGCCGCCCTTCGAGATGGTCGGCGGCAACGGGTTCGTGCCCGACCTCTCCGACGCGGCGCTCGACGCGTTCATGTCGACGCTCGACCACGACCTGCCGACCATGCTGCTGCTCCGCGGGCTCGGCGGCGCGTTCTCGCGCGTCGCAGCCGATGCCACCGCGGTCGCGCAGCGCGACGGCGAGGCGCTCTTCGCAGTGAACCGGTTCGTGCCGGCCGGCGCAGGCCCCGACGAGTTCACCGCGGCCCACGACGGGGTCGCTGCGGCGATGGCGTTCACGAACGGCTGCTACTCGAACTTCACGCCCGAGTTCGGCGAGGACATCGTGACGGAGATCTACCCGCCCGACACACTCGCGCGCTTGCGCGCGATCAAGCGCGAGGTCGACCCCGACGACGTGTTCCGGCCGAGTCACCACATCACGCCGTAGCGCGGCGGCGTGCCGGGGAAGCGCCGCGGGCCGCGTGCATCGACCGCACCGCGCCCGCGGGGCCGGAAGGTCAACGGGCGCGCGTCGGCACCCCGGCGCCCGCATGCGGATGCACGTGCCGTGCGCGCAGCGCCTTGTCCGCGGCATCCACCGCGATGAGGATCGGCATCGAGGCGAGGGCGACCACCCATCCGGCGAGCGGCGGGTTCGCCTGGCCGAGGATCTCAGCGACGGTGGGCTGCAACAGCAGGGCGAGCGAGAACGCGAGCTCGACGAGCACGCCGACGACGAGCAGGCGGTTGCCGAACCATCCGAGGGCCCCAGGCCACTTCGTCGACGACCGGCAGGCGAACGCGTTCGCGGTCTGCGCGAGCACGACGGTCATGAAGGCCGCGCCCGACGCCGCCATGAGGTCGGGGCCGGTCGGGAACGCCTCGCCGGGGCGCCAGCCGAGCGCGACGAGCGAGACGACGAAGGCCGTCATCGTGAGCAGCGCCTCGAGCGGGCCGAGCACGCCGAAGGCGCGCCGCAGCACGGTGCCGTTCATCAGGCGGCCGCCGACGGGCGGCCCCTCCAGCAGGTGCTTCGCAGGCTTCTCGGCGCCGAGCGCGACCGCCGAGAGGGTGTCGGTGCCGAGGTCGAGCGCGATGATCTGCAGCACGCCCAGCGCGAGCGGGAACTGGCCGCCCGACAGCGCCCACACGACGAACGGCGTCAGCTCGGCCACGTTGTCGGTCAGGTGGTAGGTCAGGAAGCGGCGGATGTTCACGTACGTCGCCCGCCCCTGCTCGATCCCCGCGACGATGCCGGCGAAGGAGTCGTCGAGCAGCACCAGGTCGGCGGCCTCGCGCGCGACATCCGTACCGCCGAGGCCCATCGCGACGCCGATGTCGGCCTCGTGGAGCGCCGGGGCGTCGTTCACGCCGTCGCCCGTCATGGCGACGACGTGCCCTCGCGCGCGCAGGGCGCGGGCGATGCGCAGCTTGTCCTCGGGCGAGACGCGCGCGACGACCACGCCGTCGCGGTCGAGCACGGCCCCCAGGTGCTGGTCGTCGGCCGGCAGGTCGTCGCCGGAGAGCACGGGGGCGTCGGGCGTGCGCAACCCGACCTGGTCGGCGATGGCGCGCGCGGTGGCGGGGTGGTCGCCCGTGATCATGGCGACGCGGATTCCGGCCTGACGGCAGGCGGCGAGCGACGCCGTGATGTCGTCGCGAGGCGGGTCCTGCAGCGCGAGCAGGCCGATGAGCCGCAGGCCGGCTTCGGCCTCGAGCTGGGCGACGGGCGTCCGGCCGGCCCTGGGCGCCGAGGCCACCGCGATGACGCGCAGGCCGGCGGCCGTGAGCTCGTCGACGACGGATGCCGCGTCCGCGCCGGTCGCGCCCGCGACATCCGTGCACTGCGGCAGGACCGTGTCGGGCGCGCCCTTCACGATGATCTCGTCGGCCAGGACCACCGCCATGCGGCGAAGCTGCGAGTCGAACGGGAAGCGCAGTTCGGGCGGGCTCGCGCGCCGGTCGGCGTCGGTGTCGATGCCGAGGCGGCGGCCGAGCGCGTCGAATGCGGCCTCCATGGGGTCGCCGTGCGGACGCCAGGCACCGGCGACCTCCTCGGCGTAGCCCGTCGAGCAGCGCAGCGCGGCGAGCGCGAGCGCCCGCAGGGCCGGCCCGGCCTCCGGCGAGCTCGCCGTGAGCGTCGCCTCCGGGCCGTACCCGCCGCCGTCCACGACCAGCTCTCCGACGGGCGTCCAGGCACGGACGACGGTCATCTCGTTGCGCGTGAGCGTTCCGGTCTTGTCCGTGCAGATGAACGTCGTGGAGCCGAGCGTCTCGACGGCCTCGAGGTTGCGCACGAGGATCCGGCGGCGCGCCATCCGCTCCGACCCGAGGGCGAGGGAGAGCGTGACGGTCGGCAGCAGGGCCTCGGGCACGAGGGCGACCGTGACGCCGATCGCGAAGACGAAGGCGTCCTGCAGCGGGTTGCCGACGAGCGTCGAGATGATGAGGAAGAGCAGGCCGGCGCCGATCGCGATCGACGCCGTGAGTCGCACGACGCCGCGCAGTCCACGCGTCAGCGGGGTGTCGGGCGCCACGGTCGTCGTCATCCGGGCGATGCCGGCGAGCCGGGTGCGCGGCCCGGTCGCCGTGACCCGTGCCTGGGCGTCGCCTTCGACGACGAACGTGCCGGCGAAGAGCGCGCCGCCCGGCTCGACTCCCGCGGCGACGCTCTCGCCCGTGAGCATCGAGGTGTCGACGAGCAGGCGGTTCGCGGCGACGACCTCGGCGTCGGCCGGCACGCGGTCGCCGCTCTCGAGAAGGAGCACGTCGCCCTCGACGACGTCGACCGCGTCGACCTGCCGGCGGCGGCCGTCGCGTCGCACGGTCACGCGGGCGGGCAGCATCTCCTGCAGCCGGTCGGCGGCGCGATCGGCGCGGCCCTGCTGGATGACCGCGAAGACGGCGTTCACCACGATCACCGCGACGATCGCGATCGCGAGTTCGGGGAGGCCTGCCACGAACGCGAGCACGGCGGCGCCCCAGAGCAGCAGCGCGAAGAAGTGCGTGAGCTCGCCGACGAGCCGGCGCAGGATCGAGGGTCGCTTCGCCCCGGGCAGCGCGTTGGCGCCGTCGCGGGCGCGCCGCGCGGCGGCATCCGCACTCGTCAGGCCGGATGCCGCGGCCTCGACTGCGGGCTGCGGGTCCATGCGCGGCCAGCGTAGGGTGCCCGGTCTCCCCGGGACGGGACCGTGGTCCCCCACGTTCGCCGAAGGCGCGGCGGCCCCGTCCAGCGGCCGGCCGGGAGCCCGGCGACCCGGCCGTGGCGGACCGGCGTGCCGACCGCTCAGGCCGCGGCGGACCGGCGTGCCGACCGCTCAGGCCGCCGGCGGGTCCTCGTGCAGGTCGACGTCGGCCTCGACGAAGGCCCAGCCCGTGAACCGCACCTCGAGGCCCGCGCGCATCGGCGCGCAGACCATCGGCCCGGCGGTCGCGGCATCCGCATCGAAGGGCGCGACCCTGATCGTGCGCCATGGCCCGTCGCCCGCGCGCGCCCGCAGCGTCACCGCGTCGCCCTCGACGCCCGATCGGCTCGCGCGCACGGTCACGATCTCGCCCGCCCACTCCGGCACGGGCGCGAGCGACCAGTCCGAGACGCGGTTCGTGACGACGGCGCCGACGTGCAGCACGCCGTCGTTCACCTCGAGTCCGGCCTTGATCCACAGCTCGTCGCCGCCGTGCAGGAACAGCCCGGCCTGGTCGTAGAGGCCGGTCAGCGTCGACGTGTCGACGGCGATCTCGACCGCGGCATCCGCCGGCCATGGAGCCAGCAGTGCGTGGCCGTCGTCGTGGACGAAGCCGTAGTGGGTCGTGCGCCAGAAGTCGCTGCCCTCGGCCGCCTCGACGACGAGCCCGTCGGCGGCGGCGGTGACGGCGACGGGATCACGGGTCCAGATCCCGGCGTCCCACGGAGCGGCGGGGGCGGTCGGGACGGCGGGGGCGGTCTCGTCGGGGGCGGCGGCGTCGTCGGTCATGCCGCCAACGCTAACCCGCGGCGGGCCGTCACCGCGCGGCGGCGGCCAGCAGGCGGTCGAACCCGCGATCGCCGAGGACCCGGCGCGCTGCGATCAGCGGCTTGGCGAGGCGCCCGACCGCGTACCGCGTGCGCGGCCGACGGGCGGAGACCGCCTTGGCGACCGTGTCGGCGATCACGGTCGGCGAGGTGCCCCCTGAGACGTAGTTGCGCTCGGTGGAGACGACGACCGTGCGCGCGAGCGCCGCGTACGCACCGGACCCGCTGCGCTCCAGGATCGGCTCGGCCATGACCCCGGCCCACTCGGTGGCGACGATGCCGGGTCGGACGATCACGACGTCGATGCCGAACGGCGCGACCTCGAAGCGCAGCGCGTCGGACCATGCCTCGAGCGCGTGCTTGGTCGCGTGGTAGTAGGCGCCGAGCGGCGTGTAGATCTCGCCTCCGACGGACGAGATGTTGACGATGCGGCCCGCCTTCTGCGCCCGCATGTGCGGCAGCACGAGCTGGGTGAGGCGAGCGACGCCGAAGAAGTTGACGTCGAACTGGTAGCGGACGTCGGCCATCGCGGTGTCCTCGACGGCGCCGTAGAGGCCGAAGCCCGCGTTGTTCACCAGCACGTCGATGCGGCCGGTCTCGGCGATCACGCGATCGACTGCGGCGACCACCTGCTCGTCGACGGTGACGTCCATCCCGATGACGCGGATGCCGGCCTCCTCGAGGTCGCGCATGCGCTCCACTCGGCGAGCTGCGCCGTAGACGAGGTATCCGTCGGCGGCGAGGCGCAGGGCGATCTCACGGCCCATGCCCGACGATGCGCCGGTGACGAGAGCGGTCTTGGCCATGGTGCTTCCTCCGTGTAAGTAACTGGTTGCTTACTTCAGACTCTAGGCGCGCAAGGCTAGGATGTCAACAAGTACTTACTTACTTCCTCGGGAGGACGCATGGCCAGGGATGCCGCGCAGACCCGCCGCCGGATCCTCGACGCGGCGCTCACGGAGTTCGCGGAGGGCGGCTTCGCCGGCGCGCGCATCGCCGGGATCGCCGATGCCGCAGCGGCCAACCAGCGCATGATCTACGCGTACTTCGGCAGCAAGGAGGGGCTGTACGACGCCGTCGCCGACGAGGTGATCGAGCGCGCGCATGCCGAGGTGCCGTTCACGCCCGACGACCTGCCGGGCTACGCGGCGGCCCTCTTCGACTATGCCCTGGCCCGTCCGGAGGTCGTGCGCTTCCAGGCGCGCCGCACGCTCGAGGCGCACGAACCCACGCCGCGCGAGCTCGAACTGTACGGCGAGAAGCTCGCCGCGATCCGCGATGCGCAGGAGTCCGGGCGGCTGGCGGTGCACACGCCGCCGGCGGAGCTCCTCGTCCGCGTCACCGGCGCTGTCGCGGCCTGGATCCAGGCGCCGACGGGACTCCGGCCGGCGCTCGTCGGCACCGACCTCCGCGATCGGGTGCGAGCGGATGTCACGGCGCTCGTCGCTCCTCCCGCAGCGCCGCCAGTCGCCGCTCCCGCATCGCGAGCCACAGCGGGAACGTGAACGCGAAGGCCGTCAGCGCCGACCCGACGATGTACGCCCACGCGAACCGCATGCCGATCCGGCGCGACTCGACGACGATCAGGATGCCGCCGGCCACGGCCACGACGAGCAGGTCGGTCGTGATCGACGACACCGCCGGCCCGTTCGAGACGAGATCGCCGACGAAGTCGCGGCCCTCGGCGATCGCCATGGCGTTGCAGGTCCACGTTCCGACGAGGCCCGCGACCGCGGCGACCAGGTACACGACGGCGAGCGGGGTCCAGTGACGGGTCATGCGCCCAGTGTGCCGGTCGGTGCGGTCCGGGCGGCGGATGCCGCAGGCGCGCCCGTCGCGCCGGGGGCGTGCCGGGCCGCGCCCGTGGCGCGGGCCGCGGCGCATCCGAGCGTCAGTACTCCGGGATCGCCTCGACCGCGCGCTGCGCCTCGAGCCGGGCGAGCTCGCGCATGAGGTCGTCGCCCACGCCGGACATGCGGTCGGAACGCTGCTCGGCGTAGTCGGGCTCCTCGTCGTAGCGCGGCCAGCGACGGTCGAGCTCCTGCTCGATCGCGGTGCCGAGGTCCTGCCAGGCCGCATCGCGGGCCCGCTCGACGAACTCCGTGACATAGGCGTCATCCGACCGCTTCGTCCACAGCTGCTTCGCGACGGAGGCGTACACCTTCTCCCGGCGGCGGAGGTTCAGCAGGTCGTCGCGGTGGTAGTCGTGCTGGTGCTGCGAACGCCCCTCGCGCTTGCCCGCGGCGGCGCGCTCCTCGGCGACGTGCTCGGCGGCCTCGTCGGCCTCCTGCACGAGCTCGTACAGCACGGCCCGCGCCTCGGATGCGGCGTGCTCGTCGGAGAACGGCTCGTCGGTGCGCAGGGCGTGCACGATGAGGCGGTTCTTCAGCGCCATCCGCCCCGCGGACTCGGCCATCATCAGGCCCTCCTCGAGCATCTCGTCGAAGGAGGCGGTGCGCGCCTCGGGCAGCCGCGAGCGGTCGAACGGCGCCATCTTGACCCGGCGCCGACGCCGGCGCCAGGGCCACTCCAACACCCCCATCCGCACCTCCTCGCGTCGCCTCTTCGAGGGTACCGAGAACACGGTGAACGGATGCCGCGAGCTCGCGCCTCGGCGCCGGCGCGGCGTCAGCCCTTGACGGCGCCCCCGAGGCCCGCTCCGCGGAGGAACAGCCGCTGGAACAGCAGGAACAGCACGACCGGGATCAGCGTCGAGATCGCGAGCGCCGCGAGGAACACGTCGAGCTCGGTCTGCGACTGCACCGCAGGCAGGCGCACCGACAGCGGCTGCACCGCCGGGTCTGGAAGCACCAGCAGCGGCCAGAGGAAGTCCTTCCACGCCGCGATCACCGCGAACACCGACACGACGCCGAGGATCGGCTTCGACATCGGGAGCACGATCGACCAGAACACGCGGAACGGCCCCGCGCCATCCGTCTTCGCCGCCTCGAACACCTCTCGCGGCAGGCCGTCGAAGAATCGTTTGACGAGCAGGATGTTGAAGGCGTTCGCCGCAGCGGGAAGCCACACCGCCCAGTACGTGTTGAGCAGCGACGTGCCGATCACCGGCGGATCCAGGATCGTGAGGTAGAGCGGCACGAGCAGCACGACCGCGGGGATGAACAGCGTCGCGAGCACGAGCCCGTCGAGGATCGGCGCGTACTTCGGCCGAAGCACCGACAGTGCATAGCCGGCGGTCGTGGCGATGAGCAGCTGGAAGAACCAGGAGCCCGCGGCGACCCAGATCGTGTTGAGGAAGTACTGGTCGATGTGGATGTCGTTCCACGCCGTCGACAGGTTCGCCCAGTCGATGCCGTTCGGCCAGAGCGCGAACGGCCGGCTCAGCGTGTCCTGCGTCGGCGTGACGGCCGCCTTCGCGAGCCACAGCAGCGGGCCGAGTCCGGCGACGACGAGCCCGACGAACAGGAGCCCGTGCACGACGGTCATCGATGCGCGCACACTCGTGCGCCGGCGGTCGGCGGGCGAGAGCACGCCGCGGTCGAGATCCGGTGCGGCGGTCAATTCGTGCTCCAACGTTCGGTGAGCCTGAAGTACGCGAAGCTCAGGAGGGCGAGGAAGATCGCGAGCATGAGGCTGAGGGCGGTCGCCTCCCCGTAGGCGCCGCCGAGGCTGTTCTGGAACGCGTACCGGTAGATGAGCAGCAGGATGGTGAGCGTCGCGTTGTTCGGCCCGCCGCCCGTGAAGAGGAACGGCTCGAGGAACACCTGGCTCGTGGCGATGATCTGCAGGATCAGCATGATGAACAGCACGCCGCGCAGCTGCGGCAGCGTGACGTGCCAGATCTTCCGCCAGATGCCGGCGCCGTCGACCTCGGCGGCGTCGTAGAGCTCGGGCGGCACGGCGATGAGCGCGGCGAGGTAGATGATGATCGCGCCGCCCGCGGCGGCCCACGTCGCCTCGAGCACGAGCGAGGGCATCACGGTGGCCGACGACTGCAGCCATGGCTGTGGCGGGATGCCGACCCAGCCGAGGATCGTGTTGAAGACACCGTCCGGGCTCGCGTTGTAGAACACCTTCCACAGCAGCACCGCGACCACGGGAGGGATGACCACGGGCAGGTAGGCGAGGGCGCTGTAGAGGCCCTTGCCGCGACGCACCTCGCTCATCATCACGGCGAGCAGCAGCGGCAGCGGGAAGCCGAAGAGGAGGGCGAGCACGGCGAAGTACAGCGTGTTCACGACGGCCGTGCCGAGGTTCGGGTCGGAGAGCACGCGCACGAAGTTGTCGAGGCCGACGAACACGGGCGGCGAGACGAGATTCGTCCTCTGGAAGCTCATGACGACCGCCTGCACGATCGGCCCCCAGCTGAAGACCGCGAACACGACGAGCATCGGCGCGACGAACGCGAGGTTCGACAGGCCGCCGCCGCGCAGCCAGGTCATCGGGGTGCGGCGGCGCTTCCGGTGGGCGGGCGGCACGTGCGGCGGGGGTGCGCCGGGGTCGGGCTCGGCCGAGACCTCCGGCTCTCGCGTCATCGTCATCGGTGCTCCTGGGTCGGTGCGAGGGGTGGGGCGGATGCCGCGGCCGCGCGGGGAGGTCGCGGCCGCGGCATCCTCGCGGGGGCCTACTGGTCGAGCAGCGCCTGCGCGTCGGCGTCGACCTGCGCGAGGAGCGCGTCGATGTCGGCGTCCTCATCGGTCAGGACGGCCTGCACGAGGTTGTCCATCAGGGCGTAGATCGGCTGGGTCTGTCCCTTGAACTCGCCCACGGGCGTCTGCTCGAAGATGCCCTCGGTGAACCCGGTCATCTGGTCGAGCGGCACATTGACGTAGGGGGCGATCCACTCCTGCGACTCGAGGTACGTCTCCTGGTCGAGCACCGGGAGCACCGGGGTGCCCACGGCCTGGCCGGCTTCGGAGAGCGCCTTCGCGTCGGCGACCGCGGCGTCCTCGTCGAGGAGCTTCTGCATGTAATACCAGTCGATCCACTCGACGGCCGCGGCCTTCGTCTCGTCGTCGAGGTTCGGCGGCATCACGGCGATGTCGCCGCCGCCGAGGACGCCGCCGCCGTCCTCAGTCGGGATGACGGTCAGGCCGTAGTCGTCGGGCGCCATGCCGAAGTCGCGCACCAGTGCGGTGTAGACATCGGAGCCCGAGGTGTACATGCCGAGGTTGCCGGCGGCGAACTCCTGGTTGATGGTGCCCCAGTCGTAGTCGAAGGTCGCGCCCATCGAGTCGTCCTCCCAGCGGAGGTCGTGCAGGAACTCGAGCGTCGCCTTCGTGGCGTCGTTGCCGATCGTCGACGTATAGGTGCCGTCGTCGTTCGCGGTCTGCAGCGACGCCCCGCGCGAGTCGGCCTGCACCGAGAGCTGCCAGCCGCCCGTGTTGCCCGTCGCCATGGTCGCGTACCCGGCCTTGCCGGTCGCCTCCGAGATCTGCTTCGCGGCCTCGCGCACCTCGTCCCACGTGGTCGGCGGGCTGTCGGGGTCGAGTCCCGCCTGCTCGAAGAGCGCACGGTTGTAGTGCAGGCCGTTGGCGTACGCCTGGCGCGGGAACCCGAAGACCCGACCGTCGGCGTCGGTGACCTCCTCGAGGATGATCGGGTTGAACTTGTCGGCGTACCCGAGCTCCTCGATCTCATCGGTGACGTCGGCGAGCTGGCCGTTCTCGAGCAGCGTCTTCGAGTCGGTGAACGGCACCGTGAACACGTCGGGCAGGCTGCCGCCCGCGAGCTGGGCGGCGAAGGTCGGGGCCGTCCACTCGTACTCGACGCCGACGATGTCGATGTCGGGGTTCGCCTCCTCGAACTGCGCCTCCTGCTCGGCGAACGCGTCGTAGGCCGCCTGGTCGGCGCCCGGCGGGAAGGTGGCGACGCGGAGCTCGAGCGTGCCGTCCTCCGAGCCGCTGCCGGACGTGCACCCGGCGAGGGCGCCCGCGACCGCCAGCGCGGTGATGCCCGCGATCGCGATCCTGCGTGATGACTTCATTGTCGTGGTCCTTTCGGTGCTGTGTTCAGGTGGTGGTGCGGAGGTGGGTGCGTTCCGCGGCGCGCCGCGGGCTCTCCGTCCCGGTCCGCACGCGGAGCCAGGCCGTCGAGTCGGGTGCGAGCAGGCCGCCGGCGAGCGGGTCGCTCGCGAGCAGGATCCGCTCGTGTTCGGGGAGCTCGACCGCCGCACGGCCGAGGTTCGTCACCGAGACGAGGTCGTCGCCCCGGCGGAAGGCCAGCACCTCGGGCCCGAGGTCGAGCCAGTCCATGGGCCCGTCGCCGAAGCCCTCCTCGCGGCGGCGGATGCGCAGCGCGTCGCGGTAGAGCCGGAGCATGGAACCGGCGTCGGCCTCCTGGGCCTGCACGCTGAGCGCGGCCCACTCGGCGGGCTGCGGGAGCCAGGGCGCGGCGCTCGCGCCGTGGGGGCTGAACCCGAAGGGCGACGCGGTCCCGCGCCAGGGCAGCGGCACCCGGCATCCGTCTCGCCCGGGGTCGACCCCGCCGGAGCGGAAGTGCATCGGGTCCTCGAGGACCTCGCGGGGCAGGTCGACCTCGGGCAGGCCGAGTTCGTCGCCCTGGTAGAGGTAGAGCGAGCCGGGCAGGGCCGCGGTGAGGAGGGCCGCGGCGCGCGCCCGGCGCGTGCCCCGTTCGAGGTCGGTCGGCGTGCCGAAGCGCTTCCTGGCGAAGGCGAAGCCGGAGTCCTCGCGCCCGTAGCGCGTCACCGGGCGGGTCACGTCGTGGTTCGAGAGCACCCAGGTGCTCGGCGCGCCGACCGGCGCGTGCGCGTCGAGCATGAGGTCGATCGACTCGCGCAGCTCCGCGGCATCCCACGGGCGGGCCATGAAGTCGAAGTTGAACGCGGTGTGCATCTCGTCCGGGCGCAGGTAGGCCGCGAAGCGGGCGGCATCCGGAACCCAGACCTCGCCCACGAGCACGCGCGTGCCCTCGTACGAATCGGCGATGCGCCGCCAGGCGCGGTAGACGTCGTGCACCTCGTCGCGGTCCTCGGTCGGGTGCGCTCCGGGCGCGACGACCTCCGGGACCTCGGGCAGCTCGGGGTCCTTGATGAGCAGGCCCGCCGAGTCGATGCGCACTCCCGCGACGCCCCGGTCGAACCAGAACCGCAGGATGTCCTCGTGCTCGGCGCGCACGTCGGGGTGGTTCCAGTTGAGATCGGGCTGCTCCGGTGCGAACAGGTGCAGGTACCACTCCCCCGGCGTGCCGTCGGGGTTCGTCGTGCGGGTCCACGTGCCGCCCTGGAAGTTCGAGACCCAGCCGGTCGGCGGCTCGTCACCGCCGGGACCCTTGCCCGGGTGGAACCAGAACCGGGCGCGCTCGGGGCTGCCCGGGCCGGCGGCGAGCGCCGCGCGGAACCACGGGTGCTCGTGCGAGACGTGGTTCGGGACGACGTCGATGATGGTGCGGATGCCGCGTTCGAGCGCCGCACCGATGAGCTCCTCCGCGTCGGCGAGCGTCCCGAAGGCGGGGTGGATGTCGCGGTAGTCGGCGACGTCGTAGCCGCCGTCGGCCAGCGGGCTCGGGTACCAGGGGTTGAACCAGAGCGCGTCGACGCCGAGCTCCTGGAGGTGGTCGAGGTGGGCGAGGACACCGCGCAGGTCGCCCGTGCCGTCGCCGTCGGAGTCCGCGAAGCTGCGCACGTAGACCTGGTAGATCACCGCGCTCCGCCACCAGAGCGGGTCGGCCGTGAGCGTCGCGTGGGCCGTCGCCGGGCCGCCGGCGGATGCTGCCGCTGGTGCGCCTGCGGATGCTGCGGCGGCCTCGGTGAGGGGCGTGGTCACGGCGGTCGTGCTCCTGTCGTGGACGGGCGGGGCGACGCGTCGGCAGGGACCGCGGCGTCGATGCCCGTCAACGTAATGAGAGCAACAGAATGATGCAACTTTTCAACATCTGGACAAAAGTTTGCGACGGCTTGCGCGAGATTGCGGGAGTGGCTTGCGCAGTCGCACCCGACGGTCGGCGAGGCGCGAACCGCGCGGTGGAACCCGGAGCCGTCAGCGAGGGGCGGGCGCCGTCGAGGCGCGCACCACGAGCTCGGGCGCGAAGAAGACCTCGTCGCCCGCGACGTCGTCGCTCGACATCTGCCGCATGAGCAACTCGATGATCATCTTGCCCATCGATTCGATCGGCTGGCGCACGGTCGTGAGGGGCGGCTCGGTGCAGTTCATGAGGGCGGAGTCGTCGTAGCCGATGACGGAGACGTCCTCCGGCACGCGAAGGCCCGCTCGGCGCACCGCGCGCACCGCGCCGAGCGCCATGGGGTCGCTCGCGCACACGATCCCGGTGACTCCGGCGGCCAGGAGCTTCGCCGCGGCCGTCTGCCCCGACTCGAGCGAGTAGAGCGAATGCACCACGCGCTCCTCGGGGAGGTCGACGCCGTGACGCTCGGCCATCGCGAGCGCCGCGGCGTGCTTGCGCTGCGAGGGCACGTGGTCGCTCGGCCCCAGGAGGATGCCGATGCGCTCGTGGCCGAGCTGGAGGAGGTGCCCGAACGCCTGTTCCATCGAGGCGGCGTCGTCGCACGACACGGTGGAGAAGCCGAGGCCGTCGACCGGCGCACTGACGAGCACCGTCGGCAGGTTGAGCTCCCGGAGCCGGTCGTAGTGCTCGTGGTTCGCCTCGGCCTGCGTGTACGCGCCGCCCGCGAAGATCACGCCGGACACCTGCTGGTGCAGCAGCAGCTCGACGTAGTCGGACTCGGAGACCCCGCCCGCGGTCTGGATGCACAGCACGGGGGTGAACCCGTTCTGGGCCAGGCCGCCGCCGATGACCTCGGCGAGCGCCGGGAAGATCGGGTTCTGCAGCTCGGGCATCATGAGTCCGACGAGCCTCGCGCGTTCGCCGCGGAGCTTCGTCGGCCGCTCGTAGCCCAGCACGTCGAGCGCGGTGAGCACCGCGTCGCGCGTCGACGCCGAGACGCCGGGTTTGCCGTTCAGCACGCGACTGACCGTCGCCTCGCTCACGCCCACCTTGCGCGCGACGTCCGCCAGCCTCCTCGACACGGCGGCAATGCTACGCGAACGCCTGCAAGAACTCGACAGAGTTCAATCGCCCGGGTCGAACCCCGGTGTGCGGCCGTCTCGACCCACGTACTTGACGACGAGGCTGCAGTCGAGGTCGCCGTGGCCCTCCTCGATGAGTCGGGTGAACCGCTCCATGGCGAGGCGCCCCGCGGCGAGGTCGAGACCGGCGGCCTCGCCCGCCTCGAGCGCGTACGACAGGTCCTTCTCGGCGAGCCGGGTCGTGAACGTCGCGTCGAAGTTCCGGTTCGCCGGGCTGGTCGGCACGACGCCCGGCACGGGGTACCACGTGCGCAGCGGCCACGAGTCGCCCGACGACACGGTCGCGATGTCGTGGAAGATCGTCGGGTCGAGCCCGAGCGCCTCCGCGAGCCGCGCGCCCTCCGACGACGCCTGCAGCGTGATGAACAGCATGAGGTTGTTCGCGAGCTTCGCGGCGATGCCCGCCGTCGGCCCGCCGACGACGAAGACGTGCCCCGCCATCGGCGCCACGAGCCTCGCGGCCTCGCCGGTCGCGGCCTCCTCGCCCCCGAGCATGAAGGTCAGCGTTCCCGCGTGCGCGCCGGCGATCCCGCCCGAGACGGGGGCGTCGACGAACCGGATGCCGCGGGCCTCGGCCGCGTCATGGCAGGCGCGCGACGTGGCGACGTCCACGGTCGACGTGTCGAGCACCAGCGCCTCGCGCCGCACGGCGTCGAACACGCCGATCCGGCCGCCCGCTCCGCCGATCAGCACGTCGCGCGAGTGCTCGGCCCTCGGCAACGACGTGAACACGGCATCGGCGTCGCGCGCCGCGGTCGCGGCATCCGCCACCACCCGCACGCCGGTCGCGGCCGCCGCCTCGGCCATCCCCGCGTCGACGTCGAAGCCCACGACCTCGTGCCCCGCCTCGACCAGGTGGGCAGCCATCGGCCCGCCCATGTGCCCGAGCCCGATCCACCCGATCACGGCCATCGCGTCCTCCTCGACGTCGCGCGCGGCTCCGTCGTCGCGCCTGCTCCCACGCTACGACGCACCGCGTCCGGGCGCACGGGTCGCTCGTCCCGTCCCGGCGGCGCGCGCCGACACGGCGCTGGGGTGCCCGAGTCCGGGACGTCGCGGCGAGGCGTCGCCGCACGGCGGCGCTACGGGATCGTCTGCGCGGTGACCTCGAGATCGCTCACGGGCCGCTCGCGCTGCGTGGCCAGGGCGACCGCCGCCGCGCCGCACACGACGAGGATCGCGATCACCTCGATCGGCGTGAACGACTCCCCGAGCACGAGCACGCCGAAGATCGCCGCGATCACCGGGCCGAAGCTCGTGATGATCGCGTAGAGCCGGGGCGTGATGCGGCGGAGGATGTACGTGTCGAGGCTGTAGGGCAGCGCCGAGCTCAGCACGCCGACCCCGAGCAGCAGGCCCGCGACGCGCCAGTCGATCGCGGCCGCGTCGAACGTCCAGATCGCGACGGGCAGGAGCAGGCCGAGGCTCACGATGCTCGCCACCGTCAGGCCCTCGAGGCCGGGCAGGCGGGTCGCGACGCGTCGCGTGAGCAGGATGTACGCGGCCCAGCTCGCCGCGGCGGCGAGCGCGAGGAGCACCCCGATCGGGTCGACGCCGGCGGAGGCCGACGACGCCGCGCCCGCGGCATCCGCATCGCCCTCGCCGATGCCGGGCGCGATGAGCAGGTACACGCCCGCACCCGCCGCGACCGCGCAGCCGACGTCGAGCAGCCGTCGCGACGTGAACAGGGCGATCGAGAGCGGCCCGAGGAACTCGATCGTGGCGGCGATGCCGAGTCCGAGGCGGTCGATCGAGGTGTAGAACGTGACGTTCATGACCGCGAGCACCACGCCGAGGGCGAGGGCCGGGCGCAGGCGCCGCCACGTGAGCTCCGCGCGCTTCGGCCGGTAGAAGGGCAGCACCGCGGCGACCATGACCAGCTGGCGCACGGCGACGACCACGAACGTGCCGACGACCGGGATGACGAGGCCCGCGAGCGAGGACCCGAAGTTGATCGAGACCTCGGTGCCGAGCTGCGTCGCCGCGCCCGCGAACCGGCGGCGCCGGAGCACGCCCTCGGCATCACCCGGCGCGGGCGCCGGCTCGGTCTCGTTCGTCACGGAACGACGATACGCGTGCGCGACTCGCCCCCGCGCCTGGTGCCGTGCATGCCCGGCCTGTTGTTGGCTGTGGTCAGGGGTGCGCGATGACGAAGCCATTCGGAAGCCTGACGGACGACGAGGTGCAGCACGCGGGACGGGTGGAGCTGCGCCGTGTTGTGGTGACGGACGATGTCGAATCCTGGGACCTGCTGCTGTACGCGGCCGGCGGTCTCGAACCGATCGCGGTCGACGCGTTCAGCCTCGACGAACTGAACCGGATCAACCCGCCGTCGTCGCGCGACCTCGCCGACGGCGTCGCGAAGGTGGTACTCGGATGCCACGGCCTGCGCCGCACGGAGGCGTGGACCATGTCGCGTGACGCGACGACCTGGTCGGCTCGCGTCGCACCGGTGCCGGTCGCCGCGTCGGAGGAGGCGCCGGCCGGGAGTTGACGCGCGGTGCCGGGCGCGCCGGGCCGGGCACGGCGCGGACGGCGGGCATCGTGAGCCGTCCGCGCCGGCGGTCGGTCGCGCGCGAGGCAGCGCGGCTCAGCCGTCGAGCTGCTCGCGGAAGCTCGCGGGCACCGAGCCCGCCCTGGCGCGGCGCCCTGCCGCGACGCTCGCCTCGGCGGCCACGAACCCGTCGGGACGCACCAGGTAGAGCCGGTCCGAGCGCAGACGGCCCGCCGCAGGCGGGAAGACGTGATGCTCGATCCCGAGCGATTCCGCGACCGCCCGCACGAGGTCGGCGGGCGCGCCGTATCCGTGCACCTGCCAGCGGAACGATCGCAGCACGTCGAAGTTCGACGGGTCGCCCCCGGCGTACGGCAGCCGCTTGCCCACGATGTCGTCGCGCACCTGCGACCGCGTCGGCGCGAGCGGCGACATCCGGTACCTGATGCGGATCTGCGAGAGGAAGCCGAACAGCCGCCCGCCGCCGATGAGGCGGGGCGCGAGACGCACGACCACCGGGCCGAAGGCGGGCAGCAGGCGACCGCGCACGATGCGCGCGGCCCGCGACTCCGAGGTGACGACGCCGAAGAGCCGGTCGGTCGTCGCGACGAGCCGTCGCGCGACGGGACGGCGCTCGGCCTCGTACCGGTCGAGGCGGCTCGGCGGCATGCCGCCGGCGAGCACGTCGCCGAGGGCGCACGCCAGGTTGTGCGCGTCCTGCAGGCCCGTGTTCATGCCCTGCCCGCCGACGGGCGAGTGGATGTGGGCGGCGTCGCCGACGAGGAAGCAGCGGCCGTCGCGGAAGCGCGACGCGACGCGGTGGTGCAGCCGGTACGTCGCGAACCACGTCGACGCGCGGTAGCCGACGGTGAAGCCGCGCGCGATGCGCGAGCGCACGAGCTTCTCGGGCAGGCGGTCCTCCTCGTCGAGGTCGGCGTCGCGCACCACCCCGAGGATGCGGTGGTGACGCGCCTCGCCCATCGGGAACGAGAGCAGGATGTCGTCGGGCGACATCCGGATGTTCACCACGCCCTCGACGAGACCGCTCGCGCCGACCGCGTCGGCGACGAAGAACGTGTGCTCGTTGGTCACGCCCTCGAACGGGATGCCGTGCAGCTCGCGCACCGCCGAGTGCGCGCCGTCGGCGCCGATGACGTACCGCGCCTCGACGACGACCGGCCCGTGGGGCCCCTCGAGCGTCGCGGCCACGGACGAGGCCTGCGCGTCGAGCGCGACGAGCCGGTGGTGCCAGCGCACCTCCAGCCCGTGCCCGGCCAGTGCATCCACGAGCAGTCGTTCGTTGCGGCTCTGCTCGTACACGGTGATGTCGGGGAACGGCGTCAGCCCCTCGGCGAAGCTCCGCAGCGGCACGCGGCCGAGCACGCGATGGCGGAACGCGAGCACCGCGCCGACGGCCGCGCCGCGTTCGGCGAGGATCCGCTCGGCGAGGCCGAGCTGGTCGTACAGCTCCATCGAGCGCGCCTGCACGACGAGCGCGCGCGACTCGCGCGTCGGGCCCCCCTTGCCGTCGACCACGATCGCATCGACCCCTCGCGTCGCGAGCACGTCCGCCGCCATGAGCCCGCTGGGACCGGCGCCCACGACGAGCACGTCGGTGCGCAGGACCTCGGGCTCCGCCATGCCCCCAGCCTGTCACCGGCCGCGCGATGACGGAATGCGTCGACGCGGCGCGGCCCGGGATGCCATGCTGAGGCGGTCACCGCGTCCGTTCGCGCGCCGGATCGCGTCCGTCCCCGTCCCAGCGCCCCTCCGAGGAGGCCGCCATGCCGCACTCGCTCGTCATCGTCCCCGGCATCGGCGGTTCGGGGCCCGAGCACTGGCAGTCGCGCTGGGAGGCCGCCCTCGCCGGCACGACCCGGATCGACCCGGAGTCGTGGGACGAGCCGGGGCTCGACGACTGGGTCAGGGCGATCGACCGCGCGGTCGCGGCGAGCCCGGCTCCGCCCGTGCTCGTCGCCCACAGCCTCGGCTGCCTCGCTGTGGCGCAGTGGGCGCTGCGGGTGGATGCCGCGTCCGCGCGCATCTCGTACGCCTTCCTCGTCGCTCCTCCCGACCCCTCCGGGCCGAGCTTCCCCGAGGCCGCCGCTGCCGGCGGCTTCACGCTCCCGAGCCGGCTGCTCGGGATCCCCGCGACGGTGCTGGCCTCGTCGGACGATCCGTTCTCCGAGCTCGCGTGGAGCGCGGTCGTCGCCGCATCGTGGGGTGCGGGACTCATCGACCTCGGCGCCCGTGGGCATGTGAACGCCGAGAGCGGCCTCGGCGAGTGGCCGGAGGGGCTGCAGCTGCTCGAGGACCTCGCGACTACCGGGCCCCGAGCAGCAGGTCCTCCGGCCGCGTGACCTCGCGCGGGCCGGCCGCGGCGAGCGCCCTCGGCATCCGGTCGGCGGCGACGAGCGCCGGCATCTCGAGCCCGGTGACGTCGGCGACATCGGCGACCGGCACCTGGAACGTGCGGAACGGGCCGAGGTCGGGCACCTCGGTCGCGCCCGCGGCGACGCGGGCCCGCTCGCGGGCGGCGATGCCCGCACGGCTGCGCAGCGGGTCGCCGAGGTCGACGACGGGCGACTGGTCGAGCAGGAACCCGGCCGTCGCGAGCCCGTCGCCCGACCGCCAGGCGACCACCTTCACGAATCGCAGCGGCACCTGGATGCCGCGATAGGGCGGATCGTCGCCGTCGAGGACGGGAGCGGTGAACACGCTGAGCCGCTGCCCGTGCACCCGCGCGAACTCGAGCACGTGGTCCTCGAGCCCGTTCCACAACTCGAGCGACTGGTTGAACTCGCCCTGCTGCGGCGCGGCGTTCGGGTAACGGAACGTCTCGGCGTTGGCGCGCGCGGCGACCTCGGGCGGACCCCACACCGGGTCGCGCCGACGCACGAGGTGCCCGCGGTCGAGGTCGTTGCGCGCGTAGACCTCGGGCCCCGCCTGCCAGTCCTGCGGGATCCGGGCGTCGTACTGCCAGTCGTCGCCGCGCGGGACCTCGACGAGTTCGGCGCCGTCGACGTTCACGCCGGTGATCCGCGCGAACCGGCGGCGGGTGTCGAGCACGACCGTGAAGTGCACGTAGTCGAGGGCGACGGATGCCGCGGCATCCGCCTCGGGCACCGCCGGCATCGGCGCCTCGACCCCCAGGAAGTGCGCATCGAAGCCCATGCGTCCAAGCACATCACGGGCGGCCGACACGCGCCTCGCGGCGCGCGAGCGATCCGTTGGGGCGGCGGTGACGAACCACCCTCAGCGGGTCGCCCCGACCACGCGGATGCGGAGGACCGATGATGCGCACGTGGCCGGCCGAACGGCGGTCGCGCCGGAGATCCCGCACCGGCCCGCGCGCCGGTCGCGCGCGCTTCCTCGCGTGGGCCGGCCTCGCGGGCGTCGTCGCGGGCGCCGCCTTCCTCGCGGTCGCCGAGCTGCTCGCGCTGCTCCTGGCGCGCGGCGCCGGCCCGGTGCTCGCCGTCGGCGCGTTCGTCATCGACATCGTTCCGCAACCGGTGAAGGAGTTCGCGATCTCGACGTTCGGCGAGGCCGACAAGCCGGTGCTGCTCGGGAGCCTCGGGCTCGCCGTGGTCGTCGCGAGCGTGCTCGCCGGCGTCCTGCAGTTCGTGCGGCCTCCGCTCGGCGTGCTGGCGATGGGGGTCGCCGGGGCGGCCTCGATCGCGGCGGTGACGACCCGTGCCGGCGCGTCGGCCTGGGCGTGGCTCCCGTCGCTCGTCGGCGCGGCGGTCGCCACGGTGCTGCTGCGCGCGATGATCGTGCGGCTGCGCGCCTGGGCCGCATCGGCGGACGCGGCCGCGGCCGCGGACGCGACGACGGCGACGGACGCGACGGCGACGGACGCGACCGCGCGGCCGACGGCCGACCCCCCGGTCCCCTCGCGCCGCCCGTCCGTCGATCGCCGAGCGTTCCTCCTGCTGACCGGCGTGGCTGCGGCATCCGCCCTGCTCGTCGGGATCGGCGCCCGCGTGGCCGACGTCGCGAGCACGTCCATCGCCCGCATCCGCGACGCGCTCCGCCTCCCGGCGGCCGGCCGCACCGTGACGGTCCCGCCCGGTGCCGAGCTCGACGTCCCCGGCCTCTCGCCCCTGTTCACGCCGAACGCCGAGTTCTACCGCGTCGACACGGCCCTGACCGTTCCCGAGGTCGACCCGGGCTCGTGGACGCTCGTGATCGACGGCATGGTCGAGCGACGCGTCGAGCTCAGCTTCGACGAGCTCGTCGCGATGGGCCTCGACGAGTACGCGGTGACGCTCACCTGCGTCTCGAACGAGGTCGGCGGAGATCTCGTGGGCACCGCGAAGTGGCTCGGCGTCCCCGTCCGCGACCTCCTGCGCCTGGCCGGTCCCGCACCGGGGGCCGACATGGTGCTCTCCCGCAGCATCGACGGCTTCACCGCGTCGACGCCGCTCGACGCGCTCACCGACGACGGTCGCGACGCGATCCTCGCGGTCGGCATGAACGGCGAGCCGCTGCCCATCGAGCACGGCTTCCCGGTCCGGATGGTCGTGCCCGGCCTGTACGGCTACGTGTCCGCGACGAAGTGGCTCACCGAGCTGAAGGTGACCACGTTCGCCGCCGACGAGGCGTACTGGACGCCGCGCGGCTACAGCGCCGAGGCGCCCATCAAGTTCTCGTCGCGCATCGACACGCCGCGCTCGGGCACGCCCGTGCCGGCCGGAGCGGCGGTGATCGCCGGCATGGCGTGGGCGCAGACGGTCGGCGTCGAACGGGTCGAGGTCCGCGTCGACGACGGCGACTGGCGGGCGGCGACCCTCTCCACGCCGGTGAACGCCGACACCTGGGTGCAGTGGTTCCTCGAGTGGGACGCGACGCCGGGCACGCACTACGTCACGGCGCGCGCCGTCAACCGGGCCGGCGAGCTGCAGGTCGAGGAGCGCGCGCCGATCGCGCCCGACGGGTCGACCGGATGGCAGCGGGTGCTCGTCACGGTCGCCTGAGCGGGCTCGGGCCGACGGACGAGGCGGCGGGCGCGAGTCGCGCCATCCGTCGCCTGTCAACGCCTCGACGGATGACGCGTGCGCGACGAGCATCGATGGTGGCGGGCCGCCGGCGCGCCGGGAGGAGGACTCGCATGACCGAGACACCGGGCACCCAGGGCGCCCCCATCGAGGACGGCGCGGGCGACGCGACCCGGACCGAGCAGATCCGCGGGATCCTCGTGCAGGTACGGGAGGACCTGCGCCTCGGCCACGCGCAGGACGAGGCAGGGGAGCTCCGGCGCCGCTTCGCCGACGCCGGCATCGCGGTCTCCGACGACGAGATCGAGCGCTACGCGGCGCACGAGATCTGAGCCGGTCGCACGAGACCGACCCGTGCGGCGAGCCCGCGCGTCCACCCGGGTGCCGAGCGTCAGCGCGCGTCGACCGCCGCGAGCCGCTCGGCGAGCCAGGCCGCCTGGCGCTCCCAGTGCACGCCCTGCCCGCCCTCGTGCTCGTTGAACGCGTACTCGACGACCTCGGCGCCCACGCCGTGGTGGTTCGCCGCGGCGTAGACCGTCGACGGCGGGCACACCGGGTCCATGAGCGCGACGGAGACGAGCGCGGGCGCGCTGGCGCGCTTGGCGAAGTTCACGCCGTCGAAGTACGACAGTGTCGAGAACACGGTGGGAGCGGCATCCCGGTGGATCGACAGGTACCGCACGATCTCGCGGTACGGATCGCGGTCGGTGAGTCCGACCGAGCGCTCGAAGCAGCAGAGGAACGGCACGTCGGGCATCGCGCCGACGAGTCCCTCGACCAGTCCGGCCGCGGCGAGCGCGATGCCGCCGCCCTGCGACCCGCCGGTCACGGCGACCCGGTCCGCGTCGACCACCTCGAGCGAGCGCACGGCGTCGATCGCGAGCACCGCGTCCGTGAACACGCGCCGGTAGTAGTACTCGTCGGGGTCGTGGATGCCGCGGGTCATGAACCCGGGGAACGACGGGCCGGTGCCGTGCGGGTCGGGCGTGCCGCCGCCGGTGCCCCACGCGCTCCCCTGCCCCCGGGTGTCCATGAAGAAGTGCGCGAACCCGGATGCCGCCCAGTGCAGCCGCTCGTGCGGGAGGCCGCGACCGCCGCCGTACCCGTTGTACTCGACGACCGCGGGCAGCGGCCCCGAGGCGTCCGCCGGCACCAGGAACCAGCCCTTCACCGGGTCGCCCGCGTACCCGGAGAACTCGACGTCGTAGACCTCGACGAGCGACAGGGGCGAATGGATGCGCTCGAGCCGGGGCGGCTCGGCGGCGGCGCGCGACGCCGCGAGCGTGCCGGCCCAGAACTCGTCGAAGTCGGCGGGCTCGGCCACCTCGGGCCGGAAGGCGCGGAGGTCGGCGGCGGGCAGGTCGAAGAAGGGCATGCGGAGCTCCTCCGGATCGCGGCGGGACGGGCGTGGAGGTCAGCGTAGCCGTGCCGGCGCTCGCGGCGAGCAGGCAGGATGGGACGGACGCCGCGATCGACGCGGCCGGGACGGGAGCAACGCGTGGGCGGCAGGGTCGTGGTCTCGGGGCCGGCGTCGTGGAACCGGATCGTGCAGGTCGAGCACCTGCCCCAGCCGGTGCCGCACATGCAGTTCGCCCTCGGCGACCACGAGACCATGGGCGGCACGTCGGCGGGCAAGGCGCTCGGCCTCGCGGCGCTCGGCCGGCCGGTGGCGCTGTTCACGTCGATCGGGTCGGATGCCGACGGCGTGCGCCTGCGCGAGATCCTCGGGCGCGTCGACGGGCTCGAGCTCGACGTCGTCGACGGCGGCCGCACCGAACGCCACCTCAACCTCATGACACCGCTCGGCGAGCGCGTGTCGATCTACCTCTCGACGCCCGACGATGCGGACTCGCCCGACGACGACCGGCTGACCGCCGCGATGGAGGACGCCGCGGCGATCGTGCTCGACCTGTCGGAACGCTCGCGCCGCCTGATCCCCGACGCCCGCGCCTCGGGCCGGCCGATCTGGACCGACCTGCACGACTACGACGGGGAGAGCGAGTTCCACCGGCCGTTCCTCGATGCCGCCGACGCGGTGTTCCTGAACGCCGATCGCCTGGCCGGCGACCCGCTGCCGTTCCTCCGGCGCGTGATCGACGAGGGTGCCCGGCTCGCGGTGTGCACGCTCGGCGCCGAGGGAGCGGTCGCGCTCGCCTCGGAGCACGGCGCGGTCACCGGGCATCGCGTCGACGCGGTGCCCGTCGAGGTGCTCGACACGAACGGCGCCGGCGACGCCTTCATGTCGGGCGTGCTGCACGCGATGCTCGACGGGGCCGGCGTCGATGCCGCGCTCGGGCTCGGTGCGCAGCACGCGGCATCCGCCCTGGTCACGCGGCACCTGCACCCGACGCTCGACGCGCTCATCGGCTGATCCGGGCGGTCCCGTGGCAGCCTGATGCCGCGGGCGCCGCCGCCCGCGGCGCGACCGCCGGCGACCGGCTCGCTCCCGCTCAGCGCAGGAACTGGCGCCCGCGCACCTCGGCCGGCTGGATCCGCACCCAGCGGTCCTTCGATTCGGGAGCCCACGGGCGAACGCCGAGCGTCTCGGCATGCTCGATCTCGCTCTGCCGCTCGAGCTGGCGCGCCTCGCCCTTGACGACGACGCTGTACGCGCTCTCGTCGGTGTACCCGTCGACCTCGAACGCGACACGCGAGTGGATCGTCAGCTCGAGGAGCTTGGTGCCCGCGGAGGTGCGGAACACGATCGCGGGTCCGTCGACGCCGTCGCGGTCGACCACGTGGTTGACCGGGAAGATGTCGACCTCGCCCGCCGCGAACACCGCGATGCGGCCGAAGGGCGCGGCCTCGATGCGCTTCCAGCACTCCTCCTCGCCGAGCTGCTCGGTGGGGGGCCGCAGGTCGTCCTGTTCGTCCATCGGTGTCCCTTTCTCTGTGGTTCGAACCTGTCGGTGAGCGGATGGCGGTGGCGACCCCCCGCTCAGATCGAGGCGTCGATCGCCGCGACCGCGTCGGGCATCGGCGCGGCTCGCGCCGGAGCCGGCTCGAGCGCCGCGACCTGGCCGTGCTCGGGGACGCGTGCGCGCCAGCCGAGCTCCCTCCGGATCCGGGCGCGGAGCGTGTCGGCGGCATGCGCCTCGCCGTGCACGACCCAGGTCATTCCGGGCGCCTCGGGTGCGGTGCGCATCCAGGCGAGGAGCTGCTCCGCATCGGCGTGCGCCGACATCGACTCGATCGTCGCGACCTCGGCGCGGATCGGCAGGTCGTGGCCGAACAGGCGGAGCGAGCGTTCCCCGCCCTGCAGCGCCGCGCCGCGCGTGCCGCCCGCCTGGAAGCCCGTCAGCACGATCGCGTTGCGCGGATCGGAGCCGTACGCCTCGAGGTGATGGAGGATGCGGCCCCCCGTCAGCATGCCGCTCGCCGAGATGATCACGAGCGGGCCGCCGCGCAGGTTCAGGAGCTTGGAGTCGTCGACGGTCGTGACGCGGCGCGCCAGGCGGTACATCCGCTCGAGTTCCTCATGGCCGAGCCGGTGCTCCTCGGGGTGCTGCTCGTAGATCTCGGCGGCATCGACCGCCATGGGGCTGTTGAGGTAGATCGGCACGTCCGGCAGCTCGCCGCGATCGGCGAGGCGCGAGAGGTGCAGCAGCACGGTCTCGGTGCGCCCGACGGCGAACGCGGGGATGAGGACGACCCCACCGCGACGCGCGACGCGACGGATGACGTCGCCGAGTTGCCGCTCCGGGTCCCCGGTGGGATGCGCGCGGTCGCCGTAGGTCGACTCGACGACGAGCACGTCGGTCGCCTCGAGCGGTTCGGGGGGCCGCATCAGCGGGTCGTCGGCCCGGCCGAGGTCGCCCGTGACGTGCACGGTCGCGCCGCCGACGTCGAGTCGTGCCTGCGCGGCGCCGAGGATGTGGCCGGCGTGCACCAGGCGCGCGTCGACGCCCGGCGCGATGCGTCGCTGCTCGTGGAAGTCGAGCGGCTCGAACCGGGCCATCGTCCGGCGCACGTCCTCCGAGGTGTAGAGCGGGCGAGGCTCGGCGTGTCGCGACCAGTGACGGGATGCCGCGTGGCGGGCCTCCTCCTCCATGAGGTACGCGCTGTCGGCGAGGAGGATCGCCGCGAGCTCGATCGTGCCGGGCGTCGCGAGGATGCGGCCCGCGAAGCCGTCGCGGACGAGTGCGGGCAGATGGCCGGAGTGGTCGAGGTGCGCGTGCGTCAGCACGACCGCGTCGATCGTGGCCGGCGCGACCGGGAACGGCTGCCGGTTCCGCGCGCGGAGCACCTTGTACCCCTGGAACAGCCCGCAGTCGACGAGCACGCGCGTCCCCTCGGACTCGACGAGGTGCCGCGACCCGGTGACGGTGTCCGCCGCGCCGAGGAACCGGATGCTCGCGCCCACGACGACCTAGCCGAGGTCGCTGACGACGATGACCGGGCCGGTCGCGCGCAGCAGCAGGTCGTGGCTCACCGAACCGAGCAGGAAGCGCGCCATGCCCCCGGCCGTGTGGCTCGCGACGATCACGACGTTCGCGGTCTCCGATGCGGCCGCGAGCACCGCGGCCGCGGCGCCGCGCTCGAGCCGACCGTTCGGGGCGGCCCCGAGCGATCGCGCGTGCGCCAGCGCGTCATCGAGCACGTCGCGGCGCATGTCCTCCATGAGCGAGACGTCGCCGAGGTACTCGATGTACGCCGTGTTCCAGCTCGTCGGGACGACCCACGCGTGCACGAGCTCGAGCGGTTCGCCGAGGCGCACCGACTCCTCGATGCCGAAGCGCACGGCGTCCTTCGCGCGCGCGGACCCGTCGACGCCGACGACCACGCCGTGGCGGTCGGCGGCCTCCCAGTCGGGCGGGATCACGGCGACCGCGCCGTGACCGCGGCGTCCGGCCAGTCGGGCGCCGAGGGTCCAGGCCGTCTCGTGACCGCTCTGCGACGAGCCGACCACGACGAGCGCGCCGCCGTCGATGTACGCGGCGAGCTCCTTGTCGGCACGGCCGTGGACGGTGAGGGTGTCGATGGACCGGCCGGGGTGCTCGGCGCGGAGCTCCCGGGCGCGGTCGATCAGGGCGACGCGCGCCTCCGGGAGGTCTCCGGTCGCGGCCAGGTACTCGCTCGACGTGTCCTGGCCCGGAATCGTGTGGACGATGAGCAGCGGAGCGGCGTCGCCGCGGGCTGCGGCCCACCTCAGCGCCGCCTCCGAGTTCGGCGATCCGTCCCACCCGACGACGATCTGCGAAAACACGTCCGATCACCCCTTCGTGCCGTATCCCGACGGCGTGGTCCCAGCCTCCCGGAGGGCGCTCGCCGCCGTCGGGCCGAAGGTCACTCGAGCGAGCGGATGCCGCGGGGCGTGCGCCGACGATGGCGCGCCGTGCTCGGAGCCGGGGCCGCCGGTGATCGGCCGCCGCTCAGCGACCGCGGTGGTCGACGAACGACATGCGAGGCCCGCGTCGCGGCCGCCCGCGGAGCCCGGCCGCCATCATGAGCCGGATCACCCGGTACCGCTGCCCGGCCCACGGGGCCAGGGCCTCGAGCATCTCGTCGTCGGTCATGTCGCGCCCGAAGAGCGCGTGGCCGACGTAGTTCGCGAGGTGGTAGTCGCCGACCGACACCGCGTCGGGGTCGCCGAACGCGCGCTGCGCGACCTCGGCGGCGGTCCACGCTCCGACTCCGGGGAAGAACGTCAGCCGCGCCCCGGCGTCGCCGTGCGCGAACCCGGCCGCCTCCTCGACTCGGGCGGCCCGGGCGGCGACGCGCTGGATCACCGCGGCGCGCTTGGGGTCGACGCCCGCCCGGTGCCACTCCCAGACCGGGATGCCGCGCCATCCGTCGGCCGAGGGCACGACCCGCATGGGGCGCGGCACCGGACCGGGCGCGGCACTGCCGAAGGCGAGCACCAGCCGGCGCCAGGAGGCGTGCGCCTGCAGCGTGATGACCTTCTGCTCGAGGATCGCGGGCACGAGCGACTCCATGACCCGCGCCGTGCGCGGCACGCGCATGCCGGGGTTGCGCCGGTGCGCGACGTCGAGCTCCTCGATGCCGGTGCGGAAGCCCGTCGTGTCGTCGCGCTCACCGAGCATCGACGGTGCGAGCGCGATCGCAGCCTCGGCGCCGGGCCCCCACGCCTCGACGCGGACGAGGTCGACCTCCCGCTGCAGGACCCGCAGCGTCGCCGCGCCGGCATCGGTCAGCGTCGTGCGCCACATCGCGCCGTCGGGCGTTCGCATGAAGGTCGGGTCCCCCGGCCCGCGCCGCAGCACCCCGAGCGTCTGGGCGACGTCGGTCTCGTGCGGCGCGCGCCAGTCGAGCGCGAGGTCGGGACTCACCCCTCCAGTCTGCGCCCCACCGCCGTCACCCGGCGACGCCCCCGCGGCGAACCCGCCCCGCCCCCACGCGAGGGCGCGGAATCCACGAGCGCGTGGGCGTGATCCGCCGCCGTCATGGGCGACGCCGTTCGCGCCCGCATGGGCGAGGATCGTAGGACCGCGCCGCACGACCGAGGAGCCGACATGAACGAGCAGCCCGGGGCATCCGCCCCGCACGACGACCTGCACCCCGAGACCGTCGCGGTGCACGCCGGGCGCCCGCCGCGCGAACCCGACGGGCCCATGAGCACCCCGGTGCACCTCGCGTCGACCTTCCACGCGGGCGGCCCCAATGCGTACGGCCGCTACGGCAACCCCTCCTGGACGGCGTTCGAGGAGGCGCTCGGCGCGCTCGAGGGCGGCGAGTGCGTGGCGTTCGCGTCGGGCATGGGCGCGATCTCCGCGGTGCTCGCGCTCGTGCCGACGGGCGGCACGGTCGTGGCGCCGCGGCACTCGTACACGGGCACGATGGGGCTGCTCGACGATCTCGTCGCGACGCGGGACGTCACGGTGCGGTACATCGACGTCCGCGACGCCGGGTCGGTGGCGGATGCCGCGCAGGGCGCCGACCTCGTCTGGGTCGAGTCGCCGACCAACCCCGCGCTCGAGGTGGCCGACCTCGACGCGATCGGGCGCGCCGCACGCGAGGCGGGCGCGCTGTTCGCGGTCGACAACACGTTCGCGACGCCGCTGCTGCAGCGTCCGCTCGAGGCCGGCGCCGATCTCGTCGTGCACTCGGCGACGAAGTCGATCTCGGGCCACAGCGACGTCATCATGGGAGCGGTGATCGCGCGGGACGGCGCGCTGCGCGACCGGATCGTCGCCCGTCGCAGCCTGAACGGCGCCATCCCCGGCGCGCTCGACGCCTTCCTCGCGCTCCGCGGACTCCGCACCCTTCCCGTGCGACTCGAGCGCGCCCAGTCCACCGCGCGCGAGCTCGCCGCCCGCTTCGCGGGCCACCCCGCGCTCGACGAGGTCCGCTACCCCGGCTTCGGCTCGATCATCTCGATCGTCGTGGCCGGCGGGGCGGATGCCGCGGAGCGCGTCGCCGCCGCCACGCAGGTGTGGGTGCATTCGACGAGCCTCGGCGGCGTCGAGTCGCAGCTCGAGCGGCGCCGCCGCTGGGCCGCCGAAGCGGACACCATCCCCGACGGGCTCGTGCGGCTCTCGGTCGGACTCGAGCACGTCGACGACCTCGCCCGCGACCTCGAGCAGGCGCTCGAGCGAGCCGGAGACCCGGGCGATGCGGTGGCCGCCGGCCCGACGAGCCCCGTCGCGCCCGCGGCCTCCGGTCACTGACGATGCGAGCCGCGGCATCCGCGTGACCTTCGACCCGCGCCGCGGCGCGCCGTCCGGTTCATGCTGGTGCCGACCCGGCCGATGGCGAAGGGGGTGGCGCCGATGACGATGCAGGGACTCGCGCGCCTGGTGCTGCTGACCGTCCAGATCTTCGTGGGCATCACGAGCACGCTCGGCGGGGCGGCGCTCGCGCTCGGCGGCGTGATCGACTTCAGCGGGACGGCGCTCGCGATCCCGCTCGATTACCTCGAGGGATCGCCGTTCACGACGTTCCTGGTCCCGGGCCTCGCGCTCGCGATCCTGGTCGGCGGCACGCACCTCGTGGCGTTCGCGATGCTCGCCCGACGCATGCGGTGGGCCATGATCGCATCGGCCACCGCCGGCTTCGCGATGCTCGTCTGGGTGTTCGTGCAGATGATGTTCATCCCGTTCAGCCCGCTGCAGGCGATCTACTTCGGCCTCGGCCTGGCGGAGCTCGCGGCGACGTTCGTGCAGCTCGACATCCTGCACCCGTGGTCGCACGCCACCGTGCACCGCGCTCGCACGCACACCGACGACGCCGAGGCGGACGTCGCGCGCTCCGGCTGAGCCGCGCGCAACGGGTACCACCCGTCCGTGATCCGTGCCATGGTGGGCACGAGGGCCACCTGCTGCCGGACACGAGATGAGGTCGCATGACCCGGACGCCGCGGATCGGAGTGCTCGCCGGGCGCCGCGCCCGCGCCGGGGCCTCGTTCCTCGCGGTCGCGGTCATCCTCGCGGCGACGAGCGTCTCGGTCGACCTCGCGACCATCGGGTTCGCGTCGACGGTGCAGCCCGTGGTCGTCGGGGCGCTCTCCGACGTGCTCGAGGTCGTCGCCGTGTGGGGCGCGCTCCCGCTCGGCCTGCTCCTGCTCGTCAGCGCGGGCGAGCCGCGCGCGTGGCGGCGATGGGCGGCGATCATCGTCGCCGTCGGCGCGCCGATCGCGGTGCAGCTCACGGGGGCCGGGGACTCCCCGTTCCTGATCCTGCTCGCACTCGCGGCCGCGGTCGGCGGCTATGCGCTCATCGCGCTGGGTCTCTCCGAGCACCGTCGCGACCCGATCCGTCCCGAGCGGGTGCGGACCGCCGTCATCGTCCTTGCGGCGGCTGAGGTCGTCGTGATCATCCTCGGCCTGCTCCACCTGCTCGTCTGGAACCCGTCGGCGACGGTGCCCGAACTCTCGCTGGCCCAGATCTACGGCATCCTCGTCGAGCGGTTCGGCGTCATCGACGGCGGACCCTTCATCTGGGCGCTCGGCGCGACGCTCGCCACCGCGGGCGGGGCGATCGTCGCCGTCCAGGGCGCGCGCCGCGGGTTCGTCACCGCCCACGCCGTCGTCACGGTCGGCCTGGTGCTCATCCACGTCACGACGTTCTTCCTGTGGTGGGCGGGCTTCGCGCTCGGGCTCAACCTCGCCGACGCCTTCGCGGCGACGGGCGGCGACGTCTCGTCGGTCGGCTCGCTCCTCGCGCTCGTGGGCGCCTCGTGCCTGGCCGCGGCGATCCTGCTCCAGTTGCGGCGCGCGCCGGGCGACGGTGCGGATGCCGCGTACGACGACGACGACGAGACCCTCGCCGGGCACGCCGACCCGCACCCCGTCGAGCACCGAGGCGGCGCGTCAGGCACGGCGGAGCGGGTCACCCCCTAGCGTGGTGTCATGGCTGCCCGCAGCGACGACGCGGTGGTCCTCGACGTCGGGGGCCACGAGGTCCGCGTGAGCCATCCCGGCCGCGTGGTGTTCCCCGAGCCGGGACTGACCAAGCTCGACCTCGTCGAGTACTACCTCGCGGTCGCCGACGGCGCGCTCCGCGGCGCGGGCGGACGGCCCATGGTGCTGAAGCGGTTCGTGAAGGGCATCGGCGCCGAGCCGTTCTTCCAGAAGCGCGTGCCCGAGAACCATCCCGACTACATCGACACCGCCACGCTGCAGTACGCGCGCGGCACCTCGGCCGAGGAGGCGGTGGTGCGGGATGCCGCGGGGCTGGCCTGGATCGTGAACCTCGGATGCCTCGACCTCAACCCGCATCCCGTTCGCGCCGAGGACCTCGACCATCCCGACGAGCTGCGCGTCGACCTCGACCCGATGCCCGGGGTCGACTGGTCGCAGATCGTCGACGTGGCGATGGTCGCGCGCGACGTGCTCGACGACCACGGGCTCGTCGGCTGGCCGAAGACCTCGGGCTCCCGCGGCATCCACCTGCTCGTGCGCATCGCACCGCGCTGGGACTACGCCGAGGTCCGGCTCGCCGCCGAGTCGCTCGCACGGGAGGTCGAACGCCGGGCGCCCGGGCTCGCCTCGGCGCGCTGGTGGAAGGAGGAGCGCGGCGAGAGCGTCTTCGTCGACTTCAACCAGAACGCGAAGGATCGCACCGTGGCATCCGCCTACTCGGTGCGCCCGCTGCCCGACGCCCGCGTCTCGACGCCGCTCGACTGGGACGAGGTGCGTTCACGACGCCCCGAGGAGTTCACGGTCGCCACCGTGCTCGAGCGCTTCGGCGAGCGCGGCGACCCGCACGCCGGCATCGACGACGCGGTCGGGTCGCTCGACGGGCTGCTGCGCCTCGCCGAGGAGCTCGGCCCGGCCGAGAAGGCGCCTCGGGGCGCCACGCGCGGCGACGGCTCGGGCCGGCGCGTGTCGTCCATGCCCCTGATCGAGGTCGCGCGCACCGAGACGAAGCCCGAGGCGATGGACGCGCTCGAGCGGTGGAAGGCGGCGAACCCGGACCTCGTCCGGCATCTCAGCCCGGCGGACGTGCTGGTCGACGGCATGCGCGGGTCGAGCTCGCTCTGGTACCGGGTGCGCGTGAACCTGCAGCACGTGCCGGAGGGCGAGCGGCCCGAGCAGGGCCCGCTGCTCGCGGACTACGACCCGTGGGCCGGGCGCCTGCCCGAGTGACGGCGCCGGCTCTCTCCGGCGGGCGCGCGCGGTTCGGTTCGCAGCACGGAGATCGCCCACGGGATCGCGCGCGACGCGGTCACCGGCTCGCCGTGCTCCCGGAGCGGGGCGCGAATGCCGCGTGCAGTAGCGCCCAGGCCCGCTCCGCGGTGGTGGCGCGATCCGCCGGCTCGGTCCGGGCGACGATGCCGGCGAGCATCGAGATGGCGAGGAGCACGTCGTCGACGTCGACGTGCTCGCCGACCCGGCCGGCGGCGCGTTCGTGGTCGACGGCGGCGACGGCGATCTCGCGAACGCGGGAACCGAGCCGTTCGACGCGCGCGTCATGCGGGTTCGCCGTGATGAGGTCGATCAGGGCGGTGGAGACGAGCGCCTGCGCGATGACGCCCTGCAGCAGTGCGTCGAGGCCCGCGTCGGGCGGGGCGACGGCGGCCTCGAGCTCGTCGAGGTTCTCCTCGTAGACGGCCACCGCGAGGGAGAGCCGGTCGGGGAAGTGACGGTACAGGCTGCCCTGGCCGACGCCGGCGCGCTTGGCGATGGCGCTGAAGGGCGCGGAGAGTCCGTCGGCCGCGAAGATCTCGCGCGCAGCCGCGAGGAGGGCGCGACGGTTCGCCGGTCCCGCGCTCGGACCGAGGTTCGGCTTCCGCGGCCTGGGACCTTCTCCCTGTCGATGCTCGGGCATGGGTGTTACGTTACTACCGGACAGAGATGTCCGGTGTCCTCCGGGGCACCGACCCAGAGACAGAAGGACACCCTCATGAGCACCAGCACATCCCTCACCGGCGACTCCTCCATCAAGACCTGGCTCGAGGATCCCGTCGGCGGCCCCATCGTCCGCGAGCTCCTCTCGCAGTCCGGACAGGATCCCGACGTCCTCCGCCCGGTGCAGCGGCTCGCGCTCAAGCGGCTCGTCAAGCTGAGCAAGGGCCGGTTCTCGCAGGAACTCGTCGACCAGCTCGTCGCGCGCGCCTCGGCCGGCGACGTCCCGGCGGGCGCGCCCGCGGCATCCGCCGCCGCCGAGACCGACGCCGGCGAGGCCACCGCCGACGAGCCGGTCGCCGACGCCGTCGAGCGCCCCGAGTGGGTCGAGCGCATCGATCGGGGCCGCTTCACCGGCAAGACCGTCGTCATCACGGGCGCCGGCTCGGGCATCGGGCGCGCGACCGCGTCGCGCATCGCGCGCGAGGGCGGCAGGGTCGTCGCCGTCGACGTGTCGCAGGAGCGCCTCGACGACTTCAGGGCGGAGCACGACGGCGCCGAGGTCGTGACGCTCGTCGCCGACATCACCGACGACGCGAAGGTCGCCGAGATCATCGCCGCCGCCGGCGGCCGCATCGACGGGCTCGCGAACATCGCCGGGATCATGGACGACATGACACCCGTCGGCGAGCTCACCGACGCCGTGTGGGAGCGCGTCATGCGCGTGAACGTCGACGGCACCATGAAGCTCATGCGCGCGGTCGTCCCCGGCATGCTCGCGCAGGGCGCCGGCTCGATCGTGAACACCGCCTCCGAGGCGGCCCTCCGCGGCTCCGCCGCCGGCGTCGCGTACACCACGTCGAAGCACGCCGTCGTCGGCCTCACCAAGTCGACCGCGTTCATGTACGGCCCGAGCGGCCTCCGCGTGAACGCCGTGGCGCCCGGGCCGACCATCACCAACATCGAGGCGTCCTTCGCCTCACCGCTCGGCGCGCAGCGGGTGCGCCAGGCCATGGCCGTGCTTCCGGATGCCGCTGAGGCCGAGGCCCTCGCCGCGTCGATCACCTTCCTGCTCTCCGACGACGGCGTGAACATCAACGGCGTCGTGCTCGCCTCCGACGGCGGCTGGTCCGCCGCCTGATCCTTCCGGTCGACGGCCCAGCGCCGACCGGAACCGCGGCGCCGGGCGGAGCGACACCTCCGCCCCGGCGCCGCACCCCCTCCTCAGCGGGCCTCCCGGGTGACAGCATGGGGCGATGGGCACTGATTCGAAGCGCATCCTCTTCATCGGCGGCAGCGGCGTCATCAGCTCGGCATGCGTGCGACGGGCCGTGGCCGTCGGCCACGACGTGACCGTCCTCAACCGGGGCGGGTCGTCGGACCTCAGGCCGCTGCCGGCCGACGTGCGCCAGGTGGTCGGAGACATCCGTCGCCCCGACAGCGTGCGCGAGGCGCTCGCACACGGCACCGACGATCCGCTCGAGTTCGACGTCGTCTGCGAGTTCCTCGCCTTCACGCCCGAGCACGTTCAGGCCGACCTCGACCTGTTCGAGGGTCGGGTCGGGCAGTACGTGTTCATCAGCTCGGCGTCGGCGTACCAGACGCCGCCGAGCCGCCTGCCCGTCACCGAGTCGACGCCGCTCGTGAACCCCGAGTGGCAGTACTCGCGCGACAAGATCGCGTGCGAGGACCTGCTCGTCGCGGCCGTTCGCGAGCGCGGCTTCCCCGCCACGATCGTGCGGCCCTCGCACACCTACGACGCGACCCTCATCCCCACGCTCGGCCACTGGACCGACCTCGCGCGGATGCGCGCCGGGCAGCCCGTCGTCGTCCACGGCGACGGCACGAGCCTCTGGACCATCACCCACCACGACGACTTCGCGGTCGCGTTCGTCGGCCTGCTCGGCAACCCGATGGCCGTCGGCGACGCGTTCCACATCACGGGCGACCACGCGCCCACCTGGAATCAGATCTACCGCTGGCTCGCCGAGGCCGCCGGCGCACCCGACGTCGAGCTCGTGCACGTCGCATCCGAGACCATCGCCGCAGTGCACCCCGACTGGGGCCCCGGCCTCCTCGGCGACAAGGCGCACTCGATGGTCTTCGACAACGCCAAGGTGAAGGCGCTCGTCCCCGAGTTCCGCACCACGGTCATGTTCGACGAGGGCGCCCGGCGCATCGTCGAGTTCTACGACGCGCACCCCGAGCTGCAGGTCGTCGACCCGGTGGCGGATGGCGCGTTCGAGCGCATCCTCGCGCTCCCGCGCCGCTGAGGTGTGAGGTTCCTGCGACCCGTTCCCTCGTGGCGGGGCTCGGGTCTACCCTGAGGGCACGCGGTCGACGTCGCCCGGACCGGCCGCCGGAAGGGGATGCCATGAGCAGCTTCGTCGACCCGCTCGGCGGACGATTCGACCGCGGCCAGGAGGCCGAGATCGAGTACGAGGAGGAGCTCGAGGCGGAGGGCGTCGGCGAGGACGACGTCGAGTTCGTCATGGAGGAGGTCGCCGACCCCGAGGACGATCAGGAGGAGTTCGGCGGGCGCTGAGCGCGCCGGAACCCGCGGGGTCAGCCGCCCTCGGGCACCCGTCGGCGGTGGCGTTCGATGGTCTCGCCGGCGGCCGTGCCCACGAGCACGAGTGCGGCGAGCGCGCCGGTGGCGAGCGGATCGAGGAGCGGCGAGAGGCCGGCGACGATGGCGATGCCGACGATGCCGGCGAGTTGCGCACGCATCCACCGCCGCTCGAGCACCCGCCGGAACAGCAGCGTGCCGGCGAGGAACAGCAGCGGGCCGCCGAGCACCGTGATGACGGCCGGCAGGCTCTGCTCGTGCGGGTGCGCCAGCAGTTCCTTGTCGCCCACGCTCAGCAGCACCACGCCGGCCACGATCAGCAGGTGCACCCAGACGTAGGCCGTCCGCGCCATCCGCCCGGGCGCTCCGGCCGCCTGCAGCGCCTCGGAGCCGATCCGTTCGCCGTGGTCGAAGTAGATCCACCAGCACGCGACCGCCGCGACGAAGGCGATGAGCATCGCGAGCACGCGGTCGACGCTCGTCTCCTCGCCGGCGAACTCGAACCCGGTGACGAGGAGCCCCTCACCGAGGGCGATCAGCACGAAGAGCGCGCTCCGCTCGGCGAGGTGCCCGCCCGAGACATCCCACCGGTCGATCTCCATGCGGCCGCGGCCGGGCACCGGGTAGCCGCGGATGCTCCCGACGAGTTCGACGCCGAGCGCCGCTGCCCAGAACGGCAGCTGGAAGGCGAGCGGCAGCACGGCGCCCGCGATCCAGAGCACCGAGGTGGCGAGCGCCCAGATCAGCACGTTGCCGAAGTCGTGGGCGACGCGCTCGTCGTGCCTCCGGGTGGCCCAGACCATGAAGACGGCCCGGCCGAGCTTCAGCACGACGTACGCGAGTGCGAAGGTCCAGGCGCGGTCGCCGAACGCCTCGCCGATGGCGGCGCTCATCACGAAGGCCGTGAACGCGAGTGCGAGGACCGCGAGCCGCACGGGGAGCTTGACCGGGTCGAGCCAGTTCGTCACCCACGTCGTCGAGACCCACACCCACCACAGTGCGCACACCATGATGACGCCCTCGAGCGCGCCGAGCGGGGTCTGGTTCTCCGCGAGGTACGACGCGAGCTGGTTCAGCCCGAACACGAACACGAGGTCGAAGAAGAGCTCGACGTAGGTGACGCGCTCCGCGCGATCCGTGTCGGCCGGGCGCAGCACGTCGGCGCGAAGTCCGAAGGCCATGCGCCCATCCTGCACCCGGCCGGCCGGCGATCGACGGATGCCGCGTCCGCGGGGTTCGCGAACGCGCGCGTTTTGACGTTAGATGAAGGGACCCGCGCGACGGCCGCCCTCGGCGTCGCCGGGTGACCGAGGCTCTTCGACGAAGACGGGGTACTGGGATGACGGCGCTGCCGTGGAGGACCTGCGCGTTCGGCGCGGCGACGGTGCTGGCGCTCGTGCTGACGGGCTGCACGAACGAGGGCGACGACGCCCCGCAGTCGACGAGCCCCACGGTGCAGCTCGGCGCGCCGGGCGAACCGAATCGCACGCTGTCGCCCGATGAGGCCGCCGGCATCGAGCAGCCGGAGCACACCGAGGCCGACGTGGCCTTCATGCAGATGATGATCGTGCACCACGACCAGGCCGTCACCATGACCGAGTGGGTCGAGGATCGGACGACGGATCGCGATCTCCGGCTCCTGGCCGAGCGCATGCGGATCAGCCAGGAATCCGAGATGGAGTTCATGGCCGGCTGGCTGCAGGACCGTGGGACGCCGCTGCGCGGCGATCACGCCGACCACTCGGCGGGGTCGATGCCCGGCATGCTCACCGAGGCGCAGCTCGAGAAGCTCGAGGCGGCGAGCGGCGAGGAGTTCGAGCGGATGTTCCTGCAGTACATGATCCAGCACCATGCCGGCGCGCTCGAGATGGTCGCCGACCTGTGGGCCGACGGGGGCGGGAACGAGATCGCGATCGGCCGGTTCGCCCGTGACGTCGAGGGCGACCAGGGGATCGAGATCGCCCGGATGCAGCAGATGCTCGCCGAGCTGGGCGCGTAGCGCGCGCGAGCGCGCAGTACGATGCCCGGCGGCCGGATGGCCGCCGGGCATCGTCATGAGTCGGCGGGGAGGCCGGTCGCCCGGCCTCCCCGCGTCGGCTCAGCCGAACGTCGCCTTCAGCGCGGCGATCGCCTCGACGACGGCGGAGTCGGGCGCGGCGCCCGACTTCTTGATGGCGTTGTCGAGCTGCGCGATGACGGCCCTGCTGCTCGAGCCGTCGGCGACGAGCGCCTCGGCCTCGGCGAGGTGCTTGCGCACCTGGGCCAGCTGCTTCGCGCTGAGGTCGCCCGAACGCTCCGCCTGGTCGACGTACGACCCGGCGACCGCGAAGCTCGGCGCGTGGACGAGCATCGACTGCGTCTGGGCGTTGAACACGTCGAGCTCGATCTCGCCCGCCGCGGCGATCTCGTTCGCCGACATCCAGTCGCTCTCGGTGAGCGCGAGGCTGTCGAAGCCGCGCGCGATCTCGCTGCCGAGCACGTTGCCGTTGTACCAGTAGGTCGACCAGTAGCCGCCGAGGTTGATCCCGGTCGGGTTCGGCTCGTCGATCGGCCCGCGGTCGAGGTACGCGATCTCGACGGGGTTCGCCGTGTCGGTGAAGTCGATGATCGACACACCGCCCTGGTACCAGGCCTGCACCATGATGTCGCGGCCGGGCACCGGGACGATCGAGCCGTTGTGCGCCACGCAGTTCTCCTGAGCCGTCTGCGGCGCAGGCAGCTTGTAGTAGCTGGCGAACTCCATCTCGCCGTCGACGATGTCGAACAGCGCGTTGGCTCCCCACTCCGGCTTGTGGATGTCCTGGCAGCGCGCCTGCGTGCCGCCGCCCCACTCGTCGGTGAAGACCACCTTGCTGCCGTCGTTGCTGAACGTCGCCGAGTGCCAGTACGAGAAGTTCGGATCGGCGACCGCGTCGATGCGCACCGGGTTCACCGGGTCGCTGATGTCGACGAGGAGGCCGTTGCCCTGGCAGGCGCCCGCGAGCAACCCGATCTCGGGGAACGCCGTCACGTCGTGGCACGTGTTGGTGTTCGGCGTCGGCGAGTAGACGGAGCCGCTCGGGTGCAGCTCGGTTCCCGGCAGGGTGTTCTGCAGCCCGTTCCAGGCGCCGGTCTCGACATCGGTGAAGATGCGCGGCTGGCTCACGATCGCCGCCGTCTCAGGTGCCGCCAGCGGCACCTTGATGACGTCGATGCGCCACTGCGTCGGGTTGCCCTCGGTGACCGGCTCCGTCGTCAGCGCCGCGTTCTCGCAGCCCTCGAGCTCCATGGGCGAGCGCACGGTCGAGGTGCCCGAGTTGTAGATGTACACGTTCGCCGCGTCATCCGGGTCGGTCACGATCGTGTGCGTGTGCGACCCGCGGCACGTCTGCACACCCGGCAGCTGCACCGGGTTCGAGAGGTCGCTGATGTCGAAGATGCGGACGCCGCGGAATCGCTCCGGGTCGACCGAGCCGACCGTGCCCTGCGTGCCGCAGTCGACGCGCCCGTTGGTCGCCTCGACCGACATGAACAGCAGGTCGCCGTGGATCGAGACGTCGCCCTGGCCGCCGGGGCACACGAACGCCGTCTCGAGCACCGGGGCGGCCGGGTCGGAGACGTCGAAGACCTGGAACCCCGAGAAGCTGCCGACGACGGCCTTGTCGCCGGTGAACGCGAGGTCGGAGTTGATGACGAAGCCCGCCGGGATCGGCAGGCTCTCCAGCAACTCGACGCCGCTCGCCGCGATCTCGGCGTCGTACAGGCCGCCGCCGAGCCCGACCCGCGGGTCGTCCTCGGCGGATGCGGCGGTGGCCGTCACCAGCGACGTGCCGAGCAGCAGTGCTCCGGCGGCGGCGATCGCGCGTCTGCGCCATCGCGCGGGTGGGTGTTGAGTTCTCATCATCGGGCCCTCTCTCACTGAACGGAACGTGGTTCCACGTTGCGATCGACGCCCTCCGACGAGCAGGCCGCACGACGTCGTACGGCCCGCCGGCCCCGGACGGGCCGATCTCTGGGTCTCACGCTACCGATCCGGCCGCGTTCGCAACAGGATCCGTTTTCCAACCCATCCGGGGCGCCGGACAGGCCAGGCGGGCCGCGGCGGATGCCTCGGGCACCGACCGGGGTTCACGCCGTGGGCGGCCCCACGTAGGCTCGATGGCATCCGGAGCCGGGAGGGGGCACCCCGCATGTGCGGACGCTTCGTGGTCTCGCAGCAGGCCGACGACCTCACCGCGGTCTTCGACACCGAGAACGACTTCGCCGACTGGCGGCCGTCGTACAGCCTGGCGCCCACCGACACCGTGCCCATCGTGCGCGAGCGGGCGCGATCCGACACCGGCGAGTTCGTGCGCCGGCTGGAACCCGCGCGGTGGGACTTCCACCCGGCCTTCATGAAGGAGTCCAAGCGGCCGCAGTTCAACAGCCGCATCGAGACGGTGGCGACCAACGGCCTGTGGAAGGGCGCGTTCGCGTCCGGTCGGTGCATCGTGCCGATGCGGGGCTACTACGAGTGGACGGGCGAGCCAGGGAGGAAGCGGGCGCACTACCTGCACGGCGCCGACGACCTGCTCGCCGCCGCCGGCATCTCGACCGCCCGCAGGCTCGACGACGGCTCGTGGGAGGTGTCGACCTCGATCATCACGCGCGAGGCGCGCGACGCCTCGGGCGAGGTGCACGACCGGATGCCGGTGTACCTCCCGTTCGACGCGATCGACCACTACCTCGATCCAGAGAAGCTCTCGCCCGCCGCCGCACAGGCGATGGTCGACTTCCTCATCGCGCAGTCCGACCGGGTCGCACCGACCATCGGCGAGTACGAGGTCGATCCCCGCGTCAACAACCATCGTCGGATCGACCCCCACGATCCGACGCTCATCGAGCCGATCGGCGAGGAGCCGACGCTCGCGTGACACCATCCCCGCTCCACCCAAGAGAGAGGACCGACATGACCGGCTGGACCGATGACCAACTCGACCGCGTGGGCGAGGCAGACCAGCTGGAGGTGGCCTCGGAACGGCCGGACGGCTCGTTGAACCCGTACCGGACCGTCTGGGTCGTCCGCGTCGGCGACGAGCTCTTCGTCCGCTCGGCGTACGGCCCGAACAACGGATGGTTCCGGCGCGCGAAGTCCACCGGGATCGGTCGCATCAAGTCCGGCGGCGTCATCCGCGATGTCACGTTCGCGGAGGTGCCGGCGGAGGATCTCGACCTGCACGCGTCGCTCGACGCCGAGTACACCCGGAAGTACGGTGCCAACCACGCCCCGCAGGTCATGGAGACCGTGCTCGGCGACGACGTCCGCGGGGTGACGCTGCGTCTCGACGCGCAGGACTGAGCCGCCGAACCGACAGCACGCCCGGCTCAGGCGGGCCCGCTCCGCCTGCCCTCGTCGAGCACGGCCGAGAGTTCACGGAACTGCTCGGGGGTGATCTCGCCTCGCGCGAGGCGCTCCTCGAGGATGCGCTTGGCCGTGTCCGCCTGCGGATGGGCGCCGGCTCCGCCGGGACCGGCACCGTGCGCTCCGCCGGGGGCGCTCGACGCGCCGTGCCCGCCGCTCGCCGACCGGACGAGCAGCACGATGAGGACGACGATCCCGGAGATGACGAGCCCGCCGAACACGATCCCCGGCAGCCACATCCACCATCCGCCGATCCCGTAGCCGTAATCCCACATCATCGGCGCCACCTCCAGGTCGCCGCCCGGCCGACCGACCGGGCTCGACTCCAGCCAACCCGATCGTGGCGTCGACGCCCGGGCCCTTGGACCCGGGAGCGGGTGCCCTCAGCGTGCCCGCCTCCACCACCGGCGGCGACGTTCCGCCTCGCCCTCCGATCGGAGCTCCGCCGCCTCGGCCTGCACGCGATGTCGCGCGTCGCGACGCGCCCGCCAGGCCAGGACCTCGGCGTCGACGTCGCGCGTCGGCGTGACGACCGGCGGACCGCCGAGCAGCTGCCGCCGGGCTTCGATCACCCGGGCATTGAAGTCGGCGAGCACCTCGCGCACCTCCGGCTCGCGGTGCATGGCATCGAGGCGACCCTCGAGCTCGGCGGATTCGACGCGAAGCGACAGCGCCGGCGGACCGAGCCCGGAGAGGCGCTCCTGCTCGATCTTCCGCCGGATCCACCAGTCGGGGTCGTGCCGGTCCAGACCCGTCAACGGCTTGCCCGCGCCCGGCAGGTCGTCGAACTCGCCGCGACGGATCGCCTGCTGGATCACGACCTCGACGTACGAGGCCCGCTCCGCCGCGGCCGTGCCGCCGGTCGACCGGCCGGCCGGCCGCTCGGCCCCGGCATCGGCCGGCGCACCCTCGTCGGCGGCGGTGTCGCGCCCCGTGCGCGCCTCCTCCGCGAGCCGCTCGCGCTCCCACCGGTCGAGGCGGTAGTCCGCCGCGGCGCGTCGCGCATCGTCGACCATCCGCATCGCCTCCCGTCCGAGCGCCTAGAACACCTCGGGCAGCGTCGACCGGTCGAACCGGAAGACGCCCGCCAGGTCGATGCCTCGCACGGTCCCCTCGGCGTAGTACGCGACGCCCCACTCGTCGATGAACGAGCCGTCGGCGAAGGTGCACGGCGCGACGACGGGGTCGTCCGGGTCGTCGGGCGCGGCGAGCCCGCCGCCGTCGGCGCTCGAGCCGAAGCTGCTCGTGCCGCCGAGCGAGGAGCAGAGGGCGGATGCCGGGTTCCCGGGCGGATCGTCGGGGATCTGGGTTCGCGAGAGATAGGCGAGCGCGGCGAGCGTCGGCTCCTCGGCGGTGAGGGTGACGAGGTCGACGTAGATGCGCGACTCGGCCTCGTCGTCGAGCGTCTGGAACCGGCACACGGCGACCGGGTCGCCGAGCGGCACCCAGTCCTGCTCGTCGAGGTTCGTGCCCCAGGCGGGCTGGCGCTGCTGCACCTCGCCGCCCTTCTGCTCGCAGTAGGCGGCGGCGTCGGCCAGGTCGGCGGCGGAGGTCGCCGGGTCGCTCGCCGAGGGCTGCGTGATCGTCTCGCCGCATCCGACGAGCCCGGTCGTGGCGAGCAGCGCGGCTCCGGCCATCCAGCGGATCCGTGTGCGCATGCGCGGTCCAATCCCGATCGCGATCATTCGTCCGCCCAGAGTACGGCGAACGAGCGGCGGCGGACGAGACCTTGACAGGGAACGGAGCGGATGACGGGGTTCGAACCCGCGACCTTCACCTTGGCAAGGTGACGCGCTACCAACTGCGCTACATCCGCACGAGGCGGCTTCGCCGCTCCGGCCGGACTCCCGCCCGGCTGGATGAGCCTACCTGATCCGCGACCCCGCCTCGGACCGACGCCGCCGCAGCGGCGATCGCCGCTCGACGGGACCCTGGTCCGATCGTCGGTCCTGCGTTCGCGTCAGCCGCCTGCACCCGGCGCTGCGCCGGTTCCGTCGCTCGATGCACGCTGCCCCGAGGGAAGCTCGCCCGGCGCGCGCTCGCCCGAGGCGCGTTCGAACGCCCGCTCCCACTCCTGCAGTTCCTTGCGCCCGCCGATGAGGCCGTCGAGCGACACCTGGAAATGCAGCCCTCGCCGGGCGTTGATCTGCTTGATGTTCTGCACGACTTCTCCCGACACCGCGACGACCGCGTCGCGCACCTCCCGCACGCGCACGTCCGGATCGTCCCACAGGTGCGGGTGGGTGAGGATGTCGAGCAGGTAGTCGCGGTCGAGGGCCGCGCTGAGCTTGCGGAGCGTGTCGTCGTACTCGATCGCGGCGATGCCGCGCTGGCTTCCGGCCTGACCGGCGCCCGCACGGTCGAGCCTGAGGAACAGCTCCTCGACGTTCTCGGCGATGCCCAGCATGTCGTTCGCGGTCTGCGCGGCCACGGCGTTGCCGCGCGCGCCGACCTGCGCGTACTCTGCGGCGAGCGACCGCAGGTCGGCCACGTGCCGGCGGATCGGATCCGGGAGCTTCGCGTCGACGGCTCCCGGGCCGCGGCGCCGCGCCCGGACCACCCCGAACACCGCGCCCGCGGCGGCGACCAGCACCGCCCCGCCGATCACGAGCCCCAGGACCGGGTCGAACCCGTCCCCGCTGTCGCCGCCCCCGACGAGCGGCGGCGGCTCGTCGGCGGCCTGCACGCCCTGCACGGTCTCGGCGAGCGCGACGTCGAGGCTGTCGGCGGTGGACTCCGCCTCGTTCGCGATCTGCATCGCCTCGCCGGCGTCGAGCACGCGCGACCCGGCGGCGAGGTCGTCGCCGACCGCGACGATGATCGTGTCGTAGCCGGTCGTCTCGGCGAGCTGGGTGACGATCTCGGGTCCGGATGCCTCGAGTGCGGCGTTGTCCGAGAACACGGCGATGCCGATCGAGTCGTCGCCGACCTGCGCGAGCAGCGCGTCCTGCAGGGCCGACGCGCCGCCCACCTCGGACGAGACGTAGACCGGTGAGGTCTGCAGCGCGTCGGAGGCGTCGTCGACGTACCCGTCAGCTCCCGCCATGAACAGGCCACCCATCCGCCGCCCCTAGAAGTTGTTGATGACCGAGGCGAACACGAGGTCGATCTTCGCGGCATCCGACGCGTCGAACCACTGGCCGCCGGTCGCCTCGGCGATCCGCTGCAGCGAGCCCGTGTCGGCGCCCTCGCCGTATGCGATCGGGAAGATCCGCACCGGCGCGGCGTCGCCGCCCTCGCGTGAGGAGCCGCCGATCTTCGCGATCAGCGAGTCGATCGAGATCGACGAGTCGGTGTCCTGCCCGTCGGAGAGCACGACGATGGCGTTGATTCGGCCGGGCTCGGCGCGGGCGACCATCTCGTCGTACGCGACGGCGATCGCGTCGTACAGCGGCGTGCCCTCGCGGTTCGCGTACCTCAGGTCGTCGACCGACGCACTCAGTGTCTCGCGGTCGGATCCGAGCGCCGAGACGTCCCGCAGCACGATCAGGTTCTCCCCCGCCGCGGAGTCCACGCCCGTGGTGAACGCCCACATGCCGACCTCGTCGGTGCCGCGGAAGTGACCGAGCGTCGCCTGGGCGCCCTCGATCGCACCGTCGAGCTTCGACCGCCCATCGCCGATCGGATCGTCCATCGAACCGGAGACGTCGATGAGCTCGAGCACCGACGACGGCTTGCGGATCTGGGTCCACTGGTCGAGCGCGGCCGAGACCACGTCGACGGCCGGGCGAGGCAGGGTGATCGCCGGGCCGGCGGGGTCGACGCCGTACTGCTCGGTGAAGAGATCGCCGAGCGGCACCGACTCGTCGAGCGGCCGGAACCCGTACTCGGGAAGGATCCGCTGCGCCGGCTCGGTGGCGAGGAAGTCGACGAACGCCGCACCGGCGGTGCGCTGGGCATCGGTGACCCAGTCGGCGCCGAGCACGGTGATGGGGTTGTCCGACCACATCGACCCGCCGGACGGGTAGATCGCGACGAGCTTCTCCTTCGGCGGCGTCAGGGTCTCGCCGGGCTGCACGGTGTGCGAGTCGGGGTTGCCCTGGTTGTAGTTGAGCATCGAGGTCTCCTCGAGCGCCACCGCCGAGACGTAGCCGGAACCGCCCGCGCCGTTCTGCGTCTCGTCGTACAGCGTCGTCAGCACCTTGCCCGTCGTGTCGCCGTAGTGGATCACGCACTCCTCGAACACGCGCGAGAACTCCTCGGCGCCCGCGACATCCGCGGCCGTGAGGTCGGCCGTCTTGCCGGATGCCTCGTACGACTGCATCAGGATCGCCGACAGGCCCGTGGTCGACGTGTTCGGGTTGGTCTTCGAGATCTTGAACGAGCCCCAGATCGGCTTGCCGGCGCTGCTCCAGCCGTCGGGGTCGGCGCACAGCCCCTCGAAGTCGGAGATGCCGATCTCGGCGTCGGGCCAGCCGAGGGCCTTCGCCATCGTCTCGGGCATGGCGAAGATGATCGGCGTGTGGGTGAACGACACCGGTTCGCCCACGAGCGAAGCGGATGCCGCGGCCGCGACGCGCTCGGTCCACACCGTCGAGGCGGGCGACCAGAGGGCCGGCCAGCGCCGCGCGTCCTCGTCGGGCCAGTCGCCGCCCGCGGTCAGGAAGCGCGTCGCATCGCCCGACGACACGTTGACCGGCCGCACGGTCGCGCACTCGTCGAGGCCCGCGTGCTCCGGCGATTCCTTGAACGCCGCGGCCAGCGCGTCGAGCATGTTGACCTTCTCGGACGAGGTCGCCACGACGACGCTCGTGCACCCGTCGTCGGCGAAGTCCCCGCCGTCGATCGGGCCGGAGTCGACGTCGTCCTGGCCGAACGTGCACGCGCTCAGGGCGAACGTCATCGCGGCGACGACCGCCACCGCGAAGCCGCCGCGGACCCACCGCCCAGACGTCGACGTGGTCGCGGGGCGAGCGGCCGTGCGCCGCGGAACGGGTGCCATGTGAACAGGGTAGGTCCCGCGAATATCGAACGCATCACGGTCGGGACACTCGCGTGCCCGACGACGTCAGAGCAGCGCCCGCCGCACGACTCCTGCGCTCCAGCGGCCGAGCAGCGCGCCCGCCACGGTGTCCGAGATGTGGTGCTGCCCGCGGTGGATCCGCGAGAAGGCGACGGCAGCCGGAATCGCGTACCGCAGCACCGGCCCGAGCGCCCGGGCCCGGCGGGCGCCGTGCCGGTCGAGCAGGTCGGCGAGCGTGGTGTGCAGGGCGACGGATGCCGCGGTGTGCCCGGACGGGAACGACGCCGTCGCGTGCGGCGGCTCGGGCCGCCAGACGCCCTGCGGTCGCGGGCGCCCCACGAGGGCGGCGGATACCACGAAGCACGCGGTCTCGAGCGCGAGCGTCGCGGCCGGGGCGACCGCGGAGCGTCGGTCGCGCGTCGCCGTCCAGGTCACGGCGCACCAGATCGCCCCGTTCGCGATCGTCTGCGGCACCCCCGAATACCACGAGAGCGGTGCGGTGATGCGATCGAGCGGCGCTCCGGGCTCGAACGCCGCCTCGCCGGCGCCGGCGTCGTCGGGCCGGTGTCCGGACGCGACCTGGAGCGCGCGCACCGCCCGGTCCTCGCGCGGGTCGTCACCGCCGGCGAGCCGGAGCATCCGACCGGACGCGGCGAGCACCGCGATCGCCCCGAGCCCCGGCAGGACGAACGAGCGGAGGACCCGGCGCATGCCCGCAGCATAGTCGCGGCCCGGCTACGGACCCCGACGCCCGTAGGCTCGTGGACCATGGCCCTCGGTGCGACGATCCACACGTTCGATGTGCAACTCGCGGACGTCGACCGCGGCCGCTACGAGAGCCTGACGCTCCGGATGGCGCGGCACCCCTCCGAGACCGACGCCTTCATGGTCACCCGCCTGCTCGCCTACTGCCTCGAGTACGAGGAGGGCATCGCCTTCAGCGAGGGGATCGCCGCCACCGACCAACCCGCCGTGCTCGTGCGCGATGACACCGGGCGCCTGATCGCGTGGATCGAGATCGGCGCCCCGGATGCCGAACGCCTCCACCGCGGCGCCAAGCTCGCCGATCGCGCCGCCGTCTACACGCACCGCGACCCGTCGAAGGTCGCCGCGGCGTGGACCGGGAAGCGGATCCACCGCGCCGAGGAGATCCCGCTGGTCAGCTTCGACCCCGGGTTCGTCGACGACGTCGCCTCAGTGCTCGAGCGCCGGAACGCGATGACCCTCTCGATCACGGAACGGCACGCCTACCTCGAGCTCAACGGGTCGAGCTTCGACACGGCCATCCACGAGCAGGTGGTGGGCTGACGAGAGAACGGCCCGAACCCCATCGGGGATCGAGCCGTTCTGAGATGGTGCGCAAGGGGGGAGTTGAACCCCCACGCCCTCACGGGCACACGGACCTGAACCGTGCGCGTCTGCCTATTCCGCCACTTGCGCATACCGCTCCGCACGAGGTGCGAACCAGCCAACCGAGACTAACACAGGTGATCGACGCCCCCGAATCGAGCGGATGCCGCGCGCCCGAGCCGCGCGAAGGCCGTGAACGCGGCGCGGACCGGGGCGGCGAGCCGCCTTGGCATCCGCTCAGAACCACCGCCGCATCTCGCGTCGCCGCCGACCGCGGGCATACCCTTGCACCACGGCACCGGCGCCCGACCGACACCCCTGATTGAAAGGATCGCCCGTGACCCACCCCCGCGACGCGCACGCGCCCGTCGACCCGCACGACGTCGACCTGGGCGGCATCCGCGGCTGGCTGTTCGACCTCGACGGGGTGCTGACGCCGACGGCGGTCGTGCACATGCACGCGTGGGCGCGGCTGTTCGCGCCGTTCCTCGAGGCGCAGGGCGCCGAGCCGTACCGCGACGCCGACTACTTCGCCCACATCGACGGCAAGCCGCGGTACGACGGCGTACGTTCGCTGCTCGCGAGCCGCGGCATCCGTCTGCCCGAGGGCGAGGTGACCGACGCGCCGACCGAGGAGACCGTGCACGGCCTCGGCAACCGCAAGAACGAGGCCTTCAACGCGACGCTCGCCGAGGAGGGCGTGGCGCCGTACCCGGCGAGCGTCGCGCTGCTCGACGCGATCGAGCGCGCCGGCGGGGATGTCGCGGTGGTGTCGAGCTCGAAGAACGCGCCCGCGGTGCTCGAGGCCGCCGGGCTCGCCGAGCGCTTCGAGGTCGTCGTCGACGGCGCCGTCGCGGCGCGCGAGGGGATCGTCGGCAAGCCGGCGCCCGACATGTTCGTGCGCGCCGCCGAGCTGCTCGGGCTGCCGCCGGAGGAGTGCGCCGTGATCGAGGACGCCGAGTCGGGCGTGAAGGCGGGCGCGAGCGGGCCCTTCGCCCTCGTCGTCGGCGTCGACCGCGGTGTGGGGCGCGCGGCCCTCACCGAGCTCGGCGCCGACGTCATCGTCGACGAGCTCGACGAACTGATCCCGGCCCTCGAGCGCGCGGGCGAGACCTCCGCCATCCTGAACGACGCCGCAGACCCGCAGACCCCCGCACCCGCCCCCGCCCCCGCCCCCGACGAGGAGGACCGCGCATGAGGTTCGCCGACACCGACCCCCTGAACCGCACCGTCTTCCCCATGGACGAGTGGGCGCTCGTCGAGACCGAGTTCATCGGCGACGACATGGGCCGCACCGAGACGCTGTTCGCCGTCGGCAACGGCTACCTGGGCCTCCGCGGCAACGTCGAGGAGGGCCGCGACGGCCACATGCACGGCACGTTCATCAACGGCTTCCACGAGACCTGGCCCATCCGCCACGCCGAGGAGGCGTTCGGCTTCGCGCGCGTCGGGCAGACCATCGTGAACGCGCCGGACGCCAAGATCATCCGCCTCTACGTCGACGACGAGCCGCTCGTCATCACCGAGGCCGAGATCATGGCGTACGAGCGCCGGCTCGACTTCCGGCTCGGCGTGCTCAGCCGCCGCATCGAGTGGCGCACGCCGTCGGGCAAGCGCGTGCTGATCACCAGCCGCCGGATGACGAGCTTCACCGACCGGCACCTCGGCGTCATCGACTACGAGGTCGAGCTGCTCGACGCGGATGCCGCGGTGACGATCTCCAGCCAGATCCTGAACCGCCAGGACGGGCGCGACGAGTACCGCGGAGGGGTGACCGAGGCACCGGGCACCTTCGACCCGCGCAAGGCGGAGATGTTCACCGAGCGGGTGCTGCAGCCCCGCGTGCAGCGCAAGACCGAGGACGGCCGGTTCGTCCTCGGCTACCAGACCACGAACTCGAAGATGGCGATCGCCGTCGGCACGCAGCACGTCCTCACGACCGACAACGACGTGACCGCCACGGGCTCGATCGGCGACGACCTCGCGAAGCAGACCTACCGCGTGAGCGCACGCCGCGGCGTCCCGATCCGCCTCACGAAGCTGATCAGCTACCACACGGCCCGGAAGGTGCCCGCGCGCGAGCTCGTCGACCGCTGCGACCGCACGCTCGACCGCGGTGCCGAGGTCGGCCTCGCCGAGCTGTTCTCGCAGCAGCGCTCGTGGCTCGAGGACTTCTGGGCGCGCTCCGACGTCGAGATCGCCGGCCAGCCCGAGCTGCAGCAGGCGACGAGGTGGAACCTCTTCCAGCTGGTGCAGGCGACCGCCCGGACGGACGGCGGCGGGGTCGCCGCGAAGGGCGTCTCGGGCTCCGGCTACGGCGGCCACTACTTCTGGGACTCCGAGATCTACGTCATGCCCTTCCTCAGCTACACCGCGCCGATCGTGGCGCGGAACGTGCTGCGCTTCCGGCAGCGGATGCTCGAGCCCGCACGCGCTCGCGCGCTCGAGATGAACCAGCACGGTGCGCTCTTCCCGTGGCGCACGATCAACGGGCAGGAGTCGAGCGCCTACTACGCGGCGGGCACCGCGCAGTACCACATCGACGCCGACATCTCCTATGCGCTCACGCAGTACGTGGCCGCGACCGGAGACGGCGACTTCCTCGCCCGCGGCGCGATCGACATCCTCGTCGAGACCGCCCGCATGTGGGAGGACCTCGGCTTCTGGCGCACGAACGCCGACGACGTGTTCCACATCCACGGCGTCACCGGCCCCGACGAGTACACGACGGTCGTGAACGACAACCTGTACACGAACGTCATGGCGCGCGCGAACCTCGCGTCCGCGGCATCCGCCGTCGACAACCTGCAGGTGCTCGACCCGCACGCGCACAAGAAGCTGGTCGAACGCCTCGGCGTCACGCCCGCCGAGGTGGCCGGATGGCGCCGCGCCGCGGCATACATGCACATCCCGTTCGACGAGAAGCTCGGCGTGCACCCGCAGGACGCCGCCTTCCTCGAGAAGGAGCTGTGGGACCTCGAGCACACGCCGGACAACCGGCTCCCCCTGCTGCTGCACTACCACCCGCTCGTGATCTACCGCTTCCAGGTGCTCAAGCAGGCCGACGTGGTGCTCGCGCTGTACCTGCAGGGCGACCGCTTCACGACGGAGGAGAAGCTCGCCGACTTCGAGTACTACGACCCGCTCACGACGGGAGACTCGACGCTGTCCGCGGTCGTGCAGTCGATCATCGCGTCGGAGGTCGGGTACCACGAGCTCGCACTGCGGTACTTCCGCTCGGCGCTGTTCGTCGACCTCGCCGACCTGCACCACAACGCCGCCGACGGCGTGCACGTGGCCTCGACGGGCGGGGTCTGGGCGGGGCTCGTGTCCGGTTTCGGCGGGTTCCGCGACCACAACGGCCGGTTCACGTTCGACCCGAGGCTTCCCGACGGATGGGAGCGGCTCACGTTCCGCCTCACGATCCGGGGGTCGCGCGTGCGGGTCGACCTGACCGAGGATGCGATCCGGTTCCGTCTCGAGACCGGTGGGCCGGATGCCGCGGTGCCGCTCGCGGTCCGCGGCCAGGAGGTGCTCGTGACCGCCGACGCGCCCGTCGAGGTGGCGCTCGACGGCCATGGAGCGCGACGCGTGGGGGCCCCGACGATGCAGAACGTGCGGGGCGCGCGCCGCGCCGACGGCACGCTGCTCACGGCGTCGATCCCGACCCTGTCGATGGACCTCGACGAGGAGGAGCAGGCCGCGGTCTTCGATTGAGCGGAACCTCTCGGAACCGCATCGTTCCGCACGGGGCCCGGCGGGTTCGCACGGGCTGCGGTTAGCATGTGAGTCGAAAACGCACCGGACGGGAGACCTGTGGGCCTACTGGACAACTTCGAGAAGGGTCTCGAGCGCGCGGTCAACGGCGCGTTCGCCAAGACCTTCCGCTCGGGGCTGCAGCCCGTGGAGATCACCGCCGCGCTGAAACGCGAGATCGACACGAAGGCCGCCGTCGTCTCCCGGGATCGCGTGCTCGTACCGAACCGCTTCGTCGTCCGGATGTCGCCCGCCGACCACCAGCGCATGGAAACGCTCGGCCCCGCGCTCATCGACGAGCTCACCGACCTCGTCCAGAAGCACGCGGCGACGCAGCGGTTCCAGTTCGCGGGCGGCATCTCCATCGCGTTGCACCCCGACCCGGGCCTGTCCGAGGGCATGGTGCAGGTCGAGTCGCAGAACGTGAAGGGCCGCGTGGCGTGGACCCCGGTGCTCGACGTCGATGGCAAGCGGCACCCGATCCTCAAGGGCCGCACGGTCATCGGCCGCGGCAGCGAGGCCGACCTCACGCTCGACGACTCCGGCGCGTCGCGCCGGCACGCCGAGGTGCAGTGGGACGGCCAGCGCGCCCGCGTCCGCGACCTCGGCTCGACGAACGGCACCCAGCTCGACGGAAGGCCCGTGAAGGAATCGGTGCTCGAGCCCGACTCCGTCATCACGATCGGCCGCTCGCGTATCGTGTTCCGGGTGCTCGCCCAAGCCGACCCCACCGACACCGCGGCCGCCCGCCGCGCCGACCCGGCTTCGGAACGTCGCGACGGCGGCGGATTCTGGGGGCCGGAGCGATGAGTGAACTGACGCTGCTCGTCCTCCAGCTCGGCTTCCTGCTGCTGTTGTGGGTGTTCGTGTTCGCCATCGTCTACGCACTGCGCAGCGACCTGTTCGGCCAGCGCGTGCGCAAGCTGCAACCGGATGCCGCGGGCGCAGCGGCATCCGCCCCCGCACCCGCCGCGAGCGCCACCGCGCCGACCGCCGCGGTCTCGAAGCCGGCGCCCTCCCCCGCCGCCGGCGGCGGCGACGCCACCACGGAGAACGCGTCCCGCCTGGTCATCACGTCCGGCGCGAAGTCGGGGGTCGAGTTCCCGCTCGGCCGCGACGAGATCACGATCGGCCGCTCGAGCGACTCGGCGATCATCATCCGCGACGACTACACGTCGACGCATCACGCCCGCCTGATGCTGTGGAACGGCCGCTGGATGATCCAGGACCTCGACTCCACGAACGGCACGTTCCTCAACGGCTCCCGAGTCACCGTGCCCACGCCCATCCCGCTCGGAGCCACCGTCAAGGTCGGAGCGACGACGTTCGAGCTGCGGCGGTAGCCATGGCCAGCGTCAAGGCGAGCGCGGCGGTCTCGCACGTCGGCCGGGTCCGCGCGAGCAACCAGGACTCCGGCTACGCCGGCCGTCGGCTCTTCCTCGTCGCCGACGGCATGGGCGGGCACGCCGGCGGCGACGTCGCGAGCGCCATCGCGACGCGTCGGATCGCCGAGGCCGACGCCGACTACGAGTCGTCGGCGGATGCGGCCGCCGCGCTCGAGGACGCGCTGCTGTCGGCGAACCGGAACCTCGAGGAGACGGTCGCCGAGCACTCCGAGCTCACGGGCATGGGCACGACGACGAGCGCGATGCTCGTGCAGCAGGACCGCGTCGTCATCGCGCACATCGGCGACTCGCGCGTCTACCTCTTCCGCTCCGGCGAGCTGAGCCAGGTCTCGATCGACCACACGTTCGTCCAGCGTCTCGTCGACGCGGGTCGCATCACGGCCGAGGAGGCCATGGTGCACCCCCGTCGCTCGGTGCTCATGCGCGTGCTCGGCGACGTCGAGGCGTCCCCAGAGATCGACACGATGGTCATCGACACCCACCCGGGCGACCGGTGGATGCTCTGCTCCGACGGGCTGTCGGGCGTCGTCTCGTTCGACGACATCCACGAGATGCTCTCGGCGGATGCCGGTGCCAAGCAGGTCGCCGACCGCCTCGTCAAGGCCTCGCTGGACGGCGGCGCCCCCGACAACGTCACGGTCGTGGTCGTCGACATCGGCGACCCGCCGGCGCCCGAGACGCCGCCGCTCATCGTCGGCTCGGCCGCCGCACCGCTCGCGTTCGGCGTCGCCGCGGAGCCGGCGCGACGCCCCGGCATCCGGCTCACGCCGTTCCGGCCGCACCCCGTGCAGGAGACGCACTTCGAGCCCGACTCCGAGGAGTTCTTCGACGAGCTGATCGAGGAGGACGAGCGGCGGCGGCGGCGACGGCGCATCATGTGGGGCGTCTGGATCGCGCTGCTCGTCGGCGCGATCGTCACCGTGGCGGCGCTCGGCTACCAGTGGACGCAGACGCGCTACTACGTGGGCGAGTACAACGGCCGCGTCGCGGTCTACCAGGGCATCCAGCAGGACCTCGGGCCGATCTCGCTGCATCGCCTGCACTCCGAGACGGCGGTCGACATCGCCGACCTGAAGGTCTACGACCAGCAGCGCGTGGAGCAGACGATCACCGCGGGGACCCTCGAGGAGGCCATGCGCATCGTGGACCGATTGGAGGAGTCCGTTGAGTGACCGAGGCGCGGCCCGCGCACCCGAACGCGCCCCCGCCACGGGGAGCGTCCGCCGCATCCGCATGCCGCAGCGGCTGCGCAACCTCGAACTCGGCCTGCTCATCGTCGCGTGCATCATCAACGCCGGCGCCATCGTGCTCGTGCAGCTCGGGGCGCTCGGCCGGGTCGACACGCAGCTGGTGCTGCTCGGCGCCGGGCTGTCCGTGCTCGTGTTCGGGCTCCACATCGCGATGCGGTTCGTCGCGCGGGACGCCGACCCGTTCCTCCTGCCGGTGGCGACCGTCCTCAACGGCCTCGGCATCGCGATGATCTACCGCATAGACATCGCCTACGGCGACGCGGGCTGGGACAGCGCCGCGGTCCGCCAGATCGTGTGGAGCGTGATCGCCATCGCCGCGGCGCTCGCGACGATCCTGCTCATCCGCAACCACCGCACGCTGTTCCGGTACACCTACCTGTCGGGGCTCATCGCCATCGTCCTCCTGCTGCTCCCGCTCGTCCCCGGGCTGGGGCAGACCCGCGGCGGCGCCCGGGTGTGGATCGGCATCGGCGATCTCGTGACGTTCCAGCCGGGCGAGATCGCGAAGATCGCCCTCGCCGTGTTCTTCGCGGGATACCTCGTGCGCAACCGCGACTCGCTGTCGATGGTCGGGCGCACCTTCCTCGGCATGCGATTCCCGCGCGGCCGCGACCTCGGACCGCTCCTGGTCGTCTGGGCGCTGTCGATGGCGGTCATCGTGTTCCAGCGCGACCTGGGTACGGCACTGCTCTACTTCGGGCTCTTCCTCGTCATGCTCTACGTCGCCACGAGCCGGCTCTCGTGGGTCGTGCTCGGACTCAGCCTGTTCTTCGCCGGCGCGATCATCGCCAGCCAGACGCTCGACTACGTCAACGGCCGCTTCCAGAACTGGCTCAACGCGTTCGACCCCGCGGTCTACGAGGCGCAGGGCGGCTCGTTCCAGCTCGTGCAGGGCCTCTTCGGGCTCGCCAACGGCGGGCTCATCGGAACCGGCCTCGGCCAGGGCCGCCCCGACCTCACGCCCGTGCCGCAGTCGGACTACATCATCGCGAGCCTCGGCGAGGAGCTCGGGCTCGCCGGGCTCTTCGCGATCCTCGCGCTGTACGTGCTCTTCGTCGCCCGAGGGTTCCGCATCGGCTTCGCAGGCCAGGACGACTTCGGCAAGCTCCTCGGCGTCGGACTCGCGTTCGTCGTCGCGCTGCAGGTGTTCATCGTCGTGGGCGGCGTGACCCGCGTCATCCCCCTGACGGGACTGACCACGCCCTTCCTGGCGGCCGGCGGCTCCTCGCTCGTGGCGAACTGGATCATCGTCGCGCTGCTGCTCCGGCTGTCCGACACGGTCCGCAACCACCCGAGGCTGGTGATCGACGGATGAATCGCGAACTCAAACGGGTGACGATCGTCTCCCTCCTCATGTTCCTCACGCTCTTCGTCGCCTCGACGGTGATCCAGTACGTGCAGGCCGACGCCCTCGCGGCCGACCCGCGCAACGCGCGCACGCTCTACCAGAGCTACTCGGTCGAGCGCGGGCCGATCCTCGTGGGCGGTGAGCCGATCGCGTTCTCGGAGCCGTCCGACGACGACTACAAGTTCCAGCGCATCTACGCGAACGGGCCGCTGTACGCCCCCGTCACGGGATTCATCCCGGTCAACGGCGAGGCGACCGGGCTCGAGGGTTCGCTGAACGCCGAGCTCAGCGGCACGTCGGAGTCCCAGTTCTTCGATTCGCTGAACCGGCTCGTCTCCGGCCAGGACCCGATGGGTGCGTCCGTCGAGGTCACGATCGACCCGGTCGCCCAGCAGGCAGCATGGGATGCGCTCGGCGACTACACGGGGGCGATCATCGTGACCCGACCCGCCAGCGGCCGCATCGTCGCGATGGTCACCAAGCCCACCTACGATCCGAACACCCTCGCCGTGCACAACGGCGAGGAGGTCGAGCAGACGTACCAGGGGCTTCTCGAGGACCCGGGCGACCCGCTCTTCAATCGGGCGACCGGCGGCGACATGAACCCGCCCGGCTCGGTCTTCAAGCTCGTGATGACGGCCGCGGCCCTCGAGTCGGGCCAGTACACGCCCGACAGCACCTTCCCGAATCCCGCGGAGTTCACGCTGCCCGGCACGAGCTCGGTCGTCCGCAACTCGAGCGGCGGAACGTGCGGCAGCGGTTCCGAGGTCACGCTGGCGACCGCGCTCCGGCTCTCGTGCAACATCCCGTTCGCGGAGCTCGCGCTCGAGCTCGGCGACGACGCGATCCGCGCCCAGGCCGAGAAGTTCGGGTTCAACTCCGACTTCACGATCCCGAATCCGACCGAGATGAGCACGTATCCTGCGAACCCCGACGAGCCGCAGACGGCGCTCACCGGTTTCGGGCAGGGCGACGTGCGCGCGACCCCGATGCAGATGGCCATGGTCTCCGCGGCGATCGCGAACGGCGGCATCGTGATGAACCCCGACCTCGTCGAGTCGATCACGGCGCCGGACTTCCGGCCGATCGAGGAGTTCGAGGGCGTCGAGTTCGGCCGTGCGATCAGCGAGACGACAGCCCGGACGATGACCGAGATGATGGTCAACGGCGTCGAGAACGGCGCCGCGAGTAATGCAAGAATAGACGGCGTCAGCGTGGCCGGTAAGACGGGTACAGCAGAGAACGGCGAGGACGATCCCTACACCTTGTGGTTCACAGGTTTTGCCCCCGCCGACGACCCTCAGTATGCGATCACGGTGCTCGTGGAAGACGGCGGAGGGCTTGGTCAGGAGGGGTTCGGCAATCTGATTGCCGCGCCATTGGCGAAACAGGTACTAGAGGCGGTGCTGAACAAATGAGACCGAGTGCTGGGCTCACCTTCGGTGGACGGTACGAGCTGCAGTCCCGGATCGCCATCGGCGGCATGGGCGAGGTGTGGCAGGCCACCGACCTGGTCATCGGCCGCCAGGTGGCGCTGAAGATCCTCAAGGACGAGTACCTGGGCGACCCGGGCTTCCTCGAGCGCTTCCGCGCCGAGGCACGTCATGCCGCGCTCGTGAACCACGAGGGCATCGCCAACGTCTTCGACTACGGCGAGGAGGAGGGCAGCGCCTACCTCGTCATGGAGCTCGTCCCCGGCGAAGCGCTCTCCACGATCCTCGAGCGGGAGCACGTGCTCTCGACCGACAAGGTGCTCGACATCGTCGCGCAGACCGCTGCGGCGCTGCAGGCCGCGCACGCGGCCGGTCTCGTGCACCGCGACATCAAGCCCGGGAACCTGCTCATCACGCCCGACGGTCGCGTCAAGATCACCGACTTCGGCATCGCCCGCATCGCCGACCAGGTCCCGCTCACCGCGACCGGGCAGGTCATGGGCACCGTGCAGTACCTCTCGCCCGAGCAGGCCTCCGGTCACCCGGCATCGCCCACGACCGACATCTACTCGCTCGGCATCGTCGCCTACGAGTGCCTCGCCGGCCGTCGTCCGTTCACGGGCGAGTCGCAGGTCGCCATCGCGATGGCGCAGATCAACGAGACGCCGCCCGACCTCCCCGTGACCGTCTCCGAGCCCGTTCGGAACCTCGTCTACTCGTGCATCGCGAAGAACCCCGCCGACCGACCGCAGACGGCGGCGCACCTCGCCCGCGCGGCGACGGCGCTGCGACGCGGCGACGTGCAGGCGGCAGCTGCCGCCGTGCCGGCAGTGCTCGGCGCGGCGGCGGGCGCGACCGCGGCCACCATGCTCATGCCGCAGGCGGGGGCGAACACCGCCGCGACGACGGTGCTGCCCGCGGGCGCGCCGCTTCCCGACGGCGAGGAGGAACAGCCCGCCGAGCGCAAGCGCAGCCCGTGGACGTGGCCGCTCATCGTCCTCATCATCCTGCTCGCGCTCGTGCTGATCGGCACCCTCATCGCGCTCGCGCTGAACAGCGGCAACCGTGAACCCGGGTCCACGTCGACGTCGGCCCCGCCGTCGACGTCCACCACGTCGCCACCGAGCACATCGAGCACTCCCCCGGCCGAGCCGACCACAGAGGCGCCGACCACGGAGCAGGTCGACCGCGCCGCGTACATCGGCCGGAACGTCGACGAGGTCCGTGGCGAGCTCGAGAGCCTCGGCTTCGTCGTGAGCACCCAGGAGGGTGCGCCCGCGACGACGCCCGATCAGGCGAACACGGTCTCCGACGTGAACCCGAGCGGCCCCGTCCCGATCGGCTCGACGATCACGGTGACCTACCTCGGCGCTCCAGAGACGCCGAGCGCACCCGCGAACGCGCCCACGGTGAACCCGACGGAGATCGAGTCCGGCGGCATCGTCCAGGTGAGCTGGCCCGCGGCGACGTGCCCGTCGGGCCAGCAGTTGAGCGGGTACGAGGTCGCCGTCACCAACGACGCGACCGCGCCGAGCCCGGTGGGTGCCGGCACCACGAGCGTCAACGTGCAGGCCGGATCGCAGTCGTTCGAGGTCACCTACCGGTACTTCTGCGGCCAGCTCGACTCGGCCTTCTCGCCCGCGGCGCCGGTGACGGTCGCCCCGTAGCCTTCGGAACGAGCCCTACACGAACGGAGACACCGTGAACGACGACGAACGCATGCTCGCGGGTCGGTACCGCGTGGGTGCGCTCATCGGGCGCGGCGGCATGTCGGACGTTCACGTGGGCACCGACTCCCGGTTGGGTCGTCAGGTCGCGATCAAGCTGCTGAAGCCGCAGCTCGCGACCGATCCCGCATTCCGGATGCGGTTCCGCCAGGAGGCGCAGTCGGCGGCCCGGATGGCGCATCCGACGATCGTCCGCGTCTTCGACGCCGGCGAGGAGACGGTGCTCGACGGGTCGGGGCACGAGGTGCAGCTGCCCTTCATCGTCATGGAATACGTCGAGGGGAGGCTCCTGAAGGACATCATCCACGACGGGCCGCTCGACCCGGCGGCGGCGGCGCGCGTCATCGACGGGGTGCTGACCGCCCTCGAGTACTCGCACCGTGCGGGCGTCGTGCACCGCGACATCAAGCCGGGCAACATCATGATCACCACCGGCGGCCAGGTCAAGGTCATGGACTTCGGCATCGCGCGGGCCGTGTCCGACTCGGCGACGACGGTGGCCCAGACGACGGCGATCCTCGGCACGGCCTCGTACTTCTCGCCCGAGCAGGCGAAGGGCGAGACGGTCGACGCACGGACCGACCTGTACAGCACCGGCGTCGTGCTGTTCGAACTGCTCACGGGCCGTCCGCCGTTCCGCGGCGACACCCCGGTCGCCGTGGCGTACCAGCACGTGAGCGAGCGGCCGGTCAAGCCGAGCGTCATCAACCCCAAGGTGTCGCCGGCGCTCGACGCGGTCGTCATGCACGCCCTCGCGAAGGATCGCACGACGCGGTACCAGACGGCGGCGGAGTTCCGCGCCGACGTCGAGGCCGCGGCATCCGGTCGGGTCCCCGTCCAGAAGAAGACCGACGAGACGGCGCTGTTCTTCGGCACGCCGACCGGCTCGCTGTCGACCTCCGAGCTCGCCCTGCGGCAGCTCACGGAGGACGACACCATGACGCGCACCCAGCGGCGTCCGCCGGCGATCTGGATCTGGTCGGGCATCATCGCGGTCGTCGTCATCGTCGTCGCCGTCATGTACTGGGCGTTCAACCTCCAGCCCGCCGACACCATCCCCTCCAACGCCCGCGAGGTCCCGGTCCTGACCGGCTCGACGTGGGAGGAGGCGGCCAACGAGTTGCAGGCGCTCACGCTGCCGCCCACGCGGATGGATCGCGTGAGCGACACGGTTCCCGCGGGCGAGGTCATCGAAACCGAGCCGGCGGCGGGCGAGATCGTCGACACGGGCACGCCGATCAGCGTGTTCGTCTCGACGGGCCGCGAGGCGGTCTCGGTCCCCGATGTCGTCAACATGCAGCTCGGCCAGGCGAAGTCCACGATCACCGATGCCGGGCTCACGCCGGGGAGCGAGACGAGAGCGAACTCGCCGACGGTCGCGGCCGGCGTCATCATGTCGACCGATCCCGAGGGCGGTTCGTCGGTGGACCAGGGCAGCACCGTGAACTTCACGATCTCGTCCGGCAACGTGACGCTGCCCGACCTCACCGGCCAGTCCCTGCAGGCGGCGTCCTCGTACCTCGGCACGTCGACGTTGCAGCTCTCGCCGAAGCCCGTGCCCGACGGCAGTTGCCCGTCGCAGCCCGGGTCGCCGATCGTCCGGCAGTCGCCGGCTCCGGGAGACGTCCCGCAGAAGTCCGAGGTCGAACTCGTCTACTGCGCCGGCTGAACCCGGCCCGTCAGGTCGCGCGCACCAGCGGGTGCAGCGACCGCGATCGCTCGCGCGCCTCCGGCAGCCCCGCGAGGGCGAGCCAGTTGCCGAGCATCCGATAGCCGCCCTCGGTGAGCACCGACTCCGGGTGGAACTGCACGCCCAGGATCGGCGCGGTCGCGTGGCGGAGACCCATGATGACGCCGCCCTCGGTGCGGCTCGTGACGACGAGCTCGTCGGGCACCGTGCCGTCGACGACGGCGAGCGAGTGGTAGCGGGTCGCGGTGAAGTGCTGCGGCACGCCGTCGTAGAACGGGCTGTCGTCGTGCACGACCTTCGAGGTCTTGCCGTGCATCAGCTCCTCGGCGTTCGTCACGATGGCGCCGAACGCCTCGGCGATCGCCTGGTGGCCGAGGCACACGCCGAGGATCGGCTGGCCCGAAGCGAGCGCCGCCTCGACGACGGGGATCGAGACGCCCGCGTCGGCGGGCTTGCCCGGGCCGGGCGAGATGAGGACCGCGTCGTACTCGGCGATGCGGTCGGCGACCTCGTCGGCCGGGATGTCGTCGTTCCGGACGACCTCGGTCTCCGCGCCGAGCTCCTGCAGGTAGCCGTTCAGCGTGTACACGAAGCTGTCGTAGTTGTCGATGACGAGGATCCGGGTCATTGCTCCACCGTGACGTCGATTGGGTTGACGATCCCGTCCACCCACGGGAAGACCCAGGCGAACAGGACGAAGATCACTCCGGCGAGGATCGCCAGCACGAGGATGACGCGGAACCAGACCGGTCCCGGAAGGATACGCCACAGAGCCGGGTACACGCTCATCGCCCCCATGCCGCGACGTCGGCGGCGATCTCGTCGGGCGGTCCCTCGGAGGCCGGACGCCACGACTCGAGCACGCCGTAGGCGATGATGCGCTCGGCGGTCGAGTACAGCGGGTTGCAGGTGGTCAACGTGATGAGCCGATCGGTGGCGGCGAGCTCGGGGTGGTGCGGCACCGGCGCGAGCACGCCGACGGCGTCGGGCGCGACGTACTCAAGGTCGCGGAACCGGTAGGTGTACCACCCGTCCGCGGTCTGGATGAAGATGCCGTCGCCGAGCCGGAGCCGGTCGATCTCGTGCATCCCGCCGCCGTAGGCACTGCGGTGCGCGGCGATGGCGAAGTTGCCGATCTCGCCGGGCATCTGCGTGCCCTCGTAGTGCCCGACCCCGGTGTCGGCGTCGTTCAGCACGTCGAGGCCGGTGCCCTCGGCGATGGTGCGCTGCGAGTCGTCGCCGAACCTCGGCACGTACATCACGGCGAAGGCGTCGCCGTACGCGTGCTCGGTCGCGTCGACCGGCGGCTCGATCTCGTCGGCCGGGATCGCGTCGGACGAGGCCTCGTCGGTCGCGACGCCCGAGGCCTCGCTCGGGGCCCCGGCCTGCTCCCGCCATCCGGTCGAGAGATCGGATGCCGCGGCGGACTGCTGCGCGCCGGTGATCGCGTCGTTCCACCAGAGCTGCCACCCGAGGAAGAGCAGGACCAGCACCCCGGCGGTGAGCAGCAGTTCGCCGATGACGCCGACGACGCTCACGCGCCGGCGCTGCGGCGGCCGCGGCGTGGGTGCATCGCGCATGACGGCGAGTCTATTCGGCAGCCGTGGCCCGGTCGGATCCGCGGATCCCGCGCAGAACCGGGTGCAGTAGAATCTCGGGCATGGCACGCACTGATTCTTCGAAGCCCGCGCGCGCGGAGCAGCCGAGCGGCGAGGACGCGCCGAACCCCGTCTGGTTCAAGCCCGTGATGTTCGGCTTCATGCTGCTCGGGCTGGTCTGGATCATCCTCTTCTACGTGAGCCAGGGCGCCCTCCCCGTCGCGGCGCTCGGCTCGTGGAACATCCTCGTCGGCTTCGGCATCGCCTTCATCGGCTTCCTCATGACCACGCGCTGGCGCTGACGCCGGCCCGAAACCACCTCGAAGCGGGGCGGATGCTGCGGCATCCGCCCCGCTTTGCTCATCTCTGCACAGTGTTATCCACACCTTCCACAGGTTTCTCCACATACTCCACACCCTGTGGAGAGGCGGAACGCCCGGAATTGCGGACATCGTTCTGAATCACACCCGTGTAACTCTCCCCAACTGTGGACAGCGTTGTGGATAAGTCCGCCGTACCGCTCACAATCACCGGGTTTGGCGGTGTCGGAGCCGGCGCGAATGCGCGCGGAAGCGCCCGCGCGACCGGCTCGTCCGCGTGCGGAGGGAACAGCGGCGCGTCAGAGGAGCGGCAGGTAGAAGTACCGCAGGCTCAGGACGATGAGGACGACCACCAGACCCGCGAGCAGCAGCCACTGCAGGCGCTGCTGATCGCGCTTGCGCGTCTCGACGAAGATGAGCCCGACGATGGCGCCACCGATGAGGCCGCCGAGATGCGCCTGCCAGGCGATGTTGAACCCGGGCACGAATCCGATGACGAGGTTGATCCCGACGAGGATCAGGAGCTGCGTGGCGTTGCCGCCGAGCCTGCGCTGGATCACGAGGAACGCGCCCATGAGGCCGAAGATCGCACCTGAGGCGCCGACGACGCTCGTGTTCGGATCGGACAGCCAGATGACGCCGACCGATCCGGCGAGCCCGGAGATGAGGTAGAGCGCGAGGAAACGCCATCGGCCGAGCACGTTCTCGAGCAGCTGTCCGAAGATCCACAGCGTGTACATGTTCAGTGCGACGTGGAAGATCAGCTCGGTCGAATGCACGAGCACGGTCGTGAAGAGGCGCCAGGGCTGGAACGCCACCTCACTCACGGCGAGCGGCGTGAAGTACAGCCAGTTGGTGACGCCGAGCCCCGGGATAAGCTGCAGCACGTACACCGCGAGCGTGATGCCGATGATGGAATACGTCACCACTGGGGCGCCCCGGCCGGCCGCCGAGCGCGCGCGCGTCAGCACCGCGGGCTTGGTCCGCGGTGCTGACGCACGCTGCTCGCGCATGCATTCGGGGCAGATGACGCCGACGGGCGCCGGCGTCTGGCATTCCCCGCAGATCGTGCGCCCGCAGCGCTGGCACAGCACGAAGCTCTGCCGGTCGGGATGCCGATAGCAGGTGTTCGCGCGCTCGGGCGCCGGGTCGCTCACCGGGGGTCGGGGATCTGGATCAGGCCTGCTCGACGGTGATCTTCTCGATCACGACGTCGTCGAGCGGACGGTCGCGGCCGTCGGTGGGCACCGACGCCAGCTTGTCGACGACCGCGCGGCTCGCGGCATCCGTCACCTTGCCGAAGATGGTGTGCTTGCCCTGCAGCCAGGTCGTCGGGCCGACGGTGATGAAGAACTGCGAGCCGTTCGTACCCTTGCCGCCCTGGATGCCGGCGTTCGCCATCGCGAGGATGTAGGGCTCGGTGAAGTCGAGCTCGGGGTGGATCTCGTCGTCGAATCGGTACCCCGGTCCGCCGATGCCCTGGCCGAGCGGGTCGCCGCCCTGGATCATGAAGCCGGGGATGATGCGGTGGAACACGACCCCGTCGTAGAGGGGGTCGGTGGTGGTCTGGCCCGTGCCCGGGTGCGTCCACTCGATCTCGCCGGTCGCGAGGCCGACGAAGTTCTTCACCGTCTTCGGTGCGTGGTTGCCATAGAGGTCGACCTTGATGTCGCCGTGGTTGGTGGTGATCGTCGCGACTGCGGTGGGATTCGGCATACCGACGATTCTCTCATGCACGATTCGGCACGGCGCTGGCAACCCCCGGCCTTCCCACCCCACATCCAGCCGGTTCGGTGGCAGGATGGAGGAGTTCGCTGCACAACGATGGAGGTCGAGATGAGCCTGTCACGCAAGCGCCGGAAGGAACTCAAGCGACTGCGCAGCAGTGCAGAGGAACTGTGGGGGACCCAGCAGGACGTGCTTGATCACGCGAGCAAGGTCGCGCGTGAGGCGAGCCGTCAGATCAACCTGCTGACGCAGGAGGAAGTCGTTCCGCGCGTGCGCACCGGGTATCAGACCTACGTCCGTCCGGGCGTCGACCAGGCGCGCACCTATGCGCGCAGTGCCGGCGACCAGGTCGAGCGTACGCTCGGCAGCGCGCTCGGATCGCTGCTGTCGATCGGCGACATCGCCAACGACACGCGGGTGCGCCGTGCTATCGGGCGCGTTTCGCCGAGCGCGGCGGCCGAGCTCAAGCGCAAGCAGGGGCCCGGAGTCGGCACCTACCTCGCGATCGGCGCCGGCGTCGTCGCGGCGGTCGGCGTCGCCTACGCGGTCTGGCAGACGTTCCGCGCCGACGACGAGCTCTGGGTCGCCGACGAGGAGCCCGGCACCGCGACCGGCTCCGAGGCCGCCGCTCCGTCGCCGGTCATCTGACCCCACGGTTTCCCGAGCCCCCATCCGACGCGGATGGGGGCTCTCGCCGTCTCCGGCACCCGCAGGGTCAGTGCTGGCACCGATTTCCGGCCGATTCCGGATTTCCCCTTGCGAGTAATGAGCGAACGACGCTATGGTCGTGACTCGGCCCCACCGATCACGGTCGGGCACGGCACAGGAGAGGAGGCGAGACCCCATGATGATGCAGCGAATCCAGACGCCCATTCGACCGGCGGTCGCCTTCCTCGGCGCCCCGTTCGCGGCCTGCTAGCTCGCGCGATCCCGCGCTGACCGCTCGAAGCAGGTCCACCGCCTGACGAGGCACGCCCGCAACGCGGGTCGGCGCCAGTCCCCTCGGCACCGGATCACCTGATCCGCGTCATCCGACACGTTCGGCTCGCCGATCCTCTCCCGCCACTCGTGCGCCTTCGCCACGCTCGCCCACGGGGCGACGGATGCCGCGTCACGACATCCCGGGAGCCCGCATCCGTCACCTCCCGACGCGTCGCATCCGCGCGCGCCATCCATCACCACCCCGATGAAGGAATCACCGTGAACACCTCACTGACCGCAACACGTTCGACCGCGCAACAGGCCGCGGCCGGGGCCGAGCGCCTGCAGGAGCGCCTTGCGCGCCGCGCCGGACTCGCGCTCCTGGCATGGAGCCGCGCTGCCGAGGCACGCCGAGCTCACGCCGAGCTGGCGCGCACCGTCGGCCTCCAGCGAGAGGCGGCGCGCCTCCGCGAGGAGAACTTCAGCACCCTCGCGCTCGTGGCCCGGACGCTCTGATCGCCATGAGCACCGTGTCCGGACCGATCACGACGGCCCCGTCCGCTCGCCGGGCGGGGCCGTCGCCCATCTCCGGGAGCGACCTCCCTCAGGCGCGCGGCGGCGCGCCGTCCGCCGGCTCCTCCGCGTTCATGCGCAGCGCGATGTCGAGCAGGCTCACCCGCGTCAGCGACGCGACCTCGTCGAGCGGGAACCACTTGGCCTCGTCGCTCGAACCGCCGACCTCGTTCTCCAACCGCCCGCCGACGACGTGCGCGCGGTACACCACCCGCATCGCGTACAACGGAGCCGAGCCGTGGTGCCGCTTCGCGGCGGGCACGACCATGGTGTCGATGCCGAGCAGCCGGTCGATCTCGGCCTCGTAGCCGGTCTCCTCGCGGATCTCGCGCCGGGCCGCCTGGAGGGGATGCTCGGCCCCCTCGATGCCGCCGCCCGGCAGCGTCCACGCCGACCGCCCGTGCTCGTTCCAGTGGGACAGCAGGATCTCACCGTCGCGGATGATGACCCCGTACGCGGCGATGCGGATGTCCATCACGCCACTGTATTCCCCGCGACGAGCTCGAGCACGCCCGTGCTCGACTGGTTCGGGGGATGGACGCGGGCGCGCCACCCTGCGGCGCGGGCACGGGTCGCCGCGACCGGCAGCTGGCGGGCACCCAGCTCGAGGAGCAGCGACCCGCCTGGGACCAACCACGGTCCCGCGCCCAGGATCAGGCGGCGAGCGTGATCGAGCCCGTCGGCCCCGCCGCCCACGAGCGCCCCGGTCGGCTCGTGGTCTCGCGCCTCTCGGGGCATGAGCCCGACTTCGGTCCCGGGGACGTACGGCGGCACGGCGGCGATCACGGTGATGCGTCCGCGGAGTGCACGGGGCAGGCCGTCGAACGCGTCGGCGTGATGCACGCCCGCTCCCGCGGGCAGGTTCCGGCGGGCGAGCGCGATCGCTGCCGGATCCCGGTCGGCCGCGTGCACCTCCACCCGGTCGACGGACGCCGCGACCGTCGCCGCGAGCGGCGCCACACCGCAGTACGGCTCGAGCATGACCGGCACGGCCGCCGCACGGGCGCGCCGGACGGCGAGCCGCGCCAGCCGGAGGCTCCGCTGTCGCGGCACGAAGACGCCCGGCCCGACCGCGAGTCGAAGTGCGCCGAACCGCACCCATCCGACGAGCGGCTCGAGCGGCTCGCCCGCGACGCGACGCCGCACGAGCTGCTCGAGCTCGGCGTCATCCGCCGCCGACTCGATGAGGACGGCGGCCTCGTCCTCGGCGAACACGCTGCCCGCCGCCCGGAGGCGCGACGCGATCACGTGGATCACCGGATCGGGACGGGAAGGCACTCCCCCAGTCTGGCGCAGGGAGGCAGGCTGGGCGCCGGACATGAGTCGGCGGCTCGGAACCGGGTGGTCCGAGCCGCCGACGACGCGTGCAGGACGCGTCAGGCTCGATCAGTCGCCGCAGAGGCCGCGAGCGATCTCGTTCTTCATCTGCCCGCCGACAGCCTGGACGACCTCGCCGACCCCGTTGAAGCCGAGGGCGCCCTCGGTGTTGAGGGTCTTGTGGATGCCGCCGAAGCATGCGGCGTCGTTGGGTGCGGCGTTCGCGGGGCCTGCGGCGAGACCGACCGCAGCGAGACCGACGATGAATCCGGTGGCGAGAATGCGCTTCATTGGACTTCCCCTTCTGTCTGCGGGTGCCATCCACCCGACATCCCTTACTTCCGGGATCGGAGTGGGATCGGATGCACCCGGCCCGAGAAATCTCGGACGGACTCGGAGGCGGCAGGATCGGTCGGTGATCGGCGTGCCGTCGAGGGACCTGGAGGATCGGCGGCCGATGAGGGGAACCGGACTGTGGAGCCTAGGAGATTCGAACTCCTGACATCCTGCTTGCAAAGCAGGCGCTCTACCAACTGAGCTAAGGCCCCGGGGCGGATGCCTGGGGCACCCGGGTGTGGAGTTATCGGAGTGGGGATACGAGGACTTGAACCTCGGACCTCTTCGTTATCAGCGAAGCGCTCTAACCGCCTGAGCTATATCCCCGGATTTCGGCCGAAGGAAAGACTACCCGAAGGGGTGCGAATCTCCGAATCGAGCCGACGGCGCCCTCAGTTGTTCGTGAAACCGACCAGGATGCCGCCCGTGATCTTCACGCTGAGGTTGTACAGCACCGCCACGACCGCACCCAGCGCGGTGGTCACGACGAGGTTCAGCAGCGACGCCACGACGGCGAAGCCCATGACGTTGCCGACCGACAGGATCGAGCGGAGGTCGGTGCCCGCGCCCGCGACATCCTGCACCAGGCTGTTCAGGTTCTCGAACAGGCCCGTCGACTGGACGATCGTGAAGACGAGGAACGTCGCCACGATGTTCACGACCGAGAGGCACACCGCCACCAGGAAGGACAGCTTCACGGCCGACCAGAAGTCGATGTAGACCAGGCGCAGGCGCACCTGCTTCGCCGGGGGCTTCCGGTTCGACTTGCCGGCCAGCTTCTCAGCGACGCTGCTCATGACGGTCACTCCTCTTCCGCGGTCTCGGCCGCTTCGGGCTCTGCGGCCTCATCCACCAGGTTGCGTTCGGAATTCTTCGCGATCGCGATGATGCGATCGTCCGCGACGAACTTCGCGAACACGACGCCCATCGTGTCCCTGCCCTTGGCGGGGACCTCGGCGACGTCAGAGCGTACCACCTTGCCGCTGGCAAGAACCACGAGGACCTCGTCCTCGCGTGCGACCGTCAGCGCGCCCGCCAGGTCGCCGCGATCGTCGCTCAGCTTGGCCACCTTGATGCCGAGGCCGCCGCGCTGCTGCTTGCGGTACTCCTCGATCCTGGTGCGCTTGGCGTAGCCCCCCTCCGTCACGATGAAGACGTAGGTGTTCGCCGCGCTGTGCTTCTGCCCCGTGGCATCCGCCGGCGCATCGGCCCCGTCGTCGCCGTTGGAATGGGGCACGACGGATGCCGCGAGCAGCTCGTCGCCCGAGCGGAAGCTCATGCCCTTCACGCCGGAGGTGGAGCGACCCATGGGCCGGAGCGCCTCGTCCGTCGCCTCGAAGCGGAGCGACATGCCCTTGCGCGAGACGAGGAGGATCTCGTCGTGCTCGTCGACCAGCATCGCCGAGACGAGCTCGTCGCCCTCGCGGAGGTTGATCGCGATCACGCCGCGCGAACGGTTGGTGTCGTAGGCCGTCAGCTCGGTCTTCTTGACCAGTCCGTCGCGCGTGGCGAGGACGAGGTAGTCGGCCACGCCGTAGTCGCGGATGTCGAGGATCTCGGCGATCTCCTCGTCGGGCTGCAGTTCGAGGAGGTTCGCGACGTGCTGGCCCTTCGCGTCGCGGCCGGCCTCCTGGATCTCGTAGGTCTTCGCCCGGTACACGCGGCCCATGTTCGTGAAGAAGAGGAGCCAGTGGTGGGTGGTGGTGACGAAGAAGTGGTCGACCACGTCGTCGGCGCGCAGCTGCGCGCCCTTCACGCCCTTGCCGCCACGGTGCTGCGAGCGGTAGTTGTCGCTGCGCGTGCGCTTGATGTACCCGCCGCGCGTGACCGTGACGACCATCTCCTCCTCGGGGATCAGGTCTTCCACCGACATGTCGCCGTCGAAGCCCGGGACGATGTGCGTGCGGCGCTCGTCGCCGAACTTGTCGACGATCTCGCGCAGCTCGTCGGCGATGATCGTCCGCTGACGCGACGGGGTCGCGAGGATGTCGCGGTAGTCGGCGATCTGGCGCTCGAGCTCGGCAGCCTCGTCCGTGATCTTCTGGCGCTCGAGCGCGGCGAGGCGGCGCAGCTGCAGCTCGAGGATGGCACGGGCCTGGAGCTCGTCGATGTCGAGGAGCGTCATCAGCCCGTCGCGTGCGTCCTCCGCGGTCGCCGAGCGGCGGATGAGCGCGATGACCTCGTCGAGCGCGTCGAGCGCCTTGAGGTAGCCGCGCAGGATGTGCATCCGTTCCTCGGCCTTACGCAGGCGGAACTCGGTGCGGCGGACGATCACGTCGACCTGGTGGTCGACCCAGTGCGAGATGAACCCGTCGATCGAGAGCGTGCGGGGCACGCCATCGACGATCGCGAGCATGTTCGCGCCGAAGTTGTCCTGCAGCTGGGTGTGCTTGTACAGGTTGTTCAGCACGACCTTGGCGACCGCGTCGCGCTTCAGCACGATCACGAGGCGCTGGCCGGTGCGACCCGACGACTCGTCGCGGATGTCGGCGATGCCGGCGAGCTTGCCGTCCTTCACCAGGTCGGCGATCTTGACCGCGAGGTTGTCGGGGTTGACCTGGTACGGGAGCTCGGTGACGACGAGGCAGGTGCGGCCCTGGATCTCCTCGACGTTCACGACGGCGCGCATCGTGATCGAGCCTCGACCGGTGCGGTACGCGTCGTGGATGCCCTTGACGCCGAGGATCTGCGCGGCCGTCGGGAAGTCCGGGCCCTTGATGCGCTGGATCAGCGCGTCCTGCAGTTCCTCGCGCGAGGCATCCGGGTTCTCCAGCGCCCACAGGGCGCCGTCGGCGACCTCGCGCAGGTTGTGCGGCGGGATGTTGGTCGCCATGCCGACCGCGATGCCGACCGAACCGTTGACGAGCAGGTTCGGGAATCGGCTCGGCAGGACCGTCGGCTCCCGCGTGCGGCCGTCGTAGTTGTCCTGGAAGTCGACGGTCTCTTCCTCGATGTCGCGCACCATCTCCATGGCGAGCGGCGACATCTTGGTCTCGGTGTAGCGGTGCGCGGCCGCGCCGTCGTTGCCCGGCGAACCGAAGTTGCCCTGCCCGAGCGCGAGCGGGTAGCGCATCGACCACGGCTGGACGAGGCGCACGAGCGAGTCGTACACGGCGCTGTCGCCGTGCGGGTGGAACTGGCCCATGACGTCGCCGATGACACGCGTGCACTTCGAGAACGCACGGTCGGGGCGGTAGCCGCCGTCGTACATCGTGTAGATGACGCGGCGATGCACGGGCTTCAGGCCGTCGCGCACGTCGGGCAGCGCACGCCCGATGATCACGCTCATCGCGTAGTCGAGGTAGGACCGCTGCATCTCGAGGTGCAGGTCGACCTGGTCGATCCGACCGTGGATGCCGAAGCCCTCGCCCGCGCCGGGCTCGATCGTGTCAGATGTCAAGGAAACGCACGTCCTTCGCGTTCTTCTGGATGAATGACCGGCGGGACTCGACGTCGTCGCCCATCAGGGTCGAGAAGATCTCGTCGGCTGCTGCGGCGTCGTCCATCGTGACCTGCAGCAGCGTCCTCGACTCGGGATTCATGGTCGTGTCCCACAGCTCCTGGTGGTTCATCTCGCCGAGGCCCTTGTAGCGCTGCACGCCGTTGTCCTTGGGCAGGCGGCGACCGGCCGCCTGGCCGTCGGCGATGACCGCGTCGCGCTCCCGGTCGGAGTAGACGTAGTCGTGGTCGGCGTTCGACCACTTGATGCGGTACAGCGGCGGCTGGGCGAGGTAGACGTAGCCCATCTCGATGAGCGGCCGCATGTAGCGGAACAGCAGCGTGAGCAGCAGCGTCGTGATGTGCTGGCCGTCGACGTCGGCGTCGGCCATGAGGACGATCTTGTGGTACCTGGCCTTCTCGGGGTTGAAGTCCTCGCCGATGCCGGTGCCGAACGCGGTGATCATCGCCTGGATCTCGGCATTGCCGAGCGCTCGGTCGAGGCGCGCCTTCTCGACGTTCAGGATCTTGCCGCGCAGCGGCAGGATGGCCTGCGTCTCGGGGTTGCGCCCCGTCTTGGCCGACCCGCCGGCCGAGTCGCCCTCGACGAGGAAGATCTCGGAGACCGTCGGGTCCTTGCTCGTGCAGTCCGAGAGCTTGCCGGGCATCCCGCTGCTCTCGAGGAAGCCCTTGCGGCGGGTCGCCTCGCGGGCCTTCCTGGCCGCGAGGCGCGCGGTCGCCGCCTGCAGCGCCTTGCGGATGATGTCGCGAGCCTGGTTCGGGTTGCGATCGAACCAGTCGCCGAGCTGGTCGCCGACGACGCGCTGCACGAACGACTTCGCCTCGGTGTTGCCGAGCTTCGTCTTCGTCTGTCCCTCGAACTGCGGCTCGGAGAGCTTGACCGAGATGACCGCCGTGAGGCCTTCGCGCACGTCGTCTCCGGAGAGGTTGTCGTCCTTCTCCTTCAGGATGCCCTTCTCGCGCGCGTACCGGTTGACGAGCGTCGTGAGCGCTGCCCGGAAGCCCTCCTCGTGCGTGCCGCCCTCATGCGTGTTGATCGTGTTCGCATAGGTGTGCACCGACTCCGTGTAGGCCGTGGTCCACTGCATGGCGACCTCGAGCGCGATGTGACGGTCGGTGTCCTCCGCCTCGAACGAGATGATCTCGTCGTTGACGAGCTCGACCTTCTTCGACCGGTTGAGGTACTCCACGTAGTCGACGAGTCCGCGCTCGTACAGGAAGGTGTCGGTGCGCTGCACCGGAATGGTGATGGCGCCGGTGGTCGGCGTGTCCTCCGGGTCGATCTCCACGTGCCCGGCGCGCAGGTCGGTCAGCGTGATGCGCAGCCCCTTGTTGAGGAACGCCATCTGCTGGAAGCGGGTGCGGAGGGTCTCGTAGTCGAACTCGACCGTCTCGAAGATCTCCTCGCTCGGCCAGAACGTGATCGTGGTTCCGGTCTCGGTGCTCGCCTCGTCCCGGGAGAGCGGTGCCTCGGGCACGCCGACGCGGTACGACTGCCGCCAGACGTGGCCCTGGCGCTTGACCTCGACGTCGAGCCGGCTCGAGAGCGCGTTGACGACCGAGGAACCGACGCCGTGCAGGCCGCCGGAGACCGCGTACCCGCCGCCGCCGAACTTGCCGCCCGCGTGCAGCACGGTGAGCACGACCTCGACGGTGGATCGCCCCTCGGTCTTGTGCACGTCGACCGGGATGCCGCGCCCGTTGTCGATGACGCGGACGCCGCCGTCGGGCAGGATCGTCACGTCGATGTCGTCGGCGTGGCCGGCGAGTGCCTCGTCGACGGAGTTGTCGACGATCTCGTACACGAGGTGGTGGAGTCCGCGGGGCCCCGTCGAGCCGATGTACATGCCGGGGCGCTTCCGAACCGCTTCGAGGCCCTCGAGAACCTGGATCGCGTCGGCGCCGTATTCGGGCGCACCCTGGGCCTTCGTCGGTTCAGCTGTCATGGGTGAATCGGGCTCCAAACCGTCGTTCTGGCGACTCTCGATCCTATCAAGTCCGAGGGGTCCCCCGAGCCGCTCCGCGCCGATCTGCGGGCCCGAGACAGGCGAAGTGACCGATTTTGCCGTCTCAGCCGTAGGTGTCGCGTGGACCGCGCCCTGGAACCGATCTGGGACCCTTTTTCCAGGTGGGGGCATCCGGCCCCTGGAAACGGATCGTGTCGACGCCGGCGCGAGGGTGCCGTTCGAGGATCGCCCGGATGAGTTCCTCGCGCATCATCCGCAGTTGCGTCGCCCAGGCCGTCGACTCGCATCGCACCTGCAGGACGCCGCCCTCGATGGCGATCGGCTCGGAGTGGCGCGCGATGTCTTCGCCGGCGATCTCGGGCCATGCGGAGAGCAGGTCCTGCTGCGAGAGCGGGCCCGTCCAGCCCAGCTGCGCGGTGAGCGCGTCGATCGCGGAACCGAGCGACTTCGGGTCGCGCCCGGGCGCGAACGGCTCGCTGCCCTCGGCCTCGCGCGTACGAACCCGAGCCCGGCCCGGGCGGATGCGGGGCTCGCCGCCGAAGATCTCGCGGAAGTGCTGGTACGTGCGCGCGGCCTCAGACACCGGATGCCTCCGACGGCATGGGTTCGGCGGACGCCTCGGTGCCGGGGCCCGCGTCTCCGGACGGCGCGTCCGGCTCGCCGCCGCGCGACGAGCCGGGGACCTCGACGACCTCACCTGCCGCGATGCGGATCACCCGGTGCGACAGCGGCTCGGGCACGTCCTCCAGCACCGCGGCCGTGATCAGCACCTGCTCGTAGCCGCCGACGGCGGCGGCCAACCGCTCGCGGCGGAGGCGGTCGAGTTCGGCGAAGACGTCGTCGAGCACGAGCACCGGGTCGCCCGTCGACGAGTCGCGTCGCAGCAGCTCGGCCGAAGCGAGGCGGAGCGCGAGCGCGAACGACCAGGACTCTCCGTGACTCGCGTAGCCCTTCGCCGGCAGGCCGTTGAGCAGGAGCAGCACGTCGTCGCGGTGCGGGCCGGCGAGCGTGACACCGCGCTCGAGTTCCCGGCGGCGCAACGAGGCGAGCGCCGCGGCGAAGCGTTCCGCCGTGGTGGCCGTGCCCGGCCCCGCCTCGGCACCGGTGCCGTCGCTGCCCGAATCGGGCGCGGCATCCGTCGACTCGTCGTCGGGATCGGCGCCGTCGATCGAGAGCACGGGCTGCAGCTCGGGGCGGTGGTCGGCGTCGACGATCGAGCGGTACGCGGCGGCCACCGGTTCGCGGAGCTCGGACACCAGGTCGTTCCGCCGGTCGATGAGCTCGGCGCCGAGCGCGACGAGCCGCTCGTCCCAGATGTCGAGCGTGGTCAGCTGGGAGGCGGCGAGCCCTCTGGCGCGGGCGCTCTTCAGGAGTGAGTTGCGCTGCTTCAGCACGCGGTCGTAGTCGGCCATGACGCCGGCGAGACGCGGCATGCGCTGCACGAGCAGGCCATCGAGCATGCGGCGCCGCACCGACGGCTCGCCCCGCACGATCGCCAGGTCTTCCGGCGCGAAGAGGACGGTGTGGGCGTATCGCGGCAGGTCGCGCGGCTTCGCCGAGCCCCGGTTCACCTGCGCCCGGTTGGCCCCCTGCCGGTTGAGCTGCAGCTCGAGCAGGACCTCGCGGCCGTCCGCCGACAGCACCGCGCGGACGATCGCAGCATCGGCCCCGGCGCGGATCAGCGCCTGGTCGCTCGACACGCGGTGCGATCCGAGCGTGGCGAGGTACCCGATCGCCTCGACGAGGTTGGTCTTGCCCTGCCCGTTGCGCCCGACGATGACCGTCGCGCCCGGTTCGAACGACAGCTCGGCCGAACGGTAGTTGCGGAAATCGGTGAGCGAGAGCCTCGCGACGTGCACGGTGCGGCTCCCTTCCTGCGAACCCCCACGCTACCCGCCGCCGCCGACAACGCCGGCGCGGTCGGTGCTCAGCGCAGCAGCAGGTTCGGCTGCAGCAGGTAGCGGTAGCTGTCCGCGCCCGCCTGCTCGCGCGAGGTCTGGCTCGTGATCAGCACGGGACCCGGCTTGTTCGGGTTCTCGGTCTTCGTGAACGAGATGCGCACGAACTCGCTCGGCACCGCCTGCAGTCCGTCGAGGAGGAACTGCGGCTTCAGCGAGACCACCGTCGGATCGCCCGTGAGGATCGCGTCGATCGACTCCGACGCCTGGGCCTGCTCGCTGCCGATCGCCTCGAGCGTGAGTCCGTCCTCCGAGAACGAGTACCGCAGCGCGGCCTCGCGCTCGAGCACGAGCGCCACCCGGCGGGTCGCCTCGATGAGCTCCGCGGTGTTCATGACCGCGTAGTTCTCGACCGTGTCGGGGAACAGCCGGCGCACGGGGGGGAAGTTGCCCTTGATGAGCAGGCTCGTGACCGTCTTGCGATCGGCGGAGAAGGCGATCAGCTCACGGTCGTCGCGGCTCGTGATCGCGACCGAGATCGTGCCCGAATGGCCGAACGTCTTGCCGACCTCCTGCAGCGTGCGCGCCGGCACGAGCGCGGTCGTCGTCGCGTCGCCGTCGCCGGCCACCCCGCCGCCGTCCCAGTCGATCTCGCGGATCGCGACCCGGTAGCGGTCGGTCGCCACGAGGCTCAGGTTGGTCTCGCGCACCTCGAGCTGCACGCCCGTGATGACCGGGGTGACGTCGTCCCGGGATGCCGCGACCGCGACCTGCGCGACGGCCGACGCGAACTCCTCGGCGGGGACCACGCCGGTCTGCTCGCCGATCTCGGGGATCGACGGGTATTCCTCGACGGGCATCGAGAGCAGGGTGAAGCTGGCCGATCCGCAGGTGACGGAGATGCGCGACTCCTCGGTCGACACGCGCACAGGGGCGTTGGGCAGGCGGCCGGCGATCTCGGCGAGCAGACGACCGGACACGAGGACGGTGCCAGGCTCCTCGACGTCGGCCTGGATCGCGGTGCGCGAGGACACCTCGTAGTCGAAGGAGGAGAGGACGAGGCCGTCGCCCTCAGCCTGGATCAGCACCCCGGAGAGGATCGGGAGGGTCGTGCGCTGCGGGAGCAGCTTGACGGCGAACGACACGGCCTCACTGAAGACGTCGCGATTGACCTGGAACTTCACGGTTCTCCCGTCGTGGAGGTGCTGGGTGGCTCCCATGCTATCCGGACGCCCGTTTCCGGCGCGGTGTTTTCGCGCGTCCCGGTGCACGTCCCACGGGCGCTCCCGACCGACCGATCCCAGGTTGCCGAACGCCGTGTGTTAATCCAGATATCTCTTAACGGTGTTAACCGGTGTGGAAACTGTGGATGGCGTTCGGAGATCCGCCTGAGCAATGGCATGCGGGCGGTTCGAGGCTGTGCACGGTGTGTGGAAACCCGGGCGCGCGGCATCCGTCGTCGCCGACCGCCGTTCGGAGTTGTGCACAGGGCGAGTCGGCGTCTCAACAGTCGTGGCGCGGTTGCTCGTTAACAATCCACAGATTTTCCACACCTGTGCGGAATCGTGTCGGCGCGCTCTCAGGAAGCCGGAATCGCCGGCTTGGGCGGTCGGCGACGGAGCCCCGGTTGGAACGGTGCGCGCGCCGGACGCCACGAGCTGCCGAGCGGGCGCGCGACATCCGTCGCCCGGATTCAGCGGTAGCGGGCGGTCTGCTTGATGCGAGCCGTCAGCTCGGTGACCTGGTTGTAGATCGAGCGGCGCTCCTTCATGAGCTCCGAGATCTTCTTGTTCGCGTACATCACCGTCGTGTGGTCGCGATTGCCGAACAGCTGGCCGATCTTCGGCAGGCTGAGGCTCGTGAGCTCCCGGCAGAGGTACATCGCGATCTGCCGTGCGGTCGCGACGGCCTGCGATCGGCTCGACCCGTACAGGTCGTCGACCGTGAGCTTGAAGTAGTCGGCGGTCGCCGTGATGATGTCGACCGGCGCCACGACGTTGTCCGTGTCATCGGTGATCAGGTCCTTCAGGACCGTCTGCACGAGCGGCATGTCGACCGGCGTGCGGTTCAGGCTGGCGAACGCGGTCACGCGGATGAGCGTGCCCTCGAGCTCGCGGATGTTGCTCGAGACCTTCGACGCCATGTACTCGAGGATGTCGTCGGGCACCTGGAGGTGCTCGTTCTGCGCCTTCTTGCGGAGGATCGCGATGCGCGTCTCGAGGTCGGGCGCCTGGACGTCGGTGATGAGGCCCCACTCGAAGCGGCTGCGCATGCGGTCCTCGAAGCCCGTGAGGTGCTTCGGGGGCACGTCGCTCGTGATCACGACCTGCTTGTTGTGGTCGTGCAGCGTGTTGAAGGTGTGGAAGAACGCCTCCTGCGTCTCCGCCTTGCCCTGCAGGAACTGGATGTCGTCGATCAGGAGGATGTCGATGTTGCGGTAGCGCTGCTGGAAGAGCGAGCCGCGGTTGTTCGCGATGGAGTTGATGAAGTCGTTCGTGAACTCCTCGGAGCTCACGTAGCGCACCCGGATGCCCGGGTAGAGGCTCATCGCGTAGTGGCCGATCGCGTGCAGGAGGTGCGTCTTGCCGAGGCCGGAATCGCCGTAGATGAACAGCGGGTTGTAGGCCTTGGCCGGCGCCTCGGCGACCGCGACCGCCGCCGCGTGGGCGAAGCGGTTGGACTGGCCGATGACGAAGCTGTCGAAGGAGTACTTCGGGTTCAGCCGCGCGTCGCGCGGCCGGTCGACGCTGCCGCTGCCGCTGTCGAAGATGGGCTGCGGGCCGACCGGGACGTCGTCGGTCGCGGTGTCGAGGCCCATCCCCATCGCGCCGGCCGACATGCCGAGGCCGCCCATGGCCGGGCCGGTGCCGCCGACGGACGACCCCGGGCCCATCGCGTTGCCCGAGACGGGTTCCGCCGGCCGCAGCTCCTCGAGTTCGGGGTTCACGACCACGTAGAACGAGGTGACCGGCGAGGGCGCGTCGATCGCGCTCATGGCCGAGAGCAGGGACACCCGCATCCGCTGGTTCAGCATGCTCGCGGTGAAGTCGTTCGGCACCTCGAGGTAGAAGGTGCCCGCGGCGATGCCCTTCGGTTCCACCAGGTTGAGGAAGCCCTGGAGCATCGGCGTGATGGCCTCGTCGTCGGAGAGTCTCCCGAGGACCGTCGCCCACGTCTCGCTGATGGGCTGTTCCGTCAT